>NZ_OZ183802.1:0-3917836 GCF_964265025.1 Burkholderia mycopellens
GTGACGCAGGCGTCCGAGGCACGCTCGCACGACCGCTTCGGGCCTTGTCGCGCCATCGCGACAAGGGCGCCGGCGAGCCGCGCTGTGCATGCAAAAAACGACAGCTACTTGATGAACGATTTCTGGCAACACTGTTCCGCACTGCTGGAGCGCGAGCTGACGCCCCAGCAGTACGTGACGTGGATCAAACCCTTGGCCCCGGTGGCCTTCGATGCGTCGGCGAACACGCTGTCCATCGCCGCGCCGAACCGCTTCAAGCTGGACTGGGTCAAGAGCCAGTTTTCGGGCCGGATCTCCGATCTGGCCCGGGATTTCTGGAACGCGCCGATCGAAGTCCAGTTCGTCCTCGATCCGAAGGCCGGCATGCGCAGCGCCGCGACGGGCGCCACATCGGCCGCCGCCCCGCGCGCGCCGCTGCAACCGGGCGGCCCGGCCGCCGCGGTGGCTGCGATCGCCGCGAACCTGAGCGCGAATGCCGCCGCTGCGCCCGCCGCGCCGGCCGACGTGCCGATGACGCCGTCGGCGGCCGCCGCGCACCACCTGAACGCCGACGACGCCGACATCGACCTGCCGAGCCTGCCCGCGCACGAGGCGGCTGCCGGCCGCCGCACATGGCGACCGGGCCCCGGTGCGGCCCCCGCCAACGGCGAAGCCGATTCGATGTACGAGCGCTCGAAGCTGAACCCCGTGCTCACGTTCGACAACTTCGTGACCGGTAAGGCGAACCAGTTGGCGCGCGCCGCCGCGATCCAGGTCGCGGACAACCCCGGCATCTCGTACAACCCGCTGTTCCTGTACGGCGGCGTCGGCCTCGGCAAGACCCACCTGATCCACGCGATCGGCAACCAGCTGCTACTCGACAAGGCCGGCGCGCGGATCCGCTACATCCACGCCGAGCAATACGTGTCGGACGTGGTGAAGGCGTACCAGCGCAAGGCGTTCGACGACTTCAAGCGCTACTACCACTCGCTCGACCTGCTGCTGATCGACGATATCCAGTTCTTCTCCGGCAAGTCGCGCACGCAAGAGGAATTCTTCTACGCGTTCGAGGCGCTGGTCGCGAACAAGGCGCAGGTGATCATCACCAGCGACACCTATCCGAAGGAAATCTCGGGCATCGACGATCGCCTGATCTCGCGCTTCGACTCGGGCCTCACCGTCGCGATCGAGCCGCCCGAGCTGGAAATGCGCGTCGCGATCCTGATGCGCAAGGCGCAGTCGGAAGGCGTGAACCTGTCGGAAGACGTCGCGTTCTTCGTCGCGAAGCACCTGCGCTCAAACGTGCGCGAACTCGAGGGCGCGCTGCGCAAGATCCTCGCGTATTCGAAGTTCCACGGCCGCGAGATCTCGATCGAGCTGACCAAGGAAGCGCTGAAGGACCTGCTGACCGTGCAGAACCGGCAGATTTCGGTCGAGAACATCCAGAAGACCGTCGCCGACTTCTACAACATCAAGGTCGCCGACATGTATTCGAAGAAGCGCCCCGCGAACATCGCGCGGCCGCGGCAGATCGCGATGTACCTCGCGAAGGAACTCACGCAGAAGAGCTTGCCGGAAATCGGCGAGCTGTTCGGCGGGCGCGATCACACCACCGTGCTGCACGCCGTGCGCAAGATCGCCGACGAGCGCAGCAAGGACGCGCAGCTCAACCACGAGCTGCACGTGCTGGAACAGACGCTGAAGGGCTGAGCGCGCGGGCGCGCTTGATAATTCCGCCTCCGCCCCAATTTAAGGGGGGCGGTTCGGTTTTGAGGCACAATACTGGTTTGACCGCTCCGGCGGTGGCGGGCCAAGAGCCCGGCCGGCGGGGCGCTGCGTGGCTGCTGCGCTGCAGGCCGTTACTCAACGAAGGAACTCTATGCAACTGGTCAAGACCGAACGAGACACCCTCCTCAGGCCGCTGCAAACGGTCAGCGGCATCGTCGAACGCCGCCATACGTTGCCGATCCTTGCCAACCTGCTGATCACCAAGAACGGCCCGGACGTTTCATTCCTGTCGACCGACCTGGAGCTGCAGATCACCACGCGCGCCGATTTCGGCGTCGGCGGCGACCAGGTGGCCACCACCGTCGCGGCCCGCAAGCTGCTCGACATCCTGCGTGCGATGCCTGACGGCCAGGTCACGCTGTCGCTCGCCGACAAGCGCCTCACCGTTCAATCCGGCAAGAGCCGTTTCGCACTGCAGACGCTGGCGGCCGACGAGTTCCCGACCGTCGCGCAGGCGAAGGATTTCGGCGCCACCCTCACCGTCCCGCAGAAGTCGTTCCGCCAGCTGCTCGGCATGGTGCACTTCGCGATGGCGCAGCAGGACATCCGCTACTACCTGAACGGCATGCTGCTCGTCGTCGACGGCGACCAGCTGATGGCCGTGGCCACCGACGGCCACCGCCTCGCGTTCTCGTCGATGAAGCTCGAAGGCGGCACGTTCGGCCGCCAGGAAGTCATCGTGCCGCGCAAGACGATTCTCGAGCTGCAACGCCTGCTCGAAGACATCGACGACACCGTCACCATCGACATCGCGCAAACCCAGGCCAAGTTCACGTTCGGCCAGGTCGAGCTCGTGTCGAAACTCGTCGAGGGCAAGTTCCCCGACTTCCAGCGCGTGATCCCGAAGGCGCACAAGAACACGTTCGAGATCGGCCGTGAAGAACTGCAGCGTTCGCTGCAACGTGCGGCAATCCTGACCTCGGACAAATTCAAGGGCGTGCGCTGCATCATCGCACCGGGCCAGTTGAAGATCATGTCGACCAACGCCGATCAGGAAGAGGCGCAGGAAGAACTGGAAATCGCCTACCAGGGCGATACCGTCGACATCGGCTTCAACGTCACGTATCTGCTCGACGTGCTCGCGAACCTGAAGGTCGACACCGTACAGGTGAGCCTCGGCGACGCCAGCTCGAGCGCGCTGATCACCGTGCCCGAGAACGACGAGTTCAAGTATGTCGTGATGCCGATGCGCATCTGACGCGCTCGACATCGCGACACACACCAGGGGGCGGCAAGCCCCTTTGGCGTTTTTATGGCGAACCGACAACCCGTCCCTTTGGTGCCCTAACGGCACCTCGGACGGGCCAGGAAACTGGAGCGGCCCGGCGATTTCTCGCTGAAACGCACCGCGCCGCCACGAGAGTGGCCCCGCAGAACCGGAAGATATCCATGAGTGAACAGCACAATTCGCAACCCGATAACAGCAGCTACGGCGCCTCGTCGATCCAGATCCTCGAAGGTCTGGAAGCGGTGCGCAAGCGCCCCGGGATGTACATCGGCGACACGTCGGACGGCACCGGTCTGCATCACCTCGTGTTCGAGGTGCTCGACAACTCGATCGACGAAGCGCTGGCCGGGTACTGCAACGACATCCAGGTGACGATTCACGTCGACAACTCGATTACCGTGACCGACAACGGCCGCGGGATTCCGACCGACGTGAAGATGAACGACAAGCACGAACCGAAGCGCAGCGCCGCCGAGATCGTGATGACCGAGCTGCACGCCGGCGGCAAGTTCGACCAGAACAGCTACAAGGTGTCCGGCGGCCTGCACGGCGTGGGCGTGTCGTGCGTGAACGCGCTGTCGAGCTGGCTGCGCCTCACCGTGCGCCGCAACGGCAAGAAGCATTTCATGGAGTTCCATCGCGGCATCGCGCAGGAGCGCGTGCTCGAGACGGTGGACGGTGTGGAAGTGTCGCCGATGCTGGTGACCGGCGACACCGAGAACCGCGGCACCGAAGTGCACTTCATGGCTGATCCGACCATTTTCGGCACGGTCGAGTATCACTACGACATCCTCGCGAAGCGCATGCGCGAGCTTTCGTTCCTGAACAACGGCGTGCGGATTCGTCTCACCGACCTGCGCTCGGGCAAGGAAGACGATTTCGCGTTCGCCGGCGGTGTGAAGGGCTTCGTCGAGTACATCAACAAGACGAAGACCAACCTGCACCCGACGGTTTTCCACGCGATCGGCGAGAAGGACGGCGTGGGGGTGGAAGTCGCGATGCAGTGGAACGACAGCTACAACGAGAACGTGCTGTGCTTCACGAACAACATTCCGCAGCGCGACGGCGGCACGCACCTGACCGGCCTGCGGGCCGCGATGACGCGCGTCATCAACAAGTACATCACCGACAACGAAATCGCGAAGAAGGCCAAGGTCGAGACGACCGGCGACGACATGCGCGAAGGGCTGTCGTGCGTGCTTTCCGTGAAGGTGCCGGAGCCGAAGTTCAGCTCGCAGACGAAGGACAAGCTGGTTTCGTCCGAAGTGCGGGCGCCGGTTGAGGAAGTCGTGGCCAAGGCGCTGGAAGAGTTCCTGCTGGAAACGCCGATCGACGCGAAGATCATCTGCGGGAAGATCGTCGAAGCCGCGCGTGCGCGCGATGCGGCACGGAAGGCTCGCGAGATGACGCGCCGCAAGGGCGTGCTCGACGGCGTCGGCCTGCCGGGCAAGCTCGCGGACTGCCAGGAGAAAGACCCGGCGAAGTGCGAAATCTACATCGTCGAGGGCGACTCGGCAGGCGGCTCGGCCAAGCAAGGGCGCGACCGCAAGTTCCAGGCGATCCTGCCGCTGCGCGGCAAGGTGCTGAACGTCGAGAAGGCGCGCTACGACAAGCTGCTGTCGTCGGAGCAGATCGTGACGCTGGTCACGGCGCTCGGGTGCGGGATCGGCAAGGACGATTACAACCTCGACAAGCTGCGCTATCACCGCATCATCATCATGACCGACGCGGACGTCGACGGTGCGCACATCCGGACGCTGCTGCTCACGTTCCTCTATCGCCAAATGCCGGACATGATCGAGCGCGGGTACGTGTATATCGCGCAGCCGCCGCTTTACAAGATCAAGGCGGGCAAGGACGAGCGGTATCTGAAGGATGATGTGGAGCTGAACGCGCATATGCTGCGGTTGGCGCTGCAAGGGTCGGAGCTGGTGCCTGGGGAGAATGCGGCGGCGATTTCCGGCGATGCGCTCGGGGAGCTGGCGCGGTCGTATCTGCTGTCGCAGAGCGTGATCGATCGGTTGAGCCGGTTGTATGACCCGGCGGCGCTCGAGGCGATCATGGATGGCGTGTCGATCGATCTTTCCAACGAGGCTTCGACGGAGGCTTCGGCGAAGGCTCTTCACGCTGCGTTGCATGACGAGGCGTTGAAGAACGAAGTGCGCGTGGTGCCTGCGTATGACGCGGTTCGGGAACAGCGGTCGCTGCATGTCGAACGTACCCATCACGGGAATGTGCGGGTTTCGGTTATCGATCAGGAGTTCCAGCACACGGCGGATTATCAACAGCTCGTGGCTACTGCGAATACGTTTACGGGGCTTATTGGGGAAGGGGCGGTTATCAAGCGTGGTGAGCGCAGTATGGCTGTTACCGACTTCAAGAGCGCGATGAAGTGGCTGCTGGCGGATGCCGAGCGGAATGTGTCGAAGCAGCGCTATAAGGGGCTCGGGGAGATGAACCCAGGGCAGCTGTGGGAAACGACGATGGATCCGGCCGTGCGGCGACTGCTGCGCGTGCAGATCGAGGACGCGATTGCTGCGGATGGGATCTTTACTACGCTCATGGGGGATGATGTGGAGCCGCGGCGGGCGTTTATTGAGAGCAATGCGTTGCGGGCGGGGAATATTGACGTTTGATTTGCCTTGTCGACCATAGGGCGCCAGTGTAAGTGTAGCTAGCGCCACTGTCGTGCAATTGAACGGCGAAGCCTAGCGACTGACCTATCATTGAATCGAAGAAGCAACTTCGAAGCGAGACAAAAACTGAAAAAGGCCTTGATGTTCAAGGCCTTTTCCTTTTCGGCAAACACCCAACGAGCTATGTCGGGATATGTGCCGAACGCTATGCAGAGTTTTATGTTTGCATAACCTCTTATCAACGAATTCGAGCCAGAGAAAGCAACTCTTTTAGAGTTACAAGGCGCGTCTGACAGCACTCGACCGGGCTCAATCAGCCTGGAGCCCAATTGCCACATCTCGGAAGCACGCTAGCGCGGCCTCCAAATGCTCAATAATTTCCTGTTGCAGCACATCCGGAGGCGGTAGGTCATCCAGGTTGTCCAGGCTGTTGTCCCTGAGCCAGAAGATGTCCAAGCTCGCCTTGTCCCGAGCGATCAACTCGTCATACTGGTAGAACTTGAAACGCTCTGTCTCTTTCCGCTCATGACGATTATCGGGGTGGTAGCAGGTAATGAAGTCCTGTAGATCATCCCGCTTGAGCGGCCTCGTCTTCAACGTGAAGTGCTTGTTGGTACGCATGTCGTAGAACCACACTCCCTTAGTATGGATACAACCATCCTGGGGTGCATTATCGAAGAACACCACGTTCGCCTTAACGCCCTGCGCATAGAAAATGCCAGTGGGTAGGCGCAGAATTGTGTGTACATCACAGGTCTCCAACAATTTTCGACGAATCTTTTCTCCGGTACCACCCTCGAATAGCACGTTGTCGGGTAGTACCACGGCGGCCTTGCCGTCCACCTTAAGCATACTCACAATGTGCTGCAGAAAGTTGAGTTGCTTGTTCGACGTGGTTTCCCAGAAGTCCGGGCGCTCATAGGTGAGCGCATCACGGTCTTCCTCTCCTTCCTCGTTCGTGATGGTCATACTGCTCTTCTTCCCGAAGGGCGGGTTGGCGAGCACATAGTCCACCTTCATCTCGGGCCCTGCAGTCAGGGCGTCTGAACGATCAATCGAGGGCTCCCCTTCCAATTCGCCGATGTCGTGTAGAAATAAGTTCATCAGACACAAGCGACGCGTGTTAGGCACGATCTCGTTGCCGTGGAAAGTCGCAACGCGCAGGAATTCCTTCTGCCGCTTGCTTAGCTTGGCACCAGGGCGGGTCAACCAATTGTAAGCCCCCAGGAAGAAGCCACCCGTGCCACAGGCCGGGTCGGCAATGGTCTTGCCGGGCACCGGGCGCATGCATTCCACCATCGCCTGGATGACGGGGCGCGGCGTGAAATATTGACCGGCACCACTCTTGGTGTCTTCTGCATTCTTCTGCAGCAACCCCTCATATAGATCACCCTTGGTGTCGGTGTCCATGCCCACCCAGCTTTGCTCATCGATCATCTGCACCAGGCGCGAAAGCTTCGCCGGATCATGGATCTTGTGCTGAGCCTTGAAGAAGATGGCGCCCAACATACCCGTGCCCTGTCCCAGCTTGTGCAGCGTAGCCAGGTAATGCGCTTCCAGAGACTCGCCGGCTTTTTTGCGCAGGCTGGCCCAGTCGTAGCCTTTCGGGATGTGCGTGTTGCGGTTGTAAGGCTCCTGCGCATACTCGTGCGCCATCTTCAGAAACAGCAGGTAGGTGAGCTGTTCCAGGTAATCGCCGTAGCCCACGCCATCATCACGCAGCGTGTGGCAAAAATTCCAGACTTTCTGGATGAGGCCACTTGTGTTCACTTCAGGCCTCTAAAAGTTCTTGTATCCATGGGTGTGCGTCACTGCGCTGCCCGCGCAGCAAAAAGTGCATGTCGCCGCTGTAGGGCGACTCGCGGTCGATCGCGCGGCGCAACCGAGCCGCCATAGCCTTGAAGTCCGCCGCTCGGGCAGCATCATGGGTAGCCAATTCAAACATACGTTTGCCCTCATCCACATCGGCCATCAACTGGACCGCAGCCGCGTGTCGGCGCTTGCAAGTGGGCTCGTAATGAAGGTGATAAATCTCGATGGACGCTTCAGCACGCCGCTTAGCAACGGCATCTGTGCCTGCTGCACATGGTTGACCGTTTTCTTGATGGCATCCCAGCAGACGCCAATCAGAAATTTCGCAAGGGTCTAGCAGCAGCGGTTGCTCCACAGCGACCGCACCGACGGCATAAACACGCTGGGCTTCGTCGACCAAGGGAAACCGGTCAGCCTTCCCACCAGCTGTTCCGTTTTCTAGATCCTTCCTCCGACTGTTGCAGTAGGTGCACGCGTAGCGAAAGTTGCTCTCATCAAAGGCCATCCATCGATAGCCCGCGTGCGGGTTGGCGGCATCGCTGACCTTGCCCTTTGGACGGAAATGATCAACGGCGTTGTCCGAACGGTCTACCGCTGTTTCGCAATACCAGCATTTGCCGTGCAGCAGATTAGCAAGCCCATCTTTGAGTTCGCGCCAAACAGCACTGTAATCGTTCGGATCTGCTCCATTCGCTACGGCTTGCGAAGCCGTTTGTGCACGCTCAAGCCATCCGGCCGGCTTCACCAGCTTTGTACGGTCCACATACCTCAAGACGCTGTCCCCTGCGAAGAGTTTGCTTCGTCAGCCAGTAATTCCGCAATTAGCTGTTTGGCCAAATGTTCTCGCTCAGTGCGAGACATTTGCACCACGTTCTTGGCTAGCTCCTTGGGTTGCTCCGTCTTGAACTGCTGCACAAGCAACTCATTGCGCAAACGCAGATATCGGGAATACTCATCGTCAGGATGGAAGAATCGAAAGCCAAGCCTGTCAAGCTGTGCGTTGAGAACGTCCAACTCCCGCTGCTCGTCTGATGTGAGCTCATCCTTTGCGGCGAACGCTCGCTGAGTCTCCAAAAGCTCCTGGGTCGGCTGGTCGAGTGAAGATGCGATACCAAACATGTCGCTCGTCACAATTGCTGCATAGCCCATACCACGTGGCGCCATTTCTGGATAGCAAGCGACGATCTGACGGAGCCCGTCCTGCTTGTGCATGCGCAGGATCTGCACCTGCTCGCGATCTAGCTCAGCAATGGCCAACGGATTGTGTGTGGTCAGCAGAATGTGGCTTGTTTCTTGCTGCTTTGTGCTGCTGGCAATGAACTTCTTCAGATAAGAGATGTAATCCACGCTCCAACGCGGATTCAAGTGCGTATCTGGTTCATCCAGTAAGAAAAGACTCTCCTCCTCTGCGGTAAAACGCAGTAGACCCAAAACCGTAAGCAGCTGTTGCTCCCCCTCGCTAAGTTCCCGGAAAGTCACGCTACCATCGTTCTTCTTCAGGCGCACCCTAATACGCACCTCTTCGATCAACTCAGAAACGTATGTGCTTTCAAGATCACGGAAAAAATGTGCTGGCAATTGCTCCCCGACTAATCGTCGGAGAGCATCAATGTCCTTAACGAAGAGATACTGAAACTCTGTTGTTTCCTTATTCCAGAGTGTGATTTGCTTGTCTCTCTTGATCCGAATAGGGGCCAAGGCAATACTCTGAAGTCGGTCCAAGAATATTTGAACAACGCCTTTAGCACCCCAAAATCTTTCGTCACCAGCGACATCAACATTCTTTCTCCCACGTCGCTTGCTCCAGCCAGGCTGTTTTAAAACAAATAGAACCGATTCAATGCCTTCATCCGGATCAATCCCCATATCGTTCTCGAGGAGATCGCGAACTTCCGTGGATTGTTTGATCATGAAGGCCAGCAACACAAACTGACTGTGTACCGGCAAGGCATAAAACAGTCGTTTCAAGCCCGGATCTTCTCCGTTCCGGAGCTTGCTGTCGTAGGTTTCCAGGTAGGGGCGGAATACCTCGTGCATACGCGGGCTTTCGCCCGAGTAGTAGCTGAACACATACCGCGGCAGATACTCGGCATCTGAATTCAAAAAGGCCGTGAGCTTGATCGGCTCACCCTGCGGTGCCTCGCCTGCCTCGTCTCCAAAATCCAATGAGTGGCGGACCGTATTATTCTGCTCGATCTGGCGTGCATTAGCGACGTGGATCAGAAAAGCATCTTTCTCACGATCCGGATCGGCATCAATATGGACACGGCGCAAGTTTTCACCCGCCCCCATGCGATAGGCCAGTCGAAAGGCAAAGTCAGGGGTGCGCTTCTTGGCGATCAGGTCGCGGAAGATAATCGCTAACGCCTCCAGCACATTCGACTTACCGGTACCATTCCAACCAATCACTACTGTCACCCAGTGATCTTGATCGAAGTCGATAGTGACGTTCTTTAGGTTCTTGAACTGGTGCGTTGCACTGTCCTTGACACTGCCAATAGTGAGCTTGTCTAGACGCATGCTCAGTCCGCCAGCAGTTTCAGGTTGTCATAGAGCTTGCGACCTTGCGCGTCGACCACTGGCTCAATAGCCAAGCGACCAGCCTTGTCCAGCGCGCGTAGCTCGGCGAAAAGCACTTCGATCTGGTCAGTTAGCGCACCATCGGCTACACCACAGCGCCGAAATGCCTCTTGCGCAGGTAACCAGTCACCCGTTTTTGCGAGCACGTCGATCAGTCGGCTCATCACGGTGGCGATCTCCTTTTTCTGTTTGGTCTTTCGAGCCTTAGGTTGCTTGGCGCGCTCCGCCCTTTCTGCGAGAACGCGTTCCAGTAGCCCATCGACCGGCTCATCGTCTGGGTCTTGCTGCACTAGCTGACCGGTGAAGGCAGCGCGAAGGATGTTTTGGCGTTGGGCGCCCGATTGCTTCATGGCCAAGTCTGTCACCTGTTGCTGGCGGTCCAGGCTTTCCAATTGTGCCTGGATCTGGACAAGCGCCTCTTGCTGCTCCGTAGCTGGTGCAACCGGCACAGGGAACCTCCTGAGGTTGGTCATGTTGATCGACGCGAGGTTAGTGGTCTGCTTACCGGCGTTCTGGAACCACAACTTTCCGAACGTGTTTCCGTGATGCGATATCAACTCCGGCAGTAAGTCAGGCAAGTAGGGCCTCATTCGGAAAACGTGATTCTGGTGAATGCACTGTACAAGCTCGTCACGCCACACCCAGCCTCGCCCCAACTTATCTCTGTCACCACCTTCATTGAACAGGACGTCTCCGCTCTTCAAAGTTAGCTCTTCGATATCGCGCTCAGTCGCAAATATGGTTTTGACTTCGGATAGATCGAGGTAACCACGCTGCACATTCGCAACCCGCAAGTACGGTACCTCGCGAACAAGCACACTGCCACCGCGCTTAGTGCCTTTAGCAACGCCAGACACAATCTCACCTAACATGTCCAAGCTCGCCCATACCCAACCCTCAGGAAGTACCGGCAAGTTGGTGGTATCCGGCTGCACTGGCTCGGGATACTTCATTCGCCAGTCTTTGGGTGGGACTTTACCTTGCTCCTCGAACTTAGCAAGTTGTGTAGCTTCCCATCGGGCCCGACGCTCTGCTAGGACACGTTGCAGCAGTTGGAGACCGGTCTCGGTGAGGGTGCCGAGCTTGCGCTTCGCTTGACGCCAGGGAGCAGTGAGCTCACCTTCAACGGCAGCCTTGAGCAGGGACTGTCGATATTGCTGCAGTTTCTTTTGCGCAGCCTTCAGTTCTTCCACACCGGCATCGAGGTCAGATAGCAGTTCTTCGAGTTTGGCGACGATGCGGGTTTGTTCGGCGCGAGGCGCAACGGGTATAACGAATGCTTTGATGTCTCCGAGGTAGATATTTTTTTGGGTGATGCCAGTACCCAAAAGGCTGAGCTCGTAGCGCTTCGATCGCAGGTAATGAAAAAGATAAAGTGGGTCAAACGCTTGTTCGTCAGGCAACGCACATGCAATGGCCTGATTAGTTGTTGACGGTCGCTTTGTAATACCTAGCTTGCCAATGGAACCGTAAAGAGCAACGAGAACAGTACCTTCTGGCACGAGCTTGGCCGCACTGTTCAGAATACCCGCTTTAGTCAAGCTCTCTGCAGTGCGAAAGACTACACCATCATTCAAGTCGGAGATCGTTATCCACGGAAATTCACCGCCGAAATAGGACGGTTCAGAACGTCGCGGAGTCCCACCACTAATCCATTCACAAAGCTCATCAAGGCGCGCAAGCTTCCAGGCCTTCGGTAGTTCACTCACGCCGTCAACTCCTCATTCATATCATTCATCATCGTGTTCAGCTCTTTGCCGAACAAACCCATCCTTCTGCACGCCCCTTAGTCGGCGAGTTCGACACAATCAAGTCCTGGCGCAGGCACAAGCATGAACTCCCTATGCAGCCCTTCTCAAATCACCACCATTCTGTCCGCTCGTGTCCCAAGGGATACCGCACCATTCTCGGCCTAGCGCGGAGTCCGGATCTCCGTCACAGCGAAACATTCCCCCGCGTCATCCTTTTCCGCTTCGATCGCCCTACCGGATGTGCGATTGATGAACAGCACGTAGTCTTGTCTGGCTAGTATCGATGGAGCATTCGCGCGTGGCTTCACCCCGCCGGCCCGTCGAACCACACCATGTTTTGAATGATAGGGCCGACTTGTTCGCGCCCTTAGTCAATCCGTGACATGCTTCTGTTGCCGGTGGAACTATGCCCCTTTGGTCTATCTGCTCAGGTTGGCCAGTGTTTCGCCAAATCAAATGAAAGCTGTTGGTAATGATGGATCGATAGCAGATATACCGTGCCCTTAATTCGTCCATACAGCAACATGTAGCTCGCCATCATGTATTCGCGCAGTTCGCTACCATCCGCAACAGCGTTCAATTGTTCGGTCAGGCGAGCGACTCCGTTACTCGTCTCGACGGAGCGGACGGAGTGTTTGAGAAAGGGCCAACCCATACTTGAAAAGCGCTCCAGATTGGGGATGATTGTATTCGTCAACTCACCCACCAGCACCTCAAAGGCCTGCGGAACACCGGCTTCTCGCAGAAACACTTCGACTTCCTCAAGATTGCGCTCGAAGTTAGCAG
Organism: Burkholderia mycopellens; assembly: GCF_964265025.1. Classification (NCBI taxonomy): domain Bacteria; kingdom Pseudomonadati; phylum Pseudomonadota; class Betaproteobacteria; order Burkholderiales; family Burkholderiaceae; genus Burkholderia; species Burkholderia mycopellens. The sequence continues at coordinate 12,561 of NZ_OZ183802.1, forward strand.
TAAATTTGACTGTATGACGGGCTGTCACGGCTCGAATCAGATCGCTAGTCGGCTGCTCTAGTGGTGCGGCGCAGTCTGACGGAGGAGAGGACTCTGCGAGCCTCTTTGACATGACCTGCGGCCACGTCCGCTACCCCATTGCTGGCACCTGCAATCAACAGTAAGTGAATGCGTTCCCGCTCTAGCTGGTGGTAGTAATCCAGCCGCTGCGCATCGATGATGGCGACGTAGCTTTCGCCGTTCTTTGTAACGATCTTCTCTGCGCCGGCCTTTACCTGGTCTGCCAGTTCAGACAGATTCGCCCTCGCGTGAGACAGCGGGATCACATCACAAGCGGAGATGGACATGGCTTACTCCCTAGGCTGCTAACATGTACAGAATAGTGTACATGATACCGCAATTCTCCTGGTGCCGAGAAGATGGTGGCGATTGGGGACTTGGAGTGACCTCCCCGCGGAGCAGCTGTTCGAGCCTGCCGCGATTCCATATGCAACCACGATTTCGATATTTTTTTGTACGCAAGGAGTCATGACACCAGGTATTTCGGTGCAACGCAGGTTGCCGTAGATACGCATTAAGCTGAGCCATAAATCTCCCGCGTGCCTTCCACATATTCAGTCGGTGACGAATGAGTGTTGATGTCCGCACAGAACTGACCCACTGGGGATGCGGACCAAATCTTGGACTACCTGGAGGTAGTCCATGTATTCATACGAAGACCGCGTTCGGGCGGTCGAGCTGTACCTGAAGCTTGGCAAGCGCATCAAGGCGACAATCCGCCAGTTGGGTTACCCGACGAAGAATTCTCTCAAGGCATGGTGCGAGGAATTCGAGAACAGCGGCGATTTGCAGAAGGAGTATGTTCGCGGAAAGCAGAAGTATTCAGAAGAACAGAAGAACGTAGCACTTGAGCACTACGTCAACCACGGGCGCTGCTTCGCCTTCACCCTCAGGGAATTAGGCTATCCATGTCGCCAGATACTGACGGCGTGGGTTCGCGAGCGCTATCCGGAAACCAGGAGATGCGTGGTTGGCAAGGCAGGTCGACCGGTCGCGTCACTGGCGTCCAGGCAGGCCGCGGTGTACGAACTATGTACACGCGAAGGAAGTGCGCAGGCGTTGGCGCGAAAGCTGGACGTTGACAGGGTGACGTTGTACAACTGGAAGAACCAGTTACTCGGCCGAGAGGCCCCTGCATCCATGAAACGCGACAAGCGATCACCTGCGGAGACGGATCGGGACGAACTGGAGCGGCAGGTCGAAGGGCTCCGACGCGACATTCGCAATTTGCAGCTTGAACACGACCTGTTGAAGAAGGCGAATGAACTCCTAAAAAAAGACCTGGGCGTCGACCTGCCACTCCTGAGCAACCGGGAGAAGACAACGCTGGTTGACGCCCTGAGAGAAGAATACGGCTTGGCTGAGCTGCTTGCGCGGTTGGACCTAGCGCGCAGCTCCTATTTCTACCATCGGTCGCCCATACGGGTTGCCGACAAATATGCAGAAGTCCGTCGTACCGTTGCAGAGATCTTCGAGGACAATCACCGATCCTACGGCTATCGTCGGGTGCAGGCAGCGCTCGGCCGACAACGTGTGTTTCTATCGGAGAAGGTCGTGCGTCGGCTCATGAAACAAGGCGGCCTCCACGCAGCCAGGCCCAGGCGGCGCCGATACCGTTCTTATATCGGGGAAATCAGCCCTGCCCCAGATAACATCATCAATCGCGATTTCCGTGCTGACGCCCCCAACGAAAAGTGGGTGACCGATATCTCCGAGTTCCAGATTCCTGCGGGTAAGGTATATCTGTCGCCCATGATCGACTGCTTTGATGGCATGGTAGTCAGCTGGTCGATCGGCACAAGCCCTGACGCAGAACTCGTGAATACCATGTTAGACGCGGCTATCGAGACCGTGACTGAAGCAGATAAAACGCCGATCGTGCATTCCGATCGCGGTGGCCACTACCGTTGGCCTGGCTGGCTATCGCGGGTTGCAAAGGCTAATCTGATTCGATCCATGTCGCGTAAAGCCTGTTCCCCGGACAACGCAGCCTGTGAGGGATTCTTCGGCAGGCTGAAGACCGAGATGTTCTATCCAGGAGACTGGCGTTCGACGACCATCGCGGAGTTCATTGAGGTACTGAGCGCCTACATTCGCTGGTACAACGAGAAACGGATCAAGGGCTCGCTTGGCTATCTCAGCCCCATCGAGTACCGTGAAAGCCTGGGGCTAACGACGTAAATCAGTCCAAGAAAATAGCCGCATCCCCTTCTGGGGAAATTACGTCCGACGTTGACAAGTACGTCAGATCCGCCTCGAAAAGCTCCTCAATTGCCACCCGCTGCCGCTCGAACAGCTCTCGCGACGCACGCCGGCTCTGGTGCCAATCCATGAAGTCGCCAAACATTCTCTTCAAGTTCGACACATCAACTCCCGCCATTTGTCGACGATCTCGTATCTACCGATCGGCTAGTTCGAAGCCGTGCTGATTTATGAGATGCAATACGAACTAAACTTTCTATTGCGCCAGCGATAGGGAAGATCATTTCGCTCTGGAGCGCAAATACAAAAGGTAAACCGAAGAGAGCAGAGCAGTAAAAGCGCGGGCCGCATGGGCTGCCACCCACACGACCCGCTGACCACAACCAACTCACACCAGGAGTCGGAAGATGGCTAACGCCTATAGTAAGTCACGTCCCAAGAAGCTCAAACAGTATCCCGAGGTTGAGCTAACCCTCGGCAACAAGCCTGACCTTCCCCAGGATGGCCAACCGTACATGCCATGGATGCGCGCCATCGACGCGCATTTCGAGATGTTCGGATTCAAGCCGGGTGATCGCGTCTATCTTCGGTTCAGCTTTGCTTCCCGAAGGGTCATCATCACGCCCGACTACAGCGCGCTGAACTGGCGAGAGCAGCCCTATGGTGCAGCTGCCCAGGAAGAGGATAAGGACGAGGAAGACGCAGCGCTGGCCGCCTTGCGCGGCTCTACTGCCTGGTGATGGCTCGGCGTGAAGCACTTCGGCTCACGCGTTGACGCAAATGGTCTGCGGTGAGGCTGCAGGCAACTTCAACAATCGTCACAACAGACGAGAAGTTGCGTTCCGTCTTCTCCGCATCCTGCGGCATCGCGAGCATCAATGCGTGCAGCACGACATGCAGCCATGCCGAATACGCCGCGCGCATTTCCGCCGCTGAAATGCAAAAACCCCCGCCTTTCGGGCGGGGGTTCTTGGCTTGAGGGAGCCTGACGATTACCTACTTTCACACGGGAATCCGCACTATCATCGGCGTAGAGTCGTTTCACGGTCCTGTTCGGGATGGGAAGGGGTGGGACCGACTCGCTATGGTCATCAGGCAAAGAGGGTTGTTGTGCTGGCTTCGCAGCACAACCAATCTGGGAAGAAGCAGTAATTGAGGTTGTGTGTATCACACACGAGAATCCAACCAGTCCGACGCGCTGTAATCAGCGCGAAACAGACTTGTTATAGGATCAAGCCTTACGGGCAATTAGTATCAGTTAGCTGAACGCATTACTGCGCTTACACACCTGACCTATCAACGTCCTGGTCTCGAACGACCCTTCAAGGGGATCTAGTCCCCAGGGATATCTCATCTTAAGGCGAGTTTCCCGCTTAGATGCTTTCAGCGGTTATCTCTTCCGAACATAGCTACCCGGCGATGCCACTGGCGTGACAACCGGTACACCAGAGGTTCGTCCACTCCGGTCCTCTCGTACTAGGAGCAGCCCCCTTCAAATATCCAACGCCCACGGCAGATAGGGACCAAACTGTCTCACGACGTTTTAAACCCAGCTCACGTACCTCTTTAAATGGCGAACAGCCATACCCTTGGGACCGGCTACAGCCCCAGGATGAGATGAGCCGACATCGAGGTGCCAAACACCGCCGTCGATATGAACTCTTGGGCGGTATCAGCCTGTTATCCCCAGAGTACCTTTTATCCGTTGAGCGATGGCCCTTCCATACAGAACCACCGGATCACTATGACCTGCTTTCGCACCTGCTCGACTTGTCGGTCTCGCAGTTAAGCACGCTTATGCCATTGCACTATCAGCACGATTTCCGACCGTACCTAGCGTACCTTCGTACTCCTCCGTTACGCTTTGGGAGGAGACCGCCCCAGTCAAACTGCCTACCATGCACTGTCCCCGACCCGGATCACGGGCCAAGGTTAGAACCTCAAACAAACCAGGGTGGTATTTCAAGGACGGCTCCACCGAAACTAGCGTTCCGGTTTCATAGCCTCCCACCTATCCTACACAGATCGGTTCAAAGTCCAATGCAAAGCTACAGTAAAGGTTCATGGGGTCTTTCCGTCTAGCCGCGGGTAGATTGCATCATCACAAACACTTCAACTTCGCTGAGTCTCGGGAGGAGACAGTGTGGCCATCGTTACGCCATTCGTGCAGGTCGGAACTTACCCGACAAGGAATTTCGCTACCTTAGGACCGTTATAGTTACGGCCGCCGTTTACCGGGACTTCAATCAAGAGCTTGCACCCCATCATTTAATCTTCCGGCACCGGGCAGGCGTCACACCCTATACGTCCACTTTCGTGTTTGCAGAGTGCTGTGTTTTTATTAAACAGTCGCAGCCACCAGTTTATTGCAACCCCTTCACCCTTTGCGCGCAGGCGCATCAAGCTACAAGGGCGTACCTTATCCCGAAGTTACGGTACCAATTTGCCGAGTTCCTTCTCCCGAGTTCTCTCAAGCGCCTTAGAATACTCATCTCGCCCACCTGTGTCGGTTTGCGGTACGGTCATCGTTAGACTGAAGCTTAGAGGCTTTTCTTGGAACCACTTCCAATTGCTTCGCTCCCTAAGGAGCTCGCGCCACACCCTTGAATTACGCGCCCGGATTTGCCTAAGCGCCTTCTCCAATGCAGCGACCGGGACTTCCAACACCCGGACAACCTTCCGCGATCCGTCCCCCCATCGCATCTAACAATGGTGCAGGAATATTGACCTGCTTCCCATCAGCTACGCATTTCTGCCTCGCCTTAGGGGCCGACTCACCCTACGCCGATGAACGTTGCGTAGGAAACCTTGGGCTTACGGCGAGGGGGCCTTTCACCCCCTTTATCGCTACTCATGTCAGCATTCGCACTTCCGATACCTCCAGCACGCTTTTCAACGCACCTTCGCAGGCTTACGGAACGCTCTCCTACCATGCGTGCAAAGCACGCATCCGCAGCTTCGGTATATAGCTTAGCCCCGTTACATCTTCCGCGCAGGACGACTCGATCAGTGAGCTATTACGCTTTCTTTAAAGGGTGGCTGCTTCTAAGCCAACCTCCTGACTGTTTTAGCCTTCCCACTTCGTTTCCCACTTAGCTATATTTGGGGACCTTAGCTGGCGGTCTGGGTTGTTTCCCTCTTGACACCGGACGTTAGCACCCGATGTCTGTCTCCCGTGATTGCACTCTTCGGTATTCGGAGTTTGCTATGGCGGGGTAATCTGCAATAGACCCCCCAACCATGACAGTGCTCTACCCCCGAAGGTGAGACACGAGGCACTACCTAAATAGTTTTCGGAGAGAACCAGCTATTTCCAAGTTTGTTTAGCCTTTCACCCCTATCCACAGCTCATCCCCTAACTTTTCAACGTTAGTGGGTTCGGACCTCCAGTACGTGTTACCGCACCTTCATCCTGGCCATGGATAGATCACTTGGTTTCGGGTCTACGCCCAGCAACTGAACGCCCTATTCGGACTCGCTTTCGCTACGCCTGCCCTATACGGTTAAGCTTGCTACTGAACGTAAGTCGCTGACCCATTATACAAAAGGTACGCCGTCACCCCTTTCGAGGCTCCGACTGTTTGTATGCATGCGGTTTCAGGATCTATTTCACTCCCCTCCCGGGGTTCTTTTCGCCTTTCCCTCACGGTACTGGTTCACTATCGGTCGATCACGAGTATTTAGCCTTGGAGGATGGTCCCCCCATCTTCAGACAGGATTTCACGTGTCCCGCCCTACTTGTCGCACACCTAGTTCTTTCATACTGTTTTCGCCTACAGGGCTATCACCTGCTATGGCCGCACTTTCCAGAGCGTTCGGCTAACAATACAAATAAAGAGTGCAAGGCTCATCCCATTTCGCTCGCCACTACTTTGGGAATCTCGGTTGATTTCTTTTCCTGCGGTTACTTAGATGTTTCAGTTCACCGCGTTCGCTTCACTAGACCTATGTATTCAGTCTAGGATGACCCAAAAGGGCCGGGTTTCCCCATTCGGACATCTACGGATCAAAGCTCGTTTGCCAGCTCCCCGTAGCTTTTCGCAGGCTACCGCGTCCTTCATCGCCTGTGATCGCCAAGGCATCCACCACATGCACTTGTTCGCTTGACCCTATAACGAGTCTGTCTCGTTACAGGTTGAGTTCTCGCGTTGTGCCGTATTCCAATTGATGTCGGCTAGAGTTAGCGCTTTAGCGCTTACTCTGGCCCCACTCCCGAAGGGAGTAGTTTACGAATCATCTTGAGATACATCGATACAATCACAACCCGGATAACTTTCACGTCCATCTCAAGACGCTTCCGTTATCCAAATTACTTACTTCTTCCAGATTGTTAAAGAACGACAGCCGATACTTTTGTATCGCTCTGACTGGCTCAATCGCCAATGAAAAAGACTCGAATCGAACTTCATCCGAATATTTATCATTGAAGATTATCGAAAGCGGCCGGCATTATAACCGAGAAAACCGCTAACAGACAGTCTTTCTGTCTTTATCAACAGCCGATAAGCGTGAGCGCTCAACTTTGCGAGATAGCTCTGGAAAGGAGGTGATCCAGCCGCACCTTCCGATACGGCTACCTTGTTACGACTTCACCCCAGTCATGAATCCTACCGTGGTGACCGTCCTCCTTGCGGTTAGACTAGCCACTTCTGGTAAAACCCACTCCCATGGTGTGACGGGCGGTGTGTACAAGACCCGGGAACGTATTCACCGCGGCATGCTGATCCGCGATTACTAGCGATTCCAGCTTCATGCACTCGAGTTGCAGAGTGCAATCCGGACTACGATCGGTTTTCTGGGATTAGCTCCCCCTCGCGGGTTGGCAACCCTCTGTTCCGACCATTGTATGACGTGTGAAGCCCTACCCATAAGGGCCATGAGGACTTGACGTCATCCCCACCTTCCTCCGGTTTGTCACCGGCAGTCTCCTTAGAGTGCTCTTGCGTAGCAACTAAGGACAAGGGTTGCGCTCGTTGCGGGACTTAACCCAACATCTCACGACACGAGCTGACGACAGCCATGCAGCACCTGTGCGCCGGTTCTCTTTCGAGCACTCCCGCCTCTCAGCAGGATTCCGACCATGTCAAGGGTAGGTAAGGTTTTTCGCGTTGCATCGAATTAATCCACATCATCCACCGCTTGTGCGGGTCCCCGTCAATTCCTTTGAGTTTTAATCTTGCGACCGTACTCCCCAGGCGGTCAACTTCACGCGTTAGCTACGTTACTAAGGAAATGAATCCCCAACAACTAGTTGACATCGTTTAGGGCGTGGACTACCAGGGTATCTAATCCTGTTTGCTCCCCACGCTTTCGTGCATGAGCGTCAGTATTGGCCCAGGGGGCTGCCTTCGCCATCGGTATTCCTCCACATCTCTACGCATTTCACTGCTACACGTGGAATTCTACCCCCCTCTGCCATACTCTAGCCTGCCAGTCACCAATGCAGTTCCCAGGTTGAGCCCGGGGATTTCACATCGGTCTTAGCAAACCGCCTGCGCACGCTTTACGCCCAGTAATTCCGATTAACGCTTGCACCCTACGTATTACCGCGGCTGCTGGCACGTAGTTAGCCGGTGCTTATTCTTCCGGTACCGTCATCCCCCGACTGTATTAGAGCCAAGGATTTCTTTCCGGACAAAAGTGCTTTACAACCCGAAGGCCTTCTTCACACACGCGGCATTGCTGGATCAGGCTTTCGCCCATTGTCCAAAATTCCCCACTGCTGCCTCCCGTAGGAGTCTGGGCCGTGTCTCAGTCCCAGTGTGGCTGGTCGTCCTCTCAGACCAGCTACTGATCGTCGCCTTGGTAGGCCTTTACCCCACCAACTAGCTAATCAGCCATCGGCCAACCCTATAGCGCGAGGCCCGAAGGTCCCCCGCTTTCATCCGTAGATCGTATGCGGTATTAATCCGGCTTTCGCCGGGCTATCCCCCACTACAGGACATGTTCCGATGTATTACTCACCCGTTCGCCACTCGCCACCAGGTGCAAGCACCCGTGCTGCCGTTCGACTTGCATGTGTAAGGCATGCCGCCAGCGTTCAATCTGAGCCAGGATCAAACTCTTCAGTTTAAACCTGTTACTGTTTTCGGTTCTTTCGAACCGGTCGCTCACTCAAAGCTGACAGGAATATGAATTGCTTCATAAACCTGACTTACTTTAGTGTGAGACTCTTGATACTTTTGCTATCTGATCCGAGGATCAGCTCGCTTCCATCAAGCGCCCACACTTATCGGCTGTTAATTTTTAAAGAGCATTCTGCGAGGAACTTCGTGTTTCCCGGCAGCGCTGCGTTTTCAGCAGCAGAGAAGCGAGATTATTAACCGTTTTTTTAAATCCGTCAACAACTTTTTTAACTACTTCGTTGCGACGACTGCGGTTTAATTCCATGTGCACTGGAGTCGTTAAAACCGACATCAACAGCACCGCTTCCCTTCTTCCCCCGCGCTGCGTTTCCGTTAGCGCGAAAGAGGCGTGATTCTAAGCACCTGTCTCAGTCTCCGCAACCCCTTTTTTGAAATTATTTTGACATGTGGTAGCCGGGGCCTCTGAACCTGTCCTACGGTCAGATATATGCGACACGGCAGGAGCAGGCCCGGTTGCCCGTGAACCGCCCCGCCGCATCGAGCGCAATCCTCCGCCGCTCACCGGCCCACCATCGCCCTCACCACGCCGTCCCGTCGAATCAGCCCGTGATACAGCGCTGCGGCAAAGTGCGCGAGGAACGTCGCGAAAAACAGATACGCCAGCACCCGGTGCGCGACCCGGAGCCAGGCAAACGTCACCGGATCCGCCGCCACGATCGCCGGCAGCTGCACACCACCGCCCAGCGTCACCGGATACCCGCCCGCCGACAGCATCGCCCAGCCGATCAGCGGCATCGCGAGCATCAGCGCATACAGCACGAGATGCGACCCGTGCGCGGCAACCTTCTGCCACCACGGCAGATCCTCGGGCAACGCCGGCGGCTTCGACAGAACCCGCACCACGATACGCACGCACACGAGCACCAGCACGGCTATGCCCAGCGGCTTGTGAATCGACACCAGAAGCGCATGCCGCTCAGAGACAGACGCCACCATCCCCACCCCGATGAACAGCATCGCGATGATCATCGCGGCCATCGCCCAGTGCAGCACCCTCGCCGGCAAACCAAACGTCGCAGAAGTCTTCATCACCGTCCCCCCGAACTCAACCTGGCCACACCTGCCACCCCGGCCTCTTCACTCGTCCTGCGCAGATACGAATCCGCGTAGGCAGCCGAGCGCGCCGCCAGCAACGGATCCCCCGACACCTGAATCCCCTGCGGCAGCACCGTCGGGTCGTAATTCACGTCGCGGCACGGCCCGCTGTCCTGCGCCTCCACGCGGTCGAGCACGAGCGTGCCCGCGTCGATCGTCGTGCGCTGCGCGGGCCAGACCTTCGTCGCGTCGTCCACCGGATCGCCCGGCTCCGCCAGGGTGACCAGCAGCTTCCACTTCTGCGCACCGGCCGCGATGCGCTGCGTCACGTCCTGCTGCAGCACGTTCGGATCCGCGGCTATTGCGACGTCACCGGCGCCGGCCGTCTGCTCCGGCACGACGCGCCATCGCACCGCCTGGCGCTTGCCCGCCGCATCGACGAAATAGAACGCGTTCAACCCGTAATAGCTTTCGGTGACGTAGCTCGCGCTCGGCTTCGCACCCTTCACCCATTCGCGGAACGCGGCCGTCTCCGGGTGCGCGCCGAAAAACGCCTTCACCTTCACCGGATCGGGCTTGCCCGTCTTCGGATCGGGCCGGGTCGCCAGCAATTGCGCGTAGAACGCCTGCGGCGTCGCGACCGGAAACACCGGCATCGCGTTCATCCCGGTTCGCCATTGCTCGCCATCGGGCGCGGTGAGCTTCAGCGCGAGGCTGCGGATCGGCACGCTGCTGTCGGGCGCATACGGATTCCCGCCCGGCAACGCGAAACGCCCGACCACCGGCGTGCGCACCGCCTTGAAGAACGGCGCGACCGAATACGCGCTCGCGGCGCCGTTGCCTTCGAAGTAACCGGTCACGCACACGCCCTTCGCGTGATTGCGCCGGAAACCCGGATGAATGCCGCCGCCGGCCGCCTGCAGCGCATCGACGATCCGGTGCGGAGTCAGACGCGCCGGCGCGAGCCAGCCGCCGACATACCCGAACGCCACGGCCACGCTGGCCACCGCGCCGCCGATCGCAGCCCAGCGCCACCACCCGCGCCCGGGCTCGCGCTGCGGCGAAGAAGAGGAAGAAGATCGCTCCATATATAGGCTCCCGACCGTCAGGTCATTGTCGAACCCGCGTAGGACGCCACCCGCGCCGCTTTATTCCACGAAAAGTTTTTTCCTATGCTGGTGGAATAAGTGGCGCCGACCAGCGTCTTACGCGGTATCTCGACCCATTCGGCAACCGGCCCGGCCATGCCCTCCACCGCCCTCGACGACGACGCGCTGCGCGAACTCATCCCCAGGCTGCGACGCTTCGCGCTCTGGCTCGCGCGCGACGTCCACGCGGCCGACGATCTCGTCCAGTCGACGCTCGAGCGCGCGCTGTCGCGCTGGACGAGCCGTCGCGACGACGCGTCGCTGCGCAGCTGGCTCTTCACGATCCTGTACCGGCAGTTTCTCGACGGCAAACGCAGCGCGAAGCGCTACGCGTGGCTGCTTGGGCGCATCCGCGATGACGACGAAGCGCACTGGCCGTCCGCCGAACGCGAATTCGCGGCGCGCGCGACGCTCGAAGCATTCGGCCGGCTCTCCGACGAGCAGCGCAGCCTGCTGCTGCTCGTCGCGGTCGAGGGCTTCACCTATCAGGAAGTCGCCGACCTGCTCGACATCCCGATCGGCACCGTGATGTCGCGGCTCTCCCGCGCGCGCCAGGCGCTGCGCCAGCTCAGCGACGGCGAGCTTCCCGCTCCTTCTCTCCGCCTGATGAAGAAATGAACACGCCTCCGAACGAACACGACCTCCAGGCCTATGTCGACGGCCAGCTCGACGACGCTGCGCGCGCCGCGGTCGAGCGCTATCTCGCGCTGCATCCGGAGCGCGCGGAACAGGTGAAGCAATGGCAGCAGGATGCCCAGCGGTTGCGCGCTGCGCTCGAGAGCGTGCGGATGCCGGCGGACAACCCCGCGCTGGATCCGGCGGCGATTCGCGGACGGCGCGCGGAGCGCACGCGGATGCGGTTCGCGATGGCGGCTTCGTTCGTGTTCTGCGTCGGGCTGGGGACGTTGGGCGGGTGGCAGGCGCGCGGGTGGAACGCGCCGCCACCCATCGCGCCGATGAGCGATGCGGTCGAGGCTTACCGGATGATGGTGGTCGATCAGACGGCGAAGGTGGATTACCGGCCGACGGGTGCGGGAGATTTGCAGGGGTGGCTCACCAGGCGCGTCGGCGCGTCGGCGAAGCTGCCGGATTTGAGCGCGGCCGGGTTCAAGCCGGTCGGCGGACGGCTGTTCACGACGGACAGTGGCGCCACGGCTACGATGGTGCTCTATGAAGACGCAGCCGGGCGCACGCTGAGCTTCTATCTGCGGCCGGCGGAATCGAAACATCGACTGCTGCCGAGCGGGCAACGTGTGGATGGTGCGCTGCTCGCACGGTATGGATCGGTGAACGGGCTCAACTATGCGGTGGTCGGGCCGGCCGGAAGCCTCGCGGAGAAAGCCGTCGTGCAGGCGCTCGATCAGCAGACTTGATTTGCGGTGGTACGATGCGCGCCCGGCTGGCGGCGCTCGATGGCCGCAAGCGCCCGGAATGATGCGGCTTTGCCGGCTTGGGCGTGGTCCCGATCACCGCTGGATTGCACAGCGTTTCGACTGACTTCCCCGGTCTGTTGTCCACACCTAAACGTCTTTGGCACCCTCACCTTTTTGAGTCACAGGGTTTCGAGTCGCTGCGGAACAGGATATCCACATCGATCATGGCGGCACCTCGCGTGGCCATCGGTCGACTCGCTCACCTTGGGTTGGCACAGTGTTTCGCGTTGTTTTCGCATGCGATATCCACAACCGGTGAGATAACGCGAACATCCGCTCCGAATTCGATTACCCTCGCGCACTGAACGCACAGGCCTTCGAGTGCTTTGACTTCTCGATATCCACAAGGCAATCAATCGCAGCGGATCGTGCGAAAACTGTCCGCATCATCTGTACTATCCCGGCAGAGCCCTGCCAGACTGGGTGTTCGGGCTGATTCACGTGGCTGAATGCAAGGCGCTCACCTGTTCGATGCGCAGCGATTCGACTGGTTGGGTGTGCGGGTTGTCCACATGCAGACCGCCGGCAAGCGCACGATACGCAATGCATATTCCGCCAGCGCCCACGTCGTAGAACCGGCAACTCATACCAGTCGTGTGCTGACGCACTCGAATCGGGCTGCCACGATGCGAATTCGCCAGAATCCGCGCCCGGCTTGCGATCCGGATGCTTGCTCACCAATCGGATGCACAGCGTGACGAGTCGTTTTGCGTGCCGGTTATCCACAACCGAGGGCAGCGCCCCTTCGTCGCTCCCAACTCACTTGATCCCGTAAATCCGGAGAATCTCGCCCGTTTCCGGAGAGACGATGTACTTCAGTGAATTCCCGAGCGGACTCGCGTTACCGAGCCCTCGCATGCCCGGCGGCATCTTTGCCAGGAACGTCACGCTGATGACGTGATCCTCAGGCGTCGGATCCGCCCTCGCTTCACTTTCGTCCTCGATGTAGATCTCGAAGTTGCGCAGATCCTGCCCGGTCTTCGCAAAATCCTCATAGGCGGCCTTCAGGCCGAGCAGCGTCGCGGTATTGAGCCGGACGGAATATCGCTCGACCGCGCCGAAATTCAGCTTGCTCATGGTGTTCTCCAGATGTCACGGGTTCATGCTCGTCTGCGGCACTTGCCGCGGCTCGAGGAAATACTGCGATTCGTCGGGTACGGCGCCGTTCACGTAACGCCGGTCTTCCCACAGCAATCGCCAGCACGTCGGGACGAGCAATCCCGGGAATTCATCCGTGAGGTTCGGCGCACGAGTGCCCCGAACGAAATAATTGAAGCAACCTCCATTACGCAAACCGGGTATGACGATCGGCACGATGCCCGGCCGCCTCGACCACCCGACGACGACAGGCTCCCAGATACCGTCGCAAGGCACTTTCCGGCCGGTCCAGATCACCGGGCCCACTGCTTTCGGAACCGCGGGCAGCTCCTCCGGAAACACCGGGTACGAAAGCGTGTGGAAGTTGCGCTCATAGGCATCCGGGGACAACAGCCGTCTTGCCGAGCGCAGTTGTGCGAGGTTGCCGAATCGATCGCCCGAATCGAACGGCGCATACTCCATCTGGTATTCCGATGCGTGCAGCAGTCGGGCCAGCGCGTCGATCTTCGGCGGGTACGGGGCAATCTGCCCGCCGCGATCCCAGTAATCGGGATGAGGGTAGAAATACGCGTCCAGAAGGTGATATTGCCGGTACACGTGCTTGAACGGCCCACCGCTCCGCCAGCCGATCCGGTTCCCTCGGGCCAGCTCGGTCAGCCCTCGATCGTAAGCAGCGAGGATGTCGACGATGATCGGAAAGTGGGTGTCCTGAATGGACTCCGGATCATCAACGGGCCACGTGTTCACTGCATGCTCGTACGCGTTCGCGAATTGCGCAAATGCATCGCGCTTGCGCGTCCAGAGCGACAGACTCGTCAAGCGTTGAAGCAACCAGAAAATCTTGCGCCGGGTGGCGTCGTCCGTCATGTCGCACTGCTTGATCGTGTCCGTCACGATTGCTCCGCTACGCTCACGTCCGCGTGTCCTTGTTGCGCAGACCGCTACGTTCCAACACCTCTCGCAGGCACACCGGACACACGAGCTCACCGGCGTTCCACATCTGCATAAACATGGCCCGATCATCGATGCGTAACGTCGATTCAACGATGTCGATATCCGTCCCGAGCACCTTGTGCAAGAACGCTTCGTCAAACCAATGCTTGGCTTCGTGCTGTGCGCTGGCATTGATCACCCGCACGACGTGACAATCGCGGATCACGTCGATCGACAAGATAGCGGCCTCGATATCCGGTGAGGTCCGCGTCGGCCGGATCAAGCCGTGCAACTCGCAGCGCGCGTCGCCGCGCGACCACTTCGCATTCGCCGCGACGACGGACGTGTCGAACGCCTGCTCTTTCGTCGTCGGTTTATAGGGTGCTTCGCCGGAGCGGACGAGCAGCTCGTCCAGGCATGCCGAACACAGATGCGCGCGCAAGCGCTCCAGCGCCGCAATTTTTGGAAACGCCTTCACATGCGCAACGTTGTCGACAAAGGTCGCGTCGACCTCGTGCTCGTCGAGTTCGGCACGCAGCATCCACATTTCCCGGCTGTATTTCGGGCGATCGAGCGAAACCTTCACGAGCTCGCCGGACAAGAACTGCCCGCGCTGCCGAATGCGCGCGGCAATGCCCTTCGATGTCGTGATCCCGTTATCGCGTCCGTGCCGACCGCAGTGAATGGGTCCCATTACCCGCTCCGGTTGCGGGCAGTGGTCGTGTCGCCCGGGTCGTTCTTCGGTTTCATCGTGTCAGTCATCCTCATCGATGGCTCAGGGTTCGAACTCGACCGTCGCGCGTCGCGACGAGAAATATGCAGTGATCGCCGAAATCACGGCCTGGCGTGTGACGGCATCGATCGTCTCGCCGTCGTTGCTCGTCTCGACGTACTTCACGGAATCGACGTAGACGACGAATGCGGGCCCGTTGTCCACGCCGGGCAGCAATGCTTCGCCAAGCGCTCGCACGGTGCGGTGCCCGTCGGACAGCAAGATCTCGCCGCGCGACACCATCAGGACTGTGTACGTCATGAACTTGCCTCGCGTGATTCAGTCATGCCGCTCGATGACGCATTGCGTCGGCCCGCGCCACGCAACCGAACGGTATCCGCGCCGCACGACGCCGATCTCCCGGTAATACTCGACAAGCGCCTGCGGGCTCCAGTCGCGGCCCGCGGAGAACAGCGCATCGAGATCGACAAGCGCGGCCACGAGAGCCTGGCGGTCGGTATCGTCTGCGATCGCGCGTTCCCAGCGACCGGATCGTCGAACGAAGCCCAACCGTACCAACACATCGGCGGCAGCCATCACGTCGGTCACGACAACCGCAACGTCGCCGGCGATATCCGTCACCAGCACCTCGTCGACAGGTACCTTCATTGATCCCCTCGTCAGGTCTCGCCCGCTGCCATCACCCTGCTTCTTTCGTGAGCCATCTAACGATTTCCTCGACGTCCTCGCCGAACAGCTTCCCGACGCGATCAACGAACACCCCGTAGTCGAGATCGAACTTCACGTTGAATCGCTCGCCCTTGTAGCGGCAACACAGGACTTCGGCCTCCGGGATCGACACGCGTTGCTCGAACACGATGTCGCCCGGGCGTTGCTGCAACCGGTGTACGACGGCATCGATATCCAACGAAGCATCGGTCATGTGTCGTGAGCCTGTGCGCCAAGCCCTCTCATCCTGAATGTCGGCGATTCTACAGATCTATGGATACGGCGGCTCACACATCATCCGATGCGCCTCACAGCTTGCCGCTTCGTTTATCCGATCCCCGCACGCAGTGCATATCCTGCGCGAATCACAGTCGACGGACTGTGCTTATCCAAAGGTGTTAACAGAGTTCGTATACATACGTAGTGATAGTTAACAAACCCTGTGCCTCACAGTGGATAACGTCCCTAAGCCCATGAATTCGCGACAGGAAGCAGAATGCATAACCCTGGGTGCGCGACGTGAACAGCTTCGGGCAGCACAGAACAACTTTTCGTCGATTCACAGCCGCGGCGACATATCCTCAATCGTTCCACTGTGAATCCAGAGGCTTGCCGGAGGGTTATCCAGAGGGCAATGTGGATAACACCACAGCGCATCGACGCGTTTTGCTGTGATGCGAACAGATGAAGCCAACGTTCCCGGCATCGCCAGGCAACATCGATCGTCGCCCTCCGCGCACCCCGATTCAAAAAATTTTCACGAAGGGGCTTGTGCTCCTCAAAAACCCTCTCTATAATTCGCGGCTTCTTAGGCTCGTAGCTCAGTTGGTTAGAGCACCACCTTGACATGGTGGGGGTCGTTGGTTCGAATCCAATCGAGCCTACCAACGAACAAATGAAGGGGTCTGGCAGCACAACTTGCCTACAGGCAATGCGGCTCGCCAACATACAAACGCCACGCGGCAACTTCGCGTGGCGTTTTTCTTTTTCCGGCCGAAACAACGCATGTTGCTCCGATGCGTTGCGCGATCCACGGCGTCGCATTTCTCACCGACACTTCGTTCCGCTACACAACGGGCACTGCGCCGCGCGTAGAATCGTGTGCGCATCGAAGCGGCTGTTCCGACCGTCGCCCGATTTCCAACCCATCAAAACAACGACGCGCGATCCGCGCGACCGAGAGCACATGACCATGTCCGACGTCACGACCGCCACCTCATCTGCGAGCAACGACGAGATCGCCGCTTACGTCGGCAAGAAAGCCGCCTGGTTCGAGAAGAAGTGGGAGATCGCCGCGTCGCGAAAGAACCGGCAGTCGTGGAACTGGGCCGCCTGTTTCCTGGGCCCGGTCTGGATGGCGTATCGATGCATGTACTGGCAGGCGGCGGCCGTTCTTGGCGCGACGGTCGCGATCACGCTGATCGAACTGCTGTTCTTCTCAAAATACTTCGAATCGAGCACGTTCGACCCGGTCACCATCGGGATCGCGGTCGCGCTCGGCTGGTGCGGGAACGGTCTCTACAAGACGCACGTCGAACGCAAGATCGAGAAACTGCGCCCGAGCGCGACGTCCCGCGAATCGTTGCTCGCGCTGCTGGAAGCGCAGGGCGGCACGAACCGGCTCGCGGCAGCCGGTTTCGCGATCGCGACGCCGTTGCTCGGTTTCCTGGTGATCGCGATCGGGACCGTACTGACCGCAGGAACCGGTGGCCAGTAAAGCAGGGCGGCAGGACGGAGAAAAGGGCGCCTCGCGGCCGTGCAAGCGCACGGTACCCGACGCGCGATCCCGCCGCACTCAGTGCAAATGCCTCAACTTGTCAGGATTCCGCACGACATAGATCGCGACGATCTTCCCGTCCTCGATCTCGAGCGCGGTGGTCTGCAGCTCGCCGTCAGACTCCAGCGTGACGAAGCCCGGCAGCCCGTTGACGAAGCCCGCACGCACGAGCTTCGACGCATGCGTGGCGAACAGCCCGGCCAGGTACTCGTGCACCTTCATCACCGGCTCAAAGCCGAATACCGGCGTGCCAGTAGCCGAGCGCTTGCCGCCGCCATCCGCGTGCAGGCTCACGTCCTCGGCAAGCATCGCGCCGAGCGCGCGCATGTCGCCGCTGCGTGACGCCGCGAAGAACGCTTCCGCCAATTCGATCCCGCGCTGCTTTTCGACATGAAAACGCGGCCGCGCCTCGCGTACATGCGTACGCGCTCGCGCAGCGAGTTGCCGGCATGCGGCCGGGTCGCGCTGGATCGTCGTGGCGACTTCGTCGAACTCGAGGCCGAACACGTCGTGCAGCAGGAACGCCGCGCGTTCGAGCGGCGAGAGCCGTTCGAGCGCGAGCAGCAGCGGCAGCGTGACGTCTTCCTGCTCGTCTTCCTCGACGACCGGCTCGGGCAGCCACGGGCCGATATAGGTCTCGCGCTGGTGCCGCGCGGACTTCAGCTGGTCGAGGCACATGCGCATCACCATGCGGCGCAGGAACGCTTCAGGGACGCGCACCTCGGTGCGGTCGACGGCCATCCAGCGGATGAATGCCTCCTGCACGATGTCCTCGGCATCCGCGACGGAACCGAGCATCCGGTACGCGACGCGGATCAGCGTGCGGCGCAGCGGGTCGAAGCTCGCGGCCGCATCGGCCCGTTCTTCGGCGCAGCCCTTGGCCGGGTCGAGGTTCGGCATCAGGCCACCATCTTCGCAGCGGCGGCCTTTGCATCGGCCGGATCGATCCACAGCCCGAAGCCGACCGCGAGCCGGTTCCAGCCGTTGATCACGTTGATCATCAGCGTGAGTTTCACCTGTTCCTCCTGGCTGAAGTGGTCGTTCAGCGCAGCATAGGCCGCTTCGTGCGCCGCGTGGCCCTCCGACAGCCGCGTGAGCGCGTCGGTCCAGCCGAGCGCCGCGCGTTCGCGATCGGTGTAGCAGGGCGCTTCGCGCCACGCGGACAGCAGGTAGATGCGCTGCTCGGTCTCGCCATGCTCGCGCGCCTCGGCCGTGTGCATGTTAATGCAGTTCGCGCACGCGTTGATCTGCGACGCGCGGATCTTCACCAGCTCGATCAGCGTCGGCTCGAGGCTCTGCGCGGCGGCGACCGAGACGGTCATCCAGTTCTTCATCAGGGCGGGCGCGGCGGCAAACGGGTTGAGCTTCGCAGTCATGGTCCTTCTCCTTTCGTGTGGGTTCCGGTGATATGACGAGCGAGCGCCCCGCGTGTGTGACATCGACGCAAAATTTTTCTCGAAGCCGGCGCGCGGCTCGGCGCGGAAGGCCGCCGGGCGAGGCCGGGCAGGGTGCGCGTCGAACCCGAAAAACACGGCGGGCATGCTTCGTGCCCCGTACAGGTCAGACGATTCCCGGTTCGCGTCATCGTGACGATCACGGCCGCGGCGGGCGTCGATTACAACGGCCGATGCATGCACTGCCGCACGCACCTCGATACGCGCTGATGTCAGTAATTGGCAGGTGATCGGTTGCTTTCATTTACATTTATCAGCCGTTTCATCCGCATCTCGATCAGCAGCATTCACATTTCTGGACCATACTGTTCTGCACGGGCAGATGCAGTGACGCCGCATTCGCGGCCCGGCGCGCGCGCCGGTTGCCCGACGACGCAGCAGCAGGTCGCACGTCAGCCGCGCGCATCACGCGCAAGGCTTTCCTTTTTCCGGCAACGCAACGCAGCGAATCGCGCCGTGGACGGTAAACCGATGAGCCTCCTTGCATCACAGCTTCAGCGCCGTTACCAGGACGTGCGCGCTCATAGCGTCGCGCTGACCGCGACGCTGTCCGCCGAAGACCAGGCCGTGCAGTCGATGCCCGACGCCAGTCCGACGAAATGGCATCTCGCGCATACGACCTGGTTCTTCGAAACCGTCGTACTGATGCGACGCGTGGCCGGCTACGCGCCGTTCGACGCGGCATTCCAGTTCCTCTTCAATTCCTATTACGAAGCGCTCGGTCCACGCCATCCGCGGCCGCAACGCGGGTTGCTCACGCGCCCGTCGCTCGACGAAGTGCATGCGTACCGACAACACGTCGACGACGCGATGCTGCACGCACTGGCCGGTGCCGATGCGGCGCTGCTCGAGACGATCGCGCCCGAGATCGTGCTCGGCCTGCATCACGAGCAGCAGCACCAGGAGCTGATCGTCACCGACATGCTGCACGCGTTCTCGTGCAACCCGCTGAAGCCGGCATTCCGGCCGCGCAACGGGATGGACGCCGGCACGATGGCCGTGGGCGACGCCGGCGCGCAGCACTGGCTGCACCAGCCGGGCGGGCTCGTCGAGATCGGCCACGACGGCGACGCGTTCTCGTTCGACAACGAACGGCCGCGTCATACGGCGCTCGTGCGGCCGTACGAGATCGCGAACCGCCTGGTGACGAACGCGGAATTCGCGGCGTTCGTCGCCGATGGCGGCTATACGCGCCCGGAGTTCTGGCTGTCGGACGGCTGGGCGACGGTGCAGCGGGAAGGGTGGCAAGGGCCCGCGTACTGGATGCCCGACGATGACGATGCGGCCGCCACGCGCGTACGGCGCACGTTCGGCCTGCACGGCGTCGAACCGCTCGCTCCAGACGCACCGGTGTGCCACGTGAGCTTCTACGAAGCGGCCGCGTACGCGGACTGGGCCGGTGCGCGCCTGCCGACCGAATTCGAATGGGAAGCCGCGTTCCCCGCCGAAGGTATCCGGCAGATGCTCGGGCACGTGTGGCAATGGACACGCTCGTCCTACGAGCCGTATCCGGGCTTTCGGCCGCTTGCGGGTGTGGCTGCCGAATACAACGGCAAGTTCATGGTCGGCCAGCAGGTCCTGCGCGGCAGCAGCATCGCGACGCCGCCCGGGCACGAACGGCCGACGTACCGCAATTTCTTTCCGCCGGCCGCGCGCTGGCAATTCACGGGAGTGCGACTTGCGCGAGACGTCTGACCAGACGGCCACGAGCGGTGGCCAGCAACCCGCCCGCGATTCGCGGCCGAGCGCGTTCGCGCGCGACCTGATCGACGGACTGTCGCGTACGCCGCGCAGCATTCCGCCGAAATACTTCTACGATGCGGCCGGCTCTGTGCTGTTCGATCGCATCTGCGAACTGCCGGAGTATTACCCGACGCGTACCGAGCTCGGCATCCTGCGCGACCGCGCGGCCGAGATCGTGCGGCGCGTCGGTCCGCATGCGGAACTCGTCGAATTCGGTGCGGGCTCGCTCGAGAAGATCCGCGTGCTGCTCGACGCGTTCGCGGGCAACTATGCGAACGCGCCGGCGCGCTACGTGCCGGTGGACATCTCGGCCGACTACCTGCACGACGCCGCCGCGCGGCTGCGTGCGGCGTATCCGTGGCTCGACGTCGCGCCGATCGCGGCCGATTACACGAAGGCCGAGCAACTGGCCGCGCTGACCGCGACACCGGCGCGGCGCATCGGCTTCTTTCCCGGTTCGACGATCGGCAACTTCTCGCCGGAGGAAGCCGATGCGTTCCTGCGCGATGCTGCGCGGCTGCTGCGTGGCGGCGGCTTGCTGGTCGGCGCGGATCTCGTGAAGGACGAGCGCACGCTGCACGACGCGTACAACGATGCGCAGGGCGTGACCGCGCAGTTCAACCTGAACCTGCTGGTGCGCGCGAACGCCGAGCTCGGCGCGGATTTCAATGTCGACGCGTTCTCGCATTGCGCGTTCTACGACAGCACGCGGCAGCGCATCGAGATGCATCTCGTCAGCGATATCGCGCAGACCGTGCACGTGCGTGGCCACGCGTTCCGCTTCGACGCCGGTGAGCGCATCCACACGGAAAATTCGCACAAGTTCACGATCGACGGTTTTCATGCGATCGCGCGCCGTGCGGGATTCGAGCCCGATACCGTGTGGACCGACGCGGACAACCTGTTCAGCGTGCACTGGCTGCGCAGCGTCGACGATATCCGCGCGTGACGCGCGCTTGCGAACCGCTCGCGTACGGTGCGGGCGGTTCGCTTTCGGCGTATTCCCGTTGCGGTGCAAGCCGGCGTGCTCCGATCGCCCGGTTTCGTGCCGAACAGCCCTTTTTGCCGGCCCGATGCACCGCTGCAACGGTGCGTGGAATGCCGCCTCTTCCTTGTGCCGCAAGGCTTTACGGACGGCTGTAAACATCCGTTACCGGTCTCGCATACCCGTTTCACCTGTGTCTGCACCTCGTGCCTAGACTCCGAACCGTATTCACATGACGCACGACACGTGCAGGGAGTCGCGAGATGAACAAGAAACTCATCCTCGGTGCAGTTCTCGGTGTAGCGGCGCTGGCAGCTTCGGGCGTCGCATCGGCCCACGTCGACCTGTCGGTCGGGATCGGCGTACCCGCGTATGCGGCGCCGGCGCCCGTCTACGTGGCGCCGCCTCCGCCGGTTGCGTATGCACCGGTCGGCTATCGCTACGACGACTGGCGTGCGCGCGAATGGCGCGAACACGAGTGGCGCCGCCGTGAATGGCGCGAGCACGAATGGCACGATCGCGGCGGCTGGCGCGGCGGCCGCTGGGATTGAGCGAAGCGGCTCGACTTGATTGCTACACGAGGAGAATGAACACATGATGCCCACTCGACACATCAGGATGTGCGCGACCGCCGCCATCGTTGCGCTTGCCACCATCGGCAGCGCGCACGCGGCGGGCTGCATGAAGGGCGCGGTGGTCGGCGGTGTGGCCGGCCACTACGCGGGGCACCACGCGGTCGTCGGCGCGGTTGGCGGCTGTATCGTCGGTCACCACATGGCGAAGAAGCACGCGCAGGAAGAGGCTGCGCAGCACAAGGCCGCCGCGCAGGGCATGCAGCCGGCGCAGTAAATGCCATCGTCGTCGGGGAGGTCGCCGCGGCGGCAGCCCCGACCGGCACGCTTCATGAAATAAGGGCGGCTCATGGCCGCCCTTCGTTTTACCGCCCGGCGCCCGCCGGCGGCTCCGCAGGTTCAAACAACGCCTCCGCCTGCCTGACGCGCACGAAGCGCGCCGCGCCATCGCCCTCCACCAGCGCCCGGAAATGCGCTTCACCGCACGCGAGCTTCGCACGCTCGTGCTCGCTCGGCACGTTGCCGTCCGCATTCGGCGTATCGACGACGAAGTACAGCCGTTCGCCACCGTCCTGCTCCGCGAGCACGGCCCAGTCCGGGTGATAGCTGCCGAGCGGCGTCGACACGCGGAACCACGCGGGCAGCTTCGCGTACAGCTTCACGCCGTCGTGCGCCTCGAGCGCATCGGCGAACGCGCGCTCCGCGTCCGTCTCGCACACGACCGCTTCGTGGATCGACTTTTGCGCATCGGGCCGCAGGTTGCGCAGATAGCCGGTCAGCGCCTCGCTCTCGAACGATTCGAGCGCATGCACGTGGCGCTCGCCGAGCTTGCGGTACGCGATGCCCGCGACGAGCGCGAGCCGCTTGCAGCGGTTGATCGCATCGGCCGCGACCGCGATGAACTGCTGCGGATTCACGCGGAAATCCTCGAGCCGGCCGCTGTCGGCCAGGATCGTCGCGAGCGAACGGCGCGTGAGCTGCGTGCGGTCCTGCAGCTCGGTGAGCAGGTCGGGCAGCGGCAGCTCGCCTTCGTCGAGCAGCACTGTGCCGGCGCCGGCCACCTCGATCGCCTCGATGCCGGCCTTGCCGATGTCGATCTCCGCCTTGCGCCATTGCAGCCGGGCGCGTGCGATGTCCGGCGCGTCGTGCAGCGCGGCCGCGCAGTCACGCACGAGCTTCGCGTTGTCGAACTCGACGCTGTAGACGGTGCGATGGCGAATGCGGTCCCACAACGCGCGGAAATCCTCGCCGAACACGACGGCCTTGCCCGACGCATCGCGCCGCAGCGCGATGGCACGGCGCTCGTCCGCGTTGCGCACGGCAAAGCGGCCCGACAGCTTGCGCAGCGTCGCGACGATCGGCGCGCGCAGCATCTCGAACGCATCCGGCAGCACCAGTGCGCTCTGGCGCAGCGCATCCTTCAGCCGGTCGAGTACCTTGCCCTGCGCGTCGACGTAACCCTGCTCGTGCAGGTGGTTCCAGAGCACGCGCGACAGCTCGACGCCGAGCGCATGCGCGGGCCCGTCGCCTTCCTGCACGGGCAGCGCCGCGAACTGGTGTTCCTCGACGATCCCGAAACGGATGCCCGTATCGGCCTCGATTTCCTTCTGCAGGTTCTCCGCGAACGACTCGTAGCGCTCGGTCGCGATCACGGTGAGCGTGTTCACGCCCGCATCGCGCACGCGTTCGCCGTCCTGGTCGACGGCGAGGCGCAGCCCGCGGCCGAGCGTCTGGCGGCGCTCGCGTTCGGTCTGGATGTCGCGCAGCGTGCAGATCTGGAACACGTTCGGGTTGTCCCAGCCTTCCTTGAGCGCCGAGTGCGAGAAGATGAATTTCAGCGGCGTGTCGAACGACAGCAGCGCTTCCTTCTCGCGCATGATCAGGCCGTACGCGCGCTCCGCGTTTTCGCGCGCCGCGGCGCTGCTTTCGCTCGTGTCGGTCCAGCCGCCCTTGCGGTCGATCGAGAAGTAGCCGTTGTGCGCGCGCCCGACTTCGAGCGCGACGTCGACACCGTCGAACAGCGCACGGTAGGCCGGCACGCGCGCCGCACGCGCGTATTCCTCTTCGAAGATCAGCGCGTAGTCGCCCTTCACGGGCATGCCGTTCTCGTCGTAGCGTCGGTAGCGCTCGACCGAATCGACGAAGAACAGCGACAGCACCTTCACGCCGCGCTCCGCGAGGCGCAGCTCCTTGTCCAGATGCTCGCGGATCGTGCGGCGGATCATCTCGCGCTGCACGGCGAGCGTGTCGATGTCGCCGAACGCCTCGCCGAGCGACAGGAATGCCTCGCCTTCCGGATGGCGCAGCTCGACGTATTCGGCGCCCTTCACCGCATGCACCTCGCCGATCCGCAGCCCCGCGTACAGCGCACGCTTGGTCAGGCGTTCGAGATCGTCGCCGTCGGTGGCCGACACGATCTGGCGTTTCACGCCGGCCGCCGTCGCGACGTCGAGCTCGACGCGCGCGCTGATCGCGCCGCGCCGGTTCGACACGCCGACGAGCCGCACGTACGGCTTGTTGTGCGCATCCTC
Source organism: Burkholderia mycopellens (assembly GCF_964265025.1). Taxonomy (NCBI): domain Bacteria; kingdom Pseudomonadati; phylum Pseudomonadota; class Betaproteobacteria; order Burkholderiales; family Burkholderiaceae; genus Burkholderia; species Burkholderia mycopellens. Next base: position 37,119 of record NZ_OZ183802.1, read on the forward strand.
GACGATCGCCGATGCGATCTCGATCTGCTTGACCAGCTTGCGCTCGTACGCGTCGACCGCATCGAGCCGGTACACCATGTGGTGACGGTCGACGTGCGTGGCCGAATAGCGCAGCGTGCAAAGCGGCGCCATCGCGGCGAGCGCTTCGCGGCCACGGCCTTCGAGCCCGCCGTCGACGCTCTGCGGCTCGTCGACGATCACGATCGGCCGCGTCGCGCGGATCAGGTCGATCGGCTTCTCGCCGCCGGTCTTCTCGCTGTCCTTGTAGAGGTTGTTGATTTCCTTCTTGTTGATCGCGGCCACCGTCATCACCATGATCTGGATCGCCGCGCTCGCCGCGAAGTGGCGCACCTGGCCGAGCTTCGCGGAGTCGTACAGGAAGTAGTCGTACGGCACGCCCGCGTACAGCGCGCGGAAGTGATCCTCGGTGATCGAGAGCGTCTTGTGCACGCCTTCCTTGATCGCGATCGACGGCACGACGATCACGAACTTCGTGAAGCCGTAGCGGCGGTTCAGCTCGAAGATCGTGCGCAGGTACACGTAGGTCTTGCCGGTGCCGGTTTCCATCTCGACGGTGAAGTCGCGCGAGCCGGGCAGGCCGGACGGCGGCAGCCCGCCGCGCAGCTGCACGTCGGCGAGATTGCGCGCGAGCGCGTCGTCGGTCAGCGACAGCCGGTTGCCGACGCCCTGTTCCGACACCGCGAAGCCGAGCGAGCCCTGCGCGGCGGCCGTGGTGCCGGGCGCGGCGTTCGCGAGCACGCTGAAGTCGCCGCGATACGATTCCTGGCCGCGAAACAGGTCGCAGACGGCGTCGATCGCCTCGCGCTGGTAGTCGAGATCCGCTTCGAAATGCAGCCGCATCACAGGCTCCGCACGCGCTTCACGCCGTGCTGTTCGAGCAGCGCGGCGAGATTGAGCTTCGCGACGTCGTCGACGAAGCCGCTGTCGCGGAACAGGCACGTGACGTCGTGCGTCGTGCCGGTCGCATCGAGCAAGTCGACGATGCCGTCGGCCAGCGGCCCCGCGTCGTCGCGCGTGATGCGTGCATCGAAGCACGCGACGATCGAATGGCCGATCAGGTGCACGGTCTTGCCCGCCACCTGGTGATGCTCGACCGGCGTGCACAGGTCGAGGCCGAGCTTCAGCGTCAGCTCGGCGAGCAGGTCGTCCTCGGTGCGGCCGGTCTTCACGTGCTCGACGGACGCGAAGAGCGCATGGTCGAAGTCGTCGCGGCGCGGATCCCACTCGATCACGTTGGTCGTGTCGAGACGGTACACGCGAAAGCCCAGGTCGCCATAGCTTTCCGGGTAATCGCGCGCGACCTGCTGCGCGGCGCGGCGCAGGCGTTCCTTCGTGATTTCGGCGAGCGTCAGCGGCTTTTTCAGCTTCGCGCAGAAATCGGCCGCGCTCTGCTGCGTCTTGTCGCGGCGGTCGAGCGCTTCGGGCAGCTGCACGAGCACGTAGCGGCGCGCGCCGCCGTCGGTCGCGTTCACCTGCATCACCGCGTGGCCGGTCGAGCCGGAGCCCGCGAAGCAGTCGAGCACGATGTCGTCGCCGCGCGTGCACCAGCCGATCACGGCCGCCGCGAAATCGACCGGCTTCGGCAGGTCGAACGGAATCCCGAGCGTCTTCAGCAGCGCGTCGTCGGAACCGGCGAACGGCAGCACCGACGGCACGTTCTCGTACATGTTCTCGTCGAGGTAGTAGATCCGCTGCGGCTGCGTGGTTTCGTCCGCGCCGAATTCGATCTGGCCGCGCTCGATCAGCGCCTGCATCGTCGCAGGCGGGTTGCGCCAGCCGCGCGCCGGCATCGCGCACGGCTTGCCGGTGACCGGGTGGATCAGCGGCGTGAAATACTCGTCCGGCGCCTTCTTCTTGTTCGGCCAGGCCATCGACACGAGGCGGTACACGCGGCCTTCTTCCGACAGCCGGTCGTACATCACCTCGCCGCCGGACAGGTTGGTCTGCGCCTTCATCCACGCGCGGTACGCCTTCTGCGCGTCCTTCGCGTTGCCGCTGCGGTACATGGCGTCGTGCGCGGCGTCGAGCATGCGCTGCGCGTTGCGCTTCGGGCGCTTGAGCGGCGCCCGCTCGAGCAGCGTCTCGGCGTTGCGCGCGAACAGCACCAGCGATTCGTGCTGGTACGCGATGCCGCGCGCGTCGCCCTTCGGGTTGCGCTTGTCCCACACGGCGACGCCGAGCTCGTTCTCCTCGCCGAAGATCTCGCGCAGCATCAGCACCAGCGCGTGCACTTCATGCTCGTCGATGTGCACGGCGATCAGCCCTTCGTCGGACAGCAGCGCGTGCGCGAGCTTCAGGCGCGGATACATCATGTTCAGCCAGTCGGTGTGGAACCGGCCGTTCGCCTCGGTGTTGGTGCTGCGCTTCACGCCGCCCTCGGTCTGCCCGGTCATCGCCAGGTAGTGGCGGATGCTGTCGGTGAAGTCGTCCGGATAGACGAAATCGCTGCCGGTGTTGTACGGCGGGTCGATGTAGACGAGCTTCACCTTGCCTGCGTAACTCTTGTGCAGCAGCTTCATCACGTCGAGGTTGTCGCCCTCGATCACGAGATGGCGCGTATCGTCCCACGCGACGCTGTCGTCGGGGCAGGGCCGCAGCGTGCCCGTCGACGGCGTGAGCGCGGCCTGGCGCGCGCTGCGCTTGCCGTGCCAGTGGAAGCCGTAGCGCTCGTCGGCGTCGCCGACCGTGCGTTCGCCGATCAGCGCCTTCAGCACGTCGACGTCGACCGACGCGCCCTCCGGGCCTTCGGTCACGAGTTCGGGGAACAGCGCCTTCAGGCGCGCGACGTTGTCGGCGGTGAAATCCGTCGACATCGCCTGCGGGCTGGCCGCATCGAGTTTGTGCATCGTCTTTTCCATCGGAGCCCGGCCGCGCGCGCCAGGACGTCGGGCGCGCTCACGGCACCGGCGGCAATGGCCGCCCGGGCAAACCCGAAACGCTAGCGAGTCGATCGGCCGAGGTCAAGCGCCGATGTGGGGCGAGCGTGCGGACATCGGCCGCGATCGCCCGCCGGACGGGCCGCAAGCGGCTTCGGGCCGGTTGTCGGATGGCCGGCCGGCGGGCGCCTGGCGGGCGTCTGCGGCGGCACGCCGGAAAGGACGAAAAAAGGGCACGGTCGGCGCAAAGCGCCGGCGTGCCCGCATGGAGAATCCCGGACGGAGGGTGCGGCGGGGCCCGACGGGCCCCGTTTCCGGTCAGAAACGCGTGCGGATGCCCGACGTCAGTTCGAGCTGGTTCTTCGCGCCGAACGTCGACGACACCGTGTAGCCGCCGTGCAGCTTCATGTAGTCGCCGGCGAGGTAGACCTCGGTGCGCTTGCTCAGGTGATAGAACACCGACCCGTAGATCGTTTCCTTGAAGCCGTTGGCGACGCCGTTGGTCAGGCTGAACGCGCCGAGGTTCGCGTTCGGGACGAAGCCGTCCGAGTTGTACGCGGCGTTCTTGACGCGCATCTGCTGGTAGCCGAGCTCGTAGTCGAGCGCGCCCTTCGGCGCGATCTTCATCGACACCGTCCACGAATCGTCGTGGCGCTGGCCGAGCGAGCCCTGGTCGCCGTTGTAGCGGAAGTAGCCGGCATTCAGGCGCACGATGTCGAACGTGTAGTTGCCGCCGACCGAGAACGTCTGGTTCGTGAAGCCGCCGTTGTTCACGTGGTTGTAGAAGCCCGACACGTTGAACGGGCCGCCGTTGTAGCCGAGCGCGACCTGGTACGCGGAGCCGGTGGCGAACTGCGTCGAGTTGCTGAACTGGTAGCCGGCGCTCGCGAAGATGCCGTTGCTGAACAGCTTCTTCCACGCGATGCCGTTGTTGTAGCGCGTGCCGGTCGGGCCGGCCGCGTAGAAGATCATCTGCTTGAAGTTGTTCGAGTTGGTCCAGCCGCCTTCCTCGGTCGTCAACTTCGCGGTGCCGTACGGGTCGCCGTAGATCGCGGCCGCGTCGCGCGCGATCGTGTTCTGGAAGCCGGCCGTCAGCTTGCCGAAGCGCTCGTCCTCGACGCCGACCCATGCATCGCGGTCGAAGATCTGGCCGCTGTCTTCCATCTGGCCGTTCGCGACCACGAATTCGCTTTCGAGGCGGAAGATGATCTTCGTGCCGCCGCCGATGTCTTCGGCGCCGCGCAGGCCCCAGCGGCTGCCGCTGAACCACGGCTCGCCTTCGTTGCCCATGCCGATCACGTGATTGCCGTTCGCGTCGGCGTGGGTCCGGTAGGTCGGAAAGCTCAGGTCCATCAGGCCGTAGAGCTGCACGCTCGATTGCGCATGCGCCTGGGTGCCGGCGCACAGGCCAGCCGCCGCGATGGAAAGGGCAAGGGTTTTTCGTTTCAAGATCGTCTCCTCCGAGCTGCCGTATTGAAATCCGGTCGTTGGCAGTACGCAATGTATGCCGACTCTTGCCGGCCACAGCGAGAGGGCCGACGCATCGCATCGTAGAGGGTGCAATCCTTCACGACGCTTTCCCGGATGCAAGAATCGGATCGGTGAAAACACCGAACGCGCAACAATCACGGATCGGGCAGGCACGCGGGCGCGCACCCGCCGGGCGGCGGCAGGCCTGAACGACATTTCGTGCTACGAATCGAGAATCGGAGGCGGCGCAGGGCCGCCCGTCAGTCCTGCGTGCTCTTCATGCGCAGGATGTAACCGAGCCCGCGCAGCGTGATGATCTCGGCCGTGCTGCCCGAGAGATGCTTGCGCAGCCGGTGGATGTAGATGTCGATCGCGTCGGCGCTCGGCTCGTCGTCGAGCGCGAACACGCTGTCCATCAGCCGCGCCTTCGACACCGTCTTGTTCTGCTGCAGCATCAGCGTTTCGAGGATCGCGTGCTCGCGGCGGCGCAGTGCGAGCACCGTTTCGCCGCAACGGAATTCGCGCGTGCCGAACGCGTAGACGAGATCGCCGCACACGAGCTGCGTCGTGCCGACGCCGGCCTGCCGGCGGATCAGTGCGCGAATCCGGGCGACCAGCTCGCGCGATTCGAACGGCTTCACGACGTAATCGTCGGCGCCCGCGCCGAAGCAGTCGACCTTGTCGTCAATCGAGCCGTGCGCGGTCAGCATCAGCACCGGCACGTTGTCGTTGCGGCGCCGCAGCCGTGCGAGCACCTCCTTGCCGCTGATGCCGGGCAGGCGCATGTCGAGCAGCACCGCGTCGTAGCGTTCGGTCTTCAGCACCGTGTCGGCGCGCTCGCCGTCGCCGACGCAGTCGACCGCGAAATCCTCGCCGCGCAGCAGGTTCACGATCCAGTGCGCGAGTTCGGCGTTGTCTTCGACCAGCAGGAGTTTCATGACGGCTTTCTCTTCAATCGTAGGCGGGCAGCCGCACGGTCACGACGATACCGCGATTGCCGGGGCCCGGCGCGAGCGACGCGCTGCCGCCGTGCGCCTGCGCGATCTCGCGGACGATCGCAAGCCCGAGGCCCGAGCCTTCGGTGTCGGCGGACACGCGGTAGAACCGCTTGAACACGTGCGGACGCGCTTCGGCCGGGATGCCCGGGCCGTTGTCGACCACGTCGAGCACGATCGCGTCGCCGTCGCGGCGTGCGCAGACCGTCACGCAGCCGCCCGGCTGCGTGTAGCGCACCGCGTTGTCGACGAGGTTCATCACCAGCGCGGTCAGCAGGCTGTCGCTGCCCGCGACGTCGAGCCGCTCGCCGAGATCGGCGCCGAGGTCGATGTCGCGCCGCTGCGCGAGTACGATCGTCTCCTCCAGCACGCTCGACACCACGGCCGCGAGATCGACGCGATGGTTCAGCAGCGTCGACGGTGTCGCTTCCGCGTGCGCGAGCAGCAGCAGCTTGTCGGTCACGTCGGCCATCTTGCGGCTGCTGCGCTGCATGCTGTCGAGCACCGCGGCAAGCTCCGGATCGTCGTGCCCGCGCCGCTGCGCGTACTGGATCTGCGTGTCGAGCACCGCGATCGGCGTGCGCAACTGGTGCGCGGCATCCGCGATGAAGCGGCGCTGCGTGGCCGTGTGCGTGTTGAGCCGCGCGATGCACTGGTTGATCGCGTCGACGATCGGCCGCAGCTCGTTCTGCAGCCGCTCGGGGCGGATCGGCTCCAGCTCCATCGGCCCGCGGTCGGCCACGTCGTCCTTCAGCTTCATCAGCGGGCGCATCTCGAAGGTGAGGCCGAGGTACACGAGCCCCATCGCGAGCATCAGCATCAGCGACAGCCGCACGAGCTGCGGCCGCCAGATCGTCGCGACCATCGCGTGGTGCGAGCGCGTCGTCTTCGCGACGACCACCGTGGCCGTCTCGACCCGTCCCTCGTCGTACAGCTGGCGATCGTAGGCCACCGCGCGCAGCGGCACGCCGTCGAGCGACGTGTCGTACAGCGTCGGCTCGACGCCGTGCCGCGCGGGCACGTCGAGCGCCGGCGTGCCCGCGAGCAGGCGGTCGTGGCCGTCGATCACCTTGTAGAACACCGAATCGCGCGACGGCGATTCGAAAATCTCCAGCGCGGCCGGCGGTACGTCGGCGACCGGCAGCCCGTTGCGCCATTCGATGTCCTCGCCGATCGTGCGCGCGGACGCGACGAGCGCGCTGTCCTGCACGAGCGCGGCCGTGGTCCGCGCGGTGTCGTACGACATCGCGCCGGCGATCAGCACGAACACCGCGAGCGGCAGCAGCAGCCACCACAGCAGCCGTCCGCGCAGGCTGTGCGCCATCCCGTTGCGCTCCTTCTCCGAAATGCCGAACCGCGCCGGGGGCGCCGGCGCGGTCGGGGGTGTCATGTCAGGCGTCCGCCTGCGGCGTTCAGAACGCCGCGGGGCGCCACTTCAGCAGCCGCTTCTCGAGCCACGTCAGCAGGTAGTCGGCGGCCAGCGCGACCACCGCCAGCACGATCATCGCCGCGAATACGCCGCTGGCATTGAACGCGCCCTGGGCGGTGGAGATTAGCAAACCGATGCCCTGCTTGGAACCCAGGAATTCGCCGACGACCGCACCGACCAGCGCGAAGCCGAAGCTCACGTGCAGGCTCGCGAGAATCCAGCTCAGCGCGGACGGGATCACGACCGCCGTGGTGATCTGCCGGCGCGACGCGCCGAGGATCTGCGCGTTCGCGATCAGGTAGCGGTCGGCTTCGCGCACGCCCTGGAACGCGTTGCCGAACACGACGAAGAACACCATCACGACGGCCAGCGCGATCTTCGACGCCATCCCGAGGCCCAGCGCGATCACGAAGATCGAGCCGAGCACGACGCGCGGAATCGAGTTCGCGATCTGGATGTACAGGCCGAACACGTCGGCCATCAGCTTGTTGCGGCCGAGCACGATCCCGCAGATCACGCCGGCGACCGAGCCGATCACGAAGCCGATGCCGGTTTCCTCGAGCGTGACCCATACCTGCGTGAGCAGCGGGCCCTGCGACGTGCCGTTCACGAACCAGTCCTGGATCTGCGCGAAGATCAGCGACGGCATCGAGAAGAAGAACGGATCGATCCACTTGAGGCGTGCGGCGAGTTCCCACCCGCCGAGCACGATCACCAGCACGGCGATCCGCAGCGTGACGATCAGGTTGCGCCGGCGGCGCAGCCGGCGTTGCGCGGCGCGCTCGTCGTCCTCGAGCGTCGTCGCCGGAATGGCGGTGGGGGGAAGCGTCATGTCGGTCATGCTCCTGTCCTTGCTGTCTTTTGCCGGGCTGCGTGTGCGTCAGCCGATCTGCACTTCTTCGCGCAGGTCGTGCCAGATGTCCTTGGAAATTTCGATGAAGCGCGGGTCGTAGCGGATCTCCGACGTGACGCGCGGGCGCGGCAGGTCGATCTCGTACACGCGCTTGAGCGTGGCAGGCCGCGCGGTCAGCACGAACACGCGGTCGGCGAGCGCGATCGCCTCCTCGAGATCGTGCGTGACGAACACAACCGAGCCTTTGTTCGCGGACCAGAGCTGCAGCAGCTCGTCCTGCATCAGCGTGCGCGTCTGCATGTCGAGCGCGGAGAACGGCTCGTCCATCAGCAGGATTTCCGGCTGGTTGATGAAGGTCTGCGCGAGCGCGACGCGCTTCCTCATCCCGCCGGAAAGCTGGTGCGGGTAGTGCTTCGTGAACTTGTCGAGGCCGACCTTGCGGATCCATTCCTCGGCCTGCGCGTACGCGACGTCCTTCGAGCGGCCGCGGAACAGCGGGCCGGCCGCGACGTTGTCGATCACGTTGCGCCACGGGAACACGGCGTCGGCCTGGAATACGAAGCCGATGCGGGGATCGATCCCGTCGACCGGGCGGCCCATCACGCGCACCTCGCCCGACACGGGCTTGAGCAGCCCGGTGATCAGGTTCAGCGTCGTCGACTTGCCGCAGCCGGTCGGCCCGACGATCGCGATGAACTCGCCGCGCGCGACGCTCATGCTGAAGTCGCGCAGCGCGACGGTGGCCTTGCCTTCCGGCGAAATGAAGCGGCACGACACGTTGCGAAACTCGATCGCCGGTGTGCTCGGGGAGACTGCCTGGTTCATCGCATTCGTCCTGCGGGTGAAGAGGGCGTCGCATCGTGGCGCAACGCCGGGCCGGTCAACCGGGCCGGAACGGGGCACGCACGGCGCCGCGGCTTACTTCGCGTTCACGAAATCGTTCGTGAAGGTGCGCGCCAGGTCGATATGCTTGCCCTTCACCGACGGGTTGAACGCCGACAGCACCTTCAGCACGGTCGCCGGGCCGTCGGCCGGCATCTTCGCGTCGGCCGTATACATCGGCAGCGACGCCTTCAGCGCGCTCACGTACAGCGCCTTGTCCTTCTGGTAGTCGGCCGGCATCTTCGCGGCGATGTCTTCGGCGCTGTGCGTGTGGATGAACTGCATCGTCTTCGCGAATGCATGCGCGAGCTTGGTGGCTTCCGCCTTGTGCGAATCGGCCCACGCCGACTGCACGTACAGGCTCGCGGCCGGGTAGGTGCCGCCGAGCGCGGCGCGCGTGCCTTCCAGCGTGCGCAGATCGACCAGCACCTTCGCGTCGCCCATCTTCTCGAGCGCGGACACGGTCGGCTCGGTCGTCATCCCGGCGTCGATACGGCCCTGCTTGATCGCGGCGATGAAGCTCGCGTCGGCGCCGACCGGCAGCATCGTGTACTGGGTCGACGGCACGCCGTGCGCAAGCGCGAGGTATTGCGTGAGGAAGCTCGTCGACGAGCCGAGGCCGGTCACGCCGAGCGTCTTGCCCTTCGCGTCGGCCATCGACTTGAAGGTCGGCGCGGCCTTGGTCGACACCATCTCGACTTCGCCCGGCACCTGGCCGAACACGGCGATCGCCTTCACGTCCTTGCCCTTGCTCTGCAGGTCGATCGTGTGGTCGTAGAAGCCGACCACGCCCTGCACGGCGCCCGCGAGCAGCTCGTTCTCCGCGTCGACGCCGGCCGGCTGCGACAGCAGCTCGACGTCGAGCCCTTCGGCCTTGAAGTAGCCGAGTTCCTGCGTAAGCCGCGCGGGCAGGTAGATGAGCTTCGCGATCCCGCCGACCATGATCGTGATCTTGCCGCCGTCGTCGGCAAAAGCGGGGGCAGCGGCAAGCGCGCAGCTCAGGCTGGCTGCAACGGCGAGGGTGCGCAGGATGGGTCGCATCGGGTCGTCTCCGTTCGTTGTATTCGTATGGCGCGATGCTTGCTGCATCGTCACGACGAGTATAGGGAGGCGAAACCTTCTGCAACCTTTCGCGGAGGGACGGTTCGTTTAGGGGTTTTCCAGCAACGGAGGGCCGGAACAGGCGGGGTCTTCCCGAAACGGGGCGGGAGGCGCTCACCGCCACCCGATCAGCACCCGCCCCATCGCGTCGAGCCCCATGTCGAACAGGTGCGACACGAACGGCACGAGGTTCGGCACCATCAGTTGCACGAGCAGCAGCCCGACCAGCATCGTGACGGGAAAGCCGATCTGGAACACGCCGATCTGCGGCGCCGCGCGGTTCAGGATGCCGAGCGCGAGGTTCGTGATCAGCAGCGCCGCGACCACCGGCAGCGCGAGCAGCAGCCCCATCTCGAACACGGTCGCGCCGAACGCGGCGAGCGTGCGCCAGCCGGGCGCGTGCAGCAGGTCGGCCGACACCGGCAGCGACTGGAACGACGCGGCGAGCGCGGCGAACACCTGCAGGTGGCCGTCCACCGCGAGGAACGCGAGCATCGCGACGGCATTCAGGAAGCGGCCCATCACGGGCGTCGCGCCGCTCGTGTGCGGATCGAAGAAGGTCGCGAAGCCGAGCCCCATCGACAGCCCGATGAAGTCGCCGGCCGCCTCGACGGCCGCGAACACGATCTGCATCGCGAAACCCATCGCGACGCCGATCAGGAACTGCGTGACGAGGATCCAGATCCCTGGTGCGGAGAATACGGTGACGTCCGGCATCGCGCCGAGCGTGGGCGCCACGACCAGCGCCATGAACGCGGCGAGGCCGATCTTCACGCGCACGGGCACCGCCGCGTGGCCGACGACGGGCGCGGTCGCGACGAGCGCGAGCATCCGCACGAACGGCCACAGGAACGCCGTGAGCCAGCCGTTGAGCTGCGCGTAGGTAACCGAGAACATCGCCGCCGGGTGGTGCGCGCGGCTCAGCCGACGCCGAGCGTCGCGACGTGCAGCAGCGTCTGCCGCAGGTAGTCGAGCATGGTCGTCAGCATCCACGGGCCGGCGATCACGAGCGTCGCGGCGACCGCGAGCAGCTTCGGGATGAACGACAGGGTTGCCTCGTTGATCTGCGTCGCGGCCTGGAACAGGCTCACGACGAGGCCGACCGCGAGCGCGACCAGCAGCAGCGGGGCGGCCAGCAGCAGGCCGACCATCATCGCCTGGTGCGCCAGGGTCATCACTTGTTCGGGCGTCATCGCGCGTTTCCTCCGCCGCTTACGTAAAGCTCTGCGCGAGCGAGCCGATCAGCAGCTGCCAGCCGTCGACCAGCACGAACAGCATCAGCTTGAACGGCAGCGACACGGTAGATGGCGACACCATCATCATCCCCATCGACATCAGCACGCTCGCGACGACCATGTCGATGATCAGGAACGGGATGAAGACCGTGAAGCCGATCTGGAAGCCGGTCTTCAGCTCGCTCGTGACGAACGCGGGCACCAGCAGCGACAGCGGCACGTCTTCGGGGCCCTGCATCGGCGCGGCCTTCGAGATCTTCGCGAACAGCGCGAGATCGGTCTCGCGGGTCTGCTTCAGCATGAAGGTCTTGAACGGCGCGACGCCGCGCTGCACGGCCTGCTCCATCGGCATCGAGCCGTCGGAGAACGGCTTGTAGCCGTCGTTGTACGCGCGGTCGAGCACCGGCGACATCACGAAGAAGGTGAGGAACATCGCGAGGCCGACGAGCACCTGGTTCGGCGGCGTCGTCGCGGTGCCGAGCGCCTGGCGCAGCAGCGATAGCACGATGATGATGCGCGTGAAGCTCGTCATCATCAGCATCATCGCCGGCAGGAACGACAGCATCGTGAGCAGCAGCATCGTCTGCACGCTCAGCGAATACGTGGTGCCGCCGTGCGGGCCCGGGCTCGCGTTGAACGCGGGCAGGCCGTTCGCCTGCGCATGGGCGAGCGCGGGCGCGAGGCAGAGGATCAGCACGGGCGCGAAACGCGCCGCGCGATGCAGGAATGCGTGTTTCATCGGAATGCGGGGTCGGAAAGAGGGCGCGGCGCCATGTCAGCGGTCCTTGCCGCGACCGAGGCGCTTCGCGGCTTCGCCCGCGAGCGCGTCGCGAAACCGCGCGCCGAACGTGCCGGGCAGGCCGCCGTCGGACGGGGCGGCGCCGGCGGGTGCGTCGGCCGAAGCCGAAGCCGCCGTCGCGGTGGCCGCCGCCGAACCGGCCGGCAGCGTATGCAGCAATCGCACGTTGCCCGGCGCGACGCCGAGCACGAGCCAGGTGTCGCCGATCTCGACGATCGTCGCGCTTTCCTTCGCGCCGACCGCGACGCTCGACACGACCTTCAGCGGGCCGCCGCGGCGTGCGTGCTGGAAGCCGAAGCGGCGCGCGAGCCACGCACACGCGAACACGAGACCGATCACGACCACGAGCCCGACCAGCGTCTGCAGCACCGCGCCGAAGCCGAGCGACGGTGCGGCCGAACCGACCATCACGCTCGATGCGATCGAGCCGGCGTGGTTCACCGCGTTCATGTCGGCGGCGCCGGCCGGCCCGCAGGCAAGCGACGCCGCAATGGCCGCGGCGGCGGCCGCCACGCGCGCGACACGCACGCGGCGGCCGGGCGCTGCGACGTTCATCGATTCAGCTTCCGGATGCGTTCGGCCGGCGTGATGATGTCGGTCAGGCGGATGCCGAACTTGTCGTTGACGACCACGACCTCGCCCTGCGCGATCAGGCAGCCGTTCACGAGCACGTCCATCGGCTCGCCGGCCATGCCGTCCAGCTCGACCACCGAGCCCTGCGCAAGCTGCAGCAGGTTGCGGATCGCGATCTTCGTGCGGCCGAGCTCCACGGTCATCTTGACCGGGATGTCGAGAATCATCTCGATGTCGTTGTGCGTCGAGCTCGCCGCGGCCTTCGACAGCGGCTGGAACACGCCGGCGCCCGTCGCGCCCGGCTGCACCGGCTGCTGGTTCTGCTCGGCGAGTGCGGCCGCCCAGTCGTCCATGCCCGGATCTTCTTCCGCCGCGGCCGGCGCCGCCTGCGCGGCGGCGGCCGATGCCGCGAGGGCCGCGTCGGCCATCGCTTGTGCGTCGTCCTCGGGCGTCTGGTTCAGCTCACTCATATCCACCTTCCTTCATCGAATCGCCCGCGCTGATCATCTTCTGCACGCGCAACGCATATTGACCATTGAAAATTCCGTAGCCGCATTCCATCACCGGCACGCCGTCGACCTTCGCGGTGATCGTGTCCTCGATTTCCAGCGGCAGCACGTCGCCCGCGCGCAGGTTCAGGATCTTCTCGAAGGTCGACGAGATCTCGGCGAGGTTCGCGGTCAGCTCGACCTCGGCGGCCTGCACCTGCTGCGACAGCACGCGCACCCAGCGGCGGTCGACTTCGAGCGCCTCGCCCTGGATCGGCGACGCGAGCACGTCGCGGATCGGCTCGACCATCGAGTACGGCATGCAGATGTGCAGCGTGCCGCCCGTCGGCCCGAACTCGATCGAGAACTGCGTGACGATCACGATCTCGTTCGGCGTCGCGACGTTCGCGAACTGCGTGTGCATCTCCGAGCGCACGAATTCGAACTGCAGCGGCCGCACGCTCTTCCATGCGGTCGTGTAGTGCTCGAACACGAGGTTCAGCAGCTTGCCGATGATCCGCTGCTCGGTGGCCGTGAAATCGCGGCCCTCGACGCGCGTGTGGAAGCGCCCGTCGCCGCCGAACAGGTTGTCGACGACGAAGAACACGAGGTTCGGGTCGAACACGAACAGCGACGTGCCGCGCAGCGGCTTCACGTGCACGAGGTTCAGGTTCGTCGGGATCGGCAGGTTGCGGGTGAACTCGCTGTACTTCTGCACCTTCACCTGGCTGACGGAGATTTCCGCCGTGCGCCGCATGAAGTTGAAGATGCCGATCCGCAGCAGGCGCGCGAAGCGATCGTTGATGATCTCGAGGCCGGGCATCCGGCCGCGGACGATTCGCTCCTGCGTCGCGATGTTGTAGGGGCGGACGCCCGATGTGTCGCGGTGCTCGTCGACTGCATCGGCTTCGCCCGTGACGCCCTTGAGGAGGGCATCGACCTCCTCCTGGGACATGAACTCCTGGTGACCCATACGCGCTCCTTTCGCGGCCGCGTTACTGGACGACGAATTCGGTGAACAACACGTCGTCGACCTTCGCGCGCTGGTTGCCCGGCTGCGTAGGCTGCTCGATCAGTTCCCGCAGTTCCTTCGCGAGCGAACGTTTGCCGTCCGGCGTCGCGAGATCCTCGGGATGCTTGTTCGACAGCGCAAGCAGGATCCGGCTGCGGATCTCCGGCATCCGCGCGGTCAGCTGCTCCTGCGCCTTCGGGTCGGTGAGCTTCAGCGACAGGCCGACGCGCAGGTAGTGCTGCGCGCCGTCGTCGGACTGCAGGTTCACGGTCAGCGGGTCGAGCGGGAAGAACACCGGCGCGGCAAGCGGCGCCGGTTCGGCGGGCGCGCTCGCATGGCCGACGCCTTCCTTGCTCAGGAACACGTACATGCCGCCGGCTGCGGCAGCCGCCGCGCCCAGCGCGATGACGGCGATGAGCGCGATGCGCTTGAACTTGCCGGACGAAGCCGGCTTGTCGGCGGTCGGGTTTGCGGTCGTGGAGGCCATGTGAATGCGTGCGTGATGTCTCGTAGCATGCATTGTTCGGCATCCGGGCCGAGCCCGATGGGCGGAAAAGAGGGGGGATTTGCGGCTATCTCAGCCGATTGTCGGCCGGGTGTCGGGCGGATGCAGGGTAAGTGGGGGCGGAAAGGGCCGCCGGGCTGGCGGCCGACGCGTGCGTGGCCGGGAAGGGGCGCCGTTCCCGCCGCACGGAGCCTGCCACGCCGATGGCGGCAGGCGCGATCGGGCCGGGCCGGCGCCTGGCGGGCGCCGGCCGCCCGCTCAGATCGGCAGCAGCGTCAACAGCGGCGCGATCAGCACCATCGCGACGCCCGCGATCATCATCGTGAGGCTCGACACGACGCCTTCCTCGCTGCCGATCTCGCGCGCCTTCGCGGTGCCCACGCCGTGGGCGGCCGCGCCGAACAGCGCGCCGCGCGCAAGCCGCGTGCGCAGCGGCACCAGTGCGAGCACGATCTCGCCGAGCAGCATCCCGCAGATGCCGGTCGCGATCACGAACAGCGCGGTGAGATCCTTCGGCGCGTGGATCTTGTCCGACACGGCGAGCGCGAACGGCGTCGACACCGAGCGCGTCATCAGCGAGCGCTGCAGCTCCGGCGACAGGTGCAGCAGCTTCGCGAGCAGCAGCGACCCGCACACGCCCGCGCCGATCCCGACCGCGACGCCGACCGACAGCGACAGCCAGTGGCGGCGGATCAGGTCGCGATAGTCGTAGATCGGCACCGCGAACGCGATCGTGGCCGGGCCGAGCAGCCACATCAGCCAGCGCGTGTCGTGGAAGTAGACCGAATACGGGATGCCGGTCAGCAGGACGAGCAGGACCAGCACGCCCGGCACGAACACGAGCGGCGAGAACAGCAGCGTCTTCTTGAACGCGTAGAGCCGCTTCGACACGAAATACAACACGATCGTCAGCACGAAGCAGCCGAACGAGATCGCGGTGTTCGCCTCGTCGGCGGACAGGTTCGTCAATGCGGCCAGCATGGCAGGCTCCGCCTCAGTGTGCCGACGCGGCGCTCAGGCGCGTGCGGCGGCGTTCGGCGCACACGCGCTGCACGGCGAGCCGGCGCTCGAGCTTCGCGGCGAGGTCGACCGCGACGGCCACGGCGACCATCACGAACGCGGTGCCGGCGAGCATCACCAGCGCGATGCGCCAGCCATCCTCGCGGAACAGCCCGCCGTACTGCACGGCCGCGACGGCGGCCGGCACGAAGAACAGCAGCATGTCGGACAGCAGCCAGTTCGCACCGTCCTTCACCCACGCGGGCGCGACGCGGCCCGAGAACAGCAGCACGAGGAGCACCGCGAGGCCGATCACGCCGGACGGGATCGGCAGCCCGATCTTGCGCACGGCCCAGTCGACCGCCATCCACAGCGCGCCGAGCGCGGCGGCCTGCAGCGCGATCCGGCCCGTGTGCGCCAGGCTGCCCGAAGCGGCGGGGCGGGCGGCAAGTGCGGCGGTCGGCTTGGTCATGGCGGGCTCCCTACAGATATTCCGTTGATGGTGCGAGTATAGGGTTTCCCCTAACCATAAATAAAATGACTTGTCTCTATCCTTATCATTCCAATTCGGAATTCGTTTTTTGATCGCCGCACCAATTTGGGGAGTCGTCGATGGAATTGCGCGCGCTGCGGTACTTCGTCGAGGTGGTTCGCCAGCAGAGTTTCACGGCGGCCGCCGACAAGCTGTTCGTGACCCAGCCGACCATCAGCAAGATGGTGAAGGCGCTCGAGGACGAGATCGGTTCGCCGCTGCTGCTGCGCGACGGCCGGCAGATGGTGCTGACCGACGCGGGGCGGATCGTGTTCCAGCGCGGCCAGGACGTGCTCGCCGCGCAGGCGCAGCTGCAGTCGGAGCTGAACGACCTCGGCACGCTCGGGCGCGGCGAGCTGACGATCGGGGTCCCGCCGCTCGGCGGCTCGCTGTTCACGCCGATCATCGCCGCGTACAAGCAGCGCTACCCGAACATCGAGCTGAAGCTGTTCGAGCAGGGCGCACGGATGATCGAGGCCGCGCTGATGTCGGGCGAGCTCGAACTGGGCGGGCTGCTGGAGCCGGTCGATCCCGGCACCTTCGAGCGGTTGCCGATGGTGCGCGCGCCGTTATGGCTGGTCGCGCCGCGCGAATCGCGCTGGGAGGATCACGCGGCCGTGCCGCTCGCGGATCTCGCGCGCGAGTCGTTCGTGTTCTACGCGGAAAGCCTCGCGCTGCACGACGCGGTGCTCGATGCGTGCCGGCAGGTCGGCTTCACGCCGTCGATCGTGAGCCGCAGCGGCCACTGGGATTTCATGGCCGCGCTCGTGCATGCGGGGGTCGGCATCGCGCTGCTGCCCGAGCCGTATTGCCGGCGGCTCGACGCGGGCCAGTTCACGTGCCGGCCGATCGTCGAGCCGGAGATCACGTGGGCGATCGCGCTCGGCTGGCTGAAGAAGGGGTATCTGTCGCACGCGGCGCGCGCGTGGCTTGAAGTGGCGCGGGCGACGCTGCCGATCGCGCCGGGCGACGACCTCGCGTTCGGCGGGTTGCGGGCGCGGGAGTGACGCCCGCCAAGGCGGGCGGCAAAGCGGACGAGGCGGGCGCAACGGCCGCCCGCCGCGCGGTCAGTGCCCCATCGCCGGCCCGGCGCCCTTCCTCGGCTTCGTGATCCACACGAGCGCCGCGAGCGCGCCGAACATGAACGCCGACAGCAGGAAGAAGTCGTTGGTCGCCATCATGAAGCCCTGCTGCGTGACGAGCTGATTGAGCTGCGCATTGGCCGTCTGGCCGACGATGCCGAGCTGCGACAGCGCGCCCTGGTAGTCGGTCGTGCTCTGCGCATACACGCTCACCGATTCCGACAACCGCGCGTGGTGGTAGATCGCATCGTTCTCCCAGAACGTCGAACTCGCCGCGGTGCCGATCGCGCCCGACAGCGTGCGCAGGAAGTTCGACAGCCCCGACGCGCTCGCGAGCCGGTCGTCGGGGATGCTCGACAGCGTGATCGTCGTCATCGGCACGAAGAAGCACGCAACGCCGATCCCCTGCACCAGACGCGGCAGGATCACATGGCTGAACGGCACGTCGAGCGTAAACGTCGAGTTCCAGATCGACACGCCGGCGAACACGATGAACGCGAAGCTCGCGACCATCCGCAGGTCGAGCCGGTGCATGTTGCGGCCGATCAGCGGCGACAGCACGAGCGCGAGCAGCCCGACCGGCGCGGTCGCGAGGCCGGCCTTGCCCGCCGTGTAGCCCATCACGGTCTGCAGCCACAGCGGGAAGATCACGACCGAGCCGAAGAACGCCATGAAGCCGAACGAGATGATCATCGCGCCGAGCGCGAAGTTGCGGTCCTTGAAGAGCGACAGGTCGACCACCGGCTCCTTCTCGGTCGCCTCCCAGACGAGCATGAACGCGAGCGACACGACCGCGATCAGCGCGAGCGCGACGATGAACGTCGAGTTGAACCAGTCGCGGTCCTTGCCGAGGTCGAGCATCATCTGCAGGCACGACACGCCGATCACGAGCAGCGCGAGGCCGATCGCGTCGATCCGCTGCTTCGACGTCTTCGTCTCGCGGCCGCGCAGCAGGAAATACGCGCAGGTCGCCGAGAAGACGCCGATCGGCAGGTTGATGTAGAAGATCCACGGCCACGTGTAGTTGTCGCTGATCCAGCCGCCCAGCAACGGGCCGAAGATCGGTGCGACGATCACCGTCATCGCCCATAGCCCGAGCGCGAGCCCGCGCTTCGCGGGCGGGTAGCTGCGCATCAGGATCGTCTGCGACAGCGGCACCATCGGCCCCGACACGAGGCCCTGCAGCAGCCGGAACGCGATCAGCGTCTCGAAGTTGGTCGCGAGGCCGCACAGCGCCGACGCGATCGTGAACGCGAGCACCGACAGCGTGAACAGCCGCACCTCGCCGACCCGCCGCGCGAGCCAGCCGGTCAGCGGCACCGCGATCGCGGAGGCAACCGAGTACGACGAGATCACCCAGGTGCCTTCGCTCGTCGCGACGCCGAGGCTGCCCGAGATGGTCGGCACCGCGACGTTCGCGATCGACGTGTCGAGCACTTCCATGAAGGTGCCGAGCGCGAGCCCGACCGTGAGCAGCGCGAGTGCACCGCCGGACAGCGGTGCGGGTTCGGCAGCGGGGGAGGCGGCGGATGCCGTGGTGGCGGACATCGAAATCTCCTAGACGCGGCGCGCGCGACGCGCCGGCACAACGCACGGGTGTGCGCCGCAGCGCAGCCCGGCCGGGTGGAACGGATAAAGGGAAAAGGGGAGCGCGTGCCCTGTCATCTTCTGCCCAGACAGACAAATAAACGAACGCTTAACCTAGACATGGGGCCTCCGCGCACATCAGCTGTCCGCTTCGTCGTCGGGTTTCGGGCAACCGGTCGAGCCGGGCCCATTGGCGATGAAGCGCTGCAGCAGGCCGATGAGCGTCGCGAGCTCGTCGGCCGAGAAACCGTCGAGCTGCGCGTTGAGCGTGGTCGCGATCAGCGACGGCAGCGCCCGGGCTGCTTCGGCGCCGCGTTCGGTCAGCGTCAGCTCGATCATCCGGCGATCCTGCTCGCTGCGCGAGCGTGCGACCAGCCCCTTGCGTTCGAGCCGGTCGAGCAGCCGCGTCATCGAACCGCTGTCGTACGACATCCTGCGGGACAGCTCGAACGGCGTGCGCGCATAGCCACGCGACAGCAACAGGATCACGCCGATCTGCTGCGCGGTGAGGTCGAGTGGCTCGAGCGCACGATCCATCCGCTCGACGAGCGCCTGCTTCGCCTTCGACAGGTAATAGCCGAGGCTCGTTTCCAGCGCGATGTTCTCGGGATCGTAGAGGCCGCCTGTCATGCGATTGCGCACGCAGCAATAGTGCGTTTCAGATTTAAACGCGCCCAGTATCTTGAAAATTGATTGCTTAGTCAATATTATTTGAGGCAACCAGTTACGACGTGCATGTTGCACTGCCGGAGACTATGTTCTGACCGATTCGCCCGCGCTGCGGGCACCCCGAGGATGTTCGCGATGCTGTTCCTGAAAAATGCCGCCGGCGCGCTGCGCCGCAACCTGACCGATACCGCTCATCATGCGTTTTCCGGGCCGCACCGCGGCTGGAAGATCGCGCTGTACGTGACGATGCTGGTGGTGCCGGGCGGCTCGCTCGCGGCGCTCGGGTTCGCATGGTTCGATCATCGCCGGCAGCGCAATGCGAAAGACGGCGCGCGCCGCACGGGCCAGCCGGCCGCGACGGAGCCGTCGACATGGCGGCCTGCCGCCGAACCGCTCCCGCTGCCCGCGCGCTGCCACTGACATCGCGCGGCTCCCGCCTTCCCGACTGCTCCGACTGGGCGCCGGCCGCGTCACGCAACGGCCGGCGTCACGCGTCCGGCTTCCCGTCAGCGAGCCGTAATGGCCGGTAAACCAGCCGCTCGCGCCCGTAACACATTCCTGTCGCCGCGCACCGTACCCTTGGGGCTGCGCAGCTTTCCCGCCGTCAGTTACCATTTGTCCGCCAGCGGCACGACGACCGCACCGCGCGACGCCGCCCCCCGCGCCCAGACAGGAAAACCACCATGCCGTACACCTCCCTCCCGCGCGCCCTTCGCCCGCTGAGCGCCGCCGTCGCCGTCGCGACGGCCGTGCTGCTCGCCGGCTGCGCCGTCGGGCCCGACTATCACCGGCCCGACACGTCGATCCCCGCCGCGTACAAGGAAGCGCCGGCCGGCTGGAAGGTCGCGCAGCCCGCCGACCGCACCGACCGCGGCGCGTGGTGGACGGTCTACAACGATCCGCAGCTCGATGCGCTGATCGGCAAGCTCAACGCATCGAACCAGACCATCGCGCAATCGGCGGCTGCGTACCGGCAGGCGCGCGCGCTCGTCACCGAGGCGCGCGCCGCGTATTTCCCGACCGTCGGGCTGACCGCATCGGGCTCGCGCGCCCGCACGCCGCGCACGTCGGTGTCGTCGGGTTCGTCGAGTTTCAGCGGCAGCTCGTCGATCAGCAACAGCTACAGCATCGGCCTCGACGCGAGCTGGGAACCCGACCTGTGGGGCAAGGTGAGCCGCACCGTCAGCGCACAGCGCGCCGGCGAAGCGGCCGCGGCGGCCGATCTCGCGAATGCGCGCCTGTCGCAGCAGGCGCTGCTCGCGCAAACCTATTTCCAGCTGCGCACGTCCGATGCGCTGCAGAAGCTGCTCGACGACACCGTGAAGTCGTACGAACAGTCGCTGAAACTCACGCAGAACCAGTACGCGCAGGGCGTTGCCGCGCGCGCGGACGTGATCCAGGCGCAGACGCAACTGCAAAGCGCGCAGGCGGCGTCGATCGACAACGGCGTCGCACGCGCGCAGTACGAGCATGCGATCGCGACGCTGATCGGCGAACCGGCGTCGACCTTCTCGCTGCCGCCGAACCCGCTCGCGGCCGAGCCGCCGATCACGCCGGTGGACGTGCCGTCCGCGATCCTCGAACGCCGCCCCGACGTCGCGGCGGCCGAGCGCCGTGCGGCGGCCGCGAACGAGCAGATCGGCGTCGCGATCTCCGCGTTCTTCCCGACCCTCACGCTGTCGGCCACCGGCGGCTTCCAGAGTTCGGTGTGGTCGCAGCTGTTCACGCTGCCGGCGCGCTTCTGGACGGTCGGTCCGCAGCTCGCGGCCACGCTGTTCGACGCAGGGCTGCGCGCCGCGCAGACCGACGCCGCGCGCGCGACCTACGACCAGGACGTCGCCGCGTACCGCCTCGCGGTGCTCACCGCGTTCCAGGACGTCGAGGACAACCTCGCGTCGCAGCGCATCCTCGCGCAGGAAATCGACGTGCAGCGGCAGGCGGTCGACAGCGCCGAGCATTCGCTCGCGATCGTCACGAACCAGTACAAGGCCGGCACGGTCGCCTACCTGAACGTGCTGACCGCGCAGACCACCGCGTTCACCGCGCAGCAGAAGCTCGCGACGATTGCCGGGCAGCGGATGGTGTCGTCGGTCGGGCTCGTGAAGGCGCTCGGCGGCGGCTGGAACGTAGCGGAGATGGCGCGCGAGAACGGCGACATGGCGGCGCCGGCACCCGTGCCGGCGTCCGGTGCGGCCGCGCCCGCGGCCACCGCACCGTCGCTCGCCGTGCCGCTCGCACAGAAGTAGGAAGGGAAGGGCGACGCGCGCGTCAGCGCTGCGCGTCGCCGAAGATCAGCGAAACCTCGTTGTTCCCGATCGGGTGACCGAGCAGGTTCAGCAGCCCGGCGAGGTTGGCCTGTTGTTCGGGCGCCGAATGCGCGGTGCCGCGGAACGATCCCTGGCCCGGGCCGAAGTTGCCGTGGCCGTCGAGGAACAGCGGGCCCTGCGTCGTCGACAGGTCGAGATCGGCGCCGGCGCCCTTCGCCTGCAACACCGCGCGGTACGAACCGAGCGGCTTCACGCGCGATACGCGCGAACTCATCGAGTCGATCGTCACCGTCAGCTGGCCGAACGCGTTGTTGCCGATCAGCCGCCAGTCACTCCAGCCGAGCCGCACGTCGCCCTGCAGGTCGAGCGTGTTGAACGGCGTGCCGAGCCCCGCGAGCAGCGACGCGGGCACGGCCATCGTACCCGCCGACAGCACCGCGCCGCGCCACGTCGCATCGAGCGTGACCGCATCGGGCATCGCCTCGGTCTGCCGCATGCGCATCCGCACGCGCCCGGTCAGCAGCGGCCAGAAATCCGTGGTCCATTCGACCCGGCCCGGCAGCAGCGTCGCCGCGCTCTGGTCGGCCCCCGGCGCGAGCATCAGCGTGCCGGAGCCGTGCCACAGCGACCCGTCGGGATCGACGAGATTCACGTGCCCGCCGGTCGCGCGTGCGAACTGCGGCGCGATCCACGCGGCCGGCGCGAGCGCGACGAGCGTCACCGCCGTCGCCAGGCCACCCGCCAGTACCCACGGCAATGCGGTGGCGAGCCGCTTGATCCCCGGCCTCATCGGCCGACCGCCACTTGCGTCATCCACTGCGTCATTTCTGCGTAGACGGTTGCATCACGGCCGTCAGGTCGACCTGGCCGTCGTCCTTCAGCGCCGTTGCATGCGCCTCGCCGACCTGCACCTTGAACTGCCGGCGCGCATCGTCGAGCCACTGCGTCCACGCCGGGAACGACACGTTCTTCATCTGGATCTGCACGCCGTTGCCGACGATCTGCACCTGCGCGCCCTGCAGCCCGTGATCGGACAGCGACGCGGTCAGCGCGTCCTTCAGCGCGAGGCCGGTCGGCGCCACGCCCTGCGCGGCGGCCGCCAGCGACTTCGCCTCGTTCGCCTGCGCGGTCATCTGCGCGAGCTCGCCGCGCATCGTCGGCAGTTCGCGCTGGATCCGTGCGCGGCCTTCCTGCGCGGGCGACCACAGCACCGAATACGCGATCGTGACCGCCAGCACGGCGCCGCCCCAGCCGAGCAGCGTTTTTTCGCGCTGGGTGCGCTCGCCCCAGAACTGGGCCAGCGTCTGGTTCAGTTGTTCCATCTTCATGAGCGGCTCCGGATCGTCCATTTGCCCGTGTTGCTGTCGACTTCGCCGGACAGTCCGTTACGTGCGAGGCGCTGCGTGAAATCGGGATCGACCTTGACCTCCGGCTTGAAGCCGACATCCAGCCGCCGGTCGTGATAGTCGAGCGACGCGATGCCGTTCAGCGGCAGCGCGCCCATCGAACGCGACAGCCCGCTCGCCAGCGCGAGGAAATCGTTCGGCGACAGCTCGCCGGCCGCCAGGCGCAACTGGTCGAGCTGGCGCTGCATCTGCGCGGGCGGATCGAGCACCGTCGTCGTCTTCGGGAACGCGGACAGCAGCGTCTCGGTAATCTGCGCCGACAGCGCATCGCGCTCGCGCGACAGCTTCCACCAGTGCAGGTTCATCCCGATCACCGCCACGCCGAGCGTCGCCGCGACGAGGGCGAGCGGCACCCGCAGGCGCTTCACCGTCGCGCGGTCGAAGCGCCACGGCTGCGATTCGAATTCGAACTGGCACAGGTCGAACTTCTCGGTCAGCGCGCGCCGCGCGAACGCGTCGAACGACAGCGGTGCGGCGCCCGGCAGCAGCGGGCCGCCGTCGGTGCGTCCGATCGATGCCAGGCGAGGCTCCGCGCCCGGTTCGCCGAGTTCGTACAGTTCGACATCGCCGCCGCCTGCCAGCGCGGCCAGCGTGCCTGCCGCGCGCGACGCAGGCGCCGCGAAGCCTTCACCAAGCGCACCGCGTGCGACCGCGAGTTCGAGGCGCGGCGCACCGGCGGCGGCCGGTTGCGCGCCGGCCTCGACGAGCACTTGTTCAACCGATGCCGCGAGGCCGAGCACCGCGGCCACCGTCGCCGGGCGGGCCGGCGGCGCCTCGACGGCGTCCGCAGCAACCGCCGCGGCATCGACCTCGCTGTCAGCCGGCGCAGCGCTTACGTGCGGCGCCGGCAGGCAGCGGGTCGCGGGCACCGCGCTCAGGTGCCGGTGGCCGGCCGCCGTGAACGCGTCGCAGATCGTGCGGAACCACGCGCGATCGACGACGGCCAGCACGCGGCGCCCGTCGGGCAGCGCGTCCGGATCAATCGCGATATGGCAGCCGAGCGGATCCTGGATCAGCTGATCCTCGACGATGTTGGGCAGCGCCTGACGCAGCTTCGGCCCCTTCAGCGGCGGCACGGTCGCGGCCAGCAGCAGCACGTCGCGCGCGGCGACGATCAGCACCGTCGCATTCGCGCGCGGCAGCAGCGCGAGCGCGGCGCGGCCGGCGCGCTGCACATGGCCGGCCTTGTCGACGAGCGTGAACGGCAGCTCGGGCCACTGCCATTCCTGCAACGGCACGGCAGGCTCGCGCGGCGGCAAAGAAACAATCAACGTGCTCACAAGAGCTCCTCTCCCGATTGGCGTCGTTATAGCTGGTCGCGGATGCGCACGACCCGTGTCGAGTGCGTGGTCGGATCACGATACACGAGCGAGGTGCGATCGACCTCCGCGCGTTCGTGCTGGATCCGGCCATGCACGATGAAATAGCTCGAATTGACGTCGACGACGCTCGAGTCGAGCGTCACGTTCGGCGGCGCACCGGCGCCGCGCAGCGCGAGCTGCACGTCGGCGAGGTTGCGGAAAAACACGGTCTCGCGGCGCGACACGAGCGCCTGCGCGGACGACACGCTCATCCCCGGCATCAGCGCCGCAATGACCTCGGCCGGCGCGGTGTTCATGTTCACGGGCGTCGTGGTCGGCAGCACGGTGACGAACGGGCGCAGCCGCGCGACCATCTCGGGCGTCACGCCGTCGACGTCGAGCAGGCTGTCGACGCCCGTCATCATCAGCGGCGCGGGCCCGCGGTCGCCGCCCGTCATGCCGGGATCGTCGGTGAAGCCGCCGCCGCCTTGCTGATCGGTCGTCACCGGCGCGGTGACCGGCGGCGCCGTGCCGCCACCCGGCAGCGTCGGCATCTGGAAACGCGTCGCCGAATTCAGCAGGCCCGCGCGCACCTGCAGCGCGATGCGCTTCGCGAACGCGCCGTCGTAGCCGAGCGTCGCCAGCAGGCGCTGGAACGCCTGGACCTGCGTGACGTTCAGCTGCAGCACGCCGGGCGCCGGCGACGCCACGAGGTTGCGCAGGTTGAACTTCGCCTGTGCGTCCTCGATCGAGCCGGAGATATAGGTGTCTTCGCCGCCGGTGTCGTTGGGCGCGCCGATCCGGCCAAGGAAGTCCGACAGTTTCGTCTTCGCGATCGGTACGCCCCAGATCCCGCCGAGATACGTGATGCCGGGCGCCGTATCGCCTTCGGAGCGCAGGATCATCCGCGTCCAGTCGAGCGCGCCGCGCGCGACCCACTGCGCCTGCGCGATCACGCGCTGGTTCTCGATGCGGCGGATCTGCACCTGCTGGCGCCACAGCATGCCCGAGACGAGGATCGCCGACAGCGCGACGACGAGCAGCGCGGTGATGATCGCCGCGCCGCGCTGGCTGCCGCGTGCGCGTGCGCGACCGGCAGCACGGGCGGCAAACAACCGGCGGGGAGGGCGCGCGCGCATCGTCATTCCCCGACGAGGAAGATGCGCGTGACCGGCACGCGCAGCGACGTCGCGCCGATGCTGACCTGCAGCCCCGTCACCGCGCGCGCAGGCGGCGCGTTGCCGATCTGCGGCACCTTGAGCGCATCGTTGTTCTGCGCGAGCGCTTCGTCGGCCGTCTGCAGGTTGGTGGTCCAGCCCACGCGCGGCACGTACAGCTTCGCGTCGATCGCGCCGACGCCGCCCATCAGCGCGACCCAGCTCCAGCCTTCGACGCTGCTGTCCTTCAGCATGCTGCGCAGCCGGTTCGCGTCGTCGATCGGCGGCGACGCATAGCGCACGACGCGCCCGCCGGCGATCCGGTAGCGGACCACCTGCAGCCGCGGCGCGACGCCCGGCACCTCGAGTTCGCGGACGATCTGCAGCGTATTGCCGGCGACGCCGATCGCCGGCTGGCCGGCCTCGTCGTCGGTCGCGGCGAGCCGCGCGTCGATGCGCATCTGGTCGAACATCTGCGCGAACACGCGCTCGTCTTCCATTGCGGCCGCGACCTTGTCGCGGCCGCGCATGATCTGGTCGAGCCCGCGCCACGCGAGGATCGCGACCACCGCGAGGATCGCGATCGCGATCATCAGCTCGATCAGCGTGAAGCCGCGGGCGGGGCGGGCGAGCGGGCGTCGCATCGGCGCGTCAGAGCGGACGGCTGGTTTCATTCGCGACCACCGTCACCATCTGCGCGAGCACGCCGGTGTGCCCCGGCATGCTCACCGAAATCCGCACGCGCCGGAACACCGGGTTGGGCGTGGTGCTCACGCGCTGCGTGCAGACGAGCTGCACGTTGCCCTGCGAGCAGTCGAAACTCTGTTCGCCGATCTCCGGCCACGCATGCGTAAGCCGCATCTGCGCGAGCGCGTTGTCGGCGCTCCAGCCGGCGAGCAGCCGGCGATGAAGATCGGACGCGTTGGTCGCCATCGTGCCGACCGCGCGGATCGAAGCGGCGAGCGCGACCGCGATGATCGCGAGCGCGACCAGCACCTCGATCATCGTGAAACCGCGCGCCCCAGCGAGGCCGGCCGCAGGCCGGGCTCCGGAGAAAACCCGCCCGGGGTGCCCCGAAGGAAGTCCCCTTGGGGGGCGCGATGAAGAAACGGAAGAGGGCAGGCGACGACGCATCGTCATTGCACCTCGTAGCGGCCATTGCCGGTGCCGACGATCGTCGCGCTGCCGGCCGCCGAATGCAGCGTCACGCGCACCGGCGTGTCGATGCTCTCGGTGCCGAACACGACGCGATTCGCGTGCGTGTCGGACCCCGGATAGTCGATGTCGGCGCCGGTGACGCCACCATCCCAGTCGCGCGGACGCAGCAGGTCGTCGCGCAGCGTGCGCCAGCCGTCGGGCGAGCTCACGTCGAAACGGAAGCCGTGCGCGGTCGGCTGCCACGCGATCGGCCGGGCACGCACCTGCGCTTCGTCGCCGGCCGTCTCGAACAGCAGCGCGATGCGCTGCGCCTCCTCGCGCAGGTCGGTGCGCGGATTGCGCGTGAGCGACAAGGACGCGAGCGACACGAGTAACCCCGCGATCACGAGCACGACCAGCATTTCGAGCAGCGTGAAGCCGCGCGCGCGACGTCGCCGCGCCGCTTGCAACGCGCGCCCGCCGTCGGCACGCGCCGGCACGGACGAAGCCGCGCCGCGACGCACACGGCAATCGCGGCCGCAGCGGAAGGTCGTGCGAATGGCGAGCATGAAGAACGGGAGCGAAGCGTCGGGCCGGTCAGTGAGCGCTTATTGCCACGAACCGATGTCGGTGTCGTTGCCTTCGCCGCCTTCCTTGCCGTCGGCGCCGTAGCTGAACACGTCGATCTCGCCGTGCACGCCCGGGTTCAGGTACTTGTAGCTGTTACCCCACGGATCGTTCGGCAGGCGCTCGAGATAGCCGCCGTCCTTCCAGTTGTTCGGGATCGGATCGGTGGACGGCTTCTGGATCAGCGCGTTCAGGCCCTGATCCTGGGTCGGGTAGCGGCCGTTGTCGAGACGGTACAGCTTGAGCGCCTGCATGATCGTGCCGATGTCCTGCTTCGCGGCGATGCGGCGTGCCTCGTCCGGGCGGCTCATGATCTTCGGCACGATCAGCGCCGCCAGGATCCCGAGGATCGCGACCACCACCATGATCTCGATCAGCGTGAAACCGCGCTGACGACGCACGGCCGCGTTGCGGCGAGTGATCCACGTTTGCATGACTGACTACCTCTTTCCAAAAAATGTCGTTGGTTGAGTGACGCGCCCGGCGCACCGGACGATTGCCTGACGGCAACCTTCCGAACCCGCGGGCGCGGAGCACGCATTGTAAGGCGCGCATTGCCGAGGGCTTTCACCCAACGCAAATTTCATATACATCCGTACAATAGCGCGCATGAACGCGCTCTCGATCCGGATCCTCTCCCTAGCCCTCTTCGCGGGTTTGTGCGCGACGGCCACCTACTGGGTCGTCACGCTGTCCGCCCGCGAAGCGCCGCTGCCCGCCGCCGCCGCGCGGCTGCCGATCCGCACCGAGGACGCCGCGGCGCTCTTCGGCGGTCAGCTCGACAAGAATCCCGTGCAGGACATCCACCTGTTCGGCATCCTCGCGCTCGACCACGGCGGCGCCGCGATCGTCGGTGTCGGCGGTGAGCCGCCGCGCGCCGTGTCGCTCGGCGCGGACGTCACGTCCGGCGCGAAGCTCGCCGAAGTCCGCCCCCGCTCGATCATCGTCGAGCGCAACGGTGCCCGCACCGAAGTCCAGCTTCCCGCCAACACGCCGTCCCCGGCGATCTACATGCGCTGAAGCCGAAGGCGACGGCCCGACCCACGGTCAGGCCGTCACTGCACCATGTTGTTCAGCTCGATGATCGGCAGCATCACCGCCAGCACGATCACGAGCACGATGCCCCCCATCGCCAGGATCAACAGCGGCTCGAGCAGGCTCGTCAGGAACATCGTGCGGCGTTCGAGTTCGCGCGCTTCGCCTTCGGCCGCGCGATCCAGCATCGTCGTCACGTCGCCCGTCGCTTCGCCGGAACGGATCAGGTGCACGAGCACCGGCGGAAACGTCTTCACGTTGTTCAGCGCGCGCGACAGCGCGGAGCCTTCGCGCACGCGCACGATCGCGTCGTCGATGTTCGCGCGCATCGCGCGGTTCGACAGCGTCTCGCCGGCCGCCTGCAGCGCGCGCAGGATCGGCACGCCCGCCGCGGTGAGGATGCCGAGCGTGCTCGCGAAACGCACCGTGTTGTAGCCGCGTACGAGCTTGCCCGCAAGCGGCGCGGTGAGCACCCAGCGGTCGAACGCCAGGCGGGGCCCGTCGCGCGACAGCGTCGCCTTCACGAACCATACGACGAGCGCGACCGCGATCAGGATCGCCCACCACCAGTGCCGCACGAAATCCGACAGCGCCATCATCACGATCGTGAGCACGGGCAACTGCTGCTTCGTGCTCGCGAACACGTTGACGACCTGCGGCACGACATAGCTCAGCAGGAACGTGACGATGCCGAATGCGATCAGCGTGACGATGCCCGGATACGTGAACGCCAGCAGGATCTTCTGCTTCAGCGCGTTGCTCTGCTCGATGTAGTCGGCGAGGCGCGACAACACGATGCCGAGCTTGCCGGTGTGCTCGCCCGCCGCGACGAGCGCGCGATAGATCTCCGGGAAATCGCGCGGATGCTGGCCCAGCGCATTCGCGAGCGAATGGCCGCCGAGCACCTCGGCGCGAATCGCGGCCATCAGTTCGCGGATGTAGTCGCGCTCGGCCTGCTCGGTCAGCACGCCGAGCGCCTCGTCGAGCGGCAGCCCGGCGATCAGCAGGCTCGCGAGCTGGCGCGTGAGGATCGCCTGTTCGCGCTGCGACAGCTTGCGGCCGAACGCGAGCCGCTGCGACCGCGCCCCGCGCGTCGCGCTGGCGGCCGGCTCGACGACGAGCGGCGTGAGCCCCTGTGTACGCAGCTGGCCGCGCGCGGCACGGGCGCTGTCGGCATCGATGACGCCTTTCTGCGCGCGTCCCGCCGAATCGATTGCTTCGAAACGGAATGCCGGCATCGCGCTATGCGCCTCCCGTCACGCGCAACACTTCCTCGAGCGACGTCGCACCCGACGCGAGCCAGCGCTCGGCATCGTCGCGCAGCGTGCGCATGCCTTCCGCACGGCCGGCGGCGAGAATCTCCGCGTCGGCCGCGTTGCGGTGGATCAGCGAGCGGATCGAATCGTCGACCAGCAGCAGTTCGTATACGCCGCGCCGGCCCGAATAGCCCGAATGCCCGCACTTGTCGCAGCCGACCGGATGCCACACGGTGCGGCCTTCTTCCTGGCGCTCTTCCTTGCAGGCGGGACAGAGCTGCCGCACGAGCCGCTGCGCGAGCACGCCGAGCAGCGACGATGCGAGCAGGTACGGCTCGACGCCCATGTCGGTCAGACGCGTGACGGCCGAGGCCGCATCGTTCGTGTGCAGCGTCGCGAGCACGAGGTGGCCCGTCAGCGATGCCTGCACGGCGATCTGCGCGGTTTCGAGGTCGCGGATCTCGCCGATCATGATCACGTCCGGATCCTGACGCAGGATCGAGCGCAGCGCGCGGGCAAAGGTCATCCCGATCCGCTCGTTCACCTGCGTCTGGCCGATGCCGCCGAGGTCGTATTCGATCGGGTCCTCGACGGTCATGATGTTGGTCGTCGCGGTTTCGAGCCGCGACATCGACGCGTACAGCGTGGTCGTCTTGCCCGAACCCGTCGGGCCCGTGACGAGCACGATGCCGTGCGGCCGCGCGATCAGCTTGTCGAATTGCACGAGCGTGTCGCGGCCCATCCCGAGCGCTTCGAGGTTCAGCCGCTTCGCATCCTTTTCCAGCAGACGCAGCACCGCGCGCTCGCCGTGCCCGGTCGGCAGCGTCGACACCCGCACGTCGACCGGCCGGCCGCCGACGCGCAGCGTGATGCGGCCGTCCTGCGGCAGGCGCTTCTCCGCGATATCGAGCTGCGCCATGATCTTGATCCGCGAGATCAGCGCGCCGTGCAGCGCCTTCTTCGGCCGCACGACGTCGCGCAGCGTGCCGTCGACGCGAAAGCGCACGACCGAGGCGTTCTCGAACGGCTCGATGTGGATGTCCGACGCCTGTTCGCGCGCCGCTTGCGTGAGCAGCGCGTTGATCATCCGGATGATCGGCGCGTCGTCTTCCGATTCGAGCAGATCCTCGACTTCGGGGATGTCCTGCATCAGCCGCGACAGGTCGACTTCGCCTTCGACCTCGCCGACCACCTGCGCGGCACTGCCGTCCTGGCGTGCGTACGCATGGTTGATCGCCTGCGCGAGCTCGTCGGCCGGCACGCGATGCACGGAGATCGAGCCGAAGTTGCGCGCGATCTCCGCGAGCGCGGCGTCGCTCGTGCGTTCGCTGATCCACACCTCGAGCGTGTCGTCGAGCTGGTGCGCGATCAGCACCTGGCCGCTCTTCGCGAAGCCGTACGGCAACAGCCGCGCGGCGAGCGGCGACGGCGGCTGCCGTTCGCCCGGCGCGCCGTCGTGGGAAGGGGATGCGAGCACGTCGCTCACTGCGACGCTCCCGGCGTGGCCGTCAGCGGCTGTTGCGGCACCACCTGCTGCGGCACGCTCTGCGGCTGCGCGGGCGTCGCCTCCGGCAACGGCTGGGCCGGAACCACCTGGCGCTGCAGTTGCTGGCGACGCATCTTGTCGAGATCGAACAGGTTGCCCGCGGCCGTGCCTCCCTGGCTCGGGCCGATCGGCATCGGCGGAACGATCGGATCGTCCTTGTCGCGCATCACGTTGTTGTCCGACTTGTACGCACCCGTCACGCCCTGGATGTAGTCATAGCGGTTGGCCGTGACTTCCTGCGCGGTGCTGCGATCGGAGATGATCACCGGGCGCAGGAACACCATCAGGTTGGTTTTCTGGCGCTGCTTCGATTCCGAACGGAACAACTGGCCGATCCACGGAATGTCGCCAAGCAGCGGCACCTTGCTGTTCGCCACCTGGTAGTTGTCCTGCATCAAGCCGCCGAGCACGATGATCTCGCCGTTGTCCGCCAGGATCGTCGACTGGATCGAGCGCTTCGTGAAGGTCGGGCCGGTTTGCGCGCTCGTGGTACCCGCGACGACCGCCGAATCCTCGGTGTAGAGCTGCAGCTTGAGAATCCCGCCTTCGGTGATCTGCGGCTTCACGTGCAGCGTCAGGCCGACGTCGCGACGGTCGTAGGTATTGAACGCATTGCTCGTTGTACCGCTCGTCAGGTTCGAATACGAACCGGTCGCGATCGGCACGTTCTGGCCGACGACGATCTTCGCTTCCTCGTTGTCGAGCGTGATCAGGTTCGGCGTCGACAGCACGTTCGCATCGCTCACGCCCGAGAAATACTGCAGCAGTGCGCCGAGCCCCTGCACGCCGAACATGTTGTGCAGCCAGCCGATGTTGAGGCCCTGACTCAGCGCCCCGAGATTGTTGGCCAGCCCGCCGCCGGTGACCCCGCCGGCGGCGTTGGTCAAGCCGCCCGCCGTCAGGTTGACGATGCTGTTGCCCAGGCCCAGCCCGGGGTTCAGGTTCGTGCCGCCGAGAAACTGGCCGCTCGCCACCTGCCACTGGATGCCGAGGTTGCCCTGCGTCGTCGAGTTCAGCTCGACGATCAGCGCTTCGATATAGACCTGCGCACGCCGCGCGTCGAGCTGGTCGATCACCGAGCGCAGATTCCGGTACACCGGATCCGACGCGGTGATGATCAGCGAGTTGGTCGCCGCATCGGCCTGGATCATCCCGCCGGGCTGGTTGTCGTCGCCCTTGTCCTTGTCGCCGCCGAGCAGGCCGGCGCTGCCGAGCCCGCCGCCGCTGCCCGACGAGCCGCCGTACCCCGACGAGGACGACGAGCCGCCGAGGCCGCCCGACGGCAGCGGCGGGGTGCCCGACGTGCCGGTCGAGAAGTTGCCGCTCGACGACGAGCCGCCGTTCTGGTTGAAGCTGTTCGCATCGTTGGACGACGCCGACGAGCCGCTGTCGCTGCCGCTGCCCTTGCCGAGCATCCCGCGCAGCGTCTTCGCGAGCTTCACCGCGTCGGCGTTGCGCAGCGGCACGACGTGCATGTTGCCGGGCACCCCGCTCGGCGCATCGAGCTGCTGCACGAGCCGCTTGGCGGCCGCGAGGCGCGACGCGCTCGACGCGCGCAGCAGCAGCGAGTTGGTGCGCGGGTCGGCCGTGACCGACACCTTCAGCGTCGCGTCGCTGTTGCCGATCGCGCCCGGGTCGAGCATTTTCTGCAGCTGCGCGGCGAGATCGATCGCGTTCGCGTTGCGCAGCGGAACGACCTGTACCTGCGCGCCCGCGGCGCTGTCCACGCCGGCGATGATCTGCGCGATGCGCCGCACGTTGTCCGCGTAGTCGGTCACGACGATCGTGTTGTTCGCCGGATAGGCAGTGACCGTGTTGTTCGGCGAGATCAGCGGCCGCAGCACGGGCAGCAGGTTGTTCGCCGATTCGTTGTGCAGCTCGAACACCTGCGTGATCACCTGGTCGCCGCGGGCCTGCGGCGCATTGCCAACATAGGTCGGCACGCCCTGCAGTTTCGCATCGGCCTCGGGTACGACCTTCAGCACGCCGTGATCCTGCACGAGCGAGAAGCCCTGCATGCGCAGCGCCGACTGCAGCGTCTTCAGCGCCTGGTCTTCCGGCACTGGCCGTTCGGCCACGAGGTTGAGCTGCCCCTTCACACGAGGGTCGACGATGATGGTCTTGCCGGTTGCGGCGCCGATCGCCTTGGCGACCTGGTCGATATCCGCATTCACGAAGTTGAGCGTGACCTGAGCGTAGGCGGCCTGCGAGACGATGATGCCGGCGACGATCAGAGTCGTGGCGACGCGCCGCATTACGAAGCGATTTCTTGTCATGGATGAATGGGTCGATGCCGGCTCAGGCCACTTCCGGCGGTAGTGCTGGGATCCAAGTCCGAAAGAGGCGACATTAGCAGTTTTTCATGTCCGAAATATCACATTGATCCGAGGACTGTCTCACATACGACATGTATCCGGCGAGCCGTATGCAATATGTAAGATTCGGCCTATTCCCGGCATGCCGGCCATCGCCCCCGTTTCACGATGAATCGACACGGAAATGCGGTATAACCGGGCTGCCGTATTCCTGTATGTCTCAAGCTGACGGACTGTCGGTATGATACGGGCGGCATGATTCTTGTCGCACGAATAACAGGCGCGGGTTTTCCCGACCCTCACGCATTTTCTTGTCGATTTCGCACCATGAACAGACGGTTCGTTTCGATCGCGTTGATCGTCGCCGGCGCTTGTTTCGCCAGCGCGAACGCTCGCGCGGACTGTTTCGACGAAGCGGCCAAATATCAGCAGGTCAATCCGCTGATCCTGCGCGCGATCGCGTGGCAGGA
Source organism: Burkholderia mycopellens (assembly GCF_964265025.1). Taxonomy (NCBI): domain Bacteria; kingdom Pseudomonadati; phylum Pseudomonadota; class Betaproteobacteria; order Burkholderiales; family Burkholderiaceae; genus Burkholderia; species Burkholderia mycopellens. The sequence goes on from NZ_OZ183802.1 coordinate 70,744, forward strand.
ATCGCGCAACCGGCCCGGCGCGCTGAACAAGAACGCCAACGGCTCGGTCGACTACGGCCTGATGCAGATCAATTCGATCCACCTGCCGACGCTGTCGCGCTACGGGATCGGCCGCGATACGCTGATGGAGCCGTGCAAGAACGTGTACATCGCCGCGTGGCATCTCAAGCAGAAGATGAACCGCTACGGCAACACGTGGCAGGCCGTCGGCGCCTATCATTCGGAAACCCCGTCGCTGCGCGACAAGTACGCGCGGCAGATCGCCGGCATCCTGACCCAGTGGAAGCTGCTGCCGCCCGTGCAATGACGCGGCGCCGCAGCGCGGCCTGACGCCGTACCGGCCGGCCGGCGCGCGTTTGATGCACAATGCGGATCTCACGCCGCAATTTCGCCCGTCCGCGGGACGATCGCGCCCCGGAAGGGCGTCGCGGCCGCTTTTTCAATCTTTCCGTTGGTGCATATCGCTATGAATCCGGCAATGAACCAGCCGTTGCCCGTCACCGTGCTGTCCGGCTTCCTCGGCGCCGGCAAGACCACGCTGCTCAATCACATCCTCGCGAACCGCGCGGGCCTGAAAGTCGCCGTGATCGTCAACGATCTCGCGGCGGTCAACATCGACGCATCGCTCGTGCGCGACGCGCAGGCGCTGTCGCACGTCGAGGAACGGCTCGTCGAGATGTCGAACGGCTGCATCTGCTGCACGCTGCGCGACGACCTGCTCGTCGAGATCCGCACGCTCGCGTCCGAAGGCCGCTTCGACGCGATCTTGATCGAATCGACCGGAATCGCGGAGCCGATGCCGATCGCCGAAACCTTCACGTTCGTCGACGACGACGGCACGTCGCTGTCGAAGGTCGCGCAACTTGACACGCTCGTCACCGTGGTCGACGCGTACAACTTCCTGCGCGACTACGGCTCGGACGATGCGCTCGCGGCGCGCGGCATCGCCGCATCGGAAGAGGACGACCGCACGCTCGTCGAGCTGCTGATCGAGCAGATCGAGTTCTGCGACGTGCTGGTGATCAACAAGGCCGACCTCGTCGACGCGAACGACCTTGCACGCCTGCAGCACATTCTGGCGCGACTCAATCCGCGCGCGCACCAGGTCGTGTCGACGTTCGGCAACGTGCCGCTCGACGAAGTGCTGAACACGGGCCGCTTCGATTTCGACGAGGCCGCGAACGCACCGGGCTGGCTCGCGTCGCTCGATCACGATCACGCGCATCGCGACGACCCGGACGGCCATGACGAACATCATGCGCACGTGCACAGCGAAGCCGACGAATTCGGCATCGGCAATTTTGTTTACCGTGCGCGCCGGCCGTTTCATCCGGCTCGACTCTGGGCGCTGCTGCACCAGGAGTGGCCGGGCGTGCTGCGCAGCAAGGGCTTCTTCTGGCTCGCGACGCGAAACGACATCGCGGGTTCGCTGTCGCAGGCGGGCGGCGTATGCCGGCATGGCCCGGCGGGGCTCTGGTGGGCGGCGCAGGATCGCGCGGAATGGCCGGACGACGATGAGCTGCTCGGCGAAATCCGCGCCGAATGGCACGGCGATCTCGACGATCACTCAGTGGGCGACCGCCGGCAGGAACTCGTGCTGATCGGCATCGCGCTCGACGCGAATGCATGGCGCACGAAGCTCGACGCGTGCCTGCTGACCGATGCGGAATTCGCGCTTGGCGCGGCCGGATGGCATGCGTTCGACGATCCGTTCCCGGCGTGGGATGTCGATTCGCACGACGACGACGATCACGGCGACACGCAGATCGTGCATGCGTAACGCGTTGTAAAAACAACCGTTAAATCTTGCAAGAGGGGCGCGGACTGTGGCAAAAATGCTGCGCGCGCCCAACAAAAAACCCGCCGAAAGGCGGGTTTTTCTTGGAACAGGCGCTGGTTTAACGCTTGTTGACGGCGTCCTTGAACGCCTTGCCAGCCGTGAACTTGACCGTCTTGGCTGCCGGGATCTTGATGGTTTCGCCGGTCTTCGGGTTGCGGCCCGTACGTGCTGCGCGCTTGCCCGAACCGAAGCTGCCGAAGCCGATCAGCTGAACCGCATCACCCTTCGACACGGCCTTCTTGATGACTTCGAGCAGCGTGTCCAGCGTTTCGCCGGTTTGAGCCTTGCTGGCGCCCGTTTGGGCGGCGACGGCGTCGATCAGTTCCTGTTTGTTCATTAAGGTTCCTTTATCAGGTTAGGTTGACACGAACAGCGCGAACGCGCCGATTATACGTGCGCGAACCGTGCCGTCGAGAGTCAGACTCCGACGACACAGCGCCGAATCCTGGCCCGCGCGACGCGCCCTCCGGTTAGCCGGCGGCCACCCCGCGGTACGGCGTTGCTATGATAGCGCAGCGCAAACCCAATAACGACAAGGGTTTCAAAGATTTTCATCGGTATTTCGCCGAATGAATCACCGGCTGCCCGTTTTTTGACCCGCGCCAACCGGACAGGATACGCAGCGCGGTCCGCCCGTGCGCCGCGCCGTTGGCTTTTTCCAACGACCGGTCGGACGGCCCCGCGCAATCCCTTGCCAGGCTTGGCTGCCACGTTTTTTGTTTCGCATGACCGACCGACTTGTTCCCGCCACGCTCGCGCTTCGCGACGACGGCACGCTCGTCTCGCCCGAGTTCGGCGATCTCCAGCGCAGCGCATCAGGCGCACTTGCGCATCGCGTGTTCGTCGCGGGCAACGGGCTGCCGGCGCGCTGGCAGGGCCGCCGCACGTTCACGATCGTGGCGACCGGATTCGGCGCGGGCGGCAGCTTCCTCGCGGCCTGGGCCGCGTGGCGCGACGATCCCGCGCGCTGCGAGCGGCTGCATTTTGTCGCAGTCGAGCCGCATCCGTTTGCGCGCGACGACCTGCGCCGTGCAGCTTCGCATATCGTTGCTGACACAACCATATCGACTGAAGTCGATGCACTTGCCGACGCGTGGCCGATGCTTGTACCAGGGCTGCACCGGCTCGAATTCGACGAAGGGCGCGTGGTGCTCACGCTCGCGTTCGGCGATGCGATCGACATGCTGGGCAGGATCGTTGCGCGCGCCGACGCGTTCTGTCTCGACGGCCTCGCGTCATCGAGCGACGCGGATCTCCAGTCGACCGGCGTGGTCCGTGCGCTCTCGAAAATCGCCGGCGAACACGCAACGTTTGCAGCGTATGCGCATTCGGACGCGTTGAAACACGCACTCGACACATCGGGTTTCACGTCTCGCGAGGTCGACGATCTGCTCGTCGGCGAATATGCGCCGCGCTGGCGCGCGCGCCGGCACGAGCCGCCGCTCGCCTTGCCTGTTGCGACGCGTCGCGCGATCGTGATCGGCGCAGGCCTGGCGGGGTGCGCGGTCGTCGAACGCCTGGCCGCGCGCGGCTGGGAAGTCACGCTGATCGAGCGGCACGACCGCATCGCGAGCGAAGCATCGGGCAATCCGGCCGGCGTATTCCATCCATTGATGACACGCGACGACAACGTCGCGAGCCGGCTCACGCGCAGCGGCTTCCTGCATGCGATCGCGCGCTGGCGCGCACTCGAACGTGCAGGCCATGCATTCGCGCGCAGCACGCACGGGATGATCCATCTCGCCGAATCGGCCGACGACTTCGAACGGATGCGCGATGCCTTCGATGCGTTCGGTGCGCCGTCCGACTACGTGTCGTTGCTCGACGTCGATGCCGCGCGCGCTCATCTGAACCTGCCGGTCGCGCAGGGCGGCCTGCTGTTTCCGCACGGCGGCGCCGTCTGGCCGGCCGGCCTTTGCGCGGCCCAATATGCGGCGGCCGGCGAGCGCGTGCGCTTGCTCGCATCCACCCGCGTTGCAAAACTCGAACGTCGGGGCGACGCATGGCATGCGCTCGACGATACGGGCGGCACGCTGGCCGACGCGCCCGTCGTCGTGCTCGCGAATGCCGGCGACGCCGCGCGTCTCGCCGGGCTGCAGCATGTCGCGCTGCAGCCGGTGCGCGGCCAGCTCACGTTGCTGCCGGCCGGCAGCACGGCACCGCTGCCGTGCCCGACGATCGGCGACGGTTACGCGGTACCGCTCGACGACGGCACGCTGCTGATCGGCGCGACGTTCGAGCCCGACGACATCGATCCCGCGATGCGCGCGGCCGGCCACCTCGAAAACCTCGAGCGCGTGCGGCATCTGCTGCCCGGCCTGATCGGCGAGCTGCCGGATACCGACACACTGCCCGGCCGCGTCGCGTTCCGCTGGGTCGTCGGCGACCGCCTGCCGCTGCTCGGCCCGCTCGCGGACGAAGCGGGCGCCGTCGCCCATGCACGCGCACTGAGCGGTGCGCAGGCGCGCGACCTGCCGCGCATGCCCGGGCTCTACGGCGCATTCGGCTTCGGCTCGCGCGGCCTCGTCTGGGCCGCGCTCGGCGCCGAACTGATTGCCTCGCAACTCGAAGGCGAGCCGTGGCCGCTCGAGCGCGAACTCGCCGATGCCGTCGACCCCGCACGCTTCCTGATCCGCGCGTTGCGCGCACGCCGCGTCGGCCAGGCCGGCTGATCGCTCACTCGATCTGCTCACAGTTTCCCGACTTTTTTGCGCCAGGTTATCCACGCGACGCTGTGGATAACCGCGCGAAATCCGCGCGCACTTCGTGTGTAATCACAGTGGACGTAAACTGGGCAACTCGGCACAGCTGTGAGGCGGCCCGAAAGTTGCTCAACTCAAACTACTGTGCACGAACAGTCTGTGCAACGGGTTATCGGCTCTGCAACACCTTGATCCGTCAACGTAAACCGAAGTTATCCACAGAACTGTGCGTCCTTTGTTAACTTCTACTACGTATATATACAGGTAAACCTTTGAAACCAAAGACCTGTGGTGCCGCACAGCGCCGCGAGTCGATTCAATGGGTTCCAGACCGAAAAAGCTGTGGCACAATCGGTTTCCTTCGCGTTCATCCGGCCAGGCGCCGGACATGCATCAATGGAACGGTCGGCACGATTTCGAATCTGAATCTTCGAGACTGCGCAGTCCGTTCACACACCAGGCCGACAATCCAGATCGGCAACCTGAACGACTTTCCGCCCTGTGGCGGAAAAGGCGGATCCCATGTCCCGCCGTCGTCGACACAACAATCACATTCGGGGCGATACCCGGCCGGCGCGCATCCATTTCTGACGCTTGACCCCGCGTCGCTGGCGGTCGCTTCCAAAGGAGAAGTCACCACGATGAAGTCGGCGTTCTCATTCCTGCCCAACTGGCCGCTTACGCCGGATGCCGTGTTCTGGGCCGGGCTCGCGCTGTTCGCGGCCGGCCTGTGTGGCGAGCTTTGCTATCGCGCATGGCGTCTGCCTCGCATCACCGGTTATGCGGTGATCGGTCTCGTCGCCGGATCGTTCGGATTCGGCGTGATCGATGCAAGCACCGACGAAACTTCCCGGTTGCTGATCGACGTCGCGCTGGGCCTCTTGCTGTTCGAGCTCGGCAGCCGCCTCGACCTGCGCTGGATCCGGCGCAACCCGTGGCTCATCGCGTCGAGCCTCGCGGAAGCCACGCTGACGTTCGTGCTCGTGCTGTTCGTGATGCTTGCGCTCGGTGTGTCGGGGATGGTCGCGGTGGTGCTGGCGGCGATCGCGATCGCCACGTCGCCGTCGATGGTGATCCAGCTGAAGACCGAACTGCGCGCGGAAGGGCAGGTGTCGCAGCGCCTCATCACGCTCACCGCGCTGAACAGCGTGTACGCGATCGTGCTGACCAAGCTCGTGACGAGCTGGCTCCACCAGGAAGCGTACGGCAACGTTTTCGCGACGATCCTGCAGCCGCTCTACCTGATCGCCGGCTCGTTCATCGTCGCGTACCTCGTCGCGCGGTCGTGCAATTTCCTGTTCCGCCACATGACGTCGACGATGCGCGACGAGCATTCGTTCGTTGCGTTGTTCGGGCTCGTGATGCTGGCGATCGCGGTGGCCCAGGCGCTGAAGCTGTCGACGCTGCTCACGCTGCTGCTCGCTGGCATCATCGTGAAGAACCTCGAAGCGCGCCCGCAGCTGTGGCCCGAGCACTTCGGCACGGCCGGCTGGTTGCTGACGGTGGTTCTGTTCGTGCTCACGCTCACGTCGTTCACGTGGGGCGACATCGCGCTCGGCGGGCTGCTCGCGATCGTGCTGATCGTCACGCGGCTCGTCGCGAAGCTGGCCGGTGTCGTCGCGTTCGCGAAGCCGAGCGGCATCGGCATGAAACAGGGCATCGCGCTCGGCATCGCGCTCACGCCGATGTCCGCGCTGTCGTACCTGCTCGTCGACGACACCTACCAGCTCTATCCGAATTTCGACCCGCACCTGCGCGCGATCGTGATGTGCTCGATCGTGATCCTGCAGCTCGTCAGCCCGTTCATCGTGTACCGCTGCCTGTCGGCGGTCGGTGAACGCAGCGACAGCAACTGATTCCGGAACCTGCCATGGCACTCGAAACCTTCGTCAATTCCGAACCGTTTACGTTCGGCGTCGAACTGGAGATCCAGGTCGTCAACACCCACAACTACGACCTGACCAAAGCGGCCTCCGACCTGATGCGCCTGATCCAGGGCGAGACCTTTCCGGGCAACATCACGCCCGAAATCACCGAGAGCATGATCGAGCTGTCGACCGGCATCTGCCATACGCACGAGCAAGCGGTGAGCGAGCTGCACGCGATCCGCGACGTGCTCGTGAAGGCGGCCGACCAGCTCAACGTCGGGCTGGCCGGTGGCGGCACGCATGCGTTCCAGCAATGGAGCGACCGGCAGATCTACGATGCGCCGCGCTTCCAGTACATCTCCGAGCTGTATGGCTATCTCGCCAAGCAGTTCACCGTGTTCGGCCAGCACGTGCACATCGGCTGCCCCGATCCCGACAGCGCGCTGTTCCTGCTGCACTCGATGTCGCGCTTCATCCCGCACTTCATCGCGCTGTCCGCGTCGTCGCCGTTCGTGCAGAACGTTGACACCGGCTTCCATTCGGCACGCCTGAATTCGGTGTTCGCGTTCCCGCTGTCGGGCCGCGCGCCGTTCGTGCTGACCTGGGACAGCTTCGAGGAGTACTTCACGAAGATGGTGAACACCGGCGTCGTCAACTCGATGAAGGATTTCTACTGGGACATCCGGCCGAAACCCGGCTACGGGACGATCGAGGTGCGCGTGATGGACACGCCGCTGTCGGTCGACCGCGCGGCGGCGATCGCCTGCTACATCCAGACGCTTGCGCGCTACCTGCTGACCGACCGGCCGCTGAAGCTGTCCGAGGACGACTACCTCGTCTACACGTTCAACCGTTTCGAGGCGTGCCGCTTCGGGCTCGAGGGCACCTGCGTGAATCCTCAGACGGGTGAGCGCCGCACGATTGCCGAAGACATCCTCGACACGCTCGACCGGATTGCGCCGCATGCGGCCGCGCTCGGTTCGCGCGCGGCGCTCGACGAGATCGGCGCGCTCGCTCAGGCGCGCGTGAACGACGCATCGTGGTTGAGAACCGTTTTCAAACAGGAAAAATCGCTCAATGAGACGGTCCGCCAGCAGTGCTTACGTTGGCGCGAGTGAAAAAATGTTTTGCAGATTACGGGCTCGACCGAGTCGCGATTCACTGAACGACCGGCGGCCCCGATTGCGGCCGAAATCGTTGCCGGTTGTCCTGAAAATCTGTGGATAACCTGATATTCCGCTGCAAAGTCAACGATCTGTGCACGGGATAACCCGGTGGATCATTGTGCTTGGCCCGATGGCCGATCCGAACAGGAAAATGCTCGCATGCACCGTTCGGCGGGTGTCCGGCATTGCAGGCACAACGAAAAATTTTGGTTATCCAGTGATTTTCCACAGAATGAAGGGGATAACTTAGCTGTGCGATTTTCCGCTCTCGCTTAGAATGTCGGCTTTGCGGACACCGGAACGATGCGTGTCTTACCGGTCGCCGCGAACGCGACCGCCGCGTGTGCCCTCGCGACGGCCGTGCTGACGCACTCGCAAGAGCGTGTCTGTTTTGAGATAGACATTCGATCTCCACACTACGGCCGCTCGGCAAACCGGGCGGCGGCAAAGCGAAAAGACTATGAGCGAAGGCGTTTACGGGAATCAGGCTTCGGGACGTGTGACCCACAGCCTGCTGCGGTTGAGTACGGCCATGCGAAGCCAGGCATGGGATTGGGCGGAAGGCGCGGGCCTCACGCCGACGCAGGGCGAGATTCTCGTGCTGCTGCTGCAGCGCAAGGGCCCGATGCGGCTCGGCGAGATCGCGCGCGAGACGCAGCTGACCGCAGCGACCACGAGCGATGCGGTGAGCACGCTCGAGACCAAGGGTCTCGTCGAGAAGCGCCGTGCGCTGGACGACGGCCGCGCCCTGGCCGTGCGCCTGTCGGCCCGCGGCCGGACGGCCGCGAAGAAGGCGCTGCAATGGCCTGAATTCCTGACGAAAGCGGTCGGCAAGCTCGGCGCGGACGAGCAGGGCGCGCTGTATCGCGCGTTGCTGAAGACGCTGCGCGAACTGCAGGTGGCCGGTGCGACGCCGCCGCAGCGTATGTGCGTGACGTGCGCCCACTTCCAGCCGGGCAAGCTGTCGAAGAAGACCGTGCATCACTGCGCGGCGCTCGATATCTCGATGTCCGACAGCGATTTGCGTCTCGACTGCTCGGTGCAGGAAGAAGCCAACGCGGCGACGCAGAAGAAGACCTGGAAGATTTTCGCAGGCTGACGTCCGTCGATCGACCGGGAGGCCGATGATGAACGCTGAAGTCGTGGCGATCCGCCACGTGCATTTCGAGGATCTCGGGAGCTTCGAGCAGGTGCTCGGCGAACGGGGCCGGCGGGTGCGCTACGTCGACGTCGGGTCGTCGCGGGTCGAGGTGCTCGACGTGCTCGAGCCGTCGCTCCTCGTCGTGCTCGGCGGGCCGCTCAGCGTGTACGACGATGCGCAGTATCCGACGATCGCGCCGCTCGCGGCGCTCGTGCGCAAGCGCATCGACGCCGGGCTGCCGATCCTCGGGATCTGCCTCGGCGCGCAGTTCATCGCCCGGGCGCTCGGTGCGCGTGTCTATCCGGCCGCGCAGCACGAACTCGGCTGGGCGCCGCTGACGCTCACCGATGCCGGCCGCGCCTCGCCGCTGCGCCATCTCGATGGCGCGGCGACGTCGATGCTGCACTGGCACGGCGACACGTTCGACCTGCCGGGCGGGGCGATTCATCTCGCGTCGACGCCGGCCTGCCGTCACCAGGCATTCGCATGGGGCCGGCACGTGCTGGCGCTGCAATGCCATCCGGAAATTCGCACCGACCGCTTCGAACCGTGGCTGATCGCGAACGCCGGCGAAATCGCGGCGACGCCCGGTATCGACGCGCGCCAGTTGCGCGCCGATACCGCTCAGTACGGCCCCGGGCTCGAAGCGGCCGCGCGACGCATGTTCGCGGAGTGGCTCGACAGCGTCGGACTCTGACGCCGCCAGCGGCGCTGCCGTTCGCCGCGAACGGGTTGCCCGGTCCGCATCCGATGCAGGCCGGCGCGTCGCCGTATGCGCGCTGTTTGCCACCTTTCCCGCATCGCCGGCAACCCACTGCCGGCCGCACCTGACCATCCGCTTACTGCCGGGTGCATCGTCAGCACGCTTGCGGCCTGCGTGCTACGCTCGTTCGCTCTTTCCCTTCCTGGCGAGCGGCCTCCATGACTGCGCTGTTTTCCCCGTTCACGCTGCGCGGCGTGACCCTTCCGAACCGGATCGTGATCTCCCCGATGTGCCAGTATTCGGCCGAACGCGGCGAGGCGACCGACTGGCACATGATTCACCTCGGCCATCTCGCATTGTCGGGCGCGGGGCTGCTCTGCATCGAGGCGACCGCCGTGGAACCCGACGGGCGCATCACGCATGGCGACCTCGGGCTCTGGGACGACGTGACCGAAGCCGCGCTCAAGCCCGTGCTGGCCGCGATCCGCAAGCATTCGCCGGTCCGCGTCGCGATGCAGTTGTCGCATGCGGGGCGCAAGGCGTCGAGCAACGTGCCGTGGCAGGGCGGTCAGCTCGTGTCCGTCGCCGACGGCGGCTGGTTGCCGCATGCGCCGTCGGCCGTGCCGCACAAGGATGGCGAGACGCCGCCGCTCGCACTCGATGCCGCGGGCCTCAACCGGATCCGCGAAGCGTTCGCGGCTTCGGCGAAGCGAGCGGCGCGGCTCGGCATCGATGCGATCGAGGTGCACGCGGCACACGGCTACCTGCTGCACCAGTTCCTGTCGCCGCTCGCGAACCGGCGCACGGACGAATACGGCGGCTCGCGCGAAAATCGCATGCGCTTTCCGCTGGAGATCTTCGAGGTCGTGCGCGCGGCGTTTCCCGAAGACCGGCCGGTCGGCGTGCGCGTGTCCGCGACCGACTGGGTCGAAGGCGGCTGGGAGCTCGACGATACGATCGCGTTCGCGCACGAACTGAAGCGCCGCGGCTGTGACTGGATCGACGTGTCGTCCGGCGGTGTGTCGCCGTTGCAGAAGATTCCGCTGTCGCCCGGCTACCAGGTACCGTTCGCGCAGGCCGTGAAGCGCGCGGTCGGCATGCCGACGATCGCCGTCGGCCTGATCAACGAGCCCGCGCATGCGAACCGGCTCATCGAGGCCGGCGATGCCGATTTCGTCGCGATGGCGCGTGCGATGCTGTACGACCCGCGCTGGCCGTGGCATGCGGCGGCCGAGCTCGGCGCGCAGGTGACGGCGCCGCCGCAATACTGGCGCTCGCAGCCGCGCGAGCACAAGGCGTTGTTCGGCGACATCGCATTCGGCCAGCGTTGAGCGCCGCGCGCGCAATATTGAGCGTGATGTTGAACGAAGCAATCGTGAACGTGTAGGATGCGGGTAATCCGCCGCATGCCCCGACGCGGCACCGACCGGTGCCGCGTTTTCGTTTGGCGCGACGCCAGGCCGCGATCGCGGCCGCATTCCATTCAAGTCGTCTTCACAAGGATTCGTTCGATGAGTTCACGCAGGATCGCGGTGCGCCGCTCGGGAGTACACGGCAAGGGCGTGTTCGCCGTGGCGCCGATCAAGGCCGGCGAGCGCGTAGTGGAATACAAGGGCGAACGAATTTCGTGGAAGGAAGCGCTGCGCCGCCACCCGCACGACCCGAGTGAACCGAACCATACGTTCTACTTCGCACTGGACGAGGGTGGGGTGATCGACGGCAAGATCGACGGCAACAGCGCGCGCTGGATCAACCACTCGTGCGCGCCGAACTGCGAAGCCGAGGAAGTCAAAGGCCGCGTGTACATCCACGCACTGCGCGACATCGGGCCGGAAGAGGAGTTGTTCTACGACTACGGCCTCGTGATCGATGCGAAGCTGACGAAGTCGCTCAAGCGCGAATACGCGTGCCATTGCGGCGCGGCGTCGTGCCGCGGCACGCTGCTCGCCACATCCGACGACGGCGGCAAGAAGAAAAAGAAGAAGGACAAGAAGGACGGCAAGTCCGAGTCCCGGTCGAAGGACAAGAAAAGCAAGAAGTGACGCAAGCGGCAGCGCACGATGCGCTGCCGCCAGCCATTTCAGCAGGCGGCTGCCGCATCGCGCGGCCGTGCCTTCCGCCTTCCTCATCCGGCGCGCGGCCCGAACAGCGGCCGTCCGCCGCGAGGCCCTCAGTGCGTCGACGCGGCGGCCGGTGTTTCGCTGGCCGGCTTCTCGGTGCGCGCGGTCAGCGGCACCCTCACCACGAAGCGCGAGCCGCCTTCCGACGCATCCTCGTACGAGACGGTGCCGCCGTGCATCGCGATGATGTCGTGCACGATCGCGAGGCCGAGCCCAGCGCCCGTCTCGACACCGTTGCCGCTTTGCGCGTCGCCGCGGAAGAAGCGCTTGAACAGGTCGGCCTGCTGGTTGGCGGGCACGCCGGGGCCGTTGTCCTCGACGACGATCTCGGCGGCCGGCTGGCCGTCCTCGAGTGCGCCGCGCGCAACGTTCACCGTGATCCGTGCGCCGTCCGGCCGCGCGAGCGGTACGTACTTCAGTGCATTGTCCAGCAGGTTCGCAATCACCTCGCGCAACAGCACGGGATTCCCGCGCACGATCAGCTTCTCGTCGTCACCGGGATCGTCGGTGCGCTGGAAGCCGAGGTCGACGTGCGACGCAAGGGCGCGCGGTACCCATTCGGCACCCGTCTCGAATGCCATCGCCGCGAGGTCGACGTCGACGAACCGCGCGGCCTGTTCGCCCGGTTCCGCACGGGCGAGCGACAGCAACTGATTCGACAGCCGCACCGCGCGGTCGGCCGCCGCGCGCAACTCGCGCACCGCGGCGTAGGTCTGGTGCGGGTCGCGCGCGACGGCCGCCTGCTCGGCATGCAGCTTCACGGCCGTGAGCGGCGTGCGCAACTGATGCGCGGCATCGGCGATGAACTTGCGCTGCGCGTCGAGCGCGGTCTTCAGGCGGCCGAGCAGCGCGTTCATCGCGCTCGTCAGCGGCCGGATTTCCAGCGGCACCTCGGTTTCGTCGACCGGTTCCAGCGACGTGTGGGTCTGCCGGTTCAGCGAATCGGCCAGGTGCGTGAGCGGGCCGAGCTGCTGGTTCACGACGCGCCACACGATGCCCCAGCCCGCGAGCAGCAGCAGCAGCAGCGGCATCATGATCGCGACGAGGAATTCGGCCGCGATCCGGTAGCGGTGCCGCACCGGCTGCGCGACCTCCACGACCATCGGCTTGCCGCCGTCGACGTCGTCGACGCGCACCTGCGCGACCCGCACGGCACGGTTGTCGTATTCGGCCTCGAACACGTATGCGTGATGCATGCGGCGCACGTTGATGCCCTGCAGCGGCAGCTTCGGATCGCCGGCGAGTTCCTGCTCGCCGTCGCTGATCCGGTAGATCAGCGCCTCGGCGGGATCGGAGAACATCGCCTGCGCGAGCGGGGGCACCGTGAACGGCGCGTCGGGGCCGGCAATCTGGATCTGTTTGGAGATGGCGGTCGCGAGATCGGCGAGCGAGCGGTCGATCACGTGCTGCGTGTATTGCCACGCGAGCCAGTAGGCGATCAGGCCGCTCATCAGCGCGAGCATCGACAGCGGGGCGGCGAGGCGCCGAAGCAGCGAGCGGCGCAGGCTGGTGGTCACAGCCGGATCAGGAGACATTTCGACGGGCAAATGGATAAGCGCCGCTCACGGGGAGCGGCGCGGTCTTGCGCCGGGCGGCGACGCGGAGCAGCGCGCACACGCGGCCGGCGCGTGGCCGCCCGGCGTGCGGTGCCGCTCAGACGCTCGCCGTCTGGCGGATTTCCTGCAGCAGGTAGCCGAAGCCGCGCACCGTGACGATTTCGACACGGCACTGCTCGAGTTTCTTGCGCACGCGGTGCACGTAGACTTCGATCGCGGTGTCGCCGAGATCGCCGCCGAAGTGCGTGAGGTGATCCTGCAGCTGGGCCTTGCTGACGACGCGGCCGTGGCGCAGCAGCAGCATCTCGAGCACCGCGAATTCGCGCGGCGACAGTTCGAGCGGCTTGTCGTCGTTGAAGATGCGGCGGTCGACGCCCGACAGGCGGACGCCACCGAGCGACACTTCCGGACGCGGCATGTCGCTGTGCGGGCCGCTGCGGCGCATCACCGCGCGGATGCGCGCTTCGAGCTCGGCCGGCTCGAACGGCTTGAGCATGTAGTCGTCGGCGCCCGAGTTCAGGCCCTGGATCCGGTCGTTCAGCTCGTCGCGCGCGGTCAGCACGATGACGGGCGTGTGGCGGTTGGTCTGGCGGAAGCGCGTGAGCAGCGTCATCCCGTCGATGCCCGGCAGGCCGAGGTCGAGGATCACGAGTTCGTGGCGGTTCTGTGCCAGCGCCTGTTCGGCAAAGATGCCGTCATGCACCATGTCGACGGTGAAGCCAGCCTGCTCGAGGCTGCTCTGGATACCGCGTGCGATGGGGCGGTCGTCTTCAATCAGAAGGAGTCGCATGAAGTTCGCTCAAGTACAATGGGTTGGCGGTTCAGGCACGCGGACAGCACGACGCCGTTTCCACAGGGGCGCCGCTACACCTGACATCAAGCATGGCGGCCAGCGAACGATTAAATCCAAACATGTCCGATATTTCGATCAACGACCTAGAAGCCGCGATCAATTTCTGGCGCGCCCGCTCGCCGTCGAGCGGCGACGAACTCAAACTCTGCGAAGAGGCCAGCGCGCTTTCCAAGCCGTATGCGCTGCTGATTGTACAGCGCCAAAGCGCGCTGCAACTGGAAGGTTTGGACCCCAAGGCACGGAATGCATACGAGACTTACGTGCGCCTTAAGGATGGCTTGGAAAGCTGAAGGCTTTCGCTGACTACATCCTAGAAAACGTTCATCGAAATGAAAAGTTGACGCGCCGCGCATCGAAAGACGCGCGGCGGTAGAGGAAGGCCTCAGGCGGCGGGTTTCGCGTGTGCGCCGGCGCGGTCGATGAACAGCGCGAGTTCGATGTCGCGTTCGGTCAGGCCGTCGGCGTCGTGGGTCGACAGCGTGATGTCGACGCGGTTGTACACGTTGAACCATTCCGGATGGTGGTTCATTTCCTGCGCCTTGATCGCGACGCGCGTCATGAAGCCGAACGCTTCGTTGAAATCGGCGAAGCGCAGGCTGCGCTGGATCGCGTCGCGGCCCGGCACGGCCGTCCAGAGCGGCAGGCCTTCGAGTCGGGTCTTGCGTTCTTCTGATGTGAGCTTGTGGATCATCTTGCACCTCTCGTTCGGTAACGGCGCCCGCGCGCGGCTGCGCCGCGCGGCGAAGCCGGCACCGGTCATTGTTTCATAGTTGCGGGAAGGCGATCGGAAGGCCGCCAGGGGCGCGTTCCTGCGCCCTCGACCGTCATGCGTCGGCGTCGTCGGGCCAGCCTTCGCCGGTGCCGCGGTGCAGCACGCGATCGGTATCGAGCACCGCGCCGGCCGCGAACTCGGGCAGCGCCGCCAGCCGGTCGGCCAGCGCACGGCCGTCGACGTCGGCGAGCGCGAACAGCTGGGCGAAATCGTCGATCACGAAATAGGTCTTCTGGAACGTGTCGATCCGGTACTTCGTGCGCATCACGCGCTCGAGGTCGAAGCCGAGCCGGTTCGGCGCCGCGCTTTCGAGGCTGTACAGGCTTTCACCCTTGCTCGACACGATTCCGGCCCCGTAGATCGACAGCCCGTTCGTGCCGCGCGGATCGCGGATCAGCCCGAATTCCACCGTATACCAGTAGAGCCGCGCGAGGCGCGCCAGCGCCGCTTCGTCGTCGGCGACCGCAAGTGCGGTACGGCCGTACGCCTGCATGTAGTCCGCGAACACCGGATTGATCAGCAGCGGCACGTGGCCGAACAGGTCGTGGAAGCAGTCGGGTTCCTGCAGGTAATCGAGCTGGTCGGGGCGGCGCATCCACCAGGTGACGGGGAAGCGCCGGTTCGCGAGATGCGCGAAGAACACCCGGTCGGGCACGAGGCCCGGCACCGCGACGATCTCCCAATCCGTTGCCGGCTTCAACTGACGGTTCACGTCGGCGAACGACGGCACGCGATCGGCCGGCAGGTCGATCTTCCCGAGCCCCGCGACGAACGCGTCGCACGCGCGCCCGCGCAACAATGCCGACTGGCGTGCATAGAGCTGCTTCCACACCGCGTGGTCAACCTGGCCGTAATGCGCGAGCGGCTGGTCGATGGTGAAATCGGCGCGGGTTTCGAGGCCCGCATCGAACTGCTCCTGCAGTTTCGCGGTGACGACGGTGGACATGATCTGGCTCTGCACGTGGCGGTTGGGAACCGTGCAAGTGTAGAGCGGGATGCACGCGGAATGGGCGCAATATTGGCGTTGATTTGCATGATGATGCGATAATCGCGCATCAAATCATGAATCAATGCGGAGAATGCTCATGCTGGAACTCGATCACTTCGATCTCGCGCTGCTGGACGTGCTGCAGCGCTTCGGCCGCGCGACGCACCAGCAGCTCGGCGAGGAGGTGCCGCTGTCGCCGTCGCAGATCGGCCGGAGGCTGCAGCGGCTCGAGGCGGCCGGCGTGATCGAAGGCTATCGCGTGATGCTGCGGCCCGAAAAGCTCGGGCTCGGCGTCACCGCGTTCACGAGCCTGAAGCTCAAGCACCACGGCGATTCGATCATCGAGCAGTTCCAGCAGCAGATCGACGTGCTGCCCGAAGTGCTCGAATGCCATGCGGTGGTGGGCGATGCGGACTACCTACTGCGGATCGTCGCGCCCGACCTGAACGCGCTGTCGCAGTTCGTGATGAAGAAGCTGATGCGCGTGCCGGGCGTGGACAGCGTGCGCTCGAACATCGTGCTGACGACCTTCAAGCGCAACGGCGCACTGCCGCTCGCGCACCTGGCGCCTGGCGCCGCCTGACGCGGCGACCGGGCGGCGGCAGGGGCGAGGGCGGCGCGGGTGGCACTGCGGTAGAGCAGGGCCGGATCAGGTCGCCTCGTGCTGCGTGTCGGCGTTCAGCAGGTCGACGTACGCGACCGCGACGAGATCGTCCTGCGGCACGCCGAGCTTCGCGAACACGTCGTGCGCTTCCGCTTCGCCGCCGGCTTCGTCGTCATCGGGGCCAAGTACGACTTCCAGTTCGATGAAATCGCCGAGGCCGTCGACGCGGTCGAGGTGGATGCGGGTGCGGCCCGCGAGGTACACGTGCCGTTCCTTCGTCACGATTCCGCGCGTGGTCAGCGCGGTGGCGAGCAGCGCGTGCATCGCGTCGGGGTTCGTCACCGGGCTGCGCGTGTAGTACGACGCCTTCGGGCCGTCGCGGTCGTCGCGCTGGTAGAAGATCAGTTCGGCCGGCGTGCCGTCCTCGAAGCGGCGCAGCTTCAGCCTGCCGCGCGGCACGTCGTAGAAGAAATCCTGCTGGCGATAGAACAGCGGCGCCTCGGTCGCGAGCCTGGCCGCCTGTTCGCGCAGCTGGTCGAATTCGCGGGCGCGGGCTTTGATCTCGATGTTGCGGGCCATGCGGGTCTCCTTCAATCGGGGTCTCGCGGTGTGCGAACGCACAATCTAGCAAAAACGCGGAGACGGTGGCGTGACGCGATGACGCGCCCAGGCCCGGCCGCGTCGTCATCAGCCCCGCTCATATCGACCACTGCGCCTCGATCAGCCGCAGCGCGGCTGCGGTCGCCGGTTCGTCGCGCCGCTCGGCGAGCGTCACGAACGTCAGTTCGGTGGGCACCGTCACGGGCTCGACGATCGTCAGCGCATGCGCGTGCGCTTCGGCCAGCGCGGTCGAGTCGCGCGCGAGCGTCAACCCGATTCCCGATTTGACGAGATCGAGCATCGACTGCTCCTGGTCGACCTCGGCAACCTTGAGCGGCTGCGCGCCGGCATCGGCGAAGCGCCGCGACAGCAGCCGGTGGTGCGCCGACGCCGGCGGCGTCCAGATCCACGGAAGCGTCGCGAGCGAACGCCAGTCATGGGCGCGCTGCACGCGCTCCTTCCAGCCGGCCGGCGCGAGCACGCGGTACTGGAAATGCGTGAGCGTGACGGTGTGGAACAGCGCGCCGTCGAGCGGATCGTCCTCACCCGGCCGGCCGATGTAGTAGCCGACGTCGAGCGCCTGCGCGCGCACCTGTTCGATCACCCAGCCCGACATGCCGTGCCGCAGCGCCGTCTCGATCTGCGGATGGGTTTCGACGAGCGCGCGCAGGAAGCCGCCGAGCCGCAGGAAGCCCGGATCGAGGATCGTGCCGATCCGCAGCCGGCCGCGCACCTCGTGTTGCAGCGCAGCAGCGGCGCGCTCCACGTCGGCCGCCGCGGCGAGCGCGCGTTCCGCATGCGGCAGCAGCGTCTGCCCGTCGCGCGTCAGTGCGAGACCGCGCGACGTGCGCGTAAACAGCGTGACGCCGAGTGTTTCCTGCAGATGCTTGATCTGCAGGCTGACCGCTGGCTGCGTCAGGTGCAGTTGCACGGCGGCGCGCGTCAGGTTGCCTTCGCGCGCGACCGTCGCGAACGCGCGGAGCAGGGTGAGATCCATCGTCGTGATATGAGCGCGGCTTATAACGCAGTTCAGCATAACTCATTGGATCGGCGGCCGGCGGCCGGAGTACGCTTCATCGGCGCGGGGCGCGCGGGGCCGCAAGCGTGGCTCGCGACACACTATGCTGGAAATGACGCGCGGCGTTGCACCGCGTGACAGGAGACAAACCGTGACGACACAACGCACGCTAGAAGGCGAATTCGATTACGTGATCGTCGGCGCGGGCACCGCGGGCTGCGTGCTCGCGAACCGCCTGACCGAAGATCCCGACATCCGCGTGCTGCTGCTCGAAGCGGGCGGCAAGGACGACTATCACTGGATCCACATCCCGGTCGGCTATCTGTATTGCATCGGCAACCCGCGCACCGACTGGCTGTACAAGACGCAGCCGGAAGCGGCGCTCAACGGCCGTGCGCTCTCGTATCCGCGCGGCCGCGTGCTCGGCGGCTGCTCGTCGATCAACGGGATGATCTACATGCGTGGCCAGCGCGAGGATTACGACGGCTGGGCGCAGGAAACCGGCGACGCCGGCTGGTCGTGGGACAGCGTGCTGCCGATCTTCAAGCGCAGCGAGGATCACCACGCGGGCGCGAGCGATGCGCACGGCGCGGGCGGCTACTGGCGCGTCGAGAAGCAGCGGCTGCGCTGGGAGATCCTCGAATCGTTCGCGCAGGCCGCGCAGCAGACGGGGATCC
This sequence comes from Burkholderia mycopellens, assembly GCF_964265025.1. Lineage (NCBI taxonomy): Bacteria > Pseudomonadati > Pseudomonadota > Betaproteobacteria > Burkholderiales > Burkholderiaceae > Burkholderia > Burkholderia mycopellens. The sequence goes on from NZ_OZ183802.1 coordinate 89,352, forward strand.
CGGCAACCGACGATTTCAATCGTGGCGACAATACCGGGGTCGGCTATTTCGAGGTGAACCAGAAGCGCGGCGTGCGCTGGAATACCTCGAAAGCGTTCCTGCGGCCCGCGATGGCACGCCCGAACCTGACCGTCATCACCGGCGCGCACGCGCAGCGCGTGATCTTCGACGGGCGGCGCGCGGTCGGCGTCGAATATCGCGGCGGCGGCACCGATTACGTTGCACGGGCGCGTTCGGAGGTGCTGCTGACGTCCGGCGCCGTGAATTCGCCGCAGCTGCTCGAGCTGTCGGGTATCGGCGATGGCCGGCGGCTGCAGGCGCTCGGCATCGACGTCGTGCAGGATCTGCCGGGCGTCGGCGAAAACCTGCAGGATCACCTGCAATTGCGGATGGCGTTTCGCGTCGAAGGCGTACGCACGCTCAACACGCTGTCCGCGCACTGGTGGGGCAAGCTGATGATTGGCGCCGAATATGCGTTGCTGCAGCGCGGGCCGATGTCGATGGCGCCGTCGCAGCTCGGCGCGTTCGCGAAATCCGATCCCGACGATCCCGCGCTCACGCGTCCCGATCTCGAATACCATGTGCAGCCGCTGTCGCTCGAACGCTTCGGCGAGCCGCTGCACAGCTTCAATGCGTTCACCGCCTCCGTGTGCCATCTGCGGCCGACGTCGCGCGGCAGCGTGCATATCGCGAGTGCCGATCCGGGTGTGGCCCCCGCGATCGCGCCGAACTATCTGTCGACCGACCACGATCGCCACGTCGCCGCGAACGCGCTGCGACTCACGCGCCGGATCGCGTCCGCGCCGGCGCTCGCACGCTATCGTCCCGAGGAAATCCTGCCGGGCGCGCAGTACCGGAGCGAAGCCGAGCTGATCGAGGCGGCCGGCGCCGTCGGCACGACGATTTTCCATCCGGTCGGCACCTGCCGGATGGGGCGTGCCGACGATGAGCGCGCGGTGGTCGACAGCCGGCTGCGCGTGCGCGGCATCGCCGGGCTGCGGATCGTCGATGCATCGGTGATGCCGTTCATTACATCGGGCAACACCAATTCGCCGACGCTGATGATCGCCGAGCGCGCGAGCGACATGATCCGTGCCGATCGCCGCGCGGCGCGCGAAGCGACGCCGGTGCGCACGGAGGCCGCTGCGACACCCGTGTGACGGGACGCTGACACGCACGACAGCGGGCTGTCATGATGACGCCCGCTGATTCGCTATGCGAAACAAGCTGCTGTTGCAGCGCCGGTGCCGATTGTGCCGATCGTGCCGGTTCGCCGGCAAGATCCATGCAAGCCGTGCAGCCGCACGGCTTTTTTGTTGCGTGCGTGCCGGGCCGTGCGGATGGTCAACCAACGATGATGCACGTATCAAAAAAACGCGGTGAAAATCCGTGCACAGCCGGGCGCGACATGGCGGCCAGCCCTATAAGTGCAAATCCCGATGATTGCACTGCACCAACGGCGAGACAATGTGGCGCAGCGTGCGTACGCGTCGGCGCGGGAGACCACCCTCGAGGCGTAACACGGCGCCCGGGGCAGCCCGCTCATCCGCTGACCTGTTTCGCGGACGCTTCTCGCGAATCTTCCCGGTGCTTCGCCTGACTTCGTACGGAAGGGAACATGATTCTCGGCGACACGATTCTGGAAACACGCGGACTGACCAAGGAGTTCAGGGGTTTCACGGCCGTCAACGGCGTGAACCTGCGTGTGCGTCGCGGTGCGATCCACGCGCTGATCGGACCGAACGGCGCGGGCAAGACCACCTGCTTCAACCTCCTCACCAAATTCCTGACGCCGACGGCCGGCCAGATCGTCTTCAACGGCATCGACATCACCGACGAGCGGCCCGCGCAGGTGGCACGCCGCGGCATCATCCGCTCGTTCCAGATCTCGGCCGTCTTCCCGCACCTGACCGCACTGCAGAACGTGCGCATCGGCCTGCAGCGCGCGCTCGGCACCGAATTCCATTTCTGGCGCAGCGAACGCACGCTGAAGCGGCTTGACGACCGCGCGATGGACCTGCTCACGCAGGTCGGCCTCACCGATTTCGCGCAGGTGCCGACCGTCGAACTCGCTTACGGCCGCAAGCGCGCGCTGGAGATCGCGACCACGCTCGCGATGGAGCCGGAACTGATGCTGCTCGACGAGCCCACGCAGGGAATGGGCCACGAGGACGTCGATCGCGTGACCGCGCTGATCAAGAAGGTCGCGAGCGGCCGTACGATCCTGATGGTCGAGCACAACATGAACGTGATCGCGGGCATCTCCGACACGATCACCGTCCTGCAACGCGGCGAGGTGCTGGCCGAAGGCTCGTATGCGGAAGTGTCGAAGAATCCGCTCGTCATCGAGGCCTACATGGGCAGCGCCGACGCGGCGCTCGCGGGGGCGCACGCATGAAGCACAGCGAACGGGAGGAACGCGAATTGAGCGGCGTCGAAAGCGGTACGCCCGCGCTGGAGATCACGGGCCTCGAGGCCTGGTACGGGGAATCCCACATATTGCACGGTGTCGACCTGACGGTGCATCGCGGCGAGGTGGTCACGCTGCTCGGCCGCAACGGCGCGGGCCGCACGACGACGCTGCGCGCGATCATGGGCCTCACGGGCCGCCGCAGCGGGTCGATCAAGGTCGCGGGCAACGAGACGATCGGCCTCGCGACGCACCGCATCGCGCATTTCGGTATCGGCTACTGCCCGGAGGAGCGCGGGATCTTCTCGAGCCTGTCGTGCGAGGAGAACCTGATGCTGCCGCCGCCGATCGGACCGCGCGACCACGCGATGTCGATCGACGAGATCTACGCGATGTTCCCGAATCTCGCGTCGCGCCGGCAGAGCCAGGGCACGCGGCTGTCCGGCGGCGAGCAGCAGATGCTCGCGGTCGCGCGGATCCTGCGCACCGGCGCGAACCTGCTGCTGCTCGACGAGATTTCCGAAGGCCTCGCACCGGTGATCGTGCAGGCGCTGGCGCGGATGATCGTCGCGCTGAAGGCGCGCGGCTACACGATCGTGATGGTCGAACAGAATTTCCGCTTCGCGGCACCGCTCGCCGACCGGTTCTACGTGATGGAGCACGGCAGCATCGTCGAACATTTCCAGGCGGCCGAACTGGAAAGCAAGATGCCGACCCTGCACGACCTGCTCGGGGTGTGACGCCGGCCCGTCTCTTTCGCCGCTAGCCGTGGCGGCTTCGAACAACCACAACGCATCAGAACAACAGGAGACGTCAATGAAAATGAAGACCCTCGCACACGCCTGTCTCGCGCTCGCGACCGCCGCGCTCACCGCTGGCGCCGCGCAGGCCGCGGATACCGTGAAGATCGGCTTCATCACCGACATGTCGGGGCTTTACGCGGATATCGACGGGCAGGGCGGCCTCGAGGCGATCCGCATGGCGGTCGCCGATTTCGGCGGCAAGGTGCTCGGCAAGCCGATCGAGGTGGTCTATGCCGATCACCAGAACAAGGCCGACATCGCCGCGTCGAAGGCGCGCGAATGGATGGACCGCGGCGGGCTCGACCTGTTGGTCGGCGGCACGAACTCGGCCACCGCGCTGTCGATGAACCAGGTCGCGGCCGAGAAGAAGAAGGTCTACATCAACATCGGCGCGGGTGCCGACACGCTGACCAACGAGCAGTGCACCCCGTACACGGTCCACTACGCCTACGACACGATGGCGCTCGCGAAGGGCACCGGTTCGGCGGTGGTGAAGCAGGGCGGCAAGACGTGGTTCTTCCTGACCGCCGATTACGCGTTCGGCAAGGCGCTCGAGAAGAACACGTCGGATGTCGTGAAGGCGAACGGCGGCCAGGTGCTCGGTGCGGTACGCCACCCGCTGTCCGCGTCGGATTTCTCGTCGTTCCTGCTGCAGGCGCAGGCGTCGAAGGCGCAGATCCTCGGCCTCGCGAACGCGGGCGGCGACACGATCAACGCGATCAAGGCCGCGAAGGAATTCGGCATCACGAAGACGATGAAGCTCGCCGCGCTGCTGATGTTCATCGACGACGTGCACAGCCTCGGCCTCGAGACGACGCAGGGCCTGGTGCTGACCGACAGCTGGTACTGGAACCGCGACGCGGCGTCGCGCCAGTGGGCGCAGCGCTACTTCGGCAAGATGAAGAAGATGCCGTCGAGCCTGCAGGCGGCCGACTACTCGTCGGTGACGACCTACCTGAAGGCCGTACAGGCCGCAGGCACGACCGACTCCGACAAGGTGATGGCCGAGCTGAAGAAGATCAAGATCAACGACTTCTACGCGAAGGGCTACATCCGCACGGACGGCAGCATGATCCACGACATGTACCTGATGGAAGTGAAGAAGCCGTCGGAGTCGAAGGAGCCGTGGGATTACTACAAGGTGCTCGCGACGATTCCGGGCGAACAGGCGTTCGGAACCAAGCAGGAATCGCGCTGCGCGTTGTGGAAGTAAGCAGGGCGTAGCGGCGCGCGCGGGCGCGCCGCTCGGTGGCGGCTGCAGCGATGTGCCCGCTGCGCTGCCCGCGTGCGCGACGCATGAAGGTTGCGCGCGCAACGAAACTCATTCTGACGGCTAAGTCGATGGAAATCTTTGGCATTCCGTTGCCGGCGATGCTGAGCCAGTTGCTGCTCGGGCTCGTCAACGGCTCGTTCTACGCGATCCTGAGCCTCGGGCTTGCGGTGATCTTCGGGCTGCTCAACGTGATCAACTTCGCGCACGGCGCGCTGTTCATGCTGGGTGCGATGCTCGCGTGGATGGGCCTGTCGTATTTCGGGCTGCCGTACTGGGCGATGCTGGTGATCGCGCCGCTGGTCGTCGGTGCGTTCGGGATCCTGATCGAGCGCTCGATGCTGCGCTGGCTGTACAAGCTCGATCACTTGTACGGACTGCTGCTCACGTTCGGGCTCACGCTGGTCGTCGAAGGCGTGTTCCGGTCGATCTACGGCTCGTCCGGCCAGCCGTACGACGTGCCGTCGCAGCTGTCCGGCGCCACCAACCTCGGTTTCATGTTCCTGCCGAACTACCGCGCGTGGGTCGTCGTCGCGTCGCTCGCGGTGTGCCTCGCGACGTGGTTCGTGATCGAGAAGACGCGCCTCGGCGCCTACCTGCGCGCGGGCACCGAGAACCCGAAGCTCGTCGAGGCATTCGGCGTGAACGTGCCGATGATGATCACGCTCACCTACGGCTTCGGCGTCGCGCTCGCCGCGTTCGCGGGCGTGCTGGCCGCGCCGGTGATCCAGGTGTCGCCGCTGATGGGCCAGCCGATGATCATCACCGTGTTCGCGGTGGTCGTGATCGGCGGGATGGGCTCGATCCTCGGCTCGATCGTCACGGGCCTGCTGCTCGGCGTGATCGAGGGTTTCACGCGCGTGTTCTACCCCGAAGCGTCGGCCACCGTCGTGTTCGTGATCATGGCGATCGTGCTGCTGTTCCGCCCGGCGGGCCTCTTCGGCAAGGAAAAATGATGCAGAGAAAAGTGCTCTACGGCGTGCTGCTCGCCGCACTGCTCGCCGCGCCGTTCATCGGCGCGTACCCGGTGTTCGTGATGAAGGTGCTCACGTTCGCGCTGTTCGCGGCCGCGTTCAACCTGCTGATCGGCTATACGGGGCTGCTGTCGTTCGGCCATGCGATGTTTCTCGCGACCGCCGGCTATGCGACCGGTTATTCGATGCAGACGCTCGGTTTCACGCCGGAGCTCGGCGTGCTGGCCGGTACCGTGGCCGCGACGCTGCTCGGGCTCGTCGTCGGGCTGTTCGCGATCCGGCGGCAGGGCATCTACTTCGCGATGATCACGCTCGCGTTTGCGCAGATGGTCTACTTCATCTACCTGCAGGCGCCGTTTACGCATGGCGAGGACGGGCTGCAGGGCGTGCCGCGCGGCCACCTGTTCGGGCTGCTCGACCTGTCGAACGACGTCGCGCTGTACTACGTCGTGCTGGCGGTGGTCGTCGCCGCGTGCGCGTTCATCGTGCGGGTCGTGCATTCGCCGTTCGGCCAGGTGCTCGTCGCGATCAAGGAGAACGAAGCGCGCGCGATCTCGCTCGGCTACGACACCGACCGCTTCAAGCTGCTGGCGTTCATCCTGTCGGCGGGCATCGCGGGGCTCGCCGGCTCGCTGAAGGTGCTCGTGCTCGGCTTCGAGACGCTGTCGGACGCGTACTGGACGATGTCGGGCCTCGTCGTGCTGATGACGCTCGTCGGCGGGATGGGCACGCTGTTCGGGCCGCTGCTGGGTGCAGCGCTGATCGTCGCGCTGGAAGACCGGCTCGGCGACATCGGCGAATGGCTCGCATCGGCGACGGGCGTCGCGTGGTTCCATTCGCTCGGCGAATCGGCGACGATCGTCACGGGGCTGATCTTCATCGCATGCGTGCTCGCATTCCGGCGCGGCATCGTCGGCGAAATAGTCGCGCGGATCAAGCCGCTCAGGGCGTCCTGAGCGCGTGCCGCGCGCGTCGCGGCGCGTTGATGCGAAGCACCATCCGATGCGCTGCGAAAGGGCGTCGCAGCGGGCTCAAGTCGGTGCCGCGCGGCACACTGGTGCCCCATTTTCGTGCGGCGATGCACCATAGGGGTAAATGCTAAGTTGCCGTGGTGCTTAAGCCTCTTTAAGATTCGTTTTAGTTCTGATGCACCGCGAAACGAATTTGCAGGTGGAGAACGAGGAGACAATCGAGGCACAAAGTGCCCGGACCCCAAAGCGCTGTTGGACGGAATCCAACAGCGCTTTTTCATTTGCGTGCACGGATTTCCGCTGATGGTGCATCGGCCTGCGCAGTGACCTCATTCCGCGTTTGTGTTCGCACCGCGCTTCTTCCGCGCTTCGCCGCGTCCTCCCGTTTTCCGCTTTCCCGCGATTCCTTCGCAAACGATGCGCAGCCGTGCGCCGGCCGTTCGGGCTAACCCGGTTGGCGTGCGCAAAACGCGTCCGTTACACTCAGCTTTCGCCGACCGTGCGGTCGGGAAAATCGGTCGGCAGTTCTCCTACAAGCAGAATGCAGAAGAGGGAGTACGGTTGGATGAGCAGCGCGGGACGATGGATCGGGGCAGGAAGGGCGGCTGGCGCCGTTCGTTCGTCGTGGGGTTGGCCAGATGTCGCGAAGGCCTTCCCGAGCCGTTCTGCGGCCTGTAGGCGCGTTCCGGCGCCATCGCCGGTCGTTGCGTGCGCATCCGTATCGATATCCGCATCTGCATTCGCATGAGCGGCCAGCTTCCCGATCATGTGCCGCTCGCGCGCCAGGCCGTATCAGGCCAGATCGATGTGCCTTTCCTTGATCGTTGCACGCACATCGATTGCCCGCGCGATTGCGCATTTCTCCGCGTTCTTCATCCAGACGACACCGCTGCTGCGCATCGTGACGGTCGAACGACCGTTTCGACCGCCGGCCGGTGCGCCCGCGCGCGGTGTCGTCCGGGCGCAGTTGAAGGTGAGGTGTTTCACGGGAAAACGAGCGTAGGCGCGCCAAGGCGAGATAGTTAAATTATTAACTTGTTTTGGGGACCGGGAGCCGCCCGAGCGACCCGTGGCTTTTTCGAGCAGCGTTTGGAGACAACGTAAATGAAAATGAATCGATGGATGGAGGCCGTGCTCGCCGCGGGCCTCGTATGCGCGGCGGCAACGGCGTCGGCGCAGGTGAAGATCGGCGTGACGCTGTCGGCCACCGGGCCGGCCGCGTCGCTCGGGATTCCGGAAAAGAACACGATCGCGCTGCTGCCGAAGGAAATCGCCGGCAAGAGCGTGCAGTACATCGTGCTCGACGACGCATCCGACACGAGCCGCGCGGTGCAGAACGTGCGCAAGCTGATCGATGAAGATCACGTCGACGCGATCATCGGCTCGTCCGTCACGCCGAACTCGCTCGCGATGCTCGATCCCGTGTCGCAGGGCAAGACGCCGACGATTTCGCTCGCGGCGAGCGCCCAGATCATCTCGCCGATGGACGCGAAACGCGCATGGATGTTCAAGGTGCCGCAGAACGACCAGCTGATGGCCGACGCGATCGCCGGCTACATGGCGAAACACGGTGTGAAGACGGTCGGCTTCATCGGCTTCGCCGATGCGTACGGCGACAGCTGGTACAACACGTTCAACGCGGCGGCCGCGAAGAACGGCCTGAAGGTCGTATCGAACGAGCGCTACAACCGCACCGACGCGTCGGTGATGGGGCAGGTGCTGAAGCTGATGGGCCCGAATCCGGATGCGGTGCTGATCGCCGGCTCGGGCACGCCGGCGGCGCTGCCGGCGAAGACGCTGAAGGAGCGCGGCTACAAGGGCAAGGTGTACCAGACGCACGGCGTCGCGAACAACGACTTCCTGCGCGTGTGCGGCAAGGATTGCGAAGGCGAGATCCTGCCCGCCGGCCCGGTGCTCGTGACCGACCAACTGCCCGATTCGAACCCGGTGAAGAAGCCGGCGCTCGGCTATAAGGCCGCGTACGAGAAGGCGTACGGCCCGGGCTCGCTGGCGACGTTCGGCGGCCATGCGTGGGACGCGGGGCTGCTGCTGCAACGTGCGATTCCGGAAGCGCTGAAGAAGGGCCAGCCGGGCACCGAGGCGTTCCGCGAGGCGCTGCGCGCATCGATCGAGAACGTGAAAGACCTGCCCGTGTCGCATGGCGTAATCAACATGACGCCGACCGACCACAACGGCTTCGACACGCGTGCGCGCGTGATGGTGCAGATCGTCGACGGCAAGTGGAAGCTGCAGGCCGAGTAAGCATCACGTCAAACCGGCGTGCGCGGCGCGAGTGGCGCCGTGCATGCCGTCGGCAGGGCGCCGGGCCTGACGGGCCGCGCCTGTGCCGCCTGGAACCGCTGGGGCCGCCTGCCTGGCGCCCGACGCGCTGACCCGGCCGTCCGCGCCTCGGCCGTCCCGTCTTTCGTTTCTCCGCAGCATTCTCGATACACGAAACGTATGGATCTCTCGATTGCAGCGATCCTCGCGCAAGACGGCATCACGACCGGCGCCATATATGCATTGCTGTCGCTGGCGCTCGTGCTGGTGTTTTCCGTCACGCGGGTGATCTTCGTTCCCCAGGGCGAATTCGTCGCCTACGGTGCACTGACGCTTGCCGCGTTGCAGGCGCAGAAATTTCCCGCCACCTGCTGGCTGCTGTTCGTGATGGGCATCGCGTGTTTCCTGCTCGAAGTCGGCGGCCTGATCCGGCATCGCGAACGGCGCCATCAGCTCGGCCGCACGCTCGCGACGCTCGGCAGCCGCTACATCTTGCTGCCGCTCGCGGTGTTCGCGATCACACGCAGCTTCGCCGTGCAGCCGCTGCCGATGCTTGCGCAAATCGCACTGACGCTCGCGATCGTCGTGCCGATGGGGCCATTCGTCTATCGGCTCGTGTACCAGCCGATCGCCGAAGGCACGACGTTGCTGCTGCTGATCGTGTCGGTCGCCGTCCACTTTGCGATGGTCGGCCTCGGGCTCGTGATGTTCGGCGCGGAAGGCTCGCGCACCAACGGCTTCTCGGATGCGTCGCTGTCGATCGGCAGCATGACCGTGTCGGTGCAGAGCATCCTGGTCGTCGTGACCGCGCTCGTGCTGATCGGCGCGCTCTACGTGTACTTCGGCCGCACGATCGCCGGCAAGGCGCTGCGCGCGACGTCGGTGAACCGGCTCGGCGCGCGGCTCGTCGGCATCGGCACGACCGAGGCAGGGCGGCTCGCGTTCACGTTCGCGGCGGGGCTCGGCGTGCTGTCCGGGATCCTCGTTGGTCCGCTGACGACGATCTACTACGACTCGGGCTTTCTGATCGGCCTGAAGGGTTTCGTCGGCGCGATCATCGGCGGGCTCGTCAGCTACCCGCTCGCGGCCGCCGGCTCGCTGCTCGTTGGCGTGCTCGAATCGTATTCGTCGTTCTGGGCGAGCGCCTACAAGGAGGTGATCGTGTTCACGCTGATCATTCCGGTGCTGCTGTGGCGGAGCTTCGCCACGCCGCATGCGGAAGAGGAAGAGGAGTGACACGATGAAGACGATGGGACGCAACAAGACCTTCTGGGTGTTTCTCGTGGTGCTGTTCGCGTTGCCGGTGCTGCCCGGCGCGCTGCAGGTGCCTGAATACTGGATCACGCTGCTGAACTACATCGGCCTGTACGCGATCGTCGCGATCGGGCTCGTGCTGCTCACGGGCGTCGGCGGGATGACGAGCTTCGGGCAGGCCGCGTTCGTCGGCATCGGCGCCTATGCGACCGCGCTCCTGACGACGCGCTACGGTGTATCGCCGTGGCTCGCACTGATCGTCGGCGTCGTGCTGACGGCGCTCGTCGCGCTCGTGCTCGGCGCGGTCACGATGCGGCTGTCCGGCCACTTCCTGCCCCTCGGCACGATCGCGTGGGGCCTCGCGCTGTTCTACCTGTTCGGCAACCTCGAACTGCTCGGCAAGTACGACGGGATCAACGGGATTCCGGCGCTGAACCTGTTCGGCATCGAGCTCGAAAGCGGCCGCAGCCTGTACTTCCTGATCTGGGCCGTCGTGCTGGCCGCGATCGTGTCGGTGCAGAACCTGCTGAATAGCCGCCCGGGCCGTGCGATCCGCGCGCTGCGCGGCGGTGGCGTGATGGCCGAGGCGATGGGCGTGAACACCGCGTGGATGCGCGTCGTGATCTTCGTCTACGCGGCCGTGCTCGCGGCGGTATCGGGATTCCTGTACGCACACCTGCAACGCGCGGTGAACCCGACGCCGTTCGGGCTGAACCACGGGATCGAGTTCCTGTTCATGGCCGTGGTGGGGGGTGTGTCGCACGTGTGGGGCGCGGTGCTCGGTGCGGCGATCCTGACCGTGCTGCAGGACTACCTGCAGACGCTGCTGCCGAAGCTGCTCGGCTCGGAAGGCAACTTCGAGATCATCGTGTTCGGCGTGCTGATGGTGCTGCTGCTGCAGTACGCGCGCCAGGGCGTGTGGCCGTTCGTCGCCAGGCTGTTCCCGCGCGGGCCCCGTGCGCATGTACCCGAGCACGCCGAGCCGTTGCCGCAACGCGCGAAGCCGATGGCCGGCGAGCCGTTGCTCGTCGTCGACAACGCGCGCAAGCAGTTCGGCGGGCTCGTGGCCGTCAACGACGTCAGCTTCGACGTGAAAGCGGGGCAGATCATCGGGCTGATTGGCCCGAACGGCGCCGGCAAGTCGACCACGTTCAACCTCGTGACCGGTGTGCTGAAGCCTACGGGCGGCACGATCACGTTCCGTGGCGAGCGCATCGACGGGCTCACATCGCGCCAGATCGTCCGCCGCGGCATCGGCCGGACGTTCCAGCACGTGAAGCTGTTGCCGGCGATGACGGTGCTCGAGAACGTCGCGATCGGTGCGCACCTTCGCGGCCATACCGGCGTGTGGCGCAGTGTCGCGCGGCTCAATGCCCGTGAGGAAGCGCAGTTGCTGGCCGAGGCCGCACAGCAGATCCGCCGCGTCGGGCTCGAAAAGCACATGTACGACGAAGCGGGCAGCCTCGCGCTGGGCCAGCAGCGGATTCTCGAAATCGCGCGCGCGCTGTGTTGCGACCCGACGCTGTTGCTGCTCGATGAGCCGGCCGCCGGGCTGCGTTACCAGGAGAAGCAGCAACTCGCTGACTTGCTGCGGCGGCTGAAGGCGGAAGGAATGAGCGTGTTGCTCGTGGAACACGACATGGATTTCGTGATGAATCTCACCGACCGGCTGGTGGTGATGGAATTCGGCACACGGATCGCGGAAGGGCTGCCACAGGACGTGCAGCAGGATCCGGCGGTGCTCGAAGCGTATCTGGGCGGGGTGGAGTGATGACGGACACGACGATACCGATTCTCGACGTGCGCGGGCTGGCGGTCCGGTACGGAAAGGTGGAGGCGCTACACGGCGCGGCGATCAAGGTTGGTGCAGGGCAGATCGTCAGCGTGATCGGCCCGAACGGGGCCGGCAAATCGACGCTGTTGAACGCGATCATGGGCGCGCTACCGGTGACCGGGCATGCGTCGGGTGCGGTCGTGTATCGCGGTCACGATGTCGGTGCGCTGCCGGTCGAGCAGCGCGTCGCACGCGGGATGTGCCTCGTGCCAGAGAAGCGTGAGCTGTTCAGCACGATGACGGTCGAAGACAACCTCGTACTGGGTGCGTATCGGCGCAAGCAGGCGGGTGAAGCGAACTTCCTCGACCAGCTCGATCACGTCTTTGAGCTGTTTCCGCGGCTGAAGGAGCGGCGTAAGCAGGCAGCGGGCACGCTGTCCGGTGGCGAGCGGCAGATGCTCGCGGTTGGCCGCGCGCTGATGGGTAAGCCCGACCTGCTGATGCTCGACGAGCCGAGCCTCGGGCTGGCGCCGCTGATCGTGAAGGAGATCTTTCATATCATCAGCGCGTTGCGCGGTACGGGGGTGGCGACGCTGCTGATCGAGCAGAATGCGCGTGCGGCGCTGCAGATCTCGGACTACGGCTACGTGCTGGAGACGGGCGAGTTTGCGCTGGAAGGGCCGGCGGCGGAACTCGCGCAGAATCCGCGTGTGATCGAAACCTACCTTGGGTTGGCGAAGAAAACGGCTTGATCGGACGTGCGGTTGGCGGGAAACGGGCGGCGTGTTTCACGTGAAACACGCCGTTTTTGTTTTTGGGGCGAGATGTGATGCCGGTACATCGGCGGTTAGCAACCAGGGGATAAGTTCCGAAGGAACAGTCAAAAGCTCTGTGCAGCGGCGGTGGATGGAGTTATCCACAGTGCAGATGGCGATCCGATTTGCCGTTCGGAGCTGGCCACTCGTTTCACAGGCCGACGATGTGCGGCGTCACAGGGGATAAGTGTCGAACGAGCCGACGAAAATTCTGTGAGGAAGAGGGTGGGTGTGGTTGCACAGGGTATTTCGTCCGAGGTGTTGGGTGAGGCACAGGCCTCGAGCGGGTTGTATGTTCAACGTGAAATTTCCGGACAAATGGCTCTCTGTACAGGCGCATCGATGTGCGGCGGCCGGGCCGGAAGCTTTGCAGAAGGGGCTTTGAACCACGGATTCATCGGGCCGCCGCCAAAAAATCGACGAAATGCTCAGACCCTACCATTCGGATAGCCTTCGGGTGAAAAGCGAACCCGCTATAATTCGGCCCATACATTTCTCAGATAGGTTCGTGCGCAGTCCTGCGTACGGAATCCACCATGCTTTTTCCCACAGAATTTGACGTCATCGTCGTCGGTGGCGGCCATGCCGGCACCGAAGCGGCGCTGGCGTCCGCCCGCATGGGCGCAAAGACACTGCTGCTGACCCACAACATCGAAACACTTGGGCAGATGAGCTGCAATCCGTCGATCGGCGGCATTGGCAAGGGCCATCTGGTCAAGGAGGTCGATGCGCTGGGCGGCGCGATGGCGGCCGCGACGGACGAGAGCGGCATTCAGTTCCGGATCCTCAATTCGTCGAAGGGCCCGGCTGTGCGTGCGACGCGTGCGCAGGCCGATCGCATCCTGTACAAGGCTGCGATCCGCCACCGGCTCGAGAACCAGCCGAACCTCTGGCTGTTCCAGCAGGCCGTCGACGACCTGATGGTCGAAGGCGACCGCGTGGTGGGCGCCGTTACGCAGATCGGCATCCGCTTCCGCGCCCGCGCGGTCGTGCTGACCGCCGGTACGTTCCTTGACGGCAAGATCCACGTCGGCCTGAACAACTACACGGGCGGTCGCGCGGGCGATCCGGCGGCCGTGTCGCTGTCGTCGCACCTGAAGGAGCTGAAGCTGCCGCAGGGCCGCTTGAAGACCGGTACGCCGCCGCGTATCGATGGCCGTTCGATCGATTTCTCGCAGCTGACCGAACAGCCGGGCGATCTCGATCCGGTCCCCGTGTTCTCGTTTCTGGGCCGCGCGGAGCAGCATCCGCAACAGCTGCCGTGCTGGGTCACGCACACGAACGAACGCACGCACGACATCATTCGTGGCGGTCTCGACCGCTCGCCTATGTATACAGGCGTGATCGAAGGCGTCGGGCCGCGCTATTGCCCGTCGATCGAGGACAAGATTCACCGGTTCGCATCGAAGGAATCGCACCAGATCTTCCTGGAGCCGGAAGGGCTGACGACCAACGAGTTCTACCCGAACGGGATCTCGACGAGCCTGCCGTTCGACGTCCAGCTTGAGCTCGTGCACTCGATGCGCGGCCTCGAGAACGCGCATATCCTGCGCCCTGGCTACGCGATCGAGTACGACTACTTCGACCCGCGCGCGCTGAAGGCGTCGCTCGAGACGAAGGCGATCAACGGGCTGTTCTTTGCGGGTCAGATCAACGGGACGACCGGCTATGAAGAGGCGGCCGCGCAGGGTCTGCTGGCCGGCCTCAATGCGGGCCGCTACGTGCAGGAGAAGGACGCATGGTGCCCGCGCCGCGACCAGGCCTACCTTGGCGTACTGGTCGATGATCTCGTGACGCGTGGCGTGGCAGAGCCGTACCGAATGTTCACAAGCCGCGCCGAGTATCGTCTCAGCCTGCGTGAAGACAATGCCGACATGCGCCTGACCGAGATCGGCCGTGAACTTGGGCTCGTCGACGACGCGCGCTGGGATGCATTCAACCGGAAGCGCGACGCTGTTTCACGTGAAACCGAACGCCTGAAGTCGACGTGGGTCACGCCGAAGACGTTGCCGCCGGAAGAGGCGACCGCGCTCCTCGGCAAGGCGATCGATCACGAATACAGCCTCGCCGAGCTGCTGCGCCGTCCGGGTATCAGCTACGACGGCGTGTGCGGGCTGAAGGGCGGCGAATGTGGCCCCGCAGAGCCGCTGACCGACGATCCGGTGCTGCTCGAGCAGATCAAGGAGCAGGTCGAGATCGGCATCAAGTATCAGGGCTATATCGAGCGCCAGGCCTCCGAGATCGAGCGCAACGATGCGAACGAGAATACGCGCCTGCCGGACGGTATCGATTACCGCGAAGTCCGCGGCCTGTCGTTCGAGGTGAGCCAGAAGCTCAACGAGTTCCGGCCGGAGACGATCGGGCAGGCGTCGCGCATCTCGGGCGTCACGCCGGCGGCGATTTCGCTGCTGATGGTGCACCTGAAGCGCCGTGGCCTGGGCCGCCGTAAGGGCACTGCCGAAGCGGCAACGG
The DNA here is from genome assembly GCF_964265025.1 of Burkholderia mycopellens. Classification (NCBI taxonomy): domain Bacteria; kingdom Pseudomonadati; phylum Pseudomonadota; class Betaproteobacteria; order Burkholderiales; family Burkholderiaceae; genus Burkholderia; species Burkholderia mycopellens. The sequence continues at coordinate 104,375 of NZ_OZ183802.1, forward strand.
AGCAGGGGGACGGCGTCGTCCCGACGCAACAATGACGGCGCGTCGCGCGCCGGCGGTTAATCGGGACGTACTGGAACAGATGCTCGTCGAAGGCGCGACGGCGCTCGACCTCGCACTGACGGATGCACAACGTAACCAGCTGCTCGACTACGTCGCGCTGCTCGGCAAGTGGAACGCGGTCTACAACCTGACGGCGATTCGCGACCCGAAGCAGATGCTGATCCAGCACATTCTCGATTCGCTCTCCATCGTCTCGCATCTGCGTGGCCGGGCATCGGCCCGCGTGCTCGACGTCGGCTCGGGCGGCGGTTTGCCCGGTATCGTGCTGGCGATCATCGAGCCGGACTGGCAAATCACGCTGAACGATATCGTACAGAAGAAGTCTGCATTCCAGACTCAGATGCGCGCGGAGTTGAAGCTCGCGAACCTGTCGGTGGTCACCGGGCGGGTCGAATCGCTGCAGCCGGGTGTCGAAGTGCCGGAAAAATTCGACATGATCGTATCCCGCGCTTTCGCGGATCTGTCCGACTTCGTTAAACTTGCCCGACATCTGGTCGCGCCGGGCGGATCGATCTGGGCAATGAAGGGGGTCCATCCGGACGACGAGATTGCGCGATTGCCGGAAGGTAGCCGCGTGAAGCAGACGATACGGCTGGCGGTGCCGATGCTCGATGCCGAACGGCATCTGATCGAAGTGGCCGTCGACGAAGCGAATTGAAGGGCAGGCGCGCAGTAGCGCGCCGTTTGTTTGAAGGTAAAGGGAACACACCAACGATGGCAAAGATCTTCTGCGTTGCAAACCAGAAGGGGGGCGTCGGCAAGACGACGACATCGGTCAATCTCGCCGCAAGCCTTGCAGCGCAGGAGCAACGAGTCCTGCTGATCGATCTCGACCCGCAGGGCAACGCGACGATGGGCAGCGGGATCGACAAGGCTGCTTGCGAAGCGACCGTGTACGAGGTGCTGGTTGACGGCGTCTCGGTGACCGACGCGCGCATCCGCCCGGACGGCGTCACCTACGATGTGCTGCCCGCGAACCGCGAGCTGTCCGGTGCCGAGATCGAGCTGATCAACATCGACAACCGCGAGCGCCGGCTGAAGGCAGCACTCGAGCACGTGGCCGACGAATACGACTTCGTGCTGATCGATTGCCCGCCGACGCTGTCGCTGCTGACGCTGAACGGGCTGTGCGCGGCGCACGGCGTCGTGATCCCGATGCAGTGCGAATACTTCGCGCTGGAAGGCTTGTCGGATCTCGTCAACACGATCAAGCAGGTTCACGCGAACATGAACCGCGACCTGAAGATCATCGGCTTGCTGCGCGTGATGTTCGATCCGCGCATCACGTTGCAGCAGCAAGTCTCCGATCAACTGAAAGCGCACTTCGGCGACAAGGTGTTCGACGCGGTGATTCCGCGTAACGTGCGCCTGGCGGAAGCGCCGAGTTACGGGCTGCCGGGCGTCGTGTTCGACCGCAACTCGCGTGGTGCGCAAGCGTATCTCCAGTTCGGTGCCGAGATGATCGACCGCGTTCGCGCGTTCGAGGTGTCGTGATCCGGACATGAGCGAAGCGAGGAAGAAAGACATGAACGCGGTACCAAAGAAGAAGGGCTTGGGACGTGGCCTCGAAGCGCTGCTCGGCGGCAGTGCCGATATCACCGAAGCGGTGAAGATCGAAGGTGCACCGAACACGCTCGCGCTCGGCAAGCTGCAGGCCGGCAAGTACCAGCCGCGGACGCGGATGGACGAGGGCAGTCTGCAGGAGCTCGCGGCGAGCATTCGCGCGCAGGGCGTGATGCAGCCGATCCTGGTACGGCCCATTTCATCAGACAAATACGAGATCATCGCAGGCGAGCGCCGTTTCCGTGCGGCGCGCCTGGCGGGCCTCGATGAAGTGCCGGTGCTCGTGAAGGACGTGTCGGATCAGGCCGCCGCGGCGATGGCGCTGATCGAGAACATCCAGCGCGAGGATCTGAACCCGCTTGAAGAAGCGCACGGTATCCAGCGCCTGCTCGACGAGTTCGGTTTCACGCACGAACAGGCGGCCGAATCGGTTGGCCGTTCGCGCAGCGCGGTGTCGAACCTGCTGCGCCTGCTGAACCTGGCCTCGCCGGTGCAGACGATGCTGCTGGCCGGTGATCTCGACATGGGGCATGCGCGCGCACTGCTCGCCGTCGATGCTGCCACGCAGATCACGCTCGCCCATCAGGTCGTCAACAAGCGCATGTCGGTACGCGAGACGGAGAAGCTCGTCTCGCACACAACGAAGGAAGCGCCGGCCGTGAAGGCGCGCGCGAAGGACGACGGCGGCCGCGATACGCGCCGTCTCGAGGAGGAGTTGTCCGACCTGCTCGCGTCGACGGTGAAGATCAAGCTCGGCCGCCGCGGGCGAGGGCAGGTGCTGATCGACTTCGGTAACCTCGATGCGCTCGAAGGCATTCTCGCGCGGCTGCGCGGCAACGTTGCAACCGAAGAGTAACGGGCGGCCAATGGAGGAGACGGGCGCACCGGCGCCGCGCAGGTGGCTCGGATGGCTTGCGCAGGAGCCCGTGCTATCGGTGCTCGCGCTGGGCCTGATCCTGCTGCAATGGGTGCGTCCGCAACCATTGTCCGTGTTGGCCGATCGCGTCGACTGGCAGACGGTCGCGACGCTTGCGGGCCTGTTGATGCTGACCAAGGCGCTCGAGCTGTCCGGCTGCCTGATGTGGCTCGCACACCGCATCGTGCATCACGTGCACTCCGAACGCGGCCTGGCGATGCTGCTGGTCGGATTCGCCGCGTTGCTGTCGATGTGGCTCACCAACGACGTCGCGCTGTTCGTCGTCGTGCCGTTGATGGTGTCGCTGCGTGCGCTGACACCGCTGCCGTTCCGGCGGCTCGTGATCGTCGTCGCGCTGGCCGTCAATGCGGGGTCCGTCGCGACGCCGCTCGGCAATCCCCAGAATCTTTTCCTGTGGCAATTGAGCGGCGTGTCGTTCGGCCGTTTCGTGGTCACGCTCGGGCCGCTCGCGATCGCGCTGATGGCGCTGCTGTTCGTGCTGACTGCATGCGCATTTCGCGCGAAGCCGCTCGACCTATCCGGCGACGTCGTCGCCATTCCCGTACAACGCATGCACGCGCTGATCGCGGCGGTGCTGTTCGCGGCATTCGTGCTGCTCGCCGATGCACACCATCCGCTGCCGGGCCTGGTTGCCGTCGCGATCATGCTGCTTGTCGTAAAACGTGACGCAGTCCTTAAGATCGACTGGCTGCTGCTCCTGATTTTCGTGCTGATGTTCGTCGTGTTGCGCAGCGCGGCTGCGCTGCCCGTCATCCATGACGCGATTGCGCATGCGCGCCTCGATTCGTCGCTGCGCATCTTTGCGGCCGGTGCCGTGCTGTCGCAAGGCATCAGCAACGTGCCGGCCGCGATCCTGCTGTCCGAGTTCACGCATGACTGGCGCGCGCTCGCGTTCGGCGTATCGGTCGGCGGATTCGGTTTCGCGATCGGCTCGCTTGCGAACCTGATCGCGGTGCGTCTCGCGAAGGAGCCGCGCATGTGGCTGCCGTTCCACCTGGTCTCGATTCCGTTCGCGCTCGCAAGCGCGGCACTCGGTGCATGGCTGCTCGTTCACGGTTGAGCGATGCGGGTGTGCATGGCACAGGCGTGCCATTCGGGTGGCGGGGAGGGTGCGCAGCATTCGCGCGGGTGTGTGGGCTGTTGATAAGTGCGGCAATCCACAGTCGATCGACTGTGGTGGCATGACAACTGATTGGATGGTTCGGTGCGTCAGCGTCGGTCCCAATTTCGCGCAACCGGTGCGGCCGGGCGACCACAGTGTTTCGTCTGCTTGGCGTATCGAGCGGGGCCCGGGGCCGGAGCTGCGTCACAGCGTGGATCTTGGATGGTGATCGTGCCGCTCCGCCTGCGCCCGCACCGGGCATCGTTTCCTCGCCATTTCCTCGTCGCCGGATTTTTTCGAGCAAGAAATACCGGCGCCAAAAAGCGACCTTACAACTGTCATCGTACGTCGTCGAATCGCGTGTTTTTTCACATGATGAGGCGTCGTTTTACGCAGGTTTTTGTCGCGTCTAAAGCCTTGAATCACTTGCAACTATCGCTTACAATCGCCCGGATTTGTTAGCTAGGCACCCCTGAAAGCTTTCAGAAAGCTTGGGGCCGGGTTCAAGGATTTTGCGGAAGATTGCGATGGCGGGTCAGGCGCCGCACGACAGGCACGATGATCAGCGCACGCAACGCACCGCTTCAGCGGCCGGCGAGCGGCGCGAATTCGATGATGACTGGGATGCCGAGCAGCAAGATAACAACATCGTTCCGCTCACTCGGGCAGAAGCCGAAAAGCTGTTCGGCCCGAACGTGAGCAAGCCCTCGCGCGTGACTCCCTATAAGGTGGTATTCGCGCAAGTGGTTCTGTCCCTGGTTGCAACGCTGGCGTGGTGGCTGTTTTCGAAGTCGCCGGGTGCCGCTGCGCAATCCGCGTTTCTGGGCGGAGCGATTGGCTGGGTGCCCAGTGCGTTGTTCGTGGCACGACTGAAGGCAGGTGGCTCGGCCACCGTGATGGGCTGGGTGATGGGCGAAGCCCTGAAGCTCGGCCTGACGATCGGGATGTTCGCAGCAGTGGCGTTCGGCTGGGCCGGCGTGCGCTGGGTGCCGTTCCTCGTCACGTACCTCGTCGTGCTGAAGACGTACTGGATCGCGCTGGCCTGGCGGTAAGGAACAAGCAGCGTGCGGTTTCGACAAGAACCGCACCGGCCCGTTCCCGCAATAGCGTGTTGCGGAACTGGCAAAACGATTTTCGACAATTTGGGTGGCATTAACGATATGGCAGCTAGCGAAGGCACGCGCGGTCCGGATCCGTCCGAGTACATTGCGCACCACTTGCAGAATTTCTCCACCTCGCATCAGACGTCGATTTTCGACATCCACGTCTGGAATCTCGACACGCTGTTCTGGTCGATCGTTTGCGGCATCGTGACGATCCTCGTGCTGCGTCTGGCTGCCCGCAAGGCGACGTCGGGCGTGCCGGGCCGTTTCCAGTGCGCGATCGAGATGCTCGTCGAGATGGTCGAAGACCAATCGAAGGCCATCGTTCACGGCAATCGTACCTTCATCGCTCCGCTCGCGCTCACGGTGTTCGTGTGGGTCGCGCTGATGAACTCCCTCGACTTCCTCCCCGTCGACCTGCCGGGCCGCGTGATCGGCTGGCTCGGTCTGTCGGACGTGATTTCCCACCATCGCATCGTCCCGACGGCCGACCTGAACGGCACGCTCGGCATCGCGCTCGGCGTGTTCGTCCTGATGATCTACTACAGCATCAAGATCAAGGGCGCGGGCGGCTTTGTGCATGAGCTGCTGTCGGCACCGTTTGGCGCCCACCCGCTGCTGTGGATCCCGAACCTCGCGCTCAACATCGTCGAATATCTCGCGAAGACCGTCTCCCTCGGTATGCGGCTGTTCGGCAACATGTACGCGGGTGAGCTGTTGTTCCTGTTGATCGCCCTGCTCGGCAGCATGTGGAGCTTCGGTGGCGACGCAACGTTCCTCGGCTTCATTGGTCATGTGATCGCGGGTAGCGTCTGGGCAATCTTCCACATTCTGATTGTTCTGTTGCAGGCATTCATTTTCATGATGCTGACGCTGGTGTATCTCGGCCAGGCGCACGACAAGCACTAAGCGCGGCGTGCAAGAAAGAGTTTCCGTTTTAGTTTTTTAAATCTCAGTTCCAAGTCTTTTCACAAAGGAGTGATCATGCAAGCTTACATCGCCAACATCCAGGGTCTGACCGCCATCGGTATCGGCATCATCATCGGCCTGGGTGCAATCGGCGCCTGTATCGGTATCGCGCTGATGGGTGGTAAGTACATCGAAGCCTGCGCACGTCAGCCGGAACTCATCAACCCGCTGCAAACGAAGATGTTCCTGCTGGCTGGTCTGATCGACGCGGCATTCCTGATCGGCGTGGGTGTTGCAATGCTGTTCGCGTTCGCGAACCCGCTCCTGTCGAAGCTCGCAGGCTAAGGTTCCTCGGAAATATGCGTCCGGCGCAAGCCGGCGCAGGGCGGAACGGAGACTTGGGGCGCTGATCGAATGCAACTCGATGAGCGCCTTACCGTTTCATTTTTCCGGAATAGCAGATAAGGAAACACCGTGAATCTCAACGCAACTCTGTTTGCGCAAATGGTCGTGTTCCTGGTCCTCGCGTGGTTCACGATGAAATTCGTGTGGCCGCCGTTGATCAACGCCCTCGACGAACGTTCGAAGAAGATCGCCGACGGCCTCGCCGCCGCCGAAAAGGGCAAGGCAGAACTCGACGCAGCGCACAAGCGCGTGGACCAGGAACTCGCGCAGGCCCGCAATGACGGCCAGCAGCGCATCGCCGACGCCGAAAAGCGTGCCCAGGCGGTCGCCGAGGAAATCAAGGCCAACGCCCAGGCTGAAGCCGCCCGCATCATCGCCCAGGCGAAGGCGGAAGCAGAACAGCAAATCGTGAAGGCGCGCGAAGCGCTGCGTGGCGAAGTCGCTACGCTGGCCGTGAAGGGCGCCGAGCAGATCCTGAAGCGCGAAGTCGATCAAACGGCCCACGCCCAACTGCTGAATCAACTGAAAGCCGAGCTCTGATCATGGCCGAACTTGCAACCATCGCCCGCCCTTACGCAGAAGCGCTGTTCCGCGTGGCCGAGGGCGGTGACATCGCCGCCTGGTCCACGCTCGTGCAAGAGCTGGCCCAGGTTGCGCGTCTGCCGGAAGTCCTGTCGGTCGCGTCGAGCCCGAAGGTGACGCGCACGCAAGTAGCCGAGTTGCTGCTTGTTGCGGTGAAGTCGCCGCTCGCGGCTGGCGCTGAAGCGAAGAACTTCGTGCAGATGCTGGTCGACAATCATCGCATCGCGCTGCTGCCGGAAATCGCCGAGCAGTTCGAGGCGCTCAAGAACGAACGTGAAGGTGCAGCCGACGCCGAGATCGTGAGCGCGTTCCCGCTGAACGGCGCGGATCTCGAGAGTCTCGTCTCGGGCCTCGAGCGCAAGTTCAAGCGCAAGCTGAAACCGACGGTCGAAGTCGATTCGTCGCTGATCGGCGGCGTGCGCGTGACGGTCGGCGACGAAGTGCTCGACACCTCGGTTCGCGCGCGCCTCGCATCGATGCAGGCAGCCTTGACCGCCTGAGCGCCACGCCGGCACGCAACAGAATTGACTATCAGGAGCGAATAATGCAACTCAATCCCTCTGAGATCAGCGAGCTGATCAAGAGCCGGATCCAGGGCCTTGAAGCGAGCGCAGACGTTCGCAACCAGGGCACCGTGATCTCCGTGACCGACGGTATCGTGCGTATCCACGGCCTGTCGGACGTGATGCAGGGCGAAATGCTCGAGTTTCCGGGCAACACGTTCGGCCTCGCGCTGAACCTCGAGCGCGACTCGGTCGGCGCGGTGATTCTCGGCGAATACGAACACATCTCGGAAGGCGACATCGTCAAGACGACGGGCCGCATTCTCGAAGTGCCGGTTGGTCCGGAACTCGTCGGCCGTGTGGTCGATGCGCTCGGCAACCCGATCGACGGCAAGGGCCCGGTCAACGCGAAGCTGACCGACGCGATCGAAAAGATCGCCCCGGGCGTGATCTGGCGTAAGTCGGTGTCGCAGCCGGTGCAGACGGGCATCAAGTCGATCGACGCAATGGTGCCGATCGGCCGTGGCCAGCGTGAGCTGATCATCGGCGACCGTCAGTGCGGCAAGACCGCGGTGGCGCTCGACGCGATCATCAACCAGAAGGGCAAGGACCTGATCTGTATCTACGTCGCGATCGGCCAGAAGGCTTCGTCGATCATGAACGTGGTTCGCAAGCTCGAAGAAACGGGCGCGATGGAATACACGATCGTCGTCGCCGCTTCGGCTTCGGATTCGGCAGCGATGCAGTACCTCGCACCGTACGCCGGCTGCACGATGGGCGAATACTTCCGCGACCGTGGCCAAGACGCGCTGATCATTTACGACGACTTGACCAAGCAAGCCTGGGCATACCGTCAGATCTCGCTGCTGCTGCGCCGCCCGCCGGGCCGTGAAGCATACCCGGGTGACGTGTTCTATCTCCACTCGCGTCTGCTCGAGCGCGCGGCTCGCGTGTCGGAAGAGTACGTCGAGAAGTTCACGAACGGCGAAGTGAAGGGCAAGAGCGGTTCGCTGACGGCACTGCCGGTCATCGAAACGCAGGCTGGCGACGTGACCGCGTTCGTTCCGACGAACGTGATCTCGATTACCGACGGCCAGATCTTCCTGGAAACCGACCTGTTCAACGCAGGCATCCGCCCGGCAATCAACGCCGGCGTGTCGGTGTCGCGCGTCGGTGGCGCCGCTCAGACGAAGGTCGTGAAGAAGCTGTCGGGCGGTATCCGTACCGACCTCGCGCAGTATCGTGAACTGGCCGCATTCGCGCAGTTCGCGTCGGACCTCGACGAAGCGACCCGCAAGCAGCTCGAGCGCGGCCGCCGCGTGACGGAACTGCTGAAGCAGCCGCAGTACCAGCCGCTGCAGGTGTGGGAACTGGCCGTGTCGCTGTACGCCGCGAACAACGGCTACCTCGACGACCTCGACGTCAAGCAAGTGCTGTCGTTCGAGAAGGGCCTGCGCGAAAGCCTGAAGACCAGCAACGCTGACCTCATCAAGCGCATCGAAGACACCAAGGATCTCTCGAAGGACGACGAAGGCGCACTGCGCTCGGCGATCGAATCCTTCAAGAAGTCCGGTGCCTATTGATCCGCGAGTGACACACTGAGGCCGCGCGGGTGCTGATGCGCCCGCGCCGCTTCGGTCAAGGAGCAAGCTATGGCTGGAATGAAGGAAATTCGCGGCAAGATCAAGAGCGTGCAGAACACGCGCAAGATCACGAAGGCGATGGAGATGGTGGCCGCATCGAAGATGCGCCGCGCGCAGGAACGCATGCGCGCCGCTCGTCCGTATGCGGACAAGGTCCGTGCCATCGCCGCGCACATGAGCCGCGCGAACCCGGAGTACCGCCACCCGTTCATGGTGGCGAACGACGGCGCGCAGACGGCCGGCATCATCCTCGTCACGACGGACAAGGGTCTGTGCGGCGGACTGAACACCAACGTGCTGCGTGCGACGGTGCAGAAGTTCAAGGAGCTGGAAGAGAAGGGCCAGAAGGTCGAAGCTACCGCAATCGGTAGCAAGGGCCTCGGGTTCCTGAACCGCTTCGGCGCGAAGGTGATGTCGCAGGTCGTGCACCTCGGCGACACCCCGCATCTGGACAAGCTGATCGGCGCGGTGAAGACGCAGCTCGACCTGTACTCGGAAGGCAAGCTGTCGGCCGTTTATATCGCGTACACGCGCTTCGTCAACACGATGAAGCAGGAAGCCGTGATCGAGCAGCTGCTGCCGCTGTCGTCGGAGCACTTCGAAGCCGATGACGGTACGCCGGCCACGTCGTGGGACTACATCTACGAGCCGGACGCGCAGGCAGTCGTCGACGAACTGCTCGTGCGTTACGTCGAGGCGCTGGTGTACCAGGCCGTCGCGGAAAACATGGCGTCCGAGCAATCGGCGCGCATGGTCGCGATGAAGGCCGCGTCCGACAACGCGAAGACGGTGATCAGCGAACTGCAGCTCGTGTACAACAAGAGCCGTCAGGCCGCGATTACGAAAGAACTGTCGGAGATCGTCGGCGGCGCAGCTGCTGTTTAAGCGCGCGCCACGGACGACAACTGCGCCTTTGCGCGAGTAAAGAATCAGGTATTTAAAGGAAAAGCGATGAGTACTGCTGCTTTGGTAGAAGGCAAGATCGTACAGTGCATCGGCGCCGTTATCGACGTGGAATTCCCGCGCGACAGCATGCCGAAGATCTACGACGCGCTTATTCTCGATGGCTCGGAACTGACGCTCGAAGTCCAGCAGCAGCTGGGCGACGGCGTGGTCCGCACCATTTGTCTGGGTGCATCCGACGGCCTGCGCCGCGGCCTGACCGTGAAGAACACGGCAAAGCCGATCTCGGTGCCGGTCGGCAAGCCGACCCTCGGCCGGATCATGGACGTGCTCGGCCGTCCGATCGACGAAGCCGGCCCGATCGAAAGCGAACATACGCGTTCGATCCACCAGAAGGCTCCGGCGTTCGACGAACTGTCGCCGTCGACCGAACTGCTCGAAACGGGTATCAAGGTTATCGACCTGATCTGCCCGTTCGCAAAGGGCGGCAAGGTTGGCCTGTTCGGCGGTGCTGGCGTGGGCAAGACCGTCAACATGATGGAGCTCATCAACAACATCGCGAAGGAACACGGTGGTTACTCCGTGTTCGCGGGCGTGGGCGAGCGTACCCGTGAAGGGAACGACTTCTACCACGAAATGAAGGACTCGAACGTTCTCGACAAGGTCGCGCTGGTGTACGGCCAGATGAACGAGCCGCCGGGCAACCGTCTGCGCGTCGCGCTGACCGGCCTGACGATGGCCGAGCACTTCCGTGACGAAGGCCTCGACGTGCTGTTCTTCGTCGACAACATCTACCGTTTCACGCTGGCCGGTACCGAAGTGTCGGCACTGCTCGGCCGTATGCCGTCGGCAGTGGGCTATCAGCCGACGCTGGCTGAAGAAATGGGCAAGCTGCAAGAGCGCATCACGTCGACCAAGAAGGGCTCGATTACGTCGGTCCAGGCCGTGTACGTCCCTGCGGACGACTTGACCGACCCGTCGCCGGCTACGACCTTCGGCCACCTGGACGCAACCGTCGTTCTGTCGCGTGACATCGCTTCGCTGGGTATCTACCCGGCGGTCGACCCGCTCGACTCGACGTCGCGCCAGATCGACCCGAACGTGATCGGTGAAGAGCACTACTCGATCACCCGTCGCGTTCAGCAAACGCTGCAGCGCTACAAGGAACTGCGCGACATCATCGCGATTCTGGGTATGGACGAACTGTCGCCGGAAGACAAGCTGTCGGTCGCGCGCGCTCGTAAGATCCAGCGTTTCCTGTCGCAGCCGTTCCACGTTGCTGAAGTGTTCACGGGCTCGCCGGGCAAGTACGTGCCGCTGAAGGAAACGATCCGCGGCTTCAAGATGATCGTCGACGGCGAGTGTGACCACCTGCCGGAACAGGCGTTCTACATGGTCGGCACGATCGACGAAGCCTTCGAAAAGGCCAAGAAGATCTCGTAAGGATTCGAGTGAGTCGCACGGCGCGTGCTGGCCGGGGTGCCGGTCTTCACTGACCGGTAACCGGGCCGGCCGCGCCGACCGCAATACGCTCAATCCGCCGTGCATGGGACGAGGGCAGGCGCCGTGAGGCGTTCGCACTCGTCGACAGGAGTCGATATGGCAACCATCAAAGTAGACGTCGTCAGCGCGGAAGAGCAGATCTTCTCGGGCGAGGCGAAATTCGTCGCGCTGCCGGGCGAAACGGGTGAGCTGGGTATTCTGCCGGGCCACACGCCGCTGATCACGCGGATTCGTCCGGGTGCGGTGCGCATCGAAGTCGAGGGCGGCAACGACGAATTCGTGTTCGTCGCGGGCGGCATTCTCGAAGTGCAGCCGGGCGCCGTGACGGTGCTCGCCGATACCGCGATCCGCGGCAAGGACCTCGACGCGGCGAAAGCCGAGGAAGCACGCAAGCGTGCCGAGGAAACGCTGCAGAACGCGAAGTCGGATCTCGACCTCGCGAAGGCGCAATCCGAGCTTGCGACCGCGATGGCGCAGCTCGAGGCGATCCAGCGTCTGGCGAAGATTCGCAGCCGGCACTGAGCCGCGCCGCGTATCCCGCGAAAGAAAGCAGCCTTCGGGCTGCTTTTTTTTCGTCCGTCGTGTTCGTCTGATTTTTGCGGGCCGGATCATTCCGTCCGGTCGTGCTATTTCATCCGTCCGCCGCGATTTGCTGTCAGAGTGTCGTCAGCCGCGCGCGTCATCATCTGTGTCGAGGCCGTCCGTCGCGATTTCGCGGCGGAGGCGGGCGCCGGAAGTGCGTAGGCCGACCAGACCAAAAGGACGGAGACATTCATGGCAGCAGACCTTGGCGTGGAGGCGCTGATCGCGCCCGAAAACGGATTGTCGTACGTACGCGGCACGACTGACGTACCGCTCTCCGAAGCGACGATCAGCCGGTTCCTGCTCGACACGGCGGGCCGCTTTCCCGATCGTCCGGCCGTCGTGTTCCGCGAGCAGCAGGTGCGCTGGACCTGGCGCGAGTTCGCGAACGAGGTCGACGTGCTGGCGTCCGGCCTGGCCTCGCTCGGCATCGTGAAGGGCGATCGCGTCGGCATCTGGTCGCCGAACCGCAGCGAATGGCTGCTCACGCAGTTCGCGACGGCGCGGATCGGCGCCGTGCTCGTCAACATCAATCCGGCCTACCGGCTGTCGGAGCTCGAATACGCGCTGAACAAGGTCGGCTGCAAGGCCGTGATCGCCGCCGAGCGCTTCAAGACGTCCGCGTACGTCGAGATGCTGCAGACCATCGCGCCGGAGCTCGCGAGCGCGACACCGGGCGAGCTGCATGCGGCGCGCGTGCCGAGCCTGCGCACGGTCGTGTCGATGGGCGACGTCGTGCCGGCCGGCATGTTCCGCTTCGCGGACGTGATGGCGCGCGGCCGCCAGGCCGTCGATCCCGCGCTGCTCGATGCGATCGGCGCGACGCTCGCGGCCAGCGAGCCGATCAACATCCAGTTCACGAGCGGCACGACCGGCAGCCCGAAGGGCGCGACGCTCACGCATCGCAACGTCGTCAACAACGGGCGCTCGATCGCGGCGGCGATGCGCTTCACCGAACAGGACACGCTGTGCATCCCGGTGCCGCTGTATCACTGTTTCGGGATGGTGCTCGCGGTGCTCGCGTGCGTGTCGAAGGGCGCGGCGATGGTGTTTCCGGGTGAGGCGTTCGACCCGGTCGCGACGCTCGCGGCGGTGGCCGACGAGCGCTGCACCGCGCTGCATGGTGTGCCGACGATGTTCATCGCGGAGCTCGATCACCCCGAGTTCGCGAAATTCGACCTGTCGACGCTGCGCACCGGGATCATGGCTGGTTCGCCGTGCCCGATCGAGACGATGAAGCGCGTGGTGTCGCAGATGCACCTGTCGGAGATCACGATTGCGTACGGGATGACGGAAACGAGCCCCGTGTCGTTCCAGAGTTCGACGGACGATCCGCTCGAAAAGCGCACGACGACGGTCGGCCGCATCCAGCCGCATCTGGAGGTGAAGATCGTCGACCCGAACGGCGAGATCGTGCCGGTCGGCGCAACCGGCGAGCTGTGCACGAAGGGCTATTCGGTGATGCTCGGCTACTGGGACGACGACGCGAAGACGCGCGAGGTGCTGGTGGACGGCTGGATGCATACGGGCGATCTCGCGACGCTCGATGCGGACGGCTACTGCAACATCGTCGGCCGGCTGAAGGACATGGTGATTCGCGGCGGCGAGAACGTCTATCCGCGCGAGATCGAGGAATTCCTGTTTCGGCATCCGAAGATTCAGAGCGCGCAGGTATTCGGCGTGCCCGATGCGAAATACGGCGAGGAGCTGTGTGCGTGGATCGTGCTGCGCGCGGACGAGCAGATGACCGAGGACGACGTGCGTGCGTTTTGCAACGGGCAGATCGCGCACTACAAGATCCCGCGCTACATCCGCTTCGTCGACGAGCTGCCGATGACGGTGACGGGCAAGGTGCAGAAATTCGTGATGCGCGACCGGATGATCGAGGAGCTGAAGCTCGACGTGCAGAAGACCGCGTAGTGTGGCATGAAGGCGGGAAAAACGCGGCGGCCTGCGGGCCGTTGCGCTTTCGATGGACGAAAAAAAGCGGGCTTATTAGCCCGCTAAAAACCACACGCTACGGGGTTAGCGCGAGGAGACCAAAGATGAAACCGAATCCGGCGGGGGGCCGGAAACGACTCCAACAGGGATGCCCCTCGGAAGGGCTTCGGTACGTGACCGACTGGCTCGCAGCGCTTCGCGTCCGCTCACACTTGGCACACGAGACCGCATCCGTGTTGAAACCGTTGAGGCCATTGTGGGCGAATTAATGACCCGTCGCGGTAACAAAGTGTTTCAGGTTGTAACGCCCGCCAGATAAGGCTTTCCGGGATTTTTTGCTGTTTTTGAGGGCCTGAAAAAGGTCATTTTTACTCATATTTTCCGCAGCGTTTTCAGCGCATGCGCACGATGCGTTTTTCATGCGTATCAGGCTCGACGAACTGCCGATTTGCACGTGAGAAAATGCGCCTTTCGGCCGATGCCGCGCATGACGATTCATTCGTCAGAAAGATTTTGAAACGTGATCGGCACGCGCGGAAGTCGGCCGTTCGGCCAATTCGATGGCTTCGGGCCGATTTTCCGGGCGCCGGCATGCTGCGCCGAACTGTAACGGCGGCGCGTCGGTTGCCGCCGCGCAGTGACTTTCGCGGCGATGGTCGCGGGGTCGGTGCCTGCTATCTGTCGCCGTGCGCGTGCCCGCTTACTTCAGCCATTTGTCCGAAATCGCCTGGTATTCGCCGGTCGACAGCGCGAGATGCAGCCACTGATCGACGTATTGCTGGAACGCGACGTCGCCGCGCGGCACCATGTATGCCTTCTCGCCGAACTGGAACGGCTTGTCCGGATGCACCGAGCACAGGCCCGGATTCAGCTTTTGCTGCAGCAGCGTCTCGGACGCATCCGTCACCATCACGTCCGCCTTGCCGGCGAGGATCTGCTTGAAGATCGTTACGTTGTCCGGATAGACGGTGAGGTTCGCATGCGTGAAGTACTGCTTCGCGAACCGCTCGTTGGTGCCGCCCGGGTTCACGATCACGCGCGTCTCCGGCCGGTCGATCTGCGCGACGGTCTGGTATTTGCCGGCGTCCGCGCAGCGCACGATCGGCGTCTTGCCGTCCACCACGTACGGCTGCGTGAAGAACACGCGCTTCTGGCGCTCGAGCGTGGTCGACACGCCGCCCACCGCGATGTCGCATTTCGCGACGAAATCGCCGGTCAGGTTCGGCCAGCTCGTCTTCACGTAATCGGCCTTCACGCCGAGCGATTTCGCGAGCGATTCGGCCATGTCGATGTCGATGCCCTCGAAGCGGCCGTCAGCACGGTAGTACGAATACGGCTTGTAGTCGCCCGTCGTGCACACGCGCAGCGTGCCGCGCGCGAGCACGTCGTCGAGCCGCGAGCCGGCGCCCGCTGCGGCGGCGGTGCCCGCGCCGGTCTGCGCGTGCGCCGCGGCGCAGCAAAGCAGCGTGGCGGCGGCGAGCGTGGCGAGTGTCTTCATCGGTCTCCTCCTTCGTTTCGTTCGATATGAGCGTCCGATCATAACGGAGCCATCGCGCGCGTCATATGGCCGCCATCGCGTCGGCAAGCGCGGCCCGACGGCGCCTGTCCGGTAAAATGCCGCTTTGCCCTCGCATCGTCGCTCCTACCGTGGCCCATACCCTGCTCAACGACACCTTCCTGCGTGCGCTTCTGCGCGAGCCGACCGACTACACGCCGATCTGGCTGATGCGCCAGGCCGGCCGCTACCTGCCCGAATACAACGCGACGCGTGCGCGCGCCGGTAGCTTCCTCGGCCTCGCGAAGCATCCCGACTACGCGACCGAAGTGACGCTGCAGCCGCTCGAGCGCTTTCCGCTCGACGCCGCGATCCTGTTCTCGGACATCCTGACGATTCCGGACGCGATGGGCCTCGGCCTCGACTTCCAGGTCGGCGAAGGGCCGAAGTTCGCGCATCCGGTGCGGACCGAGGCCGACGTCGCGAAGCTCGCGGTGCCGGACATCGAAGAGACGCTCGGCTACGTGACGGGCGCCGTGCGCGAGATCCGTCGCGCGCTCACCGACGGGCAGGGCCGCCAGCGCGTGCCGCTGATCGGTTTTTCGGGCAGTCCGTGGACGCTCGCGTGCTACATGGTCGAAGGCGGCGGGTCGGACGATTTCCGCACGGTGAAGTCGATGGCGTATTCGCGCCCCGACCTGATGCACCGGATCCTCGACGTGAACGCGCAGGCGGTGGCCGCGTATCTGAACGCGCAGATCGAAGCGGGCGCGCAGGCCGTGATGATCTTCGATACGTGGGGCGGCGCGCTGGCGGACGGCGCGTACCAGCGTTTCTCGCTGGACTACATCCGCCGCGTGGTCTCGCAGCTCAAGCGCGAGCACGACGGCGAGCGCGTGCCGGTGATCACGTTCACGAAGGGCGGCGGGCTGTGGCTCGAGGAGATCGCGGCGACCGGCGTCGACGCGGTCGGGCTCGACTGGACGGTCAACCTCGGCCACGCGCGCGAACGCGTTGCGGGCAAGGTCGCGCTGCAGGGCAACCTCGATCCGACGATCCTGTTTGCGCCGCCCGCCGCCGTACGCGAGCAGGCGCGCGCGGTGCTCGACAGCTATGGCAACCATCCGGGCCATGTATTCAACCTCGGGCACGGCATTTCGCAATTCACGTCGCCCGATCACGTCGCTGAACTCGTCGACGAAGTGCATCGCCACAGCCGCTCGATCCGTAGCGGAGCCGCGGGCTGAGCGCAAGCGCTGTCATGCTGCACTGCGGCGTGACAGCGTTTCGCTGCCGGAACTAAACAGGACGCAACCCCCCACCGGTTGCCGATTCAGTGCTTGTCAAGACTTGACTTATACACATTTTCCACGTTGCAGCGCGGTAGAGCCCTGTATCGGTCAATTTGTCTCGCTATGGTTCGGTAATTTGAATAGCAGCCTTATGGAATAAGGCTCAGCGGGGCACCGCAACAAGCGGCGAAAATCCGCGCAAAGCACGGCCCCGCGCGCGTTGCGGCCAGTGAGCGGCGAGTTCTCAACAAAGTTATCCACAGGCTGGGCAGGGTATACGGCGATTCCTAATGCGAATCCAAAACTTAGCGCCGAATCTGAAGTTTTACTTTAAGTTCGCTGCCTCGATGCGAGCGCGGATGTCGGCCGTCCATGCCCATGCGGCGCATGCCGCCGTCGGAGTGCCGTCATGAGCGGCACCTATCTGCGCGTCGCGCTCGACCATCCGCTCGCCACCCTGTTCGATTACCGCTGCGACGTGCAACCGCCGCCCGGGCCGGGCACGCTCGTGCAGGTGCCGTTCGGCAAGCGGCAGGCCGTCGGGCTCGTCTGTGAAGTGACGACTCACACCGAGGTGCCGCCGTCCCGGCTGCGCGCGATCGACGCGATCTGCGCCGACCTGCCGCCGTTGTCGCCGGACTGGCTCGCGCTCGTGTCGTTTGCCGCCGACTACTACCAGCGCGGGCGTGGCGAGGTCGCGTTGCCGGCGCTGCCGCAGGCGCTGCGCGATGCCGGGCGCTGGGGGCGGCTGCTCGCGCCCGAAGTGCGTTACCGGCCGACCGATGCCGGCCGCGCGGCGCTGCCCGATGCGCTGCCCGCCCGCGGGGCCGCGCTGCGGCGGCTCGCGCAGGCGCTGGTCGACACCGGCTCGCTGGCGCTGCCCGATGCGCGCGCGCTTCACCCGAAGGCGGCGGTCACGCTCGACGACTGGGCGACGCGTGGCTGGGTCGACGTCGAGGAGATCGGCTGGGGCGACGCGCCTGTGGCCAAAGCTGTGGATAACCTGTTGGCAGCCGGTGGACGAACTGTGCCGCCGGCGCTCACGGACCAGCAGGCCGAGGCGCTCGACGCGATTCGCGCCGCGCAGGGCTTCGCGCCGTTCCTGCTGCACGGCGTGACGGGCAGCGGCAAGACGGAAGTCTATCTGCATGCGCTCGCGTCGCTGCTCGACGCACGGCCGGATGCGCAGGCGCTCGTGCTCGTTCCCGAAATCAACCTGACGCCGCAATTCGAAGCCGCGTTTCGCGCGCGCTTCGCGGGTGCCCTCGCCGACGACGCGATCGTCACGTTGCACAGCGGGCTCGCCGAGGGCGAGCGTGCGCGCAACTGGCTCGCCGCGCATACGGGGCGCGCGCGGATCGTGCTCGGCACGCGCCTCGCGGTGCTCGCGTCGATGCCGACGCTCGCGCTGATCGTCGTCGACGAGGAGCACGAGCCCGCGTACAAGCAGCAGGAAGGGTTGCGCTATTCGGCGCGCGACCTCGCCGTGTGGCGCGCAAAGCAGCTCGGCATCACGGTCGTGCTCGGCTCGGCGACGCCGTCGCTCGAAAGCTGGTGGCAGGCCGAGCAGGGCCGCTACACGCGGCTCACGCTGTCGCGCCGCGCGGTAGCCGACGCGACGCTGCCGACCGTGCGGCTGATCGACCTCGAAGAGGAGCGGCGGCGCGGGCGCGCGTCGCTGGGCGGGCTGTCGGGGCCGCTCGTCGCGGCGCTGAAGGCGAGGCTCGAGCGCGGCGAGCAGAGCCTCGTGTTCCTGAACCGGCGCGGCTACGCCCCGCAGCTCGTGTGCGATGCCTGCGGCTGGGTGGCCGGCTGCCCGCGCTGCAGCGCGTACGTCGTGCTGCACAAGCCCGAGCACGCGCTGCGCTGCCATCACTGCGGCTGGGAAGCGCGCATTCCGCGATCGTGCCCCGAGTGCGGCAACGTCGACATCGCGCCGCTCGGGCGCGGCACGCAACGCATCGAGGAGGCGCTCGCCGAGGCCGTGCCGGGTGCGCGCGTGCTGCGGATCGACGCGGACAGCACACGCCGCAAGGGCAGCGCGCAGGCGCTCTTTTCCGATGTGCACGCGGGCGAGGTCGATATCCTCGTCGGCACGCAGATGATCGCGAAGGGGCACGACTTTCAGCGCGTGTCGCTCGTCGGTGTGCTCAATGCCGACACCGCGCTGTTCTCTCACGACTTCCGCGCGAGCGAACGGCTGTTCGCGCAGCTGATGCAGGTGAGCGGCCGCGCGGGGCGCGCCGGGCTGCCGGGCGAGGTGCTCGTGCAGACGCGTTACCCGCGTCACGCGCTGTACCACGCGCTCGGGCGGCAGGATTACGTCGGCTTCGCGAATTCGACGCTCGGCGAGCGTCGCGACGCGCACCTGCCGCCGTTCGTCTACCAGGCGCTGTTGCGCGCCGAAGGGCGAACGCTCGACGCGGCGCTCGCGTTCCTGCTGCAGGCCGCGGCCGCGTTGCCGGGGCTGCCGGGCGCCGATCGCGTGACCGTCTACGACGCGGTGCCGATGACGATCGTCAAGGTTGCGAACGTCCACCGTGCGCAGTTACTGCTCGAAAGCGCGTCGCGGGCGGCGCTGCAGCATGCGCTGCGCTCATGGCAGCCGGAGCTGCGCGCGCTGAAGGGCGTGCTGCGGTGGAGCGTCGAGGTCGATCCGCTGGATATCTGAGCGGCGCGCCGTGCGCTCGTCTGGCTGCATGCCGCCGCATTGAAGCCGGGCCCGTCGGGGCCGGGCGCCCCCAAGCCGTCTCTTGCCGCACGGCTGCGCCTCGGCGCCACACCCGCCGTCACACCCAGTGCAACCCATTTTCGTCCGCCGCCTCGCGCGGGGAAGGTTGCGCACGCATGTCAAACCGGCCCGCTCAGGGAAAACACCGATCCTCCGACCACGGGCAACCCCTAGGTTGCAACCACATAAGTGTATGATTATATTGAGTAACCCAAGGGTGCAACCTGCCTCGCAATTTGGTTGCACCTTTTTATTGCGTGCCGTAGGATTTCGCGCATCCTCTCACACCCTATTGCCGGGCTCGCACCGGCGCACGAACCCACCATGGCAAGCACGACTCTCGGCGTCAAAGTCGACGACCTTCTCCGCTCGCGCCTCAAGGACGCCGCCGCGCGCCTCGAGCGCACTCCCCATTGGTTGATCAAGCAGGCGATCTTCGCGTACCTCGAGCGGATCGAGCACGGCCAGTTGCCGCCCGAGTTGTCGGGCCACAGTGGCGTCACGGAGCTCGCCGACGGCCAGGCCGCGGACGGCGACGACGACAACTCGCCGCATCCGTTCCTCGAGTTCGCGCAGAACGTGCAGCCGCAATCGGTGCTGCGCGCGGCGATCACGGCGGCGTACCGCCGCCCCGAGCCGGAATGCGTGCCGTTCCTGCTCGGCCAGGCGCGCCTGCCCGCGAACCTGCAGGCGGACGTGCAGGCGCTCGCGACGAAGCTCGTCGAGGCGCTGCGCGAAAAGAGCTCGGGCGGCGGCGTCGAGGGGCTGATCCACGAGTTCTCGCTGTCGAGCCAGGAAGGCGTGGCGCTGATGTGCCTCGCCGAAGCGCTGCTGCGCATTCCCGATCGCGCGACGCGCGACGCGCTGATCCGCGACAAGATCAGCAAGGGCGACTGGCGCTCGCACGTCGGCCACGCGCCGTCGCTGTTCGTGAACGCGGCGACCTGGGGGCTGATGATCACCGGCAAGCTCGTGACGACCAACAGCGAAGCCGGGCTGTCGTCGGCGCTGACGCGCCTGATCGGCCGGGGTGGCGAGCCGCTGATCCGCAAGGGCGTCGACATGGCGATGCGCCTGATGGGCGAGCAGTTCGTCACCGGCGAGACGATCTCCGAAGCGCTGGCGAACAGCCGCAAGTACGAAGCGCGCGGCTTCCGCTACTCGTACGACATGCTCGGCGAAGCGGCGACGACCGAAGAGGACGCGCAGCGCTACTACGCGTCGTACGAACAGGCGATCCACGCGATCGGCAAGGCAGCCGGGGGCCGCGGCATCTACGAAGGCCCGGGCATCTCGATCAAGCTGTCGGCGCTGCATGCGCGCTACTCGCGTTCGCAGCAGGACCGCACGATGAGCGAGCTGCTGCCGCGCGTGCGCGCCCTCGCGCTGCTCGCACGCCGCTATGACATCGGCCTGAACATCGACGCCGAAGAGGCCGACCGGCTCGAGCTGTCGCTCGACCTGCTCGAGGCGCTGTGCTTCGATCCGGATCTCGCGGGCTGGAACGGCATCGGCTTCGTCGTGCAGGGCTACCAGAAGCGCTGCCCGTTCGTGATCGATTACCTGATCGATCTCGCGCGCCGCAGCCGTCACCGCCTGATGATCCGCCTTGTGAAGGGCGCATACTGGGATTCCGAGATCAAGCGTGCGCAGGTCGATGGCCTCGAAGGCTATCCGGTCTACACGCGCAAGATCTACACCGACGTGTCGTACCTCGCGTGCGCGAAGAAGCTGCTCGCGGCGCCGGACGCCGTCTACCCGCAGTTCGCGACGCACAACGCCTACACGCTGGCCGCGATCTACCAGCTCGCGGGCCAGAACTACTACCCGGGCCAGTACGAATTCCAGTGCCTGCACGGGATGGGCGAGCCGCTGTACGAGGAAGTCACCGGCCGCGACAAGCTGAACCGTCCGTGCCGCGTGTACGCGCCGGTCGGCACGCACGAGACGCTGCTCGCGTACCTGGTGCGCCGCCTGCTCGAGAACGGCGCGAACACGTCGTTCGTGAACCGCATCGCGGATAAAACCGTGTCGGTAAAGGAGCTGGTTGCCGATCCGGTCGACGAAGCGTCGAAGGTCGTGCCGCTCGGCGCGCCGCACGCGAAGATCCCGCTGCCGCGCAACTTGTACGGCGACGAGCGTCCCAACTCGATGGGCCTCGACCTGTCGAACGAACACCGTCTCGCGTCGCTGTCGTCCGCACTGCTCGCGAGCGCGCATTTCCCGTGGCGCGCGGCGCCGATGCTTGCCGACGACACGCTCGCCGATGCGCCGGCCCGCGACGTGCGCAACCCGGCCGACCAGCGCGACCTGGTCGGCACGGTCAGCGAAGCGACGGCCGAACACGTGAGCGCGGCACTTGCGCACGCGGTGGCCGCCGCGCCGATCTGGCAGGCGACGCCGGTCGATGCGCGTGCCGATTGCCTGGTGCGCGCGGCCGACCTGCTCGAAGCGCAGATGCACACGCTGATGGGCCTGATCGTGCGCGAAGCCGGCAAATCGCTGCCGAACGCGATCGCCGAGATCCGCGAGGCGGTCGACTTCCTGCGCTACTACGCGGCACAGATCCGCGGCGAATTCTCGAACGACACGCACCGTCCGCTGGGCCCCGTGGTCTGTATCAGCCCGTGGAACTTCCCGCTCGCGATCTTCATGGGCCAGGTCGCCGCGGCACTCGCCGCCGGCAACACGGTGCTCGCGAAGCCGGCCGAACAGACGCCGCTGATCGCCGCCCAGGCCGTGCGCCTGCTGCGCGAGGCCGGCGTGCCGGCCGGCGCGGTGCAGCTGCTGCCGGGTACCGGCGAGACCGTCGGTGCGGCGCTGGTCGCCGATCCGCGTACGCGTGCGGTGATGTTCACCGGCTCGACCGAAGTCGCGCGCCTGATCAACAAGACGCTCGCCGCGCGCCTCGACCCGGACGGCAAGCCGATCCCGCTGATCGCCGAAACGGGCGGCCAGAACGCGATGATCGTCGACTCGTCGGCGCTCGCGGAGCAGGTCGTCGCGGACGTGCTGCAGTCGTCGTTCGACTCGGCCGGTCAACGGTGTTCGGCGCTGCGCGTTCTGTGTCTGCAGGACGACGTCGCGGATCGTACGCTGACGATGCTCAAGGGCGCGATGCACGAGCTGGCGCTCGGCAATCCCGACCGCCTGTCGACCGACGTCGGCCCGGTGATCGACGCCGAAGCGAAGCAGACGATCGACACGCACGTCGCGGCGATGAAGGACAAGGGGCACGCCGTCACGCAGCTGCCGGCGCCCGAGGCCTGTGCGCACGGCACGTTCGTGCCGCCGACTTTGATCGAGATCGGCAGCATCGACGAGCTCAAGCGCGAGGTGTTCGGCCCCGTGCTGCACGTGGTGCGTTACCGCCGCAGCCAGCTCGACAAGCTGCTGGAGCAGATCCGCGCGACCGGCTACGGCCTGACGCTCGGCATCCACACACGGATCGACGAGACGATCGCGCACGTGATTTCGAATGCGCATGTCGGCAACATCTACGTGAACCGCAACGTGATCGGCGCGGTGGTCGGCGTCCAGCCGTTCGGCGGCGAAGGGCTGTCGGGCACGGGCCCGAAGGCCGGCGGCGCGCTGTACCTGCAGCGCCTGCTCGCGACGCGTCCGTCGGGCCTGCCGCGTTCGCTCGCGCAGATGCTGATCGCGGACGGCGCGGTGGAAGGCGACGCGCGCGGCAACCCGGCGGCGGCGCTCACGACGCTGCGCGACTGGCTGATCGAGCAGCGCGAGCCGGCGCTGGCCGCGCGTTGCGACGGCTATCTGGCCCAGGTGCCGGCCGGTGCGACCGCGGTGCTGACCGGTCCGACAGGCGAGCGAAACACGTATACACTCGGCCCGCGCGGCACGGTGCTGTGTGTCGCGGCGACGCCGGGCGGTGCGCGCGCGCAGTTCGCGGCAGTGCTCGCAACCGGCAACCGCGCGCTGTTCGCGGGCGCGGCCGGCGAGGCGCTGGTCGCCGCGCTGCCGGCGTCGCTGAAGGCTCACGCGACCGTGCGCAAGCAGGCCGACGCGCCGTTCGACGCGGTGCTGTTCGAAGGCGACAGCGACGAACTGCAGACGCTCGTGAAGGACGTCGCGCAGCGGCCGGGCCCGATCGTGTCGGTGCAGGGCGTGTCGGCGGGCGCGTTCGAGAACGGCGATGCGGAAGATTACGCGCTGGAACGGCTGCTGACGGAGCGCTCGGTGAGCGTGAACACGGCCGCGGCGGGCGGCAATGCGAATTTGATGACGATCGGCTGATCATCCTTGCCGTTCGGATCAAACAAAAGAAGCGGCAAGGCGATCCCGAAGCCGCTTCATTTACCCTGGTACCAAGGAGATGCTATGCAACACACGATGAAAAAGCTGGCAGGCGCGACGTTTGTCGCAGTCATGTCGCTGGCGGGGACGGCCCATGCGGATGACGTGAAGATCGGTTACGCAGGGCCGATGACGGGCGCGCAGGCGCACTACGGCAAGGATATGCAGAACGGGATCGTGCTCGCGATCGAGGATTTCAACGCGACGAACCCGAAGATCGGCGGCAAGCCGGTGAAGTTCGCACTCGACACGCAAGACGACCAGGCTGACCCGCGCACCGGCACGACGGTTGCGCAGAAGCTCGTCGACGACGGCATCAAGGGCATGCTCGGCCACTTCAACTCGGGCACGACGATCCCGGCTTCGCGCATCTACGCGAACGCGGGCATTCCGCAGATCGCGATGGCGACCGCACCGGAATACACGCAGCAGGGCTACAAGACGACCTTCCGCATGATGACGTCCGACACGCAGCAGGGCTCGGTGGCCGGCACGTTCGCGTCGAAGGATCTCGGCATGAAGAAGATCGCGATCGTCGACGACCGCACGGCCTACGGCCAGGGTCTCGCCGACCAGTTCGAGAAGGCCGCGAAGGCCGGCGGCGCGTCGATCGTCGACCGTGAATTCACGAACGACAAGGCTGTCGACTTCAAGGCAATCCTGACCAAGCTGAAGGCTGCGAAGCCGGATCTCGTCTACTACGGCGGCGCGGATTCGCAGGCGGCGCCGATGGTCAAGCAGATGAAGACGCTCGGCATCACCGCTCCGCTGATGAGCGGCGAAATGGTGAAGACGCCGACGTTCCTGAAGATCGCGGGCAACGCGGCCGACGGCACGATCGCTTCGCTGGCAGGTCTCCCGCTGGAAGAAATGCCGGGCGGCAAGACGTACGCGGACAAGTACAAGAAGCGCTTCGGCGAAGACGTGCAGACGTACTCGCCGTATGCGTACGACGGTGCGATGGCGCTGTTCAACGCGATGAAGAAGGCCGATTCGACCGATCCGGCGAAGTACCTGCCGCTGCTCGCGAAGACCGACATGGCCGGTGTGACGTCGACGCACGTCGCGTATGACGCGAAGGGCGACCTGAAGAACGGCGGCATCACGATGTACAAGGTCGAGAAGGGCGAGTGGAAGCCGCTGAAGAGCATCGGCGGCAAGTAAGCAGGGCATGACGTGCGGGCGGCGGCGTCTGTCGCTGCCCTGCCGATCATGCGAAAAAGCCACCGGGCCGTCGGGCTCCGGTGGCTTTTTCTTTGGTGGTACACGGCCGGCACGTCATATGGATTTTGCAGGCGATGGTGCAGCAGGCTTGCCACATGTGTACATCAACGCCGCATCGCCGTGACTGGCGGCGGTATGACGTTACTTGCCATCACAGCACTTGTTAGGGCAATCGGGCAGGAAGGAAATTTCCACACGCCGCCCATTGTCCACGTCGCCATGCGAGTAGACGCGGGCGCTCGTCTTGATGGTCCCGCGTAAAAAACCTAGTTGCTCCAACAGCGCATACGCGGTTTGCATTCTTGATTGCGCAAGGGCCAGTGCGCTCCGTTCACTTTCCTCGGCATGGCCACTAATCAGTGTTGTTTCTTTGGTGAAGTGATTGGCGTAATAGACTTTTTGGTCAGCGGCCCATTTTGCAATGCGGGCGATTTCGGAATTCGATATGTGCGAGCTATCTATCGAGAAGTAGATGTCAAAATTCTCGCTGGCGATGCATGCAAATGCCGGATTGGCGGTGAGAAGGCTTAGGCTGAGAATTAACTTAAGCATTGTAAATTACGTATCCCGCAACACTGTCAGCATTGTTTATTGCTTGATTCGGATGGCATCCCATTTTCAATAAATGGAATGGCTATCTGGAGACACTATTCCAGATAAGAAACGTCGATCAATCGGACGAATATGATTCAGTACCGCTAACTTCTATTACTAGTTCAATTCCGCGTATTGCATCGGCCGCGCGTTCGGGAATGCATGGGTCAGCTTATGGGGCCGTGCGATTTCCTGGAGGGCGTTCGCATTCGCTACGTGGCAGTCCGAGGGAGACGCGGACAGGGAATGGTGCAGTATCCCGCTTTGATGAAAGATTGGGGGCACGAGGGGAATATGAGTACGCGAGTTGCAAGTGCGTTGGCGCAAACGTGGGTACTCAGTCCCTGCGACGCCCGCGCAGCAGGAACTTCTGCAGCTTGCCCGTCGGCGTGCGAGGCAGCGCCTGCGCGAACGTGAATTCGCGCGGGATCTTGTACGCGGCCAGCCGCTCGCCGCAGAACGCGCGCAGCGCGTCCGCATCGGGCACGGCGCCCGTGCGCAGCACCACGTGCGCCACGACGGTTTCGCCCCAGTCCGGATGAGGCGCGCCGACGACGGCTGCCTCGGCGATGTCCGGGTGCGCGCCGAGCACGTCCTCCACTTCCTTCGAATAGACGTTCTCGCCGCCCGTCACGATCATGTCCTTCAGCCGGTCGACGATGAACAGGTAGCCATCCTGATCGATCCGCGCGATGTCGCCGGTGCGATACCAGCCGTCCGGCGCGAACGCGGCGCGCGTCGCGGCTGCATCGTCGAGATAGCCGAGCATCATGCTGTCGGTCTTCAGCCAGATCTCGCCGGTCTCGCCCGGCTGCGCGTCGATCCCGTCCATCCGCACGACGCGCAGGTCGACGCCCGGGCCGCCCTGGCGGCCGATCGAACCGGCCTTCGCGATCTGCTCGTCCGGATACAGCGTCGTGCCGGCCGGGCCCGCTTCCGTCATGCCGTACACCTGGAAGAACGCGTCGCTGCGATACGCACGCGCGAGACGTTCGGCCTGCGCAGGGCCGATCGGGCCGCCGCCATACAGCCAGGCGCGCACGCTCGACAGGTCGAACGCCGCGAAGCCGTCGACCGTTTCGAGCGGCAGCAGGTAGGACACCGGCGCGCCGAAATACAGCGTCACGCGCTCGCGCTCGACGGCCTGCAGGAAGCGCAGCGGATGGTATTCGCGCAGCAGCACGACGGTGCCGCCCGCGACCAGCGTGCCGCCGAACCAGTTGTTGAGCGGCGACGCATGCCAGATCGGCATCGCCATCAGCGTGCGCTCGTGGCGGTCGATGCCGGTCGCGAGGGCCGCCTGCATCGCCGCGAGCGTCACGGTGCGGTGGCTGTGTACGCAGCCTTTCGGGTGGCCGGTCGTGCCGGACGTGTAGAGGATCTGCGCGATGTCGCCGTCGGCCGGCTCGATGCCCGCGAGGCCGTCCATCGTCGCGCACAGCGTGTCGAAGCACGGCACGCCGTCGAGCTCGCCTTCAGTCACCAGCCGTCGCGCGGGATGCACGATGCGTTCGGCCACCGGTGCGAGCGCCACGTCGAACAGCAGCACCTTGCTGCGGCTGTGTTCGAGCACGTAATCGACTTCCGGCGCCTGCAGCTTGTGGTTGATCGGCACGAGCGTCGCGCCGAGCCGCCACGCGCCGAACATCAGGTCGACGAAGGCCGGCGTGTTGAAGCACATCGCGGCGACGCGGTCGCCGGCCGCGACCCCCAGCGCGCTCAGCACGGCTGCCGCGCGGTGCGAGCGCTCGCGCGCGGCAGCATAGGTGATCGTCGCGGATTCGCTGACGAGGAACGGCTTGTCGGGCGTCGCACGGGCGGCGCGGTCAAGGGCGGCGACGAGGTTCATCGGGGCTCCGGGCGGGCGATCGAAGGCGAACGGGGTCGTACTGAGTGATCCGAAATGACATCAGGCCGGATACGCGCGCTGCAGCAGCGCGTCGACGTCGATCGCGTGCGGATCGAAGCCGCCCGCGATGCGGCCCCAGTCGGGCGCGGCGAGCCGCGTCGCGACGAACGCGTCGGCGACGGCCGCCGGTGCATCGCGGCGCAGCAGGCACGCCTGTGCGACCACCGCGAGCCGCTGCGCGAACACGCGGCCCGATGCCTCGAGCGTGTCGGCCGGCGCCGCGAGCATCGCGCGCAGCACATCGAGCGCCGCGCGGATGCGCGGTTCGCCCGCGCCGAGGTCGGCGAGTTCGGCGAACAGCGCGGCGGCCGCGTCGGGCTCGCGCGATATCGCGCGCAGCACGTCGAGGCACATCACGTTGCCCGAACCTTCCCAGATCGAGTTGACGGGCGCCTCGCGGAACAGCCGCGCGATCGGGCCGTCGTCGACGTAGCCGTTGCCGCCGAACACTTCCATCACCTCGCCGGTCAGCTCGACCGCGCGCTTGCATACCCAGAATTTCGCGGCGGGCGTGACGATGCGCTTCCAGGCGCGTTCGCGCGGCGAGTCGTCGCGCTCGAACGCGTCGGCGAGACGCATCGAGAGGGACAGCGCCGCTTCGCTTTCGAGCGCGAGATCGGCCAGCACGGTGCGCATCAGCGGCTGCTCGGCAAGTACGCGGCCGAACGCATGACGCTGGCGTGTGTACGCGATCGCCTGCACGACGCCCTGGCGCAGCATCGCCGCGCTGCCGAGCACGCAGTTCAGCCGCGTGTAGGTGGCCATCTCGATGATGGTCGGAATGCCGCGGCCTTCGTCGCCGAGCATGATGCCCCACGCGTCGTTCAGCTCGACTTCGCTGCTCGAATTGCTGCGGTTGCCGACCTTGTCCTTCAGCCGCTGGATCTCGACCGTGTTCTTCGTGCCGTCCGGCCGCCAGCGTGGCACGTAGAAGCACGACGGGCCGCCGGCTTCGGTGCGCGCGACGACGAGGTGCGCGTCGCACATCGGCGCGGAGAAGAACCACTTGTGGCCGCGCAGCAGGTATTCGCCGCCGCGCCCGCCCGCGCCGACGGCGGTCGCGAGCGTCGTGTTCGCGCGCACGTCCGAGCCGCCCTGTTTCTCGGTCATCCCCATGCCGAACCAGATCGAGCGCTTGTCGGCGACCGGCACGTCGCGCGGATCGTAGTCGTCGCTGTAGAGCTTGTCGCGCAGCAGCGCCCACAGCGCGGGCTCCTTCTGCAGCACCGGGATCGCGGCCTGCGTCATCGTCGCCGGACACAGCGTGCCGGCCTCGATCTGGCCGTGCAGGTAGAAGCCGGCTGCGGTCGCGGCCCAGCGGCCGCGGCGCGACTCGCGGAATGCGAGCGACACGAAGCCTTCGTGGCGGTATTGGCCGAGCAGGGCGTGCCAGGCCGGGTGGAAGTCGACGCGGTCGATACGCCGGCCGCGCCGGTCGAAGGTGTTCAGCTCCGGCGTGTGGCGGTTCGCTTCGTCGGCGAGCCGTGCGGTGTCGGCGCTGCCGAGCCGCGCGCCGTACGCGTCGAGCTGCGGTACGGCCCAGTCGGCGCCCGCGCGGGTGAGCGCGTCGCGCAGCGCGATGTCCGTCGCGAAGAGGTTATAGTCGACCAGTTCGTCGAACTGGTTCGTGACGGCGTGAGTCGATTCGGTCATCGAGGTTGTCTCCGGTCTCATGCTTCGCGGGCGGCCGGCGCCATGCCGCACGGATGGCGCTTCGGCGCCGGTTCCGGTCCCCGGTAAAACGCATGCCCTGCTGATTTTCAGAGTAGCAAATATGCCGCCGCGACATGTTCAGGTTCCGGCGCCGCCCGGGCAGCCGGCGGCGCAACCCGCGCCCGCATTGCGCCGCCGGCCGCGCCAGTCGCGCGCGCAGGCGAGTTCCGACGCGCTGCAGCAGGCGTTCGTTCAGCTTTTGCTCGAACGCGGCTACGCGAAGGCGACGATCCGCGAAATCGCGGCTGTCGCGGGCGTCAGCATCGGCACCTTCTACGAGTATTTCGGCGACAAGCAGAGCCTCGCGGCGCTCTGCATCCACCGGCACGTGCAGGCGTTGGCCGACCGGCTGCGCGACGCCGTGGCGCGGCTGCGCGGCGCGCCACGGGCCGAAATCGCTGCCGCGCTCGTCGACCTGCAGGTCGATGCGATCGGCGCCGACACGGCGCTGTGGGGCGTGCTCTTCGCGCTGGAGCGGCAGGTGTCGCCGCTCACCGCCTACCGCCGGCATTACGACGCGTACGTCGCGCTGTGGCGCGACGCGCTCGCGCACGCGCACGCGGCCGATCCGCCGCCGGCCGCACGGCTCGACGGGCTCGCGCGGATGGCGCACGCGATCTGCTACGGCGGTCTCTCGCAGGCGCTGCTGACGCTCGGGCCCGCGTTCGACATCGCCGCGCTGCGCGACGAACTGCGGGCCGTGCTGCTCGCCTACCTGGCCGCGGCCGGCCGGTAGCATTCCCGAGGGGAAATGCCTGATTCGCATGTCGCTCTGGCGGCCTAGCCTTGCCGCTGCGCGCACCGCTTTGCGAGCCATGAGAAAAATGCATGGCAGCCATGACGAACTTTCGATTGTCCGCCGATATTGGCTCGGGCTAAATCTTGCGGCAGATGCAGGCCGTGCGCGGCTTGCCCGAAGGACATCAGAAGGAGGAGTCATGCGAAGCGCGACCGCGCCCCGTTCGAAACTGCCCGACGTCGGGACGACGATCTTCACGGTGATCGGCCAACTGGCGGCTCGGCACGATGCGTTGAACCTGTCGCAGGGCGCGCCGAATTTCGCGCCCGATCCGGCGCTCGTCGAAGGCGTTGCGCGCGCGATGCGCGACGGGCACAACCAGTACGCGCCGATGGCCGGCGTCACGGCGCTGCGCGAGCGGCTCGCCGAGAAGACCGAGGCGCTGTACGGCACGCGCTATGACCCGGCCACGGAAATCACGGTGATCGCCAGCGCGAGCGAAGGGCTCTACGCGGCGATCAGCGCGCTCGTGCACCCGGGCGACGAGGTGATCTACTTCGAGCCGTCGTTCGACAGCTATGCGCCGATCGTGCGGCTGCAGGGTGCGACGCCGGTGGCGATCAAGCTGTCGCCGGAGCATTTCCGCGTGAACTGGGACGAAGTCGCCGCGGCGATCAACCCGCGCACGCGGATGATCATCGTCAACACGCCGCACAACCCGACCGCGACCGTGTTTTCGGCCGACGATCTCGAACGGCTCGCGCAGCTCACGCGCGATACCGGCATCGTGATCCTGTCCGACGAGGTTTACGAGCACGTCGTGTTCGACGGCGCGCAGCACCAGAGCATGGCGCGCCATCGCGAGCTGGCCGAGCGCAGCGTGATCGTGTCGTCGTTCGGCAAGTCGTTCCACGTGACGGGCTGGCGGGTCGGTTATTGCCTCGCGCCGGCCGAGCTGATGGACGAGATCCGCAAGGTGCACCAGTTCATGGTGTTCGCGGCCGACACGCCGATGCAGGTCGCGTTCGCGGAGATCCTCGCACGCCCGGACAGCTATCTGGGCCTGTCGGCGTTCTACCAGGCCAAGCGCGATCTGCTCGCGCGCGAGCTGGCCGATTCGCGTTTCGAGCTGCTGCCGAGCGAAGGCTCGTTCTTCATGCTGGCGCGCTTCCGGCACTTCTCGGACGAGCGCGACAGCGATTTCGTGCTGCGCCTGATTCGCGATGCGCGCGTCGCGACGATTCCGCTGTCGGCGTTCTACACCGATGGCACCGACGCCGGCGTGATCCGGCTCAGTTTTTCGAAGGACGACGCGACGCTGGTCGAAGGCGCGCGGCGGCTGCGTTCGCTGTAACCGTACGGAAACCGGCGACGAGGACGTCGCATCGACCAGACCAGGAGATCACGATGAAGCACACGGCCACCCTGAAACTCGCATTCGCACTTGCGTGCGCAATCGGCTCCGGCGCGGCGCTCGCCGACGCGCAGACGCTGCGCTTCGGCCTCGAGGCGCAATACCCGCCGTTCGAATCGAAAGCGCCGAACGGCGACCTGCAGGGTTTCGACATCGACGTCGGCAATGCCGTCTGCCAGACGGCGAAGCTGTCGTGCAAATGGGTCGAGACGTCGTTCGACGGCCTGATTCCCGCGCTGAAGGGCCGCAAGTTCGACGCGATCAATTCGGCTATGAACGCGACCGAGCAGCGGCGCCAGGCGATCGACTTCACGACGATCATCTATCGCGTGCCGACCCAGCTGATCGCGCGCACCGGCAGCGGCCTGCTGCCGACGCCGGAATCGCTGAAGGGCAAGCGCGTCGGCGTGCTGCAGGCGTCGATCCAGGAAACCTTCGCGAAGGCGCACTGGGAACCGGCCGGCGTCGCGGTGGTCGCGTACCAGGACCAGAACCAGGCGTATGCGGACCTCGTGGCGGGCCGCCTCGACGCGACGCTCGTGCTCGCACCGTCCGGCCAGCGCGGTTTCCTGTCGCGCCTGGACGGCAAGGGCTTCTCGTTCGTCGGCCAGCCGGTGCACGACGACAAGATCCTCGGCAGCGGCATCGCATTCGGGCTGCGCAAGGGCGACGATTCGCTGAAGGCGAAGCTCGATGCGGCGATCGACAAGCTGAAGGCGGACGGCACGGTGAAGTCGCTGGGCCTGAAGTATTTCGGCGATATCGACATCTCGACGAAGTAAGCGGGGCCGCGCGCGATGCCGAATCCGAACCCGGCCGCCGTGGGCGGCGAACAGGACGGCGCGCCGCTGTCCGACGATGCGCTCGATGCCATGCTCGTCGCCGAACTGGGCGACGCGCTCGTCACGCGTTCGGCCGACATCGATCCGCGTTACTTCACCGCGTACAACGAGCCGGCCGGCGTGCGGCCGCGCGCGCTGGTGCGCCCGCGCAGCGTCGACGACGTGTCGCGCACGCTCGCGCTGTGCACGCGTCTCGGCCAGCCGGTCGTGCCGCAGGGCGGGCTGACCGGGCTCGCGCGCGGCGCGGTCGCGCTCGGCGGCGAGGTCGTGCTGTCGATGGAGCGTTTCGCGGGCATCGAGGCGCTCGACGCGGCGGCCGGCACGATCACCGTGCGCGCCGGGACGCCGCTGCAGACGGTGCAGGAAGCCGCGGAGGCGGCGGGTTTCACGTTCGGCGTCGATCTTGGCGCACGCGGCTCATGCCAGCTCGGCGGCATGCTCGCGACCAACGCGGGCGGCACGCGCGCGATCCGCTACGGGATGATGCGCGAGCAGGTGCTCGGGCTCGAGGCCGTGCTCGCGGACGGCACGGTCGTGTCGTCGATGAACCGGATGCTGAAGAACAACGCGGGCTACGACCTGAAGCAGCTGTTCATCGGCAGCGAGGGGACGCTCGCTGTCGTCACGCGCGCGGTGCTGCGGCTGCATCCGTTGCTCGCCGCGCCGGCCACGGCGCTCTGCCGCGTGCGCGACTACGACGCGGTGGTCGCGTTGTGGAACCGCGTGCGCACGCTGCCGGAGGTCGTCAGCTTCGAGGCGATGTGACCGGCGTTCTACGACTACGTCGCGCGTCGTACGCCGGGTGTATCGGCACCGTTTGTCGGCGACGCCGGCTTCGCGATCCTGATCGAATGTGCGACGAGCGCACCGGGCGGCGACGCGAACCAGGCGCTGGAAACCGGTCTCGCGGCGGGGTTCGACGCAGGGCTCGTGGAGGATGCGGTGATCGCGACGTCGGAGCGGCAGGCGCGCGACTTGTGGACGTTGCGCGAAGGTCTCGCGATCGATGCGCTGCCGCATCTCGTCAACTTCGACGTGAGTCTGCCGACGGGCGAACTCGGCGCGTTCGCCGCGCGCTGCGAGGCGGCGCTGCGCTCGCGCTGGCCGGACGTCACGTGCCTGTTCTTCGGCCATGTCGGCGACGGCAACGTGCATATCGGCGTGTCGCTCGCCGGGATGACCGACGTGGACCTCGATGCGCTGGATCGCTGCGTGTACGCGGTGGTGCGCGACATGGGCGGCTCGGTGTCGGCCGAGCACGGGATCGGCGTGCTCAAGCGTCCCTATCTCGCGCATACGCGCAGCGACGCGGAAATCGGATTGATGCGACGCCTGAAGGCCGCGCTGGATCCGCTCGGCATTCTGAATCCCGGCAAGGTGCTTTGATCGCGGCGATGCCCGTTGCCGGCAGGGGCCGGCGCGACGCGTCAGCCGTCCACCCAGCGCAGCGCGCCGATCTTCAGGTGTTCGACGACGCTGCGCGCCCATTCGAGTTCGGCATTGAGCAGCACGAGCGCGTGCTCGTTTTGCAGCAGGAACAGGCGCGGCACCTGATCGGCTTGCGCGGTGGCGCGCAGCGTTTCGAGGCGCTCGCGCTCGGCGTCGAGCCGGGCGATCCGAAGCTCGAGCTGGTGGCGAGCATCTTCGGCGTCGAGTAGCGGCAGGAACGCGAGGCCGGCGCCGAACGCCGGAAATTCACGTGCGGGCTCGGCGAGCAGCGCATGCAGCCACGCCTGCCCGGCCGTGTGCCCTGCCTCGGTCAGCGCATACAGCGTGCGCTCCGGAAACGCGCCGTCGCGCTCGGTGTCGTGCACGACGATCATCCCGTCGCGCAGCAGCCGGTCGATCGTCTGATAGAGGCTCGTGCGCTGGCGCACGTTGACGACTTCGTCGTACCCGCGCGCTTTCAGTTGCTGCAGCATCCCGTATGGATGCATCGGCGTTTCGGTCAGCGTCGCGAGGACGGCCAGCGCGAGCGGGGACGGACGACTAGTGGACATGAATAGTTATTTGATGTCTAGTGTGAATATAACTATTTTCAACCAGACTATCATATTTCACAAGGGTTTCAGCCGAGGTGCGAGCGTTTCGCGGCCGGGGCGACGGTTTCCATCGTCGCGAGACCGTGCACGATGCCGCAATCCTCGACCGAATGCTCGCCGACGCACTGGCGGCGCAATTCGATGAGCTGGTTGCGCAGGTGCGTGAGTTCCGCGAGGCGCGCGTCGACGTGCCCGATGTGGTCGTCGAGCAGCGAATTGATCGAATCGCACGGATCGGCAGGCATGTCGGTGAGCTGCAGCAGCGCGCGGATTTCGTCGTGCGCCATGTCGAGCGCGCGGCAGTTGCGAATGAAGCGCAGCCGTTCGACATGCGCGTCGGTGTAGTTGCGGTAGTTCGAGTCGGTGCGCTCCGCATCTGGCATCAGCCCCTCTTTCTCGTAGAAACGGATCGTCTCGGGTGTGCAGCGGGCCGCTTTGGCCAGTTCGCCAATCTTCATGCCTTTCTCCCGTGTAAGGGTTGACCTTGTAGTGGCTTCAGGGTGTTAACTCTACACCGTCAAGCCATAAAGGAGGTTGTCATGACCGACGCCCAGCGTACCCACGACCCACGACATCGTCATGCCGACGACGCCGATACGTGCTGCGCCGACCCGCGCGACACGCAGCTGGCGACCGTTGCCGACGCGGTGCCGGCGGCCGGCGAGCACGCGCACGGCAAGGCTGCCTCGCGCGGCCACGACCACGATCACGGCCATGCACACGACGAACCGCATGTGCAGGGTGCATCGTGCTCGCACGGGCATGCCGAGCATGGCGATGCTGGCCACGATCACGATCATGCGCACGACGACAAGCGTGTGCATGGCGACGCGCGCTCGCACGACCACGACCACGCGGCCGGCGACTGCTGCGCGCCTGCCGCGCTGACGCTCGCGCCGCTGCCGGTTGCGCAGGCGACCGCGTCGGGCCACGTGCGCTCCGCGTTCCGGATCATGCAGATGGACTGTCCGACCGAGGAAACGCTGATCCGCAAGAAGCTCGGCGGGATGAGCGAAGTGTCGGCGCTCGAATTCAACCTGATGCAGCGGATGCTGACCGTCGAGCACGTGCCGGGCGCGCAGCCGGCGATCGAAAGCGCAATCCGCACGCTCGGGATGACGCCCGAGGCGGCAACGGCCGGCGCACCGGCGCAGCGCGTCGCTGACGCACCCGCGAAGCCGTGGTGGCCGCTGGCGCTGGCCGGCGTCGCCGCGATCGCGTCCGAAGGCGCGACCTGGGCCGGCCTGCCCGTGTGGCTGTCGGCGGCGCTCGCGCTCGCGGCGGTGCTCGCGTGCGGGCTCACCACGTACAAGAAGGGCTGGATCGCGATCCGCAACGGCAACCTGAACATCAACGCGCTGATGAGCATCGCGGTGACGGGGGCGATGGCGATCGGCCAGTGGCCGGAAGCCGCGATGGTGATGGTGCTGTTCACGATCGCCGAGCTGATCGAAGCGAAGTCGCTCGACCGGGCGCGCAATGCGATCCAGGGCCTGATGCGGCTCGCGCCGGACACCGCGACCGTGCGGGACGCCGACGGGTCGTGGCGCACGATCGAGGCCGCGCGGGTGGCGCTCGGCGCGGTCGTGCGCGTGAAACCGGGCGAGCGGATCGGGCTGGACGGCGAAGTCGTCGCGGGCCGCTCGACGGTGAACCAGGCGCCGATCACCGGCGAGAGCCTGCCCGTCGAAAAGACGACCGGCGACGCCGTGTACGCGGGCACGATCAACGAATCGGGTTCGTTCGAATATCGCGTGACGGCCGTCGCGGCCAATTCGACGCTCGCGCGGATCATCCATGCGGTCGAGGAAGCCCAGGGCGCGAAGGCGCCGACGCAGCGCTTCGTCGACCAGTTCGCACGCGTCTACACGCCGATCGTGTTCGCGGTCGCGCTGCTGGTCGCGGTGGTGCCGCCGCTCGTCATGGGCGGTGCGTGGCACGACTGGATCTACCGCGCGCTGGTGCTGCTCGTGATCGCGTGCCCGTGCGCACTGGTGATCTCGACGCCGGTGACGATCGTGTCGGGGCTCGCGGCCGCGGCGCGGCGCGGGATTCTCGTGAAGGGCGGCGTGTACCTGGAAGAAGGGCGCAAGCTCGCGTGGCTCGCACTCGACAAGACCGGCACGATCACGCACGGCAAGCCGGTGCAGACCGACTTCGACCTGCATGCGGACGACGCTGATGCGGCACGTGTCCGGCATCTCGGCGCGAGCCTCGCGGCGCGCTCCGATCACCCGGTGTCGCAGGCGATCGCAACCGCTGCCCGCGACGCCGGCGCGAACGCCTTCGCCGATGTGCAGGACTTCGAAGCGATCGTCGGGCGTGGCGTGCGCGGCACGATCGACGGCACGCGCTACTGGCTCGGCAACCACCGGCTCGTCGAGGAACTCGAGCGCTGCTCGACGGCCCTCGAGGCGAAGCTCGATGCGCTCGAGCGGCAGGGCAAGAGCGTCGTGGTGCTGGTCGACGAAGCGCGCGTGCTCGGCATCTTCGCAGTGGCCGACACGATCAAGGACACGAGCCGCGAAGCGATCGCCGATCTGCATGCGCTCGGCATCCGTACCGCGATGCTGACCGGCGACAACCCGCATACCGCGCAGGCGATCGCGCAGCAGGCCGGCATCGACGACGCGCGCGGCAACCAGTTGCCGGAAGACAAGCTCGCGGCGGTCGAGGAACTGTCGGCGAATGGCGCGGGCGCGGTCGGGATGGTCGGCGACGGGATCAACGACGCGCCGGCGCTCGCACGCGCCGACATCGGTTTCGCGATGGGCGCGATGGGCACCGACACGGCGATCGAGACGGCCGACGTCGCGTTGATGGACGACGACCTGCGCAAGATCCCCGCGTTCGTGCGGCTGTCGCGTGCGACGCATCGTGTACTGGTGCAGAACATCGGCTTCGCGCTCGGCGTGAAGATCGTGTTCCTCGGCCTCACGGTCGCGGGGCTCGGCACGATGTGGATGGCGGTCTTCGCCGACGCGGGTGCAAGCCTGATCGTCGTGGCCAACGGTTTGCGGCTGCTGTCGTCCTCCGGGGCGTTCGGCGGCGCGCAGGCCAAGCGTTGAGGAGCACGCGATGAGCTTTCTGAAACGAATCCTGGGCGGCCACGGCGGTGGCCATGGCGGGGGGCACGGCAACAGCGGAAGCGGAGGCGGGCATCACGGCGGGCAGCGCCGGGACGGGCATGGCGGCCACGATGCGCGCGGCCGCGATCGTTACGGTTGGGGCTGGCAGGCGCCGGACGACGGGCACGGTGGCCAGGGCGGTAACGCGCCGCTGAGCCAGCTTGCGTGCGCGGGCTGCGGCGCGCTCAATGCGGCGGATGCGCGTTTCTGTGCGCAGTGCGGCGCGTCGCAGCGCGCCAAGGCTTGCAGCCGCTGCCACGCGGCGCTGGCTGCCGACGCGCGTTTCTGCCCGGGCTGCGGGACGCAGGCCGGATAACGCGCGATCTCCGGCGTGATTGCCCGCATCGGAACCGTCGCCGAGAGTATGGTGCCTGCAACGGGCGTCGTCCTGGAACAGCGCGCCGGCTCGCCCCGGCACCCCGGCCCTTCGATCAGCGCAGCGGCAGGTAGATCTCGGTGCGCAGGTCGGTCGGCGCCGCATCCATCGGCGTATTGAGGTACAGCTCGAACGGCGGCGCGTCGGCGGCTTCGCGGCCCGAGTGACGCAGCCAGTCGCCGTAGAGCCACTGGTAGGCCGTCTTCAGGTCCGCATACGGCCCCGTATGCAACAGCACCGCATATTCGCCGCCCGCCACGGTCACGCGCTCCACCGGCGGCGCGGGTTCGATGTCCGGCGCGCTGTCGGTCGGCATGAAGCACGCCTTCGCGCGCAACTGCGCTTCGGGCGTCGTGTCCGGATCGTCGTAATAAATGCCGATCATCTTCGCGCCGGGGCCGATCAACCCGTGCTGCCCGACCCACGCGCCGATCTGCATGAACGCTTCGCTGACCTTCAAGTACGAACCGGTGTGCGCCACGGCATAGCCGTGTAATTCCGGCACCTGCCGGATGTCGACTTCAGGCTTGAACATGTCTGCTGCTCCTCGCTGTAACGGATAGATGGGCCGGTGGCTGCCCGTGCGCCGGTGCGGCACGGGCGGCACCCCGTATGCGTCGCGAAACGCCCGCGTGAACGCGTGCGTCGAACCGTAGCCCGCGCGCCGTGCGATCTCGTCGAGCGGCCGCGCGGTGCAGACGAGATCCTCGGACGCGCGCACGATCCGCATCCGCCGCACCGTCAGCACGATCGACTCGCCATACAGCGCGCGATACACGCGCTGCCAGTGATACGGCGACAGGCACGCGACTTCGGCAAGCCGGTTCAGGTCGAGCGGGCCGTCGAGGTGCGCGCGAATGTACTCGTGGACGCGCGCCACGCTGGCCGCATAACGGAGCCAGGCGGGCTGGTCGGGTTTCGTTTCGACGGTCATCGGCGTGTCCGGGCGGGAACCGACGTCACGGTAGCACGGGCCAGATTGATAAATCTTGCGGAAGTGCGTAGAAGCCGGCGAATCGGGCCCCTTTTTATTGCGACGAAATGGGGTCTTGCCCCCCTGCGATCTATGACTAAAGTTAAAGACGGTGAAATCGGGTGATCGCGTCATTTTTCTCGGGTAAGTTGCTCCATCGGGGCAGCGCGTTTTCGAAAGTACGCAGGTAGTTCGTCGATGTTCAATCGCAACACCACGTTTTCGGGAGAAGAAGAAATGGATGCTTCCAGCTTCATCACGTCGCTGCAGACCACGCTAGGGGGGTATCTGCCAAAGATCGCCGGCGCGATTGGCATCCTGGTGATCGGCTGGCTGATCGCCGTCGTGGTGCGGGCCGGCGCGATGCGCCTGCTCGGCGCGCTGAAGGTCGATCAGCGGATCAACGAAAGCACCGGCCAGGGCGCCTGCGTCGAGCGCATCATCGCAGGCGGCCTGTTCTGGCTCGTGCTGCTCGTCACCGCGGTGGGCATCTTCAACGTGCTCAACCTGTACGCGGTCTCCAACCCGTTCTCGCTGCTCGTCACGCACATCGTCAACTACCTGCCGAACCTGATCGGCGGCGGGGCGCTGACGTTGATCGCGTGGCTCATCGCGTCGATGCTGCGCAGCCTCGCGAACCGCACGCTGAAGGCGAGCAAGATCGACGACAAGCTGTCCGAAGGCGCGGGCATGCGGCCGATGAGCGGCTATCTCGGCGACGTGCTGTTCTGGCTCGTGATCCTGATGTTCCTGCCGGCTATCCTCGCGTCGTTCGCGCTGTCGGGGCTGTTGTCGCCGGTGCAGGGGATGGTCGACAAGCTGCTCGCGATCGTGCCGAACCTGTTCGCGGCCGCGGTGATCGGCCTGGTCGGCTGGATCGTCGCGCGGGTGCTGCGCGGCCTCGTGACGAACCTGCTCGTCGCCGCGGGCGCCGACCGCCTCACGCAGCGTCTCGACAGCCCGACGCCGGTGCGCGTGTCGAGCCTGATCGGCACGATCGTCTACGTGTTCGTGTTCGTACCGACGCTGATCTCCGCGCTCGACGCGCTGAAGATCGACGCGATCTCGGTGCCGGCCACCAACATGCTGAACCAGTTCCTCGGCGCGGTGCCGGACATCGTCGCGGCGATCGTGATCGTGCTCGTGACGTTCTACTTCGCGCGCTTCGTCGCGTCGCTCGCGCAGAAGCTGCTGGAAGCCGCGGGCGCCGACGGGCTGCCGGCCGTGCTCGGCGTCGAGCGCGTGTTCTCGGGGATCCTGCAGCCGTCGGTGCTGGTGGCGCGGCTGATCGTGTTCTTCGCGATGCTGTTCGCGTCGGTCGAAGCGGCGAACCGGCTCGGGTTCTCGCAGGTGCGCGACGTCGTCACGCTGTTCATCGAATTCGGTGGCCACGTGCTGATGGGCGGCGTGATCCTCGTGATCGGCGTGTGGCTCGCGGGCCTCGCGCGCCGCGTGATCGAGCAGGCCGACCGCGAGCACAGCGTGCTGTTCGCGCGCATCGCGCAATTCGCGATCCTCGGCCTCGTGTTCGCGATGGGGCTGCGTGCGATGGGCATCGCGAACGAGATCGTCCAGCTTGCGTTCGGCCTCGTGCTCGGCGCGATCGCGGTGGCGGTGGCGCTGTCGTTCGGCCTCGGCGGGCGCGAAGCGGCCGGCAAGCTGCTCGATCGCTGGTTCAACCAGCGCGGCGGCGGGCAGTAAGCCTG
Source organism: Burkholderia mycopellens (assembly GCF_964265025.1). NCBI lineage: Bacteria > Pseudomonadati > Pseudomonadota > Betaproteobacteria > Burkholderiales > Burkholderiaceae > Burkholderia > Burkholderia mycopellens. Next base: position 144,606 of record NZ_OZ183802.1, read on the forward strand.
CCGCGTGCCCGTCCGGCCGCTTCGCGCGGCCGGCGGTGGTGATCCGCAGGGGGCGGTCGGGCGTGCGCGCCCGGCACGTCGACGCGCGTCGCATGGCCGGCCGAGCCGGCATTTCCGTCAGCGAAATGTCAGCCGCGATCTTTGCCGAATTTCGATAACACGTCGTTTAATGACTCTCTAGCATCGATTCTCAGTCGCGCAGGCCGCCAGGCCCGGCGCCTTTGAGGAGAGAGTCCGATGAAAGCAGAGTCGAATGGCCGGCCCGCCGCCGGCGCCAAGTCGTCCGGCCAGCCCGCGCTGCAGCAGACGCTCGGGACCTGGCAACTGTGGGGCATCGCGGTCGGCCTCGTGATTTCCGGCGAATACTTCGGCTGGAGCTACGGCTGGGCGAGCGCCGGCACGCTGGGCTTCGTCGTCACCGCGCTGTTCGTCGCGGCGATGTACACGACCTTCATCTTCAGCTTCACCGAGCTGACGACGTCGATTCCGCACGCGGGCGGCCCGTTCGCGTATGCGCGCCGCGCATTCGGCCCGACCGGCGGTTATCTTGCCGGCGCCGCGACGCTCGTCGAGTTCGTGTTCGCGCCGCCCGCGATCGCGCTCGCGATCGGCGCGTACCTGCACGTGCAGTTCCCGGGGCTCGAGCCGAAGCATGCGGCGATGGGCGCGTATCTCGTGTTCATGGCGCTGAACATCGTCGGCGTGCAGATCGCCGCGACCTTCGAGCTGGTCGTCACGCTGCTCGCCATTTTCGAGTTGCTGGTGTTCATGGGCGTCGTGTCGCCGGGCTTCGCGTGGAGCAACTTCATGAAGGGCGGCTGGTCGGGCGCCGATCATTTCAGCGTGGGCGCGTTCCACGGGATGTTCGCGGCGATCCCGTTCGCGATCTGGTTCTTCCTCGCGATCGAAGGCGTCGCGATGGCGGCCGAGGAGGCGAAGAACCCGAAGCGCTCGATTCCGATCGCGTATGTCGCCGGGATCCTGACCCTCGTTGCACTCGCGATCGGCGTGATGGTGTTCGCCGGCGGCGCGGGCGACTGGACCAAGCTCGCGAACATCAACGACCCGTTGCCGCAGGCGATGAAGTACATCGTCGGCGCGAACAGCGGCTGGATGCACATGCTCGTGTGGCTCGGGCTGTTCGGGCTCGTCGCGTCGTTCCACGGGATCATCCTCGGCTATTCGCGCCAGATCTTCGCGCTGGCCCGCGAAGGCTACCTGCCTGAGTGGCTCGGGAAGGTGCATCCGCGTTTCAAGACCCCGCATCGCGCGATCCTCGCGGGCGGCGTGGTCGGCATCGCGGCGATCTACAGCGACGAGCTGATCCAGTTCGGCGGCCAGACGCTGACCGCGAACATCGTGACGATGTCGGTGTTCGGTGCGATCGTGATGTATATCGTGAGCATGGCGTCGCTGTTCAAGCTGCGCCGCTCGCAGCCGAACATGGCGCGGCCGTTCCGCGCGCCGCTGTACCCGATCTTCCCGGCATTCGCGATCCTTGCGGCGCTCGTCTGTCTCGGTACGATGGTGGTCTTCAACGGGCTGGTCGCGCTGGTGTTCGTCGGCTTCCTCGCGGTGGGCTACGCGTACTTCCTCGCGACGAGGTCGCAGCGTGCGAGTGCGCCGGGCGACGTGCTGCTGGAGGAATGAGCATGGCGAAGGTGAACGGCCGTTCCTGACGGCATCCGGCGCGCCCCGTCAAACGGGCGCGCCGTCGGCTTTTGGCAAGGAGACTCGCAGATGTCCTATACGGAGACGATCGGCCCGCGCACGTACCGCTTCGCGGACCTGAAGACGCTGCTCGCGAAGGCGAGCCCGCTGCGTTCCGGCGACCAGCTCGCCGGCGTCGCAGCGGCGAGCGAGGAGGAGCGCGTCGCCGCGAAAATCGCGCTCGCGGGTGTGCCGCTGAAGGCGTTCCTGAACGAAGCGGTGATCCCGTATGAAGACGACGAGGTCACGCGCCTCATCGTCGACGATCATGACGCCGCCGCGTTCGCGGAAATCTCGCATCTGACCGTCGGCGATTTCCGCAACTGGCTGCTGTCGCCGGCGGCCGACGGCGCGGCGCTCGAACGGATCGCACCGGGCCTGACGCCCGAGATGGTCGCGGCCGTGTCGAAGCTGATGCGCAACCAGGACCTGATCGCGGCGGCGAGGAAGCGCCGCGTCGTCACGCGCTTTCGCAACACGGTAGGGTTGCCGGGCCGGATGTCGGTGCGGCTGCAGCCGAACCACCCGACCGACGACGTGAAGGGCATCGCCGCATCGATGCTCGACGGGCTGATGTACGGCTGCGGCGACGCGATGATCGGCATCAACCCGGCCACCGACAGCCTCGCGGCGATCGTGAAGCTGCTCGCGATGATCGACGGGTTCCGCGAGCGCTACGGCGTGCCGACGCAGTCGTGCGTGCTCACGCATGTGACCAACACGATCGCGGCGATCGAGAAGGGCGCGCCGGTCGATCTCGTGTTCCAGTCGATCGCGGGTACCGAGAAGGCGAACGCGAGCTTCGGGATCTCGCTCGCGCTGCTCGGCGAGGCGCGCGAGGCCGCGCTGTCGCTCAAGCGCGGCACGGTCGGCAACAACCTGATGTACTTCGAGACCGGGCAGGGCAGTGCGCTCTCGGCGAACGCGCACTTCGGCGTCGACCAGCAGACCTGCGAAGTGCGCGCGTATGCGGTGGCGCGCAAGTTCGAGCCGTTCCTCGTGAACACGGTGGTCGGCTTCATCGGCCCTGAATACCTGTACGACGGCAAGCAGATCATCCGCGCGGGCCTCGAGGATCACTTCTGCGGGAAGCTGCTCGGCGTGCCGATGGGCTGCGACATCTGCTACACGAACCACGCGGAAGCCGACCAGGACGACATGGATACCTTGCTGACGCTGCTCGGTGCGGCGGGCATCAACTTCATCATGGGCATTCCGGGGGCGGACGACGTGATGCTGAACTACCAGAGCACGTCGTTCCACGACCAGCTTTACGTGCGCGAGGTGCTCGGCCTGCGCCGCGCGCCGGAATTCGAGGAGTGGCTGGAAACGATGGAGATCGCCGACGCGCACGGCGCATTGCGCGCCGCGACGTCGCGTGTGCCGCTGCTCGCGGGCGCGAACGACTGGATGGGGATTTCGGCATGAGCGACGCCGTCGAGAAGAACCCGTGGGCGCAGTTGAAGGCGTTCACGAACGCACGGATCGCGCTCGGTCGCGCGGGCAACAGCCTGCCGACCGCGCCGCTGCTCGCGTTCAACCTGTCGCATGCGCAGGCGCGCGACGCGGTGCACCAGCCGCTCGATGCGGACGCGCTGCGGCGCGAGATCGAGACATGCGGGTTATCGACGCTCGGCGTGCAGAGCGCCGCGCCGGACCGCGACCACTATCTGCGCCGGCCCGACCTCGGCCGCAAGCTGTCGGATGACAGTCGCGGGCGGCTGGCCGGCTACGGCGCGGCGCTCGACGACGCACCCGACGTCGTGTTCGTGGTCGGTGACGGGCTGTCGGCGTTCGCGGCCGCGAAGCAGGCGTTGCCGTTGCTGCAGGCGGTGCGGCCGCGGCTCGATGCGGACGGCTGGCGGATCGGCCCGGTGGTGGTCGCGACCCAGGCACGCGTCGCGCTCGGCGACGAGATCGGCGAGCTGCTGCGCGCGCAGGTCGTCGCGATGCTGATCGGCGAACGGCCGGGGCTCAGCTCGCCGGACAGCCTCGGCGTGTACCTGACGTGGGCGCCGAAGGTCGGTTGCCACGACGCGCTGCGCAACTGCATCTCGAACGTGCGGCCCGAAGGGCTGCCTTACGCGGCGGCCGCGCACAAGCTGCATTACCTGATGACGCATGCGCGCAGGCTCCAGCTGACGGGCGTCGGGCTGAAGGACGACAGCGATGCGTTGCTGCCGCAGGCGGAGCGGATCGGGGCGGACTGAAAAGGGCCGTGCGGGCCGCTGGTACGCGGCGGTATTCGCGCAGTTCGAGCGGCTTGCGGGGGCTACCTGAACAGCCGCTCGCACAGAAAATCGACGAACACGCGCAGCTTCGGCGACAACTGCCGGCTCGAGGGCCACACGATCGAGAACTGCCCCGGCGCGATCCGGTAGTCGTCGAGCACGGTGACGAGCGCGCCGCGTTCGAGCGCGTCGTGCGCGAGGAAGTCGGGCATGTAGCCGATGCCGAGCCCCGCGAGCACGGTGCCGCGCAGCGCTTCCATGTTGTTGCAGGTCAGCGCGGTGCGCAGTTTCAGCGGCGTGCCGTCGTCGGCCGCGAGCGCCCAGTCCTGCAGCTTGCCGGTGGTCGGGAAGCAGTAACGCACGCACTCGTGCGTTTCGAGATCGCGCGGCGTGCGCGGCGTGCCGGCCTGGGCGAGATACGCGGGCGTCGCGCACAGCACGAACGCGAACGGGCCGAGCCGCCGCGACATCAGGCTTGAATCGGACAGCGGGCCGCTGCGGATCACCGCGTCGAAGCCGCCTTCGACGACATCCACCATCCGGTCGTTGAAATCGAGATCGAGTTCGACGTCCGGGTAGCGCTGACGGAATTCGGGCAGCACCGGCAGCAGGAACCGGTAGCCGATCACCGGCAGGCTCACGCGCAGCTTGCCGCGCGGGCGCTGCGCCGACGCCGTGACAGTCGCTTCCGCATCGCGGAAATCCTCGAGGATCCGCTGGCAGCGTTCGTAGAAGTGCCGCCCTTCTTCGGTGAGCGTGACGCGCCGCGTCGTGCGGTTGAACAGCCGCACGCCGAGCGACTGCTCGATTTTCGCGATCGTCTTGCCGACCGCCGACGCCGAGATGCCGAGCGCGCGGCCGGCGGCGACGAAGCTCAGCGCTTCCGCGGTGCGGACGAAGGCGACGATGCCGGTCAGGTTGTCCATCGAATCGAAGGGCGTGCGCCAACACGCGTAGTCGAGTGAATTGCGGAATTCTAGTCCGTTATATGCGGAACTTCGCGTGGTTTTTCGCGGATTGAATCGGATTTATCTTCTGTCGCTCTGGCGGCGCATCCGCGCCGGCTTTTCGAGGAGCGATGATGGATCACCCTTTTTCAGCCGCTTCAGACCCGTCGGCACGCCGGCGCGCGTGGGTGCTGGCCGCCGTCTGCATGGCCGCCGTCGCGCTGCCGCTGTCGTTTTCGGGCGGCGCGGTCGCGACGCCGGCGATCGGCCGCGACCTGCACGGCGGCACGGTCGCGATGAACTGGATCACCAACGCGTTCATGCTCGCGTTCGGCAGCTTCCTGATGGCGGCCGGCGCGCTGGCCGACCAGTTCGGCCGCAAGCGGCTGTTCGCGATCGGCGTCGGCGGCTTCACGCTGATGTCGGTTGCGCTCGCGTTCGCGCCGTCGATGCTCGCGGTCGACCTGCTGCGCGCCGCGCAGGGGCTCGCGGCAGCCGCGGCGCTCGCGGGCGGCACGGCCGCGCTCGCGCAGGAGTTCGACGGCGCGGCGCGCACGCGCGCATTCAGCCTGCTCGGCACGACCTTCGGCATCGGGCTCGCGTTCGGGCCGGTGCTCGCCGGCGCGCTGATCGGGCATGTCGGCTGGCGCGCGATCTTCGTCACGAGCGCGGTGGCCGGCGGGCTGTCGCTCGTATTCGGGCTGCCGCGCATGCACGAGTCGCGCGACCCGCATGCGACGGGGCTCGACTGGCCCGGCACGGCGGCGTTCACCACCACGCTGACGCTGTTCACGTTCGGCGTGATCGAGGCGCCGGCGCGCGGCTGGTCGAGCCCGCTGGTGATCGCGCTGCTGGCCGGCGCGGCGCTCGGCGCCTGCGCGTTCGTCGTGATCGAGACACGGGTCGCGCGGCCGATGCTCGACCTGTCGCTGTTCCGGATCGCGCGCTTCGTCGGCGTGCAGGTGCTGCCGGTGTCGACCTGCTGCTGCTATATCGTGCTGCTCGTCGTGTTGCCGCTGCGCTTCATCGGCATCGACGGTTTCAGCGAGATCGACGCCGGCTGGCTGATGCTCGCGATTTCCGCGCCGATGCTGGTCGTGCCGCTCGTCGCCGCGACGCTCACGCGCTGGCTGTCGGCCGGCGTGATCTCGGGGCTCGGGCTCCTGATCGCGGCAGCCGGGCTCGTGTGGCTGGGGATCGCGCTGCGCAGCGGCGCGGGGCCTGCGGCGATCGCGCCGATGGTGGCGATCGGCGTCGGGGCCGGGATGCCGTGGGGGCTGATGGACGGGCTGTCGGTGAGCGTCGTGCCGAAGGAGCGCGCGGGGATGGCGACGGGGATCTTCAGTACGACGCGCGTGGCCGGCGAGGGGATCGCGCTTGCAATCGTCGGTGCGGTGCTGGCCGCGCTCGCGCGGGCGGGGTTGGCGCAGGCGGCGGGTGCTGCGGGCACACCCGACGCGACGCTGCGTGCGGCTGCGCGGCTCGCGACCGGTGATCTGGCGGGTGCGGCAGCCGCGCTGCCGGGTGTCGGGCATGCGGCGCTGCTCGCGAGTTACGCGCATGCGTTCGATCGGTTGCTGATCGGGCTGGCGGTCGTTACGGTGCTGTGTGCGGGGGTGGTGTTTGCGTTTCTCGGCGGGCGGCCGGCGGCGGCTGAAACGGGTGACGACGCCGGCGAGCACGCGCACACCGACGTGCCGGTGCGCAGCCGGATCGAAGCGGCGTGTGCCCAGACGCACGGACGTTGAGTCGCGCGTCGTCGCGCACGGGTGCTCCGGCCACGGCGGCCGGCGTGCCGTCTTGTTTCGTCATCGCTGTGCTCGCACGTTGACGCTCCGTCACGCGCATCACGCCAGCACCAACGGCGGCAGCGTCGCATCCTCCCGTGCCTGCGCCCGTTCCACGTCAACCACCACATAGCGCCGCGCGGCGGGCCACACGTGCGCGCGTTTTTCCGCCTCCTCGTCGATCGTCGCGCGGCCCTGCACGAGCCAGGTCGTCTGGCGCACGAAGTCGACGAACAGCAGCGCGATGGCCGGATTCACGAGCAGGTTGCCGATCGTGTTGAACAGGTTGTTGCCCGCGAAGTCGGGCAGCACGAGCGTGCGGCGGTCGGGCATGTCGACGAGCGGCTCGAACGAGCCGTCCGCGCGTGGCTCGCGGCCGCGGTACGAGCAGTCGCTGTTGCCGTCCGCGTCGGCGGTCGCGACGATCAGGAACGCCTGTTCGCGAATGAACGCGATGGCGTCGTCGGTCAGGGGGCCGCGGTCGTTCATGGTGTCGTCCGGCGCACACGCCGTTGCGTGGGAATGCGCGTTGTGCACGCAAGCGACATGCCACGCGGCGTGGCCTGCCTTCGCGCTCAGGTGCGCCTGCGCACTGTGGAAATTTCGAACACCGCCCCGGCGCGCGGCGCAGTCGCGCTGTTCAGAATCGGCACACCCGCCGTGCGGCATCGATGAACACGGCACGGTGCGCCCGCGGGCCGGCTGGGGTCGCCGTGTTTCCGTCCTGTTTGGCACGCATGTTGCGTAAACGAGGGCAGCGCAATTCGAACCGGCGCTGTACTCACACAAGCACGATAAACAGGAGACATGTATGAACCCGTTTGACCTGAAGCAATTGGGCCTCGACGTCGAATACCCGTACCGTCAGCAATACGACAACTACATCGGCGGCAAGTGGGTTCCGCCGGTGAAAGGCGAGTACTTCGAGAACGTATCGCCGATCAACGGCCAGCCGTTCTGCCGCATCCCGCGCTCGGGCGCCGACGATATCGAGCTGGCGCTGGACGCCGCGCATGCCGCGCGCCGCAAGTGGGGCAAGACGTCCGTGGCCGAGCGCGCGAACCTGCTGCTCGCCGCCGCCGACCGGATGGAAAAGAACCTGAAGCTGCTGGCCGTGGCCGAGACGATCGACAACGGCAAGCCGCTGCGCGAGACGATGGCGGCCGACCTGCCGCTCGCGATCGACCACTTCCGCTACTTTGCGGGCTGCATCCGCGCGCAGGAAGGCGGCATCTCCGAAATCGACGACAACACCGTCGCGTATCACTTCCACGAACCGCTCGGCGTCGTCGGCCAGATCATTCCGTGGAACTTCCCGTTGCTGATGGCCGCCTGGAAGCTCGCGCCGGCGCTTGCCGCCGGCTGCTGCGTGGTGATGAAGCCGGCCGAGCAGACGCCCGCGTCGGTGCTCGTGCTGATGGAGCTGATCGGCGACCTGTTCCCGGCCGGCACGATCAACATCGTGAACGGCTTCGGCAAGGAAGCGGGCGAAGCGCTCGCGACCAGCAAGCGCATCGCGAAGATCGCGTTCACGGGCTCGACGCCGGTCGGCAAGCACATCCTGCGCGCGGCGGCCGACAGCCTGATCCCGTCGACGGTCGAACTGGGCGGCAAGAGCCCGAACATCTTCTTCGCCGACGTGCTCGACCAGGACGACGCGTTCCTCGACAAGGCGCTCGAAGGGCTCGCGATGTTCGCGCTGAACCAGGGCGAAGTGTGCACGTGCCCGTCGCGGATCCTGATCCAGGAATCGATCTACGAGAAGTTCATCGAGAAGGCCGTCGCGCGCGTCGAGCGCATCAAGGCCGGCCATCCGCTCGACCTGCAGACGATGATCGGCGCGCAGGCATCGCAGCAGCAGCTCGACAAGATCCTGTCGTACATCGACATCGGCCGCGGCGAAGGTGCGCAATGCCTGACGGGCGGCGAACGCACGGCGCCGGCGGCGGAACTCGGCACGGGCTACTACGTGAAGCCGACGATGCTGCTCGGCAACAACAAGATGCGCGTGTTCCAGGAAGAGATCTTCGGGCCGGTCGCGTCGGTGATGACGTTCAAGGACGAGCAGGACGCGATCGAGCTCGCGAACGACACGTTCTACGGGCTCGGCGCGGGCGTGTGGACGCGTAACGGCACGCGTGCGTACCGGATGGGCCGCGAGGTCGAGGCCGGCCGCGTGTGGACCAACTGCTACCACCTGTACCCCGCGCACGCGGCGTTCGGCGGTTACAAGCAGTCGGGGATCGGTCGCGAGACGCACAAGATGGCGCTGTCGAACTATCAGCAGACGAAGTGCCTGCTGGTGAGCTACCAGGCCGAGGCGCTCGGGTTCTTCTGATCCCCGCGCGGGTGTCCTGGCCGGCCGGCAATGGATTGCCGGCCGGTCGGGGCGCCGAGTTTCGGCGTCAGCGGCGAAGCGTCGGATGCCGGATGGTCGTCGAACGCGTGTCGCGCCGGGCGACGGCGGCTGCCTGGCCGACGACCGGTGCGCAGATGCGCGCCGCACGGCCGACCGGCGATCCGGAGTTTTGCCGTTTCCGCCCATTCGCAGTCGCAACCCGACACCGGCCGCGCATTGCCGCGGCCTTCGACGGAAACGAACCCGATGGCCGTTTGCTCGCGGCGGCATGTTGAGCCGGCGCGCCGGACGTAAAACCCCATGTCAGAACCGCCCCGATCCCGTCCGCGCCATCCCGTGTTCCACGCGGGTGAACTCGACGCGCACCAACGCTTTGGCGTCGCCGACGAGGCCGAGCGGATGAGCGACGTCGTGACGACGCGGCTGAGCATCGGTGTGCGGCAATTCATCGAGACGCAGCCGTTCATGTTCGTCGGCACGGCCTGCGGCGGGCCGGCGGGCGTGACCTGCGACATCGTGCAGAGCCGGCGCGACGCGAACGGCGACCTGCTGCCGGTCGTGCGCGTGATCGATACGAAGACGCTGCGCTTCGCGCTGCCGGTGTACGGTGAGGGCGACGACGGCCGGGGCGACATTGCGCGGTGCGATGGCAACGGGGTCGGGTTGCTGTTCGTCGACTTCATGCGCGGTATCCGTTACCGGATCAACGGGCGCGCGACGCTGCGCACGGACCTGTCCGATGCGGACGCGGCGCCGTGGCCGGCCGGCAGTGCGATCGTCGAGTTGGCGGTCGCGCAGGCGTACGGCAATTGCGGCACGCGGGTCGTGCGGCTGCGGCGCGCGAACGGTGGCTAGCCGGCCGTCGCGTGTCGCCGGCGGGGCGGAGCGCACCGGGTGCGCCGGCGTGGCGCGTGCCGCACTGGCGGGGTGCGTACGGCAGGGCGTTTGGGTACGCCTACATGGCGCGCGCAGGCCGCGCAGCGCCGAATGACGGGCTTTGCACAGGTGATGCATCGTTCGGCACGGGACTTGCGTGACAGGCGGGGTTCCGGGCAGGTGAGGGAGGACACGATGGACCAACACGTGGCGTGCAGCGAAGAACCGACGGCCGAAGACACGCGGCGCAGCGCGCAGGGCGACGATGCGCTGGCCGGGCAGGCGGTCGTCAGCGTGGCGCACGACGCCGACGAGCAGGCGCGCAACCTGATCGGCTGGCGGCAGACTTACGACCAGCTCGCGGCTGGCCGCTTCGTCGGCACGCTGACCGAGCTGCCGCTCGACACGATGAAGCTGTTTCGCGAATCGACGAGCCACCTGCTGCGCCAGGCGTGCGAGGTGCGCGGCGATGCGTACTGGTTCGGCATCCCGCTCGTGTGCGATGGCACCGCGCGCGTCGATGCGTGCCGCATCGGGCCGGGTGCGCTCGCGTTCCGGCCCGGCAATGTCGAGTTCGAACTGGTGACGCCCGCGCAGTTCTCGATCTACGGTGTCGTCGTGCGCGGCGACGTGCTGCGCCGCTATGCGGAGGAGGTCGAGCGCCGCGCGCTCGACGAGCGGCTGTTCACGCAGCGCGTGATGCAGGTCGGCGATGCGCGGCTCGCGCGCCTGTGCGCGCTGCTCGGCCGCCGGCTCGATGGTGCGGTGGCGATGGCCGGCCCGCTGGCCGATGCGCAGCGCGACGACCTGCAGGCCGAGGTGCTGGCCGCGCTGTTCGATGTGTGTGCGCAACCGGCCGACGATGCCGCCGGCCGCGCGCCATCGATGCGGCGCTGGATCGTCGAACAGGCACGCGACTACGTGCTCGCGCACCGTACGCGCCCGGTCGGCGTGCCCGAGCTGTGCGAGCAGTTGCACGTGAGCCGGCGCACGCTGCAGTACTGCTTCCAGGACGTGCTCGGCATGGCGCCGGCCACCTACCTGCGCACGCTACGGCTGAACGGTGCGCGGCGTGACCTGTGCGGCCGCGCGGCCGGTTCGGTGCAGGACGTGGCGGAGGCATGGGGCTTCTGGCACCTCAGCCAGTTCGCGACCGATTACCGGCGGCTGTTCGGCAAGCGGCCATCGGAGACGCTGCGCGATCGCGCAGCGATGGTGACGGTGGGGTAAGCGTGGGGCGGTAGTCGAAGCGGTTCTGGTTTCGATGCAGACTTCGGCACTGGCTCAGGCTCAGGCTCAGGCTCCGGCTCCGGCTCCGGCTCCGGCTCCGGCTCAGGCTCAGGCTCAGGCTCAGGCTCAGGCTCATGCTCAGGCTCAGGCTCAGGCTCATGCTCAGGCTCAGGCTCAGGCTCAGGCTCAGGCTCAGGCTCAGGCGGCGCGGACACACAGCGCGCTTTCGGCGTCGCCGCTGCCCGCCGGACCCTGCTTCCCTATGCGGCCGTAGCCGCCGCCTCGCGCGGCGCGGGCCACGCCACCGCATCCCAATCGATCGCGCGATAGGCCGCCTCGACCGCCGCGAGATCGGCCGGCCGCTCGCTGCGATGCAGCCCGAGCAATTCGGCGGGCACGTCGAGCGCGACCGGCACGCAATGCGGATAGTCGCGCACGCGCAGCGCCGGCCCGATCGTCGTGAAGCACGCGAGCGTCGGCACGTCGAAACCGTCGGCGAGATGCAGCGCGGCCGTGTCGGGCGTGAACAGCAGGCTGGCACCCTTGACCCATGCGATGAACCGGGCCGTATCGTCGGCCGCATCGGCGCTCACGTCGACATAGGCGGGATGCGCGACGGGCCCGAACCCGGCCACCGGCAATCCGTAGCGCTGCGCGAGCTGCTCGACGAACGTTGCCCACAGTGCGGGCGGCACGCTACGCAATGCGGTGCTCGCGGTCGGACAGAACAGCACGTACGGGCGCTGCCATGACGCAGGCAACGCAGGCAGCCGCAGCCGCGCGAGCCAGCGGTTGCGCTTGGCCGATGCCGGCACCGATGCGGGTTCCACGCCGAGCGCGTCGAGGAAGAAATCGATCATCGGCAGCCGCGCGAACGCGGGCCAGTACAGGTGATTGCCGACGTCGATGCACGGCGCGTCCGCCAGCAGCGCGTCGGCGGGGTGCGGCAGGGTGCGGGACGGCGCGACGATGTCGGCCGCGAGCGCATACAGCGCCTCGACATAGCGCGGCGCGCGGGCTGGCCGGTACAGCGTGAAGCGCAGGCCCGGGTGCGCGTCGCGCAGCGCGGCGAGGGCGGTGAGCCCGATCACCGAATCGCCGAGCGTGACGCCCATCCCGTTGATCACGCGCACGTGCACGTGCCGTGCGTTGTCGTAGTCGAGCCGGAACGGCCGGTGCGCGGCGTGCAGCAGCCTGCGTGCGGCCGTGGCCGGCACGTGGCCGACGGCACGCGCGCCGCCGTGCTCGAGGTCGTAGGGTGCGACGAACGTGCCGTCCGGTGCGAGCAGCGTGCCGGGGAGCGTGAGTGCGTCGTCGTGCGACAGCGCGACGTCGGGTGGCGCGGCGTGCGTGTCCACCGTCATCCGCCGCGCGCGCGGCGGCCCTGTTCGCGGATCTGCTCGAGTGTCGCCGCCGGCGTGCTGGCGTCCTGCGGGATGCGGATTTCGATCAGGGCGGGCCGCCCGCAGGTCAGCGCACGTTCGAGCGCGGGCGCGAAATCGGCGGTGCGCTCGACGGTCTCGCCATGCGCGCCGAACGCGCGCGCATACGCGGCGAAATCGGGATTCGTGAGCCCCGTGCCGTGCACGCGTCCCGGGTAGTTGCGCTCCTGATGCATGCGGATCGTGCCGAAATGCCCGTTGTTGACGACGATCACGACGATGTTCAGCCCGTACTGCATCGCGGTCGCGAGCTCGTTGCCGGCCATCATGAAGCAGCCGTCGCCCGCGAGCGCGACGACGGCGCGCGACGGGTACAGCGACTTCGCGGCAAGCGCAGCCGGCACGCCGTAGCCCATCGCGCCGCTCGTCGGCGCGAGCTGCGAGCGGAAGTGCCGGTACGCGAAGTGGCGATGCAGCCAGATCGCATAGTTGCCGGCGCCGTTGGTGAGGATCGCGTCGTGCGGCAGGCGCTCGCGCAACTGCACCATCACGTCGCCGAGCTGGACGTCGCCGGGCATCGGCAGCGGCGCATGCCATTCGCGATACGCGCGGTGCGCGTCGGCAGCGGTGCCGGCCCAGGCGGGGTGCTCGGGCGCCTCGAGCGCGGCAAGCGGCGCGGCGATCTCGGGCATGCCCGACACGATCGGCAGGTCGGCCGCATACACGCGGCCAAGCTCGTCCGCGCCCTGGTGCACGTGGATCAGCGTCTGGCGCGTCTTCGGGATGTCGAGCAGCGTGTAGCCGCCGGTCGTCGCTTCGCCGAGGCGCGGCCCGATCACGAGCAGCAGGTCGGCGTCGCGGATGCGCTTCGCGAGCGCGGGGTTGATCCCGAGCCCGACGTCGCCCGCATAGTTCGGGTGGGCGTTGTCGATCGTGTCCTGGTAGCGGAAGGCGCACGCGACCGGCAGTTGCCAGCGCTCGACGAAGGTGCGCAGGTTCGCGCACGCGTCGGGCGTCCAGCCGCTGCCGCCGACGATCGCCAGCGGCCGTTCCGCGCGCGCGAGCCGCTCGCGCAGTTCGTCGAGCTGCGCGGCCGACGGCGCGGCCGCGACGCGTTTCGCGGCCGGCACGACGGGCTGCGGCGCGCACGCTTCGGACAGCACGTCTTCCGGCAGCGCGAGCACGACCGGGCCCGGACGGCCCGACATCGCAACGTGGAACGCGTGGCTCAGGTATTCGGGAATGCGGCGCGGATCGTCGATCTGCGCGACCCATTTCGCCATCTGGCCGAACATCCGCCGGTAGTCGATTTCCTGGAAGGCTTCGCGGTCGAGGTGCTCGCGTGCGCACTGGCCGACGAACAGGATCATCGGCGTTGAATCCTGGAACGCGGTGTGCACGCCGATCGACGCATGCGTCGCGCCGGGCCCGCGCGTGACGAACGCGATGCCGGGGCGGCCGGTCAGCTTGCCGACGGCCTCGGCCATGTTGGCGGCGGCCGCCTCGTGGCGGCAGACGACCGTCTGGATGCGGGCGGTGTCGTCCGCCAGCGCATCGAGTACGGCGAGGAAACTCTCGCCCGGCACGCAGAACACGCGTTCGACGTGATTGGCGAGCAACGCATCGACGAGCAGTCGCGCGCCGGTGGTGGCGGGCTGCTCGAGATCCTTGGAATGCGACATGGGCTGCCGTCTCCCTGGGTAGCGGGACGTACAGCTTACGCCTGTCGGTGGGGCGGTGAAAAGTGTCGGAACGCGGGGGGGGTGCCCCTATGTCTTTCGTCAAGCGTTAGGGGCTGACTTGGGTTGGTAAATGGTGCCGTCGCGCAGCATGGCGAACAGGACGTCGCAGCGTCGCCGTGCCAGCGCGATGAGTGCCTGGTTGTGGCGCTTACCTTGCTGGACCTTGCGCGAGTAGTAGGCCCGTGAGACTGGGTCTCGTAAGGCGGCGAAGGCGGAGAGGAACAAGGCGCGCTTGAGCACCTTGTTGCCGCGTCTGGATGGATGTTCGCCACGGATCGACGAGCCTGAGCGCCGGGTGACCGGCGCGAGGCCAGCATAGGCCGCCAGATGAGCAGCCGAAGCGAAGGCTTTATGGGCGACTTCGGTCAGGAGTCTGGCGGCGGTCCTGACGCCGACTCCCGGCATGCTGGTCAGGACCGGCCAAAGAGGGTGAGCATGCACCAGCCGCTCAACTTCGGCGGCGATTTCGCCACGCTGCTTGCGCAAGGCGGCGAGTTGCTGGGCCAAGCGGGGCATGACGATGGTGGCAGCCTGCGTGCCGGGTACGATCACGGCTTGCTCGCTCAGCGCTTGAACGATTTCGGCCGCTAAGTTCTTGCCCATGCGGGGCGCGAGCTTGGTCAGACGGTTGGCGAGCGTCTTCTCGCTGGTTGCGGCAAGCGCGGCGGGCGACGGATAGCGCTCAAGCAGATCGAGCACCGCCGGATGGTCGAGGCGCGGTCCGAGAACGCGCTCGAGCGCCGGATGAATCTGGGTAAGCAGGCCGCGAATGCGGTTGCTGGTCTGAGTGACCTGAGCGGCGAGATCATCGTCGAAGCCGCATAGCATGGTGAGCTCGGCGAGCTGCTCGTCGGCCAATCGAAGCGAGCGCAGCGTATGCGGCATCGAGCGGGCCGCTTCGGCAATGATCGCGGCGTCGCGGGCATCGGTCTTGGCTTCGCCGGCGTGCAGGTCAGCGATGCGGCGCATAGCCAGTCCCGGCAGATAGGCGACGAGTACACCTTCAGCGCGGGCGACGGCCACTGGGAGTGCGCCAATGGTGGAAGGCTGGTCGACGACGAACAGAAGTCGACCGTGAGTCTTGAGTTCAGCGATGAGGGCACGCAGCTTGGCCTCGTCGTTGGGTAGCGCTTTGTTGTACAGACGCTTGCCGTTTCGATCGAGTGCGACGGCGTGATGCTGGCCTTTACCGACATCGACGCCGACGAAGACATCGACGGCATCACGTTGTTGTGTGTCTTGCATCGCAGTTTGTGCAGAGTGAACGGATTGGCCCGCAACAACGGTGGCAAGTCTCGGCATCCACGTTACGGACGGCGTCGGGATATCCCGGCCAAACCCCTATCAGCGATCACCAGCCACCCACCAGGCCCGGTGACAACACCCCCCGGATCATGACTGCGACTGGGGGCGGGAATCATGCCGGGCCCGGCTGGCCAAAACCCCGATTATCGGGGCGTGAAGATAGTAACGGGTCGGCGCGCGCGCGCCGGCTTCGGTTGGCCGAACGGCCAGCTTGTGCGTGATTGCTCGACGGGGAGAATTGAGGGCTACGGATGTCGAGACGAATACGGGTCTCGATCATCGATGTCGTGCCTCCCAAGTAATAATAAAACGGGAGCCCGTTCAATAGTAAAATTTTCCAGAATGACTAACGGGATCGAGGATCCGTCATGGCAACCGAAACGATTGATCAAAAGACCCTCGTCCAGCTCGTCGAGGCCGGTGCGGTGCGCGCCGCGCGGGTGATCGGCTGCGGCAACGGCTGGGCCGTGTCGGCCCGTTGCGGCGCAAGCGAACGGCTCCTGTCGGCCAAGCGCGGCGACGTGCGCGTGTTCCGTCGTTTTGAAACCCTGGTCGGATTTCTGCGCGATATCGGCATCAGCCGGTTCGATGTTGACACGTCGGATTTCGACCCGGATGCAGCCGGCCGGGCGACCCGGCCCGATCGTGCGGCCGCGCTGAAAGCGGCCCATGAAGCGGCTGTCCACGACCGCTGGTTTCGCGAGCAGGTGCAGCAGGCGCTGGACGATCCGCGCCCGTCGATTCCCGATGCCGAGGTCAGCGCAGAGTTTGCGTCGCGCCGTGCCGCGCTGCGTCAACGGATCGCGGGCAAGCGGGGTAATGCTGTTTGACCCTCGCGCTGCATTGGCATCCTAAGGCGTGCGAGGACCGCGCCGCGATCATGGACTACATCGGCCGGCATGACCCGCTGGCCGCGCTCGAGCTGGACGAGCGGCTGGAGGAGCGCGCCGCGGCGTTGCCCGCGCGCGCCGAACTGTATCGGCAAGGGCGCGCGGCGGGCACGCGCGAGCTGGTGGTCGCACCGAACTACGTGCTCGTATATCGCATCCGGCCGGCCGACAACATTGTGGAGATTCTCCGCGTCTTGCATGCGCGGCGGCAGTGGCTGTGACGCGCGGCGCTCTCAAGAAAAAGCGAGGGCGCTCCAGGTTTTCGGCCTCGAAGTGAGGCCCTTCGGGGAATAGGCCCCTCGGGGGCCTGACGCGAAGCGATGGGCCCGGGGGCATTCAGCACTCGACGATATTCACCGCGAGCCCGCCGCGCGACGTTTCCTTGTACTTCGTCTTCATGTCGGCGCCCGTCTCGCGCATCGTCTTGATCACGGAGTCGAGCGACACGTAGTGCGAGCCGTCGCCGCGCAGCGCCATGCGCGCCGCGTTGACGGCCTTCACCGACGCCATCGCGTTGCGCTCGATGCACGGGATCTGCACCATCCCGCCGACCGGGTCGCAGGTGAGGCCAAGGTTGTGTTCCATCCCGATTTCGGCCGCGTTCTCGACCTGCTGCGGCGTGCCGCCGAGCACGGCCGCGAGTGCGCCGGCCGCCATCGAGCACGCGACGCCCACCTCGCCCTGGCAGCCCACTTCCGCACCGGAGATCGACGCGTTCAGCTTGTAAAGAATGCCGATCGCGGCGGCCGTCAGCAGGAAGTCGATCACGCCCTGTTCGTTCGCGCCGGGCGTGAAGCGCGTGTAGTAGTGCAGCACGGCCGGGATGATGCCCGCCGCGCCGTTGGTCGGCGCGGTGACGACGCGGCCGCCGGCCGCGTTTTCCTCGTTGACCGCGATCGCATACAGGTTGATCCAGTCGATCATCGACAGCGGATCCTGCAGCGCGCGTTCCGGGCTGCCCGTCAACGTGCGGTACAGCTGCGGCGCGCGGCGCTTGACCTGGAACGGGCCGGGCAGGTTGCCGTCGGCTTCCGGGTTGCCGATCCCGCAGCCGCGCGACACGCACGACTGCATCACGGCCCAGATCTTCAGCAGGCCGTCGCGCGTCTCTTCCTCGGTGTGCCACGCGCGCTCGTTTTCCCACATCAGCTGCGCGATCGACTTGCCGGTCGACTCGGTCAGCGCGAGCAGCTCGGCGCCGGTGCGGAACGGGTGCGTCATCTGCTCGGCCGCGCTCAGCACCTTCGTGTTCGGTGCGCCGGCCGTCACGACGAAGCCGCCGCCGACCGACAGGTAGGTGCGCTCGACCAGCACCGCGCCGCTCGCGTCGGACGCGCGCAGTTTCATCCCGTTCGGGTGCTCGGGCAGCGCCTGGCGGTAGAACGCGATGTTCTCCTTCAGCACGAACGGCACCGGATGCGTGCCGAGCAGCGCGAGCTGCTTCGATTTGCGGACGTCTTCCAGCCGCGCGTCGATCGTGTCGGGATCGACGGTGTCGGGCGCGTCGCCGAGCAGGCCGAGCATCACGCCGCGGTCGGTGCCGTGGCCCTTGCCGGTGGCGCCGAGCGAGCCGTACAGCTCGACCTTCACGTGGGCCGTTGCGTCGAGCAGCCCGTCGCGCTCGAGGCCCTGGACGAACATCAGCGCCGCGCGCATCGGCCCGACCGTATGCGAACTGGACGGACCAATACCGATCTTGAAGAGGTCAAAGACGCTGACTGCCATGTTGATTTCTGCCTTGCTTTAAGAGTAGTGCTAGCGCGCCTGCAATGGCAGGCACGCGGCGAGCCATGCGGGCGGCGTTGGGGAAAGCTGCTGCGCGACGCGGGCATAGCGCCCGTCGAGCCGCGCGGCCAGATGAAAGAGTTCGGTGGCGTTTTTCGGGTCCCACTGCCCCGTGTAGCCCGGCAGGCCGGCCTCGCGGCGCTTCGCGTCGAACGGCACCGGCGAATTCACGAATTCCTCGTGCGTTTTCTCGCCGAGCGCGTACGGCACGAGCCAGTCGAGCGCGGCCGCGAGCGTCGCGCCGTTCGCGCCGCGCTCGCGCAGCCAGTTGCGGTTGAAGCGGCGCGCGGCGAGCGCGGCCGTCACCAGCGGCTGCAGGTCGTACACCGCATAGTGCAGCGCATCGCGTTCCTCGAAGTCCCACGTCTTGCCGTCCGGGCCGATGTTGTCGGCAAGATGCTCGACGAACAGCCGCTGCGCGGCGTTCATCATCTTGCGGTCGCCGAGCGTGAACGCGGACAGCGCGATCAGCTTGATCCGGTGGCTTTGCCAATTGTTGCGCCAGGTGCCGGTGAGCGGGCGCTTCTGCGCGTCGATCTGTGCGACATAGCCGGCGCCGAGCTTCGCGATGAACGCGGCCGTCGCGTTGCGGGTCTTCACCGGCAGCGCGCTCGCGGTCATGTCGTACGCGACGATCAGGCTGTCGAAGCGCGTCTCGTCGATCGGGTTGAAGCTCGGCTGGTAGGTCGCGACCCAGGCGGACAGAAAGCGGTCGACGAGCTGCAGGTAGCGCGGCGCGTTCGTCACGCGCCACGCGAGCGCGGCGTCGCGCATCAGGTCGAGATCCTTCAGCGCGTCGACGCTCTGGTCGTAGATGCCTTCGTGCGGCAGCGTGCCCTCGGTGTGCACGCGCGGCATGGCCTTCGGCTGCTCGCCGATGCGCGCGTCGACGCTGCGGATCAGCGCCTGGACGCCCGGCTCGGCCTGGGTCGTCTCGCTCGCCTGCAGTGCCGGCGCCGCGCAGAAATTCATCGCCGCGCGCGCGCTGCCGGACGCGCCGAGGCCGGCAGCGGCAAACGACAGCGACGCGACGAGCATCGGCGCGAACCGGCGTGCGCGCGTGCGCGGCCGGCTCTGCATTGCACCCTGGCCCGGAAACATCGGACGCACCATGCGGAACTCCTTCATTGGCTGGATCGCGTGTGATGTTAGCCGGATTGGCGGGCGAACGCGCACCGGTTCGGGCGGCGAATGCAAAAACCGCACGCAACCCCGGTTGCGTGCGGTGCGGTCACCATCTGGCGGCTCCTGGCCTGACGCGCGTTATGCGTATTCCGACATCGGCACGCACGAGCAGAACAGGTTGCGGTCGCCGTAGACGTTGTCCGCGCGGCCGACCGGCGGCCAGTACTTGTTCGTGCCGAGCGACGCGACCGGGTACGCAGCCTGCTCGCGCGAGTACGCATGCGGCCATTCGTTCGCGGTGACGACGGCTGCCGTGTGCGGTGCGTGACGCAGCGGGTTGTCCTCGCGATCGGCGCGGCCTTCCTCGACCGCACGGATTTCGTCGCGAATCGCGATCATCGCGGCGATGAAGCGGTCGAGTTCTTCCTGCGATTCCGATTCGGTCGGCTCGACCATCAGCGTGCCCGGCACCGGGAAGCTCATCGTCGGCGCGTGGAAGCCGTAGTCCATCAGGCGCTTCGCGACGTCGTCGACGGTGATGCCGCTCGATTCCTTGATCGGACGCAGGTCGAGAATGCACTCGTGCGCAACCAGCCCGCCCGGGCCCGAATACAGCACCGGGTAGTGCGGCGCGAGGCGCTTCGCGATGTAGTTCGCGTTGAGGATCGCGGTTTCCGTCGCGGCGGTCAGGTTCTTCGCGCCCATCATCGCGATGTACATCCACGAGATCGGCAGGATCGACGCCGAGCCGTACGGCGCGGCCGATACCGCGCCGATGCCGTCTTCCGCGCGCGTGTAGCCGGTCGAACGCTGGTTCGGCAGGAACTTCGCGAGGTGCGCGCCGACCGCGACCGGGCCGACACCCGGGCCGCCGCCGCCGTGCGGGATGCAGAAGGTCTTGTGCAGGTTCAGGTGCGACACGTCGCCGCCGAACTGGCCCGGCGCGGTCAGGCCGACCATCGCGTTCATGTTCGCGCCGTCGACGTACACCTGGCCGCCGTGCGCATGGACGATCTCGCAGATCTCGCGCACGTTCTGCTCGAACACGCCGTGCGTCGACGGATACGTGATCATGATCGCCGCGAGATCCTTCGAATGCTCGTCGGCCTTCGCCTTCAGGTCGGCGATGTCGACGTTGCCTTGCGCGTCGCATGCAACGACCACGACCTTCATGCCGGCCATGTGCGCGGATGCCGGGTTCGTGCCGTGCGCGGACGCCGGGATCAGGCATACGTCGCGGTGCGCTTCGCCGCGCGATGCGTGGTAGGCGTGGATGATCAGCAGGCCGGCGTACTCGCCCTGCGAGCCCGCGTTCGGCTGCAGCGACACGGCCGCGTAGCCGGTGGCCGCGACGAGCATCTGCTCGAGCTGGTCGATCATCTCGCGGTAGCCGACGGTCTGCTCGGCCGGTGCGAACGGATGGATCCGGCCGAATTCGGGCCACGTGACGGGCAGCATTTCCGACGTCGCGTTCAGCTTCATCGTGCACGAGCCGAGCGGGATCATCGAGCGGTCGAGCGCGAGATCCTTGTCCGACAGGCTGCGCAGGTAGCGCAGCATTTCGGTTTCGGAATGGTGGCGGTTGAACACGTGGTGCGTCAGGTACGCGCTCGTGCGCTCGAGGCCGGCCGGCAGCGCGGCGACGCCGGCGAGGCCCGCGTCCAGCGCGTCGACGGCCGGCGCGGTGCCACCTGCGGCTTGCGCGAACACGGCGAGGAGATCGGCGAGGTCGTCGCGCGTCGTCGTTTCGTCGACCGTCACGCCGACTTGCGTGTCGCTCACGCGGCGCAGGTTGATGCGCTTCGCCTTCGCGAATTCGTGAATCTGCGCGGTGCGCGCGCCGGTGTCGATCGTCAGCGTGTCGAAGAACGTGTCGTTGACGGTCGCGAAGCCGAGCTGCTTCACGCCGGCGGCGAGCAGCGCCGCGATGCGGTTCACGCGCAGCGCGATCGTCTTCAGGCCGTGCGGGCCGTGGTAGACCGCGTACATGCTGGCCATGATCGCGAGCAGTGCCTGCGCGGTACACACGTTCGACGTGGCCTTCTCGCGGCGGATGTGCTGTTCGCGGGTTTGCAGCGCGAGGCGCAGCGCGGGCTTGCCCTGCGCGTCGACCGTCACGCCGACGAGGCGGCCCGGCATCTGGCGCTTGAATTCGTCACGCACCGCGAGATACGCGGCGTGCGGGCCGCCGAAGCCCATCGGCACGCCGAAGCGCTGCGTGTTGCCGATCGCGACGTCCGCGCCCCAGTCGCCTGGCGGCGCGAGCACGGTGAGGGCCAGCAGGTCGGCCGCGACGACCACGTGGCCGCCGGCCGCGTGGATCGCTTCGGTGAGCGCGCGGTAGTCGCGCACGTCGCCGTTCACGCCCGGGTACTGCAGCAGCACGCCGAATGCATTCGATTGTGCCGCGTCGGCGGCCGGGCCCGTCTTGACCTCGATGCCGACCGGCAGCGCGCGCGTGCGGATCACTTCGAGCGTTTGCGGCAGCACGTCGTCGGCGACGTAGAACACGTTCGACGCCGGCTTGCCGGTGCGCTGCAGCAGCGTCATGGCTTCGGCGGCAGCGGTGGCTTCATCGAGCAGCGACGCGTTCGAGATCGCGAGGCCCGTGAGGTCGGCCACCATCTGCTGGAAGTTCAGGAGCGCCTCGAGGCGGCCCTGGGAAATTTCGGGCTGGTACGGCGTGTAGGCCGTGTACCACGCCGGGTTTTCGAGCACGTTGCGCAGGATGACGGCCGGCGTGTGCGTGTCGTGGTAACCCTGACCGATATACGAGCGGAACACCTGGTTCTTGTCCGCGAGAACCCGCAGCGCGGCGAGGGCTTCGGCCTCGCTCTTCGGCTGCGCGAACGGGCCGAGCGGTAGCGTTTCGGCGCGACGGATCGAGGCCGGGATCACGGCGTCGATCAGGGCGGCGCGCGACGCGAAGCCGAGCGTGTCGAGCATGGCCTGCTGGCTGGCGGCGTCGGGGCCGATATGGCGTTCGGCGAACGCGTCGTGCGTTTCGAGCGCGGCGAGCGAGAGGGGCGTGCGGTTCATCAGGCGGTCCGGGTGTTCGAGCTTCATGGCGTGACTCTGGTCCCGCGCGGGACGGGGCGGCTGGCCGGCCCCGCGCGGTTCGGGTGAGGAAATTAGTCGATCAGCTTGGTGTAGGCGGCAGCGTCGATCAGCTTGTCGGTCGATGCGCCGGCCGCGAGCTTGATCTTGAAGAGCCACACGCCGTACGCGTCGCTGTTCACTTCTTCCGGTGCGTCGGCGGCTTCCGTATTGACGGCGACAACCTCGCCGGACACCGGCGAGTAGATGTCGGATGCAGCCTTCACCGATTCGACGACGCCGACGGCGTCGCCTTCCTTCACCTGCTTGCCGACTGCCGGCAGCTCGAGGAAGACGATGTCGCCGAGCGTGCTCTGCGCGTGATCGGTGATGCCGACCGTCAGCGTGCCGTCTGCCTCGGTGCGGATCCACTCGTGTTCGTCGGTGTATTTCAGATCGGCCGGGACGTTGCTCATCGGATGCTCCTGGATAAAAGGGTGTGATTCGTTTTGCTGGCGCGCCGCCGGGGCGCGCCGGGTGTGGTGTTGCGCCGGGCGCCATCTCCCGGCTTCCCGGGAGGCGGGCCTCCCGGCCGTTACGCAGCGAGGACCTTGCCGTTGCGCACGAACGGCAGTTTTACCACGCGCGCGGGAAGATTCTTGTCGCGAATTTGCACCTGGACCAGATCGCCGATCTGGACGGCCGCCGGCACGCGCGCGAACGCGATCGATTCCTGCATCGACGGCGAGAACGTGCCGCTCGTGATCTCGCCTTCGCCGTGCGGCGTGACGACCTTCTGGTGCGCGCGCAGCACGCCGCCCGCCTTGCCGTTTTCCTTCTGCAGGATCAGGCCGACGAACGCGGCGCGGGTGCCGTTGGCTTCCAGTGCGGCGCGGCCGACGAAGTCGCGCGGCGCGGAGAGATCGACCGTCCACGCGAGGCCCGCGTCGAGCGGCGAGACGGTGTCGTCCATGTCCTGGCCGTACAGGTTCATGCCGGCCTCGAGGCGCAGCGTGTCGCGCGCGCCGAGCCCGCACGGGCGCACGCCGTTTTGCTGCAGCGCGTTCCACAGCGCTTCGACGTGCACGGCCGGGACGATCACTTCGAAACCGTCTTCACCGGTATAGCCGGTGCGCGCGATGGTGAGATCGCCGAACGGCGTGCCGGCGACCTGCGCGGCGTTGAACGGCTTCAGTTCGCTCGTCGCGGCACGCGCGGCGGGCACGGTCGTCCAGGTTTTTTCGCGGGCGTTCGGGCCCTGGACGGCGACGATCGCGAAATCGCGGCGCGGCGCGATCGTGACGCCGAAGCCACCTTGCTCGTTAAGCTGGTTGAACCACGCGATGTCATTCTCGGCCGTGCCGGCGTTGACGACGACGCGGAAGAATTCTTCGGTGAAGTAGTAGACGATCAGGTCGTCGATGACGCCGCCCTGCGGATTGAGCAGGCACGAGTAGAGTGCCTTGCCGGGCGTCTTGAGCTTGCCGACGTTGTTCGCGATCGCATGCTCGAAGAACGCGCGCACGCGGCTGCCGGTGAAATCGACGACGCACATGTGCGACACGTCGAACATGCCGGCGTCGGTGCGCACGGCTTCATGTTCTTCGATCTGCGAGCCGTAGTTGACGGGCATGTCCCAGCCGCCGAAGTCGACCATGCGGGCATTGAGCGCGCGGTGCGCGGCGTTGAGCGGGGTGTGATTCAGTGCAGTCATCGAGGCCTCAGGCAAGGCGCTTGCGCGCGGATCAGAACGGCCATGTGCCGACCGCCGCGGCCGATGGCCTGCGAGCGATCCGGTACATGCCCCTCTGTCCTCGATACCTGAGAGATTGCGCTGCCGGCCAGGCCTGGCGAACGCGCGCCCCTTCGGTGGGCAGCCTGCCCGCGCAACCGATGTGCTGCGGGCTACTGCCGCTCTCCAGAGTGCGGGGAGAGTGTGGCCCGCGCAATGCGCGGACGTGATTCCCCGACGCGGTCGGTCCTTTTGCCTGAGAGTTTGCGGGTGTGCCCCTTCGGCGGCGCAACCGGTGCTGAAACAGCCCGGTTACACGCTCTCCCGACGCGTGCGGGCGACTGTACGCGAGCGGGTGGGCCTTGTCAATTTGAGCAAAAGAATGTCGCTTCGCGACAAGCGGCGGCACCCGGTGCCGCCGCTTTTTCCGCTCCGGCGGAAGCCGGTGCGTTACTCGCCGATCGCGCGTGCGGCCGTGTCGAGTTCCTGGTTCAGCACGCGCTGCTCGTCACCGGACAGGCCGCCGCTGTGCTGCGCGGACATATCGTTCGCTTCCTGGCGGATCACGTCGAGGCGGTGATGAAGCTGCGCGCCGTACGGCGGCGGGTAGTAGCCGCCGTTCACGCGCGCATCGATGCGGCGGTGCAGGTTGTCGATCCGGCCCTGGATCTGCTGCATCCGCTCGTTCGCGACGACCTGCGGATTCGGCCGCGGCGGGGGGGCCGGGCGGACCGGCTGCTGCGGCTGCACGATACAGGCCGCAAGCGAGGAAACCAGGACGCAGCACGCAGCTGCGCGAATCAACCGTTGCATCAACATTCTCCTGACGGATTGGTGTCGGATCGACTTTTTTGAGAAACGCGTCAGACCGGTCGGGCGCTGACTTTCGTTCCCCCGGCATTTGTAACCGAATGTTCCGGCCGATCCAAGTGCGCGTGAGCTGGCCGGCCATGACCGGCCGGCGCGCGGTGTCAGATCGTGCGGCGCACGAACGGCAGCCGGCGGCCATCGTGCTCGCTTTGCGCGGCGAGTTCGATGATCGTCATCACGTCGACGGCGTCCTGCGCGGTGACGGGGAACGGCGCGCCGTCGCGGATCGACGCGGCGAGCGCGCGGTAGAACTCCGCGTACTGGCCATCGAGCGTCGGCACCGGGCGCTCGACCTCGACCTCGACGTCGCCGTCGAGCACGCGCAGCAGGCCGGGCGGGTTGCCGCCGCCGAATTCGACGTCGTCCGCGGTGAGGCCGGCCTTGAGCTGGTCTTCCTGTGTGTCGAGCCCGAACTTCTGGTAGCTGCCGCGTGTGCCGTGCAGCGTGAAGCGCGCGGGTTCGATCGCCGACAGCGCGCTCGCGTGCAGCACGACGTCCTTGTCCGGATAGCCGAGCTGCAGGTGCACGAAATCGGGCGCCGTGCCGTTGTCGCGGCGCGTCTTGACGGTCGCGCTCACGGTTTCCGGCACGCCGAACAGCGCAAGCGCCTGGTCGATCAGGTGCGGGCCGAGGTCGAGCAGCAGGCCGCCGCCGCGGGCGGGCTCCTCGCGCCAGCGCGTGCGCGGCGTTGGGCGGAAGCGGTCGAAGTGCGATTCGAAACAGGTCAGCCGGCCGAGCTCGCCCGATTCGACGACACGGCGCACGGTGAGGAAGTCGCCGTCCCAGCGGCGGTTGTGGAACGGCGCGAACAGCCGGCTGCGCGCGTTCGCGAGCCGCGCGAGCGCGAGCGCTTCGTCGGCGGTGAGCGTGACCGGCTTGTCGACGACCACGTGGCGGCCGGCTTCGAGCACCTGGCGCGCGAGCGCGAAGTGCGTGTCGTTCGGTGTGGCGATCACCACGCACTCGATGTCGTCGAGGCCGAGCAGCGTGTCGAGATCGGGGACGACGCGCGCGCCCGGATACGCGGCCTGCGCGCGATCGGGCTGACCCGTCGCGATCGCGGCGACTTCAGTGCGGCCGCTCGTGGCGATCACGGGCGCGTGGAACGTCGCGCCGGCGAAACCGAAACCCATCAAACCAATCCTGAGCAATGACGACATGGCAATCCCTGGCTGCGAAGGAAACTAAAGGATGGTGCGCCGAGACGGCGCGAAGACGACCGGCTATTTTGGCATGGCGCCGCCGCTTGTACTGGCGCGTTGGGCGAAATGCGCGGTGCGATCCGGCGCCTGCGCAAGGAAAGCCGGCATTTTGCGCGAACGCGCAGGCCGCCCGTGCGTGGTTGCCCGCCGGCCCGTGCGGTGAACGGCTGGCGCACGGGCGCCGCGCCGCGTCATGCGGCTGCCCGCCGCAGCACGGCGGCGGCGACCTGCCCGGCCCACGCGGCGCAGGCGGCTGCGCCGGGGTGGAAGCCGTCGGCGGCCATCAGGTGGCGTTCGAGCGGCAGCGCGACGCGCAGGAACGTGCAACGCGGCTGCGTGGCGGCCCAGTTGGCGAGCGCCGTGTTGAGCCGCTTCGCGCGCATCCCGAGATACCACGCGAGCGGCTGCGGCAGCGCCGGAAAGCGTTCCATCGGCGGCACCGCCGACAGGATCGCGTGCCCGACCCGGAAGCGCGCGGCGAGCAGCCGGACGAGCTCGGCCTGTTGCGCCCGCCAGCGGGCCGGCGGCACGCCGCCCGTCACGTCGTTGACGCCGAGCGACGTGACGGCCACGTCGAACGGCTCGGCCGGCTCGGCGGCGAGCCAGTCGACGAGATCCTGCGTGGTCAGTCCGGTGTGCGCGAGCAGTTTCCAGCTCACGCGGTGCGTGGCCGCCAGCGCGTTCGCCAATTGCCCGGACAGCGCGTCGCGCTGCGTCGCGACGCCGACGCCCGCGGCGGCCGAATCGCCGACCACCAGTACGCGCAGCGGCGGGCCGTCGCCCGCCACCCCGGCGCGCGGGCCGGCTGCCTCGGGCAGCCGCGGCGTGACGCGGCGCACGTAGCGCCCCTGCGCGAACAGCAGCGGGCCAAGGGCAGCGGTGGCGAACGGGTATCCCATGGTGTCGATCCGGTGGCGGTTCAGGTGATTCAAGCGGGCCGGCGCGGGGCTGCGCCGGGTGGACATATTGTGGCCGATCGGTGCGGGAACGGGGCCGGATTGGCCGGACGGACAGGGGGCGGCCGGCCGGTCGGCCTGCACAGCCCCGCCCGGCGGCGCTCCCGAAAAGCACGCCGCCGACGTGTTAACATGCGCGTCCTGCCCGCGTGTCCGCCTGCTTCGCCAGCTTGCCGCGCGCGGCATCCTCCCGGCGTTCCGCCGTCAACCGCAACACCATCCGCCATCATGTCCGCAGGCCTCAATCCCGCCCAGAACGAAGCGGTGCGCTACCTCGACGGTCCCTGTCTCGTGCTCGCCGGCGCGGGCAGCGGCAAGACCCGTGTGATCACGCAGAAGATCGCGCACCTGATCGAAGCGAAAGGCTTCGAGCCGCGCCACATCGCCGCCGTCACGTTCACGAACAAGGCGGCCGCCGAAATGCGCGAGCGCGTGGGGAAGCTGCTCGAGGGCAAGACGCTCACCACGCCCGGCAAGGAAGGCCGCAAGGTGCCCGTCAACCAGCTCACCGTCTGCACGTTCCACTCGCTCGGCGTGCAGATCCTGCGCCAGGAGGCCGAGCACGTCGGCCTGAAGCCGCAGTTCTCGATCATGGATTCCGACGACTGCTTCGGGATGATCCAGGAGCAGCTCGGCACCACCGACAAGGGGCTGATCCGCAAGATCCAGAGCATCATCTCGCTGTGGAAGAACGGCCTGATCATGCCCGACGAGGCGATGGCGATCGCGGCCAACGAGGACGAGCACCAGGCCGCGCTGGTCTACCGCAACTACGTCGCGACGCTGCACGCGTACCAGGCGGTCGACTTCGACGACCTGATCCGCCTGCCCGCCGAGCTGTTCGCGAAGAACGAGCAGGTGCGCGACCGCTGGCAGAACAAGCTGCGCTACCTGCTGATCGACGAGTACCAGGACACCAACGCATGCCAGTACGAGCTGCTGAAGCTGCTCGCCGGCCCGCGCGCCGCATTCACGGCGGTGGGTGACGACGACCAGGCGATCTACGGCTGGCGCGGCGCGACGCTCGAGAACCTCGCGCAGCTCGGCAAGGATTTCCCGAAGCTGCATGTGATCAAGCTCGAGCAGAACTACCGGTCGACGGTGCGCATCCTCACCGCCGCGAACAACGTGATCGCGAACAACCCGAAACTGTTCGAGAAGAAGCTGTGGTCCGAGCACGGGATGGGCGATTCGATCACCGTCACGCCGTGCAACGACGAAGAGCATGAAGCCGAATCGGTCGTGTTCCGGCTGTCCGCGCACAAGTTCGAGCGGCGCGCGCAGTTCCGCGACTACGCGATCCTGTATCGCGGCAACTTCCAGGCGCGGATCTTCGAGCAGGTGCTGCGGCGCGAGCGGATCCCGTACGTGCTGTCGGGCGGCCAGTCGTTCTTCGACAAGGCCGAGATCAAGGATCTGTGCGCGTACCTGCGGCTGATCGCGAACGCCGACGACGATCCCGCGTTCATCCGCGCGGTCACCACGCCGCGCCGCGGGATCGGCAACACGACGCTCGAAGCGCTCGGCTCGTTCGCGGGTCAGGCGAAAGTGTCGCTGTTCGAGGCCGTGTACATGGGCGGGATCGAGGCGCGGCTGTCCGCGCGGCAGGTCGAGCCGCTGCGGATGTTCTGCGACTTCATCCAGCGCCTGACCGAGCGCGCGGACAAGGATCCCGCCACCGTCGTGCTCGACGACATGATGGAGGCGATCCACTACGAGGCGTACCTGTACGACGCGTTTGACGAGCGGCAGGCGCAGTCGAAGTGGCAGAACGTGCTCGAATTCCTCGAATGGCTGAAGCGCAAGGGCACCAAGCCCGAGACGGAGGCCGTCGACGGCGAGGCGGAAGGTTTCCACAACGCGGACGGGCTCGCCGATACGGGCAAGAACCTGCTCGGCCTGATCCAGACCGTCGCGCTGATGTCGATGCTCGAGGGCAAGGAAGAGGATCCGGACGCCGTGCGCCTGTCGACCGTCCATGCGTCGAAGGGGCTCGAGTATCCGCACGTGTTCCTGGTCGGCGTCGAGGAGGGCATCATGCCGCACCGCGGCGGCTCCGAGGACGACGGCCCGATCGACAACGAGCGGATCGAGGAGGAGCGCCGGCTGATGTACGTCGCGATCACGCGCGCGCAGCGCAGCCTGCACCTGAATTGGTGCAAGAAGCGCAAGCGGGCGCGCGAGACGGTCGTGTGCGAACCGTCGCGCTTCATCCCGGAGATGGGGCTCGACGAGGCGCCGCCGCCGACGCCGGAAGAGGCGCCGATGTCGCCGAAGGACCGGCTCGCGAGCCTGAAGGCGTTGCTGCAGAAGTGACGCGTGGGCGCCCGGGCGTTCCGGCGCTCAAGTGGCCTGCCGAAAAAACAGAACCCCCGCGATGCGTATGCGTCGCGGGGGTTTTTTACTGACTGCCGGGTGGGCTTACTTCGCCGCGTTGACCATGTAGTCGACGGCGGCCTTCACGTCGGCATCCGATGCGTTCGACCCGCCCTTCGGCGGCATCGCGCCCTTGCCGTGCAGCGCGTAGTTATAGACCGTATCCATCGAGTCCTTCAGGCGCGGCGCCCAGTCTTCCTTGCTGCCGAACTTCGGCGCGCCGAGCACGCCGGCTGCGTGGCAGGCCTGGCAGACCTGCGTATACAGCGCCTTGCCGGCGGATGCGGCGTCGGCGCTGGTCGGCGCGGCCGCCGGTGCTGCGCCGGCCTTCGGGATTGCGGCGATCGCGGCCTGCGCGGCGGCGATCTGCGCGCTCGCGGCGTCGGCCGCGTCCGATGCGCCTGCGGCGCCCGCCGCGACACCTGCGGCACCGCTGGCAGCCGGTGCCGCATTGG
Source organism: Burkholderia mycopellens (assembly GCF_964265025.1). NCBI lineage: Bacteria > Pseudomonadati > Pseudomonadota > Betaproteobacteria > Burkholderiales > Burkholderiaceae > Burkholderia > Burkholderia mycopellens. The sequence goes on from NZ_OZ183802.1 coordinate 174,602, forward strand.
CGGCCGGCGCGGCCGGTTCGGGGAAGTTCGCGCCGTCGTTGTTCGCCATGTAGACGATCGCGCGGGCGATTTCATAGTCGCTGACGTCGTCGGGGCTCGTGCCGCCGCGCGGCGGCATCGCGCCCTTGCCGGCGAGGGCCGTCTTCAGCAGCGTGTCGAAGCCTTGCGAGATGCGCGGCGCCCAGTCGTCCTTGTTGCCGAACTTCGGTGCGCCGGCGGCGCCCGTGCCGTGGCAGGTCACGCAGACGGCCTTGTAGACTTCCTCGCCGGTCTTGTACGTGCGGGGCGCGTTGGCGTCCTTCACGTCGACCTGCGCAAGCGGGGCGATGCGCGCGGCGACCTGCTCGTCGGACAGCGCGTCCGTGCCGGCGCCGTAACGGAACGCATGGTTCGCATAGTTGGCGAACAGGACGATCAGGATGATCGGAATCGCGAACGACGCGATGATGACGGCAATCAGTTGCCCGGGGGTTTTGACGGGAGATTCGTGGGGTGCTTCGCTCATGCTTGCCTCGTCTCCGTGAATAGGAATTGTGAGCGCGGTGCAACGGCAAATGGCAGTCCAATGAAGCCCGGTCGATTATAGACGGAACGTTTACATCACGGCGAGCGGTGCGATGGCGCGTGTTTACCCGCACGCAGCGCGGCCCGGCGGGGATTCGTCGGGCACGGTGGACGCGTCATGGGAAACCGGGTATCCTTGCCGTCTTGCCAATCGTGGGCGGCCTGTATATGGGGTCGCTTCACTGTCTCACGCGCCCGTAGCTCAATGGATAGAGTACTGCCCTCCGAAGGCAGGGGTTGCTGGTTCGATCCCAGCCGGGCGCGCCAAGCCTAGTCAGGCTCTCAGCGGTTTTCCCCGTTCGTCGCACTGTCCCGTTGCAGCTGAATTGCAGCTGGCACGGGCTCGGGCTCGGCCGTCAACGGCGCGACCCACTGCGCGAGGTGGTCGGCCGACAGGTGCGCGTACCGCTGCACCATTTCCATCGTCTCCCATCCGCCCAGTTCCTTGAGCACCTGCAGCGGCGTGCCGCGCTGCACGTGCCAGCTCGCCCAGGTATGACGCAGGTCGTGCCAGCGGAAATCGCTCAGGCCGGCACGCTGCAGCGCCTTGGCCCATGCGGCCGTTGCCGTCTGGTAGACCGGCCTGCCGCGATAGGTGAACACGCTGTCCGCGCATTCCGGCGCCCGCGGGTTCGCGTGCTGGCGGCGCAGCACGGCGATCGCGGTATCCGAGAGCGGTACCGTGATGGCCTTGCGCGCCTTCGCCTGGTCCGGGTGGATCCACGCGACGCGCCGCGCAAGGTCGACTTGCGACCACCGCAGCCCCGTCACGTTGGCGCGGCGCAGGCCGGTCTCGAGGCTGAAGCGCGCCATGTCGGCGAGATGCGCGGGCAGTTCGGCGAGCAGCCGCTCCGCTTCCGCCGGGGTCAGCCAGCGGATGCGTTTCGAGACGATCTTCGCGCGTTTCGTGACCGGCGCACGCTCCAGCCATTCCCATTCGACCGCCGCATTCAACACCGACTTCAGCACGCCGATCACGCGACGCACGGTGCCGTCGCTGACGGCCCGGTCGGTCTCGACGATGCCGTGCCGGGTGCGCACCGTGCGCGGTTCCTGGCGCTTGGCGAGCGCGATCGCGTCGACGCGGTTCCGGTCGATATCGGCGAGCGCGACGCCGGACAGGTGCCGGTCGAGCCAGCGCAGGTGAATCTTCGACGTTTCCAGGCTGGCGAGGCCCGCGCGTTCGCCGACGTAGCGCACGACCGCGTCGTTCCACGAATGGCGCGGCTTCGTGCCGAGCCGCGCCTGGTTCCACAGGTCGACCTTCAGCCGGTCGTGGAATTCCTGGGCCTGCGCTTTGTCGCGGGTGCCAGTGCTTCCTTGTATCGGCGTTCCGCCGCCAGGGGGGTACAGCTTGTATTGCCAGTTCGGGCTGGTTTTGCGTTTGTAGAGCGACATGGGCGGGTTTCCTCTTGCTGATCGTGATGGGCGGCTGGCGGGAGCCATTCGCCGGCGAGGTAGCGCTGCAGGGCGGCGATCGAAAAGATCCAGCGCTTGCCGACCTTGCGGCCGGGCAGCGCGCCGGCCCGGGCCTTCAGGCGCACCGTTTCGGGATGGGCGCCGAGCAGGGCCGCGGCGCCCGCCAGGTCGACGGTGGCCGGATGCGCGTTGTCGGCAGGCCGCGCGCCAGGCGGGCACGCAGCGCAACTCGTGGAGTGGTGGATCGCGTGTGAAGAGTGCATAACACGTTGATGTTCAAGCGTTTTGTTGGCCATCGGTTGCCATCATTCATGCGTGGCGCCCGTGCAGGACCCGTGGCGCGAAACGGCGGCATCGCCGGCGACCGATGGCGGTGCGCCCCTGACTCGTGGTGCGCGATGGCGGCGGGTCGCTATGGCTTCCCGGGTCTCTTTCTTCTTTTTCTTCAATGAGTTGAAGAGAGAGAAAGAAGAAGGGGCCGCAGTCGCCGCGCGAACCGGACTCATGGCAAAAGCGGCGAGACACATGGCGAACCCGGCGCGATGCAAGGCGGCAGTTCCTTCAGGAATCAAGGACTTGCGAGCCGGCACCCGCGACAGCCACGACTCGCGCGCGCTGCCTGTCCGCTCCCGGCGGTATCCGCCGTGCGGTGGCGGGCCGGACTGGGCGCGGCTCATGGGCGGCCTCCGTGCAGCGCGTCGGTCGCCAGGTCCTCGCGCACCGACACGTGCAGGCCGAATGCGGCCAGGCGTTCGAGCGACACGGGCGTCAGGTACGGCACGCGGCGCATGTAGATGCGGCGCTCGACCTCCTTCTCGCCGACCAGGACGCCGGCGTGCTTGAGCTGCGCCTTGAACACGCGATCGGACTTCACCGGCAGGCCGTTCCACTTGTCGCGCAGCGCGCTCGTGTGCGCGAGGTGATCCATCACGTGCCCGGTGCGCAGCAGCAGGCAGAATTCGCCGTCGACGGTGTCGAAGGTGTACGGATGCTTGTAGTTGCCGCCGTCGATTTCCGACAGCACCGTTTCCATGATCCAGACCCACGGCTCGCGGTCGGCGCTGGTTTCGGCGACGTGCCCGTTCATCTCGGCGATCAGGTCGCGCGGGAAATCGCCTTCGCTCGGGTCCATGCCGGCGAATTCGCACAGGTAGCGCCAGGCGAGCCCGATGGCCGCGTAGTTGCCGGCCATGCGTCGCGCGCCGTCGTCCTCGCCGCTCGCGCGGCAGCCGGCGAGCGCCTTGTCGCGCAGCGTCGCGTATTGCTCGAGCGCGGTGCGGCGATCCAGCCCGGTCAGGAACTCGAGCCACTGCCGGACCGGGAAGCGCGGCAGGTCGTCGGGCAGCAGCGGCCCGCGCTTGCCGGTCAGCGTCGTGCGCACGAGCTTGCCGAGCAGGCTGCGCACCGGCACGTCTTCGCCGGCGAGCATCACCGGCGCGCACAGCAGGTATTCGGTCATGTCGGTGCCGCGCCGCGTCACCGTGTACTGGTAGTTCTCCTGCAGCAGCCCGACCGCCTTGTCGATCACGTCCTGCCGCCGTGCCGACAGCTCTTCCCAGCCAACCGGGTGGCTCGTGTGGCTGATGCTGGTCAGCAGCCGGAATTCGGTCTGCAGCGATTGCCCGGAGAACATCGTGAACGCGAGCGATCGTTCGAGCCGCTTGATGAGCGTCGACTTGCCCGCGCCCTTGTTCGCCTGGATCGTCAGATGCGGCCAGAAGCCGAGCAGCGCCTTCAGGTGGCCGCCGAGCGCCCACACGAGCGGGATCGTCGCGGCGTTCTGCCGGAACGTCGTCTGGTAGGCCGCGATCACGCGTCGCGCGTCGCTCACCGGGCCGCCCGGGAACGTCAGGTTGTGATACGGGCACTGCTTGTCCGCTTCGGTGAAGTAGCAGTCGGGGCCTTCGTTGACGATCAGCCGCCCGTCGCGCCACGCGAGCCCGACGAAGTTCGCGGCGCGGCGCGCACCCAGGTCGGCGCCGCGCTCGAGGATGTTCACCATCCGCTTGAACGGCGCCGGCGCCCAGATCGGGCCGAACTTGCTCCACTGGTCGACGTTGTGCAGCTGATCGTCGAGCATCACGCGGCGGATCAGCTGCGCACCGTGCCGCGGCGCCTGCACCGACACGGCAAAGTAGACGGTGGGCGCTTGGTCGGCGTCGCCCGTCATCGTCGACGTCGCGCTCGCGACGGCCACGCGGCTGATGCCGGCGATGCGGAAGCCGCACAGGTCGGTCATCACGGGCGTGTCGACGCCGGATTCCTCGTTGCGGTCCATCTTCGTGATGTAGCTGGTGAAGTCCGGCCGGACGCGGAAGCGCCAGTACTGCGCGAAATCGTGCGACGGCAGGAAGATGCGCGGCCGGCCGCGGCGCGATGCGTCGCCGGGCAGGCCGGCGACGAGCCACGGTTCGAGCTGGTCGAGCGCGCGTGCCAGTTCGGCCGGGCCGCGCAGCTGCAGGTAGTCGTTCACGTCGTTGATCGGCGTGCGCGCGGCGTCGCCGTCCGCCAGATCCGCCAGCCAGTCCGACTGGTCGACCAGCACGGCGCTGATATCCAGCGCGGTCAGCCGTTCGTAGAGCGCCCACGCGGCCTCGGGGCCGGGGCGCTGCCCGGCGCGCGGGTGGCCTTCCGCGAATGGCTCGTCGTTGTCCAGGCAGATCGTGACCTGCTTGCCGCGCAGGAACGCGAAGTCGATGCGTTCGACGTTCGCGAGGCCGCGCAGCGCAAGCGCGGCCGTGCCGGGGAGGGCGCACGTGTCGATCGACAGCGCATTGATCGCGCTTTCGACGAGGATCACGCGTTTCGCGCGGTCGAGCCGGCGCGCGTCGGCGGTCCAGCCGTAGCCGGCCTTGTCGCCCTGGGTCTGGGTCTTGACGCCGCCGTTGAGCGCCGGGTCGACGTAGCGCATGTCGACCGCGACGACGCGCGCATCGCCCGGCGCGCGCACCACGAACGCGGCGGCGGGGCCGCCGTGGCCGACATCGCCGGCGGCGATCTTCGGGCTCGTCCATGTATTGAAGCCGAGCGTGCGCGCCGCGAACGCCGCGTCGAGCGCCGCGCCGGAAATGCCGCGGCCGCCGAGGTAGTCGCGCACGCGGTCGCGCTCGGCCGTGCAGCGGTCGGCGATGTATTCGACGGTGGATTTCTCGCGGCGCTCGACGGGGGCCTGGCGCTCGGACGGCAGACCGTACGCGTCGTGGAGATAGCGGACGGCGTCGGCGACCGTGCCGCCGCGTGCGTGGATCACGAGGTCGATGCACGAGCCGCTGGCGTCGGCGCTGTGATCACGCCAGCCGGTGCCGTACTTCGGGTGATTCGCATAGATCGACAGCGACGGGCTCCGGTCCGCGTGCTGCGGCGAGTGATAGAGTGCGCGGTCGCCGCCGCGGCCGCGTTTCAGGCCGAGACGGCCGGCAAGGTCATGCAGGTCGATGTGTCGTTTCAGTTCGTCGATCGAGGCCATGTCTTGGTCATTGCTGTCGTGCGGGTTGCGGTGGTGCGGGCGGTGTGGCCGGTGAGCCGGCGAGCGCGCGCAGTGCAGCGGCGGATTGCGGGAAACCGAGCGCGAGGCGATCGGCGAGCGCCGACACGAAACGGCCGAGCGTGCGTTGCCGCTCGGGGCTGTCCGGCGGGGCGTCGAAGTTCAGCGTGTCGGCCGCCGCCGCGATGGCGGCGCGCAGCGCGGCGTCGTGCGGCGCGGGTTCGGTGGCGTAGCGGTTCATGTGCGCGCCTCCGGGCCGTCGACCCGCATGCCGTGCGCAGGGCGGCGGACCATCGCCGGGCTGGCGGGGCATTGGATGGCGCGGCCCGCTTGGATCGGGATCATGAGGTGTCCTTTTCAATGGCAAAGACGATCCCTCGCGCCGTTCAGGCACGATGCGAGGGAAACGCGGGAACGAGGGTTAGGGCCTGTTCACGCTAATAACGGGCTTGCGCTGGCCCCACGAATGATTTTTTCCAAACAGGGAAACGTGCGTTATTAGCGTGAACAGGCCCCAGTGCGTCAGACCGGCAGCTCGAGTTGCGCGGCCAGGCGTTCGCGCACGTGCGGCGAGAGCGGCAACTGCAACGAGAGGTTCGGGACGGCGGACGGCGACAGCGTGCGGGCGAATTCCATGTTGACGACGTACGTGTGGCCGCACTCCGGATTCGCGCACTGGAAGGTGATTTCGCGGAACGTCAGCGACATTTCGCGGCTGCTGCGTGCGGTGGCGCGGGTGCGGCAGTGCGGGCAACGGTTCAGGATTCGCATGGGGACGTGCTCCGGGCGAGAGTCTGCGCATGGCCGGGCGGGCAGTGGGCTGCGCGGGCGATCCGGCTGCATCGCTGGCCGATCGGCGGATTGGTGCGGGCGTGCGCGCGGCTCACAATCGACGCTGCGGGCACGGACGGTCGGGCGCGTTCGAAGGTGCGGAACATGCGGGCGCCCGGTTCAACGGCCGACGGTGCGTGAGCGCGGCGTCGCGATCGCGCGCAGGTGGCTCGCGCCGATGCGGATCAGCTCGCGCGCCATGCTGGAGATCGAGCGGTTGCGCTGCGCGGCGAGCTGCTCGAGCTCGCCGCGTTCGACAGGCGTCAGCCCCACGTAGACGGGTTTGTCCGACATCGTGCCGCGCGGCGAACGGCGCGGGCCTTTGGGAGTAGTCATGGTCGGTATACTTTGTCGAGATAGTCTTGCGTTACGGTAAGGCCAGTGTAATGAGCAAAAAACAGCGCGTCAATTGTTAATGGGTAATTTATGACACAAATCGGGAGTCGCTTGCGGGACGAGCGCCTGCGGATCGGGCTCAGCCAGGACGAGTTCGCGACCGTGGGCGGTGTCGCGAGGCGCTCGCAGTCGGCGTACGAGTCGGATGAGCGCTCTCCCGACGCGGCCTATCTGCTGGCCGTTCGCGAGATCGGTGTCGATATCGGCTACGTGCTGACCGGTGAACGATCCGCCGCGGGCGAACCGGCGCCGGCGGCCGGCAGCCGCGACGCGGACGAAGCCGACGTGCTGGCGATGTACCGGCAGCTCAACGACGCCGGCAAGGCGTCGCTGCACGCGTTTCTCGCCAGCTGCATCAGCACGGGCGCGATGGTGCAGGCGGCGGCGCCGCGGCGCGCGAAGCGCCTGCCGGAGAATCGCCGGGCGGCACTCGATCAGCGCACGGCGGAAAACGTCGAGCGGGCCATGGCCGAGGTCGAACGGCTGAAGTCCGAGCGCGCGGCGAAGCAATCGAAGAAATAAGCGGCCGCGCGGCCCGCGCATTCTCTACCGCGCATGCCGGCAGCCGCGCTGCACGCGGTCGCACGTTGCCCGATCCGGGCCGCAGCGCGGGCGGCGGCGCGGGCAACCCTACTCCTCTCCGTTTCCCGATGCCACGGCGGTGCGCTGAGCGCGCCGCGCAAGGTCATCGGATAAAATCGGACGAATCACTGTATATCCATACAGTATTGGTTTAGCATTCTGAAAGCCGGTGAGCTGGCGGCGGGGCGTTCCGAGGCGACCCGTCGTGTCGGGCGGCCCCCGGTGGATGACTGAGTTTGCGGAGACCGGAAAATGGACACCAACAGGAAGCACGACATCGGGACGATCGGCGCGTCGGCGCACGCCGACCACCGCGCGGACACGCGCGGATTGACGATGGGCCCGCCGCGATATCGTCCGGACCTGAGCGACGACGAGCGGGCCGACGCGCACGCCGCGATCGACAGCGCGATGCTGTCGGTCGGGCAGGTGCTCGAGGCCGCGCTGCAGGCGATGGCCAATTTGCGCGATGCGCGCGCCACGTTGCAGCAATGCGGCGACGCGCGGGACACGCGCATGACGCTCGGCGGGCGTCAGCAATCGAGCTGAACCGCCGCGACCGATCCCCGCCGGCCGGCATTCGCTCCGGCCGCTGCATCGAACCCGAGCCGCGCATCCCGCGCGTTGCCTCGCTCCGCCCCCCCGAGATCCTGAATTCGCCACCGCGATCGCCGGCACGCGATCGCGTGCCCGGCATCGCGGCACGGGCCGCTCCTTCACCTGTCAGCGCTTGCCGGCTCGACCCGACTGCTTCGGCGCATCGCGTACCTCGAGCTCGAGCGCGGTCGTGAAGCCGCCGTCGCCGATCGTATGCGTTGCCTTTTTCACGAGCCACGGCGTGTCGTCGATTTCCGGCTTGAACCCCGTCACGGTGACGGGCATCTCGGGAAACAGTTCGGGCCGGCCCAGTGCGAGCGTGTAGCTCAGCGTCGACTGGCCGCGCTGCGTGCGCGCATAGTCGGCTTGCGCGGCCGCGCGGGCCTCGGCTTGCGTCGCGTAATCCTCGGGCAGCACCTTGACGTTCTTGCCTTGCGCGTCGCCGACGACCACCGACAGCCGCCGCGCGCTGCCGTTCGAGTGATAGTGCGCGCGCACCGACGTGTAATCGTCGCGTTGAGCGATGTGGTAACGATGCTGGTCGCCGCTTGCGCGCGTGATGGCCAGCACGTCGAGCGGCTTGCCGCTGACGGTCTTGCCGCTGCCGATCGGCATGAACAGCAGACGCTTGTCCTTCACGGTCATCACCGCGTCGTAGCGCCTGGCGAGGCGCGTCAGGAACGACATGTCGGATTCCTGCGTCTGGTCGACATGGTCGATCCGCGTCGCGGCGAGCGTGGCGTCGACGGCGGCCGTGAGCCCGTAGCGCGTCGCGATGGTGCGCACGATCGCGCCGATCGTCTGGCGGTGCCAGCTTTTCTCGCGGCGCTCGTGCATGCCGTTCGTCATCGATGCCGAGCGCGCGCGGATCGTGATGACGTCCGGTGCGCCGCTGTGCTCGACTTCGTCGACCGTGAACGCACCTTTGTCGACGAGCGGCTCGCCGACCCAGCCGATCGACAGCTTGATGCTCGCGCCACGCTTCGGAATCGCGAACGTGCCGCGCGCGTCGTCGAGCACCAGGTCGAGCATGTCGGCCTCGTCCGCGCGCGATTCCGACAGCGACAGGCTGATGAGGTTGGGCGCGATCAGGCGCGACAGGTCGCGGCCGTCGAGCGTGATCCGATAGTCGGCCTGCGGCTGCACGCGACCCGCGCGGGCCTGCGCGTCGCCCGGCTTGCGCTCCTGCGTGCTCATTGCTCGTCCGCTCCGCTTTCGTCGTCCTGCTGCGGCTCGGCCAGCACGCCGTCGTCGACGCGCTTGAGCGTCAGCGTGAACGCGATCTTGCGTGCGATGCCTTCCTTCGTGTGATACGTGGCCGTCTCGTTGAGGCTGTCGATGACGTACGCGCCGTACACGTTGCCGTTCCCGTCGACGAGCACATAGGCGTCGCCGGCGTCGCCCATCCGGGCGAGCGCCTCGATCGACGCGATCTCGCCGATGCCGTTGTCGGGGGCGACGATGCCGGACAGGGTGATCGTGTCGTCGCCGGCACCGGTGAACTGGCTCGCATCGCGCACGCCGATGCGCGAGCTGGTGCGGTGCTTCCAGTTGCGCTGGCGCTGGAGCTCCTGGTAGGGCGTGGTCGCCAGGCTGAAAACGAACTGGTCGAGCGACATCATCATGGGCGGGTTTCCTTCAGCGAACGATCAATCGGACAGGCGCGAGCCGGCGCGCGACGCCTTCGCGCGTTCGGCGCGTTCGAGCTCGGCGCGCACCATGCGCGCGATCTCGGCCGCATCGGCGCCGGGCGGCGGTGCGATGTTGATGGTGACGGGGCCGGCCGCGGGCGCGGCGCTGGCGGCAGCGGCGGCCGGCGCCGTGAGCGGCGCGCGGTAGTCGAGCGACATGTTGTAGCGCTCGAGCGGGGCGGCCGCGGCGATCGCCGGGCTCGCGGCGATCGCGGGCGGGCCGACCAGCGCGGCGGTGGTCGTGAGCGCGGCGGCGGTGCGGGCCATGAGCGACGGGGCGCCGGCAGCTGCGCCGGTCGTGCCGTCGTCGGGCGTGGCCGACGCCTGCATGCCGAGTTTTTCCTTGAGCCAGCCGAGCGCCGAACTGCCCAGGCCGCTGATCGTCTCCTTCAGCGCGACGAAGCGGCTCTTGATGCCTTCGACGAGCCCGGACACCAGGCCGGCGCCGATTTCCTGGAAGCGCGTGCCGAGGTCGCCGAACCAGGCGCCGATGCCGCCGAGCGCGGTCTTTACCCACTCGACGGTGGCATCCCATTTCGCGGTGATCCAGTCGCCGGCCGCGCCGAACGCCTGCTTGATGGTTGCCCACAGCGCGATGAATTTCGGGCCGAGCGTGTCCCAGTTCTGCCAGACGTAGACGGCCGCCATCGCGATCAGGCCGATCACGGCCATCAGCGGATTCGCCATCGCCAACCGGCCGAGCACCATGAATGCCTGCCCGACGAGACTGAACGCGCGGACCATCGACGTCGCGAAGCGGAGCACGTTCACCGATCCGAGCACGTTGCCGAAGACGCTCGCCAGCGTGCCGGCGACGGTGAGTACGCCGCTCAGCCCGGCGAAGGCCGTAACGAGGATGCGGGTGGCCGTGCCGTGTTCGCGCACGAACTTCACGATCTTCTCGAGCACGGTGGCCGTGACGTCCAGCGCGGCGTTGTACATCGGCGTGATCTTCTCGCCGATCTCGAGCTTCAGGTCGCGCAACTGCGCGAGCACGACGAGCTCGCGGCCCGCGGTCGAATCCGCGGCCTTCGCCCGCATGCCGGCGACGCCGTCGGCGGCGGCGCTCTGCCGCTCGGTGTCGTGGATCTGCTCGCGCTGGTCATACATCGTGGTGAGCAGGTTCCCCGCGGCCTTGTCGGGGAACAGCTTCGCCAGCTCGGCCTTGACCTTGTCGGGGCTGGTGATTCCCTTGGCGGCGAGCTTCGGCAGCAGCACCTTTTCGAGCCATTCGATCGGCGACGCCTGCAGCATGTCGCTGCCCGTCAGCGCGCCCGGCTTGAGCCCGGCGATCGCGCCGTTCTTCCGGTGCGTGAGCCCTTTCGGATCGACCAGGCCGAGCGCCGCCAGCCGTTGTGCGGCGAGCGCCGTCGCCTTGCCCTCGAGTGCGCTGCCGGACAGCGCGGCCAGGCCTTCGCCGGCCGACTTGCCGCCAAGCTTCTCGATGAGCGGCTGCATCTGGTAATAGAACGCGTCCGTGCGCAACTGCTTGGCCGCGTTGCCGCCTGATTCGGCGAAGTTGTTCCACTCGTCGCCGCTGACCTTGCCGCCGGTCGCCGTCTGCATCTTCTGCACGATGTTCGCTTCGGCGCCGAACGCCGCTTCGCTCTTCGTGCCGCCGCGCAGGTCGATCACCTTCAGCATGCTCATGAACTTGTCGACGTTCGCCTTCGCGTCGTCCTTGCCGTACAGCGCCTCGTTCGCGAATTTCATCGAGGACAGCAGCGGCAGCGCGACCCGCGCATGCTGTTCGTCGCCGCCGAGCTCGGTCAGCGATTCGCGCATCAGCGCCAGGTTGTCGATGGTCGACAGGCCCCGGGCCTGCCGTGCGCGCGCGAATTGCACGGCGTCGGCCGATGCGCCTTGCGCACGCATGCGCAGCGTTTCGCTTTCGGCCTGCTTCGCGGCATCGAGCGGATCGGACAGCATGCCGAGCATGTTCTTGCCGACGCCCTTGACCGCCTCGCCGCGCTTCGCCCACTTCTCGCCGACGCCGCGCAGTGCGTCGATCTTCGCGCGCCGGGCGTCGGCTTGCTGCTGTCGCCGGGTGTCGTACCCGCGCACCCCTGCGTCGATCATCGACGCACGCGACGCCATCGTCGCGCGGAGGTTGCGCTCGTCCCGCGACAGGTTGCGCGTGTCGATGCCCGCGCCGGCGAGCTGGGTGCGCATGGCCTGTACACGGCCGGCCTGGTAGTGGTGCGCGGACGCCAGGTTCTCGGCCGCGCGTTGCGCCTTGTTGAAGTCGCTGATCATCTGTTGCGTCGGCGAGCGGGTCGCGCGCAGCGACTGGGCGAGTGTGTCGACGCGCGCGCGTGCCGCCGCGAGATCCGATGCCGTATTGGCGAGGCCCTTGCGCATCTCGCGAAACTCGCCGATGCGCTTCTGCGTCTTCGCCATGTCGTCCAGCTCGCGGCGGGTGGCCCGCAGCGAATCGGCCAGCCCCTTGTTGCCGGTCAGCATCATTTGCAGGGGCTTCGTCATGTTGTCGACCATGTCGAACATGACGCGCAGTTTCGTGGTGTTGTCCATCGTCGATCGTTTCGCTCATTGGGCGCCGGCGCGTACTCGTGCGCGTTCGCGCCAGTCCATCAGCTCGGCCAGGCTGAAGGCATCCATCACGGGCGGTGTCCAGCCGAACACCGTCGCGATGTCTGCCATCGGGTCTTCTACGCGGTCTGGGAGGCCAGTCGGGATTTCACGGCCTTCGGCATCAAAAAACCGGCAAAGATGCCTCCCAGCTGCACGAGGTCGGCGGGGTCGATGCCGGCGACGTCGGCTTCAGTCAGCATCGGCGTGCTGATGCGCGGCAGCACTTTCGACAGCGCGACGACGTCGAGGCTGACGAGGTCGGACAGCGATACGCCGCGCAGTTCGCCCGATTTCGGCTTGCGCAGCGTGATCGACGTGATCGTCTGGTTGCCGCGCACGAGCGGCGTGTCGAGCGTGTGGGTGGCCGGATCGTCCTGGTCGGGCGTGACGATCGCGGTGACGGCGGCCGCATCGGCCTGCGAGTCGTTCGCGGCCAGGTCGGGTTGCATCGGATTCATGGTGGTCCTGTCGGTGATCAATCGGGGGGAAGTGCGCAGGGCAGGCCCGGCCGGCGTAACCGGCCGGGCAGCGGATTACAGGCCGATCGCGTTGCGCAGCGCGGCGAACAGGTCGTTGCCGTTGACCTTCTCGATCATGTTGACGAAGTCGATCTCGATCACGTCCTGGCCGTTCACGGACAGCTTGTAGTAGCTGGCGACGGTCGTGACCTTGAACGCGGTGTCTTCCTTCGACTTCGCGGTGCCCGGGTCGATTTCGCTGTGGCGGCCGCGGATGACGATCTCGATCGCGTCGACGTTGGTCGAATCCTCGGACTGGTAGCCGCCGGCGAAGCGCAGCAGCACGCCGTCGTGCTTCGTGATCGCGTATTGCCCGAGCACGGAGCGCATGAAGCCGCCGCAGGTCCATTCGAGCTGGATCCCTTCCTGCCCGAAGTCGACCTTGATCGGGCCGCTCATGCCGCCGCCCTGGTAGTCCTCCATCTTGCGCGTGAGCTTCGGCAGCGTGACTTCGACAACCTGGCCGACGAAGTTCTCGCCGTTCTGGAACAGGTTGAATCCCTTGAGTTTGCGAGGCATACCCATCGTGTTTGACTCCTGGTGAGGCCGGTCGTTACGCGCTGACGCGCGCGGCGAAATCGGCGAGGTAACGGTCGGTGATGCGCTGGCGCAGCATCAGGTTTTCGAGCGGCGGCACCGGCGTGTATTCGTAGTCGAGATACGCCTTGCCGGACTTCAGCACGTCGGTCGTGTTCGGCTCCGGGTCGTACCAGGCCGAGCCGCCGATCAGGTAGCCCTGCGAGATCCATTCGCGGAACTTGGCGTTGATCGTTTCGATGATGTCGCGCGGCAGCGACGGGTTGAGCGGGCCGTCGATGATGGCCATCTGCGCTTCGGCGATCGAATCGGCGATGACCTGCGCGGTGCGCGTGTAGTTCTCGAACGCGAACAGCGGATCGTCCGAGCACGTGCGCGAACCCCAGAAGCGGAAGCCGTTGCGGTTCACGAGCGTCGTCACGTCCTGCTCGTTGAGGAAGCCCGCGTCCGTTGCCGGATCCTGCAGGTCCCACGACACGTCGGCGCTGATGCCGGTGACACCGTTCACGCCGACGTTCGACAGCGTCTTGTGCCAGCCGGTGTCGTTGTCGATCTTCGCGCGCAGGCCGGCCGCATACGCGGTGGCCGGCACGACGACGGTCTTGTTGGTCGTGTCGTCCCACGCGAGGAAGTCCGGCCAGACGACCATCAGTTCGCGCTGGCTGAACTGCTTGCGATAGGCGACGGCTTCTTCCTTCGTCTTGCAGCCGTTGGCCGACACGTACGCGAATGCGCGCAGCGACTGCGCGATCGACGCGAGCGCCGCGGCGACGGGTTGCGTGTCGAGGCCCGGCGTCGCGAGGATGCGCGGCTTCACGCCGAAGCGCGCCTGCGCGCCGAGCAGCGCCTTCATGCCGGTGTACTTGCCGTCGGCCGTGACGGTGCCGATCACGTTGGTCGCCGTCTCGGCGGCGTCCTTGCCTTCGGCGACGCGCACGACGATCGTGACGGGCTTGGTCTGCCGGCCGATCGCATCGAGCGTGCGGCGCAGCGTGCCCTTGGTGCCGGCCTTGCCGAGCGCGGCAACGACGTTGGTCAGCAGGACGGGCGTGTCGAGCGGGAAGGCGGTGGCATCGGCGTCGGACGCGGTGCAGACGATGCCGACGACGGCCGTCGACACGGTGCGGATCGGGCGCGAGCCCTCGTTGATTTCGATGACGCGTACGCCGTGGTGATAATCCTGCGGCATGGTGTGTGGCTCCTGTGTGTGCAGATCAGATGAAAGAGAACGGGAGAAATCCCGTGCGGATCAGGCCGCGGGGTCCGCGACCGGAGCTGCAGGTGCGCTTGGCTCTTCGGGCTGGGGGTTCGGCTGTGGTTGCGGCTGCGGCTCCGGCTCCGGCTCCGGCTGCGGAGGCGGTACGTAAGGCGCCGGCGTAGTCGGCCACGTCACCGAATCGGGGAACGTGTCGGACTGGACGACCGAAACGAGTGCCATCTGGTAGGCCGACCAGGCCTTGAAGTAGTAGATGCCTTCGTCGTCGAGCAGGCCCGCTGCGTACGCATCGGCCTTGCCGGCGTTGGCCTTGCGGGCGGCTTCCAGCCGGCGCTCGAACTCGGCCATCGCGGCGTCGCGCTTTTCGCGCTCGAGCAGCGCGGCCGGGATCGCCCACGCGCCGTTGATCCACGCGTGGCGCGGCGACGGCCGTGCTTCGGTCGTGAGGCCGAGTTCGTCGGGCGTCTTGCCGGCGGTCGCGATTTCGACGGCTTCGCCTGTGTCGGTGCGATAGCAGAGGCGGCCGCGAAAGTCGGGCAACAGGGTCCATGCGCCGTCGCGGTAGAACGGCCAGGTCGTCGGCGTGCGCGCCGGTGGCGCGTCGAACGTCGCCCATGACGGCACGAGCCAGCGTTCGGGGTTGCGCGGATCGGCGTCGGGCTGGCCGCTGCTCAGGTATTCGCCGGTCGACTGGTTGTAGTGGTGAATCAGCATGTTTCGGGGTCCAGGTTAATAAGCGCGGATCAACGCGAGCAGCGCGACGTTGCGCGAACGCGATTCGTTGGCGCCGTCGAGGTTGACGGTGATGGCGTGGCTGTGACGACCGGAGCCGCCGATGCCGACGTTGTGGCCGTGGTTGCCGGCTTCGCTGAGCCAGATGCCGGTGCCGGCGCCCTCGGTGCCGTGCATGTCCTGCCGGTCCCAGTTGTACGGGCCCCAGCCTTGGCCATAGGAGGTGGCGACGACGCCGACCCGACCCATCCGGACGCCGTGTGCGTGGCCGGGGTCATTGACGCCGTGGCCGTGCTGTCCCTGCCCGTCGGTCCAGGCCGAGTGCGCGTGATCGCCGACTTCGGCCGCGCTGGCGCCGTGGCCGTGCGAGCGGTTTGCGCTGTCCTGCCACGAGCCGAGGATGCGGTTGGTGTCGACGCCGCGGGCGTCGTCCCAGCACCGGATGAATTCGCCGCGCAACTCCGGCAGGCGGAACGTCGTCGCGCCGTCGCCGGACGAGAAGCTGCCCCATCGGCCTTTCGACCATTCGTCTTCCGTCACCAGCGCGCCGCTGGCCTGCGCGTACGCCCAAAGCGCGGGGTAGTCGGTGCGCTTGACGAGCGCGCCGTTCGCTTTCAGGAACCCGGCGCGCACCGACGTGCGCGGCTCGAAGATGATCTGTCCGACAGACGTCGTCGACAGCGCGGCCAGCACCCATTCGGTCGTGGCCAGCGCGGTCGACCGGTCACCTGCAGCGGGCGTGGGGCCTCGCACGGGTGTCTGGAAGACGGTGCCGCCGGGGGTGAACGAAACCTGCGGGATCGCGTTGCATGTGACGCCGAACGAGCCGTCGTTGATGTGGTACAGGCCAGTGTCCGGCGCACCGTCGTTGATGAACGTGAGCGATGGCGCTTGTGCGCTGCCTTCCGACAGGAACAGCCGCTTGCCCGGGTCGAACTGGAGATCGCCCGCCATCGTGCCGCCCGTCGTGCGATCGAGCGGCGTGAGGTTGCCGGCGTGCCACACCCGCTTGCCGTTTACGCGGAAGGTGCGGTCTTCCATGAAGTACTGGAACGAGTCGTTGTTTCTCCACCAGCCGACCGTCTCGGCATTTGCATAAAAGTAGCCGTCGGTGGGGCCGACCCTGATGCGTCCTTCGTCCGTATTCCTGCCGATTGCGAGATCGCCGCCGATGTTTGTCAGGGCCCCGCTGTCACTGATGCGGACGACTCCGTCGGAGAGTGACCAGGCGAGCGGACGGAAGTCGTTCCACTGGCCTTCCTGATCGCCCTTGTTCGTCGACAGCAGATACACGTTCGTGCCGTCGTTGCGCAGGAATGCGCCGTAGTCGCCGGAGATCGCACGGAAATGCGCGCCGTTTGCATCCATTGCTCGAGAGGTCAACCCGCCCTTGAAAGTGGCGTTTCCTCCAACCTGGATCGCGTTCCGGCCGTCGTCGCCGATGTCGCCGACGGTCAGGCGCTTGGCGACCGAAAACGTCTGCGTGCCACGGCTGACGCGAAACGCAGGGAATTGCGTTATGCCGTCGTCCGCGAATGCATTCACGCCGAAATCGTTGCCGCCGTTGCCCCCGGTCGCCGCGCCGTCACGCTTGAACATCGACCAGCGGATCTTGCCGCCGTCGGTGAAGAACAGTGTCGAGAAGTTGCCGGCGCCGCCGTCGATCGATGCAGCCTTCGAATAGCTCGTACCCTCGGCAACGGTATCGCCGCCGACACGCAGTCGCGAATTCCCGTCGTCGTTCTTGACATCGCCAACCAGCACGCGGCCGCCGTACGCGATGCGCAAGGCGCGCGCCTGGTTCGCGTCGGTCTGGCTATCGTTGCCGGTGCGATTCAGCCACAGATCGACGTACTCGCGTCCCCACGCGCCGTTGTCGAAACCGGAGCGGATCGTGGCGACAAGGCGCGACCCCGTATCCGGGTTGTTGCCGCCGAACGTGCCATGCAGACGGACGCGGCTTTCTCGACCGGTCTTGCCCGATGGCGGGCGAATCGACACGTGCGCCGTGTCCGGACCCGCATCGAACTCGGTGACGACCGGGCCGGTGAACTTCGCGCCGGTCAATGCCGCGTATCGCGACGCGGCCGTCTTCGGCGTGACTGCGCGCGTGTCATCGCTGCCCGCGTCGACCTCCGCCTGCGTCGCCAGCTCGACCACGCCCTGCCGCTCGGTCGTCGCCGGCGGATTCAGGAACGATGCGTCGCCGAACACGAGTTTCGTCGCGTCGATCGTCGCGAACTGCAGGTCGGACGACAGCAGCAGCATCGCGGCCGGCGACTTCTCCATGATCGGCGTCGCCTGGCCATAGCTGGCCAGCAGCACGCCGTTCTCGAGGTAGAGGCCGAACCCGTACAGCGAGTACTGGTCCGCCGTGTCGTCCTTCAGCGTCGTATGGATCGTGTCCGGCGCGACGTTCGCGCCGCCGAAGGACTTGATCCGCTTCAGCTCGTTCGGCAGCTTCGTGAGCCCCTTGTCGGCGACGAACGGCGCGTTCGCCAGGCCGATTTCCACGACCTGGTGGGCATTCGTGCCGCCGTTGCCGGCGGCGACGAGCGCGGCACGGCCGGCGTCGGTGATGATGATCTGGGTTGCCATGTGCGATCAGTAGTCGGTGAGGTTCAGGCGGCGATAGGCCGCCACGCGCGCGGCGGCGCCGACCGGTTGTCGGCCCCGCATTTCGAAGCCCTGCGTGAACGTGTAATGCGCCCGTACCGGCTTGGTCCGGTCGATTTCCGCGAGGATGTCGGCGACGTATTCGGCGGTCGGCGGCTGGCCCTCCTGGCCGCTGACCGTCATCACGAGGTCGAACGTGCCGGGCCGGCCCGGCGGGCGCTGCTCGAACCATTCGCGCAGGACGATGTTTCCGCCGAAGGCCGCGACGACTTCGCGCACCGCGGCGGCGGTGCCCTTGCGGCGGGCGATCGGAATCGCCTGGCTGACCCGGGCGCGTTTCACGTACTCGGGCCAATAGTCCTTCCAGGCATCGACGCCGAGGTGCCACGCGAGCCAGGGCAGCAGGTCGGAGCGGATCGCGTCCGGATTCATCAGCGTCGCGAGCGGCGTCGGCACGTCGTCGATGCGCGCGTTGGTCGCGGCGAGCCGGCGTTCGAGCCGCGTCGCGTTCGGCGGGAGGACGTCATTCATTGCCGTACACCCCGCCGTCGATCAGCTCGATCCCCGTGCAGTACGGCGCCTGCTGCTTCGTCGCCGGCAGCCCGGCGAGCGGGCTCTCGAGGATCACCTTCTGCACGCCGGCCGCGCGGGCGGCCGCGTAGATCCCGTCGAGCGTGACTTCCATCCCGAGGCGGTGCATGGATTCGGTGTATTTCTTCATCGCGCGGTTGGCTTCCGCGAGCGCCACCGCGCGATCCGGGCCGGCAAAGAACACGAGCCGCGCGCGCACCTGGTAGCGCAGGATTTCCGCGCCGCGCACCGTGACCTTGTCGGTGAGCGGCCGCACGTCGTCGGCCTGCAGCGCGGCCGCCACCGCGGCGATCAGCGCCGGGTCAGCCGTACCGTCGCCATCGCGCGCCAGCACCGAGACGAGCACTTCGCACGGAGCCGGGCTGACTGCCGACGCGTCGAGCACACGGCCGTCCGCGTTGCGGGCATGCGAAACGTACGCGCCTTCGGGGCCGGCGACGGACAGGCTCTGCGGCGCGAGCTGCGTGCGGGCACGCAGGTCGGTATCGCTTTCCATGACCGCAGCGAGGTTGTGTTCGGGATCGGCGGGCGTGATCGTCAGGCGCCGGATGCCGAACAGCGCCGCGAGGTGATCGAGGTCCGTGCCGACCGCGTAGGCGAGCATCACGGCGCGCGCGGCGTCGTTCACGCGCTGCCGCAGCACGATCTCGCGGTACGCGTTTTCCTGCAGCAGCTTCACGACCGGCTCCGATTCGAGCGCGAGCGTCGCGGCGATCTCGGCCTGTTCGTCCGCCGGGTAGAGCGACACGAACCGTGCCTTGCGCGCGGCAAGCAGGGTTTCGTAGTCGATCGTTTCGACGACGTCGGGTGACGGCAGCTGCGAGAGGTCGATCGGCGTCACGCTCATGCCGGGCTCCCGGTCGTCATCGGTACGCGGGTCGACACGGCCGTGCCGGTCTCGCCGGTCCAGCCTTCGATGTCGAGATAGACCGACCCGGCCGCCGCATTCGCGTCGTCCGCGGCGAGCACGACGCGGGTGAGCGTCAGGCGCGGCTCCCAGCGCATGAGCGCCGTCGCGACGGCCGCGTACAGCCGGGTGCGCACGGTGCCGTTGCCGGGTGCGTCGATCAGGTCGGGCAGCTCGGAGCCGAACGTGCGGCGTTTCACGCACGACGCGAGCGGCGTCGTCATGATCCTGCCGATCGACTGGTAGAAGTGGTCCAGGCCCGAGATCGAGCGGCCGGTGTTCGCGTTCATGCCTTTCATTGCGGTGCGCTCACGAGTTGTCCATCGCCCTGTTCGCGATGCGTGTGATGCGGGAGGCTGATGCCCTGGGATTTCACTTCGCGGGTGAAGGTGGCCGCGCCGTCGATCTGCATCGTGGCGCCGCCGCCGGCGCCGCCGGTGCCGGTCATGCCGGATTCGAATGCGAACGGGCCCTTGACCGTCATCGCGCCGGTGCAGGTCGTCTGCGGCGCATCGAACGTGATGCGCTCGGCTTTCACGGTCGCGTCGCGGGTCTGCACGACCACCGATCCCGGCGCGACGACGCGCACGGTCGCGCCGGCGGGCAGCTCGGCCGTGAGTGCATGCGCGGCGTGGTCGTACGTGACGCTCGCGCCGTCGGGGTACACACGTGCGTGGGTGTTCGGGCTCGACGCCGGCGCCGGCGCGGCATTCGAATAGACGCCGCGCAGCGCGACGCCCTGCGCCGGATCGCCCATCGGGCAGAGCAGCACGACCTGTTCGCCGGGTGTCGGCGGCAGCCAGTCGCGCGTGCCGCCGGCCGTGCCGGCGACCCACGGAATCCAGTTGGTCTGCAGGCCGTTGCCGTCGGAGTCGGCGTCGCCGACCGAGACGCGGCACAACGCGGCCGCATGGTCGACCGCGAGGATCGTTCCCTTGCGCACCGCGTTGCGTGCCTGCCGTTGAATTTCATTTGCGTCCATGCAGCCATGGTGACGGCCACGCGGCCAGGGCGCGAGCGATCGTCTGTGTCGTCGCAACGAGGACAGCGCGCACCGGATGCCGGCGCGAAGGCGCGCGTCGAGAATCGCAACACCGGTCGGCGTGAGGATGGCGTCGTGCGCCTGGGCGATGGGGTCGAGGGATTGCAGGGCGAGAGCGGATCGACGCAGGGAGGGCGGCAGGGTGGCGGTGCGACGGGTTGCGTGGCGGTGAAATGCAGATGGGTGTCGTGCGGCGGGGAGCCGAGATGCGGGCGCATGGAGGTGTTGCCACGGGGATGCCGTCGACGCTGCGCGCATCGCCGACTCCGGGCGATTCGACGGCAATGCGCAAGCCGGCGATTGGCTTTGCGATCGCGACCTGCAGATCCGCCGCGCGAGAAGAGGCAGGCGAGAAGAGGCGGACAAAACGAGGCAGGGGAAACGAGGCAGGTAAAACGAGATGGCCGGCTGCGACACGCAGCCGTTGCAGGGGCGAATGAACGCGGCGTAAAACCGCGCGCTCGCGGCGCACGGCGTTCGTCCGACCGCACGCGGCGCCGATGCCGTGTGCGCGAAGGCGGGCCGGCGCCCGCCGGGCCTACCTGATCTGCGGCAGCGCGACCCAGGTCAGCGTGTCGGCCGGATCGACCTGCGTGTCGTCGACGTGGGTGATCACATGCCGGCCGTCCGGCCCGGTTGCGACGTTGACGCTTTCCGTCAGCGCTAGCCGGATCGACAGTTCGACTGCCGCCTGGTCGCGAACGCCGACCTCGAAGGTGATGCCGCTCGCGCGCGCGGCAGGGTTCGTCACGAGATCCGGCTGGTTCTTGCGGACCCATTCGACGAGTGCGACGAACACGGGATCCGTGTCGCCGGAAAAATTCGTCGCGAGCACGTGGGCCGTGTACCGGTATTCGAACGACGGCGTCAGCGTGCCGGTCGTCGCGATCGACCCTTGCTCGACGAGGACGGTCAGCGCGCCCGGTTCGGTCCCGAACGACGGGATCGCGGCGACGAGCGCCCGCCGCAGGCTGTCTGGCTTAATCATGCGGATGCGCTCCGTGGCCGGTTGCGGGCGTGCCGGCCTGGCACGCCGCGATCATGTCGACTTGCGCCGCGCAGGTCGCCCAGGCCGCCTTCGCGAGCGTGAGCGCGGCATCGAGCTCACCGTTGGTGCGGGGCGAGAGCATCGGCAGCGTGCAGGGGCTCACCGCCTGGCACGTATTCGACGTAAGCGTCGGCGCCGGTGAGAGCGGGATTGGCTTGCAGGCGGACAACGTCGTCAGGCAGACGAGTGCCAGCCCAGGCGCGAAGCGCGGCGTTTTCATCGGTCAATCTCCGGTTTTCAAGTCGAGTGGCGTCGAGCTTCGACGCGATCGCGGCCTGCGAGCGGTCGAGCCGGGCCTGCTGTCGTGCGCGCTCGGCGCTGTCCTGCCGCATGCGCGAGATGACGTCGTCGCGTCCGGCAAGCGCCCGTCGTGCATCGACGAGTTGCTGCCGTGCGGCGCCGAGGTCGGTGCGCAGTGCATGCATGACCAGCGCCGCGGCGGCGCACGCGGCAAGCGCGGCGATGCAGGCGGCGAATTTCGCGGCGAGCCCGTTCATGCGGCGGACGTGACGCCGGCTGATGCGGATCCGCTCGGCGCCGGCGCGGCCGGTTGCGACGCATAGCGGTCATAGGCGCGTGCGAGCTTCACGTCGTAGAGGTTCGCCGCATAGTCGGCGCCGTTGTACGCGCGTGCGAATGCGGCCCACTGGCGGTCGCCGAGCGCGCGGCGCAGCGCGTCGTCGGCCGCGATGTAACGGACGAATGCGTCGAGGTGCTGGGCTTCGCCGCTTTCCATGCACGCGACGAATTCGTCGATGCCGGCATAGCCGAGGCGTTCCCAGTGATAGCCCATGACCTGGAACGCGCCCCAGCTCGCGGATTCCCATGCGGCGCCGGCATCGATCGACTCGGCCGTCGCGAGGCGCGTGTATTCCGCGGCGCCGCCGCGATAGCCGCCGCGTGTGCGCGACACGATGTCCGGCTGCCGCGCCGCGAACGGTGCGGGATCGATGCCGCGTGCCTGCAGCCGCTTCCAGAACACGTGGCGTTCGAACAGGATCACGGGCCGGCCGTCGGGCAGGAAACCGGCGCCGCGCGACTCGACTTCGTTGACCGCGCGAATGCACGCGAGCGGAACGTCGAGCGTGCGTGCGGCGCGTTCGAGATCGGCGAGCGCGAGGTGTGTCGGGTCGCGCCGGCCGGTGGCCAGCGCGGCGCAGGTCTTCGGGCCGGCGATGCCGTCGTCGACGAGGCCGGTGTTCCGTTGCAGCGCGATCACGGCGGCTTCGGTCGCCGCGTCATAGAGGTGCGTGACCTGCACCGGATAGCCGGCGCGGATCAGCCGGCGTTGCAGCAGGCCGACGTCGTCGCCGTGGTCGCCGAGGCGGCGGGTCTTCATGATTCATTCCCTCCTGAGCAGGCGGGCGACGTTGCCGCGCGTGCCGCAGACGGACATCGCCAGCAGGACGGCGGTAGCCGCCTCGAAGAAGCCGACGGAGCCGGCATGCAGCAGCAATTCGATCGATGCGCCGCCGGCGACCGCGACGACGATCCAGGCGAACCAGGACGCGCGATGCCGGTGCCGCGCGCCGTTGCGCCGGTAGGTGAGCACGCGCACGAGCACGGCGACGTGGGCGCAGAGCGCGATCAGCATGAGCGGGAGCGGCATGTCATCCCCCCTTGCGGAACAGCGCGAGCAGGTCCAGCGTCTTGACCCGTTCGATGAGTTGCAGCGTGACGGCGATGACGAGCGCGGCCGCGAAGAACGCGGCGACGCCCGTCGAATGGATCGGGGTGGCGCCGACGATTTCCGGTGCGGCGAGATAGCCCATCACGAGCGAGATCAGCAGGTAGGCGGCGCGCCGTGCGACGCCGATCTCCTTCGAGGTGACGACCACGAGCGCGGCGCCCGTGAACGCGCCGATCAGCGCGTTGCCGTCGATGCCGGGCGCGAGCCCGGCGACGCCGATCGCGGCGGACAGCATCGCGGCGGTGGTGAGGTTCGGTTCGGCCATGCAGGCGATTCCAGGGTCAGTCAAACAGTTGCAGCAACGGCCGTGCGCGCGTGGCGGTGTCGAGCGGTGGCAGATGGACGGGCGTGTCTGCCGGCAGCACGACACCGAGGCTGGCGAGCCCGGTGTTGGCTTCGAGCACGGTTTCGACGGTGCCGTCCGTGCGGCCGTAATGGCGCCAGCACAGCGCGTCGACGGTGTCGCCCTGCAGGGTGCGCACGATCATGGCCGGCGCTCCGGATGCGGGAACGCGCCGCGGTCGCCGGCCGGCGCGTGGTGGAGGCATGTCGAGGTCGTGCTGCTTGCCATGGCGAAGTCCCGGGCGGTGAGGCAGTGAAGTTGGTTCCCATGGTCGAGCTTCGCCGGGCGGCGTTCAACGACATGCATGCGTGGCCTGCGTGGAGACGCAGCGCGGCGCGTGTCGCGCTGCGCATCGCGCCTTACGCTGTCCGTGGTGGTGCCTGGTGGGCGCTCGATGGGCGCTCGATGGGCACGTCATGGGCACGTCATGGGCGGGCGCGGCGTGAGCCGTGCAGCCGGATTGCAGCTGGCGCGAGCCGGGGCAGCCTTGATTGACCTTGTGCAGCCTTGGTTTTGCGCTGTGCAACGTGTGTCGAGCCTTGCCGGGCAAGGGCGGGGCGAACGTAGGTAAAACTCCGAAGGCAGGGGTTGCTGGTTCGATCCCAGCCGGGGCGGCCCCTGCCGCGTGGCGGTGCGGACCGGACGTGCCGTCGCCGTCGCCGTTGTGCGAGAATCGCCCGCAACGACAACTCCAAGCGACGATCGCGGCGGCCGTCCGCGCATCACGCCGACTCCCGATGACTGCCATTCCGTCTACCTCGATCGCAGTCGATGCCCGCGCGCTGACCGATGCGCAGCAGGCGCTGCTCGCGCGCCTGCACGCCTATTCCCCCGACGATCCGAATGTGCCGCTGCCGTACAGCCGGCGCCTGGCCGATGCCGAAGGCTGGTCGCATGCGCATGCGCTGGCGGTGATCGACGAATACAAGCGCTTCGCGTTTCTCGCGCAGGCGGCCGGACACCCGGTCACGCCATCGGTCGCGGTCGATGCCGCGTGGCATTTCCATCTGCAATACACGCTCGAATACTGGGACGTTTTCTGCGCCGGCGTGCTGCGTGCGCGGCTGCATCACATGCCCGGCACGGGCGCGCCGGATGAAGCTGCCGTGTACGCGCAGCGCTATCGCGAGACCCTGGACAGCTATCGCCGGTGGTTCGGCTGCGAGCCGCCCGAGTCGATCTGGCCGCCGCCGCCCGGACTGCGCGACGCAACCGGATCGCCGCCGCCGGAACCGTTGGCCGTGAACGGGGTAACGCGCGCGGCGTTGCCGGCCACCCCGCCTGCCACCCCGCCTGCCGGCAGGACCTGGCGCGACCGGCTGCCGAAACTCGCATGGCCGGCCGCCGCCGCGAGCGTCGCCGCGACCTGCGCGTCGGCGCAGGACTTCAACGTGCTGAACTACGCGGGGCCGCAGTTTCTCGCGTTCTACGTACCGGCGTGCGTGGTCGCGTTGTTGCTGATCGTCGCGCTGCAGGCGATCGAGTTCCGCCGCCGCCGCTGGGGGGCGCACACGCGCAAGGCGTCGGACGACCTGAGCACCGACGAAGTGGCCTATCTCACCGGCGGTGAGGCACGGGTCGCACAAGTCGTGACGATGTCGCTCGCGCATGCGGGCGCGGTCGACCTGTGGACGGTTCCGGGACAGGGCGGCTACGTGCAGATCGCCGATCCGGATCGTGCGGGCCGGCATGACGACCACTGCGCGTGGCTCAAGGAACAGCCTTCCGGCACCGTGCGCTACGACGTGTTTCGCGAGCGGCTCGCCGGGTATGCGCGGGAAGTCGTCGACGGGATGCGCGCGCAGGGCTGGCTCTGGGCGCCCGGCGAGATGCGCGCGTCGCGCATGACGGCACGTGCAATCGTGCTGCTCGTGCTGGGCACCGGTGCCGCGAAACTCGCGGTTGGCCTGAGCCGCGGGCGGCCCGTGCTGCTGCTCGCCGTCTGCATGGTGGTGTTCGCGGTCGCGTACCGGATCGTCGCGCGGCGGCTGACCGGCTTCGGGCGGGGCGGCGCGACGGCTGCCGCGCGGGCCGCGCTGCTCGCGCGCCGGATCTCGCACGAGCAGCGGGCCGGGCGAAACCCGCAACCCACGACCGATACGCAGGCGCCGCAACATGCCCAGGCTCGCGAACGCGGCGATCCGGACCCGTTGCTGTGGACTGCCGCGCTGTTCGGCACGGCCGCGCTGGCCGGCACCGCATGGTCGGTGTATTCGCAAACCGTGCAGACCGCGTCGCGGATATCGACGCTCGCCGCCGCCAAAGCGGGCATCGGCGGTTCGATCGATGCGTCGGACAGCAGTTGCTCGTCGTCGAGCTGCAGTTCGTCAAGTTCGTGCAGCTCCAGCTCGTGCAGTTCGAGCAGTTGCGGCGGGTGTTCGTCGAGTAATTGAGCGCGGGCGGGGCGGCGATGGGGCGTGAGGGCGGCCGCGCGACACCGGTGGCGACTGTAGCAACACGCCGTCGGAGCGCTGCTGACGAAACCGGTCGGCCGGATCGACGCGACGATCCTGCTGATGCCTCAGCGTCACGATGAAAAATCGGGCATGAACGCGCGAGCGACGGATGAGGTGCGCATCAACCATCGCCCCTGACGGCAATTCCACGCCGACGCCCGGCACATCCAGGCCAGCGGACGCGAGACCGGCCCCCAACCCCATCGCCGGAACAGAAGCCAGAACGCCGTTCTTCTCCGGGGTCGATTGCCGTCGCCGGATTCCTATACTGCACCGTCCATGCTCGCGGCCGATGTGCCGCGACGTTTTCCACCGCCGTATCGAGCGGCCGGGCATCGAGCCGCCGCACCGGCACACTTGCGACCGCGAATGAACGTTACGACCTCCGACGATTGTATTGGCGTGCTGCCTGACCATGCGTGGTCGAAGCATTTCATCGTGCTCGGCTACCGGGATGGCGCCTTTTCGGCGATTCCGAACAATTTTTTCCGCAACTGGGTCGATGAGGAAGCGCAGGTCGGGACGTTTCATATCGGCCGGTGCTCGTCGATCGGTGTGGGCTCGATCGCCAAGTACGACCAGGATTTTCAGAAACTCGTGATCGGCAAGTACGTGGCCGGCGGAATGCGCCTGCGATTCCTGCTGAATGGCCAGCACGAGATCCGGACCATTTCCACGAGCCTGTTCAGCATCTACGGTAACGGCCTCGACAATGTGTCGATGCCGCAATACCCGGATACCGTGATCCACAACGACATCTGGATCGGCGACGAAGCCATGTTTCTTGGCGGCAGCCAGATCGAGAGCGGATGCGTGATTGGCGCGCGTACCGTCATTCCGCCCAATTTCCGTACCGAGGCGTATGGCATCTATGCGGGTTCGCCGGCCCGTCTGGTGCGCTTCCGCTTCACGGAGAAAGTGCGCGAACGGCTGCTGCAACTCGCGTGGTGGGACATGCCGCTCGACTGGATCAAGCAGAACAACGCAGCATTTCTGGCCGACCTCACCGCCGACGAAGGACTGGCGCTCGACATGCTCGCGGCGCTCCAGGAAGCCAAGGATCGTGCCGTCAGCCAGTCCGGCCAACCGGCTGCCGTATCGACGACGGTCTGACCGTCCGTTCGTGCCGCGCTGCGTGACATGACACCTGCTCTCGACGCATCCGCACCGGTTCAACACGCCGCGACGCTGTGCCAGGACGGACAGTTCGCCGATGCACTGTCGCTCGTCGCGCCGCTGCTCGACCGGCCGGCACCGGCCGTCGTGGCGTTGCACATCGCGGCCGTCTGCGCGCTCGGCCTGAACCGGCTGGTCGACGCGGAAGCCTGGTGGCGGCGCGCGATCGACGCGATGCCGGCGTTCGAGCCGCCGTACGACGGCCTCGGCGCGCTGCTCGTGTCGCAAGGGCGCCTGTCCGACGCCGAGGCGCTCCTGCGCCGGCAGCTCGCGTCCATCACGCCGTTGCGGGCGTCGCACCATCACCGGTTCGGCAAGGTGCTCGAAGGGCTCGGCCGGCTCGACGAAGCCGAACAGGCGCTCGGGCAGGCGCTGCTGATCGAGCCGCAGTCGGCCGACGTGCTGACCGATCTCGGCAACCTGCTGCGCGCGCTCGGCCGGCAGGCCGAGGCGGAACTGGCCTACCGGCTCGCGATTGCCGTGCGCGCCGACGCCGTGCTCGCGCACGCCAATCTCGGCGCGATCCTCGTCGACATGCAGCGGCTGCCGGAAGCGGAAGCCGCCAGCCGCCAGGCGCTCGCGCTGTGCCCGGATCACCCGGAGGCGCACTACAACCTCGGCGTCGCGCTGCAGAATCTCGATCGCCTGCCGGAAGCGGAAGCGGCCTACCGCGACGCGATCCGCTGCCGCCCCGGCCAGCCGCAGCCGCGCAACAATCTCGGCTGCGTGCTGCGCGCGCAAGGCCGCCACGACGAAGCGATGGCCGCGTTCGCCGAGGCGCTGTCGCTCGCGCCGGACATGGCCGAAGTGCACTACAACCTCGGCACGACGTTCGCGCATGCCGGCCGCCACGACGAAGCCGAACACGCGTACCGCCGCGCGCTCGAACTGCGCGCCGACTATGGCGACGCGCGTTTCGGCCTGGCGACGCTGCTGCTCGGCCTGGGCCGCTTCGACGAAGGCTGGCGGCGCTACGAATCGCGCTACGAGCAATCGGCTTTCGTGCACCGCCGGACCCGCGAGGTGTTGCCGTGCGCGCAGTGGCAAGGCGAGCCGCTCGCTGGCAAGACGCTGCTCGTCTGGCAGGAGGACGGCCTCGGCGACATGCTGCAGTTCAGCCGCTATTTCGCGGAATTCAGGGCGCGGCACGCGGCGCGCGTGGTGTTCGCGTGCCAGCCCGCGCTGCATCGGCTGATGGAGTCGGTCGACGGCGTCGACGCCGTGCTCGATCACGAGACGGCGATCGCGCAGGCGGCGCAGTTCGATTACTGGACGAGCCTGTTGAGTGCGCCGATGCATGCGGGTACGACGCTCGACACGATCCCGCCGCCGGTGCGGCTCGTGCCCGATCCGGCCCGCGTCGCGCGCTGGCGCGCGCGCCTCGATGCGTTGCCGGCCGGCCCGCGTGTCGGCCTCGTGTGGAAGGGCAACCCGAAGCATCACAACGATGCGCACCGCTCGCTGCCGTCGCTCGCGTTGCTGACGCCGCTATGGAGTGTGCCGGGCGTGAATTTCGTGAGCCTGCAGAAGGGGCAGGGCGAGGATGAGGCGCGTCAGCCGCCGGGTGGCCTGCCGTTGCTGCACCTCGGCTCGGAGATCGACGATTTCGCGGATACGGCCGCGATCGTCGCGCAACTCGATCTCGTGGTGTGCGTCGATACGTCGACCGCGCATCTCGCCGCATCGCTCGGCAAGCCTTGCTGGGTGTTGCTGCCGAATCAGGATGTGGACTGGCGCTGGATGCACGACCGCGACGATTCGCCGTGGTATCCGGGCACCGTGCGGTTGTTCCGCAGAGGGCGCGACGACAACTGGATCCAGCTGGCAGAGCGCTTGCGCGGAGCGTTCGCCGCGCATTTCGCTGTCAGTCGCATGACGATGGGCGACGCGGTGCGTGCCGTCTGAAGTGGCGGCGCGTGCCGCACGCGCATGGCGATACGTCATACTCCGGGAAATGCGGCAATGGCAACGCCGCTTCTGCTTTTCAGATCAACCGAGGCCCGCGTGGAAAACATCGTCATCGTCGGCTCGTCCGGTCACGCCAAGGTCGTGATCGACATCGTCGAACAGGCTGGTCGGTACCGGATCGCCGGGCTGATCGATTCGTTCCGGCCCCGTGGCGAGGAGACGCTCGGCTACACGGTGCTGGGTGCGGAGCGCGACCTGCCGCATCTGATCGACGCGCACGGGATTGCCGGGCTGCTGGTTGCGATCGGCGACAACCACGCGCGCGAGAAAGTGACGGCCGAGCTCGCGGCCCTCGTGCCCGGCTTGCCGTGCGTGTCGGCGGTGCATCCGGCCGCGTGTGTCGGCAAAGCGTCGACGATCGGCGCGGGCACGGTCGTGATGGCCGGCGCGGTGATCAATCCGTGCTGCACGATCGGCGGTGGATGCATCGTCAACACGAACGCATCGCTCGACCACGACGGGGTGATGGAAGATTTCTCGAGCCTCGCGCCGGGCGTCGTCACCGGCGGCAACTGCCGGATCGGCCACGGCGCGGCGATCGGTCTCGGTGCGATGCTGCGGCACCGGATCGCGGTGGGCGAGCACAGCGTCGTCGGTGCGGGCTCGGTCGTATTGCACGACGTCGAGCCGTACACGGTCGCGTACGGCAATCCGGCCCGCCGGGTCCGCGCGCGCGCGGCCGGCGAGCGTTACCTGTAGACGGCGCGCGTCAGCGCGCGATCAGCTCGACGATACGGCGGACCATGTCGTCGGTGAGCGCCGGGTAGATCGGCAGGCACAGCACTTTGCGCGCGGCCTCGGAGGCGACAGGCAGGTTGTCGCGATTGGCGGACGGCAGCCCGCGATACATCGGGAATTCCGAAATCAGCGGATGGAAGTAGCGGCGCGCATACACGTCGTAGCTGCGCAGCTTCTGGTACAGCGCATCGCGGTCGATCGGATAGTCTTCGTCGACGAGGATCGCGAAATACGCGTGGTTCGCGACGGTCTGGTCGCCGAGCGGCACGCAGCGGATGCCGCGCACGTCGCTCAGCAGCGAGCGGTACAGCGTGTCGATTTCGCGGCGGCGCGCGAGTGCGCCGTCGATGTGCTGCAGCTGCAGCATCCCGAAGGCGGCGTTGATCTCGCTCATCTTGCCGTTGATGCCGGGCGCGACGACCGTGACTTCGTCGACGAAACCGAAGTTCTTCAGGTGATCGATCCGTTGCTTGGTCTTCGCGTCCGGGCAGATGATCGCGCCGCCTTCGAACGTGTTGAACACCTTCGTCGCGTGGAAGCTCAGCACCGACAGGTCGCCGTGGGTGAGCACGCTGCCGCCGGCGTTCTGCACGCCGAACGCATGCGCGGCGTCATAGATCACGCGCAGATTGTAGTTGTCGGCGATCTTCTGGATCGCGTCGACGTCGCACGGATTGCCGTAGCAGTGCACGGGCATGATCGCGGTGGTCTGCGGCGTGATCGCCGCTTCGATACGCGCCGGGTCCAGGTTGAGCGTGCCGGGCGTGACGTCGACGAATACCGGCTTGATGCCGTTCCACAGCAGCGAATGCGCGGTGGCGACGAACGAATACGGCGTCGTGATCACTTCGCCGTTGATGCGCAGCGCCTGCAGCGCGGTGACGAGCGCGAGGGTGCCGTTCGCGAACAGCGACAGGTGCGGCACGCCGAGATACTCGCACAGCGCGCGCTCGAACTGCTGGTGGAACGGGCCGCCGTTGGTCAGCGTGCGGCTCTCCCAGATCTTCTCGAGGTACGGCAGGAATTCGTCGAGCGGCGGCAGGTGCGGCTGCGTGACGAAGATGCGTTCGTGCGGCAGTTGCGCGACGGACGACGCGGGCAGGCTGGCGGTCATGATGGTTTCTCTCGATCTTGACGTGAGGTTCAGGCCTTGGCCGCGGCCTGTGCGATCGCCGTGTCGTCGAACAGCGGCGTGTCGAATGCGGTGGCGGGCTCTCCCGCGCACCAGCGGGTCCACATCGTGCGCAGCGCCGACGACAGCCCGGCCGCGACGACAGCCGGCCGGAACGCGGCGGATTCCCCGCAGCGCGTGCGCAGGCCGGCGCGAAGCGCCTGCAGCGCGGTGGTGTCGCGGCTGAGCGCCAGCGCCTTCGCGACGAAGTCGTCCTCGTCCGTCGCGATGTACGCGTCGAGCCCGACGTGCTGCAGCCAGCCCGCGCTGCCGCGCCCGGCGAGCGTCGCGCCGGGGATCGTCACGGTCGGCACGCCCATCCACAAGCCGTTCAGCGTCGTGGTCGAACCTGTGTACGGGAACGTGTCGAGGCAGAGATCGACGCCATGATGCTGCTGCATGTAGACGGGAATGTTCGAGCGCGGGTGGAACGACAGGCGGCCGACATCGATGCCTGCGGCGGCGAACCATTCGGTCAGTGCCTGCTGGTCGCCTTCGTTGCTGATCGCGCCGAGTGCCATGCGGGCGGTCGGATCCGCGTGCAGCACGCGCGCCCAGACCTCGATCACGTGCGGGCTCAGCTTGTTCAGGCGGTTGAAGCTGCCATAGGTCGTGTAACCGTTGTGCAACGCCGGCAGCACGTTGACCGGCGGGCAGTTCGGCGGCGGCATGTACGGCGCGATCGCGGGCAACCGCACCATCTGCTCGACGAACTGTTCATCGAATGCACCGTACGGTGCGACGAAGCGGTCGGTCAGGTAGTAGTCCATCGCGGCAAGTCCGGTCGTGGCGGGGTAGCCGATCCACGACGCCTGAACCGGCGCTGCCCTCCGCGCCAGCGCGACGAGCCGGTTGCGGCCGGTGTGGCCCGACAGGTCGATCACGATGTCGATGCGGTCGTTGCGCACACGCTCGAGGAACGCGTGGTCGCTCATGCCGGCGACGTTGCGCCAGGTCGCCGCGTGGGCCTTGAAGCGTTCGGACGTCTGATCTTCCTCGACGTGATTGTGATAGAAGTGCATCGCAATGCCGGGATCGGACGCGAGATGCTCGATCACGGGCACCAAGTAGGATGCGACCGCGTGGCCGAACAAGTCGCCCGACACGAAGCCTACTTGTAGCTGGCGTGCCGGATTGCGCGGGTTCGCGAACGCGGCCGTGCGCTTGCGCTTGTGTTCGTCGTAGCGCTGACCGAACTTGCGGTGTTCGTCGACGAGCGCTTGCGGACCGAAATCGCTGCTGTGTGCGATGCAGAACAGCATGCTGCTATGGGTCACGCTGTCGGTCGGATCGATGTCGATCGCGCGCCGCAGCCAGCCCAGCGCTTCCTGTGTTGCGCCCTGTTCGAGCAGCACGAACCCGAGCGTGGCGTTCGGCGCGGCGACGCCGGGCGCAATCTCGACCGCGCGCCGGCAGGCCGCGATCGCTTCGGCGGTCCGGCGCTGCGCGAACAGCACGAGGCCCTGGATCCGCAGCCCTTCCGGATGGTCGGGCCGGAGCTCCAGCAGGCGCTCGCACTGTTCGCGGGCCTCCGTCAGACGGTTCATCACCCGCAGCGTATCGGCAAGCAGGATGCGCACGAGCACTTCATCCGGCAGCAATTCGACCGCGCGCAAGCCGGCGTCGATCATTTCCGCATAGCGGCCGTCCTTGTGCAACGACGCGGACAGCGCGCGCCAGCATGCGCCGTCGTCCGGATAGTCAGCGGCAAGGCGTTGCGCGAGCGTGGTCGCTTCCGCGTACTTGCCCTTGGCGAAAAAGGCCGCGTGCTTTTGCAGGAGGTTCGGGCTCGCGCGGCGGACCGGATTGCCGGTGTCGTCCGGTTTCGTCGCCGCGGTCGTGCCGGCGGCAGTTTCCGAGACGATCGCCACGGTGACGCCGTTCGGCGTGTCGGCCGCGGCGGCCGTCGCGAGCACGGTATCGGGCATCGCCATCTGTGCGATCAGCCCGTCAAGCGCGGGGCCGCGCACACCGCGCTTCTGCGCGATTTCGACGGCGATCCACGCGGCGGGTGTCTGCCCGCTGCGATGCAGCGCATGAATGTAGCTGACCCAGTAGTAGCCGTTGTCCGGGCTCGAACCGATGGCGGCTTCGAAATGCGGCACCGCGTCAGCCGGATGGCCCGTATCGACCATCAGGACTGCGAGGTTGTAATGTGCATCCCCGTGCGTGGGCACCGCGTCGAGGATCGCTTCGTACAGCGCCCGTGCGTCGTCGAAAGCGCCGGCGCGCTGGCGCTCGAGCGCGTTGTCCAGGACGAGCGCGATGTCCTGCGCAAGCTGCTGTTCGGGCGTAAGCGGGGCGGAGGCGGGCAGTTCGAACGAGAGCATGATGAAATCTGCGGAAAGTCGGTCGATACCATTATGGGTAGCGTGCCGCCGCGCCGATGCCGCGAGATGACGGGAAAAGCCGGGTTAGTTTGGCCGATTGAACGGTCGGCCGGAGCAAGGGCGGCGCGGTTGGTGGCGCCCCAAAAAAATGCCCGCACGAGGCGGGCAGAGGCGAACGAGCACGCCCTCACATCAGCGTGTAGTTCTTGTTGTCTGGTTGGTGCGCCGGCGCCGTCAGTGGCGCGGTGCCGGGCGCGCGTCAGCGGCTCGCGACGCTCTGGTACTGGCCGACCGCCTGCACGCGGCCCATCGCCGCCTGGTATTCGCCGGTCAGCTCCTGCTGCGCGCGTTGCGCGTCGGCGAAGATGCGTTCGTTGCTGGCCTGCATCCGGCGGATCGCGGCGATGCCGGCCGGCGGCTGGTCGGCCGCAAGCGACGCGACGAGCGGATCGCGCACGTCGACGAGGCGCGCCGCCTCGATCCAGTCGGCCATCGCGGCCGCATGTTCGATCGCGTCGGTGAGCGCGTCGAGCTGGGCGATCAGTTCGGTCTGTTGCATCGTGGCTCTCCGGTCCGGTGGGCGATCAGCTCTTGTTGCTCGACAGTGCGCCGGCGCTGTTCGTGCCGCCGAACAGCTGCGTCAGGTACTGCGAGTTGCTGTTCATCGTCGCCATCAGCGTGTTGAGCGCGGTGAACTGCGCCTGGTACTGGCTGGTCAGCTGCGCGGTGTAGTTCGACAGGTTCGTCTGCTGCGTGGCGACGCTCGTCAGGTCGTTGTTGAGCGCCGTCGTGCGGGCGGCGATCATCCCGCCCGTCTGCGTGTAGTTCGTGATGTCGGTCGTCAGTTGCTGGCCGATCCCGTTCGTCGAGTTGAACAGCGCTGCGACGCCGGTCGGGTTGCTCTGCAGCGCGATGTTGAGCGCCGTGTTGTCGACCTGCAGCGTGCCGTCGGCCTGCAGCGTGACGCCGATCGACGCGAGGTTGACCGTCGAGCCGTTGCTGGTCACGCCGCCCGCGACG
The DNA here is from genome assembly GCF_964265025.1 of Burkholderia mycopellens. Taxonomy (NCBI): domain Bacteria; kingdom Pseudomonadati; phylum Pseudomonadota; class Betaproteobacteria; order Burkholderiales; family Burkholderiaceae; genus Burkholderia; species Burkholderia mycopellens. Next base: position 208,857 of record NZ_OZ183802.1, read on the forward strand.
ACCGATGCGAGCGCGTTGCGGATCGTGTTCAGCGTCGAGTCGCCGAGCAGCGGGCCTTGCGACGCCGCGCCGGACGAGAAGCTCGACAGCGTGTTCATCGTCGTGACGAGCGTGTTGTAGAGCGTCACGAAGTTGTTGATCGTGGACGCCTGCGATTGCGTGTTGGTGGCGATCGTCAGCGTCTGCGTCGAGCCGGCGGCGGCCGAGGTCAGGTTCACCGTGACGCCGGTGATCGCGCTCGTCACGGTGTTGCTCGCGCTCGTCGCGGCGATGCCGTTGATCGTGAACGTGGCGTCCTGCGCGGCCGTGCTCTGCTTCCACGCGGCGCTGCTGTTCGCGGACGTGAAGCTCGACTGGCCGCCCGTCGTGCTGGCCGTCGACGTGACGCCGAGGCTGGACAGGCCGTTGTCGCCGGTCACGTTGCTGACCGCGACGCTGATCGTGTTCGCCGCGCCGGTCGGCGTCGAGCTGAGCACGAGGTGGGCGCCGTCGCTGCCGTTGACGACCGATGCGACGATGCCCGGGTTGCCGGTCGCGGTGTTGATCGCGGCGGCGATGCCCGACAGCGTGTTGTTCGTGCTGCCCACGTTGACCGAGAACGACTGGCTGCCGAGCGACAGCGTCATCGTGCCGGTGCCGAGCGCCGTCGACGCACCGAACGCGGCCGACGACAGCGACTGCGACGTCGCGATCTGCGTGGTGTTGATCGAATAGCTGCCGGCGACGGCGCCCGCGCCGGCGGTCGCGGTAATGCCGGTACCGCTCAAGGTCGCGGTGAAGGTGTTCTGCAGCGAGCCGTTCGACAGCGTCGTGACGCCGGCCTGAAGTGCGCTCAGCGCCGCCGAAAGGGCGCCGTACGCGGAAATCTGGGTGTTGTCGCTGGTCTGCTGCGCGGTGAGCGCGGCGGCCTGACCGGCGGTCTTCGCATTGACGAGTGCCGTCACGAGCGAGTTGACGTCCATCGACGAGTTGCCGGTCGAACCGCTGATGATCGATTGGGCGGCCTGCTGCAGCGCGCTGTTGGCCGAGCTGTTGGCGGCGGTGACGGCGGGATTGATCGTCGACATCGTAGTGCTCCGTGCGGCGGGTGATCCGTGAGATGCGGGGTGAAGACCTGGCGGCGGGACGGGGCCCCGCGCGCCAAGCGCTTGCGGCCGGGCCGCGCGTTACGCGAGGCCCGGCCGTGGGTTGCTACTCGATTACTGCAGGAGCTTCAGGACCTGCTGCGGCAGCGAGTTTGCCTGTGCGAGCACCGAGATGCCAGCTTGTTGCAGCACCTGGTTCTTCGACATGTTCGCCGTTTCCTGCGCGAAGTTCGCGTCGGTGATCTGCGACTGTGCCGACGACAGGTCGGTCGATTCTGCCTGCTGCGACGTAGCGATAGCCGTGAAGCGGTTTTGCGCCGCGCCCAGCTGTGCTTGCAGGTTGTTCACCGTTTGCAGCGCGTTGTCGATCGACACCATCGCGACGTTTGCACCGCTGACCGTGCTGATGTCGAGGCCCGACACGGTTGCCGGCTTGTTGACGGCGTTGATCTGCGCGACGGCGTTCGAGATCGCGGTGAGCGATGCTGCCGACATGCTGGAGCTGGTTGCGCTCGCGCTGATCGTGATCTGCGTGACGGCCTGGCCGTTGGAAGCCGTGCCTGCCGACGTCGTGAAGATCGCCGATGCCGTTGCGCCCGTGATTGCCGTGCCGTTCTGGTCGGTGAACGTGAAGCCGCCCTTGCCGTCCGACGTCACGTTGACTGCCGTGATTGCCGCGCCCGACGACGTGTACTTGCCGGTGGAGTCGAGGCTCAGGCCCGTGACCGTGCCGACCGTCTGGCCCGTCTGAACGACGCCGCCACCGATCTGTGCAGCCGACATGCTTTGGCTCAGGTCCAGCGAGATCGTCTGGCCGACGTTCGCGCCGACCTGGAACGACACGATGCCTGCGTTGCCGTTCAGGATGTTCGTGCCGTTGTACGTCGTTTGCGACGCGATACGGTTCACTTCCTGGATCTGTTGCGCAACTTCCTGTTGCAGTGCTGCCTGGTCGGTCGTGGACATCGTGCCCGTCGACGCCTGAACGGCCAGCTGGCGGATACGCTGCAGGCTGTTCGTCAGCGACGACAGTGCGCTCGATGCCGTTTGAATCATCGACACGCCGTCGTTCGCGTTCGACACGCCCTGGTTCAGACCGTTGATCTGGGTCTGCATCCGGGTCGAGATCGCGAGGCCTGCTGCATCGTCTGCCGCGCTGTTGATGCGCTTGCCCGACGACAGGCGCGTGATTGCCTGCGACAGGGCGTTTTGCGAGCCGTTGAGGTTCTGCTGTGCAACCAGCGAGTTGATGTTGCTGTTAATTCCGAGCATGGAAAATTCTCCTGTTTAAGCCGAAAGCCCTGAAAAGCCGTTTTGGCGTCGGCGGAAGCACTCGTTCATTGCTGGCCGCCTCAGAGCAGGATTTCGGCGCACCAAAACAAAACTTGAGGGGTGGGTTGAGATTCGGCCCGATTTTTTATCCTTCTTTGTCATTTCGGATGGGCGCCGGCGTGACGCCGGATGGATGGGGCCGGAGAGCGGCCCGACCACGCAGTCGTTCGCCTGTGCACACACGATCGACAAAAGGGTGGTTTTGTCTGTGATTCCCTGCTATGATGGCGGGCTGAATTGAGATTTCTGTCAAGCCTCTGCCGTTTTCGGCACGTCTGCTGGCAGTCAAACGCGGCGCTGCACGCGGCTGTGAAGCGTACTCGCGGTGCTTTCCGCCTCTCTTTTCCGGCCTCCGAGGCCGTATTTCCGCTCGTTTCGCCTGTTTGTGGAGACGCTCGGATGGCCGGTGCGTGGCGCTTGGCCGCTACGTTTTTGACCGTTTAAGCAATTTAGGAACGACATGACGACGATTCTTCTGAAAGAAAACGAGCCGTTCGAAGTGGCGATTCGCCGCTTTCGCCGTGCTATCGAAAAAAATGGCCTGATCGCTGAGCTGCGCGAACGCCAGTCCTACGAAAAGCCGACCGCAGTCCGCAAGCGCAAGAAGGCAGCAGCCGTCAAGCGCCTGCACAAGCGCCTGCGCAGCCAGATGCTGCCGAAGAAGCTCCACTAAGAGCGTCTTACGGTTCGCCGCGAAACGGCGGAGCGTGCTTCGAAAGAAGCCGCTCCGCCGTTTTGCCTTTGGGACCGGGAAAATCCCGGGGCCGCTGCGGTTCCGGCGCGCTTGCGCGCCGTCAGCCCGCCTTGCGCCGGCGTGCGGGCTGCTTGCCGCCGAGCGCCGCGCATTGCGCGTGGCACGGGCAGCCGACCTCGTGATCGTTGACCATCCCGGTGGCCTGCATCAGCGCATAGCAGATCGTCGAGCCGACGAACTTGCAGCCGTAAGCCTTCAACGCCTTGCTGAGCGCGTCGGACTGCTCGGTCGACGCGGGCGCGTCGCGGTACGACTGCCATGCGTTCTGGACGGGCGTATCGCCGACGAACGACCACAGGAACGCGGCGAGCGAACCGTGCTCTTCGCGGATGCGCTGCACGGCGCGCGCATTGGTGACCGCCGACTCGACCTTCGCGCGGTTGCGCACGATGCCAGGATTCTCCAGCAGCTTCTCGATGCGCTTCGGCGTGAAGCGCGCGACGGCATCGACGTCGAAATCCGCAAAGGCCTCGCGATAGCCCGCACGCTTGTTCAGGATCGTCGACCACGACAACCCGGCCTGCGCGCCTTCCAGGATCAGCATTTCGAACAGGTGGCGATCGTCGTGCGAGGGCACGCCCCACTCGGTATCGTGATAGTGAGCATCCGCTTCCGTCTTCACCCAGTTGCACCGCTGCGACATCGTCCGCCTCGTATTCAGTGTCGATTCGATCGCGTCAGCATAGCGGAAGCCCCTTCCACGGAACAGCCTGCCGAACGGCAGATGGGCGCGCGGCGCCGATCCGGTTAAGCTTGGCGCCTGTTCGAATCAGCGGGATGAAGGCATGGCGGCATTACTTTTTGCGATCGGCATCGACGGCGGCGGCACGGGCACGCGCGCGGTGCTGGCCGACCGGCACGGGCGCGAGCTCGCGCAGGGGCGCGGCGGCCCGTCGGGGCTCGGGCTCGGCATCGAGCGCGCGTGGGCATCGATCGGCGCGGCCTGCGCGGATGCGTTCACGCAGGCCGGTTTCGCGTTCGAGTGGTCGCAGTGCGCGCTCGGCTGCGGGCTCGCGGGCGTGAACAATGCGGCGTGGCTCGCCGCATTCCGCGCGCAGGCGCCGCTCGGCGCGCTCGCGGTCGAGAGCGACGCATATACGACCGTCGTCGGCGCGCACGGCGGCGCGCCGGGGTTGATCGTCGCGCTCGGCACCGGCAGCATCGCGGCGGCGCTCGACGCGTCCGGCGCATGCCGGATTGCGGGCGGCTTCGGCTTTCCGTCCGGCGACGAGGCGAGCGGCGCATGGCTCGGCGTGCGAGCGCTCGCGTATGCGCAGCAGGCGCTCGATGGCCGCGCGCCGCGCGATGCGTTCGCCAATGCGCTGCTCGCGGAAACGGGCGCGCAGGATCGCGACGCGCTCGTCCAGTGGTCGTGCGATGCAAACCAGACGATCTACGCGCGGCTTGCGCCGATCGTGCTCGCGCACCGTTCGCATCCGGTCGCGGGCGCGCTGATCGCGCAGGCGGGCGACGAGATCGGCAAGATGATCGACGCGCTCGATCCGCAGCAGGCGCTGCCGGTCGCGCTGTGCGGCGGATTGGCGGACGCACTCGCACCGGCCGTGCCGGCGCGTCATGCCGCGCGGCTGCGCGCGCCGCTCGACGATTCCGCGCACGGCGCGCTGCGGCTCGCGCTGCAGGCGCTGCGGGCCGCGGAAGGAGGCTGAAGGCGTTTCGACGGTGGTTGACGGCGCACCGCAACCGGGCCGCGGGCGGCGATCGACCGGGAACCGTCCGGCGAGCGACCGGGCACGACGTTAAAATGGCCGTTCCGCAGAGCCCTGAGCGCCATTCTTCCGTCCCATGTACAAAGTCATCGCCACCGATCTCGACGGTACCCTGCTGAACAGCGACCACCAGCTCGATCGGTACACGATCGACACCGTCCGCCGGCTCGACCGCGACGGCCTGCAGTTCGTGATCGCCACCGGGCGTCATTACGCGGACGTCGCCGGCATTCGCGACGTGCTCGGGATCCGGCCGTACCTGATCACGTCGAACGGTGCGCGCGTGCATGCGCCGGACGACACGACGATCCACGCGCAGGACATCGATCCGGCGATCGTCCGCGGCCTGGTGCAGCCGGATGTCGTCGGCACGCACGGCCGCGTGATCGTCAACCTGTTCACCGACCAGGGCTGGCTGATCGACCGCGATGCGCCGCACCTGCTCGAATTCCACCAGGATTCGGGCTTCCGCTACGACGTGATCGACATGCCCGCGCACGACGGCACGGATATCGCGAAGGTGCTGTACATCGGCGATCCGGCCGATCTGGCGGTCGTCGCCGAGCAGATGCGCGTGCGCTTCGGCGATGCGCTGTACGTCACGTACTCGCTGCCCGACTGCCTCGAAGTGATGACCGCGAACGTGTCGAAGGGCCGCGCGCTGCGCTCGGTGCTCGCGCGGCTCGGCGTCGACACCGGCCACTGCATCGCGTTCGGCGACAACATGAACGATATCGACCTGCTCGAAACCGCCGGCCACGCGTTCATGATGAACAACGCGAACCCCGACCTGGTCGCGCGGCTCCCGCACATCCCGCGGATCGGCAACAACTTCGACGCGGGCGTCGCCCGCCACCTGCGCACGCTGTTCTCGCTCGAAGACAACGTCGCCGCATCCTGAGCGTCCCGCCGGGGCGCCAATGAAAAACGGGCGCCAGTGGCGCCCGTCGAAATGACCTGCCTCGATCTTCTTGGACAGCGTGAGGCTCGCTGCTCTGCTCGCTTGACCCCGTAGTGTTTTATTCGCTTGTGCGAGCGGATACCGGCAGCAGGTCGACGGCGTTGTCACGCCCCGCGACCAGCGGGTAGATGATCCCGGCGAGTGCCGCGCCGATGATCGGCGCCACCCAGAACAGCCAGAGCTGGCCGATCGCTTCGCCGCCCACGAACAGTGCGGGGCCGGTCGAGCGGGCGGGGTTCACCGACGTATTGGTGACAGGAATCGAGATCAGGTGAATCAGCGTCAGGCAAAGGCCGATCGCGATCGGCGCAAAGCCGGCCGGTGCGCGCTTGTCGGTGGCGCCCAGGATCACGAACAGGAAGAAGCCCGTCATCACGACTTCGCAAATGAACGCCGCGCCGAGCGCGTAGTGGCCGGGCGAGCGCTCGCCGAAGCCGTTCGTCGCAAAGCCGCTGCCGACGACGTCGAAGCCCGGTTTGCCGCTTGCGATCAGGTACAGCACGAATGCGCCGAGCGTCGCGCCGACCACCTGCGCCACGATATACGGCACGAGATCGCGTGCGGGGAAGCGGCCGGCGACCGTCAGGCCGACGCTCACCGCCGGATTCAGGTGGCAGCCCGAAATGTGGCCAATTGCGAATGCCATCGTCAGCACAGTCAGGCCGAAGGCAAGTGCGACACCGGCAAAGCCGATGCCGAGGCCCGGAAAGGCGGCGGCCAGCACGGCGCTTCCGCACCCGCCGAGCACCAGCCAGAACGTGCCGAATACCTCTGCAGCGAGACGCTGAGAAAGATTCATGTAAGGACCTCGTTCAAGTGGATTGAAGACAACCGGACGACGCGACGGATTTAAACCGTCACCCGGAATTGGTCTGGATTATAGGAAATGAATCGGGTCGGGGAGGGTCAACGATTGTTAAATTTGAATGGCTGACGAATGCCTTTTATTAGAATAAGTCCGCATTCTCGATATAGCCGAATCGGTTAAAGATGACAGCATTAATTTCGAAGGGTAGGGCGGCAGTGCGGATGACGTAACGGATGCTGGTGTCCCGGTCGAGTTCGCCGGGGCCGCATCGTCAAAAGGGGAGTCGAAAAATGTCTCAATACGCGAAACTCAAGGCGCAGATCGCCGATCTGCAGGCTCAGGCGGACGATGTGCGCCGCCAGGAAGTGGCGGCGGTGATTGCGGAAGTCCAGCAAAAAATCGCCGAATATGGGCTGACTGCCCAGGATCTGGGCTTCGCGGAGCGAGCGAAGCGCGGGCGCCCGCCGAAGAAGGCGCCGCTGCCCCCGAAATACCGCGATCCGAAGTCGGGCGCGACCTGGAGCGGGCGAGGCAAGCCGCCGAATTGGATCGTCGGTAAAAACCGCGATCGTTTCGTGATCGAATGACCGAAATCCCAAACAAAAGAGCCGCCTCTCGAGGCGGCTCTTTTGTTTTGCGCGCCGATTTCGGCGCGGATTTGATTACGGAATATTTCCTTGCGGAATTCCGTGTCAGGCGCCGGCGACCCGGCGCAATACCGGTTGACGGGTTCCCGTGCACAGCGATTCGTAAGTGTCGACATAACGCTGCGCCATTGCCTTCGAGCTGAAGCGCGTGTCGAAACGTTTGCGGATGGCGGTGCGCGACAGGCTGTCGATCCGGTGCAGCGCGCCGACCGCGCCTTGAACGTCCTCGACGATGAAGCCCGTGACGCCGTCCTCGATCACTTCCGGCACCGAGCCGCGGTTGAACGCGACGACCGGCGTGCCGCAGGCCATCGCCTCGATCATCACGAGGCCGAACGGCTCCGGCCAGTCGATCGGGAACAGCAGCGCCTTCGCGCCGGACAGGAACGCGGGCTTCTGCGCCTCGTTGATCTCGCCGATGAATTCGACGTGTGCCTGGCCGAGCAGCGGCTCGATCACTTCCTTGAAATAGTCGGCGTCGGCCTTGTCGACCTTCGCGGCGATCTTCAGCGGCAGCCCGCTTTGCGCGGCGATCCGGATCGCGGTGTCGACGCGCTTTTCCGGGCAGATCCGGCCGAGGAACGCGAGGTATTCGGGCTTCACGCCCGGCTGCGGCGTGAGCAGCGTGTCGGGCAGCCCGTGATAGACGGTGCCGGCCCACGCGGCCTGCGGCAGCGGCTTGCGCTGGTTGTTCGAGATCGACACGACCGGCGCGTCCGGGAATGCGTCGAACACGGGCTGCAGTTCCGGCAGATCGAGGCGGCCGTGCAGCGTCGTCACGTACGGCGTGTCGAGGCGCGACATCAGCGGGAACGGCAGGTAGTCGAGGTGGAAGTGCAGCACGTCGAATTCGTGCGCGACCCGGGCGACCTTTTCGAGGAGCCGCATATGGGGCGCCATCGAATCGCGAATCGACGGGTCGAGCCGCAGGGCGCGCGGCCACGCCGCCTCGAGTCGGGCCGACGTGACGGAGTCGCCGCTGGCGAACAGCGTCACGTCGTGGCCGAGTTCGACGAGCGCCTCGGTGAGGTAGGACACGACACGCTCGGTGCCGCCGTAGAGCTTCGGCGGAACGGCTTCGTAAAGCGGCGCGATCTGGGCAATTCGCATGGGTGTTCTCCAGTGTCGATCCAGGGGCGCGGTGGCGCCGGTGCGGATCCCGTGCAAGGTTGCGGAACTCGCCGACGCACGCGGTTGGCGGTACGTGGCCGTGCCCTGGGCGGGGTGCGCGGGGCGCCGGACGGCAAGCTGCGGGGCGGGCCGGCACGGCTCGCGCCGCCGCCCATTGGAGTCCATTATCGATATCGCCCCGAGGGGTTCGAGTGTTTTTTCAAACACTTAAGGCTTGTTACACGATGAAATACGCGAAAACCCCGAGAAAAAGGGCAGGGAAACAGAAATGGAGATAGAAGCAACTATTGTTGCGCCATCGTGAAAAACCACTATAATTTTTACCGATCCGATTGTCGGCAGCCTTGCTGGCAAGCCTTTCGTCACCGCCCGGAGGCCATCGGACACATCGCCGCCGAATCCGCGCCGCCACTCGCTTTCCCGATTGCTCCTTTCAATTCGCTTTGTCGGAAAAATTCCTACACGGTTTACAGACAAATCCTGCATGGCATACGCCACTTCGCTGATACCGGCATAAATGCCGTTTGGCCAAAATTCGCCCTGTAAGACTATAAACGAGCCGACTGTGCGCCAAGAGCGCTCTGATCGAGCAAACGTTTTCATAACACGAATGGCCAAAGCAAAGCTCTTTAACGGGGGAATCATGAGCGCTACCAGCGAAATGCTCAGTGAGATCAAAGAGGTCAACCTGTCGTACCTCCTCCTTGCGCAACGCCTGCTGCGGGAAGACAAGGCGATGGGCATGTTCCGCATGGGAATCTCCCAGGAACTCGCCGACGTGCTCGCCAACCTCACGCTCGCGCAGACTGTGAAACTGGCTGCGTCCAACCAGATGCTGTGCCGCTTCCGCTTCGATGATCACGCGCTGCTGTCGTCGCTCGCCGACAAGGGCCGCAGCGATGTCGTCGCGCACGCCCACTCGGCCATCCTGATGGCCGGGCAGCAGGTCGAAGGCGTCCGCTGATCCATCCCGCCTTGCGTTTGTCCCGGCGTGCCGCGCCGGTGGGCAGCGTATTGGCCATCCATCCGAATAACGTCAAGCGGACGGTTATCACCATGGCAAGCAAAAGCGTCGTGATCGAGGTGAAGGAAATCACTCTCGCCATCGAACTGATCGAGCTGGGCGCCCGGCTGCAGCTGCTGGAAGCGGAGACGAGCCTGTCGCGGGACCGTCTGATCAAGCTGTATAAGGAACTGAAGGGCGTGTCGCCGCCGAAGGGGATGCTGCCGTTCTCGACCGACTGGTTCATGACGTGGCAGCCGAACATCCACTCGTCGCTGTTCTACAACATCTACCGGTTCATGCAGGACCACGGCCGCTGCGAGCCGATCCAGTCGATCGTGAAGGCGTACCGGCTCTATCAGGAGCACGTGAACCTGTCCGGCGACGAGGCCGCGTTGAGCCTCACGCGCGCGTGGACGCTCGTGCGCTTCTTCGATTCGGGGATGCTGCAGATGACCCCGTGCACGCGCTGCGGCGGCCACTTCGTCGCGCATGCGCATGATCCGCATCAAGGTTTCGTCTGCGGCCTCTGCCAGCCGCCGTCGCGCGCAGGCAAGACCCGCAAGGCCGCGGCCGCGCGCGCCGAACTGGCCGCCGCCGCGGCCTGAGCGCCGCCCGGCGGGGCCCAGCGGGGCGCTCAGGCCGTGCCGGGTAGCGCGAATCGTCTGCAAATTGCTGGTAAACACCGTCGGGCTGCCGCCTGGCCGCCCGCGAAAGTTTTCCTGCCGACTGCCGTAAACCTGTTTAACGGCGGTCTCCCCGCCGGTCATTCGTGAGGGACAGGCAGTGCTGATTATCGTGGGAACACTCGTGACGCTGTTGTCCGTCTTCGGCGGTTATGCGCTGGCAGGCGGGCATCTGGGCGCCTTGATCCAGCCCGTCGAGATCCTGATGATCGTGGGTGCGGGCGTCGGCGCGTTCATCCTCGGCAACGGCGGCAAGACCATCAAGGCCACGCTGCGCGTGCTGCCGACGCTCTTCAAGGGCTCGAAATACACGAAGGATGTCTACATGGAGCTGATGGCGCTTCTTTACGTGCTGCTCGCGAAGGCACGCAAGGAAGGCACGCTCACGCTCGAGGCCGACATCGACGATCCGGAAAAGAGCCCGATCTTCACGCAATACCCGAAGATCCTCGCCGATCATCACATCGTCGAATTCCTGACCGACTACCTGCGCCTGATGGTGGGCGGCAACATGAACGCGTTCGAGATCGAAAGCCTGATGGACGAGGAGATCGAGACGCACCACGCGGAAGGCGAAGGCCCCGCGCATGCCCTGATGCGCGTCGGCGACGCGATGCCGGCGTTCGGTATCGTCGCGGCCGTGATGGGCGTCGTGCACACGATGGCATCCGCCGACAAGCCGCCCGCGGTGCTCGGCGCGATGATCGCGCAGGCGCTGGTCGGCACCTTCCTCGGGATCCTGCTGTCGTACGGGCTGATCGGGCCGCTCGCGAGCCTCGCGGAGCAGCGCGTCGCCGAGTCGACCAAGATGTTCCAGTGCATCAAGGTGACGATCCTCGCGACGCTGAACGGCTATGCGCCGGCGATCGCAGTCGAGTTCGGCCGCAAGGTGCTGTTCTCGACCGAGCGCCCGTCGTTCTCCGAGCTCGAAGAGCATGTGCGCCGCGTGAAGGCGAAGTGACGCGGAGCGACCAATGAGCAAGAGCAAGGATCGCGCAATCGTCGTCAAGCGGGTGGCCCCGGCGAAGAAGGGCCACCACGGCGGCGCATGGAAGCTCGCGTACGCGGACTTCATGACCGCGATGATGGCGTTCTTCCTGCTGATGTGGCTGCTGAGCTCGGTCACGCCGGTGCAGCTGAAGGGGATCGCCGAATACTTCAACACGCCGCTGAAGGCCGCGCTGTTCGGCAGCGGCGACCGCAGCTCGCAGGATTCCAGCATCATCAACGGCGGCGGCCGCGATCTGTCGAGCGTCGACGCCGGCACGCTGCGCCGCACCGACGGCACGACGCAGCTCGCCGAACGCCTCGCGAAGATGGGCGACGAGCATTCCCGGTCGCAGGCGCAAGGCGCGCAGGACCGGCTCGAGCAGGCGCGCCTGCACGACCTGCAGATCAAGCTGATGGCCGCGATCGAGGCCAACCCGACGCTGCGCCAGTTCAAGCAGCAGATCCGCATCGATTCCACGCTGATGGGGCTGCGCATCGAGATCGTCGATACGCAGAAGCGGCCGATGTTCGCGATGTCGAGCGACAACGTCGAACCGTACATGCGCGACATCCTGCGCGAGATCGGCAAGACGCTGAATGACGTGCCGAACCGGATCATCGTCCAGGGCCACACCGACGCCGTGCCGTACGCGGGCGGCGAGGGCGGCTACAGCAACTGGGAGCTGTCGGCCGACCGCGCGAACGCGTCGCGCCGCGAGCTGATCTCCGGCGGCATGGACGAGGCGAAGGTGCTGCGCGTGCTCGGCCTCGCGTCGACGCAGAACCTGAACAAGGCCGACCCGCTCGATCCGGAAAACCGCCGGATCAGCGTGATCGTGCTGAACCGCAAATCCGAAGAGGCGCTGATGCGCGACGATGCGACGACCACGACGCTGTCGGCCGATGCGGCCGGCTCGCAGCAGCTCGCGCAGCAGCTGGCCCCGGCGCCGGCGGTGCGCCCGGCGCTCGCGGCGTCCGCCGTCGCCGTGCCGAAACCCTGACGTTTACACGATTCCGAGACAGACATGATCCGAACCATTCTCGCCATCGACGACTCCGCGACCATGCGTGCGCTGCTGCAGGCAACGCTCGTGCAGGCCGGCTACGACGTGACGGTGGCGCCGGACGGCGAGGCCGGCTTCGATCTGGCGGCCACCGTGCCGTACGACCTGGTGCTGACCGACCAGAACATGCCGCGCAAGAGCGGGCTCGAAGTGATCGCCGCGCTGCGCAAGCTGACCGCCTATACGGAAACGCCGATTCTCGTGCTGACGACGGAAGGCAGCGACGCGTTCAAGGACGCCGCACGCGAGGCGGGCGCGACCGGCTGGATCGAAAAGCCGATCGACCCCGCCGTGCTGGTCGACCTGGTCGCGACGCTGTCCGAGCCGGCCGCCTCCTGACATTCACGCGACGCATTCAACCCGGGACCGGGCATGACTCTCGACATCACTCAGTTCTACCAGACATTTTTCGACGAAGCGGACGAGCTGCTCGCGCAGATGGAGCAGTTGCTGCTGAACCTCGACGTCGGCTCGCCCGACCCCGAGGATCTGGCCGCGATCTTCCGCGCCGCGCATTCGATCAAGGGCGGCGCGGCGACGTTCGGCTTTTCCGCGCTGACCGATACGACGCACATCCTCGAATCGCTGCTCGACCGCGCGCGCAACCATGAGCTGACGCTGACCAAGGAAATGGTCGACGCGTTCCTGGAGACGAAGGACGTGCTGTCCGACCAGCTCGTCGACTACCGCGCGAGCGCCGAACCGGACGCGGCCGCCGCCGCGACGATCTGCGCGAAGCTCGAACGGCTGAAGGCCGAGAGCGGCGCGGGTGCGCCGGCTGCCGCCGCGGCTGCGCCCGTGGCGCCGGCCGGTGCCGCCGCCGCACCGGCTGCTCCGGCCGTGGAACCGGCCGCCAGCGACGATCGCGTGCCCGACCACGTGATCGAGCAGGCCCTCGCGGCCGCGCATCCGGCGGCCGCCGCCGATGCGGGCGAAGGCGGTCCGCACCTGAAGATCACGCTCGTGGGCGTCGATGCGAAGGATCGCGAACTGCTCACCGAAGAGCTCGGCAACCTCGGCCGGATCGTGGGCCGCGAGGAAGCCGGCGCCGACCTGACGCTGTGGGTCGAATCGGACGTGCCGTCCGACGACATCGTCGCCGTGTGCTGCTTCGTGATCGACGAAAGCCAGATCCGCGTCGGGCGCGGCACGGCGCCGGCCGCACCGGCTGCCGCACCGGAAGCCGCGGCGCCTGCAGCAGAACCGGCCGCCGCCGCGCAACCGGTGCGCGCCGAGGTATTCGTGCCGCAGGCCGCGGCGCCGCAGCCGGCCGCGCCCGCGCCCGCCGAGCCGGCCGCCGCTGCCGCGCAAGCGCAGCAGCCGGCCCGGCAAGCGCCTGCCGACCACGCGCCGCAGCCCGCCGCGCATCACGACGACAAGCGTGCCCGCCCGGCCGCCGCTGCCGCGTCGGGCGCCGAAGGTAGCTCGATTCGCGTCGGCGTCGAGAAGGTCGATCAGCTGATCAACCTGGTCGGCGAACTCGTGATCACGCAGGCGATGCTCGCGGAAACCGCGAGCGCGTTCGATCCGGCGCTGCACGACCGCCTGTTCAACGGGATGGCGCAGCTCGAGCGCAACGCGCGCGACCTGCAGGAAGCCGTGATGTCGATCCGCATGATGCCGATGGACTACGTGTTCAGCCGTTTCCCGCGTCTCGTGCGCGACCTCGCCGGCAAGCTCGGCAAGCAGGTCGAGCTCGTCACGTTCGGCCAGGCGACCGAACTCGACAAGAGCCTGATCGAACGGATCATCGATCCGCTGACCCACCTCGTGCGCAACAGCCTCGACCACGGGATCGAGACGGTCGACAAGCGCGTGGCCGCCGGCAAGGACGCGGTGGGCCAGCTCGTGCTGTCGGCCGCGCATCACGGCGGCAACATCGTGATCGAGGTGAGCGACGACGGCGCAGGCCTGAACCGCGAGCGAATCCTCGCGAAGGCCGCGAAACAGGGCATGCAGGTGTCCGACAACATCAGCGACGACGAAGTCTGGCAACTGATTTTCGCGCCGGGCTTCTCGACGGCCGAGACGGTGACCGACGTGTCGGGCCGCGGCGTCGGGATGGACGTCGTGAAGCGCAACATCCAGTCGATGGGCGGCCACGTCGAGATCTCGTCGGTGGCCGGCCGCGGCACGACCACGCGGATCGTGCTGCCGCTCACGCTCGCGATCCTCGACGGGATGTCGGTGAAGGTCGGCAACGAGATCTTCATCCTGCCGCTGAACTTCGTGATGGAGTCGCTGCAGCCGTCGAACGACGACATCTACACGGTCGGCAACGGCGAACGCGTGGTGCGCGTGCGCGGCGAATACCTGCCGTTGGTCGCGCTGCACGAGGTGTTCTCGGTCGACGACGCGCGCACCGACCCGACGCAAGGAATCGTCACGATCATGGAAACCGAGGGGCGCCGCTTCGCGATGCTGATCGACGAGCTGGTCGGCCAGCAGCAGGTGGTCGTGAAGAACCTCGAAACCAATTACCGCAAGGTGCACGGCATCTCGGCGGCGACGATTCTCGGCGACGGCAGCGTCGCGTTGATCGTCGACGTCGCGGCGCTGAACCGTGAAACCCGTGCGACGCACGGTGCCCGTGCCGGCGCCGAGCTCGCGATGTTCTGATGTCACTCGCCATTCAACCGATTGGGGGCAAACGTGTCTGCTGAAGTCCAAATGATCAATCCGGCCGCGGCGAACGCGGCAACGAGCCGCCGCGATGCGGAACAAGGCGACGCGACGGGCCAGGAATTCCTCGTGTTCACGCTCGGCGACGAGGAATACGGGATCGACATCCTGAAGGTGCAGGAAATCCGCGGCTACGACAGCGTCACGCGCATCGCGAACGCGCCGGAATTCATCAAGGGCGTGATCAACCTGCGCGGGATCATCGTGCCGATCGTCGACATGCGGATCAAGTTCCATCTCGGCCGCGTCGAGTACGACCACCAGACCGTCGTGATCATCCTGAACGTCGCGCACCGCGTGGTCGGGATGGTGGTCGACGGCGTGTCGGACGTGCTGACGCTGCAGACCGACCAGATCATGCCGGCGCCGGAGTTCGGCGCGACGCTGACGACCGAGTACCTGACGGGCCTCGGCACGGTCGACGGCCGGATGCTGATCCTGATGGACATCGAGAAGCTGATGTCGAGCCGTGAAATGGCGCTGATCGAGACGCTCGGCGGGTAAGCGCGCCGCGCGCGCAGGAATCTAGGGAGAATCTGCAATGTTGCATAACTGGTCGATCCGCACGACGCTCACGGCGGTCGGACTCATCCTGGTGGCGCTGGCCGCGGCCGTCGGCGGGCTCGGCCTGTACGCGCTGAATCACGCGAGCCGCTCGCTCGACGAGATCGCGCACGTCGACCTGCCGGCGATCCATACGCTCGACGACACGTCGTCGTACCTGCTGCGTGCGCGTGTGTCGCTCGACCGCTTCCGGTCGCTGACGGAAGCCGGCAACACGGCCGAGGCGGCCAAGGTGCTCGACCGCGCGCAGGAGCTGTACGCGAAGTCGAGCCAGAACTGGCAGGCGTTCCAGTCGACGCCGAAGCTCGGCGTCGAGCCGGCGCTCGTCGACGACCTGACCACCCGCTACACGACGATCGTGAAGGAAGGCGTCGAGCCCGAGTTCGCGGCCGCGCGCGCGGGCGACATGGCCGCGTACCACGCGGTCGCCGATACCAAGATCAGCCCGATGTTCGTCGCGTACGACCAGGCCGCGTCGGCCGTGGTCGCGTCGCTGCAGAAGCGTGCGGAAGATCGCCAGGCCGCGACGCAATCGCAGATCTCGCTGATGATCGGGCTGATCGCGGCCGGCATCGCGATCGCGTTCGTCGTCGTGATCGCGATCCGCTTCGCGCTGCGCGGGCTGATCGTGCAGCCGCTCGAGGACGCGATCGCGCACTTCGAGCGCATCGCCGGCGGCGACCTCACGCAGCCGGTGAACGTGTTCAGCACGAATGAGATCGGCCGCCTGTTCGGCGGCATCAAGCGGATGCAGGACGCCGTCACGACGATGGTGCAGGCCGTGCATCGCGGCACCGAATCGATCGACGTCGGCGCGCGCGAGATCGCGACCGGCAACATCGACCTGTCGCAGCGTACCGAGGAGCAGGCCGCGTCGCTGCAGGAAACCGCGTCGAGCATGGAGCAGCTGACGGGCACCGTGCGGCAGAACGCGGAGAACGCGCGGCAGGCCAGCCAGCTCGCGGTGAACGCATCGGACATCGCGACGCAGGGCGGCGACGTGGTTGGCCAGGTCGTGTCGACGATGCAGGACATCGCGGCGAGCTCGGGCAAGGTCGTCGACATCATCGGCACGATCGAAGGCATCGCGTTCCAGACCAACATCCTCGCGCTGAACGCGGCGGTCGAAGCCGCCCGCGCGGGCGAACAGGGCCGCGGCTTCGCGGTGGTCGCGGGCGAGGTGCGCTCGCTCGCGCAGCGCAGCGCGAGCGCCGCGAAGGAAATCAAGCAGCTGATCGGCGATTCGAGCGAGAAGGTCGAAAGCGGGTCGGCGCTCGTTGCGCGTGCCGGCTCGACGATGGACGAGATCGTGCAGGCCGTGCGCCGCGTGACCGACATCATGGGCGAGATCAGCGCCGCGTCGGACGAGCAGTCGACCGGCATCGAGCAGGTCAATCGCGCGGTCGGCCAGATGGATTCGGTCACGCAGCAGAACGCGGCGCTCGTCGAGCAGGCGGCCGCCGCGGCCGCGTCGCTCGAGGAGCAGACGCGCCAGATGAAGGCGATCGTGTCGGGCTGGCGCGTGGCGGGCGGCATCGTGCTCGCGCCGTCGCGCGGGGGTGCGCGGCCGGTCGCGCATGAGCCTGCGGCCGTGCCGGCGCTGACGTCGGAGCCGCGTTTCGATGCGGCGCCGGCCGCCGCGCTGCCGGCCCCGCAGGCTGCCGCACAACCGGCTCGGCGCGCCGCGCCGGCACCGCGTGCGGCCGCTGCGGCTGCATCGGGTGCGGGCCATGAACCGAAGCGTGCGGCCGATACGGGCGCTCACGCGCAGAAGGATGCGCCGGCTTCCCGCGGCACGGCCGCGGGCGGCTATGGGCCGCGTCTCGCGAAAACCGCCGCGCCGGCCGACAAGCCGGCCGCGAAGCCCGCGCTCGTGCGCCCCGCGCTGAACGGCGAGAAGCCGGCGGCGGCCACGGCCGGCACGTCCGATGACGATTGGGAGACCTTCTAAACCATGTCGCACGCGCGCGCGCCGTTTCGACCCGATGCACCGGATGCCTCGCCTCGCGCGGGCGAGCCGGGGCGCGACTTCGCGTTCACGAGCGCGGATTTCGCACGCATTCGCGCGCTGATCCATCAACGCGCGGGGATCTCGCTGTCCGAGCACAAGCGCGACATGGCGTACAGCCGTCTCGCGCGCCGCTTGCGGGCACGCGGCCTCGACACGTTCCGCGACTACCTCGACCTGCTCGAGCAGGAAGACGATCCGTTGGAGTGGGAAGCGTTCACCAATGCGCTCACGACAAACCTGACCGCGTTCTTCCGCGAGTCGCACCACTTCCCGATCCTGTCGGAGTTCGTGAAGGGGCGGCCGGCGCCGGTGTCGGTGTGGTGCTCGGCGGCGTCGACCGGCGAGGAGCCGTACTCGATCGCGATCACGCTGATCGAGGCGCTCGGCGAATCGGCGGCGCGCGGCGCGTCGATCCTCGCGACCGACCTCGACACGCAGGTGCTCGCGAAGGCGGAAGCCGGCATCTACACGTACGACCAGGTCAAGCACCTGTCGCCCGAGCGGCTGAAGCGCTTCTTCCTGAAGGGCACGGGAGCGCAGTCCGGCCGCGTGAAGGTGCGTCCCGAGCTGCGCGCGATGATCCGCTTCGAGCAGCTGAACCTGACCGATGCGGATTACGGGATCGCGAAGCCGTTCGACGCGATCTTCTGCCGCAACGTGATGATCTATTTCGACAAGCCGACCCAGGGGCAGGTGCTGTCGCGCTTCGAGCCGCTCGTGAAGCCGGGCGGGCTGCTGTTCGCCGGCCATTCGGAGAATTTCACGTATGTCACGCAGGCGTTCCGGCTGCGTGGGCAGACGGTGTATGAACTGACCCGCGACGCCGCAATCGGCGCGCGGTCGCGTGGTGCGCAGGCGCCTGCGGCGGCGGCGATCCCGTCGCCGGTGCGCGCACGGGCCGCGGGCGCCGCGCCCGCTTTTGGAGAGCGCGGATGAGCGCCCTGCCGATCGCAACCAATCGCTACTTCGACAACCACTTCGGCCGTCCCGGCGTGAAGCTGTTGCCGAACGAGTTCTACACGACGTCCGAGGACATGGTGCTGATGACCGTGCTCGGCTCGTGCGTCGCCGCGTGCCTGCACGACCCGTACGCGGGCATCGGCGGGATGAACCACTTCATGTTGCCCGACGACGGCGCCGATCCGGGCGCGGCCGCGTCGGAATCGATGCGCTACGGTGCGTATGCGATGGAAGTGCTGATCAACGAGATGATCAAGGCCGGCGGGCGCCGCGAACGCTTCGAGGCGAAGGTGTTCGGGGGCGCCGCCGTGCTGGCCGGGATGACGACGATCAACATCGGCGACCGCAACGCGGATTTCGTGCGCCGCTACCTGGCGCTCGAACGCATCCGCATCACGGCGGAAGACCTGCAGGGGGTGCACCCGCGCAAGGTCGCGTTCATGGCGAACAGCGGGCGCGCGATGGTGAAGAAGCTGCGGCTGCAGGTGCCGGGCGTCACCGAGCGCGAAGCCGCGCTCGCCCGCGAGGCCGATCGCGCCCGCGCCGCACGGCCGCGTCCGCAAGTCGAGCTGTTCTCGGCGAAGCGTCCGGCCCCGCCGCAGCCGGCGCGGCCGCGCATCGAGCTGTTCGGTGCGCGCAGCGCGGCGCCGGCCGGCGGCGTGCGGGCGGCGAACCTATCAAGAAAGCAGGAGGCATGACCGCAGTGCAGAAGATCAAAGTGTTGTGCGTCGACGATTCGGCGCTGATCCGCAGCCTGATGACCGAGATCATCAACAGCCAGCCCGACATGACGGTGGTCGCGACCGCGCCCGATCCGCTCGTCGCGCGCGAGCTCATCAAGCAGCACAACCCCGACGTGCTCACGCTCGACGTCGAAATGCCGCGCATGGACGGGCTCGACTTCCTCGAGAAGCTGATGCGCCTGCGGCCGATGCCGGTCGTGATGGTGTCGTCGCTGACCGAGCGCGGCTCGGAAATCACGCTGCGCGCGCTCGAACTCGGCGCGGTCGATTTCGTCACGAAGCCGCGCGTCGGGATTCGCGACGGGATGCTCGACTATGCGGAAAAGCTCGCCGACAAGATCCGCGCGGCGTCGCGTGCGCGCGTGCGCCAGGCGCCGCAGCCACAGGCCGTCGCGCGCGCGGCGGACAGCCACCCGGCCGCGCCGATGATCAACAACCCGCTCGTCAGTACCGAGAAGCTGATCATCATCGGCGCGTCGACGGGCGGCACCGAGGCGATCCGCGAAGTGCTGACGCCGCTGCCGCCGGATGCGCCGGCCGTGCTGATCGCGCAGCACATGCCGCCCGGCTTCACGAAGTCGTTCGCGCAGCGGCTGAACGGCCTGTGCCGGATCGCGGTGAAGGAAGCGGAGCACGGCGAGCGCGTGCTGCCGGGCCATGCGTATATCGCGCCGGGCCACGCGCACCTGTTGCTTGCGAGAAGCGGGGCGAACTATATTGCGCAACTGTCGGACGAGCCGCCGGTGAACCGGCACCGCCCGTCGGTCGACGTGCTGTTTCGCTCGGCGGCGACGCACGCGGGCAAGAACGCGATCGGGGTGATCCTGACCGGGATGGGCCGCGACGGCGCGGCCGGCCTGCTGGAAATGAAACGCGCGGGCGCCCACACGTTCGCGCAGGATGAAGCAAGCTGCATCGTGTTCGGGATGCCGCGCGAGGCGATCGCGCTCGGCGGCGCGGACGAGATCGTGTCGCTCGCCGAGATGAGCCGCCGCGTGATGGCGCGCCTGGCGACGATGGGCGACCGTGTGCAGCGCGTTTGAATGGAATGCCACGGGGCGCGTGCCACGATACGCGTCCTGACGGAAACGAATCTGGAAAGGAACGACGATGGACAAGAGCATGAAAATCCTGGTGGTGGACGATTTCCCGACGATGCGCCGGATCGTCCGCAACCTGCTCAAGGAACTGGGCTACTCGAACGTCGACGAGGCCGAGGACGGCGCGGCCGGCCTTGCGCGGCTGCGCGGCGGCGGTTTCGACTTCGTGATCTCCGACTGGAACATGCCGAACCTCGACGGCCTCGCGATGCTGAAGGAAATCCGCGCGGACGCGACGCTCACGCACCTGCCGGTGCTGATGGTCACGGCCGAGTCGAAGAAGGAGAACATCATCGCGGCCGCGCAGGCCGGCGCGAGCGGCTACGTCGTGAAACCGTTCACGGCGGCAACGCTCGACGAGAAGCTGAACAAGATCATCGACAAGATGGCGAAGGCCGGGAGCTGACGTGAACGAGCCGATCCATGCCGCGCTGACGGGTGCGGGGTTCAGCGCCGACGGCCACGCCGAAGGCGCCGATTTCGCAAGCGACCGCATCCTCGCGCGTATCGGCCATGTCACGCGCACGCTGCGCGATTCGATGCGTGAGCTCGGGCTCGACAAGCACGTCGAGCGGGCGGCGGAAGCCGTACCCGATGCGCGCGACCGGCTGCGCTATGTCGCGACGATGACCGAGCAGGCCGCCGTGCGCGTGCTGAACGCGATCGAGGTCGCGAAGCCGATGCAGGCGCGCATCCAGAACGAGGCCGAGGCGCTCGACGCGCGCTGGGCGCAGTGGTACGCGGCACCAATCGAGCACGCGGAAGTGCGCGCGCTGATGGACGATACGCGCACGTTCCTGCGCACGCTGCCCGAATCGACGTCGGCGACCAGCGCGCAACTGCTCGAGATCATGCTCGCGCAGGATTTTCAGGACCTGACCGGGCAGGTGATCAAGAAGATCATGGACATGGTCTACCTGATCGAGCAGCAGCTCCTCACCGTGCTCGTCGAGAACATCGCGCCTGAGCGGCGCGAGCAGTTCGCGGCTACCGCGGCTGCGTTCGCGGCCGAGCAGATGAGTTCGACCGGGAGCCCCGAGTCGCTGCTGAACGGCCCGCAGATCGCGCCGGAAGGCAAGACCGACGTGGTCCAGGACCAGGGGCAGGTCGACGACCTGCTCGCCAGCCTGGGCTTCTGAGCCTGCCGCATGCATCGGCGCGCCGCGTGTCGCGGCGGCGCACGATGCATGCGTCCCATGTTCCCCGCACCCCATTCCCGCGCGCGTCTCACCCGTGAGGCCGAGGGTCGTCCTGCGTCAAATTGACACTTCGACACACGCAGCAGGCATACTACGCGTCAGTAGCAACGTAGCGTCATTCGTACGATTTCATATGTTTGCTGGTGGCGCGGGCCCGATGGCCGCACCACCGGCAACGAAGCCAGTCCCTTGGGGGGGAACGTGAAGCTGAAACGCTTGGGCTGGGCTGTCGCGCACGCGACGGCTGCAATGGGTGTGCTGTGGAGCGTCCACGCATACGCGGAACTGGGCGGCGCGCCGATGTCGCCGCCGGCGGACGATCAGGCCGCAACCGTGCGCGCGTTGCAGCGCGCAATGCGTTCGGCAGACGGCGTGCAGACGAGCACGGCCGCCTATACCGTCCGCGAGATCACGCTCGGATCGGGCACCGTCATCCACGAATACACGTCGGCCGCCGGCAGCGTGTTCGGCCTCGCGTGGCAAGGGCCGACGATGCCGGATCTCGCTTCGCTGCTCGGCAGCTATTTCCCGCAGTACACCGCAGGCGTCCAGGCGGCACACAAGGCGCGCGGCTGGCGCGCGCCCGTGTCCGTCGACACGAGCGGCCTCGTGATCCGGACAGGCGGCCACATGGGCGCCTTCTCGGGCCAAGCGTGGCTGCCGGCGGCGCTGCCTGCCGGCCTGACCGGCACCGACATCCAGTGACAGCGGGAGAGCGATCTTGAGCATTCCTCGTACATTCAAGCGCTGGCTCGGCGTGCTGGGCCTCGCGGCGGCGACGGCCGTCCTCGTGACGGCATGCGGCGGCGGCGACGGTGGCGGCAGCAGTTCGGGCAATAACGGCAACAATGGCAACAACGGTAACGGCGGCTCGGACGGCAATTCCGGGAACACGGCCGTCATCACCGTCAACGCCGGCGTCGCGAACGTGATCAACATCCCGACCATCAGCCTGAAGGTCTGTGCGCCGGGCACGTCGAACTGCCAGGTGGTCAACAACGTGCTCGTCGATACCGCGTCCTACGGGCTGCGGCTCGTCGGCAGCGCCGTGTCGGGCGTGCTCGGCAGCCTTCCGCAGGTGACGAGCGGCGGCGCGCCGGTTGCCGAGTGCGGCAAGTTCGTGTCGAGCTATACGTGGGGTTCGGTGCGCACGGTCGACCTGTCGATCGGCTCCGAGCAGGCGAGCTCGCTGCCCGTGCAGATCATCGGCGACCTCGGCACGACGAACGTGCCGAGCTCGTGCACGAACGGCGGCGCGTCGGCCAACACGGCGAGCGCGCTCGGCGCGAACGGGATCCTCGGCATCGGGCCGGCGCCGGTCGACTGCGGGACGACCTGCGCGACGTCCACGTCGACGAACAACAACTACTACGCATGCCCGAACGGCGACAACGCGAACTGCACGATTGCGCTCGTGCCGGTGGCGCAGCAGGTGGCCAACCCCGTGCATCATTTCGCCGACAGCAGCGGGGTGAGCGTGAGCATGCCGACCATCTCGAGCAACGGACAGGCGAGCGCAACCGGGACGCTGACGTTCGGCCTGCCCGACCTGACCGGGAAGACCGTGATGACGTCGACCACGACGGGCGACGTCAACGCGGCGTTCCTCGGGCGCAACGTGACGGCGTTCTTCGATACGGGTTCGAATGCGTACTTCTTCAACGATTCGTCGCAGACGGTCTGTTCGAAGAACACGCAGTTCTACTGCCCGACGGCGTCGGCCACCTATTCGGCGACGCTGACGGGCCAGAACGGCGTGAGCGGCACGGTATCGATGCCCGTCGTGAACGCGGATTCGCTGTTCTCGAACCCGTCGACGTTCGCGTTCAACGACATCGCGGGGCCGTTCGGTTCGTCCAGCTGGCTCGATATCGGCATGCCGCATTTCTACGGCAAGACGATCTACTTCGGGATGGACAAGACCGCGAGCGGCGGCGCGGCGCCTTTCGTCGCGTTCTGACGCGGCACGGCGGGACGCAGGAACAAGGGGGCGAGCGATCGCCCCCTTTTTTTGTCCGGACGCGGTGCGTGGTGCGACGGGGCCGACTGGCGCGCCGCATACGCGCCCGGCGGCGGAGCCGGCGCGCCTGCGCAGCCGGCTATTGGCACGCAGGCGAGCGACAGCCACGGCACGAGCGGATGGCGGAGCATGGTGCGGTTCGACCGGAATCGGGAATCGGGAATGGCGAAGGGTAGCGCGCTTTGCACACCTGCGTCATGCCGGCCCGTTAATCGAATACGGCACACTTTCGCCGATTATCGATCGCACCCGGATTTCATTCTGATGTAATCAAATGCCGGATTATCCCGGGCTGCAGTTTCTGTCAGGTCTTCAAGATTATTGAAATGACGCGGCATGCAAGCCGATGGTGTCGCATTCCGCTGTTGCGGCCGCTCCCGCGCCGTTCGGGCGGCGTTCGAGCGGCAATACGGCCGGGCGCACGCACTACCCGGTATGTGAAAACAGATGGAGTCCGTCGAAATTCAAACATATAATGCCGGCGTTGTTTCCGGGGTCGTCTATATAAAACAGGAGGGTAATAAGATGAATTTTTCAGAAGCCGTTCGTTCCGCACTCAATAAATACGCAACATTCGAAGGCCGTGCGCGCCGTGCCGAATACTGGTATTTCGCGCTGCTGACCTGCGCGCTGTCGATCGCCGCGCAGATCATCGGCGCGGCGGGCCGCGACGCGGGCCTGATCACGCTGCTGCTGCTCGTCGTGATCGGCCTGGCTTCGCTGGCGCTGATCATCCCGAGCATCGCGGTCAGCGTGCGCCGGCTGCACGATACGGGCCGCTCGGGCTGGTTTCTGCTGCTCGCGCTGATTCCGATCGTCGGCGGCATCCTGCTGCTCGTGTGGATGTGCTCGCGCGGCACCGAAGGTCCGAACCGCTTCGGCGAGGATCCGGTCGCGGCAGCCTGACCGACGCCCGCTCCGACGCGCGATGCCGTCGCGTCGGGGCAGGGTTTCGCGTCGCACCCGCCAGGCCGTTTCACCGCTTCTCCCTTTCCGCGCTTCTTCCTCGCTTCACGCCGTCGCCGCTGGGTCCGGAGCCGACACCCCGCGAACGCACTGATCGGCGCGTTTTTCCGCCGCGCCGCACACCGTTCCGTCCCCCTTCCAGGCCCGTTCGCGCCGGCTCGCCCGATTCCCCGAAATACCCCCCTTTCCCGGCTTTGCTCGACCGATCGGCGTTTGACGCCTCCATGAATAATCGGTGTCACTGGAAAGCGGCATTCCGCCGTACCCGACTGGAGGCCACGTGGCAGACGAGAGCGATCTCGACAAGACCGAAGCCGCCACTCCCAGGCGCCGCGAGAAGGCGCGCGAGGAGGGGCAGGTCGCGCGTTCGCGCGAGCTGGCTTCGTTCGCGCTGCTCGCGGCCGGGTTCTATGGCGCCTGGCTGCTCGCGGGCCCGTCGGGCGGGCATCTGCAGGCGATGCTGCGCGGCGCGTTCACGTTCGATCGCGCGACCGCGTTCGACACGAACCGGATGCTGTCGGCGGCCGGCAGCGCGAGCCTCGAAGGGTTCGCCGCGCTGCTGCCGATCCTCGCGCTCACCGGCGTCGCCGCGCTGCTCGCGCCGATGGCGCTCGGCGGCTGGCTGATCTCGTCGAAGACCTTCGAGCTGAAGTTCGACCGCCTCAACCCGATCTCCGGCCTCGGCCGGATCTTCTCGATCCAGGGGCCGATCCAGCTCGGGATGTCGCTCGCGAAGACGCTGGTCGTCGGCGGGATCGGCGGCATCGCGATCTGGCGCAGCAAGGACGAACTGCTCGGCCTCGCGACGCAGCCGCTCGGCGCGGCGCTGCCCGATGCGCTGCACCTGGTCGCCGTGTGCTGCGGCACGACGGTCGCCGGGATGCTGGTGGTCGCCGCACTCGATGTGCCTTACCAAATCTGGCAGTACAACAAGAAGTTGCGCATGACGAAGGAAGAAGTGAAGCGCGAGCATCGCGAGAACGAAGGCGATCCGCACGTGAAGGGGCGCATCCGCCAGCAGCAGCGCGCGATCGCGCGCCGCCGGATGATGGCGGCCGTGCCGAAGGCCGACGTGGTCGTGACGAACCCGACGCACTTCGCCGTCGCGCTGCAATACACGGACGGCGAGATGCGCGCGCCGAAGGTCGTCGCGAAGGGGGTGAACCTCGTCGCCGCGCGCATCCGCGAACTCGCGGCCGAGCACAACGTGCCGCTGCTCGAAGCGCCGCCGCTCGCGCGTGCGCTGTATCACAACGTCGAACTGGAACGCGAGATTCCCGGCTCGTTGTACTCGGCCGTCGCCGAAGTGCTCGCGTGGGTCTACCAGCTCAAGCGCTTCCGCTCGGAAGGCGGCGCGTTCCCGGCGGCGCCGGTCGATCTGGTGGTGCCGGCCGACCTCGACAAGGGCGCGTCGGTGCCCGCCGAAGACGAGCGCGAAGAAGCCGAAGACACGCTCGGCAAGGCAGGTGCGGCATGAGCACCCCGACCGGCCTGTTCGCGAAGCGCCCGAACCCGTTCGCGGGCACCAACCTGCGCGCGCTCGCGGGCCCGATCCTCATCTGCATGATCCTGGGGATGATGATCCTGCCGCTGCCCCCGCTGCTGCTGGATCTGCTGTTCACGTTCAACATCGCGCTGTCGGTGATGGTGCTGCTCGTCAGCATGTACACGATGAAGCCGCTCGACTTCGCGGCGTTCCCGAGCGTGCTGCTGTTCTCGACGCTGCTGCGCCTGTCGCTGAACGTCGCGTCGACGCGCGTCGTGCTGCTCGAAGGCCACACGGGCCCGGACGCGGCCGGCCAGGTGATCGAGGCATTCGGCCACTTCCTCGTCGGCGGCAACTTCGCGGTCGGTATCGTCGTGTTCGTGATCCTGATGATCATCAACTTCATGGTGATCACGAAGGGCGCGGGGCGGATCGCCGAAGTGTCCGCGCGCTTCACGCTCGATGCGATGCCCGGCAAGCAGATGGCGATCGACGCCGACCTGAACGCGGGCCTCATCAACGAAGAGCAGGCCCGCAAGCGCCGCCTGGCCGTGTCGCAGGAAGCCGAGTTCTACGGGTCGATGGACGGCGCGTCGAAGTTCGTGCGCGGCGACGCGATCGCCGGCCTGATCATCATGGCGATCAACGTGATCGGCGGGCTGATCGTCGGGATGGTCCAGCACGACATGACGTTCGCCGCGGCCGGCACGAACTACACGCTGCTGACGATCGGCGACGGCCTCGTCGCGCAGATCCCGTCGCTCGTGATCTCGACCGCGGCGGGCGTGATCGTGTCGCGCGTCGCGACCGACGAGGACATCGGCACGCAGATCACCGGCCAGCTGTTCACGAACCCGCGCGTGCTGAACATCACCGGCGCGATCATCGGGCTGATGGGGCTGATCCCCGGCATGCCGCACTTCGCGTTCCTCGCGCTCGGCGGCGGCGCGATCTGGCTGGCCCGCACGCAGACCAAGCGCGCGGCGGCCCGCAAGGCGGCCGGCGACCTGACCGACATCGCGCCGCCCGCGGTGCTGCCGGCGGACAGCCACGAGGCGACCTGGGACGACGTGCAGCTGATCGACCCGCTCGGGCTGGAAGTCGGTTACCGGCTGATCCCGCTCGTCGACAAGAACAGCGACGGCGAACTGCTCAAGCGCATCAAGAGCATCCGCAAGAAATTCGCGCAGGAAATCGGCTTCCTGCCGCCGGTGATCCATATCCGCGACAACCTCGAGCTGCGGCCGAACGCGTACCGGATCGCGCTGAAGGGTGTCGAGATCGGTGTCGGCGAAGTGTTCCCGGGCCAGTGGCTCGCGATCAACCCCGGCCAGGTGACGGCCGCGCTGCCGGGCGCCGTCACGCAGGATCCCGCGTTCGGGCTGCCGGCCGTGTGGATCGACGTCGCGATGCGCGAACAGGCGCAGGTGTACGGCTACACGGTGGTCGACGCGAGCACGGTCGTCGCGACGCACCTGAATCATCTGGTCGTCCAGCACGCGGCCGAGCTGCTCGGCCGCCAGGAAGTGCAGTCGCTCGTCGAGCGCACCGGCAAGGACGCGCCGTCGCTCGTCGAGGACCTCATCCCGAAGACGATCTCGCTGACGACCCTGCAGAAGGTGCTGCAGAACCTGCTCGAGGAAGGCGTGCCGATCCGCGACATGCGCACGATCCTCGAGGCCGTGTCCGAACACGCGGGCCGCGGCGACGCGTTCGAGATCACGGCCGCCGTGCGGCTGGCGCTCGGCCGCGCGATCACGCAGCAGTGGTATCCGGGCGCAGGCGAGATGCAGGTGATGGGCCTCGACTCGAATCTCGAGCGCGTGCTGTCGCAGGCGCTCGCCACCGGCGCGAACCCGGGTCTCGAACCCGGCCTCGCGCACAACCTTCTGACCGGCACGCAACAGGCGATGCTGCGTCAACAGAATCTCGGGCTGCCGCCCGTGCTGCTGGTGCAGCACGCGCTGCGCGCGATGCTCGCGCGTTTCCTGCGCCGCAGCCTGCCGCAATTGAAAGTGCTGTCGTACGCCGAAGTGCCGGACACACGCACGATCAAAGTCGTTAACGTCATCGGGGGTTCCGCTTGAACATTCGCAAATTCACCGGCGCAACGAGCCGCGACGCACTTCGTCTCGTGCGCGAGGCGCTCGGCGCCGACGCGGTCGTGCTGTCGAACCGCACGCTCGATGACGGCAGCGTGGAAATCGTTGCGCTTGCTGATTCGGACCTGGCCGCCGTGACGCCGCCGGCTGCGGCGCGCCCGCGCATCGCCGCGCCGCGCGTGCCGGAATCCGTGCCGGCCGCCGCGGTGCCGGGCATCGTGTCGCGCCCGGGCGCGGCGCTGGCCCGCCCGACGGTCAATCCGTATGCGGCAGGTGAAGGCGGGCTGCCGGACGTGTTCTCGTCGGTGTTCGGCGCAAGCGCCGAGGCAGACGACTCGGCGGCGCAACCGTCGGCGATCGATGACGACGCGCTGGCTGCGGCAGCGCCGCCTGCCGCGGCCCCGGCCGCCGCCTCCGAACCCGCACCGTGGCTCGTCGAGCACGCGAAGCGCCTGACGCAGCAGCGTGACGCGCTGATGGCGCGTGCGCAGGCGGCGCCCGCCGCGCCGCAGGCGAGCGCGCCTGCCCCGCGGGCCGCCGCGAGCGCGACGCCGCCCGACTGGGCGCGCGACATCGTGCGCGACGCCGAACGCCGGATGCCGGCCGCCGCCCGCGCGCCCGACACGAACGCGAACGCGGCCTATGCTGCGAAGACGGCCGAGCGCACGCGCCTGTCCGACGACACCGCGGCCGCGGTGGCCGACGCAGTGAAGTCGCGCATCGAGCGGATCGTCAACGATACGGTGATGCAGGAGCTCGGCGAACTGCGCGGGATGATGGAAGAGCAGTTCGACAGCCTGTTGTGGCACGACCGCCAGCGTCGCAGCGCCGTGCATGGTGCGCTGACGAAGCACCTGTTCGCGGCCGGTTTCTCCGCGCAGCTCGTGCGGATGCTGGTCGACAACATGCCGGCCGGCGACGGCGCGCAGACCTTCGAACAGGCCGCCGCATGGGCGCAGTCGGTGCTCGCGTCGAACCTGCCGGTGCTCGAAAGCGAGGATGCGCTGATGGAGCGCGGCGGCGTGTTCGCGCTGATGGGGCCGACGGGCGTCGGCAAGACGACCACCACCGCGAAGCTGGCCGCACGCTGCGTGATGCGCTTCGGCGCGAGCAAGGTCGCGCTGCTGACCACCGACAGCTACCGGATCGGCGGCCACGAGCAGCTGCGCATCTTCGGCAAGATCCTCGGCGTGCCGGTGCACGCGGTGAAGGATGCGGGCGACCTCGCGCTCGCGCTGTCCGAGCTGCGCAACAAGCACATCGTGCTGATCGACACGATCGGCATGAGCCAGCGCGACCGCGCGGTATCCGACCAGATCGCGATGCTGCACGGGGCGAACGCGCCGGTGCAGCGCCTGCTGCTGCTCAACGCGACGAGCCACGGCGACACGCTCAACGAAGTCGTGCAGGCGTACCGCAGCGCGGGCGAGCATCCGGACCTGGCCGGCTGCATCCTCACGAAGCTCGACGAGGCGACCCACCTCGGCGGCGTGCTCGACACGGTGATCCGCTACAAGCTGCCGATCCATTACGTGTCGACCGGCCAGAAGGTGCCGGAGAACCTGTACGTCGCGTCGACCAAATTCCTGCTGAAGAGCGCGTTCTGTGTACCGCGCGACGGCTCGCCCTTCGTGCCGCAAGACGAGGACATGCCGACGCTGCTCTCCGCACTGACCGCACGTTCCACCGCCGAGCTGCACGAGGTGCGATTTGGATAAACGAAACATCGACCAGGCCGAAGGCCTGCGGCGCCTGCTGGCCGGGCGCGCGTCGCGCATCGTCGCGGTGACGGGCGGGCCGGCGGGTGTCGGCTGCACGTCCACCGTCGTGAACCTGGCGGCGGCGCTCGCGTCGCTCGGCAAGGATGTGCTCGTCGTCGACGAGCGTGCCGACGTGCATTCGGCCAGCGCGACGCTGGCGGGCGCGTGGCTGCGCGACGGCGAACGCACGCGGGTCGCGGCCGGCTTCGGCCTGTGCGGCGCGGCGCGGCTCGCACGCACCGGCTACACCGATGCGCAACTGAGCGATTTCATCGACGGGCCGGCCGACATCGTCCTCGTCGACGCGCAGCTCGGCGCCGACGGTTCGTTCTCGACGCTCGCACGTGAAGCGCACGACGTGCTGGTCGTCACGCGGGTCGCCGCGCAGGCGATCACCGAGGCGTACGCGTGCATGAAGCGGCTGCATTTCGCGCATGCGCTCGCGCAGTTCCGCGTGCTGACCAATCACGTCGGCAGCCACGCGGACGCGAAGGTCGCGTTCGACAACCTCGCGGGCGTCGCGAGCCGCTACCTGACGGTGTCGATCGCCGACGCGGGCTGCGTGAGCGCCGATCCGCTCGTCGAGCACGCACGCGAGCTGATGCGTGTCGTGGTCGACGCGTTCCCGTCGTCGGCTGCCGCGCGCGACTACCGGCAGATTGCCGCCGACCTGCTGTACTGGCCGATGCGCCCGCATTCGGGAGCGGGCCGCGCCGTGCACGCGGGCGGCAAGCCGTCGTATGAGGCGGGCGCGGCACACGCCGCGTGAGGGCCACCGGAAGGAGAGAGCCATGATGTACAACGCTCAAGGAAAGATGTCCCAGGCCGACGTGCTCGCGCAATATGCGCCGCTCGTGCGACGCCTCGGGCTGCAGCTCGTCGCGAAGATGCCGGCGAGCGTCGACCTCGACGACCTGATCCAGGCCGGCATGATCGGCCTGATGGACGCGGCCGGCCGCTACAAGGAAGACCAGGGCGCGCAGTTCGAGACCTACGCGACGCAGCGCATCCGCGGCGCGATGCTCGACGAGCTGCGCAGCAACGACTGGCTGCCGCGCAGCCTGCGCAAGACGTCGCGCGAGGTCGAGCACGCGGTGCACCAGGTCGAGCAGCATCTCGGCCGCTCGGCGAGCGAGACCGAGATCGCGCAGCACCTGAACATGCCGCTCGACGAATACCAGGGGATGCTGCAGGACCTGCACGGCAGCCAGCTGATCTACTACGAGGATTTCGACCGTGCGGCCGACGACGAGCCGTTCCTCGACCGCTACCGCGTCGATCACGCCGATCCGCTGTCGGCGCTGCTCGACGAGCACCTGCGCGAAGCGCTCGTCGAGGCGATCGAGCGGCTGCCGGAGCGCGAGAAGCTGCTGATGTCGCTGTACTACGAACGGGGTCTGAATCTGCGCGAGATCGGCGCGGTGCTCGAAGTGAGCGAATCGCGCGTGTGCCAGCTGCACAGCCAGGCCGTCGCGCGCCTGCGCGCGCGGCTGCGCGAACAGGCGTGGGTCGGCGCGGAGTCCTGACCCTTTCCTGACGGCCGCGCGCGACGGCGCCGCGCGCTTGCGTCGTGTGTGCGCCGCGCTTGCGCATTCTGCGCGCCGATTTGCTACAATCCTCTCCGCTTTCCGAGGAGCGTTGCGACGGACCATCCTGCGTCCGCCAGGCTCGGAAGGCTTCACCAAGCAGCCGCGCGGCACAACCGCGCCGGTTCCGCTTCCTGAACGGCGCTCACGTCACCAATCTAGAAACTTTTTAGAAAGGAGGGCGTGATGAACGCCATGATCGATTCCAAAGCTTCCAACGATTACGTCGTCGCCGACATGGCGCTGGCCGGCTGGGGCCGCAAGGAACTGAATATCGCCGAGACCGAAATGCCGGGCCTCGTGCAGATCCGTGACGAATACAAGGCACAGCAGCCGCTGAAGGGCGCGCGCATCGCCGGTTCGCTGCACATGACGATCCAGACGGGCGTGCTGATCGAGACGCTGAAGGCGCTCGGCGCGGACGTCCGCTGGGCCTCGTGCAACATCTTCTCGACGCAGGACCATGCCGCCGCCGCGATCGTCGAAGCCGGCACGCCGGTGTTCGCGTTCAAGGGCGAATCGCTCGACGAATACTGGGAGTTCTCGCACCGCATCTTCGAATGGCCGAACGGCGAATTCGCGAACATGATCCTGGACGACGGCGGCGACGCAACGCTGCTGCTGATCCTCGGCGCGAAGGCCGAGAAGGACCGTTCGGTGATCGCGAAGCCGACCAACGAGGAAGAAGTCGCGCTGTACAAGTCGATCGCGAAGCACCTCGACGCGGACCCGACCTGGTACTCGACGCGCCTCGCGCACATCAAGGGCGTGACCGAGGAAACCACGACCGGCGTGCACCGCCTGTACCAGATGGAAAAGGACGGCCGCCTGCCGTTCCCGGCGTTCAACGTGAACGATTCGGTCACGAAGTCGAAGTTCGACAACCTGTACGGCTGCCGCGAATCGCTGGTCGACGGCATCAAGCGCGCGACCGACGTGATGATCGCGGGCAAGGTCGCGGTCGTCGCGGGCTACGGCGACGTGGGCAAGGGCTGCGCGCAGTCGCTGCGCGGCCTGGGCGCGACCGTGTGGGTCACCGAAATCGACCCGATCTGCGCGCTGCAGGCGGCGATGGAAGGCTACCGCGTCGTGACGATGGAATACGCGGCCGACAAGGCCGACATCTTCGTGACGGCGACCGGCAACTACCACGTGATCAACCACGATCACATGAAGGCGATGCGCCACAACGCGATCGTCTGCAACATCGGTCACTTCGACTCGGAAATCGACGTCGCGTCGACCCGTCAGTACCAGTGGGAAAACATCAAGCCGCAGGTCGACCACATCATCTTCCCGGACGGCAAGCGCATCATCCTGCTGGCGGAAGGCCGCCTCGTGAACCTCGGCTGCGCGACCGGCCACCCGTCGTTCGTGATGTCGAACTCGTTCGCGAACCAGACGCTTGCGCAGATCGAGCTGTTCGTGCGCGGCGGCGAGTACGAGAACAAGGTGTACGTGCTGCCGAAGCACCTCGATGAAAAGGTCGCACGCCTGCACCTCGCGCGCATCGGCGCGAACCTGTCCGTGCTGTCGGACGAGCAGGCTTCGTACATCGGTGTGCAGAAGGATGGCCCGTTCAAGCCGAACCACTACCGCTACTGATCCGATGCGCCGCTGCCGCGGTGCCGTGCGCGCGTCGCCGACGTGCCCACGGTACGGCGGCACGGCGCCGGATCGCCGGCTGCCGCGGCGCGCCTTCGGGCACCCGCGGCAGCCGGCGGCGGCTACTGATCGTACCGATCGACAACCGAACCGGAGCACTCCATGAGCGTCATCCTCACCTGGGTCATCAACGCGCTCGCGCTGCTGATCATCACGTACCTCGTGCCGTCGATCCACATCAAGAGCTTCGGCACGGCGCTGATCGTGGCGGTCGTGCTCGGCCTGATCAACACGGTGATCCGCCCGGTGCTGATCCTGCTGACGCTGCCTGTCACGATCGTCACGCTCGGGGTGTTCATCCTCGTCGTGAACGCGTTGTGCTTCTGGTTCGCGTCGTCGCTGCTGAAGGGCTTCGAGGTGTCGGGCTTCTGGTCCGCGTTCTTCGGTTCGATCCTGTACAGCATCGTGTCGTGGCTGCTGTCCGCACTGATCTTCGGTCAGCGCGACATCGGCTGAGGCCTGAGCCTGTTCCCACCGAATCATGAAACCGATCGAACTCTCGTTTGAATTCTTCCCGCCGAAGACGGCGGAAGGCGTCGAGAAGCTGCGCGCCACGCGTGCGCAACTGCTGCCGCTGAAGCCGAAATTCGTCTCCGTGACGTTCGGCGCCGGCGGCTCGACGCAGCAGGGCACGCTCGATACCGTGCTCGACATGCAGAAGGACGGCCTCGAGGCCGCGCCGCACCTGTCGTGCATCGGCTCGTCGCGCGACAGCCTGCGTGCGATCCTCGACCAGTACCGCTCGTACGGCATCCGGCATATCGTCGCGCTGCGCGGCGACCTGCCGTCCGGGATGGGCGCGGTCGGCGAGCTGCGCTATGCGTCCGAGCTCGTCAGCTTCATCCGCGCCGAGCATGGCGACTGGTTCCACATCGAGGTCGCCGGCTATCCCGAGTACCATCCGCAAGCACGCTCGCCGAAGGCCGATCTCGAGAATTTCGCGCGCAAGGTGAAAGCCGGCGCGAATTCCGCGATCACGCAATACTTCTTCAACGCCGACGCGTATTTCCGCTTCGTCGACGATGCGCGCAAGCTGGGCGTGGACGTGCCGATCGTGCCGGGCATCATGCCGATCACGAACTTCTCGCAGCTGATGCGCTTCTCCGAGATGTGCGGCGCCGAAGTGCCGCGCTGGGTCGCGCGCCGGCTCGAGAGTTTCGGCGACGATCGCGAGTCGATCCGCGCGTTCGGCGCGGACGTCGTCACGAGCCTGTGCCAGCGTCTGGTCGACGCGGGCGTGCCCGGGCTGCACTTCTATACGCTGAACACGGCGGCCGCGACGCGGACGATCTGTGAACGGCTCGTCGTGTAAGCGCGCTCACGCGATTGCATAGGGAAAAGCCCCGCCGGTTTGTGCCGGCGGGGCTTTTTTTCGTGGCCTGCGGAGCGGGGCCGCGTGCGTCAGCGCTGCGCCTGCATCAGCGGCGGGCGGCGGTCGAACCACGGCCGCGCCAGTTCGAGCTGCCGGGCGAGCCTGAGCAGCAGCCCGTCGTCGGTGTGGCGCGCGGCGAACTGCACGCCGATCGGCAGCCCGCGCGCGTTCCAGTAGAGCGGCACCGACATTGCCGGCTGGCCGGTCAGGTTGAACAGCTCGGTGCAGCCGGCCCACTTGAACGCCTTTTCCGACGACTTCGCGAGCATTTCCTTCAGCAGCGGCTTCACCGGCAGCGCGGCGAGCACCTTCATCTGCGCCGATTCGAACGGCGTCGGCTGCAACTCGCCGATCTTCACCGGCGGGCCCGCGAGCGACGCGCACAGGATCGCGTCGTAGCGCGACACGAGGCCGGCCACCTGCACCGTGAGCTGGCGCTGCCATTCGAGCACGTCCGGCAGGCGCGTGCGCGCGAGGCGCCTGCCGACCACGGCCATCGCCCACGTCGCGGCCTCGAATTCGCCGCGCTTCGGCGTGCGGCCGGTCAGCGCGCGCGCGCCGAGCACCATCTCCTCGGCGATCGTCGCCCATAGCGTGAGGAAGGTTTCGGCCGCGCGCGCGTAGTTGACGTGCAGCGTCGCCGGCTCGACATGGTGGCCGAGCGATTCGAGCAGCGCGGCCGCGTCGTCGAGCGCCGCGCGCGTGTCGCCGGCGAGCGCCGGCGCGAGCATCGGGTCGAGCACGAGGCCGATCCGCAGCGGGCCGGGCGGCGTGTCGAGCTCGCCGAGGAACGTGCCGGGCGAGCCGGCCGGCAAGGTCTGGCCGGTCGTCACGTCGAGCAGCAGCGCGCTGTCGCGCACGCTGCGCGTGACCGCATGCTGGACGACCAGCTCGCCGTTCGAAGGCAGGTCGACGAGTACCGGGTTGCGGCTCGGCTTCAGTCCGAACAGCCCGCAGCACGATGCCGGAATGCGGATCGAGCCGCCGCCGTCGGACGCATGCGCGATCGGCACGATGCCGGCCGCGACGGCCGCCGCCGCGCCGCCGCTCGAGCCGCCGGGCGTGTGATCGAGACTCCACGGGTTGCGGCACGCGCCGAACAGCTCGGGTTCCGTGTACGGCATCTGGCCGATCTCCGACGTGTTGGTCTTGCCGAACACGTTGAGACCGGCCGCGCGGCTTCGCGCGATCACCGGCGAATCGTCGGCGGGCACGAAATACCGGTAGTGCCGGCTGCCCATCGACAGCGGCAGCCCGGCCACCGCCGCGCCGAGATCCTTCACGAGATAGGGGACGCCGGCGAACGGCGCGTCGGCGCCGCCGTCGGGTGTGGCGGCCGCACGCTGGCGTGCGGCTTCGTAGTCCTGCAGCACGATCGCGTTGATCGCGCTGTTGACCGCTTCGGCCTGGCGGATCGCGGCGTCGAGCAGTTCGCGCGGGCTCGCCTTGCGTTCGCGTACCAGCGTGGCGAGGCCGATCGCGTCATGCGCGAGATAGTCCGAGTGCATCGCAGTCACCCCCGTTGTGACCCGTGGCGATGACGGCAGCATAACGCGGGCCCGGTGCGCGGGCCCGCGGCCGGCCGTTTTTAGAGGTGCTCGGCGAGGAAGGTCAGCGTGCGGCCGTGCGCGAGCGCCGACGCGCGCTGGTTGTACGACGCGCGGTCCGTGCAGTTGAAGCCGTGCTCGGCGCCCGGATACACATGGAACGACGCATGGCCGTGGCCGGCGAATGCGGCCTTCACCTGTTCGACGGCCGTGAGCGGGATTCCATGGTCGTTTTCCGCGTAGTGGAACAGGATCGGCTGCGTGACCTTGCCGGCGAGGTCGAGCGCGTTCTGGATGCCGCCGCCGTAGTAAGCCACTGCCGCATCGATCTTGCCGGTCGCGGCCGCGCGGTACGCGAGCTGGCCACCGAAGCAGTAACCGATCGCGGCGATCTTGCCGGCCACTTCGGGGCGCGCGCGCAACGCATCGGCGGCCGCACCGATGTCCGCGACCGCGAGACCCACGTCGGTCTTTTTCATCAGCTCGATGCCTTTGTCGCGATCCGCGCCTTCGTAGGTCAGCTCGACGCGCGGCTGCGTGCGCCAGAACACGTCCGGCGCGAGCGCGACGAAGCCGTCGGAGGCGTACTGGTCGGCGACCGCGCGGATGTGCGAGTTCACGCCGAAGATCTCCTGGATGATGATGACGGCAGGGCCCTTGCCGCGCTTGGGCAGTGCGAGATAGCCGCCGAAGCTGTCGTTACCGGTGGGGATGTCGATCCATTGGGCAGTCACGTTCTGAACTCCTGGCGAACGGGGTGCGCGATGCGCCCCCCGGGGTGGAACAGGCCCTAGAGTGTGCCACCGATCCCGTGTCATTGCAGGGTACGCGCCCGCTTCTCGCGCAGCGATCGTTTCGATCTCGATTATTCATTTTTCGGCGCTGCGCCACTTCGATAGAGTCGATGTGCCGGCCTTTACAAAGCGCTTTCGCGCATCGTCATCGAAGGATTCGCCATGTCTGCCCGTCTGTTTTCCACGCCTTTTTCCGAACGCTTCGGCCTGCGCCTGCCGCTCGTGCAGGCGCCGATGGTCGGCGCGACCACGACCGCGATGGTCGCCGCCGCCTCGAATGCCGGCGCGCTAGGCAGTCTCGGCGCCGGCGCGTTCGCGCCCGAGCGCCTCGCGTCCGAAGTCGAAGCCATTCGCGCGGCGACCGATCGCCCGTTCGCGATCAACCTGTTCGTGCAGCCGGACGCCGCGCCCGACGCGGCGACCGTCACCCGCGCATTGGCCGCGATCGACCCGCTGAACGCGGCGCTCGGATTGCCGCCGGGCACCGCGCCCGCGCGCTACGCCCCCGACTTTCGCGCGCAGCTCGATGCACTCGTGGCGTTGCGCGTGCCCGTGGCGAGCTTCACGTTCGGCGTGCTCGATGCCGCCGACGTCGCGCGCCTGAAGGCCGCCGGCACCTACGTGATCGGCACGGCGACGCACGTGGCCGAGGGGCTCGCATGGCAGGCGGCCGGCGCCGACGCGCTGTCCGCGCAAGGCGCCGAGGCGGGCGGCCATCGCGGCACGTTCATCGGTTCCGCCGATGACGCGCTGATCGGTACGCTCGCGCTCGTGCCGCAACTGGTCGACGCGACCGGCCTGCCCGTGCTTGCCGCGGGCGGCATCATGGACGGCCGCGGGATCGCGGCCGCGCTCGCACTCGGCGCGCAGGGCGCACAGCTCGGCACCGCGTTTCTCACCTGCACGGAAAGCGCGATCGCGGCGGACTGGAAGGCGCGCCTGCTCGCGAGCGCAGATACGTCGACGCAGGTCACGCGCGCGATCACCGGCCGCCACGCGCGCGGGCTGCGCAACACGCTGATGGCGCGGCTCGGCGAGCGCATGGCCGACGTCGCGCCGTACCCGGTGCAGAACGCGCTGACGCAGCCGCTGCGCCAGGCCGCCGCACGCGCCAACAACGGCGACTACCTGTCGCTGTGGGCCGGGCAGGGCGCACCGCTCGCGCGACGGCGCGGCGACGCGCTGACGACATCGCAGCTCGTTGACGCGCTCGATGCCGAATGGCGTGCGGTGGCGGCCTGAATCGTTCATATCGGACGATGAAACGCGCGTTGTCACGCGCGTTTCACTCAATGATCACGGGCACAAAATACCGAATCGAAATGCCCCCGGAATGTTTTGAAACGACCTTTCGGCAGGCCGCCGATAATTAGCGGAAACCCTTATCAGGCGGGGCTTGCAGCGATGTTCGAGTCATCATTCCAAAGTACGCATATCGGTAGTGTTACCACTACCCCAAAAAAGTCCCACAAATTAATTTGATCACCTACACTTGCGCGCAAGTACGGACGGGCGGCTGCTAAAAGCGGCGGTTTTCACGTGCTTGATGCCAAGTGCATGAACGATGCAACCGGCGAATCGTCCAGTGATTGCAAACACAGGGATGGCAGCGGGGCACCGGGCGATGGCGTTTATTGGGACCGAAACTGGAGACTTACATGAATATCAAGATGCAAAAGCTGCTGCCGATCACCGCTGCGGCGATGCTGTGCGTTGCAGCTGCAAGCAACGCGGCCGCCGATCAAGTCGTCAAGATCGGCCACGTCGCGCCCTTGACGGGCGGCATTGCACACCTGGGCAAGGACAACGAGAACGGTGCGCGTCTTGCAGTCGAGGAGATCAACGCGAAGGGTCTCACGATCGGCGGCCAGAAAATCACGCTGCAACTCGACCCGCAGGATGACGCCGCTGACCCGCGGCAGGCCACGCAGGTCGCGCAGAAGCTCGTCGACGACAAGGTCGTCGCGGTGGTCGGCCACCTGAACTCGGGCACGTCGATCCCGGCCTCGAAGATCTACAGCGATGCGGGCATCGTGCAGATCTCGCCGTCGGCGACCAACCCGGCCTACACGCAGCAGGGCTTCAAGACCACGTACCGCGTGGTGGCCACCGATGCGCAGCAGGGCCCGGCACTCGCGAACTACGCGCACTCGAAGGGCATCAAGAGCGTGGCCGTGGTCGACGATTCGACCGCGTACGGCCAGGGTCTCGCGAACGAGTTCGAGAAGAAGGCCAAGGCGCTCGGCCTGAAGGTGATGTCGCATGACGCGACGAACGACAAGGCGGTCGACTTCCGCGCGATTCTGACCAAGATCAAGGGTGAGAATCCGGACGCGATCATGTACGGCGGCATGGACGCCACCGGCGGCCCGTTCGCGAAACAGGCGAAGCAGCTCGGCCTGCGCGCGAAGATCTTCGCGGGCGACGGCGTGTGCACGGAAAAGCTGGCCGACCTGGCCGGCGACGCGACCGACAACGTGGTGTGCTCGGAAGCCGGTGCTTCGCTCGAGAAGATGGCGGGCGGCGCAGCGTTCAAGGCGAAGTACGAGAAGCGCTTCGGCCAGCCGATCCAGATCTACGCACCGTTCACGTATGACGCCGTGTACATCATCGTCGATGCGATGAAGCGCGCGAACTCGACGGATCCGGCGAAGATCCTCGCCGCGATGCCGTCGACGAACTACTCGGGCGTGATCGGCACGACGACCTTCGACTCGAAGGGCGACCTGCAGCACGGCGTGATCTCGCTGTACAACTACAAGAACGGCAAGAAGTCGCTGCTCGACGAAGTGAAGATGTAACCCGACAAGCGGTCAACAGAAGGGGTGAAAGCGCGCATGCGGCAACGCATGCGCGCTTTCTTTTTGGGCCGGCGCCCGCCGCGCCCCGTCAGATCTTCAGCCGCGCGAGCACCTTCGGCGCGACGGCCGCGACGAGCGCCGCGCACAGCGCGACGACGGACAGGCCGATCGTCAGGTTCGCGGCCTGCGCGACGGCGCCGATCACGACCG
The DNA here is from genome assembly GCF_964265025.1 of Burkholderia mycopellens. Lineage (NCBI taxonomy): Bacteria > Pseudomonadati > Pseudomonadota > Betaproteobacteria > Burkholderiales > Burkholderiaceae > Burkholderia > Burkholderia mycopellens. Next base: position 248,613 of record NZ_OZ183802.1, read on the forward strand.
GACCGAACAGCATGCCGAAATACGCGAGCCCGGCCACGTGCGCGAGCCCTTCGGCCGCGTGGATGCCTTTCACGCGCGCGGCGGCCGCGAACAGCACCGGCATCATGTTCGCGAGGCCGAGACCCATCAGCGTGAAGCCGATCAGCACCGTGGCCGGATACGGCAGCAGCAGCGCGCCGATCATCCCCGCGCAGGCGAGCGACGCGCTCGCGAACACGAGCTGCGGGGCGCCGAAGCGGGCGCGCACGGCGTCGCCCGCGAAGCGCGCGATGGCCATCCCGCCCGAGAACGCGGCATAGGCGGCGCTGGCGAGCGCGGGGCTCGCCGCGACGACGTCGCGCATGTAGACCGTCGCCCAGTCGTACATCGCGCCTTCGGCGATCAGCGCGACGAGCGCGATGCCGCCGAGCATCCACAACGCCGGCGAGCGCCAGCGGTTGCCGCCGCCGTGCGCGTGTTCGTGGTGCGGCACATGCGGCAGCACGGCCGGGCTGGCGACCACGAGCACCGTCGCGCTGGTCGCCGCCGCGAGCGCGAGATGCACGGCCGGCGCCATGCCGGCCGACAGCAGCGCGCCGCCGGCGGCCGCGCCTGCCATCCCGCCGATGCTGAACATGCCGTGCAGCGACGACATGATCGGCCTGCCGATCGCGATTTCGACCGCGCTGGCCTCGGCGTTCATCGCGACGTCGAGCGTCGCCATCGAGAAGCCGAACAGCGCAAGCACGGCGAGCAGCATCGGGTAGTCGGGCACGACGAGGATCAGCGCCGCGCAGGCCGACATCACGAGCCCGCCCGCGAGGCACGCGGTGCGCGAGCCGACGCGCGCGATCCAGCGCGCGATGGTCAGCATCGCGGCGATCGAGCCGACGGCGACCGCGAACAGCGCGATCGACAGCAGCCCGGGGCTCAGCGCGAACTTGTCGCGCACGGTCGGCACGTGCACGCCCCACGACGCGAACATCATGCCGGCGACGAAGAACAGCGCCATCGACGCCGCGCGCGCCCGCTGGCGGGCCGGAAGCGACAGCACGCGATGCGCGTCGGGCGGCATGGCGAACGGGGACGACGATTCGGGGGAGGAGGATTCGGACACGGCAACGCTCGTCAAAAGTCATGCACGGGCGCACGCGGCGCCCGTCGGATCCGTCCGATTCTATCGAACCGCTTACGATCGTGCCGGGCGATGGCCGTTTGGCCGATGATCCGGCGATTGCCCGGCGACCCGCGTTCGGCCGCATAGGCCGTTCGGACGATGCGCGGCGCGGCGCGCCCGCGGGTAACATCGAAGCGCATGGCGTGCCCGGCGCGCCACCCTTCGACCGCAGGAGTCCTCTTGAACATCGATCCCGCTCTCGCCGTGCATCTGCTGCACCGCTGCGCGCTCGGCACGCTCGCCACCCATTCGCGCGATCCGCAGGGTTTCCCGTATCCGACGGTCGTCCCGTTTGCACCCGATGCAAGCCATCGTCCCGTGATCCTCGTGAGCGGCCTCGCGGAGCACACGCGCAATCTGGCCGCCGATCCGCGCGCGGGCTTCCTCGTCGTCGACGCACCCGGCGGCGATGTGCTGAATGCCGAGCGCGCGACGCTGCTCGGCCGGTTCGTGCCGCTCGGCGACGATCCGCACGTCACCGCGCGCTACTGTCGTTATGAGCCGGACGCCGCGCGCTATCTCGCGCTCGGCGATTTCACGTTCTGGGCGCTCGACGTCGAGCGGCTGCGCTATATCGGCGGTTTCGGGCGCATGGGCTGGGTCGACGGCACGCATCTCGATGGGCTGCCGCCGCTCGCGTTCGACGAGGAACGGGCGTTATGGGACGCGTACGATGCTGGCGATGCGCGCCGCGACGGGCTCGAATTGCTCGGTGTCGATCGCCACGGCGCCGACTGGCGACATGACGGCCGCCGCGTGCGTACGCCGTTCGATACGCCATTGGCCGATGCGGGCGAATTGCGCGAGCGGCTGATTGCACGCGCGCGAGACGTGACCTGACGTCGCGGATGCCGGCTTGTCCGCGCCTTGTTCGTTTGGCGAGTCGCGCCATCCGATTTTCGCAAAGCTGTCGTCTGATGAAAGCTTCGATTTTTTTGAATGCAGGGTAATTGCGTATGTTGATAGACTTAATAGGAAATGGCTAATGTCCTAATCTCTGTGTAGGAACGTGAAAATTTGAGAAAAGGCCGCGACCGGTCAAAATGACACACGTGAATTTCAATTGAGCTCGGGATTTTCATGAATCTCGCTTCTATCAAATCTTTTTTGTGCTAATCTCTGCCTTCAAAAATCCGAGGCACATATATTTCATGAATGGTGAGCTGGCTGCAGACCGGCGCCATTGGTCAGATAGAAAGGGAAACTATGTCTTCTTACAAGGACCTGCTGGCCCAGCGGGAGAAGCTGGAGAAGCAAATCGAAGAAGCGAAGTCGCGTGAATACGCTGAAGTGCTGAATGACGTGAAGCAGAAAATCGCCGACTACGGCTTTTCGCTCGCCGAACTCGGTCTCAGCCGCGCGAAGGCAGGCAAGGTTGGCCGTCCGCGTGCAGGTGTTGCCGCGAAATACCGCGATCCGGAAACGGGCGCGACGTGGTCGGGCCGCGGCAAGCCGCCGCGCTGGATCGCGGGCAAGAACCGCGAGCAGTTCGCAATTTAAACGTTTGTTTAAATTACCTGCTCTTCAAAAGAGCCGCGTGTCCGTTAAGGAGCGCGGCTTTTTTGTTTTCGGCGGCCGCCACGCCCATCGCGCTGTCATGAAAATGTAATGATCCGCTGTGAATGGAAATGCGACCCGTTCGCATAAGCGATTGATTTAAATAAGAAATTTGTGGGTATTGGCACGGTTCACGGGGTGCCCTTGATAGAATTGGGTATCGCACACCGATATCCCATATTTCATGTCCACGTTTTCCGGCGACGCGCAGAGCGCAGATAAGCACGCGGTTGCACGCAAGAGCACGTTCGTCAGTATTGTGCTGAATGTCGTGCTTGCGACATTTCAGATCGTCGTCGGCGTGATTGCGCATTCGCAGGCGTTGATTGCTGACGGGGTACATTCGGTTTCAGATTTGATCTCGGATTTTGTCGTGCTGGTTGCGAATCGACATAGCGGCGCATCGCCGGATGCCGACCACAATTACGGACACAGCCGCTACGAGACCGTCGCATCGCTGTTTCTCGGCGCGATCCTGATTGCGGTCGGCGTCGGCATGCTCTGGCGGGCCGGCGACCGTCTCGTTAATCTTGAAAACATTCCGGCGATACATTTTTCCGCGCTGCTCGTCGCGCTGACGGTGCTCGTGTCGAAAGAGGCGCTGTTTCGCTACATGCTGCGCGAAGCGCGGCGCGTGCGCTCGGCGATGCTCGTCGCGAACGCGTGGCATGCGCGCTCGGATGCCGCATCGTCGCTCGTCGTCGCGATCGGCATCGTCGGCAGCCTGGCCGGCGTGAAACTGCTCGACCCGATCGCGGCGGCGATCGTCGGCTTCATGGTCGCGCGCATGGGCTGGACGTTCGGCTATGACGCGTTGCAGGACCTCTCCGACCGTGCGCTCGATACGACCGATACGGCCGAGATCCGCGCGCTGCTCGCGGCGACGCCCGGCGTGCGCGACGTGCACGACCTGCGCACGCGCAAGATGGGCGATGCCGCGCTCGTCGACGCGCACATCCTGGTCGATCCGAAAATCTCCGTCTCCGAAGGGCACTACATCGCCGAGACCGCGCGTGCGCGCGTGCTGACCGACTCGCGCGTGCTCGATGCGCTGATCCACGTCGACCCGGAGAACGACGCGGCGCGCCGTCCCGCGCTCGCGCTGCCGCCGCGCGGCGAGATCGCGGCACGGCTCGAGGCGGCGCTCGCGCAGCGCGGGTTGCGTGCGGCGGCAATCAACCTGCATTACCTGAGTACGGGGCTCGAGATCGACGTGACGCTTGCCTGCGATCCGCACGACACCGACGCGGCGCTGGCCGGCCGGCTCGACGCCGATGCGTTGAAGCGCGAGTTCGGCGCGCGCCGGATCGGCTTCACGCGCACGATGTCCGCGCAGGCGTGACCTGCCGCGGGCACGCGCGACGTTCGGCCGCCAGCGCGTGCCGGTGCGTTACAGCGGCAGTTGCGTGTCGAACTTGATTTCGCGTAGCACGACGCTCGTGCGCACCTGCGACACGGCAGGGATCTTGAAGATGCGTTCGTGCAGGAACACGTCGTAGGCCTTGATGTCCGGCGCGACGATCTTGAGGATGTAATCGGCTTCGCCGGTCGTGCTGTAGCACTCGGTGACTTCCGGGCAGGTCGCGATCTCGCGCTCGAACTGCTCGACGCCGCCTTCGTTGTGGCGGGTCAGGTGCACGTGCGCGAGCGCGCAGACGTGCAGGCCGAGCTTCTCGCGATCGAGCAGCGCCGTGTAGCGCTGGATCACGCCCGACTGTTCCATGTCCTTGATGCGGCGCCAGCACGGCGTGCTCGACAGGCCGACCTGGTCCGAGATTTCCTGGACCGAACGGCGCGCGTCGAGCTGCAACAGGCGAAGGATTTTTTGCGAAAAGGAATCGAGCGTCACCTGCGCCTCCATGCGGCAACTACAACACGCTGAATGTTAGAGGGCCGGGAAAGGAAAGGCAATCAGGCGTCGCGTTGTTGAGCAAGATTCGCTAATTTGCTCGCGGATCAGTGGGGTTTTGTCCCGCCCCTGCGTTTTCCGATCGATCGGTGTCCGATACCGCGAGGCCCGCGATCGCGGCCTGCTGGCGGCGCAGGTCGGCCAGCATGTTGCAGAACAGCGCGCCTTGCTCGATCGCGTCGTCGAGCGCGACGTGCGTGTGCGGATGGTCGTCGAACCAGTGCTTCGGAAAACGCGGCTTGATCGCCTTGCGGTACGGCAGGCCCGTCATCGCGAACGCGAGCGTCTTGATATCGAGCGCCGACCACGAGAACGGGCAGCGCCCGGCGAAGCGCATCATGTACCAGAACATGAACGTGAAATCGAAGCCGGCCGGCATCGCGACGAACACCGGCTTGCCGGGCAGCGCCTCGACCCAGTCGACGTACGCGACCAGCGCTGCGTCGGGCGCTTGCAAATCCTTCCGGCACGCGGCCCATGCTTCGGGCTCGGTCTTCCACCACGCTTCCTGCACCGGGTGCGCTTGCGCGCCCGGCAGCGTTTCGAGGTTGGCCGAGAACGTCGCGATCAGCTGCTTGTCCTCGGTGTAGGCGGCCGACGCGAAGCTCAGCATCGAGTGCGGGCCGGGAATCGGGCCGTCGGCCTCGACATCGGTGCTGACGTAGATTTCCTGGATGGCGGTCTGGTTCATCCGAACACCTTGTCGGACACGAACGGGTTCGTGCGGCGCTCGTCGCCGAACGTCGACACCGGGCCGTGGCCCGGCACGAACGTCACGTCGTCGCCGAGCGGCCACAGCTTCTCCTTGATCGAGCGGACGAGATCCTCGTGATTGCCGCGCGGGAAATCGGTACGGCCGATCGAGCCGGCGAACAGCACATCGCCGACGATGGCGACGCGATGCGCGCGGCTGAAGAACACGACATGGCCGGGCGTGTGGCCGGGGCAGTGATAGACCTCGAGCGTCTCGTCGCCGAACCGCACGGTGTCGCCGTCGTTCAGCCAGCGGTCGGGCTCGAAGGTGTCGGCGGCCGGAAAGCCGAAGCGTTCGCTTTGCATCGGCAGCTTCTCGATCCAGAAGCGCTCTTCTTCCTGCGGCCCCTCGATCGGTACGCCGTAATGCGTCGCGAGCGTCTTCGCGCCCGCGCAGTGATCGATGTGCCCGTGCGTGAGCAGCACCTTCTCGACCTGCACGTTCTGTCGCGCGACTTCCTGTTCGATCCGGTCGAGGTCGCCGCCCGGATCGACGACGGCGGCGCGGCCCGTCTTCTCGCAGACGAGCAGCGAGCAGTTCTGCTGGAACGGCGTGACCGGAATGAGCGTGACTTTCATGGAGGCACCGGCGGCTAAAAGGAGCGATTGTACCGGTCGCGCGTGCTGCCTGCCGCCCGCGTGGTGCATCGCGCGACGCGTGTCTCCGGGCAATCCCGGAGCATGTCGATTGTTACCGCCATAGAGAGAATCAATGGTCCGGCCGGGCCGCTTTTCGAGATGGCGTTTTGATTTATGTATAATGCGCCCCATTGCGCGTGAATTTCACGCAATTCGCTGGTGTTTCGGCCCCGTTAAAAAGGGGCGTCGAAATCACCGTCAAGCATCAGCCGCCGGGGAGTCCGGCGGTGTATCCAGCACCGAGCATTCGGTGCTCACGTCTTGTCCGGCCGGGTGCTGCGCGCCCGCCTGCGGCCCTGCTGCCGCGCCGCCGGATGAGGCCTGTGCCGCCGTTCCTGTGCGTTGGTCGTAGCGACGCGCGCGAACGTGAAGCCATGTTCGATGGCGGCATGTGGGGTCTGGTCAGGCTGTTGGGGACAGGTTGCGCCAGACGTGAAAGCTAATCAGGACGGTTGCGGCATAGACGAAAGCCGCGCCCATGCTAGCCGCCTGCTCGTATCCGAGCGGGGCGTGCACGCATTTGCCGTCCGGGCCGCGTATGTGCGCTGTGAAGCAGCGTCGTGAAGGAGCGGCCCGAACCAGAAGGCGACACGTCGATGAACGTACGATTTCCGAGTCGATTCGGGACCATTGCATTATTTTTTGCGTTGACGGGCTGTGCGGTGCCACCCAGCCAGACCACCGGTAGCGCGAACCAGAAGAACGCGGTCGACAAGACGGCCGCTGCCGCCAAGGCGGACAACGACAAGCAGCAACTGAATTTCGATTCCGCGCTGGCATCGATGCCGGCTGCCGACAGCAAGGACGCGAAGAAGCCGTCGCTGGCCGACGCCGAGCCGATCGACGGCAAGGATGTGTCCGACTTCCGCCAGACGGGGCGCGCCTCCTGGTACGGGCGGGATTTCCACGGTCGCCGCACCGCGAACGGCGAGCGTTTCAACATGAACGCGCTCACTGCCGCGCACCGCACGCTGCCGCTGTCGTCGTACATCAAGGTGACGAACGCGTCGACCGGCAAATGGGTCGTCGTGAAGGTCAACGATCGCGGGCCGTTCAAGCGCGGCCGCGTGCTCGACCTGTCGTATGCGGCCGCCAAGTTGATCGGCCTCGTGCACGCCGGCACGGGCCGCGTGAAGATCGAAGGGCTGTCGCCGCAGGAAGCGCGCGAGGCACGCGACGAGATGCTCGCGTCGGTCTCGACGAAGTAACGCGGCGGATCCGTCCGCTCATGCAAAAGGGCTGCCCTCGGGCAGCCCTTTGTCTTTCCAGCGACGCGCGATGCCGGCGCCGGTTTTCCGGTGCCGGCCGGCTCGCGCGTCAGCGCTCATCCTTCAGCGCAAGCGCTCGCGCATACAGTGTGTTGCGCGACGCGCCCGTCAGCGCGGCCGCGAGCTTGGCCGCGCTCTTCACCGGCACCTCTTCCAGCAGCAGCTTGAGCAGCGCGTCGTGCGCGGTGACGTCGGCTTCGCCGCTCGTCGCCGGCGCGCCTTCGACGACCAGCACGAACTCGCCGCGCTGCCGGTTCGCATCGCCGGCGAGCCAGGTCTGTCCTTCGGCCAGGGTGCCCTGGAACAACTGCTCGTGTAGCTTGGTGAGTTCGCGCGCGATCAGCAGCCGGCGCGCGGGGCCGAACACATCGGCAAGCGCGGCGACGGTTTCGGCGATCCGGTGGGGCGCTTCGTAGAACACCAGTGCATACGGGTGCGATACCAGCGCCTGCAGCGCGGTCGCGCGCTGCTTGGCCTTCGGCGGCAGGAAGCCCGCGAACGTGAACGCGCCGGCCCAGTCGCCGGCCACGCTCAGCGCGGTCACCGCCGCGCTCGCGCCCGGCAGCGGGATCACCGCGAAGCCGGCGGCGCGCACCGCGTCGACGAGCCGCGCGCCGGGGTCCGAGATGCCGGGCGTGCCGGCGTCCGACACGTAGGCCACGCGTTCGCCGGCGCGCAGCAGTTCGACCACGCGTTGCGCAGCTTCGCGTTCGTTGTGCTCGTGCACGGCGACGAGCGGCTTCGAGATCCCGTAGCGGGCGAGCAGCTGGCCCGTGTTGCGGGTGTCTTCGGCCGCGATGCGATCGGCGAGGCCGAGCACGTGCAGTGCGCGCAGCGTGATGTCGGCGGTGTTGCCGATCGGCGTGGCGACCACGTAGAGCGCGGCGCTCGGGTAGTGCTGCGTATGCGCGAGTTCGAGGAGGGCAGTCATGGCAGGCAATGCGCGCAATCGCGGCGCAGGCGGAACAAGGACGGCATTGTGCCACGCGGAGGCGGCGCGGCCGGATGACGGGCGCGGTTTGCCGCGCGCGGGCGACAACTTTTCCGGTGCGGCACGATCCAAACCGGTCGGCGCGGCATTCGAGCAGCGCGCGCGGCAGTTTCTCGAACGCCGTGGCCTCGTCTTCGTCGCGGCGAATGTGACGATGCGCGGCGGCGAGCTCGATCTCGTGATGCGCGAGCCCGACGGCATGCTCGTGTTCGTCGAGGTGCGCGCGCGGCGCAGCATCCGGCATGGCGGCGCGGCCGCGAGCGTCGGCTGGCGCAAGCGGCGGCGTCTGGTCGCGGCCGCGCTCCAGTTCTGGGCGCGGCACGGCGCCGGCGCCGCGTGCCGCTTCGACGTCGTCGCGTTCGAGGCCGGCCGGCTCGCGTGGCTGCGCGATGCATTTCGTGCCGACGATGCGTAGCGGCGAGCTGTGACGAGATGTAAAGAGTTCTTGCCGGACCCCCGGAGAGGGCGCCGGAGTACGGTAAACTCGCCGCACCCACGATGTCGCGCGATGCGTGCCACGCGCCCAGTTCACCAGGAATCGATGTCAGTCGAACGTATTCAGCAACATTTCCGCGACAGTGCCGCGCTTCACGCCGAAGCGGCCGACGCGCTGTCGCTGCCGATCGCAGCCGCGGTCGATGCGATGTTCGCCGCGCTGGCGAACGGCAACAAGATCGTCGCCTGCGGTGACGGCCCGTCGGCCGCCGCCGCGCACTACCTCGCCGTGTCGCTCGTCGGCGGCTTCGAGCGCGAGCGCCCGGGCCTGCCCGCGATCGCGCTGGCCACCGACGCGTCGCAGGGCGGCCTCGCGGGCGCGGTGTCCGCCGAGCAACTGTTCGCGCAGCAGGTGCGCGTGCTCGGCCAGACCGGCGACATCCTGCTGGTGCTCGATCCGGCCGGCGCGTCGCCGCGCGTGCTGGCGGCGATCGACGAAGCGCACGAGCGCGAGATGACCGTCGTCGCGCTGACGGGCGGCGACGGCCATGCGGTCGCGGCTGCGCTGCGTGATACCGATATTCCGATCAGCGTGCCCGCCGTTCGCGCGGCGCGCATCCACGAAGTCCATCTGCTGACCATCCACTGCCTGTGCGACGGCATCGACGCGATGCTGCTGGGTGAGGATTGAACGAAGGAGAGCCGTCGATGAATCAAAGCCGCGTCAAACAGACGCTCGTCAGAACCACGCTGCTGGCTGCGCTGACGGCGGGCCTCGCCGTGTCGCTGCAGGGTTGTGTGCTCGGGGTCGTGGGCGCAGCGGCCGGCGGCGGCGCGCTGATCGCGACCGATCGTCGTACGCTCGGCGCGCAGACGGAGGATCGCGAGATCCAGGTCAAGGCGCTCTCGCAGATCAACAGCGGGCTGCCCGACCAGTCGCACGTGAACGTGACGGTGTTCAACCGCCGCGTGCTGCTGACGGGCGAAGTGCCGAACGATGCGTCGAAGCAGCGCGCCGAGGAAATCGTGCGCGCCATCAACAACGTGAACGGCATCGTCAACGAGCTGTCGGTCGAGCCGGCGTCGTCGCTGTCGTCGCGCGCGAACGACTCGTATCTCGAAGGGCGCGTGAAGTCCGAGCTGATCGCGACGAAGGGCATCTCGGCGAACTACTACAAGGTCGTCAGCGAACGCGGCAACCTTTACCTGATGGGGCTCGTGACGGTCGACGAGGGCAATCGCGGCGCGGAAGCGGCCAGCCAGGTGCCGGGCGTGGAGAAGGTCGTGAAGGTGTTCCAGTACATCCAGCCGCAGGACGCGCAGGCACTGCAGAACGCATCGCCCGCGAGTGGCGCATCCGGCGCGCAGGCTGCCGCCGCGCCGGCGGATACCGCGACGGTGGGCGCCGTGCCCGACGCGTCGGTGCAATCCACGCCGTTGCAGTCGCCCGCGCCGATCTCGAATTCGTCGAGCGTGCATCCGGGTAACCCGAAGGCCCCGTCGCAATGAAGAGCATGCAGATGAAGCAGATGAAACAGTGGATGGTGCAGGGCGTCGCGGCCGCGGCGCTCGTGGTGGGTACGCTGGGCGCCGCGCACGCGGATGTCGGCGACGGCCTGAAGGTCGCGCGCGGCAACGCGTGCATGGGCTGCCACGCGGTCGACCGCAAGCTCGTCGGCCCGTCGTTCAAGGATATCGCCGCCCGCTACAAGGCCGATCCGCAGGCCGTGGCGAAGCTGTCGAAGAAGGTGAAGGAGGGCGGTTCGGGCGTCTGGGGCGCCATTCCGATGCCCGCGCACCCCCGCATGAGCGACGCCGACGTGCGTTCGGTGGTCGAATGGGTGCTGGCTGGCGCGCCGTCAAAGTAAGGTTTCAGGGGCGATTCAACCCCTATTGCCAAGCGCGGAAATGCGTGTGTATGATGGTTGACTGTTGGGGCGGTAGCTCAGCTGGGAGAGCGTCGCGTTCGCAATGCGAAGGTCGGGAGTTCGATCCTCCTCCGCTCCACCAATAGATCCGAAGGGCTCGATCGCAAGATCGAGCCTTTTTATTTTCCAGCATGCCGTGCGTAACGCGCTCGCATCGAGTATTGCCTTCGACGCGGCCCGTTCCTACTCGCGTCGCGATCGCGTGCCGGGGCGGCCGGCGCGCGCTTTGCCGCGCGGTAGTACCACCCTCACCCCCGCCCGAAACTCGGCCGCTTCGGATCGTACGTCCACCCCGGCACGAGGTAGCGCATCGCGACCGCGTCATCACGTGCGGTACCGCCCACCTCCTTGTACAGCGCATGTGCGGCCTCGACCTGCGCCATGTCGAGCTCGATCCCGAGCCCCGGCCGCTCCGGCACGGCGACCTGGCCGCCAACGATCGCGAGCGGCTCGCGCGTGAGCCGCGCGTCGCCTTCCTGCCAGATCCAGTGCGTGTCGATCGCGGTGATCGTGCCGGGCGCGGCCGCTGCCGCATGCGTGAACATCGCGAGCGACACGTCGAAGTGGTTGTTCGAGTGCGAGCCCCACGTGAGCCCCCAGTCGCGGCACAGCTGCGCGAGCCGCACCGACCCCTGCATTGTCCAGAAATGCGGATCGGCGAGCGGGATGTCGACCGCCTGCAGCCGTACCGCGTGATCCATCTGCCGCCAGTCGGTCGCGATCATGTTGGTCGCGGTCGGGATCCCCGTCGCGCGACGGAATTCGGCCATCACCTCGCGGCCCGAATAGCCGCCTTCCGGCCCGCACGGATCCTCCGCATAGGCGAGCAGGTGGCCCTGCCCGCGGCACAGCGCGACGGCCTCGTCGAGCGACCACGCGCCGTTCGGGTCGAGCGTCGCGCGCGCGTCCGGGAAACGTGCCTTGATCGCGGCGATCGCTTCCATCTCGTCGGCGCCGGCCATCACGCCGCCCTTCAGCTTGAAATCGGCGAAGCCGTAGCGATCGACCGCGGCTTCGGCCTGCCGCGCGATCGCGGCCGGCGTGAGCGCTTCCTCGTTGCGTAGCCGGAACCACGGGGTATGCGCCTGCGCTTCGTCACGATACGGCAGGTCGGTGCGGCCGCGATCGCCGATATAGAACAGATAAGCGAGCATCGGCACCGCGTCGCGCTGCTGGCCTTCGCCGAGCAGCGCGGCGACCGGCACGTCGAGGTGCTGGCCGAGCAGGTCGAGCAGCGCCGCCTCGATCGCGGTGATCACGTTGTCGAGCCGCAGGTTGATCTCATGTGGCTGGCGCAGCACCGCTGCTTCACCGGCCGACGTCACCTCGTGCCGGATCGTGCGGCCCGCGCCCGGGCCCGCGCCGGACAGCGCCGCGCGCACCGTGTTGAGCGTCGCCTGGTAGCGTCCGATCGACTGGCCGACCACGAGATCCGTCATGCGCTCGAGCGCATGACGGATGCCTTCGCCGCCCGGCACTTCGCCGACGCCCGTGCGTCCGCTGCTGTCGTCGAGGATCACGAGGTTGCGCGTGAAGTACGGTGCGTGCGCGCCGCACAGGTTGAGCAGCATGCTGTCGCGGCCGGCGACGGGAATCACCTGCATGCGCGTGACGTGCGGGGTGCCGGCACGGCGGGATTCGGACATCGGTTCGCTCCTGGTTCCGGTGGTGCGCGGGCCGCCGGCTGCGCCGTCGCGGCCCGTGCCGTTCATTGAAGCTCGACGCGGCGGATCTCGCCGACGACGAACAGGTAGCAGATCACGGCGACGAGCGCGTGCGCGACGACGTAGACCAGCGCGCCGTTGAACGAGCCGCTGCGGTCGACGATATAGCCGATCGCGATCGGCGTCGTGATGCTGGAGAGGTTGCCGCACGTGTTGAGCAGCGCGCCGCTCAAGCCCGCGATCTGGCGCGGCGCGGTGTCGGCGTTGACGGCCCAGCCGAGCGCGCCGAGTCCCTTGCCGAAGAACGACAGCGCCATGAACAGCACGACAAGCACGTGCGAATCGGTGTAGTTGCAGACGATCATCGACATCGACAGCAGCATGCCGAACACGATCGGCACCTTGCGCGCGACCGACAGCGAGCGGCCCTGCTTGAGCAGCCCGTCGGACACGACGCCGCCGAGAATCCCGCCGAGGAACCCGCACACGGCCGGGATCGACGCGACGAGCCCCGCGTTGAGGATCGACATCCCGCGCGCCTGCACGAGATAGACGGGAAACCAGGTGATGAAGAAATAGGTGAGCGCGTTGATGCAGTACTGCGCGACGTACACGCCGATCAGCATCCGGCTCTTCAGCAGTGCCTTCACGTGGCGCATCGACGGGCCGCCGTCGCGCCCGCCCGTCGCTTGATCGATGTTGACGAGCGCGCCGCCTTCGGCGAGGTAGTCGAGTTCCGCGCGGTTGATGTTCGGGTGGTCCTTCGGGTCGTACATCGTGCGGTTCCATACCAGGACGAACGCGAAGCCGAGCACGCCCATCACCGCGAACACCGACTGCCAGCCGAACGCGTGCACGAGCCAGCCCATCAGCGGCGCGAACACGACAGTCGCCGCGTACTGCGCGGCATTGAAGATGGCCGACGCGGTGCCGCGTTCGGCGGCCGGGAACCATGCGGACACGATCCGGCTGTTGGCCGGAAACGAAGGCGCCTCGGCCGCGCCGACGAGAAAGCGCAGCCCGAACAGCAGCGCGAACGCGGCCGCGCCGCCGAAGAAGCCGATCGAGCCCTGCAGCAGCGTGAACAGCGACCAGAAGAAGATGCTGAACGCATAGACGATGCGCGACCCGTAGCGGTCGAGCAGCCAGCCGCCGGGCAATTGCGCGACCACGTACGACCAGCCGAACGCGGAGAAGATGAAACCGATCTGCACGTGGCTCAGGTGCAGCGCGCGGGCGAGGCTCGGGCCCGCGATCGCGATCGCCGCGCGATCCGCGTAGTTGATCGTCGTGACCGCGAACAGGACGGCCAGCACCAGCCAGCGCACGCGCGTGCGTCGGGCCGTTGCCGACGCGGACGCCGACAGCGCTTGAAGCGGATTCATGACTGTCTCCTCCGAAGGGCGGAAGGTGCCGTCGTGCGGCAGGCGCGTCGGTGCGCGCCATTCGTGTGGGTAACGCCGGCCGGAGGCCGGACGCCGATGCGGGCGGGCAGGGCGTCCGGGTCATTCTGTCATGTCGAAATGTGCGCTTTCATGCCAATTGCTGACTTGATCGATTCACGATTTGAATCGATTGATCGGGCGACCGCTCAGACGCGTGCGTCGTCCGAGGCGGTGCCGTGATGGCGCGCCACGTGCTGCGCGAGAAACTCGACGGCGGCGCGCACGCCGGGCAACTGGCCACGCCGGTGCGGCATCAGCAGCGTCGTCGTGACGGTGCCGGCGCGCCAGCCGGGCAACACGCGCACGAGCGCACCGGACGCGAGCGCGGCGCCGGCGATCCAGTCGGGCAGGCACGCGATGCCGAGGCCGGCCGTCGCCGCCTGCAGCAGCAGTGTCGATTCGTCGGCCTGCAGGCGCAGGCGCGGCGTCACGTCGACGGTGTCCCCGCCGCGTTGGAGCCGCCACGGCTGCTGGCCCGGGTGCAACCCGTCGTGCTGCGCGAGATCGGCGGGCGCGTCCGGTGTGCCGGCACGCGCGAGATAGGCCGGTGACGCCACGGCGACGATCGGCGATGCCGCGAGCGGCCGTTGCACGAGCGCGGAGTCGGGCAGCGGCGTGAAATGGCTGCGCACCGCGATGTCGAAGCCTTCCTGCGCGATGTCGACGAGGCGGTCGCTCGCGTGAATCTGCAGCAGCAGTTTCGGGTGCGCGATCGCCAGCGCAGGCAGGCACGGCGCGAGGATGTGCTGCGCGACCGGCACCGAGCTCGTGATCCGCACGACGCCGGTCGGCTCGGCGGCTTGTCGCAGCACCGCGTCGCGTGCGCTTTCGGCCTCGATCACGGCCGCGCGTGCATGTTCGAAGAACTCGGTGCCGACCGGCGTGAGCCGGAAGCTGCGCGACGTGCGATGCACGAGCCGCGCGCCGAGCGTGCGCTCGAGCTCGGCAACGCGTTTGCTGACCGTCGATTTCGGCAGGTCGAGCCGGCGCGCGGCGGCCGACATGCTGCCGGCGTCGACCGCCTGCACGAACAGGTAGAGATCGTTCAGATTCACTTCCAGCGTCCACAAAGAGAAACGACGGGTTTCAATTTTAGTGGCTACTGCGCCATCGTTCGCCATGGGAGCATGACTGCTCGTTCAACTTCTGCGGAATCTCCCATGTCTCCCATCCTTCTCTACGGCGTTCCCGCCGGCTGCTCGTTCGGCTCGATCGTTGCGCTCGAATGGATCGGCCGCCCGTACCGGCTGTCGCGCGTCACGATGCCGGGCATCGTGACGCGCGACGCGTTCCTCGCACTGAACCCCGTCGCCGAGACACCGGCGTTCGTGACCGCAAACGGTGACGTGCTGACCGAAAGCCTCGCGATCCTCGGCCACATCGGCGCGCAGGCGCTCGACAGCGGCCTCGCGTTCCGCCAGGGCAGCGCGGAATTCGACCGGCTGAACCGGATGCTGGCGTGGCTGAACACGACGTTCTTCAACGCGTTTGGCGCGCTCTGGTATGTGTACGAACACGACACCGAAGGCGCCGAGAAAGCGGCGTTGCAGGCGTACGGCCGCGGCAAGGTGCTGAAGGCGCACCGGCAGCTCGAGGCGATGCTCGCGCGCGGAGACGGCCCGTGGCTGCTGGGCGCACGGCGCACGCTGGCCGACGCGTACTTCGCCGGGATCGCGCGCTGGGCCGACTATCACGCGGTGTTCGAGCCCGGGGCATTCCCGCGCATCGCCGCACTGCGTGCGCGGCTCGCCGACGATGCCGGCGTGCACTTCGCGCAGGCGATCGAGGAAAACCTGCCGCTGCCGGCGTCGTCGGCGTTCGAAGGGCATGTATCGGTCGACGATGCGCTGGCAAGCGCACGCGACATCGCGATTCCGGCCCGCGCGATCTGATTGGCGTCGTGATCGCCCGAAGGGATGGAACGCGCTGCCGCTATTTTTTTACCCGGATAATATTGACATCCAATTTATACCCGGATAAAAATGGCGATATTCCGATTCCAGCCCGCGGGCGCCCACGATGACCACCACCACACTTCTTCCTTCCTACACGGCCTTCGACGGCCATCGCCGGCTCGCGTCGGGCCCGCTCGCGACGGTCGCGCTCGCGGTCCGGCAGGCTGCCGGCGATGCGATGCCCGGCACGATCCTGATCTTCGACGATGCGACGGGCCGCTCGATCGATCTCGACCTGCGCGGCACGGCGGACGAAATCCGCGCGCGCTACGCGCCGCCGTCGGGCGACGCCGCGGGTGCCGCCGGCGAGCCGGCCGGCGCGGGTGAACAGCGTGGCCGCGGCCGGCCGAAGCTCGGCGTCGTGTCGCGCGAGGTCACGCTGTTGCCGCGTCACTGGGAATGGCTGGCCACGCAGCCCGGCGGCGCGTCGGTCGCGTTGCGCAAGCTCGTCGAGGACGCGCGACGCACGTACGCGCAAGCCGACCGGCAACGCGACGCGCAGGCGCGCGCCTACCACTTCATGTCGGCGATGGCGGGCGACCTGCCCGGGTTCGAGGAGGCCGCGCGGGCGCTGTATGCGAACGACCCGGCGCGGCTCGCCGAGCTGATCGCCGGCTGGCCCGACGACGTGCGCGACCATGCGCTCGCGCTGGCGCGCGGCGAGCTGCCGCCGTCCACCGAAGACTGCTGAAAGGAGCATCCGACGCCATGACCGCATTCGATCTGAACCGCGGCGCGATCGCGCCGGTTGCCGACGAAGTCGATCTCGTCGACCTGCGCGTGACCGGCGCTATCCCGCGGGAACTCGACGGCACGCTGCTGCGCAACGGCCCGAACCCACCGGGCGGCCGCTTCGAAGGGAACGACGTGCTGTCGTGGTGGCCGGAAGCCGCGATGCTGCATGCGATCGCGTTCGAACGCGGCCGTGCGGCCGGCTACCGGAACCGCTGGGCGCGCACGCAGCGCTGGGCCGCCGTGCATGCGCCCGCGCAGGCGCCGCGGTTGCCCGACACCAATCCGAACGTGAGCGTGCTGCAGCACGCCGGCGAATTGCTTGCGCTGGCGGAGGGCGGCGCGCCGCTCGCGATTACGGCCGCGCTCGATTCGCTCGGCGTGCCGGCGCGGCACGCAAGCCTCGGCGGCGGGATGACCGCGCATCCGAAGGTCGATCCGGTGACCGGCGAGCTGATCGCGTTTCGCGCGGACTGGCGCGCACCGTGGCTGCGCTACGGCGTTGCCGACGCGCAGGGCGTGCAGCGCGTCGATATCGAGATCGACCTGAGCGCGCCGTCGATGATGCACGACCTCGCGATCACGGAAACCCGCAGCCTGCTGCTCGACCTGAGCGTCGGCTACGACTTCTCGCTGCTGAAGCAGGGCCACCGGATGCCGCTGCGCTGGCACGACGACCGGCCCGCGCGCATCGGCGTGATCCCGCGCCACGGCGGCGCCGTGCGCTGGTTCGGCGTCGAGCCGTGCTTCATCCAGCACGTCGTGAATGCATACGATTGCGACGAATCGTGCATCGTGCTCGATGCGGTGCGCTATCCGTCGTTCCTGCGGCTCGATGCGGGTACGGGCCGCTTCGCCGACAACCCAGTCGGCGAGCTGTGGCGCTACGTGATCGATACGGCGAACGGGCTGATCGACGAAGGGCCGCTCGCCGACGGCGGCATCGAGTTGCCGCGCATCAACGAAAGCCGCACGGGGCGCCCCTATCGTTACCTGTATGCGGTCGAGCAGCCTAACAACGCGGAAATGCGCGGCGTGATGCGCTTCGACCACGCGCGCGGCACGACGACGCGCTACGCGGTGCCGGCCGGCGACCAGAACGGCGAGCCGGTGTTCGTGCCGCGCCCGGGCGGCGTCGACGAGGACGACGGCTGGCTGCTGGTGATGGTCTACCGCGCGGCGACGGATACGAGCGACGTCGTGATCCTCGATGCGCGTGCGATCGACGGCGGGCCGGTCGCGACCGTGCACCTGCCGCGCCGGGTGCCGGCCGGGTTCCACGGCGCGTGGGTGCCGCGCGCGCGCTGAGCGGCGGGGCCGCGCGTCACTGCGCGCGCAGCGCGTCGACGATCTTCAGCCGCGCGGCGCGCAGGGCCGGCAGGAACCCGCCGACGAGCCCCATCACGAGCGAGAACAGCAGCGTCTTCACGACGATCGCGGGCGTCAGCACGAAGCGGAACGACAGGTCGGCGAAGGTTTGAAAGTTGGTCGTCGAGAACGACGCGAACTGCATCAGCGACGCGCACGCGAGCCCTGCGACGCCGCCGACGAAGCCGAGCAGCAGCGCTTCGAGCAGGAACGCGGCGAGCACGCTCATGCGCTTGAAGCCGAGCGCGCGCAGCGTGCCGATCTCGGCGACGCGGTTCGCGACCGACGCGTACATCGTGATCATCGCGCCGATCATCGCGGCGATCGAGAAGATCGTCGACAGCGTGATGCCGAGGATGTTGATGAACGTCGACAGCGCCTTCGACTGGTCGCCGTAGAAGGTCTGCTCGCGCTTCGCCTCGTCGGTGAGGCGCGGGTCGACGTCGATGTCGGCCTTGAAGCGCGCGAAGCCGTCGGCGCCCGGGATGCGCAGCACCATCGACGAGTAGCTGGTGCGCCGGAACGACTGCATCAGCTGGTCGACGTCGCCCCAGATCTCCGAGTCGAAGCCGCTGCCGCCCGCGTCGAAGATGCCGACGATGGTCCAGTCGCGCTGCGCGAAATGCAGGCTGTCGCCGAGCTGCGTGCCGCTGAACCCCTTCGCGATCGCGCTGCCGACGATGATCTCCGACGAGCCGGGCGTGAACATGCGGCCGGCGACGAGCTTCACGTGCGGGCGCAGCGCGAGGCCGGCCGGCGACACGCCGCGGATCACGACGTTCGACGGCTTGCCGGACGACGTCTTGACCAGCGAAATCAGCACGACCGCCTCCTTCGATACGAGCGGCCGGCCGTCGGGGCCGAGCGCGACGGCCGGGTGCATCTCGAGCGCGTTGGCCTGCTGGTGGTCGATCGAACTCTGGATCTCGGTTTCGGCGCCCTTGCGGATCACCACCGCGTTGTCGGGTTCGCCGGTCGACACGAGCGTCTTCGTGAGCCCCGCGTCGAGCATCTGCACCGTCGCGAACACGAAGATCACGAGCGCCATCCCGCCGGCGGTCAGCGCGGTGGTGAGCCGCCTGGTCCACAGGTTGCGCGCGATGTAGTTGAGCGGGATCGCCATGCTTCTACCCGATCGCCCGCAGGCCTTCGACGACGCGCACGCGCGCCGCCTGCCACGCCGGCACAAGCGCCGCCGCGAAGCCGACCGCGACCGAGCACGCGGCCTGCAGCATGACCGTCTCGGCCGACACCTTGAACACCGGGAAGATGCCGCCGGCCGCCTGCTTGAACAGGCTCGCGGCGGGCGGCGTCGCGAGGATCCCGAGCCCGCCGCCGGCCACCGCGATCACGACCGATTCGCCGAACACGATCAGCGCGAGGAAGCCCGGGCCGAAGCCGAGCGCCTTCAGCGTCGCGTATTCGGCCGTGCGTTCGCGCGCGCTCATCGCCATCGCGTTGGCCATCACGGCCATGATGATCAGGATCACGACGTACGACACGACGCGGATCGCCGCGATGATCTGGTTCGACATCGCGACGAAGCCGAGCTGGAACGCCTGCTCGGTTTCGGTCAGCGTCTCGGCGAGCGAGTTCTTGAACACCGCGTCGACGTTGCGCGCGATCGACGCGCCGTCGTCGGGGTTCGCGACGCCGAGCACGAAGACGCCGACCTGGTCGGCCTGTTTCGGCGTGCGCTGGCGCACCGTCTCGTTCAGGTAGTCCCAGTGGAACACCAACTGGCGCGTGATCGTCGAGTCGTCGCGGCCGTCGAAGATCCCGCGCACGACGAAATCCCAGGTGCCCGGATAGATCGTGCCCTTCAGCGGGATCACGTCGCCGATCTTGAAGCCGAACTGCGTCGCGAGCTGGCGCCCGACCAGGCAGCCGCGCCGGTCGCGGTTGTAGTCGGCGCGCTGCGGGTCCGGGACGATGAATTCCGGGTACAGGTCGAGATAGTTGTCCGATACCGCGAAGCTCGCGAAGAAGTTCTTCGGGTCGCGGTAGATGCCGCCGAACCAGTTCGAGCGGACCACGGCCGTCACGCCTTCGACGCCGCGAATCCGGTTCTCGTCGCTCACGGGCAGCGGAAACACGAGCGAGATCGCATTGCGCGTGACAAGCCGCCCGCTGGATGCGGCGGCCGCGCCCGCGTACCACGCATCGACCACGGTGTGCAGCAGCCCGAACGCGAGCACGGCGATGGTCAGCCCGAGCACGGTCAGCAGCGTGCGCAGCCGGTGCCGCAGCGCGTTGCGCGCGATCAGCTTCAGCACGTACATCGCGCGCGCTCCCGCGGCCGGTCAGCCGGCGTGCCCATCGATCAGCTCCCCTTTTTCCAGATGCACGAGCGAGCGCGCGGCGCCGGCCGCGTGCGCGTCGTGGGTCACCATGATGATCGTCTTGCCGAGCTCGGCGTTCATCCGCTGCAGCATCGCGAGCACGTCGGTGGCCGACGCGCGGTCGAGATCGCCGGTCGGCTCGTCGGCGACGATCAGCACGGGATCGGTGATCAGCGCGCGTGCAATCGCGACGCGCTGCTGCTGGCCGCCCGACAGCTCGGACGGGTAATGGCTCGTCCGGTCGCCGAGATTCACCATGTCGAGCACGAGTTCGACGCGTTCGCGCCGCTCGCGGCGTGACAGGTGCGTGAGCATCAGCGGCAACTCGACGTTCTCGAACGCGGTGAGCACCGGCATCAGGTTGTAGAACTGGAAGATGAAGCCGACGTTCGCCGCGCGCCATTCGGCCAGTTGCGCCTCCGCGAGCAGCGAGATGTCGAGCCCGCCCACGCGCAGCTCGCCGCTGTCGGGCCGGTCGATGCCGGCCACCAGGTTCAGCAGCGTGCTCTTGCCGGAACCGGACGGCCCCATCAGCGCGACGAAGTCGCCTTCGCCGATGTCGAGCGTGATGTCGGTCAGCACCGGCACGATCTGGTTGCCACGCCGGTACGACTTCGCGACGTGGCTGATTTCGACGAGGGGCGGCGGGGCGTCGTTCACGCGTGCGCTACTTCTTCGCGACGGTCACTTTCGCGCCGTCCTTGAGCTTCTGGCCCGGCGCGAGGACGACCGTGTCACCGGGCTTCACGCCGCGGATCGCGACGAGTTCGCCGATCCGCATGCCGGCCGTCACCGCCACTGCGTGCACGACGTCGTCCGTCACGACGAACACGACCGGCCGCCCGTCGCGCTCCACGACCGCGCTCGCCTGCACGGCCGTCACGGGCCGCCGGTCCTGCGCCGACACGGGCTTCGACAGGAACGCGATCTTCGCGCTCATGTCGGGCAGCACGCGATCGTCGCGGTCGACGAAGCGCACCTTCACGAGCACGGTGGCTTTCGAGCGATCGACGGTCGGCACGATGCGCGACACGCGGCCCGCGAAGCGCATGTCGGGCAGCGCGTCGAGCTGGATCTCGCACGGCTGCTCGGCGCGGATCTTCGCGATGTTCGATTCGGCGACGTCGGCCTCGACCTCGAGCGTGTCCATGTCGGCAATCGTCACGACGGCGCCCTTGCTGTCCGACGCGGACGAGAACGGCGTGATGTTGTCGCCGACGTTCGCGTGCTTCGCGAGCACGATGCCGTCGAACGGGGCGCGGATCACCGTCTGGTCGACCGCGACCTGCGCGGCCTGCGCGTTGGCCTCGGCGGACGCGATCGCGGCCTGGTCACTGTTGACGGACGCGCGCGCCTTGTTCACGCGGGCCGTGTCGGTATCGAGCTGCGCGGCCGGCACGGCGCCCTTTGGCGCGAGCACCGAGGTGCGGCGCAACGCGATCTCCGCGTCCTTCAGTTCGGCCTGCTCGACGCCCAGGTTGGCGCGGGCGACCTTCACCTGCGCGAGCGCCTGCGCCAGCGAGGCTTCGACGTCGCGGCTTTCGAGGCGCGCGATGATCTCGTCCTTCTTCACGCGCGTGCCTTCCAGTACGCCGAGCCATTCGACGCGCCCCTGGCCCTTCGACGCGACCGCGGCCTTGCGCTGCGGCACGACGTAGCCGGTCGCATTGAGCTGCGTGTCGTTCTGGTACGGGTAGGCGGACGTGACGGCAGTGGTTTCGACGGCCGGCCGGCCGGTCAGCGCGAGGCCGGCGGCGATCGCGACGATGACGGCCGCGGCGGCGACCGCATAGCGGAGCCACCGGCGCCGGCGGGGCGCCGGTGCGAGCGGACGCCGGTCGATCTTCAGTTTGTCCAGGTTGTGATCGGGCAATTTGAGCGCCTCGAGACGGCGGCGGCCTGGTGACCTGCCGCGATCCGGTTTCCGGGGAAAGGGACGGATGGACGCCAGTATAAGCGTCGCCCCGACGGCGCGCGAGCGGGTTGTCGGCGGCGCCGCAGCCGCCGCCGGACCGGTCGCCGGCAGGGGAATAGGCGTGCTCCCCCGGGGAAACCCGAGGGGGCACGCAACGTGTCAACTTGCCGCGAACGCGGTGCGTTATGGAACCAGTGCGTCAGGTTTTGTCGCGGCGGAACGGCGAAAGCCGGCCGCGTGGCCTGGGGCTCCGATGCGAATGCCTCGCATCCTTACTTACCGGTACGTTTGACTTTTTCTCCGCTAAAGGAAGAACAATGAAGAAGACGCTCGCTTCGATCATGACCGCAGCATTCGCACTCGCATCGGTTTCGGCATTCGCACAGGAGACGGCATCGGCGCCGGCAGGCGCGATGGCACCGGCTTCCGCACCGATGAAGAAGGATCACAGCAAGCCGAAGCACACGCTGAAGCACCACGGTTCGGCCAAGGGCAAGGCGAAGGCCGCAGCCGCATCGGCAGCCGGCACGAACGACGCAGGCGCAGCCAACTAAGCGCTTCGACCGGGGCCGGCATCGCCGGCCCCAGTCGCGAGACCCCGCATGTTCACGCATGCGGGGTCTTGTTTTTTCAGGCGCCGGGTTCGCCGGGCAGCGGCGCTGCCGGCGGCGTGCGCATCGCGTCGACCACCGTGCGCATGCGTCGCCAGTGCGAGCCTTCCCAGAACACGCGCCGGCATACGTCGCACGCGGCGAAGCGCCGGTGCCGCTGCCGGACGCCGGCCGGCACGCGCGGCGCTGCAGCCGCCGCGTCGAGCGGATGCAGCGGCGCATTGCAGCGTAGGCACAGCCGGAACGGTCGCATGTGCGGCGCGAGATCGAGCCGCTCGAACAGTTCGCGCAGCTGGTCGGCTGGCTGCAGTGCGTGCAGGTAGCAGCCGCGCTCGACCGCGCGCCGCTTGAGCAGCTCGCGGTCGCGGGTCAGCACGATCCGGCCCTCCCGCGCGGCGAGCGCCGCGAGCTCGTCGTCGCGGTAGTGGTTGTCGTAGCAGGTGTCGAAACCCGCGAGGCGCAGCAGTTGCGCGAGGCCGCCGAGATGCGCGTCGGCGACGAAGCGCCATTGCGCCGGCGGCGGCACGGCGGCCCCGTTTGCCGCTGGCTGCGCGTGTTCCGGAAAGGCTTCAACCCGATCGCCTTCGTCGAGCGGCCGGTCGAGCGTGGCCGGCGCATCGTTCACGCACAGCCGGCCGATTTCCGTATGCGGGACGCCGAGCGCCTCGATCGCGTGCTTCAGCGTCGCGTCGCGCGCGCATGCGTGCCCGAACGCGCGGTCGCGCTGCGCGCGCGGGAGAAAGGCGTTCAGCTCGTCGTGGAAGCGGAAGGTCGCGGTCGGCATGCGCGCAGTATGGCACCGCGCATGGCCGGCTGCGCGCCCTGCAGCCGCGGCGCATCTGTGTTTAACTCCCCGCTTCACGGAGCGAAGGAGCGGGAAATGGATCTCGGATTTATCGGGCTGGGTGAAATGGGGCAGGCAATCGCAACGAACCTGCTGAAGGCCGGGCACACGGTGCGGGTCTGGAACCGGTCGCGCGAGCGCGCCGAGCCGCTCGTTGCCGTCGGCGCGCAGATCGTCGACACGCCGGCCGACGCGTTTCGTGGCGACGCGGTGTTCTCGATGCTGGCCGACGACGCCGCGGCGCGCGCGATCTTCGACGATGCGCTGCTCGCACAGGCGCCGCGCGGCCTGATCCACGTGAACATGGCGACGGTGTCGGTCGCGCTGGCCGAATCGCTCGCGCACGCGCATGCGTCGCGCGGCATCCATTACGTCGCCGCGCCGGTGATGGGGCGGCCCGACGTCGCGGCCGCCGCGCGCCTGACGATCATGGCGGGCGGCCCGGCCGAGGCGATCGACCGCGTGCAGCCGCTGTTCGACGCGATCGGCCAGAAGACCTGGCGGTTCGGGTCGCTGCCGCAGCACGCGAACGTCGCGAAGATCGCCGCGAACTTCACGCTCGCGTCGGCGATCGAGACGCTCGGCGAGGCCGCTGCATTGCTCGGCGCGCATGGCGTCGCGATGCGCGATTTCCTCGACGTCATTACCGGCAGCGTGTTTCCGGGCCCCGTCTACGAAGGCTACGGCGGCATGATCGCCGAGCGGCGCTACGAGCCCGCGCGCTTCAAGGCACGCCTCGGGTTGAAGGACGTTCGCCTCGCGCTGGAAGCCGGTGACGCCGTGTCGGTGCCGCTGCCGGTGGCGAGCGTCCTGCGCGACAACCTGCTCGATGCGCTTGCACACGGCGGCGGCGAGCAGGATTTCGCGGTGCTCGGCGAGGTCGCGCTGCGCCGCGCGGGCCGCTGATCCGTCGCGCGACAGCAGGCCGGCGCACCGGCATAATCGACGTTTCGTTTTCCCTTACATCGAGGCAGAGGCGCGCATGAACTTGCATACGTGGTGGCTTTTCGTGGCGACGGTGTTCGTCGTGTCGGCGATTCCGGGCCCGAACATGCTGCTGGTGATGACGCACGGCGCGCGGCACGGGCTGCGGCGTTCGACGTGGACGATGGCCGGTTGTCTCACCGCGCTGGTGCTGATGCTGTCGGTGTCGGCGGCGGGCCTCGGCGCGGTGCTCGAAGCATGGCCGGCGATGTTCAATACGCTGCGCTTTGCGGGCGCGGCCTACCTGATCTACCTCGGCGTGAAGGCGTGGCGCGCCCGCGTCGACGGCGAGCAGCCCGCCGCCGACGTCGAAACCGTGTCGCGCCAGGCCGCGCCGGCATCGCGTGGGACGCTGTTCCGCAACGGATTCCTGGTCGCGGGCAGCAACCCGAAGGCGATCCTGTTCGCGGCCGCGCTGCTGCCGCAGTTCATCAACGCGGCCGAGCCGACGCTGCCGCAGTTCGGCATGCTCGTCGTCACGTTCGCGGTGATCGAGGTGAGCTGGTATCTCGTCTACGCGTCGTTCGGCACGCGCATCGGCGCGACGTTGAAGAGCCAGAGCGTGGCGAAGATCTTCAACCGGCTGACGGGTGGGCTGTTCGTCGGCTTCGGCGCGATGATGGCGCTGGTCCGTCACTGATTTCGCACTGACACCGGTGCACCGAACGCCCCGTCCCTCGCAAGAGGGCGGGGCGTTCTGCCTTTCGGGCCTGCGTCACGCTTGGCCTACGCACGCGGGCGCGTCAACGCCGTTGCGCCGGCCCGGCGTCCGTCCGTGAGCCCGAAGGCGGCGGCCGCGCCGGCGAACGCGAACCCCACGCCGCATACCGCGCTCCATCCACCCCAGTCCCACGCGGTGCCTGCGAGCACCGCGCCGAGCGCGCCGCCGATGAAGAACAGCCCGACGAACAGCCCGTTCAGGCGGCCACGCGCGGCCGGGTTGAGCAGGTTGATCTCGCGGCGGCCGATTGTCTGGTCGACGATGACGCCCGCGTCGAGCAGCGCCGCGCCACCGGCCAGCAGCGCGAGCGCGAGGTTGCGATGGGCGTGCGCGTCGAAGCCGAACCAGCCGGCGCCCGCGATCCCGAGCACGACGAGCGCTACGAGCATCGTGCCGTGCGCGATCCGCTGCGCGGCCGGGCCATGGCCGCGGTCGCCGGCGCGGCCCGCGAGCGGCGTGACGATCGCACCGCTCGCACCGGCGAACGCGAACAGCGCAATGCCGTGCAGGTCGAGGCCGAACGGCGGCTGCGCGAGCCGCAGCCCGACCGCGGTCCAGAATGCGCTGAACGCGGCCATCGCGAGCGCGGCCGACAGCGCATGCCGGCGCAGCACCGGCTCGTCGGCGAGCAGGCGCCCCATCGATGCAAGCAGCGCGCGGTAGCCGGCCGTGATCGACGGCGTGCGCGACGGCAGGCGCAGCGCGAGCACGACGGCGATTGCGGCGTTCGCGAGCGCGGCCAGCACGTAGAACCCGCGCCAGCCGGCCGAGCCCGCGATCAGGCTCGCGAGCGGCCGCGACAGCAGGATGCCGAGCATCAGCCCGCTCATCACGTTGCCGACCGCGCGGCCGCGCTGCGCCTCGGGTGCCATCGACGCGGCCATCGGCACGAGCATCTGGATCACGCTCGACGCAGCGCCGGCCGCGAACGTCGCCAGCAGGAACACGGTGCCGGACCGCGTGAACGCCGGCAGCGCGAGCGCGGCCGCGCACGCGGCCAGCGTCGTGACGATCAATCGACGGTTCTCGAGCAGGTCGACGAGCGGTACGAGCAGCACGAGCCCGGCCGCGTAGCCGAGCTGCGGCAGCATCGCGACGAGGCCGGCCAGGGCGGGCGGCAGGTGCAGGTCGGCGCTGATCGGGCCCGTCAGCGGTTGTGCGGCGAACAGGTCCATCACGATCACGCCGACCGTCGCGGCGAAGAACAGCGTCATGCCCGCGCTCAATGCGGGCGGCGTGCTGACCGGCGTGCGAACGGCGGCGGGGCAAGGGGTGGCAGGGCAGTTCATCGGAAGCCTGGCGAGTGGGTCTAAGAAGTACCCATCGTAGGTGCCCGATGTTTATGCGACAATTGAAATATCAATAACATGATTATGCGAGTTTGTTTTGAATACGCGTGATCTCCAGGCATTCGTCGCGGTGGTCGACAGCGGGTCGATGGTCGCCGCGGCCGCGAAACTCCACCTGACGCAGCCGGGCTTGACGCGGCGCGTGCAGAACCTCGAAACGCTGCTCGGCATGCCGCTGCTTGAACGGCAAAGCAAGCCGCTGAAGCCGACCGCCGCCGGGCGCGACGTCTACGCGCTCGCGCGCAACGTGCTGTGCGCGGTCGACGCGCTGATGGCGGCGGGCGCGCCGGACAGCGAGCCGTCGGGCGAGCTGCGCATCGGCGTGCCGCCGTTCCTGTCCGAGCTGGCGCTCGAGCAGCCGATCGACCGGCTGCGTGACGCATTTCCGCGCCTCACGCTGCGCGTGACGGCCGGCTGGTCGCCCGCGTTGATGCAGGGCGTCGAGCGTGGCGCGCTCGACGTCGCGGCCGTGATGGTGCCGGCCAGTGCGGCGCTGCCCGACGCGTTCGTCGCGACGCTGCTCGGCACGCAGCCGACGGTGCTCGTCGCCGCGCACGACTTTCCGCTGCCGGACGGTCCGCTGTCGATCGACACGCTGTCGAGTTTTCCGTGGGTGCTGAGCCAGGACGGCTGCGGGATGCGTTCGGCGCTGAGCCGAATGCTCGGTGCGGCCGGGCTGCCGTTCGACGTCGCGGTCGAGGCATTCGGTTCGGAGTTGCAGCTGTCGCTCGTCGCGCGCGGCGCGGGCATCGGTATCGCCGCGCCGAACGCGCTGGCGCGCAGCGCGCATCGCGATGCGCTGAGAGTGGTGGAAACGGTGGGGCTCGAGACGCGGATCAACGTGTGGATCGTGCACGGCGCACTGCCGGGCCGGCTGGCGCGGCCGGTCGCGCTGCTGCGCGATGCGCTGGGCGAAGTGCTCGACCGGGAAAACAGGGTGGGGTCAGATGCAATGAAGCCAGTCTAGAGGCGAACTTCGAGGGAAAATCCTTATTTTCTCTACGGAAATGTTGCATTGCGGAAACCGATTCGCTATAGTTGCACCTGTCTCCTCCATGTCTCCTCTGATATGGATTCAGCCCGCCTCTTAGGCGGGCTTTTTTTTGCCTGCGATTTTGTCGCGGCCGTCCATTCGTCGTCCGTCGCCGCGCTCAGAACTTGTACGTCATCCCGACGTAGCTGATGATCGGGTCGGCCTTCAGGTCCGATTTCGACTCCGAGAGCACCGTGCCGTCGGCTGCCTTGATCGTCACCGTCGACGTCGTCTTCAGCGGGATGTACGTCACCGACGCGATCAACCCGAAATGCTCCGTCATGTTGTACTGCAGCCCCGCGTTGAACACCGGCTGCCACGACGACGACGCCTTCGCCTCCACCGACGTCGTACCCGGCTTGCCCGCGCCCGCGGCGAGAACCGCGCCGAGGTTGTCCTGCGTCTGCTTGATGAAGTTCGTGTTGAGCTGCAGGTCGCTGAACCAGTTGTACGACACGCCGAGGCCGAGGAACGGCCGGAACTTCGCGGTCGCCTGCCCGAAGTAGTACTGCAGCAGCACGGCCGGGCTCCATTGCCGCACGCTCTTCACGATCGGGTTGACCGACGCGAGCCCGATGTTCTGCGTGCCGAGCGCGCCGGCGGGGCCGGGTGGCTTGATCGTGCCCTGGCCCGACACCTTGAACACCGGCGGCACGCCGGCCACCGACGTCACCGCGATATGGTCGGTCAGGAAGTGGCTGACCGTCAGGCCGACGGTGTCGGCGCCGCTCGTGTGCAGCCCGGTGCCCGGCGACGTGAACGACGGCGGCAGCCGCAGCGGCGTGTTGATCGGCGTCGGCGCGACGTTGGTCGTCATCGGCGTGCTGCTCTGCTGCGGCATCACGTGGAACCAGCCCAGCGTGACGACGTTGCTGCCGGCGCTCTGCGCGTGCGCCGCGAGCGGCGCCAGCACGGCGGCGCCGGCCGCGGCACGGAGAAGGGTTTTCTTCATCACGGCTTCCCCCTCCGCTTACTGGACGAACGCGCCGATCGTGAAATACGGCGTCGATCCGGCGTTGTCGAGGAACCCGAACACGCCACCCGTGAAGATGAACTTGCCGGTCGGCGTCGAGCTGCTTGCACCCGTGTGGATCGTCGTGACCGTGCCCGGCACCTTCTGCGTGTAGTCGAGATCGAGCGCGGTCGCGAGTGAGGCCTGCGACGCGTTGAACGGATCGAGCAGCGTCGCCTGGTTGTTCGTCAGCGCGGTGGTGCGGTAGTCGAACTGGCTGTCGACGCCGATGTACTCGCCGTTCTGCGAGCCGACCGCGATCGTCGTCTGCGGCGCGAGGATCGAGATGCTCGATTCGTCGTCGGCGGTGAGACCCGGCACACCGTTGCTGTCGGGCGTCGGGTTCGGGTTCGCGACGCCGGTGCGCACGAGGATCGGCACGAGCTGGTTGCGCAGCTTGCCGACGATCATGAAGCCCTTGCCCTGCGGCGTCGCCGACAGCGTCGGCTTCAGCTGGCTCGCGTAGTTGTTCGACTGGAACGCGCCGCTGCCGTCCGCCGACTGCACGAAGTTCGTGCCTTGCTGCGTGCACGCGCCGCCGGCGAACTGGCCGGTCGTGTCGCACTTGGTCCAGCTGCCGTCGGCGTTGATCGTCACCTTCGCGTCGATCGACGCCGGCGCGAAGTTCTGCGACGGCACTTCACCGAAGCCCACGTGACTGTATGTGCCCGCAACCTTCGTGATGTCGGTCTCGATCGACGAGAAGCCGATGAACGGGTAGTACGGGAATTTCGTGTCGGGCACCGCGGCCTGGCCGAGCACGCCGTTGAACTGGATTTCCTTGCCGGGAATCGTGCCGCCCGCGACGCCCATGCCGACGAAGATGCGCGCCGGGCGCGACGGATCGAGGCTCGCGCCGTTCAGGCGGAATGCGCACTGGTTCAGCTTGTTGGTCGGCAGCAGCGTTTCCTGCGTGAGCGTGCCGCTGTCGACGGTGCCCGCGCGGGTCGGCACGACGGTGCCGGTCGTCTGCGGCACCGCCGATTCGACGTACGTGACCTGCCAGGTCATCTTGGTCGTGTCGAGCTGGACCTTGGCGAGTTCGCCGCTACCCGCGCCGCCCGTAAACACGGTGCTGTAGTCGAGCGAGGCAGGACAGAGCCGGTCTTCGACGAGCGGAGGCGGGTTGTCGTCGCCGCCGCCGCAAGCAGAAAGAAGGGGGGCGGCAAGGGCCGCCGCCAGAATGAGGTTGCGCTTCATGTTGCTCCTCCAGATTTGTCTTGTGTGGCGGCCAGCTCCCTGTCGGCCGCTTCTGTTGGTTGTGCTCGTCCTGCCTGCGCCGTGCCGCGCGCTCGTGCGTTACGCGACGGCGGTCGGCCCGCCGTCGCGCCCTCGTTCGCTACTTGCTGATCTGCGCACCCACGCCGAAGTACGGTGTCGACGACGTGGTCGAATTCGCCGACGTCGACTCGACGCCGCCGTTCACCGTGCCCTGGATCAGCGCCGCATACAGCCCGCCCGTTGCGATCACCACGCCCGAGGCGGCGCTACCGCTCTTCGGAATCGTCGTCGCGTTGAGCAGGCCCGGCGTCGCCTGGCCGTAGTCGAGCGTGAAGCCGTCTTCCTCGTCCTGCGTACTCGGGTTGATGAACGATGCGTTGCTGCCGCGGATCAGCGCAGCGGTGTACTTGAAGTTCGAGTCCGCGCCCGCGTAGCCGCCGTCGATCGCACCCGACGTGATCGCCGTCGCCGCGCCGAGCACCGCGATGCCCGATTCGTCGTCGACCTGCGCATCGGTATGCAGCGGCGGCGTGCCGAGGTTCACGTTGCCCGTGCGCACGATCACCGGCACCGTCGCGCCGTTGAGCTGGCCGATCACCATGTGCGCGGTGGCCGACTTGCCGGTCGCGCCGACGATCGGCAACTGCGTTTGCGGCAGCGTCTGCGGCGCCTTCGTGCTGTCGAAGTAGCCGCCGTTCGCGGTGTTCACGGTCCACGGGTTGCCGGTCGTCTGGCAGCCGCCCGAACTGGTCGACGTGCAGGCGCCGTTCGCGTCGAACGTTTCGCTCGAGTTCGTACCCTTCGTCGCGTAGTTGCCCGACGGCACGAGGTGGTAGATCAGCGCGTTGTACGTGCCCGGCAGCTTCGAGAGGTCCGTCGTCGTGTTCGCGAAGCCGAGGAACGGATAGAAGTCGAAGTGGCGGTTCGGCACCTGGCCGACGTTTTGCACGAGACCCGGGATGATCGTCAGCCCGTCGTACTGGATCGTCGCGCCCGGAATGCCGCCGCCCGCGACACCCATGCCGACCAGCAGCATCGGCGGGTTTGCCTGGTTGAAGTCGGCGGCCGTCGAATAGGTCGTGCCGTTCGGCGCCTTGCCCGTGCCCGGCGTGAGGATGAATGCGCAGCGCGTCTGCTCCGCGGTCGGCAGTGTGCCGGTCGGCGGGTGCATGACCGCACCGGTGATCGTCGTGCCTGCGCGGCTCGGCGTGACCGTGCCGGTCGCGAGCGGAATCGGCGATTCGAGCCACTTGAGCGTGTAGGTCATCGCCACGGCGTCGATGTTGACGCTGACGATCTCGCCGCTACCGGCGCCGCCGAGGTACGTGCTCTTCACGATGTCGGCGTTGGCCGGGCACAGCGAACCGTTGGCGGGCTGTGACGGCGGCGGCCCTTGCGTGCCGCAGCTCGATCCGGAACATTGGGGCGCATTGATCGGCGCGGGTGCGCCGCCGTCCCCCCCACCACATGCAACCAGGAAAGGGGCAATGGCAAAGGCCGTTGCCACCCCCTTCGATAAGGTGTGCGACATGCCGCTGTCTCCAATCGTTTAATTGTGCGAGCTAATGTCGCCGCCTTGATTTTTGCTGTCAATTGATGAACCCGTCTAAAAAAGGCGATTGAAACGGGTATCGTGTTTTGAATCCTTGTCTGGTGCGGCATTCAGTAAGAATTAAAACGTGAGACAGGCTGCCGGAAGCGGCCGGAGTGGGGGATGTACGACGCCGGACAGGCCGGCGAAGAGCCTTCCTGCGTATAACGGCAGCGTTTAAAGCGGCGGGTATCCGGTTTATCCCTATTCGGGATTGACTGGATAAGGAAGGGGTGGGATTAATTCACTGGTAATCGCGCAATGGAAAGCTTGTAAATATTTGTAAATGCGCGATCCGGGATTTTTTATATATTGCCTGATACGAGTAAATAAAAAGCCGGCCAGTGGCCGGCTTTGCATTGCATGCGATGTTGAATCAGCGTTTGAGACCCGCGTCCTCGGCCGCGCCGATGCTCAGGTTCATGCACTGGATGGCGGCGCCCGATGCGCCCTTGCCGAGGTTGTCGAGGCGCGCGACCGTGACGAAGCGTTCTTCGTTGCCGAATACGAACAGGTCGACCCGGTTCGTGTCGTTGTTCGCCTGCACGTCGAAGAAGCCGCCGTCCAGGTTCGCGTCCGCATCGAACGGCGCGACGCGCACGAATGCTTCGTCCGCGTAGTACTCGGCGAACACGCGCTGCACGTCCTGCGGCGTCGTGCGCTTCGCGAGCTGCTCGGGCGTGAAGTAGGTCGTCACCGCGAGCCCCTTCAGGAACGGGCCGACGATCGGCGTGAAGATCGGCGGGTTCGCGAGGCCCGTGTGCGCGGCCATTTCCGGCAGGTGCTTGTGCGTGAGGCCGAGCGCGTACGGACGCGGGCTCGCGAGCTTGCCGCCCGGCGCCGCGTTTTCGTAGTCGGCGATCATCGACTTGCCGCCGCCGCTGTAGCCGGTGATCGAGTAGCTGTGCGCGGCGAACGTGGGCGCGACGATGCCTGCATCGACGAGCGGACGCATTGCGAGCACGAAGGCCGATGCGTGGCAGCCCGGCACCGCGATGCGCTTCGACGTGCGAATCTTCTCGCGCTGCGCGCGGGTCAGCTCCGGCAGACCGTATGCCCAGTCGGCGCTGGTGCGGAACGCGGTACTCGCGTCGATCAGCGTCGTGTTCGGATTCTCGACGAGCGACGCCGATTCGCGCGATGCGACGTCCGGCAGGCACAGGAACGTGACGTCCGACGCGTTGATCAGGCGGCGGCGCTCTTCGACGTCCTTGCGCTTCGCTTCATCGATGCGCAGGATCTCGATGTCGCTGCGTGCCGACAGGTATTCGAAGATCTTGAGGCCGGTCGTGCCTTCCTGGCCGTCGACAAAAACTTTGGTGCTCATTTCGCTCTCACTGAATGAAACGGGGGCCCGCGCCCTGAATCCGCCATTTTAAGACGTCATCCGGCGCGCCTGCACCGCGCGGGGCGAAAAAAAGACGGCCGGCGGACCGTCTTGTGTCCCTTTGGTGCCCGGCGGCGCGGGCGCCAGGGCGTGCTCAGCCGCGGCCGGCGACCCAGCGGGCGGTCGCTTCGGCAACACGCCGGCCAAATGCCTTGCCGGTCTCGAGGTCGCCCGGCAGCGGGCCCTCGTCGGGCGTCGAATCCGCCGGCGACTGCGCGAGCAGGCCCGTCGAGCCGCCTAGGTAGTTGATGTCGTTGCGTGTGGCCGCCTTCGAGTTGGCCGGCATCAGGCTCGTGCCGACCCACACCATCCCATGCTGCATCGACAGCGTGACGAAATATTGAATCGTCGAGAACTTGTCGCCGTTCATCGTCGCGGAGTTCGTGAAGCCCGCGGCGATCTTGTCCTTCCATTTCTGCGTGAACCACGCTTTCGACGTCGCATCGGCAAACTGCTTGAACTGTGCCGACGGGCCGCCCATGTAGGTCGGCGCACCGAAGACGATCGCGTCGGCCGCGTCGAGCGCGGCCCAGCCCGCGTCGTCGACGTCGCCGACGGCGAGCAGGCGAACGGTCGCGCCGGCTTCCTGCGCGCCCGTGTGCACGGCCTCGGCCAGTTTCTGCGTGTGACCGTAGCCGCTGTGATAGACGATGACGATGTTCGACATGAAGCGCTCTCCAGAAAGGAACGGGAACGGCGGCCGCAGGCGCGCCGCGTCACGCGTCGCCGGCGGGGCGGCGCGACGGATGCGCGGCGTGGCGCCGCGCCCGGTGACGACCAGTCTAGCAAGCCGAAATGACGGGAAAACGCTCGCTCGCAGAGTCTGTCATGTTGCGGCGGCCGGCAATCGCGGTGCGGCGGCGCGCAATGCCCGGCGCCCGATGCGCATTACTGCCCGTAGTTGACCGTGAGTTGCGCGGTGCCGATCGCCAGCGTGCCGATCTCGTGCTCGAACATCGGCGCGGGGCGGCCCTGCGCGACGCGCAGGTCGCCGCCCTTCAGCGCATAGACGGTGATCACGTAGCGGTGCGGCTTGCCGGGCGGCGGGCACGGGCCGCCGTAGCCGTCGATCCCGAAGTCGTTGCGCGCCTCGCTCGCGCCGATGCGCCGCAGGAATCCGGACGCGCTCGCGTCGGCGGGCAGGCTCGTGACCGTCGCAGGAATGCCCGCCACGGCCCAGTGCCACCAGCCATGCCCCGGTGCATCGGGATCGAAGACCGTGACCGCGTAACCGTGCGTGCCGGGCGGCGGGTTGTGCCAGGTGAGTTGCGGCGAGCGGTTGCCACCCTTGCAGTCGCCGCGGTCGAACACGTTCGCGGCGGGGACGCGCCCGCCCGGGCTCAGGTCGTCGCTCGTCACGGTGAACGGACCTTCCGCGTGCGCGGGTAGGGCAGCGAGGGCGACGGCGTAAAGGAGGGCGGCGAGGAATGGCGACGGGCGACCCGATGGCGCAGGCGGAGTGATCCGGCGATCCACACGCATATGGCGCTTCTCCCGTCACGTGGGCCGGACCGATGCGTCCGGCATTGTTGGCGTAGTGCGTTGCCTGCGCAGCTGATGGCAGCGATGGATCAAGTCTAGCATTAGGGTTCGATGAGCGATGCACGCCGCGACCCGCGGTCGCGATCGTTTCCTGCGCGGATCGACGGGCGAAAAAAAACCGCCCGCGATGAAGCGGGCGGCTGGTTCAGCCAGGACGCCGGCCAGCGGGCCGACGCGGCGTCAGTCCTTCGGGGACGTCGCGCCGCCGTGCGCAGCCGACCACTCGGCCGGTGCGTGCAGGAATTTCTCGACTTCGTCGAGCGTCTTCGTCTCGAAGTAGCCCGATGCCTTCGCGACGCGCAGCACGTCCCACCACGTGGCGAGCGCGTGCAGGTCGACGTCGATGTCCTTCAGGACCGACACGCTTTCCTTGAAGATGTTGTAGTGGAACAGCACGAAGCAGTGGTTCACCGTCGCGCCTGCGGTGCGCAGCGCGTTGACGAAGTTGATCTTGCTGCGGCTGTCGGTCGTCAGGTCTTCCACCAGCAGCACGCGCGAGCCTTCTTCCAGATGGCCTTCGATCTGCGCGTTGCGGCCGAAACCCTTCGGCTTTTTGCGCACGTACTGCATCGGCACCATCATCCGGTCCGCGATCCATGCCGCGAACGGGATGCCGGCCGTCTCGCCGCCCGCCACCGCATCGATCTGCTCGAAGCCGATGTCGCGCGTGATCGTCGTTTCAGCCATTTCCATCAACGCGCGGCGCACGCGCGGATACGAAATCAGCTTGCGGCAGTCGATATAGACGGGGCTTGCCCAGCCGGACGTGAAGATGAACGGTTTTTCTGCATTGAAGTGCACTGCCTGTACTTCGAGCAGGATTTTGGCGGTCGTATCCGAGATCGACTGACGATCGTAGCCTGTCATGGGCATTCCTTGGGTGATGAGCGAAGAGCGGGCGCGGGCCCGGTGGCGCAGCAAGGGGAACCTGCCCAGGGGGCCGGGGCGCGATCGGACGGCCAATCGCATCGCTGCGCGCGTAGCCGGCTATTTTACCCGATTCAGACCGGTTTTCGGCGGAATTCGCGCAGGTTCGCCACGCGGCTCACCACCGGCGAAACAAGCGGGGCCGGACCGACCACGTGCTGATGCGGAGGATGCGGCGCTGCACCAACATGCGCCATGCGCGGGGTGTACACTAGGCGACCCTTAGAAATCGTTCAGTACTTTGTACTTTCCTCTTGCCACCCGCCAAGGTTCGATGGCGTGCCGATCCGGCGCGTCGCGTGCCGTCTCGCAGTCGACCACCCCCTCGATTCAAGCAGACGCGGCCGAAGGTGCTGTGTACTGAACCGTCAATATTTCGCATGTCTCTCGCAGGTCAATCATGGACGAACAACTGAAGCAGGCCGCACTGGCTTATCACCTGAACCCGAAACCCGGCAAGATTTCGGTCACCCCGACCAAGCCGCTGTCGAACCAGCTCGATCTGTCGCTCGCGTATTCGCCGGGCGTCGCCGCTGCGTGCGAAGCGATCCACGCCGATCCGCTCGACGCGCAGAAGTACACGTCGCGCGGCAACCTCGTCGGCGTCATCACGAACGGTACCGCCGTGCTCGGCCTCGGCAACATCGGCCCGCTCGCCGCGAAGCCGGTGATGGAAGGCAAGGGCTGCCTCTTCAAGAAATTCGCGGGCATCGACGTGTTCGACATCGAACTGTCGGAGTCCGACCCCGACAAGCTCGTCGAGGCGATCGCGATGCTCGAGCCGACGCTCGGCGGCATCAACCTCGAGGACATCAAGGCGCCGGAATGCTTCTATATCGAGCAGAAGCTGCGCGAGCGCATGAAGATCCCCGTCTTCCACGATGACCAGCACGGCACCGCGATCATCGCGTCGGCCGCGATCCTGAACGGCCTGAAGGTCGTCGGCAAGAAGCTGTCCGAAGTGAAGCTCGTGTGCTCGGGCGCGGGCGCCGCGGCGATCGCGTGCCTGGACCTGCTGGTGAACCTCGGCCTGACGAAGTCGAACATCCTCGTCGCCGATTCGAAGGGCGTGATCTACGAAGGGCGCGGCAACCTCGATCCGTCGAAGCAGCGCTATGCGGCGACCACCGACGCACGCACGCTCGCCGACGCGATCGTCGATGCCGACGTGTTCCTCGGCTGCTCGAGCGCGGGCGTGCTGAAGCAGGACATGGTCAAGACGATGGGCGACCGCCCGCTGATCCTGGCGCTCGCGAACCCGGAACCGGAAATCCGCCCGGAAGACGCGAAGGCCGTGCGCCCGGACGCGATCGTCGCGACCGGCCGTTCGGACTACCCGAACCAGGTCAACAACGTGCTGTGCTTCCCGTTCATCTTCCGCGGCGCGCTCGACGTCGGCGCGACGACGATCACGGAAGAAATGAAGCTCGCGTGCGTGCGCGCGATCGCCGAGCTGGCCCAGGAAACCGACCAGAGCGAGGAAGTCGCGAAGGCGTATGAAGGCCACTCGCTCGAATTCGGGCCGGACTACCTGATTCCGAAGCCGTTCGACCCGCGCCTGATCATCAAGATCGCGCCGGCCGTCGCACAGGCCGCGATGGATTCGGGCGTCGCGACGCGTCCGATCCAGGACATGGATGCCTACCGCGAGCAGCTCGGCGCGACCGTCTACCGCACCGGCATGGTGATGCGCCCGGTGTTCGCGACCGCGAAGCAGAAGCAGGCCCGCATCGTGTTCGCCGAGGGCGAGGACGAGCGCGTGCTGCGCGCCGCGCAGTTCGTGCTGCAGGAGAAGATCGCGAAGCCGATCATCGTCGGCCGTCCGTCGGTTGTCGACATGCGCCTGCAAAAGATCGGTTCGAAGCTGAAGGCCGGCACCGATTTCGAGATCGTCGATCCGGAAGACGATGCGCGCTACCACCGCTACTGGCAGGCGTATCAGGAGATCGGCGCGCGCGACGGCGTGACGCCGGAAGTCGCGAAGGCCGCGATGCGCAAGTTCAACACGCTGATCGGCGCGATGCTCGTGCACCAGGGCGACGCGGACGGGATGATCTGCGGGATGATCGACACGTTCCACAGCCACCTGAAGTTCATCGAGCAGGTGCTGGGCCGCGCGAAGGGCGCCGAGCACTTCGCGGCGATGAACCTGCTGATGCTGCCGGGCCGCAACCTGTTCGTGTGCGATACGTACGTGAACGAGCTGCCGAGCGCCGAACAGCTCGCCGACATGACGATCCAGGCTGCGGCCGAGATCGAGCGCTTCGGCATTGTGCCGAAGGCTGCGCTGCTGTCGAACTCGAACTTCGGCAGCGCGCCGTCGGCATCGTCGCGCCGGATGGGCGAGGCTCGCAAGCTGATCGTCGAACGTGCGCCGAACCTGGAAGTCGACGGCGAAATGCACGGCGACGCGGCGCTGTCGGAAATGATCCGCAAGCAGGCCTTCCCCGGCACGACGCTGGCGGGTGAAGCGAACCTGCTGATCATGCCGAACGTCGAAGCGGCGAACATCGCGTACAACCTGCTGAAGATGGTCGGCGGCGAAGGCGTGACGGTCGGCCCGTTCCTGCTCGGCGCGGCGAAGCCGGTCCACATCCTGACGCCGGCCGCGACCGTGCGCCGGATCATCAACATGACGGCTGTTGCCGCCGCGAACGTGAACACGAAGTAAGTCCGCGCCCGCGTGTGCCGCGCTTCGCGCGCGGCGCAATGGAAAACGCCACGGAACCTGCGTTCCGCGGCGTTTTTTTTATCGTGACGCGAACCGGCAGCGGCGCGCCGGCGGGCCTCCGGACCGCGAAGGCCCGCCGTGTGCCGTTACGCGACCTGCTGGTGCGGCTGGCCGCCGGCCGGCGCCCGCCACTGCGCGAGCAGCGTGTTCCACTTCTGGCGTACCGCGCGCAGGTTGTTCTCCTTCACGTGGCCGTAGCCGCGAATGCCGTCCGGCAGCGCCGCAAGCTCGAGGGCGAGCGGGCGGTTGGCCGCGTTCAGCTTGCCGAGCACTTCGCCGATCAGCGCTTCGTACTCGCCGATCAGCGCACGCTCGGTGCGACGCTCCTCGGTGCGGCCGAACGGGTCGAGCCCCGTGCCGCGCAGGAACTTCGCCTTCGCGAGCAGCCGGAATGCCGACATCATCCACGGGCCGTATGCCTTTTTCACGAGATGGCCGTGCGCGTCCGTCTTCGCGAACAGCGGCGGCGCGAGGTGGAACTTCAGCTTCCAGTCGCCTTCGAACTGCGCGGACAGGCGCGCGAGGAACGCCGGATCGGACTGCAGCCGCGCGACCTCGTATTCGTCCTTGTAGGCCATCAGCTTGAACAGGTTGCGCGCGACCGCTTCGGTCAGCTGTTCCTGCACCGTGTCGCCGTCTGCCAGTGCGCGCTCGGCCGCGCGCACCTTGTCGACGAATGCCGCATAGCGTGCTGCGTACGCGGCGTTCTGGTACGCGGTGAGGAATTCCACGCGCTTCGCGATCAGCGCGTCGACCGCCTTCTTCGTGTGCAGCGAAATCACCGTGGCGCCTTGCGCGGGGCGCGCGTCGCCGGCCGCGGCCTGCTTCACGCTCGCCAGGTCGTGCGCGGCGCGGCGGCCCCAGTCGAATGCCGCACGGTTCTTCTCCACCGAGACCGCATTCAGTTCGATCGCGCGGACGAGCGACGCGAGCGTGAGCGGCAGCCAGCCTTTCTGCCACGCGTAGCCGAGCACGAACGGGTTCGTGTAGATCGCGTCACCGAGCAGCGCGACCGCGAAGCGGTTCGCGTCGATGAAATCGACGGCTTCGCCGGCAGCCGCACGGATGTCGTTCTCGGCGGACAGGCCGGGGAACGCCCAGTTCGGGTTCTTGATGAACTCGGCGGTCGGCGTCTGCGCGCTGTTGACGACCACGCGCGTCGCGTCGTGCCGCATCCGCGACGTGCACTCGTCGCCGGCCGTGACGATCGCGTCGCAGCCGATCACGAGGTCGGCTTCGCCCATCGCGATCCGCGTGGCGTGGATGTCGGTCGGCGCGTGCGAGATCTGCACGTGGCTCATCACGGCGCCGCCCTTCTGCGCGAGGCCGGTCACGTCGAGCACGGTCACACCCTTGTTTTCCAGGTGCGCGGCCATCCCCAGCAGCGCGCCGATCGTGACGACGCCCGTGCCGCCGACGCCCGTGACGAGCACGCCGTACGCGCGGTCGATGTCCGGCAGCGTCGGCTCAGGGATCGGCGGCAGTGCGTTGCCGTCGACCGATACGGCCTTCGGCTTCTTCAACTGGCCGCCCTCGACCGTGACGAAGCTCGGGCAGAAGCCCTTCACGCACGAGAAGTCCTTGTTGCAGCTCGACTGGTTGATCTGGCGCTTCGTGCCGAATTCGGTTTCCAGCGGCTCGACCGACAGGCAGTTCGACTGCACCGAGCAGTCGCCGCAGCCTTCGCACACTGCTTCGTTGATCACGACGCGCTTCGCCGGGTCCGGATACGTGCCGCGTTTGCGGCGGCGGCGTTTCTCGGTCGCGCAGGTCTGGTCGTAGATCAGGATCGTCGTGCCTTCGATCTCGCGCAGCGCGCGCTGCACGTCGTCGAGCTGGTCGCGATGGTGAATCGTCACGCCCGGCGCGAGCAGCGCCTTCTGGCTGTCGTACTTCTCCGGCTCGTCGGTGACGATCACGATCTTCTTCGCGCCTTCGGACGCGAGCTGGTGCGTGATCTGCGGCACCGTCAGCACGCCGTCGACCGGCTGCCCGCCCGTCATCGCGACCGCGTCGTTGTAGAGGATCTTGTAGGTGATGTTCGCCTTCGACGAGATCGCCGCGCGCACTGCCAGCAGGCCCGAGTGGAAATAGGTGCCGTCGCCGAGGTTCGCGAACACGTGCTTCTCGTCCGTGAACGGCGCCTGGCCGATCCACGGCACGCCTTCCCCGCCCATCTGGCTGAAGGTGCTCGTGCTGCGGTCCATCCACACCGTCATGTAGTGACAGCCGATCCCCGCGATCGCGCGCGAGCCTTCCGGCACGTTGGTCGACGTGTTGTGCGGGCAGCCCGAGCAGAACCACGGCTTGCGCTCGGTCTGCACGTGCGGCTTCGCGAGCGCCATTTCCTTCGCGTTGATCACGGCGAGCCGCGCGGCGATGCGCGCGCGCACGTCGGACGGCAGCTCGAACTTCTCGAGGCGCGTCGCGATGGCTTTCGCGATGATCGCGGGCGACAGCTCGTAGTGCGCGGGCAGCAGCCAGTTGCCCATCGGCACCGACCATTCGCCGCCGGCGCCGTCCTTCTCGTCGAACTTGCCGAACACGCGCGGACGTTGCCCGTCGGGCCAGTTGTACAGCTCTTCCTTGATCGCGTATTCGAGGATCTGGCGCTTTTCCTCGACGACGAGGATTTCGTCGAGGCCGCGCGCGAACGCCTGCGCGCCCTGCGCTTCGAGCGGCCACACGCAGCCGACCTTGTAGAGGCGGATGCCGATCCGCGCGCAGGTTTCGTCGTCGAGGCCGAGGTCGGTCAGCGCCTGGCGCACGTCGAGGTAAGCCTTGCCGCCGGTCATGATCCCGAAGCGCGCGTGCGGGGAGTCGATCTCGATGCGGTCGAGCTTGTTCGCGCGCACATAGGCGAGCGCCGCGTACCACTTGTAGTCGAGCAGCCGTGCTTCCTGCACGAGCGGCGGGTCGGGCCAGCGGATGTTCAGCCCGCCTTCCGGCAGGATGAAGTCGGTCGGCAGCACGATCTCGGTGCGATGCGGGTCGATGTCGACCGACGCCGACGATTCGACGACGTCCGTCACGCACTTGAGCGCGACCCACAGGCCGGAGTAGCGGCTCATCGCCCAGCCGTGCAGGCCGAAATCGAGATACTCCTGCACGTTGGACGGGAACAGCACCGGCAGCCCGCAGGCCTTGAAGATGTGTTCGGACTGGTGCGCGAGCGTCGACGATTTCGCTGCGTGGTCGTCACCGGCGAGCACCAGCACGCCGCCGTGTTGCGACGAGCCGGCCGAGTTCGCGTGCTTGAATACGTCGCCCGTGCGGTCGACGCCCGGGCCCTTGCCGTACCACATGCCGAACACGCCGTCGTGCTTGGCGCCGGGGTACAGGTTCACTTGCTGCGAGCCCCACACGGCGGTGGCGGCGAGATCTTCGTTGAGGCCGGGCTGGAAGACGATCTGGTGGGCTGCCAGGTGCTGCTTGGCTTTCCAGAGCGACAGATCGAGGCCGCCGAGCGGTGAACCGCGATAGCCGGAGATGAAGCCGGCGGTATTGAGGCCGGCGGCGCGATCGCGTTCCTGCTGGAGCATCGGCAGGCGCACGAGGGCCTGGATCCCGCTCATGTACGCGCGACCGCGTTCCAGTGTGTATTTGTCGTCAAGCGTGACGGACTTCAGCGCGGCTTCCAGCGATGCGCGTTGGCCTGCGTCTAGCGGGGCATTCATTAACTGTCTCCTCCACCCAGTTTGGGATCACCAAAACTCGACTGCCTCGGGCATCTTGTGGACGCGTCGGCAGTGGCCGGCATATTGGCCGGTTTCAAGCGATGGTAGCACTGGGGCAAACCCGCCGCCCATCGGACAAAATGCGGCGGCGCGCCGGTGAAAAAGGGCATGACCATGCGTTACATCATGTAAATGCATGTAAAGCAGCCCCCATTTGCGGGCAAATGCCGTTAATCTTGTCGGCCTGCCGGAGGTGCCCGGCCGCGTGGGTTCGTTTCGACGCAATCGGGGAGGCGCCGGCAGTTTTACAGGAGGTGCAATGAACACACGTCATATCCAGAGTTTCCTGATCGTGTCCGCCGCGTTTTTCTCGATGACCGGCCCGGTGCACGCGCGAGGCGCGAGCGCACTGGCGGCAGCCGGCGCGCAGATGCAACGGATCGTGCCGGCCCAGGACGCCGTCGCGCAGCCGTCGGCCGAGCGGGCCGTCGAGTCGAAGGCGAACGCGCGTTGATCCGGTCGCGCGGCCTTGCGGGCCGCGCCGGAATGCAAAAAGGGCGGGAATCGGAGGATTCCCGCCCTTTTTTTGCGCCGCTGGATCGTGCGGGCTGCCGGGTTACCCCGGGGCAGCCGTCCGCCGGATGCGTCAGGCCTTGTCCTGCACGACCCCGCGGCGGATCTGGTCGAGTTCGATCGATTCGAACAGCGCCTTGAAGTTGCCTTCGCCGAAGCCCTGGTTGCCCTTGCGCTGGATGATCTCGAAGAAGATCGGCCCGATCTGGTTCTCGGTGAAGATCTGCAGCAGCAGGTCGTCGCGCGCGCCGTCGATCAGGATCTTGCGCTTCTTCAGTTCTTCCAGTGATTCGCCATGATTCGGCACGCGGCGGTCGACCAGTTCGTAATACGTGTCGATCGTGTCGAGCAACTTCACATCCTTGCTGCGCAGGCCATCGACCGCCTGGTAGATGTCGGAGGCGCCGAGCGCGATGTGCTGGATGCCTTCGCCGTGGTACGCATCGAGGTATTCCTGGATCTGGCCGGCCGTATCCGAGCCTTCCTCGTTGATCGGGATGCGGATCTTGCCGCACGGCGACGTCATCGCCTTCGACTTCACGCCCGTCACCTTGCCTTCGATGTCGAAGTAGCGCACTTCGCGGAAATTGAACAGGCGCTCGTAGAACTCGGCCCATTCCTGCATGCGGCCGCGATGCACGTTGTGCGTCAGGTGGTCGATATAGGTGAGGCCGTGGCCGACCGGGTTCGGGTTCGCGCCGGCGATCGGCTCGAAGTCGACGTCATAGATGCTGATGTCGCCGATTGCGCCCGGTTGCGCACCGTTCTTGCCGCGCCAGCGGTCGACGAAGTAGATCAGCGAATCGCCGATGCCCTTGATCGCCGGGATGTTCAGTTCCATCGGGCCGGTCTTGTTGTCGAAGCCCCATGCGCCGAGGTCGAGCGCGCGCTGGTACGCCTTCGCGGCATCCTGCACGCGAAACGCGATCGCGCAGATCGACGGGCCGTGCAGGCGCGCGAAGCGTTGTGCGAACGAATCCGGTTCCGCGTTGATGATGAAGTTGATGTCGCCCTGGCGGTACACCGTCACGTCCTTGTGGCGGTGGCGCGCGATCGCGGTGAAACC
The DNA here is from genome assembly GCF_964265025.1 of Burkholderia mycopellens. Taxonomy (NCBI): domain Bacteria; kingdom Pseudomonadati; phylum Pseudomonadota; class Betaproteobacteria; order Burkholderiales; family Burkholderiaceae; genus Burkholderia; species Burkholderia mycopellens. Next base: position 291,939 of record NZ_OZ183802.1, read on the forward strand.
CATCCGTTCGAACAGTTGTCCGAGCGCTTTCGGGTCTGGTGCCGTGTATTCGATGAATTCGAAGCCGTCGGTGCCGACGGGGTTGTCCCAGTTCGGGATCTGCATGGCGTGTCTCCTGTGGGGGCGATCGGCCGGGGCGACGTGCGCAGGTCCGGCCTGGTTCGATGTCGAACGTGGCACACGCGGCGGCGTGCGCGACGAATCGGTACGTGCGACAGAGTGTAGCGGGCAGCCGCGAGCGTAAACTTGCGAACTTAATTGCCTGAACCTACGATGGCGCAATTTCCAGTCTCTGAATACTCATTGGAGGGCAGAAGATGGCGCAAGCCGAATTGGATGCCATCGACCGGCGGATTCTCGCGATTCTTCAGGAGAACGGGCGCCTGTCTAACCAGGAGATCGCCGAGCGCGTGAACCTGTCGCCGAGCCCGTGCCTGCGGCGAATTCGGCGGCTCGAGGAGATCGGCGTGATCACCGGCTATGTCGCGCTGCTGAATCCGCAGAAACTCGGGCTCGACCTGCTCGCGTACGTGAGCGTGCGGCTCGAGAAGCGCGGCGGTCTGGCGCCGGCGCGGGCCGACGAGACGTCGGCACGTGCGGGTGCGACCCATGCGGAGCTGTTTCGCGCGGCCGTGCAGACCTGGCCGGAAGTGGTCGCGTGCCACGCGATGACGGGCGATATGGATTACCTGCTGCGCGTGCAGGTCGAGGACATGGCGCATTTTTCCCGCTTCGTGCAGGAGCACTTGCTACATCACCCGTCGGTGATCGACGTGAAGACGAGCTTTTCGCTCGATTGCTTCAAGGAGACGACGGCGTTGCCGATTCGTTCGGTGCGCTAGCGCGCGGCGGGGCAGGGAGGGGCCGGGCGCGCGGCTGGCGCGGCCCGGCAGGCCGACATTACGCCGTCAGGGCGGCGGGCATCAGCGATTCGATGAACTTCGTGGTGCGGCGCGCCTGGCGCTTCATTGCGTAGTCGAACACCGCGGCCTGTTCCTGCAGCATCTCCGCGATGATCGTCGAGTGGTCGGCCGGCGGCAGCGACAGGTACGCATCGGCTTCGCCGTACGCGTACTCGATCCGCATCCCGGACTTCTTCGCGATGTGCATCATCGTCGCGTTACGCGACAGGCAGTGCATGTACAGCATCGTCACGTGCGTGTTGCGGCTGCGGATCGCCGCGCGCTCGAACAGCTTCGAGCCGACACCGCGGCCGCGTGCGCTTTCGAGCACCGACACGCCGAATTCGGCCGTGCGCTTGTCGCCGTCGGCCGGCAGGTAGGCCAGGTGGCCGACGCCGATCAGTTCGAGGTCGTGGTCGAACACGCCGAACACGGTGTCGCGGCCGAAGTCGATCGTGCGGACATAGTTCTCGATCACGTGGTCGGGCACCATCTGGCCGAAGCGCAGCAGGCGGTCCTCTTCGTCGAGCGAGAGAAAGTGGGTGAGCATCTGCTCACGGTCTTTGGAAGCCAGTTCCCTTACGAGAACCGGCGCACTACCGGCGGTGCCGACGACATCGGCGGGGCCGTTCAATTGCGTGTTCATCGTGGGTTCCTCAATGTGTGACCGTACAGCGGGTTGTGCAACGCAACAGCATTTTACCCGACCGTCAGCCCCCGGATTGGGGAAAACCCGTATTTGACCTTGTTTGTACTGGAGGATGAATTCTAAATCTGCTTAGTTAATCTCGCATCTATTTGATTTTTAACAGATTTAAAATTCATCATATGAAATGCGCGGCGGGCGGTCGCAGTGTGCCCGTCTTGCAACGCTTGCTGCTGTGCGGCAATCAGGCGGCCGTCGATAGCCCGCGCTCGATCAGGTCGATCACCTGCTCGGCGAAGTCGCGGTAGCCGAGGCGGCCGCCGGGCTTCAGCCATGTGAACGTCCAGTTGATCATCCCGAACACCATCATCGTCACGGACGTCTGGTTTTCCTTCGAGATGCGGTCCGGGTACGCGCGCGCGAGCTGCCGCGTGAACGCGGCGACGATGTCGCGCTGGCGATCGAGCACGATTTCGCGCTGTGCGTCCTCGAGGTACTTCACGTCGTTGAGCAGCGCGACGTGGCGGCTGTGCGACGTTTCGTACTCGGCGAGGAACGCGCGCACCAGCTCCGCGAACGCGTCGCGCTCGCTGAGGCCGCGCCGTTGGCTCGCCCCTTCGACCTCGGCGATGATCAGCATCAGCCGCTTCGTGTAGCGGTCGAGCAGGTCGAACAGGATCGCTTCCTTGCTCTCGTAATAGTGATAGAGGCGTGCCTTCGACGTGCCGCTCGCGGTCGCGAGATCGGACATCGACGTGCTCGGGTAGCTCGTCTGCGCGAATTTCTCGGCGGCCAGATCGAGGATCTGCTCGCGCTGGGATTCGTGGTCGGGCGCTCGGGTACGGGCCATGGTCGAATGCGGAAGATTAGCGGTGCGTGGTGGCCGTGCGGGCCGCGCGCACCTGCGTGGAAGAGAGGGCGTCGGGCGCGTCGTCCTGCAGCTCGAGCCGGCCGGCCGCCGCGAGTTCGCGGCAGCGCCACCAGGCGATCGAGTCGCTGACGAACAGCCCGCCGCGGTCGGCGTCGGCCATGATGCTGCCGACGAGGCGCCCCGCGGGCCGCCAGTCGGCTTCCGCGCGCGCGACGATCAGCGCGTCGAGGTCCGCATAGTGGCCGCTCTTGATCGTGTTGCTGACCCAGTAGCGCAACTCGGCGTTCTGGTGCTTCGCCTCCTGCCATTCGAGCGCGAGGCGGCCGATGCGCAGCACCGAGATCGGCGCGGCCATCGGGTGCTTCCGCGCCAGTTCGGCGGGCGAGAACATGCCGGTCGCACACGCCTGGTCGGTGCGCGACAGCGCCGCGCGCTGCGCCGAGACGAGGTCGGCGGCCGACAGGCGCACTTCGTTCAGGCGTTGCGGGACGTTGCGCAGGTGATAGGCGACGCGGCGCAGCAGCAGTTTGTCGCCGACGCTCGGCGCATGCCACACGACCACCTGGCCCGTATCCGTCGCGAGCTGGTCGAGGCGCGCGAACTCGCCTTCGATCTCCGCGTTCCAGTCGGGAATCTGGTCGCCGAGCACGCGCTGCCAGAAGGCGGCGCGCGTGTCGGGCGTCTCGTCGGCGCCCTTGAGCGGCCCGACCCCGAGATCGTCGAGCAATCCGACGACGCGCTCGTCGCGTCCGGCTTGCGCGAGGGCCTCGCGCAGCGACGCGGCGGCGGTGCCGCCCTGAATCACATGAATGGTACTCATCGGCCTGTCGTCAACAAAAGAAAACCGCCGGCCGGGCGGACATTGCGATGTCCAGCCGGCCGGCGGCCCCTAGTGTAAGCGAGATGTGTGACGGCGAGAAACCGTCCGGCGCCGCGACGCGACGTCGCTCAACGCTCGTCGAAGCTCACGACGACCTTGTCGCTGATCGGGTGGCACTGGCACGTGAGCACGAAGCCGTCCTTCACTTCATGCGCTTCGAGCGTGTAGTTCTTTTCCATCCGCACTTCGCCCTCGAGCACCTTCGCGCGGCAGGTGCAGCACACACCACCCTTGCACGCATACGGCAGCGCGAGGCCCGCACGCAGGCCGATATCGAGCAGGCTCACGCCTTCGTACGGCAGCCGCAGCTTGCGCTTCTTGCCGTCGAGCACGATTTCCAGGTCGGCGGCCGGCGTCTGGTCGGTGATTTCGACGACCGGCGCGCCGGCCTGCGGCAGCGGCGTGCCGAAGCGCTCGACGTGCACCTTCGCCTGCGGCACGCCGGCTGCCTTCAGCGCGGCCTCGGCCGCATCCATCATCGGCGCGGGGCCACAGATGAACGCCTCGTCGATCGCGTCGGCCGGCGTCAGCGTGTCGAGGAATTCCGCGCATTTCGCCTGGTCGAGTACGCCGTTGAACAGCGCGACGTCCTGCTGGTCGTCCGACAGCACGTGATAGAGGACGAAGCGGTTCATGTAGCGGTTCTTCAGGTCCTCGAGCTCTTCCGCGAACATGATCGCGTCGACGCTGCGGTTGCCGTAGATCAGCGTGAATGTGCTGCGCGGCTCGAGTTCGAGCGTCGTCTTCACGATCGCGAGCACCGGCGTGATCCCGGAACCGCCGGAAAACGCGACGTACTGCTTGCCGTGATCGGCGTTCAGGTGGGTGAAGAAACGGCCGTCCGGTGTCATCACGTCGATCGTGTGGCCTGGCTTGAGCGAGTCGAACGCGAAGTTCGAGAAGCGGCCGCCGCGCACGCGCTTGATGCCGATGCGCAGTTCGCCGTCGCGGTCGTAGTCCGTCGTGCCGACGCAGATCGAATACGAGCGTCGCGTTTCCTCGCCGTCGATGTGGGTCTTCAACGTGACGAACTGGCCTTGCGTGAAGCGGTACGCATCGCGCAGCTCGGGCGGCACGTCGAAGGAGACGGTTACGGCGTCGGCGGTCTCGGGCCGCACGTCGCGGATACGCAGCGGATGAAATTGCGGGGTCGCCATATCGATTAATAAGGTTTGAAGTAGTCGAAGGGTTCGCGGCAGTCGACGCAGCGATACAGCGCCTTGCAGGCCGTGGAAGCGAATTGCGCGAGACGCTCGGTGCGGGCGGAGCCGCAGCGCGGGCACGCGGGCGCCGCGACCGGCCGCGGCACGAAGCGCACGACGCTTTCCCGCGGCGCGGCCGTGCCGCACTGGCCGACCGGTGGCGCGATGCCGTACGCGCGCAGCTTGTCGCGCGCTTCCTGCGTGATCCAGTCGGTCGTCCACGCGGGCGCGAGTACCGTCTCGATCCGGTGCGGCGGGAGGTCGGCGGCCTGCAGCGCGGCGGCGATGTCCTCCGCGATTTGCGACATGGCCGGGCAGCCCGAGTAGGTCGGCGTGATCACGACCTCGAGCTGGCCGTCGTCCGCGCGGCGGACGTCGCGCAGGATGCCGAGCTCGCGGATCGACACGACCGGAATCTCGGGATCGGGCACGGCTTCGAGCACGTCCCATGCACGGGCGAGCAGCGGATCGTCGCGGTGCACGGTGGGCGCGACATGAGCGGGGGCGGTCTGGACGGACATCGTCGGGCTCCGTGGCGTCGGGGTTACCAGGTCGCGCCGGGGTGCTGGCGTGCGAGGCTTTGCATTTCGGCGAGCAGGTAGCCCATGTGTTCCGAGTGCTCGCCCTGCTTGCCGGTCGTCACATGCTGCACGGGGGCCGGCAGCGTGAGTGTCGCTTCCGCGAGCGCGTCGTCCACGTCAGCGTGCCATGCCGCTTCGAGCGAGGCCGGTGCGGGGGCGATGCCCTCGGCTGCGACTGCGTCGTCGATCGCATCGGCGGCGAAGAATTCGCGCGTATACGGCGTCAGGTAGTCGAGCGCGTCCTGCGCGCGACGGTGCGATTCGTCGGTGCCGTCGCCGAGGCGGACGAGCCACTCGCGTGCGTGCTGCACGTGATAGCGGGTTTCCTTTACCGACTTCGCGGCGATCGCGGCGAGCTGCGTGTCGGTCGACGTTTCGAGCGCGGTCCACACGTGCAGCATCAGTACCGAGTACAGGAAGTTGCGCACGATCGTCACCGCGTAGTCCTTGTCGGCGTGCGCGGTGCCGGCGACCGGGCCGTAGTGCGGCAGCTCGGCGAGCGTGAAGTTCGCGAACTCGCGCTCGGTGCGGAAGTAAGCGTAGTCGTCCTCGGTCTTCGTTGCGCCGGTGAGCTGGCGCTCGAGTTCGGCCGCGTGCGTATACAGCATGCGTGCCTGGCCGATGAGGTCGAGGCTCATGTTGGTGAGTGCGATGTCTTCCTCGAGGATCGGGCCGTGGCCGCACCATTCGGCGTTGCGCTGACCGAGGATCAGCGTGTTGTCCGCGAGGCGCAGCACGTAGGAGAGGTGTTCGGGCGTGATCGTCATGGCGCGGGCGTTACATGTGGTTGACTTCGTCGGGCAGCGTGTAGAACGTCGGGTGACGGTAGATCTTGTCGCCCGCCGGCTCGAACAGCTCGGCCTTCTCGTTCGGATCCGACGCGGTAATCGCCGACGACGGCACCACCCAGATGCTCACGCCTTCCTGGCGGCGCGTGTAGACGTCGCGCGCCATGCGCAGCGCCATCGACGCGTCGGCGGCGTGCAGGCTGCCGCAATGCTTGTGGTCGAGCCCCTGCTTGCTGCGCACGAACACTTCCCAGATCGGCCATTCCTTGCTCATCACTTTCTCCTGAATCCTGAATTCGATGGTGTGCCGCCGCTCAGGCGGCGTGCTGTTCGGCGCGCGCGCGGCGCATTGCTTCGTGGGTGAGTGCGGCTTCGCGCACCCATGCGCCGTCCTCGTGCGCTTTCACGCGGGTCGCGAGGCGTTCCTTGTTGCACGGGCCGTCGCCGTTGACCACGCGCCAGAATTCGTCCCAGTCGATCGTGCCGTAGTCGTGATGGCCGCGCGCCTCGTTCCACTTCAGGTCGGGGTCGGGCAGGGTCACGCCGAGGACTTTCGCCTGGTCGACCGTCGCGTCGACGAACTTCTGCCGCAGGTCGTCGTTCGTGATCCGCTTGATGCCCCATTTCGCGGACTGATTGCTGTGGACCGAATCGGCGTCGCTCGGGCCGAACATCATCAGCACCGGCCACCACCAGCGGTTCACGGCCTGCTGGACCATCGCGCGTTGCGCGTCGGTGCCCTTCATCATCGACAGCAGCGCGTCGAAGCCCTGGCGCTGGTGGAACGATTCTTCCTTGCACACGCGGATCATCGCGCGCGCGTACGGGCCGTACGTGCAGCGGCACAGCGGGATCTGGTTCATGATCGCCGCACCGTCGACGAGCCAGCCGATCACGCCGACGTCGGCCCAGGTCGGCGTCGGGTAGTTGAAGATGCTCGAATATTTCGCCTTGCCGGCGTGCAGTGCGTCGATCAGCGAATCGCGCGATACGCCGAGCGTTTCGGCCGCGCTATAAAGATAGAGGCCGTGGCCGGCTTCGTCCTGGACCTTCGCGAGCAGGATCGCCTTGCGCTTCAGGCTCGGCGCGCGCGAGATCCAGTTGCCTTCGGGCAGCATGCCGACGACTTCCGAGTGCGCGTGCTGCGAGATCTGGCGAACCAGCGTCTTGCGATAGGCGTCGGGCATCCAGTCCTGCGGTTCGATCTTGCCGTCGGCGGCCATGACCGCATCGAACCGCGCCTGCTCGGGCGACTCGGCTGCGGCGTCGAGCGGCGCGACGTTGCCGGGGATGTCGAGGGATTGCGTGTACATGGCGAGATTCTCGTCCGGTTGAATGTGTGCGAAGTATAAACCAACCGACCGGTCGGTTAATAAATTTCTTGTGGATTTGCGGCACGATTCGGGTAAACGAGGGACGTCAGGGCGCGATCAGGTGGCATCGTGCTGGTCTGGCGCGTGGGGTTCGCGTCTTCTACGGCACAATGCCCGCTTTCCGACGAGGATTTTGCCGATGTCATTCCGAAGCAGTATCGCCGCGGTCGTGCTGGGTGCGGCCGTCTTTGTCTCGCCGCTCGTGGCGTCGGCCTCGGCCGCGCCGGCTGGATGGGTGGCCGCGTGGGCGACCGCGCTGCAGCCGATTCCCGACCTTGCCGCACCGCCGCCGCTTTATCGTGCGCCCGACGTGGCCGGACGGGCCGTGCGCCAGATCGTGTATCCGACGGTGTCGGGTCGTGCCGCACGGATCCGCGTCAGCAATGCGTACGGTCGTGCGCCCCTGGTCGTCGAGGCGGCGAGCTTCGCGCGCGCCGGGGACGGGGCGGCGCTTGCGGGCGCGGCAGTGCCGGTCCGGTTCGGCGGCATGGCGTCCGTGACGCTGGCACCGGGCCAGGAACTCGAAAGCGATCCGGTGGCGATCGACGTGGCGGTCGGGCGGCCGTATGCGATCAGCCTCCAGATGGGGCCGAACCAACGGATGACGGTCTGGCACCGCGTGTCGAACCAGTTCAATTACGTGTCTGCACCGGGGGGGCACGTGAGTGATCCGGGCGCCGCCGCGTTTCGCGCCCGTTTTACCCAATATGCATGGGTGACCGAGCTCGCGGTCGAGGCCGGCTCCGCGCGTGCCAGCGTAGCGGCGATCGGCGATTCGATCACTGACGGGCTGCGCTCGAGCGTGAACCGGAACCACCGCTGGCCGGACGCGCTGGCGCGTCGGCTGAGCGCCTCCGGCGTGGAGTCGATCGGCGTCGCGAATCTTGGTATCAGCGGGAACCGGCTGCTCAGCGATTCGGCGTGCTACGGCACGTCGCTGGCATCGCGATTCGAACGCGATGCGCTGTCGCGCGCGGGTGTGAAGGCGGCGATCGTGCTGATCGGGATCAACGACATCAACTTTGCGGCGATGCCGCCGCGCGCGGGGCTCGATTGCGACCACCCGCATACGCAGGTCACGGCTGCATCTTTGATCGACGGCTACCGCCGGCTGATCGAAGCGGCGCACCGTCAGGGGGTGAAGGTCTTCGGCGCGACGCTGACGCCGGCTGGGCTGCCGGCGGGGCGCGAGGCGATCCGGCTCGAGGTGAACCGGTGGATCCGGAGCGGTAGCGGGTTCGACGGCGTGGTCGACTTCGATGCCGTGCTGCGCGATCCGGCGCGCCCGAGCGTGCTGCAGCGTCGATACGATAGCGGGGACGGCATTCATCCGAGCGACGCCGGCTACACGGCGATGGCCGATGCGGTGTCGATCGAGCAACTGCAGGCAGTGGTGGGCGGCAAGTGACGCGCCTCTATATATAGAGGGAAGTGTTGCTGGCGACCGGGAGGTCAGCAGCATCACGCGGCCCGTCGAGCCCCGAGCCCCCGTGCGCGGCAGCGCACGGGGGCTTTTTCAAAATATTTTCACAAAGGGGCTTGCGTGGTTGGGGGCGGGTGCTTAGAATCACGCCTCTTTCGCGCTAACGGAAACGCGGCGCGGAAGAGGGAAGCAGGGTCGGTGGTGTGCGGCAGTCTGGCGCGTACAACTGGCCCGGAAGTTGAGCCCCGCAGTCGCAACGCTGATGTTAAAAAGTTGTTGACGAGCTGCGAAACACGGTTCATAATCTCGCTTCTCTGCTGCTGAAAACGCAGCGCTGCCGGGAAACACGAAGTTCCTTGCAGAATGCTCTTTAAAAATTAACAGCCGATAAGTGTGGGCGCTTGATGGAAGCGAGCTGATCCTCGGGTCAGATGGCAAAAGTATCAAGAGTCTCACACTAAAGTAAGTCAGGTTTATGAAGTGATTCATATTCCTGTCAGCTTTGAGTGAGCGACCGGTTCGAAAGAACCGAAAACAGTAACAGGTTTAAACTGAAGAGTTTGATCCTGGCTCAGATTGAACGCTGGCGGCATGCCTTACACATGCAAGTCGAACGGCAGCACGGGTGCTTGCACCTGGTGGCGAGTGGCGAACGGGTGAGTAATACATCGGAACATGTCCTGTAGTGGGGGATAGCCCGGCGAAAGCCGGATTAATACCGCATACGATCTACGGATGAAAGCGGGGGACCTTCGGGCCTCGCGCTATAGGGTTGGCCGATGGCTGATTAGCTAGTTGGTGGGGTAAAGGCCTACCAAGGCGACGATCAGTAGCTGGTCTGAGAGGACGACCAGCCACACTGGGACTGAGACACGGCCCAGACTCCTACGGGAGGCAGCAGTGGGGAATTTTGGACAATGGGCGAAAGCCTGATCCAGCAATGCCGCGTGTGTGAAGAAGGCCTTCGGGTTGTAAAGCACTTTTGTCCGGAAAGAAATCCTTGGCTCTAATACAGTCGGGGGATGACGGTACCGGAAGAATAAGCACCGGCTAACTACGTGCCAGCAGCCGCGGTAATACGTAGGGTGCAAGCGTTAATCGGAATTACTGGGCGTAAAGCGTGCGCAGGCGGTTTGCTAAGACCGATGTGAAATCCCCGGGCTCAACCTGGGAACTGCATTGGTGACTGGCAGGCTAGAGTATGGCAGAGGGGGGTAGAATTCCACGTGTAGCAGTGAAATGCGTAGAGATGTGGAGGAATACCGATGGCGAAGGCAGCCCCCTGGGCCAATACTGACGCTCATGCACGAAAGCGTGGGGAGCAAACAGGATTAGATACCCTGGTAGTCCACGCCCTAAACGATGTCAACTAGTTGTTGGGGATTCATTTCCTTAGTAACGTAGCTAACGCGTGAAGTTGACCGCCTGGGGAGTACGGTCGCAAGATTAAAACTCAAAGGAATTGACGGGGACCCGCACAAGCGGTGGATGATGTGGATTAATTCGATGCAACGCGAAAAACCTTACCTACCCTTGACATGGTCGGAATCCTGCTGAGAGGCGGGAGTGCTCGAAAGAGAACCGGCGCACAGGTGCTGCATGGCTGTCGTCAGCTCGTGTCGTGAGATGTTGGGTTAAGTCCCGCAACGAGCGCAACCCTTGTCCTTAGTTGCTACGCAAGAGCACTCTAAGGAGACTGCCGGTGACAAACCGGAGGAAGGTGGGGATGACGTCAAGTCCTCATGGCCCTTATGGGTAGGGCTTCACACGTCATACAATGGTCGGAACAGAGGGTTGCCAACCCGCGAGGGGGAGCTAATCCCAGAAAACCGATCGTAGTCCGGATTGCACTCTGCAACTCGAGTGCATGAAGCTGGAATCGCTAGTAATCGCGGATCAGCATGCCGCGGTGAATACGTTCCCGGGTCTTGTACACACCGCCCGTCACACCATGGGAGTGGGTTTTACCAGAAGTGGCTAGTCTAACCGCAAGGAGGACGGTCACCACGGTAGGATTCATGACTGGGGTGAAGTCGTAACAAGGTAGCCGTATCGGAAGGTGCGGCTGGATCACCTCCTTTCCAGAGCTATCTCGCGAAGTTGAGCGCTCACGCTTATCGGCTGTAAATTTAAAGACAGACTCAGGGGTCTGTAGCTCAGTCGGTTAGAGCACCGTCTTGATAAGGCGGGGGTCGTTGGTTCGAATCCAACCAGACCCACCATTGTCTGGCGGTAACACCTGAGGCAATCTGTACTCATGGGGGCATAGCTCAGCTGGGAGAGCACCTGCTTTGCAAGCAGGGGGTCGTCGGTTCGATCCCGTCTGCCTCCACCAATCTTCAATGGGAAGCGTTTGGATCACACGAAAGTGACGTGTGAGACGAGCATTTGCCATTGGCGATTGAGCCAGTCAGAGTGATATGAGTAAAACCATATCGGCTGTCGTTCTTTAACAATCTGGAAGAAGTAAGTAATTTGGATAGCGGAAGCGTCTTGAGATGGACGTGGAAGTTATCCGGGTTGTGATTGTATCGATGTATCTCAAGATGATTCGAACTCTATGTTTGACTCAATTGGAATACGGCACAACGCGAGAACTCAACCTGTAACGAGACAGACTCGTTATAGGGTCAAGCGAACAAGTGCATGTGGTGGATGCCTTGGCGATCACAGGCGATGAAGGACGCGGTAGCCTGCGAAAAGCTACGGGGAGCTGGCAAACGAGCTTTGATCCGTAGATGTCCGAATGGGGAAACCCGGCCCTTTTGGGTCATCCTAGACTGAATACATAGGTCTAGTGAAGCGAACGCGGTGAACTGAAACATCTAAGTAACCGCAGGAAAAGAAATCAACCGAGATTCCCAAAGTAGTGGCGAGCGAAATGGGATGAGCCTTGCACTCTTTATTTGTATTGTTAGCCGAACGCTCTGGAAAGTGCGGCCATAGCAGGTGATAGCCCTGTAGGCGAAAACAGTATGAAAGAACTAGGTGTGCGACAAGTAGGGCGGGACACGTGAAATCCTGTCTGAAGATGGGGGGACCATCCTCCAAGGCTAAATACTCGTGATCGACCGATAGTGAACCAGTACCGTGAGGGAAAGGCGAAAAGAACCCCGGGAGGGGAGTGAAATAGATCCTGAAACCGCATGCATACAAACAGTCGGAGCCTCGAAAGGGGTGACGGCGTACCTTTTGTATAATGGGTCAGCGACTTACGTTCAGTAGCAAGCTTAACCGTATAGGGCAGGCGTAGCGAAAGCGAGTCCGAATAGGGCGTTCAGTTGCTGGGCGTAGACCCGAAACCAAGTGATCTATCCATGGCCAGGATGAAGGTGCGGTAACACGTACTGGAGGTCCGAACCCACTAACGTTGAAAAGTTAGGGGATGAGCTGTGGATAGGGGTGAAAGGCTAAACAAACTTGGAAATAGCTGGTTCTCTCCGAAAACTATTTAGGTAGTGCCTCGTGTCTCACCTTCGGGGGTAGAGCACTGTCATGGTTGGGGGGTCTATTGCAGATTACCCCGCCATAGCAAACTCCGAATACCGAAGAGTGCAATCACGGGAGACAGACATCGGGTGCTAACGTCCGGTGTCAAGAGGGAAACAACCCAGACCGCCAGCTAAGGTCCCCAAATATAGCTAAGTGGGAAACGAAGTGGGAAGGCTAAAACAGTCAGGAGGTTGGCTTAGAAGCAGCCACCCTTTAAAGAAAGCGTAATAGCTCACTGATCGAGTCGTCCTGCGCGGAAGATGTAACGGGGCTAAGCTATATACCGAAGCTGCGGATGCGTGCTTAGCACGCATGGTAGGAGAGCGTTCCGTAAGCCTGCGAAGGTGCGTTGAAAAGCGTGCTGGAGGTATCGGAAGTGCGAATGCTGACATGAGTAGCGATAAAGGGGGTGAAAGGCCCCCTCGCCGTAAGCCCAAGGTTTCCTACGCAACGTTCATCGGCGTAGGGTGAGTCGGCCCCTAAGGCGAGGCAGAAATGCGTAGCTGATGGGAAGCAGGTCAATATTCCTGCACCATTGTTAGATGCGATGGGGGGACGGATCGCGGAAGGTTGTCCGGGTGTTGGAAGTCCCGGTCGCTGCATTGGAGAAGGCGCTTAGGCAAATCCGGGCGCGTAATTCAAGGGTGTGGCGCGAGCTCCTTAGGGAGCGAAGCAATTGGAAGTGGTTCCAAGAAAAGCCTCTAAGCTTCAGTCTAACGATGACCGTACCGCAAACCGACACAGGTGGGCGAGATGAGTATTCTAAGGCGCTTGAGAGAACTCGGGAGAAGGAACTCGGCAAATTGGTACCGTAACTTCGGGATAAGGTACGCCCTTGTAGCTTGATGCGCCTGCGCGCAAAGGGTGAAGGGGTTGCAATAAACTGGTGGCTGCGACTGTTTAATAAAAACACAGCACTCTGCAAACACGAAAGTGGACGTATAGGGTGTGACGCCTGCCCGGTGCCGGAAGATTAAATGATGGGGTGCAAGCTCTTGATTGAAGTCCCGGTAAACGGCGGCCGTAACTATAACGGTCCTAAGGTAGCGAAATTCCTTGTCGGGTAAGTTCCGACCTGCACGAATGGCGTAACGATGGCCACACTGTCTCCTCCCGAGACTCAGCGAAGTTGAAGTGTTTGTGATGATGCAATCTACCCGCGGCTAGACGGAAAGACCCCATGAACCTTTACTGTAGCTTTGCATTGGACTTTGAACCGATCTGTGTAGGATAGGTGGGAGGCTATGAAACCGGAACGCTAGTTTCGGTGGAGCCGTCCTTGAAATACCACCCTGGTTTGTTTGAGGTTCTAACCTTGGCCCGTGATCCGGGTCGGGGACAGTGCATGGTAGGCAGTTTGACTGGGGCGGTCTCCTCCCAAAGCGTAACGGAGGAGTACGAAGGTACGCTAGGTACGGTCGGAAATCGTGCTGATAGTGCAATGGCATAAGCGTGCTTAACTGCGAGACCGACAAGTCGAGCAGGTGCGAAAGCAGGTCATAGTGATCCGGTGGTTCTGTATGGAAGGGCCATCGCTCAACGGATAAAAGGTACTCTGGGGATAACAGGCTGATACCGCCCAAGAGTTCATATCGACGGCGGTGTTTGGCACCTCGATGTCGGCTCATCTCATCCTGGGGCTGTAGCCGGTCCCAAGGGTATGGCTGTTCGCCATTTAAAGAGGTACGTGAGCTGGGTTTAAAACGTCGTGAGACAGTTTGGTCCCTATCTGCCGTGGGCGTTGGATATTTGAAGGGGGCTGCTCCTAGTACGAGAGGACCGGAGTGGACGAACCTCTGGTGTACCGGTTGTCACGCCAGTGGCATCGCCGGGTAGCTATGTTCGGAAGAGATAACCGCTGAAAGCATCTAAGCGGGAAACTCGCCTTAAGATGAGATATCCCTGGGGACTAGATCCCCTTGAAGGGTCGTTCGAGACCAGGACGTTGATAGGTCAGGTGTGTAAGCGCAGTAATGCGTTCAGCTAACTGATACTAATTGCCCGTAAGGCTTGATCCTATAACAAGTCTGTTTCGACAGTCGTTAGCGCTTCAGCGCTTTACGAATGTCGAACGTCGAGTGTGAAGCACTCGACGTACTGCGGTTGAACTACCGCGTATGTGTGAGATACAACCTCACAACCCAACGAAATTACTGCTTCTTCCCAGATTGGTTCTGTTGGCCACGCCAGCAGAACAACCCTCTTTGCCTGATGACCATAGCGAGTCGGTCCCACCCCTTCCCATCCCGAACAGGACCGTGAAACGACTCTACGCCGATGATAGTGCGGATTCCCGTGTGAAAGTAGGTAATCGTCAGGCTCCCTAAGCCAGAAACCCCCGCCCGAAAGGCGGGGGTTTTTGCATTTGAGCGGCGGAAATGCACGGCGATCGGGATAGACGGCCTGGCTGGAGCTGAAACGACGAATGCGCTGATTTAGGCGCCTCCCGTTCTCGAGCAATCGTAAGCGCTTCCCCAGCACCGTCTGTCCATGAAGGTTCATAGGCGGCAATCTGGTTCCCACCAGAATGTAGTGGGAACCAGAAAAAATGGAAATCAAGGCGCAGGGCCGCCGACGAGGCTCCAAGAATTACACGAATGAGTTTCGCACGCAGGTCGTAGCGGAAACACGAGACCCGACACGTTCACTGGCGGAAGTTGCACGCGCGCATGGGTTGAACGCGCATCTCGTGTCGAAGTGGCGTCGGGATCAGGAGCAAGAGGCGACGTCCGCATCCGCGCCAGCTGAATTATTCCTGCCTGTTCAGATGGCATCACCGCCGATACCGGAACCGGTCAGATCATCCGGGATGGTCATCGAATGTCGTGGCGTACGCGTGTGTTTCGAAGGCAAGCCGGAGTCTGATGTCCTGCGGCTTGTCCTGACGAGCTTGCTGGATGTGAGTTCGTGATGCTGGGCCTCCCCGCTGGGACGCGGGCGTGGCTGGCTGCTGGTGTGACCGATATGCGTTCCGGCTTCAATAGCCTGACCGCGAAGGTGCAGACCGTGCTTGAGCGGGACCCGTTCAGCGGACACGTGTTTGTGTTCCGCGGCCGACGCGGCGATCTGGTCAAGGTGCTGTGGTGGAGCGGTGTCAGCGTCGGATAGATACTCCCCACTTTCGTCGAAGTAATTTTCCCCAGTTTTTTATCTGATGGCGCCGCGGTAGCGGCGCCGTCCTGTCGATCGCCGACCATATCGCCCTGGAGATCCGTCGTGGGGGTGTCGGTGGTCGAGCTGGAGGAAGTGATGACGATTCTGGAATTGCATCGGCAAGGGCTGAGTATTTCGGCCATCGCTACTCGACTGGGTATGGACCGCAAGACCGTTCGTAAATACATCAGGAATGGCGTTCAGGCGCCGCGTTACGGTCCGCGCGCACCGCGACCGTGCGTGGTCGATCCGTTCGTCCACTACGTCACCGAACGTGTGCGCGAGTTTCCCGACCTGAGCGTCGAGCGACTGCTGCGCGAGATTCGGGCCATGGGGTACACCGGTGGCCGCACGGCACTGGGCGACCTGGTTCGGGAGGTCCGGCCGCCCCGCCAACGTGGCTTCGAGGTGCGCTTCGAGACGCCTGCCGGGCATCAAGCGCAGGTGGATTTCGCCCACTTCAATGTCGAGTTCGGCGACGCGCCTGGCCAGCGACGCTCGATCTGGCTATTCTCGATCGTGCTTGGGCACAGCCGCTATCTCTGGGGACGTTTCGTCGAGCATCAGGACCTGCAGACCGTCCTGCGCTGCCACATGGATGCGTTCGAGCACCTCGGCGGCGCTCCGCGCGAGATTCTGTACGACCGGATGAAGGCGGCCGTGCTGGGCGAAGTCGAGAAGCACATCGTCTACAACGCGAAGCTGGTCGCGTTTGCGCAGCACTACGGCTTCGCGCCGCGCGCCTGCAAGGCATATCGCGCCAAGACCAAGGGCAAGGTCGAGCGGCCGTACCGCTATATCCGGCAGGACTTCTTCCTGGCGCGTCGTTTCCAGAATCTCGCCGACTTGAACCGACAGTTGCGCGAGTGGCTCGACACGGTGGCCAATGTGCGCGTGCACGGCACGACGCACCGCGTCGTCGCCCAGCACTTCGGTGAGGAGCGTCCCGCACTGCAGGCGTTGCCGGCCGGCACCTTCAACGGCGTGATCCGGCTCGAGCGTCGCGTGAGTCACGAAGGCCTCGTCTCGGTCGGCGGCAACTACTACAGCGTGCCCGATCGAACACGCAAGCGCACGCTCGACGTCCACAGTCTGGCCCACGAGATCCGCATCTACGAAGACGGTGAACTGCTGGCGGTTCATCCCGTGCTCGAAGGCCGGCGACGAACCTCGCTGTTGCCCGGCCATCGGCGCGCAAATCAGCGCAAGCAGCCAGCACGACACCCATCACCATCGGTAACGGTAGCCGTAGCTCGCCGGCCTCTGTCGTTCTATGACCAGGTCGCAAGACGCCTCGCAGATGCTGGGAGGACCGCATGAGCGGCATGCCTGCCTCGACACTGGAACGCATCCGGCGCTATCTCGTCGGCTTGCGCATGCCGCGCGCGCTCGAAACGCTGGACGCCACCCTGAATCGCTTCGAGCAAGGCGACAGCTCGATGCTGGAAGTGTTGGAAACGCTGCTGGGCGAGGAGTTCACGACGCGCGAGACCCGCCGCATCCGGATGGCGCTGCAGACCGCGCGGCTCGGCACGATCAAGACGCTGGCCGGTTACGACTTCAGCTTCCAGCCGAGCCTCGACCGAGATCGCATCATGACGCTTGCGCAACTTGAGTTCATCGAACGACGGCAGACCGTGCACTTCCTTGGGCCGCCCGGCACGGGCAAATCGCACCTGTCCATTGCGCTGGGCGTGGAAGCCGTGCGCGCCGGCAAGAGCGTCTACTTCGGCTCGCTGGCCGAGATCGTGAACTCGATGGCCAAGGCCGAGCGGGAGGGCAACCTGGCGCAGCGCGTG
The DNA here is from genome assembly GCF_964265025.1 of Burkholderia mycopellens. NCBI lineage: Bacteria > Pseudomonadati > Pseudomonadota > Betaproteobacteria > Burkholderiales > Burkholderiaceae > Burkholderia > Burkholderia mycopellens. The sequence goes on from NZ_OZ183802.1 coordinate 309,049, forward strand.
CGCTTCCTTGCACGCAACAGCCTGCTCATCGTCGACGAGATCGGTTACCTGCCGATCGGCTCCAACGGCGGCAATCTGTTCTTCCAGCTCGTCAACGCCTGCTACGAGCGCTGCGCGATCATCCTGACGTCCAATCGCAGCTTCGGCGAATGGGGCGAAGTGTTCGGCGACAGCGTGGTCGCCGCGGCGCTGCTCGACCGGCTGCTGCACCACGCGATCGTCGTGCAGATTGAAGGCACATCGTACCGCCTACGAGAACACGCCGATCTGCTGCCCGACCATCTGCGCAACCGACCATCTTCCCTGAATCACCCGTCCGCTGAACCGGTTCGTCGGCGCCCGGGCCGTCCGCGAAGGAGCTCATCCGATCACATCGCCGGCTGATCACCGTCCGAACAGGGTGGGGAATTTTACTTCGACACTTCTGGGGAAATTACGTCCGACGTTGACAAGCGGCGACGGCATGTGTCTGCTGATGAAACGGCTTGAACGCGGCCGCTTTGTCTGGCCGCGTGCGGATGGGGGCGTCGTCAGCTTGAGCCAGGCGCAGTTGTCCATGTTACTGGAAGGCATCGACTGGCGGCAGCCGGTGCGCACGGCGGCGCCGACCTCAGCGTTGTAAACCCGCCCACCGGCGCGTAGACTGCGGGCATGACGACGGCGAACGCGTACCCGGACGACATCGAAGTGCTCAAGGCTCTACTGCTCGAGCGCGATGCCCGCATCGGGCATTTGGAAGACGTGGTCGAACCGCACAAGGCGGCGACGGCAACCGACAAGGCGGAGATCGAGCATCTCAAGCTGCTGACCGCAAAGCTGCGCCGCATGCAGTTCGGCCGCCGCTCGGAGAAACTGGACCGCCAGATCGAACAGCTCGAGTTGCGTCTGGAAGAACTCGAGGCCGACGAAGGCGCAGCCCCCATCGAGATTCCCAGGACGCCTCGCACGGCACCGGAACAGGTACAACGCAAGCCGTTGCCGGATCACCTGCCGCGCGAGATCTAGATCCATTGGCCCGAATCACGTGAAACCTGCACGGCGTGCGGTGCGCCGATGAAGCAGCTTGGCGAGGACGTCGCCGAACAACTCGAGTATGTGCCGGCGAGCTTCCGGGTCATCCGCCATGTGCGGCCGAAGCTGGCATGTTCATGCTGCGATCACATCGCCCAGGCTGCTGCGCCAAGCCGTCCCATCGAGCGAGGCATAGCTGGCCCGGGACTGCTGGCTCACGTGCTGGTCGCGAAGTTCGCGGATCACCTGCCGCTCTACCGGCAGTCGGTGATCTATGCGCGGGAAGGTGTCGAGCTGGATCGCTCACTGCTGGCGAAGTGGGTTGGTCGCACTGCGGCGCTGCTGCAACCGCTCGTCGACGCACTGCGTCGCCACGTCATGGCAGCGACGAAGCTCCATGCCGACGATACGCCAGTGCCGGTGCTTGCGCCAGGGAACGGCAAGACCAAAACCGGACGCGTGTGGGTGTATGTGCGTGACGATCGGGCGTCCAGCGATGCCACTCCGCCGGCCGTCTGGTTTGCCTATACTCCGGACCGCAAAGGCATCCATCCGCAGCAGCATCTCGAATCGTTCAATGGCACGTTGCAGGCTGACGCCTACGGCGGCTACCAAGCGATTGACGAAACGGGACGCGTTGCCGAAGCAGCATGCTGGGCCCATGCACGGCGGCAGTTCTACGAATTGCATGCGGCTCGCCCAAATGCATTGAACACCGAGGCGCTGGAACGTATCGGCGCGCTCTACAAGGTCGAAGAGCAGATCCGTAGCAAACCGACCGATGAGCGGCGAGCGCACCGACAAGCACGCGCCAGGCCCTTGCTCGATCAACTCCATGCGTGGCTGAGCGCCACACTGGAGACGCTTTCGCGCAAATCCGACACGAGCCGGGCAATCCTCTATGCGCTGAACCGTTGGGAAGCGCACACGCGCTACTGTGACGACGGGCGTCTGGAAATCGATAACCTACCGGTCGAGCGCGCGTTGCGCGGTGTGGCCATCGGGCGTCGGAACTATCTGTTCGCCGGTGCGGACTCAGGTGGCGAGCGTGCTGCCGCGATCTACAGCTTGATCGGCACGGCCAAGCTCAACGGCTTCGATCCTGAGGCGTATCTGCGCGCCGTGCTCGCGCGCATTGCAGACCATCCGATCAACCAGGTCGAAAACCTGCTGCCCTGGAACATGACCACCCCGGCGTCGTAAGGCGATAATGCTGCTGACTTCCCGTTCCCCGGAGATCAGATGGCGAAATCATTCCAGCGCTTTACCTTGCACGTGCAGCTTCAACACATTGAGCCGCCCATCTGGCGCCGGATCGAGGTTGAAGGAACCGAGTCGCTGCGCAAGCTGCACCATATCCTGCAGGCGGCCTTCGGCTGGGAAGACTCCCACCTGCACGACTTCCTGATCGATGGCATGACCTACGCCATGTTCGAGGTCGATGACGTGCTGGACTTCGCTGATCCGGGCACGACCGCAGATGACCGCAAGGTTCGCCTGCAGAAGGTCCTGAAACCTGGCTCTCGCTTCCTCTACCGGTACGACTTCGGGGATGGGTGGGATCACGCCATCGTCGTTGAGAAAGTGGAAATCGTTGAAAGCGAACCGTGGGGCGCGGCACAAGTCATTGATGGTGCTCGCGCGTGCCCGCCGGAGGATGTGGGCGGCCCGCATGGCTACGAAGCGTTCCTGAACGCGCTATGCAACGATCCAAATAGCGAAGAAGCTGACCATTACCGAAACTGGGTCGGCCCCGGCTTCGACGCCGAACTGTTCGATCTGCGTGCTGCCAATGCCACGCTGCTACGTATGGCATCCAATCGTTGGGGAAACCGGTAACTCATGCCGTCAAGATGGTATCGGCTCCACGCTTACGAGCAATCTGCCGCGCTGCGCCACTGATCGAGCTGGCCACGCGCTGATAGCTGGTGCAGGTTGGAACCCACATTCAAGCATCCACCCACCGCTGTTCATGACGACGGCGATCAGGTCGAGTAGCGACTCCATCACGTGCCTGACTACCTCTCGGTTCAGATTTGAGCGTTGTGGTGGCCTGGGGTGGCATCGCCAACCGCCGATTGCCGATTATCGGGCGTCGTTCATCGGCGTATCGAGCTCATCCTCGCGCAAAAATCACCATTGCAACTCCGTGCTTATCGAGCATGTTTCGCGGCCTCCGTCACCACATGAGCCGTCAGCTCGACCCGGGCACCGGATCACGTCTATTGAACGTTCTGGCGTGTCCTTGTCGCGAGCGTTGAACCATTGTTGCCCATCGAGCGCGTGAAGTCGAACCGCACTCGTGATGCCATCGCGTAGTCATCCCGAGTTGTTTGTATCTCAATTCGCTGCATCTTCGCTCAAGTTGGCTCGCGCACAGAAACGGGGGCGTGTAGCCTGCCGGATGGAACGGTTCGGTGTGTGGCGTGCACCGGACGTCCGCGAGCCAATCAACTGGATACCCTCAGAATTCGTGCTGTTCCATTTGATGAGCGCCGGCTATGGACGTTCAGCTGCGCGAGGCTGGCGTCGTAAGGGCAAGCGGGATGTCGCGGGTATGCCGCGGTTTCGCTGCGATAGGCCGACCAGATACTGAGGTTGGTCGGCTTCAGTCGGTCATATGCGGCGAGCACTGAGGCTGCCGCCGGACGCCCTGGCGTGTGGCGGCAGCCGTGGCCTGCTGCCGGATCTTGGTGATCGTGCTCGAGCGACACCAGGTGGCGACGGATCGGCGGCATGCGCGGTCAAAGCCATGAAGGCCATCCGAAGAGCGAGCAGGCGCATAAGGATCCGAACCGGAGGCGGGCAGTTGACCCGCGAGGGTATCGCGTCTGTCGCTGAGGTCGGCAAAGGCCCGTGGCGCGCCCATGACCCCCGTCGTCAGCCTCGAGCAGATGGTCCGATGCAGTTACTGGAAAGCGCCCGAAAGCTCAGTCACCTGTATCGCCTGCTAGCCGAGCCAGACAACCCATGAATTCGGAAGCGACGCCACAAAAGAACAGCAAGGATGGATCAATAAAGCCGCCCGGCACGAAATTTGCGGAAATTTTCGTTTACCCGCTTGGCAGGGCGCGCGAGAGGTCGTATGATGGCGGTCTTTCGTTTTCAGCGTAGATGCAGATCGACGTTGAGGGCGGAGTCTGACGAAGATGTGGCATTGATCGGTAGCGCCCACGCTTGCCTTAGCCGGGCAGGGGCGGGAGGTCGATGGTCAAGCGGGCGTCAGGAAGAGAGTGAAAATAATCTTCCGGATGTGCTTGACAGAAGTGCGATGCACCCCCATAATCGTCAGTTCTCTACGGAGGGGTGCCCGAGTGGCTAAAGGGGGCAGACTGTAAATCTGTTGGCTTACGCCTACGTTGGTTCGAATCCAACCTCCTCCACCAAGATATCAGCGCAGTGAGCGGTAAGGAATCGTTTGTGGCCCGTGCGGGTGTAGCTCAATGGTAGAGCAGAAGCCTTCCAAGCTTACGACGAGGGTTCGATTCCCTTCACCCGCTCCAGACCGCGAAGTTGAAGCTTAAAGCGCCCATGTGGCTCAGTGGTAGAGCACTCCCTTGGTAAGGGAGAGGTCGGCAGTTCGATCCTGCCCATGGGCACCAGCAGTAAAAAGTCAGTGTCTTGTTTGCGCGCGGCGCAACCTGTGAAATTCCTTTTGGGAGTTGAAAATGGCCAAGGAAAAGTTTGAGCGGACCAAGCCGCACGTGAACGTTGGTACGATTGGTCACGTTGACCACGGCAAGACGACGCTGACGGCAGCGATCACGACGGTTCTGACGAAGAAGTTCGGCGGCGAAGCGAAGGCATACGACCAGATCGACGCGGCACCGGAAGAAAAGGCGCGCGGCATCACGATCAACACGGCACACGTCGAGTACGAAACGGCTAACCGCCACTACGCACACGTCGACTGCCCGGGCCACGCTGACTATGTGAAGAACATGATCACGGGCGCAGCGCAGATGGACGGCGCGATCCTGGTTTGCTCGGCAGCAGACGGCCCGATGCCGCAAACGCGTGAGCACATCCTGCTGGCGCGTCAGGTTGGCGTTCCGTACATCATCGTGTTCCTGAACAAGTGCGACATGGTGGACGACGCTGAACTGCTCGAGCTGGTCGAGATGGAAGTTCGCGAACTCCTGTCGAAGTACGACTTCCCGGGCGACGACACGCCGATCGTGAAGGGTTCGGCCAAGCTGGCGCTGGAAGGCGACACGGGCGAGCTGGGCGAAGTGGCGATCATGAACCTGGCCGACGCGCTGGACACGTACATCCCGACGCCGGAGCGTGCAGTTGACGGCGCGTTCCTGATGCCGGTGGAAGACGTGTTCTCGATCTCGGGCCGTGGTACGGTTGTGACGGGTCGTGTCGAGCGCGGCATCGTGAAGGTCGGCGAAGAAATCGAAATCGTCGGTATCAAGCCGACGGTGAAGACGACCTGCACGGGCGTTGAAATGTTCCGCAAGCTGCTGGACCAAGGTCAAGCAGGCGACAACGTTGGTATCCTGCTGCGCGGCACGAAGCGTGAAGACGTGGAGCGTGGCCAGGTTCTGGCGAAGCCGGGTTCGATCACGCCGCACACGCACTTCACGGCTGAAGTGTACGTGCTGAGCAAGGACGAAGGCGGCCGTCACACGCCGTTCTTCAACAACTACCGTCCGCAGTTCTACTTCCGTACGACGGACGTGACGGGCTCGATCGAGCTGCCGAAGGACAAGGAAATGGTGATGCCGGGCGACAACGTGTCGATCACGGTGAAGCTGATTGCTCCGATCGCGATGGAAGAAGGTCTGCGCTTCGCAATCCGCGAAGGCGGCCGTACGGTCGGCGCCGGCGTCGTCGCCAAGATCATCGAGTAAGCCAGTTATTCGTTGATCGACAGTTTTGGGGCTGGTAGCAGCCAGCCCCAACATGGTTTAGGGGTATAGCTCAACTGGCAGAGCGTCGGTCTCCAAAACCGAAGGTTGGGGGTTCGATTCCCTCTGCCCCTGCCAAAAAATAGCCACGTGTCCTACGTGGCATTTGTTTTAAGGTGTTATGGCGAATCCATCCGTCGAAACTGTAAATACCTCCGGCGATAAGCTGATGCTGGCCCTGGGCGTATTGCTGGTGTTGGCCGGATTCGTGGGCTTCTTCTGGCTGGCCAATCAGCAGTGGTATGTCCGCGGTGCCGCATTGGCGGTAGGTATCATCGCCGGCGTGGCCGTCGGGCTGATGTCCGCACCTGGCAAGAGCCTCATCGCATTTGCCAAGGATTCGTACAAGGAAGTCCGGAAGGTCGTATGGCCCACCCGCAAGGAAGCAACGCAAACCACACTCGTCGTGTTCGGTTTCGTGCTCGTGATGGCGATTTTCCTCTGGTTGAGTGATAAGTCGATCGAATGGGTGATTTTCTCGGCGATTCTGGGTTGGAAATGATATGAGCGATACTCCGGCATCCCCGAGCGGAAAACGTTGGTACGTCGTGCACGCCTACTCCGGTATGGAGAAGAGCGTGCAACGTGCGCTTCAGGAGCGCATCGAACGCGCTGGCATGCAGGACAAATTCGGTCAGATCCTGGTTCCGACCGAAGAAGTGGTTGAAGTCAAAGGCGGCCACAAGGCTGTGACCGAGCGTCGTTTCTTCCCCGGCTACGTGCTGGTGGAAATGGAAATGACGGACGAAACGTGGCACCTCGTGAAGAACACCGCGAAGGTCACCGGCTTCGTCGGCGGTGCGCGCAACCGCCCGACCCCGATTTCCCCGAAGGAAGTCGAGAAGATCATGTCGCAGATGCAGGAAGGCGTCGAAAAGCCGCGCCCGAAGACCCTGTTCGAAGTCGGCGAGATGGTGCGTGTCAAGGAAGGCCCGTTCACGGACTTCAATGGCACCGTCGAAGAAGTCAACTACGAAAAATCGCGCGTGCGTGTGTCGGTCACCATCTTTGGCCGATCCACCCCGGTCGAACTCGAGTTCGGTCAGGTCGAAAAAGTTTGATCCCGATTCGGTGGGCAGCCTCGGCTGCCCACCTTCGCGCTTACGGCCCGCGTCATGGCCGTTGAGGAGCGTCAGTAGCCAGTGGCGAAAGCGCGTTATTACTCACCGAACGCCTTCTCCGGCGTTCCAATGAGGTTCACAAATGGCAAAGAAGATTATCGGCTTTATCAAGCTGCAGATCCCTGCAGGTAAAGCCAACCCGTCGCCGCCGGTCGGTCCGGCACTGGGCCAGCGCGGCCTGAACATCATGGAGTTCTGCAAGGCGTTCAACGCGCAGACTCAAGGCATGGAGCCGGGTCTGCCGGTGCCGGTGGTCATTACGGCATTTGCTGACAAGAGCTTCACGTTCGTGATGAAGACGCCGCCGGCGACCGTCCTGATCAAGAAGGCGGCGAAGGTGGACAAGGGCTCGAGCAAGCCGCATACCGACAAGGTCGGTTCGATCACGCGCGCTCAAGCTGAAGAAATCGCGAAGACCAAGATGCCGGACCTTACGGCAGCTGATCTGGACGCAGCCGTTCGCACCATCGCTGGTAGCGCACGCTCGATGGGCATCACTGTGGAGGGCGTGTAAATGGCTAAGATCTCCAAGCGCCGTCAGGCATTTGCTGCCAAGGTTGATCGTCAGAAGCTGTACGCGATCGAAGACGCACTGAGCCTCGTGAAGGAATGCGCAAGCGCGAAGTTCGACGAGTCGATCGACGTCGCAGTCCAGCTCGGCATCGATGCGAAGAAGTCGGACCAGGTCGTTCGTGGTTCGGTCGTTCTGCCGGCAGGCACGGGCAAGTCGGTTCGCGTTGCCGTGTTCGCGCAAGGCGAGAAGGCTGAGCAAGCGCGTGCAGCAGGCGCCGAAATCGTCGGTATGGAAGACCTGGCAGAGCAGATCAAGGCTGGCCAGATGGACTTCGACATCGTGATCGCTTCGCCGGACACGATGCGTATCGTCGGTACGCTCGGTCAGATCCTCGGCCCGCGCGGCCTGATGCCGAACCCGAAGGTCGGTACGGTCACGCCGGACGTCGCAACTGCCGTCAAGAACGCGAAGGCTGGTCAGGTGCAATTCCGTGTCGACAAGGCCGGTATCATCCACGCGACCATCGGCCGTGCATCGTTCGAGCCGACCGCACTGCGTTCGAACCTGTCGGCGCTGATCGAAGCGCTGCAGAAGGCAAAGCCGGCAACGAGCAAGGGCGTCTACCTGCGCAAGATCGCACTGTCGAGCACGATGGGCGTCGGCGTGCGTGTCGACCAGGCTACGCTGGCAGCACAGTAAGCAAGTATTCGGGCCGCTTCGTTCGCGAAGTGGCCCTCATGGGCTTTGGGCGGTTGTTCGTGCAGCAGGGCGGGCAACCGGTTATCAAAGACCGTTGGTGGGGCGCAGCAGTCAGGTGATCCCTTAATTCAAGCCAACGCAGATGGCGAACCCGAAAAAGTTTTGCAGTGGTGAAGCCGCAGGCCGTGAAGCGATTCCCGGCGTGAGGTGGAAATACTCCTAACGAGGTCGGACGCCGTTGTTGAACGAGGTACGTGAGGTTTCGTGCCGAACGTATCGTTTCTGGAGGCTAACCGTGCCGCTTAATAGAGAAGACAAGCAAGCCGTCGTCGCTGAGGTTTCCGCGCAAGTCGCGAAGGCCCAGACCGTTGTGCTGGCTGAGTATCGTGGAATTGCGGTTGGCGATCTGACCAAGCTGCGCGCGCAAGCGCGTGAGCAACAGGTTTACCTGCGCGTGTTGAAGAACACGCTGGCGCGTCGCGCCGTTGAAGGTACGCCGTTTGCTCCGCTGGCAGAGCAGATGACTGGCCCGTTGATCTACGGCATCTCGGAAGATGCAATTGCTGCTGCTAAGGTCGTCAACGACTTCAGCAAGAGCAATGACAAGTTGGTCATCAAGGCTGGTTCGTTCGATGGCAAGGTGATGGACAAGGCTGGCGTGCAAGCGCTGGCAAGCATCCCGAGCCGCGAAGAACTGCTCTCGAAGCTGCTGTTCGTTATGCAATCGCCTGTTTCGGGCTTCGCGCGCGCTCTGGCCGCGCTGGCCGAGAAGAAGCAAGCGGAAGCTGCGTAATCGAACGTGCATCAGCGTCATTGATCGCTGGCTGTATCCGAATTCAATTTAGGAGTATTTCAAATGGCAATCGCAAAAGAAGACATCCTGGCAGCAGTCGAAGGGATGACCGTTCTGGAACTGAACGAACTGGTCAAGGCATTCGAAGAGAAGTTTGGCGTGTCGGCAGCTGCAGTGGCAGTCGCTGGCCCGGCAGGCGGCGGCGCTGCTGCTGCTGCAGAAGAGAAGACCGAATTCACGGTCGTTCTGGCTGAAGCAGGCAGCAACAAGGTTGCAGTCATCAAGGCAGTTCGCGAACTGACGGGCCTGGGCCTGAAGGAAGCGAAGGACGTCGTTGACGGCGCACCGAAGGCTGTCAAGGAAGGCGTCGACAAGGCTGCTGCTGAAGAAGCCAAGAAGAAGCTGGAAGAAGCAGGCGCGAAGGTCGAAGTCAAGTAAGTTTCGGCGCGCTGTGCGAAGGCTGGCGGTATTTTCACCGCCGGCCTTTTTGTGCTTTGTGGGGACGTTATTCTGGCACTCATTCGGGAGCCCGAATAATCGGCCCCAGAAGCCAAAGAAAACCGCCTGATCGTTGTCATTGATCACGAATGGCGGTTCTCTTTGTCTTCTGAAGCGACTGCAGAAGGCAAGTTTGGTCGGGTAGCGGGCAACACAGGCATCCGCTGCCGTCAGCCAGCGGTTGGTAGCGGCCAACCACCAAGCTTCTCGGCTCGTTCAAGCCGTCGGACGGCCATCGGGTCTCAGTCGGTGAACACTCGGGTTTGAAACGTCCAGGTATTCCGCCTCGATAGCACCCGCCGTGATTCGGAGATCGTATGCAATATTCCTTCACCGAGAAGAAGCGCATTCGCAAGAGTTTCGCGAAGCGCCCCATCGTTCACCAAGTTCCTTTCTTGCTGGCTACCCAGCTTGAATCATTCAGCACGTTTCTGCAAGCTGATGTGCCGGCCACGCAACGCAAGCCTGAAGGTTTGCAGGCCGCGTTCACATCGGTATTTCCCATTGTTTCGCACAACGGTTTCGCACGTCTCGAGTTCGTGAGCTATGCGTTGTCCGCGCCGGCATTCAACATCAAGGAATGCCAGCAGCGTGGCCTGACGTACTGCTCCGCGCTGCGCGCGAAGGTCCGCCTTGTCATCCTCGACAAGGAATCGCCGAACAAGCCGGTCGTCAAGGAAGTGAAAGAGCAGGAAGTGTACATGGGCGAAATTCCGCTCATGACGCCGACGGGCTCGTTCGTCATCAACGGCACCGAGCGTGTCATCGTCTCGCAGCTGCACCGTTCGCCGGGCGTGTTCTTCGAACACGACAAGGGCAAGACGCACAGCTCGGGCAAGCTGCTGTTCTCGGCGCGGATCATTCCGTACCGCGGCTCGTGGCTCGACTTCGAATTCGATCCGAAGGACATCCTGTACTTCCGCGTCGACCGTCGCCGCAAGATGCCGGTCACGATCCTGCTGAAGGCCATCGGCCTCACGCCGGAACAGATCCTCGCGAACTTCTTCGTGTTCGACAACTTCACGCTGATGGACGAAGGCGCGCAACTCGAGTTCGTGCCCGAGCGCCTGCGTGGTGAAGTCGCGCGTTTCGACATCACGGATCGTGACGGCAAGGTCATCGTCCAGAAGGACAAGCGGATCAACGCGAAGCACATTCGCGACCTCGAAGCCGCGAAGACCAAGTTCATCTCGGTGCCGGAAGACTATCTGCTCGGCCGCGTGCTGGCGAAGAACGTCGTCGACGGCGACACCGGCGAAGTAATCGCGAGCGCGAACGACGAAGTCACGGAAAGCGTGCTTGAGAAGCTGCGCGAAGCGGGCATCAAGGACATCCAGACGCTCTACACGAACGACCTGGACCAGGGCCCGTACATTTCGTCGACGCTCCGTGTCGACGAAACGACCGACAAGACGGCCGCGCGCATCGCGATCTACCGCATGATGCGTCCGGGCGAGCCGCCGACCGAAGAAGCGGTCGAGGCACTGTTCAACCGTCTGTTCTACAGCGAAGAAGCGTACGACCTGTCGAAGGTCGGCCGTATGAAGTTCAACCGCCGCGTCAGCCGTGACGAGATCACCGGCCCGATGACGCTGCAGGACGACGACATCCTCGCGACGATCAAGATCCTCGTCGAGCTGCGCAACGGCAAGGGCGAAGTGGACGACATCGACCACCTCGGCAACCGTCGCGTGCGTTGCGTCGGCGAACTGGCGGAAAACCAGTTCCGCGCAGGCCTCGTGCGTGTCGAGCGCGCGGTCAAGGAACGCCTCGGCCAGGCCGAGAGCGAAAACCTGATGCCGCACGACCTGATCAACTCGAAGCCGATTTCGTCGGCGATCCGCGAGTTCTTCGGTTCGTCGCAGCTGTCGCAGTTCATGGACCAGACCAACCCGCTGTCGGAAATCACGCACAAGCGCCGTGTTTCCGCACTGGGCCCGGGCGGTCTGACGCGCGAGCGCGCAGGCTTTGAAGTCCGCGACGTGCACCCGACCCACTATGGCCGCGTGTGCCCGATCGAAACGCCGGAAGGTCCGAACATCGGTCTGATCAACTCGCTCGCACTGTATGCGCACCTGAACGAGTACGGCTTCCTCGAGACGCCGTACCGCAAGGTCGTGGACAGCAAGGTGACCGATCAGATCGATTACCTGTCGGCGATCGAAGAAGGCCGCTACATGATCGCTCAGGCGAACGCCGCGATCGACGAGAACGGCCAGCTGATCGACGAACTCGTGTCGTCGCGTGAAGCCGGCGAAACGATGATGGTCACGCCGGACCGTATCCAGTACATGGACGTCGCGCCGTCGCAGATCGTCTCGGTGGCAGCTTCGCTGATTCCGTTCCTTGAGCACGATGACGCGAACCGTGCACTGATGGGTTCGAACATGCAGCGCCAGGCCGTGCCGTGTCTGCGTCCGGAAAAGCCGGTCGTCGGTACGGGCATCGAGCGCACCTGCGCGGTCGACTCGGGTACGACGGTTCAGGCGTTCCGCGGCGGCGTTGTCGACTATGTCGACGCAGGCCGTATCGTGATTCGTGTGAACGACGACGAAGCAGTCGCAGGTGAAGTCGGTGTCGACATCTACAACCTGATCAAGTACACGCGTTCGAACCAGAACACGAACATCAACCAGCGTCCGATCGTGAAGATGGGCGACAAGGTCTCGCGCGGCGACGTGCTGGCCGACGGCGCCTCGACGGATCTGGGCGAGCTCGCGCTCGGCCAGAACATGCTGATCGCGTTCATGCCGTGGAACGGCTACAACTTCGAAGACTCGATCCTGATCTCGGAGAAGGTCGTGGCCGACGATCGTTACACGTCGATCCACATCGAAGAGCTGAACGTCGTTGCACGCGACACGAAGCTCGGGCCGGAAGAAATCACGCGCGACATCTCGAACCTGGCGGAAGTCCAGCTCGGCCGTCTCGACGAATCGGGCATCGTGTACATCGGTGCTGAAGTCGAAGCAGGCGACGTGCTGGTCGGCAAGGTCACGCCGAAGGGCGAGACCCAGCTGACGCCGGAAGAGAAGCTGCTGCGTGCGATCTTCGGCGAGAAGGCTTCGGACGTGAAGGATACGTCGCTGCGCGTGCCGTCGGGCATGAGCGGTACCGTGATCGACGTTCAGGTGTTCACGCGCGAAGGCATCCAGCGCGACAAGCGTGCGCAACAGATCATCGACGACGAACTGAAGCGCTACCGTCTCGACCTGAACGACCAGCTCCGCATCGTGGAAGGCGACGCGTTCCAGCGTCTCGCACGCATGCTCGTGGGCAAGGTCGCGAACGGCGGTCCGAAGAAGCTCGCGAAGGGCACGAAGATCGACCAGGCTTACCTGGAAGACCTCGACCACTACCACTGGTTCGACATCCGCCTCGCGGACGACGAAGCAGCGGCGCAGCTCGAAGCGATCAAGAACTCGATCGAAGAAAAGCGTCACCAGTTCGACCTCGCGTTCGAAGAGAAGCGCAAGAAGCTCACGCAAGGCGACGAACTGCCGCCGGGCGTGCTGAAGATGGTCAAGGTGTACCTCGCGGTCAAGCGTCGCCTGCAGCCTGGCGACAAGATGGCAGGCCGTCACGGTAACAAGGGTGTCGTGTCGAAGATCGTCCCGATCGAAGACATGCCGTACATGGCCGATGGCCGTCCGGCAGACGTCGTGCTGAACCCGCTGGGCGTTCCGTCGCGGATGAACGTGGGTCAGGTTCTGGAAGTGCATCTCGGCTGGGCCGCGAAGGGCCTCGGCTGGCGTATCGGCGAAATGCTGCAGCGTCAGGCGAAGATCGAGGAACTGCGTGTGTTCCTGACGAAGATCTACAACGACTCGGGCCGCAAGGAAGACCTGGAAAGCTTCACCGACGAAGAGATCCTCGAACTCGCGAAGAACCTGCGCGAAGGCGTGCCGTTCGCCACGCCGGTGTTCGACGGTGCGACCGAGGAAGAAATGGGCAAGATGCTCGACCTCGCGTTCCCGGACGACATCGCTGAACAGCTCGGCATGAATCCGTCGAAGAACCAGGTCCGTCTGTACGACGGCCGCACGGGTGAAATGTTCGAACGTCGCGTGACGCTTGGCTACATGCACTACCTGAAGCTGCACCACTTGGTCGACGACAAGATGCACGCGCGTTCGACCGGCCCGTACTCGCTCGTCACGCAGCAGCCGCTGGGTGGTAAGGCGCAGTTCGGTGGCCAGCGTTTCGGTGAAATGGAAGTGTGGGCACTCGAAGCGTACGGCGCGTCCTATGTGCTGCAGGAAATGCTGACGGTGAAGTCGGACGACGTGACCGGCCGGACGAAGGTGTACGAAAACCTCGTCAAGGGCGATCACGTGATCGATGCAGGCATGCCGGAATCCTTCAACGTGCTCGTGAAGGAAATCCGCTCGCTCGGTATCGATATCGATCTCGACCGCAATTAATCGGACTACGGAGAGAAAGCAATGAAAGCTCTGCTCGATCTATTCAAGCAAGTCCAACAGGAAGAAGTTTTCGACGCGATCAAGATCGGTCTGGCGTCGCCTGACAAGATCCGTTCGTGGTCGTTCGGCGAAGTGAAGAAGCCGGAGACCATCAACTACCGTACGTTCAAGCCGGAACGCGATGGTCTCTTCTGCGCGAAGATCTTCGGGCCGATCAAGGACTACGAGTGCCTGTGCGGCAAGTACAAGCGTCTGAAGCACCGCGGCGTGATCTGCGAGAAGTGCGGCGTCGAAGTGACGCTGGCGAAGGTGCGTCGTGAGCGGATGGGCCACATCGAGCTGGCCTCGCCGGTCGCGCACATCTGGTTCCTGAAGTCGCTGCCGTCGCGTCTGGGCATGGTGCTCGACATGACGCTGCGCGACATCGAACGCGTGCTGTATTTCGAAGCCTACGTGGTGATCGAACCGGGCATGACGCCGCTGAAGGCGCGGCAGATCATGACCGAAGAGGATTACTACAACAAGGTCGAGGAATACGGCGACGAATTCCGTGCCGAGATGGGCGCGGAAGGCGTGCGTGAACTGCTGCGCGCGATCAACATCGACGAGCAGGTCGAGACGCTGCGCACCGAGCTGAAGAACACCGGCTCGGAAGCGAAGATCAAGAAGTACGCGAAGCGCCTGAAGGTCCTCGAGGCATTCCAGCGCTCGGGCATCAAGCCCGAGTGGATGATCCTCGAAGTGCTGCCGGTGCTGCCGCCGGAACTGCGTCCGCTCGTGCCGCTGGACGGCGGCCGTTTCGCGACGTCGGACCTGAACGACCTGTATCGCCGCGTGATCAACCGTAACAACCGGTTGAAGCGTCTGCTCGAGCTGAAGGCGCCTGAAATCATCGTCCGCAACGAAAAGCGGATGCTGCAGGAAGCCGTCGACTCGCTGCTCGACAACGGTCGTCGCGGCAAGGCGATGACGGGCGCGAACAAGCGTCCGCTGAAGTCGCTCGCCGACATGATCAAGGGCAAGGGCGGTCGTTTCCGTCAGAACTTGCTGGGCAAGCGCGTCGACTACTCGGGCCGTTCGGTCATCGTGGTCGGCCCGACGCTGAAGCTGCACCAGTGCGGTCTGCCGAAGCTGATGGCGCTCGAGCTGTTCAAGCCGTTCATCTTCAACAAGCTGGAAGTGATGGGCGTCGCGACGACCATCAAGGCTGCGAAGAAGGAAGTCGAGAACCAGACGCCGGTGGTGTGGGACATCCTCGAAGAGGTGATCCGCGAGCACCCGGTGATGCTGAACCGTGCGCCGACGCTGCACCGTCTCGGTATCCAGGCGTTCGAGCCGGTGCTGATCGAAGGCAAGGCAATTCAGCTGCACCCGCTCGTCTGCGCGGCGTTCAACGCCGACTTCGACGGTGACCAGATGGCCGTTCACGTGCCGCTGTCGCTGGAAGCGCAGATGGAAGCGCGTACGCTGATGCTGGCGTCGAACAACGTGCTGTTCCCGGCCAACGGCGATCCGTCGATCGTGCCGTCCCAGGATATCGTGCTGGGTCTGTACTACGCGACCCGCGAAGCGGTCAACGCCAAGGGCGAAGGCCTGTCGTTCACGGGCGTGTCGGAAGTGATCCGTGCGTACGAGAACAAGGAAGTCGAGCTCGCGTCGCGCGTCAACGTGCGGATCACCGAAATGGTCCACAACGAGGACAAGTCGGAAGGCGCACCGCCGTTCGTGCCGAAGATCACGCTGTACGCGACGACCGTCGGTCGCGCGATCCTGTCGGAGATCCTGCCGCACGGCCTGCCGTTCTCGGTGCTGAACAAGCCGCTGAAGAAGAAGGAAATCTCGCGCCTGATCAACACGGCGTTCCGCAAGTGCGGTCTGCGCGCGACGGTGGTGTTTGCCGACCAGCTGATGCAGTCGGGTTTCCGTCTCGCGACGCGTGCCGGCATCTCCATCTGCGTCGACGACATGCTCGTGCCGCCGCAGAAGGAAACGATCGTCGGCGACGCCGCGAAGAAGGTGAAGGAGTACGACCGTCAGTACATGTCGGGTCTCGTCACCGCGCAGGAACGCTACAACAACGTGGTCGACATCTGGTCGGCAACGTCGGAAGCGGTCGGCAAGGCGATGATGGAGCAGCTGTCGACGGAGCCGGTGACGGACCGCGACGGCAACGAGACGCGCCAGGAATCGTTCAACTCGATCTACATGATGGCCGACTCGGGCGCCCGGGGTTCGGCGGTTCAGATTCGTCAGCTGGCCGGTATGCGTGGCCTGATGGCGAAGCCGGACGGCTCGATTATCGAGACGCCGATTACCGCGAACTTCCGCGAAGGTCTGAACGTGTTGCAGTACTTCATCTCGACCCACGGTGCACGTAAGGGTCTGGCTGATACGGCACTGAAGACCGCGAACTCGGGTTACCTGACGCGTCGTCTCGTCGACGTCACGCAGGATCTGGTCGTGGTGGAAGACGATTGCGGCACGTCGAACGGCGTGGCGATGAAGGCACTCGTCGAAGGCGGTGAAGTCGTCGAAGCGCTTCGTGACCGAATCCTCGGCCGCGTTGCGGTGGCGGACGTCGTGAATCCGGAAACGCAGGAAACGGTGTACGAATCGGGCACGCTGCTCGACGAAACGGCGGTCGAGGAAATCGAGCGCCTCGGCATCGACGAAGTGCGCGTGCGCACGCCGCTGACCTGCGAAACGCGTTACGGCCTGTGCGCAGCCTGCTACGGCCGTGACCTCGGCCGCGGCTCGCTCGTGAACGTCGGCGAAGCAGTCGGCGTGATCGCGGCGCAGTCGATCGGTGAACCGGGCACGCAGCTGACGATGCGTACGTTCCACATCGGTGGTGCGGCATCGCGTGCGGCAGTGGCTTCGTCGGTCGAAGCGAAGAGCAACGGTATCGTGCGCTTCACGGCGACGATGCGCTACGTGACGAACGCGAAGGGCGAGCAGATCGTCATTTCCCGTTCGGGCGAAGCGATGATCACCGACGATTTCGGTCGCGAGCGCGAGCGTCACAAAGTGCCGTACGGCGCGACGCTGCTGCAGCTCGACGGCGCGACGATCAAGGCAGGCACGCAGCTCGCCACGTGGGATCCGCTGACGCGTCCGATCATCACCGAGTACGGTGGTACGGTGAAGTTCGAGAACGTCGAGGAAGGCGTGACCGTCGCGAAGCAGATCGACGACGTGACCGGCCTGTCGACGCTGGTCGTGATCGACGTGAAGCGTCGTGGCTCGCAAGCTTCGAAGAGCGTGCGTCCGCAGGTCAAGCTGCTCGACGCGAACGGCGAGGAAGTGAAGATTCCGGGCACGGAGCACGCAGTGCAGATCGGCTTCCAGGTCGGCGCACTGATCACCGTGAAGGATGGCCAGCAGGTGCAGGTCGGTGAAGTGCTCGCACGTATCCCGACGGAAGCGCAGAAGACGCGTGACATTACCGGCGGTCTGCCGCGGGTGGCGGAACTGTTCGAAGCGCGTTCGCCGAAGGATGCCGGCATTCTCGCGGAAGTCACCGGTACGACGTCGTTCGGCAAGGACACGAAGGGCAAGCAGCGTCTCGTCATCACGGACCTCGAGGGCAACCAGCACGAGTTCCTGATCGCGAAGGAAAAGCAGGTTCTGGTTCACGATGCTCAGGTCGTCAACAAGGGCGAAATGATCGTGGACGGTCCGGCCGATCCGCACGACATCCTGCGTCTGCAGGGTATCGAGGCGCTGTCGCGCTACATCGTTGACGAAGTGCAGGACGTGTATCGTCTGCAGGGCGTGAAGATCAACGACAAGCACATCGAGGTGATCGTTCGCCAGATGCTGCGTCGTGTGCAGATCACCGACAAC
Source organism: Burkholderia mycopellens (assembly GCF_964265025.1). Classification (NCBI taxonomy): domain Bacteria; kingdom Pseudomonadati; phylum Pseudomonadota; class Betaproteobacteria; order Burkholderiales; family Burkholderiaceae; genus Burkholderia; species Burkholderia mycopellens. Next base: position 326,871 of record NZ_OZ183802.1, read on the forward strand.
GGTGATACGCGCTTCATCCCGGGTGAACAGGTCGAGCGTTCCGACATGCTGGACGAGAACGATCGCATGATCGCCGAGGACAAGCGTCCGGCTACGTACGAAAACGTGCTGCTGGGTATCACGAAGGCATCGCTGTCGACCGACTCGTTCATCTCCGCGGCATCGTTCCAGGAAACGACCCGCGTGCTGACCGAAGCGGCGATCATGGGCAAGCGCGACGATCTGCGTGGCCTGAAGGAAAACGTGATCGTCGGCCGTCTGATTCCGGCCGGTACGGGTCTCGCGTTCCACAAGGCACGCAAGGCGAAGGAATCGTCGGATCGCGAGCGTTTCGACCAGATCGCAGCGGAAGAGGCATTCGACTTCGGCACGCCGAGCGCGCCTGCCGCGGAAGAGCCGCAACAGCACCCGGCAGCCGAGTAAGCGCGGGCGGCGCGAGCCGCCCCGCCTCGCTGTCATCGAAACCGCCCGGTTTTGCCGGGCGGTTTTTTTTATCCGTCGTTCGCGCGCATGACGCGCCAGCGCATCGCCGGCCCCGGCTGCTTGCGAGCGGTGTGCCACGTCGCTTTACATCGTGATCGCTTGCGGTCCCGTCGCGGCAGGCCCGGCATGCACGCGAACGAACCCTGTCCGATTGGCCAACATTGCACGATTCGCCACGCGTCATGCGAGCGGGTTGTTAAACTTGCGGTCATCGTCCTGCCGTCCTCGTTCTCATCATTCATGTCCCGCGCCCTCGAAATCCTCGACGAAGTCTTTGGTTATTCCGCTTTTCGCGGCCAGCAGGGCGAGATCGTCGAACACGTCGCCGGCGGCGGCGATTGTCTCGTGCTGATGCCGACCGGCGGCGGCAAGTCGCTGTGCTACCAGATCCCGGCGCTGCTGCGGCGCGAAGCCGGGCAGGGCGCCGGCATCGTCGTGTCGCCGCTGATCGCGCTGATGCAGGACCAGGTCGCCGCGCTGCGCGAAGTCGGCGTGCGCGCGGCCTACCTGAATTCGACGCTGTCGGGCGCCGAGGCTGCGGCGACCGAGCGCGCGCTGCGCGAAGGCGAGATCGACCTGCTGTACGTCGCGCCCGAACGGCTGATGACGGGGCGTTTCCTCGAGTTGCTCGAGCGCGCGAAGATCGGCCTGTTCGCGATCGACGAAGCGCACTGCGTGTCGCAATGGGGGCACGATTTCCGCCCGGAATACATCCAGCTGTCGGTGCTGCACGAGCGGTTTCCGTCGGTGCCGCGCATTGCGCTGACCGCCACGGCCGACGCGATCACGCGCGACGAGATCATCCATCGCCTCGCACTCGACGACGCGCGCGTGTTCATATCGAGCTTCGATCGCCCGAACATCCGCTACCGGATCGTCGAAAAGGACAACGCGCGTTCGCAACTGCTCGACTTCATCCGCGCCGAACACACGAATGCCGACGGCACGACCGATGCGGGCGTCGTCTATTGCCTGTCGCGCCGCAAGGTGGAAGAGACGGCCGAGTGGCTGAAGGCGCAGGGCGTACGCGCGCTGCCGTATCACGCGGGGATGGAGTTCGAGGTGCGGCAAAAGCACCAGGAAATGTTCCAGCGCGAGGAAGGCATCGTGATGTGCGCGACGATCGCGTTCGGCATGGGCATCGACAAGCCGGACGTGCGCTTCGTTGCGCACCTGGATCTGCCGAAGAGCGTCGAAGGCTACTACCAGGAAACGGGCCGCGCGGGCCGCGACGGGATGCCCGCGAATGCGTGGATGGCGTACGGCCTCGGCGACGTCGTCCAGCAGCGCAAGATGATCGACGAATCCGATGCGGACGATGCGCACAAGCGCGTGCAGACGTCGAAGCTCGACGCGCTGCTCGGGCTGTGCGAGACGATCTCGTGCCGCCGCGTGCGGCTGCTGAACTACTTCGGCGAGGCGAGCCAGCCGTGCGGCAACTGCGACACGTGCCTCGAGCCGCCCGATTCGTGGGACGCGACGCGCGAGGCGCAGATGGCGCTTTCGTGCGTGTTCCGCGCGCAGCGTGCGAGCGGCTTCAATTTCGGTTCGAGCCACCTGATCGAGATCCTGCGCGGCGGGCGTACCGAGAAAGTGTTGCAGCGCGGCCACGATCAGCTCACGACGTTCGGGATCGGCGCGTCGCTGTCGGAAGCCGAGTGGCGCGCGATTTTCCGGCAGCTCGTCGCGTACGGCTACCTGGCGGTCGACCATGGCGGCTTCGGCGCGCTCATGCTGACCGAGGCCGCGAAGCCCGTGCTGAAGAACGAGGAGAAGGTCACGCTGCGCCGCTACGTGAAGCCGCAGCGCACGCGCCAGTCGTCGAGCCGCAGCGGCACGCGCGTCGATCCGACGGCCGGCATGGGCACGCGTGAGCGCGCACGGTGGGATGCGTTGCGCGCGTGGCGTGCGGAGACGGCTAAAACGGACGGCGTGCCGGCCTACGTGATCTTCCACGACGCGACGCTCGCCGAGATCGCACGCAACGCGCCGGAGACGATCGACGACCTGCGCCATATCCCCGGCATGGGCGTGCGCAAGCTGGAGCGCTTCGGCGACGAGATCATCGACGTCGTCGAGTCGGCCTGACACAGGCGTTCCGACCCTTCCGGTAAACCACGCGTCCGGCCAGCGAATCACGCAACCCGTTGACTTAGTTGGTATTTCCGGAATATGATGCTGGGTTCCGGTATTCGGTGGGCCGAGTCGCGTTCCAAGGTTCGCACCCGTTTCGCCGGTTCGGAAGTCAACTGTGCGCCGATTCTCGCTTTGCCCGAAATCGATGCGCAGATTTTGTTCAATTTCAGGAATAAACAATGCCAACCATCAACCAACTGGTTCGCAAAGGCCGTCAGTCGGAAACGACGAAGAGCAAGAGCCCGGCCCTGCAGGACTGCCCCCAGCGTCGCGGCGTGTGCACCCGTGTGTACACGACGACGCCGAAGAAGCCGAACTCGGCACTCCGTAAGGTCGCCAAGGTTCGTCTGACGAACGGCTTCGAAGTGATTTCGTACATCGGCGGTGAAGGCCACAACCTGCAGGAACACTCGGTTGTGCTGATCCGCGGCGGCCGTGTGAAGGACTTGCCGGGTGTGCGTTACCACATGGTTCGCGGCTCGCTGGATACCCAGGGCGTCAAGGACCGTAAGCAAGCGCGCTCGAAGTACGGCGCGAAGCGTGCAAAGGCTGCCAAGTAAGCAGTTTTTGATCAGGGATCGCCGCAGGGCGGTCAAGGCGGGAGTGCCGGATTGCCGGTGCTGTCGAGTAAGTGGTCACCCGGCCAAGCTGGTTAGTCGTGAAGATGTGATCGGGTTTGTTGGTGGCCGCGGAGCTGGAACCAGCTCCAACTGAACAAGTAAAGGAAGAATCATGCCGCGTCGTCGCGAAGTCCCCAAGCGGGAAGTGTTGCCGGATCCGAAGTTCGGCAACGTTGATGTAGCCAAGTTCATGAACATGCTGATGCTGTCCGGCAAGAAGTCGGTCGCAGAGCGCATCGTTTATGGCGCATTCGAACAGATCCAGACCAAGGGTGGCAAGGACCCGCTGGAAGTGTTCACGGTTGCGCTCAACAACGTCAAGCCGGTGGTCGAAGTGAAGAGCCGTCGCGTTGGTGGTGCCAACTATCAAGTTCCGGTCGAAGTGCGCCCGTCGCGTCGTATGGCATTGGCGATGCGCTGGTTGCGTGAGGCTGCGAAGAAGCGTAGCGAGAAGTCGATGGCCCTGCGCCTGGCAGGTGAGCTCTCCGAAGCGGCCGAAGGCCGTGGCGGCGCGATGAAGAAGCGCGACGAAGTTCACCGCATGGCAGAAGCCAACCGCGCGTTCTCGCATTTCCGTTTCTAAGCGCCTGGCTGGGCTTTTAGCGGAAATAAATTCCGGGCGGGTGCGCTTTTCAGGCGCCTCGCCCGTTTGTGTTGAAGCATGATGCAGCAGGGCTGCATCGTGTCATCCCAGTAGAGGATCAAAGTGGCTCGCAAGACTCCTATCGAGCGCTACCGCAATATCGGTATTAGCGCTCACATCGACGCCGGCAAAACGACGACGACCGAGCGCATTCTGTTTTACACCGGTGTGAACCACAAGATCGGTGAAGTCCACGACGGCGCAGCCACGATGGACTGGATGGAGCAGGAACAGGAGCGTGGCATCACGATCACGTCCGCTGCTACCACCGCCTTCTGGAAGGGCATGGGCGGCAACTATCCGGAACACCGCATCAACATCATCGACACCCCGGGCCACGTCGACTTCACGATTGAAGTCGAGCGCTCGATGCGCGTGCTCGACGGCGCGTGCATGGTGTACTGCGCAGTGGGCGGCGTGCAGCCGCAGTCGGAAACGGTGTGGCGCCAGGCAAACAAGTACAAGGTGCCGCGTCTCGCGTTCGTCAACAAGATGGACCGTACCGGCGCGAACTTCTTCAAGGTCTACGACCAGCTCCGTCTGCGCCTGAAGGCGAACCCGGTTCCGGTCGTGGTGCCGATCGGCTCGGAAGAAAACTTCAAGGGCGTCGTCGATCTGATCAAGATGAAGGCGATCATTTGGGACGAAGCGTCGCAAGGCACGAAGTTCGACTACGTCGACATCCCGGCCGAGCTCGCGGAGACCTGCCAGGAGTGGCGCGAGAAGATGGTCGAGGCGGCTGCTGAAGCCAACGAAGACCTGATGAACAAGTACCTGGAAGAAGGCGATCTGCCGGAAGCCGACATCGTCAAGGCGCTGCGTGACCGTACGATCGCGTGCGAAATCCAGCCGATGCTGTGCGGTACCGCGTTCAAGAACAAGGGCGTGCAGCGTATGCTCGACGCCGTGATCGATTTCCTGCCGTCGCCGGTCGACATCCCGCCGGTCAAGGGCGAACTCGAAAACGGCGAATCGGCAGAGCGCCGTGCAGCGGACGACGAGAAGTTCTCGGCACTCGCATTCAAGATCATGACCGACCCGTTCGTCGGCCAGCTGATCTTCTTCCGCGTGTACTCGGGCGTCGTGAATTCGGGCGACACGCTGCTGAACTCGACGAAGGACAAGAAGGAACGTCTGGGTCGTATTCTGCAGATGCACGCGAACCAGCGCGAAGAAATCAAGGAAGTTCGCGCAGGCGACATCGCTGCTGCGGTCGGCCTGAAGGAAGCGACCACGGGCGACACGCTGTGCGATCCGGCGAACCCGATCATTCTCGAGCGCATGGTGTTCCCGGAGCCGGTGATCTCGCAGGCTGTCGAGCCGAAGACCAAGGCTGACCAGGAAAAGATGGGCCTCGCGCTCAACCGCCTGGCGCAGGAAGATCCGTCGTTCCGCGTGCAGACCGACGAAGAGTCGGGCCAGACCATCATTTCGGGCATGGGCGAGCTCCACCTCGAAATTCTGGTCGATCGGATGAAGCGTGAATTCGGCGTGGAAGCAACCGTCGGCAAGCCGCAGGTTGCATACCGCGAAACGATCCGTTCGACGGCGAAGGACGTCGACGGCAAGTTCGTCAAGCAGTCGGGTGGTCGCGGCCAGTACGGTCACGCGGTCATCACGCTCGAGCCGAACGAACAGGGCAAGGGCTACGAGTTCTTCGACGAGATCAAGGGTGGTGTGATTCCGCGTGAATACATCCCGGCGGTCGACAAGGGTATCCAGGACACGCTGAAGTCGGGCGTGCTCGCAGGCTTCCCGGTCGTCGACGTGAAGGTTCACCTGACGTTCGGTTCGTACCACGACGTCGACTCGAACGAAAACGCGTTCCGCATGGCCGGTTCGATGGCGTTCAAGGAAGCGATGCGCAAGGCGAACCCGGTCGTGCTCGAGCCGATGATGGCTGTCGAAGTCGAGACGCCGGAAGACTACATGGGCAACGTGATGGGCGACCTGTCGGGCCGTCGCGGTATCGTCCAGGGCATGGAAGACATGGTTGGCGGCGGCAAGATCGTGCGCGCCGAAGTGCCGCTGTCGGAAATGTTCGGTTATTCGACGTCGCTGCGTTCGCTGACGCAAGGTCGTGCAACGTACACGATGGAGTTCAAGCACTACGCTGAAGCTCCGCGCAACGTTGCCGACGCGATCATCAGCGCGAAGTCGAAGTAAATCTGAAGCTACCAACTGATTATTTTTTGAAAGAAGAGAATCATGGCAAAAGAAAAGTTTGAGCGGACCAAGCCGCACGTGAACGTTGGTACGATTGGTCACGTTGACCACGGCAAGACGACGCTGACGGCAGCGATCACGACGGTTCTGACGAAGAAGTTCGGCGGCGAAGCGAAGGCATACGACCAGATCGACGCGGCACCGGAAGAAAAGGCGCGCGGCATCACGATCAACACGGCACACGTCGAGTACGAAACGGCTAACCGCCACTACGCACACGTCGACTGCCCGGGCCACGCTGACTATGTGAAGAACATGATCACGGGCGCAGCGCAGATGGACGGCGCGATCCTGGTTTGCTCGGCAGCAGACGGCCCGATGCCGCAAACGCGTGAGCACATCCTGCTGGCGCGTCAGGTTGGCGTTCCGTACATCATCGTGTTCCTGAACAAGTGCGACATGGTGGACGACGCTGAACTGCTCGAGCTGGTCGAGATGGAAGTTCGCGAACTCCTGTCGAAGTACGACTTCCCGGGCGACGACACGCCGATCGTGAAGGGTTCGGCCAAGCTGGCGCTGGAAGGCGACACGGGCGAGCTGGGCGAAGTGGCGATCATGAACCTGGCCGACGCGCTGGACACGTACATCCCGACGCCGGAGCGTGCAGTTGACGGCGCGTTCCTGATGCCGGTGGAAGACGTGTTCTCGATCTCGGGCCGTGGTACGGTTGTGACGGGTCGTGTCGAGCGCGGCATCGTGAAGGTCGGCGAAGAAATCGAAATCGTCGGTATCAAGCCGACGGTGAAGACGACCTGCACGGGCGTTGAAATGTTCCGCAAGCTGCTGGACCAAGGTCAAGCAGGCGACAACGTTGGTATCCTGCTGCGCGGCACGAAGCGTGAAGACGTGGAGCGTGGCCAGGTTCTGGCGAAGCCGGGTTCGATCACGCCGCACACGCACTTCACGGCTGAAGTGTACGTGCTGAGCAAGGACGAAGGCGGCCGTCACACGCCGTTCTTCAACAACTACCGTCCGCAGTTCTACTTCCGTACGACGGACGTGACGGGCTCGATCGAGCTGCCGAAGGACAAGGAAATGGTGATGCCGGGCGACAACGTGTCGATCACGGTGAAGCTGATTGCTCCGATCGCGATGGAAGAAGGTCTGCGCTTCGCAATCCGCGAAGGCGGCCGTACGGTCGGCGCCGGCGTCGTCGCCAAGATCATCGAGTAATTTCGACGATCCGCGGATCCCGGCGGGATCCGCGATTCCGCGGTATGCGGTCTGTACCGTCGAAACCGGGTGTCCAGCTTGCGCTGGCACCCGGTTTTGTTTTTCCGTGGCGAGAAAGCGAGGGGTGAGAAACTCGCACCATCGCTCCAGAATTTCGTGTAGAATCGCGGACTTAGCAGTGGAAGTACTTTCCGGAACCTGATGTCTCGCTCCCCGCAGGCGTCATGTTTCACGTTCTTTTAGTGTCCGGCGATGCAACATCGCCTCGCTCTTTCCAAGGAATCGTCATGCAGCAACAGAAAATCCGCATTCGCCTGAAGGCATTCGACTATCGTCTGATCGATCAATCGGCTGCCGAGATCGTCGATACCGCGAAGCGGACTGGCGCAATCGTCCGTGGCCCGGTGCCGCTGCCGACGCGCATTCAGCGTTTTGACATCCTGCGTTCGCCGCACGTCAACAAGACGTCGCGCGATCAGCTCGAAATCCGCACCCACCAGCGCCTGATGGACATCGTCGATCCGACCGACAAGACGGTTGACGCGCTGATGAAGCTCGATCTGCCGGCTGGCGTCGACGTGGAAATCAAGCTGCAGTAAGGCTTCCAGCGCCGATCGGCTTGCCTGGCGGCGCTAAGTCTTTGATTGCTTGCAGAAAACGCGGGGTCGAGCTATAATGCTTGGCTTTTCGCGTATTCGCGTAAAAAAGTTGGGCCTTGCGTGCCCGGCATTTTGTAAATCAGCCCCGACCAATCGCAGTCGGGAATGGAGAAAATGATGAGCCTTGGACTCGTAGGTCGCAAGGTTGGCATGACCCGTATCTTCACGGCGGAAGGGGATTCGATTCCCGTCACCGTGCTGGACGTGTCGGACAACCGCGTGACGCAGATCAAGACTGTTGAAACCGACGGCTACACGGCCGTGCAGGTTGCATTCGGCTCCCGTCGTGCCTCGCGCGTGACGAAGCCGCTGGCAGGTCATCTCGCCAAAGCCGGTGTCGAAGCCGGTGAAATCCTCAAGGAATTCCGCATTGACGCGGCCAAGGCAGCTGAGCTGTCGAATGGCGCCGTGGTCGGTGCTGATCTTTTCGAAGTAGGCCAGAAGGTCGACGTGCAAGGCGTGTCGATCGGTAAGGGCTACGCCGGTACGATCAAGCGTTACAACTTCTCCTCCGGCCGTGCCACGCACGGTAACTCGCGCTCGCACAACGTGCCGGGCTCGATCGGTATGGCGCAGGATCCGGGTCGCGTTTTCCCGGGTAAACGCATGACGGGTCACATGGGTGACGTGACGGTGACGGTGCAGAACCTCGAAATCGCTCGTATCGACGCAGAGCGCAAGCTGCTGCTCGTGAAGGGTGCGATTCCGGGCGCGAAGGGCGGCAAGGTTTTTGTCACGCCGGCCGTCAAGACCAAGGGGGCGAAATAATGGAACTCAAGCTCCTGAACGAAAATGGTCAGGAAGGTGCAGTGGTCAACGCATCGGACGTCGTGTTCGGTCGTGACTACAACGAAGCGCTGATCCACCAGGTCGTCGTCGCTTACCAGGCGAATGCTCGCCAGGGTAACCGCGCACAGAAGGACCGTGAGCAAGTCAAGCACACGACCAAGAAGCCGTGGCGCCAGAAGGGTACGGGCCGCGCTCGTGCCGGTATGTCGTCGAGCCCGCTGTGGCGTGGCGGCGGTCGTATCTTCCCGAATTCGCCGGAAGAAAACTTCTCGCACAAGGTCAACAAGAAGATGCATCGCGCAGGTCTCTGCTCGATCTTCTCGCAGCTGGCCCGTGAAGGCCGTCTGTCGGTCGTCGAGGATATCGTCCTCGAAGCGCCGAAGACCAAGCTGCTGGCCGACAAATTCAAGACCATGGGTCTCGACTCCGTGCTGATCATCACCGACACGGTTGACGAAAACCTGTACCTGGCATCGCGCAACCTGCCGCACGTGGCAATTGTCGAGCCGCGCTACGCTGACCCGCTCTCGCTGATCTACTTCAAGAAAGTGCTGGTCACGAAGGCTGCGGTCGCCCAGATCGAGGAGTTGCTGTCATGAGCGAGATTCGCAAGAACGATCATCGTTTGATGCAGGTCCTGCTCGCACCGGTGATCTCGGAAAAGGCGACGCTGGTTGCCGACAAGAACGAGCAAGTCGTGTTCGAAGTCGCACCGGATGCCACGAAGCAGGAAGTGAAGGCGGCTGTCGAGCTGCTGTTCAAGGTCGAAGTTGATTCCGTCAACGTGCTGGTTCAGAAGGGCAAGCAAAAGCGCTTTGGCCGTTCGATGGGCCGCCGCAAGGACGTGAAGAAGGCGTACGTTTGCCTGAAGCCCGGCCAGGAAATCAACTTTGAAGCGGAGGCCAAGTAATCATGGCAATCGTGAAAGTTAAGCCGACATCGCCGGGTCGCCGCGCGATGGTCAAGGTGGTCAACAAGAACCTGCACCAGGGCAAGCCGTTCGCGGCGCTGCTCGACTCGCAGAGCTCGACCGCCGGCCGTAACAACAACGGCCGTATCACCACGCGTCATAAGGGTGGTGGTCACAAGCAGCACTACCGTATCGTCGATTTCCGTCGCACGAAGGATGGCATTCCGGCAAAGGTCGAGCGTCTCGAGTACGACCCGAACCGTAGCGCGAACATCGCGCTGGTGCTCTACGCAGACGGCGAACGTCGCTACATCATCGCCCCGAAGGGCCTGACCGTCGGCCAACAGCTGATGTCGGGTTCGGAAGCGCCGATCCGTGCAGGCAACACGCTGCCGATCCGCAACATTCCGGTCGGTACGACGATCCACTGCATCGAGATGCTGCCGGGCAAGGGCGCGCAAATGGCGCGTTCGGCTGGTACGTCGGCCATGCTGCTCGCACGTGAAGGCGTCTACGCGCAGGTTCGTCTGCGTTCGGGCGAAATCCGCCGCGTGCACATCGAGTGCCGTGCAACGATCGGTGAAGTCGGCAACGAAGAGCATAGCCTGCGCCAGATCGGCAAGGCTGGCGCGAACCGCTGGCGCGGTATCCGCCCGACGGTGCGTGGCGTTGCGATGAACCCGGTTGATCACCCGCACGGTGGTGGTGAGGGCAAGACGGCTGCAGGTCGCGATCCGGTTAGCCCGTGGGGTACTCCGGCTAAGGGTTATCGCACCCGTAGCAACAAGCGCACGACGACGATGATCGTCCAGCGCCGTCACAAGCGTTAAGGAGTAGGCAATGGCACGTTCTGTTAAAAAAGGTCCGTTCTGCGACGCCCATTTGCTGAAGAAAGTTGAGGCGGCTGCAGCTTCGCGCGACAAAAAGCCGATCAAGACCTGGTCGCGTCGCTCGACGATTCTGCCGGATTTCATCGGCCTGACGATCGCTGTTCACAACGGCCGTCAACACGTTCCGGTGTACATCTCGGAAAACATGGTCGGCCACAAGCTTGGCGAGTTCGCACTGACCCGTACGTTCAAGGGTCACGCAGCCGACAAGAAGGCCAAGAAATAAGGGGCAATCAAGATGGAAGTGAAAGCAATTCATCGCGGTGCCCGCATCTCGGCGCAAAAAACGCGCCTTGTGGCTGACCAGATCCGCGGTTTGCCGGTCGACAAGGCGCTGAACGTTCTGACGTTCTCGCCGAAGAAGGCGGCTGGCATCGTGAAGAAGGTTGTGCTGTCGGCAATCGCGAATGCGGAGCACAACGAAGGCGCCGATATCGACGAGCTCAAGATCAAGAGCATCTACGTCGACAAGGCTGCATCGCTCAAGCGTTTCACCGCGCGCGCCAAGGGCCGCGGTAACCGCATCGAGAAGCAATCCTGTCACATCACTGTGACGGTCGGGAATTAAGGAGCCATACGATGGGACAGAAAATTCATCCGACTGGCTTCCGCCTGGCTGTCAGCCGCAATTGGGCTTCGCGTTGGTACGCGAACAACAACAATTTCGCGGCGATGCTGCAGGAAGACATCGGTGTTCGTGAATACCTGAAGAAGAAGCTGAAGAACGCTTCGGTCGGTCGGGTCGTCATCGAGCGTCCGGCGAAGAACGCGCGCATTACGATTTACAGCTCGCGTCCGGGTGTGGTCATCGGCAAGAAGGGCGAGGATATCGAGCAGCTGAAGACGGAACTGCAACGCCGCATGGGCGTTCCGGTTCACGTCAACATCGAAGAAATCCGCAAGCCGGAAACCGATGCTCAGCTGATCGCTGACTCGATCACGCAACAGCTCGAGCGCCGGATCATGTTCCGTCGCGCGATGAAGCGTGCGATGCAGAACGCGATGCGTCTGGGTGCCCAGGGCATCAAGATCATGAGCGCGGGCCGTCTGAACGGTATCGAAATCGCTCGTACGGAGTGGTATCGCGAAGGTCGCGTGCCGCTTCACACGCTGCGTGCCGATATCGACTACGCGACTTCGGAAGCGAAGACGACTTACGGGATCATCGGCGTCAAGGTGTGGGTCTACAAGGGCGATACGCTCGGCCGCAACGACGCACCGGTGGTGGAAGAAGTAGCCGAAGACAAGCGTCCGCGTCGCAATGCGCGTCCGGGCGACCGTCGTCCGCGCCGTGACGGCGAAGGCGGCGCTCCGGGTGCTCGTCGTGGCGCACCGCGCCGCGGCGCCGGCAAGCCCGAAGACGGCAAGACTGGAGAATAACGATGCTGCAACCGAAACGCAGAAAGTATCGTAAAGAGCAGAAGGGTCGTAACACTGGCAAGGCGACGCGCGGCAACGCAGTGTCGTTCGGTGAATTCGGCCTGAAGGCGATCGGTCGCGGTCGTTTGACCGCACGCCAGATTGAAGCGGCGCGTCGTGCCATGACGCGTCACATCAAGCGTGGCGGCCGCATCTGGATCCGGATCTTCCCGGACAAGCCGATTTCGCAGAAGCCGGCCGAAGTGCGTATGGGTAACGGTAAGGGTAACCCGGAGTACTACGTCGCCGAGATCCAGCCGGGCAAGATGCTCTATGAAATGGACGGCGTAACCGAAGAACTGGCACGCGAAGCGTTCCGTCTGGCTGCAGCCAAGCTGCCGCTGAAGACGGCGTTCATCGTGCGCCAGCTCGGCGCCTAAGGAGAAAATATGAAGGCTTCCGAACTTCTCCAGAAAGACCAGGCCGCGCTCAACAAGGAGCTGGCGGACCTGCTGAAGGCGCAATTCGGCCTGCGCATGCAACTCGCGACCCAGCAGCTCACGAACACGAGCCAGCTGAAGAAGGTTCGTCGCGACATCGCACGTGTGCGGACCGTCATGACTCAGAAGGCGAACCAGAAATGAACGATAGCGTGAAAACCTCGCTGAAGCGGACGCTGGTCGGTCGGGTCGTCAGCAACAAGATGGACAAGACCGTCACCGTGCTGATCGAGCACCGCGTCAAGCACCCGATCTACGGCAAGTATGTCGTGCGTTCGAAGAAGTACCACGCGCACGATGAAGCGAACACCTACAACGAAGGCGATCTCGTCGAAATCCAGGAAACGCGTCCTGTTTCGAAGACGAAGGCCTGGACGGTTTCGCGCCTCGTCGAAGCAGCTCGCGTCATCTAAGCGGGCAGAGCAGTAGGCAGTAACAAGCACTTCTCCGCGAAGTGCTTGAAATCGCAAAGTATTTGCTTGCGTGACCAGGATTATTTGTTATAATCCTGGTCTTCCCTCTTTATGGGAGCCCCGTCGCGGGCGAAGTTGGTGGGGGAAGCGGACTGGCGCCTGCCTGTCCGAAAGATTCACCGAATTGCGATGGCGGGTTTCGTTTGCCGTCGCTGCTGTTCCAACCCAAGCAGCCGATTGGCTGACGGGACCAAGACTGACCGAATGCATCATGGTGGTGCATCCGGATTAAGTTGGGAAAGACAAACCATGATCCAGACCGAATCTCGGCTCGAAGTAGCCGACAACACGGGTGCACGTGAAGTCCTGTGCATCAAGGTGCTCGGCGGCTCGAAGCGTCGTTATGCCGGCATTGGCGACATCATCAAGGTGAGCGTCAAAGAGGCAACGCCGCGCGGGCGCGTGAAGAAAGGCGAAATTTACAACGCCGTGGTGGTCCGCACCGCCAAGGGCGTGCGCCGTCAAGACGGCTCGCTGATCAAGTTCGACGGCAACGCCGCTGTGCTTTTGAATAACAAGCTCGAGCCGATCGGCACCCGTATCTTCGGGCCGGTCACGCGTGAGCTGCGTAGCGAACGATTCATGAAGATCGTTTCGCTGGCGCCGGAAGTGCTGTAAGGAGTCGCGATGAACAAGATTCGCAAAGGTGACGAAGTCATCGTCGTCACTGGTAAGGACAAGGGCAAGCGCGGCGTCGTGCTGGCTGTCGGTGCAGAGCATGTGACGGTTGAAGGTATCAACCTCGTCAAGAAGCATGTGAAGCCGAACCCGATGAAGGGTACGACGGGTGGCGTGGAAGCGAAGACGATGCCCCTGCATATTTCGAACGTCGCACTGGTCGACGCGAATGGCAAGGCGTCGCGTGTTGGCATCAAGGTCGAGGAAGGCAAGAAGGTTCGCTTCCTGAAGACGACCGGTGCCGTACTGAGCGCCTGACGCAGCGGAGTAAAAAATGGCTCGTTTTCAAGAGTTTTACAAAGAAAAGGTTGTGCCCGGCCTGATCGAGAAGTTCGGTTACAAGTCGGTCATGGAAGTGCCGCGCATCACCAAGATCACGCTGAACATGGGTCTTGGCGAAGCGATCGCTGACAAGAAGATCATCGAGAACGCCGTTGGCGACCTCACGAAGATCGCTGGTCAGAAGCCGGTCGTGACGAAGGCACGCAAGGCAATCGCAGGCTTCAAGATCCGCCAGGGTTACCCGATCGGCGCGATGGTGACGCTGCGTGGCCGTGCCATGTACGAATTCCTCGACCGTTTCGTGACGGTTGCCCTGCCCCGCGTGCGTGACTTCCGCGGCGTGTCGGGTCGTGCTTTCGATGGCCGTGGCAACTACAACATCGGTGTGAAAGAGCAGATCATTTTCCCCGAAATCGACTACGACAAGATCGACGCACTGCGTGGGCTGAACATCAGCATCACGACGACTGCGAAGACCGACGACGAAGCAAAGGCTCTGCTCGCCAGCTTCAAGTTCCCGTTCAGAAACTGAGGTTACCGTGGCTAAACTGGCACTGATCGAACGTGAAAAGAAGCGCGCCCGCCTGGTCGCGAAGTTCGCAGCAAAGCGCGATGCGCTGAAGGCGATCGTCGAAGACCAAAGCAAGTCGGAAGAAGAGCGCTACGAAGCACGCCTTGAGCTGCAGCAACTGCCCCGCAACGCAAACCCGACCCGCCAGCGTAACCGCTGCGCGATCACGGGCCGTCCGCGTGGCACGTTCCGTAAATTCGGCCTCGCGCGTAACAAGATTCGTGAAATCGCATTCCGTGGCGAGATTCCTGGCCTGACCAAGGCGAGCTGGTAATAGGAGAAACGTAAATGAGCATGAGTGATCCTATCGCCGATATGCTGACTCGCATCCGCAACGCGCAGATGGTCGAGAAGGTATCGGTTGCGATGCCCTCGTCGAAGGTCAAGGTTGCAATCGCGCAAGTCCTGAAGGACGAAGGTTACATCGACGATTTCGCTGTCAAGGCGGAAGGTGCGAAGTCCGAACTGAATATCGCGCTGAAGTACTACGCGGGCCGCCCGGTCATCGAACGCCTCGAGCGCGTGTCGAAGCCTGGTCTGCGCGTGTACCGTGGCCGTAACGACATTCCGCAGGTCATGAACGGCCTCGGTGTGGCAATCGTGTCGACGCCGAAGGGCGTGATGACCGACCGCAAGGCGCGCGCTACCGGCGTCGGCGGCGAAGTCATCTGCTACGTCGCTTAAAGCCGAGGAGAGAGAAACATGTCTCGAGTAGGTAAGAGCCCGATCGCGCTGCAAGGCGCGGAAGTCAAGCTGGCCGACGGTGCAATCACCGTCAAGGGCCCGCTGGGCACCATCACGCAAGCGATCAATCCGCTCGTGAACGTGGCGAACAACGACGGCACGCTGAATCTGTCGCCGGTCGACGAAAGCCGCGAAGCAAATGCACTGTCGGGCACGATGCGCGCGATCATCGCGAATGCCGTGCACGGCGTGACCAAGGGTTTCGAGCGCAAGCTGACGCTGGTTGGCGTCGGTTACCGTGCGCAAGCGCAAGGCGACAAGCTGAACCTGTCGCTGGGTTTCTCGCACCCGGTGGTGCACCAGATGCCGGAAGGCGTCAAGGCCGAAACCCCGACGCAAACCGAAATCGTGATCAAGGGGATCAACAAGCAACAAGTCGGTCAAGTAGCTGCGGAAGTGCGCGGTTACCGTCCGCCGGAGCCCTATAAGGGCAAGGGCGTGCGTTATTCCGACGAGGTTGTGATCCTCAAAGAAACGAAGAAGAAGTAAGGGTGCGCAATCATGGATAAGACTCAATCTCGCCTGCGCCGCGCTCGCCAGACGCGTATCAAGATCGCTGAGCTGCAGGTCGCGCGTCTCGCCGTGCATCGCACGAACACGCACATCTACGCTCAAGTGTTCTCGCCGTGCGGCACCAAGGTGCTCGCCAGCGCGTCGACGCTCGAGGCAGAAGTGCGTGCCGAGCTCGCCGACAAGTCGGGCAAGGGTGGCAACGTTAACGCCGCGACGCTGATCGGCAAGCGTATTGCCGAGAAGGCCAAGGCCGCCGGCATCGAATCCGTCGCCTTCGACCGCTCGGGCTTCCGCTACCACGGCCGCGTGAAAGCGCTGGCTGAGGCAGCTCGCGAAGCTGGGCTCAAGTTCTAAGGAAGGAATTCGTCATGGCAAAGATGCAAGCGAAAGTTCAGGCTGACGAGCGCGACGACGGCCTTCGTGAAAAGATGATTTCGGTCAACCGCGTGACCAAGGTCGTGAAGGGTGGCCGTATTCTCGGCTTCGCCGCACTGACCGTGGTTGGCGACGGCGATGGCCGCATCGGTATGGGCAAGGGCAAGGCGAAGGAAGTGCCGGTCGCTGTCCAGAAGGCAATGGAACAAGCTCGCCGCAACATGTTCAAGGTGCCGCTCAAGAACGGCACGCTGCAGCACGAAGTGCACGGCAAGCACGGCGCGTCCGCCGTCCTCCTCGCTCCGGCGAAGGCAGGTACGGGCGTGATCGCCGGCGGCCCGATGCGCGCAGTGTTCGACGTGATGGGCGTTCAGAACGTTGTGGCGAAGAGCCACGGTTCGACGAACCCGTACAACCTCGTTCGCGCCACGCTGGACGGTCTGCGCAAGCAGTCCACCCCGGCAGACATCGCGGCGAAGCGCGGCAAGTCCGTCGAAGAAATTTTGGGCTAAGCCCGGGTGGTCACCATGTCTGAAAAAACTGTCAAGGTTCAGCTCGTTAAGAGCCTGATCGGGACCCGCGAATCGCACCGCGCGACCGTGCGTGGCCTGGGCCTGCGCCGACTCAACTCGGTCAGCGAGCTTCAGGACACGCCGGCGGTCCGCGGCATGATCAACAAGGTCTCGTACCTCGTTAAGGTCATCGCGTAAGCGGCCCTACGGATCAAGGAGTTGATATGGAATTGAATAACCTGAAGCCGGCAGCTGGCGCCAAGCACGCCAAGCGTCGCGTCGGCCGTGGCATCGGTTCGGGCCTCGGCAAGACGGCTGGCCGTGGTCACAAGGGTCAGAAATCGCGTTCGGGCGGCTTCCACAAAGTCGGTTTCGAAGGCGGTCAGATGCCGCTGCAACGTCGTCTGCCGAAGCGCGGCTTCACGTCGCTGACGAAGGAATTCGTCGGTGAAGTGCGCCTGGGCGACCTCGAGAAGCTGCCGGTCGATGAGATCGATCTGCTCGCACTGAAGCAAGCCGGCCTGGTCGGCGAGCTGACGAAGAGCGCAAAGATCATCGCGACGGGCGAACTGAAGCGCAAGATCGTCGTGAAGGGTCTCGGTGCCACCAAGGGTGCGCGCGCTGCGATCGAAGCGGCTGGCGGTTCGTTCGCCGAGTGACACGCGTAGCGCGTCGTCACTTGCATTCATCGGAGAAGGTACTTGGCTAACAGCCCGAGTCTTGCAAAACCCGGTCGAAGCACGGCGAAATTCGGCGATCTGCGCCGGCGAGCAATGTTCTTGCTCCTGGCGCTGATCGTCTATCGCATCGGCGCGCACATCCCCGTGCCGGGCATCGATCCGGATCAACTGGCTAAGCTGTTCCAGAGCCAGGCGGGCGGCATCCTGGGCATGTTCAACATGTTCTCGGGTGGCGCGCTTTCCCGCTTCACGATCTTTGCGCTGGGGATCATGCCGTACATCTCGGCGTCGATCATCATGCAGTTGCTGGCGATCGTATCGCCGCAGCTCGAGGCGCTGAAGAAGGAAGGGCAGGCAGGGCAACGGAAGATCACGCAGTACACGCGGTATTTCACCGTGGTGCTCGCGACCTTCCAGGCGTTCGGTATCGCGGCTGCGCTGGAAAACCAGCCGGGCCTCGTCACCGATCCCGGCATGCTGTTCCGTCTGACGACGGTCGTGACGCTGGTTACCGGCACGATGTTCCTGATGTGGCTCGGCGAGCAGATTACCGAGCGTGGTCTGGGCAACGGTATCTCGATCATCATCTTCGGCGGGATCGCAGCAGGGTTCCCGAATGCCGTCGGTGGGTTGTTCGAGCTGGTGCGTACGGGTTCGATGAGCATCATTTCGGCGATCATCATCGTCGTTCTGATTGCCGCGGTGACTTACCTGGTCGTGTTCATCGAACGCGGTCAGCGCAAGATCCTCGTGAACTACGCGAAGCGCCAGGTCGGTAACAAGATCTACGGTGGGCAGTCGTCGCATCTGCCGCTGAAGCTGAACATGTCGGGTGTGATTCCGCCGATCTTCGCATCGTCGATCATTCTGTTCCCGGCAACGATTCTCGGCTGGTTCAGTACCGGTCAGCCGACGGGAAGCTGGATTTCCAATACGTTGCATAACGTTGCGGAAGCGCTGAAGCCGGGCCAGCCGGTCTATGTGCTGCTGTACACGCTGGCGATCGTGTTTTTCTGCTTCTTTTACACCGCACTGGTGTTCAACAGCAGGGAGACCGCAGATAACCTGAAGAAGAGCGGCGCGTTCGTTCCGGGTATCCGTCCGGGCGATCAGACCGCACGATATATCGACCGCATCCTCACGCGTCTGACGCTGGCTGGTGCGATCTACATCGTCTTCGTGTGTCTGCTGCCGGAGTTTCTGGTGCTGCGCTGGAACGTGCCGTTTTATTTTGGTGGAACGTCGCTGCTGATCATTGTCGTCGTCACGATGGACTTTATGGCGCAGGTGCAGTCGTACGTTATGTCGCAACAGTATGAGTCGCTGCTCAAGAAGGCTAACTTCAAGGGCGGCAACATCCCAACGCGTTAATAAGGACTATGGCCAAAGACGATGTAATCCAGATGCAAGGTGAGGTGATCGAAAACCTCCCGAATGCGACCTTCCGTGTGAAGCTGGAAAACGGCCATGTCGTGTTGGGGCATATCTCCGGAAAGATGCGGATGCACTACATCCGCATTCTCCCGGGCGACAAGGTGACGGTTGAATTGACGCCTTACGATCTGTCTCGTGCGCGGATCGTGTTCCGGGCGAAGTGATTTGAAAAAAGGGTATTATCATGAAAGTGATGGCATCGGTTAAGCGCATTTGCCGCAATTGCAAGATCATCAAGCGCAAAGGCGTCGTTCGCGTGATCTGCAGCTCGGATCCGCGCCACAAGCAGCGCCAAGGCTGACCGCGCGTTTGTTTGCGCTTTTTGTTTGAGGAAAAACAATGGCTCGTATCGCAGGGGTTAACATCCCGAATCACCAGCATACCGAGATCGGCCTGACGGCTATCTTTGGTATCGGCCGCACCCGTTCGCGCAGCATCTGCGTGGCAGCTGGCGTCGATTTTTCGAAGAAGGTCAAGGACTTGACCGACGCAGACTTGGAAAAGCTGCGTGAAGAAGTGGGCAAGTTTGTCGTCGAAGGCGATCTGCGCCGTGAAGTGACGATGAACATCAAGCGCCTGATGGACCTCGGTTGCTACCGTGGTGTTCGTCATCGCAAGGGCCTGCCGATGCGCGGTCAGCGTACGCGTACGAACGCACGTACTCGCAAGGGTCCGCGTCGTGCAGCGCAAGCGCTGAAGAAGTAAGCGGAACTGACAGTTACAGGAAAACGTAATGGCTAAGGCTTCGAACACCGCGGCGCAACGCGTTCGCAAGAAGGTTAAGAAGAACGTCGCTGAAGGCGTGGTTCACGTTCACGCGTCGTTCAACAATACGATCATCACGATCACCGATCGCCAAGGCAACGCTCTGGCATGGGCGACGTCGGGCGGTCAGGGCTTCAAGGGCTCGCGCAAATCGACGCCGTTCGCTGCCCAGGTCGCAGCCGAGTCGGCTGGTCGCGTCGCGATGGAATACGGCGTGAAGAATCTGGAAGTGCGGATCAAGGGCCCGGGCCCGGGTCGTGAGTCGGCAGTGCGCGCACTGCACGGCCTCGGCATCAAGATCACCGCGATTTCGGACGTCACCCCGATTCCGCACAACGGCTGCCGTCCGCCGAAGCGTCGTCGTATCTAAAGATGTGCTGGCACGTTCGTGCTAGCACATTGCCTGTCGCCGCTCAGCGTCGACGGGCGTTGCTTTTTTGATTGACTAAGCCCACCGTTCGCCCCAAAGGGAGCGGACTAGCGCGGATTTCGATCCGCGTGACTGATTGATAAAGGAATGCAAAGTGGCACGTTATATCGGCCCCAAAGCCAAGCTGTCCCGCCGTGAAGGCACCGACCTGTTCCTGAAGAGCGCACGCCGCTCGCTCGCCGACAAGTGCAAGCTCGACAGCAAGCCGGGTCAGCACGGCCGTACCTCGGGCGCACGTACGTCCGACTACGGTACGCAGCTGCGCGAAAAGCAGAAGGTCAAGCGTATCTACGGCGTGCTGGAGCGTCAGTTCCGCCGCTACTTCGCTGAAGCCGACCGCCGCAAGGGCAACACGGGTGAAAACCTGCTGCAACTGCTCGAGTCGCGCCTCGACAACGTCGTGTATCGCATGGGCTTCGGCTCGACCCGCGCGGAAGCGCGTCAGCTGGTGAGCCACAAGTCGATCACCGTGAACGGCGTCGTCGCGAACGTCCCGTCGCAGCAAGTGAAGGCAGGTGACGTCGTCGCGATCCGCGAAAAGGCGAAGAAGCAGGCGCGTATCGTCGAAGCGCTGTCGCTGGCCGAGCAAGGCGGCATGCCGAGCTGGGTTGCAGTCGATGCGAAGAAGTTTGAAGGCACGTTCAAGCAAATGCCGGAACGCGCTGAAATCGCAGGCGACATCAACGAAAGCCTGATCGTCGAATTGTATTCGCGTTAATCCGATTGACGGCCGAGGTACCCCGATTGCGTTGCGCAAGGAGGGGCCTCGGCTGTTTATTTTCTGGTTGTTACCGGTCAGCCTTATCGGTGTAACGAGCCGAGGGTATTGAAGAGGAAAGCCCATGCAAACCAGTTTGCTGAAACCCAAGATCATCGCCGTGGAATCGCTTGGCGAGAACCACGCGAGGGTGGTCATGGAACCGTTCGAACGCGGTTACGGCCACACCTTGGGCAATGCGCTTCGCCGCGTGCTGCTGTCGTCGATGGTTGGCTACGCGCCGACCGAAGTGACGATCGCGGGCGTGGTGCACGAGTACTCGACGCTGGATGGCGTGCAGGAAGACGTCGTCAACCTGCTGCTGAACCTGAAGGGCGTGGTGTTCAAGCTGCATAACCGCGACGAAGTGACGGTTACGCTGCGCAAGGAAGGTGAAGGCGTTGTCACGGCCGGCGATATCGAGCTGGCTCACGACTGCGAAGTCATCAACCCGAATCACGTGATTGCGCACCTGTCGAAGGGCGGCAAGCTCGACGTTCAGATCAAGATCGAAAAGGGTCGCGGCTACGTGCCCGGCAACGTCCGTCGCTACGGCGAAGACACGGCCAAGATCATCGGCCGCATCGTCCTCGACGCATCGTTCTCGCCGGTTCGCCGCGTGAGCTACGCTGTCGAAAGCGCACGGGTCGAGCAGCGTACCGACCTCGACAAGCTCGTGATGAACATCGAGACGAGCGGCGTGATCACGCCGGAAGAAGCGATCCGTCAATCGGCCCGCATCCTGGTCGACCAGCTGTCCGTGTTCGCGGCGCTGGAAGGCACGGAAACGGCAGCCGAAGCGCCGTCGCGTGCACCGCAGATCGATCCGATCCTGCTGCGTCCGGTGGACGATCTCGAGCTGACGGTTCGTTCGGCGAACTGCCTGAAGGCCGAGAACATCTACTACATCGGCGACCTGATCCAGCGCACGGAAAACGAGCTGCTGAAGACGCCGAACCTCGGTCGCAAGTCGCTCAACGAGATCAAGGAAGTGCTCGCTTCGCGCGGTCTCACGCTGGGCATGAAGCTCGAGAACTGGCCGCCGGCTGGTCTCGACAAGTAAGCCCGGTTGTTGCTGTAGTTGGCAAAGATGCGGATTTTCCTTTAAAATCCGCATCTTGCTTTTTTCGTTACCGGCCCGTGCACCCTTCGAGGTGCGATAGAAGAGCTGGATCAAAACTTTGAATCAAGGAAACTGAAATGCGCCATCGTCATGGTTTGCGGAAACTGAACCGCACGAGCAGCCACCGTCTGGCTATGCTCCGTAACATGTCCAACTCGCTGATCGAGCACGAAGTCATCAAGACGACGCTGCCGAAGGCGAAGGAACTCCGTAAAGTCGTCGAGCCGCTGATCACGCTCGGCAAGAAGCCGTCGCTGGCAAACCGTCGCCTGGCGTTTAACCGCCTGCGCGATCGTGACTCGGTGGCGAAGCTGTTCGACGTACTCGGTCCGCGTTTCGCGAACCGTCCGGGCGGCTACCTGCGCGTGCTGAAGTTCGGCTTCCGCGTGGGCGACAACGCACCGATGGCACTGGTCGAGCTGCTCGATCGTCCGGAAGTCGACGAAACGGAAAACGTGCAAGAAGCTGAGTAAGCTTCCGGTACGCAGCAGCATCTGAAAGGGGCCGAGCAATTGCTTGGCCCTTTTTGTTTTTCCGGCGCCGGCTGCGATCGATTGTCGCAGGGCGGTGCCGGCAGCGTTGCGCGGGCTGCGCTACGATACGGGGCAGCCGGCGCGCTCCCCAGGTGGGCAATCCGCGTCGGCAGGAGCCGATAGACCAGCCAGGAGGGCGCGGATGATAGTGGTGCTGATGCTGACGACGGTGCCTGATGCCGAGACCGCCAAGGTGCTCTCAGACGGTGCGCTCGATGCGCGGCTTGCCGCGTGCGTGTCGGAGCTCGGTGCGATCAAGTCGCGCTATCACTGGCAGGGCAAGGTCGAAACGGCCGACGAGATCCAGTTGCTGTTCAAGACGAGCCCCGTGCGGGCGCTCGAACTGGAGCGATTTATTCTCGCGCATCATCCTTACGAGACGCCCGAAATCGTCTCGTGGCAGACGACGGCATCGGCCGCGTACGGTCAGTGGGTGACGAGCGAAACTCAACGTCTATTTCATGTTTAACGGTATGACGCTTCCCGTGCGCGTGCGCGCGCTGCGGTTCCTCGCAGTCCTGTTGTCGTTCATGCTCGTGCTGGGCGGCATGTCGTTCGCGCGCGCGGCCGACGATTTCCTCGATCCGTCGGTTGCGTTCAAGTTCAGTGCGAGCGAATCGCCGGGACAGGTGGACGTCCGCTTCAAGGTTGCCAACGGCTATTACCTGTACCGCGAGCGGTTTGCGTTCGCGGTGAAGAACGGCCAGGCGACGCTCGGCGATCCGCAATTCCCGGCCGGCCACGTGAAGTTCGACCAGACGTTCCAGAAAAACGTCGAGACCTACCGTGACGAAGTCGTCGTGCACGTGCCCGTCAAGCAGGCGTCGGGCCCGTTCGAGCTCGCGGTGACGTCGCAGGGGTGCGCGGACGAAGGCATCTGCTATCCGCCGGCCGAGCACGTCGTGAAGGTCGATGGCGCCGCGCTGGGCGCCGCCTCGTCGTCCGGCGATACGGCTGCCGCGGGCAGCTGGTTCGACAAGGTCACGAGCGCCGATTTCGCACAGTCGCTGCTTGAAGGGCATGGTTTCTTCACGATCGTCGCACTGTACTTCGTCGCAGGCGTCGTGCTGAGCCTCCTGCCGTGTTCGTACCCGATGATCCCGATCGTGTCGGCGATCATCATCGGCCAAGGGACGCGCGCGACGCATGCCCGCGGCTTCGCACTGTCGCTGACCTATGTGGTCGGCATGGCGCTGGTCTACACGGTGCTCGGCATCGCCGCGGCGCTGGTCGGCCAGAGCCTTGGTGCGTGGCTACAGAACCCATGGGTGCTCGGCGCGTTCGGCGTGCTGCTGACAGCGTTCGCCGTCTCGCTGATTTCAGGCAAGGACATCGCGCTGCCCGCGCGCTGGCAGAACGGCGCGGCCGAGGCATCGAGCGCGCGCCAGGGCGGCCATTTCGTTGCGGTCGCTGCGATGGGTGCGCTGTCCGCGCTGGTCGTCGGCGCATGCATGACGGCGCCGTTGTTCGCGGTGCTCGCCTTCATCGCGCACACGGGCAATGCACTGCTCGGCGGCGCCGCGCTGTTCGCGATGGGGTTGGGGCTGGGCGTGCCACTGCTGGTCGTCGGCGTCGGCGCCGGGACGGTGCTGCCGCGCGCCGGTGCATGGATGGATGGCGTGAAGGTGTTTTTCGGCATCGTGCTGCTCGCTGCCGCGTTGTGGATCGTGTGGCCGGTGCTTGCCGGTGGCCTGAAGATGGTGCTCGCTGCGTTGTGGCTGCTGATCGCGGCGGCTGCGCTCGGGCTGTTTACGCCGAATGCCGGCGCCACGTCCATCTGGCGTCGCCTCGGCCGTGGCTTGGGCGCCGCGCTCGCGATCTGGGCGGCCACGCTGCTCGTCGGCCTGGCTGCGGGGTCGACCGATCCGGTGAAGCCGCTGGCGGTGCTGGCGGCACGCACGGTTGCGTCGGGCGGCGCTGCGGCGGCAGGTGCGGCTGCCGCGCAGGATGGCCCTGCATTCGCATCGGTGCGCTCGAGTGGCGAACTCGACGCGCTGTTGAAGACGTCGAGCCAGCCCGTGATGCTCGACTTCTATGCCGACTGGTGCGTGAGCTGCAAGGAGATGGAGCATCTGACGTTTACCGACGCGCGCGTGCAGGCGCGGCTCGCGCAGCTTCACCTCGTGCGCGCGGACGTCACCGCGAACAACCCGGACGACCAGGCGCTGCTGAAGCGTTTCAACCTGTTCGGGCCGCCGGGCATCATCTTCTTCGATCGCAACGGCAACGAGATCGGGCGCGTGGTTGGCTATCAGGCCGCTGAGACGTTCCTGCGCAGCCTCGACCGAGCTGCGGTCCCGACGGTATGACCCTGCGTAGGGTGCGTGTCGCGGTGGCGAACCGGTGTGCTTGCGTGGCATGAGCTGACGATCGACAAGGGCAGGCGGCCCCGATCGAAGGAAAAAAACGGCGGGACACCGAAGTGTCCCGCCGTTTTTCTTTCCGCCTGCCGGCGGGCAATCAGCGTTGCGCTTTCAACAGACGCGCCGCGTCGAGTGCGAAGTACGTGAGCACGCCGTCGGCGCCCGCCCGCTTGAACGCGAGCAGCGATTCCAGCACGACCTTGTCGTGGTCGAGCCAGCCATTCATCGCGGCGGCCTTCAGCATCGCGTATTCGCCGCTGACCTGGTACACGTAGGTCGGGAAGCGGAACTCGTCCTTCACGCGGCGCACGATGTCGAGGTAGGGCATGCCGGGCTTGACCATCACCATGTCGGCGCCTTCGTCGATGTCCAGGCGCACTTCTCGCAGCGCTTCGTCGCTGTTCGCCGGATCCATCTGGTAGGTCATCTTGTTGCCCTTGCCCAGGTTGGAGGCCGAGCCGACCGCGTCGCGGAACGGGCCGTAGAACGCCGACGCGAACTTGGCCGAATAGGCCATGATTCGCGTGTGGATATGGCCGTCGCTTTCCAGCATTTCGCGGATCGCGCCGATGCGGCCGTCCATCATGTCCGACGGCGCGACGATATCGACGCCGGCTTCCGCCTGCGCGCGCGCCTGGTCGATCAGGATCTCGATCGTGTCGTCGTTGATCACGTAGCCGTTCTCGTCGAGCACGCCGTCCTGGCCGTGGCTCGTGTACGGATCGAGTGCGACGTCGGTCAGCACGCCGAGTTCGGGAAAGCGCTTCTTCAGCTCGCGCACCGCGCGCGGGATCAGGCCTTCCGGATTGGCCGCCTCGCGGCCGTCGGGTGTTTTCACCGACGGCTCGATGGCCGGGAACAGCGACAGCACGGGCACGCCGAGTTCGACGCACTGCTCGGCGACCTGCATCAGCAGATCCACGGACACGCGTTCGACGCCGGGCATCGACGGCACCGGCTGCCGTTCGTTGGTGCCTTCGACGACGAACACCGGATAGATCAGGTCGTCGGTGGTCAGGCGGTTTTCGCGCATCAGGCGGCGGGAGAAGTCGTCGCGGCGCATCCGGCGCGGACGATGAAGCGGATGGAAGCTCATGGCGATTGGGTAGAAATCAGGGCAGTAAGACCTTACGGAACCCTTAGGTCATTTTCGGGAGCGTTGGTATATGATAGCGATCGAGCGGCACGCGTCGCGTGCAGCTCCCCGCTTCTCCTCCCTGAGCGGGTGCCTGTCGTTTTTCGATTAGGCTGTTTGACCCGCCGTTCAACGGCGGGTTTTTTTATGAGCCGGCCGAAACCGCAGGCGCCGTCAGGTACGCGCCGCCGATCCCGGCCGCGCGTTGCCCGATCATTGTGCTACAGGCTCGCTTTTTTCGTCGGCGGCGGACGGCCGCACCCAGCTCTCGATCAGCTCGTGCGCCTCGTCGAGCCCCGTGCGCTTCATTGCCGAGAACAGCTGAACCGTCAGCTTGCCCTGGACACCCTGGTCGCGATACGCATCGAGCCCCTTTTGCGTGGTCCGCAGCGCGTTGATGCTTTCCTGGCGTGTCAATTTGTCGCACTTCGTCAGCAGCGTGTGGATCGGCTTGCCGGTCGGCACGAACCACTCGATCATGCGGCGATCGAGGTCGGTCAACGGACGGCGCGAATCCATCATCAGGATCAGGCCGCAAAGCTGCGAGCGGGTCGCAAGGTAGGACGACAGCAGCATTTCCCAGTGCGCCTTGGCGGCACCGGGCACCTCCGCATAGCCGTAGCCGGGCAGGTCGACGAGATTCGCGACGGGCTCGGCGGCCGGGCCGACGGAGAAGTAGTTGATATGCTGCGTGCGGCCGGGCGTCTTCGACGCGAAGGCGAGCCGCTTCTGGTTGCACAGCACGTTGATCGCCGTCGACTTGCCGGCATTCGAGCGGCCCGCGAACGCGATTTCCGGCTGGACCGTCGGCGGCAGGTCGCGCAGATGGTTGACGGTCGTGTAGAAGCGGGCTTGATGGAGCAGAAAGGCCATGGGAACCGGAAGGACGGGCGGCGCGAGCCGCTTGGTGGAGGCGGGGTAGCCCCGATAGGCGCGGGAGCTTTCAACACGATATTGTACAATACGGCGGTTTTACCGAAGGCTACCGGGCGCCTGCCTCGCGCTTTTATGTAGCTTCTGCGGTAGACTGAACGCCGTCGTTTTTTGCAGAACCTCAAATTCCCACAAGACGAAACAGGGTGTGCGAATGAATCGACTGTGCAAGTCTCTGATGGTGCTTCAGGTTGCAGCAGGGTTCGTAGGTTTCGTAGCGGAGGCAAACGCGGCGGATGCGGCAAAGCCGGATCTCGACCGTGGCAAGGCAATTGCCGGGCAGGTTTGTGCGTCGTGTCACGGCGCCGACGGCAATAGCGCGTCGGGCAGTTTCCCGAAGCTTGCCGGCCAGCATCCCGAATATCTGGTCAAGCAGTTGAACGACTTCAAGACGCAGCCGGGCGCGAAGGGGCCGGCGCGGTCCAACGCGGTCATGGTCGGATTCGCGAGCGCGCTGAGCGCGGACGACATGCGTAACGTCGCCGCGTACTACGGGTCGCAGACGACGAAGCTCGGCACCGCACGCGATGCGGCAACCGTGCCGATCGGCCAGAAGATCTATCGCGGCGGCATCGCGGAGAAGGGCGTACCCGCCTGCGCGAGCTGCCACGGGCCGACAGGGCAGGGGATTCCGGTCCAGTACCCGCGCCTGTCGGGGCAATGGGCCGATTACACGGTCGCGCAGTTGACCGCGTTCCAGCAGGGTGCCGGCGCGCGCAACAACAACGAGGCGATGCATCAGATCGCATCGCGGCTGTCGGACAACGAGATCAAGGCCGTCGCGGATTACATCGCGGGCCTGCGTTGAGCGGTCAGCCGCGAATGGAATGACCGGGCGCCCGAAGGGCGGCCGGAGTCAGAACAAGAAAAGGGTGGGGCGCCGCACTGTTGCGGTCGCCTTGCCCTTTTTTGTTGTCAGCACTCGCCGGGCCGAGCCAAGCCGAGCCTGGACGACGAGGCATGCTGGAAATGGGGGGCTGCGCCCCCCAAAGCGAACATAGAGAGCGTTGGGGGCTGTTTCCCCTTAGTCGGAGTTTGAATGAGCGTTACCACGTCGGGGTTGCAGTCGAAGTCGGGTCAGGGTGTGTCGAAGCGTGCGGTTGAGCTGCTGAGCTCGATGCGCTTCGCGATTGCACTGCTGGTGGTGCTGTCGATTGCGAGCATCATCGGCACGGTCCTGACCCAGGATGACCCGTATCCGAACTACGTGAACCAGTTCGGGCCGTTCTGGGCGGACATCTTCCGCTCGCTCGGCCTGTACAGCGTGTACAGCGCGTGGTGGTTCATGCTGATCCTGATCTTCCTCGTCGTGTCGATCTCGCTGTGCGTGATCCGCAACGCGCCGAAGATGCTCGCCGATGCGAAGAGCTGGAAGGACAAGGTTCGCGAAGGCAGCCTGCGCGCGTTCCACCACAAGGCCGAATACACCGCTTCCGGCACCCGCGCGAGCGTCGCGGCGACGCTCGCCACGTTCGTCACCAAGGCCGGCTACAAGCACATCGTGCGCGAGAACGACGGCGCGACGCTGATCTCCGCGAAGCGCGGTGCGATGACCAAGTGGGGCTACATCTCCGCGCACCTGGCGATCGTCGTGATCTGTATCGGCGGCCTGCTCGACAGCAACCTGCCGATCAAATTCCAGATGTGGATGTTCGGCAAGAGCCCGGTCAACACGAGCGCGACGATTAGCGAGATCTCGCCCGACCATCGCCTGTCCGCGTCGAACCCGACGTTCCGCGGCTACGCGTGGGTGCCCGAGGGCCAATTCGTGTCGACCGCGATCCTGAACCAGCCGAGCGGCTCGCTGATCCAGGATCTGCCGTTCTCGATCCAGCTCAACAAGTTCATCGTCGACTACTACACGACGGGCATGCCGAAGCTGTTCGCGAGCGACATCGTCGTGATCGATCGCGAGACCGGCCGGAAGATCCCGGCGCGCGTCGAGGTCAACAAGCCGTTCACGTACAAGGGCGTGTCGATCTACCAGTCGAGCTTCCAGGACGGCGGCTCGCAGATGCAGATGACGGCCTATCCGATGACGGGCGGCAACGCGAAGACCTTCCCCGTGAAGGGGACGATTGGCAGTTCGGCGCCGCTGCAGATGCCGGGCAACGACGGCGACACGATCGAGTTCTCCGATTTCCGGGCGATCAACGTCGAGAACATGGCTGACGCGAACGGCAAGCCGGACGTGCGCGGTGTCGCGACGACGAGCTCGCTGAAGGAAGTGTTCGACGAACGCCTCGGCTCCGGCGCGAAAACGTCGAAGCCGACGCAGCTCCACAACATCGGCCCGTCCGTGCAATACAAGATCCGCGGCAAGGACGGCCAGGCGCGCGAATTCAACAACTACATGCTGCCCGTCGACATGAACGGCGAGCGCGTGTTCCTCGCCGGCGTGCGTGCGAGCCCGAACGACCCGTTCCGCTACATGCGGATTCCGGCCGACAGCCAGGATTCGATCGGCGAATGGATGCGCCTGCGCGCCGCGCTCGAGGATCCGTCCGTGCGCGCCGAAGCCGCCGCGCGCTTCGCGCAGCGTTCGCTGCCGGGCACGGACGCATCGCTGCGCAGCCGCCTGCAGGACAGCGCACTGAAGGTGCTGACCCTTTTTGCGGCGAGCGACGACAGCGTCGGCCGTGGCGCCGACGGCCAACCGATCGGCGGCTTCCAGGCCGTGGCGACGTTCATCGACCGCTCGGTGCCCAAGGCAGAGCAGGAGAAGGCAGCGAGCCTGCTGCTGCGCATGCTCGAAGGCTCGATGTGGGAGGTCTGGCAGATCGCGCGCGAGCGTACGGGCGAGCCGGCCGCGCAGCAGGGCGCTGACACGATCCGCTTCGTGCAGAACGCGATCAATGCGCTATCCGACAGCTTTTTGTATGGATCGCCGGTCTATTTGCAGCTTGACTCATTCAAGCAGGTGCAAGCTTCGGTATTTCAGTTGACGCGCGCACCCGGCAAGAATCTGGTGTATCTTGGCAGCCTGCTGCTGGTCGCCGGCATCTTCTCGATGTTCTACGTGCGCGAGCGGCGCCTCTGGTTCTGGCTGAAGGACGCCGGCTCGGGCGTCGATGTGGTGATGGCAATGTCCACGGCCCGCAAGACCTTCGATTTCGAGAAAGAATTCGTGCAGACGCGCGACGCGGCCGGTGCCGCCTTGCACGCCGCACCTCGCGACGCCGCGCCGGCCGGTGCGGCATCGACGGCCCGCCCGCCGGCCGGCGGCGGTTCCGATTCCGAGAATTCCACCCGGTAACATCATGGATCTCACGCAAGTTTCCTCTTCCCATCGGGCGTCGGCCCAGGCTCCGGTGACGGCGCCGCTGTTCGACGACCGTCCGTTCCTCGCGCGCCTGTCGTTGCTCGACTGGCTGTTCGCACTGGCGCTCGTGGTGGGCGCGGGCTATGCGCTCGTGCACTACAACGCGCACATGGATTACTACGACAAGGCGGTGATGATCGGCACCGTGCCGGCGCTCATCACACTTGGCTGGCGCTGGAAGCCCGCGCGGCTGATGATGGCGTCGATCGCCGTGCTGGCGCTGCTGTCGATCCAGATCTACCAGGGCGATCTGGCGCGCGCCGATTCGGCGTTCTTCCTCAAGTACTTCCTGTCGAGCCAGTCCGCGATCCTGTGGATGAGCGCGCTGTTCGTGCTCGCGACGACCTTCTACTGGATCGGCTTGCTCGCGCGCTCGGAGTCGGGCGCCGCGATCGGCCAGAAGCTCACGTGGGTCGCCGTGCTGATGGGCTTCACCGGCCTGATGGTGCGCTGGTACGAGTCCTACCTGATCGGGGCGGACGTCGGGCACATTCCGGTGTCGAACCTGTATGAAGTGTTCGTGCTGTTCAGCCTGATCACCGCGCTGCTCTATCTCTATTACGAAGGCCATTACGGCACGCGCGCGCTCGGCGCGTTCGTGCTGCTGGTGATCAGTGCGGCCGTCGGCTTCCTGATGTGGTACTCGGTCGCGCGCGATGCGCAGCAGATCCAGCCGCTCGTGCCGGCGCTGCAGAGCTGGTGGATGAAGATCCACGTGCCTGCGAACTTCATCGGCTACGGCAGCTTCGCGCTGTCGGCGATGGTGTCGGTCGCGTACCTGATGAAGGAACGCGGCGTGCTCGCCGATCGCCTGCCGACGCTCGAAGTGCTCGACGACGTGATGTACAAGTCGATCGCGGTCGGTTTCGCGTTCTTCACGATCGCGACGATCCTCGGCGCGCTGTGGGCCGCCGAAGCATGGGGCGGCTACTGGAGCTGGGACCCGAAGGAAACCTGGGCGCTGATCGTGTGGCTCAATTACGCGGCGTGGCTGCACATGCGCCTGATGAAGGGCCTGCGCGGCACGGTGGCCGCATGGTGGGCGCTCACGGGCCTGCTCGTGACGACCTTCGCGTTCCTCGGCGTCAACATGTTCCTGTCCGGGCTGCACAGCTACGGCAAGCTGTAAGATTTCCGCTGTTCGTCCGACTATGAGACCGCCGGCGCACTGCGTGCCCGGCGGTTTTCTTTTGTAACGGGCGGGCGATCCGGGCGTCGAACGGCGCAAGACGGGGCCGGTCGAACGCTCATGAAGCTGCGCGCGGCGCATGCAGGAGGAGCAGCACGATGTGGATCAAACGCCCTTTGCGGAACGTACTGACCGGCGGCGATATTGCGCCCGGAGAAATCACGCCGCGCGCGGTGTTCGAGAACCGGCGGCGCGTATTGCAGGCGGCCGGCCTTGCGGCGGCGGGCGGGCTGCTCGGCGGCAGCGGCGCGGCGCTTGCCGCCTATACGTCGCCCGACGCGCGGGCCGCGAAGCTCGCGGCGAAGACGAATCCGAAGTTCGTCGTGACCGACACGGTGACCCCGTTCAAGGACATTACCTCCTACAACAACTTCTACGAATTCGGCACCGACAAGCGTGACCCTGCGCAGAACGCCGGTACGCTGAGGCCTCGCCCGTGGCGCGTGAGCGTCGAGGGCGAGGTACTGCATCCGAAGGTGTTCGATCTCGACGAACTGCTGAAGCTCGCGCCGCTCGAGGAGCGCGTGTACCGGCTGCGCTGCGTCGAAGGATGGTCGATGGTGATCCCGTGGATCGGCGTGCCGCTGTCCGAGCTGATCAAGCGCGTGCAGCCGACCGGTAACGCGAAGTACGTGCAGTTCATCACGCTGGCCGATCCGTCGCAGATGCCCGGCCTCTCGACGCCCGTGCTCGACTGGCCGTACTCGGAAGGGCTGCGGATGGACGAAGCGATGAATCCGCTGACGCTGCTGACGATGGGCGTCTACGGGGAGGTGCTGCCGAACCAGAACGGCGCGCCGGTGCGGATCGTCGTGCCGTGGAAGTACGGCTTCAAGAGCGCGAAGTCGCTCGTGAAGATCCGCTTCGTCGACAAGCAGCCGAAGACGAGCTGGAACACGTATGCGTCGAACGAATACGGCTTTTATTCGAACGTGAACCCGAACGTCGATCATCCGCGCTGGAGCCAGGCAACCGAGCGGCGCATCGGCGAGGACGGCTTTTTCACGCCGAAGCGCAAGACGCTGATGTTCAATGGCTACGGCGACCTGGTCGCGTCGATGTATCAGGGCATGGACCTGAAGAAGAATTTTTGAGGGCGGCAATGAGAAACGACATGCCCCCTTCGACGCTGACCCAGGTGCCCACCGCCGGCGCGGGCCCGGCAGCACGTGCCGCACGGCGCGGCGCCGTCCGTCCCGCCGCCGCGCCGGGCTGGCTCGCACCGGCCAAGGTGCTGGTTTTCGCGGCCGGCCTTTATCCGCTCGCGCGTCTCGTGCTGTTCGGGCTGACCGACCGGCTCGGCGCGAATCCGATCGAGTTCATCACGCGCTCGACGGGCCTCTGGACGCTTGTGATGCTTTGCGTCACGCTCGCCGTCACGCCGCTTCGGCGCATGACGGGGTTCACTGCGCTGCTGCGCTTTCGCCGGATGATCGGGCTGTTCGCGTTCTTTTACGCGACGCTGCATTTCACGACCTACCTGTGGTTCGACAAGTGGTTTGACGTCGTCGCGATCCTGAAGGACGTCGGCAAGCGCCCGTTCATCACGGTCGGGTTCGCCGCATTCGTGCTGCTGATTCCGCTCGCGGCAACCTCGCCGCGTGCCATGGCGCGCCGGCTCGGCCGCCACTGGGCGACGTTGCACAGCGCGATCTATGCGATCGTGCTGTTCGGCCTGCTGCACTTCTGGTGGATGAGGGCCGGCAAGCACAATCTCGCGCAGCCGAGGCTTTATGCGGCAATCGTGGCCGCGCTGCTCGGCTGGCGGCTCATTGCATGGGGATGGCGGCGCGTGCGCGCATGATGGCGCAGCCTGAAAGAACAAAAGGCGATGACCGGGAAGTCATCGCCTTGTTTCGTGGGCCGTGCAGGCGGCGCGTCGTTACTTCGCGACGGCCGGGCTCGACGCCGGTGCGGGCAGGGTCGATGCCCCGCTCGACAATTCGGGTGACAGCGTGAGCGGCGTGCCGGACGAATCGGGCACACTGTCGGACGACGCGTTTTCATCGGTCGGCTTCACGTCCGACGGCGGCGTGTCCTGCTGCTGGAGTGGCTTGGGCATCGGAGGCACGGTGGGCAGATAGAGCGCGCCGCTTTGACCGCAGCCGGCAAGAATCGCCAAAGCCGCTACAATCGCGCTCATCCGGAAAACGACTCGCATGATCGTCCCTGAACAATTGAACCGATAGAGTTTAGCATGTCCGATACCGAATACCTGACCCGTGCCGAGGCCGTGCTGGCGGCCGTCGAGCGTACCGTCGACGACGCCAACGACGGCGATCACGACATCGATCTGGAGCGCAACGGCAGCGTCCTGACGCTGACGTTCGAGAATGGCTCGAAGATCATCGTCAACCTGCAGCCGCCGATGAAGGAAGTGTGGATTGCCGCGAAGGCGGGCGGTTTCCACTACCGTTTCATCGACGGCGAATGGCGCGATACACGCACGGGCACCGAGTTTTTCTCGGCCCTCACCGAATACGCGACGCAGCAGGCCGGCCTGCCGATTACGTTCAGCGCGCCGTAACAGCTCAGCTCGAAGCCGGGGCCGTGCCCCGATGCGTCGTACCAAAGAAAAAGCGCCCCGCAGGGCGCTTTTTTCATGTCCGGGCCGGCGGTCAGTGCGCGAACAGGTTCATGATGTCCTGCTTTTCCTGCTCGTCGACGTGCGGCACGGTGGCGTCGACGTTCTGCGCGGCCGGTGCCTGCGGCACGCCAACCGTCGACACGAAGCCGTGACCGGGCGTGAACTCGGTGAAGTACAACTCGCCGCCAAGCGACTCGACGCCGTCAGGCACCGCCGGCTTGAACTCGGGCACGCCCTTCAGCGCGGCGCCCATGTAGTCGATCCAGACCGGTAGCGACAGGCCGCCACCCGTTTCGCGATCGCCGAGGCTGCGCGGATTGTCGTAGCCGATCCACGCGATCGCGGCGAGCGTGTGCTGGTAGCCGGCGAACCACGCATCGTGCGAGTCGTTCGTCGTGCCGGTCTTGCCCGCGAGGTCGGTGCGCTTCAGCACGTTGGTCCGGGCGCCCGTGCCGCGCTGCGCGACGCTTTGCAGCAGGCTGTTCATCACATATGCGTTGCGCGCGTCGATCGCGCGCGGCGCATTCTGCTCGGCGACGAGCGGCTGCGCGCGCACGACGATCGCGCCGTTCGGATCGGTGACTTCGGCGATCAGGTATGGATTGACGCGGTAGCCGCCGTTCGCGAAGACGGAGTACGCTCCCGCCATCTGCAACGGCGTGACCTGGCCCGCGCCGAGTGCCATCGGCAGGTAGGCCGGATGACGTTCGGCGTCGAAGCCGAAGCGCGTGATGTACTGCTGCGCGTACTTCGTGCCGATGTGGTTCAGGATCCGGATCGACACGAGGTTGCGCGAGCGCTGCAGCGCGGTACGCATCGACATCGGGCCTTCGAAGCCGCCACCGTAGTTCTTCGGTTCCCACGGCTGGCCGCCCGTTTCGGCCGCGCTGAAATACAGCGGGCCGTCGTTGATCACGGTTGCCGGCCCGAGGCCCTTGTCGAGCGACGCCGAATAGATGAACGGCTTGAACGACGAACCCGGCTGCCGCCATGCCTGCGTGACGTGGTTGAACTTGTTCTTGTTGTAGTCGAAGCCGCCGACGAGCGAGCGGATCGCGCCGTCCTGCGGGACGATCGACAGGAACGCCCCCTCGACCTGCGGCAACTGCGTGATCGACCATGTGCCGGTGTCGTTCTTGACGACGCGGACGATCGCACCCGGGCGGATGCGACGATTCGGCTGCGCGTTGGCCGACAGCGCGCCCGACGCGAAGCGCAGGTTGTCGCCTTCGATCGTCGCATTGCTGCCGTCGATGAACGCAACCGTGATCTGGCGCGGACTGGCGGCCGTGACGACCGCGGCAATCAGCTCACCGTTGTCGGGGTGTTCCAGCAGCGCATCGTCGATCGCCTGTTCGCGGTCGTCGGCACCGGCCGGCAGCTCGATGAAGCCTTCCGGCCCCCGATAGCCGTGCCGGCGTTCGTAATCCATGATGCCCTTGCGCAGCGCGGTGTACGCGACCTGCTGGTCCGCGGAGTCGATCGTCGTGACGACGTTGAAGCCGCGTGTGTAGGTTTCCTCACGGTACTGCGCGTACATCATTTGCCGGACCATTTCCGCGACGTACTCTGCGTGCACGCTGAAATCGCGGCCCGGGCCCTTGACGACGAGCGGCTGTGCGACGGCCTCGTCGTACTGCTCGCGCGAGATGAAGTTCAGCTCGAGCATCCGTTGCAGGATGTATTCCTGGCGTACCTTCGCGCGCTTCGGGTTCACGACCGGGTTGTACGCGGACGGCGCCTTCGGCAGCCCCGCGAGCATCGCCGCTTCGGCGAGCGTGACGTCCTTCAGGTCCTTGCCGAAGTAGACCCGCGCGGCGCTCGCGAAGCCGTACGCGCGCTGGCCGAGATAGATCTGATTCATGTAGACCTCGAGAATCTGATCCTTCGTCAGCGCACGCTCGATCCGGTACGCGAGCAGCATTTCGTAGATCTTGCGCGTGTAGGTCTTCTCGCTCGACAGGAAGAAGTTGCGCGCGACCTGCATCGTGATCGTGCTCGCCCCCTGCGATGCATGGCCGTTCGTCAGCGCGACGAAGCCGGCGCGGACGATGCCGGTGAGGTCCACACCGCCGTGATCGTAGAAGCGCGCGTCTTCGATCGCCAGGATCGCTTTCTTCAGCGAGTCGGGCACGTCCTTGAAATGGACGACGTCGCGGCGTTCTTCACCGAATTCGCCGATCAGGACGTGATCGGACGTATAGATGCGCAGCGGCACCTTCGGCCGATAGTCGGTCAGCGCGTCGAGCGACGGCATGTTCGGCCACGCAACGACGAGCGCGTAGCCGAGCACGAGGCCGCCGGCCACGACGAGCGCCACGCACATCGTGGCGAATCCGAGCAGGACTTTTTGCCACCAGGGACGCTTCTTCGGCTCCGGGGCAGGAGGCGGGGACGTAGGAGTCGTGGATTGCATAGGCATACCGGAAAACAGTCCCGCGATTATAGCCGCCCGGTAAGACCGGTCCTGACGCGGGGGCCGCCCGCCGCGAAGACACGGCTTGGCGCACTTCCAGCATAGCCCGCGCGAGGCCGTCGCGAGCGGATGCTGGCCGTTAGGCCGACTGTCGGCCGCCCGCGCCGCTTTGCAGAATCAGGTCTCGGAAACGCGGCACGGGCCGCGACGATTTCGGGAGGCTGGGATGGCGGGACGATGGGGCGCGCGGCTTGCGCGGGGCGGGCACCGGTCGACGGGAATCGACGTCGGTGCGGACGAGGTGAGGGTGGCCGTGCTGAGCCGGCGCGGCCGGGGCGCTCAGGTGTACGTCGAGGGACTCGAACGGGAGCCGGTCGGGTTGGCGGGCGGGCCTGAGGATGCGCGCTGGGCGGCGGTCGCGCGTGCGCTGGCCGCGGCCGTGTCGAGACTGTCGGCGGCCGGCGTGCGGTGCGACACGCGTGGTGTGATGGCGTTGCACGATGACGAGATGCGCACCGCGACGCTGGATCTGGCCGGGCGGGACGACATCGAGGACGCCGCGCGGCAGGCGGCCGAACGCATCTCGGGGCTGGCGCCGGACGGGTTCGCGTTCGACTGGCGGCAGGATGGCGGAGTGGGGGCGGCCGAGATCGAGATTGCAGTGGCCCCGCTGGCGCTGCTCGAACGGCGGATCGACGTAGCCGCGCAGGCCGGTATCGACCTGACGGTGGTCGACGGCGAGTCGGCCGCGGCGCTGCGTGCGTTGCGCTATGCCGCGCAAATCGAACCCGACGCGCAGGCGGGGCCCTGCGCGGCACTCTGGTTTCATGACTCGGGCGTGCATGGCTGGCGCATCGACGGCCCGTTGGCCGTACCGGTGCTGACGCTGTCCGGCGCCGTGCCGGGGGCGATTTCCGATGCATTGCGCAGGCGGGCGCTCGGGGCCTTGTGTTGCGTACTCGTGGCCGGGGACGAGCGGTGCATCACCCGTTTCGATACGTCCATCGCCGAGATCGGCGACGTACTCGGCGCGGTTGCGGTGCCGTTCGACTGCACGGGCTGGAACGGGCAAGCGTGCCCGCCCGCCTGCACGCCGGGCGGCCCGGCATGGGCTGTCGCGTTCGGACTGGCATTGCGCGGGGCGTGGGAATGACGGTCCGTCATGCGGGGCCGGGGGGCTTCAACCTGCTGCCCTACCGCGAGCGGCTGGCGCAGGCGTTGCGACATCGTCGCGCCATGCAGTGCGGTGCGGCGATTCTGCTCGGCGTGCTCGGCGCCGGCCTGTGGACAGGCGCCGCCGCCGGGGCGCGGTGGCGTGTGGATACCGAGCGCGCAAGCGTGGAGGCGCGGCTGCGGCAGTTGCAGCCGCAGGTGGGCGCCGCGACGCGCGCTGCCAATGCAGCGGCCGTTGCCTCGCAGCGTGACGCGCAGGCGGACGCGCTTGCCGCTCCCTACCGGCACGTCGCGGG
Source organism: Burkholderia mycopellens (assembly GCF_964265025.1). Taxonomy (NCBI): domain Bacteria; kingdom Pseudomonadati; phylum Pseudomonadota; class Betaproteobacteria; order Burkholderiales; family Burkholderiaceae; genus Burkholderia; species Burkholderia mycopellens. Next base: position 364,543 of record NZ_OZ183802.1, read on the forward strand.
GCTGCTGGCCATGTTGGCGGAGGTGCGCGACGGCACCGTGCGGCTCGACGCGCTGCGCACGACGTCGGCCGGTGCCGTGCTCGATGCACGCGCCGCGAGCTACCGGGCGGCCGCGCGATGGCTCGCCGGGATGGCGCGCGAGCAGCGTGGCTGGCGGATCGACATCGATGCGTTGAAGCCTGCCTCGGATGCGCCTGTCGCGACGGGCGGGATGCCTTTCCGGTTCTCGGTTCAACTGCGCTGGCACGACGCGATGCCGCCTCGAAAAGCCCCGGGAGGTGGCGCATGACGACGGCGTTCGCGCATCGGCCCGCACGGCGTGGCGATGAATGGCTGGGGGGCATGCGGCGCGTGTCGCCGGCGGCGGCACACATCGCGGGCTGCATGCTCGCGTTCGCGGCCGTGCTGGCGGGTGGCATTCATCTGGCGAATGCCGCCGACTGGAGCGGGCTTGCGCACAGCCGCACGTTGCTGGCGGCGGCGCAGATGCGTGAGGCCGACGCGCAGCGTGTTCTGACGGCGGCTGTCCGGCAACGCGACGGGCATCCGGCGGCGGCACGCGGCGATCGCTCGTCGCATGCGCCGGAATGGGCCGCGTTGATGCTGGAACTGGCGGATCGCGCCGCGTCGAGCGGGCTGCTCGGCGTATCGATCGAGCCGTTGCGCGCCGATGGTGCGGGTCCGGACGGCCGGCGCACGGTGCGCATCGTCGCGGATGGCGGCTTTCGCGCATTGCTGCAGATGGTCGGCGGCCTGGCGCGTTTCCCGGTGCTGGCGGTGCCGACCGCGCTGCGCGTCGAACGGGGAAAGGAGGCCGCGCGCGTGGAAATGTCTGTCGACGTGTTTCCGGGGTTGCCGGCGGTAATGTCCACGGGCGGGGAGGCGCCGGTTCTGGCCGATGCGTCCGGTGCCGATCCGTTCGGCGAGGCTGATTCGTCTGATGTGGCGGGAGCGGCTGCTCGCCTGGCCGGCACGATCCGCGATGGGCGCACCGGTCTCGCATTGTTCGACGACGGTGACGGCGCGTTCACGGCCGTGGTGCCCGGCGAAACCCTCGGGGCAGCGCGAGTGGTGCGAGTCGATCCCGTCGCCGTGACGCTCGCGACGGCGGACGGCGCATACCGAGTCACCCTGAACGAACGGAGGCGGCCATGATGAAACCCGGATGTCGGGCACTTGCCGTCTGGGCCGGATTGAGCGCGGCCGGTGCAAGCGCCGCGTTGCCGCCGCTGCCGGCCGTCTGGCCCGCAGCATCGACGGATACGCCGGTGCCGGGCCTGCCGCTGCCGCAAGGTGCGGTGGACGGTGCGGACAACATCGTATCGACGGCAGCCGGCCAGCCGCCGTTCGACCAGGCGGCTCGCGCGGCGCTTCAGGCGGAGGCCGCCACCCCGGCACCCGGGCTGGAGGGGCCGCCGATCCCGTTGGCGCCGCCGGCCCGGATGGCCGACGCTGCTGCCCGACACCCGGGCGATGCGGACGACGCACGGCGGATCTCGCTGAATCTGCAGGGTGCGGGGCTCGCGGCCGCATTCGACGCGTTCGCCCGGTTCACCGGACTCAATATCGTCGTCGGCGAGCAGGTGCGTGGCACCGTCACGTTACGTCTGAACAATGTGCCTTGGCGCGATGCCTTTGACACGCTGATCGATACGCACGGGCTCGCGATGTCCCGGCGGGGCAACGTGATATGGGTCACGCCGGCGGCCGAGCTGGCCGCGCGCGAACGCGAGCGCTTCGAAATGCACGCGCGGGCCGCTGATCTGGAGCCGCTTGCGAGCCGTACGTTCGCGCTGCACTACCCGCGCGCGCAGGACGTGCAACGGCTGCTGGCCGGCGCGACCGGCCAGCGCCTGCTGTCGAAGCGCGGCGCCGCGGCGGCCGATCCGCGCACGAACCTGCTGTTCGTCACCGATCTCGCGCCGCGTCTCGGCCAGATCGCGAGCCTGATCGATGCGATCGACCGGCCGTCGCGGCAGGTCCGGATCGAGGCCCGCATTGTCGAGGGCGAGCAGGGTTTTTCGCGCAATTTAGGCGCACGCGTCGCGCTGCGGGCGCAGGAGCGGCCGCCGTCGGGCGAGAGCGGCACATTCACGACCGGCGCGCGCAACGCGCTCGACCTTGCCGCGCGGCCGCTCGGCGGCTTCGAAGCGGCAACCGCCGGCTTCACGCTGTTCGCCGCGCCGCTCAGCCGCGTGCTCGATGTCGAACTGAGCGCGCTCGAGGCGCAGGGGCGGGGCCAGATCGTTTCGAGCCCGCGCGTGGTGACCGCCGATCGCGTCAAGGCCATCGTGGAACAGGGTTCGGAGCTGCCGTACCAGGCGAAGGTCGGCAACGGCGTGAGCGGCGTGCAGTTCCGCCGGGCGACGCTCAAGCTCGAGGTCGAGCCGCAGATCACGCCGGACGGGCGCGTGGTGCTCGACCTGGACGTGACGAAGGACAGCATCGGCGAGCCGACGGCGGCCGGTCCGGCGATTCATACAAAGCACGTCCAGACGCGCGTCGAGGTTGAGAACGGCGGGACGGTCGCGATCGGCGGGATCTATGAGCAGCTGAACCGGAACGATGTGACGCGCGTGCCGCTCTTGGGCAAAATACCGTTTTTGGGCGCGCTTTTCCGGCATCGCGCGCAGCGCGACCAGCGCAGCGAACTGGTCGTCTTCATCACACCGACCGTCGTCGATGCGCGCTGCGATGCGCGCGGCGCGGGCGGCGCGGATGTCGAAAAAACGGGGCCGGAAGCCGCCGGCGCAGGCTCGACAAGGCAGCCGCTTTGCCAGTAAGCTGCGCCACACACCAGCAAGATTGAAGCAGAGGAAGCCGTTGCAAGCGCGGGACCCACATGCAAACGTATTTTTCGTCGGCCTTATGGGAGCGGGTAAGACCACCGTGGGCCGTGCGGTCGCGCGTCGTCTCGACAGGACGTTCTTCGACTCCGACCACGAAATCGAGGCCCGCACGGGCGCACGCATTCCGGTGATCTTCGAGCTGGAGGGCGAGGCCGGGTTTCGCGATCGCGAAACGCAGGTGATCGCCGATCTCACGCAGCGCGAGAACATCGTGCTCGCGACGGGCGGCGGCGCGGTGCTGCGCCCGGAAAACCGCGACTGCCTGAAAAGCCACGGCATCGTCGTCTACCTGCGCGCCAATCCGCACGATCTGTGGCTGCGCACGCGCAAGGACAAGAACCGCCCGTTGCTGCAAACCGAAGATCCGAAAGGGCGTCTCGAAGCGCTCTACGAGGTACGCGATCCGCTGTACCGCGAATGCGCGGATTTCGTCATCGAGACCGGCCGTCCGTCGGTCAACGGTCTCGTCAACATGGTGTTGATGCAACTCGAACTGGCGGGCGTCATCGCCAAGCCGCTACAAGCATGATTACTGTCAACGTCGATCTGGGCGACCGCGCCTATCCGATTCACATTGGCGCCGGCCTGATCGGCCGCGCCGAACTGTTCGCGCCTCATATCAAGGGCTCGTCCGTCACGATCGTCACGAACACGACGGTCGATCCGCTCTACGGCGACGCGCTGCGCGCGGCGCTCGCGCCGCTCGGCAAGCGCGTATCGACGGTCGTGCTGCCGGACGGCGAGGCGTACAAGAACTGGGAAACGCTGAACCTGATCTTCGACGGCCTGCTGACCGACCGCGCGGACCGCAAGACGACGCTCGTCGCGCTTGGCGGCGGCGTGATCGGCGACATGACGGGCTTTGCGGCCGCGTGCTACATGCGCGGCGTGCCGTTCATCCAGGTGCCGACGACGCTGCTGTCGCAGGTCGACTCGTCGGTCGGCGGCAAGACGGGCATCAACCACCCGCTCGGCAAGAACATGATCGGCGCGTTCTACCAGCCGCAGGCCGTGATCGCGGACATTGGCGCGCTGACGACCCTGCCCGATCGCGAACTGGCGGCCGGCGTCGCCGAGATCATCAAGACCGGCGCGATTGCCGATGCTGAATTCTTCGACTGGATCGAGGCGAACGTCGACGCGCTCAACCGTCGCGACCCGGCTGCGCTCGCACATGCGGTGAAGCGCTCGTGCGAGATCAAGGCGAGCGTGGTGGCGGCCGACGAACGCGAAGGCGGCCTGCGCGCGATCCTGAACTTCGGCCACACGTTCGGCCACGCGATCGAGGCTGGGCTCGGCTACGGCGAGTGGCTGCACGGCGAGGCGGTCGGCTGCGGGATGGTGATGGCGGGTGACCTGTCGGTGCGGCTCGGCCTGCTCGACGAAGCGTCGCGGCAGCGCCTCGACGCGGTGATCGCGGCCGCGCACCTGCCGACCCGCGGGCCCGCGCTCGGCGACGCGCGCTACATGGACCTGATGCGCGTCGACAAGAAGGCCGAGGCCGGTGCGATCAAGTTCATCCTGCTGAAGCGATTCGGCGATACGCTGATCACGCAGGCGCCGGACGAAGCCGTGTCCGCTACACTGGCACAGACGACCCGCTAACGGCCGCCCGGATGCCCCGGCGCCCCTGACCTGGAGGAGACGTGAGCGAGACATCCAGCAGCACACTGCCCGAAGCCGGCCGCGCATCCGCTGCGCCGGTGGCCGAGCCGCCGACGCTGGCGGCGCTGGAAGCCCATCTCGCTCCGTATGCCGCACACGCGTCGCAGTCGCGCGGCCGCCGCCATCCGGAAACACCGCCGGCGGCGCGCACCGAATTCCAGCGCGACCGCGACCGCATCGTTCATTCGACCGCGTTTCGCCGTCTCGAATACAAGACGCAGGTCTTCGTCAATCACGAAGGCGACCTGTTTCGCACCCGCCTCACACACAGTCTCGAAGTCGCGCAGATCGCGCGCTCGGTCGCGCGCAACCTGCGCCTGAACGAGGATCTCGTCGAGGCGATCTCGCTCGCGCACGATCTCGGCCATACGCCGTTCGGCCATGCCGGGCAGGACGCACTGAATGCCTGCATGCGCGAGCATGGCGGTTTCGAGCACAACCTGCAGAGCCTGGCAGTCGTCGACGAGCTCGAGGAGCACTACGGCGCGTTCAACGGGCTGAACCTGTGCTTCGAAACGCGCGAAGGCATCCTGAAGCACTGCTCGCGCGAGAATGCGCGCAAGCTCGGCGCGCTCGGCGAGCGCTTCCTGCAGGGCCGCCAGCCGTCGCTCGAAGCGCAGCTCGCCAACATCGCGGACGAGATCGCGTACAACAACCACGATGTCGACGACGGCCTGCGTTCCGGCCTGATCACGATCGAGCAACTCGCGGAAGTCGAACTGTGGCAGCGCCACTACGAGGCGGCGCTCTCCGAATTCCCGCACCTCGAAGGCCGCCGTCTCGTGCACGAGACGGTGCGCCGGATCATCAACACGCTGATCGTCGACCTGATCGACGAGACGACGCGCAATCTCGTGCGCGTCGCGCCCGCGTCGCTCGATGACGTGCGCGCCGCGCCGCCGCTCGTGTCGCACAGCGAGACGGTTGCTGCGCAGGCGGCCGCCCTCAAGCGTTTCCTCTTCAAGAACCTCTATCGCCACTACAAGGTCATGCGCATGGCGAGCAAGGCGCAGCGCGTCGTCACCGGGCTGTTCGATGCATTCATCGACGATCCGCGCCTGCTGCCGCCGCCTTACCAGTCCGACGACACCGCGCAGCAGCCGCGCCTCGTCGCGCACTACATCGCCGGCATGACCGACCGCTTCGCGCTGAAGGAGTATCAGCGCCTGTTCGTCATCAACGACAACTGACTGTCACAAACGATCACTAGACTTCGCCGGTTCAATGGCGACGGGAATGTTGCACACGCTGTTGGTAACGTTTTCATAGGAGAGAGGTCGATGAAGAAGAAGCCTGCGGGGACACTGGTTCGTTCTATCGCGCTCGGCGGCGCGCTGATGTTCGGGGTGCAGCACGTGGCGCTCGCCGCGACGGAAATCCAGTTCTGGCACGCGATGGAAGCCGCGCTCGGCGAGCGGGTCAACGCGATTGCCGACCAGTTCAATGCGTCGCAGAGCGACTACAAGATCGTGCCGGTCTTCAAGGGCACCTACGACCAGGCGCTCGCGGCCGGCATCGCCGCCTATCGGAGCGGCAACGCGCCGGCGATCCTCCAGGTCTATGAAGTCGGCACGGCCACGATGATGCAGGCGAAGAAGGCCGTCGTGCCTGTCTACGACGTGTTCAAGCAGGCCGGCGTGCCGCTCGACGAAAAGGGGTTCGTGCCGACCATCGCGAGCTACTACAGCGACGCGAAGACGGGCCACCTCGTATCGATGCCGTTCAACAGCTCGACGCCGGTGCTGTACTACAACAAGGACGCGTTCAGGAAGGCCGGCCTCGACCCGAACCAGCCGCCGAAGACGTGGGCCGACGTGAAGGCCGACGCCGAGAAGCTGCGCAAGTCGGGGATGGCATGCGGCTTCACGACCGGCTGGCAGGGCTGGATTCAGCTCGAGAACTACAGTGCCTGGCACGGGCTGCCGTTCGCGAGCCGCAACAACGGCTTCGACGGCACCGACGCGGTGCTCGAATTCAACAAGCCGCAGCAGATCGCGCACATCTCGTTCCTGCAGCAGATGGCGAAGGACGGCACGTTCACTTACGCGGGCCGCAAGGATGAAGCGTCGGCGAAGTTCTACAGCGGCGACTGCGGGATCATGACGACGTCGTCGGGCGCGCTCGCGAACGTGCAGAAGTTCGCGAAGTTCAGCTACGGCACGGGCATGATGCCGTACGATGCGAACGTGAAGGGCGCGCCGCAGAATGCGATCATCGGCGGTGCGAGCCTGTGGGTGCTGGCCGGCAAGGATCCGGCGACCTACAAGGGCGTCGCGAAATTCCTCGCGTACCTGGCCTCTCCGGCGGTCGCCGCGAAGTGGCACCAGGACACGGGCTACCTGCCGGTGACGACCGCGGCGTACGACCTCACGCGCCAGCAGGGCTTCTACGCGAAGAACCCGAGCGCCGAAACCGCGATCAAGCAGATGCTGAACAAGCCGCCGCTGCCGTACACGAAGGGGCTGCGCCTGGGCAACATGCCGCAGATCCGCACGGTGGTCGACGAGGAGTTCGAACAGGTCTGGGCGCAGAAGAAGTCGCCGAAGGACGCGCTCGATTCGGCCGCGTCGCGCGGCGACGAACTGCTGCGCCGCTTCGAGAAGTCGGGCGGCTGAGCCCGCATCGCACCGTGCCGCCGGCCGCGTCGCATCCTGTACGGATGCGCGCGCCGGCCGGCGGCACAGCCCCTTTCCGTTGCGCCTGACCGGATATCCGCGATGCAATCCCGTTCCCGTTTCGGTACGAGCCTGTTGCCGTACCTGCTGATCGCGCCGCAGCTCGCGATCACCGCCGTGTTCTTCCTGTGGCCGGCTGGCGTTGCGCTGTGGCAGTCGACGCAGATGCAGGATGCGTTCGGCACGTCGAGCGAATTCGTCGGCCTCGCGAACTTCACGCACCTGTTCGCCGATCCGCTGTATCTCGATTCGTTCCGCACGACGCTCGTGTTCAGTTCGCTCGTCACGGTGAGCGGGCTCGTCGTGTCGCTGATCCTCGCCGCGTGCGCCGATCGCGTGATCCGCGGCGCGCGCGTGTATCGCACGCTGCTGATCTGGCCGTACGCGGTCGCCCCGACGATCGCCGCCGTGCTGTGGGCGTTCCTGTTCAACCCGAGCATCGGCCTGATCACCTATGCGCTCGCGAAGAGCGGCATCGTGTGGAACCACGCGCTGAACGGCGGCCAGGCGATGTTCCTGGTCGTGCTCGCGTCGGTATGGAAACAGGTGAGCTACAACTTCCTGTTCTTCTACGCGGGCCTGCAGGCGATCCCGCGCTCGCTGATCGAGGCGGCGGCGATCGACGGCGCCGGGCCGGTGCGGCGCTTCTTCAACATCGTGCTGCCGCTGCTGTCGCCCACCAGCTTTTTCCTGCTGGTCGTGAACCTCGTCTACGCGTTCTTCGACACGTTCCCGGTGATCGACGCCGCCACCGGCGGCGGCCCGGCGCAGAGCACGAAGACGCTGATCTACAAGATCTTCGCGGAGGGCTTCCAGGGGCTCGATATCGGCAGCTCGGGCGCGCAGTCGGTCGTGCTGATGATCATCGTCGTCGGGCTCACGGTGATCCAGTTCCGCTTCGTCGAACGCAGGGTGCAATACGCATGATCGAAAATCGCAAGGGCTTCGACCTGTTTTGCCACGCGGTGCTGATCGCGGGCGTCGTGCTGGTCGTGTTTCCCGTGTACGTCGCATTCTGCGCGGCGACGATGAACGCGCAGGAAGTGTTCACGGTGCCGCTGTCGCTCGTGCCGAGCACGCACCTGTTCGAGAACGTCGCGTACATCTGGGGGCACGGCAGCGGCGGCACGACGGCGCCGTTCGGTCGCCTGCTCGTGAACAGCTTCGCGATGGCACTCGGCATCGCGGTGGGCAAGATCGCGGTGTCGATCCTGTCCGCGTACGCGATCGTCTATTTCCGCTTCCCGTTCCGCAACACGGCGTTCTGGCTGATCTTCGTCACGCTGATGCTTCCGGTGGAAGTGCGGATCTTCCCGACCGTGCAGGTCGTGTCGACGCTGCACCTGACGAACACCTACGCAGGGCTCACGCTGCCGCTGATCGCATCGGCGACCGCGACGTTCCTGTTCCGCCAGTTCTTCATGACGCTGCCCGACGAGCTGATGGACGCCGCGCGCATCGACGGTGCGGGGCCGCTGCGGTTCTTCTGGGACGTCGTGCTGCCGCTGTCGAAGACGAGCATCGCGGCACTGTTCGTGATCACGTTCATCTACGGCTGGAACCAGTATCTGTGGCCGATCCTGATCACGACGGAGGCATCGCTGTCGACGGCGGTGGTGGGCATCAAGACGATGATCGCGAGCGGCGACGCCGCGACCGAATGGCAATACGTGATGGCGGCGACGCTGCTCGGGATGATCCCGCCGCTCGTCGTCGTGCTGGCGATGCAGCGCTGGTTCGTGCGCGGCCTCGTCGATTCCGAGAAATAAATGACGGACGGCAACCGGGAGAAAGACCAAGAATGGCTGCGCTGAGCTTGAAGGGCGTCAGGAAATCCTACGACGGCAAGCAGCACGTGCTGCATGGCATCGACGTGGAGATCGCCGACGGTGAATTCATCGTGCTGGTCGGCCCGTCGGGCTGCGGCAAGTCGACGTTGCTGCGGATGATCGCGGGGCTCGAGAGCGTGACGGACGGCAAGATCGCGATCGGCGAGCGCGTCGTCAACGCGCTGGAGCCGAAGGATCGCGACATCGCGATGGTGTTCCAGAACTATGCGCTGTACCCGCACATGACGGTCGCGCAGAACATGGGCTACGGGCTGAAGATCCGCGGAATCGAGCGAGCGACGATCGATTCGCGGGTGGCGGCGGCCGCGAAGATCCTCGAACTCGAGCCGCTGCTCGCGCGGCGGCCGCGCGAGTTGTCGGGCGGCCAGCGGCAGCGTGTCGCGATGGGTCGCGCGATCGTGCGCGAGCCGTCGGTGTTCCTGTTCGACGAGCCGTTGTCGAACCTCGACGCGAAGTTGCGCGTACAAATGCGGCTCGAGATCCAGCGGTTGCATGCGCGGCTCGCGACGACGAGCGTCTACGTGACGCACGACCAGATCGAGGCGATGACGCTCGCGCAGCGCGTGATCGTGATGAATCGCGGCTACGCGGAACAGATCGGTGCGCCGGTCGACGTGTACGAGAAGCCGGCGACGGTGTTCGTCGCCGGCTTCATCGGCTCGCCCGCGATGAACCTGATGCACGGCCGGCTGTCGGACGACGGCGCGACGTTTACGGTCGCGGGTGGCGGCCCCGCGCTGCCGGTCGCCGGCGCCCCCGGCATCGGCACGACGATCGCCACCGGGCGCGACTGGGTGCTCGGCGTGCGTCCCGAGCACATGACGCCGCAGCCGGGCGTCGCGCAGGCGACGCTGCCGGTCGACTCGTGCGAACTGCTCGGCGCGGACAATCTCGCGCACGGCCGCTGGGGCAATCACGATGTCGCGGTGCGCCTGCCGCACGCGGATCGTCCCGCGCGCGGCTCGGCGCTGGCGGCGGCGCTGCCCGCGCACCGGCTGCATTTCTTCGATCCCGAGACCGGCAAGCGTGCCGGTTGAACCTGCTGACCTTGGCGAGAGACCGACGATGACGACCCGTACCGACTGGTGGCCCTATCCGCGCGTCGTCGCCCATCGTGGCGGCGGCACGCTCGCACCGGAGAACACGCTCGCCGCGCTCGACGAGGGCGCGCGCCGCGGCCACCGGATGGTCGAGTTCGACGCGAAGCTGTCGGCCGACGACGTGACGTTCCTGCTGCACGACGACACGGTCGACCGCACGTCGAACGGTCACGGCGCGGCGGCGGGCATGCGTTATGCGGCGCTGGCCGCGCTCGACGCGGGTGCGTGGCTCGACGCGCGCTTCGCCGGCGAGCGGATGCCGACGCTCGAGGCGGCGGCGGCGCGCTGCCTTGCCCACGGGCTGGCAGCGAATGTCGAGATCAAGCCGTGCCCGGGGCGCGAGCGCGAGACGGGGCAGCGCGTGGCGGCCGACGCGGCCGCGTACTGGCGTGATGCCGCGGTCCCGCCGCTCCTGTCGTCGTTCTCGTTCGAGGCGCTGCAACAGGCGCGCGCGACGGCGCCTGCGCTGCCGCGCGGGATGCTCTACGAGGCGGTGCCGGACGACTGGCATGCGCAAGTCGTCGGCGCGCTCGGCTGCGTTTCGTTGCATGCAGACCACAAGCAGCTCGACGAAGCGCTCGTGCGCGTGATCAAGGCGGCCGGGCTGCGCATCCTGGTGTACACGGTGAACGACCTCGAACGGGCGCGAGAACTCGCGCGCTGGGGTGTCGACGCGGTCTGCACGGACCGGATCGACCTCATCGCCCCCGATGCGCTGGACGATATCGCGTAGCGGCCGGTCCCGCGCGATGGTGGATGCGGGAAGACCCTGAGACAAAAAAACGACGCCCCGACGGGAATCCGCCGGGGCGTTTTGCATCGTGGAGACGTTACGTCACGAAAATTCCGCTACAAATTGCAGCAGGATTAACCATTCCCCAAATATTCGACTACGCTTAGAAGCGGTAACCGACGTTCAGGTACGTGACGATCGGGTTCAGCGAGATGTGGGCCTTCGACGTTTCCGTCAGCGTACCGACCGGCGTCCGGCGGGCCGTCGTGAAGGTCGCGGTCACGCTGACCGGGATGTACGACATCGAGAAGCCGGCGAACCAGTGTTTCGTGAAGTTGTACGTGAAGCCGGCGTTGAACACGGGCGCCCACTGGTTGCTGGTCTGCGCGCTGGTCGGGCCGCCGAGCACGCCGTTCTCGAACGCGCTGTTCGTGATCTTCGCGCCGGTGAACCAGATATACGTCGCGCCGACGCCGACATACGGACGGAACTTCGCGTTGGCGTCGTTGAAGTAGTACTTGAGGAGGAGCGCGGGGCTCCATTGGTACGCGCGGCCAAGCGTACCAAAATTCGAGAACTGGCCCTTGCCGGTGATGTCGAACTTCGGCGGAATGCCGGCGATGAACTCCGTGGCGATGTGGTCGGTCACGAAGTAACCGGTCGCCAGCGCAAGCGTGTCGGCGTCGCTGATGCCGGCGCCCGTGTTGGGTACCGATTGGTTGATGGGTGTGCCGCCGACGCCGTAGAGGAACAGCGGGTCGCTGCTGTCCTGCGGCGCAAGGTGCAGCCAGCCGGCGCTGACGTAGAAATCACCTGCGGATTGTGCATGTGCCGTACCGCCCGCAAACGTGAATGCGAGCGCTGCGGCCCCCGTAATGGCCAGTTTTCGTTTCATTGTGTCTCCTCCGATCTAAGGCGTGCTCATTATGACGACTGCGTTTAAAACCAAACAAGCTCGTAAGTTAGAGTTTTCACCCTAGGATTAGTACGACCGTACGCATTCGCGCACCGATAGGACGGGCATTCTACGTAGGTGCGCACTTTCGGACCTCCGGGTATTTCCTAACGCGTTCAAACGGACATTCAGCATGGCACGGTTAGCACGACTCTACGTTCCCGACCAGCCGCAGCACGTGATACTGCGCGGCCTGGATCAGCAACCCGCGTTCGTCGACGACCAGGACTACGAACTCTTCATCGACTGCCTGAAGGCCGCCGCGCGCGATCACCACCTGTCGGTGCATGCCTACGTGCTGCTGCCGCGCCAGGTGCAACTCCTCGTGACGCCGAGCGACGAGGCGAGCCTGCCGAAGGCGATGCAGGCCGTCGGTCGCCGCTACGTTGCGCATTTCAACCGGCGCTATTCGCGGCGCGGCACCCTGTGGGAAGGCCGCTATCGCGCGACCGTGATCGAAGGCGAGCGCTATTTCCTGCTCGCGAGTCGCGTGGTCGAGATGAGCCCGGTGCGCTCGCAGCTCGTCGCGACGCCCGAGGCCTATCGCTGGTCGAGCTACCGGCATCACGTCGGGCTCACCGTCGACAGCCTGATCACCGACCATCCGCTCTACTGGGCGCTCGGCAACACGCCGTTCGACCGCCAGCGTGCGTACAAGGAGCTGTGCGAGCAGCCGCTCGACGAGCGGCAAGCCGACCAGTTGCAGCAGGCGACGCTCAAGGGCTGGGTACTCGGCGGCGAGAACTACCGCGAGTGGGCGGCGCGCACCGCGAACCGGCGCGTATCGCCGCTGCCGCGCGGACGCCCCAGAAAGGTGCGTGAAAACACGCCGCCGATCCAGCAGTAACGCCGGAACGACGGCTCGGGAGGCGGCGCTGCGAGCGCCGCTTCTTTTTGCACCAAAACGATACGACCCCAATAAAACGGCACCAGATAGAAGCATCCATTTAATTGGGGTTCGATCGAGCGGTTTTTGTTGCTATTCCTTTGATTCGTCGCGTATATTCCGAATTCCGGTGGCCCGGGCGAAGCATGCCCATCCACCGTCGGCCGCGCCGTCTCCCGTCGGGAGCGGGATCGACGGCAACAAGAAAATGGTTCAACGGCCTCCAGGCCCCCTTTACGACGGTGTCCCCATGAACGACCACCAGCAGCCGCTCGCCGCGGTGCCCGCCGCACAAGGTCTGTATGACCCGCAAAACGAACACGACGCCTGTGGCGTCGGCTTCGTCGCTCACATCAAGGGCAAGAAGAGCCACGAGATCATTCAGCAGGGTCTGAAGATCCTCGAGAACCTCGATCACCGTGGCGCGGTCGGCGCCGATCCGCTGATGGGCGACGGCGCGGGCATCCTGATCCAGATTCCGGACGCGTTCTATCGCGAGGAAATGGCGAAGCAGGGCGTGATGCTGCCGCCGGCCGGCGAATATGGGGTCGGCATGATCTTCCTGCCGAAGGAAAACGCGTCGCGTCTCGCGTGCGAGCAGGAGCTCGAGCGCACGGTGAAGGCCGAAGGCCAGGTCGTGCTCGGCTGGCGCGACGTGCCGGTCGACCATGCGATGCCGATTTCGCCGACCGTGAAGGCGAGCGAGCCGTTGATCCGCCAGATCTTTATCGGCCGCGGCAAGGACATCATGGTGACGGACGCGCTCGAGCGGAAGCTGTACGTGATCCGCAAGACGGCGAGCCACCGCATCCAGGCGCTGAAGCTCAAGCACGGCAAGGAATACTTCGTGCCGTCGATGTCGGCGCGCACGATCGTCTACAAGGGGCTGCTGCTTGCGGGCCAGGTCGGCGTGTATTACCGCGACCTGCAGGACACGCGTGTCGTATCGGCGCTCGCGCTCGTGCACCAGCGCTTCTCGACCAATACGTTCCCGGCGTGGGAGCTGGCTCACCCGTACCGGATGATCGCGCACAACGGCGAGATCAACACCGTGAAGGGCAACGTGAACTGGCTGAACGCGCGTACCGGCGCGATCGCGTCGCACGTACTCGCCGACGATCTGCCGAAGCTGTGGCCGCTGATCTACCCGGGCCAGTCGGACACCGCATCGTTCGACAACTGTCTCGAGCTGCTGGTGATGGCCGGCTACCCGCTCGTGCACGCGGTGATGATGATGATTCCGGAAGCGTGGGAACAGCACACGCTGATGGACGAGAACCGCCGCGCGTTCTACGAATACCACGCCGCGATGATGGAGCCGTGGGATGGTCCGGCCGCGATCGCGTTCACCGACGGCCGCCAGATCGGCGCGACGCTCGACCGCAACGGCCTGCGCCCGGCCCGCTACATCGTCACCGACGACGACCTCGTCATCATGGCGTCGGAAGCCGGCACGCTGCCGATCCCCGAATCGAAGATCGTCAAGAAGTGGCGCCTGCAGCCGGGCAAGATGTTCCTGATCGACATGGAACACGGCCGCATCATCGACGACAAGGAACTGAAGGACAACCTCGCGAACGCGAAGCCGTACAAGAGCTGGATCGACGCCGTGCGCATCAAGCTCGACGAGATCGAGCCGAAGGCCGAGGACGTCGCGGCCGGCCGCACGCAGGGCGCCGCGCTGCTCGATCGCCAGCAGGCGTTCGGCTATACGCAGGAAGACCTGAAGTTCCTGATGGCGCCGATGGCGCAGCAGGGTGAAGAGGCCGTCGGTTCGATGGGCAACGACTCGCCGCTCGCGGTGATGTCGAACAAGAACAAGACGCTCTATCACTACTTCAAGCAGCTGTTCGCGCAGGTCACGAACCCGCCGATCGACCCGATCCGCGAGAACATGGTCATGTCGCTCGTGTCGTTCATCGGCCCGAAGCCGAACCTGCTCGACACGAACAACATCAACCCGCCGATGCGTCTCGAAGTGTCGCAGCCGGTGCTCGACTTCAAGGACATCGCGAAGATCCGCGCGATCGACCAGTACACGGGCGGCAAGTTCAGCGCGTACGAGCTGAACATCTGCTATCCGGTGGCCTGGGGCAAGGAAGGCATCGAGGCGCGCCTCGCGTCGCTGTGCGCGGAAGCCGTCGACGCGGTGAAGTCGGGCTACAACATGCTGATCGTGTCGGACCGCAAGACGGACGCCGAGCATGTCGCGATTCCGGCGCTGCTCGCCACGTCGGCGATCCACACGCACCTCGTCCAGCAAGGGCTGCGCACGAGCACGGGCCTCGTCGTCGAGACGGGCTCCGCGCGTGAAACGCACCACTTCGCGCTGCTCGCGGGCTACGGCGCGGAAGCCGTGCACCCGTATCTCGCGATGGAAACGCTCGCGAAGATGGCCGAAGGCCTGCCGGGCGACCTGTCGCCGGAGAAGGCTGTCTACAACTTCACGAAGGCAGTCGGCAAGGGCCTGCAGAAGGTGATGTCGAAGATGGGCATCTCGACGTACATGTCGTACACGGGCGCGCAGATCTTCGAAGCGCTCGGCCTGTCGAGCGACCTCGTCGAGAAGTACTTCAAGGGCACGGCGTCGAAGGTCGGCGGCATCGGCCTGTTCGAAGTGGCGGAAGAGGCGATCCGTCTGCACCGCGACGCGTTCGGCGACAGCCCGGTCCTGCGCGACATGCTCGACGCGGGCGGCGAGTACGCGTACCGCGTGCGCGGCGAAGACCACATGTGGACGCCGGATTCGATCGCGAAGCTGCAGCACGCGACGCGCAGCAACTCGTATCAGACGTACAAGGAATACGCGCACCTGATCAACGACCAGACCAAGCGTCACATGACGTTCCGCGGCCTGTTCGAGTTCAAGGTCGAGCCAACCAAGGCGATCCCGATCGACGACGTCGAGCCGGCGAAGGACATCGTCAAGCGCTTCGCGACGGGCGCGATGTCGCTCGGTTCGATCAGCACCGAAGCGCACGCAACGCTCGCGATCGCGATGAACCGGATCGGCGGCAAGTCGAACACCGGCGAGGGCGGCGAGGACGAGAAGCGTTATCGCAACGAACTGCGCGGCATTCCGATCAAGTCGGGCGAGACGCTGAAGTCGGTGATCGGCGACGAGATCGTCAGCGACATTGCGCTGAAGGACGGCGATTCGCTGCGCTCGAAGATCAAGCAGGTCGCATCGGGCCGCTTCGGCGTCACCGCCGAGTACCTCGCGTCGGCCGACCAGATCCAGATCAAGATGGCGCAGGGCGCGAAGCCGGGTGAAGGCGGCCAGCTGCCGGGCCACAAGGTGTCCGAATACATCGGCAAGCTGCGTTACTCGGTGCCGGGCGTCGGCCTGATCTCGCCGCCGCCGCACCACGACATCTACTCGATCGAGGATCTGGCGCAGCTGATCCACGACCTGAAGAACGTGAACCCGAGCGCGAGCATCTCCGTGAAGCTCGTGTCGGAAGTGGGCGTCGGCACGGTCGCGGCCGGTGTCGCGAAGGCGAAGGCCGATCACGTCGTGATCGCCGGCCATGACGGCGGCACGGGTGCGTCGCCGCTGTCGTCGGTCAAGCACGCGGGCACGCCGTGGGAACTCGGCCTCGCCGAAACGCAGCAGACGCTGGTGCTGAACCGCCTGCGCGGCCGTATCCGCGTGCAGGCCGACGGCCAGATGAAGACGGGCCGCGACGTCGTGATCGGCGCGCTGCTCGGTGCGGACGAATTCGGCTTTGCGACGGCGCCGCTCGTCGTCGAAGGCTGCATCATGATGCGCAAGTGCCACCTGAACACGTGCCCGGTCGGCGTCGCGACGCAGGACCCGGTGCTGCGTGCGAAGTTCAAGGGCCAGCCCGAGCACGTCGTGAACTACTTCTTCTTCGTCGCCGAGGAAGTGCGCGAGATCATGGCGCAGCTCGGCATCGCGAAGTTCGACGACCTGATCGGCCGCGCCGACCTGCTCGATACGCGCAAGGGCGTCGAGCACTGGAAGGCGAAGGGCCTCGACTTCTCGCGCGTGTTCTACCAGCCGGAAGAGTGCGAGGACGTCGCGCCGCGTCACGTCGACGTGCAGGATCACGGCCTCGAGCGCGCGCTCGACCACGTGTTGATCGAGAAGGCGAAGGCCGCGATCGAGAACGGCGAGCATGTGTCGTTCATCCAGCCGGTGCGCAACGTGAACCGGACGGTCGGCGCGATGCTGTCGGGCGTGATCGCGAAGAAGCACGGCCATGAAGGCCTGGCCGACGACGCGGTGCACATCCAGCTGAAGGGCACGGCCGGCCAGAGCTTCGGCGCGTTCCTCGCGAAGGGCGTGACGCTCGACCTCGTCGGCGACGGCAACGACTACGTCGGCAAGGGCCTGTCGGGCGGCCGGATCATCATCCGACCGACCAACGACTTCCGCGGCAAGTCCGAGGAAAACATCATCTGCGGCAACACGGTGATGTACGGCGCGATCGAAGGCGAAGCCTTCTTCCGCGGCGTCGCGGGCGAGCGCTTCTGCGTGCGCAACTCGGGCGCGACGGCGGTCGTCGAAGGCACGGGCGACCACGGCTGCGAATACATGACGGGCGGCACGGTCGTCGTGCTCGGCGAGACCGGGCGCAACTTCGCGGCCGGCATGTCGGGCGGTCTCGCGTACATCTACGATCCGGAAGGCACGTTCGCGGCGAAGTGCAACAAGTCGATGGTCGCGCTCGAGCCGGTGCTGCAGCAGGCCGAGCAGGAGCGCACGGTCGACCGCGCACTCTGGCATGCGGGCACGACGGACGAAGCGCTGCTCAAGGGGCTCGTCGAGCGTCATTTCCAGTTCACGGGTTCGCCGCGCGCGAAGTCGCTGCTGGAAAACTGGGACGCGGCGCGCCGCCAGTTCGTGAAGGTGTTCCCGCACGAATACAAGCGCGCGCTCGGCGAGATCGGTGCGAAGAAGGCGGCGAAGGAAGAACTGGCCGCCTGAGCGACGAACGACATAGCGACTGCCGCGCGCGCATGACTGCCGCGCGCGGCTCCCCCACTCGATATACCGAACAGAAGAGCACCTTATGGGCAAGGCAACCGGTTTTCTGGAGTTCGAACGCCGCCACGAGGCGTACGAAGCACCGCTCACGCGCGTGAAGCACTACAAGGAATTCGTCGCGGCACTGACCGACGCGGACGCGAAGGTCCAGGGCGCGCGCTGCATGGATTGCGGCATTCCGTTCTGCAACAACGGCTGCCCGGTCAACAACATCATTCCGGACTTCAACGATCTCGTTTACCGCCAGGACTGGCAGCAGGCGATCGAAGTCCTGCATTCGACCAACAACTTCCCGGAATTCACGGGCCGCATCTGCCCGGCGCCGTGCGAAGCGGCGTGCACGCTCGGGATCAACGACGACCCGGTCGGCATCAAGTCGATCGAGCACGCGATCATCGACAAGGCCTGGGCGGAAGGCTGGGTGAAGCCGCTGCCGGCCGAGCACAAGACGGGCAAGAAGGTTGCCGTCGTCGGCTCGGGCCCCGCAGGCCTCGCCGCCGCGCAGCAGCTCGCGCGTGCGGGCCACGACGTGACGGTGTTCGAGAAGAACGACCGCGTCGGCGGCCTGCTGCGCTACGGCATTCCCGACTTCAAGCTCGAGAAGTGGCTGATCGACCGCCGCATGCGCCAGATGGAAGCGGAAGGCGTGACGTTCCGCACCAGCGTGTTCATCGGCAAGGATCCGCTGCCCGAGTCGATCGGCAGCCTTGCGAAGGAAACCATTTCGCCGGACACGCTGAAGGAAGAATTCGACGCGGTCGTGATCGCCGGCGGGTCGGAAACGCCGCGCGACCTGCCGGTGCCGGGCCGCGAGCTCGCGGGCGTCCATTTCGCGATGGATTTCCTGCCGCAGCAGAACCGCGTGAACGCGGGCGACAAGCTCGTCGACCAGTTGCTCGCGAAGGGCAAGCACGTGATCGTGATCGGCGGTGGCGACACGGGTTCGGACTGCGTCGGCACGTCGAACCGCCACGGCGCGAAGCAGGTCACGCAGTTCGAGCTGCTGCCGCAGCCGCCGGAAGAGGAAAACAAGCCGCTCGTGTGGCCGTACTGGCCCATCAAGCTGCGCACGTCGTCGTCGCACGAGGAAGGCTGCGAGCGCGACTGGGCAGTCGCGACGAAGCGTCTCGAAGGCAAGAACGGCAAGGTCGAGAAGCTGATCGCGGTGCGCGTCGAGTGGAAGGACGGCAAGATGCAGGAAGTGCCGGGCTCCGAATTCGAAATGAAGGCCGACCTCGTCCTGCTCGCGATGGGTTTCACGCAGCCGGCCGCACCCGTGCTCGAGGCATTCGGTGTCGCGAAGGATGCGCGCGGCAACGCGCGTGCGGCGACCGAAGGCGATCGTTCGTACTACACGTCGGTCGACAAGGTGTTCGCGGCGGGCGACATGCGCCGCGGCCAGTCGCTCGTGGTGTGGGCGATCCGCGAAGGCCGCCAGTGCGCGCGCTCGGTCGATGCGTACCTGATGGGGCATTCGGAGCTGCCGCGCTGAGTTGAATAGCGCGAGCGGGTTTCGATGAAAGCCGGGCGTCCGAAAGGGCGCCCGGTTTTTTTCATTGCCGACAATGCTCACATGCGGACAGCATGTTCGCTGTCACCGCAGCGCCTCGCCATTTTCCCGAACCGTCGCCTAACCTGATCGCATCGGATATCGATTTTCCGCGATCCTGCTTTCCTTTCGTTTTGTAATGATCCTTGCAAACTGTCATATCATATGGCCCCTTCGACCGCGTGCGCGCGGCTGCCTCATATGACCGACCCCATTTACAAGGACTCTGGATGGAAGCATTCGTGCAAGGGCTGATCGACGCCGTCAACGGCGTGCTGTGGAACTACGTGCTGATCGCGCTGCTGCTCGGCGTGGGCGCGTGGTTCACGCTGCGGTTCCGGATGATCCAGCTGAAGGCGCTGTTGCTCAGCATCAAGCTGGTCGGCAGCAAGGGCGAGCCGGGCAGCATCTCGTCGTTCCAGGCATTCGCGACCGGGCTCGCAAGCCGCGTCGGCACCGGCAACATCGCCGGCGTCGCGGTCGCGCTGACCGTCGGCGGGCCAGGCGCGATCTTCTGGATGTGGATGACGGCGCTCGTCGGGATGTCGTCCGCGTTTGTCGAGGCGACGCTCGCGCAGATCTTCAAGGTGTCGCATCCGGACGGCAGCTATCGCGGCGGCCCCGCGTACTACATCCAGACGGGCCTGCGTTCGCGCGGCTTCGGCGTGCTGTTCTCGCTGTCGCTGATCCTCGCGTTCGGCTTCGTGTTCAATGCGGTGCAGGCCAACGCGATCGCCGATGCGTTCGACACGTCGTTCGGCTGGAGCCGCGCGACGGTAGGTCTCGGGCTCGTGCTGCTGACCGCGCCGATCATCTTCGGCGGGATTCGCCGGATCGCGGCAGTTGCGCAGGTGATCGTGCCGCTGATGGCGATCGGCTATCTCGCGCTCGCGGTCTACGCGGTCGCGACGCATATCGCGCTGGTGCCGGGCGTGATCGCGCTGATCGTGAAGAGCGCGTTTGGTCTCGAGCAGGCGGCGGGTGGCCTGACGGGCTATGCGGTCAGCCAGGCAGTCGCGATGGGCGTGAAGCGCGGGCTGTTCTCGAACGAGGCCGGCATGGGCAGCGCGCCGAATGCGGCGGCCACCGCCAGCACGCGGCATCCGGTCGTGCAGGGGCTGATCCAGATGCTCGGCGTGTTCGTCGACACGATCGTGATCTGCAGCGCCACCGCCTTCGTGATCCTGCTGTCGGGCCAGTACGAACTGGGCACCGGCATGGAAGGCGCGGCGCTCACCCAGCGCTCGATCGCGAGCCACGTCGGCGATTGGGGCGGCATCTACATGGCATTCGCGATCTTCTTCTTCGCGTATTCGTCGGTGATCGGCAACTACGCGTATGCGGAGGGCAACGTCGAGTTCATCACGAGGCGGCGCGGCGTGCTGCCGCTGTTCCGCGTCGCGGTGCTCGCGATGGTGATGTTCGGCAGCGTCGGGCAACTGCCGCTCGTGTGGGCGATGGCCGATACGAGCATGGGGCTGATGGCGATCATCAACCTGATCGCGATCCTCGCGCTGGGCAAGTACGCGCACGCGGCATGGCGCGACTATCGCCGTCAGCGCGCGGCAGGCGTTGCCGATCCGGTGTTCACGCGCAACACGATTCCGGCACTCGCGAACGTGCTGCCGGCCGACGTGTGGGGCGAGCATGGCCCGCTGCCGCAGCGTCCGGCCGCGGCCGATGCCGCGAGCGTGCCTCGCGCGGTGGTGCGCGAGTCATGAACGGCGACCGGCTGCGCGTGTTCGTCGCGCTGATGCCCGATGCGGCATCGCGCGACGCGCTGCACGCGTTGCCGGTTGCACGTGGCGCGCGGCGTTCGCTGCCCGCGCAACTGCATGTGACGCTCGCGTTCGTTGGCGCGATCGAGCGGGTGTGCTGCGACGAGCTGGCCGCATGCCTGCCGGCGCTCGCGGCCGCGCATGCATTGCCGTTGATGCCGGTCGAACGGATCGCGTGGTGGCCGAGCCTGCCGCGCGCGCGGCTGATCGTCGCGGAACTGGCCGCCGAGCCGGCGTGTGCGGCGTTGAATGTCGCGCTGTCGGCGAAGCTGCGCGCGCTCGGCGTGCCGGCTGACCGGCGGCCGTTCCGCCCGCACGTGACACTCGCGCGGCTGCCGCACGATGCGGTCGGGCAGCCGGCGCACGGCGGTGCGGTGAAGCGGCCGGTCGCGCTGCGGTTCGATGCGCTTACGCTGTTTGAAAGCCGGTTGTCGCACGAAGGCGTGTCGCATCGGCCGATCGTGTCGGCGCCGATTGCGCAGGCGGGCGGCGAAGCGGCGGATTGAGCCGTTCCGGGGAGGCCTGGCAAAGGCCGGCCGCCGTCGTTGCCATGCCGCGTGCGGGCTGCCGCTGCATCGCTGCGGCGACGTCGCGCAGCCTCCAGCCTGCTATCCGTAGCGCGCGAGCGTCAGTCCCGACAGATCGATTTCCGGTTCTCGCCCTGTAACGAGATCCGCCACCACCTTCCCCGATCCCATCGACATTGCCCAGCCGGTCGAGCCGTGGCCGACGTTGAGCCAGAGCCCGTCGATCCCGCTCGCGCCGAGCAGCGGCGGCCCGTCAGGCGTCATCGGCCGGCGGCCGACCCAGAAGCGCGCCGACGTGCGATCGGCCGCGTGCGGGAACCAGTCGTCGAGCACCTTCATCAGCGTATCGAGCGCCTGCTGTCGCAGCGCTGCGCGCCGGTTGCCGAGTTCCGCGGTACCCGCGACGCGCAACGTCGGGCCGAAACGCGTGATCGCCGTCTTCAGCGATTCGTCCATCAGCGCGGCACGCGGTGCCTTCTCGTCGTCGACGACGGTGAGCGTCGCCGAGTAGCCCTTCACCGGATACAGCGGCACATCGATGCCGTGCGGCCGCAGCAGGCCGGCGCTGTCGACGCCGAGCGCGACGACGATCGCGTCGGCGGCGAGCCGCGCGCCGCGGTGCTTGCCGCCGGGGTTTGATGCGCGCGGATTCGGCCCGTCATCCCCGTCGCCGTGACCAACGATCCGCACGCCGCGCACCCGGCCGGCTTCAACGTCGAGCGCCTGCACCTGCGTGCGAAAGCTGAACGCCACGCCGTTTGCTTCGCACAGCGCCCGCAATTCGCGCGTGAAGCGTGCGCAATCGCCGGCTTCGTCGTCGGGCAGGTAGATGCCGCCGACGGGCGCCTGCCGCGCCCAGCGCAGGCCCGGTTCGATCGCCGTGCAGCCGGCCGCGTCGAGCTCGCGAAACGCGATGCCCGCGTCGCGCAGTACCTTCAGCGCGGGCTGCACCATCTCGACGTCGAATGCGCCGCGCAGCAGTTGCAGGTAGCCGCGGCTCGCGCCGTAGTCGAACGGATGGCGGTCGCGAAACGCGTGCAGGCACGCGCGGCTGTAATACGCGATGCGCTGCATCCGCTGCTTGTTCACGCGGAACCGCTCGAACTCGCATTCGCGCAGCCAGCGCGCGATCCAGCGCCACTGCGCGGTGTCGAGCGTGGGCCTGAAGATCAGCGGCGACGCGGGCTTGAACAGGTACTTGAGGATCTTGCCGGGCATGCCGGGCGCGGCCCACGGCATTACGTAGCCGGGGGCGATCACGCCCGCGTTGCCGAGGCTCGTCGCCTGGGCAACGTCGTCCTCGCGCTCGATCACGGTGACGTCGCAGCCTGCTTCGCGCAGGTGCCAGGCGGTGGTGACGCCGATCACGCCGGCGCCGAGAACGATCACGTGCATGCGGTTTTCCGGGCGAAGAGGGGCTCAGGACGCGACGGCCGGATCGTCGGCGAGCGACCTGCCGCGCGTTTCCGGGAGCACGAGCGCGGCGACGATCACGAGCAGGTAGCCGCCGCCCGCGACGAGGCCGATCGCCTTCACGAGCGACATCGACTGCGACAGCGAGCCGACGAGGATCGGGAAGAACGAGCCGAGTCCGCGCCCGAGGTTGTAGCAGAAGCCCTGGCCGGAACCGCGGATCGCACCGGGATACAGCTCCGACAGGTACGCGCCGATGCCCGCGAAGATCCCCTGCACGACGATGCCGAGCGGGAAGCCGAGCAGCAGCATCGCGGTGTCGGTGATCGGCAGCATCGTGTACGCCATGCCGAGCGAGAACGAGCCGATCGCGAACAGGATGAACGACGCGCGGCGGCCGAGCCGGTCGGACAGGATCGCGCCGACCACGTAGCCGACGAACGAGCCGACGATCAGCACGACGAGATAGCTGCTCGTGTTGAACACCGACAGGTGGCGGACGGTTTTCAGGTAGGTGGGCAGCCACGTCGTGATCGCGTAGTAGCCGCCGAGCATCCCGGTGCACAGCGCGCTGCCGAACAGCGTCGCGCGCAGGTGCGCTGGCGAGAAGATCTCGAGGAAGTGGCCCGACACGCGGCCTTCGTCGCGTGCACGGCGGGTGGCCGTGTAGATGTCGGGATCGCTGACGTTGCGGCGGATGTACAGGATCCACAGCGCGGGCACGATGCCGATCCAGAAGCACGCGCGCCACGCGACCTGCTCGGGCAGCAGCGCGAAGAACGCCCAGTAGAGGATCGCGGCCGCGCCCCAGCCGAACGACCAGCTGCTCTGCACGGTGCCGACCGCTTTCCCGCGATGCTCGGGCGAGCGGATCGTCTCGGCCATCATGATCGTCACGACCGACCATTCGCCGCCGAAGCCGAAGCCCTGCAGCGTGCGCGTCGCGAGCAGTTGCCAGAACGAGTGGGTGAAGCCGGACAGGCACGTGAACAGCGCGAACGTCGCGATCGTCCACTGCAGCACGCGTACGCGGCCGTAGCGATCGGCAAGGATGCCGGCGACCCAGCCGCCGAGCGCCGACGAGATCAGCGAACTCGTCGCGATCATCCCGGCCTCGCTCTTCGTCATGCCCCAGGTGGCGATCAGCGTCGGAATCAGGAACGAATAGATCATGAAGTCGAACGCGTCGACCGCGTAGCCGCCGAAGCCGGCGTACAGCGTCCTGCGCTCGCGCGTCGACAGTTCGTTGAACCACTGGAATGCCTGCATGCTTGCCGCCCCCTCGTTTGTCTCGTCCCGCGCTGCCGTACGGCGGCTATTTTACGGGCGGGATGCGGGGTGCCAAAAAGGTGAGTGCAGGTGCGTGGCGGTGCGGCGAACGGTGAGGGCGGCGTTCGTTCGGGGAAGGCGTGACGGCCGATCGCGCCTGGGCGCCATGCCGGCACTTGCTTCAGAGCGTCAGGCCGCCGTCGACGTGAATGACCTGACCGGTAATTTGCCGCGCGGCGTCCGACAACAGGAACGCGATCAGTGCGGCCACATCGTCGGGTTCGGCGATCCGGCCGAGGGGTGTCGCCTGTTCGGCGTGCGCCCACGCAGTCGCATTGCCGGCGCTCGGCCCGTGGTCCTTGCGCGTGAAGCCCGGCGCGACGGCATTGACGGTGATGCCGCGCGCGGCGAATTCGGCGGCGGCGGTGCGCACGAGCGATTCGAGCGCGGCCTTGGCGGCGGCGGTGGCCGCGAACGGTGCGTCGGCGCGGTAGCGGTGCGCGACGAACGAGCTGACCGCGACGATCCGTGGCGCGGCCGACGCTTCGAGCAGCGGTCGCGCGCGGCCCACGAGCGAGGAGAACGCGCCGGGCATCGCCGCGAAGGCGGACGCGAGCGCGTCCGCGGAAAGATCGGACAAGGATTGCCGTGCGGCGAAGCCCGCGTTGGCGACGAGCTGATCGAGCCCGCCGAAGCGCGTGGCGGCTGCATCGACGAGCGAAGCGGCGACGCCCGGCTCACCGAGATCGCCGGTGAGCGTGATGCACGCCGCGCCGGCCCCCGTGCACGCATGCGCGACTTCGGCGAGGCGGGCGCGCGCTGCGCCGTCCGCGCCGCGCGCATGCAGCGCCAGTGCGATGCCGGGTGCCGCGAGCCGTCGCGCGAGTGCCGCGCCGATCCCCGAACCGGCGCCGGTGATCAGCGTGATCCGGACGATGTGCGCGGCCCGTTCGGTCACGCCGCGACCTTGTCGCTGTCGTTCACGCGCTCGACGTTGATCGTGCCGACGTGGAACGCGGCCAGCGACTCGCGGTGCGCGATGCTGACGATCGCGGCCTTCGGCAGCCGTTCGGCGAACAGGTGGTACAGGCGTGCTTCGTTGTCGGCGTCGAGCGCGCTGGTCGCCTCGTCGAGGAACAGGAAGTCGGGCTTGTGCAGCAGCACGCGCGCGCCGGCCAGGCGCTGCTGTTCGCCCGGCGACAGCACGCGGGTCCAGTGCGCGTTCTCGTCGAGGCGGTCGACGTAATCCTCGAGGCGGCATGCGCGCAGCGCGTCGCGGCAGGCTTCGTCGCTGAACGCGTCGGGTGTCGCCGGATAGGTGAGTGCTGCCTTCAGCGTGCCGATCGGCAAGTAGCTCGTCTGCGGCACGAACATCATCCGCGCGCCGACCGGCGCATCGATCGCGCCGTCGCCGAACGGCCACAGGCCCGCGAGCGCGCGCATGAACGTGCTCTTGCCGGAACCCGACTTGCCGATCACGAGCCAGCGCGAGCCGGGCTCGATCGTGACGCTGCCGATGTTTGCGAGCGCCTCGCCGTTCGGCAGCGCGAGCTTGAGCGACGACGTCGACAGCCTCGCCGCATCGACATAGTGCAGGTTGATGCCGCCGTGCTCGGTCGCGGGCGACAGGCTTTCCTTCAGGTGGGACGTCCCCATCACGCGCTTGAATTCGCGCAGACGGTTGACGGTGGCGCGCCATTCGACGAGGGTCGAGTAACTGTTGATGAACCACGAGAACGAATCGCTGACGGTGCCGAACGCGGACGAGATCTGCATCAGCACGCCGAACGAGAACGCGCCCGCGAAATAGCGCGGCGCGGCGACGACCAGCGGGAAGATGATCGCGATCTGCCCGTAGAAGCTCAGCACGAACGTGAGCCGCTTCGTGTACTTCATCACGCGCCACCAGTTGTCGCGGATGCGCATGAAGAGGGTCTGCGCGTTGCCGGTCTCGGTCTTCTCGCCGTCGTAGAACGCGATCTGCTCGGCATTCTCGCGCACGCGGATCAGCCCGAAGCGGAAGTCGGCCTCGACACGCTGCTGCTGGTAGTTGATCGACACGAGCGGATGGCCGACCTTCTGGATGATCAGCGAGCCGACCACCGCGTACAGCGCGGCCGCCCACACCATGTAACCGGGGATCGCGATCGGCGTCGCGCCGAGCGAAATCGTCAGCGCGCCGGCGAGCGACCACAGGATCGTGATGAACGACACGAGCGTGACGACCGTCGACAGCAGGTCGAGCGACAGCGCGAGCGTGGTCGTCGCGAACGACTGGAGATCGTCGGTAATCCGCTGGTCGGGGTTGTCGGCGAGGCGGTCACGCTCGATCCGGTAGAACGCGCGATCGCCGAGCCACTGGCCGAGAAAGCGGTCGGTGAGCCACTGGCGCCAGCGGAAGCCGAGCATCTGCCGCAGGTAGCGGCCGTACACGGCGAGGATGATGAACGCGAACGCGAGCGCGGAGAACTGCATCAGCAGGTTCGGGAAGTCGTGGACGTCCTTCGACTGCAGCGCGTTGTAGAACTCCGCGTTCCACTTGTTCAGCCGGACGTTGATCCAGACCACGCAGAGGTTGATCGCGATGATCGCGACCAGCAGGCCCCACGCGATTTTCCATTCGGACGATACCCAGTAGGGCTTGATGAGGCTCCATGCGGATACCGGGCGCTCGTCCTGCGGCGCGTCGGAGGCGGCGGAGCGGACGGGATCGATCGATTGGGTCATGTGCTTCCTGATGAGTAGCCGGCGCGCGGGCCGGGCGAAGCCGGGCGCGCGCCGCGATACGGCATGCCGGGACGCGGCGCCGACTGACGGCGGGCGTCCGGATGGTCGCCCGCGTGTCTTAAACGGCGCTTAAGGCCGGCGGTGACGCGGCAACCGGCCGCTCACGCGGCCGGCCTGCGGGCATTGTGCCAGAGCGGCGCGGCACGACGGCGAATTTGCCGCAAGGGGACAGTTTGCGGCGCTTTCCGCTTTTATGGTCTAATGGCCGACGACGAAACAGGGGTGCTTCGTGGCGTGGCCGGCAGATGTTCCGGGCAGCGCGATGAGGCTGAGAAAGACCCTTCGCACCCGATCCGGGTAATACCGGCGAGGGAAGTTTCTGATCCCGCCGGGTCGCGCTGGCTGCCATCCCACATGGTCAGCGCCCTTGTCCCGCCCGGCCGGCCTTTGCTGCCGGTTTCGTCCTTTTGGGTACGCGCCTTGCGCGTTACGGAAGGAATGATGACCGCACAATCTTCAGTCTTTTGCATGGTTCCCGGCCCGATGTCGCGTGCGTTCGCACGGGGCGGCGCGTGCACGTCGACGCTCGTCGCGCGTGCTCGCGCGGCTCGCGAGGAGCGTGTGCGATGAACGTCCAGGATTCCCGGCCCGATTTCGCGGTGCTCGGCGGCGGCCTCGTCGGCCGCCTGATCGCATGGCGGCTCGCGGGCGACGGTCATCGCGTCGCGCTCTACGAGCGCGGCGGCCCGGACGGCGAGCAGTCGGCCGCATGGGTCGCGGCCGCGATGCTCGCGCCGCTCGCGGAAGCCGCGAGCGCGGAACTGCTGATCACCGAGCTCGGCGCAGCTTCCCTCGCGCGCTGGCCGCAGTGGCTCGCGGAACTGCCCGAACCCGTCTTCTTCCAGCATCACGGCACGCTCGTCGTCTGGCATCACGCGGACCGCGCGGAGGCGCCGCTGTTCGAGCGGCGCGTGCGCGCGAACGCGCCTGCCGACCTGTTCGACAACGGTTTCGTGACGCTCGCCGGCGCGCAGGTCGATGCGGCCGAGCCGGTGCTCGCGGGCCGCTTCGCGCGCGGCCTGCTGCTGCCGAACGAAGGCCAGCTCGACAACCGCCAGGCGCTGCACGCGCTCGCGGCGGGCCTCGTCGAGCGTGGCGTCGACCTGCACTGGCACGTCACGATCGACGATGCGAACCTGCCCGCCGCGCATGTCACGATCGATTGCCGCGGGCTCGGCGCGAAACCCGCGCTGCCGGCGTTGCGCGGCATCCGCGGCGAAGTCGCGCGCGTGCGCGCGCCCGGCATCGGGCTTACCCGGCCCGTGCGGCTGCTGCATCCGCGCTACCCGCTGTACATCGCGCCGAAGCAGGACGATCTCTATGTGATTGGCGCGACCGAGGTGGAGGGCGAGGACATGTCGCCCGTCAGCGTGCGCTCCGCGCTTGAATTGCTGAGCGCGGCGTTCTCCGTGCATCCGGCGTTCGGCGAGGCGCGCATCCTCGAACTCAACGCGCAGTGCCGGCCGACGCTGCCCGATCATCGCCCGGCGGTGATCTGGGACGGCGCATCGACGCTCGCCGTCAACGGCCTGTACCGGCACGGCTTCATGATCGCGCCGGAAGTCGCGCACGCGGCGGTTGCGGTCGCCGAAGCCGCGCTCGGCGGCGCGTTCGGCGATGCCGATGCGTTCGCCGCGTGGCGCGACGCCGAGCGCTGGCCGACGCTCCTTCATCATCGCCACGACGCGCGCCAGCCGGCCTGACGCGCGCTGCCGACCGAATTCGACGAAGCCTCATGGATATCCAGATCAACCAACAGAACCTGACGTTGCCCGACGGCGCAACGGTGGCCGACGCGCTCGCCGCGTACGGCGCGCGTCCGCCGTATGCGGTCGCGCTGAACGGCAACTTCGTCGCGCGCACGCAGCACGCGGCGCGCGCACTCGCGGCGGGCGACAAGCTCGACGTCGTGCACCCGGTCGCGGGCGGCTGAGCGCCGCCGGTTCGTCCCCGCTCTTCCAGGAAAACGACATGACGTCCCCCACCTCCGCCGACGCGCTGACGCTGTACGGCGAAACCTTTGCAAGCCGCGTGCTGCTCGGCACGTCGCGCTACCCGTCGCTGCAGTCGCTGTCCGATTCGATCGCCGCGTCGCGCCCCGGGATGGTGACGGTCGCGCTGCGCCGCCAGATGACGGGCGGCACGGCCGAAGCCGGCTTCTTCGAGCTGCTCAAGCGCCACGCGGTGCCGCTGCTGCCGAACACGGCCGGCTGCCAGACCGTCGCCGAAGCCGTGACGACCGCTCATATGGCGCGCGAGGTCTTCGGCACCGACTGGATCAAGCTCGAACTGATCGGCGACGACTACACGCTGCAGCCGGATCCGGTCGGGCTGATCGAGGCGGCCGCGCAACTGGTGAAGGACGGTTTCAAGGTGTTGCCGTACTGCACCGAGGATCTCGTGATCGGCCGGCGCCTGCTCGATGTCGGCTGCGAGGCGCTGATGCCGTGGGGCGCGCCGATCGGCACGGGCAAGGGCGTCGTGAACCCGTACGGCTTGCGCGTGCTGCGCGAGCGGCTGCCCGACGTGCCGCTGATCGTCGACGCGGGGCTCGGCGTGCCGTCGCACGCGTGCCAGGTGATGGAGTGGGGTTTCGACGGCGTGTTGCTGAACACCGCCGTATCGCAGGCCACGCACCCGGAGATCATGGCGCGCGCGTTTGCGCAGGGCGTCGAGGCCGGCCGCGCCGCGTATCTCGCCGGGCCGATGGATGCGCGCGAGACCGCGCATGCGAGCACCCCGGTCGTCGGGATGCCGTTCTGGCACCAGGACGGAGGCGGCGCATGAGCGCGCGTTTCGCCGATGCATTCTGGCCGCCGGCCGACGAACTGGCCGAAGCGGCCGAACGGATTCGCGCGCGGCTCGGCGACTGGCCGGGCGGTGCGGCGCCGTGGCGCCTCTGCGTTGCGGTGCCCGATGTGCCGGCCGACGGCGACGTGCTGATCGTCTCGGCCGGCGACCGCGCCGCGCAGGCGCGCGCGTCGGCTGCGTCGCGGCCCGCGGCACCGGGCGCGGTCGCGATCGAATTCGACGAGCAGGGCGCGGTGCTGCACGCGGCGGGTGCACGCTACGCGCTCGACGCCGCGCATCCGCTCGGGGACGACTGGATCGCCGCGCTCGCCGCGTTCCTCGATTGCGGCTTTGCGCCGGTCGACGCGCTGGTGCTGGCGCTGGCCTGGCGCGACGGCGACGAGACGCGCGCGGCAGACGCGTGGCCGGTCGACGCCGCACGGTTCCCGCGCGTCGCCGGGCTGCCGGCCGCGCCCGAGCCCGCGTTCGCGCCATGCCCCGCGCAGCTCGGCCTCTATCCGGTCGTGCCGGATGCCGAATGGGTCGAGCGCGTGCTCGATTGCGGTGTGCGGACCGTGCAGTTGCGCGTGAAAGGCGCGACGCCGGACGCGTTGCGCCGGGAAATCGCGCGTGCGGTCGCGGCGGGGTGCCGCTATCCAGATGCACGCGTGTTCATCAACGATCACTGGCAGATCGCAGCAGATGAAGGCGCGTATGGCGTTCATCTCGGCCAGGAAGACCTCGAGACGGCCGACCTGGCGGCAATCGCGCGCGCGGGCCTGCGGCTCGGACTGTCGAGCCACGGTTATTACGAAATGTTGCGGGCGCTGCACGAGCGCCCGAGCTACCTCGCGCTCGGCCCCGTGTACGCGACCGCGACCAAGGCCGTTGCGGCGCCGCCGCAGGGCCTCGCGCGGATCACCCGCTATGCGCGCTTCGCGGGCACGCAGGCGCCGCTCGTCGCGATCGGCGGGGTGGGCCTCGACACGCTGCCGGCCGTGCTGGCAACCGGCGTCGGCAGCGTCGCGGTGGTCAGTGCGGTCACGGGCGCAGCCGACTATCGGACTGCGCTTATTGCGCTGCAGCAATGTTTTCCCGGACAATTTGACAATCATTGACCGCAGGGCCCGGAACGGCGTCACGACATCATTCCAATGCAGGCCCTATAATTCGGCGTTCTGCGTAAAAGGACTGTCCGCTCCGTGAGCCCCACTCCTCCCGAGACATTGCTGGAACTTCGCGACGTCGACTTTGGCTACGGCGACCGCCTCGTCCTGTCCAACCTGAACCTGCGCTTCGGGCGTGGGCAGGTCGTTGCGGTCATGGGCGGGTCGGGTTGCGGCAAGACGACCGTGCTGCGCCTGATCGGCGGCCTCGTGCGCGCGCGCCGCGGCCAGGTGCTGTTCGACGGCGCCGATGTCGGCGCGCAATCGCGCGACGGCCTGTACGCGCTGCGCCGCAAGATGGGCATGCTGTTCCAGTTCGGCGCGTTGTTCACCGACATGTCGGTGTTCGAGAACGTCGCGTTCGCGCTGCGCGAGCACACCGACTTGCCCGACGACCTGATCCGCGACCTCGTGCTGATGAAGCTCAACGCGGTCGGGCTGCGCGGTGCGCGCGACCTGATGCCGTCCGAGGTGTCGGGCGGGATGGCGCGCCGCATCGCGCTGGCACGCGCGATCGCGCTCGATCCGCAGCTCATCATGTACGACGAGCCGTTCGCGGGCCTCGATCCGATCTCGCTCGGCATCACCGCGAACCTGATCCGCACGCTGAACCAGGCGCTGGGCGCCACGTCGATCCTCGTCACGCACGACGTGCCGGAATCGTTCGCGATCGCCGACTACGTGTATTTCCTGGCCAACGGCGGCGTGCTTGCGCAGGGTACGCCCGACGAGCTACGCGCATCGACCGATCCGAGCGTGCGGCAGTTCATCGACGGCGCGCCGGACGGCCCGTTCAAATTTCATTACACGAGCCCGCCGCTTGCCGCGGATTTCGGGCTCGGCGGAGGGCGCGCATGATCAGCGCGATCGGACGTTACGTCATCGGCGGCCTCGAGCGCACGGGCTACGGCACGCGCCTGTTCGTGCGCCTCGTGCTGGAATTCTTCCCGCTGCTGCGCCGGCCGCGGCTGGTCACGAAGCAGATCCACTTCCTCGGCAACTATTCGTTCGTGATCATTGCCGTGTCGGGGCTGTTCGTCGGCTTCGTGCTCGGCCTGCAGGGGTATTACACGCTGAACCGCTACGGTTCCGAGCAGGCGCTCGGCCTGCTGGTCGCACTGTCGCTCGTGCGTGAGCTCGGGCCGGTCGTCACCGCGCTGCTGTTCGCGGGCCGCGCGGGCACGTCGCTCACGGCCGAGATCGGTCTGATGAAAGCCGGCGAACAGCTCACCGCGCTCGAGATGATGGCGGTGGACCCGATCAAGAACGTGATCGCGCCGCGCATGTGGGCGGGCATCATCGCGATGCCGCTCCTCGCCGCGATCTTCAACGCGGTCGGCGTGCTCGGCGGCTACTTCGTCGGCGTCGTGCTGATCGGCGTCGATCCGGGCGCGTTCTGGTCGCAGATGCAGGGCGGCGTGCAGGTCTGGGCCGACGTCGGCAACGGCGTGCTGAAGAGCATCGTGTTCGGGTTCGCCGTGACCTTCATTGCACTGTATCAAGGGTATGAAGCCAAGCCCACGCCCGAGGGCGTGTCGCGCGCGACCACCAAGACGGTCGTGTTCGCGTCGCTTGCCGTACTCGGCCTCGATTTCCTGCTGACCGCGCTGATGTTCAGCTAAGCCTCAGCCAAGCCAAATTTTGGGATGACGATGAAAAAGACTGCTCTCGACTTCTGGGTCGGCCTGTTCGTGGTGGTGGGCTTCCTTGCGGTGCTGTTCCTGGCGCTGAAGGTCGGCAACATGAGCTCGCTGTCGTTTCAGCCGACCTATTCGGTGAAGATGAAATTCGACAATATCGGCGGGCTGAAGCCGCGCGCGGCCGTGAAGAGCGCGGGCGTCGTGGTCGGCCGCGTGAAGACGATCGGCTTCGACACGAACACGTACCAGGCACTTGTCACGATCGATATCGATGGCCAGTACCCGTTCCCGAAGGATTCGTCGGCGAAGATCCTGACGTCGGGCCTGCTCGGCGAGCAATATGTCGGCCTCGATCCGGGCGGCGACACCGAAATGCTGAAGTCGGGCGATACGATCACGATGACGCAATCGGCGATCGTGCTCGAGAACCTGATCGGCCAGTTCCTGTACAGCAAGGCTGCCGATGCGGGCGGGGCGAAACCCGCAGCCGGTGCGCCGGCCGCACCGGCGCCGGTGGCGGTGCCGGCGTCGGCGGTGTCCGCCGCGTCCGGTTCGGCGGCCCAATAACCACACGAGAGAAAACAAGAGGGTAATGACCATGCAGACGATCCGCATCAGGCAGGCCGCGCTGGCGGTGGCGGCAGTCGCCGCGTTGAGCGGCTGCGCGACCGTGCAGACGCCGACCAAGGGCGATCCGCTCGAAGGCTTCAACCGGACGATGTACAAGTTCAACGACACGGTCGACACGTATGCGCTGAAGCCGGTCGCGAAGGGCTACCAGTACGTGGTGCCGCAGCCGGTGCGTGACAGCGTGACGAACTTCTTCTCGAACATCGGCGACGTCTACATCGCGGCGAACAACATCGTGCAGCTGCGGATCGCGGACGGCGTCGGCGACATCATGCGGGTCGTGATCAACACGGTGTTCGGCGTCGGCGGCCTGTTCGACGTCGCGACGATCGCGAAGCTGCCGAAGCACACGGCCGACTTCGGGATCACGATGGGCCGCTACGGCGTG
Source organism: Burkholderia mycopellens (assembly GCF_964265025.1). Taxonomy (NCBI): domain Bacteria; kingdom Pseudomonadati; phylum Pseudomonadota; class Betaproteobacteria; order Burkholderiales; family Burkholderiaceae; genus Burkholderia; species Burkholderia mycopellens. The sequence goes on from NZ_OZ183802.1 coordinate 398,207, forward strand.
CCGTCGGGCCCGTATCTCGTGCTGCCGCTGCTCGGCCCGAGCACGCTGCGCGACACGGCCGGCCTGGGCGTCGACTACGTCGGCAACCCGCTCACCTACGTGAAGCCGGATGGCGTGAGCTGGGGCCTGTTCGGCGTCAACCTCGTCAACACGCGTTCGAACCTGCTCGGCGCAGGCGACGTGCTGGATGCCGCGGCCCTCGACAAGTATTCGTTCGTGCGTAACGCGTACCTGCAGCGTCGCCAGATGCTGATCAGCAACGCCCGCGGCGAGGCGGCCGCGACGTCGGGCAACGACGCGCTGCCGAAGTACGACCTGCCGGAAGACGGCGCGGCGCCGGCGGCAGCCGGTACGGCGGGCGGTGCAACGGCGCCGGCGGGCGCATCGGGCGCGGCGGTGGCCGCACCGGCTTCGGGCACGGCCGAATCGCCGAACCCGGCCAGCGAAACGAACGTGCCGGCGATGCAGGTGGCGCCGCCGTCGCCGGGCGGCTTCCGCTTCCCGAGCATCCGGCTGCACTGACGCATTTACATTCGTTACAGCCGGAAACGATTCAGTCGGTAGCGTGCGCGAACTTGCGCGTAAGCTACCTGCTCCAACCTCCGCATCGACTCATTCATGCAGGTCACTATGATGAAAAAACTGTTCCTGATCCCCGTTTTCGCGGCGCTGTTCTCGTTCGGCAGCGCAGCCCACGCGCAAGTCGACCAGTCGAACCCGCAAGCGCTGATCAAGACGGCGACGCAGCAGGTGCTCGACGAAGTCAAGCAGCAGACGATCAAGCAGGGCGACACCAACCGCATCATTACGATCGTCAACAAGGACATCCTGCCGTACACCGATTTCCGCCGCACCACGCAGCTCGCGATGGGGCGCAACTGGCGCACGGCCACGGTCGAGCAGCAGCAGCAGGTCCAGGAGCAGTTCAAGCTGCTGCTGATCCGCACGTATTCGGGTGCGCTGGCGCAGCTGAAGCCGGACCAGCAGATCCAGTACCCGCCGTTCCGTGCCGATCCGGCCGATACCGATGTCGTGGTCAAAACGGTCGCGATGAACAACGGCCAGCCGGTCCAGATCGATTACCGCCTGTACAAGACGGCGAACGGCTGGAAGGTGTATGACCTGAACGTGCTCGGCGCGTGGCTGATCCAGACGTACCAGCAGCAGTTCAACGAGAAGATCCAGCAGAGCGGCGTGGACGGCCTGATCCAGTTCCTCACGCAGCGCAACCAGCAACTTGCCGCCGGCAAGCAAGCGTCGTGAGCGGCTTCGAAGCCGGCTCCTCGCTGACCGTCGCGAGCGCGAAGTCCGCGCTCGCGGACGGTCTTGCGCGCATCGGCGCGGGCGCGACCGCCGTCGATTGCGCGGCGCTGACGCAGTTCGACTCGTCCGCGCTCGCCGTGCTGCTCGCATGGCAACGTGCCGCCAAAGCGCGCGGCGCGACCCTCGACATCCTCAATCTCCCCCCGAAGCTCGCCAGCCTCGCGCGCGCCTACGGCGTCGACGCGCTCATCGAGGGCACCGGGCGACATTGACCCTGTCCGACCGGAGCCTGCCGCGCCGCCCGGCGCGCGCACGCTCCAGGCCGCGTGCCTCCGGCACCGGCTCCACCAGCCGGTTTGCCCTATAATCAAGCGTTTTGCGGGGCAGCCAATCGGCGTCCGGCCCCCATTTTCTTTCGCAGCAAGCACAGAATAGGCGTCGCGGCCCTGGCGTCGCGCACAGTCATGTCAGCCATAGAAATCCGTCACGTCAAGAAGCGCTACAAGTCGCTTCAGGCGCTCAAGGGCGTCAGCCTGTCGGTCGAGGAAGGCGAGTTTTTCGGTCTGCTCGGCCCCAACGGCGCAGGCAAGACCACGCTCATCAGTATCCTCGCCGGGCTGGCCCGGGCCGACGAAGGCAGCATCTCGGTGCGCGGCCACGACGTCGTCAAGGACTTCCGTGGTGCGCGCCGCGCACTCGGCGTCGTACCGCAGGAGCTCGTTTTCGATCCGTTCTTCACCGTCCGCGAGACGCTGCGGATCCAGTCCGGCTATTTCGGGCTGCGCCGCAACGACGACTGGATCGACGAAGTGATGGCCAATCTCGACCTCACCGAGAAAGCCGACGCGAACATGCGCGCGCTGTCGGGCGGGATGAAGCGCCGCGTGCTGGTCGCGCAGGCGCTCGTGCACCGGCCGCCCGTGATCGTGCTCGACGAACCGACCGCCGGCGTCGACGTCGAATTGCGCCAGACGCTGTGGAAATTCATCTCGCGCCTGAACCGCGAAGGCCACACGATCGTGCTGACCACGCACTACCTCGAGGAAGCCGAGTCGCTGTGCGACCGCATCGCGATGCTGCGTCGCGGCGAAGTGGTCGCGCTCGACCGCACCGACGCGCTGCTGCGCCGCTTCGCCGGGCTGCAGCTCTACCTGCGCCTCGCGGCCGGCGCCCTGCCGTCCGAGTTGCGCGGGCTGGAGTCCGACCCGGCCGCCCGCGCGCCGGGCGAGCACCTGCTGCGCCTCACGAGCTATGACGATGTCGAGCGGATCCTCGCACAATGCCGCGCGGCGGGCTGTACGTTCGACGAGATCGAGGTCCGCAAGGCCGACCTCGAGGATGTGTTCGTCCAGGTGATGAACGGGGCCGAGGTGATCGAGGGTCTGGCATGAGCGGGTTTCAAACGCTGTTCTACAAGGAATTGCTGCGCTTCTGGAAGGTGTCGTTCCAGACGGTGCTTGCGCCCATCGTGACGGCGCTGCTGTACCTGACGATCTTCGGCCACGCGCTGTCGGGCCGCGTCGAGGTCTATCCGGGTGTCGAGTACGTGAGCTTTCTCGTACCGGGCCTCGTGATGATGAGCGTGCTGCAGAACGCGTTCGCGAACAGTTCGTCGTCGCTGATCCAGTCGAAGATCACCGGCAACCTCGTATTCGTGCTGCTGCCGCCGCTGTCGTACCGCGACATGTTCGGCGCGTACGTGCTCGCATCCGTGGTGCGCGGCCTCGCGGTCGGTGCGGGCGTGTTCGTCGTGACGATCTGGTTTGTCCCGATGCATTTCGCGGCGCCGCTGTTCATCATGGCGTTCGCGCTGCTCGGCTCGGCGATCCTCGGCACGCTCGGCCTGATCGCCGGGATCTGGGCCGAGAAGTTCGACCAGCTCGCCGCGTTCCAGAACTTCCTGATCATGCCGCTGACGTTCCTGTCCGGCGTGTTCTATTCGACGCACTCGCTGCCGCCCGTGTGGCGCGAGATCTCGCGTCTCAACCCGTTTTTCTACATGATCGACGGCTTCCGATTCGGGTTCTTCGGCGCGTCCGACATCAACCCGTTCGCGAGCCTCGCGATCGTCACCGGTTTCTTCGTGCTGCTCGCGCTGATCGCGATGCGGCTGCTCGCGACCGGCTACAAACTGCGTCATTGATATCGACAGGCAGCGGCCGCCATTCGGGCGGCGCGCGCCGACAGGAGCCTTACACCATGTTGCCGACTCCCGAACAGGTCAAGCAATACATCGCCGGCGGTCTCGCCTGCACGCATCTGGAAGTCGAAGGCGACGGCCAGCATTTCTTCGCGACGATCGTGTCGGCGGCCTTCGAAGGCAAGCGGCCGATCCAGCGGCACCAGCTCGTCTACGCGGCGCTCGGCGATCGCATGAAGCAGGAAATTCACGCGCTCAGCATGAAGACGCTGACGCCCGCCGAATGGCAGAACGCATAAACGGAAATCACTGAGTGCAAGTCACCGTCAACGAGCGCGACGCTGTCCAGAGCGTCGCCACGGCACACCCGGCCGCCAACGGGGAATCGCATGGCCATGGGATGGACAAGCTCGTGATCGAAGGCGGCCACCGCCTGTCGGGCGAGATCGTCGTGTCGGGCGCGAAGAATGCCGCGCTGCCGATCCTGTGCGCGGGGCTGCTCACCGGCGATCCGGTCGATCTCCACAACGTGCCGAATCTCAAGGACGTGCGCACCACGCTGAAGGTGCTGAACCAGATGGGCGTGAAGAGCGAGACCGACGGCTGCCGCGTGCAGCTCGACGCGTCGCGCGTCGACAACCTCGTCGCGCCGTACGAGCTCGTGAAGACGATGCGCGCGTCGATCCTCGTGCTCGGGCCGCTGCTCGCGCGTTTCGGCGAGGCGAAGGTGTCGCTGCCGGGCGGATGCGCGATCGGTGCGCGTCCGGTCGACCAGCACATCAAGGGCCTGCAGGCGATGGGCGCCGAGATCAGCATCGAGCACGGCTTCATCGAAGCCCGCGCGAAGCGCCTGAAGGGCGCGCGCATCGTGACCGACATGATCACGGTGACCGGCACGGAAAACCTGTTGATGGCCGCGACGCTCGCCGACGGCGAGACGGTGATCGAAAACGCCGCGCGCGAGCCGGAAGTGAGCGATCTCGCACACTTGCTGGTCGCGATGGGCGCGAAAATCGACGGCATCGGCACCGACCGCCTCGTGATCCAGGGCGTCGAGCGGCTGCACGGTGCGCGCCATTCGGTGATCCCCGACCGCATCGAGGCCGGCACGTTCCTGTGCGCGGTCGCGGCGGCCGGCGGCGACGTGATGCTGACGGGCGTGCGCCCGCACATCCTCGACGCTGTGATCGACAAGCTGCGCGAAGCTGGCGTGTCGATCGAGGAAGGTGACAGCTGGCTGCGCGTGAAGATGGACCGCCGGCCGTCGGCGGTGACGATCCGCACGTCGGAATACCCGGCGTTCCCGACCGACATGCAGGCGCAGTTCATGGCCCTCAATACGGTCGCGACGGGCACCGCGCAGGTCGTCGAAACCATTTTCGAGAACCGTTTCATGCACGTGCAGGAGCTGAACCGGCTCGGCGCGAACATCACGATCGACGGCAACACCGCGCTCGTGACGGGCGTCGAGAAGCTGTCGGGCGCGAACGTGATGGCGACCGACCTGCGCGCGTCGGCGAGCCTCGTGATTGCCGGGCTGCGTGCCGACGGCGAAACGCTGGTCGACCGCATCTATCATCTGGACCGCGGCTACGACCGCATGGAAGCCAAACTGACCGCCGTCGGCGCGAACGTGCGCCGCCTCTCCGGGAGCCAAGCATGAGCGCGCCGCTGACCCTTGCCCTGTCGAAGGGCCGGATTTTCGAGGAAACCCTGCCGCTGCTGGCCGCGGCGGGCGTGCAGGTCACCGAGGATCCGGAAACGTCGCGCAAGCTGATTCTGCCGACGACGAACCCCGACCTGCGCGTGATCATCGTGCGCGCAAGCGACGTGCCGACCTATGTCGAGTACGGCGCGGCCGATTTCGGCGTGGCCGGCAAGGACGTGCTGGTCGAGCACGGCGGTTCGGGCCTGTACCAGCCGATCGATCTGAACATTGCGCGCTGCCGGATGTCGGTGGCCGTGTCGGCCGGTTTCGACTATGCGAGCGCCGTGCGCCAGGGCGCGCGGCTGCGCGTCGCGACGAAGTACGTCGAAACGGCGCGCGAACACTTTGCCGCGAAGGGCGTGCACGTCGACCTGATCAAGCTGTACGGCTCGATGGAACTTGCGCCGCTGGTCGGGCTGGCCGACGCGATCGTCGACCTCGTCAGCTCAGGCGGCACGCTGAAGGCGAACAATCTGGTCGAGGTCGAGGAGATCATGGCGATCTCGTCGCGCCTTGTCGTGAACCAGGCTGCGCTGAAATTGAAGCGCACGGCACTCAAGCCGATCCTCGACGCGTTCGAACGCGCGTCGCAGAATGGCGGTTGAGCGCATCACCGTAACGGAACTCCCATGTCCATCACCATCCGCAAGCTTGATTCGACGAGCGAAGGCTTCGGCGCCGAGCTGCGCGCGCTGCTCGCATTCGAGGCGAGCGAAGACGCGGCGATCGAGCAATCGGTCGCGCAGATCCTCACCGACGTGAAATCGCGCGGCGACGCCGCGGTGCTCGAGTACACGAACCGCTTCGACCGGCTGAGCGCGAACAGCGTCGCCGCGCTGGAGTTGCCGCAGGACGCGCTGCAGACGGCGCTCGACGGCCTCGCGCCGAAGGCGCGCGCGGCGCTGGAAGCGGCTGCCGCGCGAGTGCGCGCGTACCACGAGAAGCAGAAGATCGAGTGCGGCACGCATAGCTGGCAGTACACGGAAAGCGACGGCACGGTGCTCGGCCAGAAGGTCACGCCGCTCGACCGCGTCGGCCTGTACGTGCCGGGCGGCAAGGCCGCGTACCCGTCGTCGGTGCTGATGAACGCGATTCCCGCGCGCGTCGCGGGCGTCGGCGAGATCGTGATGGTCGTGCCGACGCCGGATGGCGTGAAGAACGACCTCGTGCTCGCCGCGGCGCTGCTCGGCGGCGTGGATCGCGTGTTCACGATCGGCGGTGCGCAGGCGGTCGGCGCGCTCGCATACGGCACGGCGACGGTGCCGGCCGTCGACAAGATCTGCGGCCCCGGCAACGCTTACGTCGCATCGGCGAAGCGCCGCGTGTTCGGCACGGTCGGCATCGACATGATCGCCGGGCCGTCGGAAATCCTCGTGCTGTGCGACGGTACGACCGATCCGAACTGGGTCGCGATGGACCTGTTCTCGCAGGCCGAGCACGACGAACTCGCGCAATCGATCCTGCTGTGCCCGGACGGTGCGTTCCTCGAGCGGGTCGAAAAGGCGATCCACGAGCTGCTGCCGTCGATGCCGCGCCAGGACGTGATCCGCGCGTCGCTCGAAGGCCGCGGCGCGCTGATCAAGGTGCGCGACATGGCCGAAGCCTGCCGGATCGCGAACGACATCGCGCCCGAGCACCTGGAAATTTCCGCGCTGGAGCCGCAGCAATGGGGCCAGCAGATCCGCCATGCGGGCGCGATCTTCCTCGGCCGCTACACGAGCGAGAGCCTGGGTGACTACTGCGCGGGGCCGAACCACGTGCTGCCGACGTCGCGCACCGCACGTTTCTCGTCGCCGCTCGGCGTGTACGACTTCATCAAGCGCTCGAGCCTGATCGAGGTCAGCGCGGAAGGCGCGCAGACGCTCGGCGAGATCGCATCCGAGCTCGCGTACGGCGAAGGGCTGCAGGCGCACGCGAAGAGCGCCGAGTTCCGGATGAAGAACTGACCACACGTTGTGCGGGGCCGCGGCTGGCGCCGATGCGCCGCCCGGCCTGCCCCGGAAGGCCGGGGCTGGAGACACCTGTGCAGGGCGGCAGCCGCCGCTCTGCCGACCCATTGACGCCGGCGCGACGCACGCCGGCTTGAGACCATGACGACGCCACAAGACATCATCCGCCGCGACGTACTCGCGATGACGAGCTACCCGGTGCCGGACGCGAGCGGGTTCGTGAAACTCGACGCGATGGAGAACCCGTACCCGCTGCCCGAACCGCTCGCCGCGGCGCTCGGCGAGCGTCTCGCGCAGGTCGCGCTGAACCGCTACCCGGCGCCGCGCCCGGCCGCGCTGCTCGACAAGCTGCGTCACGCGATGGGCGTGCCGGCCGGCTGCGACGTGCTGCTCGGCAACGGCTCGGACGAAATCATCAGCATGATGTCGGTGGCCTGCGCGAAGCCGGGCGCGAAGGTGCTCGCGCCGGTGCCTGGCTTCGTGATGTACGAGCTGTCCGCGAAGCTCGCGCAGCTCGAATTCGTCGGCGTGCCGCTGAGGGCCGACCTGACGCTCGACGTCGACGCGATGCTCGCGGCGATCGCCGAGCATCGTCCGGCGATCGTCTATCTCGCGTACCCGAACAATCCGACCGGCACGCTGTACGACGATGCCGACATCGAACGGATCGTCGCGGCCGCGCGGCACAGCCTGATCGTGATCGACGAGGCGTACCAGCCGTTCGCCGTTCGCTCGTGGCTGCCGCGCGCCGCCGAATTCGACAATGTCGTCGTGATGCGCACGGTATCGAAGCTGGGCCTCGCGGGCATCCGCCTCGGCTACCTGGTCGGTTCGCCCGCGTGGCTGACCGAATTCGACAAGGTGCGCCCGCCGTACAACATCAACGTGCTGACCCAGGCGACCGCCGATTTCCTGCTCGACCACCTCGACGTGCTCGACGCGCAGGCGGCCGATCTGCGTGCGGAGCGCACGCGTCTCGCACAGGAAGTGGCCGCGCTGCCGGGCGCGACGGTGTTCCCGAGCGCCGGCAATTTCCTGCTGGTGCGCGTGCCGGACGCGGCTGCCGTGTTCGACGCGCTGCTCACCGAGCGGGTTTTGATCAAAAACGTGAGTAAAATGCATCCGTTGCTGGCTGAATGCGTGCGGCTGACTGTCGGTTCTCCCGACGAAAACGCGCGCCTGCTGGCCGCTTTGAAACTCGCGCTGCCCGGTTGAGCCTCTGGGTGCCGCAGCGCGAACGATCAATCCCCATTTACATCGACTCAGTCAAGGAATTGCCATGCGTGTGGCGGAAGTCGTTCGCAATACCAGCGAAACGCAGATCCGTGTGAAGCTCAATCTCGACGGCACGGGCCAGCAGAAGCTGGCCACCGGCGTGCCGTTCCTCGACCATATGCTCGACCAGATCGCTCGACACGGTCTGGTCGATCTCGAGGTTGAAGCGCATGGCGATACGCATATCGACGACCACCACACGGTCGAGGATGTCGGCATCACGCTCGGGCAGGCCGTCGCGAAGGCGATCGGCGACCGCAAGGGCATCCGCCGCTACGGCCATTCGTACGTGCCGCTCGACGAGGCGCTGTCGCGCGTCGTGATCGACTTCTCGGGCCGGCCGGGCCTCGAATTCCACGTGCCGTTCACGCGGGCGCGGATCGGCACGTTCGACGTCGACCTGTCGATCGAATTCTTCCGCGGTTTCGTGAACCACGCGGGCGTCACGCTGCACATCGACAACCTGCGCGGGATCAACGCGCACCATCAGCTTGAAACGGTGTTCAAGGCCTTCGGCCGTGCGCTGCGCGCGGCGGTGGAACTGGACGAGCGTGCGGCGGGGCAGATCCCGTCGACGAAGGGCAGTCTCTGAACCTGAACTGACCGGACGGAGCGTCAAGGACAACCTCACGGCTTCGGCGCGCGGCGCCGGCTTGCGATGGATCTGCTCAAATCGTTCATTTCGCTGCTCGCGCTGATCAACCCGGTCGGTGCCGTGCCGTTCTTCCTGAGCCTGACGGCGCAGCAGACGGATGTCGAGCGGCGGCGCACGATCCGGATCGCGTCGGTGTCGGTGTTCTGCGTGATCACGGTGACGACGCTGCTCGGGCAGCAGATCATCAGCTTCTTCGGCATTTCGGTCGGGTCGCTCGAAGTGGGCGGCGGGATCATCATGCTGCTGATGGCGATCAACATGCTGAACGCGCAGATCGGCAACACGCGATCGACGCCGGAGGAGCGCCACGAGGCCGAGCTGAAGGACAACATCGCGGTCGTGCCGCTGGCGATTCCGCTGCTCACGGGCCCTGGCTCGATCAGCACGGTGATCATCTATGCGGCGAACTCGCATCACTGGTATGAGCGGGCCGGGCTGGTCGCGATCGGCGCGGCCCTGGCTTTTCTGTGTTTCGTCGCGATGCGGCTCGCCGAGCCGATCGCGGCCTGGATTGGCCGCACGGGCATCAACATCGCCACGCGGCTGATGGGTCTGATGCTGTCGGCGCTGGCGGTGGAATTCATCGTCAATGGACTGAGGGCGCTACTGCCTGCACTGAGATGAAAACTTCGATTGCGATTGTGGATTATGGGATGGGCAACCTGCGCTCGGTCGCGCAGGCGCTCAAGAAGGCCGAACCGGCCGCCGACGTGGCGATCGTCGATACGCCGGCCGCGATCCGCGCGGCCGACCGGGTCGTGCTGCCCGGCCAGGGCGCGATGCCCGACTGCATGCGCTGCCTCGGCGAATCGGGCCTGCAGGAGGCCGTGATCGAGGCCTCGCGCACGAAGCCGCTGCTCGGCGTGTGCGTCGGCGAGCAGATGCTGTTCGACTGGAGCGCGGAAGGCGACACGAAAGGCCTCGGCCTGTTGCCCGGCAAGGTCGTGCGTTTCGAGCTCGACGGCCGCCTGCAGGACGACGGCTCGCGCTTCAAGGTGCCGCAGATGGGCTGGAACCGCGTGCGCCAGTCGCAGCCGCACCCGCTGTGGGACGGCGTGCCCGACGACGCGTATTTCTACTTCGTTCACAGCTATTACGTGACGCCGGACAACCCGGCGCATACGGTTGGCGAAACGGCCTACGGTGCGCCGTTTACGTCCGCGGTCGCGCGGGACAACCTCTTCGCGACCCAGTTCCACCCCGAGAAAAGCGCGGAGGTCGGGTTGCGTCTGTATCGCAACTTCGTACACTGGAAGCCGTGAACGTCGCGTGCGTGCCACAGTCGGCGGGCCGCAGAGGCCCGTCTTGCGCGGCTGGCGCGCCTAGGCGCCGAAAGAGTTGTACTAAACTAGCGAGACGGCGCGGTACCGGGTTGGCCGGTACGCGCCGGATTCTTTTCTTCTTCCACGACGATACCCGATTGCTATGTTGCTGATTCCGGCCATCGATCTCAAAGACGGTCAGTGTGTGCGCCTCAAACAGGGCGACATGGACCAGGCCACGATTTTCTCCGAGGACCCCGCGGCGATGGCTCGCAAGTGGGTCGATCTCGGCGCCCGGCGGCTCCATCTGGTCGACCTGAACGGCGCGTTCGCCGGCAAGCCGAAGAATCTCGAGGCGATCGAAGCGATCCTCGACGAAGTCGGCGATGAAATCCCCGTACAGCTCGGCGGCGGCATCCGCAGCCTCGAGACGATCGAGAAGTATCTCGACGCGGGCCTGTCCTACGTGATCATCGGCACGGCGGCCGTGAAGAACCCGGGCTTCCTGCAGGACGCGTGCACCGCGTTCGCCGGCAACATCATCGTCGGGCTGGACGCGAAGGACGGCAAGGTCGCGACCGACGGCTGGAGCAAGCTGACCGGCCACGAAGTGATCGATCTCGCGCGCAAGTTCGAGGACTACGGCGTCGAGTCGATCGTCTACACGGACATCGGCCGCGACGGGATGCTGCAGGGCATCAACATCGAGGCGACCGTGAAGCTCGCGCAGGCGGTCGGGATCCCGGTGATCGCGAGCGGCGGCCTGTCGAACCTCACGGACATCGAGAATCTGTGCGAAGTGGAAGAGCACGGCGTCGAGGGCGTGATCTGCGGCCGTGCGATCTACTCCGGCGATCTCGATTTCGCGGCCGCGCAAAAACTCGCGGACGAACTGAACGGCGAACTCGACAACGCGTAAGCGCGGTTGTCCCGTTCGCCGGGGCTGCCTGCAGGCGGCCCCGACCGGAAGCCTCGCGCGAGGTTTCCGCAACCGGCCGTCCCAGCGCGGCATTTGGCGCAACATCATGGCTCTAGCTAAACGCATCATCCCCTGCCTGGACGTGACCGCCGGGCGTGTCGTCAAGGGCGTCAATTTCGTCGAGCTGCGCGACGCGGGCGACCCCGTCGAAATCGCCCGCCGTTACGACGACCAGGGTGCCGACGAACTGACGTTCCTCGACATCACCGCGACGTCCGACCAGCGTGACCTGATCCTGCCGATCATCGAAGCCGTCGCGTCGCAGGTCTTCATTCCGCTCACCGTCGGCGGCGGCGTGCGCGCCGTCGAGGACGTGCGGCGCCTGCTGAACGCGGGCGCGGACAAGGTCAGCATGAATTCGTCGGCGGTCGCGAACCCGCAGCTCGTGCGCGACGCGGCCGACAAGTACGGCTCGCAGTGCATCGTCGTCGCGATCGACGCGAAGCGCGTGTCGGCCGACGGCGAGACGCCGCGCTGGGAAGTCTTCACGCACGGTGGCCGCAAGGGCACGGGCCTCGACGCGATCGAATGGGCGCGCAAGATGGCCGAGCTCGGCGCGGGCGAGATCCTGCTCACGAGCATGGACCGCGACGGCACCAAGTCGGGCTTCGACCTCGCGCTCACGCGCGGCGTGTCGGACGCGGTGCCGGTGCCGGTGATCGCATCGGGCGGTGTCGGCTCGCTGCAGCACCTGGCTGACGGCATCAAGGACGGCCGCGCCGATGCGGTGCTGGCCGCGAGTATCTTCCACTACGGCGAGCACACGGTTGGCGAGGCGAAGCGCTTCATGGCCGACCAAGGCATCCCGGTGAGGCTGTGATGAATACGGAAACGAATGCATTGCCCGCGTGGCTCGACAAGGTCCGCTGGGACGACAACGGCCTCGTGCCGGTGATCGCGCAGGAAGCGTCGACGAACGACGTGCTGATGTTCGCGTGGATGAACCGCGAGGCGCTGGCGAAGACGATCGAGACGCAGCGCGCGGTCTACTATTCGCGCTCGCGCAAGCGCCTGTGGTTCAAGGGCGAGGAGTCGGGCCACGTGCAGCACGTGCACGAGGTGCGGCTCGATTGCGACGAGGATGTCGTGCTGCTGAAGGTCGAGCAGGTGTCGGGCATCGCGTGCCACACCGGCCGGCATTCGTGCTTCTTCCAGAAATTCGAAGGCACCGTGGAGAGCGGCGACTGGGTCACGGTCGAACCGGTGCTGAAAGATCCCGAACACATCTACAAATGACGCAATCGACCGAAGACACGCTGCTGCGCCTCGCGGCCGTGATCGACAGCCGCAAGGGCGGCGATCCCGATCAATCGTACGTATCGCGCCTGTTCCACAAGGGCGACGACGCGGTGCTGAAGAAGATCGGCGAAGAGGCGACGGAAGTCGTGCTGGCCGCGAAGGACGTGCGCCAGGGCGGCGCGCCGACCGCGCTCGTCGGCGAGGTGGCCGATCTGTGGTTCCACTGCCTCGTGATGCTGTCGCATTTCGACTTGAGCCCGGCCGACGTGATCGCCGAGCTCGAGCGCCGCGAAGGGCTGTCGGGCATCGAAGAGAAGGCTCTGCGCAAGCGTCGCGAGCGCGAGGAAAACGGCGGGTGACAGGCCCTTGTCGCGGGATGGCCACAGTGCGGTAAGCTGTAAGAATTGTCATCTAACGGGGGTAGCATCATGACCGATACGCCAAGCCAGTTTCCGCCGCCGTCGGTGCCGGGGGCCGCGGACGCCGAGCGCCTGAACGGGCTGCGCACGCTGACTCACGTGCTCTATGGCCTCTATGCGTTTCATTGGCTCACGGGCGGCGTCACGGGCATCATCGCGATCATCATCAACTACGTGAAGCGCGACGATGTGGCCGGCACGCCGTATGCGGCCCACTTCGAGTGGCAGATCCGCACGTTCTGGCGCGCGCTGATCGCGTACGTGATCGGGTTCGCGCTGATGTTCGTGGTGATCGGATTCGCAGTGATGTTTGTCACATGGATCTGGACGCTGTACCGTATCATCAAGGGTTGGCTGTACCTGAACGACAACAAGCCGCTCGATCCGCAAGCCTGGTTCTGACCGGCCGCGGGCGGGCGTGTGCAGGAGCAACATGAGTCACGATCCGAATTGCCTGTTCTGCAAGATCGCGGCAGGCGAGATCCCGAGCACGAAGGTGCACGAGGACGACGAATTCGTCGCGTTCCGCGACATCCGCCCGGCGGCCGAGACGCACGTGCTCGTGATTCCGCGCCAGCATCTGCCGACGCTGTCGGCGGCGAGCGACGCCGATGCACCGATGCTCGGCCGGCTGATGCTGCTCGTGTCGCGTCTCGCCAACCAGCTCGGCGTCGCGTACACGGGGGGCGAAACCGGTTTCCGTACGGTGATCAACACGGGCCCGGGCGGCGGGCAGGAGGTCTACCACCTGCACGCACATATCCTGGCCGGCCCGCGCCCGTGGCAGCGGATGGGTTGACGGCGCGGGGCGTTTCCCCGCATCGATAGTCGAAGCCGGCGCGTTGCCGGCGATTTGCGCCGCGTAGCGGCGTGGTTGAGGAGAGGTTTCATCATGGGTGGATTGAGCATTTGGCACTGGCTGATCGTGCTGCTGATCGTCGCGCTGGTTTTCGGTACGAAGAAGCTGCGCAACATCGGCAACGATCTCGGCAGCGCCGTGAAGGGTTTCAAGGACGGCATGAAGGAAGGCGAAGCACCAGCGGACGCGCAGCAACTGCCGCGCTCGGGCTCGGTCGACGTCAACGCGAAGGAAACGACGCGTTCCGACTCGAACAAGGCGTAACGCCGGCACGCTGACAGGCATTCGCGATGCTGGATCTCGGTCTTTCGAAGATGGCGCTGATCGGCGTCGTCGCGCTCGTGGTGCTCGGCCCCGAGCGCTTGCCGCGCGTTGCGCGCACGGCAGGCGCGCTGTTCGGCCGTGCGCAGCGGTACATCAACGACGTGAAGGCCGAGGTCTCGCGCGAAATCGAACTCGACGCGCTGCGGACGATGAAGACCGATTTCGAGGCGGCCGCGCGCAATGTCGAGACGACGATTCACGACAACCTGCGTGAGCACGAGAAGGAACTGAACGACACGTGGCATTCCGCGGTCGGCGGTCTTGACGAAGCGGCGGGCGGCGCCGGTTCGTACGGTTCCGACACGCCCGCCGCGCCGTCGTGGCGCGGCAGTACGGCCGCGCTCGCGCCGAAGCGCCGCAACTGGCGCGTCAAGCAGGCGGCTGCGCCTGTCTGGTACAAGCGCGCGACCACCCGCCGTACGCACGTGCAGTCGGGCGCCGCCCGTGTCGCGCGCCACCAGCCGGCCAGCCTGCGCCGGCCGACGCGCTTCTTCTGAGCCGAGCGCATGCTCGCTCGTCAATCCTACCGAGGGCCGGTGTGAGCGACCCCCAGCAGAACCCGGGCGACGCCCCGGAAGAAACTTTCATTTCCCATCTCGTCGAGCTTCGCGATCGCATCATTCGCGCGGGGGCGGCCGTGATCGTCGTGTTCCTCGGGCTCGTCTACTGGGCGCCCGACATCTTCCGGCTGCTCGCGCGGCCGCTGATGCAGAACCTGCCGAAGGACGGCAAGATGATCGTCACCGATGTCACCGGCTCGTTCTTCGTGCCGATGAAGGTCACGATGCTCGTCGCGCTCGTGATCGCGCTGCCGATCGTGCTGTACCAGATCTGGGCGTTCGTCGCGCCGGGGCTGTACCAGCACGAGAAGAAGCTCGTCGCGCCGCTCGTCGGCAGCAGCTACGTGCTGTTCCTGTGCGGGATGGCGTTCGCGTATTTCCTCGTATTCCCGACGATCTTCCGCGTGATGGCGCACTACAACGCGCCGCTCGGAGCGGAAATGACAACCGACATCGATAATTACCTGAGCTTTGTGCTCGGGATGTTCATCGCGTTCGGGGTGACGTTCGAAGTGCCGATCGTCGTCGTGCTGCTCGTCCGGATGGGCGTGTTGTCGCTGAAGAAGCTGAAGGAGATGCGGCCGTACGTGATCGTCGGCGCGTTTGTCGTCGCAGCGGTCGTCACGCCGCCGGACGTGTTCTCGCAACTGATGCTCGCATTGCCGCTGGTCGTGCTGTTCGAGATCGGGCTGCTGGCTGCGCGGTTCTTCGTGCCGAAGAAGCCGGCCGAGGAAGGCGAAGCGGGGAACGGCGAAGCCGCCAGTTGAAGGCTGCACGCCGGGCGGTGTGCCGGCCCCGGGCTTCCGGCCGTACCTGAGCGGTGGCGTAACCGGGCGGCAAGCGGATGGCGAGGCCATCTTCCCGGCAACGAGGGTCTTTCGATACAAAGCAAAAGGGCAGCCAGCCGGCTGCCCTTTTTCATTTCCGACGGTGTCCGGCATGGCGGCTGTGCGCCGCTCGCCTGACGTCATTCGGTATCGCTGTCCTGCTCGTCGAGCGTCTGCTTCGGCGGCGGCGGCCGCTTGCCGATCACGACGTTCACGTCGAACTCCTTGCCCTTGCGCACGACGTGCACCTTGGTCGGTGTGCCCGGCTTGATCTGCGCGACGGTGTTCAGCAGCTTCGTGGTGTCGGTGATCTCGTCGCCGTTGACCGAGACCAGGATGTCGCCCGGCTTGATGCCG
Source organism: Burkholderia mycopellens (assembly GCF_964265025.1). Classification (NCBI taxonomy): domain Bacteria; kingdom Pseudomonadati; phylum Pseudomonadota; class Betaproteobacteria; order Burkholderiales; family Burkholderiaceae; genus Burkholderia; species Burkholderia mycopellens. Next base: position 414,023 of record NZ_OZ183802.1, read on the forward strand.
GCCTTGTCCGCCGGGCCGCCCTGCAGCACGCCGGCGACGATTGCCCCCGATTTCTGCGAGAGCCCGAACGATTCGGCGATCTCCGGCGTGACGTCCTGCGGCTCGACACCGATCCAGCCGCGCGTGACGGAGCCCGTCGTGATGATGCTTTCCAGCACCGTGCGCGCGGTCGACACGGGGATCGCGAAGCCGATGCCGAGCGAGCCGCCCGAACGCGAGTAGATCGCCGTGTTGATGCCGAGCAGGTTGCCGTTGACGTCGACCAGCGCGCCGCCCGAGTTGCCGGGGTTGATCGGCGCGTCGGTCTGGATGAAGTTCTCGAACGTGTTGATGCCGAGGTGGTTGCGGCCCAGCGCGCTGATGATCCCCATCGTGACCGTCTGGCCGACGCCGAACGGGTTGCCGATCGCGAGCACGACGTCGCCGACCCGCGATTGGTCGGAGCGGCCGAGCGTAATCGTCGGCAGGTTCGTCATGTTGATTTTCAGCACGGCGAGATCGGTTTCGGGATCGCTGCCGATCACCTTCGCGGTGGCCGTGCGGCCGTCGGCGAGCGCGACTTCGATCTGGTCGGCGCCGTCCACGACGTGCTGGTTCGTTAGAATGTAACCTTCAGGGCTCACGATAACGCCCGAGCCAAGGTTGGCGGCCGGTTCGTCCTGCTGCTTGCGGGCGTTGCGGTCGCCGAAGAAGTAGCGGAACAGCGGATCTTTCGCGCGTGGGTCGGGGGGCAGCGTGCCGTCCTTGCTGGAGAAGACGTTGACGACGGCCGGCATCGCCTTCTGCGCGGCTTCGGCGTACGACGTGGTCGCCGGCGCGCCGCCGATGCCCGGCGCGACTTCCCGCAGCGCAACGATCGGCGTGGCGAGCTGCTTGCCGAGCTGTCCTTGCCGTTGCAGCCATTGCGGCTTGAGCGTCACGACGATGAACATCAGCGCGAGCAGCACGGTAACCGCCTGCGCGAAGAACAGCCAGAAGCGTCTAAGCATCTGAATGGATTAGAGGTTTATATGGATCGGATCGAACTTGAATTGTACTTGAACAATACCCTTGAAACCGCGCGCTTCAAGGACTATTGCCCGAATGGCCTCCAAGTCGAGGGGCGTCGCAAGATCGAGAAGATCGCCACCGGCGTAACGGCGTCGGTCGCGTTCCTCGAAGCCGCGCTCGAATGGGGGGCCGATGCCGTGCTCGTCCATCACGGCTATTTCTGGCGCAACGAGGCGCCGCAGATCACGGGCCGCAAGTACCAGCGCCTGAAGCTGCTGCTCGCGAACGACCTGAACCTGTTCGCGTTCCACCTGCCACTCGACGCGCATCCCGAATTCGGCAACAACGCGCAGCTCGGCGAGCGGCTCGGCCTGATCGGCGAGCAGCGCTTCGGCGAAGGCGACCTCGGCTGGATGGCGACGTTGCCGATGCCCGTCACGCTCGAGCACTTCGTTGCGAAGGTCGAGCGCACGCTCGGCCGCACGCCGCTCGTGCTCGGCGATCCGGACATGCAGCTGCGCCGCATCGCGTGGTGCACCGGCGCCGCGCAAAGCTATTTCGATGCGGCGATCGAGGCCGGGGCGGACGTGTTCCTGACCGGAGAGGTGTCCGAATACGTGACGCACACGGCCGCCGAGAGCGGCGTCGCGTTCGTTGCGGCAGGGCACCATGCAACCGAGCGCTACGGAATCCAGGCACTTGGCGTCCACTTGTCCGAAGAATTCGATATCGAACACCTTTTTATCGATATCCATAATCCCGTCTGAATGCCGGATTTGCGGCAGCGCATCGAAATTTCGCAATGTAGCGAATGCTTAAAAGTGAAATGATTCAATCGCTCCGATAGTGGGGGAAAACCCTTAACTATCAAACACTTCGAAGGGATTTTCATCTCCGGGCCTTGTAAATGACGACTCCATTCGAGCAAACTAGCGGCGGAATGGAAAGTCGTGACGGAAAATCCAACTCAGAAGTGGGGCGTGTGATGCGAGACAAGGAAGAGAAACGCGTCGACAGCGGCCGCCGTACCTGGCTGATTGCGACATCCGTAGCAGGTGGCGTGGGAGGCGTAGCCACCGTCATACCTTTCGCGGCGTCGCTTGCGCCGTCCGCGAAAGCGAAAGCGGCCGGAGCACCGGTCGAAGTCGACATCAGCGGGCTGAAGCCTGGGGAAATGGTGACCGTGCCGTGGCGCGGCAAACCGGTGTGGATCCTGAACCGCACCGACGCGATGCTCGCCGACGTGGTCAAGGCCGACAAGGAAGTGGCCGATCCGACCACCGAAAAGCCCTATACGATGCCGTTGCCCGCGTATTGCGCGAACGAATATCGCTCGCGGGCCGATCGCAAGAACATTCTCGTCGTGATGGCCGTGTGTACGCACCTCGGCTGCACGCCAAGCCAACGCTTCACGCCGGGTCCGCAGCCGAACCTGCCGGACGACTGGCCGGGCGGTTTCCTCTGCCCGTGCCATGGTTCGACCTACGACCTCGCCGGCCGTGTGTTCAAGAACAAGCCGGCGCCTCAGAATCTCGACATCCCGCCCTACATGTTCACGTCGGCAACGACCCTCGTGATCGGCAAGGACGAGAAAGGAGAAGCGTGATGGCCGACAACAAGGATGTCTCCACGACAGGTCTCACCGGCTGGATCGATCAGCGCTTCCCGCTCACGTCCACCTGGAAGAAGCACGTTTCCGAGTACTACGCGCCGAAGAACTTCAACTTCTGGTACTTCTTCGGCTCCCTCGCGCTGCTGGTGCTCGTCAACCAGATCGTCACGGGCATCTTCCTGACGATGAACTACAAGCCCGACTCGACGCTCGCGTTCGCGTCGGTCGAGTACATCATGCGCGAGGTGCCGTGGGGCTGGCTGATCCGCTACATGCACTCCACGGGCGCGTCGATGTTCTTCGTGGTCGTCTACCTGCACATGTTCCGCGGGCTGCTCTACGGCTCGTACCGAAAGCCGCGCGAACTCGTGTGGATCTTCGGCTGCGCGATCTTCCTGTGCCTGATGGCCGAGGCGTTCTTCGGCTACCTGCTCCCGTGGGGCCAGATGTCGTTCTGGGGCGCGCAGGTGATCGTGAACCTGTTCTCGGCAATCCCGTTCGTCGGCCCCGACCTGTCGCTGTGGATTCGCGGCGACTACGTCGTGTCGGACGTCACACTGAATCGCTTCTTCGCGTTCCACGTGATCGCGATTCCGCTCGTGCTGGTCGGCCTGGTGATCGCGCACCTCGTCGCGCTGCACGAAGTGGGCTCGAACAACCCGGACGGTATCGAGATCAAGGCGAAGAAGGACGAGAACGGCATTCCGCTCGACGGCATCCCGTTCCATCCGTACTACTCGGTGCACGATTTCCTCGGCGTGTGCGGCTTCCTGATGGTGTTCGCGCTGATCGTGTTCTTCTCGCCGGAGATGGGCGGCTACTTCCTCGAGGCGAACAACTTCGTCCCGGCGAACCCGCTGCAGACGCCGCCCGAGATCGCGCCGGTCTGGTACTTCACCGCGTTCTACGCGATGCTGCGCGCGACCACCGACCCGTTCAAGATCGTGCTGATGATCGTGATCGCGCTGCTCGGCGTGCTCGCGCTGATCCGCGCCCGCGGCAAGTGGAAGGCAGGCCTGCCGGTGCTGGCCGCGGCGATCGTCGTGTTCATGTACCTGACGGAGTCGAAGTTCTGGGGCGTCGTCGTGATGGGGTCGGCGGTGATCACGCTGTTCTTCCTGCCGTGGCTCGACCGCAGCCCGGTGAAGTCGATCCGCTACCGGCCGTTGTTCCACAAGGTGTTCCTCGGGATCTTCGTCGTAGCGTTCCTGACCCTTGGCTTCCTCGGCACGCGGCCACCCTCCCCGGCCTCGACGCTGATCGCGCAGGCCTGCGCGCTGATCTACTTCGCGTTCTTCCTCGGCATGCCCGTCTGGACGCCGCTTGGCACGTTCAAGCAGCCGCCGGAGCGGGTGCGCTTCAAGCCCCATTAACGTGAGCGAGGAGAGAACGACATGAAGAAACTGCTTTCGACACTCGCGCTGATCGGGGCGACCGCGTGTGCGCTGCTGGTGGCGCCGGCGGTTCGGGCGGAAGGTAATTTTCCGCTCGACCGGGCGCCCGATAACACGGAAAATCTCGTTTCGCTTCAGCACGGCGCGCAATTGTTTGTAAACTATTGCCTGAACTGCCACAGCGCGAACCTGATGCGCTACAACCGCCTGACGGATCTGGGCATATCCCAGAAGGAGATCGAAAAGAATCTCCTGTTCACGACCGACAAGGTCGGTAACACGATGTCCGTCGCGATGCGGCCCGAAGACGCGAAGAACTGGCTCGGCACCTCGCCGCCCGACCTGTCGGTCGAGGAGCGTGCACGCGGCCGAGACTGGCTGTACACGTATTTGCGGAGCTTCTACCGCGACGATACGCGGCCGACCGGATGGAACAACGCGGTGTTCGAGAACGTCGGCATGCCCCATGTACTGTGGCAGCTGCAGGGGCAGCGCACCGCCAAATTCGAAGACAAGACAGACGAGGAGACGGGCGAGAAGGTCCATACGCTCGTCGGCTTCCAGCAGGTCACACCGGGGACATTGTCCGCGGTGGATTATGATGCTGCGGTTGCCGACCTGGTGGCGTACATGACCTGGATGTCCGAGCCGGCTCAGCAGACTCGCAAACGCCTCGGCGTATGGGTGCTGATCTTTCTCGGTGTCCTGACTTTCCTGGCCTGGCGGCTCAATGCCGCGTACTGGAAAGATATCAAGTAATCACGCCTGACCGGCGTGGGGCCGGCGCAAGGTGGAACCCCGGAAGGAGTTCGCCGCGTGCCGGCCCTCGGCTTTTTTGAGGAAACGCAAACATGATGGTTCTGTATTCCGGCACAACTTGCCCGTTCTCCCAGCGTTGCCGGCTGGTGCTGTTCGAGAAGGGCATGGACTTCGAAATCCGTGACGTCGACCTGTTCAACAAGCCGGAAGACATTTCGGTGATGAACCCGTACGGTCAGGTGCCGATCCTGGTCGAGCGCGACCTGATCCTGTACGAATCGAACATCATCAACGAGTACATCGACGAGCGCTTCCCGCATCCGCAACTGATGCCGGCCGACCCCGTGCAGCGCGCACGTGCACGCCTGTTCCTGCTCAACTTCGAGAAGGAACTGTTCGTCCACGTCAGCACGCTCGAGAACGAGAAGGGCAAGGCAGCGGAGAAGAACCACGAGAAGGCACGCCTCGCGATCCGCGATCGCCTGACGCAGCTCGCGCCGATCTTCGTGAAGAACAAGTACATGCTCGGCGAGGAATTCTCGATGCTCGACGTCGCGATCGCGCCGCTGCTGTGGCGTCTGGATCACTACGGCATCGAGCTGTCGAAGAACGCGGCGCCGCTGATGAAGTACGCCGAGCGGATCTTCAGCCGTCCGGCCTATATCGAAGCACTGACGCCGTCCGAAAAGGTCATGCGTCGTTGATGGTGCAATGAGTGCATGACGGAGAGGGCGGCGCGGCGTGCCGCGCCCCCGCTCCGGGTTCGAGGATTGTGATGCAAGAGATTTCAACGAAGCCTTATCTGCTGCGCGCGCTGTACGAGTGGTGCACCGATAACGGTTACACACCGCATATCGCGGTGAGGGTCGACAACTCGACGCGCGTGCCGCGTCAGTTCGTGCGTGACGGCGAGATCGTGCTCAACATCAGCTTCGAGGCGACGAGCCAGTTGCAGATGGGCAACGAGTGGATCGAGTTCACGGCCCGGTTCTCCGGGAAGGCGCACAAGATCGAGATTCCGGTTGCCAACGTGCTCGCGATCTATGCGCGCGAGAACGGGCAGGGCATGGCGTTCCAGGTCGATGCGGTCGCGGGTGAAGGCGCGGATTCGGGCGCGTTCGACGAAGATGCGGCGCAGACGGATGATGCGCAGCGCGACGAGTCGCCTGCTGCGTTGACGCCGGTGGCCGACAGCGGTGCGAACGAGGAGCCTTCCGAAGGCGCCGACGAACCGCCGAAAACCGACGGCGATGGCGACGGTTCAAAAGGTGGCAGCAGACCTCGCCTCAAGATCGTGAAATGAGGTAGAATCTCGCGCTACGCCGGCTTAGCTCATCTGGTAGAGCAGTTGATTTGTAATCATCAGGTGGCGGGTTCGAGTCCTGCAGCCGGCACCAATACCGAAGCGGGTCCCAGAGATGGGGCCCGCTTTTTTTGTTCTACAAATCCAGTCCTGTTCTACAAAAAGCGGTGTTGCGGACGTTACGGAAAACGAAAACGGCCCCGAAGGGCCGTCTCAGATAGCTAGCGCATGCGAGCGCAGAGCCAGATACCGGGTCACGCCATGTGAGCAATCGTCTCAAGAATGCTCTTGTGCAGCGACGCATTCTCGGCGCGGTCCTTCTGGCGTCTGAAGGAGCTCAAGCAGACCACCTGCACTTCGGCTTGAGTGGATCGTTCGTGAACCAGCGACGTGAAAGCGACACCCGCTACGTCAGCATCCGTAGCTTCATAAAACTCAAAGCTCAGCTGGAGGGGAGGGCGGTTGGACGTCATCAGATTTCTCAGTAGTTGGCAGCAGATTTTTGCCCTGCAGCGATTTTACTACGAGTGATTCCAGAACCGGAAACGCCTCCATGCTCTTTTCGAGACGCGGCGACGCGTCCTGAAGTCCGATCCTGATCAGTTTTCCGTTCTTTTTCCGCGAGTCTTGCGGCACCTTGAACAGTCCAAGGTAGCGTCCAGGTGCGACTCCATCATAGGCTAGGATCCTGACTTTCTCAACGTCACCTTCTTTTTCCGACATCGCATCGCCATGCAGCTTGATTGCAAGGCTCTTCCGGTAGGGTTCGATGTAGTACACCTCTCGGATGCCAGCAGCGACGATATGTCGCGCACAAGAGTGGCATGGATAAGTTGTTACAAACAGCTTTCCATCTCTCATGCGTCCGCCTGCGGCTTGGCCGGCGTTGATGATCGCGTGCATCTCCGCATGGATAGCACGAGAGAACTCGATCAAACCACGAAGCTTCGACGATCCCTTTATCGCGGTTCTAGCAGCGTCCATCCGTTCCTGCGGGACGACGTCACCAAGAGCGCGAACGATCTCGTCGGCAAGGCGATCCTTCTCTTCGTCATTGAAGCATTTCCCGCCGTCACGGTTGAAGCAACGTTGATCTTTGTCACCGTTGGGATCGCTCTCGGGATCGGCCGCGTACAAGCCACCGCGAAAACGCGGAACATCGTTCCATCCGACGCTTAGAAGAGCCCCGTCCTGATCCGTCACCGCGGCACCAACCTGTCGTGATAGGCACGCTGAGTTCGTCGCTGCCATCGCGGCAGCGTACATTGCAGACTCCTGTGCCGTCGGCGTAATGACTTTCGTGCCAAGGATCAAATGCAGAAATCGTTCGACTCGTCGTTGGAGATTCGCATCTGTCCCGTTATCGATGCGTAGGAAAAAGTCGGCATTGGGAAATGTCTCTCGAACTGTTTGCCCACCCTCAGACTCTTCCCCCGAATCGCGATCAATCAGCCTGTACACGTTCCCAACAGCGACATCCTTTGCTTTTAGGTTTGCTTCTCTGAGCTCCAAGGGGGCGAAGACGCCAACAACATAGAGCATTTCGCGGTACACAAGCCGTAAAAGCGCGAGTTCTTCCTTATTCTTAATCGAATCAATGATGTGACAAACACGTCGCGACTCATACCTCGAGTGTTCGTTTTCGACCTTGTAGCGCTCGCGATCTAGTCGAATTTCGTTGATTGCGAGCTCGGCGAGTATTCCAGCCCCGTGCTTCTCGCGAAGTTTGTTTCCAGCGTCAATTTGGCTGGTGATTCGCTCGAAACCATCAGTATAGGAGGGAGGAATGGTTACGCCAATCGCAGGGGCGTGCTCGGAGATGAAGTCGCTCAACTTGATCAGTTTGCACTCGTCGTAGCCAAACGAAGTGGTTAGGGCATCTTTGAGCGCATTACTAACCTGATGCAGCGGGGAGCCGATCGGTCCACACAGCGCAATGACCAGCTCGTCGGTGTGCGTGGCACCAATCATTTCGGTTGTATTCGTGCTATCGAATAGCCCTAGCGTTCTTTCTGGAGTAGCTCGCTCAGATTTCGCAGCTTTCAATGCAGTCATGCCGTGCCCCGTGGAGACGTGTTTAAAATTTTCGTTGTTAGCGGCGCGTTAGCGACCGGTCTGAAATATTAATCCTTTGTCAACTTAAACGCTATCAAGTGAAATCATTAGCCGAAGCGTGAGGGGGGCATAGCTTCACAGACTGGCTGTTGGCAGAAAACAGCACGACAGTGCAACGTTACTGCAGTGCCGCTCTCCAGCGAACCGAGAATTAACTAGCGCGTTGCTCCAGGTCAGCGTATAGACGTAACGCTTCAACAAAATCACCACCGAGTGCTTTCCACCGTCGCGGCTTCCATCGAAGATCGTCGACGAGCGCGAAGGGCAGTTCTATCTCAGCGTCGGAGGTAAGGTATGAAGACGTTGATTGCGACTGGCCCGCGACGTGTCGCTGTCGCACTAATGGTGGGGGTGATAGCCGCTGGCTTGATGGGAATACTGACTGTCCAGATGGGGCAGGCGCGGCCGGTTCCACTTGATACGGGAGATTGGATGAAACGACTAGTATTGATACCCGGGCTGCTTGCACTCGCCGCGCTGCTCTTGACGACGGCAACAACGCGGTCTGCTGAGGCGGCGCCTGTGACGAAATCGAATGTCGTGGCCGCAGCAGCAGACAACCCAGCCGTGCCTTTTACGGCTCAGGTTGTTGGTCTGATTTGGTTGAATCCATTGCAGCGTAAGGACTACCCGACTGAATGGCAGACATTGTGGACGCTCGGGTTGGCGCAGCCGAATAAGAACGACGACATGGTTCGGACCGATCCGAAATCGTTTAAGACGTTGCAATCGATAGGCGCTTTAGTTTACGGAAATAAGGGAACTGAGACGTTCAAAGGGTACTTTCACAAGTATGCGTTCGAATTCCCCCGTCTACTACGAACGCCGTATGCAACCAATGCTAAGTATTTCTATACAGTGAAGCCAGAGAACACCCATGATTGGCGCGAGCTAGCGGGGATTCACGTCGAAATCGCGATTCCCCAGCGGCTCGACATGGATGAGGCTCGGAACTACTTAGCCAACACGATCAAGGAAGCTTTCTTGATCGGTAATCCGTATTTCAAGACGGTGTGGAGCCGCGATACGCCGCCGGACGTGCATGTCACGCAAGGCGGTGCGAATGCCGGCTTCACTTCGCTGAACGAGGGGCTGGCCTATCTCCAAGCTAATCCGGACAAGAGCGTGTGGGTGATGAACTGGGACGCACCGAGCTTTCCTCCGAAGGACGGGCAGATCAACGAGAATCTCGTGGCGCTGTTTCTTGCTGGCCCGAACTTCAATACCGAGCGTGAGCCACTTGCATGGATCGGAAAGGCAGCGACCGGCAACACGCAGGATTTCACGCCGAAGGTCGGTGCACCGCGCTCGGTTCAAGCGTGGAAGGCGACGATCGAGCAAGCAGCCAAGAATGTCGGGATCGGTGCGACTGACCTTCAATACGTCGTTCACGATGCAGGGCACGGCGGCGACGCAGCGTCGGCGCGATTGGCTGCGCTTTCGCAATCGTTGACGGAGACACTGCCGGAATATGACCACATGAAGCAGACGTTCAATACGGCGGCGCTACTCGGTGATATGGGAACGGGTGGTGCGCTGACCGATGTCGTATTGGCGATTGGTCGTATCAACCACTTCGGCGGCAATGCGCTTGTCGCCGGTACAACCGATTCGCAGCATCCGGTCGCTGTTGTCGTCCGCCCGCCATCGAAACTCACTGCAATCGATCCGAACAAGGACTGGTTCCGAGCCCGTGGCGAGAACAATGCCTATCTTCCGTGGTGGGGGCGTCGGCACGATACCGATTATGGGATGCAAGGCTATTCGTGGTAATCCAATTCGCGAGAAGCACGTATGCGCGGAATCATTCGAGTTGGTGACGTACACAGTCACGGCGGAGTCGTTCAAACTGGCGCGCCCAACAGTAAGGTCATGGGGCGCGCCGTGGGGCGTATCGGGGACCACTGTGTCTGTCCGATGCACGGAGACGTTGTGATTGTCGAGGGTGATCCGGAGATGAAGGTTGAGGGGGCTGACGCTGCTTTCCACGGCCATAAAACTTCGTGCGGAGCCGTTCTGTTTTCCAGCCTGCCAACATCGGGGCGACCCTGACTTGAGGTGAGGGTACACGGTCGTACTTTATGTGCAGTGAGACGGACTCGGTGCATCGTTGAGCGGACGCTGTACTAGACGTATGCATGGCACGTGCTGAACGTGGAGAGATGAGGGCGCTGGTTGACGATGAGGCATCCGATGTCGAGCGAGTGTTGGGTGCACATGACGAACAACTGGCAGCGATCCCGAAGCGTCGCTATCTGGAAGCTTGGGATCGGCTGCAACGCTTTGTGAACGGTACCGTACGGTCGCCAATCCAGTTGGGTGGTGCTGGTCACCTGTGACTAAAGACTATCAATGGTCACGGTATGAGGTTTTCGAGAAACGGCCACGCGTCCGCCGTTGTCCTGCGCGGTACAATGACCGCCAGCGGTGCTGCTACGAATAGCAACAGATGGGCGCAGGGGGCACTTCTGGGGGCATGAGTTGATGTTGAGGCTGAGGTGACCCTTGTATGGTAATGGTTTCGTGGATTTTCCGTTCCTGCAGCCACACCATATCTGACAAGGGGTTACGCGATGTTTGCGTAGCCCCTTCGCGTTTCCAACTACCCCTCACGTTTCCAATGCGCGTCAGCGCGACGGTTTCACGGGCCGCGTGCCGCGCACGTAGCGCGCCGTCATCCCGGGTCCGCTGTGTCCTGCCAGGCGCTGCCCTGCTTCCAGCCCTTCGTCGATCGTCTTGTGCGTGACGCCGCGCGCGGAGGTCGCGGAACTGAAATTTCGCCTTGTCGATGCCGGCCAGCTCGCGTGCCTTGTCGAAGCGCGAACGCAGCTTGCCCCTTGTGAGCGGATAGCCTTGCTCGTCGCGCAGCAGGTAGGGCGAGACGTCGACCTTTGTTCCGCGCCAGGCGAGTAACCGATCGATCAACGCAGCGAGGTCGCCTGTGATCTGGATGGTGACGAATGCCCCTGTCTTGCGGGTGCGGAAGATCAGGTTCGGTGACGTGGAGAAGGCGGCCGGGGTGTTCAATGGCCTCGAGATCGAGCCGCTGAAGGCGCGGCGGCCATACCCGGCGAACACCACACCGGTGGTAGGTATCATGTGCAGCTTAAGTGTTTTCGCCGGGCATACGCCTCTTGGTGAATTGAGCGCGGGAGATTGGATGAAGCGACTGTTGATAGTGCCATCCTTGGTAGCGATTCTGACGTTTGTGGCGTCGACCATCATGATGGTGACGCCCGCGCAAGCGGTTACCATGAAGCAGAAGGATGCCGCTGTGCTGAATGCGGGCGAAAGTGCCGCGCCGTTCGTAGCGCAGGTGGTCGGACTGGAATGGCTGAACCCGTTGCAGCGGCGCGACTACCCAACGGAATGGCAGGTTTTGTGGACCATGGGGCTTGTAAAACCCAACAAAAACGACGACATGGTCCGTACGGATCCGAAGTCGTTTACGACACTTCAATCGGTCGCAGGGGTGGCCTATGGCAATCAAGGAACTGAGACGTTCAAAGGCTTTTATCACAAATACGTCAGTAAATTGCTTGGCCTGTTCGGTGATCGCTATGTGATGAACGCCAAATATTTCTATACGGTCAAGTCAAAGAGTAGGAGTGACTGGCGTGAACTGGCTGGAATGCGTGTCGAGTTCGCCATCCCGGAGCGACTTGATCCGGTGGAGGCGAAGACATACTTCCAAGGCGAATTCGTCGACAACTATGAGATTGGAAATTCCTCAGCCAAGGATCTCTGGAGCCGTGATACCCCCCCCGACGTCCACGTCAACCAAGGCGGAGCGAACGCAGGCTTCACGTCGCTGAACCGCGCGCTGGATTACCTGCAGGCGAACCCGGACAAGAGCGCATGGGTCATGAACTGGGACGCGCCGAGCTTCCCGCCGAAGGACGCGCAGATCAACGAGAACATGGTGGTGCTGTTTCTGGTCGGGCCGAATTTCAAGACGGAGCGTGAGCCGCTTGCATGGATCGGTCGCGCGGCGACGGGCAACGTCAGGGACTTCGAGGCGAAGGCCGGCACCACGCGCACGGTGCAGGCATGGAAAGCCGCCATCGACAGTGCTGCCCGCAATGCGGGTGTGACAGTGCCGTCGTTGAATTTCGTGGTGCATGACGCTGGGCGCGGCGGTGAGGCGGCGTCGGAACGGATCGGTGCACTGTCGCAGACGTTGACCGAAGTGCTGCCGGATTACAATTTCAGCAAGCAGACGTTCAATACACCGGCGTTGCTGGGCCCGATGGGAGCGGGTACGGCGTTGACCGACGTGGTGCTGGCGATCGGGCGTGCGAATCACCTTGGCGAGAAGGTGCTGGTGGCGGGGACGACGGACGCGCAGCACCCGATGGCCGTAGTGATCGTGCCGCCGTCGAAAATCACGCCGATCGATCCGGACAAGGACTGGTTCCGCGCCCGGGGCGAGAACAACGCCTATCTGCCGTGGTGGGGCCGTCGTCACGACACGGACTACGGCATGCAGGGCTATTCCTACTGATCGGATGGCCGACCATGCGAGGGATCATTCGAGTGGGCGACGTCCATAGTCACGGTGGCTATGTCGAGACGGGCGCGGCAAACAGCGATGTCATGGGGCGCGCGCCTGCGCGTGTCGGTGACCGCTGCACGTGTCCGTTACATGGTCCGTGCGTTGTCGTCGAGGGGGATGGGCAGTTCGACATCGAGGGTGCGCATGCGGCATTTGAAGGCCACAAGACTTCATGCGGCGCTGTTTTGATTTCTTCGTTGACGACGTCAGGGCGCTCGTAAAACTCGTAGTGTCCGGACAATCGCGCTGCGGTGACGGAGGGTTCGGGGCTGGTACCCGCCACGCTGTCCAACGAAGGGCTAGGCGATGTTTGCGTAGCCCTTTGTCGTTTCCAGACCGGTTTTCAGTCGGCCGGTTGAGCGGGCGTCCCCGTCCCGATCTGCACCACATGCGCCGCACGCAACGTATCGCCAAACATCTTCCCCATCGCCGCACCGCACTTCTTCGCGAGACTGTCCGAATCGAGACACGTCTCCCCGTCGGCGCGCGCCTTGTAGATCGGCTTGATCGTGTAGCGGGTACCGCCCGGCTTGTCGCCGGTCGCCGGGACGAGGGTCGTTGTCACATTCGATACCTCCATTTGCCACGTCGCGCTGATCGGCGTGCCGTAACGCGCCATCTCGGACTCCGTGAACAGGCGGATCGTGTGACTCGGCCCCATGGCCCGCAGTGCCGCCGGTACCGGATTCACGAACTTCATCTCGTCCAGTTCGACGACTTTCGTCGGCACACCGGCCAGTGCAGCCAGGATGCCTTCGCCCAGTCCGGCGAGATACGCGCGACCTTCGCTGCCGAACGCAGGCCCGTCGAATGCCTTGCCGTCCACGACGACCAGGATTGCGGTCGCTTCAGTCGGCGCGATGCCCGCGGTGTTTTCGCCGATGAGATTGGGCGTGGCGACGCAGCCGCTGACGAGCGCTGCAACCACACATGTTGTCAATCCACGCAGTGTTTTCATTGTTTTCATGGCCGGCCTTTGGGAGAACGTCGTGCCGACTCGAGGCTATGCAGTCGAGCGCCACGTGATCGCGTGATTGTGTTGGATGCGGCGCGGTTTGCCAGCGCCTCGCCCACCCTCTGCCAGAGCGCAATCGTGTCCCCCGGGGCGGGCGCAAACATCATCACATCTGCCTGAACAACCCCGCATACGCCCGACTCACCGGCAGCGTCTCCCGCTGCCCGCGCACGCGAATCCGCAACCTGCCCAGCAGATCGCGCTCGACGCGATCGATCGCTGCGTACGCAACGATCACGCCGCGATGCACCTGCGCGAACCGCTCCGGATCGAGCCGCTGCATCAACTCCTTCAGCGGCGTGCGAATCACGAGCCGTTCACCGGCCGTGACGATTTCCGTGTACTTCTCCGACGCCTGGAAATACAGCACGTCGTCGACCGACACGAGCCGCGTCGCATCCTTCACGCCAACCGTCAGCCAGCGGATCGGTGCCGCCTCTCTCGCTTGCGCCGCCGGCGCCAGCGCATCGGCTTGCGCGGGCGCCGGCCCGCCGCGCTGCAGCTTCGCGATACAGCGCAGCAGCCGCTCGTCCGTTACCGGCTTCAGCAGGTAGTCGACCACTGCCCGATCGAACGCGTCGACCGCATATTCGTCGTAGGCCGTGACGAACACGACATGCACGTCGGGCACCAGCGCAGCGAGCTTCAACCCGTCGATGCCGGGCATCCGGATGTCGAGGAACGCGATGTCCGGGCGCGGCGACGCGTTCAGCGCGGCCAGTGTTTCGACGCCGTTGCGCGGCATCGCGACGATCTCCAGTTCGGGCCAAAGCTGGCCCAGCCGCTGCGCGAGCGACGCGGACAGGTTCGGTTCATCGTCGGCAATGAGGGCAGTCGGCATGTCAGTCGATCGGAATCAGCAGGGTAGCGGTGACGCCATGCGCGGCGGCGGCGTTCGTTTCGACGCAGACGCGGCCGCGCTCGCCGTGCAGCGTCCGGATGCGCGCCGCGACGTTGGCGAGCCCGATGCCGCCATGCAGGCGCGTGTCGCCTTTGCCGAGGCCGACGCCCGTATCGATCACGTTCAGTTCGAGGCTGTCGCCCCGCATCCTGCCGCGAATCACGACCACGCCGCCGTCGATCGACGGCTCGATGCCGTGCAGCAGCGCATTCTCGACGAGCGGTTGCAGCAGCAGCGGCGAGAACGGCAGCGCGTGCAGATCCGTCGGCACGTCGATCGCATACGAGAGCCGCTCGCCGAGCCGGATCGACGCGATCTTCAGCAACGCGTCGACGAGCTCGAGTTCTTCACCGAGCGTCGACGTCGCATCGCGCGTGCGTCGCAGGCTCGCACGCAGGTAGCGGTTCAGGCTGTCGAGCATCGTCGACGCGCGAGCCGGATCGCGCTCGATCAGGCTCTGCACGTTCGCGAGCGTATTGAACAGGAAGTGCGGCTCGATCTGCGCCTGCAGCAGCGCCAGGCGGGCGGCCGTCTCGGCCTGGCGCGCTTCGGCGGCTTCGCGGCGCTCGGTCTCGAGCGTCGCACGCATGCGCATGGACTGCAGGAACAGCGACACGCACACGAACAGGATCGCCGAGATGAGAAACGACGGCCCGTAGTTGTCCCACGTGCCGATGCGGGCGCGTCCGAACACGTGCGGCACGTTTCCGCCGACGATCGTCGCCGAGATCTCGAAGCCGATGAGCACGCTGGCCGGTGCGATCACGATGGCTTTCAGCACGAGCCCCGGCTTGCGCGGCAACAGCCGGTCGGCGGCATAGCTGAACAGCAGCGCGCAGAAACCGATCGCGTTGGAGACGACGAGGTAGGACAGCAGCGGTTCCTGGAAATGGAGCGCCCAGAAACCCAGGCCGACGACCGAGTTGAAGCACGCGAACGCAAGCAGTGCGGCCGGATCGCGCAACAGCCGCGGCGAGGTGCCGGCGGGTGGCGGCGGAATCGGCGAAGGGTCGGACGTGGCTCGCATGGTGTCGGGTGAGGGTATGGGCGCGCGATGCACCGATGGCCTGACCTTACTGCCGGCCGGGACGGCTGCGTGCGCGTTGCGACGAACCGCACGCGGCTTCGACGAAGCGCTTCGGCTGCCGACGATTGGCCGGTTTCCGTCACGAGTGTAGTGGAAGGGGCCGCGGATGGACACGGGGCATTGCAGGTTGCGCGTCGAACACGACGCGCCGAGCGGCCGGGTGAAGACGGCTCTTTCGGTTCAGCAGTCGCCTGCGGCCGGATTCGTGGGTGCATCGGCCTTCCCGATCCGCCGAGCGATCGTCGCCTCGACGCGCAACTCATCCGCGAATTCCGGCGTCCCGTCGCAAGTCGCGCCGCCTGCCGGGACCAGGCAGTAAGGTGTTGCCGTGTCCACTCCGATCAGGCGAGCCCGACCATGTCCGCGATCTTTCACCTGAAGCCTTACGTCTACGTCATGTTCTGCGTGCTGCTCTATATCGGCATCAAGCGCTGTTTTCCGCGCGAGGTGCCGGCGGCACGACCGCTGATCTCGCCGGTCGCGTTCGGGATGCTCGGCATCGCCAGCCTGAACGGACTCTTTCCGCATGCGGGTGTCGACGCGAATGCGATCGCGCTGGCGGCCGTCCTGGGCGGCGCGACGCTGGGCTGGCTGCACGCGGGCCGGTGGCGGCTCGAGTACCGTCCGGCCTCGTCGGGTTTGCGTGTGCGCTTGCCCGGCGACGCGAGCCTGCTCGTCACGTTGATGCTGACGTTCGTCGCCGAAACCGGCATCCATTACGCGGTCGCCGTGCGCGCGCCGTGGGCGGCGACGAGCGGCTTCGTGATGCTGTCGTTCGCGGTATGGGGCGTGCTCGTCGGGATGACACTCGGGCGCGCGGTAAACGTGGTCGTGCGCGGCATACGCCATGCGAGCGGATCGGGGCGTGCGGGCTTCCCGTATTCGGTTGATCCGCGATGAAGGGGGCGCAACAGCCGGCCAATGGGGCAACTGACGGCCAGGCATGCGATGCGGTCCGTCTTCGTCAATCGCAAGGGTATTGAACCGAAACGGTGTGTAACGAGCGCCATTCCGCACCCCGTTCTCCTGTCACGGTCACGTCACGGTGCGCTCATAACGTTGCACGTTCCCGTCGCGGCGGCACCGCCGGACCGGGAACGTGCGCAATCCTCTCGCGACGACGTGCCCGCGTCGCAGGCGGCCCGACCGGGATCTCGCTCCCGGCGGCGCGGTGGTCACGCATCGCGCCATTTCATTCGAAAATACGATCGACGACGGTTCGAACCGGATCGCGGACGATCAGGAGACAGGGACCATGCTGAGTCCGCATGAATTCTCGTTGCTGTTGTGCATCGCGCGTGGGCTGGACAGCGTCGATCCGTCGAATCCCGCGTTCGCCGTGCTGGTCGAGAAGCGGCTGGTGGACGATACGCAGGTGCGCCTGAACGCCGTGGCCGCGCGCCCGGCGCTGACACCGATCGGCCGGATGCTGCTGGCGCGCTTCGATCAAGCGGCCTGAAGGAGCGCGTCACGCCTTCGTCGAGACGAAGTACGTGACGCGTTGAAGCGCCGAGCCGCTTACTGCGCGACCGGCACGGTCACGTCGCTGCCGAACCAGTGCATCGAAATCTTCTTCAGCGTGCCGTCCTTGCGCAGCGAATCGAGCGCGTCGTTGATCGCCTTCTCGAACTTCGGGTTGCCCTTGCGGAACGGGATCGCCATTTCCTGCTTGCCACCGTTCAGCACCGCGCCCGCGCGCAGCGGCAGGTTCGACGTCTTGATCATGTACGGCAGCATCAGGCGGTCGTCGAGCGTCGCCTCGATCCGGCCCGCGGCGAGGTCGCGCAGCTTCTCCGGCGCGCCCGGATACGTCTGCACCTCGATGCCCGGCACGGTGCGTGCCATCTGGTCATAGTTGGTACCGAGCGTCACGCCGAGCTTCTTGCCCTTGAAGTCGTCGAGCGACTTGAAGTTGCGCGTGTCGTCCTTGCGCTGGATCAGTTGCGCGGCCGAGTACGTGTACGGCTCGCTGAAGTCGAGCGCTTCCTTGCGCTGCGGCGTGATCGTGACCTGGTTGACGATCACGTCGAACTTGCCGGCCTGCAGGCCCGCGATGATGCCGCTCCATTCGGTCGGGATGAACTGCGTCTTCACGCCGAGCTTGCCGGCAACGGCGTTCGCGACGTCGACGTCGAAACCCTCGAGTTGGCCCGACGTGCCGCGCGAGTTGAACGGCGGATACGTGCCTTCGAGGCCGACGCGCAGCACGCCGGCTTTCTTGACCGAATCGAGCAGGTCGTCCGCGTGCGCGGCGACGGCCGTGAAGCCGAGGGCCGACGCGAGCAGCAGGCCCGACAGCAGGAACTTCGAACGTTTCATTGCAGATCTCCAGTGGTCAGCGTGGTGTGATGAGCGCCGGGCGCCGGTCGGGCGCGGCGGGCCGCAATACGGGCAGGTAGACACTACTCGCAACCCGGGCGCACCGGAAGTCGAATTGGCCCTGATTGAAAGCGATTTCATGGGGGCGCTGCGGACGACAAACAGGCGATGGGATCGTCACGCGCAGGGCCGGGCCGGTATCGATTGTCGAGAAAATGTTCTTTTAAATCAGGTCATTTTTCAAAATCGTGCCGTAATTTCTCTGTAAAATCGCGCGTGAGAAATCGAACACTGCGCCATCCGAGGGCGCGTCAAAAGAAGAAAAGGCCGTAGCCATGAACATGCAGAACACAATCGCCGCATTGCGCGGCGGGTTGCTTCAGCAGGATCGGTTGCTGAAGCTCGATACGCCATTGGGGGCCAACGTCCTGACCGTTCAGCGGGCAGTCGGTCGTTCACGTATCGGGCGCGCGTACGAGTTCACGCTGGACGTGCTGTCGACCGACAGTGATGTGGAACTTAAAAAGCTGATCGCACAGCCCGTCACGTTGTGGATCCAGCAGGGCGATCTCCGTTACCGGCCGATCAACGGGTACGTGCATACAGCGCGCCGGCTCGGCGCCGACGGCGGGCTCACGACCTATCAGCTCGCATTCGCCGATTTCACCCACTTCCTGAAATTCCGTCGCGATCAGCGGCTCTGGAACGACACGACCGTCGACCAGATCATCAGCGACGTGCTGAACCAGCATCCGCAGGCGAAGGGCCATTTCCGCTTTGCGCTGTCGAAGCCGTTGCCGAATCGCTCGTACACGCGCCAGCACGACACCGACTGGCATTTCGTACATCGGCTGATGGAGGACGAGGGACTCTACTGCGCGTGGCAGCAGGCCGACGACGGCAAGTCGCACACGCTCGTGATTACCGACAACTTGCAGGCGTTCGCGCCGCTGTCGCCGCAGACCGTGCGCTTCTATCGTGGCGGTGCGGCGAGCGAAGCCGATGCGTTCACGCAATGGTCGGGCACGCGCACGCTGCAGAGCGTCACGCGATCGACGCGCACGTTCGACTGCAGCGGCAAGCAGGCGGAGGAACGTACGCCGCAGAGCGCAGAATCGGTTACAAGACAATTCGGCGAGCCGGTCTTTCCGCCCTGGAGGCGAGATGTCAATTTGCCATGCATGTTGACCCATATTTCGAAAAACTTGGGTTCACCGGGGACTCGCCAAGGCGGACCGTGAAGAATCGGCGATAGGAGGTGGCATGGAACGTAAGTTGATGGATTACCCGATGTATGCACCGCTGGTGAAATATATCTATGACGAGATGAGGCAGGGTCGTTTTGATAATCTAGTACGCCAAGGTCTCGCTGGGCCGAGCTCCGCGTCAGAGTACGGTGCTGCGCTGGAGGCTTGCTTAGGTAATGAAGTGATGGGGCCGATTCCTGATGAAGCTCTAATGGATGGATACGTATTTGAGATTGGTGGGCATAAATCGGACCGGTTATCTATCGAAGTACCGGTCTTTGCGGAAGATGGACGTTCGGATGCTTTTGCGGTTTTTCGGGTGAAGACAGATGAGTCTGCGAGGCCAATGCTGCACCTGTACGACATATTGGTGCCTTGACAGGTGACCCGAGAAAGCAGGGCCGCACTATAACCGTCTATCAGTACGCGTCGAATCCGACGCGGTGGATCGACCCGCTCGGCCTTGCAAGGTGTCCGTGTGAGGATGATTGCGCGAAGAATCTCGCTGATGAAGGTGTCGTAACGGGTGGGCACGGTGATCTAAGAAAAATTGGTGGCTTGCAAGATTCGCATCACATTGACCAAGATGCATCGGTAAACGAATTGCCGGGCTGTGACTACGATGTGGCTCCAGCGATCAGCCTGCAAGGTAGAAGTGCCGACGGCACGACGCGCGGCACCACACATTAGGCGGAAAATCATGCTCAAGATAGAGCGTCAGTGGCCGGTACGCTTGGCAGTGAGACGGGCGTCGCATTTAACTCGCAAAAGGAAGCTGGGTCGCGTCAGAAGGCTGCAAAATGCGCGGTGCTAAACGCGAGAGGTTATTTCTCTGGAATCGGGGCTGGTGCTGGAAGTAGCATAAAGACCTCCTCGAAGAGAGGATGAGATGGACAAGAAATTTAATGCAGAAGCGTACGCCCTGATATCCGAATTTATGAATTCGGTGAACGTTCTGGATAAAGCAACTCTTCAGGCGAGATTTGGTGTCACCGAGCCTGTCTTGGAGGAGATATGCGAGTGCCTGAATGACTATTTTGGGAAGAAGCCCGACATAGCCTTGGCACCCGAAGATACGGCGTTCTCAGGCAAGATCGGCTCAAGGCCCTACGTTGACTTGTATGAAATGAATGACGCCAACACATGGGGGGTGGAATGCGTTATTTGGGTTGAGGGCAAGGCGGCCGAGCCGATCCTTCACGTCGAATTATTTAGCGAAAATAACAATCTCGGTTTGCGGTATAGGTACATCGGCTCATGACGGTCCTATGAGAATAATCACGTCCGGGAACCTGGTGCGCAAATGCACGCCGGCGGGCGAGCAGGAATACGAGTGGGACGAATTCAATCACCTGCAGTCGGCACGGGTCGCTGAGGCGTCGAGGCCGAGCCGGTCGAGCGAATCGAGACGCCGGAGCGGACGAGTACCGACCGGTATGTGCCGGAGGAAGACCCGCTGCAGAAGGTGCCGGAACGGCGGATTGACAGCGAAGCTGTTCTATTACCACTGTGACCAGGTCGGCACGCCGCAGCTTGTCACGGATGACTATGGGGATGTGGTGTGAGAGGCGTCGTACAAAGCGTGGGGGGAAGGGCGGGAGGTTATTGCCCGGGCCTCGACGGCGGCGGGAATCGTGGCGAAGAATTCGCTACGGTTTCAGGGGCGGCTGGTTGATGAGAGTCGGGACTCGCTTCGATCGACATGCAGCGCGCACCCCGCATGTCTGCATCGGAAGCCTGCCAATCGCGCTCGCTTAAAATTGGCATAATCACGGCCTGCCGTGAGGTTCTCGCGGCCGAATCAACGCAATCATTCGGATACCACCGCATTACCCATGTCGATCGACTCCCCGACCGAAGTGTCCCTGCAACATATTCTCGAGCACCCCGGCGATTTCTCTGGATGGCTCTATCTTCCGCCGATGCCGTGGACGCCCGATACCAAGGGGGCGTTTTTCGAAGACGTCGATGACGCGGAAGCAGACGTTGCGACTGCCATCGCGACCCGACCCGGCTGGAAAGTCACGCTGGACAGCGCGACGATCGAGGACATCGTGATCAACGCGCACGATCAGGTCGACGAACCGAGCGTCGCACAATTGCTGGACGCGTTTGTCTTTTACGTCGAGAACGACGCATTTGTCCTGTTCTGATGACACGCTGTCGAATGCGAACGACGAAAGTGATCGAGGAAACCATCATCAGCAACCGTTCGCACGTGACGGAAGCGCCGTGCGATGACCTCGCGCAAGCGATCGCGGCCGTCGAACGACTGAACGGCCGCGATCGCTCGACCGTCGCATTCGACGCGAACGACGCCACGATGGCCGATATGTCGTCTTCATCGCATCGGAGATCGACGCCGCGTTGCTGAACCTGACGACGCCCGATTCACCAGCAGACGAAACGATCGAACTCGTGGCAGGCGGCCAGCGAGGCAGCTATCCGGCGCGACAGTGCGTGGACCGCGCGACGGCGACGCAGGCGGCAGCCTATTTCGTATCGACCGGCGGCGCCGATCCACGTTTATGCTGGCAACTTGGCTGACTCGCTGCCCGACAGGAAGGAAATGAACATGGCCGACGATCCGGCAGCGTTGCGCGGGCAACAGGAAGCCGTTTGTGCACGTTACGGGCTGCATGCCGTCGTGCCCGAAGAGATGGTCGCGGTCGCGATGTCGACGCTCGGGCGCATGCCGGTCTACGGCACGCGCATCGCGCTGTCTGACGGCGACAACGTCGGCTGGTTCTTCCACTGCGGTGAATATTCCGACGCCGCCGATTTCTACCAGCCGCTGCATGCCGCGCACCTGTCGACCTATCTGCCATCGGTTCTGCCATATCTACGGTTGCCGGCCGGCGCACGCTTCATCATCGACGATGCCGGCTACGAAGACGTCTGGATCGCGTGACGCGTCGGCACGTCATCGATCTTTTTCAGTTGTCCGGAGGAAGTGGGCAAAAGCAAAAAAGGACCGCCAAGCGGTCCTTTTCTCATCGAGCGTTGCCCAAACCACCAACACCCCTCAAGGCAACGAAATCGTCAAATTCGCCGACTCCGGTCCGACCTTGATCACCTGCGAGTAAGGCGCCAGCGCCTGCAGCGTCTTGTCCTTCAGATACGTGTTGAGCCCGAGATACCCGAGCAGCGCGACCAGCGCGAACACGGCCCCGATCGCCCAAACCGGCACTTCGCGCTTGAGTCGGTGCGCGATCTGATCCGGCAACGGCCAATGCGGCGCGAACGGCGCCCGCTTGCCCTTCATATGCGCGATCTCGTCCCCCAGCCGCGCGGTAAGGTAAGCCAGCTTCTCCGGCCCTTCGAGCAGATACTTGCCCTGGAACCCGAGCAGCAGGCACATGTGAAACACCTCGAGCGACTGCAGCCGCGCCGCGCCCTGCGCGCGGCAATCCTCGAGATACTGGAAGAACTTCTCGCCCGCGAGCTGCTCGCCGAACAGCACGAGCTGCAGCGGCCGGCGCTCCCAGTCCGTGCGGATCTTGAACTGCGACGACAGCACCATCTCGTCGATCGCCGCGCAGAACGCGAACTTCGCGCCGTACACGTCTTCAGCCGCGATATTCAGCTTCTTCGCGCCGCGCTCGAAGTCCGACAGGAACTCCTGGATCCGCGTGCTGAACTCGCCCGCGCTCTCCGGCTCCCGCCCGTTCTTGAGCAGGAACAGCATGAAGAACCCGTCGTACAGCAGGTCGAGCAGCGAACGGGCCTGGAACGAGGCGTCCGTCGACGCCGGGGTATGCAGGGGTGCCGGCGCGTTGTCGCCGAACAGGGAAGGCGCGTAGCTCATGATGTGACCGCGATCAGTTCGAATTTCAGGTCATTGATGCCAGTCGGCGCGTAGATCATCGCGGACTGGGCCTGCAGCATGCGCTCGTACAGCGGGCTACGCGAATCGAGCGCGAAGTAGCATGCGCCGGGGCGGACCGGAATCGCGGGCGGCACCTGCGGCGTGTACGACAGCCGCACGCCGGGCATCGCCGACAGCACGAGCTTGTCGACGTCGTCGGGGGCGCCGACCTTGAAGCGGGCCGGTACCGCGTCGACGAGCTCGACGCTCGGCATGTCCGCGGACACGGCCAGGTAGAACTCGGTCTTGTCGTCGATCTTGCCGGAATCGAGGCGGCCGAGGTGGAACGACGGGCGCACCTCGTCCAGCGTGATCGCGAAGTAGCGCGTCGAGATCACGGTGTCGAGCAGCTCGCGCAGCATCAGGTCGAGCCGCGCAAAGCTCGGGCCCGGATCGTCGTGGCGGTACACCGGCAGGTCGGCGAGCGTGTAGCCCTTCGAGAACGTCATCAGCTGGCCCGCGAGGCGCAGCAGTTCCTGGAACAGCCGCTCCGGATGCAGCGCGGAGTGCTGGTGCAGGTGCGCGAGCGTCGCGAACGCGGCATTCGCGGTGTGCAGCAGCCAGAACGACGCGATGTCGCCCGAGCGGAACTCGATGATGTTCTTCGACGGCTCGCGGTGGAAGCCGTACAGCGCGTTCACCTTCGCCTGCAGCGCGTCGACGAGCTGGCGCAGCCGCTGGTGCAGGATCGGCGACGCGTCGATCGCGAGGCACGGCGGCACGAAGCTGTCGTCGAGCTCGAAACCGGACGTCGCGGTGCGGCGCACGCGCACGAGCGGCACCGACAGCAGCTGGTCGCGCGGCTCGCTGTGCGCGATCAGCTTGACCTGCGTCTTCAGGAACGTGATGTCGGCTTCGGCCGCGTCGGTGAAGTTGTCGCCGACGCTCGTCTGCTCGCTGACGAAACGCGTCATGAAGCCGGCGGACGGATCGTCGCTGTAGTTGGTGCCGTTCTCGCGCAGCGGGTGCAGCGCAAGATAGAACACGAATTCGTTGATGCCGTCAGGCAGCGTGTCCAGCGCGATCGGCGGCGGCAGGTCGTCGGCCTGCGGCGCGGCATACAGCGCGCCGTCCGGGAACACGAGCGCGAGCTCGGCCACCCGCAGCACGTTGCTGCCGAGCGCGTCCCGGTCGATGCGCACCGAGCGCACGCCCCAGTTGTACGGCTGGATCGCCTGGATCGATTCGAACAGGCGCGCTTCGTGGTACGCGTCCTGTCGCTGAAAGTGTTGAGGCCGGAGGAACAGCCCTTCCCCCCACAGCACCTTGGCCGAATAACTCATGTCAAATCCGGTTAATGTCGCGTTGCGATGTAATCGATTTGTTCGTGCCCGAATTAAATCGCCAATTGTTAACTCTTGTTAATTGACATTCGTGCGTCATTGTTTAACCGCAGGAGACCGAAGAAAGCAAATTCAGCGGTTGCGAAGGCGCACCCTGTTGCGGTGCGATGACAGTGCCGTCGGTGACCGTCATCGCGCAATTATGCAGGCCGATGATTATGCCGGATTTCTCCGACTTCACCGGGTCGAACGTCAGTTTCCATCGTTGCAGTGCGGGATCGCGGAACAGCGCGACGATGCCGAATGCCTGCGCTTCGCGCGAAACCTTCTCGGTCGCCGTATAGCGCTGGCCCGGAATCAACGTGATTTCGCGCACGTTCAGCAAATCCGCGCCCAGCGCGGCCTTTTCCTTGGTCGGATCCGTAAATGCGTCGAACGGCGCCTGCTGGAACGATGTCGGGTCTTTCAGCGTGTAGAGCCGCACGACGAGCGCGAGCGGTTTGTTGTCGGTCGCGGCGTTCAGGTTCGGCGCGGCGGCGAGCGTGATGCCGAGGTTGCGCGGCGGCTTCTGCGCGTCGGGCACCTCGGGCTTGCCGATACCGGCCGCGGACATCACGGCGCTCGCGGCCGAGCCGAGCAACGGGGCGGCCGCGCATCCGGCCAGGAGCGCGCAGGCAACCAGCGGCAGCGCGTAGCGAATCATCAACGATCTCATCGTATATCCGGCGTGCCGCCTTTATCCCTGTCAAATCTGCCGGGTATTTCCGCGTTCGCTGCGTATCCCCGGCATTGCACTGTTCAATTATTAAGCACGCCCGCATCGTGGCAGGCGCCCGGAAAATTTTGCCGCCACCCCGGCGGCGCGTCGCGGAACCAGTAAAACTTGCCCATTTCCGGCCGAAGGAAAAATCGCTGCGAGCCCGCCGCGATAGGCCATTGGAGGGGGTAGCGCCCGGTTTTAAAAGGAATTACTCTTCACACGACGATTGAATTATGAAAAATTGATCGGTACTATACCCGCGCGCTTCTTGCAAAGCAAAAGAACCAGATTCTCAACGATTTAAAACTCACGCGCCGGTGGATATAACGATGAAAGACCGTCTCTTCGCAAAACTGTCTGGGGTAGTAGTGGCTTGCGGCGTGATCGCCGGCTGTGCGAGCCAGCCTCCCGCACCGCCGACTGCCGAGGTGTTCAACAAGTCGCTGGCGGACGCGGACGCAGTTGCGAAGGCGGGGGACCAGGACAAGGCCCTCGGCCTGTATCAGCAGCTCGCGAAGTCGGATCCGACGCGCGAGGAGCCGTGGTCGCGCATCGCGCAAATCCAGTTCGCGCAGAACCACTACGGTCAGGCAATCGTTGCCGCGCAGGAAGCCCTGCAGCGCGACGCGACCGACCGTCAGGCGAAGAGCGTGCTGGCCGTGGCCGGCCTGCGGATCGCAACGCAGTCGCTCGGCGAGCTGCGTCAGGATTCCTCGCTCGCGGGTGACGCGAAGTCCGACGCACAGGCGCTCGCGAAGCAGCTGCGCGATACGCTGGGCGAATCGGCGCTGTTCCCGCCGGAGCAGAAGACGCAACCGAAGAAGTATTCCGGCCGCCGTCCGGTTCATCGTCCGAAGGTCGCGGCCGCACCGACGGCCGAGGCGGCCGCCACTACGCCGACGCCGCCCACCACGCCGCAGAAGGGCAGCGCGGATCCGTTCGGCGCACTGCGCAACTGACCGCAAACTGACGCGATAACCACAACTAACCTGGGAGCCGTCGAGATGGCCAAGAAAGAAAGCATCCAGAAAAGCTTGCAGAAAATACGGCCGCCGCGCGTCCAACTGACCTACGAGGTCGAGAAGGGCGATGCGATCGAGGTGAAGGAACTGCCGTTCGTCGTCGGGGTCGTCGGCGATCTGGCGGGCCAGTCCGAAATCGAGCAGCCGAAGCTGCGCGACCGTAAATTCGTCAACATCGATCGCGACAATTTCGACGACGTGATGAAGGCGATCGAGCCGCGTGCCGCGTTTCAGGTGGAAAACCGCCTGAGCCCGGAAGGCGGCAAGTTCGCGGTCGACCTGAAGTTCCGTTCGCTGTCGGATTTCAGCCCGGACGAAGTCGTCGAACAGGTCGAGCCGCTGCGCCGCCTGCTCGAGGCGCGCTCGAAGCTTGCCGACCTGCGCAACAAGCTCGCCGGCAACGACAAGCTCGAGGATCTGCTGTCCGAGGTGCTGAAGAACACGCAGCAGCTGCAGGAGCTCGCGAAGGGCACGGGCGGCGACAAAGACGGCGAATGACGACGGAGTGTTGAGATGAACCAGCAAACGGCTGCGGCCCAAGCGAGCGGCGCGGATTACGCCGCCGGGACTTCGCTGCTCGACGACATCGTCGAGAAGAGCAAGGTCGCGAAATCCGATTCCGAGCACGCGCGTGCGAAGGACCTGATCGGCGAACTCGTGCACCAGGTGCTCGACGGCACGGTGATCGTGTCGGACAACCTGTCGGCCACGATCGACGCGCGCGTCGCGGAACTCGACCGCCTGATTTCCACGCAGCTTTCCGCAGTGATGCACGCGCCGGAATTCCAGCGCCTCGAAAGCACGTGGCGCGGGATGGATTACCTGGTCAAGGAAAGTAATACGGGCCAGACGATCAAGATCAAGGCGCTGCACGCACCGAAGCGCGACCTCGTGCGCGACTTCAAGGGCGCGAGCGAGTTCGACCAGAGCGCGCTGTTCAAGAAGGTCTACGAAGAAGAGTTCGGCACGTTCGGCGGCTCGCCGTTCGGTGCGCTGATCGGCGATTACGAGATCTCGCGCCAGCCGGAAGACATGTACTTCATCGAGCAGATGTCGCACGTCGCGGCGGCCGCGCATGCGCCGTTCATCGCGTCGGCGTCGCCCGAGCTGCTCGGCCTCGAGTCGTTCTCCGACCTCGGCAAGCCGCGCGACCTCGGCAAGGTGTTCGATACGGTCGAATATGCGAAGTGGAAGTCGTTCCGCGACGCCGAAGATTCGCGCTACGTCGGCCTGACGCTGCCGCGCTTCCTCGGCCGCCTGCCGTTCAATCCGAAGGACGGCCAGACCGCGGAGAACTTCAACTTCGTCGAGGACGTCGACGGCACCGACCACGACAAGTACCTGTGGTGCAACGCCGCGTGGGCGTTCGCCGCGCGCCTGACGGCTGCATTCGACGACTTCGGCTGGTGCGCGGCGATCCGCGGCGTCGAAGGCGGCGGCCTCGTCGAGGATCTGCCGACCCACACGTTCAAGACCGACGACGGTGAAGTCGCGCTGAAGTGCCCGACCGAAATCGCGATCACGGATCGCCGCGAGAAGGAGCTGAGCGACCTCGGCTTCATCCCGCTCGTCCATTGCAAGAATTCAGATTACGCCGCGTTCTTCGCTGCGCAGTCGGTGCAGAAGCCCAAGAAATACAGCACCGACAGCGCGAATGCGAACGCCGTCCTGTCCGCCCAGCTTCAGTACATCTTCTCGGTATCGCGCGTTGCGCACTACCTGAAGGCGATGATGCGGGACAAGATCGGCAGCTTCGCATCGGCGCAGAACGTGGAGACTTTCCTCAACCGGTGGATTTCGCAGTACGTCCTGCTCGACGACAACGCCTCGCAGGAACAGAAAGCGCAATTTCCGCTGCGCGAGGCATCCATACAAGTGTCGGAGATTCCGGGCAAGCCGGGCTCGTATCGTTCGGTCGCGTTCCTGCGCCCGCACTTTCAGCTCGACGAACTCTCGATTTCTCTGCGACTTGTCGCTGATCTGCCCAAACCGGCAAATTCATAAGCGAGTAAATCGCCCGGGCGGGCCGCCTGGGTAGGACGTTAAAACCACCTCTTTGGGGAGTCGAAGGGCCATGTTACATATGCACTTGCAGTTTGGTAGTCCCGCGGTGAAGGGCGAGTCCGCGGACAAGGACCACCAGGGCTGGATCGAACTGAAATCATGGGATCACTCGATCGTTCAGCCGCGTTCGGCAACCGCATCGACCGCTGGCGGTCACACGATGACGCGTTGCGAGCACGGCGACATGATTTTCACGAAGGAAATCGATTCGTCGAGCCCGCTGCTGTACCAACACGCTTCGGGCGGTACCACGTTCGACGAGGTGACGGTCCATTTCTCGCGCGCTGACGGTGAAGGCAAGCGCGTGCAGTATCTGGAAGTCAAGCTCAAGTACGTGATCATCTCGAGCATCGCCCCGAGCGTTCGCGAAGAAGGTCTGCCGCTCGAGACGTTCTCGCTGAAGTACGCAGCTGTGCAGTGGAAGCAAACCCAGCAGAAGATCGGCGGCAACCAGGGCGGCAACACGCAAGGCGCCTGGAGTCTGACGAAGAACGACAAGACCTACGCGGTCTAAGGTCGGTTGCGGCAACGGGGCGCACGGCGTCCCGTTGCCGTTTTCGCAGTTGATGCCGGCCGATGAAACGATTCGAACCCAGTTTTCTCGACAAGCTGTTCGACGACGAACCGCACCTGCCGGCCTCGGCAGCGATGCGGCAATTGTCGCTGGACGAGCTCAAGAACACGGTCGCCCGCGACGTCGAGGCGATCCTCAACACCCGTATCGCGCACACCGAGAACGAGCTGGCCGCGCTGCCGGAATGCCAGAAATCGGTGCTGACCTACGGGCTGAACGATTTCGCGGGGCTGAGCCTCGCGAGTCATTACGACCGCGCGTTCATCTGCAAGTCGATCCAGCAGGCGATCGCGCGTCATGAGCCGCGCCTGCAGCAGGTTCAGGTGACGTTCGAGCTGAACGAGCAGGCAACCAACGCGCTCTATTTCGCGATCCAGGCGCTGCTCGTCGTGCACCCGGCCGAAGAGCCGGTGAGTTTCGACGCGATGCTGCAGCCGTCGACGCTCCAGTATTCGGTCACGCGCGCACGCGCGGCCAGAATGCAGTAAATCAAGCCGCCGAGCGGGCCGGACCGCCCGGTGGTGGACCAGGTCCGGCAGGAAATATTGAGGTTCGGGGTCGTCGATGGAAGAATTGCTGCCGTATTACGAGCGCGAATTATCGTTTTTGCGGCGCTATTCGCGAGATTTCGCCGAACGCTATCCGAAGATCGCGGCGCGGCTCGCGCTGTCCGGCGAGCATTGCGAGGATCCGCACGTCGAGCGGATGATCGAGTCGTTCGCGCTGCTTGGCGCACGCATCAACAAGAAGCTCGACGACGATTACCCCGAATTCACCGAAGCGCTGCTGGAAGTGCTGTATCCGCACTACCTGCGGCCGTTCCCGTCGTGCTCGATCGCGCAGTTCACGCCGGCGTCACCCGGCCAGCAGACCGAACCGGTCGTGATCGATCGCGGCACCGAGCTGAAGAGCCGCCCGATCCGCGGCGTGCAGTGCCGGTTCCGCACCGCCTATGACGTGACGCTCGCGCCGATCCGCATCTCGGAAGCGCGCTACACGCCGGTTGCGCTCGCGCCGAGCGCGACCGTGCTGCCGTCCAATGCGACCGGCGTGATCTCGATCACGTTCGAATCGCTCGCCGCGCAGCTCGATCTCGGAGCGCTGAAGCTGCCGACGCTGCGCGCGCACCTGCACGGCGAGCAGTCGTTCGTCGCCGCGCTGACCGACTGCCTGTTCGTCAACGTGCTCGGCGCGTATGTCGAGCCCGAGCGCAACGGCCGCTGGACGGCGCTGCGCAAGCTGCCGATCGCGCACGCCGGCTTCGACGAGGACGACGCGCTGATCGACTACCCGGCGAAATCGCATCCCGCGTATCGCCTGCTCACCGAATACTTCGCGTTCCCCGACAAGTTCGATTTCGTCGACTTCGACATCGCGGCGATCGCGCGCGCGAGCGGCCGCTGCCAGCGCGCGACGCTGCATCTCGTGCTGCAGGACGTGCGCAGCGATTCGCATGTCGCGCGGCTGCTCGAACTGCTGACGGCGAGCCACTTCCGGCTGTTCTGCACGCCGATCGTCAACCTGTTCCGCCAGCACGGCGAGCCGATCCGCATCACGCACCGCGCGGTGTCCTACCCGGTGATCGC
This sequence comes from Burkholderia mycopellens, assembly GCF_964265025.1. NCBI lineage: Bacteria > Pseudomonadati > Pseudomonadota > Betaproteobacteria > Burkholderiales > Burkholderiaceae > Burkholderia > Burkholderia mycopellens. The sequence continues at coordinate 444,477 of NZ_OZ183802.1, forward strand.
CGAGGCGCGGCGCGCGTTCGCGTACGAGGTGTATTCGATCGATTCGGTGAAACTCGTCAGGCAGCAGGCGCACGAGGAATCGGTGATCGAGTTCCGGCCGTTCTATTCGCTGCATCACGGCGAATCGGCGCGGATCGGCCATTACTGGTTCGCGCGCCGCAATGACTGGGTCGCGCAGAAGAGCCCCGGCTATGAAACCGAGATCTCGATCGTCGACATCGATTTCGAGCCGACCTCGCCGCAGACCGACACGCTGAGCCTCGACCTCACCTGCACGAACCGCGACCTGCCGTCGATGCTCGCGTTCGGGCTTGAAGGCGGCGACCTGTTCCAGGAAGGCGGCGCGCAGACGAGCGGCATTTCGCTGTTGCGCCGCCCGACGCAGAGCGTGCGCTTCGAGCGCGGCCGCGCCGCGCACTGGCGGCTCGTGTCGCACCTCGCGCTCAATCACGTATCGCTGGTCGCGCACGGGCTCGCGCCGCTGAAGGAAATGCTGACGCTGTACGACCTGCGGCGCACCGCCGTGTCGATGCGCCAGATCGACGGCCTCGCCGGCGTCGAGCAGCGCGGCGCCGTGCAGTGGCTGCCCGGCAAGCCGTTCGCCACCTTTGTGCGCGGCATCGAGATCCGCCTGACGATCGACGAGGAGCACTTCGTCGGCGCGAGCCTTGCGTCGTTCGTGCGCGTGCTCGACAGCTTCTTCGGCCTGTACGTGCACCTCAACAGTTTCGTTCAATTAGTCGTGGTGTCGAAGCGCACCGGCGAGGAGATCATCCGATGCAAGCCCCGAACCGGCGAATCGATCCTGGCGTAGTCGACGCGCTGCTCGACGAGCCGCACCGCTTCGAGTTCTTCCAGGCCGTGCGCGTGCTCGAAGGGCTGTTCGCGCGGCAGGCGTCGGATGCGCCCGGCGCATGGCGGCAGGGCGACGTCGTCGCGCAGCGCATCGAATTCCGCAACACGCTGTCGCTCGGCTTTCCGCCGAGCGAGATCGAAGGCGCGCGCTCGTTCGACGGCGACGGCACGCAGCTCAAGACGGGCGAGGCACGCGGCGCGGCGCTCGCGGCCGGCGAGCTCGGCCACGTCGAGCTGACGCCCGCGTTCTTCGGGCTGCTCGGCGGGCAGGGCGCGCTGCCGCTGCATTACACCGAGCAGATCATTGCGCGCGAGCACCTGAAGCGCGACCATGCGGCGCGCGCATTCTTCGACGTGTTCTCGAACCGCGCGACCGCGCTGTTCTATGCGGCGTGGAAGAAATACCGGCTGCCGTTCCACTATGAGCTCGACCGCGACGAGCGCTATCTGCCGCTGCTGCTCGCGATCGCGGGCGTGCCAAGCGACGAGGTGCGCGACAGCCTTGCGGCCGGTGTGGGCGGCGTGCTCGACGAGGCCGTTGCCGGCTATGCGCTGGCCGCGCGGCACCGGCCGATGTCGGCCGCGTACCTGCAGCGCACGCTGTCCGACTATTTCCGCGTGCCGGTGAAGATCGACCAGTTCGTCGGCAAGTGGTACGACGTGCCGCCCGACCAACTGAGCGTGCTCGGCGAAGTCAACGTGGTGCTCGGCGCGACGGCGCTCGTCGGTGAACGCGTCTGGCAGCGCGACATGCGCGCGCGGATCGTCGTCGGCCCGCTGTCGAAGCGCGACTACGAGGCGTTCCTGCCCGGCGGCGCGCACGCCGTCGCGCTGGAGCGGATGCTGACGCTGCTCGCCGGCGTCACGCTCGAATACGAGGTGAAGCTCGTGCTCAAGCGCACCGAGGTTGGCGCGAGCGTGCTCGGCGCGGGCTCGCGGCTCGGCTGGGACGCGTTCCTGTGCACGCGCGAAGCGCATGAGGATCGCACCGACGCCCGCTACGAACTGCACGTGATTCACTGATACCGAACGACAACAAACACGCAACGAACCTGAGATCGACGCCATGAGCACGCCTCTGAAGACCCTGATCACGAAACTGAACCCGCTGTGCCGTCACGCGACCGAGCGTGCGGCAAGCGCGTGCCTGGCGCGCGGCCATTACGAGGTCGATCTGGAGCACCTGTTCCTCGCGTTGCTCGAGGAGCCGGCGGGCGACCTGCCGCTCGCGCTGCGCGCAAGCCGCGTCGATCCGCATGCGCTGCGCGCCGATCTGGAGCGCGAGCTGACGCGCCTGAAGACGGGCAACACGCGCACGCCGGTGTTTTCCGTGCACCTCATCGCGCTGTTCGAGCAGGCGTGGCTGATCGCGTCGCTCGATTCGCAGCTCGGCCGCATTCGCTCCGGCCACCTGCTGCTCGCACTGCTGATCGCGCCGGATCTCGCGCAGTTCGCGCAGCGGATGTCGTCGCAGTTCGCGGAAGTGAACGTGACGGACCTGAAGCACAAGTTCGACGAGATCGTGGCCGGGTCGAGCGAGGCCGAGCCGCGCCAGGCCGAGGCGGACGACAACGGCATGACGCCGGCGGCTGACGGCGCGGCACCCGCGGCCGGCCCGTCGAAGACGCCGGCGCTCGACACGTACACGACCAACCTCACGCAGCGCGCACGCGACGGCAAGATCGACCCGGTGATCGGCCGCGAAGCCGAGATCCGCCAGGCGATCGACATCCTGATGCGCCGCCGCCAGAACAACCCGATCATGACCGGCGAGGCCGGCGTCGGCAAAACGGCGGTCGTCGAGGGCCTCGCGCTGCGCATCGCGGCCGACGACGTGCCGCCGCCGCTGCGCGGCGTCGCGCTGCACGTGCTCGACATGGGGCTGCTGCAGGCCGGCGCGAGCGTGAAGGGCGAGTTCGAGAACCGCCTGAAGAGCGTGATCGACGAGGTGAAGAAGAGCGCGCACCCGATCATCCTGTTCATCGACGAGGCGCACACGATCATCGGCGCGGGCGGCCAGGCCGGCCAGAACGACGCGGCGAACCTGCTGAAGCCGGCGCTCGCGCGCGGCGAGCTGCGCACGATCGCCGCGACGACGTGGAGCGAATACAAGAAGTACTTCGAGAAGGATGCGGCGCTCGCGCGCCGCTTCCAGGTCGTGAAGGTCGAGGAGCCGAGCGAGCCGCTCGCGGCCGCGATGCTGCGCGGGATGTCCGGCCTGATGGAGAAGCACTTCAACGTGCGGATCCTCGACGACGCGATCACCGAGGCCGTGCGCCTGTCGCACCGCTACATCAGCGGCCGCCAGCTGCCGGACAAGGCGATCAGCGTGCTCGACACCGCGTGCGCGAAGGTTGCGCTGGCGCACAGCGCGACGCCGGCGGCGATCGACGACACGAAGAAGCGCATCGAGCGGATCGATGCCGAAATCGCGTCGCTGGAGCGCGAGGCGGCCGGCGGCGCGTCGCACGACGAGCGGCTCGGCGAACTGCGCGGCACGCGCGACACGGCGCTCGAACAGCTCGCGAAGGACGAAGCGCGCTATGAAGCCGAGCGCGCGATCGTCGCCGAGATCACCGCGTTGCGCGAAGCGCTCGACAAGGCACGCGGCCCGTCGGAAGACGGTCAGCCGGTCGACGTGCAGGTGACCCGCGACAAGCTCGCCGAGCGCGTCGCGGCGCTGCACGCGCTGCAGGGCGGCGAGCCGATGGTGCCGCTGCAGGTCGACGGCCACGTGGTGGCCGAGATCGTCGCCGCGTGGACGGGCATTCCGCTCGGCCGGATGGTGAAGGACGAGATCGACACGGTGCTGAACCTGCAGCCGCTGCTTGCCGCGCGCGTGATCGGCCAGGACCATGCGCTCGACGCGATTGCGCAGCGCGTGCGCACCGCGACCGCGAATCTCGAGGATCCGAACAAGCCGCGCGGCGTGTTCATGTTCGTCGGGCCGTCGGGCGTCGGCAAGACCGAGACGGCGCTCGCGCTGGCCGACATCCTGTACGGCGGCGAGCGCAAGATGGTCACGATCAACATGAGCGAGTACCAGGAGGCGCACAGCGTGTCGGGCCTGAAGGGCTCGCCGCCGGGCTACGTCGGCTACGGCGAAGGCGGCGTGCTGACCGAGGCCGTGCGCCGCAATCCTTATTCCGTCGTGCTGCTCGACGAGGTCGAGAAGGCGCACCCCGACGTGCTCGAGATGTTCTTCCAGGTGTTCGACAAGGGCGCGATGGACGACGCGGAAGGGCGCGAGATCGACTTCCGCAACACGCTGATCATCCTGACGTCGAACGTCGGCTCCGCCGCGGTGATGCAGGCGTGCCTGAACAAGCCGGCCGAGGAACTGCCGGATCCGGACGCGCTCGCCGAGACGCTGCGCCCGCAGCTGTACAAGACCTTCAAGCCCGCGTTCCTCGGGCGGATGAAGGTCGTGCCGTACTACCCGATTTCCGACGACGTGCTGGCCGAGATCATCGAGCTGAAGCTCGAGCGGATCCGCCGCCGGATCGAGACGAACCACAAGGCGGCGTTCGAATGGGACGAATCGCTCGTCGATGCGGTGCTCGCGCGCTGCACCGAGGTCGACTCGGGCGCTCGCAACGTCGACCACATTCTCAACGGTACGCTGCTGCCGGAGATCGCGGGCCACGTGCTTGGCCGGATCGCTGACGGCGAGGCCATCGCGCGCATCGCGGTGCGCGCGGACGAGGCCGGCGAATTCACGTACACCGTCGAATGATCGCGGCCGTGCAACGCAAGCATTTGATGAACTGACCGAACCATGCCGATCAATCTCCCCGAGCTGCTGACGCCGATCAGCGATGCGTCGCCCAGCGGCGACGACCTGCTGTTTTCGAACGAATTCGACGCGATCCAGGATGCGCGACGCTACGACGATCCGACGCTCGACCAGGGCGAATGGGTGACCGAGATCAAGGAGGCCGACTGGGGCTTCGTGGTCGACCATGCGGGCGAACTGCTGCGCACGCGCACGAAGGACCTGCGGCTCGCCGTGTGGCTGACCGAGGCGCTCGCGCTCGAGGACGGCATCACCGGCCTCACCGAAGGCTATGCGCTGCTCGAGGGCCTGTGCCGCGACTTCTGGGACACCGTGCACCCGCTGCCCGAGGACGACGACACCGAGCACCGGCTCGGCAATGTCGCGTGGCTGTCCGGCCGCACGGCCGAGCTGCTGCGCGCGGTGCCGATGACGGACGGCGCATCGAACGCGTTCAGCACGCTCGACTGGGAAGTGGCGCAGCACGTCGCACAGGCCATCAAGCGCGACCCCGAACACGCGGACGAGATCGCACGCGGCAAGCCGTCGATCGAGCAGATCGACTCGTCGCGGCGCGTGACGTCGATCGCGTTCTACACGGCGTTGCTCGCAAACTTGAAGGCGTTCGAATTCGCGCTCGATGCGTTCGAGGACCGGCTCGTCGAGCGCGCCGGCGATTCCGCGCCGAGCTTCCGGCAGGCGCGCGACGCGTTCGAGACCGTGTACCGGCTCGCCGAGCGCTTTGCGCGCGAGCAGGGTTATACGGGCAGCGCGCCGCATACGCAGTCGGCGCCGCAGGCGCAGCCCGAGCGCATCGAGCCGGTGTTCGGCAATCCGATTCAGACCGAGGAGACTCATGTGCAGCCGCAGCCCGTTCCGCGCGCCCCGGTGCCGCAGATGATCGCCGGTATCCAGAACCGTGCGCAGGCCGTCGACCAGTTGCGCGCGGTCGCCCGCTATTTCCGCCAGACCGAGCCGCACAGCCCGGTTGCGTATCTTGCCGACAAGGCCGCCGAATGGGCCGACATGCCGCTGCACAAGTGGCTCGAGAGCGTCGTGAAGGACGACGGCTCGCTGTCGCATATTCGCGAGCTGCTGGGTGTGAGGCCGGACGAGCAGTCGTAAACGCAACACGGGCGGCGCATCGCTGCGGCCGCCCGTCGTGTGCCGTGCCGCTTCGCATGGAAGCGGCCGGTCGATTCCCCGTTACTGCCCCACCCGGAACTCGATCCGCCGATTCCTCGCCCGCCCGTCCGCCGTATCGTTCGGCGCGATCGGCTGATCCGGCCCGACGCCCGTCGTCGTCATCTGCTGCGGCGGAATGTTCTTCGTGATCAGGTAGCCCTTCACCGCATCCGCGCGCGCCTGGCTCAGCGCGATGTTCGACGTGCGGTTCCCCGAGTTGTCGGTGTGGCCGATGATGTCGACGGTGCGGTTCTGCATCTTCGCGAGCGCGGCCGCCATCTGGTCGAGAATCAGCTTGCCCTGCGGCGTGAGCGTCGCGCTGCCGGTCTCGAACTCGATCGTGCGGTTCGCGAGCGTCTGGTCGAGCACGCCCTGTTCGGACGCCGATACGCGCAGCCCGTTCCTGATCGTATACGTCGGGTTCAGCGTGTTCGCCATGTCGCTCGCGAGCTGCTGGCGTTGCGCTTCGTTGTGCACCTCGCCCTTCATCTCGATCTGCGTGCCGTTGATCTTCAACTGCCCCTTGCTGATCTGCTTGAGCTGCGCGCCGAGCAGTTTCTGCACGTTCGCGCTCCAGTTCGGCGGCGTTGCGACGTCACCCACCTCGATCTGGTCGACGACGTTCGTCGCGCCGTAGGTATCGCGCAGCTTCTGCAGCACGGCGGCCTTGGTCGCCTCGTCGGGCACCTTGCCGCCGACGACCACCTGGCCGGGCGTCGCGTTAGCGGGCGGCGGCGTGACGGTGCTCGCGGTGCCGGCCGTGCCGTGCACGACGGCGCTGGAGGCCGTCCCCGGTGAGGCACCGGTGTTCGCGGGCAGCGCGGTGGTCGCGACCGTGCCGTTGCCGACCGGCGTGACGGTCGCGCCCGTGTTCTGCGCGAAGGCCGCGCCGCTGGCGAACAGCCCGGCGGCGAGGAGGGCGGCGACGGCGGGCGAGAAGGCGGCCGAAAAGCGTGCGCGCCGGACGTGAATCGTGCGATGCATCCCGTCAGCCTCCGATGAACGCTTCGCGGAACGCGTCGATGGCGACGCGCAGCGAGAGTTGCGGTTGGTCGAGGTAGCTGACGAGTTTGCTGATCTGGTGATCGTTTTGCGCATGGGCGTCGATCCACTCGGGATCGTCGATGTCGATGTTGTGGGCGGCGTAGGTCTGCGGGTCGACGACGCTCAGCAGGGTTTTTGCCGACGCGCCGTTGAAGCCGATGATGAGCCGTTCGCGCTCGGCGATCGTGCCGATGAAGATCGCGAGCTCGAAGTCGGCCTGCGCGACGAACGGCGCGATCAGTTCGAGCCAGAACGCGGCGACGAGGCTGCGGTAGAACGGATCGACCGGCAGCGGCAGCGTGAGGCCGCGCTCGATATGCGACGAGCCGCTCTGCATCACCGGCCGCAGCAGCGAGCCGAGCGCGAGCATCGCGCCGCGCAGCCGCACGGGGTGACCGCTTTCGAGCAGCATTTCCTGGAGGCCGTGCAGCGACTGGTGTTCGACGAAATCGTTGAAGGTGCCGTCATGCGACGTGCCGGGGCCGCCGACGTCGATCGGCACCTGCGTGTCGCCGAGCGCCTGCAGCGCGCCGGGCGGTTCTTCCTTGCCGAGCAGCGGCGGGATCTGCGTGGCGACGCGCGACCACAGCCGCGCGAACGCGAGCGGGCTGCGCGCGAGGAACGCGAGCGGCCGGTCGACCTCGAGCGCGGTTGCGCCGAGGAACGGGAAGCGGCGCATCGATACGTCGTGGCTCGCGACCATGTGGCCCGCGATCGCGAGCTTGCTGCGCGAGCCGAGGAATGCGAAATGCATCGGCTTCGCATCCTCGTAGACGAGCTTCCAGCGCGGATCTTCCGCGAGCAGTTCGAGCGCCTGCGCGATCCAGCGGTCGAGCGTCTGCAGCAACTGCGGGTTGTGCGGGCTCTTCACGAAGTCGCCGCGCGACGGAATCTTGCCGAAGTAGGCGATCTGCGCCTGTACGGTTTGCGTCATTGCGCCCCCTGGGCATTCGTTGCGTTGGCGGCCGCGACGGCCGGCGCTGCGGCCGGCGTGCCCGTGCCGGTGGACTGGGTCGCGTTCAGCGCGGCGCCCGCGCTCGCGTCGGCGACCGACGACGGCAGCTGCAGGCCGCGCAGGCTCTGCTGCTGCGGCTGGTCACCGCCACCGCCGGACGGTTGCGACGTGCTGATGATGCGCATCGTTACCGACACGTTCACGCTGCCCTGCGCCCACGTCAGGTCGAAGGTGCCGTCCGGACGGCGCTTGCGCTGCGCCGAGTTGATCAGCTTCTCGAGACCGTAGCGGCCCGGCTCGTTGACGAGCTGCACCGTGCGGCCGTCGAAGGTCGTCGCGGACAGCGTCGCGCCCGGCGAGCCCTGCGGGTTCGGCCACACGAAGTTGGTCCACTGCGGCGGCGTGTTGCGGTAGCGCAGCTGCTGGCCGTCGATCGCGATCGTGTATTCCGTCGTGCCCGTGCTCGGCTGCGGCAGGATCTGGAACACGGTCTGCGGTTCGGACGACGCGGCCGCGCTGCCTGCCGCACCGCCCGCGAGCGGCGCGACCCAGCGCGCGAAGCCGTTCGTGAAGTCCGGCGTGAGGCCGATGCCCATGTCGCCCCACGTGCGGGCGGCGAGGGTGTCGCCGCGGCGCACCGCGAGCGGCCCGAGCGTCGTGCCGACGAACTTCGCGATCGAACCGTCCGGACCGAACACCTGCGCGATTTCACCGGCGCCGGCCTCGACCTTCGCGCTCGCCGCGAACGGGTACTTCGTCGCGAGCGAGTTCTGGAACGGCTGGTAGACCTGCGCGTTCCACACCTTGTTGACTTCGGCGCTGGCCGGCTGGATCACGACCGCGAACGCCTGCATCAGCGGCCGCACCAGCAGCGGACGCAGCGACTTGCGTTGCGAATCGGTGAGGCCCGTCAGCATCTGCTCGTCGACGAGCTTCAGCGAATCGGCGAGTTCCGAACCGTTGCCGTCGAGCGTCTGCTGCATCAGTTGGCGCGCGCCCGGGCCCGGGTCGCCCTGGTTCTTGATCACGTTGAAGCGCGTGCGGACCTTCGACAGCGAATCCATGTAGCTCTTGAGCATCGACGTGCCGTCGTGCGTCGCGACGATCCGCGCGAGCCCGATGAACTCCTGGCCGATCGGACCCATCGGCACCTCGGCCGGATTGCCGTTGATGTCGATGTTGGCGGCCGCCACCTGGCCGGCCTGCGAGCGCGAGAACAGTTGCTTGACCCAGTTCACGACGCCCGTCTGCGCCTTCTTGATCGTCACGTTCGCGAGCGACGGGTTGTCCCACGACGTCTGGTCGTACGCGGTCTCGAGGATCTTGCGGATCGGCGAATCCTGCGGGTCGCCGAGGCGGTTCATCCCGTCGACGGCCTGGCCGAAGCTGCTGAAGCCCTGCACCGCGATGCCCTGCATGAACTTCTGCCAGTGCTGCGCGTACTCGGTCTTGTACATGCCGACGAGCGTCTTCTGGATCTGCTCGGGGCTGCCCTCGAGCGTCAGGTCGTCCTGCGTCGACGTGTTCAGCACCCAGTCCTTCGCCTGCAGTTCCTTGGTCGCCGCGTCGCGGATCGCCGGCTGCACGTAGTCGAACCATGCTTCGCGCGTGAACGTGCCCGGAATCGCGTAGCTGCCTGCCACGAGGCCCTGGTTGCCGTCGCCGACGATGCGCGCGATGGTCATCGGTGCGAAGCGGGTCGATGCGCGCGCCTTGATTTCCTCGTACACGCGCTGGCGGGCCGGCATGCCGCGCACCACGCGGCGCAGGTTCTCGCGGGTCTGGTCGACGAGCGCGAGGTTCGCGTCGATCATCGGCCAGTCGTCGTCATTCACGCGCGACAGGTAGAACGAGATCATGCGTTCCGCGCTCTTGATCATCTCGTCACGCGGCATGTTGCCGCGATTCGTCTCGAGCCAGCCGCGCCAGAAGCGGGCGAGCTGGTCGGTCAGGTGCGCCTGCTCGACGTGACGCTTGTCGGACAGCATCAGGTACGTCTTGAGCGCGTTGTACGCGTCCTGCACGTTGGTCGGCGACGCGTCGCTGTAGAGGCCGCCCTGCGGTGCGGCCGGCTGTGGCGCGGCTGCGGCCGGCGCGGTGCCGGATGCGGCCAGGGCGGCGCCGGCTTGCGGCGCGGCGCCTGCCGCATTCGTCGAAACCGGAATCGCGCCACCCTGCACGGCACCCGATTCGGGCGGGCGCGTCATCGGCACGAGCTGCTCGGGGTGCGCGTTCACGTCCTTCATGAACGATGCGAGGTTCTGCGACACCGGGGCCAGCAGGATCTGGCGCACGCCGTTGTAATACTCGGTCAGCAGGTGCTGCTCGAGACGATCGCCCTGGTACAGGCCGAGCGACACCGAAACCGGCTTGTCGCGGCGGAACTGCTCGAGCTGCTCGATCCGGTCCTCGAGGATGTCCATCGCCTGCAGGCGCGACTGCAGGTCGTTGCGGCCCTGCTGCAGCCGCGTGACGTTGTCGAGGTCGGCCTGCACGTTCGCGACGAGCTGCTGGTTGCCGATCGTCGACCAGGTCCAGCCGCCGAGCGCGAGCGCGAGCGCCGCGACGAAGCCGAAGAAGGTCGCGTAGCGCAGCCGCGTCTTGGTCGGGCTCGCGAACTGCCGCACAGTCTGGCGGTCCGCGAAGATCACCTTCGAGAACAGGTCGCGCAGGAAGAAGCCGTTCTTCGAGAACGCGCTGTGCGGTTTCGGCAGCGCGGTGCCGTCGAGGCCGAAGCGATGCGCGATGCGCTGCGCGGCCGCGCTGTTGGTTTCGCCTTCCTGCAGCGCGCTGGTGAAGTAGAAGCCGCGGAAGATCGGCTTGTACTGGAACGGGTTGTTCTCGAACAGCGTCGCGAGGAACGCGCGCAGCGACGGCTTGATCGTCGAGAATTCGAGCGGGAAGCTCAACTGGCCCGGCGACAGCTGGTTGCCGCGCGACAGCGACAGCTGCGCGACGCTGATTTCCTTCAGCCCTTCGTAGAGTTCCTCGAAGTGCGTGTCGAACTGCGCGACGACGTCGCGCTTGTCGTCGGGCTCGTAGGGCAGGGTGGCGCCCCACACGCGGTCGTACTCGTGCTTGTCGCTGCTGCTGAAGAATTCGGTGAAGCCGGTGATCAGGTCGGCCTTCGTGAACATCACGTAGACCGGCGCGAACACTTCGAGCTTCTCGGTCAGCTCCTGAACGCGCTGACGGAGGTTCTTCGCGAGGTTGATCGCGAATTCGGGGCGGTTGCCGGTGAGTTCGGCGATGCTGGCCGTGACGATGATGCCGTTGATCGGCGCCTTCGGGCGATAGCGCTTGAGCAGGCCGAGGAAGCCGAGCCACTCGCTGCGGTCTTCCTCGTGCACCGAATAGCGGCCGGCCGTGTCGAGCAGGATCCCCTCGGTCGTGAAGAACCAGTCGCAGTTACGCGTACCGCCGATGCCGTGGATCACCGCGCTGTTCTTGTCGGCGAACGGGAACTGCAGGCCGGAATTGAGCACGGCGCTGCTCTTGCCCGCGGCCGGGTTGCCGATGACGATGTACCACGGCAGTTCGTACAACGCGGAGCCGCCCGACACCTGGCCGATCTTCGACGTCTTGATCGTCTTCACCGCGTCCGACAGGCGCGTGCGCAGCACGTCGAGGTCGGCCGTCTTCGCGTCGGGGGCGAGCGCGGCGGCGGCGGGCGCGGCGATCTTGCCGGTTTCCGCCTGCTCTTCCAGCACCTGCCCGAGCTGCTGGTTCGCGCGCTTCACGCGCCAGCGGCGCCACAGCGCGACGACGAGCCACAGCGCGAGGATCGCCGCGAACGCGATCGCCGCCCACAGGAGCGGCAGCTGCAGCATGTCGGCGACGATGAAGAGAATGGCCGCTAGCGCGACGATCCCGACGATCGAGAGCGTACGCGGATGAGTCAGCACGTTGAGGATGCGTTGCATAGGACGTTCAGGTTCCGGTGCGATTCGGTGAGGCGACGCAGGCGCGCCGAGCGGTAAGGGTGGCGCCGCGATGTGTCGCCATGCTGTCAAGCGGGATGAAGGGGGCTGGCATCAAAGCGCCCGCGGCATCGGAGAAGGCGCGCGCATTAACGAAAGGACGCTGTGAGATTTAAAACGGAAGCGGCGGCCGGAAAAAATCGCGCACCGGAATGCATGATTTTTTGCGCCGCCCATATCGTTTCCTGCCGGGATATTAAAAAGCCCCATGCCGCCCTCATTATTTCCTGTCCGGCAGCCCTGGCTAGCTGCCGCGTCCCAGTTTAAAACCGGGTTTATGGTATTCCACGTGCCCAAGATCCATCATTTTCCAGCGGCCCCCCCAGGTCAGGCCAACCTGTTCGGCGACCTGGCCATACAACTGGTAGCCGCGCATCGCCCACGGATCTTTCTCGGAAATGACCAGCTTGCCGTCGCGCAGGAATGCATTGTCGGCCGCCAGCCCGAATTGGTGATAACTCTGGAAGGCTGCCGCGTTGGTCACGCTACCGCCCATCTGCGCCAGCCGGTTCTGCCGTTCCGGGCTCCGGTAACCTTCCAGCAACGCCATTTCATAACCATATTGTTCGTGCATGATCTTGTAGACCAGCAGCAAACGCGTACGGAAATCCGGATCCAGCAGGTTCCAGTCTCGGCTCGCATCCTTCAGCGCCGGGCGTACCTGTTCGACTTCCTTGGTAGCAAAGACTTCCGGCGGCAGCGGCGGGGGCGGCACGAGTTGTTCGCCCTGCAGCAGCGCGGCGATCTTCTCGTCGGGCACGCGCGCCGTGTCGTCGTACTGGAACAATTGCCGGCCGCGTAACGCAATGGCGACCAATGGCGGCGTCGCAAGAATACCTGCCGATACCACAATCATCAAGCGTCGCCGAATCAGTAAATTTTGCACATCGTTTAAAGCGCCGCGCGTAGCGCTTGCCGATTTAACAATCTGACTTCGCGTACGTGCGGCGCGATCGTTCGCACGGCGCGTCAGGCGGCCGTGAAACTGCGTGACGGATTCGAAAACGGTCGCGCGGATACCCGGTAAAAGCAACAGTGCCGCAACGGCTACGGCAAGGGCGAAATAGGCGACGAGTGCGACGGCAATCAAAGAAATCCCCGGAAATTGGAATTGATTGTGTTTTGCAATGCTTGCTCTTAGAATCAGGCTGCTTCGAGAGGCTGGGCTATATTATCGCGGTGAATTAAACTAGGATTCAATGAGACGCTGAATGAGTGCGCCGGAAAATTCAAATTCGAAATCTCCGCCCAGCCTGCTGTCCGATACCAAACCGGCAGGCAACGGAGCTCAGCAGTCGCGCATTCTCGCGAATCTGGAAGGACGTGTCACGCCGCCGGCCGAACCGCCGCGCCGTTCGCTGAAGGCGCCGATCGCCGCCGTCGTGGCCCTGGTGGTTGCCGTCGGTGGCTGGGGCGCGTGGCGCATGCAGCATTCGGGCGGGCAGGCCGCCGCCGTCACGGCCGAGGCCGCGCCTGCCGCAGCCGCCCCGGCGAAGGCCGCGGCGGCCAGCGACGCCGCCGTGCAGGTCGCGCAGAATGCCGCATCCGCCGCATCCGCCGCGCTACCGGCCACGATCGTCAACGACGACGCAGCTTCCCGAACCGTTGCATCCGCATCGTCCGCATCAGCCGCGGACAACAGCCGCCTGTCGCGTGCGCTCGCCAATGGCGCCGACGACGCATCGGGCGCGGCCACGGCCGCCGCCGCTGCGGCTGCCGCGACGACCAAGACCGCGAAGGCCGACGCCGCGAAGGGCGCGAAGGTCGCCGCGCATGGCAAGACCGACACGAAGGCCGATGCAAAGGCCGAGGCCCGCAAGCATCACAAGGAACAGCAGGCCGAGCTCGCGCAGGCGAAGAAGCATCGCGATGCGACGCCGACCCGCACTGCGAAGGCGGGCGGGAAGGACGATCCGGATGCGGATCTGCTCGCGGCGCTCGTCGCGCGCACGAAACCGGCCGACAAGAAACTCGCCGCGCAGAAGGCGCAGGCGGTGCCGACCAAGACGGCCGCGACGACCGGCTCGCTGGCGTCGCGCGTGAAGGAGTGTTCGGAGCGCGGTTTCTTCGAGGATCAACTGTGCCGCTGGCGCGTCTGCGAGGGTCACTGGGGCAAGGATCCCGCGTGCCCGAGCGCCGCGCAGTCGGAGACGCGGCAGTAACGCGTCTCGCGCGTGTCGACCCGCCGCACCTGCGCCGCCCGTTGGGCGGCGCTTTGCATTCGGGGCGCGGAATCGGCCGGCATGATGCGGCGTGACGCTGTCACCGGCGCGTCATGCCCGTCGGGCATACGTTTCCTTTCCTTTTCCGGCGCGGGCGCGCGGCCTGCTTTGCGCGGCGCGCCGTGCGCCGCACGACCTTCGACACGATGGACCTGATCGTACAGACTTACGGCGCCGATACGTCCGGCATGGTGTGCGGATTCCGCTTCGTGCCGGGCGGATCCGGCGCGACGCTCGATGCGGACGCGGCTGCCGCGTGGCTGCGCGCGTGCCGCGAGCACGATGTCGCGTCGGACGATTTCGTCTGGCTGCACTTCAATCTCGCGCACGGCGCGAGCGAGCGCTGGATGCGCACGCATCTCGGGCTGCCCGACAGCTTCTTCGAATTCCTCCACGAAGGCTCGCGCTCGACGCGCATCGAGCAGGAAGACGGCGCGTTGCGCGCGATCGTCAACGACGTGATGTTCAACCTCGAACTGACGCCGTCGGAGATCGCGACGCTGTTCGTCCACGTCGAGCGGCGCATCATGGTCACCGCGCGGCTCAAGCCGCTGCGCTCGGTCGACACGCTGCGCGCGTGCGTGCGCGACGGCGAGCCGTTCAGGTCGCCCGCCGAGCTGCTCGTGCACCTGCTGCGCGACCAGGCCGACCTGCTGATCCAGATCATGCGGCGCACGAGCGTCGACGTCGACCGCATCGAGGATCGCTTCCTGTCGATGCGGCTCACGTCGAGCCGCATCGAACTCGGCGCGATGCGCCGCACGCTGACGCGCCTGCAGCGCATGCTCGCGCCCGAGCCCGGGTCGATCTTCCGGCTGCTCGCGAAACCGCCTGCGTGGCTGCATCTGGAAGACGTGCAGGAGCTGCGCGAATCGACCGAGGAGTTCTCGCTGGTGCTGGCCGATCTGGCGGGGCTCAACGAGCGGATCAAGCTGCTGCAGGAAGAGATCGGTTCGCGTCTTGACGAGCAGAACAACCGGACGCTGTTCACGCTGACGCTCGTGACCGTGATCGCGCTGCCGATCAACATCGTCGCCGGCTTCTTCGGGATGAACGTCGGCGGCGTGCCGTTCTCGGAGAACAAGCACGGCTTCTGGCTGATGGTGCTGCTCGTCGCGGGTTTCACGGGGCTCGCCGCGTGGTGGGCGTTCCGCCGGCGCGACGACCGTTAGGGCCGCCGGCGCCGGATCGACTCGTCAGCGCAGCAGCGCGATCGCGCGTTCGCCGATCACCATCCCGAGCAGGCCCACGAGCGCGACGAGCGGCGGGGCCGGCGAGCGCACGTGCAGCAGCGCGTACAGCACGCCGACGCCGAGGCCCACCGCGAGCGAAATCACGTAATCCATCATGGCGGTCTCCCGTGTGGTCCGGTGTCAGGGCTTGAGGATGACGCGCTCGCGTGCACCGGCCAGCACCGCGCGATACGCGTCGTGTGCGCGCTCGAGCGGGTAGACGTAGTCGTCGCCGATCGGGAACGGGCGCAGCGTGCCGTTGCCGAAGCCGGGTGCGAGCGTGTCGAGGATCTGCGCGACCGTGGTACCGCCGAGCTGTAGCGAATCGACGCCCACGAACGTGTGCTGGCCGCGATAGAACGCGAAGATGTCGAACGGCACGCTGCGGTCGATCGTCGAGATGAAGATCTGCCGGGCACCGATCGCCATCGACGCGTTCGCCGCTTCGAAGTACGGGCTGCCGACCGTGTTGTAGACGATGTCCGCGCCGTGGCCGCCGGTTGCCGCGCGCACTGCGTCGGCCACCGATTCCTTCGACGCATCGATCATGCGCACGTCGCCCGATGCGTGGCCGCGGTAACCGCCGGCGCTGCGCTCGACGCCGATCACGGTCGCGCCGTGCGCGGTCGCGAGCTGGATCGCGGCCTGGCCGACCTTCCCGTTCGCGCCGAACACGAGCACGACGTCGCCGGCCGTCGGCATGCCGGCGCGGCGCAAGCCCTCGTATGCGGTGACGAACGGCACGCCGACGCCGGCCGCCTCGTCGAGCGTCAGCACGGCGGGCTTGCGACGCACCAGGGCCGCGTCGAGCACGAGCCACTCCGCGTGCGAGCCGTCGCGATGCACGCCGAGATCGCCACCCGAACCCCACACCGGCGCGCCGATCCAGCCGTCCGGGCCACTGCGCACGATGCCGGCCCAGTCGCGCCCGGGCGTGCGCGGCCACACCGCGTGCGGCATGCGGCCGAGCGCGGCCTTCACGTCGCTCGGGTTCACGCCGGCCGCGCGCACCTCGATCAGCATCTGGCCGTCGGCCGGGACGGGCGTGTCGATTTCCCTGACCCGCGCGTCGAGCGACTCGATGTCGGCGGCGGGGGCGTCGAAGCGGATGCTGCGCATGATGATCTCCGTGGCGGATGGCTGTCGCGCGGCCCGGCGGGGCGTGCAGCGGTTGAAAAGGATGAATGCAGTCTAGTCGTCCCGGTTTGACGCGGAAACGTGCAAAGGCGGATGATTGTTTTGCGATAGACGCATAGCCAAATCGGAAGGCACTGAATGGACGACTTTCTTTCCCCGCATCTGGCGCTGTTCGTCGACGTGGTCGACCAGCAGAGCTTCTCGGCGGCCGCACGCCGGCTGGGCGTCGCCGCGTCGTCGGTCACGCGGCGCATCGACCGGCTCGAGACGCAGCTCGGCATCCGTCTCCTGCATCGCACCACGCATGCGCTGCGGCCGACCGAGGCCGGACAGCTGCTGTACGGGCGCGCGACGCGGATGCTGGCCGAGCTGCGCGGCCTGCAGGAGGACCTGCACAGCCAGCATGACGAGCCGAGCGGGCTGCTGCGCGTCGACTGCCCGGCGCCGTTCGGCCGCCGCCACCTGATGGCCGCGCTGGCTGCGTTCATGCAGCGTCATCCGGCGTTGCAGGTCGACCTGGTGCTGACCGACTCCATGGTCGACCTGCAGGGCGCGCGGCTCGGTTCCGACGTCGATCTCGCGGTGCGCATCGGCCCGCTCGAGGACACGCGCTTCGTCGCGACCGTGCTGGCGCCGCAGCGGCGCGTGCTGTGCGCGAGCCCGGCGTATCTCGCGCGGCGCGGCGAGCCCGAGTCGCCCGACGCGCTCGCTGGCCACGACTGCCTGGCATGGCACGGTGCGCCGCCGCCGGGCGCGTGGCGCTTCGGCGAGCGCCGCCACATGCCGGCGCAGCCGCGGTTTCGCAGCAATCATTCGGAGGCGTTGCTCGAAGCCGCGATCGACGGGCTCGGTCTCGCGCACCTGCCGACCTGGCTTGCCGCAGACGCGTTGCGCGACGGACGCTTGCGCGCGGTGCTGCCGCAGTTCGCGGTGGCGCCCGAGCCGGCGACGATCCACGTGTTGCGCCAGCCCGCGCGCGGCGCCGCACGCGCGTCGCGGCTCGTCGCGTTTCTCGCAACCTGGTTCGCGCAGCCGGCGTGGGATGCCGCGTGGGCATGACGGCGACGGCGGCCGGCACGCCGCGCGGCCGGCCGAATGCCGGACATCAAGGCGCCGGGCATGAAAAAGGGCCTCGCATGCGAGGCCCGTCAAAGGTCGGAGAAGCCGGTACGCCGGCCGGCAGCCGCAGGCTGCGCGGCGCCGGCCGGATGCGCACCGTTACTGCGTCACTACCTTGCGCGGCTTGAAGATGCCCTGGTATTGCAGGGCCGGGCGTTCCTTCGTCACCGGCTCGATGCCGCCGAAGGTCGGCGTCTGGCGCAGCTTCATCGCGGCCGGCGAAGCGACCGAGCCGATCGACGTCGAGCGCGACGCGGGCGCGAGGTTGTTCGCGACGAGCAGCGCGGCTTCGCTCTTCAGGTTCGCGAGCAGGACCGGATCGGTCGAGCCGTTGACCTGCGTGAGCAGCCCGCTCCAGGCCGCGTCGCTGTAGTTCACGACGTAGTAGTCGAGCCCGCTCGGGTCGGCGACCACGCCCGAACAACCGTCGATCCGCGTTTGCGTCTGCGTATCCTTCAGCGCGAGCGTCGTGCGTTTCGCGAGACCCTGGCCGTACGCGAGCGTGATCGGCACCGTCCACTGCAGGCCCGGATACGCGTTCTTGTTCGGGAACGGCTGCTGTTTCAGCGTGACGACGGTCTGGTTCTTCGTCAGGTCGCACTGCGTGTCGAGCGAGATCAGCGGCACGCCGGTCTGGCGGACGTAGCTGTCGCCGATCGCGCCGATCGCCTGGCCGCTTTCCTTCGACAGCGCATCCCACAGGCGCTTCGGCGTGCCGTTGCCGAACGAGTAGTCGACCAGGTACTGCTGCAGGCCGCGACGCAATGTCTGTTCGCCGAGATAGTTCTCGAGCGTCTTCAGCACGTGGCCGCCCTTGTCGTACGTGAACGCGCTGGCGCTCAGCACGAAGTCGTTCGACGCCCAGCCGTTGAAGTTCGGCGCGACCGGGAACGCGTTCGGGCCGATGTCACGATTGATCACGCGGTACTTGTTCTTCACCTGGTCGAGCCAGCTGAACTCGTCGGGGAAGAACTGGATCGTCGTCTTCGTCTCGAAGAACGTCGCGAACGACTCGTTGAGCCACACGTTGTCCCACCAGTCGGTCGTGACGAGATCGCCGAACCACTGGTGCGCGACTTCGTGCGTCAGCACCTCGTTCCCATAGTGCGACATCGGCTGGCCCGGCTGCGGCAGGATGTCGTCGGCGAACTCGAGGATCGACCCCCAGTTCTCCATCCCGCCGAAGTTCAGGTCCTTCTGCTCCTTGAACGCGTCGTTCGCGGCCACCGTGTCGAACTTCGTGAGCGGCAGGGCAATGCCCGTGTAGCGGTAGTAGAAGTCGAGCGCCTGCTTGGTGCGGTCCATCGCCGGCTTCGCCCAGTCGCTCATGCCCGGCGGCGTGAACACGCGCAGGTGCAAGCCGCCCTTGCCGCCCGGCAGCGGGCTCGTGAAGTCGTCCTCGTAGGTGTCGAACAGGCCGCCGCCGAAGAACAGCAGGTACGACGGCATCGGCGGGGTCTTCTCGAACTGCACGAGCTTGTAGCCGCCGCCGACGTTGGTCGACGGCTTCTCGGCCGCGTTCGACACGACCCGCCAGCTCTGCGGCACTTCGGCCGTCACTTCATAGGTCGGGCGGAACGCCGGCTCGTCCCAGCCGGGGAACCACTGGCGCGACAGGTTGGTTTCGCCTTGCGTGAGGATCGCGCCGCTCGTCTTGCCGTCGGTGCCCTTCAGGTCGACGCGGAAGATGCCTTCCGCGGCCGAGCAGCCCGGATACGGATCGTTACCGCAGCTGCCGCCGGTCCTCGCGACCGGATCGTCATACGACTTGAAGTTGATGATGCCCGACCATTCCATGTGCAGCGAATAGTTGCCCGGCGAGATCGTGCCGCTCACGGGGCGCAGCTGATAGAAGTCACCCTTGTCCTGCGGCGTCGCGATCAGCTGGATGTTGCCCGGCTGCAGCGTGATGCGGCCGTTCGTGAACTTGATCCGGTGGCCGGCGATCACGATGTTGTTGACCGGCTTCAGCACCTTGATTTCGACGTCGGCGCGGCCGTCGAACGCGTTCAGCGCGTCGTTCGGGCGGAACCAGAGCCGGTAGTTCACGGGTACCACGGTATCCGGCAACTCGACAGGCGATACGCTCTTGTCGACGTTGGATGCGCTTGGCGGCGCGGTGACGGCGGGCGACGAGCCCGAGTGCGGCGCGCCGGCGGAGCTGAGCGCGGAAGCGGAGCCCGCGCCGCCGTCGTCGCCGCCGCACCCGGCGAGCGCGAGCGCGGCGACGATCGGCAGATAACGCATCTTGCGAATGTTGATCGACATGACTGAAACCTCGATTGTTGAAAGAATCGTTCAGTGCTGCGAAAACGCCGGCAAAAGCAATCCCCTCGCCGCTAATCAACAGCGATGAAAATGCCAATGACGGATTATTCGAAAAGACGGCGGCCGACTACGTGAAGGTAATCATGGTTTACTGCCCCCTCTGGATTTCCGGATGTCGGTTAACTTGCCGGTTCAAAATGGCCGGGCGCGTGTTGTACTGAATTGATTTCGCGCGCACGACACGGAACCGCACGCCCTGCGCGGGCGCGCCATCCCCTTGAACAGACGACCTACGGGGCTGGCCGGGCCTGGTCGCAGGATGGCAGGAAGGCGTGTCGCCGTTCCGTAAAATCACCGTCATGCGGTTTCAAGGTTTGTCGGCTTGCTCGAAGGATGCGTAAATATACTTGATGGTTTTGGGTAAAGGAAACGAAAAATTTAGAAATTGCATCTATTGAATTCGCCGTGCTTCATTGAATGCTGGAAAGCATTAATGTGCTTTCCGTTCAGGTGGTATTTCCGTAGTTTTAATCTATTAACGATCTCGCGCGACTGCGAAAACTACGAAACCCGGCGTGCGCAGGCGTGCTCGGTACAATGCAGCGACGATTCGCTCACCGATTGCCGCTAGGAGGCCTTCCCATGACCCGAGCCCTGTTCCGTATCGCGCCGCTGCGCGCCGTGCTGCTGCTGTGTGCCGCCGTGCTCCTGCTCGGTGGTTGCGCGGGGCTGACGCGCGACCCGGTGCGCGTGTCGGTCGCCGGGCTCGAACCGCTCGTCGGGCAGGGCCTCGAGATGCGCTTCAGCCTGAAGCTGCGCGTGCAGAACCCGAACGACGCGCCGATCGAATACGACGGCATCTCGGTCGCGCTCGACCTGAACGGCACGCCGTTCGCGAGCGGCGTCAGCGATCGCTCGGGCACCGTGCCGCGTTTCGGCGAGGCCGTGCTCGACGTACCGGTTTCCGTGTCGGCCTTCGCTGCCGCGCGGCAGGCGTGGAACCTGCCCGGCGCGGCCGCGAACGGCGAGCTGCCGTATGCGCTGCGCGGCCGGCTCGCGGGCGGCGTGCTCGGCACCGTGCACTTCAACGATGCAGGCACGCTGCGCCTGCCCGCGATGCCGGGGTGGGGCGGATAGCCCGCGCGCCGCGCGGACGCCGGCGTCATGCATGTCCAAGCGGCGCGCGTGTCGGCCCTGACGATTCCTGACGATTGAATTGCGCCGGCCTTGCGTTTTCCTGGCGGGATCGCGCTTAAACTGGCCGGGTCCGGAAGGCCGGACGAACTTTCACCCGAGGGGGATCCCAATGGCAGCGAAATTCGTCATCAAGAAAGCGAGCGACGGTCAGTTCCTGTTCCACCTGAAGGCCGGCAACGGCGAGATCATCCTGCGCAGCGAGCTCTACAAGACCAAGGCGTCGGCGGAGAACGGCGTCGCGTCGGTGCGCAAGAACGCGCCGGACGACGCGCGCTACGAGCGCAAGACCGCGAGCAACGGCCAGTTCATGTTCAACCTCAAGGCCGGTAATCACGAGATCATCGGCACGAGCGAACTGTACAAGGCCGAAGCGGGCCGCGAGAACGGCATTGCGTCGGTGAAGCAGAACGCGCCCGACGCGGCGCTCGACGACGAGACCTGACGCGCGCGTCCCGGGCGGCGGTGCGCCGCCGCCCGCGCTTTGCCGCGAGGGCAAAGCGCGGTATGGTGTGAGCCGCGCGGCGCCCGCAATCCGGTCGCGCCGCCCGTTGAAGCCAACCGTAACCGAGTTCGCGTGACCGATTTCCCTGTTTTCCACTGGACCGACGCCGATGGCGCCGATCATGCCGTGCGCTGGCGCTCCGAAGCCGGCGTGCAACCGCCGAAGCGCGCGGTGCCCGCCGACGACCGCCTCACCGCCGACGCGGCCTTCCGCCTTGCGTGCGAGGGCACCGCGCTCGTCTGGCAGGGCGACTTCCAGAATGCGCGCCAGCTCGTGCAGGCGATGGCGCGCCGTGTCGAGCGCAAGCCGAAGAAGGCGAAAGCCGCGGCCGGCGTCGAGGCATTCAACCTGCATCGTCTCGCGCAGTCGCAGCGCGCCCGCACGCTCGGCATGCTGCTGATCCCGCTCGACGCCGACTACACGATCCCGCTGCGCCGCGCGCCCGACGTGCGCGCCGCATGCGAAGAGGCGTACGGGCCCGGCGGCGTGCCGTCGGTCGTGTCGTTGCGCGAACTGCTCGGCCTCGTCGGCGCGCATGAATGGCGCAAGAAGGGCGTGCCGATCCCGGCGCTCGGCGGCGCGCCGATCCACCCGCACTACGGCGTGTTCTCGCCGGTGCGTGGTGAATACGTCGAACTCGTCGCGCGCGCGACGCTGCCGGCGACGTCGCTCGCGTTCGACATCGGTACGGGCACCGGCGTGTTGGCGGCCGTGCTTGCGTCGCGCGGCGTCGAGCGTGTCGTTGCGACCGATCAGGACGCACGGGCACTCGCCTGTGCGCGCGAGAACGTCGCTCGGCTTGGCCACGCGAGCCGTGTCGAGGTTGTCGAGGCGGATCTGTTTCCGGCCGGCCGTGCGCCGCTCGTGGTCTGCAACCCGCCGTGGGTGCCGGCCCGGCCGAGCGCACCGATCGAATATGCGGTCTACGATCCGGACAGCCGCATGCTGCGCGGTTTCCTCGCGGGGCTCGCCGCGCACCTCGAGCCGGGCGGCGAAGGCTGGCTGATCCTGTCCGATTTCGCCGAGCATCTCGGCCTGAGGCCGCGCGACACGCTGCTGCAATGGATCGACGAAGCGGGCCTCGTCGTGCTCGGCCGCGACGACATCCGCCCCGCGCACCCGAAGTCGATGGATGCCGACGATCCGCTGCACGCGGCCCGCCAGGCCGAGGTCACGTCGCTCTGGCGGCTCGGCGCACGAGCCTGACCGCGCATTTTCGGTAAACTACCGCCATTCCTCACGAATTCCCGCCGCTGGGCCGTGGTCGACCGACCGTGGCCCGGCGCCGCTTCACGATGTCGAACAAGACCCACGAAATCCGCCCGGAGCAGTCCGTCGAGCTGCTGAAGGAACTGCACATCCTCACCCGCGACGGGAAGCTGAACCAGGACAGCCGCCGCAAGCTGAAGCAGGTCTATCACCTGTTCCAGTTCATCGAGCCGCTGCTCGCCGGCGTGCAGGCCGAGCGCGGCAGCGTGACGCTCGTCGATCACGGCGCCGGCAAGTCGTATCTCGGCTTCATCCTGTACGACCTGTTCTTCAAGCAGCAGCCGGGGCACGGCACGCCGGCGTTCGCGTCGCACGTGTACGGGATCGAGACCCGCGAGGAGCTGGTCACGCGCTCGGCCGAGCTTGCCGAGCGGCTCCGGTTCGGCGGCATGTCGTTCCTGAACCTGTCGGTTGCCGATTCGATCACGTCGCCGAAATTGCCTGAGACGGTCGACGTCGTCACCGCGCTGCACGCGTGCGACACGGCGACCGACGACGCGATCCGCTTCGCGCTCGCGAAGCGCGCACAGCACATCGTGCTCGTGCCGTGCTGCCAGGCAGAGGTTGCGGGCGTGCTGCGCAAGAACAAGGGCAAGTCGCTCGCGAACGCGCTGACGGAAGTGTGGCGGCATCCGCTGCATACGCGCGAATTCGGCAGCCAGATCACCAATGTGCTGCGCTGCCTGCAGCTCGAAGCGCACGGCTACCAGGTCAGCGTGACCGAACTGGTCGGCTGGGAGCATTCGATGAAGAACGAGCTGATCATCGCGCAGTACAAGAACCTGCCGCGCCGGCGGCCCGGCGAGCGGTTGAACGAGATCCTCGGGATGTTCGGGCTTGCCGAGCTGAACGAACGCTTCTTCGTGCCGGAAGCCGCGGCATCGGGCGGCGACGCCGTCGAACCGGCCGCCAGCTGACCTGCGCGCGGGGGAGGGCGCGGCGCGCGTCGCACGTTGCCCGCCGCGTCAGACGTCGTCGCCCGGCCGGCGCATCCATTCGCGCCAGCCGTCGTGGCCGAGGCGGCGCAGCGTTTCCTGATTCCTTTCGTAGATCGCGGATGCGTCCGGGAACGCATCGACCGCACGCGCGATGCTGTCCTCGCGCAGCAGGTGCAGGATCGGATACGGCGCGCGGTTCGTATAGTTCTCGATGTCGTCGGGCTCGCTGCCTTCGAACCGGTAGTCCGGATGGAAGCTCGCGATCTGCAGCACGCCGTCGAGCCGCAGTTGCCGCACCAGCCGGTCGGCAAAGAACAGCGCGTCGTTGTAGTCGACGAATTCGGCGAATGCATGCGGGAAGATCACGAGCGTCGTGTCGAGCTGCTGCGGGTCCGCCGCGTCGAGCGCGCGCAGCTCCGTTTCGAGTTCGGCGAGCGCGTCTTCCAGCGTCGTCGCGTCGCTGATCGCGTAGCGCACCTGGTCCTTGACATAGACGCTTTTCGCGAACGGGCACAGATTGAGCCCGATCACCGCGCGCGCGAGCCAGTGCCGCGTGGCGGCGAGGATGTCGTCGTGCGATTCGGGGCGGGTGTCGGTCATCGTGAAACCAGTCGGGCGGAAGGGCGGCGAGGGCCGCATTGTAGCGGGCGCGCCGTCACGCGCAGGCGGCTTCGATCAACTGCGTGACGAGCGCGGGAGCGACGCCGATCGGCGTTTCACCGTGCCGGTAGGTCTGGCTTGCCGCGTAGATGCCTTCGATGACCAGCGCGAGCGAGTCGGCGAGCGCTTGCGGCTGCCGCGCGCCGGCGTCTTCGCTCAGTGCGACGAGCCGCTTCATCAGCTGTTCCTTGTTCCGCGCGACGCGCTCGCGGGCCGGGTGCGACGCATCCGGGAATTCGGCCGCGACGTTGACGAACGGGCAGCCGCGGTAATCCTTCTGCGTCGCGCGCTCGGCGAGATCGACGAAATACTGGATCAGCTGCGCTTTCGGCTGGCCCGGGTGCTTCGCGACGCTCGTGTTGAAGCGGTCGAAGAAGCACGCATCCATCCGCTCCAGGTACGCGAGGATCAGCTCGTCCTTCGACGAGAACTGGCGATACAGGCTCATCTTGTTGACGCCCGCACGTTCCACGACCGCCTCGACGCCCACCGTCCGAACGCCTTCCTTGTAAAACAGCTCCTCGGCGGCGCGTAGCAGGTGCTCCTGCGCGGTGGCGCCGTCGATCGGCCGGCGCGTGCGGCGCGCCAGCGGTTTGGCGATCTCGATGCCCGACATGATGACCCTCGACTGCATAGTGGACTGCTTGACATGTTACCGATTGGTCACTACGATCGCAACACGATTGTGACCGCTCGGTAACAATGCCGGTCGGATCGACAGACAAATGCCAAGCGTCGGCCCGGGTCAGCCGATGCAGCGTGCGGCGGAGGTGGCCTGGCAGGGCGGGCGGCGTGGGTGCGCAGGCACGGGAGCCGCCAACTGGAGAACGCGAAGATGAACTGGGCGGTGACACGAATCGGCGGGCGCTTCCACTACGGATGGCTCGCGGCGGCGGTGGTATTCCTGATCCTGCTGGCCGCGGCCGGCACGCGCGCGACGCCGAGCGTGCTGATGGTGCCGCTCGAACGCGAGCTCGGCTGGAGTCGCGCGGCGATTTCGCTGGCGATCTCGGTGAATATCGCGCTGTACGGACTGACGGGCCCGTTCGCGGCTGCCGCGATGCAACGCTTCGGGCTGCGCCCGACCATTCTCACCGCGCTCGTGACGATGAGCGCGGGCGTCGCGCTGTCGTCGATGATGACGCAGAGCTGGCAGATGGTAATGATCTGGGGCGTGATGGTCGGCTGCTCGACCGGTGTCGTCGCGCTGACGCTGTCCGCGACCTTCGTCACGCGCTGGTTCCATGCGCGGCGCGGCCTCGTGATGGGCGTCCTGACCGCGAGCACGGCCACCGGCCAGCTCGTGTTCCTGCCGATGCTCGCGGCGATCGCGCAACACCATGGCTGGCGGCCGGTCGTGCTGGTCGTCGCGGTCGCGGCCGCGATCGTGATTCCGCTGGTGGCGTTCCTGTTGCCCGAACGGCCGGCCGACGTGCAGTTGCGCCCGTACGGCGAGCCGGCCGATGCGCCGCCCGCGCCCGAAACGACGAAGGAGAACCCGCTCACGGTCGCGTTCCGTACGCTGCTGACCGCGAGCCGTTCGCGCGATTTCTGGCTGCTGTTCTTCAGCTTCTTCATCTGCGGCGCAAGCACCAACGGTTACGTCGGCACGCACCTGATCGCGATGTGCAGCGACTACGGGATGACCGAAGTGCAGGGCGCGTCGCTGCTCGCGGCGATGGGCGTGTTCGACCTGTTCGGCACGACGCTGTCGGGCTGGCTGTCCGACCGCTACGACAATCGCGTGCTGCTGTTCTGGTACTACGGCCTGCGCGGGCTGTCGCTGATCTACCTGCCGCACGCGTTCGGGATCGATTTCTTCGGATTGCCGCTGTTCGCGATGTTCTACGGGCTCGACTGGATCGCGACCGTGCCGCCGACCGTGCGGCTCGCGACCGACGTGTTCGGCAAGGCCGCGGCGCCGGTCGTGTTCGGCTGGATCGTCGCGGGCCACCAGCTCGGCGCGGCGTTCGCGGCGCTCGGCGCCGGGCTGTTGCGCGCAAGCCTTGGAACTTACACGGTCGCGTCCATGATCTCGGGCGGGCTGTGCATCATCGGTGCGCTGATCGTGCTGCGGATCAACCGCGGCCCGTCGCGCGCAGCCGCGCAGCCGGCCTGAGCGCGGCAATTCGATGGCCCGGCCGGCCGCGCGGCGGATGGCCGGGCAATGCACGCGCGGAGATTTGCATAGCGTGGGAGCATCAGGCGCGCATCGGCTCAAGCGGGTATGCTTGCGGTTCGCAAGGCGTTCGCGCCCCTTCATCGATGTCAGCGAGGAACCGCATGTCCGTCAAACCTGCTCCCACCACTGTTTCGATTCACGACCTGATCGCGGGCCGCTGGAGCCCGCGCGCGTATTCGGATGAACCCGTCAGCGCCAGTGACCTGCACGCCGTGCTCGAAGCCGCCCGCTGGGCGCCGTCGGCCTACAACGCGCAGCCGTGGCGCTTCATCGTATTCGACCGCACGCAGGACGACGACGCATTCAAACGCGCGTTCGCGACGCTGGTGCCGTTCAACCAGGGCTGGAATGCCCCCGCGCCCGTGCTGATCGCGGTGACCGCGCACACGCTCACGCCGAAGGGTGAGCCGGCGCCCACCGCGCTGTACGACGCGGGCGCCGCCGCGATGTCGCTGGTGCTGCAGGCGCACGCGCTGGGCCTGGCCGCCCACCAGATGAGCGGCTTCGACGCGAAGGCGTTTCGCGACGCGTTCGCGATTCCGGCCGACGTCGCGATTCCGTCGATCATCTCGCTCGGTCACTACGGCAACGTCGACAAGCTCGATCCGGTGCTGCGCGATCGCGAGAAGGCGCCGCGCACGCGCCATGCGATCGGCGAGGTCGTCTATGCGGGCGCGTGGAAGAAAGGTTTCGACGCGGCAGCCTGACCCGCCAGGCGGACGGGCTGCATCGCGCATCCCGCCCGCAGGTTTCCCCCGCGCGCCACGGTGCGCGCCGTTGCCACCGAGGCCCGCTGCGCGGCCCTGGTGGCTGGCCCCGGTTGTGATCCCGCGGGCTTCATGTTAAAAAGCCCGTCCTTTCCGTTTTCGCGCCGGCCCTGCTGCGGCAACTTCCCATGACTTACTGCGCGATCGATTTCGGCACGTCCAATTCCGCCGTGGCGCTGCCCGACGGCGACGGCATGCGCCTCGCGCCCGTCGAGGGCGACCACCTGACGCTGCCCACCGCGATCTTCTTCAACAACGACGAAGAGACGATCGAATACGGCCGTGCGGCCCTGGCCTCCTACATCGACGGTTTCGACGGCCGGCTGATGCGCTCGATGAAGAGCATCCTCGGCTCGCCGCTCGCGGAAACGACGACCGATCTCGGCGACGGCAGCGCGATCGCGTACACCGAAATCATCGCGCGCTTCCTGACGCACCTGAAGCGCAAGGCCGAAGCCCGCGCGGGCGCGCCGATTGGCCGTGCGGTGCTCGGCCGGCCGGTGTTCTTCGTCGACGACGATCCGCGTGCCGACCGCCTCGCCCAGGACCAGCTCGAGGCGGCTGCGCGATCGGTCGGCTTCATGGACGTGCAATTCCAGTACGAACCGATCGCGGCCGCGTTCGACTACGAGTCGCGCCAGCAGGCGGAGCGCCTCGTGCTCGTCGCCGACATCGGCGGCGGCACGTCCGACTTCTCGCTGGTGCGCGTCGGGCCCGAACGGATGGCGCGGCTCGAGCGCAAGGATGACGTCCTAGCCCACCACGGC
Organism: Burkholderia mycopellens; assembly: GCF_964265025.1. Taxonomy (NCBI): domain Bacteria; kingdom Pseudomonadati; phylum Pseudomonadota; class Betaproteobacteria; order Burkholderiales; family Burkholderiaceae; genus Burkholderia; species Burkholderia mycopellens. The sequence continues at coordinate 472,531 of NZ_OZ183802.1, forward strand.
GTGCACGTCGCGGGCACCGACTACGACCGGCGTGTCGAACTGGCGGCGATCCTGCCCGCATTCGGCTACCGTTCGCTCGACCCCGAAGGGCGCGAGCTGCCGAACAAGATCTACTTCGATCTCGCGACCTGGCACCTGATCAACACCGTCTACACGCCGAAGCGGCTCGGCGAGTTGAAACTGATGAAGCACCTGTACCGGGAGGTACGGCAGTACGACCGGCTCACGAGCGTGGTCGAGCAGCGGCTCGGGCATGCGCTGATGGCGCGTGCGGAAGAAGCGAAGATCGGCGTCGCGGCGGGCGGCGAGACGATGATCGACCTGAACGACGTGGAAGAGGATTTGCAGATCGCGTTCGATGCCGACCGGCTCGTCGACGCGAGCCGCGACGACACCGCACGCATCGTCGATGCCGCGCGCGAGACGGTGCGGCTTGCGGGCGTTGCGCCACGCGATGTCGGCGCGCTGTATTTCACCGGTGGCTCGACGGGGCTCGCGTTCCTGTCGGGCGCGCTGGCGGCGGCATTCCCGGATGCGCAACCGGTGTTCGGCGACCGCCTCGCGAGTGTCGCGACGGGCCTCGGCATTCACGCGCAGCGGTTGTTCGGTTGAATGCGGGCGGCTGAGCGGCCGCCATGCCGGGCAACCGGCGCCGAAAAACAAAAAGCCCCGCCGAAGCGGGGCTTTTTTTCACGAATTATCGCGCCAAGCTTAGACCGGACGGATGTTCGCAGCTTGCAGACCCTTCGGGCCCGTCTTCACTTCGAATTCAACCTTCTGGTTTTCTTGCAGCGTCTTGAAGCCTTCGACGCGGATTTCCGAGAAGTGCGCGAACAGATCGTCGCCGCCGCCTTCCGGGGTGATGAAGCCGAAGCCCTTTGCGTCATTGAACCACTTGACGGTACCGGTTGCCATGTTACTTGTTCCTAAAAAGATAAAACGGGGCCGAAGCCCATGGGGTGCGGAAAATCAAGGAAGGGGTAATAGGACCAACCGGAGTACCGTTGATGGGCGAACTACGAAAGAACCAATTCACTCGCCACTTGAAATCCTGCGAAGTTCTTTATACGGCTTATTAATCGCGTGGTCAACCGTATTTCCATGGACTCAGGGTTATTGCGGATATCAGGTTTACAAAGCTTGCAAACGACGCGAATTTTTTGTAGGGGTCGAACGATTTTGGCGCCACGTTTCAGGTGCAACCGTTAAACTACGCGCCGCGCGGCCGGGTTGCCCTGATCGGGTGGCTCGCCCCCCCAAAATTGCGTGCGCGTTGCTGTCCGAGCCGATCCCGGACCGCGAGCCGACCATGCTTTTTGAGACATAGGAGAGGATGTGAAGAGTTCTATTCAACGGAACATCGGCCCGTTTGCATTGATGCTGACGGGGCTGGGTTCGATTATCGGCTCGGGCTGGCTGTTCGGCGCCTGGAAGGCCGCAAAGATTGCCGGTCCGGCGGCGATCTGCGCATGGATCATCGGCGCTGTCGTGATTCTCGCCATTGCACTGACGTATGCGGAGCTGGGTGCAATGTTCCCCGAGTCGGGCGGCATGGTGCGCTACGCGCGCTATTCGCACGGTTCGCTGGTCGGTTTTATCAGTGCGTGGGCGAACTGGATCGCGATCGTATCCGTGATCCCGATCGAGGCTGAAGCGTCGATCCAGTACATGAGCACGTGGCCGTATCCGTGGGCGCATGCGCTGTTCGTGAACGGAGAGCTGACAACGCCCGGCCTGCTGCTGTCGGCCGTGCTGGTCGTCATCTACTTCATGCTGAACTACTGGGGCGTGAAGGCGTTTGCCCGTGCGAACACCACGATCACGATCTTCAAGTTCCTGATCCCCGGCCTCACGATCCTCGGCCTGATGCTGACGAGCTACCATCCGGAAAACCTCGGCACCGCATCGAATGCAAGCTTTGCCCCGTACGGCTGGTCGGCCGTGCTGACCGCGGTCGCGACGAGCGGTATCGTGTTCGCGTTCAACGGCTTCCAGAGCCCGGTGAACCTTGCGGGCGAAGCGCGCAACCCGTCGCGCAGCGTGCCGTTCGCGGTGATCACGTCGATCCTGATCGCGCTCGTGATTTACGTGCTGCTGCAGGTGGCGTACATCGGCTCGGTGAATCCGGCCGACGTCGCGCAGGGCTGGTCGCACTTCAACTTCAAGTCGCCGTTCGCCGAACTGGCGATCGCGCTGAACCTGAACTGGCTCGCGATCCTGCTGTACGTCGACGCATTCGTCAGCCCGAGCGGCACCGGTACGACGTACATGGCAACGACCACCCGCATGATCTATGCGATGGAGCGCAACAACACGATGCCGAAGATGTTCGGCAACGTGCACCCGCTCTACGGCGTGCCGCGCCAGGCGATGTGGTTCAACCTGCTGGTCTCGTTCATCTTCCTGTTCTTCTTCCGCGGCTGGAGCTCGCTCGCGGCGGTGATTTCGGTGGCGACGGTGATTTCGTACCTGACCGGCCCGATCAGCCTGATGGCGCTGCGCCGTGCGGCGACCGACATCGAGCGTCCGCTGTCGATTCCGCTGATGAAGCTGATCGCCCCGTTCGCATTCGTCTGCGCGTCGCTGATCCTGTACTGGGCGAAGTGGCCGCTCACGGGCGAGATCATCCTGCTGATGATCGTCGCGCTGCCGGTGTACTTCTACTTCCAGGCGAAGTCGGGCTGGACCGGCTGGGGTGACGACCTGAAGGCCGCATGGTGGCTGGTCGCGTACCTGCCGACGATGGCCGTGCTGTCGCTGATCGGCAGCAAGGAGTTCGGCGGTCACGGTGTGCTGCCGTACGGCTGGGACATGCTGATCGTCGCGGCCATTTCGCTGGTGTTCTACTTCTGGGGCGTGAATACCGGCTACCGGACCAAGTATCTCGACGAGCGTGAATCGGAAGACGAGATCCTCGAAGGGATCGGTGCCTGACGCGTGAACCTGCCGCCGGATTCGGCGGCGGCAGCCAGCAGCGGAAAAAAGCCCGCCCGAGCGATGCTCGGGCGGGCTTTTTGTTTGGCGGTCGACGCTCGCCGTGCGACGCTCAGGCCTCAGGCGGCCGTGCTGGCGAACACGTAGTTCGTCATCGCGAGCACCCGCTGGTAAGTGCCGAGCGACTGGATGCCGAGCTGGTAGTCGTCGTCCGCCGCGCCGAGCGCCGTGAACACCGGCAGCAGATGCTCGTCGGTCGGATGCATCAACGCTGCATGCGGCGCCTGCCGGCGGTAGTCGAGCAGCGCGTCGACATCGCGCGCGGCCAGTTTCGCCTCGAACCAGTCGGTGAATTCCGTGACGCGCGGGTCCGCATCCTCGGGGGCCGCACCGAAATCGGCGGCGCGCAGGTTGTGCGTGATCTGGCCCGAGCCGATCACCATCACGCCTTCGTCGCGCAGCGGTCGCAGCGCGCGGCCGAGCGCAAAGTGGTGGGCGGCATCCGCGCGCGGCTGGATCGACAACTGCGCCACCGGCACGTCGGCTTCCGGGAACATCAGCAGCATCGGCACCCACGCACCGTGGTCGAGGCCGTGCTCGGTCGTCGCGGTCTCGATGCCGGCCGCATTCAGTAGCTCGGCCGCGCGCTTGGCGACGTCGGGCGCGCCGGGCGCCGGGTAGCGGATGTCGTACAGCGCCTGCGGAAAGCCGTAGAAATCGTGGATCGTTTCCGGATGTGCGGCGATGCTGGCGACGGGGCGCTGCGTGCCCCAGTGCGCGGACAGCATCAGCACCGCGCGCGGGCGTGGCAATTCGGCAGCGAGGTGCGTGAATGCGCCGGACGGCAGCGTCGGGTCGATCGGCAGCGTCGGGGCGCCGTGGGACAGGTAGAGCGAAGGCAAGCGGTTCATGGTGGTGGCCTGCAAAGGGATTTGCCTGTGACTATAGGCGCGCACGGGGTATTGATAAATCCGCGATTCCGAATTTGATTGACGCTCACTTGTTGATAATGCGGGCGACGTCGTGCGTTCCACGGCAGGTGGGCGCTGTATTCGTGAAATCGAGTGATTTGCCGTTGAAATCGGCGAAGATGCGCGAAGAACGGATCGGCGGGGCGCGCTTACTGGGCGTGCCGGATGCCGGCCCACGGCGTCGTCTGCGGTGCGCTGAGCGCGAACAGGTCGAGCACGCGCGTAACGGTCTGGTCGATGAGTTCCTCGATCGTCTTCGGCATCGCGTAGAACGCGGGCAGCGGCGGGAAGACGATGCCGCCCATTTCGGTGACGGCCGTCATGTTGCGCAGATGCGCGAGGTTGAACGGCGTTTCGCGCACCATCAGCACGAGGCGGCGGCGTTCCTTCAACGTGACGTCGGCGGCGCGCGTGATCAGGTTGTCGGATAGTCCGTGCGCGACGCTCGCGAGCGTCTTCATCGAGCAGGGCGCGATCACCATCCCGTCGGTCGCGAACGACCCCGATGCGATCGTCGCGCCGACGTCGCGCACCGAATGCACGACGTCCGCACGGCTTTCGACATCGGCCTTCGACAGCTTCAGTTCGTGCTGGATGTTGAGCCAGCCGGCGTTCGAAATCAGCAGGTGCGTTTCGACGCCGCCGGCGGCGCGCAGCAGGTCGAGCAGCCGTACGCCGTAGACCGCGCCGGTGGCGCCGGTGATCGCGACGATCAGCCGGCGTGGCGGCGCGCTGGGAGATGCCATCGAAAGGGGGCGACGCGTATTACGCGGCGGCGAACAGTTGCTGCAGCTCGCCCGACTGGTACATCTCCATCATGATGTCCGAACCGCCGATGAATTCGCCCTTCACGTAGAGCTGCGGGATGGTCGGCCAGTTCGAGAATGCCTTGATGCCCTGGCGGATCTCGTCGTCTTCGAGGACGTTGACCGTCTTGAACTGGTCGACGCCGCAGGCCTTCAGCACCTGGACGGCGCGGCCCGAAAAGCCGCACATCGGGAATTGCGCGTTGCCCTTCATGAAGAGCACGACCTGGTTTTCGTCGACGATTTGCTTGATACGTTGTTGGGTGTCCATGACTGACCTTGCTTTAGCGGGGCGGTAGATCGAAATGATAGCGGATTTCAACCGGGCGGGCCGGGCATCAGCCCGGCAGGCGGCCGCCTGTCGTGCGTTCGATGGCGGCCAGATCGGCGAGCGATTCGACTGCGACGAAGCCGTGCGATGCGAGCACCGCGCGCACGGCCTCGGCCTGGTCGTAGCCATGCTCGATCCAGAGCGTGCCGCCCGGCTTCAGGTGGGGGCCGGCGCCGGCGACGATCGTGCGGATCGCGCTGAGGCCGTCGGCGTCGTCGGTGAGTGCGCCGCGCGGCTCGAAACGCAGGTCGCCTTGCTCGAGGTGCGGATCGTGCTGCGCGATGTACGGCGGGTTGCTGACGATCGTGTCGAATGCGAGCGCCGGATCGAGCGCCGCGTACCAGTCGCTCTCCAGCCAGTGCAGCGAGCCGCCGGGACGGTGCGCGTCGAGCAGCTTGCCGGCGTTGCGTTGCGCGACCGCGAGTGCGGCCGGCGAACGGTCGAGCGCCCACACGCGCGTATCGGGGCGCTCGGCGGCGATCGATACGGCGATCGCGCCGCTGCCCGTGCCGAGATCGAGCACGGCCGGATGCGACAGCCCGTCGATCGCATCGAGTGCGGCTTCGACGAGCAGTTCGGTTTCAGGGCGGGGGATCAGCACGTCGGGCGTCACGTCGAACGCCCGGCCGAAGAATTCGCGCATCCCGACGAGCTGCGCGACGGGCTCGCCGGCCACGCGGCGCGCCTCGAGCGCGCGGTAGCGTTCGACCGTAGCCGAGTCGAGCGGCGCGTCGCCGCGCGTGATCAGTTGCGTGCGCGTCCAGCCGAGCGCGTGCGCGAGCAGCACTCGCGCATCGACCGCATCGAGCGGCGACGCGCGCAGCAGTTCGCGGGCGGTGGTGTCGGGCATCGCGGCCTCAGTCGGCATCGCCGAGCGACGCGAGCAGTTCGGCCTGGTGTTCGCTGACCAGTGCGCTGATCAGTTCGTCGAGGTCGCCGTCCATGAGCGCCTCGAGACGGTACAGCGTCAGGTTGATCCGGTGGTCGGTCATCCGGCCCTGCGGGAAGTTGTACGTGCGAATCCGTTCCGAGCGGTCACCGGAGCCGATCAGGCTCTTGCGCGTCGCGGCTTCCTTCGCGTGCTGCTCGTGATACTGCTTGTCCTTGATGCGCGCGGCGAGCACCTTCAGCGCGCGATCCTTGTTCTTGTGCTGCGAACGGTCGTCCTGGCACTCCACGACGATCCCGGTCGGGATGTGCGTGACGCGCACCGCCGAATCGGTCTTGTTGATGTGCTGGCCGCCCGCGCCGGACGCGCGGAACGTGTCGATCCGCAGGTCGGCCGGATTGATCTCGACCTCGCCGATTTCGTCGGCTTCCGGCATCACGGCGACCGTGCACGCGGACGTATGGATGCGCCCCTGCGTCTCGGTGGCGGGCACGCGCTGCACGCGATGGCCGCCCGATTCGAACTTCAGGCGCGAATACGCGCCCTGGCCCGCGATCCGTACGATCACTTCCTTGTAGCCGCCGAGATCCGACGCGCTCTCCGACATCATTTCGACCTGCCAGCGCTGGCGCTCCGCGAACCGCAGGTACATGCGCAGCAGGTCGCCCGCGAACAGCGCCGATTCGTCGCCGCCCGTGCCCGCACGGATTTCGAGGAAGATGTTGCGGTCGTCGTTAGGATCCTTCGGCAGCAGCATCTTCTGCAGCTCGGTCTCGAGGCGGGTCATGCGCTCGCGCGCGTGGCGGATTTCGTCTTCCGCAAAGTCGCGCATCGACGGATCGCCGAGCAGTTCCTGCGCGGCCGTCTCGTCGCTGCGCGACTGGCGCCACAATGCATACTGTTCGACCACCGGGCCGAGTTCAGCATGTTCACGCGTCAGCTTGCGGTACTGGTCGAGGTCGGCCGTGACGTTTTCGCGGCTCAGCAGGTCGTTCAGTTCGGCCAGCCGTGTGGACAGCTGGTCGAGCTTGCGTTGCATGCTCGTCTTCATGGTGTGGAGCGGCGCTCCCGGGCAAGGGGTATTCGGAAAGGATAGGCCGGCGCGCGGCCGGCGGCAGGGCGATCGGCCGTCGCTAGTGGCCGGACTGGTCGTTCGAGCGCGGTGCGTGCTGGTAGAAGCCGCGCATCAGGTCGATCAGCGAATCGCGATCGGCGCCGTTCACGCGGTTGAGCGCGCTCGTCGGGCCGTGGATCAGCTTGTTGGTCAGCGCTTGCGACAGCGCTTCGAGCACGGCGACCGGATCGTCGCCGCGTGCGAGCAACTTCTGCGCCTTGTCGACTTCGGCACGGCGCAGTGCGTCGGCCTGAGTATGCATGTGTCGGATCACCGGCACGACGCTGCGCGTGTCGAGCCATTGCATGAAATTCTGCACGCGCGTCTCGATGATCGCTTCGGCCTGCGCGACTGCGGCCTGGCGCGACGCGTTGCCTTCGCGCACGATCGCGCCGAGATCGTCGACGGTGTAGAGGAACACGTCCTTCAGCTTGCCGACCTCGGGCTCGATGTCGCGCGGCACCGCGAGGTCGACCATGAAGATCGGGCGGTGGCGGCGCGCCTTCACTGCGCGCTCGACTGCGCCGAGGCCGATGATCGGCAGCGTCGACGCCGTGCACGACACGATGATGTCGAATTCGTGCATGCGGGTCGGCAGATCCGCGAGCGGTATCGCACGGCCGTTGAAGCGCTCGGCGAGCCGCTGGCCGCGTTCGGCCGTGCGGTTCGCAACCACGAGTTCGCGCGGGCCTTGCGCGGCGAAGTGCGTCGCGCACAACTCGATCATCTCGCCGGCGCCGATGAACAGTACGCGCTGATCGGACACTTTTTCGAAGATCCGTTGCGCGAGGCGCACCGCGGCGGCGGCCATCGACACCGACTGCGTGCCGATTTCAGTCGTGCCGCGTACTTCCTTCGCCACCGCGAACGTGCGCTGGAACAGCTGGTTCAGATAGGTGCCGAGCGCGCCGGCTTCCGTCGCGGTGCGGACGGCGTCCTTCATCTGGCCCAGAATCTGGGTTTCGCCGAGCACCATCGAATCGAGGCCGGATGCGACGCGAAATGCGTGCCGGACCGCTTCCGACTGCGGCAGCGCATAGACGTGCGGCGCGAGCTCGTCGACCGGAATCCGGTGATACTCCGACAGCCAGCGAACCGCGCCTTCGCGTGCCGCGCGATCGTCTGTCGCGCAATACAGTTCGGTGCGGTTGCAGGTGGAGAGGATCGCTGCTTCGGGCGTATTGGGCGCCTGGGGGCCGAGAAACACGTTCTTGAACGTGACGAGAGCCGGCTTGATCTGCTCGAGCGGAAACGCCACGCGTTCGCGCAGGGCGACAGGCGCAGTGTGGTGATTGATTCCGATCGTGAGGAGTTGCATATCGAGGGCTATCGTTTAGCCCCATATTATAGCGTTTCAGCGATTTCCTCACTCGCCGCATACCGGGCATCAGCGTGCCGGGGCCGGGAATTTGGGGGCTCGATCGGCACGCGGTCGAGTTGATAGCCATAGCCGTAGAGCGGCAGCAGCCGGTAGCCGCGCTCCGGAAGCAGTTGCAGTTTGCTGCGCAGCCGGGACGCGTGGGTATCGAGCGTGCGCGACTTCATGTCGCGGCGGCGCGCCCACACTGTTTCGAGGATATGGGCGCGCGACACCGGCCGCGACAGGTTCGTGAACAGCAACTGCGCGAAACGAAACTCCTTCGGCGTGAGTGAAACGATTGCGCCGCCAAAGCGAACGAGGCAGTGCGTGGCGTCGAAAGCGTAGTCGCCATACATTTCGCGCGAGCGGGTGGGGGCCCGGCGCACGCCGGCGCGCCGGCTCAGCGCGTTGACGCGCGCGAGCATCTCGGGCCCGCTCACGGGGCGCACGAGGCAATCGTCGGCGCCCGCATGCAGGCACGACACGATTTGGCTTTCGCGCGGCAACAGCATCACGACGATGGCGGGCAGCCCGGGCAGGATGGCCTGCGCGCGCGGAATGACTTCCTCGGCCGGCTGGTCGCCGGCCCACTGGCCGGTGATCAGCATGTCGCAGGTGCCGGTGGCGAGCCACTCGAAGAACGCCGCACTGGACGGAAACGCGTGGCACACATGACCGCCTGCGAAGAGCAGGCGGTTCAGGAGCGCGGCATGCCGCGCGTCCGGATCGATCAGAGCGATTCGCATGAGAATTTCTTCAATACGGCAGCCGGCGCGCGCTTGCCATAACGCCGAGTCGGCCCCTACACTCGAATGTTGGCGGCACCCGGCTGGTCTCGGGTTCGATGGATGAATCGATGCTAGCCGCTGGCAACGTTCACGCCTATGGGACGAATCTGAATTTATAGAAGGCGTCGAATGAACTGGTTTGGAATGCTTGTCCTGGGAGCGGCCGTCGGGCTGTTCGGCCGATGGCTGCATCCGATGCGGCGCACGGGCCGGCCGGCGTGGTGGATCGCGGTGCTCGCCGGCATCGTCGGCGCGGGTGCGGCCCGCATGGCCGGCAATCTCTCTGGATTGTTTTACGATGGCGAGACGCTCGAATGGCCGGTCTGCACCGGTGTCGCGTTCCTCGTCGTAGCCGTGACGGTTGCGCTGTCGGCCCGTCGCTGAATGTTCTCAGGTGAAATCATGAATGCCCGTCTTCCCGAAGTCTCGCCGGTGCCGGCCCGCCTCGCGCTGCTGCGTGACGCCATGGCCCGCGAGGACCTGGCCGCCTATCTCGTGCCGTCCGCCGATCCCCATCTGTCAGAGTACCTGCCGGAGCGCTGGCAGGCGCGCCGCTGGCTGTCCGGCTTCACCGGCTCGGTCGGCACGCTGGTCGTGACCGCGGATTTCGCGGGGTTGTGGGTCGACAGCCGCTACTGGGTGCAGGCCGATGCCGAACTGGCCGGCACGGGCGTGCAACTGATGAAGATGACGGGCGGGCAGCAGAGTGCGCCGCACGTCGACTGGCTCGCGCAGAACGTGGCAGCGGGTGCGACGGTCGGCGTCGACGGCGCCGTGCTCGGCGTCGCGGCCGCACGCGGGCTGACGGGCGCGCTGAACGCGCGCGGCATCGCGCTGCGCACCGATCTCGACCTGCTCGACGCGATCTGGCCCGAGCGGCCGGGGCTGCCCGGCGACGCGGTGTTCGAGCACGCGGCGCCACAGGCCGACACGACACGCGCCAGCAAGCTGGCCGAAGTGCGCCGCGCAATGCGCGCGCAGGGCGCGCAATGGCATTTCGTCTCGACGCTCGACGACCTCGCATGGCTGTTCAACCTGCGCGGCGCCGACGTCAACTTCAATCCCGTATTCGTTGCGCACGCAATGATCGGCGCCGATCGCGCGACGCTGTTCGTCGCCGACGGCAAGGTGTCGCCGGCGCTGGCCGCATCGCTCGCGAAGGACGGCGTCGACGTTCGCGCCTACGACGCCGCGCGCGCCGCGCTTGCGTCGCTGCCTGACGGCGCGACGCTGCTGATCGACCCGCGCCGCGTGACGTTCGGCACGCTCGAGGCCGTGCCGGCCGGCGTGAAGCTCGTCGAGGCCGTGAATCCGTCGACGTTCGCGAAGTCGCGCAAGACGTCCGCCGAGATCGAGCACGTACGCGTGACGATGGAACACGACGGCGCCGCACTCGCGGAATTCTTCACGTGGTTCGAGCAGGCCGTGAACCGCGAGACGATCACCGAGCTGACGATCGACGAAAAACTCACGGCCGCGCGTGCGCGGCGCCCCGGCTATGTGTCGGCGAGCTTCGCGACGATCGCGGGTTTCAACGCGAACGGCGCGATGCCGCACTACCACGCGACGCCGGCGTCGCACGCGACGATCGCCGGCGACGGCCTGCTGCTGATCGATTCGGGCGGCCAGTACGTGACCGGCACGACCGACATCACGCGCGTCGTGCCGGTCGGCACCGTCAGCGACCTGCAGCGGCGCGATTTCACGATCGTGCTGAAGTCGATGATGGCGCTGTCGCGCGCTCGCTTCCCGCGCGGCATCCGCTCGCCGATGCTCGACGCGATCGCGCGCGCGCCGATGTGGGCGGCCGGGCTCGACTACGGCCACGGCACGGGGCATGGCGTCGGCTACTTCCTGAACGTGCACGAAGGCCCGCAGGTGATCTCGCACTACGCGCCGGCCGAGCCGTACACGGCGATGGAAGAAGGCATGATCACGTCGATCGAGCCGGGCGTGTACCGTCCCGGCCAGTGGGGCATCCGGATCGAGAACCTGGTCGTGAACCGCGCGGCCGGGCAGACGGAATTCGGCGATTTCCTCGCCTTCGAGACGCTGACGCTGTGCCCGATCGACACGCGCTGCGTGCTGATCGAAATGCTGCATGACGAGGAACGCGCGTGGCTGAACGCATATCACGCGACGGTGCGCGAGCGTGTCGGCCGGCACCTGAGCGGCGATGCCAAGGCATGGCTCGACGCGCGTACGCAGCCGATCTGACACAACGAGCGAGAACGGCCTGACCACGGCCGAACGACACAACCGAGGGCAAGCAATGGCGGACACCGCAGTGATCGTGGTCGACATGCAGCGCGGGTTGGTGGAGCGGGCGCGGCCCGCTTACCGGCTCGATGACGTGGTATCGGGCATCAACCGGCTGACGGCGGCGGCGCGCGCGGCGAACGCGCCCGTGTGCTTCGTGCAGCACGACGGCGATGCGGACGACGACATCGTGCCCGGCACGCCGGGCTGGGAGCTGCATGCGGGGCTGGTCGTCGGGAACGACGACTGGCACGTGCGCAAGCAGGTGAGCGACGCGTTTCACGACACGCCGCTCGCGGCGCAGCTCGACCGCCACGGCATCCGTTCGGTGCTGATCTGCGGCTATGCGACCGAGTTCTGCGTCGATTCGGCCGCGCGCCGCGCGGCGCTGCTCGGCTACCGGACGATCGTCGTGTCCGATCTGCACACGACGAACGAGCGTACGCACCTGTCGGCCGCGCAGATCGTCGCGCACCATCACTTCGTATGGCAGAACAATACGCTGTCGGGCAACCCGGTGACGCCGCGCCCGCTCGCGGACGTGCTTTCGACGGAGTTCGCATGACGATCAAGGCCGTGGTGTTCGATTTCGGCGGCGTGTTGATCGACTGGAGCCCCGACTATCTTTACCGGCAACTGATTCCCGACGAGGCCGAGCGTCGCTGGTTTCTCACGCACGTGTGCGCGATGGACTGGGTGATCCGCCAGGACGGCGGGCAGACGATCGAGGAAGGCACGGCCGAGCTCGCCGCGAAGTTTCCGGAGCACGAGGCGCTGATCCGCGCGTTCTACGCGCGCTGGCACGAGATGATCGGCGGCGTGCTCGATGAAGGCGCCGCACTCGTCGATCGACTCGACGCGCAGGGGATGCCGCTGTTCGGGCTGACGAACTGGTCCGCGCAGACGTTTCCGTATGCGTGGGACAACTTTCCGGTGCTGCGGCGTTTCAAGGAGATCGTCGTGTCGGGCCGCGTGAAGCTCGTGAAGCCCGATCCGGCGATCTACCGCGAGATGCATGCGCGGATCGAACCGCACTTGCCGGGCATCGCGCCGCACGAACTCGTGTTCATCGACGACAACGCGAAGAATGCCGCGGCCGCGACAGCGCTCGGCTGGCACGGCATTCATCACACGAGTGCGGCGGCGACCGAGGCGCGGCTGCGCGAATTGGGCGCGCTCGCGTAAGCGGCGGGCGAGCAGCCCGCCATCAGATGAAAAAAGCGGGCCAGCGGCCCGCTTTTTTGTTGTGCCGCGTTCCGATGCGGCTGCCCTCGGTGCCCGGCCCCGCGTTGCCGCGGTGCCGGGCGCCCGGGCCGTGCCGGTCAGCGGCTGATCGGCTTGTAGCGCAGACGCTTCGGCTTGGCGGCTTCCTCGCCCAGGCGCGCACGCTTGTCGGCTTCGTACTCCTGGTAGTTGCCGTCGAAGAACGTGACCTGCGAATCGCCTTCGAACGCGAGGATGTGCGTCGCGATCCGGTCGAGGAACCAGCGATCGTGCGAGATCACCATCACCGAGCCCGCGAATTCGAGCAGCGCGTCTTCCAGCGCGCGCAGCGTTTCGACGTCGAGGTCGTTCGACGGTTCGTCGAGCAGCAGTACGTTGCCGCCCGAGATCAGCGTCTTCGCGAGGTGCAGGCGGCCGCGTTCACCGCCGGACAGGTTGCCGACGATCTTCTGCTGGTCGCCGCCCTTGAAGTTGAAGCGGCCGATGTACGCGCGCGACGGCGTTTCGTACTTGCCCACCGTCAGCACGTCGGCGCCGCCCGAGATTTCCTCGAACACCGTCTTCGTGCCGTCGAGCGCGTCGCGGCTCTGGTCGACGTACGCGAGCTTCACGGTCGGCCCCATCACGACTTCGCCCGAATCCGGCTGTTCCTTGCCCGTCAGCATCTTGAACAGCGTCGACTTGCCGGCGCCGTTCGGGCCGATGATGCCGACGATCGCGCCGGCCGGGATCTTGAAGCTCAGGTTGTCGATCAGCAGGCGGTCGCCGAACGACTTGCTGACGTTCTTGAACTCGATCACTTCATTGCCCAGGCGTTCGCCGGCCGGGATGAAGATTTCCTGCGTCTCGTTGCGCTTCTGGTATTCCTGGCTGCTCAGTTCCTCGAAGCGCGCGATACGCGCCTTCGACTTCGCCTGGCGGCCCTTCGGGTTCTGGCGCACCCACTCCAGTTCCTTCTTGATCGCCTTCTGGCGCGCCGATTCCGACGCTTCTTCCTGCTTCAGGCGCTCTTCCTTCTGGTCGAGCCAGCTGCTGTAGTTGCCCTTCCACGGAATGCCGTGGCCGCGATCGAGTTCGAGAATCCACTCGGCCGCGTTGTCGAGGAAGTAGCGATCGTGGGTGACCGCGACGACGGTGCCCGGGAAGCGCACCAGGAACTGCTCGAGCCAGTCGACCGATTCCGCGTCGAGGTGGTTGGTCGGTTCGTCGAGCAGCAGCATGTCGGGTTTTTCGAGCAGCAGCTTGCACAGCGCGACGCGGCGCTTTTCACCGCCCGACAGGTGTTCGATCTTGGCGTCCCACGCCGGCAGGCGCAGGGCGTCGGCGGCCACTTCGAGCTGCTGCTCGGGGCTGCCGCCGTCGCTCGACGCGAGGATCGCTTCGTACTTCGCCTGCTCGGCCGCGAGCGCGTCGAAGTCGGCGTCCGGTTCCGCGTACGCCGCGTAGATTTCCTCGAGCTTCTTGTTGGCCTGGAACAGGTCGCCGAGGCCTTCCTCGACGGCTTCGCGCACCGTCTTCGTCGGGTCGAGCTGCGGCTCCTGCGGCAGGTAGCCGATGTTCAGGTTCGGCATCGGCGTCGCTTCGCCTTCGATGTCCTTGTCGACGCCCGCCATGATGCGGATCAGCGTCGACTTGCCCGAGCCGTTCAGGCCGAGCACGCCGATCTTCGCGCCGGGAAAGAACGACAGCGAGATGTCCTTCAGGATCTGGCGCTTGGGCGGCACGATCTTGCCGACCCGGTTCATCGTGAAAACGTATTGGGCCATTTCGGTGTGAAATTCAGAAGTGGTTGAGACTGCCGCGCAGCGCGCGCGTGGCGGCGTCGGGTGATTCGGTACGGAGCGTGCCGCGCGCGGCGCGGCGCCGCCGCCGCGTGTCGGCGGCGCGAGCGGCTATTGTACTTCGCCGCCGAGTGTCGCTGACAGCGGCGGGCGGCCGCTGCGGTCCGGATTGGCCGATCGGCCGAGGCTACAGCCACGCGGCGACGCCGCCGTGCCCCGAGCACGTGCCGCGCCGGTGACGGCTGAAGCTGTACGTGCCGTCGCGGCAGCGCGCGCTCGCGCCATCGGGCACGCGGCCCGATTTCGAATGCGCGGGTGCGTGCACGGTTTCGCCGTCGCGGTTGCGATACGTGTCGTGGCGGTCGAGATCGGCCTCGTTGCCGTAGCTGGGCAATGCGCGGTAGGCATGCGCGGAAGGCGGTAACGCGGCACACGCGACGAAGAGCGCGGCGGACAAGGTCGCGATGCGTGTCGCGCAGCGGAGCAGGGCAGGCATGGTCTCTCTCGGTCTGTTGTTATCGGTGTCGGGCCGCATGTTAGCCGATCGGCAGAGAAACCGCGCCGTGAGGGGGGCGTAACGCTACGCCGCGCCGGACATCGATGCCGCACCGTCGGCCTGCGCGGCGTCGAGGATCCAGCGGCGGAATGCAGCGACCTTTGGCCGTTCCGCGTGATGCGGCGGATAGACGAGGTAGTACGCGAAATCGTCGAGCCACGCGACGTCGGCGAGCTGCACGAGCCGGCCGCTTGCCAGTTCGCCGCGCACCATCGCGGCCGGCAGCAGCCCGGCGCCCTGGCCGGCGACGATCGCCTGCAGCAACAGGCCCGAATCGTCGAACGCGGGGCCGCGCGGCGGGCCGAAATCGTCGATCCGCTGCGCGCCGAACCAGATGTGCCAGCCCTTGCGCTCGGCGTCGTGCAACTGCGGCCAGCCGACGAGATCGGCCGGCGTCGCCGGCATGCCGAGCCGCGCGACGAGCGCGGGCGACGCGAGCGCGACGATCTCCACCGTCAGCAGGCGCTCGCTGCACAGCCCGATGTAGCGCCCGAGGCCATGACGGATCGCGACGTCGACGCCGTCGCGCGAGAAATCCGCGAGCGCGTGGCTGGTGACGACCTGCAGGTCGACGTCCGGGCAAGCGTCCCGGAACTGCGCGAGGCGCGGGACGAGCCACGCGGATGCGAAGAATGGTGTGACGCTCACCGTCAGCACACCGCTGTCGGCGGCGCCCGACACGCGCTGCGACGCATCGGCGATCTGCCTGAATGCGTTGCGCACCGGCGGCAGGTAGTCGCGGCCGGCGGCCGTGAGCAGGATGCCGCGATTGACGCGCTCGAACAGCTGCACGCCGAGATGCGTCTCGAGCGTGCGAATCATCTGGCTCACCGCGCCGGGCGTGACCGACAGCTCCTCGGCGGCCGCCTTCACCGACAGGTGGCGGGCGGCCGCCTCGAATGCGCGGAGCGCGTTGAGCGGCGGCAAGCGGGAACGATTCATTCAGTTTTTCTAAATCGAAAGTCCGACGAAATATCGTTTGAGACGACGCGTACGCACGAGTACCGTTGACGCATTCGATCGTATGCCTTGCGACTGCCGGTTGGCGGCCGATGCGATCAACATAGTTCAACTATATCCATGAGGCAATCCGGACGCCGCCCGGCGGCCGGCCAAACCTGAGAGGAGCATCGTCATGAACCGCCCGGGCGCATCGCGCCTTTTCTACGGCTGGTACGTGGTTGCGGCCGCGTTTGCCGTCACGTTCGTCGGTTTCGGCAGCGCATACACGTTCAGCGCGTTCGTCGAGTCGCTGCAGCGGGATTTCGCCGCGTCGCGCGGGCAGATCTCGCTCGTGTTCTCGCTGGCCGGCTTCCTGTATTTCGGCTTCGGCATCGTCAGCGGGCCGCTGGCCGACCGCTTCGGCTCGCGGCGGCTTGCCGTCGCCGGGATGCTGTTGACGAGCATCGGGCTCGCGGCTGCCGGGGCCGCGCATACGCTGGTGCAGGTCTATGTCGCGTACGGGCTCGGTGTCGGTCTCGGCGTCGGCTGTGCGTACGTGCCGGCCGTCGGCGCCGTGCAGCGCTGGTTTGTGCGCCGGCGCGGCTTCGCGTCGGGGCTCGCGGTCGCCGGGATCGGCGTCGGCACGCTGGTGATGCCGCCGCTCGCATCCTCGCTGATCGCGCATGTCGGCTGGCGCGGCGCGTATTTCACACTGGCCGTGATCGCGCTCGTGATCGGCGCGGGGATGTCGTTGCTGATCGAGAACGATCCACGCGGGCGGGGGCTGCTGCCGGACGGGGAGGCCGCGCATGAGCCCGTCGAAGGCAGCGGCGCGAAAGTCACCGGATGCGAGGCGGGGGCTTCGGTGTCCGGTGCAGCCGCGAGTCGCACGCCGGCTGCTGCTTCGGCGTCAGCCGGCGCGACGGTGCGCGAAGCCGTCACGTCGCGTCCGTTCGCGAGCCTCTACGCAGCATGCCTCATCTGCTCATTCGGCGTGTTCGTCCCGTTCGTTCACCTCGTGCCGTACGCGCTCGATCACGGCGTCTCGTCATCGACGGCCGTGCTGCTGCTCGGCGCGATCGGCGTCGGCAGCACGGCCGGCCGTTTCTTCCTCGGCGGCCTTGCCGATCGCTTCGGCCGCCGCACATCGCTGCTCGCGATGTTCGCGGGCATGGCCGTCGCGCTCGTCGCGTGGGCGGGCGCCGGCACCGTCGCGACGCTTGCCGCGTTCGCACTCGTGTTCGGCGTGTTCTACGGCGGCTGGGTCGCGGTGCTGCCGGCGGTCGTGATGGACCATTTCGGCGGCCGCAACGTGAGCGGGATCATCGGCGTGCTTTATACGAGCGTCGCATTCGGCACGCTAATCGGGCCGACCGCGGCCGGCTTCATCTACGACGCGGGCGGCGGTTATCTCGTGCCGATCCTGGCCAGCGCCGCCGCGAATGCAATCGCGTTCGCAATCGTCGCGACGACGGGGCGCGCGTCGACGGCCGCACGTGCGGCGCGCGGATAGGCGCGCTTCGACCGGCGGACCATCGCGAATTCCGGTAGGGTGGCCGGATCGCGAACCGAAGGCATCCAGCCGGGAGGCCCCATGACATTCGACGACGTCCGGCAGATCGCGCTGGCGTGGCGCGGCGTCGAGGAAGGCATGTCGTACGGCACGCCCGCACTCAGGGTGAAGGGCAAGATGCTCGCGCGGCTGCGTGAGGATGGCGACACGCTCGTCGTGAAAGGCGTCGGCCCCGACGAGCGCGCGTGGCTGATCGAATCGGAACCCGACGTGTATTACGTGACGGATCACTACGCCGGCTGGCCGATCGTGCTGGTGCGGCTGTCGGCGGCCCGTCCGGACGCCGTGAAAAACCTGCTTCTGCGAGAATGGCAGGCCGTCGTCCCCGCCAAATGGCGCGACGAGAGGGCGAGCGGCACGCGCTGACGCGTCGGTTGCGTCCGGCCGGCCACGTGTGGCCGGGGGCTTTCGGCACGCTCGCGAGCCGCCGCGAACGGGTACAAGCGTTGCATCGATCGACGTCGATGCAACAAGTGGTTCCATCGAAATTCTTCAATTGGTTCTCAGTGAAGAACCGTTTGATGCTTACACTCCTTCGCTTCGAAGGCAGCTGACGAAAGCCGACGGAATGGGCGCACGCGATGCGCCGGCGCCCTGCGCGCCGCATCGCACCCGCAGCTTCGCAGACTGCATCGCGCACCGTTCCGGAACGGCCCCCGATCCGGCTCCGCGCCTGCATCCCGTGCAGGCGCCGCATCCGGCCCGGCTCAAGAACCACAATCCCCGTGCTGCCTTCACGCGATACCCGGCCATACCGGAACCGTTTTTTGGAGAGAGACAGATGAGTGGAAGCAACACAGGCCTCGGTACGGGCCTGAAGCAGCGGCACGTGACGATGATGTCGATTGCCGGCGTGATCGGCGCGGGCCTGTTCGTCGGCTCCGGCCACGCCATCGCGGAAGCCGGCCCGGCGTCGATCCTTGCGTATGCGATCGCCGGTGTGCTGGTCGTGCTGGTGATGCGCATGCTCGGCGAGATGGCCGTCGCGCATCCGGACAGCGGTTCGTTCTCCACCTATGCCGATCGAGCGATCGGCCACTGGGCCGGGTTCTCGATCGGCTGGCTGTACTGGTGGTTCTGGGTGCTCGTGATCCCGATCGAGGCGACCGCCGCCGCGACCATCCTCAATGCATGGTTCCCCGGCGTCGCGACCTGGGTATTCGCGCTCGGCATCACGCTGGTGCTGACGGTGACCAACCTCTTCTCGGTCAAGAACTACGGCGAATTCGAATTCTGGTTTGCGCTGATCAAGGTCGTCGCGATCGTCGTGTTTCTGTGCATCGGCGGCGCGGCGATCGTCGGCATCATCCCGGCGCCGGCCGTGTCGGGCGTGTCGAACCTGTTCGTGCATGACGGCTTCATGCCGCACGGCGCCGGCGCGGTGCTCGCGGCGATGCTGACGACGATGTTCTCGTTCCTCGGCACCGAGATCGTGACGATCGCGGCCGCCGAATCGGACAACCCGCAACGCCAGATCGTGCGTGCAACCAACTCGGTGATCTGGCGCATCACGCTGTTCTATCTCGGCTCGATTCTCGTCGTCGCGGCCATCGTGCCGTGGAACGACCCGCTGCTGCCGAAGCACGGCTCGTATCAGCGCGCGATGGAGTTGATCGGCATCCCGAACGCGAAGGCGATCATCGACGTGATCGTGCTCGTGTCGGTCGCGAGCTGCCTGAATTCGGCGCTGTACACCGCGTCGCGAATGCTGTTCTCGCTGTCCAAGCGCAAGGACGCACCGGCGTTCCTGCACCGCACCGATTCGACCGGCACGCCGCGTGCGGCCGTGCTCGCATCGACCGCGTTCGGCTTCCTGACCGTGATCGCGAACTACCTGATGCCGGAACAGGTGTTCGGCTTCCTGCTGGCGACGTCGGGCGCGATCGCGCTACTCGTGTATCTCGTGATCGCGATCTCGCAGTTGCGGATGCGCAAGACGCTCGAATCGAGCGGCGCGGACCTGACGTTGCGGATGTGGTTGTTCCCGTGGCTCACGTGGGCCGTGATCCTGTTCATCTGCGGCACGCTGACCGTGATGTTCGTGAGCGAGGATCACCGGATGGAAGTGGGTGCGACGGCCGTGCTGGCGTTGATCGTGCTGCTGGCGTCGTGGCTGAACAAGCGCGGTCGCGATGCGCGGGCGAGTGCGGGGCGGCGGGTGTCGGCGATGTGACCGGGCCATGGCGGATGACGCGATCGTCCGCCGCGATGCGTTGCGCCTGATTGGGACGACGGCGCGATCGGCGTATGCCGATCGCGCCGTTTTCCCTGTGGCGGCCAAGTAACGCGGGCCTGTTTCGCGAGCGTCCGCGTCGCGGCGGCCGGTCGGCAATCCGGTTGCCGATTTCCACCGGCGGGTGGGGCGCCACCGCACCTCCGCGCAGCAATCATGTCGTTCGTGTCGTGCCGGACACTGGCCGTCCATCGAATTTCTATCCGTTCTTCCCGACTCACTTCACCGCGGGCGGCAATTCTCGCCGCCTCAACAGGCGCGGGCCCTTTCGGCCTTGAACCATTGCGAAATCCGGATTGGCCTGATTTCGTGTCGATTCTGCGGTTCCCCCGTTTCCTCGTGCGATTCCGGCCGGACAGCCTGCTCCCGGCACCCTCCCAAATCTGGTAGTCCAATTCGCCCGGAATCCGGAGGGAGAAGCGACGACAGCATCCGGTGCGACGGAATTTCTCCTTTGTTATCAGCGGCTCACGTCGCGTCATGGCGTCAGCGATCCGACGCGCGGGCCGAAGGAAACAGGCGCCCGCCCGTTACCTCCCAATATTCGTAGTAGTGGGATCGGCGAGCAAGTAATTAAATGCACGTCAACGACAGGGAGGGAGCGATGCAAATCATCACGGGCACCACGACGACGCTTGGCGAACGTATGACCGCAAAGATGTTTGAGTACCGCTACAAGGTGTTTGTTGAAGTACTTGGCTGGGATCTCGCGTGCGAACGCGGCGTGGAGAAAGACCAGTTCGATCGCGAGGACACGGTCTATGTGCTGGCGCTCGACGATCAGGGCGAACTGGTCGGCATTGCCCGCCTGCTGGACACCTCCCGGCCCTACCTGCTCGGCGACGTCTTTCCGCAGCTGCTCAACGGGATGCCGAAGCCCTGCGATCCCGGCATCTGGGAACTGTCCCGGTTCGCGGTGATGGACTTCGGCGCCGAACGCCGAGGGGCGCTGACCCAGATGTCGAGTGCCGAGGCCATCGAACTGATTCGTGCGTCGATTTGCTGCGCGGCCAGGCTGGGCGCACGTGCGCTCGTCACCGTGTCGCCGCTCGGTGTCGAGCGTCTGCTGCGCCGTTCGGGAACGCACGCCCACCGGTTGGGGCCGCCGATGGTGGTGAACGACTACGCGCTGTTCGCGTGCTGGATCGACTGTGAAGAGGCGCGTGCGAGCGAAGCGGAGCTGGCGAACCGCATCGAGGTGAATCTGCGTCGAGGCGTGACGCCATCGGGAATGCACGCCGCTCTGGCGTGACCCGGACATGCATCAAGATCGGAGATGAATTGAACATGAAAACGTATGCATTGGTTACCGGCGCGACCGGTGGAATCGGTCGCGAGATTGCCAGGACGCTGGCCGCGCAGGGACGCAATCTGTTCGTGGTGGCCAGAAGTGCCGACGCGCTCGAACGCCTGAGCACCGACTTGAAGATCGCCTACCCGGAAGTCGAGGTCCGCGTCGCCGTATGTGACGTGAGCGAGCCGGCACAGGTGCGCGACATGCTGGAGGCGTTGGCGGCGGAGGGGAACCGGATCGACGTGCTGGTGAACGGCGCCGGCATTTCCGGAGGGGGGCTGACGGCGGAAGTCACCGATTCGCTGTGGCAGAACGTGATCAACACGAATCTGAACGGCCAGTTCTACGTGACCCGCGATGCGCTCCGGCTTGACTTGATCCCTGCAGGCGGCCGCATCGTCAACATCGCGTCCACCGGTGGCAAGCAAGGTGTCTTGCATGGCGCGCCGTACAGCGCGTCCAAGCACGGGATGGTCGGGTTCACGAAGGCGCTCGGCCTGGAACTGGCGCGCAACAAGTCGGGCATCACCGTCAATGCGGTTTGCCCCGGGTTCGTGGAGACCGACATGGCGCAACGCGTCCGCGATCACTACGCGCACATCTGGGGCACCAGCGAGCAGGAAACCCGCCGGCGCATCGAGGATCGGGTGCCGATCGGGCGCTACATCGAGCCTGCGGAGGTGGCCGCGATGGTGTCGTATCTGGTTTCGCCGCAGGCGGCGGGTGTGACAGCCCAGGCGCTGAATGTGTGCGGCGGGCTTGGGAACTACTGAGCCTGCGGATCGGGAGCGCCAGAACATGTCGAGGGCCATTCCACGAGGCGCCGAGGTCTGGATCGTGACGCTGTCGGATGCCGATCCCGTTTGCGAGCCGATTCTGATCCGGGACGACGACCGGGCTCGCTACGGGAAGATCCGGCTGTCTCGCAGGCGGCGGCTATTCGCATTCCGCCGTCATGTCCGCGAGTACGTGCTGCGCCAGTACGCGCCGCATCACAGCATCCGGATGGAGGGCGCCAGCGGCAGGCCGTATTTGCTGAGTCGGCGCGGGCGGCAACCGCTGTACTTCAGTTACGCGGCGTCGGGTGGCATCTGTGCCGTAGGCATTTCGCGGTGCCCGCTGGGGCTCGATGTGGAGGCGGTGGATCGGCCGATCGACATGGTTGCGTTGTGCACCCGGTTCTTTCCGGGCTTCCCGACCTGGGACGGCTACAGCGGCCACGAGGAATGGCTGCGGAAGCAAGCGTTCGGCTCCTGGTGCCGGACGGAGGCCTACGGCAAGTTGAGCGGCATCCCGCTTCATGCGCTGCTGGTCGATCGGGATCGGCAGATGACGCGCTTCGTCGCGAGCCGTGCGGGCAACGATGCCGTGATTTATGGGCAGGAATTCGTTTGCGCGATTTCCCAAAGGAATCGCGTGCGCGTCGATTCGGTGATCCAGGTGCCTTTTTCGACGATTTTGCATGAGACATCCAATGCCGAGAATTATTGATCTGAGCGTCAGCATCGATGAGACGTTCTGGGAGCCGGAAGCGATCGGCCGGAAAGTGCTCTCGCATCGAGAGGGGGCAGACGTACTGGGCGCGAGTTACCTGCACTTCAAGGCGAAGGGGTGGTTCGAGAAACTGGTGTGCAAGCTGCTCAAGCCGCGGAAGTACTTCATCGATCACAAGGACTTTCCGGACGAAATGGGGCTGTCGTTGATGACTTACACGTTGACGACGCATACCGGCACGCATCTCGATGCGCCTTATCACTACGGTTGGCGCAAAGGCGCGGAACGGCCGAAAACCGTTACGGAGATTCCTCTGGAGTGGTGTTTTTCCGACGGGGTGCTGCTTGATTTCAGTCATGACTCCGGGGTGATCGATGGTAATGCCGTGAGGGAAAAGTTGATCGAGGTCGGTCACGTCCTGAAGGAGCGGGATATTGTCCTGATCAATACCGGGGCATTCAGAAATATCGGCAGCCGGAAATACTTTACCGAGTACCGCGGGATCGATAAATCGGCGCTGGAATATCTGACCGGGGCAGGCGTGAAAATAATCGGAACCGATGCATTCAGTTTCGATGCTCCATTTTGCGAAATGATCGATGCATACAAGCAGACCGGGGACCAGGGGCGGTTATGGCCGTCGCACTTCTATGGCCGCGACTGCGAATATATCCAGATCGAAAGACTGGGGTATCTCGAAAATCTGCCCGTCAGGACCGGGTTCAAGGTGTGCTGCTTCCCGATCAAGTTGGAAAAGGCCGATGCCGCATGGAGCAGGGTTGTGGCTTTGCTTTGAAGATTTGATTGGATATTGAGAAAGATCAAAACCACAGAGAGGGCTGTTATGTCAGAGATTGCAGGCTTGGAGCGCGTTCCGTATCCGAAGAAATGCTACCTCCCGTTCATTCTTTATCCCCCGGGGATGTACCGGAATCAGGATGGTGACGATTTCCTGAAGCTGATCGATATGGAGCAGAAGGGCGATGATTTTGTTCTGTATATCGGGATTCCGTTTTGTCGAACGCGCTGCAAGTCGTGCCCGTATTTCGCGAGCCTGCTGCCGGAGAACGACAAGCGTAACCGCGAGGACGCGTACGTCGACGCGCTGGTCAAGGACCTGATCCACTGGTCCGGCTTCAACAAGTGGAAAACGGGCGTCGTCCGCGATATCTACATCGGCGGCGGTACGGGCAGCATTCTCAAGACCGCGAACCTCAAGCGCATCGTCGATACCGTCTACGAGCATTTCAATATCGCGGAAGCGTGCGGCTTCACGCTTGAAGGCAATGCACGCGACTTCGACGACGAGAAGATGGATTACGTTGCGTCGTCGAAGATCAATCGCATCAGTCTGGGCGTGCAGTCGTTCCAGCAGGAGATTCTCTCGGTCGTGGGTTCGCCGCACGCGGCCGACGACAGTATCCGGGTGATTCGGGGCTTTCAGAAGCGCGGCCTGCGCAATATCCAGCTGGATTTCATGTTCAACATGCCCGGCCACACCATGGAGATCTGGAAAAAGGATCTGGAAATGCTGACGGAGCTGGATGTTCCGCATTTCACGATCTACCTGTACCGGATCCACGATGCCACGCCGCAAAGTCGCCTGATCCAGAACGGCAAGGTCAAGCGGCCGGAAGATCCGGAAACCCCGATGGTGAAGGCGATGTACCGGGAGGCCCTGCAAATCGCGGAGCAGCACGGTTATCGCATGTACATGGTCGACCATTTCTGCAAGCCGGGCTACGAGAACATGTACAACCACTGGAACTGGAAAGTTTATGTGGACACGCTGGCGGTCGGGCCGGGTTCGTACAGCTATTTCGACGGCTATCGCCTGGGAACCGAAACCGACGTCGAAAAATATGTCGAGACGGTCAATCGCGGTGAATTCCTGATCAGCACCGTGACATCGCATATGTCGCCGCGTGTGCAGCGCGAACGCTACATCGTTTTCGCACTGCTTTATTTTGAAATCGAGTTCAAGTATTACGAGAGCAAGTTTGGGACGAGCCTGCTCGAAGATTTTTCGGAAGAAATCGAACGGCTGCTGAAGAAGGGGTTGATCGAAATCTCCGCGGACAAGATGACGCTGACGAAGCTGGGACTCATCTGGCATACCAACGTGATTCTTGAATTCTTCAATCCTGCGTTCTGGGGCGATACCGGTTCACTGAACGAACCGAACTGGTCCCTGAACGGCGTGATGGTCGAAGTGGGTGCACACCCGCGTGCTTATTGGCTCGGAGAAAAGGATCAGGTGTTCTTTGATTCGGCCGAAATTGAAACTGTTAATTCTGAGAAGGAGTATGCAAATGTCTAAGGTCAATTTCGTTTCGTCCTATACCGCGACGTCGAAGGCGAACGTGCACGATGTCTGGAGCATCTGGGCGGACGTCAATAACTGGAGCAAATGGGACAGCGGCATCGCGCAAGCGGAAATCCGGAACAACTTCAAGGCCGGCACGGTTTTTTCGCTGACCCCGCAAGGCGGTGAGCCGATCGAAGTCGAACTGAAAACCGTCACGGCCGGCGAAGAATTCTCCGACGAAGCGGTGCTGCCGTTCGGCGTGATCCGCAATTTCCACCGGGTCGAAAAGGCCGGCGAGCAAATCCACCTGACGCACGAAGTCCGTGCGGAAATCAACGCGGATGCCGCGGGCTTCTTTTCCGCCGAAATCTGGCCGCACATGCAAAAGGGTCTGCCGGAAGCCGTGCACAACATTCTGGCGCTTGTCAGCGAGGCCTGACACGTTTTGTCCGCCTCCCGCTCCGCAGGAGCGGGAGGGATGAACCAAGCCTGGATGGGGACGGTATGAGCAAATTTTGGTGCGGTGTGGTGTCTCGCGAGCATATCAAGCGCGGCGAAGCCGGGGGATTCTGTCAGGTCTGCCACGGCAAGAAGGGGCCGCTGGCCCGGATGTCCGTGGGCGACGGCATCGTGTTTTATTCGCCCGTTCTCGAGTTCAAGGGAACCGAGAAATGCCAGAAATTCACGGCGATCGGACGCGTGACCGGCGAGGACACGTACCAGTTTCAGATGGCGCCCGATTTCATTCCGTATCGGCGCGACATCGCGTACCTGCCATGCCGCGAGATCTCGATACATCCGTTGCTCGATCGTCTGGATCTGACGGCGGGCAAGCAGAACTGGGGCTACAAGTTCCGGTTCGGACATTTCGAACTCTCGGCACGAGATTTCGAGATGATCGGTCGCCTGATGGTGGAGGAGCGCGTGTTCGACGAAAGTTTCGACCTGTCGGCGGCTGCTCGTGGCGCGTTGCAGGGCGACCTCCTGGACGCACTTGCCGATGGTGCGCATGACAACACCGGGAGCGCGCGATGAGCCGAAGAGTCGTCATTACAGGCCTTGGGGTCGTCGCACCGAACGGTATCGGCGTCGAGGAATTCTGGAACAACACGTTGCAGGGCGTGAGCGGCATCAAGCCCTACGGGTGGGGCGCGGCGTTCGGTTTCAAGAGTGCGGCCAGCGGCCAGGTGACCGATTTCCGGCCCGACGAGTCCGCCTCGGAAGCCGGCCATAGCCGCTACGTCCAGTTCGCGCTGGCCGCCGCCCGGATGGCAGTCGAGGATGCTGGCATCGATGTGTCCGGACATGACCCGTTGCGCGTCGGTGTGTCCATTTCCTCCGCGATCGCGGACGCGGCCTCGATGGAGGAAAACCTGAAGACGCTGACCGGATCGGGCGAGGCCGACGTGGCGCCCGACAGGGTGCGGGACGGGTTCTATGATTCGTTCGACTTTGGTCTGGCCGCGACCGCCATCGCAACGAAATACGGTGTGGCGGGTTCGGTGTCGAACCTGTCGACGGGCTGCACCGCCGGACTGGACGCATTGGGTTACGCACTGGATCAGATTCGTTCCGGCACTGCGGACGTCATGATTGCCGGCGCGAGCGAGGCGCCGCTATGTCCTCTGTCGATTGGCTCGTTCGAAGCGCTGGGTGCGCTGTCCAGCCGCACCGTTCCGGCGTCGGAAGCATCGTGCCCATATACGGTGGAACGCGACGGGTTCGTGATTGCGGAAGGTAGTGGCGTGTTCGTGCTGGAGTCGTACGAGCACGCGATGCGGCGCGGGGCGCACATCTATGCGGAGCTGGCCGGCTATGCGTCGGTGAACAACACCTATCACATGACCGATCTGGCGCCGGACGGCGCCGAACTGGCGTGCTGTATTCGACAGGCGCTGGACGATTCCGGATGCCAGCCGGACGACGTCGATCACATCAGCGCTCATGGCAGCTCGACACCGCAGAACGACATCAACGAGACCAACGCGATCAAGTCGGTGTTCAACGCGCGGGCCTACGGCATTCCGGTCAATTCGCTGAAGGCGATGACGGGGCACAGCCTGGCCGCGGCCAACGCTGTCGAGACGGTCGCGCTATGCCTGGAAATGCGGCATCAGAAGATCCATCCGACGATCAACTATCGCCGGCCGGATCCGGAGTGCGACCTCGACTACGTGGGCAATCAGGCGAGGGACTCGCGGCTTCGCGTCGCGCTGAAGCTGTCGAGCGGTTTTTCTGGAATCCATAGCGTCATTGTTCTGAGGGCGATCTGAGCCATGTCTGCAAGAAAACGAATCGTGGTTACCGGGCTCGGCCTGGTCAGTCCGCATGGCGGCGTTGACGCGCTGAGCACCGGGCGGCTCGGGCAAGGCTCCGCTCTGTCGGTTCCACTGGCGAATGGAACCCGGCTCCGCTCATTCGAGGATTTCGATTCCTCGCGTTTCGTTCCGCCCAGGCTGAAGCGCAAGATCGACCCGTTCGTCGTCTATGGCCTGAGCGCGGCGGGGCAGTGCCTCGAGGACAGCGCCGTAGCGGCCGGCCGGATCGACAAGGCGAGTGTCGGCGTGTTCGTCGGCAATTGCCTGGGTGGCTGGGGATACATCGAGCCGCAGGTCCGCGGGCTGCACGTCGGCGGTGTGAAGGAAATGAGTCCGTACGTCGCCACCGCGTGGTTTCCCGCTGCCCTGCAGGGCCAGATCTCGCTCGAGCACGGAATCAAGGGGTTGTCCAAGACCTTTTCCGCGCGCAACGTCGCGGGCCTGCAGGCCATCGGCAATGGCATCGCCGCGTTGCAGAGCGGGCGCGTCAAGGCGGCGCTGTGCGGGGCGGCGGAAGGGCTGAACACGCCCTACGTTCGCGCGGTACTCGGCCACCCGAGCAGCCCGGCGAGCGCGCGTGGCGCAGTTCTTGGCGAGGAGGTGCGCACCGACCTCGCCGAGGGGGCCGCGTTCCTGATGCTGGAGGAACGGGAACATGCGCTTGCCCGCGGCGCCCGGGTCTATTGCGAAGTCAGCGGCGCGGCGGACGGTTTCTGTCCGTCCGAGTCGCTGATCCCGCGTGTCATGTACGACGCGCTGAAGCAAGCGGCCGGCGATGCCGGGAATCCGGCGCTCCTGGTGCGCGACGGCATGCTGGCGAAGGAGTCGGAATGGGTCCGCCATGTCGTCGGCGACATGGCCCCGACCGTCACTGTCGTGAACAGCAAGCCGGCTTACGGCCACATGTTCGCGCTGTCCGGCGTATTCGAGGCCGTCCTGGCGGCGCGTCACCTGCAAAGCGGCACGCTGACTGCGTCGCTTTACGAATCCGGCGATCGCCCGGACGCCGGCTGCTCGGCAGCGATCATCCAGCGCATGAGCCCTCGCGGCGGCATCGGCACGCTAGGGCTGGTGCAGTGCTGAGGGCGTGACCACCATCAAGATGAAAGGAAAAAAAATGAATGCAGACGTGACGAAAGTGATCCAGGAAATGATCGCCGGTTATCTGGGGCTGCAGGCGAGCGATGTGGACATGTCGGCGGATCTGGATCTCGAGTACGACATGGATTCGACCGAGTTGACGGACTTCGCGCAGCTCATCGAGAAACGGTTCTCGATCTCGATCGACAAGTCGCATCGGCGGAGTTGGGAGACCGGTTGCGATATTGCGGCCTTCGTGGCGCAGATGCTGTCGGAACCCGATGGCGCACGCGTTACCGCCGCGCGCGCGTACGCGGCGCAGCCGGTCGCCTGATCACGGCGGCTCCGCACGAACCTGAATGCGGAGCCAACTAAATAGGATCGCTAATGAAGTTGATTTCACTGATTGCGTCCGCTCGAGGCGAACGCGGCAAGGCGATGCTGACGGGCAAAGGCGGAGTCTATGCGTCCGACGATCTCCGTGGCGCCGTCGCGCTGACGATTCGTCGGTGGCAGGGAGCAGGCATTGCCTCGGGGCAGCGGATCCTGCTGATTGCCGACCATGACGAACAGGCGCTGTTCGCCCTGGCGGCGGCCAGCGCGCTCGGCCTGCAGGTGGTCATGCCGTACAACCTCGCGGACACTGCAGTCCAGGAGTGGCAGGACCTGCACGGACTGGTGCGGCCGGATCACGTGCTGTACGTCAAGTCCGACCCGGTCGCGGCCGACGCATTGCAGGCGCGAGGTATTGCGAGTCTGCGCAGCCGTGTCGATCCGGCATCGGCGCGCGCGGCGCGGCACGACTCGCTGGTCGTTGCCGCGCCTGACCCCGTCGAGCATTTCCTCATGCTGTTCAGCAGCGGAACGACAGCTCGCCCGAAGGCGATCAGTATCTCCGAGGCACTGATCTGCAGGCGAATCGCGAGCGTGACGCGGCGCCTCTCGTTTCGAGCGGACAGCCGGATCTTCCAGTCCGGGCTGATGAACAACACGACGGGAATCATTTTTTCGTTCGGCAGCGTACTGCATGGCGCCAGCCTGTTCTATCCGGAGGGCCGCGATGTCTCCCGGTGGCCGGCTCAGATGGCGCGGCTCGGCATCACGCACGCGATGCTGCGTCCCGTCACGCTGCAGCGATTCCTGAACGCGATGGTGCGGGACGACGTGCGTCTGGAGCAGATGCAGGTGATGGCGTATGGCGCGGCGCCGCTTCCGCTGTCCGTGCTGGAAGAGGCGAGGCGCCGCATCGGCTGCGACTGGGTGCAGGGATACGGCCTGAGCGAGACCTTCGGGCCGTTCTGCTGGCTGACGGAGAGCGACCATCGGATGGGCCTGCCACAGCGGCAGCTCCACTGCGTCGGCCGGCCCGACGACACGCTCGAAGTTGCGCTGCGCGACGGGGCAGCCGCGCCCGTGCCGCCGACACCCGGTGCGGAAGGTGAGGTCGTCCTGCGAGGCGACGGCCTGATGGCCGGTTACTTCGACGCAGGGCTGAGCGGCGTCGAGCCGCTCCCAGAGTGGTTTCCGACGGGCGACTACGCATGTATCGGCCCGGACGGCGAATGGGTGCTCAAGGGGCGTATCAGCGAGAGCCTGCTGACGCCGAACGGCCACCGGATCTACCCGGAGGAGGTGGAGGGCGTGCTGGCCGCGGTGCCTGGTATCGGCGAGGTGGTCCTGGCCGGTTGGCCGGCGTGTGGCGGGTTCGGCGAGCATCCGGTCGCCTGCATCTACCCGAACTCGGCTGCTGACACCCCGGACGCGCTGCTGGCGCGGATCAGGTCGAGGTTGCGGCAAACGCTCAGTGAAGAAAAATGGCCGTCCTTCCTGTTCGTGAGCGCGGCACCGTTTCCCAGGAATGCAAACGACAAGATCGTGCGCCGTGCGGTGGCGGGCGCGTTGGTCGAGGCGTCGCTGATCACAATTCAAATGGCGGAAATGAACCATGCAACTGTCTGAATCCAGTTCGATCGTGTGCAATGCGGCGCCGGAGCGTGTGTTCGGCATCATTCGTGATTCGGCGCGCTGGCCCGAGCTGTTCGAGCCATGCCGGGCGGTGACGCACTTGCGGAAAGACGAAGGTGGCGAGCACATCCGGGTGTGTGCGACGGTCAATGGCCTGGAAATGGAGTGGGAGTCACGGCGGACGTTCCTGCCCGACGTGTATGGCATCGACGTCGAATCGGTGAAGCCGATGGCGCTGGTGCGGGACATGGCGACCAGCTGGCGCGTGATCGTGGTCAACCAACAGCAGAGCCTGCTGGTGCTGGAGCATGTGTTCACGCTGGCGGACCCGGTCGCCGGCGTGGTCGATGGCGTGGACGATAACGCCGCGGCGGAAGCATTCGTGCGGCGGGCGATTCGCTCGAATTCCCTGCGCGAGTTGCGCAGCATCAAAGCCGCAACCGAGCAGCCTGACCTGCCGCGTGAGCCGTCGCGGGCGTTCTCGACGATGCATGCGATCGTTTGCGACGCACCGGCGCAAAACGTCTACGACGCGCTGAAGGATGTCGGCAACTGGCCGCTGATCATCGACGCGTGCACGTCCGCGACCGTGGTGTCGCGCGAGCATGACGCGGAAGTCGTCCGCATCGACGCCATCCAGGGCGGCCTGCCGGTGTCGTGGGAAACGCATCGGACGTACCGTCCCGAGATCTTCAGAATAGATTTTCACCTGCGCGTGCCGATGCCGTTGCTGGAGCGCATGGGTGGTCAATGGCGGGTGGTGCCGCTGTCGGATCGCCGCTGCGTCCTGCACGTCACGCGTGACTTTCTGGTCAAGGCTGACGTCACCGGCATCCGGCCGGATATAGCCGACGTGGCGGCGGCTGTCGATTTCATCCGCGAATTCACTTGCCGCAATGGCGAAAGCGAGATGGGGGCGATCCGCTCTTTCGTCGAGCGGCAGCGCGCGGACTGCGCGTCGTTCGAAACCCGCCATTCGCTGCCGTTCCCGCCGGACAAGGTCTACGAAGTCCTGGCCGATGTCGCGTCATGGCCGGACGTGCTTCCGCATTGCGAACGCATCGACATCCTGCACGACGACACCGTCAACCAGGAATTCCTGCTCACGATCGCCGCGGAGCGGGGCGGTGAGCGTTTCCGCAGCATTCGCCGCTGCGACGCCAACGCGTTGTCGATTCGTTACTTCCAGCCCGAGCCGCCGGCGCTGCTGCGCGCACATGAAGGCGAATGGCGGGTCGTGGCCTCCGCGGCTGGTTGCGAAGTGATTTCAGCCCATCGGATTCGCATCGACGAAGACATGGCGCGGCAGGCATTCGGGAGCGCAGACCTGCGCGAGAACAAGGCGCGGATCAGTGCGCTGATTGCCCGCAACAGCCAGGCCGCCGTCGACGCCTGCGGCGCGTGGCTGCAGCGCGCGGTAATGGAGGCGGCATGAGCGGATCGCTGAGACTGCCGGGAGGCGTGTACGAGGCGTGCCAATACTTCATGCCGCGCATGATGTTCCTGCATACGGCTCGTGGTCCGCAACTGCAATGGGGGGACATCGTGCAGGCGCTGCACGATTTCCCGACCGGCTGCACCGACCTCGCGTCGGGCGCGTTCTGGGACGAATGGATGATCAGGTGGGAGCGTCACGGCATCGCGTGCGTCGAGCAGGCGAAGCGGGTGCATCCCGGGCCGGGCCGGGCGCGTTGCTATCGCACCGCCGCGGCGAGCTTCCACTGGGCCGAGTTCATGTATTTCTCCGACCGGGAGCGCAAGACGCGGCTGCGTGAGCGTGTCCGGGACTGCTTTCTCGAGTCGCTGAAGGACAGCGATCTCGACGTATCGATGGGCGTGGTGCGCTGGCAGGGCGTCGAGATTCCGTATTACCTGCTGTTGCCGACCGGCAATCGCCGGTATGGTCCGCGTCCGCCGTGCGTGATCCTGTCGAACGGGCTGGATTCGGTCACCGAGCTCGAGCCGTTCGCGTTCGCCGAGCAGTTTCTCGAGCGCGGGATGGCGGCGTTGCTGTTCGAAGGACCAGGACAGGGGCGGCAGGTCGGCCGCACGCCACTGGATCCGCGCGTCGAACTGATCGTGCCGGAACTGGTGCGTGCGCTGCGCGCCGGGAATGCCGTCGATTGCGAACGGTTGGGCTTCTTCGGCGTGAGCTTCGGCGGTTATCTGGCTCTTCGCGTGGCGCAGCATGCGGGGCATCTGTTCCGCGGCGTGGTGAACCTGTCGGGCGGCCCATGTCTCGCGCCCTACGCCACCTTGCCGCGCCGGCTGAAGGAGGACTTCGAATACGCATTCATGCCGGACGACGTCGAGGCGATGCAGGCGCGTTTCGACGCGCTACGGCTGGATTTGTCGCGGCGTTGCGAGACCGACGTGCTTTCGATTCACGGTGCGCTGGACGACATCTTCCCCGTGTCGGGCATTGAACTGCTCGAGCAGGCATGGGCCGGCCGGCATCGGGCCGTGATCTACCCGCGCGCGGCACACGTCTGTCTGAACCACATCGGGCAGTACAGCGTGGACCTGACGGACTGGCTGGCCGAGCGGCTGTTGCCGGACGCGCCGGTGCGCGACCAGCAAGCGCCGCGTGACGAGGAACCGTTCTGCTCTGCCGTTCTCAATTAATTGGAGAGACACAAAATGGATCGATTCATGAAGCTTCGCCTGGGGCTCATGTACTTCTGCATGTTTTCCTTCATCGGGATCCACATGCCGTTCTGGCCGGTGTGGCTGAATTCGAAGGGCATTTCGCCCTCCGGGATCGCGACGCTGACCGCGCTGGCGTTCGCGCTGAAGATCGTGTTCACGCCGGTGGTCTCGGGCATCGTCGACCGTAATGGTCGCAAGCGCGAAGCCATCATCCTGCTGGCATTCGGTCTGCTGGCCGGGTGCGTGATGTTTACGCAAACGGATCGCTTCGTCACCATCTTCCTGCTGACGACGTTTGCGTTTGCCTGCTGGTCTCCGATCATGTCCCTGTGCGAGAGCATTGCGACGATGCAGGCGCGTGCTCACGGCCTCGATTACGGCAAGATTCGGCTGTGGGGTTCGGTCGGCTTCATGCTTGTCGTGGTCGCAGCGGGCAAGGTGATGAACATGTTCGGCGGCGGCTCGCTGTTGTGGTTCATCGTCGGTGCGGCGGCGATGGTCTTCGTTGCCGCATGCCTGCTGCCGCGAGAGCGCGTGGTGGTCGAGCGAGCCGGCAAGGTCAGTTCCGCGCCGTTCTTCGCCAGTAAATGGTTCGTCCTGTTCCTTGCGTCGACGCTGCTGATCCAGGGCAGCCATGCTGCGTATTACACGTTTGGCTCGCTTTACTGGCAGCAGCAGGGCCTGTCCGATTCGATGATCGGTGTGCTCTGGGGGTGGAGCCTCGCTGTGGAGATCGCATTCTTCGCGTTCGGGCGTTCGCTGGTGAGCCGTCTCGGTCCCGTCAACGTGATCGTCCTGGGCGGGCTGGCCGCCGCCCTGCGCTGGACATGTATCGGCATGAGCGCGAACGTGCCCTTGCTGATGGCGGCTCAGGTGCTGCAGGCGCTGACGTTCGGCGCTTCCCACATGGCTGCGATGAAGATCATTACCGAACGGGTGCATCCGTCGTTGTCGGCATCCGGCCAGGGGCTGTATTCGGCCTTCATTATGGGCATCGGCATGGGGGCGTTCGTGCTTCTTTCCGGCCCGCTCTACAGCGCGCTGAAAGGCGCGGTGTTCCTGACGATGGCACTGGTCGCGCTGCTTGGAACCGCCGGCGCTTTGTGGGTCCGCAAGCTGCCCCTGACGACGGTGCGCCCTGTCGAGCTCCCCGTCGTGCCGGCCGGAGTGATGCCGGCCGTCAAATGAAACGCGAGTCAGACCACGTCGACCTCGAAACAAGCTTGCTTACCTAGATTGGAGAGAATGAGTATGGAAAATAATCGATCAGCCCAACGTGTCGCGATCGTGACCGGAGCTTCCGGCGGTATTGGACGAGAGGTGGCCCTGCGACTGTCCGCGGAGGGTTTCGCGGTGGTGATCGGCTATCACCACGGCGAGGATGTTGCGCATTCCGTGTGTTCGGCGATCGAGGCACGGGGCGGTGCCGCCGTTGCCGTCAAGGCGGATCTTGCCGCCGAGTCCGGCGCGAGTCAGCTGTTTGGCGTGGCGCGGGAGCGCTTCGGCGGCGTGGATGTGGTGTTCAACAATGCGGGCGTCGTAGGCACGGGCCCGATCGCAACGCTGGCGGCGAGCGATTATGATCGATTGTTCGACGTCAACGTGCGGGGGGCGCTGATGGTGTTGCAGCAGGCTGCAATGCACCTGCGTGACGGTGGCCGGATCGTCAATACTTCGTCGACCATCGTGGGGGCGCCGATCGCGGGGTCCGCACTGTACTCCGCATCCAAGGCCGCGCTTGAAGCGTTTGGCCGGGTCTTGTCGAAAGAACTGGGGACGCGCGGTGTCACGGTCAATAATGTCCGCCTGGGGCCGGTCGTTCCCGGCATGTTTTCGAAAGCGCCCCCGGAGCGGCAGGCGGCAATGGCTGCCGCCTCGCCGTTCAAGCGGCTCGGGACGCCTCAGGATGTCGCCGATGTCGTGGCTTTTCTGGTGGGTGAGCAGGGCGGCTGGGTGACCGGTCAAACCTTGACGGTGGATGGCGGCGCGACCTGAAACCTTCGGGGTCGGTTTTGAGGTGAGTCGGCGGGGAGGCCATGGTCTCCCCGCGACAGCAACTTCGATTGGAAGGATCAAAGATCGTGGAGCATGATTTTCGGTTTACCGACGATGGTCGTATCGGATTGACGATAGAGAGGCTCTTGTCCGTCCAGCTGACCCACTTGATGTCGGGATTGGACGAGGACATCAATGACAGTGCTCGTGGAGAGTCCGGCGTGTGGACCGGCTACACCGAATGGATCGGCGAGGTGGCGAACACCAGGATCAGCCTCGGGTGGGATATCGAGTTGGGCGTGCAGGTCGGGCAAGGGGAGTGGAGCCGAAGCGGCTGTCCTCGCTCGAACATCTGCCTGCTGGAGGCGGGGGGCGACGCGTATTCGTGGAAGAAGAATCTGGTCGTGCTGGGGACCGTCGTCGATGCGCTGGGCTGGCAGCAAACCGTGGCACGGGCCATCGAGCAGCGCTATCGTTGACGGCGGACGATCAATGCGAATGCGGTGCGTCGGTCAACACAGGTAGCCGAGCAACGCCGCCTTCACGACGGCGGCGGTCTTGTTGGCGGCGCCGAGCTTCGCCACGGCGTTCTTGATATGGAAGTTGACTGTATTGTCCGAGATCGTGAGGATGGCCGAAATGTCGGCGGACGTTTTGCCGTCCGCGGCCCAGCGCAGCACCTCGATCTCGCGTTCAGTCAGGTTTGCCGTCGCGCTTGCGGTCTGGTTGAGGACGGACGTCGACATGACAAGGTGGGTGATGTGGGCTAGCCACCGCCGCTTTGTATCGTTCGCTTCCAGCTCCGCGGCCGTGAGCGGTTCTCGGGAGCGTGCCAAGGTCAGCATACCTCCTGTCCCCGACTTGTCCATGACGACCTGCGCCCAGCCCACGCGAAGATCGTGCGCTTGGGCCTCTTCCCACATGGCTGGCGCCGACTGGAACAATTCGTCACTCCAGATCACGGGGCGGCCGCTTTGGCGGCAAGCCTTGATGGTGGGGTCGATGGCGATATAGCCCTTTTCCTTGTAATGGTCCTGCCAGGCCTTGGGATAATTGCTGATCGTGATTATCTTTGGCTGAGTCAGCGGAAGCGGCTGTTTCATGCCATAGGCGCAATACTCGAAACCGAGCTCCTTGGTTGCTTTCTCCACTTTTCGCAAGATCTCGTCAATAGACTGCGAGCCTCCGAGCAATTCGAGAAGATCTTCTTGCCAGTTAAGCATGATGCGAATCGTAGAAAGTTGTAGCGATGTTCAGGGTTTTCGCATTCGGACATCATGTCGGTACCAACTCGGCAAGCATGGCGCCGGCATAGTCTACGACACGGACGAATGGAAATTCTCCGACTACAGGATTGTATCGCCTTCTTTTTTTCAACCGTTTCGGTTTTGTTTGGCGATTTCAGACGCCCTCGCGATTGTTGTTACGTCGTTTTTATTGCCGCTCGCTGCAATCGGGAACGGATTGCCTGCACTTTCAATGCGCTACATCAACTCGACGCAAAAGATTTGCACGTGGATGCGCGAAATACTTCAGCGCGGGCCGCTATTGGAAGCCGGGCGCGGATGCTGTGCGAGTCATGCATGCCGAAGTGTCAGCGGCATGAGTTGATTTCGACGGCTGATTATAAGAAGAATGAGTTTTCCTGTATAGGTTGTGATTTGAGCGCCGGACGCGCCTGATTGCCGGGCGGCGGTCGAGTTCCCGTTGATTGGAATGGATTCCGGTTCAATGGTGCAAATTGTGCAAATAATTGGAAAAGCATCCAGTTGCATGTGGGGCCTGACTGGGCGCGTCGCGGTCTTGAGGGAGGCTCGTGCGTCGGACCTGTTTTTGCTGTCGGGCACGTTGAGTATCGACGAGGCATTCGGGGGCCCGACGGATGCACACGGCCGACCGAGTCCACCACAATCCGTGCGATTGCCCTTTATGGATGCGATCACGCGCCTCCGAAAAAGAAAAGGCTCGCAAAATGCGAGCCTCTCGGGGATATCTCGAGCGCTTCGGCGCTTAGACGTTGAACAGGAAGTTCATCACGTCGCCGTCGTGCACGACATATTCCTTCCCTTCCGCGCGCATCTTGCCGGCTTCCTTCGCGCCCTGTTCACCCTTGTAGGTGACATAGTCGTCGAACGCGATCGTCTGCGCGCGGATGAAGCCGCGCTCGAAGTCGGTGTGGATCACACCGGCTGCCTGCGGTGCCGTGTCGCCGATATGGATCGTCCACGCGCGCACTTCCTTCACGCCCGCGGTGAAGTACGTTTGCAGGCCGAGCAGCTTGAAGCCCGCACGGATCACGCGATCGAGGCCCGGCTCTTCCATGCCCATGTCGGCGAGGAACGCTTCCTTGTCCGCGTCGTCGAGATCGGCGATTTCCGCCTCGATCGCCGCGCAAACGGCCACGACCGGCGCGTTCTCGCTTTCCGCGTACTTGCGGACCGCGTCGAGGTGCGGGTTGTTCTCGAACCCGTCGTCCTTCACGTTGGCGACGTACATCGCCGGCTTCGCGGTGATCAGGCAGAACGGCTTGAGCAGCGCCTCTTCGTCATCCGACAGCGCGAGGCCGCGCACGGCCTTGCCCTGGTCGAGTTGCGCGCGCACCTTCTCGAGCACCGCGACGAGCTTCGCCGCTTCCTTGTCGTTGCCCGACTTCGCAGCCTTCGAATAACGCGTGAGCGCCTTCTCGACGGTGCCGAGGTCGGCGAGCGCGAGTTCGGTGTTGATCACTTCGATGTCGTCGATCGGGCTGACCTTGCCGGCGACGTGAATGACGTTCTCGTCCTCGAAGCAGCGCACGACGTGCGTGATCGCGTCGGTTTCGCGGATGTTCGCGAGGAACTGGTTGCCGAGGCCTTCACCCTTGCTCGCGCCCGCGACGAGGCCCGCGATGTCGACGAATTCGACGACGGCCGGCACGACGCGCTCCGGCTTGACGATCTCGGAGAGCGCCTTCAGGCGCGTATCGGGCACTTCGACGATGCCGACGTTCGGCTCGATCGTGCAGAACGGGTAGTTCTCGGCGGCGATGCCGGCCTTGGTCAGCGCATTGAACAGGGTGGACTTGCCGACGTTGGGCAAGCCGACGATGCCGCATTTGAGACTCATGGAATCCTTCGGACGGGTAAGGCGGCGCGGCCGGACAGGGCACGGCGGCGCGGGAAAAAAGGGCGGCCGGCGCTTGGGGCGCGGCGGGCCGACGGTCAAAGACGCTATTGTACCGTGCCGACGCCCCGGATTCCGGGCTGGCGCCGAACGGCCGATGCGGCGGGCCGCCGCGCTGCCGCATCGGCCTGCGATTCTGCTGATTTCCCGCAAAGTCCGGCCGCGTAAGGGTTTGGCCCCGCGGCTATAATGCCCGCCATGACTGCCCACCACACCTTCGACGTCGCCGTGGTCGGCGGCGGGCTCGTCGGCAAGACGGCCGCGCTCGCGCTGACCCAGTCCGGCTACAAGACAGCCTTGCTCGCCCAGCCGGCCACGCCGCGCCCCGCCGATCTCGCATTCGACACGCGCGTCTACGCGCTGTCCTCCAGTTCGCAGGCGCTGCTCGAGCGGCTGCGGGTCTGGCAGGCGCTCGATCACAGCCGGCTCGCACCGGTCTACGACATGCGCGTGTACGGCGATGCGCACGCGGAACTGCATTTCTCCGCGTACCAGGCTTCCGTGCCGCAGCTCGCGTGGATCGCCGAATCGTCGCTGGTCGAGGCGTCGCTCGATGCCGCGCTGCGGTTCCAGCCGAACCTCACGTGGTTCGATGCGCGCGCACAGGGCTTCGACGTGCGCGACGACGCGGCCGTGCTCACGCTGTCGTCGGGGCAGGTGCTGGAAGCGGACCTCATCATTGGCGCCGATGGCGCGCATTCGTGGGTGCGCTCGCAAATGGGGGCCAAGATCGAGCGGCGCGACTACCGGCAAACCGGCGTTGTCGCGAACTTCAAGGCGTCGCTGCCGCATCGCGAGACGGCCTACCAGTGGTTCCACGAAGGCGAGATCGTCGCGCTGCTGCCGCTGCCGGACGGGCATGTGTCGCTCGTCTGGTCCGCGCACACCGCGCATGCGGACGAACTGCTCGCACTCGATCCGGCGCAGCTCGCGGCCGAAGTCGAGCGCGTGTCGCACGGCCAGGTCGGCACGCTCGACTGCGTGACGCCGGCCGCCGGCTTCCCGCTGGCGCTGCAGACGGTCGACAAGCTGATCGCGCCCCGCGTCGCGCTCGTCGGCGACGCCGCGCACCTGATCCACCCGCTCGCGGGGCAGGGGATGAACCTCGGGCTGCGCGATGTCGCGGCGCTCGCCGATGCGATCGCCGGCAAGGAAAGCTTCCGCAATCTCGGCGATACGGTGCTGCTGCGCCGCTACGAGCGTTCGCGCCGCGAGGACATCCGCGCGCTGATGGTCGCGACCGACGGGCTGCAGCGGCTGTTCGCGGCGCCGGGCTCCGTCGCGAAGGCCGTGCGCAACGCGGGCATGGCCTTCGTCGGCGCGCAGCCGCTCGTGAAGCGCTGGCTCGTGTCGGCCGCGCTCGGCTGATCGAACCTTCGGCCGCGTCGCCGGTCGGACACGGTTCCGTTACGGCGTACACTGTGCCGTGCACACCGATTGAGCTGAAGGAAGATTTCGATGAAAAAAACGATCCGCATCGCGTCGCTGGCGCTGGCCGTCACGATGGCGACGCTTGGCTGCACCGCGCAGGCCGACCAGACCACCGACAAGCTGAAAGCGACGCTGCAGGCCCGCCTCGGCAACGACGCACCGATCAAGAGCGTGTCGAAATCGCCGGTCGCGGGCCTTTACGAAGTGAACCTCGGCTCGCAGATCATCTATAGCGACGCGGCCGGCGACTACGTGCTGCTCGGCGATCTCGTCGACGCCAGGACGCACAAGAACCTGACCGACGCACGCCTGTCCGAAATCAACAAGATCGACTTCGCGAGCTTGCCGTTCGCGAATGCGATCAAGGTCGTCAAGGGCAACGGCGCCCGCAAGATCGCGGTGTTCTCCGATCCGAACTGCCCGTACTGCAAGAAGCTCGAGACGACGCTGCAGTCGGTCGACAACGTGACCGTCTACACGTTCCTGTACCCGGTGCTGTCGCCGGATTCGACCGCGAAGTCGAAGTCGATCTGGTGTGCGACCGACCGCGCGAAAACGTGGCAGAGCTGGATGCTCGACCATCGCGCACCGTCCGGCGCCGGCACCTGCGATACCACGGCGCTCGACAAGAACCTCGCGCTCGGCCGCGGGATGAATGTCACGGGCACGCCGACGATCTTCCTGCCGGACGGTCGCCGCCTGCCGGGCGCCGTGTCGGCCGACCAGCTCAACCAGGCGCTCGCCTCGAGCAAGTAACCGACCACACGCCGGGCCGCATGGCCCGGCTAGCGAGGGGCGCCCGCATCTGCCGGCGCCTCTCTTCGTTTTCGCTGCTGTATTCGACCGATTGCCACGATGACCCAGCCGATCCGCTATTCGATTGTCCCGAAAGATCTTGCCGCGCACCTGTTCGAAGTGTCGGTGACAGTCACCGATCCCGATCCCGAAGGCCAGCGCTTCTCGCTGCCGGTGTGGATTCCGGGCAGCTATCTCGTGCGCGAGTTCGCGCGCAACATCGTGACGCTCGGCGCGTTCAACGACGCGGGCCGCAAGGTGCGGATCGCGAAGACCGACAAGCACACGTGGCAGGCCGCCCCCGTGAACGGCACGCTGACGCTGCGCTACGACGTGTATGCGTGGGACCTGTCGGTACGCTCCGCGTATCTCGACGAATCGGGCGGCTTCTTCAATGCGACGGCCGTGTTCCTGAGCGTCGCCGGCCGCGAGTACGCGCCGTGTGAAGTCGACATCGCGAAGCCGGCCGGCTCGGCGTTCCGCGCGTGGCGTGTCGGCACGTCGTTACCCGAGGCGCGCGGCACCAAGCGCTACGGGTTCGGCGCCTATCGCGCGTCGAACTACGACGAACTCTCCGATCATCCGGTGACGATCGGCGAATTCGCGCTCGCGACGTTCGACGCGCACGGCGTGCCGCACGACATCGTGATCGCGGGGCGCGTGACACAGCTCGACATGGAACGCCTGCGCACCGACCTGAAGCGCGTGTGCGAAGCGCAGATCGCGCTGTTCGAGCCGAAGTCGAAGAAGGCGCCGATGGACCGCTACGTGTTCATGACGCTGGCGGTCAGCGACGGCTACGGCGGCCTCGAGCATCGCGCGTCGACCGCGCTGATCTGCAACCGCACCGACCTGCCGGTGAAGGGGCGGCCCGAAACGACGGAAGGCTATCGCACGTATCTCGGTCTCTGCAGCCACGAGTACTTCCATACGTGGAACGTGAAGCGCATCAAGCCGGCGGCGTTCGTGCCGTACGACCTGACGAAGGAAAACTACACGTCGCTGCTGTGGCTGTTCGAAGGCTTCACGTCGTATTACGACGACCTGATGCTCGTGCGCAGCGGGCTGATGTCGCAGGACGACTATTTCGCGGCGCTCG
Organism: Burkholderia mycopellens; assembly: GCF_964265025.1. Taxonomy (NCBI): domain Bacteria; kingdom Pseudomonadati; phylum Pseudomonadota; class Betaproteobacteria; order Burkholderiales; family Burkholderiaceae; genus Burkholderia; species Burkholderia mycopellens. The sequence continues at coordinate 513,882 of NZ_OZ183802.1, forward strand.
GCCGTACGGTCGGCGGCGTGCTGCGCGGCACGGGGCGCCTGAAGCAGAGCGTCGCCGAAAGCTCGTTCGACGCGTGGATCAAGTACTACCGCCAGGACGAGAACGCGACCAACGCGATCGTCAGCTACTACACGAAGGGTTCGCTCGTCGCGCTCGCCTTTGATCTCGCGATCCGCGCGCAGACACGCAACAAGAAGTCGCTCGACGACGTGATGCGCCTGCTGTGGCAACGCTACGGCCGCGATTTCTACCGCGGCAAGCAGGCGGGCGTCGAGGAAGATGAAGTCGAGGCGCTGATCGAAGAGGCGACGGGCGTTGCGCTCGGCCGCCTGTTCGCCGATGCCGTGCATGGCACGCGCGACCTGCCGCTCGCCGAACTGCTTGCACCGTTCGGCGTGTCGCTCGCGCCCGATGTCGCGAACGGCGCGACCGCGAAGCCGACGATCGGGGCGCGCCTGCGCGGCGGCGCGGACTGCACGTTTGCGGCCGTCTATGAAGGCGGGGCCGCACATCGCGCGGGGCTGTCGGCGGGCGACACGCTGATCGCGGTCGACGGGCTGCGCGTCACGGGCACCAATCTCGACGCGCTGCTCGCACGCTACCGGCCGGGCGACAAGGTCGAGGTTCACGCGTTCCGGCGCGACGAGCTGCGCGCCGCGAAACTGAAGCTCGACGGCCCGGAAGTCACGCGCTACCGGCTGACGGCGGCCGCGAAGCCGGCTGCGGCCTCGAAGGCCCGGGAGGCCTGGCTGAAGGGTTGAGCGTACCGAAGCGGGTATCGGGGCGCGATCAACGATTGTTCTGCTGCTGCAACAATCCGTCGCCCTGAACCCGCTTTTTCGTGGTCATGCGGCCACGCACAATGGCGTCACTCGCGCTACCAAAGCGCAACCCTACCGGAGCCTGACATGACGACCATTCTGCAAATCAATTCCGCCGCGCGTTCGCAAGGTGCGCAATCCACGCTGTTGGCCAACGAACTGACGGCAAAGCTGCAACAATCGAACCCCGGCGCGAAGGTCGTGGTTCGTGACCTGCTGGCCGATGCGCTGCCGCACCTCGACGAATCGGTGCTGGGCGCGTTCTTCACGCCGGCCGAGAACCGCACCGCGGAACAGAATGCGATCGTCGCGAAGAGCGATGCACTGATCGCCGAACTGCAAGCTGCCGACATCATCGTGATCGGCGCGCCGATGTACAACTTCGGCATCTCGTCGCAACTGAAGACGTACTTCGACTGGATCGCACGTGCAGGCGTCACGTTCCGCTACACCGAGAACGGTCCGGAAGGCCTGATCAAGGGCAAGAAGGTTCACGTGGTGACGGCCCGAGGCGGCAAGTACGCCGGTACGCCGAACGACAGCCAGACCCCGTACCTGCGCACGTTCCTCGGCTTCGTCGGCATGACCGACGTGAGCTTCATCTTCGCGGAAGGCCTGAACCTCGGCCCGGATGCGCAAAGCGCCGCACTGGCCGGCGCACGCGAAGCGATCGCCGCCGCGTAAGGTCGATGCGGGTGCGCCGCGCTCGCTGCGTCGCCCGATAAAAAAACGCCGCGTCCCGAAAGGGGCGCGGCGTTTTTGCATGCAGGCTGGCGCGGCCGAAAGAATCGGCGGCGCGGCCGTTATGCGAGCGTTTCCGCCACTTCCGGCAGGCGCCAGTCGATCGGCTCGCGGCCCGCATCGACCAGATAGTCGTTCGCGAGCGCGAAATGGCGGCAGCCGAGGAAGCCGCGGTGCGCAGATAGCGGCGACGGATGCGGCGCCTCGAGCACGCAGTGCGCGCTTGCGTCGAACAATGCGCGTTTCGCTTGGGCGTGTGCACCCCAAAGCATGAAGACGAGCCCGCGATGGCGACCGGCAAGTTCGCGGATCAGCGTGTCCGTGCATTGCTCCCAGCCGCGCTTCGCATGGCTCGCGGCTGCGCCGCGCTCGACCGTCAGCACCGTGTTGAGCAGCAGCACGCCCTGCCGCGCCCAGGTGTCGAGGCAGCCGTGGCGCGGCGTGTCATGACCGAAGTTCGCGGCGATTTCCTTGAAGATGTTGCGTAGCGACGGCGGGGTGCGCACGGCCGGCGGCACCGAGAACGCGAGCCCGTGCGCCTGCGGCGTGCCGCGATCGTCGCCGTGGTACGGGTCCTGGCCGAGGATCACGACTTTCACGTCGTCCGGGCTCGTCAGGCGCAGCGCGCGGAACACGTCGGTCGGGTAGACCGTCTTGCCGGTCGCACGCTCGTCATCGACGAAGCGGCACAGCGGCGCATAGGCGTCGCTGTCGGTGAAGGGTTTCAGCACGTCGCGCCAGACGGACGGCAGCGCGTCGAATTGCGCGGCGAGGTGCGGAATGTCGGCGGCCGCGGGTTGCGGTACCGTCGGGGCCGCAGCCGGTGCAGCTTTCTTTGCGGGCTTGCGTCCGGCCGCGGGCGCTTCGGGCGCCTGGGACGGAATATCGGCCGGTGCCGTTTCCGGCACGGGGTCGTCGAACAGCGACGCCTGTTGCGGCGCGCGGGAAGTCTTGCGGGTTGCCATGCGTGATGCGGGTTATTGCGCGCGCAGCCGGTAGCCGCGCTGCGCCTTGCTGATGTTGTCGGGAACGAGGCCCGGCAGCGCTTGCTGCAATTCGGCGGCGAGCGTTGCGAGCGCCGCTTCCGGGCCGTCGATCAGTTCGAGTTCGATTTCGCTGATCGGTTCGCGGCGCGTTTCGTGTTCCGCCTGGACGACGATCTCGCCGAGGTCCACCGCGGCTTCGACGGTTGCGCCGCCGATTGCGATGCGCCACAGCGTACGCGAAAAATCCGTGCGGAACAGCGCGTGCAGCGCGCCCGCCGCGTCATTCAGCGCGGCGGCGGCTTCCGGCACGTCGCAGGCCGCGACGAGCGCGTCGATCTCGAGCGCGTCGCCGGCGACCGGCAGCTCCCATTCGTGGCGGCGATGCAGGCCGCCTTCCGCGCTGCCGACCGTCTTGAACGTCTGCAGCCAGCCTTGCGGCGCGCGGCGCACGCGCACCGCGCTCTTCGAGCGGGCCAGTGCGAGATCGGGCGTGTCGTAATAGACGTTCGCGAGCGTGATGTCGTGACCGGGTTCGCCGGTCAGCGTCTCGAAGAAGCGTCGCGCGGCGTCGGCCTGGCCGGCCGGCAGCGCGAGCTTGATTTCCTTTTCGATCGCCATCAGAAGAACATCCGTGCGAGCTCTTCGCCCGGCTGGTCGGCGCGCATGAACGCTTCGCCGACGAGGAACGTGTTCACGTTCGCCGCACGCATCGTGTCGACGTCGGTGCGCGACAGGATGCCCGATTCGGTCACGACGATCCGGTCGGCCGGAATCATGTCGAGCATGTCGAGCGTCGTCTGGATCGACGTCTCGAACGTGCGCAGGTTGCGGTTGTTGATGCCGAGCAGTGGCGTCTTGAGCGTCAGTGCTTGTTCCATCTCGTTACGGTCGTGTACTTCGACCAGCACCGCGAGACCGAGCGAGTGCGCATACGCTTCGAGATCCTGCATCAGCGGGGTGTCGAGCGCGGCGGCGATCAGCAGGATCGCGTCCGCGCCCATCGCGCGTGCTTCGATGATCTGGTACGCGTCGACGATGAAGTCCTTGCGCAGCACCGGCAGCGAGCAGGCCGCGCGCGCTTCCTCGAGATAGCGGACGCTGCCCTGGAAGAACTGCTCGTCGGTCAGCACCGACAGGCACGCGGCGCCATGCTCCGCATACGAACGCGCGATGTCGGCCGGCACGAAATGCTCGCGCAGCACGCCTTTCGACGGGCTGGCCTTCTTGATTTCGGAAATCACGGCCGCGTGGCCGGCCGCATGCTTTGCGCGCAGTGCGCCGACGAAGTCGCGCAGGTCGCGTGCGGATGCTTCCAGTTTCAGTGCCTCGAGCGGCGCGCTGCGCATGGCCGCTGCGACTTCTTCGCGCTTGACGGCGATGATTCGGTCGAGAATGTCGCTCATGTGGATTCCTGCTTGGTTCGTAAGGGGAGTCAGCGCTTGAACTGCTGCGTGAAGCGCACGAGTTCGTCGACTTTCGCGCGGGCCTTGCCGCTTGCGATCGCTTCGCGGGCGAGCTGGATGCCGTCCGCGATCGATTCGGCGACGTTCGCCGCATAGAGCGCGGTGCCGGCGTTCAGCGTGACGATCTCGCGTGCGACGCCCGGCTGGTTGTCCAGCGCGCCGAGCAGCATCGTGCGCGATTCGTCGGCATTTTCCACCTTCAGCGTGCGGTTCGACACCATCTGCAAGCCGAAGTCTTCCGGATGGATTTCGTATTCGTGCACCTTGCCGTCGCGCAGTTCGCCGACGAGCGTTGCCGCGCCGAGCGATACCTCGTCCATCCCGTCCTTGCCGTACACGACGAGCACGTGCTGCGCGCCCAGACGCTGCATCACGCGCACCTGGATGCCGACGAGGTCGGGGTGGAACACGCCCATCAGCTGGTTCGGCGCGCCGGCCGGATTGGTCAGCGGGCCGAGGATGTTGAAGATCGTGCGCACGCCGAGCTCGCGGCGCACGGCCGCGATGTTCTTCATCGCCGGGTGATGGTTCGGCGCAAACATGAAGCCCATGCCCGTTTCGGCGATCGACGCGGCAACCTGGTCGGACTGCAGGTCGATGTTCACGCCGAGCGCCTCGAGCACGTCGGCGCTGCCGGACTTGCTCGATACGCCGCGGTTGCCGTGCTTCGCAACCTTCGCGCCGGCCGCGGCCGTGACGAACATCGACGCGGTCGAGATGTTGAACGTGTGCGAGCCGTCGCCGCCGGTGCCGACGATGTCGACGAAGTTCGAGTTGTCCTGTACCTCGACGTGATTCGCGAATTCGCGCATCACGGTCGCGGCGGCGGCGATCTCGCCGATCGTCTCCTTCTTCACACGCAGCCCGGTGATGATCGCGGCCGCCATCACGGGCGACATGTCGCCGCGCATGATGAGCCGCATCAGGTGCAGCATCTCGTCGTGGAAGATTTCGCGGTGTTCGATCGTGCGCTGCAGCGCTTCCTGCGGGGTAATCGTCATCGTGAGGCTCCCGTCAGGCGGCCGCGGCCGCGGCGCGTGCCTGTTTCAGGAAATTCTCGAGCAGCGCATGGCCATGCTCGGACAGGATCGATTCCGGGTGGAACTGCACGCCTTCGATCGGCAGCGTCTTGTGGCGCACGCCCATGATTTCGCCGTCGTCGGTCCAGGCGGACACTTCGAGGCAGTCGGGCAGCGATTCGCGCTCGATCGCGAGCGAGTGGTAGCGCGTGACGTCGAAATGCTTCGGCAGGTCGGCGAATACGCCGCGGCAGTCGGTTTCGATCTTGCTCACCTTGCCGTGCATGATGGTCTTCGCGCGCACGACGCGGCCGCCGAAGGCCTCGCCGATCGCCTGATGACCGAGGCAGACGCCGAGGATCGGCTTCTTGCCCGCGAATTCCTTCAGCACGTCGAGCGTGATGCCCGCGTGCTGCGGGTTGCTCGGGCCGGGCGACAGGCAGATTGCGTCGGGATTCAGGCTCGCGATTTCGTCGAGCGTGATCTCGTCGTTGCGGTAGGTGCGCACGTCCTCGCCGAGTTCGCCGAAGTACTGGACCAGGTTGTAGGTAAACGAGTCGTAGTTGTCGATCATCAGCAGCATGATTGCCTCTAATTCATTGAATTTATTGAAATTTCTCTTGAGCGTCATGGTCAAGGGTGAAATTTTCGCCCCAACTTCACCCCAAAATGAATGAGATGACTGGGATGCCCGCAGCGGGGCCGTAGGAGTGTCTGGGCAGGCTTAACGCCAACCGAAGAAGAGGAGAACGGAGGGGAATCGAGTGCTGAGTCGCATACGCAGCATTCTAGCAGTACGAAGGGGCGAGCATAAGCACCTTCCGACGCAGGCAGATCGCTTTGAACCTCGTTCCGGAGGGCAAGCTACAAGGGCGGGGTGAACCAATGTAATTTCACATCGTGGATTGTCGGGCGTTCGCAGCAGTGAAAGGATCGGCCCCTTATACTCGTTGGAGTCAATACTTCTGAGCGAGGTACAAGTGCAAGCCCAAGTCAAGCTGCCGTCCGATTCGCTGATCGATTATTTAGATTTCTGCCGCTCAATTGCCGAAGCCAAACATCCGACGGAGTTTAGCGGAATCGATTGCGTTGTCCGCAAGCTGGTTAATACGCGCTTCCCGGTTCCAGCGCCCGATGCTGATTTCTGGGGCGATGGACGTCGGGTAGCCTACCAGAGCGTGTTGATGTCGGGAGACGGCCGAACGCTTAATGAATTGGTTCCGTCCGATCTGCCGGCCGCTGCGCAAAGTGGAATGGCCGGGCTTCCGGTCGATGGATCTGGTTCCCAGTCATATTACGAGATGGAAATGGTCTACAAATTGACTGACGACGATCGGCGCGAGTTGGCAGAGGTGTTACAGAATCCAGCGTTGCCGCCGCTGCGCTACCCAATGTCCGAAGACGAAAGGGCAGCGTTCAGGGCGGCATATATCCGGCTACAGAAACGTCCATCGTGGGAGCCAAGGTTAATTAGCGACGAAATGGTTGAGCAACGAAAGACGGAGCAACTCGACTATCTGGGCCGCCTTCACGATGCCTTGCAACGAGAAGTTGAGGAGGGGCGAATCGTTCCGTTAGATCGTGATCATTTTCAGACCAAGTTTTTTGCGAATGGGGCATTTATTTCCCGAGAGCAAGCTGTCGCGTACTTGGAGCGAAATGGATTCGAGTACCAAATTGGGGAGCCGGAGGTTGTGGAGCGCGGTAGCGTTGATGTAAGCGAGGCGCAGGCGGAAAAGCTCTCGGCCGAAGAGGGCAAGGGCTCAGGCGTAGGTCGACGGAAGCTTAGTCCGGCGAGGGAGCGGGAACTCGTCGACTATCACAACAAACTAAAAGCGTCTGGGAAAAAACCTTACGTTAAGCCAACGGCGGAGAAGTTTGGCATCTCCGTGACGTGGGTCTCCAAGTTGGTGAAAAAAGCTGCGGTTGCCGCTTCCGAGCAGAAAATCGATCATCTCCTGGTGGCAAGAAAGAAGAAATAGTCTCGGAACAGTTCCGAGTTGGTTCCGACTTGGACGTCTGGAAGCCTTATGGGACAAGGTCAGACAAAACCGCTTGCTCGGAAGTGCACTTCCGACTGCATTCTTCGTCACTCTTGGCACCCGCCGGATTCCAGCAAACGAGGATAGACAACCTCGTTTGCCCTAACAGTGATGGAGAAAGTCATGAACAAGCAGCACGCGCAGAACGCCGTTCCGCGCCAGTCCACCCCCACCCACCATGATGTTCCGATCAACATGTCCGAGATGGCTCGCCAACTGGGCAAGGCGCTGCGCATCCTGCGGATGAAGCAATTGATCGAGCGCACTAATCTGTCGCGTGCGACCTTGTACGTGCTGATGTCGAGCGATCCCACCTTTCCCCGCAAGATCAAGCTGACTGCACGTTCGATTGGCTTTCTCGAATCGGAAGTCGACGCCTGGATCGAAGCTCGCGCGCAACTGCGCGGCGCGATGTAAGAGGAGGATGCGATGCCGCAGACTATTCCTCCCCAGTCGCAATCAACCATCACTGACGGCGAAGCAAATGGGGCGCTGTGCAAGCAGATTATGGCCGATATATCCACTGTCGCGAGTGAGGCCGTGCTTGGAGACGTTCCGGCTATAGGCTGGCATTTGATGTTCATCGTGTCGAAAACCCGCGGTGGTCACAACGCTGTACCGCTGGGTTGCGATACAACCGCTACGGAATCTGTCTTGGTCGTGCCAATGATTGAGGCCGGGCATGGGGGGACCTCGTCACATGGTTTGTCGGGAGCGTTCGCGTCTCTCGCGGTCGTGGCTTAACGAGGACCGGAGATGCCAATAACGAGGTACGTGAACGGCAATATCGCCTATGAGTGGCCCACGTCCCAAGGGTGCTACCCGGCGAAGGTGTTTCCGCCCATCATTCGTGATGCTGTATTCGAGGTCAGCGCAAACCTTCATTTGCCAGTCGAACTAGCGGCTCAGGCAGCGCTCGGAGCGATTTCGCTTATCGTTCAGAGCTTTGCTAACGTTGAATGTCCCGGTCACGAACCAGCGCCGTGCGCTATCTTTTTGATGGGGATCAGTAATTCAAGCGGCGGGAAATCGCTGGTCGAGCAGCGATTTATTCGTGAAATTGTTGCGTTCGAGCGCAGACAGTCTGAAGAGGTTGCTGCCAAGGAGGCGCAGTTTCGGGCTGACCTGAAAATCTGGCAGGACGACGAGCGGCGACTTTCAAAGGAGTACGGTCGTGTCGAGAAAGGTTCAGCCGAGGAGCAGCTTATTTGTGAGGCGCGTGTTCAGCACGAGTTGGACCGGCCGGTGAAACCTGTAAAACGTCAATTGCGCTATGCGGAATTGTCGCCGCAGGGATTGCGGGATGCACTCATCGAGCACGGCGCCATTGGCATCTTTTCGCCGGAAGCCGGACCGGTTCTCACCGGTATAACGTTCAGCCAGCAAGCAATGCTGAGTAGCTATTGGAGCGGTGAAGACCGGCCGACGGCTCTTGTTAGTGGAGATCGCCGCCCAGTAGAGCCACGATTGACCGTAGTGCTTCAGCTTCAAGAAGGCAAATTTGCCAACTACATGAAGCGTCGCGGTAGAGAGGCTTTCGAAGTAGGATTGATGGGGAGATTTCTAGTCGCAGCGCCGTACACCGACGACAAGCCGGGGCAACGAGTTTATGTTGAAGACATGTCCGAACTCAAGCTCGGGCTTTTCAATGAGCGGGTCAGACAAATCTTGGAACAGACTGTACCGTTGCCGCATGATCGACAAGTACGCAGATTGTCGGATGACGCAAAACTCTATTGGAAATATTTCAAGGAGCAGATTCATGATCGGCTGATCTGCGGACCATATTCTGATGACATGAAGTCATTTTTTCGGAAGCTTGCCCAGCAGGCAAGTCGCATTGCCACGTTGTTTGACTATTTCGAAGGACGGTCTGGTGAAATTTCGGGGGATGCGATGGAGAGTGCGATCGCACTGTGCGAGTGGTATGCACACGAATTCATTCAAATTTTCTCAGAGTATGTCCCATCGCAACGGCAAAAGATCGACGAGGCTAAGCGAGATCTTCTTTTGTGGCTTCAGGGAGTGCGGGCAGCGCCATATCGCTATCAAAAGCTTACGCCTGGCCGCTATACGGAGCGAGAGCTCAATAATTATTCGAATGTTCGTGGCGAGCCAGTTGTTTTGGGGATGGCGATTGATGAGCTCGAAGATGAAGGGCATATTTCGGTGGACCATGGGAGGAAGGGCGGGCGCATCATCGTTTTTCCTCCCTTGATCGAACCGATAATTCATCAATTTTTTCGGCCGATCAAAAATTTTTAATCTGGACTGGAATATTTCATCAGATGTCCTGGCACCATAAGCCTTGGAGTTGAGCAATAAGGCGCGTGCTATTTGCATGCGCCTTATTGCTTTGCGTCCAGGCAAGGTTCTGCGAGAACGGGGCTCATCATACCGCAGCTGTCCGTCCTGGGCTTACACGTGAAACAGATGAGTGAGAGGTAATTGTTGCCGGTGCTACGCTGCTACATTTGCTACCGTAGCAAATGTAGCAGCGTAGATGCCCCTATACATTCATGTTACGTTCTCCGCTGGAGGCTGATTTGCACCGTATTGGTGCCAGCTCTCGCGTTGGATGTGTGTTCGTCAAAGCTGCTGGACACGGTGAAGATTCGCGTCGCTCTGCCGCATTTTTGCAACCTGAGCAGCCGGTATTGACTGTTCTAGTCAAAGCGCTGCTTATATAGAACGGGTGAGTTCAAGGGAATAAATGCCGTGGTATTTCGCCGGTCAGTCGGTGGCGGTTCTTTATCCGGTGATGGTAATCGGGGTGCGTTATGTTGGGTGTGTTTGCGTCATCTGATTAAGGTGATTGTCTGGATAATTATGTAACGAATATTTGTTTGAAATTGATAGATTAAATCCGCTGAGATGCTTGTGTTTGCTGGGTGTAATGGCGTTTGTTGTTGGTGTTTTTGGTGTGATGTTCTTGCTGTCTCCTATATTAAGATTGTATTCGTGAATATTCTCAACTATAAGGGGTATTCCAGTGCCATGTATCCATGGATATTTTTAGCTATAAGAGAGGGGGTGTATTTGGTATTCATGGTCATCTCTCTTATAGATGAAGGGATTCTTGTAGGTAAGGATAAAGTGTCTTGTGGGTGTAAATGAGAACTGCATGATTGAGCGTCATCAATGTTGGATGCTGCAATCTTCATCGTAGATCCGTTTGGATGGAGAGGGTGATCTCATTGTGCTGACAGTAGTGAAATGTCGAATCACAATGCCGTACTTCTTGTGGTAGTCAGAGCAGAATATGTTCGACGTATAAGAGTTCGTTGTCTTGTGTTGTAAGAAATCACAGCGCTCATCTATTGGATGTCCTGGTAATGGGGATTCAAGATGAGTCAACAAGCAAGTCATGGGAATCGATTTGGATTCGATTCGAACGTCTTTGAGAACAGTCAATCTTATCCTGGCTTTGTCAGGTACTGGGAGATTGACGAGTACGCCGATCTGATGGGTGAGCTACAACGTTTCTTGGAGACGGTACTGGAGACTAGTCAAGTACCCTTTGACATTCGCAATCAAGCGGGATATCAGCGAGCAGTACGTAATCCGGTTGGGTATTCAGGGTATAGGAGCCTGTCGGGGTTCATGTCTCAATGTGGGCAATGGATGGACCTGTACTGGCCTGAGTATGCCTACAGTGCTGATCTCCACCTCTTCTTCGACTGCTTCATGCAGCATCCCTTTGCTCAGGTATTCAGTAACGGTACGTTATCGAATAGTGTCGACAAGGCAGTAGCAGCGGATCTGTACAACAACTTCATTGGTTGTCTGCGTACGGAGGCAGTGCGTAGAGGAGTCAGGAAGTCGCTACACAACTGGAGAGGTAATCTCGATAGCCAAGAGGGTTCTATTCGCCGGTACTTGGATGTGCTGTATGGGCGTCACAAGAAGCTTCTGCCGGTACGTCTAGACCTGTCTTACAAGTGCTATGCGGATGACGACAATAATGCATTAGAACGAACGAGCTGGACGAGGGAGGCTAATGGAGCTTGGACTCAAGTGCTATCGAATGCACCGATAGGTGACGGTATACCTGAGACGAGAGCACGTATTGATCCACGCGTGGCGATGCAGGATCGAGACGTGTTCTTTGGGAATCGTCGTGGATCAGATCGAGCGTTGTTCGATCCCATGGCAGGTCATATATGCAAAATGGAACAGGGAGGGGAGCATAGGGCGTACCACTTCCATTGCATCTTCTTCTTCGATGCTGAGCTGGTAAGGCGGAGTCAGCTGGACGAGCTGAAGGACGATATAGCGGATCGCTGGAGTCGGGTGACGCGTAGACAAGGCTTGACATTCGATTGTCATGAGAGGAAGGATCAAGCGGAACTCAGAGCACAAGGGCGATGGGCCATTGACGCTATCGACTGTAGTAATCCAGTCCAGGTCGCGAGGTTGTCTGATTACATAGCCGACTACTTCGCGAAGGATGACGGACAGATGGTTCGAGTTAAGCCTACTGCCAAGGCATGGACGCTTACGATGGGTAGAAAATGAATCGCGGTACGTCTGAACCGGGTGTCTATTGTGAAGGCCGGGCAATACCTGGTGCTTAAGGGAGTTGATCGTATCCGTACGTTCGGTATGGGGCAGGTGCCTAATGGAGTTGCCCCTGTAACTCAGGACACGCGACACCGTTAGGTTGATGACACCGCATTACGCCTGAACTCGCGAGGCGAGCGGTATTTCAGGTTGCTCATAGACGAGCCTCAAAAGTTCATCAAGGCCGCTGCCGTACCGTTCGTCTGTAGATACGTCGATGTAAATCCGGCCTTGCATGAAGACAGGAAAGCATGGCTGTCCATCGGCGTCATACTCGCAAACAACGGGAATGAACTTGGTTTGCTTGACTTTCCCGTAAAGCTCTTGCGAGATGATCTGAGACTCTGTACCAACGCCGCCCGCACGATTATTTGCTTTCTCCTGGTATTTGCGGTCACAGAGGACGAGAACCTTCAATACGTCTGGGTCGACAACCATCGATTCCATGAACACGTACTTGTCCTGGCCGGGTTTGAGGTCCCATTTGTCAAGAATTGCGTCTACGCCGTGGTTGCGAAGCGAGGTTGCCAGGTCGATGACGAACTGTTCATGTTTGGCATCCGTCCAACTGTACGAAATGAAAACCTTTGGATGTTCAGTCGTTCCGCTCATGGCCTAGAAAGTTTGGTTTTTCGGAAAATGAGGTGCTCTCTGCATCGTGAATATCCGTGATTTTAAGAGAGTTCCTGTGTCCCCGGACACGTGGGGCGACTTCAATCTTGACATGACGCGTTATGTCCCGATGAGTTGCTTGAGCGCCCAGCCTGCGAGCGTCTTGATGGCGTCGAACGTCAATTCAATACCTTTCGTTTGAGCGGTTGCTTTGATCTTTTCCCATACGGGCAGTGATCGCATCGTGTCGAGAAGATCGTGGCCCGCCATTGTCAGTCGTGGACTCGACAGGCCGAACGAAATGTGTCCGTCAGCGCCCCGTAGGACGTGAATGCCTTCGACGTACCCGTTGTTGATCAGCAATTCAAGATGGCCGGCGATTCGACCTTCTATCGAGCGGTACTCGTCGTACTGGCGCGTGTACTCCGCCTCCGGCTGGTCTGTCCATGTCGGAGCATCGGGAATGTCGTCGAGTACGTTGCGGTCTTCCTCGACGTCGGTAAGTTGCTTGCGCAGTAGATCCCAGTCGCGTTTCAAGGTTTTCTCCGGAAATTCTTGGTTAGCTCCAAAAGAGTTGCTTTGTCAGCCGTTCGATTAGACAGCGGTCGGCGGCGATTCAGCGGCACCGACTTGAGGGCTGCCATGATCATCTGTCTTGGTCGCGCGGCGTGTCCGCGGCTTTTTGACTGCGTCGGTGAGTGGTGTGCTCGGACTCGATCGTGTCGCGTGCGGCAGCGGATAAATTGCGTTGGCATTGAGCAATCGGCGTGCAGCATCTGCGCGGAGCGCGACCAATGTCAGCGCCGGCATAACGATCAGATCCAATGTGAACAACACGGCAATGGCGATGGGATCAACGAGCTTCAAAATTACACCGAACAGTATCAACCCGAGATAGGGGGCGACGATCAGCGCCATCGCGATGTGAAAGATGTGCTGGAACGACAGCTTCGGACGGATTCGTGCATCTTCGAAGCGTTGTTCGTCTGCCCGAAATTTTACGAGCAGCCCTGCTTGCTTGATATTGCGGAGAAGCGTAAGTGGACTATCACGCTGAAGCGCGAAGCGGATTGCGTCGCCGGGTAGTTCGACACCGAGCATGTCTTTGGTAGCCAGCTGCAATGCTCCTGAGGAGGCAGTGTGTCCTCCGTTCTTCCGGTTCATGATGTCATATAGTCGCTTCGTTCGGCCTTGGGCTAATCGCAGGCTTCCGAATCGGAACTTGACCAATGTAACAGCCCCAAGGATCGGCGCGGTGAAAAAAGAGATAGTCCCAATTGTTGCGACGTGGCCCTGCTGGATAAAATCGACGATGGAGTTGATGCTCATGCTGGCTCCAAAATGCTCCTCCAGAGCAAAGTATTACAGACTGGAGGGGAATGTGGTGAATTGGTGTGTAGCGCTTGTGTATTCTTCTGTAGCGAAATCGAAAATACTCACTTGGTGTTTGGGTTGCCGCTGTTCGGACCGGAGATAGTCAGCTTCCCGTCGGGTTGTCCGTTGTTGACCGTTACATCTACGACCGGCTGACTATTGGTGCGGCCATGGAGCTGGAATGTGTCGTCGAGAACACCATTCTTGAGTCACGTTTCGATTCGCTTCGGGCCGGAGTACGGCGCCGAGCAGGTCGCGTCGTCGATAAGTAATCTATTGTCGATGCCAACGTCCCACTCGGCTGAGTTACTGAGGCAACCCCACTTGGAAAGACGGAGTCACTGGGCGCTTATGGCGGCGACAGCTTAGGTCATGGAATGATGCTTGAGGTGACTCGACTGATGGCACAATGGCCCCATCAGGTCCATTTCTTAATTTAATGAGTATCGATCCCGCTAGCCTGGCCGTTCGTGACGCACTGTTTTCTCACGAGATGTTCGATGCTAGGCAGACAAACGCAATCGGATATTCTCTCGACGAGCTGCGTGATCATGAGCCCGCGCTCGCTTTTGAGCGGGAGCCGATCGAAGCCGAGCTTAACACCCTTGAGCGGGAGCGTCTCGTGAACGCAATGGGCGCGAATGCGTGGTTCGCAACGCCAGCGGGCCTCGTGGCTCGTGAGCGTCGGTGGCGTGAGCGCGGCTTGCGTAACCCGTCGCTAGGAGATCCAGGCGTACCGGTGCGCGACAGGATCATTGCGCTCGTGCACAGCAGCGGGGAACTCGACGAGAGCCTCGCGAGCCAGGGACTTGCGAGGCCGGCACTGCTTGTGTTGCTCTTTGATGTAGATCCGCTCGTAGTGGTCCTTGAGCTTGAGGCGCTGCAAGCTGGGGGACTCTTGCGAGAAGATGCTGGCTGGTTCGGTACCGAACCAGCCAGCGTGTATCTTCGTGCAGACGGACGACGTTACTACGTCAATGAGGTCGTTCAACGGCTGGGGCTGGTGCCGCCGGCGACCATCCTTGCGCCACTGCAGCAGGAACAACTGCCGTTCGACGAACTTGGATTGCCACCCGACATCGCGAACAACTTACGGTTCCGCTGGGAGGAGGCAGCGCGCTGTACAAAAGCGCGCGCTTGGCTGGCTGCGGTCGTGATGGAGGGGTCGATCCTGGAACTTGTCCTGCAAGCGTGGTTACGTGAGGATGAAGTTCGTGCGATGTCTGCCACAGGCGTTCCCCGAGGCAAGGGTGGTGCCATCAAGGCTGTAGAAGACTGGACCGCGGCGGAGATGATCCGGGTGGCGGCCTCACTGGACTGGCTCGAACCGAGCCTGGCGAAATATGCCGATGGCTTGCGCGATACCCGTAACCTCATTCACGCGGGGAAGCAGGTGCGCGAGCGGAGTCAGCCGGACGCGGGCGTTGCCGGAATCAGCAGCCAGGTCGTCAAGGCGGTTCTGGGCGCGCGGGCGAAGTGGTGTCGCACTCGCGAGTCGGCAGGGTGAGTGCGTCATCGCCAGCAGACTCGAGAGGAACACGCCGAAATTGCTCCGTCATGTAAGCGCTAGAAAGCTCAACATATACTCGGACCTAGAGCGAAAACAAGACGCTTGCTTGTGCGCGATAGTCGCCTCATGGCATGCATTTGATGTGCGGATGTGAGACCGTCCGGCAAGGAACAGGGGAACCAGTCCGGCTACACGCATGCAAAGTGAACATTACGTTAGGTAAGGCTGCTTCGATGGGCTCGGCTGCGCTCATCGAGGGACTTGTTCAAATCGTACGGGGATACAAGACCATGTTTGAATTCATAGCAAAGATTTTCAGTATGCTCATGGAGCTTTGGGGAAAGCTCCCTGAGTCCGCGAAGGAAGCGATCATCAAGGCAGCGGTAGATACCTTCGAGGCGATTTTCCGTGCCTATTTCAAATCTCAAAAAGGTGGAGAGGCAAATGCTTAAGGATAGCGCGAAACTCAACGTCAGCCTCGCCACTTCAGCTAGCGAAGACGCCGAGGAGAAGAGCCTCAAGAGGTATCTGAAATCACAGCAGGGAGCAGTCGCACTTCAGAGCAGTGGCGTGAAATTGACAAGTGACGTGACCGCGACGATTGCGGGATTCAGTGGTGCGCCATTCGTCTTCGGTGGTAAGGAGGTAGAGAAATTTTCTCAAAGAGTCACGGATATCGTCCAGAGCGAACAATTCACAGATGAGCTGAGTCGAGTGATCGGAACGCCTCTTCCGGATGAGACAGAGGACGAGTTTGTCAAACGGGCCAAAGAAAAAATGACTGGCTTACTTAGAAAGAAGTTTTCCATGTGACGACGAAGCATCTGCATGCGGCTCTATCAGATATCTCCTGAGCGCGTTTGATTTTTATCCGGTGAGCATATGAAAGAAAATTCGAATGACCCGCAGGATAGCGATCGATCAGATGGTGCTCCGGACGAGCCGGCGGCGCCTGGTGAACCCATAGTCTCGTGGAGCGACGCCCTCCGTGCTGAAAGTTCGCTAGGGAACACAGTTTCCAGTTTGAATGCGCTGAATGTAGGCGCGTTGTGGACCACGGTTCTGCCGGAACCCACTTGGCTCAGCCGAATTCAAGTCGGTCTGCGTCTGCCGAACGTGATGGGCTCCGTGCTTGGTAAGCTGGAAGAGCAGACGACCGGGCTATTTCCGATCGTGTCCCGAGTCAACGAGATTACGGATGCGATTAGTCGGAGTGTGATGGGACTTGGCGAGCCGTGGGGCAAGCTTGCCAAGGAACTCTCGGAATTTTCTCGGAAGTTGGATTCGTATCCGGACGAGATGCGAGAAGGCCTGATCGCGATGAGTCGATTCGGCTGGTATCTCGACCAAGATATGGAAATGTCTGATCCGATTCGTTTTAAGCGTGCGGTGGACGAGGGGCGCGAGGTGCAGGCTGATACCGAGATGGTGGAGTACTTCGACGCTCGTATCGACGGCATTCGCACGGAACTGATACAGGCATATTCGCATCGACAAGAGATTCTCGACGCGGCATTTGACGCTCATTCGAGGGGGCAGTATCTGTTGTCCATCCCTGTCTTGCTTGCCCAAGTGGATGGAATCTGCTTCGATGTGGTGGATGCCCATTTTTTCATGGGAAGAGAGCGGCCCGAAGTGTTGGCCAAAGCGGCTGAATTCGCGGACTCTCAAATTGCCCGTGCATTTCTGGCGCCCCTCGAAGCGGAGATGTCCATCGCCTTGTCCGAGAAGGCGCGTCCTCCGGGATTCGCAGGACTCAATCGACACATGGTGCTGCACGGAGAGTCGATCGATTACGGAACCAAGGAAAATGGACTTCGAGCGATATCGTTGTTGAACTACATTGCTCAGTCACTTGAGCGCGAAATTTCAGATACGGACGAACCGATCAATGATGCCGACCCTACGTCTGTAACGGATGTGTCCGGTTGTTGAGGAGGGCGCGTTGTTGACGGTTGCGGTGACTGGTACGAACACGCGGATGGGTAGTTTATGAATGGATGAATGTCGGGATCGACGATAACGTGCATCTCTTTTACGAGGACTCGCTTGGCTCTTACGGGCATGTTATTTGACTGTTGCTGTTCATCCTAGTCTCCGGCCCAAACGGAATTTTTGTCCGAATCTACGCACTGCTATCGTGTTCATGTTCCATGTATATTCGGTTGCGGTAAATTGTCGCTCGAGCTGCGTAGAGACGCTTACCAATCCGCAACTGCTTGACGAGAGGTGTCAGTGAAGCTGTACAACTTTGATCACGGATGTTCTAAGCCAACCACCATTCGGATTGGTCCATACAGAATAGAAATAGCTGCTTCACACTGCACCAATTTGGCAGGGATGCCGCAGCGTGCTAAGCAGATGTACATGTACGATGGCCAACTGCGCCGTGTGGTGGTGCACGTGCCTCGTGAGCGAGGAGGTTTCGTTGAAACGGCAGTTGCCAACCGCGACGGCAGCGAAGAGCAGTCACGTCTCTTTCCTGATATCTCAGGGATAAGTCAAGATTACGATCTCGTCTTGCTGCTATCGTTCTTGACGGGCCGTCGCGTCTACATTGACCAGGATCTGGAAGGTGATCCGCGACGAGCCTACGGGGATAGCGTCATTGATCCAATATTCCTTCAATATCTACCGCCCCAGATCTGGATTAGCCTAGACACAATTGCCAAAATTGGACTCTCTGATGCTTTAAATTGCATGGTGAATGCGGCGCATGCCCCTGATCTGATTGGACGCGGGGCTTATGCTAACGCAGCTTTCGATGCCGTGTGTTCCGCATGGGCGAAAAAGTCAAACAAAACGAAATATGAGAGCCGTCCGCTAATCGAGCGAGCTGCGTTAAGGGTAGTGGGTGAGATTGAAAAGACGATTTTAGCGAAATCACGGGATTTGATATTGAAGATATTCCAGATTGAGGGGGTGGCGCCCAACGTTGCTGAGGATATATCGGCCCGTTTTCGGTCAACGGCATCACCTTCGGCGGTGATGAAAATGACCTGTTTTTTACAGAAATTCGATCTATTTCCTTTGGAGCCGTCTGGCGAGCAGAACGATCGCCTAAAGTGGTTGAATACCGTCAGGAATGGTATCGCGCATAGTGGTGCAATTCGTACGGAAAAGACTCTGGGGGCTGAGACAAGTCTATCGGTCGCGGGTGCCGTTGTCATTTTAACTGAGCAGATAGTTGCTTTTTACCTCGCGTGCGAAATTCTCAATATTCGGAATCCAAGTATTGAAAGCATACGAAACGAAATTAGAGAATTTTTCTTCGAAGGAACATTCAGAAAGCAGCGAGTTTTTACGGAAAGCTATGGTGAGTATCTGGATCGACTAGAGAATGAGTGGGTGCAAGGCGGGGTCGTTTGATCGATACGTGTGGCGGCGCCTTGAGCCGCTGCGTTGGATGCTAGGTTGGCCATGAACGAGCTGCGCGTATCATGGATCGTCTAGGTCAAAGCAACCGGAGGTGTCGAATCTTCCCCATCTGAGGAGAGCGCTTCAGGATCAGGTCGGCGAGGTATTCGGGCAGCAATACAGGAGGGATGTTCGCTGGTATGTCGTCAATCAGCTGAGACGGTACCTGGACAATGAAGTCGTCCGGAGCATCAGAAAGGCTGTGTTCGTATGCGACTCTGACTTGCATGGGGATGTGGAGGATGGCCTGGGGTGCTGGTTGTCGCCAGTTGGAATTCGGAGCTGCGTGAGCACCTATCCACGACTTGGTCCGCCATAGTGACAGACCAAACCGTAGACGGAAAGATTTACTCCTGGATCAGAAAGCGATCTCGATTCTTGGCATCCTTGATCCACGCTGGCGCGCGACCGCGGCCTGACCAGGTTGCACCGGTTTTCGGATCGAGATACTTCGCCTCAGTCGGTGCTTTGACGGATCGCCCGCGCTTCCTGCCAAAGATGTCTTTCTCAGTAATGCCGTACTCGGCGACTTTGGCGCGGACCTCATCAAGAACTGCTTGGAATTCGGCGAGGCGTGCTGCTTCAGCCTTCTCTGCAAGTGCCAGTGCTTGAACTTTCAGCTCTTTGTACGTTGCCATACCCTTTTCCTCTTGATTGTGATGCAGAGATAGTAGCTCTTTTCGATGGTAAAAGATGTAAGGTAGTTCGTAGTAGGTTGATTGCGATCTGCTCCCCCAATGCTACCAAGCCGGCAAGGATCTGGATAGCTAGATCGGGCTATGGCATGAATTGTCGCGGGGTAATATCTGGTTTGCGTCTTGTCGTGTTCGTTGACGGACTGAAATTGGCCATCGACGACCATCTATTTGTGATCGGTTCCTCTGGCATTCTGTTGGCGTAGCCTTTATCGTGAAATTACAGGGTTAGTGTCTCAGGCAAGCGCTGGTTGCGGTATGGTGAGGTTTGCCAATGTGCCTGTGTTGATCGTGATTGTTTTTGTCACCATGTTTGGGAGAAGCGGTGGTTGCCGATGCGACGGGCTGACTTGACGGAACACTGAACTGATCTGGTAAGTCGATTACTCTGATTTCATCCTTGGTCGGAGTTAGGCAACCCTTTGAATCGATATTGTTGCTCTTTGATTTGCTGAGCACCGGTGCCGATTCTGCTTCTAGCTCGTCAGGGTTTCGGTTGTTGGACGGCGAATGCGTATCCAGGAAGGGAAACATTTTGGGGCAGACGAGTTTGACGTCTCCAAACTGAAATCGGACGAACGCCTGAACGAATCGATCGCTGGTCCTCGGTTTGTACCCAAGTGATTGATAGACTGGACGCTCATCGCTCTTCAGGATTTCGTATGTTCTTTCGTTATTATCTATAACGCCCATTGTTCTCATTGCAATGAGAGCAACAGGCTGGGCTGAAATTCCATTTAAGAGTGCGATGTACGTGACTGCTACGATAATCAGAAGTGCGCCCTTTAGTGCCTTTCCGTGCGATCCGTTGTCAGATCGTGTTTTGAGATAAAAGGCCCCGGGGAGGAAGCTGATCAGGATGGTTATAAAAAATAAAATTGCTGCTTTCCAGCCATGCAATGGAGAACCGAAAGAATCGGAAAGCTTGGAGGCGGTGAATATTGGATATATGGCGTATATGCCCGCGCCGATTATTGCGGTTGAAACGGCGACGCAGCGTGACGCGCGACGTGTGGAAATGGACTGAAGAAAGGCTATGACTCGATTTTTTTGTTCGGAAAGGTGCAGGGGCCAATCGATTTTTGAGGGCGATCTCGGAACAACATTCATCCAGGCCGGACTCCACCATGCAATCACGCTGAGGGCTATCCATATTGCTATCAGAGAGCCGATTGAAGTTGCCCAGAATTGCCAAGTTGAGAGCGTCGTTTCGTTAGACGAGTATCCGATAGCCGCGTAGAATGCCGCCAATATTACCGAGCTTAATAAAATAAATGTGGGTAGTCCTTTGGCCGGGAGCTTGTCGGCAGTTCCGCTCAGAAACATGCAGACGATTATGGATGGAATAATGATGGAGATGGTTAAGGATCCCCATAAAATCAGAAACGCTTGAAGCAAGGCCGAGAGCCCTGCGAGCGAAAGTGTCGACGGCGCGAAGAGGTCGGTGTGACTGATTAGTCTCAGGTAGTTGTATATCAGGATTGCTGGGATCGGCAGCGACACGGCCCCGGTTTTCAGAACGGCATCCAGGACGTCCCTGTAAAGTGCGAGTTGATCGCGGAAGGTCGGAGGTTTCGATTGCTCTGGAGCGGGAGTCCCCAGGCGACGATTTTTTCTCACCATTTTTAAAGTTCCAAGGTTACATTGAGTTAAAATTAAAAAAATCTACGCATATTCAAGCAGGCTAGGCAAGGATAATTGATTTCGATGAGGGCTGCATTTTGGAAGTTTTCGGTTGATTTTTCTCGTGGATAAATGGCGGATTGGCGCTGCAGCTGGCTGTGCTTCGTGGAGGCATAAATCTAAAGTCATACAAGCGGACCTTGAGCCGTTGTGTTCGGCGATAGGTGATGGACAAAGTCTCGAATTTGTTGCCCTAGGGCGCAAACGGTGAGAGCGCCTCGGTCGCCTGGAACTTAGCGATACGCTCTTGTTCGGAACTTACCGTAGGAGACGGCACGTTTGCCATGACTGATCGTGGGGAACCAGGATTTTCTCGAATGCCGAATGCTCGCCATCGGGTAGCAGGCAGACGTACTTTCGCTTTCGGCGTACGGAGCATTTGCTAAGTATTGCTCCGGCTGCACGGAAGTCGTTCAGCTCGCCGGCTCGAGAGGCCATGTCTTGTTTGAAATATGCGAGATTGATCGCGCGGAACATATGGCCGACGGCATCGCGAATGCCGTAACCTGATTTCAGGGGGGGGGGCATGACTAGGCTATCAATCTTGTCAAGAGGTTCGTCATACGAGGGCACGTAACTTTGTCGGCGGGCCGAAGCCATCGATTGCTGGCCGCACCCGGGCCGACTGCATTGTCTCGCCGTGCCCAGACCGGCAGACGGCGCATACGGCACACCTCGTTCCCAAGGACCGTTTCCAAACGGTAACGTCCGGACTCGGCACGGTTACGATTTTAGTGTTGCCACGAGATTCTGGATGTGTGCTTTATCATTTCGCCATGGCGGATGGAAAACGATTACCATCGAGGTTTGATTGCGACGCCGACGGAAGTCTGCATAGGGCCGCGTTAACGTCGCGAGCATAGCCCACCAACTTGCGAACCATCCTTAACAAACAGGCTGACATGGCTGAGCCTCGATTGCTAAATTTGCGATTACCGTTCGACCTAGTTGACGAACGATTTGTGCACGACATCGCGCTCGATGGTCGTGCTGTTGCGCTGACCGTTCCTGACAGCTATGTAGACGACATGGCTGGCGATATCGCGCGGTCGGAGGTACTAGCCATCCAGCGATTGCTAACTTTGAGTCACCACGCCGAGATTAAAGTTAGCTGGGAGGCACAGATTGCCGTGCGGGCATTGGCGTCTCCGTCGCTCTTTCCACTGCTAGCGGTCGCGATAACTTTGGAAGAGACAGGGCACACGATAGAGGGGATGGGAAACGAAGAGGCAACCGCTCATATGGAAGCCACTCGTCGGAAACTATTCAAGCAGCGTCTGAAGACTGACATGTTTTCCGACACGCAGATCGTTATTTGCGCTGACAGCCGGGGACGCGGTACGCCGCCGGATTTGTACGGCAATAACGGCCGTATGATCGCGCGCGATGATTTCGAAGCCATAATTGAAGAACTGGTTGTTCTGCAAGCGGGTACGGCCGTTTCGACCTCGACAGCAGTCCAATGGAGTTCGGCGTTGGCGACGATCGTCTCCGAGCTATTCGAAAACGCTGACACGCACGGAAAGACGGAGCTCTCTGGTTTACCGATTCGAAAGAACGGAATTCGGGGGCTTGTGTTAAAGCGAATCAAGCTCGACAGGCCAGCAAATAAGGGCGCGGGGAAAGTGGCAGAGAAGATGGACGCCTTCGAGCTCTCCGTTTTCGACTCAGGACCAGGCTTTTTTGCGTCCTTCTCTCGACGGCCGATTCTGGACGACGTTGATCTTGACCTTGAATGGAAGGTTCTTCACGCATGCCTTGAGCGTCACTACGAGCCTGGACTTACTGACGTGCGCCAAGGGCATCGAGGAATGGGGCTCTATGAGGTGCTTCGTGCCTTGCAATTGCTCCGCGGGGCGATGGAGGTCCGCACTGGAAGAATTTTTGGATATCGCACCTTCATGGAGGGTGACCTCAAATTCATGATGGAGCCAGCTACGTCTCTTACGCGCCCCGGCATGCCTAAGCCACAGCTGCTCGATGTGGCGCGCCGCATCGTAACGGTTCCGACACAGCATGAGTTGTTGATTGGTTCGTCCATCCGAGTAATCGTCCCCCTAAATTGAAAGTATGAGTGCGCTTCGTCTAACAACAAGATTTCGTCAAGAAGCGTATGAGGGCGAGCCCAGCCTTCTGGTTTATGACGAATATGAATTTACTGAATCGACTCTGAGCGAAGATGTCCGCAACATTTTCGACCGTCATCCAGCGACTGCGGACATTTATGTCCTGGCACCGTTCGTCGATAACGACGAAATCGTAAAGTCGATCGCGAACGGCATTGCGGTGGCGCGAGCTCGACGATATTTCGAAGGAATCGGCGGCAAGATTCGCCTTCTGTTTATCGCCGAAGAGGACGGCGGAAAGCGCCACATCTCAGCCATACCCTTTGAGTATATCGATGGGCAGGTCTCACCAGGTGAGCCACAGCCGTTAGACAAAAGGCTTTCGAGTGGTTGGTTATTCGACCTATTTGATCGCGGGGGTGGCTTAATAGAGGCCCCTCCTGGAGTTCACTTCGGAAAACTATCGGGGCGGCATTCAAATAAGTTTCTTCGAGCTAGCGCTCCGCTTCTTGCCTCAGAGCAGTGCGCAGTAGTCGCTTTTTTTGCTCTTGCCGCAACGACAGGGCAAGCACCCTCACGTATTCTAGTAGACACAGCTCCCATCATTGCTGTTGCGTTCGCGATGGCGCGCATGGCTGTTGCTTACAGATTGTGGGAGAAGCAGCCGCCAGTGAAATCGTTTAGTTCATATGGTGGTGTCGAAAACCTCCCTCGTCTGCGCCCGAGCGACTTGTTTTTGCTCTCCGCGTCGACGTCAGGAGGATTGGCGGAAGCGCTCAAAGGGGTCGGAGTCGCGAAAGAGAGGATTGTCACACTTTTTTATTTGGAATCGAGTGCAGCTGAATACAAAGGTATTGTCGTTTGTAACCTTACATATAAGAATGACGGCCTCTACGGCTACACGAAAATCAGCAATCACCAGGCTTCAAATTGTCCGTATTGTGAAGCAGGTTATTTTCTCGCTCAGCTCGAAGGTGACCAGTTCTTGCTAGAAAAGCGGGCCGTTAAGCGGCTTTCCGTTCGTACCTCGTCGCAACCGGCGGATGCGAGGAAGGTCATCGAGCGACTGGCTCGGACGGGCTGTCTATCTGTTACGCTTTACAAAACCCCCCGTTCGCCGGCAAGTACGGTAATCGATGGTGAGCGTTTTCTCGATGCGGATAAGTCTCTCCGAGCAGACTTTGTTCGAATGTTGCGTAGATTTGCTCCGGCACCACTGGACTGCATCCTGCTCGTCGGTATATCCGAAGACGCATTCGCGAAATTGGTGGAAGAAGCGGGAATGAGAACGGTTGTAGGGACCGCTACCATTACGGACTCCCTCGAGGGCTTGAAGACCGTGAAGGGCGGGGCCGCGCTTGTTGTCTTCGGCTGCCTCAGCGATCACGCTCAAGCACGCGAAATCAATGCGAGGATGCGAACGCTGGTTCCTGGTGGCGCAGTTGCCTATCTTTCAGCTATTACGGTAGCGCAAACTCGTCAAGCGCTCGATGACCTCGAGATGTTCTTAAGCTATGGCGAGAGAGGGCGCGACACGTTCACAGTCCGTTCTGCCCTCAATTTCATGCTTCCTGCTCCTGTACCATTGGCAAGCGCTTGGGAAGCGGAGCACGAGTTGTTGCTTCGCATGGAGGAGGAGAAAGCGCTGTCGCCCGAACTACACGCTCGATTGCAAGAGCTCAATGCCACTGCAACCGGTACAGACTGTTTGTTCTTCTGCGGCGACCGACCCAAGCTAGCGATCGCCCGTGATTTCGTCTATTTGGATACGAAAGTCAGGCACGAATCTATCTCGCAAGCAGATATCTACGCGGTCGTTTCGAATATGCTTGCATGCGTTCGCGCGGATAACCAGGGGCTTTCTGCAAAGAAGACGCGCGAGATGGACCCAGCGTCGGGAACCTCTAGCGTGTACGGCCACGCCCTGGTGTGTCCCACCAACTTCGAGAATTACAACGATGCGGTTCTTCGCGCCGCGTTTCTTCGTGCCGCCAGTCCATCGGAGCTTCTGTATTCAGTAGACGATGAGTGCAGTACTACGATGCTGAATGTGATTGTCGCCGAGGCTGCTGCTTGGAGTGAGGGTGCTGGGGCGGCTTTGCCGGAGTTCTTGTTGGCGTTGGCTGCTCGCAGGATGCGTTTGGCGGATAAGCACATGGAAGAATTGAGTACTCGACTCAAAGATTTAGCGTTACCCGAGTATCTTCGCGATCTCGCCAATGTGATAGGGAACCTCCAGGAGTTTGCATGAGTGTGTGCGCAGTGTTCTGGTCGCAAAGATGCTCCCGTGAGTTATTCTTTGGGAGCCGACGCACGGCCGGAACTGCACGCTGTTCTTAGAGCGACGGCATTCAAGGAAATCACCGAGAAGAGTGCAGTGTTTCCAGGGAAGAGGGCGGCTTAAATTGGCCGGATTGTCGCATGACTACTTGGTCAGATTTGCGAGTATTCCAGCCGTATCGAAGGTGCATTTCCCGTTCTCTGAATGCTAGTAGTTGCCAACTGCAGTCCGACGGAGAAGAGGCGTATATTGATAGTGCATGGCAGCAGTGTGGTGTGAAGGCGTGTATTCATTGCCTAATGCAAGGTAGGTCAGAATACACCCGATAAATTGGACGTCGATGGCGGAACTGAAAACGTGACGCTCGGTGTTACGTTTGAGATGTCGTGCCTGACGACGGAAATGGCGAGAGCGCTTCGGTCGCAAGGAACTGGGCGATGCGCTCTTGTGCAGAAGCTATTGTGTGCGTCGGCACACTTGCCAATTGCTGATCGTGGAGCAATAGGATCGTCTCGATTGCTGAATACCCGTCATCGGGCAGCAGCCAGATGTCTTCTCGTTTTCCGCGTACGGCACATTGGAGAAGGGCGGCTTCAGCTGCGCGGAAGTCACTCAAGACACTGGCGCGCGAGGTCATGTCCTGTACGAAATAGGCGACATAGATCGCCCGGAACAGTCTGCCGACAACATCGAGATTCCCGTGACCGGATTTCAGGGCGGTCAAAGCAAGGTGATGCTCTAGCGACTTCCTCTGAGCGACTGTCGCGGAGAGGGGCAGCAGCATCGTTTTGGTTAGGACCTTCCGATGCTTGGCGCTGGTTCGGCGCTTGTCTTTGCTCATGTGCGTTTAGTTCCGCTCAGGCCACCACGGCTTTGGCGCTTCCCGAATCAGGTAGTCGTCGAGGTTCTTGTCGACAAGCCACTTGGGCCGGGGGCCTTTGCCGGACCATGAGTTTCCGGAACTCGGGTCGTAGTACATTGCGGGCGCCTTCTGTCGCTTAGCCTGGATGAAGCCGCCTGCGCGCAGCAGTTCGATCTCAGAGATGCCGTATTCCTTGACGTCTTCGGCGATCTGTTTGAGTTTCGCTTGCTTCTCCTGCGTCTTTGCGTCTTCAACCAGCAGGTTCAGTTGGCCGAGCTGCTTCTGCAGTTCGCGAATGGAGGTGTTGCTCATACTTGCCTTGTCTCGAGCGAATCACTGCTTGGAGGCACTTCCAGCAGTCGAGTTCGCGGTGTAGTTGATTTTGCTGAAGATTGACCCGGCCACGAGAGGAATGGCGGCTGAGCGAGTCAACTAAGCTGAGTACTCCGAGCGGAGCATGTCGGGCATGCGCGTGCGATGCCGATGAGGACGCAATTGTAACCGACGCGCCGGGGGGGACCTTGACCGTGCGTGTGGACCACGAATAGCAGCGGTGGACGTTGACGTGTTTGAGAGGTCGAGCGCCGAACAAAAATGAGGAGGGGCGTCCCTCCTCGCCGGTTCCTTAGCTTTTGATCAGGAAGTCGTCGCGATTGGCGGCATCTCTGATCCAGGCCGGAGGTTTTCCTTTGCCAGTCCAGGTTGCGCCAGTCGCCGGGTCGCGATATTTGGGGATGCTGGTAGCTTTCGTGAGTTTAACTGACGATGCTTTACGTCCCTTGGCGGCCTTGGGGAAGTTGAGTTCCTGGGCCGTCACATCGTACGTGGCAATGAGTTCGTTGATTTGATTGATGGCTCCGATCTTTTCCTGCGCACGTTGCGCGTCGGCTGCTTTGCGCAACTCTTCGAGCTTTTGTTCAAGCTCTCTGATCTGAGTGTGAATGTCTGCTGTCGTTGTCATCTGCTGGTCCTGTGGGTTGAGGGGATAACACTGGCGGCGTTGCGCTTGCGGCTCGCCTGACGAGGCGAGATGCCACCGCATAGGCCGCGTGAGGGGCTGAAAATCAGCGGCGAAATCGGAACGAGCGTTTCGCAGCTACCATGGCGAAACGCGAGGAAGAATAATGCGTTAGGCTGCGCGGTATTTCAATGACCTGTTAGGTTAACACATGTCACACAAACCCGAATTCGTAACTCCCGCCGTGTTTGCCGTGATTGAGCACGTGAACTTTCCGAACATCAAGCCCAAACGTTGTGCATTGAGTGGTGAACCGATTTCACGCGGTGATTTTGCCTATCTCGTCAAGTTTCAGACCTACAACGATGCCCCGCGCTATTACGTTTCGGAAAATGCTGCTAGGCAAGACGTAGGTTTTCAACTGTCCCTGTCCTTTTATGCGTCTCGTGAATATTCGGCAAAGCTGATGTTCTATGGTCGTATCGATGATTTGCAATCCTGGGGCCGTACGTGGATGGTTGATCCAGATTGGTCACGCGAGCGATACGAGCGGATACAACGTCGCGACTACCTCGCGCGTGCGATTCATTCCGGGTCATCGGAGATGATGGAGCGGATGACAGAGAAGTATGGCATTCGAGCCGAAGATGTCACGGCGATACTCGCGGAGCCGTTGACGCCTACGCGCCCTCAATTGGACGACGATGCTCTCTGGGATCAGCTCTGGCAGCGCATCGGCGAACTGGAAAACGATTCGTAGATGGACGCTTACTACGGGCATGATCACTGGGAGGTGCTTGGGGCGGCCGTGATGTGCGATCTGCATCCTCGGCTCGCGCAGCGCTATACGGATCTGTCGCCGGTGCTTCGTGTTGCGCTGGCATGCTCGGACAATCCCCTGTTCGTGCGCCTTGCGATGGAAAGCGATGTGGTACCCGACTGGCAAAGCGTGCGCGACCTGCTGGCAAAGCCGCGCCTGGAACTGGATGACATGCTCGCGCTCGCGACTTGGGGCAAGGCCCATCCCGCGGCTTTGGAACGGATCAATATGGCACACGCCACGACCGGCATTCTCAACGTCTCCGCTGGCGGCTCCTTGGGCTTCCGGATGTTGGAAAGCGGGCATAGTTCCTACCTGATCTATTTGTTTGCCGGCGAGTCCAAGCTGTGCCCAATGTTGGATCGTTTCGATCCGTATGACCCTCAGGGAGAAGCATTACCGGCGGACGACAGTACATCGCCGACACGTCGCCCATGGAGCGATGGTGGCGGGGCCTATAAATTCCCGTACCTGTATCGTGCCAAAGTGGTTCAGGCGCTTCTTGAGGGCGATATCACGCGTGCAAGCGAGATCGTCGCGATCATGCGTCAACGTGTTCAGCACTATTACCATGGGAGCCCCGCGAGCTTCATCAATGCCACCGCCAAGCTTGTGGTTCAATTCGCCAAGCGCGCCAAGACTGTCACCAAGACGAACGGGAAAACCAAGCCAGTGGCCGCGACATGAACACGGCTTGTGATTACCGAGTCAGATACGTGGTGCGTCCAAAGGCTAGGCTCTGTGGAGGAAGTTCGTCTTCGACGCGCACGTGAACCGGACCTGCGTCTCGGCGATCGAACCCGCGATTGCGAATGTCACTCGGACGTCAGCCACGGTCCGTATCGAACTCTTAGTGGTTGTCTCGGGCTTCCATCCATCCGTTGTCGGTCTTGATCATGTGGATTTGACCATGGTTCATTGTCAGCGTGTGATCTTGCGCGAAGTCTTCCGGTTTCATGTGGGCGATATCGAGATGCTCCCAGACTACTTGCACAGTCTGGGGGCATCCTTGATGCATCTGTTGATAGATATACTGACTTGCCTCCATGTATGCCTTTGCAACATTCGTCCCACGATGCATGTGGTCGTAGTTGGATTGGTTGGCTGCATCCATGCCGATCGATTGACGGAAGTCACTATCTGACCCATTGGGGTTTTCTGCTTTCCATTGGTCTCTGACTGCATCTTCTTGATCGATGCGTTGTTGAATTTCAGCATCGGCATTCTGAGCGATTTGCAACGCCCCTTTATAGGACGACATGTTGTTGGCTGTCAGATAGTCCTTGATTTCATCCGTCGGATGGATGACTAGTTTATAGCTGACGTAGACAAGATAGCTTCCGTCTTGCTGCTGGATGCCGTTGAGTTTCTTGAAGTCTTGCATATCGACGAAGCTGCATTCACCGATGTTTGAGACAACAGCTTTTTGTGCTTCTTCGGCACTGGGTTTGCTGTCGTCATTGCAAGCACTAAGCGAGAGTGCGATAGCAATGCTTAGAGAGAGCTTCAAAATTCCTGAGCGTGTTTTGTTCTTCAATTTACGATTCCCCGATTGTGGTTAGCCTGTTGCTAACGGTGGTGTAAGGATTGAATGCGACGCAGATCGTTATGCAACGTTTGCGCGTTTGAGTTGTCGGGGCAGAACCCGGCAGTACGGTCCTCGAGATCGGTTGACTAGAGAGACCGATAACATCGAATTGAGTTGAGTATCAACTCTGTAGGCCCTTCATGTCAAAGGGATGGTGCCCAACCATTTCGGTTGACTGGGAGGGCTCATGCCGAAATCGAAGACCGACAACCTTGCTGTCGTGGTGGGGCGCGCAATCGCGAAACAGCGCATGGCTTGTGGCTTGACACAGGAGGACGTTGCCGAGGGGTTGGGCATTGGCCTAGAGGCGGTTTCGCGAATGGAGCGTGGGGTGGTGATTCCTACCGTGGTCCGATTGTTCGAGCTTGCGGATATCTTTCAGTGTGACGCTGCCGACTTGCTGACCGAGGCGAGCAGCCGGTCCAGCGATCAGGCGAGTCATCTGAGCCGGCTGCTATCGCGGCTCTCGACGTCGGATCGAACTCTGATGCTCGAGGTTTTCGAACGTCTATCGGCGCGCTTGTCCGATTGATGAGCGACTTTTCCTGATCGATAAGGGGCGGAGCAAGAAGCTCGTTTCCGCACGAGGTGCGGCAGAAGTCCCGCCAGGGTCACTGTGTTTTGTCCGGCGAAGGTGGCGAGCAAGTAAAAAAAGCCGACCGGCAAGCCGGTCGACAAAAAGTTCTGGCGATCCGAGGACGATGTGTGCCAGAACCTGAGCGGGACTACGAGGGTGCTGTCAGATGCGGGCGCTCTCGTGCTCGGCGATGCTCGGCAAGGATGGCGGCATGAACGCGTGCCGCGTAAATATCGGCCTGTGTCATCGTCTCGGGCTGTTCGACGAGAGCGGCGAGATGTTCAAGTGGAGGCGTGCTTGTAATCTCAAGCGCACCGTCTGATCGATCTTCGATGGTGATGATGTATTTGCTCATGATCCTGGATACGGCTCAAAGCGAAGGGTCAGGGGTGCCGTCAGACCGATGGGACGTATTCCGTTCTCCATCCACGGATCGACCCACGGTTGACGATTCCGTGTCCAGGACGGCGGCGCACTCGCGGTAGATGGACGACCCCAGCAGGCCGGCCCGTTCCAATGCATCTAATCGCTCGCGTCGGACGTGGACGGGGAAGGTTGCATCGCCGACAAGTGTCCAGGCGGCATCAATCAGCGCCCGCCGTGCTGCACCCCGTCGACAGAGATAAATCACCCCGGCGATCGGCCCGGTACAGATCGACGAAACGATCCAGCCCGCGGGCGTCAAATCGACGCGGCGGGCGCGGAGCCGGTGCATATCAAGCGAGATGGCGAACGCCGTGGCGATGGTGCAGCCCAGCCAAAGTAGTTGAAACATGTCAGCTCCTTAAATATAGCGTATACGGATACAGAATATCCGGTATGTGTATCTAGAATTTCGTCATGACCCACCCGATCCATGACCCCCGCTACCAGCGGATCGCGACGTTGCTCGCCGAACTGCGGAAGGCGCGCGGCCTGTTGCAGCAGGACGTTGCGGATCGACTTGGACGGCCCCAAGCCTTTGTCTCGAAGGTGGAAAGCGGCGCCCGCCGTGTCGACATGATCGAACTGCTGGATTTCTTGCGGGTCCTGGAGGCCGATCCCCACGCGTTCATCGACGCGCTGTTGAACCAGCCCATCTCTGCATTGCCGCGCTGATAGGCTTGTAGCCACCGGGTACCAGGAACGTCGTCGAGGGGGCTTCGAGCGTCCGTCGGCGCATTTGATCCGTCGATGCGCGACTATTCCGGATCAGTAAGCGGCGGGGCAAGAAGCTCGTATCGCAACGACGATTCCAGTTGAAACCACTCGGCAGGCAACAGGACGATCGTGGCGGACCGTTTGCTCGTCGTGTGCATCCAGATTTTTTGTCCAGACGACAGGAGATAGCTGGATTGCAAGTAGTGTCGTGTATGCAGGGCCCGCTCGTTGCGCTGCCAATCCTCGTCGCTCAGGCGGCCCCAGTCGCCGCGGATATGGCGAATGAGGAAATGAACAAGCGGGACATGCACGCGGTTCAGTGCGTCGAGTGCCCCCTGAGAGACGAACACGTATCCGAGCGGGACACGAGCTGGCGCACGGAGTTTGGAGGGGAGCGTATAGGTCGCCATGTCAGTAGTCCCCCGGCAACAGGAACGTCGTCGACGAGCGATCCGCTTCGGTGATGACCCAGACGGTCTGTCCGTTGGGTAGGACGTAGCTGGACAACAGGCGCGAACCGGCCTCGACCGACAATTCGTTTTGCTCGCGGTCGGATTCCGACAGACTCCCCCAATCGCCGAGTACATGACGGATCAGGAGATCGACGACGGGGATTCGTGCGTCGTTCAAGACGTCGACGGCCGCCGGCGTGGCGAAGATCCGGCCGGGCGCAAAGCGTGGTCGCGCGCGGATGGTGGATGGCAGGCTCATGAGGGTGGTTTCCTTAAATGGCGCGAACGCCGACCTCCGGTAGAACCGGATAGCGACGTCGGTGAATGGAATGGGGAAAGACGAGACGCAGGACGCGTCCCGGAACTACCGCGCTTCCGAGGCGAGCGCGTTCGGGTAGTGCTTCGCGAGGATCTTGTTCATTTGCTCGACGAGATCAGGGCGCAGAAACGTCAAGTGCCCATTGCCGTTCTTGAACCAGCGCAGTTGGAAGTAATCATTCTCGGCTTCGGTCTTTCGTTGGCGCTGCGCAGCTGAGATGAGCCCCGACATGCCGTGCCGATGATCTGGCTCCGGTACGCCGTTGAGCACGCTGAACACCCGCATCAGATCGTCCAATTCATTCGTGACGTGGTAGTTCGAGCAGCCTTGCGAAAACAGGTGTTTGACGATGATCCGTTTGCCGAACAGAAACGGTTGATTCGTTTTGTAGTTCCACGACAGCCGCTTGAAGCACTGCAATACGCCACGTTCGAACATGTCGCCACGCGCGCCATAGAGCTGCGCGAAGGTTGCTTCGATATTGGCGGCAGTCAGTTCAGGCACGTCGCCTTCGGCAATCTGGTTGCTCCATTGCTCGCGGGCCTTGGCGTCCATGAAGGTACGCAATCCCGATTCCGACAGCAGGTAGTCCCAGCCGCGTATGTCGATGATGCGCACCATGGAGGCTTCGGCCTCGTCGCGTTTCGCATATTCTCCGGTTATGGTGGGGCGGCCACGACAGCCGTAGCTTTCATCGAGCACGAGTCGTGGAAAGCCGAGATGTGCAGCCTTGGCAAGTTGTTGAGCTTCGCCGAGCAGATCGAGGGCGGCGCGCACGCGCTCGACGACGGCGACACGCTGGTTCGCGAGATTGGCGATGCTGATGCTGGGAACGAGTGTGTTCGAATCCATGTCGCATGAGAATGATGGAAGTGATGGGAACAGATGAAAAAACGCCGGGCGCGAGGCCCGGCGTTTTATGCCGCAACGTTGAGTTCGGCAAGCTGGCGACGTAGCTCGGCCGCGCGTGCCTGCGAGCAGCCCAGGTGTCGGCGGATGTCGGCGACGGTCGGCCGGACCAAGCCGGCGGTCACGTCACGAACGAGCTGCGACAGGTGGTCGTCGATGGGAGCAACGGTGGGTAATGGCGTGATCGGATCGTCGCGCGGAGCGTGGCTGCGGATCGGACTGTCGTAACGGGGCGCTACGTTTTTGCGACTAACGGTCTCGTCAGCGTGACTCGCCGTGACTGGCATGACTACCGGTCGAGTCATGTCGGGCGTGTCCGTGACTGGCGAGATGGCTGGCTCAGTCACGGCAGGAGTCACCGTGCCCGCCGAGCGCACTGGCGGTGTGATTCCAGTCAAGACTGGTTCTGTCGTCGGTAACGGCGACCGAAGTACGACCGTCCACAACAGGCACGCGACGCCTTCCAGTACGGCGGCGAACATCAACCCCGACAGCAGGTCGACGCGCGTTGTCGTGACTCCGAGTAACGCAGCGAGCCGTGACGTGACTGGATCGACGAGTAACGCGTCCCGCTGCACCGTGACTCGATCCGTGACTGCCTGCTGACGCCGAACGTCATCCGCTTCCGCATTCAGAGCGTCCAGTCGTGCGGCAAGCGTCACGCGACGGGCGTTCAGCGTCGTGCAGTTACCAATGCAGTCACGCGCGTTCGCGGTGGCGAGCTGAGCCGTCACAGTTGCTCGGTCCGCCATGACGACGGTGAGACTGCGAGCGGACACCAGTGCCGAGGTTGCCTGTACCGTCGACGCTCGCAATTCACCGGCATGCTGTTGGGCGAACGTAAAGAACACGGCATGACCGAAGCACGCAGTCATCAGGCACGCAACCCACAGCAGGCTACCTATGCCGCGAATGACGATCGGCGTATCTCGAAGCAGCGCCGGTAACAGATGCGCGCTCGTGACGAGCACCAGGCCGATTGCGACCCAGACGAGCCGTTCCGGGAGCGACCCGCCGCGCTGCCAGCCGGCGAGCACCGACAGGCAGAGCGCGGTGGAGGTTGCACCGATCGCCAGGACGAATGCCCAGCGGTGTGTGCTCATGCCGCCTTGCCGCCGAGCAGCACGGCTTTGCGTTCGAGCTTGTCACGCAGTGTCGAAGGTTGCGTTCTGGTTGTCTCACCGGCACCACCATCGCCAGCATCCTGGGGACCTGGCGTGGGATCGGGATAAAATTCTTCCACGACGGCCGCTTGTTCATCCGGGCTGTCTTCGAATGCACCGTTGGCAAACCCGAGTCGAGCCGCGGCATCCAGCGCAGCCTGGTCGAAACCGGCGGCCCGGCGGCGCGTGTCCAGTTCCTTTGCCTCGATCAACGCTTGTTCGAGCTTGCTCCCTGAGCGTACTCCCAGGTCGACGTAATAGATCGCCGACCGGTAGCTCTGCGTGGTCGACTTGCCGCGCAGCTTCAGTTCGAGTGGCAGGCAGGCGAGCAGATTGCCCGACACGGCACTGAAGTAATGCAGACGGGCGGCGAGCGTTCGAATCGAGTTGTAGGAGGTCGTGCGCAGGATGAACGAACCCATCTCGTCATCGTCGCCGATGATCACGTTCAAGCGCCCGTAAGGCTTGCAATTGCCTTGGCGGCCGAACGTGCAGCCGTCCGGGGAGGGGCAGGGCAGGGCCTCGATACCGGTATCGGTCATGCGCCGACACGTTTCGCCGTTACCGACGCACACGGGCCGTCCGGTATCGCGATCGAATAGCGAGTATTCCGACCGGAGGTTCAGATCCGGATCGTTGAACAGCACTCGGACAGGAATCGCACGCAGCTTGCCGGCGGATTTGCCAGATTCGGCCTTGCGCAGCGTCTCATTCAGCGGATGCAGCATCCATTCGCCGCGCTGCTGTACCTGCGTGGTGAGCGTGAATTGATCGTCCTTCTCGGGCAGACGCTTGCCGTTCTTCTCGACAATTTTTCCGATGGCAATTCGGCCCACAACGGGTGGAGTAATAGCAAGACCTTTGAGCATGGTGATTCTCGCAATAGAAAAGGGAAGGGGGATGACGGGCGAGCTGCGCCGACTACCGAGCGAAGTGCGCTTCGAGCTTGGTGTGGATCTCTTGCGCGACGCCGTGCCAGGCACGAGCACTGACCAGCGGGTGATCGCCGAGCTGTTTTTGCAACTCGTCGACCGGCAGCTTGGCGACGCGTTCGGCATGCTTGCTGAGCGCATCCATGACGAATGCCTGCGCGAGCGCGCCGTACCGTGAAAACTCCATGATGTCGGTCAGGCATTCGAGATTTGTTGTGCGTTGAGTCACGATCGGACTCCCGTCAGGTGGAAACAAGGAAGCGTCGGGAACCCGGCTTCGAGAGGGCGTACAGCGCTTCGAACTCGGGGTGATCGGCCAGCAGGCGAGCCAGGTCAAGCGAAGACGAATCCTTGCTGCGCTTGAACGACACGGTGCCGGTCTGGAATACGGCCCGGATTGCGTCACCCATTGCTTGCTGAATCGTTTGCTTGAATTGCGCTTCGAGCTGCTGACGCGTCTCGATCTCGGCCCGTACCGCGACCAGGTCGGCAAAGACGGACGATAGGCGGTGGTCGTCGCTGAAGTCGATCGTTCCGCCGTTGCCCGGATACAGGTGCCGCAGCGCACGGTCGGCCGACTCCGAGCCATCGGAGGGTGGCGGCGTGTCGGTTTCCACAAAGCGCCAGAAGCGCGCTTCGAGTTCGACCAGGCGTCCGATCAGCGCATCGTCGCGTTCGATCCGATGGACTTCGAGTGCTTGACCGCATAGCAGCACGGCGACGTGTGCCGCCGTCTTGCCGGTCACGGCCAACTGGTGCTGAACCTGGATCTGCACGTACTCGGGCACGCCGTCATGCCAGAGCCGCGCGCCGAACTCGCCGGCTGTCTTGCATTCCAGAATCTGCACGTCCGGCACACCGACAATTTCCCGGTCGATGTTGGCGAGCATCCATGGGATCGAGGGATGGCGCAGCACCGCGTTGACCTTGCGGACCTTGTTGCCGGTCTGCTGGGTATAGACGGCCGCAACGATGGGTTCAAGCAACGTGCCCCAGTACGTCGGCGACGTCGTGTCGGCTGGGTCCGGGCGGGGCAGACCTTCCGCGCGCCCGGTCTTGTCGAGCCACAATTCCAGCGAACTCATGTACGGATTCAGGCCGACAGCCGCGGCGGCATCGGAACTGCCAATGCCGGTACGACGAACAGCGAGCCAGTCGTCGCGACTCAGGTCGTGCGTCTTGACGAGCTTCAGTGCGGGCTTACGCGTGCGAGGTGGTTCGGGATGAGGTGTAGTCACGACGGACTCCAGAAACAAAAAAGCCCGGCAGAACGAATCTGACCGGGCGATAGGTGAGGGAATACGGGAGCTATGCGGAACCGATACGGCGAATGGCGTCTTGCAACGCATCGCCGACGAAGGTCACGAGCTTGCCGTTTCCGAGATGGACAGTCGTACCTTGGGGTTTGATTTGAAGGATCGTGGCGTAACGGCCGCCGAACCGTAACCCGGCTCCGCGCGGGATCTGGATCCGCATGTCGACGGCCAGCGGCAATGTCGGCGGCTTCATGCGACAAGCTTCATCGCCTCGTCCCAAACGCGCTGTTTCAACGTCGCACCGGCACCGAACCAGGCCGCATCGAGTCGGTGATCGTCGCTGCGAGCACGACGATGGTGATCCGTGAATTCCGTGACGGCATTCAACAGTCCCCATGCGGTACCCGACGCTGATGCGAGGTCGGCCCCTTTGCCGCGTCCGGCATAGAGCTGGCTGACTGCCTTGATGGCGCGTTCGTTGACGGCTACCGTTTCGCGATCGGGAAGGTTGGCCGTCGAGTAGGTCAGCACTCGCCGCAGGAACGCATCGGCGGCTGCGTCCGACACCTTGCGTTCGGACAGGGCTTTGGTGCGCGCCATGAACGCGTCCCATGTCGAGACCGCGATGCCGAGCTGGCGTTTGACTGCCGCCGCATCGAACTGTGAACGATGCGAGACCTTGATCGCGCCGACGTTGTGATCCAGTGCGATTTGCAGCGTGTTGTTACAGACGACACGCACCGACGTGAATTGCGCGGTGGTCGCCAAAGTGCCGTCACAAGCCGTAGCCAACAGCAGATAGCCGTTGATTTGATCCTTGCCTTTGAGCGTGCCGGATTGGCCGGTGCGGGCGAGCGCCCACAGCTTGCGACCTTCCTTAAGTACGCCGGCTGTCTCGAGCTGGAACCCGCCGATCTCCGTCAGGTCTCGATAAAATTCCAGGACGTCGGACGGTTGCACGACCTGATAACGGGCGGAGACGACGGACAGCGGCGCTTTGGTGTCCGAGCGGTACAGCACCTTCTGTTCGGGAAACGCGTGGATCGAACCGAGACTCCGGCCGCCCGCGGCGACGAAACGAACTTCAGCTTCTTCGATGCGCCAGTCCATGCCGGCGGCGTGAGCCCAGACTTCGAGCGGTTGTTTCGGCGCGAGCTTGTTGCCGAGACCGTGCCAAGGTTCGGCGCCGACGTACGCCATGGTTTGGACGAGATGCATGGGAAATGCTCCTATTAAAAAAACACAGTGCGTAAAACCCGGCTGAAGCCGAGCGAAATGAATGTGTGGAGAGAAATCGATGGGGAGGGGGATGGGCCGGTCAGGTGACGAGAGCGGCCGAGATAAGCGTGGATGTGCGCGTCACTGTGGCGGGGAGCCGAAAACATTCCCACACGAACGGCACCGATAGTTATCGAGAACGTTGTCGTCGATGGCGGCTCCCACGGCCGAGCCGGCGGCGCAGCCCGCAGCGCTACCAACCAGACCAGCGATGACCGCGCCGGCCAGCCCGCCGAAGACCGAACCGATCGGTCCGCCAATTGCGCCTACGACGGCGCCGGCCTCAGCGCCGGAAAGGGCCATCGCCATCCCGCTGGTTGCTCCGGCGACGCTCCCGATCGTACTGCCGGTCTTGCGTCCGATATTGAGGGTGTCGATCCGCGACGACAGGCAATGCGGGCACCGTATAGTCGGCTCGGTTGAAGTCGATGCATGCGCTCGGGACTGCAATGACGCATAGGGCGAGACGTCACGGGCGTCATCGGAGAGGCGCGACGATTCGGGTGTCTCGAACGATTCACGTCGTCCCGTTCGTCGAACGTATTCCTGACTATCGTCGGCGGTTGCACGCAATACGTGATCGGGATAGGGTGCGTCGGCCTCCCACTCGTCATGGGTATCGACACGGGGATACAAGGGGAATGCTGGAGCGGAGTGGTGGAGGCGTAGCCGCCTATTTCTGCTGACCAACCAATAGATGCCAAGCGCGAGCGAGACGGCAAGGGCGAGCGCCATAGCTGAGAGCGCGATGGGAGAGAGGGGGAAATTCACTGAGACTCCTGAGCGAAGTGCGCCAACTCAAAGTTGAGTCGACGGAGCGGCCGGGACTGGCCGTGCTCAAAAGGGTGATATGTGGCTGAAAAAGATTAGACTGTTGACCTAGCCGGGAGTCAGTTAAAGATCGTTAAAAAACGACGGATGCACCAACAAGACGCGGTGATAGAAAATTCATCGAACGGATTTGCAGTATCGTGGAAATAGTCGAGATTGTTGCTGGACTATCATGGACTACAGCGACATCGAGTAGAGCAGATAAATCGCGCGGGGTAGTGACGTTGTCGGTTGATCAATTGAAACGGTTGCGTGAGGCGCTCCTGCCTTATGGGCTCAAGCTGCTGAAATCGGAGTGGCATGGATGGAATGCGCAATATCTCGTCCGATGCCGCAACGGCCACGAGGTCAGCCGATCCGGTTCCCATCTGTACTATCACCTTGTCGCGTGCCCGTCTTGTCGCGACGAGGAATCCCTTCGGCAGCTAGACGAGCTTGCGCGACAAGCAGGTGGGCGTTGTTTATCCGAACGGTATTCCGGCTGGACGTCTCACTACCAGTTTATGTGCCGCGAAGGGCATGTCTTCGAGAAGACAGCCGCCAATATGCACAAAGGCTCATGGTGCGTACCGTGCTCACATGTGATGCATTCGAAGCGGATGGCTGATCCGGATGGGATGGAACGCATGCGTGCCGCCGCGCGGGCACGAGGTGGGGAGTGTTTATCGACCGACTATACGAAACTGAGCGACCGCTACAGCTTTCGGTGTGCGCAGGGCCATGAATGGGCGACGGTTGGGGCTGAGGTGCTGCGAGGTGCATGGTGTCGACAATGCGCGAACCGGGAGAAGTCGCGGGCATATCTCCGAGCGGATGGTCTACAGGAGATGCAGGCCCAGGCGTCAAAGCGCGGTGGTGCGTGTCTTGCCACGGAATACATCGGAAACGATGCTTATTACAGGTTCCGCTGCGAGCATGGTCATGAATGGGAAACGCAGGGCGCGAAGATATTTCGGGGAACATGGTGTCCCCGATGCCAGAACCAGGGCAACGTTTACGACATCGCTGATATGCGCAGGCTGGCGAAAGCGCGAGGTGGGCGATGTTTGTCCCGAGCCTACCGGAATGCCGCGACGAAACTCGAATGGGAGTGTGGCAACGGCCATCGCTGGTCGGCGGCACCTGGATCAATCGTCGCTGGAGGGTGGTGTCGCGTTTGTAGCTACGCTGCGAGGAAGTTGGGTATCGAACTGATGCGCACGATTGCAGCTGAGCGCGGTGGCCGATGCTTGTCGACCGAGTATGTCAACTCAAGCACGAAACTCGAATGGGAGTGTCATGTCGGACATCGTTGGCTCGCGCCGCCAAATGCGATTCGAAACGGCCACTGGTGCCGGCTATGCGCCTATCTGGCGATGACCACGAATCCCAAGACCATCCGCAAACGGCGTCATTTGCCGGTCAAGGTTTGATAGGCAAGGGGATTTCTGCCGCAGCAGAGGATGGGTTAAAGATCGTTAAAAGGTGTTCGATTGGCGGATTGGATGCCGTGATCGCGAATTCGTCAAACCGATTTGCGGTATGGTGGACGTGGCTGAAATCGTTGTCGGGTGTTTGCCACGCGTTACAGCGGCATCGAATACGACAGATTTTTTACACGGAGAAAAGGATACCGTCACTTGATTGGTGGTGAGTTCCGAAGCATGTATGGCCATCGACCCCGACGATTTACTGCCGCATTTCGAGCATGAAATGGCGTGGCTGCGCCGCTCGATGCGTACGTTTGCGCAGCGCGCCCCCAAAATCGCGGCTCGTTTAGCTATTACCGGTGAGCATTCGGAAGATCCGCATGTCGAACGGTTGTTGCAGTCGTTTGCATTGCTGGCGGCGCATCACAAAATCCGGCTCGAGGACGATGTACCCGCGTTCACGCGTGCTCTACTTGAGACGCTTCACGGGGCGTTTTTACGTCCATTCCCCTCCTGCGCGATCGCGCAGTTTCACGGCAGGCGCGACACCAAGCAGACAGAACCGCGTTTCATTGCGCGCGGCACGCAACTGGTGGCGCCTGCTCGCCAGGTGTTCTGTACGGCGGCTGACGTTACGCTGGTGCCGCTGGCGATCTCGGCCGTTCGGTACACGACAGCGGCCGTGGCGCCGATGCAGGCGACGCTGCCCGTCGACACGACGGGCCTTTTGTCGATCACGCTTGAACTGACTTCCCCATCGGTTCATTTTGCGATCGCACCGGACGTGCTGCGTTTGCATCTGGCCGGTGCCCGTGAGGTCGTCGCGGCACTTGCTGATGGCGTGCTACTGCATACGGCACGTGCGTTTGTCGAGCTGGATGACAATGGGCGCTGGAGCCGGGTGGATATGCCGCTCGCAGCGGCGGGCTTCGATGATGCCGACGCGCTGCTTCCCATGCCGCGTGACGCTGCGGTGGCGCCCTATCACCTGCTGATGGAGTACGGCGCATTTCCGGCTCGTTTCGATTGGTTCGATTGGAGTCTGGAGCGGTTGAAGCGGACGGCCGCGAACGCCCGGCGGATCACTTTGCACCTGGCGCTGACTGGCATCCACCCGGATTCTCATCGCGCGCAGCGATTGGCTGCGGCAACGGCCGACAATCTTCGCCTGTTCTGCGCACCGATCGTCAATCTGTTCCCGAGTGGTGCCGAGCCGATTGAGACACAGGCCGGGTTGGCGTATTACGCACTCAAGCCACTTGCTGCGAAGACGGCGGCAGCCAAGACTGAAGTCTGGTCGATCGATCAGGTTCGGCAGGCGATTGCGGACGGCACCGCAATCTTGCCGCCGTTCGAGTCGTTGCAGCACGTCATCAGCAAGGTACCGGGTCTGTACTGGATTCTGTTGCGTGACGAGGCGCGGCGCGCACCGAAGGCCCCAACCGAACCTCTGAAGCAGGTTCAGCAGGCGATGCTGAAATCGCCAGTGGCGGCGAATGTTGACCCGCTGCGGGGCCTAGAACTGGCGCTTGTGAACGCGAACGGCGCACCAGTCGATCCCGAAGTAAATCGTAAGCTCGACATCACCCTGTCGTGCACGAATGGCAACCTGGCGGACATGCGCGAGCGGCAGTTGGCACTGCGAGCCGGTGATTCGGCGGGTGACATTGTCCTGTTGTCCGCTCCGAGCCCAAGCAGCGCGCCGGTTTTTCGGCGCGGCGAGCTTTGGGAACTGCTGTCGTGGCTGGTTCCACAGGCGATACGGCTCAGTGTCGATGGGCTCGGGCAGTTCAAGCAGATGTGCACCCGTTTCGCGATGACTGCGCCCGACGCAGGGCGCCGCTTCGATGCGCTGACATCACTGTCGACCGTGCGTGTGCGCCGCTGGATTCCTGGCAAGCCTGCTTCCGCATTT
Source organism: Burkholderia mycopellens (assembly GCF_964265025.1). Lineage (NCBI taxonomy): Bacteria > Pseudomonadati > Pseudomonadota > Betaproteobacteria > Burkholderiales > Burkholderiaceae > Burkholderia > Burkholderia mycopellens. The sequence continues at coordinate 555,564 of NZ_OZ183802.1, forward strand.
GTACCCGGTCTGGAAATTCAGCTCGCGATCGACGAGCAACGCTTTACGCAATTCAGTCTCGATGGACTGGGACGCATATTGGATCAACTGTTTGCGCCCTATGTGCAGATCAACAGTTTCGTGCAGATTACGCTGCTGTCGGCCAATACGGGCGCAACGCTTCGACGCGGCGAGCTCTGTCCGGGCTTGCAGCTGCCTATTTGATCGTTCGAATTGCGGTGGATTTGTAGACAGATCGGTAGAAATTGCGCGGCATCCGGCATCTTTCACGTTGTCGGAATTTGTCCTACAGTAGCGAAGCCTCGCGCCAACCGACTGGCGGAGGAGAGAACCTGAGATGAGAATAAAGGAATAAGAATGAGTTTCGCCCCGAATGGCGGTATTCCGAGCGGATTTGGTGGGAGTTCCTTGGGGTCGCTGAGCGCGCTCGGCGGTCTTGCCGGTCCGATCGCGTCCACTGTGGCCGGTCAAATCGGCCCGCTCGCTGGCGTTGCCAGTCATCTCGAGACCGTACAACGCGCGGTCCAGCTTGCGCAAACCGGTTTCTCTCTGATGGAAAAAACGCCGGCCGCGATTGCCGACGCGCTCAATAATGCGGTCGGGGGCGTAGCGCGCCTGACGCAGATGAACCGGTACGTGACGATCGATACGCCACTTGGTCCTGATGTTCTATTGGTCAGTGCGGCGGTCATTGACGAGCATGTGAACCGCTTGCCGGAAATTCAGTTGGATCTGCTTTCGCACCAGCATGACCTGACACCCGATCACCTGATTGGTCAGCCGATCAAGCTCCAGCTCGATCATCAGGCACAACAGTCGACGCTGGAGCGTATTGTCGCGTCGGGCAGTGATGGCGAGGACAATCGCTTCTTCGATGGCTACGTTTCGTCGTTCGACCGCGCGGGTAATCCTGGTCGAGTGACGCAGTACCACATGACGGTCGTGCCGTGGTTCTGGTTTCTCACCCGATCGACCGACTGCCGTATCTTCCAGAACAAGACATCGCGTGACATTCTCACCGAGATTTTCCAGGAATTCGGCTTTACCGATTTCGAGTTCGACATTCGGACCGAACTGAAGCCCATCGAATACATCGTGATGTACCAGGAGTCGTACTACAACTTCTGCGCCCGTCTGATGGAACAGGAAGGCTTGATCTGGACACATCGCTACGAGAAAGACAAGCACATCCTTGTCATCGGCGACACGAATTTCGTGTTCCGCGCGATCGAGGGTCTTGCGACCGTACCGTATGCGGATCGGGAATCGAGCGAATACAACGGCATCGACCAGTTGCACGAAGGTCGGCGCTTTGGCGTAGGGCGAGTCACCTATCAGGATTTCAACCATCAGAATCCGTCGTCACCGTTGATGCTGGCACAGGCTGAGCCGCAGACGCTCCAGCATGCTCGCCTCGACACGACGGAGCGTTTCGAACATCAATCGCTCTACGATCACGGCGACGACGGTGATCGCTATACGCGCATTGCGATGCAGGCGGAAGAAGCGCAGGCCCATCGCTATACCGGTGGTGGTTACGCGTGGCGGATGACCGCTGCCGGTAGCGTGACGGTGACGAATCACCCGGTGATGGCGAACAACCAGGAGTACGTGATCCTGCATGTTCGGCATGAAGCCGTGAACGACTATACGGAGCACGCGGCAAAGCTGCCGTACCGCAACTCGTTTTCGCTGCTTCCGAAGAAAATCCCGTATCGCTCCCCTCGAAACACGCCGAAGCCGGTGATTCACGGTACGCAGTCGGCAATCGTGGTGGGGCCGAAGGGCGAGCAGATCCACACCAACGGCAGTTGCGTAAAGCTGCACTTTCTGTGGGATCGCCGTGGAAAGATGGATGGCTCGGACTCGATGTGGATTCGGGTGTCGCAACCGTGGGCGGGCGATGGTTGGGGGGCTGCGGCCATTCCACGAATCGGCCAGGAAACCGTGGTCGCGTTCAATCAAGGTGATCCGGATAACCCGGTCATCGTGGGGCGCGTATACAACGGTGAGCAAGGCAATCCGTATCACGGCGCGGCTGGCCAGACGATGGGGATCAAGAGCCAGACGCACAAGGGCGGGGGATCGAATGAGTTGCGGTTCTCCGACGTGAACGGCGCGCAAGAGGTCTTTCTGCACGCGCAGAAAGACATGAACACGCTGATCAAGGATGCGGAAACGCATACCGTCGAAGCCGGCGCACGGACCGTTTCGTTACTCAAGGGCAGCGAGACGAAGCAAATCGCGCAAGGCGGCATGAAGGAAACCATCGCCCTGACGCGCGACACTACCGCGAACGTCATCAATACGAAGGCTATCGCGAGCAAGGCCGGGCCGGGTATGCAGAGCCATCAGGCAAGCGATGGTATCGAGCATCGCGTTGGCGACGGCGTTGTAACGATGAAGCCGGACAGCATTAAGCTGACTTTCGGTCCTTCAACGATCGTGATCAATGCGAATGGCATCTATCTCGATGGCCCGGTTATTCACTTGAACCGAGGTAGCGCGCTGTCTGCCGAACAAGCATTAGCGCTTGAGTGGTCGGACGCACAAGCAATGATCGCGCAGGGATTGGCGAGTCCTGATCCCGCGACGCGGGCGGCGGCCACCAAGCTGGCGAGTTCGATGAAGGCACAGCAACTGGCGAAGCTTGCCGATCACGTCTATCACCCGAACGATCCGCCGCCGACCGGATGGAAGATGGCGACCAACGATCCGGACGCGCTTAAGGCATTCGGCCTCAAACCAAGCGATTTCGAGAAAAGCGGTAGCAACTTCGGGTCGCAGATGTATGTGCCCGATCCGAAGGTCTTTGGCGACAGCATGAAGCCGACGGTCGCGTTCAAGGGGACGCAGCAGCTCTTCGGCGAAGACATGAGCAACAACATGGCGCAAGGGCTGGGCGCGGATGCACCGTACTATCGCAACGCGGTTACGATCGGCAAGAACATCGAGACTACGGGCGCGTCGTCTGGCGTCGATTTCACCGGGCACTCGTTGGGTGGTGGGTTGGCCTCTGCCGCAGCCGAGGCCAGTGGCGGTTCAGCGGTGACCTTCAATGCTGCTGGCCTCAGTCCAGAGACGGTCGCGCAGTACGGCGGGACGGCTCAGGCAGCCAACATCACGGCGTACCGGGTCGATGGCGACATTCTGACTGGCCTGCAAGAAGGGCGACTCGGACCGATCAGCGATGGCACGGCGGCGCTGATGCCCAAAGCGGTCGGTAGCCCCGTCACGCTCGACGGCGAGAGCGTGACCACAGTCGGCCGTCACCTGATGGGTGACGTGACGAACGGCATCAACCAGCAGGTCGCGAAGGATCAGCTCGACCTGGTTTCTCAAATGAATTCATCTCACTGATGCGATACAAGAAAGCGATAACCGCCGGCGCGATCGCCGCACTCGTTGGAGTGACCTCGCCGCTTTGGTGGCCTGCACAAGCCCAAGGGACAAACATGACTGGTTTCAAACGGTACGCGCCGGAAGAATTTTTTTCGGGGCAGCAACTCACGTTGGCGCAGGCCATTCATGACGGTGATCTGACGCGCGTCCAGCAACTTGCGCCGAAGACTGACCTGAATGCGGCGGGCGCGAAAAACACGACGCTGCTGTCGTATGCCGTGCAGGAAATTGTCCCGGTCAAGAACGACGCGTCCAATGTGCGCTACCAGATCATCTCGGTACTTCTAAAGAACGGGGCCGATCCCAAGGCGCCCGTCGGCTCCGGTGGAAGCTCGGTGGTCGACGTCGCCTTGCGGGCCGATACGCCGAACGTACTTCGCGTGTTGTTGAATGGCGGGCTCGATCCCAATTGGTTGTACAACGGAGACACGCCGATGATTTTCGCGGTGGCCGAGAACCGGCTTTTGCCTCAATTGAAGTTGCTGGTTGAGCACAAGGCGAATGTGAACGCTCGCGATTCGCTCGGAAAGACGGCGCTGTTCGAGGCAACGATGATTCAGCAATGGGACATCGTCGATTACTTGCTTGCGCACGGCGCGGACCCGAAGGTTGCCAGCCAACTCGGCGTTTCGTACGGCTGGGCGCTGCAAAACGAACTGAAGAACCACGCGGCCGCGAATTCTGGAGCACAGGCGCGTATCGAAGAGATTCGCCGCAAGATTGTCGCAGCAGGTGCGCCATGGCCGCCGCTCGACCCGAAGGCGCAACGCGCGGCGATGCGCGCACGCGGCGAGAAAGTCGTGACCCCGGCCGGTCAGACCGATTGAACGCGTATTCGGCAAACTTCAAATTTCCACGCATCACGAGAGAACTAGCATGACGGATTCCGAAAACCGTATCCGGATTCACGAAGGCAGCATAGTTTTGCCGGACGGTTTCGAGGATCGTACGACCAACCTCTTTGTGCCGGCCAACACGGCTGCGCAGCCGAGCCTCAGCGTGGCGCGTGACTGGCTCAAGGATGGTGAAACGCTTGCGCCGTATATCGATCGTCAGATCGCGTTACTCAAATCGCGATTGCAAGGCCATCGGGTGCTGTCGCGTCGGGTTGAACGCCTTGGGTCTGAAACAGACGGCATGCCAGGTGAGCGCATCGACGCGGCCTATCGGAATGGTCCCAAGACGGTTTTTCAGCGGCAGGGCGCGTTCATCGTGGCGCCGGGGCGCGTGCTGATCTTTACGGCATCGAGTGCGAAAAGCTTCGGTGAAACACTCGATGCGCTCTGGCGGAACTGGCTCGACGGCTACCGTCCTGCCGATCAGGCGTCGGAATAACAACAACAGCAAAGGGCCATCACCGTGTACGAAGCCGCACGAGTCACCGATCCGATCGACCACACCAGCGCGCTCACCGGCTTTCTGATCGGGGCCGTGCTGGGTATCGCCCTGATCGCCGCCGTAGCATTTGCCACGTTCACGTGCGGATTCGGCGTGGCGTTGCTGGCGGGCATGGCGGCAGGGCTTGGCGCACAGGCGCTCCTGTCAATAGGCGAGTCGATCGGCAAGATGTTCAGTTCGCAGTCCGGCAACATCATGACCGGCTCGTCGGACGTCTACGTGAATGCCAAGGCATCGGCTTATGCGACGATGAGCGGCGTGACGTGTAGCAAGCACCCACCCATTCCGCTTGTCGCGCAAGGCTCGACGAATATCTTCATTAACGGGCGTCCTGCGGCGCGGAAGGACGACAAGATCACCTGCGGTGCAACGATCGCCGATGGGTCGCATGACACGTTCTTCCACGGCGGGACGCAGACGTACCTGCCGGTCGACGACGAAGTGCCGCCTTGGCTGCGAACTGCGACGGATTGGGCGTTTGCTCTGGCGGGTCTGGTCGGGGGCTTGGGTGGGCTGTTGAAGGCGGCCGGCGGCATGTCGCGCGCGGTGATGCCGTGCGCGGCGAAATTCATCGGTGGCTACGTGCTCGGCGAAGCCGTGAGTCGCTACGTCGCCGGGCCGGCGATCAACAAGGCGATCGGCGGGATGTTCGGCAACCCGGTCGACGTGACGACGGGCCGGAAGATCCTGTTGGCCGAATCGGAAACCGACTACGTGATCCCGAGCCCGATGCCAGTCGCGGTCCAGCGGTTCTATTCGAGCAACATCGACTACGCAGGCACGCTCGGGCGCGGCTGGGTGGTGCCGTGGGAGCTTCGTTTGCATGCTCGTGACGGTCGTCTCTGGTACACCGACGCGCAAGGGCGCGAGAGCGGCTTTCCTTTGCTGCGCGCCGGGCAAGCCGCGTTCAGCGAGGCAGAGCAACGGTACCTGACCTGCACGCCGGATGGGCGCTACATCTTGCATGACCTCGGCGAGACGTATTACGACTTCGGTCAATACGATCCGGATTCCGGCCGTATTGCCTGGGTGCGCCGCATTGAGGATCAGGCAGGGCAGTGGTGTCAGTTCGAGCGCGACAGCCGAGGCCGCGTTACCGAGATTCTGACGTGCGGCGGCCTGAATGCCGTGCTGGCCTACGAACCGGATTACGGGCGCCTGGGTTCGGTCACGCTTGTTCGTGGCGAGGCGCGTCGACTCGTCGTTGCCTACGGGTATGATGAAAACGGGCAACTGGCGTCGGTGACGGACGCGAACGGGGCGGTGGTGCGCCAGTTCACGTATGTCAATGGCCTGATGTCGAGCCACACGAACGCGCTGGGGTTCAGGTCCGGCTACGTCTGGAGCGTGATCGAGGGTGAGCAGAGGGTCGTCGCGACGCATACGAACGAAGGCGAGCGCGCGACGTTCGAATATGACGTCGAGGGCCGACAAACCCGCGTGACGCACACAGACGGCCGCACGGCGCACTGGCGTTTCGATGCGCAGTTCCAGATTGTCGAGTACACCGACTTCGACGGCGGACTCTACCGGATCAAGTACAACGACGCCGGCATGCCAACGATGCTGATGCTGCTCGGTGAGCGGACGGCGGTGTTTGAGTATGACGATGCGGGCCGGATCGTTGCCGAGACCGATCCGCTGGGCCGCACGACTCGCACCCGCTACGCTGGCAACAGCATGCGGCCCGTGGAAGTGGTGGGGGCAGATGGGGGCGCCTGGCGAGCCGAATACGATCACCAGGGCCGCCTGTTGTCGAGCACCGACCCGCTGGGGCGCGAGGATCGCTACGAGTATCCGAAGGGTTTGACTGCACTTCCGATCGCTCATATCGACGCCCGTGGCGGGCGCAAGATCCTGGAGTGGAACAGCCTGGGTGAGTTGGTTGCTTACACGGATTGTTCCGGCAAGACCACGCGTACCAGCTTCGATGTGTTTGGCCTGCCGCTCGCGCAGGAGAACGCGCTGGGGCAGCGTACCGAGTACTATATGCGCCCAACCGGGGAACCGCACCGCATCACGTATCCAGACGGCAGCTCGGAGACGTTCGAGTACGATGCGGCCGGGCTGATGGTGCGGCACATCGGCCTTGGTGGACGTATCCAGCAATCGTTGCGCAATGCGCGAGGTCAACTCGTCGAGGCGATCGATCCCGCCGGGCGACGGATTCACTATCGATACGACGTCGACGGGCGGCTTCGCGAACTCCAGCAGGACCACGCACGCTATACGTTCAAGTACAGCGCCGGTGGGCGCCTGTTGACGGAAACCCGCCCGGATGGCGTTGAGCGGCGATTCGAGTATGGGGATGCGGGCGAATTGCTGGCGCTGGACATCGTCGGCGCGCCGGACGGTCTTGCGACGAAGGATCGGCCGATCCGTACCATCCGACTCGAACGAGACCGGATGGGCAATCTGAAGGTCCAGCATACGCCGACCGAAGTCACGCGCTATGCGTACAACCAGGGCGACCGGCTGGTGAAGGTCGAGCGCACGCCGACGCCGGCCGGGATCGCGCTCGGTCTCACGCCGGACGTAGTGGAGTTTGAATACGACAAGGTCGGCCGACTGGTTGCCGAGCACGGCGCAAACGGTACCGTCGAGTACACGCTCGACGAACTCGACAACGTGACGGCGCTTGCGTTGCCGCACGATCAAACGCTACAGGTGTTGCGCTACGGCTCGGGTCACGTCCACCAAATCCGCGTGGGCGATCAGGTCGTGAGTGACTTCGAGCGCGACGATCTGCATCGCGAGATTACACGTACGCAAGGGCGACTGACCCAGCGTTCCGCCTATGATCCGCTCGGCCGAAAGGTCTGGCAGTCAGCCGGCTTCCAGCCCGAGGCGCTGGGTCGCAGTCGCGGCCAGGTGTGGCGAAACTACGGATACGACGCATCTGGAGAATTGATCGAGACGACCGATGGCCTGCGCGGCAGCACACAGTACAGCTACGACCCGGCTGGACGGCTGACGAGTTGCGCCAACATCATCGATCGCCAACTTGAGCAGTTCGCATGGGACGCTGCGGGCAACTTGCTCGATGAGGCGCAGCGCAAAAGCCGAGGCTACGTCGAAGGCAATCGTCTGCGCATGTGGCAGGACCTGCGTTTCGAATACGATCCGTTCGGCAATCTGGCGACGAAGCTGCGCGGCGCGAACCAGACGCAGCGATTCACGTATGACGGGCAGGATCGGCTACTGATCGTTCGCACTCAGGACGCGCGCGGCGTTGTAGAAACCCGCTTTGAGTACGACTCGCTCGGGCGGCGTCTTGCGAAGACCGATACTTCTTTCGATGTACGCGGCATGAGGCAGCGCGTGGAGACGAAGCGCTTTGTTTGGGAAGGGCTGCGACTCGCGCAGGAGGTACGCGAGACCGGGGTGAGCAGCTATGTGTACAGCCCGGATGCGCCGTACACCCCGGCGGCACGTGTCGACACGGTCATCGCGGAGGCGCTGGCGGCTGTTGCGATCGACAAGGCGAAACGCACGGCGCGGATCTACCACTTCCATACCGATCTGGTCGGAGCGCCGCTGGAGGTCACCGACGAATCCGGTGAGCTGGCGTGGGCAGGCAAATACTCAGCGTGGGGTAAGGTCGAGCCGAGCGCACGACAACTGACTGCGGCGCGTACCGATCAGCCGCTTCGCTATGCGGGACAGTACGCCGACGACAGCACGGGCCTTCACTACAATACTTTCCGGTTCTATGATCCGGATGTAGGGCGATTCATTAACCAAGATCCGATTGGGTTGCTGGGCGGTGACAATCTGTACCAGTACGCAGACAACCCAGTTAGCTGGACCGACCCTCTTGGACTGGCCCGGACGCCAGGGCACTTCCTCGAATGGATGTGGCAGCGGCCATCGACAGGGCAGCACATGGAAGGTATCGAGTTTAGCGGATCGGATAACCCTAAACCTGGGCGATTAACCTTCTCACAACAGCTTGACGTTCACACCGAAGCAAAAGTTCTCGCCAAAATTGAAGGAGGAGTGCAGCCAGGTGACAAGCTATATTTCCGTGGCACCAAGGACCCCTGCAATCCTGGTGGCCGGGGATGCTCGGCACGGATGAGCAAGTTTGCTCAGAAACATGGCGTGGAAATCACGTATGAGAATAAGACTACGGGTAAGGTGCACAAATATGGCTGCTAGGGTTATCGCGTGAACGATCGAATTGACATTTCGGGTCAGAATTTTGAATTTGCAGGATACGCTGTGAACGGGTGCCCTAGGTTTGTACATGTAGACAGTGGTATCCCGTTTCAGTATGTTCCGGGCGGTAGCTTCATGATGGGTTTTTCCGAGGCAGAGGAGCATGCGGCTTTAGCAATATCTGACGTTCTCCAACTCACTGTCGAGGAAATGCGACCGGTGCGGCACCGCGTTGTCCATCCAATGCTCGTTTCCGTGGCTCCTGTTCTCACCGTCCAGTGTTCCGACGAAAAAAGTGAATTTCCCTACAGTCCTGTATATCTGAGCCGGGAAGATGCAGAGATATTTGCGAGTGAAATCGGGTGCAGGATGCCAGGCGAAGCAGAGTGGGAATATATGTATCGCGCCGGAACTCGGACCCTGTTTCCGTTCGGCGATCGCTTGCCATCAGAGGACGTGCTGGAGAGATGGTTGTCGTCGGATTTCGCATCGTTGATAGAGTATTTTGAGTCGCGCCCAAAGTTCGAGCCTGCCCCAAATTTACAATGTAATGCGTTTGGTCTTTACGGAATGACCAATCCTGAGTGGTGTCTGAACCGTTTCACGACAAGTCTGGCACCCGATGCTCCGCAATTAGACGGGAGCTACGTTATCCGAGGCGGCGGGGCCTACTTCTGGCCTTGGCAGGACGAGGAGTGGGTGTGGTGTGTTTCGGCGATGCGTTCACCGTCATCCGGGCTTGAGGAAGGGGCGGCCTGTCTCCGGCTGGTGCTCAACGTGCGGGCGAGCCAGTTGCATGCTGAGATCCGCGTTGCTGGATTTGATTTGCCTGCTGATAGTCGCGAGGACAATGGTAGCCGTGACGAATTGAATGGCGAGTCGAATTGATACCAGCGCGTTTATGTTCAGTTGGTTGGTGCGCTGCGTGCACGGTCGTTTATATAGCTACCCAACAGGCAAATGCGCGCCGTGAGTAAGGTCGAGCTCAATGCGCTGGTTATGGTGAGGGAGATTGGGTGAGGAAAAATGATATGAACGCCTCCCACCCGTGAGTGGCGTAGCTTGCAGGAAGGCTGAGCTTACGGGCCAATGGCATCAAAGTGCCCAGATGGAAGACCATAGGGGTTTTCCTGGCAAACCGGAGGCTCCGAAATGAAGCACACGACAGTGGGTGTGGACATTGCAAAGAACGTGATGCAGCTCCATTACATCGACGCAGAGACGGGCGAGATCGTAAATAAGCCGGTAAAGCGAGCCGCGTTTCTGGAGCATTTCGCAAATTTGACTCCCCGCCTCATCGGCATGGAAGCCTGCGGTGGTTCCCAACACTGGGTGTCAGCGTCGGATAGATACTCCCCACTTTCGTCGAAGTAATTTTCCCCAGTTTTTTATCTGATGGCGCCGCGGTAGCGGCGCCGTCCTGTCGATCGCCGACCATATCGCCCTGGAGATCCGTCGTGGGGGTGTCGGTGGTCGAGCTGGAGGAAGTGATGACGATTCTGGAATTGCATCGGCAAGGGCTGAGTATTTCGGCCATCGCTACTCGACTGGGTATGGACCGCAAGACCGTTCGTAAATACATCAGGAATGGCGTTCAGGCGCCGCGTTACGGTCCGCGCGCACCGCGACCGTGCGTGGTCGATCCGTTCGTCCACTACGTCACCGAACGTGTGCGCGAGTTTCCCGACCTGAGCGTCGAGCGACTGCTGCGCGAGATTCGGGCCATGGGGTACACCGGTGGCCGCACGGCACTGGGCGACCTGGTTCGGGAGGTCCGGCCGCCCCGCCAACGTGGCTTCGAGGTGCGCTTCGAGACGCCTGCCGGGCATCAAGCGCAGGTGGATTTCGCCCACTTCAATGTCGAGTTCGGCGACGCGCCTGGCCAGCGACGCTCGATCTGGCTATTCTCGATCGTGCTTGGGCACAGCCGCTATCTCTGGGGACGTTTCGTCGAGCATCAGGACCTGCAGACCGTCCTGCGCTGCCACATGGATGCGTTCGAGCACCTCGGCGGCGCTCCGCGCGAGATTCTGTACGACCGGATGAAGGCGGCCGTGCTGGGCGAAGTCGAGAAGCACATCGTCTACAACGCGAAGCTGGTCGCGTTTGCGCAGCACTACGGCTTCGCGCCGCGCGCCTGCAAGGCATATCGCGCCAAGACCAAGGGCAAGGTCGAGCGGCCGTACCGCTATATCCGGCAGGACTTCTTCCTGGCGCGTCGTTTCCAGAATCTCGCCGACTTGAACCGACAGTTGCGCGAGTGGCTCGACACGGTGGCCAATGTGCGCGTGCACGGCACGACGCACCGCGTCGTCGCCCAGCACTTCGGTGAGGAGCGTCCCGCACTGCAGGCGTTGCCGGCCGGCACCTTCAACGGCGTGATCCGGCTCGAGCGTCGCGTGAGTCACGAAGGCCTCGTCTCGGTCGGCGGCAACTACTACAGCGTGCCCGATCGAACACGCAAGCGCACGCTCGACGTCCACAGTCTGGCCCACGAGATCCGCATCTACGAAGACGGTGAACTGCTGGCGGTTCATCCCGTGCTCGAAGGCCGGCGACGAACCTCGCTGTTGCCCGGCCATCGGCGCGCAAATCAGCGCAAGCAGCCAGCACGACACCCATCACCATCGGTAACGGTAGCCGTAGCTCGCCGGCCTCTGTCGTTCTATGACCAGGTCGCAAGACGCCTCGCAGATGCTGGGAGGACCGCATGAGCGGCATGCCTGCCTCGACACTGGAACGCATCCGGCGCTATCTCGTCGGCTTGCGCATGCCGCGCGCGCTCGAAACGCTGGACGCCACCCTGAATCGCTTCGAGCAAGGCGACAGCTCGATGCTGGAAGTGTTGGAAACGCTGCTGGGCGAGGAGTTCACGACGCGCGAGACCCGCCGCATCCGGATGGCGCTGCAGACCGCGCGGCTCGGCACGATCAAGACGCTGGCCGGTTACGACTTCAGCTTCCAGCCGAGCCTCGACCGAGATCGCATCATGACGCTTGCGCAACTTGAGTTCATCGAACGACGGCAGACCGTGCACTTCCTTGGGCCGCCCGGCACGGGCAAATCGCACCTGTCCATTGCGCTGGGCGTGGAAGCCGTGCGCGCCGGCAAGAGCGTCTACTTCGGCTCGCTGGCCGAGATCGTGAACTCGATGGCCAAGGCCGAGCGGGAGGGCAACCTGGCGCAGCGCGTGCGCTTCCTTGCACGCAACAGCCTGCTCATCGTCGACGAGATCGGTTACCTGCCGATCGGCTCCAACGGCGGCAATCTGTTCTTCCAGCTCGTCAACGCCTGCTACGAGCGCTGCGCGATCATCCTGACGTCCAATCGCAGCTTCGGCGAATGGGGCGAAGTGTTCGGCGACAGCGTGGTCGCCGCGGCGCTGCTCGACCGGCTGCTGCACCACGCGATCGTCGTGCAGATTGAAGGCACATCGTACCGCCTACGAGAACACGCCGATCTGCTGCCCGACCATCTGCGCAACCGACCATCTTCCCTGAATCACCCGTCCGCTGAACCGGTTCGTCGGCGCCCGGGCCGTCCGCGAAGGAGCTCATCCGATCACATCGCCGGCTGATCACCGTCCGAACAGGGTGGGGAATTTTACTTCGACACTTCTGGGGAAATTACGTCCGACGTTGACACTGGGCCCGTAAGCTGATCGCGATGGGCCATCAGGTGAAGTTGATGCCGGGCAAGTTCGTCAAGGCGTTCGCAATGGGTAACAAGAACGATGCGACTGATGCGCGAGCCATCTGGCTTGCCGTACAGCATGCAGGCAAGGCCGTCGCGGTGAAGACTGAAACGCAGCAGGCCGTGCTGGGGCTGCACCGGATGCGAGAGCAACTGGTGAAGTTCCGCACGATGCAGGTCAATAGTCTGCGCGGCTTGCTAACCGAATACGGTGAAGTGATGGCCAAGGGACGGGCTGCGCTCGACAAGGCAATTCCAAGTGTCCTGGAGCGGCTGGTTGATCGTCTGCCCTCGATCCTGATCGACACACTGCGAGAGCAGTGGAGTGGATTGTCGGAACTGGACAGACAGATTGCCGAAATTGAGCGGCGTCTGCAGGCGTGGCAGAGAGAGGACAAGGCATGCAAGGCGATTGTTGCCATACCGGGCGTTGGTCTGCTGACGGCGACAGCGGCAGTAGCCACTATGGGCGATGCGAAGACGTTCCGGTCCGGGCGCGAGTTCGCAGCCTGGATCGGACTGGTGCCACGGCAGACCGGTACGGGTGGCAAGGTCCAGTTACTGGGGATCAGCAAACGAGGAGATACCTATCTGCGCAAGCTGTTGATCCACGGGGCCCGAAGCGTGCTGTGTCTCGCAAAGGAACCCGGATTATGGGCCGAAGGCATCAAGAAGCGGCGACCGTTGAATGTAGCAGTCGTGGCACAAGCGAACAGGATGGCTCGCACGATCTGGGCGATCTTGGCGCACGACAGGCAGTACGACAAGGACTATGTGAGCGTGAAACCGGTCTGACCGGCGCACGTCGCGTAGAAGGTAGATCAATTTTTACAGGATGACACGTCGAAAGGTTGCGCTGGCAATCGTATGTAATGACAAAACAGGTCGGACCGGGACTCGCCAAACCTGAATCGCTGAGTGAGCTTCTAGCTCGTCGGAAAAATGAGGCGCGGGTCAGCGGATTTCATGGTGGGCCGCAGCAAGTCAGGCTGCAACAAGCCCGGATATAAAGCTGCAACCCATCCTGTCGTAGTCAGCACACACGAAAAACCTTCGCAAACGGGAGGCGTTCATATAATCTGCGATGAGCAGAGGTAGTCGACCTGCATTGACGAAAGAGATGTTGTTGCCACTTTCGACTGAAAAAGTGCGGTCCCTTTCGCTTGAAAATCACATGGCGTTGGCAGTGGTTCGTTCGGGGAAGGGCGAGTGTGATCAGGTCATTTGCCTGTTACGCGTTGTCTACTTGGCGTTCTTCATGCGAAGTGAGACGGCTTCGGGCTCTGATGTTGATTTGTATCGGCGCGCGGAGGCGGTGCTAGATGCATGCATAGCACGTGCTGAACGTGGCGAGATGTGGGCGCTGGTCGACGATGAGGCAGCCGATGTCGAGCGCGTTTTGGTTGTACATGACGAGCAATTGGCTGTGATCCCAAGACACCGCTATCTGGTGTCTTGGGATCGATTGCAACGCTTTGTGAACGGGACCGGACGATCACCGATTCCGGTAAAAGGAGATCGCATAGCGGACGAGACGGATCGATCGCAAATCGATACCTTCAGCGAGGAGTGACTGACAGAGCGCTCCGGCTTGCCGGTGCGCACATCGTCAACTGCGACTTGGTGCTGCGGACGTATCAACCGTTGTTCTTCAACCGGGGGCTTCACGGTGACGACGCGCAAGCTGCGCGGCCGCTGCCCAAGACCGAAAGCATCTGCGGCGTTCGTGTGCTCGACCAGCCTGAAGGCCGGCTTTGACCGGTACGCGGCGGTGCGCGCGGACCTACGGCGAGGCAGTGGATGTGGAGGCATTGATTCCACGGATGTTGGAAGCGTTCATTGCCGGGGATCGGAGTTTTCGAGGAGGCAGGGGGAAGAGGGATTTTCCTAGCGCGAATATCCCGTCAGGTTAACGGGCAGCGTAAGTTTCGCGTCAGTACCGCCGGGGTTTGGGGCGTCACACTGTTATGCTTGGAAATTGGTAGGCAACCAGATCGGATAAGTGCCACCAATTACTTAGGGGATAACGCGCTTTCATGGCTCAGCCCATTGTAATCCAGCTCCAAGAGCTGGCATCGAATAGTGATCACGACATTAGTGACTCGCTCCGCAAGGCGTTGATGGTTGCAACTAAACTTGATCTTGCAGCATTTCGCGGATGGATTCTCGCTGAACTCAATGGTTACGCAGGCGCCAGCCGAGAGATGTTACCCGACTACCGTACTATCCACGGGGAGTTGCGGGTTCAAAATCCTTTCCATGGATTGCAGCCTTTCTTGGTGCCGCAGAATCTACATGACGCGGTCACGCAAGTTCATGTGACTGAATCAGTGGCATCCATCCAGCAGTTGATTGAAGGCTCGCAAACGGGGCATTTGGTTTTCTATTTTTCGCCTGAGCAAGAGCGCATCTTGATGTCAATGCAGGATGGCTTCGCGCCGCTACGACCATTGCGTGTGATCGGCGCCAACAAGCTGATGGCTATCCTCAATACTGTTCGCACACGTATTTTGGAGTGGTCGCTCTCGCTAGAGAGAGAGAATATCCTTGGTCACGGGCTTTCATTTTCCGCAAGCGAAAAGCAGGCAGCTATGCACAGTCAGAACATCCGTATTGAGAACTTTCAGGGCATCTTGGGCAATGTGGAGGGCAGTTCGGTAACCCAGACCAACTCGCAACACATCGCAGCTTCAGATTTTTCTTCGCTTGCGCGTTACCTCACCGAGCAAGGTGTTGGGGATGCAGAAATTCGTGAGCTGGAGCGGGCGGTGCGTGAAGATCCGGAACCCCGTTCGAGTAACGAATTCGGGCCGCGGGTCAGCGCTTGGGTCGGCAAGATGGTGGCGCATGCGGCATCTGGAGGTTGGGAAATTAGCGTAGCGACAGCCGGCGGCGTATTGGCTGCAGCATTGAGTAAGTTCTACGGGCTGAGCTAAACGCTGGCGCCTTGAACTGCTTGGTCAATCCGACTGAAATGGTGGATTGCACAAACGAAAAAAGCCGCTTCTACGAATAGAGGCGGCTTTCCGAGTTGGTGCTGAGGTCGGACTCGGGTCGACAAACCTTGCGGCGGAGGATTTTCTTCCCACTTCAGCTGTCGCTGGCGTCCTGTGCGGGGCAGGGCGCTTGTGGTCTGGAGCGCGCCTTCACCATGGCCTCGTGGCCGCAGGGTGCCCGCCGCCTATGCTACTAATCCGAGGTGAGAGAGGTAATCGGCGTAATGCTGCATCATTTCGCGCCTCTGTTTCAGGTACGCTGCTTTGTTATACGTTCCCGCCACCTTATTTTTCTGCACATGGGCAAGTTGTCGTTCGACGTGCTTCTCATGAAAGTCTTCCTCGTGAAGATAGGTTGAAGCAGTGCCGCGAGCACCGTGCGCGGTAAAACCAATACCGTTCGCTCCAGCGAAGCCCATGTATTCCAGCGCGCGATTGATTGTCGTTGCGCTCATGCAGCGCGTCTCATCTCGGCGGTTCGGAAACAACCACGTCGCGTTTCCCGTCAGCAGCCCTAGTTCCTTGAGCAACTTGACAGCCTGTGACGAGAGCGGAACGACATGGGGCAAGCGGCGCTTCATCCGCTCTGGCGGAATTGTCCAAACGGCGCTTTCCAAGTCGAACTCGCTCCATGCCGCTGCACGAAGCTCAATTGTTCGCACGAACGTCAGCAAGAGCAGACTGACGGCGATAACGGTGGTTCGGTTACCACGGTATCGATTGAGTTCTGACACAAGCCGACGAATTTCTTCCTCGTCGAGTACGCGATTGTTTTTCACCGGAGGTTTAGCAACGGCATCAGACAGTTTGAATCCCGCGGCCGGGTTACTGTCGCATCGGCCGCTGGCGATGCCAAGACGGAAGACTGCCGAACACCACTGCTTGAGAAGTACGGCGACCGATGGTGCGCCGCTGACTTTCCGCTCATTGTCGGACCTCTTGGTTCTCGATCCGACACCCCTAACCAAGGCGAAGATGTCCGCGCTCGTGATCGAACGAAGCGGGCGCTTACCGAGCTCTGCATCCCGGATATAGCGACCGGTAAATCGCTCGATTTGGTCGAGGTAGTACGGAGACCACTTGGAGCGGTTCAATGCGATCCATTCGGATGTGACGCCCCAAAACGTGGTCGCCTGCTCGACCTTAGTCTGCATGACTTGCTGTTCGTCGTGTGCCTTCGGATGAATCCCTGCTTTTACGAGCCTCTCGGCCATGGCTCTGCGTTCGCGTGCTTCCGCGAGCCCGATGTCCGGCCAACGGCCGATTTGGTAAGTGCAGTCTTTGTCATCGAGACGGTAGGCCCAAGACCAACTCTTGGTCCCTACCTTGCTGACGTTCAGCGAAAGACGATTCAGATCGGACAACTTGTACGGTCTGTCTTTGGGCTTCGCGCCATTGATCATCGAGGCCGTCAGAGCCTTTGAGGTTTTCATGGGGTGAACCGGGAAGAATTTCACCCCATTTTACCGGACATCGCTGGATGGCAACAGACTGCCTCAGCCACGAAAGCCTTGATGAATAAAGGTGCTGGACTTCCGTAGACTTCTTGAGATGCGAATGTTAGTTATCGATCATGAGCAGCATGGTCAGTCTCCGGTCAGAAGTCGCTATCGAGGCCGTCCTGGACCTGTTCGGCCGCGCGCAGCACCGCGCGCGCCTTGTTTTCGGTCTCTTGCCATTCGGATTCGGGCACCGAATCCGCGACGACGCCCGCCGCCGCTTGCACATACAGGTTGCCGTTGTGGATCAGGCCCGTGCGGATCGCGATCGCGAGATCCATCTCGCCCGAGAACGACAGGTAGCCGACCGCGCCGCCGTACAACCCGCGCTTGACCGGCTCGAGTTCGTCGATCAGTTCCATCGCACGTACCTTCGGCGCGCCGGACAGCGTGCCGGCCGGGAAGGTCGCGCGCAGCACGTCGTAGTTCGTCATGCCGGGCTTCAGCTTGCCTTCGACCGAGCTGACGATGTGCTGCACGTGCGAGTATTTCTCGATGACCATCTGGTCGGTCACGTTCACCGAGCCGATTTCCGCGATGCGGCCGACGTCGTTGCGCGCGAGGTCGATCAGCATCACGTGCTCGGCGATCTCCTTCGGATCGTTGAGCAGTTCGGTCGCGAGTTCCGCGTCGCGCTCGGGCGTGTTGCCGCGCGGGCGCGTGCCGGCGAGCGGGCGGATCGTGACGATCTGGTCGTCGCCGCGCTTTTCCTGGCGCACGAGGATTTCCGGCGATGCGCCGACCACGTGGAAATCACCGAAGTTGTAGTAGTACATGTACGGCGACGGGTTCAGCGAACGCAGCGCGCGATACAGCGACAGCGGATTGTCGCGGTACGGCTTCGTCAGACGCTGGCCGACCTGAATCTGCATCAGCTCGCCGGCCGCGATGTATTCCTTCGCCTGGCGCACGGCGGCCAGATAGTCGTCCTTCTTGAACTCGCGGAACGTCTCGGTACGCACGCTCGCCGACGTGACGGGCGGCTGCACGGTCGTGCGCAGGCGCTGCTTCAGCTCGCGCAGGCGGTGTTTCGCCTTCGCATACGCTTCGGGCTGGCCCGGATCCGCGTAGATGATCAGGTACAGCTTGCCGGCGAGGTTGTCGATCACCGCGACTTCCTCGGTCAGCAGCAACTGGATGTCGGGCAGGCCGAGATCGTCGCGCGGCGCCGTGTTCGCGAGCTTCTTCTCGATGTAGCGCACCGCGTCGTAGCCGAAATAGCCGGCGAGACCGCCGCAGAAGCGCGGCAGGCCCGGGCGCTGCGCCACCTTGAAGCGCGCCTGGAACGATTCGATGAACTGGAACGGGTCGCCGTCATGCGTTTCGACGACCTGGCCGTCGCGCACGACTTCCGACACGCCGTTGCGGGTACGCACGAGCGTACGGGCGGGCAGGCCGATGAACGAATAGCGGCCGAAGCGTTCGCCGCCGACCACCGATTCGAGCAGGAACGAGTTGGCGCCCGAGCGTTCGGGCTGGGCCAGCTTCAGGTAGAGGGACAGCGGCGTTTCGAGATCGGCGAGGGCTTCCGCGATCAGCGGAATGCGGTTGTAGCCTTCGTTCGCGAGCGATTGAAATTCGAGTTCGGTCATGTTCCGGTCCTGTTCGGGACGAGCGGCGCGGGCGCCAGGGATCACTTGACGCTGCGCGGGGTGCCGTCGGCGAAAGGGCGGTCGATCGAGAAGTGCCTGTTGCCGGCCGGCACTCCGGGCGTGAACGTCGCGAGCCTGCGGCCGGGCCTGAACGCAAGCGTTCGGACACGGTAGAACTCGAGGTGGTGCGACGATCGGCGCGCGGATGCGCAGCGAGATAAAAAACGGCGCTGAAGACGTACTTCAGCGTACCTCATCGAAGAGGTTAGCGCGACCAGCGACGCCAGGGCCAGGCTCCCCGGTCGATGCTGCTCAGACTCCGTTTTTTATTCAGAAACATGCAGATGGAAGAAATAATCAGAGGGTTGGCCGGCCGGCGTTGTGCGCGGAGATCGCGCGAGCTGCGACCAGCAACGAATCGACTATACCATCCGAATTTATCGTTTGTATAGCTTTGCCATGGTTGTAGCCGTACGGCACCGTCAGCGTCGCCATCCCGGCCGCGCGGCCTGCCAGCGCATCGTTTTCCGAGTCGCCGATCGCGACTGCCGCATCCGGTGCGACGCCGAGCGCGTTGCAGGCCGTCAGCATCGGCAGCGGATCGGGCTTCTTGCGCGCGACGCTGTCGCCGCCGAGCACGATGCCGAAGCGATCGGCCAGCCCGTACTGCTCGAGCAGCTCGACCGCGAAGCGGTGCGGCTTGTTCGTCACGCACGCGAGCCGCATGCCGGCTGCGCGCATCGCGTCGAGACCGGCGGCCACGTCCGGATAGAGACGCGTGTGGCGGCCGTTGATCTTCGCGTATTCGGTCTGGTAGATCGCCAGTGCGTCGTCGAAGCGCGCGTGCGCTTCGTCGGCCGGGAAGCGCGGCTTCAGCACGCTCTGGATCAGGTGTTCGGAGCCCTTGCCGACGTAGCCGATCACCTCGTCGCGCGACGTGGCCGGTGCGCCGAGCCGCGCGAGCATCCCGTTCAGGCCGGCCGTGAAATCGTCGGCCGTATCGACCATGGTGCCGTCGAGATCGATCAGCGCCGCATCGATGCGCGGCGTGGCGAAGCGGATCGGGGCGGGTTCCGTTGCGGCCCGGGCCGGCGCATGGCCGGCGAGCGACGATTCGGCCACGGCGTCAGCTCCGCTCGACGGTAGCGAGCGCGGCGCGCATCTCGTCGATCACCTTGCGGTAGTCCGGCTTGCCGAAGATCGCCGAACCCGCGACGAAGGTGTCGGCACCGGCCGCCGCGATTTCCGCGATGTTGTCGGTCTTCACGCCGCCGTCGACCTCGAGCAGGATCTCGCGGCCGGTGCGCTCGGTGTACGCGTCGATGCGCGCGCGTGCTTCGCGCAGCTTGTTCAGCGTTTCAGGAATGAACGACTGGCCGCCGAAGCCCGGGTTGACCGACATCAGCAGCACGAAGTCGAGGCGATCCATCACGTGGTCGAGGTAATTCAGCGGCGTGGCCGGGTTGAACACGAGGCCGGCCTTGCAGCCGTGGTCGCGGATCAGCGACAGCGTGCGGTCGATGTGATCGGAGCCTTCCGGGTGGAAGCTGATCAGGTTTGCACCGGCTTTCGCAAAATCGGGCACGATCCGGTCGACCGGGCGCACCATCAGGTGCACGTCGATCGGCACCTGCACGTGCGGGCGGATCGCTTCGCACACGAGCGGGCCGATGGTCAGGTTCGGCACGTAATGGTTGTCCATCACGTCGAAGTGGATCCAGTCGGCGCCGGCGGCGACCACGTTGCGGACTTCTTCGCCGAGCCGTGCGAAATCGGCCGACAGGATGCTGGGAGCGATGCGGAATTGGGTCATGGCAGGGGAGCGGGGACGTTGCGGCGCAAAACCGTCATTCTACCGTCCGGCGACCCGGTGCGCGGAGGCGGGCCGTGCGGCCGAGGCCCGATTGCGCATAGAATGCCGAACCAACGCGGCGCGCCCGCGGCCCCGTTGCCCATGCCGGCGCGGGCAGTCATCTTCCAGCGGAAACACCATGAGTCAGTATCAGTTCACCGTTTCGGTGAAAACCAGCTACTTGCCGGAACAATCCGACCCCGATCGCCGTCAATACGCATTCGCGTACACGCTGACGATCCGCAACACGGGGCAGGTCGCGGCGCAGTTGATCGCGCGTCACTGGATCATCACGGACAGCGAGAGCCACGTGCAGGAGGTGAAGGGGCTTGGTGTCGTCGGGCACCAGCCGCTGCTGCAGCCGGGCGAGCACTTCGAGTACACGAGCTGGGCCGTGATCGCGACGCCGGTCGGCAAGATGCGGGGCGCGTACTTCTGCGTGGCGGAGGACGGCGAGCGTTTCGAGGCGCCGGTCGACGAGTTTGCCCTGCACATGCCGCGCACGCTGCATTGAGCGTGCCGGGCGCGTCAGTGCGTTCGCGCGTTAGCGCGGCTGGCGGTCGTTGTTGCGGGCGTGCTTCTTTCTGCCCGACGACGTCCACACGACGATGAAGATCAGCAGGGCAAGCGCTACGAAGGCTTCGAGCGCGAAGATGAGCATCGGATATTGGTCGAGAAAATCTGACATGGCGGTTTCCATCAAGAACGGACATTGTATTGGGTTTGGGCCTCGGGTGGCCGGGTGGGTGGCGGCTGCGGCTGCGGCGGCGCTGCTTGCGGCGTGCGGTGGCGCGCCGACGCGGACATCGTCGCTGAAGCCACCGACCGGCGCGGCGGTCGTGCCGGGTCAGGTCGCCGCGAAGCGGCTCACGCCGGTCGCGTGGCAGCAGGTGCCGGGCTGGGAGGACGATTCGCTGATCGGCGCGACGGCCGCGCTGCGGCAGAACTGCGTGCGGCTCGCGCGCCAGCCGGCCTGGCAGCGTGCTTGCGCGGCTGCCGACCGGCTCGACGAGCTTGACGTCAGCAGTGCACGTACGTTCTTCGAAACGTATTTCACGCCGTTCCAGCTTGCGAATACCGACGGGACGCTCGACGGGCTCGTGACCGGCTACTACGAGCCGCTGCTGCACGGTTCGCGTGTGCGTCGCGGCCCGTATCAGTACGCGCTCTATCGCTGGCCGGCTGGTTATCGCGCGGGCGCCGCGCTGCCGGCACGTGCGCAACTCGAACGCGCAGGCATCCTGAACGGCAACGAACTCGTGTGGGTCGACGACCCGATCGAAGCGTTCTTCTTGCAGGTGCAGGGCTCGGGGCGCGTGCTGCTCGACGACGGTTCGGTGATGCGGGTCGGCTTCGGCGGCACCAACAACCAGCCGTACCGCTCGATCGGCAAGTGGCTGCTCGATCGCGGCGAGCTGACGCCCGCTCAGGCGACGATGCAGGGCATCAAGGCGTGGGCGAAGGCGAATCCGAACCGCGTTGACGCGTTGCTCGACACGAATCCGCGGTTCGTGTTCTTCCGCGACATGCCGACCAAGGAAGATGCACCGCACGGCGGCGCGGACGGCCCGATCGGCGCGCTGGGCGTGCCGCTGACGCCGGAGCGCTCGATCGCCGTCGATCCGTCGTCGATCCCGCTCGGCACACCGGTGTTCCTGCAGACCACGCGCCCGCTGACGAATACGCCGATGAACCGGCTCGTGTTTGCGCAGGATACGGGCTCAGCGATCAAGGGGGGCGTGCGGGCCGACTATTTCTGGGGGCTCGGTGACGACGCAGGCGATCAGGCCGGGCGGATGAAGCAGGTCGGCCGGATGTGGCTGCTGTTCCCGAATTCGTGATGTGAGGCGGCGCGGGGGGTGCCCCTATGTCTTTCGTCAAGCGTTAGGGGCTGACTTGGGTTGGTAAATGGTGCCGTCGCGCAGCATGGCGAACAGGACGTCGCAGCGTCGCCGTGCCAGCGCGATGAGTGCCTGGTTGTGGCGCTTACCTTGCTGGACCTTGCGCGAGTAGTAGGCCCGTGAGACTGGGTCTCGTAAGGCGGCGAAGGCGGAGAGGAACAAGGCGCGCTTGAGCACCTTGTTGCCGCGTCTGGATGGATGTTCGCCACGGATCGACGAGCCTGAGCGCCGGGTGACCGGCGCGAGGCCAGCATAGGCCGCCAGATGAGCAGCCGAAGCGAAGGCTTTATGGGCGACTTCGGTCAGGAGTCTGGCGGCGGTCCTGACGCCGACTCCCGGCATGCTGGTCAGGACCGGCCAAAGAGGGTGAGCATGCACCAGCCGCTCAACTTCGGCGGCGATTTCGCCACGCTGCTTGCGCAAGGCGGCGAGTTGCTGGGCCAAGCGGGGCATGACGATGGTGGCAGCCTGCGTGCCGGGTACGATCACGGCTTGCTCGCTCAGCGCTTGAACGATTTCGGCCGCTAAGTTCTTGCCCATGCGGGGCGCGAGCTTGGTCAGACGGTTGGCGAGCGTCTTCTCGCTGGTTGCGGCAAGCGCGGCGGGCGACGGATAGCGCTCAAGCAGATCGAGCACCGCCGGATGGTCGAGGCGCGGTCCGAGAACGCGCTCGAGCGCCGGATGAATCTGGGTAAGCAGGCCGCGAATGCGGTTGCTGGTCTGAGTGACCTGAGCGGCGAGATCATCGTCGAAGCCGCATAGCATGGTGAGCTCGGCGAGCTGCTCGTCGGCCAATCGAAGCGAGCGCAGCGTATGCGGCATCGAGCGGGCCGCTTCGGCAATGATCGCGGCGTCGCGGGCATCGGTCTTGGCTTCGCCGGCGTGCAGGTCAGCGATGCGGCGCATAGCCAGTCCCGGCAGATAGGCGACGAGTACACCTTCAGCGCGGGCGACGGCCACTGGGAGTGCGCCAATGGTGGAAGGCTGGTCGACGACGAACAGAAGTCGACCGTGAGTCTTGAGTTCAGCGATGAGGGCACGCAGCTTGGCCTCGTCGTTGGGTAGCGCTTTGTTGTACAGACGCTTGCCGTTTCGATCGAGTGCGACGGCGTGATGCTGGCCTTTACCGACATCGACGCCGACGAAGACATCGACGGCATCACGTTGTTGTGTGTCTTGCATCGCAGTTTGTGCAGAGTGAACGGATTGGCCCGCAACAACGGTGGCAAGTCTCGGCATCCACGTTACGGACGGCGTCGGGATATCCCGGCCAAACCCCTATCAGCGATCACCAGCCACCCACCAGGCCCGGTGACAACACCCCCCGGATCATGACTGCGACTGGGGGCGGGAATCATGCCGGGCCCGGCTGGCCAAAACCCCGATTATCGGGGCGTGAAGATAGTAACGGGGGCTGGGTGCGCTCGGGTCGCCGCCGATACATTGGACGCGGTATTCGTGGGCGCGGCGGTGTGCGAGGGGGCGTCGCCCTGATCGTGGGGGTGCCCGTGCGGTGTCAGCATTCGTGACGCGCGTGTTGCGTCGGCGGGTGTCCAACGGTGTCCCGGAATGAAACAGCCCGATCGGCGTTGGCCGATCGGGCTGTTTCATTTGCAGCTACGGATTCACCGCACGTAAATAACGCACTGCGATTGCCGTCAGCCCTTGCGCTTGTCGACGACGCGTCGTGCCTTGCCGACCGACCGCTCGATCCCGTTCACGGGCAGCACGTTTATCACGGCCGTCACGCCGATCAGCGACTTGATATCGTATGCGAGCGCCTGCTTTGCCGAATGGATCGCCGCCGTATCGGGTGCTGTCTCGGGGCAAGGCTCGACATTGAGCGTCAGCACGTCGAGCGGTCCTTCCTTCGTCAGCACGATCTGATAGTGCGGTGCGAGCGCGCGCTGCTTGAGCAACTGTTCCTCGATCTGCGTTGGGAACACGTTGACGCCGCGCACGATCATCATGTCGTCCGAGCGCCCCGTGATCTTCTCCATCCGGCGCATCGTGCGGGCAGTGCCGGGCAACAGCCGCGTGAGGTCGCGGGTCCGGTAGCGGACGATCGGTAGCGCCTCCTTCGTCAGCGACGTGAACACGAGTTCGCCGAGTTCGCCGTCCGGAAGCACTTCGCCGGTTTCAGGGTCGATGATTTCCGGATAGAAGTGGTCTTCCCAGATGGTCGGGCCGTCCTTGGTCTCGACGCATTCGGACGCGACGCCGGGGCCCATCACTTCGGACAGCCCATAAATGTCGACTGCATCGATGCCCATCCGCTGCTCGATCGCGACACGCATGTCATTGGTCCAGGGTTCCGCTCCGAAGATGCCGATGCGCAGCGAACTCTGCACGGGATCGAGACCCTGGCGCTCGATTTCGTCGGCGATCGACAGCATGTAGCTCGGCGTCACCATGATGATGTCGGGCCGGAAATCCTGGATCAGCTGCACCTGCTTCTCGGTCTGGCCGCCACCGAACGGGATTACGGTCAGCCCTGCGCGTTCGGCGCCGTAGTGCGCGCCGAGCCCGCCCGTGAACAAGCCGTAGCCGTAGCTGACGTGCACCTTGTCGCCGCGGCGCGCGCCGGCGGCGCGGATCGAGCGGGCGACGAGATTCGCCCATGTGTCGATGTCGCCTGCCGTATAGCCGACGACCGTCGGCTTGCCGGTCGTACCCGACGACGCATGAATGCGAGATATCCGGTCCTGCGGCACCGCGAACATCCCGAACGGGTAACTGTCGCGCAGATCGCTCTTCGTCGTGAATGGGAAGCGCGACAGGTCGGCGAGCGTCTTCAGGTCGTCCGGATGGACCCCCGCGTCGTCGAACTTGCGACGATAGACGGGGGAGTGGTCATACGCATGCCGGAGCGACCACTTGAGGCGTTCGAGCTGCAGCGCGGTCAGCTCGTCGCGTGAGGCGGTCTCGATCGGCTCGAGCGGTAGCGGGGTAGTCATGCATGTCTCCAGTGTTTGTTATGTGCGAGCCGTCGACGTCAGCGGTCTTCCGGGATGACCGTGCCCTTGATCTGGGCGGATTTGCCGCGAAACATCGCGACGGTTTCGCCGGCCTGGTTCGTGACGCGGATGTCGTAGATGCCTTGGCGGCCGGCGCGCGCCTGCTCGATCGCCTCGGCCGTCAGCACGTCATCGCCGTGCACGGGGCGCAGGAATTCGATCGAGCAGCCGGCCGCAACCGTATTCACGTTGTACGAGTTGCACGCGAATGCGAACGTCGAATCGGCCAGCGTGAAGATGATCCCGCCATGGCAGGTCTGATGCCCGTTCAGGAATTCGGGCCGCACGCGCATCTGTAGGCGCGCGTAGCCGGCGCGTACTTCGGCGATTTCCATCCCGAACGCGCGGCTGCATGCGTCGGCGTCGTACATGGCCCGCGCGGCGGCGCGGGCGAGCGAATCGGGGTCGAGCGTGGCAGTGGTGGTCGTCATGTCAACGCCCCTCGAAGCGCGGCGCGCGCTTCTCGATGAATGCCTTCACGCCTTCCGCATAGTCGTGCGATCCGCCGAGCATGCGCTGCAGGTCGCGTTCCATGTCGAGTTGCTGGTCGAGCGTGTTCGTGACGCTGGCACGCATCGATTGCTTGATCGATGCGATCGCGAGCGTCGGCTGCTGCGCGAGCTGGGTGGCAAGCTGGCGGGCTGATGCAGCGAGCGTGTCGTCGTCGACCGCGCGCCAGATCAAGCCCCATTGCTCGGCCTGCTCGGCCCCGAGCTTGTCGCCGGTCAGCGCGAGCCCCAGCGCGCGTGCCATGCCGACGCGTTGCGGCAGGAACCACGTACCGCCTGAATCGGGTACGAGCCCGATCTTGACGAAGGCCTGGATGAAACTGCTCGAGCGGGCGGCGAACACGAGATCGCATGCGAGCGCGAGATTCGCCCCGGCGCCGGCCGCCGTGCCGTTGACGGCAGCGATTACCGGAATCGGCAGACGCTGCAGGCGGCGGATCAGTGGATTGAAGTGCTCGTCGATCAGCGTGCCGAGGTCGGTAGACGCGCCCGGCGTGAAGTCGAGATCGGCCAGATCCTGGCCCGCGCAGAAGCCGCGCCCCGCACCAGTCAGGATCAGCGCGCGCGCGCCGGCCGCCTCGACGTCATCGAGTGCCGACTGCAGCTCGCGATGCATCGCCCGCGTAAAGCTGTTCAGCTTGTCGGGGCGGTTGAGGGTAATCGTCGCTACGTTCGAGGCCTGATCGATATCCAGCTGAATCGCCTGATAGGACATGCAGTGTCTCCTTCATGACTTCGTTATAGGCGCGCGATGCGTGGGTTACACGCGTTCGATCGCGAGTGCGATGCCCTGGCCGACGCCGATGCACATCGTACAGAGCGCAAAGCGGCCGCCCGTACGCTCGAGCTGGTGGAGCGCCGTGGTCACGAGCCGGGCGCCCGATGCGCCGAGCGGATGCCCCAGTGCGATGGCGCCACCGTTCGGGTTCACGCGCGGATCGTCATCGGCGATGCCGAGCATGCGCAGCACCGCGAGACCTTGGGACGCGAATGCCTCGTTCAACTCGATGACGTCGAACTGATCGATGGTCATGCCGAGTTGGCGCAGCAGTTTTTGCGTCGCCGGCGCGGGCCCGATGCCCATCACGCGCGGCGCGACGCCGGCTGTCGCCATGCCGATGACGCGTGCGCGGCGGCGCAGGCCGTACTGGTCGGCTGCCTGCGCATTGGCGAGCAGCAGCGCGCACGCACCGTCGTTGACGCCCGATGCGTTGCCGGCCGTCACCGAGCCGTCCGGGCGCACGACACCCTTCAGCTTCGCGAGTGCTTCGAGCGACGTCTCGCGCGGATGCTCGTCGCGCGAGACGACCACCGGATCGCCTTTCTTCTGCGGAATCGTGACAGCGACGATTTCGTCGGCGAGCGTGCCGTCCTGCTGCGCACGCGCGGCCTTTTGCTGGCTGCGCAGCGCGAACAGGTCCTGGTCGGCGCGGCTGATGTTGTAGTCGACCGCGACGTTCTCGGCCGTCTCGGGCATCGAATCGACGCCATACAGCTGTTTCATCAGCGGATTGATGAAGCGCCAGCCGATCGTCGTGTCGAAGATGTCGGCCTGGCGTGCGAACGCGCTCGCGGCCTTGCCCATCACGAACGGCGCGCGCGTCATGCTCTCGACGCCGCCTGCGATCATCAGGCGCGCCTCGCCCGCCTTGATCGCGCGCGCGGCTGTGCCGACCGCATCCATCCCGGAGCCGCACAGCCGGTTCAGCGTCGTGCCGGGCACGTCGGTCGGCAGCCCCGCGAGCAGCGCCGACATGCGCGCGACGTTGCGGTTGTCCTCGCCGGCCTGGTTAGCGCAGCCGTAGATCACGTCGTCGATCGCCGCCCAGTCGACGTCACGGTTGCGCTCGATGAGCGCCTTGAGCGGCACCGCACCGAGGTCGTCGGCGCGGACTTCTTTCAGGGCGCCGCCGTAGCGGCCGATGGGGGTGCGAATCGCGTCGCAGATATAGGCGTCTGTCATGGGCGTATCGATGAGCAACGAACCCGCCAGGCGGCGGATTCGTTCATGGTAGAGAACGTGGCGGCGTTTGCACGTCGGCCATTCGGGTTATGCCGGTTGGCCGGCTTCCGCGGGTGCCGCCTTCGGCGCAACATGGACGCGGCTTTGCACCACGCGGAACCGGTTGGCGACGAACGCCGGGTCGGCCAGCGCCGCATTGGCTGCCGGGTTCGCGCCCGTGCCGTGGAAATCCGAGAAAGCTGCTGACTGGTTCACGAACACACCGCCCGTCAGGTTGATCGACAGCGCGACGCCACCGCGCACCGCCGCGTCGTGGGCGGCGTCGACGATCGCGTCGTCGGTGCTGTAGACGGAGAGGGTCAGCGCGCCATGTTCCGCCGCGATTTCCCCGGCGAGGTCGAGCGACTGCGCGGTCGAGTCGGTCGCGATCACGAACGAGATCGGGCCGAACCATTCCTGCGTGAATTTCTCGCGATCGGCCACGTCGAGTTGCAACACGAGCGGCGTGCGCACGCGGGCATCGGGGAACGCAGGGTGCTGGAGGGTCAGGCTGTCGGCGAGCACGCGGCCGAGCTGGCGGGCGTCGTCGATGCGTGCGGTCACGCCTTCGTTCTGGATTGCGCCGATCAGTTCGACCGAGCGTGCCGGGTCGCCGGTGAGTTTTTGCACGGCAATGGCGATTGCCTGTGCGACCTCGTCAAAGCTTGCATGACCGTCCGCCGTCCGGATGCCGTCGCGCGGCACATAGATGTTCTGCGGTGCCGTGCACATCTGGCCGGAGTACAGCGCCAGCGAAAACGCGATGTTCTTGGCAACTGCCTTCAGGTCGTCGGTCGAGTCGATCACGATCTGGTTGACGCCAGCCTTCTCTGTATAGACCTGCGCCTGATGGGCGTGGCGTTCGAGCCACGTGCCGTTTTGCGTGCTGCCGGTGAAGTCGATCAGCTTGATCTCGGGGCGCAGCGCGAGCGCCTGAACGAGTGCGCCGTCGTTGGGTTCGGTCGCGAGGAGCGTGACGACGTTCGGATCGAAACCGGCTTCGCGCAGCACGTCGCGAGCGATCCGGACGGTGATGGCGAGCGGCAGGATCGCACCCGGATGCGGCTTGACGATCACGGTGTTGCCGGTTGCGAGATCGGCGAACAGGCCGGGATAGCCGTTCCAGGTCGGGAACGTGCAGCAGCCGAGCACGAGCCCGGTGCCGCGCGGGACGATCGTGTAGCGCTTGTGCATCGCGAGCGGCGGGTTCTTGCCTTGCGGCTTTTCCCAGTGCGCATCGGCCGGGATGCGGCGCAGTTCGTCCCATGCATAGGCGACTGCCTCGAGCGCGCGATCTTGCGCGTGCGGGCCGCCGGCCTGGAACGCCATCATGAATGCCTGCCCCGTGGTGTGCATCACGCTGTAGGCGATTTCGAAGCTGGCGCGATTCAGGCGCGCGAGGATTTCGAGGCTGACGCCGATCCATGCACTCGGGCCGGCTTCGCGCCACGAACGTTGCGCGGCCGCAGCGGCGGCGATCAGTTCGTCGGGCGTCGATTTCGGGTACCGGATGCCCAGTGAAATACCGTACGGCGACCGCTCTGAGCCGACCGTTTCTCCGGACGCCGGCTGGTCGAGCGCAAACGTCTTGTCGAGGTGCGACTTGAACGCGGCTTCGCCATCTGCGTTCGCGCTTTCCCCGTACACTTTGGGGCTCGGCATTTCGGCGAACGGGCTCCAGTACCCGCGGCTCTCGATGGCGGCGAGTGCGTGTTTCAGCGTGTCTTCGTGCTTCGTGAACAGTGCATGGGTCATGGCGGCAGCCTGATGGACATTGAGAGGGGTTGGATCGATTAATTAACCGACCGGTTGGTCGGAGAATGGTAGCATCAAACTATTCGCATGTGCGAGGCGTTTCTCATTTCATTGATCGAGGAGAAATAGATGGCTTACGAGAACATCCTGGTGGAGACCCGGGGGCGTGTCGGGTTGGTTACGCTGAACCGTCCGAAGGCCTTGAATGCGCTGAACGATGCCCTGATGGATGAATTGGGTGCCGCGCTGAAGGCGTTCGATGCGGACGATGGCATCGGCGCGATCGTCGTGACCGGGAGCGAGAAGGCGTTCGCGGCCGGCGCGGACATCGGCATGATGGCGACCTACTCCTATATGGATGTCTACCGGGGCGACTACATCACGCGCAACTGGGAGACGGTCCGCGAGATCCGCAAGCCGATCATTGCCGCGGTTTCGGGCTTTGCGCTGGGCGGTGGCTGTGAACTGGCCATGATGTGCGACATCGTCTTCGCGGCAGACACGGCCAAGTTCGGCCAGCCGGAAATCAAGCTGGGCGTCATGCCGGGTGCGGGCGGCACGCAGCGCCTGCCGCGCGCGGTGTCGAAAGCGAAGGCGATGGATATGTGCCTGACGGCCCGGTTCATGGATGCTGCCGAAGCGGAGCGCGCGGGGCTCGTCTCGCGCGTGCTGCCGGCCGCCACGCTGCTCGACGAGGCGCTTGCCGCCGCGGCGACGATCGCCGAGTTTTCGCTGCCGGCAGTCATGATGGTCAAGGAGTCGGTGAACCGCGCGTACGAGACGACGCTGGCTGAAGGCGTCCACTTCGAGCGTCGGCTGTTCCATTCGCTGTTCGCGACCGAAGACCAGAAGGAAGGGATGGCGGCATTCGTCGAAAAACGGAAGCCGGTGTTCAAGCACCGCTGATGGGGCTGCTTGGGTAGTTGGCCGGCGACAGGGCCGGTATCTGTCGCCGGCGTTCCGCGCCCGTCGAGCCCCCAGCCCCCGTGCGCGATAGCGCACGGGGGCTTTTTCAAAATATTTTCACAAAGGGGCTTGCGTGGTTGGGGGCGGGTGCTTAGAATCACGCCTCTTTCGCGCTAACGGAAACGCGGCGCGGAAGAGGGAAGCAGGGTCGGTGGTGTGCGGCAGTCTGGCGCGTACAACTGGCCTGGAAGTTGAGCCCCGCAGTCGCAACGATGTGTTAAAAAGTTGTTGACGAACTGCGAAACACGGTTCATAATCTCGCTTCTCTGCTGCTGAAAACGCAGCGCTGCCGGGAAACACGAAGTTCCTCGCAGAATGCTCTTTAAAAATTAACAGCCGATAAGTGTGGGCGCTTGATGGAAGCGAGCTGATCCTCGGATCAGATAGCAAAAGTATCAAGAGTCTCACACTAAAGTAAGTCAGGTTTATGAAGCAATTCATATTCCTGTCAGCTTTGAGTGAGCGACCGGTTCGAAAGAACCGAAAACAGTAACAGGTTTAAACTGAAGAGTTTGATCCTGGCTCAGATTGAACGCTGGCGGCATGCCTTACACATGCAAGTCGAACGGCAGCACGGGTGCTTGCACCTGGTGGCGAGTGGCGAACGGGTGAGTAATACATCGGAACATGTCCTGTAGTGGGGGATAGCCCGGCGAAAGCCGGATTAATACCGCATACGATCTACGGATGAAAGCGGGGGACCTTCGGGCCTCGCGCTATAGGGTTGGCCGATGGCTGATTAGCTAGTTGGTGGGGTAAAGGCCTACCAAGGCGACGATCAGTAGCTGGTCTGAGAGGACGACCAGCCACACTGGGACTGAGACACGGCCCAGACTCCTACGGGAGGCAGCAGTGGGGAATTTTGGACAATGGGCGAAAGCCTGATCCAGCAATGCCGCGTGTGTGAAGAAGGCCTTCGGGTTGTAAAGCACTTTTGTCCGGAAAGAAATCCTTGGCTCTAATACAGTCGGGGGATGACGGTACCGGAAGAATAAGCACCGGCTAACTACGTGCCAGCAGCCGCGGTAATACGTAGGGTGCAAGCGTTAATCGGAATTACTGGGCGTAAAGCGTGCGCAGGCGGTTTGCTAAGACCGATGTGAAATCCCCGGGCTCAACCTGGGAACTGCATTGGTGACTGGCAGGCTAGAGTATGGCAGAGGGGGGTAGAATTCCACGTGTAGCAGTGAAATGCGTAGAGATGTGGAGGAATACCGATGGCGAAGGCAGCCCCCTGGGCCAATACTGACGCTCATGCACGAAAGCGTGGGGAGCAAACAGGATTAGATACCCTGGTAGTCCACGCCCTAAACGATGTCAACTAGTTGTTGGGGATTCATTTCCTTAGTAACGTAGCTAACGCGTGAAGTTGACCGCCTGGGGAGTACGGTCGCAAGATTAAAACTCAAAGGAATTGACGGGGACCCGCACAAGCGGTGGATGATGTGGATTAATTCGATGCAACGCGAAAAACCTTACCTACCCTTGACATGGTCGGAATCCCGCTGAGAGGTGGGAGTGCTCGAAAGAGAACCGGCGCACAGGTGCTGCATGGCTGTCGTCAGCTCGTGTCGTGAGATGTTGGGTTAAGTCCCGCAACGAGCGCAACCCTTGTCCTTAGTTGCTACGCAAGAGCACTCTAAGGAGACTGCCGGTGACAAACCGGAGGAAGGTGGGGATGACGTCAAGTCCTCATGGCCCTTATGGGTAGGGCTTCACACGTCATACAATGGTCGGAACAGAGGGTTGCCAACCCGCGAGGGGGAGCTAATCCCAGAAAACCGATCGTAGTCCGGATTGCACTCTGCAACTCGAGTGCATGAAGCTGGAATCGCTAGTAATCGCGGATCAGCATGCCGCGGTGAATACGTTCCCGGGTCTTGTACACACCGCCCGTCACACCATGGGAGTGGGTTTTACCAGAAGTGGCTAGTCTAACCGCAAGGAGGACGGTCACCACGGTAGGATTCATGACTGGGGTGAAGTCGTAACAAGGTAGCCGTATCGGAAGGTGCGGCTGGATCACCTCCTTTCCAGAGCTATCTCGCGAAGTTGAGCGCTCACGCTTATCGGCTGTAAATTTAAAGACAGACTCAGGGGTCTGTAGCTCAGTCGGTTAGAGCACCGTCTTGATAAGGCGGGGGTCGTTGGTTCGAATCCAACCAGACCCACCATTGTCTGGCGGTAACACCTGAGGCAATCTGTACTCATGGGGGCATAGCTCAGCTGGGAGAGCACCTGCTTTGCAAGCAGGGGGTCGTCGGTTCGATCCCGTCTGCCTCCACCAATCTTCAATGGGAAGCGTTTGGATCACACGAAAGTGACGTGTGAGACGAGCATTTGCCATTGGCGATTGAGCCAGTCAGAGTGATATGAGTAAAACCATATCGGCTGTCGTTCTTTAACAATCTGGAAGAAGTAAGTAATTTGGATAGCGGAAGCGTCTTGAGATGGACGTGGAAGTTATCCGGGTTGTGATTGTATCGATGTATCTCAAGATGATTCGAACTCTATGTTTGACTCAATTGGAATACGGCACAACGCGAGAACTCAACCTGTAACGAGACAGACTCGTTATAGGGTCAAGCGAACAAGTGCATGTGGTGGATGCCTTGGCGATCACAGGCGATGAAGGACGCGGTAGCCTGCGAAAAGCTACGGGGAGCTGGCAAACGAGCTTTGATCCGTAGATGTCCGAATGGGGAAACCCGGCCCTTTTGGGTCATCCTAGACTGAATACATAGGTCTAGTGAAGCGAACGCGGTGAACTGAAACATCTAAGTAACCGCAGGAAAAGAAATCAACCGAGATTCCCAAAGTAGTGGCGAGCGAAATGGGATGAGCCTTGCACTCTTTATTTGTATTGTTAGCCGAACGCTCTGGAAAGTGCGGCCATAGCAGGTGATAGCCCTGTAGGCGAAAACAGTATGAAAGAACTAGGTGTGCGACAAGTAGGGCGGGACACGTGAAATCCTGTCTGAAGATGGGGGGACCATCCTCCAAGGCTAAATACTCGTGATCGACCGATAGTGAACCAGTACCGTGAGGGAAAGGCGAAAAGAACCCCGGGAGGGGAGTGAAATAGATCCTGAAACCGCATGCATACAAACAGTCGGAGCCTCGAAAGGGGTGACGGCGTACCTTTTGTATAATGGGTCAGCGACTTACGTTCAGTAGCAAGCTTAACCGTATAGGGCAGGCGTAGCGAAAGCGAGTCCGAATAGGGCGTTCAGTTGCTGGGCGTAGACCCGAAACCAAGTGATCTATCCATGGCCAGGATGAAGGTGCGGTAACACGTACTGGAGGTCCGAACCCACTAACGTTGAAAAGTTAGGGGATGAGCTGTGGATAGGGGTGAAAGGCTAAACAAACTTGGAAATAGCTGGTTCTCTCCGAAAACTATTTAGGTAGTGCCTCGTGTCTCACCTTCGGGGGTAGAGCACTGTCATGGTTGGGGGGTCTATTGCAGATTACCCCGCCATAGCAAACTCCGAATACCGAAGAGTGCAATCACGGGAGACAGACATCGGGTGCTAACGTCCGGTGTCAAGAGGGAAACAACCCAGACCGCCAGCTAAGGTCCCCAAATATAGCTAAGTGGGAAACGAAGTGGGAAGGCTAAAACAGTCAGGAGGTTGGCTTAGAAGCAGCCACCCTTTAAAGAAAGCGTAATAGCTCACTGATCGAGTCGTCCTGCGCGGAAGATGTAACGGGGCTAAGCTATATACCGAAGCTGCGGATGCGTGCTTAGCACGCATGGTAGGAGAGCGTTCCGTAAGCCTGCGAAGGTGCGTTGAAAAGCGTGCTGGAGGTATCGGAAGTGCGAATGCTGACATGAGTAGCGATAAAGGGGGTGAAAGGCCCCCTCGCCGTAAGCCCAAGGTTTCCTACGCAACGTTCATCGGCGTAGGGTGAGTCGGCCCCTAAGGCGAGGCAGAAATGCGTAGCTGATGGGAAGCAGGTCAATATTCCTGCACCATTGTTAGATGCGATGGGGGGACGGATCGCGGAAGGTTGTCCGGGTGTTGGAAGTCCCGGTCGCTGCATTGGAGAAGGCGCTTAGGCAAATCCGGGCGCGTAATTCAAGGGTGTGGCGCGAGCTCCTTAGGGAGCGAAGCAATTGGAAGTGGTTCCAAGAAAAGCCTCTAAGCTTCAGTCTAACGATGACCGTACCGCAAACCGACACAGGTGGGCGAGATGAGTATTCTAAGGCGCTTGAGAGAACTCGGGAGAAGGAACTCGGCAAATTGGTACCGTAACTTCGGGATAAGGTACGCCCTTGTAGCTTGATGCGCCTGCGCGCAAAGGGTGAAGGGGTTGCAATAAACTGGTGGCTGCGACTGTTTAATAAAAACACAGCACTCTGCAAACACGAAAGTGGACGTATAGGGTGTGACGCCTGCCCGGTGCCGGAAGATTAAATGATGGGGTGCAAGCTCTTGATTGAAGTCCCGGTAAACGGCGGCCGTAACTATAACGGTCCTAAGGTAGCGAAATTCCTTGTCGGGTAAGTTCCGACCTGCACGAATGGCGTAACGATGGCCACACTGTCTCCTCCCGAGACTCAGCGAAGTTGAAGTGTTTGTGATGATGCAATCTACCCGCGGCTAGACGGAAAGACCCCATGAACCTTTACTGTAGCTTTGCATTGGACTTTGAACCGATCTGTGTAGGATAGGTGGGAGGCTATGAAACCGGAACGCTAGTTTCGGTGGAGCCGTCCTTGAAATACCACCCTGGTTTGTTTGAGGTTCTAACCTTGGCCCGTGATCCGGGTCGGGGACAGTGCATGGTAGGCAGTTTGACTGGGGCGGTCTCCTCCCAAAGCGTAACGGAGGAGTACGAAGGTACGCTAGGTACGGTCGGAAATCGTGCTGATAGTGCAATGGCATAAGCGTGCTTAACTGCGAGACCGACAAGTCGAGCAGGTGCGAAAGCAGGTCATAGTGATCCGGTGGTTCTGTATGGAAGGGCCATCGCTCAACGGATAAAAGGTACTCTGGGGATAACAGGCTGATACCGCCCAAGAGTTCATATCGACGGCGGTGTTTGGCACCTCGATGTCGGCTCATCTCATCCTGGGGCTGTAGCCGGTCCCAAGGGTATGGCTGTTCGCCATTTAAAGAGGTACGTGAGCTGGGTTTAAAACGTCGTGAGACAGTTTGGTCCCTATCTGCCGTGGGCGTTGGATATTTGAAGGGGGCTGCTCCTAGTACGAGAGGACCGGAGTGGACGAACCTCTGGTGTACCGGTTGTCACGCCAGTGGCATCGCCGGGTAGCTATGTTCGGAAGAGATAACCGCTGAAAGCATCTAAGCGGGAAACTCGCCTTAAGATGAGATATCCCTGGGGACTAGATCCCCTTGAAGGGTCGTTCGAGACCAGGACGTTGATAGGTCAGGTGTGTAAGCGCAGTAATGCGTTCAGCTAACTGATACTAATTGCCCGTAAGGCTTGATCCTATAACAAGTCTGTTTCGCGCTGATTACAGCGCGTCGGACTGGTTGGATTCTCGTGTGTGATACACACAACCTCAATTACTGCTTCTTCCCAGATTGGTTGTGCTGCGAAGCCAGCACAACAACCCCCTTTGCCTGATGACCATAGCGAGTCGGTCCCACCCCTTCCCATCCCGAACAGGACCGTGAAACGACTCTACGCCGATGATAGTGCGGATTCCCGTGTGAAAGTAGGTAATCGTCAGGCTCCCTTAGCCAGAAACCCCCGCCCGAAAGGCGGGGGTTTTTGCATTTCAGCGGCGGAAATGCACGGCGATCGGGATAGACGGCCTGGCTGGAGCTGGGGCGACGAATGCGCTGATTGAGGCCCCCGCCGTTCTCGAGCAATCCGCAGCGCTGCGCGCCCGGATCCCGGTTCGCTAAATGGCCCGTATCATTCGCGTTCATGTGGTTTATTGATCGTATCTCCGATCAAAAGCTTCCATTTCCCTCCCCAAGGTGTCGATTGCCGCGCGTCGCGCGAGATCCGCTTTCCATCGCCGACAATGAATGTCCGGTCGGCCATGCAAGTCCCTGCAGGCGACGCACCGAACCACCGCCCCCCAATTCCTCCCATCGCCTTTCAGCCAAATACCTCAGAACCCGTACGAAATGAACGCTTTATTCGGCGTGTCCACGTAAAATTTGCGAATCCCCATCTCGGCACTTAAAACGATGAACGCCGCCATTCAGGTAGCCCGGGCCGTTTGCCCGCACGATTGTCCGGACACGTGCGCAATGCGCGTGACTGTCGAAAACGGCAAGGCGATCAAGGTCACGGGCGATCCCGACCATCCGCCGACACAAGGCGTGTTGTGCACGAAAGTCAGCCGATACGCCGATCGCGTTCATCACCCCGACCGCCTCACCGTCCCGCTCAAGCGCATCGGCGCGAAAGGGGAAGGGCATTTCGTACCGATCAGCTGGGACGAGGCATTCGACGAGATCGGCCTTCGTCTCGGTGAAATCGCTGCGCGCGCACCCGAAGCGATCGTGCCGTACAGCTATGCGGGGACGATGGGGCTTGTGCAGGGGGAGGGCATCGCCCAGCGGTTCTTTCACAAGCTCGGCGCCTCGCGGCTCGAGCGCACGATTTGTGCAGCGGCCGGTGCAGCGGGGTTGCGTTACACCTATGGCGGTAGTCTCGGCATGCACCTCGAGTATTTCGAGGAAAGCGAGCTGATTCTGATTTGGGGAGCAAACCCGATCGCATCGAGCCTGCACTTCTGGACGCGCGCGCAGGAAGCGAAGCGCCGAGGCGCACGCCTTGTCGCCATCGACCCGTACCGTTCGCTGACAGCGGAGAAGTGTCACCAACACATCGCGTTGAAACCAGGCACCGACGGCGCATTCGCACTCGGCATGATGCATGTGCTGATTACCGAAGACCTGCTCGATCACGAGTACATCGCCAGCCATACGCTCGGCTTCGACGCGCTCAAGGAACGGGCGATGTCCTATCCGCCGGCACGCGTTGCGCAGATCTGCGGCATCGACGTGTCGGAACTGATCGACCTTGCGCGTCGCTACGGTGCTACCCGCAAGGCATCGATCCGCCTCAACTACGGCATGCAGCGCGTCCGCGGCGGCGGCAACGCCGTCCGCGCGATCGCAAGCCTGCCGGCGTTGACGGGCGCGTGGCGGGATCGGGCCGGCGGGCTGCTGCTGTCGTCGTCGGAATTCGCACCGGTCAACCAGGCGGCGCTGCTGCGTCCGGATTTGATGCCGGGTTGGCCTCACAAGCTGCCGCGCATCATCAACATGAACGCAATCGGCGACGCGCTTTTGCACCCGGGCGATGCAACCTTCGGGCCGAAAGTCGAAGCGGTGATCGTGTACAACTCGAACCCGGTGGCGGTTGCGCCGGACTCCTCGAAGGTCGCGGCGGGGTTCGCGCGTGACGATCTGTTCACGGTCGTTCTTGAGCATTTCAAGACGGATACCGTCGATTTCGCCGACATTGTGTTGCCGGCAACCACGCAGCTCGAGCATCTGGACATCCACAAGT
The DNA here is from genome assembly GCF_964265025.1 of Burkholderia mycopellens. NCBI lineage: Bacteria > Pseudomonadati > Pseudomonadota > Betaproteobacteria > Burkholderiales > Burkholderiaceae > Burkholderia > Burkholderia mycopellens. The sequence goes on from NZ_OZ183802.1 coordinate 593,813, forward strand.
CGTACGGCCACACCTACGTGATGGCGAACCTGCCGTCGATTCCTCCGGTGGGAGAGGCGCGGCCGAATACGGAGATCTTCCGAGGCATCGCGCGCAGCATCGGGCTGGAAGAACCCGCGCTTTATCACAGCGACGAAGAGGTCGCGCGTGCGGCGCTCCGCTGGGACGATCCGGTGCTCGACAGCGACTGGGACACGCTGAAGCGCGCCGGCTGGCTGAAGCTCAAGCTGCCGGAGGCGCCGTTCGCGAACGGCGGTTTCCGTACGCCGTCCGGCAAGTGTGAGTTCGACAGCCCGCGGCTCGAGCAGATGGGCGTGGATCCCGTGCCCGACTACCTGCCGCCGTTCGAATCGGCCGAGGCCGCACCCGAGCTCGCCGCACGCTATCCGCTCGCGATGATTTCTCCGCCGGCGCGCCACTTCCTGAACAGTACGTTCGTGAACGTCGACAGCTTGCGGCATACCGAAGGTGAGCCGCATCTCGACATCCACCCGTCTGACGCCGATGCGCGCGGCATCGCTGAAGGTGACGTCGTTCGCATCTTCAACGACCGCGGATCGATGCAGGCGCGCGCGAGAATTACCGATCGCGCACGCGCAGGGCTCGTCGTCGGGCTATCGATCTGGTGGAAGAAGCTGTCACCGGACGGCAGAAACGCGAATGAAGTGACGAGCCAGGCGCTCACCGATCTTGGCAATTCGGCGACGTTCTACGATTGCCTTGTGGAAGTTGAACGCACTTGATCGGATATCGCCGTATGATCGGACGATTTTCCACGGAAGTTCGAAGTGGACATCTAACCCTGTTGTCTCGGGGCGAGCGAGCCGTTACGATGCGTTTTAGCACGACCATTCGAAAATCTGTGAGGAGACGGGCAGTATGGATAAAATTTGGCTGAAATCGTACCCGCCCGGCGTTCCAGCCGAAATTGACGCGTCTCCTTATCCCTCTGTCCCGGACCTGCTCGACGAAAGCTTCCGGCAGTACCGCGACCGCACGGCGTTCGTCTGCATGGGCAAGGGCATCACATACGGCGAACTCGACACGCTGTCGCGCCAGTTCGGTGCGTGGCTGCAATCGCGCGGGCTCGCGCGCGGGGCGCGCGTCGCGATCATGATGCCGAACGTGCTGCAATACCCCGTGGCGATCGCCGCGGTACTGCGCGCGGGCTACACCGTCGTCAACGTCAACCCGCTCTATACGCCGCGCGAGCTCGAGCATCAGCTGAAGGACAGCGGTGCGGAGGCGATCGTCATCCTCGAGAATTTCGCGTCGACGCTGCAGGCCGTCATCGCGAATACGGGTGTCAAGCACGTCGTCGTCGCATCGATGGGCGATCTGCTGGGCATCAAGGGATGGCTCGTCAACTACGTCGTGCGCAACGTCAAGAAGATGGTGCCTGCCTGGCAGCTGCCGTCGTTCACGCGCTTCAAGGCCGCGCTGTCGGAAGGTGCACGCCAGGCATTCAAGGCGCAGAAGATCGGCCCCGATGACGTCGCGTTCCTGCAGTACACGGGCGGTACGACCGGCGTGGCCAAGGGGGCGACGCTGCTGCACCGGAACATCGTGTCGAACGTGTTGCAGGCGGGTGCCTGGCATCATCCGGCTCACGAGAAGTTTCCGGAGGTGAAACAGTTCGTGACCGTTGTCGCGCTGCCGCTGTATCACGTGTTCGCGCTGACCGTCTGCGGTTTCCTGACGCTGCGTACCGGCGGCATGGGCATCCTGATCCCGAATCCGCGCGACATCACCGGCATGATCAAGGAACTGAAGGGCTACCAGATCTCGACGATCCCGGCGGTCAACACGCTGTACAACGCACTGCTGAACCACCCCGAATTCAATCAGCTCGACCTGTCGAAGCTCGTGATCGCCAACGGCGGTGGCATGGCGATCCAGGAAGGTGTCGCGAAACGCTGGTACGAAAAGACCCATACGGCGATTATCGAAGGCTACGGGCTGTCCGAAACGTCGCCGGTGGCGACTTGCAACCCGGTGACGGCGACCGAGTACAGCGGGACGATCGGCTTGCCGCTGCCGTCGACCGAAGTGGCGATTCGCGACGATGCGGGCAACGATGCCGCGCTCGGCGAACCCGGCGAAATCTGCATCCGCGGGCCGCAGGTGATGGCCGGCTACTGGAACCGGCCGGACGAGACCGAGAAGGTCATGTTCGCGGACGGCTTCTTCAAGACGGGCGACGTCGGCGTGATGGATGCGCGAGGTTACGTGAAGATCGTCGACCGGAAGAAGGACATGATCCTCGTATCGGGCTTCAACGTGTATCCGAACGAAGTCGAGGACGTGGTCGCGTCGCATCCGGGCGTGTTCGAGGTGGCGGCGGTCGGCGTGCCCGACGAGCATTCCGGCGAAGCCGTGAAGCTGTTCATCGTGAAGAAGGACCCGGCGCTCACCGACAAGGACATCCTCGCCTACTGCAAGGAGCGGCTCACCGGCTACAAGCGGCCGAAGCTGGTCGAGTTCCGTACGGAACTGCCGAAAACGAACGTCGGCAAGATCCTGCGGCGCGAACTGCGCGACGGACGCGCATAACGGCGGTCGATCGGAACGAAAAGCCCGGCTTGTGCCGGGCTTTTCGTTTGCGGTGCGGCCCGGACGAGGCTGTTTCCGAACGAGTTCGCGTCCGGAATGGCCTTGTGGCGGTGGCAGTGCGTTTCGACGCAGCAGAGACGGCACGGTGCCCCGCGAACAGCGGGTCGCAGCCGGTACGATTCGCCGCGCGCCAGATTTGCAACGGCATCGACCGGAAAAGAAAAAGGCGCCCGAAGGCGCCTTCAATATGCAGCGGCTTGTCAGGCAAGCTGATTAGAACTTGTGACGGATGCCGACGCGTGCGGCGACCTGGTTGGCGGAGCTCGAACCCGCGAGACCGTTGATCGCTGCCGTTGCCTTCAGGACGTCGCCGTCCGAGTCGAGCACGTTGCCCGATGCATGCTGGTACACGCCGATCGCGTAGACGTCGGTGCGCTTCGACAGGAAGTAGTCGACACCCACCGAGCCTTGATGGTACTTGGCTGCCGAGTTGCCGTCGATCTTGCTGCCTTGCGTGTAGTCGTACGCTGCGCCCAGAATCAACGCCGGGGTCAACTGATACTTGAAGTTGATTTCGCCGTTGTTGAACGTCGCCGTCTGGTTCACGAACGGGCCTGCCGAGAAGCCCTTGAACTTGACGTTCGAGTACGTCGCGCCGATCGTCGCTGCGCCGAACGTGTAGGCGCCGCCTGCACCGATGACCTGGTACGTGTTCGCGTTGTTCGCGTACGCGCCGTAGACCGGCGACGAGACCGACGAAGACGTGGAACCGTTGTTGAACATGCCGCCGAACTGGTTCGGCGTACGTGCGTTCAAGTAACCGACGCCCAAGACCAGCGGGCCGTTGTTGTAGCCTGCGCCGAGCGACCAGACCTGGTTCTTCGAGAACTGGCCTGCCTGACCGCCGAAGCTGTACAAGCCGCCGAACGTGAAGCCGCCGTAGCTCTGGCTCGTGAACTTGACCGCATTGTTCACGCGATAGGCGTTGTTGAAGTTGTCGAGGTCACCCGGGTGAGCGGCGATGTAGCCACCCCACTGGTCACCTGCCTCGAGCGGGCCGACGAAGTCGACGACGGAGTCGTACTGGCGACCCAGCGTGACGGTACCGTACTGACTCGACAGGCCGACGTAAGCCTGGCGACCGAACATCAGGCCGCCCTGACCGAGCTTGCCGCTGTTCACGTCGAAACCGTTTTCGAGGGTGAAGATCGCCTTCAGGCCGCCACCGAGGTCTTCGGTGCCGCGCATGCCGAAGCGGCTGCCTTGCATCACGCCGCTGGCCATGCTGTAGAGGTGCTTGCCGCCTGCGTTGTTGTTGAAGAGCAGGCCTTCATCGATGATGCCGTAAAGCGTCACGCTGCTTTGCGCATGGGCAGCGCCAGCGAACGCGCCCAGCGCGACGAGCGCGAGAAGCGACTTTTTCATTAACGGATCTCCAAAATTCACTGAATTTTTCTGGCGGGGCGGATAGTTATGTTCTGTCGACGGGCCCCAGCAACTTCGCAAGAAGTCGCACGTAATGTAGCAAAACCGTTTTTTGCCACAAAGCGAAATGCCGCAGCTCAAGGTCGCCATGTTTCCTTTATGCAACAATGGTTAAAATCACGGGTTAACCGCAATTTCCGCTGAATAATCAAGTCGGTTACGCAGCGGACTCGTGCCCTTGCCGCTCGCGGCAGCACCTGCAGCCAGGAGAACAGGATGGTGTTTGATGAACTGATCAGCGAATTCGATCGCGGCCTGCGATCGCTGACCGGCATTAGCCGGATGAGCCGGCCGGTGCCTGCGCCGGCAGAGGCGCCGACCGTCGAGCTGACGCCGGCGGAGCGTACGCATGCCGCCGGGCTGATGCGCGTGAACCACGTCGGCGAGGTGTGCGCGCAGGCGCTCTACCAGGCGCAGAAGCTCACTGCGCGCACGGCGTCGGCGAAGGCAATGTTCGAAGAGGCCGCGCGCGAGGAGGAGGACCACCTCGCGTGGACCGCACACCGCCTGAAGGAGCTCGACTCGCGCCCGAGCCTGCTGAACCCGCTCTGGTATGCAGGTTCGCTCGCGATCGGCGTGGCGGCCGGCGCGCTCGGCGACAAAGTCAGCCTCGGCTTCATGGCCGAGACCGAGCGGCAGGTCGAGAGTCATCTCGAAGGCCACATGTCCGAGTTGCCGGCGGCCGATACCGCGTCGCGTGCGATCGTCGACCAGATGCGTATCGACGAAGTGAAACACGGCAAGGCCGCGGCCGACGCTGGCGGGATCGAACTGCCGCTGCCCGCGCGAATGCTGATGCGCGCCGCGTCGAAAGTCATGACGAGCACTGCGTACTATCTGTAAGATTCGCACCGGGGCGATGCGTGACGTCGCCCCGGTTCCCCGCCGCTGATACCGCCCGTTTATTCCGCGTTTTCCCGCCCCCGAAAGCCCCGTCCGCACACCCGTCTGGCCCGTCTTTCTCACGTATCACCTTCACAAGTTGCACTAGCTCATTCATTTATAACGGTTTTTGGAATGAGGGGGCGTATGAGCATGTGCGCGTAAGTCCTTGTTCTAACTAACAAAATTCGTCAAAAAAGCGGGCCGCTCCCTTGACCGTGCCACACCCTTCCTCTAAAGTGGGAAGCAGTGTGAGAAAGTGTATTTTTGTGTGATTTGGCGGGCTATTCCGGCTAAATTCTCAGCATGGAGCGGGTGCTTCGGTGCCCTGAACGGGAGAGCGGAAAGTGTTCCAAGGGGCGTCGGCGCTGACGCTCGATGCGAAAGGGCGGATGTCGGTGCCGGCTCGCTATCGCGAAGCGCTGCAAGGACAGGCAGAAGGACGGGTGACTGTGACCAAGCACCCGGACGGCTGCCTGTTGCTGTTTCCGCGCCCCGAATGGGAAGTATTCCGCGCCAAGATCGCCGCGCTGCCGATGGACGCGCACTGGTGGCGGCGCATTTTTCTCGGCAATGCGATGGATGTCGATCTCGACAGCGCGGGCCGGATTCTCGTATCGCCCGAGCTGCGCATGGCAGCCGGACTGGAAAAGGAAGTCATGTTGTTGGGAATGGGTAGTCACTTCGAGCTGTGGGATTCGCAGACCTACAACGCGAAGGAGCAGGCAGCGATGGCGCAGGGCATGCCCGATGCGCTGAAGAATTTCACGTTCTGATTGCGGTGACGGAGACGCCCGCGATGGGAAACGAATTGCAGCATCGGACCGTGTTGCTGGACGAAGCGGTCGAGTCGCTCGTGACGCGACCGGACGGCATCTATGTCGACGGCACGTTCGGGCGCGGCGGCCATAGTCGTGCGGTGCTCGCGCGGCTGGCGTCGGCCGGGCGGCTGATCGCGTTCGACAAGGATCCGAGGGCGATCGAGACGGCGCAGGGCATCGAGGATGCGCGCTTCTCGATCGTGCATGACAGCTTTGCATCGATGCGCGACGCGCTTGCGGCGCGCGGCGTCGAGAAGGTGTCGGGTGTGTTGCTTGACCTGGGCGTGTCCTCGCCGCAGGTGGACGATCCGGCGCGCGGCTTCAGCTTCCGCGCCGATGGTCCGCTGGACATGCGGATGGATCCGACGCGCGGCGAGTCGGCGGCGGAATGGCTCGCACGGGCTTCGGTGCAGGAATTGACGGAGGTGATACGGGATTATGGGGAAGAACGGTTTGCTTTTCAGATTGCAAAGGCGCTTGTTGCTCGCCGGGCAGAGTCCGACCGTCTTGGGCCTCTCGACACCACGGGCGAGCTTGCCCAAATCGTGGGTCACGTCGTCAAAACCCGTGAGAAGGGCAAGGATCCGGCAACCCGCACCTTTCAGGCTATACGGATTCACGTCAATCAAGAGCTTGCGGACCTGCAAGTCGTACTAGACGCGGCACTGTCGTTGCTGGAGCAAGGGGGGCGGCTGGTGGTCATCAGCTTTCATTCACTCGAGGACCGGATCGTCAAGCGATTCATGCAGGCGCACGCGAGTGCGCCCGCGGTCGATCGTCGCCTGCCGATCCGTGCCGTCGACCTCCCGAGCCCGCCGCTCAAGATCATCAGCCGCCAGTTTCCGAGTGAAGCGGAAGTTGCCGCGAATCCGCGCGCCCGCTCGGCCGTGATGCGCATTGCGGAGCGCGTCACGCCATGAGCCGCTTCAATATCTTCCTGCTGATCATCGTGATGGGTTGCGCGTTGTCGGTCGTCAATTCGACGAACCAGCAGCGCCAGATCTTCATCCAGCTGCAGCGTGCGCAGTCGCAGGAGCGTCAGCTCCAGCAGGACTACGCGCAGCTTCAATATCAGCAGAGCGCGCTGTCGAAGACGTCGCGCATCGAGCAGCTTGCGAACGATTCGCTGAAGATGCAGCCGATCACGACCGGCCGCACGCAATACCTGACGCTGCCGCCGGGCGCCGCGAAGGCGATCGATGCACCGATCCCGGCTTCGGCGGACACGGCTGGCAAGGGCAAGGGGGGCGCGCGATGAAACCGTCCCAGAAGCGCCAGAACGTGAAGTTCTCGTCGAGCCCCGTGCTGGGCGTCCATCTGCCGATGTGGCGCTCGAAGCTCGTCGTGTTCCTGCTGTTCATGGCGTTCGTCGCGCTGGCCGCGCGCGCGTTCTGGATCCAGGGGCCCGGCAACGCGTTCTACCAGAAGCAGGGCGAAAGCCGCTACCAGCGCACGCTCGAGCTGCCGGCGACGCGCGGCAAGATTCTCGACCGTAACGGGCTCGTACTCGCGACGAGCCTGCCCGTGCGCGCGATCTGGGCGATTCCCGACGCAGTGCCGGACGATCTCGACGCCGACAAGGTCAACCAGCTCGGCAAGCTCCTCGGCATGACGCCGAAGGAACTGCGCGTCAAGCTGTCAGAAGACAAGGGCTTCGTCTACGTCAAGCGCCAGGTGCCGATCGACGTCGCGGACAAGGTCGCCGCGCTCGACATTCCCGGCATTTATCAGCGCAACGAATACAAGCGGTTCTATCCGGAAGGCGAGATCACCGCTCACCTGATCGGCTTCACGAACGTCGAGGACGAAGGGCAGGAGGGCGTCGAGCTGGGCGACCAGAAGATGCTGTCCGGCACGTCGGGCGTGCGTCGCGTGATCAAGGACCGGATGGGGCACATCGTCGAGGACGTCGCCGAGCAGATTCCGCCGCACAACGGCACGGACGTCGACCTGTCGATCGACAGCAAGATCCAGTACATCGCGTACGCGAACCTGAAGGCCGCCGTCGAGAAGTTCAAGGCGAAGGCCGGCGCGGCGATGGTCGTCGACGTGCGCACCGGCGAGGTGCTCGCACTCGTCAACTACCCGACGTACAACCCGAACGACCGCTCGCGCATGACGGGCGAACAGTTGCGCAACCGGATCATGACCGACGTGTTCGAGCCGGGCTCGATCATGAAGCCGTTCACGGTGTCGCTCGCACTCGACCTGCACCGCGTGACGCCGAACACGCTCGTCGAGACGGGCAACGGGCATTTCGTGCTCGACGGCGCACCGATCACCGACGACGCGGGCTTCGGCACGTTGACGGTCGGCGGCGTGATCCAGAAGTCGAGCAACATCGGCGCGACGAAGATCGCGATGACGATGCGGCCTGAGGAAATGTGGAATATGTATACGAGCATCGGCCTCGGCCAGGCGCCGAAGGTCGGGTTCCCGGGCGCGGTGGCCGGCCGCCTGCGTCCGTGGAAGAGCTGGCGCCGCATCGAGCAGGCGACGATGTCGTACGGCTACGGCCTGTCGGTGTCGCTGTTCCAGCTCGCGCGCGCCTATACGGCGATCGCGCACGACGGCGAGCTCATGCCGGTGACCATTTTCAAGACCGACCCCAACCAGCCGGTCGTGGGTACGCAGGTGTTCAACCCGACCACCGCGCGCGAAGTGCGCGCGATGCTCGAAACGGTGGTGGCGCCGGGCGGCACGTCGCCCGATGCGGCCGTGCCGGGCTATCGCGTCGGCGGCAAGAGCGGTACCGCGTACAAGCATGAAGGTCACGGCTACACGCGCAAGTACCGTGCGTCGTTCGTCGGGATGGCGCCGATGCCGAATCCGCGCATCGTTGTCGCGGTGTCGGTCGACGAGCCGACCGCCGGCAGCCACTTCGGCGGCCAGGTGTCGGGCCCCGTATTCTCGGCGATCGCCGGCGACACGATGCGTGCGCTGAACGTGCCGCCGAACATGCCGATCAAGCAGCTCGTCGTGTCTGACGATTCGCCGGCAGCACCTTCCGCGACGGGGCCGCAAAAGCTGGCCGCGGGTGGCGGTGCAAAGCATATGATCGTGTCCAGCACGACGCGTAATTCACCAGGAGTTGTTCGATGAGCGCCGCTCGCAGTTCCCATCCGGCGCATCAGCAGATCGCAGCCGCGCTTGCGTGGCTGCGTCAGCATGTGGCCCCTGCAGCGCAACTGCATGCCGACACGCGCAGCCTCGAGGCTGGCGACGTGTTTGTCGCGTATGCAGTCGACGGGGCAGACAATCGTGCCTTCATGGCCGACGCCGTCGCGCGCGGTGCGGCCGCCGTGCTGTATCAGCCGGAAGGGCTGGCCGCTGCGCCGGCCGTTCCTGTCGCGCTTGCGGTGCCTGCGCTTGACCAGCTCGCCGGCGAGATCGCCAGCGGCTGGTATGGTGATCCGAGCGACAGCCTGCTCACGGTGGGTGTGACCGGGACGAACGGCAAGACCTCGTGCACGCAATGGGTCGCTACCGCGCTGACGGCGCTGCATCAGCCGTGTGCAGTGATCGGCACGCTCGGCACCGGGATGCCCGGCCAGCTCGTGCCGACCGGCTTCACGACCCCCGATGCGCCGCAATTGCAGCGCAGCCTTGCGCAATTGCGCGACGCGGGCGCGAAGGCCGTGGCGATGGAGGTGTCGTCGCACGCGCTGCATCAGGGGCGCGTGAACGGTACGGCCTTCGACGTCGCAGTGTTTACGAACCTCACGCAGGATCACCTCGACTATCACGGCACGTTCGATGCGTACGAGGCCGCGAAGGCGAAGCTGTTCGCGTGGCGCGGCCTGCGTGCGGCGGTCGTCAACCGCGACGATGCAGCCGGACAGCGCCTGCTCGAGAAACTGGCTGGCCGCGTGCGCACGATCGCATACGGGATCGGCGACGCGCCGGCGCCGGACGCCGATCGCGAGCTGGTCGCGCTCGACGTGCGCGCCACCGCGACCGGCACGGCGTTCCGCCTGCGTTCGTCGTGGGGCGACGCGGACGTCGAGGTCGGCACGCTCGGCACGTTCAACGTCAGCAACCTGCTCGCGGTGCTCGGCTCGCTGCTCGCGGCCGACGTGCCGTTCGACGCGGCGCTCGCCGAGATCGCACGGCTCGAGTCCGTCAACGGCCGGATGCAGCGGCTCGGCGGCCGGCTGCAGAACGACGAACCGCTCGTCGTGATCGACTACGCACACACGCCCGACGCGCTCGAAAAGACGCTCGACGCGCTGCGCCCGATCGCCACGGCACGCGGCGGCCGGCTCGTCTGCATGTTCGGCTGCGGCGGCGACCGCGATGCGACGAAGCGTCCGCTGATGGGCGCGATCGCGGAGCGGCTCGCCGATGAAACCGTCGTCACGAGCGACAACCCGCGCAGCGAGGATCCGCAGCGCATCATCGACCAGATCGTCGCGGGCATGACCGCGCCCGATCACGCACGCCGTATCGAGGATCGCGCGAGCGCGATCCTGCAGGCCGTGCGCGGCGCCGCACGCGAGGATGTCGTCGTGCTGGCCGGCAAGGGCCACGAGGCCACGCAGGAAATCATGGGCAAGAAGCGCACGTTCTCCGACCAGGATCACGCGCGGCTCGCGCTGGCAGCGCGCGCGACGCACGGCAAGGGAGGCGCCGAATGACGATGCTCAGTCTCGGCGAAGCCGCCCGCCTGATCCCCGGCGCAACCGTCCACGGCGACGCGGCCATCACGTTCGACCGCGTGTCGACGGACAGCCGCACGGCCGGCCCCGGCGACCTGTTCGTCGCACTGAAAGGCGAGCGCTTCGATGCGCACGACTTCCTCGGCGACGTCGCTGCGCGCGGTGCCGCCGCGGCGCTGGTCGCGCACGTGCCGGCGGGCGTCGCCATGCCGGCGATCGAAGGCGGCGAGACGCGTGCCGCACTTGGCGCGCTCGCACACGGCTGGCGCAAACGATTCGCGCTGCCGCTCGTCGCGGTGACGGGCAGCAACGGCAAGACGACCGTCAAGGAAATGATCGCGTCGATTTTCGCGGCGGCGGTCGGCGCCGACGCGCGGCTCGCGACGGCCGGCAACCTGAACAACGATGTCGGCCTGCCGCTGACGCTGCTGCGCCTGTCGGCCGCGCATCGTCTCGCGGTGATCGAGATCGGGATGAACCATCCGGGCGAAACCGAAGTCCTCGCGCGCCTTACCGCGCCGACGGTCGCGCTCGTCAACAACGCGCAACGCGAGCACCAGGAATTCATGGCGACGGTCGAAGCCGTCGCGCTCGAACACGCGGCCGTGATTCACGCGCTGCCGCCGGACGGCGTTGCGGTGTTCCCGGCCGACGATGCATACGCGGGCATCTGGCGCGTCGCGGCGACCGGCAACCGGATCCTCGATTTCGCGCTGCACGATGCCGAACGGCAGAACGGCGCGCAGGTCACGGGCCGCCTGCACGGCGGCGAACTCGCGATCGACACGCCCGCGGGCACCGTCACGGTGCGGTTGCGCGCGCTCGGCGAGCACAACGCGCGCAACGCGCTGGCCGCGACGGCCGCGGCGCTGGGCGCCGGCGTTGCGCTGTCGGCGATCAAGCAGGGCCTCGAATCGTTCGAGCCGGTCAAGGGCCGGCTGCAGGTGAAGCAGGCGATTGCAGGCAGCCTCGCGGGTGCAACGGTCGTCGACGATACGTACAACGCGAATCCCGATTCGATGCGTGCCGCGATCGACGTGCTCGCCGTGCAACCGGCACCGCGCGTGCTGGTGATCGGCGACATGGGCGAGGTCGGCGACGAAGGGCCGGCCTTTCATCGCGAGGTCGGCGCCTACGCGCGCGAGCGCGGGATCGACGCGCTGTTCGCGCTCGGCGACGCGTCGCGCGATGCCTGCACGGCATACGGCGACACGGCCCGCCATTTCGGCGACGTCGGCACGCTGGTCGAAGCCCTGCTCGCGGCGGGCTACGGTGCGCAGGCGACGCTGCTCGTGAAGGGCTCGCGGTACATGAAGATGGAGCGCGTGGTCGACGCGCTGACGAACCAACCCGCGGCGGGCACGGCGCCCGCTGCACACTGAGTAGAAGGAAGGAAGCATGCTGCTGGCGCTGGCGCAATGGCTGCAAGGAGACGCAAGCTTTTTGCGCTTGTTCACGTACCTCACGTTCCGGGCGGTGATGGCCACCATCACCGCGCTGGGGATCGGGCTCGTGTGCGGACCGTGGGTGATCCGCAAGCTGACGCAAATGAAGGTCGGTCAGGCCGTGCGCAAGGACGGTCCGCAGACGCACCTGGTCAAGTCCGGCACGCCGACGATGGGCGGCGTGCTGATCCTGATCGGCATCGCGGTCGCGACGCTGCTGTGGGGCGACCTGACGAACCGTTTCATCTGGATCGTGATGCTCGTCACGTTCGGTTTCGGCGTGATCGGCTGGGTCGACGATTACCGCAAGGTCGTCCACAAGGACCCGCGCGGGATGTCGTCGCGCGAGAAGTATTTCTGGCAGTCGGTGATCGGGCTGTTCGCGGCCGTCTACCTCGCCTTCAGCGTGTCCGAGGCGAACAACGTGCGCGTGTTCGACCTGTTCATGGCGTGGGTGCGCAGCGGCCTGTCGATGGGACTGCCGGCACGCGCCGACCTGATGCTGCCGTTCCTGAAGTCGATCAGCTACCCGCTCGGCGTGTGGGGCTTCATCGTGCTGACGTACTTCGTGATCGTCGGCGCGAGCAACGCGGTGAACCTGACCGACGGCCTCGACGGCCTCGTGATCATGCCGGTCGTGCTGGTCGGTGCGTCGCTGGGTGTGTTCGCGTACGTGATGGGCAGCGCGGTCTATTCAAAATACCTGCTGTTCCCGCACATTCCCGGCGCGGGCGAACTGCTGATCTTCTGTTCCGCGATGGGTGGGGCAGGGCTCGCGTTCCTCTGGTACAACACGCACCCCGCGCAGGTGTTCATGGGTGACGTCGGCGCGCTGGCGCTCGGCGGCGCGCTCGGCACGGTCGCGGTGATCGTGCGCCAGGAAATCGTGCTGTTCATCATGGGCGGCATCTTCGTCGCGGAAACGCTGTCGGTGATGCTGCAGGTTTCGTGGTTCAAGTACACGAAGAAGCGCTACGGCGAAGGGCGGCGTCTGCTGAAGATGGCGCCGCTGCATCACCATTTCGAATTGTCCGGCTGGAAGGAAACGCAGGTGGTCGTGCGTTTCTGGATCATCACGCTGATGCTGTGCCTGTTCGGTCTGACCACCCTCAAGCTGCGGTAAAGGAAAGGTAACAAGGATGTCTGGCGAGATGTTTGGAGATCGGCAACGGCCGATGGTGCTCGTACTGGGGCTCGGGGAATCGGGTCTCGCGATCGCGCGATGGTGCGCGAGGCACGGGTGCCGGCTGCGCATTGCCGATACCCGCGAGGCGCCGCCGAACCTTGCCGCGCTGCAGGCCGAAGGCATCGATGCGGAATTCGTCGGCGGCGCGTTCACGCCCGCGTTGCTCGACGGCGGCGTCGAGCTCGTCGGGCTGAGCCCCGGACTGTCGCCGCTCGAACCGGCACTCGCGGCGCTGGTCGCGGCCGCGAACGAGCGCGGCGTCGCGGTGTGGGGCGAGCTGGAATTCTTCGCGCAGGCGCTGCGTGCGCTCGGCACGAGCGGTTACCAGCCGAAGGTGCTCGCGATCACGGGCACCAACGGCAAGACCACGACGACGAGCCTTACCGGCCTGCTGTGCCAGCGCTCAGGCAAGAAGGTTGCCGTCGCGGGCAACATCAGCCCCGCGATGCTCGACCGGCTCGCCGGCGCGATCGATGAAACCGCATTGCCCGACGTGTGGGTGCTCGAACTGTCGAGCTTCCAGCTCGAGACCGCGCGCACGTTCGCGCCCGATGCGGCCACGATCCTCAACATCACGCAGGACCACCTCGACTGGCACGGCAGCTTCGATGCATATGCGCAGGCAAAGGGCCGGATCTTCGGCGCAACGACCACGCGCGTACTGAACCGCGACGATGCGGCCGTGATGAAGTTCGCGCCGGCAGCCGGCGCGGCCGATGCGCCGCGCACGGTCACGTTCGGCCTGAACGAACCGGTGCAGGACGGCGACTACGGGCTGTCGCGCGACAACGGCATCGCGTGGCTGGTCGAAGCCGTCGATCGCGATGCGCCGGATGAAGCTGCGACGACGACCCGCCGGCGCAAGCGCGATGCCGCGCATACGCCCGACATCGTGCAAAAGCGCCTGATGCCGGCCGACGCGCTGCGCATCCGCGGCCTGCACAACGCGGCGAACGCGCTGGCCGCATTCGCGCTCGCACGCGCGATCGACCTGCCGGCCGCACCGCTGCTGCACGCGCTGCGCGAGTACCGCGGCGAGGCGCATCGCGTCGAAGTGATCGCGACGATCGACGACGTGGACTACGTCGACGACAGCAAGGGCACGAACGTCGGCGCGACGGTTGCCGCGCTCGACGGTCTTGCGCAGAAGATCGTGCTGATCGCGGGCGGCGATGGCAAGGGTCAGGATTTCGCACCGCTGGTTGCGCCGGTCGCGCGCTGGTGCCGCGCGGTGATGCTGATCGGTCGCGATGCGCCGGCCATCCGCAACACGCTCGCCGAAACGGGCGTGCCGCTCGCCGACCACGCGACGCTCGAAGGCGCGGTGCACGCGGCGGCCGACCTCGCGGAGCCGGGCGATGCGGTGCTGCTGTCGCCCGCCTGCGCGAGCCTCGACATGTTCAGGAACTACGCCCATCGCGCGGATGTGTTCCGCGCGGCGGTCGACGAAATCGCCATCGACAAAGGAGCGACGCCATGAGCTGGTCAGATCGCATCGTCTCCCGTTTCAACGATCGTCGCGACACCGGCGGCAATGCCGCGGGCGGCCGCGTCGCGTCGGCCACGCGCGCTGCGACCGGCGGCCTCGCGAGCGTCGTCAATGGCGTGCGCCCGAGTCGCTCGCGGATGCTCGACTTCGACTACTCGCTGCTGTGGGTCGCGATCGCGCTGCTCGGGCTCGGCGTCGTGATGGTGTATTCGGCGTCGATCGCGATGCCCGATTCGCCGAAATACGCGTCGTATCACGATTACGCGTTCCTGATGCGCCACTGCATCTCGCTCGTCGTCGCGTTCATCGCGGCGGTGATCGCGTTCCGCGTGCCGGTGTCGACGTGGGACAAATACGCGCCGCAGCTCTTCCTGATCGCGCTCGTCGGCCTCGTGATCGTGCTGATCCCGCACGTCGGCAAGGGCGTGAACGGTGCGCGCCGCTGGATTCCGCTCGGCATCACGAACATGCAGCCGTCGGAAATCATGAAGCTCGCGGTGACGATCTACGCGGCGAACTACACGGTGCGCAAGCAGGAATACATGCAGAGCTTCGCCAAGGGCTTTCTGCCGATGGCGTTCGCGGTCGGCCTGGTCGGCGCGCTGCTGCTGCTCGAGCCGGACATGGGCGCGTTCATGGTGGTCGCGGCGATCGCGATGGGCGTGCTGTTCCTCGGCGGCGTGAACGGCAAGCTGTTCGGCGGCCTCGTTGCGACCGCGATCGGCACCTTCACGATGCTGGTGTGGCTGTCGCCGTGGCGTCGCGAGCGGATCTTCGCGTACCTCGATCCGTGGGACGAGCGCTACGCGCAGGGCAAGGCGTACCAGCTCACGCACTCGCTGATCGCGTTCGGCCGTGGCGAGTGGTTCGGCGTCGGCCTGGGCGGCAGCGTCGAGAAGCTGAACTACCTGCCGGAAGCGCATACCGACTTCATCCTCGCGGTGATCGGCGAGGAGCTCGGTTTCGTCGGCGTGCTGGTCGTGATCCTGCTGTTCTACTGGATCGTGCGCCGCGCGTTCGAGATCGGCCGCCAGGCGCTCGCGCTCGATCGCACGTTCGCGGGCCTGATGGCGAAGGGTATCGGTATCTGGTTCGGTGCGCAGACCTTCATCAACATGGGCGTGAACCTCGGGCTGCTGCCGACCAAGGGCCTGACGCTGCCGCTCGTGAGCTACGGTGGCTCGGGCATTCTGCTGAACTGCGTCGCGCTCGCGGTGCTGCTGCGGGTCGACTACGAAAACCGGGTGCTGATGCGCGGAGGGAAGGTATGACCGCGTCGCAACGCACACTGATGGTGATGGCAGGCGGCACCGGGGGCCACGTGTTCCCCGGGCTCGCAGTCGCGCACCGGATGGAAGCGGCGGGCTGGCGCGTGGTGTGGCTCGGCAATCCGGCCGGGATGGAAGCGACGCTCGTGCCGAAGCACGGTATTCCGATGGAATACGTCCGGTTCGGCGGGCTGCGCGGCAAGGGCCTGAAGACCAAGCTGACGCTGCCGTTCAACCTGCTGCGCGCATGCGGGCAGAGCCTCGCCGCGCTGCGGCGTGTGCGGCCCGACGTCGTGCTCGGGATGGGCGGCTACATCACGTTCCCGGCGGGCGTGATGACCGCGCTGTCGGGGCGTCCGCTCGTGCTGCATGAACAGAATTCGATCGCGGGCCTGACGAACAAGGTACTCGCGAAATTCGCGAAACGCGTGCTCGTCGCGTTCCCCGGCGCGCTGCCGCACGCGGAATGGACGGGTAATCCGATTCGCGCGGAACTTGCCGGCACGGAAGCGCCCAAAGCACGCTATGCATCGCGCAGCGGCCCGCTGAACGTGCTGGTCGTCGGCGGCAGCCTCGGCGCGGCCGCGCTGAATGAAGTCGTGCCGCGCGCGCTGGCGATGCTGACGCCGGGCGAACGCCCGCGCGTCGTGCACCAGGCCGGCGCGAAGCACATCGACGCGCTGAAGGCGAATTACGAAGCGGCCGGTTTCGCGGCCGGCGAAGACGTGCGGCTCGTGCCGTTCATCGACGACATGGCGGCCGCCTATGCGGCGGCGGATCTCGTGATCTGCCGGTCGGGTGCGATGACGGTGTCGGAGATCGCGGCGGTGGGCGTGGCGGCGCTGTTCGTGCCGTTCCCGTACGCGGTCGACGATCACCAGACGAGCAACGCCGCGTTCCTCGCCGATGCGGGCGCGGCCGTGCTGGTGCAACAACGCGACCTGTCGGCGGAACTGCTTGCCGACTGGCTGCGCGGCCAGTCGCGGGCATCGCTCGCGGACATGGCGGAACGTTCGCGCTCGCTGGCGAAGCCCGAGGCCACCGACGAAGTCGCGCGCGTGTGCGCGAAGGCGGCCGGCGCGAACCTGGAAGAACTGCAATGAAACACATCGTCAAACACATTCATTTCGTCGGGATCGGCGGCGCGGGCATGAGCGGCATCGCCGAAGTGCTCGTCAACCTCGGCTACGAGGTCAGCGGCTCGGACCTGTCGCGCAACGCGGTGACGGATCGTCTCCAGGCGCTCGGCGCACGGATCGCGATCGGCCACGACGCGGCGAACATCGAGGGCGCGAACGCGGTCGTCGTGTCGACGGCCGTGCGCTCGGACAACCCGGAAGTGCTGGCCGCGCGCGCGAAGCGCGTGCCGATCGTGCAGCGCGCGGTGATGCTGGCGGAGCTGATGCGCCTGAAGCAGGGCATCGCGATCGCCGGCACGCACGGCAAGACCACGACGACGAGCCTCGTCGCGAGCGTGCTCGCGGCGGGCGGGCTCGATCCGACCTTCGTGATCGGCGGGCGCCTGATCAGCGCCGGCGCGAACGCGCGGCTCGGCACGGGCGACTTCATCGTCGCCGAGGCCGACGAGTCGGACGCATCGTTCCTGAACCTGTATCCGGTGATCGAAGTCATCACGAACATCGACGCCGACCACATGGACACCTACGGCCACGATTTCGCGCGGCTCAAGCAGGCGTTCATCGAATTCACGCAGCGCCTGCCGTTCTACGGCAGCGCGGTCGTGTGCGTCGACGATCCGAACGTGCGGCAGATCATCCCGTTCATCTCGAAGCCGGTCGTGCGCTACGGGCTGTCGCCGGACGCACAGGTACGCGCGGAAGACATCGATGCGCGCGACGGCCGCATGCATTTCACGGTGATCCGTGAAGGGCGCGCGCCGCTCGCGATCGTGCTGAACCTGCCGGGCCTGCATAACGTGCAGAACGCGCTCGCGGCGATCGCGATTGCGACGGATCTCGGCGTGGCGGACGACGCGATCCAGCAGGCGCTGGCGGAATTCAACGGCGTCGGCCGGCGCTTCCAGCGCTACGGCGAGGTGCCGACCGCGGACGGCGGCCAGTACACGCTGATCGACGACTACGGCCATCACCCGGTCGAGATGGCCGCGACGATCGCCGCCGCGCGCGGTGCGTTTCCGGGCCGCCGCCTCGTGCTGGCGTTCCAGCCGCACCGCTACACGCGCACGCGCGACTGCTTCGACGATTTCGTCAACGTGCTGTCGACGGTCGACGCGCTGGTGCTGACGGAAGTCTACGCGGCGGGCGAGGCAGCGATCTCGACCGCGAACGGCGACGCGCTGTCGCGTGCGCTGCGCGAGGTGGGGAAGGTCGACCCGGTGTTCGTCGCGACGGTCGACGACGTGCCGGACGCATTGGCGAAGGTCGCGCAGAACGGCGACGTGGTGATCACGATGGGCGCGGGTTCGATCGGCGGCGTGCCGGCGAAGGTTGCGCAGCACACTCAACAGAAGGCATGACATGAGCGGGATTGATCCGAAACGTTTCGGCAAGGTGGCGGTGTTGTTCGGCGGCGAGTCCTCGGAGCGCGAGGTGTCGCTCACGTCGGGCAAGCTCGTGCTGCAGGGCCTGCGCGACGCGGGCATCGACGCGCACCCGTTCGACCCGGCCGAGCGCCCGCTGGCGGCGCTGAAGGATGAAGGGTTCGTGCGCGCGTTCAACGCACTGCACGGTGGCTACGGCGAGAACGGCCAGATCCAGGGCGCGCTCGATTTCTACGGCATTCGCTACACGGGCAGCGGCGTGCTCGGATCGGCGCTCGGCCTCGACAAGTTCCGCACGAAGCTCGTGTGGCAGCAGACGGGCGTGCCGACGCCGCCGTTCGAGACGGTGCTGCGCGGCGACGACCTCGCGGCGCGCGCGACGGACATCGTCGCGAAGCTCGGCCTGCCGCTGTTCGTGAAGCCGGCGAGCGAAGGCTCGAGCGTCGCGGTGCTGAAGGTGAAGACGGCCGACGCGCTGCCGGCCGCGCTCGCGGAAGCCGCGACGCATGACCCGATCGTGATCGTCGAGAAGAGCATCGAAGGCGGCGGCGAGTACACCGCATGCATCGCCGGCGATCTCGACCTGCCGGTGATCAAGATCGTGCCGGCCGGCGAGTTCTACGACTATCACGCGAAGTACATCGCCGACGATACGCAATACCTGATTCCTTGCGGGCTGCCCGCCGACAAGGAAGCAGAGCTCAAGCGCGTCGCGCGCCGGGCGTTCGACGTGCTCGGCTGCACCGACTGGGGCCGCGCGGATTTCATGCTCGACGCCGACGGCAACGCGTACTTCCTGGAAGTGAACACCGCACCGGGCATGACCGACCACTCGCTGCCGCCGAAGGCCGCGCGCGCGGTCGGCATCAGCTATTCGGAGCTGGTCGTGAAGGTGCTGTCGCTCACGCTCAACGACTGACGCAGGAACGGAACGACGTATGTGGAACAACGTTCGCCAACTCAACCTTGCCGCCAGCGCGCTGTACGCGCTGTTGCTGCTCGTGTTGGCGGCGGCCGGTTGCTACTGGCTGATCCAGCGCCCGACGTTCGCGCTGCGGGAAATCCGGATCGACGGCGACACCGAGCACATCAATTCGCCGACGGTGCGCGCGGGCGTGGTCGGCCGGCTGAAGGGCAATTTCTTCACGGTCGATCTCGACGCTGCGCGCACCGCGTTCGAGCAGATGCCCTGGGTGCGCCATGCGAGCGTGCGCCGGGTGTGGCCGAATGCGCTGGCTGTCACGCTCGAGGAGTACAAACCGCTCGGGACCTGGGGCAGCGACCAGCTCGTGAGCGTCGACGGCGAGCTGTTTACCGCGAACCAGGGCGAACTGGACAAGGAACTGCCGGCGTTCGATGGCCCGGAGGGCAGTGCGAAGGAAGTCGTCACGCGGTATCGCGACTTCGGGAAATGGTTTGCGCCGCTGAAGGCGGCGCCGGAAGAAGTGACGCTGTCGGCGCGGTACGCGTGGACGGTGAAGCTGTCGAACGGCATGCAGGTCGAGCTGGGCAAGGAACGCAACAGCGAATCGCTGCATGACCGGAGCCAGCGCCTGGTCGCCGCATGGCCGGCCGTCACGGAGCGTTGGGGCAACGACATCGAGTACGCGGACCTGCGCTATCCGAACGGATTCGCGATTCGCGCGGCAGGCATGCGGTTCCTGACCGATACCGACAAGCGCAAGAAGTAACGAGAGATCACACGCAAGAGCACTTTATGAGCAAAGACTACAAGGATCTGCTGGTTTCCCTCGACATCGGCACGTCGAAGGTGGTGGCCATCGTCGCCGAGCTGAAAGGCGAGGGCCACTACGAGGTGATCGGTCTCGGCCAGAGCGAGTCGAAGGGTCTGAAGAAAGGTGTGGTGGTCAACATCGAGGCCACCGTGCAGTCGATCCAGCGCGCGCTCGAGGAAGCCGAGCTGATGGCCGACTGCAAGATCACCAACGTGTTCACGGGGATCGCGGGCAGCCACATCCGCAGCTTCAACTCGAGCGGGATGGTTGCGATCAAGGACAAGGAAGTCACGCAGACCGACGTCGCGCGCGTGATCGAGACCGCGAAGGCGATCAACATCCCGACCGACCAGCAGGTGCTGCACATCCTCACGCAGGAATTCATCATCGACGGCCAGGAAGACGTGCGCGAGCCGATCGGCATGAGCGGCATCCGGCTGGAAGTGAAGGTGCACATCGTGACGGGCGCGGTGAGTGCCGCGCAGAACATCGTCAAGTGCGTGCGCCGCTGCGGGCTCGAAGTGAACGACTTGATCCTGCAGCCGCTCGCGTCGTCGCTGGCGGTGCTGACGGAAGACGAGAAGGATCTCGGCGTGGTGCTGGTCGACATTGGCGGCGGCACGACGGACATCGCGATCTTCGCCGAAGGCGCGATCCGTCACACCGCGGTGATTCCGATCGCCGGCGACCAGATCACGAGCGACATCGCGATGGCGCTGCGCACGCCGACGCCGGACGCGGAAGACATCAAGGTCGGCTACGGGATCGCGAAGCAGGCGCTCGCCGATCCGGACGAGATGGTGGAAGTACCGGGCCTCGGCGAACGCGGCCCGCGCACGCTGTCGCGCCAGGCGCTCGCAGCCGTGATCGAGCCACGCGTCGAGGAACTGTTCTCGCTCGTGCAGCAGGTCGTGCGCGAATCTGGTTACGAAGAACTGCTGAGCTCCGGGGTGGTCATTACCGGCGGGGCCTCGATGATGCCCGGCATGGTCGAGCTCGGCGAAGACATTTTCCTGAAGCCGGTGCGCATCGGCGCGCCGGAGTATGCAGGCGGCCTTTCCGACGTCGTGCGCAACCCGCGCTACTCGACGGCGATGGGGCTGCTCGTCGAAGGCAGTGCCCAGCGCATGCGCGGCCGCAAGGTCGCCGTGCAGTCCGGCAACGCGGGACAGGTGTTCTCGCGGATGAAGGAATGGTTCCTGAGCAATTTTTGAGTATTTCCACGGCTCGGCATGCCGAGCCTGCCCCCGAGGGGGCCAAGAAAACCTGGGGCGGCCCGGCGTTTTCTCGAGGACGAACCGAATCGAAATTCGCGCTGGTGCCGGCGGCTGGCGCGCGACAGGGGGTTGCCCGATCTCCTGCCGAATAACGGCCGAGTAGCAGTCATTCTCTTGACGGAGGCAACATGGAATTCGAAATGCTGGAAACCGAGACCAACGGCACCATCATCAAGGTGGTCGGCGTTGGCGGCGCTGGCGGCAATGCCGTCCAGCACATGATCAACCGCGGCGTGCAGGGCGTCGACTTCATCGTGATGAACACGGATGCGCAGGCGCTGTCGCGTTCGCGTGCATCGTCGGTGATCCAGCTCGGCAACACGGGTCTGGGCGCTGGCGCGAAGCCGGAAATGGGCCGTGCGGCAGCGGAAGAAGCGCGTGAGCGCATCGCCGACGCACTGCGCGGCGCGCACATGGTGTTCATCACGGCCGGCATGGGCGGCGGTACGGGCACGGGCGCGGCACCGGTGGTCGCGCAGATCGCGAAGGAGATGGGCATCCTGACGGTGGGTGTCGTCAGCAAGCCGTTCGAATTCGAAGGCGGCAAGCGCATGCGCGTCGCTGAAGCCGGTTCGCAGCAACTGGAGGATCACGTCGACTCGCTGATCGTCGTCCTGAACGACAAGCTGTTCGACGTGATGGGCGACGACGCCGAGATGGACAAGTGCTTCCAGTGCGCGGACGACGTGTTGAACAACGCGGTCGCGGGCATCGCTGAAATCATCAATGTCGATGGCCTCGTGAACGTCGACTTCGAAGACGTGAAGACGGTGATGGGCGAGCAGGGCAAGGCGATGATGGGCACGGCGACGGTCGCCGGCGTCGATCGCGCGCGCCTCGCGGCGGAACAGGCCGTGGCGAGCCCGCTGCTCGAAGGCGTCGATCTGTCGGGCGCGCGCGGCGTGCTGGTCAACATCACGTCGAGCCGTTCGCTGCGCCTGTCGGAAACGCGCGAAGTGATGAACACGATCAAGAGCTACGCGGCGGAAGATGCGACGGTGATCTTCGGTGCGGTGTACGACGATGCGATGGGCGATGCACTGCGCGTGACGGTCGTGGCGACGGGTCTGGGCCGTGCGGCGAAGAAGCAGCAGTCGGCACCGATGACGCTGCTGCGTACGGGTACGGACAACCAGCCGGTCAGCGCGGTTTCGCACGGCTATGCACCGACGCATCACGTCAGCACGGCAGACTACGGCGCGCTCGATACGCCGGCGGTGTGGCGCAATTCGCGCGAAACCGCGGCATCGCACGTGCAGGCGCTGCAGGAGAAGGGGGTCGACACGTACGACATCCCGGCTTTCCTGCGCAAGCAGGCTGACTGACGCAAACACAGGCGAAGCCGCGGCGAATCTGCCGCGGTATCGCCGGCGTGACGGATGCTACGGACCATGACAGGCCGCGTCGGCTGCGACGCCGGGCCGGGAAACGTGCCCTCTCCGCACAAGCGGGGCGGGATGGGCCATGCTGTCCGCAACACGCTGAAAAACCGTATCGCTATGAGGGACCAGCCATGATTCAAGTGGGCGACGCGCTGCCCGACGCGCAACTGTTCGAGTACATCGACGACGCGCGCGAAGGGTGCACGCTGGGGCCGAACGCCTGCAGCGTGCGCGACCAGGTTGCGGGAAAGCGGGTGGTGATCTTCGGATTGCCGGGCGCTTTCACGCCGACCTGCTCGGCGCAGCATGTGCCGGGCTATGTCGAACACGCCGAGCAATTGCGCGCGGCGGGCATCGACGAGATCTGGTGCGTGTCCGTCAACGACGCATTCGTGATGGGCGCATGGGGACGTGATCTGCACACCGCGGGCAAGGTGCGCATGATGGCGGACGGTAGCGCGGCTTTCACTCATGCGCTGGGGCTGACGCAGGATTTGTCCGCGCGTGGCATGGGAATTCGTTCCCTGCGCTACGCGATGGTGATTGACGGCGGTGTGGTCAAGACGCTGGCCGTCGAGGCGCCGGGCAAATTCGAAGTGAGCGATGCGGCGAGTGTTCTCGCGACGTTGACGCCCTGACCGTGCGGTGCGCCGTTGCCTTCCGGCAACGCTGCTCACCGGCCTCAGGGCAGTTGTAACACGGGCTGATGACCGGAAACGCCTCCGTTCCGGGCATCGGCCCGCCCCGTATCGGCGCGGGTAAACAGGCGAAACAGATTGATACGCAGTTTCAAACGACGCTGAATAGGGAATTACGCTATAATCTGGCCTATCGAATATAACTCCTGATTGATATCTTCAATCACGACGAAGAACATCATGTTGAAGCAGCGCACCATCAAATCCATCGTGAAGACCGTGGGTATCGGTGTCCACTCGGGCCGCAAGATCGAGCTGACGCTCCGTCCTGCCGCGCCGGGCACGGGCATCGTGTTCTCGCGTGTCGACCTTCCCACGCCCGTCGACATCCCCGCTGCGGCGACGTCGATCGGCGATACGCGGCTCGCGTCGGTGCTGCAGAAGGATGGCGTGCGCGTGTCGACCGTCGAGCACCTGATGTCGGCGTGTGCCGGCCTCGGCATCGACAACCTCTATGTCGACGTGACAGCCGAGGAAATCCCGATCATGGACGGCAGCGCGGCGACCTTCGTGTTCCTGATCCAGTCCGCCGGGATCGAGGAGCAGAACGCGCCGAAGCGCTTCGTCAAGGTGAAGAAGACGGTCGAAATCCGCGACGGCGACAAGTTCGCGCGTCTCGACCCGTACTTCGGCTTCAAGCTGAAATTCTCGATCGACTTCCGTCACCCGGCCGTCGACAAGACCGGCCAGGAACTCGAGGTCGATTTCGCGAATACGTCGTATGTGCGTGAGATCGCGCGTGCACGTACGTTCGGCTTCGCACACGAGGCTGAGATGCTGCGCGAGATGGGCCTCGCCCGGGGCGGCAGCATGGAAAACGCAATCGTGCTCGACGAGTACCGCATCCTGAACAACGATGGGCTGCGCTACGACGACGAGTTCGTGAAGCACAAGATGCTCGACGCGATCGGCGACCTGTACGTGATCGGCCATCCGCTGCTGGCGTCGTACACGGCGTACAAGTCGGGCCACGGGCTGAACAACGCGCTGCTGCGCGAACTGCTCGCGAACGAGGATGCGTACGAGATCGTCACGTTCGATGATCCGCAAGCCGCGCCGAAGGGTTTCGCGTTCGACATGCAGACGGCCTTCGCCTGACCTGCGTTCCGCGCAAATAACAAAAAAGCAGCCTTCGGGCTGCTTTTTTGTTGGCCGGGCACTTGCGCGGCTGGTAGCACATGCCGTTAGCGCGGCTTAGCACCGTGCCGGGCCGCCATCCGCGCGAGCGCGGCCTGAAGCGGTGACGGTTCGAGATGGTCGGCCAGGTCGCGCAACGCCGACGCGCCGACCGACGTCATCCGCGCCTGCTTCACGTGCGGCGGCTCCGGCGCATCCTTCGGGCGCACGCGCACGCGCAGCGTCGAGACCGGCCAGCCGCGCTTTTGCAGATCGCCGAGCAGCCGCGGCTCGACCTGCCGCAGCCGCGCGGCCAGTGCGTTGTGCGCAGCAAAGAGGGTCAGGGTCCCGTCCTTCACGAAGCCGGGCTCGACGTGGTTCGCCAGGTAGTCGGGCAGGAGCGCGGCAAGATCGCGCTGCAGCGACGCGATTTGCTCGACGCCGGCGCGCAGCGCCGCGAATGCGTCGGTACGGCCGAGCACTTCGGATACGGGTTGCGGGCGATATGCGGCGGACGGGCCGAAACGCTTGGAAAATCGATTCATCGAGGCATTCTTCGGGCGCGCACGCGCGCGGACGTTGACGCCGATTGTACCCGCGCGGGCCCGGGCACGGGCGGCTTTCGCCCCGTGGGCCCGGCCATTGGCGCATAGTGTCCGTCCGGCCGAGACACGGGCGCACGCGTCCCCGCGTGCTAAAATTCGACGTTTGAGTCCACTAATTCGCTAAGCCGCCGAGGCTCGGGCGTCGGGGCGCGCAATTCGCGCCGGGCGCCGGTGCTGCGACGCAGGATCCGATCCGATGACAACCGGTTTTCTCCAGAAAATTTTTGGCAGCCGCAACCAGCGGCTCGTCAAGCAATACCAAAAGACCGTCACGACGATCAATGCGCTCGAAACGCAGATCGAGAAGCTGACGGACGACCAGTTGCGCGGCAAGACGGACGAATTCCGCCAGCGGATCACGGCCGGCGAGTCGCTCGACAAGCTGCTGCCCGAGGCATTCGCGGTCTGTCGCGAGGCCAGCCGTCGCGTGCTGAAGATGCGGCACTTCGACGTGCAGATGATCGGCGGCATGGTGCTGCACTACGGCAAGATCGCGGAAATGCGCACTGGCGAGGGCAAGACGCTCGTCGCGACGCTGCCCGTGTACCTGAATGCGCTGGCAGGCCGCGGCGTGCACGTGGTGACCGTCAACGATTACCTCGCGCAGCGCGACGCCGAATGGATGGCGCGCCTCTACAACTTCCTCGGTCTGTCGGTCGGCATCAACCTGTCCGGCATGGAGCACGACCAGAAGCAGCAGGCCTACGCGGCGGACATCACGTACGGCACGAACAACGAGTTCGGCTTCGACTACCTGCGCGACAACATGGTCTACGAGACCGACGCGCGCGTGCAGCGGGCACTGAACTTCGCGGTCGTCGACGAAGTGGACTCGATCCTGATCGACGAGGCACGTACGCCGCTGATCATTTCGGGTCAGGCCGAGGATCACACCGAGCTGTACGTGCGGATGAACGCACTGCCGCCGCTGCTCGAGCGCCAGATCGGTGAAGAGAAGGCCGACGGCACGGGCGTCGAGAAGCCGGGCGACTACACGCTCGATGAGAAGGCGCGTCAGGTGTTCCTGACTGAATCGGGCCACGAGAAGGCGGAGCGCTTGCTCGCCGAATGGGGCCTGATCGGCGAGGGCGAGAGCCTGTACGCACCGCAGAACATCACGCTAATGCACCACGTGTACGCGGCGCTGCGCGCCCACACGCTGTTCCACAAGGATCAGCACTACGTCGTACAGAACGGCGAAGTGGTCATCGTCGACGAATTCACGGGCCGCCTGATGGCCGGCCGCCGCTGGTCCGACGGCCTGCACCAGGCCGTCGAGGCGAAGGAACACGTGAAGATCCAGAGCGAGAACCAGACACTCGCCTCGATCACGTTCCAGAATTACTTCCGGATGTACGCGAAGCTGGCCGGCATGACCGGTACCGCCGACACCGAAGCGTACGAATTCAACGAGATCTACGGTCTCGAGACGGTCGTGATCCCGACCAACCGTCCGCCGAAGCGGATCGACAAGCAGGACCAGATCTACAAGACCGCCAAGGAGCGCTATGACGCGGTGATCCGCGACATCCGCGACTGCTACGAGCGCGGCCAGCCGGTGCTGGTCGGCACGACGTCGATCGAGAATTCCGAGCTGCTGTCGCACCTGCTGAAGCAGGCAGGGCTGCCGCACGAGGTGCTGAACGCGAAGCAGCACGAGCGTGAAGCGGCGATCGTCGCGGAAGCGGGCCGTCCGCGTGCGATCACGATCGCGACCAACATGGCCGGCCGCGGCACCGACATCGTGCTCGGCGGCAACGTCGAGAAGCAGGCCGGCTTCATCGAGGCCGACGAAGCGATCCCGGCCGACGAAAAGGCGCGCCGGATCCAGAAGCTGCACGACGAGTGGGAAACGCTGCACGAGCAGGTGAAGGCAGCGGGCGGCCTGCACATCATCGGCACCGAGCGCCACGAATCGCGCCGGATCGACAACCAGCTGCGCGGCCGTGCGGGCCGCCAGGGCGATCCGGGCTCGTCGCGCTTCTACCTGTCGCTCGACGATCCGCTGCTGCGCATCTTCGCGGGCGACCGCGTGCGCTCGATCATGGATCGCCTGAAGATGCCGGAAGGTGAGGCGATCGAGGCAGGCATCGTCACGCGCTCGATCGAATCCGCGCAGCGCAAGGTCGAAGCGCGCAACTTCGACATCCGCAAGCAGCTGCTCGAATACGACGACGTGTCGAACGACCAGCGCAAGGTGATCTACCAGCAGCGTAACGAGCTGCTCGAAGCGCACGACATCACCGAGACGATCTCCGCGATGCGTCATGGCGTGATTACCGAAGTCGTCCGCCAGTTCGTGCCGGAAGGCAGCATCGAGGAGCAGTGGGACGTGCCCGAGCTCGAGGAAGCGCTGCGCAACGACTGGCAGCTCGACCTCGCGATCCAGGAAATGGTGAACGAGTCGTCGTCGATCACGGCCGAGGAGATCCTCGACGCGGTGATGACGGCCGCCGACGAGCAGTACGAGGCGAAGGTCGCGATGGTTGGCCGCGAATCGTTCAGCGCGTTCGAGCGCTCGGTGATGCTGCAGACGGTCGACCGCCTGTGGCGCGAGCACCTCGCGGCGCTCGACCACCTGCGCCAGGGCATCCACCTGCGCGGCTATGCGCAGAAGAACCCGAAGCAGGAATACAAGCGCGAAGCGTTCGAGCTGTTCGCCGCGATGCTCGAGGCGATCAAGCAGGAAGTCACGCGCATCGTGATGAACGTGCAGATCCAGTCGCCGGAACAGCTCGAGCAAGCCGCCGAGCAGATCGAGGAGCGCGGTGGTCATCTCGAGAACGTCGAGTACCAGCACGCCGATTACGCGGAAGCCGGTGCGCCGGTGGCGAACGTCGCGGCTGCCGCGGCGGCCACCGCGACGGCCGACATGGTCGGCAGCGCGATGACGCACAGCGGCCCAGGCGGCGAGATGCCGAAGGTCGGCCGCAACGACCCGTGCCCGTGCGGTAGCGGCAAGAAGTACAAGCAATGTCACGGGAAGCTGTCATGATCGACGGCGGCGCGCGTCACGCGTGCCGCTTCGTTCGCAGCTTCGAGTGAGTGATGTGAGTTGCGGCGGCCAGCGCGTGCGGCCGCCGGTTCTTCCAATCGATGCCGGCGTATGCCGGCATTTTCCATCCGGCAGGTGTGCCCCATGGCTGTCAATTTTCCGTCGATCGATCCCGCCCAACTGCATCCCGTCGCCGGCGTCACGCTCGGCTGGGCGGAAGCGAACATCCGCAAGCCGAATCGCAAGGACGTGCTGGTCATTTCCGTCGACGAAGGCGCGACGGTCGCGGGCGTATTCACCGAAAACCGTTTCTGCGCAGCGCCGGTCACCGTTTGCCGCGAGCACCTGGCGAAGGTGCGTGCAGGCGGCGCGGGCATTCGCGCGCTCGTCGTGAATACGGGCAATGCGAACGCGGGCACCGGCGAGCCAGGCCTCGTGAACGCGCGCGCAACCTGCACGGAACTCGCGCGCCTCGCGGGCATCGAGCCGGCGCAGGTGCTGCCATTCTCGACCGGCGTGATCCTCGAGCCGCTGCCGATCGATCGCCTGAAGGCCGGGCTGCCGGCTGCGCTCGCGAACCGCAAGGCCGCGAACTGGTTTGACGCCGCGCAGGCGATCATGACGACGGACACGCTGCCGAAGGCCACGTCGCGCCAGGTGACGATCGACGGCCACACGGTCACGCTGACGGGCATCAGCAAGGGCGCGGGCATGATCAAGCCGAACATGGCGACGATGCTCGGTTTCCTCGCATTCGACGCGAACGTCTCGCAGCCGGTGCTCGACACGCTCGTGAAGGAAGTGGCCGACCGCTCGTTCAACTGCATCACGATCGACGGCGATACATCGACGAACGACTCGTTCATCCTGATCGCGTCGGGCAAGAGCATGCTGCCGGCGATCACGTCGACCGATTCGCCGGCCTATGCGGCGCTGCGCGATGCGGTGACGGAAGTCGCGCAGGTGCTGTCGCAATTGATCGTGCGCGATGGCGAAGGCGCGACGAAATTCATGACGGTGCAGGTCGAAGGCGGCAAGAGTGTCGCGGAATGCCGCCAGATTGCTTACGCAATCGGCCATTCGCCGCTCGTGAAGACGGCCTTCTACGCATCCGACCCCAACCTCGGCCGGATTCTCGCGGCGATCGGCTATGCGGGCGTCGCGGATCTCGACGTCGACAAGATCGACCTCTACCTCGACGACGTGCTCGTCGCGCAGGCGGGCGGCCGCAACCCGGCCTACCAGGAAGAGGACGGCCAGCGTGTGATGAAGCAGAGCGAAATCACGATCCGCGTGCTGCTCGGCCGCGGCGACGCGCAGGCCACCATCTGGACGTGCGACCTGTCGCACGACTACGTGAGCATCAACGCGGATTACCGCTCCTGATCGGGAGTGCCCGGACGACATGGACAAGCTTGAACAGTTTCTGACGCGCGCCGAAGCGCTGCTCGGCCGTCTCGAGGGGATGCTGCCGCCCGCGCCGGCAGCGGTCGACTGGAATGCCGCCCACGCGTTCCGCTGGCGCACGCGCCAGGGGCGCGGCTATCTGCAGCCGGTGCCGGCCGTTTCGTCGATCACGCTCGATGATCTGCACAACATCGATCGCCAGAAAGGGCTGATCGAACAGAACACGCGGCAGTTCGTGCAGCAGAAGCCGGCCAACAACGTGCTGCTCACCGGCGCGCGCGGTACCGGCAAGTCGTCGCTGATCAAGGCGTGCCTGAACGCGTATGCGAAGGACGGCCTGCGCCTGATCGAAGTCGACAAGGACGACCTGCACGATCTCGGCGACATCGTCGACCTGATCTCGCAGCGTCCGGAGCGGTTCATCGTGTTCTGCGACGACCTGTCGTTCGAGGAGGGCGAGTCGGGCTACAAGGCGCTGAAGGTCGCGCTCGACGGCTCGATCGCCGCGCAGTCGGACAACGTGCTGATCTACGCGACGTCGAATCGCCGCCATCTGCTGCCCGAGTACATGAGCGACAACGAGACGTACAAGCATCTCCCGGATGGCGAGATTCACCCCGGCGAGGTCGTCGAGGAAAAGATCTCGCTGTCGGAGCGCTTCGGCCTGTGGGTCAGCTTCTATCCGTTCAAGCAGGATGACTACCTCGACATCGTCGGGCACTGGCTGCGTCATTTCGGCTGCCCGGATGCGGAGATCGAATCCGCACGCGGCGACGCGCTCGTGTGGGCGCTCGAGCGCGGCTCGCGGTCGGGGCGCGTCGCGTGGCAGTTTGCACGTGACTGGTCGGGCCGCAAGGAGCAGGTATGAGCGCGGATCTCGCACAAGGCGCGGTGCGCGCGCCCGATGGCCGCAAGGTGACGGAAGTCGCGGTCGGCGTGATGGTGCAGCCGGACGGCACGGTCGGCCGCTGCCGCTACCTGCTCGCGCAGCGGCTGCAAGGCAAGCCGTATGAAGGCTACTGGGAGTTTCCGGGTGGCAAGCTGGAGGCCGGCGAAAGCGTCGAGGACGCGCTTGCACGCGAACTGCACGAGGAACTCGGCATCGAAGTCACGGCCAGCCATCGCTGGCACACGCTCGAGCACGATTATCCGCATGCGTACGTGCGGCTGTATTTCTGCAAGGTGACGGGTTGGACGGGCGAGCCGCACAGCAAGGAAGGGCAGGCGTTCGTGTGGCAGCAACTGCCGGTCGACGTCGCGCCGTTGCTGCCGGCCGCGCTGCCGGTGCTGGAACTGCTCGAGAAGGAAGCCGCGTCGAACTGACGCCACGATGGCCTGCCGGAAAGGCGGGCCATATCACTAGCGGGCGGTGCCGCGCATCGCTTAGCTGTCTCGACGGTTGTCCGCGCCGTCCTCCTCCGACGAGGGGCCCTCGTCGGAGGATCCACCGATCCGGTACTTTTCCGCGGCCCATGCGCCGAGGTCGAGCTGTTTGCAGCGGGCCGAGCAGAACGGGCGGAACTGATTTTCGGGCGTCCAGCGCACTTCGGCGCCGCACGACGGGCATTTCACAACGGTAGTCATACGAAAGCGATCCGGCCCGCGGCCGTTACAGATTGCACAGTGTCAGATGGAACGGCACGTCGATGTCCACCGCGCGCGGCCGCACATCGCCGTCCTGCATGGTGAACCGTACCCACAGCATGTATTTGTTGGCGCTCGCTTCGGGAATGACGCGCAGCTCCGGCGGTACGCGCACCTGCATCAATTGGTACGTGCGGCCGGACAGCATCTGCTGGTAGCTGCCTTGCATCGCCATGACCTTCGACGCCTGGCCCGATTCGCGCGCGAGCCGCAGCACGATCGTCACGGCGTCGCGCAGCGGCAGCATCGGCAGGATCCACTTCGTGATGTCCTGGCGCCTCTGCTCGGCGGGCCATTGCTGCCATGCGTAGTACGACGGCAGGTCGAACTTGCACGTGCCGCCGGGAATCACCGCACGGCTGCGGATGCTGGCGAGCCACTCGTTGTCGACGAGGTGCTGCCCGGTCTTGCCCTGCATCTGCGCGAGATTCGCAAGCGTCTGCTCGATTTCGCCGAGCACGGCTTCGAGCGCGTTCTGCTCGATGCCCGGATTGCCGCGAAAGGGGGCGAGCGTCTGGCGCTGACGTTCGAGCTCCTTCATCAGATCCGATTTCAGGTCCGCGCGGCCCGTTACCTCGGCGATTTCGAACAGCGTCGTCAGCGCGACGTGGTGTTCACGCGGGTCCTCCTGAGCCAAAAAGAACGCGAAGCGCTCGAAGAGATCTTCGAGGCGCAACAGCGTGCGAATTCGCTCGTTGAACGGATACTCGTAAAGAATCAAGCGCGCTCGCCTCTTGGGTAGGAATTGAAACAATGCAGGACATTCTAATGCTCACTCTCTACCCTAGCAACGCGCCAATTTCGTACACCATCACGATCGCGTGATGCTCAGTGCGCAGCGGCCGCGAACCCGAGATAGCGTTGGTGCAGTGCATCGACCTGCGCGGCGAGCGCATCGGGTGTCGTCGCGTCGTTGACGATCACGTCGTCGGCCGCCGCGAGACGGGCTTCGCGCGTCGCCTGTTTCGCGATGATCGCTTCGACCTGCTCGCGCGTGAAGCCGTTGCGCCGCATCACGCGCGCAATCTGCGTTTCGACCGTGCAATCGACGACGAGCACGCGATTGCTGCGTGCCTTCCAGTTGCCTGACTCGACCAGCAGCGGCACGATGAACATCACGTACGGGCCTTGCGCTTCGCGCGCTTCGCGATCGGTCTCCGCGCGGATCAGCGGGTGCGTGATTGCTTCGAGGCGCCGGCGCGCGGCGTCGTCGCTGAAAATCAGTGCGCGCATCTTCGCGCGATCGAGCGAGCCGTCGGCGGCAACGAAGCCGCGGCCGAATGCCTGTTCGATCGCGGGCATCGCGAGACCGCCCGGCGCGGTGATGCGATGGGCGATCAGATCGGTATCGACCAGCGACGCGCCGCAGGCGCCGAATAGATCGGCGACGGTCGTCTTGCCGCTGCCGATGCCGCCGGTCAGTCCAATGGCGAACATGTCAGCCTCCGAGCGCCGAATAGAAAGGGGTGCCGAAAAACAGCGTCGCGACGCCGCCTGCCGCGAGGAACGGGCCGAACGGAATCGGCTCCTCGAAGCGCATGCGGCCGCGCCAGGTCGCAATGAGCCCGACGATCGCGCCCGTCACCGCAGCGAACAGCACGACCTGCGGCAATGCGGCCCAGC
The DNA here is from genome assembly GCF_964265025.1 of Burkholderia mycopellens. NCBI lineage: Bacteria > Pseudomonadati > Pseudomonadota > Betaproteobacteria > Burkholderiales > Burkholderiaceae > Burkholderia > Burkholderia mycopellens. The sequence continues at coordinate 626,604 of NZ_OZ183802.1, forward strand.
CCATCCATGCGCCGAGCGCGGCGAGCAGCTTCAGGTCGCCGAAACCGATGCCCTCGATGCCCCGCAGCCATTTGAACAGCCAGTAGATCGACCACAGGAACAGGTAGCCGGCCATGGCCCCGATCACGGCCGAGCGCAGCGACGTGAATGTTCCGCCGAGGTTCAGCACGAGCCCGGCCCAGAGGAGCGGCAGCGTCATCGAGTCGGGCAGGTAGCCCGTCCGGATATCGATTGCGCTCATCGCGAGCAGCGCGGCGCACAGTGCAAACGCAGCAAGCGCGGCGACGGTCGGGCCGAATGCCGCGAGCGAGCCGGCGGCGAGCAGCGCGCACGCGAGCTCGACGAGCGGATAGCGGATGCCGATCGCGTGGCCGCAGCGCCGGCAGCGCCCGCGCAGCATCAGATAGCTGGCGAGCGGGATGTTTTCCCATGCGCGCAGCACGTGGCCGCAATGGGGGCAGGCGCTGCGCGGGCGCCACAGATCGTAGCGCGGCGGGTAGCCGTCGTCGGGCGGGGCGCTCGCGTTGCCGGTCGCCTCATCGATCTCGGCCTGCCACGCGCGCTGCATCATCACGGGCAGCCGGTGCACGAGCACGTTCAGGAAGCTGCCGACGCAAAGGCCGATGGCGACCGCGAACGCATACTGCAGCGCGGGCGGCAGCATCGCCAGCGCGAGCAGCGTGCTCTCGGGCGAATCGGTAACGGCGTACAGGGGCGCTGGCATCATGAGGCTCAAGGTTCGGACTAAAAGGCGACAGAATCGGTTGCGATGCTACACCACGTTGCCGAGCTGAAGGATGGGCAGGTACATCGCGATTACGAGGCCACCGACGAGTGCGCCCAGTACGATCACGATCAGCGGTTCGCCGAGCGCGGCGAGTGCATCGAAACGTGCGTCGAGCTGGCGTTCGCACAACGCGGCGATGTCGGCGAGCATCGTGTCGAGCGCACCGGTCTCCTCGGCGACGGCGATTGGCTGCACGACGTCGTCCGGAAAGCAGCCGGCCGACTGCATCGCGTCTGCGAGGCGTGCGCCGCGCAGCACGCGGGCTGCGATATGCGCAGTGGCGTGCTCGAACACCGGATGGCCGGCGGTGCGCTCGAGCGTGGCAAAGGCGTCGGCGAGCGGCACGCCGGCGCCGAGCAGCGTCGCAAGCGAGCGGCACCAGCGTGCGGCCGCGTACCGGCTGAGCGCACCACCCGCGAGCGGCGCGTGCAGCAGGTGCCGCGCGACCGCGTGGCGCAGCGGTGCAGACCGCCGCAGCGCGTGATGTGCTGCCAGCCCAGCTGCGGCAGCACCGGCAGCGAGCACACCGCCCCACGCTGACAGCGCGGAGGACAGCGCGAGCAGCGCGCGGGTCGGTGCCGGCAGTGCGGCGCCAAAACCGTCGAAGATCTGGCGGAACGTCGGTACCACCCACACCATCAACGCGGCCGAGATCGCGAGCCCGAACAGGATGACGGCCGCCGGGTAGGCGAGAGTGGCCCGCGCCTTGCGCCACTGCGCGTCGGTGCGCTCGCGGTGCTCCGCGACCCGGGTCAGCACGATGCCGAGCGAGCCGGACGCTTCGCCGACTTCGATCAGCTGGCGATACAGCGTGCCGAACTGGGAGGGATAGCGTGCGAGTGCATCGGCGAAGCGTCGGCCGCCGATGATCTCGCGGGCGAGACCCGCGGCGATGCGCGGCAGGCCGTCGCGTGGCCGCGTGCGCGCGAGCATCTCGAGCGACGGCGCGAGCGGCAACCCGGCCTGCAGCAGGCTTGCGAGCTGGCGCGTGAAGCGCGTGACATCCCGCGCGCTGGCCGTTGGCGGCCGGGCCGGCCCGCGGACGTCGAGCGACAGCACGGCGATGCCGTCGCGTGCGAGCGCGGCACGTGCACTCGCCGCGTCGAATGCGACGACGGTGCCGCGGCGCGACGTGCCGTCGCGACGGCGGCCGCGCCACGCGAAGCGGGTTTCACGCGGCGGCGTGCGCATGCTCATGTTGCAGGTGTCGCGGCGAGGGCTTCCGCGATGCTCGTCGTGCCGTCGTGGACGCGCGCGAGCGCCGCGTCGCGCAGACTGCGCACGCCTTCGGCCGCCACGCATTGCGCGAGTTCGCCGACACTCGCCCGTGCGACGATGCGTTCCGCCAGCCCGGGCGATACCGGCATGGTCTGATGCAGGCCGACACGGCCGCGATAGCCGATGCCGTGACAGGCCGGACAGCCGCGCGCGACGAACGGCCGCCATCCGGCTGCGAGGGCAGCCGGGTCGCAGCCGGTTTCGCGCAGGACGGGCACCGGTGCGTCCGAGTGCACGCGGCAGGCGGTACACAGCCGCCGGACGAGGCGTTGCGCGGTGACGAGGTGCAGCGTGGCCGCGAGGTTGTACGGTGCGACGCCGATGTCGAGCAGTCGCGCGACGGCGGCCGGCGCATCGTTCGTGTGCAGTGTCGACAGCACGAGATGGCCGGTCTGTGCGGCCTTGATCGCGACGTCGGCCGTCTCCGCATCGCGAATCTCGCCGACCATGATGATGTCCGGGTCCTGCCGCAGCAACGCGCGCAGTGCTGTCGCGAACGTGAGCCCCGCCTTTTCGGCGACACCGACCTGGCTGATGCCGTCGAGCTGGATCTCGGCGGGATCCTCGACCGTGCAGACGTTGTGCGCGTCGCGATCGAGCATCTGCAGCGCGCAGTAGAGCGACAGCGTCTTGCCGCTGCCGGTCGGACCCGTGACGAGCACGAGACCATGCGGTGCGCGTATCGCGGCCTCCATCGCGGCCGCCTGCTGCGCGTCGAAGCCGAGGCGGGCGAGCGTGAGGTCGGGTGGCAGCGTCTCCAGGCGCCGCAGCACGAGCTTTTCACCGAACAACGTGGGCAGGGAGCTGACCCGGTAGTCGCCGCGCGTACCGCCGTCGATCACGATGCGCAGCCTGCCGTCCTGCGGGAGCCGCCGCTCGGCGATGTCCATGCGCGCGAGCACCTTGATCCGTGTGACGAGCGCGTCGCGCAGATGAAGGGGCGGTCGCGCATGTTCGTGCAGCACGCCGTCGATGCGAAGGCGGATGCGCCAGCCGGCTTCGAATGGTTCGACGTGGATGTCGGATGCGTCGCGCACGCGAGCCGCGTGAAGGGTATCCGTCAGCAACCGCACGGCCGGCGCATCGTCGAGCTGGGCCGCGTCGAGCGTGCGCGGTGCGGTGGCGGACGACACATCGGAGTGAGCGGGCGGCGGCTGCGCGCGCAGCGGCGCCCCGGGAGGAGGGAAATGCATGTGAGCCGGCGCGCTGGCCGCCTGTTGACCGTGACCAGCAGATGGTCGCGCGTCGCGGGCGGCGCCGGCAGTCAGCCGTTCGGCTAGCGCGCGGTGACGCGTGCGGTGCGCGAGCCGCGCGGCTTGAAGAGCTTGACGGTGCGCACGGCCTGATCGTCGCTGCGCATCACTTCAAGCATCACATCACCGATTTTCAGGCACACGTCGTCTTCCGGAATTTCCTCGAGGATTTCGAGCACCAGGCCGTTCAGCGTCTTCGGCCCGTCGGTCGGCAGCTTCAGGTGCAGCCAGCGATTCAGTTCGCGCAGCGGCATGCTTGCCGAGACGATGCATTCACCGTTCTCGTCCCAGCCGCCCGCGCGTTCGCTGCGCGGCATCGACGTCGTGAATTCGCCGATCAGCTCTTCAATGATGTCTTCGGGCGTGACGAGCCCTTCGAGCTCGCCGTACTCGTTGACGACGAGCGCGGTCCGTTGCCGCGTTTCCTGGAAAAACTGGAGCTGCTGGACCACCGGCGTGCCGGACGGCACGTAGTACGGCTCGGCGAGCAGCGTGCGTAGCGTCTCGCGGTCGAACTCCTGGTTGTGCAGCGCGGTCAGCGTCTTGCGGACGTGCAGCACGCCGAGCACCTTGTCGATGTCGCCTTCATAGACGACGAGCCGGTTGTGATAGCAGGTTTCGAGCTGGTGCAGGACGTCGTCGAGCGGCGCGTAGAAGTTGAGCGACTCGATCTGGCGGCGCGGCACCATCACGTCGTCGACCGTGATGTTCTCGAGGTCGAACAGGTTGAGCAGGATGCTGCGGTGCTTGGTCGGCATGAAACTGCTCGACTCGAGCACGATGGCCCGCAGCTCGTCGGCCGACATTCGCTGGTCGCGACCCTTCTTCGTGTTGATGCGCAGCACCCACAGCACGCCGTTCGCGAGTGCGTTGACGAACCAGACGACCGGCTTGAACACGCGCATCAGCGGCGCGATCACGAGGCTCGCGGGCAGCGCGATGCGTTCGGGGAACGTCGCGCCGACGATCTTCGGCGCGATTTCGGCGAACACGATGATCAGGAACGCGACGATGCCGGTCGCGATCGACAGCGCGAGGTTGTTGCGGCCGAACGTATGCAGCGCGAGCGACGTCGTCAGGACCGGGATGATCGTGTTGAACAGGTTGTTGCCGATCAGGATCACGCTGAGCAGCAGGTCAGTGCGCGTCAGCAGCCCTTGCGTGGTTTTCGCGCCGAGTACGCCCTGGCCGGCGAGATGCTTCAGCCGATGGCGGTTGAGCGCCATCATCGCGGTCTCGGAAATCGAAAAGAAGCTGGAACAGAGGAGAAGCAGGAAGACGGCGCCGATTTGCGCCCATAAGGGAATTTGGTCCACGCGTTGGAAGGGCAGTGAAGGACAGGGATGGAAGGAATATAGCAGAGGCCGGCGGCTGCGATGTGTCGTGCGCGACACGAGGGCCTGCGGCAGCCGGGCAAAAAAAAACCGTGCACGGCGTGCACGGTTTTTTTACAAATCTGGTCGGGGTGAGAGGATTCGAACCTCCGGCCTCTACGTCCCGAACGTAGCGCTCTACCAGGCTAAGCTACACCCCGATTTGCACTCTTCCGATTTCGTGGTCTTCTTCAAGAACCGCTGCGTCGTCGAGCAAGAACATAACTATAACGACGTTTCTTTAAAAAGGGAAGGCCTTGGAGAAGAAATTTTTCGAGACAGGTGATTTTCCCGTGTCGAACATGCATAGCGCGCCGTGGCGGCGACGCATGGCATGGACTTACGACTGCCGCGACGTCGAGTACGAGCACAACGCGAGCAGGCTTTCCTTGTAGATCGAATCGGGGAACGCGACGATTGCCGCCGCCGCCGCCTGTGCTTCCTGGCGTGCGCATTCGAGCGTATGGTCCAGTGCGCCGGAGCGCGTGATCGCTTCGAAAATCGTGTCGAAGCGATCGGTGCCACCCTGTTCGATCGCCTCGCGTGCCAGCGCCGACTGTTCGGGCGTGCCGCGTTCGATTAGATAGATGAGCGGCAGCGTCGGCTTGCCTTCGCGGAGATCGTCGCCGGCATTCTTGCCCATTGCCTCGACGGTGCCCGCGTAGTCGAGCCAGTCGTCCATGATCTGGAACGCGGTACCGATCCGGCGGCCGTATTCGGCGGCGGCAGCCTCGGTCGGCGCATCGGCGCCTGCGAGTACCGCGCCCAGACGGGCCGACGCCTCGAACAGCTTGGCCGTCTTGTAGCGGATCACCTGCATGTAGCGCGTTTCGTCGACGTCCGCGTCGTGCATGTTGAGGAGCTGCAGCACCTCGCCTTCGGAAATGATCGTCGTCGCTTCGGACAGGATCTCCATCACGCGCATCTTGCCGACGCCGACCATCATCTCGAACGAGCGCGAGTAGAGGTAGTCACCTACCAGCACGCTCGCTGCGTTGCCGAACAGCGCATTGGCGGTCTGGCGGCCGCGGCGCAGCTCGGATTCGTCGACGACGTCGTCATGCAGCAGCGTGGCCGTGTGGATGAACTCGACGACGGCGGCCAGCACGTGCCGCTGGTGCGACGTCTCGCCGAGCGCGCCAGCGACGAGCAACAGCAATGCCGGCCGCAGCCGCTTGCCGCCCGCGCCGATGATGTACTCGGCGATCTGGTTGATCAGCAGCACATCGGACGCGAGGCTTTGCCGGATAACGCGATTCACCTGCTCCATGTCACTGGTGATCGGAGCGAGCAGATGGGCGGCGCTGAGGGTGGGGGAGGCGGTGGACGACGACATGATGATGGAATTGGGTGATGCGGCGGATTATAAGTCGAATCCGAGATATCCCGGTCTGTCACACGTGCCGCAGCCTTGAATTTGGCCGTTTGGCCGAGGCCCGCGCGCGGCAATCGTCAATCGGTTTTGACTCCGGTGCTAACCCCATGTATAATCACGTGTTTTCCGCGCGTGGTGTGCGGAAAAATTGGATCCAGAGTGAGGTTCTCAATGTACGCGGTCATAAAAACCGGCGGCAAGCAGTACAAGGTTGCCGTTGGCGAAAAACTCAAAGTAGAACAGATACCGGCTGACATTGACGCTGAAATCACGCTCGACCAGGTTCTCGCAGTGGGCGAAGGCGAATCGATTAAGTTCGGTACGCCGCTGGTCAGTGGGGCTTCCGTCAAGGCCACCGTTGTGTCGCACGGTCGTCATGCCAAGGTCACCATCTTCAAGATGCGTCGCCGGAAGCACTACCAAAAGCACGGCGGCCACCGCCAGAACTACACTGAGCTGCGCATCGACGCGATCAACGCGTAAGCGCCTCGGTAAAGGAGCAATCAGATGGCACACAAAAAGGCAGGCGGCTCTTCCCGGAACGGCCGCGACTCCGAGTCGAAACGTCTCGGCGTGAAAGTGTACGGCGGCCAGGCAATCAATGCCGGCGGCATCATCGTGCGTCAGCGCGGTACGCGCATGCACGCAGGCGAGAACGTCGGCATGGGCAAGGATCACACCCTGTTCGCGCTGGTCGACGGTCACGTCAAGTTCGCGACGAAGGGCGCGGACAAGAAGCATCTGGTCATCGTTGTCCCGGCGGCTGCCTAAATTCAGGCACCCAAGGGCTTCGTAGCCGAAAGGCCCCGCAGTCTTCGCGGGGCCTTTTTTATTTGGTCGCCGGGCGCGTATGCGTTCGGCGACCATCGCGCAACCGGCGTACGATCGGCCGAACGGCAGATTGTTCAAGCGCGCCGGCGCGCGGCACAATAGTGGAAATACTGGGCGGAGTGACGAATGAAGTTCATTGACGAAGCACGAATCGAAGTCATCGCCGGCGACGGAGGCGATGGCAGTGCGTCGATGCGCCGCGAGAAATTCGTCCCGTTCGGCGGGCCGGACGGCGGCGACGGCGGCCGGGGCGGTAGCGTGTACGCGATCGCCGACCGCAACATCAACACGCTGATCGACTACCGTTACGCGAAGAAGCATCTGGCGCGCAACGGCGAAAACGGGCGCGGCTCGGATTGCTACGGCAAGGGCGGCGACGACGTCACGCTGCGCATGCCGGTCGGCACGATCATCAGCGACATGGATACCGGCGAGCTGATCGCCGACCTGACCGAGCACGACCAGCAGGTGATGCTTGCGCAGGGTGGCGCCGGCGGGCTCGGCAACCTGCATTTCAAGTCGAGCACGAACCGCGCGCCGCGCCAGAAGACGGACGGCAAGCCCGGCGAGCGTCGCATGCTGAAGCTCGAGCTGAAGGTGCTCGCCGATGTCGGCCTGCTCGGCATGCCGAACGCGGGCAAGTCGACGTTCATTTCGTCGGTGTCGAACGCGAGGCCGAAGATCGCCGACTACCCGTTCACGACGCTTGCGCCGAATCTCGGCGTGGTGCGTGTCGGTCCGAGCAAGAGCTTCGTGATCGCCGACATCCCGGGGCTGATCGAGGGCGCCGCCGAAGGCGCGGGCCTTGGCCATCAGTTCCTGCGCCACCTGCAGCGCACGGGCGTGCTGCTGCATCTCGTCGATCTCGCGCCGTTCGACGAAAGCGTCGATCCGGTTGCGGAAGCGAAGGCGATCGTCGGCGAACTGCGCAAGTACGACGAGGCGCTCTACGAGAAGCCGCGCTGGCTCGTGCTCAACAAGCTCGACATGGTGCCGGAAGACGAGCGCAAGGCGCGCGTCGCGGATTTCCTCGAGCGCTTCGAGTGGGATGGCCCCGTGTTCGAGATCTCGGCACTGACGGGGCAAGGTTGTGAAGCGCTGTGCTACGCGATCTACGACTATCTCTCCGAACATTCGGACGCGCATCGCGCGGCGGAGGCGGAAGATCTCGCGGCAGACGTGCGTTTCCGCGACGCGCCGCCTGCCAAGGGCGATGCAGCGCCGGGCGACGACGCCTGAACGGTTTCGAGTGCGCCGGGCGTGCGGCCCGGCGTCGGCGTTCAATCGCGCCCGGCCGGGCAGGCATCAGATACAGGAGACAGTGCAGGATGCGTTCGATCATCGCGGATTCGAAGCGATTGGTGGTGAAGGTGGGCTCCAGCCTCGTGACCAACGACGGCAAGGGGCTCGATCATGCGGCAATCGGCCGTTGGGTGGCCCAGATCGCGGCACTGCGCGCCCAGGGCAAGGAAGTCGTGCTCGTCAGCTCGGGCGCGATTGCCGAAGGGATGCAGCGGCTCGGCTGGAGCAAGCGGCCGCGGGAAATCGACGAGTTGCAGGCTGCCGCCGCAGTCGGCCAGATGGGGCTCGCGCAGGTCTATGAGAGCCGCTTCGCCGAGCACGACATCCGCACCGCGCAGATCCTGCTGACGCATGCCGACCTGGCGGACCGCGAGCGTTACCTGAATGCGCGTTCGACGATGCTGACGCTGCTGCGGCTTGGCGTCGTGCCGATCATCAACGAGAACGACACGGTCGTCACCGACGAAATCAAGTTCGGCGACAACGACACGCTTGGCGCGCTCGTTGCAAACCTGATCGAAGGCGATGCACTGATCATCCTGACCGATCAGTCGGGGCTGTTCACGGCCGATCCGCGCAAGGATCCGGGCGCGACGCTCGTTGCGGAAGCCAATGCGGGCGCGCCGGAACTCGAGGCGATGGCCGGCGGCGCCGGCTCGAGCCTCGGCCGCGGCGGGATGCTGACGAAGATCCTCGCGGCGAAGCGCGCGGCGCACAGCGGCGCGAACACCGTGATCGCGAGCGGCCGTGAGGCAGACGTGCTCGTGCGTCTGGCGGCCGGCGAGGCGATCGGCACGCAACTGATCGCACGTACCGCGCGGATGGCGGCGCGCAAGCAGTGGATGGCCGATCATCTTCAGGTGCGCGGTCACGTCGTGATCGATGCGGGCGCGGTCGAGAAGCTGACGGCCGGCGGCAAGAGCCTGCTGCCGATCGGCGTGATCGACGTGCAGGGCGCGTTCGCGCGCGGCGAAGTCATCGCGTGTGTCGGCCCCGACGGGCGCGAAGTGGCGCGTGGGCTCACGAACTACAGCAGTGCGGAGACGAAGCTGATTCACCGCAAGCCGAGCGGCGAGATCGAATCCGTGCTCGGCTACATGCTGGAGCCCGAGTTGATCCATCGTGACAACCTGGTGCTGGTGTGACCATTCGTGCCGGTTCCGGCCGTCAGATGAAAAAGCCCGCGTGATGCGGGCTTTTTTCATGCGGCGGACAGGGGCGCGGCGGGCGCCGCGCACCGTCAGCGCAACTGGCTCATCGCGGTGCGGTGAAACCGGATGTTTTCCAGGATCTGCTGGGTTGAGCCCTGCGGCATCTTGTTCGCGCAGAAGTAGTCCTGATAGAGCGCCGAGTGGTAGGCATTCAGCTCGCCGTTCTCGATGCGCTGCCAGTCGTTCTCGACGGTGCGATCCCAGCCGTCGTGATCCGAATTCAGGCCGGCATACTGGCGCCATTCATAGGTGTCGCAACGGATCCCCTCGTAGTTCACGTTGCGCGCGCCGGCCGGGCTCGTGATGACGACTGCGTAGCGCACGACGCCGTCGGTGCCGACCGCGAGCGACTTCGCATCGACGAAGAACTTGAGCGGCGTGTTCTGCGATACGGTGAACGGAAGCAGGTCGCCCGTTTGCGGCAGCGGCGGCAGCGAGTCGACCGTGTTTTCCTTCCAGGTGCCCTGGCGGTCCAGCAGATACACGAACGCGCTGTCATCCTTGTTGGTGGGCGTCTTCGAATTCGCGCAACCTGCCAGCGTGGCCGCCGCGACAATCGATGCGAGCGCGAGAGCAATCGCTTTCAATATGCATTCCTCGTAAAAAAAGGGCGCGACACCAAGGTCGCGCCCGGTCATGCAGTTTGATTCGTCATTTGCCGACGATCACGTGGGGCGGCATCTCGTCGAGCGTGCCCGCTTCCACTTCGATCTCCGAACAGACTACCGATGTATCGACAATCGTCAGCGTCTGCTGGGCCTGCGCGCCAATGACGCGCGGATAGCGCGACAGACGCGGCCCGCGCGGCTTCTCGGCTCGCTGCGCCGGGCGGCGCAGGAAGCGCGACAGTTCCGTCAGCGCCAACTGATAGACATCCCGCTTGAACTCGATCACCGCATCGAGCGGTACCCAGTACTCGTTCCAGCGCCACGCATCGAACTCCGGGTGGTCGGTCGCGCGCAAGCAAATGTCGCAATCGCGTCCAACCATCCGCAGCAGGAACCAGATCTGCTTCTGGCCGCGGTAATGACCGCGTACTTCGCGTTTAATGAACTTGTCAGGCACCTCATAACGCAACCAGTCGCGAGTGCGGCCGATTATCTTGACGTGTTCCGGATGCAGGCCCGTTTCCTCGTGCAGTTCCCGGTACATCGCCTGCATGGGGGTCTCGCCGTACTTGATCCCACCTTGAGGAAACTGCCAGGAATGCTCTCGGAGCCGCTTGCCCCAAAACACCTCGTTGCGCGCGTTCAAGAGGATGATGCCGACGTTCGGGCGAAAGCCTTCACGATCCAGCATACAACCACCTTCGAATCCTTTAAAATTGCTTTGATTATAAACAGATAACGGGCGCTGCGCACCGTGACGGAGCGAATCCGCGCGGGGTGCACCGGCTGATTCGTCCCTGATTAGTCTGCTACGTCATCTGCGCCATCGTCGTTCGTCGCGCGCAGCTTTTTCACCTTGAAACTTTTTCGGGCGCCCCGCCTGGGGGCGCCGTTTTTGGAACCGTCCGCATGAAAGCTTCCCGTTTCTTTATCGGCACCCTGAAAGAAGCACCCGCCGACGCAGAGATCGTCAGCCACAAGCTGATGGTGCGCGCCGGCATGATCCGTCGCGTCGCCGGCGGCATCTATAACTACCTGCCGGTCGGCCTGCGTTCGATTCGCAAGGTCGAGGCGATCGTGCGCGAGGAAATGAACCGGGCGGGCGCCATCGAGCTGCTGATGCCGGCCGTGCAACCCGCCGAGCTGTGGCAGGAATCGGGCCGCTGGGAGCAGTACGGCCCCGAGCTGCTGCGCTTCAAGGACCGCAAGGATAACGACTTCGTGATCGGGCCGACGCACGAGGAAGTCATCACCGACATCGCGCGCAACCAGATCAAGAGCTACCGGCAGATGCCGGTGAACTTCTATCAGATCCAGACGAAGTTCCGCGACGAGATCCGCCCGCGTTTCGGCGTGATGCGCGGCCGCGAATTCATCATGAAGGACGCGTACTCGTTCGACAAGGACGCGGCCGGCCTGAACGAGTCGTATCGCAAGATGTACGACGCGTACGTGCGCATCTTCACGCGCCTCGGCCTCGAGTTCCGTGCGGTCGCGGCCGACAGCGGCTCGATCGGCGGCAACTTCTCGCACGAATTCCACGTGATCGCCGACACCGGTGAAGACGCGATCGCGTACTGCCCGACGTCCGAATTCGCTGCGAACGTCGAGGCTGCCGAAGCGCTGCCGCTGATCGCCGAGCGCGCGGCGCCGGCCGAAGCGATGGAGAAGGTCGCGACGCCTGGCAAGGCGAAGTGCGAAGCCGTCGCCGAACTACTGGCCATCCCGCTCGAGCGCACGATCAAGTCGATCGTGCTCGCGACCGACAACGAAGGCGCCGAGCCGACCATCTGGCTCGTGATGCTGCGTGGCGATCACGACCTGAACGAGATCAAGGTGTCGAAGCTGCCGGGCCTGAAGAACCACCGCTTCGCGACCGAGCAGGAAATCGTCGAGTGGTTCGGCACGCCGCCGGGCTACCTCGGCCCGGTCGGCACGAAGAAGCCCGTGAAGGTGATTGCGGATCGCACGGTCGCGAACATGAGCGACTTCGTCGTCGGCGCGAACGAGGTCGACTACCACATCGCCGGTGTGAACTGGGGCCGCGACCTGCCCGAGCCGGACGTCGCCGACGTGCGCAACGTGCAGAAGGGCGACCCGTCGCCGGACGGCAAGGGCGTGATCGACATCTGCCGCGGCATCGAGGTCGGCCACGTGTTCCAGCTCGGCACCAAGTATTCGGAAGCGATGGGTGCGACGTTCCTCGACGAATCGGGCAAGCCGCAGCCGATGCTGATGGGCTGCTACGGCGTCGGCGTCACGCGCATTCTCGGCGCGGCGATCGAGCAGAACTTCGACGACCGCGGCATCATCTGGCCCGAGTCGATCGCGCCGTTCGAAGTCGTGCTGTGCCCGATGGGCTATGACCGCAGCGAAATGGTGCGCGAGACCGCCGACAAGCTGTACGCGGAACTCGTCGCAGCCGGCATCGACGTGATCCTCGACGATCGCGGCGAGCGCCCGGGCGTGATGTTCGCCGACTGGGAACTGATCGGCGTGCCGCATCGCCTCGTGATCGGCGAGCGCGGCCTGAAGGAAGGCAAGATCGAGTATCAGGGCCGCCGCGACGCCGAAGCGACGCTGCTGCCGGCCGACGCGGCTGCGGCGACGGTCGCGGAGAAGATCCGCGCCGCGCTCGCGCGCTAAGCGCACCGACCGGGGAACGCGGTGGAATACACCTTCCTGTCGGCCACCGTGCTCCTGGTGCTGATTACCGATCCGCTCGGCAACATCCCGCTGTTCATTTCGGCGATGCGGGACGTGCCGCGCGAGCGGCGCGTGAAGCTGATCCTGCGTGAAGTGGGGATCGCGTTCGTGATCCTGCTGTTCTTCATGCTGGTCGGCGACCGCTTCCTGCGAATGATGAGCCTCACCGACCTGTCGCTGCGGCTCGGCGGCGGGATCGTGCTGTTCCTGATCGCGCTGCGGATGATCTTCCCGCACCCGGATGGCGCGCTCGGCAACGATCCGCGTGCGGGGGGCGAGCCGTTCATCGTGCCGCTCGCGATTCCGGCGCTCGCCGGGCCGTCCGCGCTCGCGACGGTGATGCTGCTGACGTCGCAGGGGCCCGGCAAGATGCTCGAGTGGGTCGGCGCGCTGACGGTCACGATGATCGTCTGCGCGGTGACGCTGGTGCTGGCCGAGCGTATCCAGCAATGGATCGGCGAGCGGACCGTCGCGGCGTTCGAGCGGCTGATGGGCCTCGTGCTCGTCGCGATTTCGGTCGAGATGATGCTGGGCGGCATCCGTGCGTTCGTGCACCAGCTGTAGGGCGGGGCGGCGCACACCCAAGACGCCCCAAAAAAAGCGGCGCTCCGGGAAACCGGAGCGCCGCTTTCTATTTATATAGTGCGGAGCGGGGCGCTCAGACGTTCGTGGTCAGCGCGCGGATCGTCGGCAGGTTGCGCCAGTAACCTTTCGCATCCATCCCGCAGCCGAACACGTAGCGGTCGGGCACCGAGAAGCCGCAGAAGTCGGGGTGCAGCGGCTTCGCCTTCGCGAGCGTCTTCTCGCAGAGCACGGCCGACATGAAGCGCTGTGCGCCCATGTCGAGGATGCGGTCGCGAATCGCGGCCATCGTCTCGCCTTCGTCGAGGATGTCGTCGAGCACGAGCACGATCCGGTCCTTCACCGATTCGCGCGGCGCGACGCGCCAGTGCATTTCCGGGCTGCCCTGCGTCGTATTGCGATAGCGGGTCAGGTGGATATAGTCGAATTCCAGCGGGAAATCGAGATGCGGCAGCAGCATCCCGGTAAACACCGCGGCGCCGCCCATCACCGAGAGAACGAGCGGGAACGCATCGCCGATCTCGGCGCGGATCGCGTCGGCCATCCGGGAGATCGACGCATTGACGGCGTCGGCCGAGACGATCTCTTCGGAGTGGTTGAAAATGTGGAGGGCTTCTTCGCGGTTCATGTGTTCTGGCGGGCAGTCGGTATACAAATAAGAATGAAGCAGAACGGACGGCGCGCGCTACGGCAAAAACCCGCGCGCCGGCCGATGGGCGGAATCAGCGCATGCCGGGCATCATGCCCTTCAGGCCGCGCATCATCTTCTGCATGTTGCCGCCCTTCAGCTTCTTCATCATCGTACGCATCTGGTCGTACTGGTTCAGCATCCGGTTGACTTCCTGCACCGGCACGCCCGCGCCGGCCGCAATGCGGCGCTTGCGCGTCGCCTTGATGATCTCGGGTTTTGCGCGCTCGGCGGGCGTCATCGAGCTGATGATGCCTTCCATCCGGCGGATCGACTTCTCGGCCTGGCCCATGTCGGCGCCGGCCGCCGCCTGCTGGAATTGCGCGGGCAGCTTGTCCATCAACGACGACAGGCCGCCCATGTTCTTCATCTGCGAGATCTGCGCGCGGAAATCGTTCAGGTCGAAGTCGCCGCCTTTCTTGACCTTGTCGGCGAGCTTCTGCGCGGCCTGCACGTCGACGCCGCGCTGCGCTTCCTCGACGAGCGCGAGGATGTCGCCCATCCCGAGGATCCGGTTCGCCATCCGGTCGGGGTGGAACACCTCGAGGCCGTCGAGCTTCTCGGCGACACCGACGAACTTGATCGGCTTGCCCGTGATGTGGCGCACCGACAGCGCGGCGCCGCCGCGCGAATCGCCGTCGAGCTTGGTCAGCACGACGCCGGTGAGCGGCAGCGTGTCGTTGAACGCCTTCGCGGTGTTGACCGCGTCCTGGCCGAGCATCGCGTCGACGACGAACAGCGTTTCGGCCGGCTTCAGCGTGCCGTGCAGCGCAGCGATTTCCTGCATCATCGCCTCGTCGATGCCGAGGCGGCCGGCCGTGTCGACGATCAGCACGTCATGGTAGTGGCGCTTCGCCCAGTCGACGGCCGCGACCGCGATGTCGACGGGCTTCTGGTCCGGCGTGGACGGGAAGAAATCGGCGCCGACCTGTTCGCTCACCGTTTTCAGCTGCATGATGGCGGCCGGGCGATACACGTCGCACGACACGGTCAGCACCTTCTTCTTGTACTTCTCGCGCAGCAGCTTCGCGAGCTTGCCGGCGGTCGTGGTCTTGCCTGCGCCCTGCAGGCCGGCCATCAGGATCACCGCGGGCGGCGTGACCGCGAGGTTCAGCTCGGCGGCCTTGCCTTCGTAGTCGCCGCCGATCACGGCGGTCAGTTCCTTCTGGACCACGCCGACCAGCGCCTGACCCGGCGACAGGCTGCTGATCACTTCTTCGCCGAGCGCCTTTTCCTTGACCTTGGCGATGAATTCGCGGACGACCGGCAGCGAAACGTCGGCCTCCAGCAGTGCGAGACGCACCTCGCGGAGCATCTCCTGCGTGTTCGCCTCGGTAAGCCGGGCCTCGCCGCGCAGCGTCTTGACGACGCGCGCCATCCGTTGAGTGAGATTGTCGAGCATGGGGAGCGGTGGACAGTGGGGCCCGAAGGCGCGGCGGAACCGAACAAAGGGAGCCGTCGCGGGAAGGGGGCCTAGTGTAAACTTCGAACATGGATATTGTACTGTATGCCCTCACCGCATTCCTGTACGGCGGCCTCGCCGTCGCAGGGTGGCGCACGCACCGTCAGGGTGCGACGCCGCTCGTCGCGAGCGTGCCGGCCGTGCCGGTTCCCGCGTCCGCCGCGTCCGGAATGAGCGGGGCCGGCCGCGCGCTGCTGTTTGCCGCGCTCGTCGCGCACGGCGTGCTGCTCCACATGACGATCTTTCCGAACGATGCGATGGTGTTCGGCTTCGCGTTCGCGCTGTCCGCGATGTTCTGGCTCGGCGCCGGCATCTACTGGATCGAGAGCTTCTTCTTCCCGCTCGACAGCCTGCGCCTGCTGGTATTGCCGCTCGCGTGCGGCGCGTCGCTGCTGCCGCTCGTGTTCGGCGGCGTGCGGGTGCTTCCCTATGCCGCAGCACCGCTGTTCAAGCTGCATTTCCTGATCGCGAACATCGCATATGGCCTGTTCGCGATCGCGGCCCTGCACGCGATCCTGATGCTGATGGTCGAGCGGCGCCTGCAGTCGCTGAGGAGCGGCGGGCGCGACGGCTCGACAGGTTGGATCGCGAGCTGGCTCGAGACGCTGCCGCCGTTGCTCACGCTCGAGAAGCTGCTGTTCCGCCTGATCGGCGCCGGCTTCGTGCTGCTCACGCTGACGCTCGCGTCGGGCATCCTGTTCAGCGAGCAGGTCGACGCGCGCGCGTTGCGGCTCGACCACAAGACGGTATTCGCGATCCTGTCGTGGCTGATGTTCGGCGGCCTGCTGGTCGCCCGCAAGACGTCGGGCTGGCGTGGCCGTGGCGCCGCGCGCTGGGTGCTCGTGTCGTTCGCCGCGCTGCTGCTCGCGTATGTCGGCAGCCGGTTCGTTTTCGAGGTGCTGCTACACCGTTCCGTGGTTTGAACGCAGGTTTCCGATGCGACAGATTCTTCTCCTGATTCTTCTCTTTTTCGCGGGTTCGTGGATTGCGCGCAAGCTGCGCCAGGCCCAGGAGCACGCGCAGGCGCGCACCGGCCGCGGCGCCGGCCACGACGGTACGCCCGGCGGCGCGGGTGCGGCGCGCCCGAACGGCGACGCGCGGTCGCTGCCCGAGCCGATGGTGCGCTGCGCCGAATGCGGCGTACATGCGCCGAAGGGCGATGCGGTCGCCGCGGGCGGTGAATACTTCTGCAGCGCCGAGCACGCGCAGCGCCACGCGGCGCGCGCGAGCGGTCGCGACGCACGATGAGCGACGCGCCGCTGCTGTCGGTCGACGCGAACGGCTGGGTGCGCGAAGCGCGCCACGCGCCGTCGCCGAACTTCGAGGTGCGGCCCGCTGGCGCGGTGCCGACGCTCGTGGTCGTCCACAACATCAGCCTGCCGCCCGGCGAATTCGGCGGCGATGCGATCGAGGCGCTGTTCCTGAATCGTCTCGACTGCGATGCGCACCCCTATTACCAGAGCCACCTGCGCGGCGTACGCGTGTCCGCGCACTTCCTGATCCGCCGTAACGGCGAACTCGTGCAGTTCGTGTCGTGCGACGAGCGCGCATGGCACGCGGGCTCGTCCGAGTTCTTCGGCCGGCCGCGCTGCAACGACTTCTCGATCGGCATCGAGCTCGAAGGCGCGGACGACGTGCCGTTCGACGACGCGCAGTATGCGATGCTCGCCGTGCTCTGCCGCACGCTCGCGGCACGCTACCCGGTCGACGCATTCGCGGGGCACTCGGACGTCGCGCCGGGCCGCAAGACCGACCCGGGCCCGCATTTCGATTGGCAACGCTTCGCGAGCGATGCCGGTTTTTCCGCCGGATACTTTCCTTTCCGTCAGCACTGATCGCGGGGTTTTTTGACCGGAGAAAGTTTTTTCTCCGACCAATGCCTTGTCGTGTCTGCGCGTGGGCGATGTCAAGACCTCCATCGCAAATTATCCGTTTGGACGTCCTCCGAATGTCCACTATACTTGGTGCCAGTTGAGCAGTTCTGCACTAGATATAGTGTGTGTCGCAGGGGAAACCCGAGCGGCACCGGCCGGCGGGCAACGCCGGCGGACAGGGTTCTCAGGGCGGCGCGTCAGGCCGGGCGGTCCGGGCGTCGCGATCAGCGCAGCGAACTTCGACGGGGCAGGGTACACATGACGAAGCACACGACCGGATCGGTTGTCGCGCATCGACCGAACCGGCTTCCCCGGCGCATCGCTCGCCTCTTACCGCTCGCGCACCGCATTGCGCAGCGTTCGTTTTAATCCGCGGTTCTCTCCGCACCATCCAACACCAGGAGCTTTGCACATGCAAACCACCGACAACGCGACGTCCCAGTACGAGAGCGCCTCGAGCCGTCCGCTCGGCGGGACCGAACAGGGCGCGAAGGCGCTCGCGCCGCAGGCCACGTTCGCCGATTACAAGGTGATCCGCCGCAACGGCAGCGTCGTCTCGTTCGAACCTTCGAAGATCGCGATTGCGGTGACCAAGGCTTTCCTGGCCGTCAACGGCGGGCAGGGTGCGGCATCGGCGCGCGTGCGCGAGCAGGTCGAGCAACTGACGCAGAACGTCGTGCGCGCGCTCGTGCGCAGCCGCCCGAACGGCGGTACGTTCCATATCGAAGACATCCAGGACCAGGTCGAACTCGCGCTGATGCGTGGTGGCGAGCACAACGTTGCGCGTGCGTACGTGCTGTATCGCGAGAAGCGTCACCTCGAGCGCCAGCATGCGGGCGAGGAAGCAGCGGCAGCCGGCGGCGACGCGAGCACCGGCATCAACGTCGTCGACAACGGCGTCACGCGTCCGCTCGACCTGAACGCGCTGCGTGCACTGATCGTGTCGGCGTGCGACGGCCTCGGCGCTGCGGTTAACCCTGACCCGATCGTCGCGGAAACGGTGAAGAACCTGTACGACGGCGTGCCGATGAGCCAGGTCTACGACTCGGCGATCCTGGCTGCGCGCACGATGATCGAAAAGGATCCGGCATACAGCCAGGTCACCGCCCGCATCCTGCTGCACACGATCCGTCGCGAGATCCTCGGCGAGGAAGTGGTGCAGGCCGAGATGTCGGCTCGTTACGCGGAATATTTCCCGCAGTTCCTGAAGCGCGGCGTCGACGCCGGCCTGCTCGACGACAAGCTGCTGCAGTTCGACCTGAAGCGCCTCGGCGACGCGCTCGACGCGAGCCGCGACATGCAGTTCGGCTACCTCGGCCTGCAGACGCTGTACGACCGCTACTTCCTGCACGTCGAAGGCACCCGCATCGAAATGCCGCAGGCATTCTTCATGCGCGTCGCGATGGGCCTGTCGCTGAACGAGATCGACCGCGAAACGCGCGCGATCGAGTTCTACAACGTGCTGTCGAGCTTCGACTTCATGAGCTCGACGCCGACGCTGTTCAACTCGGGCACCCACCGCTCGCAACTGTCGTCGTGCTACCTGACGACGGTCGCGGACGATCTCGACGGCATCTATGAAGCACTGAAGGAAAACGCGCTGCTGTCGAAGTTCGCTGGCGGTCTCGGCAACGACTGGACGCGCGTGCGCGCACTCGGCTCGCATATCAAGGGCACGAACGGCAAGTCGCAAGGCGTGGTCCCGTTCCTGAAGGTCGTCAACGACACGGCCGTCGCGGTCAACCAGGGCGGCAAGCGCAAGGGCGCGGTCTGCGCGTACCTCGAATCGTGGCACCTCGACATCGAGGAGTTCCTCGAGCTGCGCAAGAACACGGGTGACGATCGCCGCCGTACGCACGACATGAACACGGCGAACTGGATTCCCGACCTGTTCATGAAGCGCGTGATGGAAGGTGCCGACTGGACGCTGTTCTCGCCGTCGACCTGCCCGGACCTGCACGACAAGTTCGGCGCGGAGTTCGAGACGGCTTACACGGCTTACGAAGACAAGGTCGCGCGCGGCGAGATCAAGCTGTTCAAGAAGATCCCGGCGGCGCAGCTCTGGCGCAAGATGCTCGGCATGCTGTTCGAGACGGGCCACCCGTGGATCACGTTCAAGGATCCGTGCAACATCCGCTCGCCGCAGCAGCACGTCGGCGTCGTTCACTCGTCGAACCTGTGCACGGAAATCACGCTGAACACGAGCGACACCGAAATCGCGGTGTGCAACCTCGGCTCGGTGAACCTCGTTGCCCACCTGGTGAAGCAGGCCGACGGTAGCTACGCGCTCGACCACGACAAGCTGAAGCGCACGATCAGCGTCGCGATGCGCATGCTCGACAACGTGATCGACATCAACTACTACGCGGTGGCGAAGGCGCGTAACTCGAACCTGAAGCACCGCCCGGTCGGCATGGGCATCATGGGCTTCCAGGACTGCCTGCACCTGCTGCGCACGCCGTACGCGTCGGAAGCGGCGGTCGAGTTTGCCGATCGTTCGATGGAAGCGGTCTGCTACTACGCGTACTACGCGTCGACCGAGCTGGCCGAAGAGCGCGGCCGCTACTCGAGCTACCGCGGCTCGCTGTGGGATCGCGGGATCCTCCCGCAGGACACGCTGAAGTTGCTGACGGAAGCACGCGGCGGCTACGTCGAGGTCGACACCTCCGAGTCGCTCGACTGGACGTCGCTGCGTTCGCGGATCGCCGCGCACGGCATGCGCAACTCGAACTGCGTCGCGATCGCACCGACGGCGACGATCTCGAACATCATCGGCGTGTCGGCCTGTATCGAGCCGACCTTCCAGAACCTGTACGTGAAGTCGAACCTGTCGGGCGAATTCACGGTGGTGAACGAGTACCTGGTGCGCGACCTGAAGGAGCGCGGCCTGTGGGACGAGGTGATGGTCGCCGACCTGAAGTACTTCGACGGCATGCTGTCGCGCATCGACCGCATCCCGGCCGACCTGCGCGCGATCTACGCGACCGCGTTCGAAGTCGACCCGACGTGGCTGGTCGAAGCGGCATCGCGTCGCCAGAAGTGGATCGACCAGGCGCAGTCGCTGAACATCTACATGGGTGGCGCGTCGGGCAAGAAGCTCGACGAGGTCTACAAGCTCGCATGGCTGCGCGGCCTGAAGACGACCTACTACCTCCGCACGATGGCGGCGACGCACGTCGAGAAGTCGACGGTCGCACACGGCGCGCTGAACGCAGTGCCGACGGGCGGCGGTTCGAGCAGCGGCGGCGCGCAAGGCGCGGCTGGCGGCTTCGGTGCGGCAGGCGGCGCGGCGTCGTCGGGCGCGGTCAACGCGGCACCGGCACTCGCACCGGTCGAGGCAGATGGTCCGGTGTGCACGATGCGTCCGGGCGATCCTGGCTTCGACGAATGCGAAGCGTGCCAGTAACGCAGTGCGCCTGACCTGAGAAGAAGGTCAGCGCGGCGCACACGACGACCGATCGAGGTTGAAGTGTGCGCCGCTCTCAACTAAAAAAATGATAAGGAATCTGTAACGCGGCACCTGCGTTGCAGGCAGTGACAAGCGATCGAAACATCCCCGACGACGTCGCGTTTCGATCAGCGTTCGATGCGTCGAGCGCACCTCGCGATACACGCGCGGCACACGTCGCGCGCTGCATGAACGACGATGCGTTGCTCAAAGTGTTGTATCGAGGTCGCAACGCGAATCGAAAAAAGGATTTTTCGTGAGCGAACCCTTTTATCGCTCAGGAAAAGATGGTACAAACCGTTCTAAATTGATGGTGAGAATTTATGCTCAACTGGGATGAAGAGAAGACTGCCGTAACTCCCGCGAGCGGAGCGCAGCAAAACGCGATGCGCACCTCCGCAGGAACGGCTGTCGGACTGCAGGCTGCAACGCCTGCCGCCCATCAGGTCCGCGACATTTTCGAAGGCGATCTTGCGGTGCCGCCGCAAGCATCGGCTGCTCCCGCCGGCGGTTCGGAAGCGCGGGTCAATGTCGCCGACAAGCGCATCATCAACGGCCAGACTGACGTCAATCAGCTGGTGCCGTTCAAGTACAAGTGGGCGTGGGAAAAGTATCTGGCCGGTTGCGCGAACCACTGGATGCCGCAGGAAATCAACATGTCCCGCGACATCGCTCTGTGGAAGGACCCGAATGGTCTGACCGAGGACGAGCGCCGCATCGTGAAGCGCAACCTCGGCTTCTTCGTGACGGCCGATTCGCTCGCGGCGAACAACATCGTGCTCGGCACGTACCGCCACATCACGGCGCCCGAGTGCCGGCAGTTCCTGCTGCGCCAGGCGTTCGAAGAGGCGATCCACACGCACGCGTATCAATACATTGTCGAATCGCTCGGTCTCGACGAAGGCGAGATCTTCAACGCGTACCACGAGGTCGCGTCGATCCGCGCGAAGGACGAATTCCTGATCCCGTTCATCCACACGCTGACGGACCCGGCCTTCAAGACCGGCACGCTCGAAGCGGATCAGAAGCTGCTGAAGTCGCTGATCGTGTTCGCCTGCATCATGGAAGGCCTGTTCTTCTATGTCGGGTTCACGCAGATCCTCGCGCTCGGCCGCCAGAACAAGATGACGGG
This sequence comes from Burkholderia mycopellens, assembly GCF_964265025.1. NCBI lineage: Bacteria > Pseudomonadati > Pseudomonadota > Betaproteobacteria > Burkholderiales > Burkholderiaceae > Burkholderia > Burkholderia mycopellens. Next base: position 648,514 of record NZ_OZ183802.1, read on the forward strand.
TGCTGCAGAGCAATATCAGTACATCCTGCGCGACGAGTCGATGCACTGCAACTTCGGCATCGACCTGATCAACCAGATCAAGCTCGAGAACCCGCATCTCTGGACCGCCGAATTCCGTGCCGAGATCCGCGAGCTGTTCAAGCAGGCTGTCGAACTCGAATACCGCTACGCCGAGGACACGATGCCGCGCGGCGTGCTGGGTTTGAACGCGTCGATGTTCAAGAGCTATCTGCGCTTCATCAGCAACCGTCGTTGCCAGCAGATTGGCCTCGACCCGCTGTATCCGAACGAGGAAAACCCGTTCCCGTGGATGAGCGAGATGATCGACCTGAAGAAGGAACGCAACTTCTTCGAGACGCGTGTGATCGAGTATCAGACGGGCGGCGCGCTGTCCTGGGAATAACCCGCAGCAGCGAACTCGTCACATGATGGAGCAGCCGGCGGCCTCTTGGCCCCGGCCCAAGGTTTAGGAGCAAGAACGCCTGATGCAAAGCACGCCCGGTGCCTTAACGGCACGACGACACGACAGGCACTTTGCGAACCCTTCAGTGGGATGGGCAAACTTCCCTCCGGAAAAAGCGGACAGCTGTGTGGCGGTCCGCTTGATCAAGCGATTAGGGGTAGCGGCGCGAGGTGCGCCGGCTACCGACTTGATTTGGCGCGCGAGGCCGGGTGGTCACGCGCGCCATACCGTATTCATTAGCGTAAGCGCGTGGTATCCGCGTACGCCGATGAATAGCCCGCTTCGAAGCGCACGTCCTGAACAGCGTCCGCGGGAAGCGGGTTTTGACGAAGGGTGTAGTTTGAACTGACTCTCATCTGAACCTGAAGGAGAACAACATGGCTACCGCCAAGAAGAAACCGGCTGCTAAGAAGGTTGCTGCAAAGAAGACCGTTGCGAAGAAGGCTGCTGCGCCGGCGAAGAAGGCTGCTGCAGTGAAGAAGGTTGCTGCGAAGAAGGTCGCGGTGAAGAAGGTTGCCGCGAAGAAGGCAGCACCGGCCAAGAAGGCCGCAGCGAAGAAGGTTGCAGCCAAGAAGGTCGCAACGAAGAAGGTTGCAGCCAAGAAAGTCGCAGTGAAGAAGGTTGCTGCGAAGAAGGCCGCACCGGCCAAGAAGGCCGCAGCGAAGAAGGTTGCAGCCAAGAAAGTCGCAGTGAAGAAGGTTGCTGCGAAGAAGGTTGCTGCGAAGAAGGCCGCACCGGCTAAGAAGGCTGCTGCGAAGAAGGCCGCGCCGGCGAAGAAGGCTGCTGCGAAGAAGGCTGCGCCTGCCAAGAAGGCTGCCGCGAAGAAGGCTGCGCCTGCTGCGAAGAAGGCTGCTGCTCCTGCGACGAAGGCCGCTGCTCCCGCGAAGAAGGCTGCCGCTCCGGCCAAGAAGGCTGCGGCTCCGAAGAAGGCCGTCGTGAAGAAGGCAGCGCCGGCAACGACCGCGTCGACCGCATCGGTTGCGCCGGCATCGGGCGTGAAGACCGCGCTCAACCCGGCAGCGGCATGGCCGTTCCCGACCGGCAGCCGTCCGTAATCGAGGCTGACCCGCACTACCCGGACACTCATGCGGTGTCCGTGGGTTGAGTAGCGCTACTCAATCAGTCCCGCCATCTGGTTCAGGTGGCGGGATTTTTTTCGCCCGTCCCTGCGGATGTGCGGGACGTCGGGTGCCCGTACCGGCACCGGCGAGTACGGACGAAAAAAAACGCATGTGCAGCTTCGCACATGCGTTCGACCGCGGCTTGCGCCGCGTGCTGAGGTACCCGTTAGTGCGTGACGCGCGTGATGCCGCCGCTCGACAGCAGTCGCACGCGCTCGCCGGCGCGGAACGCTTCGCCGCTTGCCGCCTGCGTGATCGAGCGCAGATCGCCGTTGTCGAGGCGCACGGTGATTTCGACACCGTTCGCCGTGCTGAGGTTTTCGCCGACCGCGTTGCCCGCGACCGCGCCGACGAGACCGCCGGCGATCGCGGTCAGGATCGACCCCTTGCCGCCGCCGATCGCGCTGCCTGCCACTGCGCCGAGTGCGCCGCCGCCGAGCGTGCCGATCGCGCTGCCGCCGCCGTCGGACTGGATGCGCACGGCGCGGACGCTTTCGACCGTCCCCATGCGAACCGTTTGTTCCCGCTGCGCCTGGCCGACGCTATAGACATCCGCCGAACCGGGTGCGGTGAAGCAACCGGTGAGCGTCAGCGAGGCCGCCAGCATGGCCGCGAACGTGAGGGTCTTTTTCGTCAACATCTTTGCTCTCCCACAAAATTCATTTGAGACTGTAACCGAATGCAGTCTCGAAGCGCGCGTCGATCTCGGCGCGCGTCAGTACGTAAGTCTGGGGCCCCTGGTGGGCGATCTTGATCGAGCCCATCAGGCTCGCGAGGCGGCCCGTGGTTGCCCAGTCGAGGCCATGCTCGATGCCGTACAGCAGGCCACCCCGGAAGGCATCGCCGCAGCCGGTCGGATCGGAGATGCGCTCCGCCGGTACGACGGGAATCTGCTCCGTGCCCTGCTTGTGGCGGATGGTCGCGCCGTGCTCGCCACGCGTAATGACGAGCGCGTCGACCCGGCTGGCGATTTCATCTTCGGACCATCCCGTCTTGTCGCTCACCAGCTTGGCCTCGTAGTCGTTGACCGCCACATAGGTCGCAAGTTCAATGCTGCGTCGCAGCGTCGCGCCGTCGAACAGCGGCAGGCCCTGACCCGGATCGAACACGAACGGCACACCGGCCTTGGCGAGTTCCTCGACGTGCTGCACCATCCCGTCGAAGCCGTCGGGGCCGACGATCGCGAGCTTGATGTCCGGCGCGTCGCCCGCGTGGTTCAGGTGCGACTGCATCATCGCACCCGGGTGGAACGCCGCGATCTGATTGTTGTCGAGATCGGTCGTGATCATCGCCTGCGCCGTATACGTGTCGGGCAGCACGCGAACGTGGTCGCGGCGCAGGCCGAGCTGGTCGAGCCGGTCGAGATACGGCTGCGCGTCGAGCGCGCCCATCGTCCCCATCACGCGCGCATCGCCGCCGAGCAGGTGCAGTGCGTACGCGATGTTGCCCGCGCAGCCGCCGAATTCGCGATGCATCGTCGGCACGAGGAAGCTCAGGTTGATGAGGTGCACCTGGTCGGGCAGGATGTGCTCGCGAAACCGCCCTTCGAAGGTCATGATGGAATCGTAGGCGATCGAGCCGCAAATCAACGTAGCCAAGGTGTGCGTTCCTGTAGAAATGAGGGGCCCTGCGCGACAACGCCGCGCGAAAGGCGCGGCGCGGCAGGGGAAAGCGAAAGAAAGCTTACTTCAGTGCGGCGAGCGCTGCATCGTAGTTCGGCTCGTCCTTGATTTCGCCGACGAGTTCCGCGTGGATCACCTTGTCCTGCGCGTCGAGCACGACGACTGCACGTGCGGTCAGGCCGTTCAGCGGGCCGCTCGTCACGTCGACGCCGTACGCGTTCGCGAACGCGCGGCCGGTGCGGAACGTCGAAGCCGTCACGACATTCTCGAGGCCTTCGGTCGTGCAGAAGCGCGTAGCAGCGAACGGCAGGTCGGCGGACACGACGATGACAACCGTGTTGTCGAGCGACGATGCGGCTTCGTTGAACTTGCGGGTCGACGTCGCGCAGGTCGGCGTGTCGAGGCTCGGGACGATGTTCAGCACCTTGCGCTTGCCGGCGAAGCTGGCGAGCGACAGGTCGGCGAGGTCCTTGCCGACCAGCTTGAAATCGGCGCCTTGTGCGCCGACGACCGGGAACGTGCCGGCGAGATCGATCGGGTTGCCACCCAGCGTAACTTTGCTCATGTTCGTGCTCCGAAATAGCGCGCCGCTTCGGCGCGCGGGTTGAGACGGACGCGCAGGCGCGCGCCGCGGCGCGTCACGGATAGAAAATCTGGACGCGGAAATTCGAGGCGGGCGTGCCGTTCGTTTCGACGCGGACGACCATCGTCTGCGTCGTGCCAGGCGGCAGCCCGGCGTCGATCGGCGTGCCCGGGCGCACGTAGTCGCGCGGCGCAAGTACGCGGCGTACGGTCACGTGGTTGGTGTCGTCGAGCAGCGTCAGCTCGAGCGACGGATAGGCGAGTGCGACACGGTAGCGGTTCGTCAGCGGCACCTTCAGCTCGAGCTCGCGCGGGCCGTCGAGCTGGCGCAGGTCGGTCGCGTCGAGCCGCAGGCCGTCGATCGCGCGCGGCGGCGCAACCGTGCAGCCAAGCGGCGCGCAGGCCTGCCGGAACCAGCCCTGTGTGACGGGCGCGTAGATCATCAGCGTTTCGCGCTGCCACCATGCGAGTTGCGCGACGAGCAGCACGGCGAGCACGGCGGCGACGAGGCCACCGAAAAAGCCGCCGAGCATGCCGCGTCGCTGCGGCGCGCGCGTCTCGCGCGTGACGGCGAAATGCGGACGATCGTCGTCGGTCAGCGCAGCGGGGAACGGCGCGGCCGGTGCGCCGGCCGCGGCGGCGGGCGTCTCGTCAGGCCGTGTGGTACTGGTGTCAGGCTCGGCCCCGGCTTCGGCTTCGGCTTCGGCTTCGGTGACGGCTGGCGCAGGAGCGAACGCAAAACGCGGTTCGCGCGGCGCGCGTTCGTCGTCCGGCACGGTGAAGCGTGCGGTGCCGACGGGTTCGGCGGCATCGCGAGCGGTCTCTGGGTCCGACGGAAGGTGGGCGACGAAGCGGGGCTCACGCGGGTCGCGTTCGACGGGTGCGGTCGATGGTCCGATGTCTTGCTGCGTCTGCAGCGATTCGGCGGGTTGCGCGACGGCAGTGGAAGTGTCCAGCTCGGCCGGGGAGGGCGCGAACGGTGCGGGCGTACCCGACAGGTGAACGACGCCGGCTTCGGTGGACGGAAGTGCGAGCGGGATCAGCGGCTCGGTGCGCAGGGTCTGCACGCTGTGCTGCAGCGACGGGTCGACGCCGGCATCGAGCCATGGCGCCCACATGTCCCAGCCTTCCGGCTTGTAATCGGTGTCGGAAGGTAGTGCGGCCGGCGCTTCGGCAGTGAACAGCCGAGGCGGGGCCGGATGATGCGCGTCGCCGTCATCCGGCGCGGCAGCCGGTTCGGTCAGGGCCGGCTCGGGCTGCTGCGCGTGCTCGGGAACGAGCGACTCGGATGCGTTGAAGACTTCGTGGCAATGCCCGCAACGCACGAGCCCTTGATGCAGCGAGAGCTGTTCCTGCTGCAGCCGGAAGACGGTTTCGCAATGAGGGCAGCGCGTCGCAAGAAGCATGTCGAGCCGGGCGGCCTGCTGGCCAGAGTGAAGGACAGCGCTATTCTAATGGCTTTCGCGTCGGGTTCCGGCGAGGCATACCCAACCTTCGTGCTCACGCCAGACCGAAATGTCGACGTAGCGTGCGTAGACGGCCGCAACTTCGTCCGCCTGGCGCGCGAGCACGCCCGACAGCGCGATGCGCCCGCCCGGCTTGACCTTCGATGCGAGCATCGACGCCATCAGCTTCAGCGGATTCGACAGGATGTTCGCGACGACGATGTCGAATTCACCGTCCGGGCATGCATCGGGCAGCCCGTACGTGACATCCGCGCGGTTGCGTTCGCTGTTCTGCCGCGCCGATTCGACCGCCTGCGGATCGATGTCGATGCCGATGACGGGGTTCGCCCCGCATTTCTTCGCGAGGATCGCGAGAATGCCCGAGCCGCAACCGTAGTCGAGCACCGATTGGCCCGGCTTCACCGACTGCTCGAGCCATTCCATGCACAGGCGCGTGGTCGGGTGGCTGCCGGTACCGAATGCGAGGCCAGGATCGAGTTCGAGGACGAGCGCATCGGGATCGGGTGCGTCGTGCCACGACGGCACGACCCAGATCCGCTCGCCGATCGGGATCGGCTCGAACTGCGATTGCGTGAGCCGCACCCAGTCCTGTTCCTCGACTTCGCGGACGGTGAACGCCGGTGTCTCGGCGACGCCGATCTCGTTCGCGGCGGCCGCGAGCAGGACGGCCGGCTCGTGGTCGGCCGCGAGCAGCGCGACCACGCGCGAGTGCTGCCACGCGGTGCGATCGGGCACGAGGCCCGGCTCGCCGAAGAGCGGCTGTTCGTCGGGCGTGTCGGCGTCGGCGTCTTCCACGGACACCGACAGCGCGCCGAGTTCGAGCAGCGCGTCGGACAGCGCCTCCGCATGCTCGCGGGCCAGTTCGACGACGAGTTCGCGATAGCTCATGCTTACGCTTCTTCCGGTGCGACCTGCTGCTTCTGGGCGAGCCGGTTTTCGAGGTAGTGGATGCTGGTGCCGCCTTCGACGAACTTCGAATCGATCATCAGCTCGCGGTGCAGCGGGATGTTGGTCTGGATGCCTTCGACGACCATTTCCGACAGCGCGATGCGCATCCGGCTGATCGCCTGCTCGCGCGTCGCGCCGTAGGTGATCAGCTTGCCGATCATCGAATCATAGTTCGGCGGCACGAAATAGCCATTGTAGGCGTGCGAATCGACGCGCACGCCAGGACCGCCCGGCGTATGCCACGACGTAATCCGGCCCGGCGACGGCGTGAACTTGAACGGATCTTCGGCGTTGATCCGGCATTCGATCGCATGTCCGCGGAACTGGATGTCGCGCTGGCGCAGCGCGAGCTTCTCGCCGGCCGCGATGCGGATCTGTTCCTGCACGATGTCGACGCCCGTGATCAGCTCCGATACCGGGTGCTCGACCTGCACGCGCGTGTTCATCTCGATGAAGTAGAACTCGCCGTTTTCGTACAGGAATTCGAACGTGCCTGCGCCGAGGTAGCCCATCTTCTTGCAGGCGTCCGCGCAGCGGTCGCCGATGCGGTCGATCAGGCGGCGCGGAATGCCGGGTGCCGGCGCTTCCTCGATCACCTTCTGGTGGCGGCGCTGCATCGAGCAATCGCGCTCGCCGAGCCAGATCGCGTTCTTGTACGCGTCGGACAGCACCTGGATTTCGATGTGGCGCGGGTTCTCGAGGAACTTCTCCATGTACACCTGCGGGTTGCCGAACGCACGGCCGGCTTCCTCGCGAGTCATGTTGACCGCGTTGACGAGCGCAGCCTCGGTGTGCACGACGCGCATCCCGCGCCCGCCGCCGCCGCCCGCCGCCTTGATGATGACCGGATAGCCGACCGCGCGCGCAATCTTGACGATCTCCTTCGGATCGTCCGGCAACGCGCCATCCGAACCCGGCACGCACGGCACGCCGGTCTTGATCATCGTCTGCTTCGCGATGACCTTGTCACCCATCATGCGGATCGTTTCCGGGCGCGGGCCGATGAACGTGAAGCCCGACTGCTCGACGCGTTCCGCGAAATCGGCGTTCTCCGACAGGAAGCCGTAGCCGGGGTGGATCGCCTCGGCGTCGGTGACTTCAGCGGCGCTGATCAGCGCCGGCATGTTCAGGTAGCTCAGGTTCGACGGGGCCGGGCCGATACAGACGGCTTCGTCCGCGAGGCGCACGTACTTGGCTTCCTTGTCGGCTTCCGAGTAGACGACCACCGTCTTGACGCCCAACTCGCGGCACGCACGCTGGATGCGCAGCGCGATTTCACCGCGGTTGGCAATGAGGATTTTTTCAAACATAGCGAGTATTCGTCTCTTCGAGGGGCGCGCGAACGGCGCCTGGCGGGCATCGGCGGCGCGCGGCCCGCAGGCCGCGCGGCGGACTTAGCCGATCACGAAAAGCGGCTGGCCGTATTCGACGGCCTGGCCGTTCTCGACGAGGATTTCCTTGATCACGCCGGCTTTGTCCGACTCGATCTCGTTGAGCAGCTTCATTGCTTCGATGATGCAGATCGTCTGGCCTTCCTTGACCGTGTCGCCCACCTGGACGAACGGGTCGGCGCCCGGCGACGGCGCGCGATAGAACGTGCCGACCATCGGCGACGTCACGACGTGGCCCTGCGGGACAGCCGGAGCGGCTGCGGCCGGCGCGGCAGCGCCTTCGATCGGCAGCGCGGCCGACGGCGCGGGCGCGCTGACTTGCGGGGCATACCCAGCCGTCGGCTGCACGTAGACCGGCGGCGCGTTCTTGACGATGCGCACCTTGCCTTCGCCTTCCGTCACTTCCAGCTCGGAGATGCCGGATTCGGAAACGAGGTCGATCAGAGTTTTCAGCTTACGAAGATCCATCGGGAATTCCCCTTTCAATACGTGAAAGCGCCGGTTAGGGGCCGGCGCTGAATCTAGATCGCGAAATCAGCCGCGCGACGCGCCTTGCAGCTTGTCCAGCGCGTACTCGAGCGCGTACAGATAACCTTTCCAGCCGAGCCCGCAGATCACGCCTTCGGCCTGGTCGGAAAAGTAGGAGTGGTGCCTGAACGCTTCGCGGCGATGCACGTTCGACAAGTGAACCTCGACGAACGGGATGCCAACGCCGGCGATCGCGTCCCGGATCGCGACGCTCGTGTGCGTATACGCGGCCGGATTGATCAGGATGAAATCGGTCTGTTCCTCCCGTGCGGCCTGGATGCGGTCGACCAGCGCGCCTTCATGGTTGCTCTGGAACGACGACAGTTCGGCGCCGGCTTCCCGGGCACGCGCGGCAAGCGCCTGATCGATCTGTGCGAGCGTGACGCGGCCGTACACCTCCGGTTCCCGGGTGCCGAGAAGGTTCAGGTTAGGGCCGTGCAGCACCAGCAATCGTGTCATGGTCGCTTCTATTTCTGCGGAATTGCGCGAACTTTAGCGCTATTTAGAGAAATTTGTCTAGTTTTGCCGAACGGTCGAGCGCGCCCGACTTGCAAGAATTACCGGTGCGCACGCAAAGTATCGGCGAATTCACGCGAAATTGCGGCGATCCACGGGCAAATCGCCGCCAACTTGCGTGCCTTCGTCCGGGCAGGTTACAGCGCGTCGAGCGTCTTTTTCAGCTCGGCCGGTTGGATTTGTCCCAATTTTGTCTCGCGAATCTTGCCGGTTTCGTCGATGACGACCGTAAACGGCAACGCGCCGGCAGTATTTCCGAAATTACGGGCCAGATCGGCGCCCGCATATCCGCTGATGAATACCGGGTAGTCGACCTTCACCTTCTGCAGAAAGTTCTTCACGTTCTGTTCGGAATCGACGCCGATCCCGATGAAACGGATGCCCTTCTGCTTGTATTGATGCGACAGTGTGACGAGCTCCGGCATCTCCTCGACGCACGGGCCGCACCACGACGCCCAGAAATTGACGACGACCTTCTGGCCCTTGAAGGCGGACAGCGTGGCCGGCTTGCCGTCGGTGCCCGTCAGCGACGCCGCCCACAGCTGTTCGACCGGGCTGCCGTGTGCGGCGGGCGCGGCGACGGCGACACCGTCATCGGCGGGGCCGCGGAACCAATGGCCGGCGGCGAGCCCGCCGGCTACGGCGGCGGCCGCGACCACCGCGAGCGCCAACATGCGTTTCATCATCATCGTTGAATCATTCCGGTTCGGAAGGGGTCTTGCCTGCTTCGACGAGCGCACGGAGTGCGGCGGCATCCGCACGGGCGACCCGGCCGCGCGCGTCGGCCTTGACCGCGCCGCGCAGGTCGTCGCTCGCGTAGAGCGCGAGGTGGATGCCGATCGCGTCCACGTCGCGCCGCGGGCGCCACAGGAAACTGAGCGTCTCGACGTCGGCGCGGCCCGCGAAGTGCCGCGTCTCGGATACGTCGTACTGGATATTCTGGTTCAGCAGGTAGATCGCGACGTCCTTCGGGTTGTCGGTGAATGCCTGCAAATGGATATCCGAATGCGCGTTCGCGGTGCCGTTCAGCACGGCACCCGTCACATAAGGATGGAACTCGGCGAGCCGGCGCATCCAGTCGAGCGCGACTTCGCGCAGGCGGCGCAGTTCGTCCGGCTGCGTGTCGCTCTGGAACAGGGCGAGGTACTCGCGCAGTTCTTCCTCGATCTGGTCGTTATCCGGCAGCCATTCGCCGGCAACGCGCGTATCGCCCAGCAACTGGCGGGCGGCCTTGCGTTTCGCGCCGGCATAGTCCAGGCCGTCCTCCGCGATCAGGCGCGCGGCGGACTGGGCGATTTCCTCGCGGACGCGCCGCGGGTCGAGAAGGGTTTTGCGAGACATGATCCGGCAATCATACTCGATCGCCGCAGGCCCCGAGCGCGGGTGCGGCGGCCTGCCGCCCGGCGTGCCGGCGCCGTTCGCGCGCAGCGTTCGGGCCGCCGGGCACGGCGGGCCGTCAGTTACAATAGTGTCCTTTGTGTCGCGGCAAAGGCCGTTGGCCGGGCGCCGGCCGCACGGCTCGTCCGGCGCGCCGCACCCACATCCTTTCCGAATCGACGGCGCCCGGCGGCGCGAAAGCATTCATCTATGCACATCCACATTCTTGGCATCTGCGGCACCTTCATGGGCGGTCTCGCCGTACTCGCGCGTGAGGCGGGCCACACGGTGACGGGTTGCGACGCGGGCGTCTATCCGCCGATGAGCACGCAGCTCGAGGCGCAGGGCATCACGCTGATCGAGGGCTACGGCGCCGAGCAGATCGACCTGAAACCGGACCTGTTCGTGATCGGGAACGTCGTCACGCGCGGCAATCCGCTGATGGAGGCGATCCTGGATCGCGGCCTGCCGTACGTGTCGGGCCCGCAGTGGCTCGGCGAGCACGTGCTGGCCGGCAAATGGGTGCTCGCGGTCGCGGGCACGCACGGCAAGACGACCACGTCGTCGATGCTCGCGTGGCTGCTGGAGGACTCGGGCCTGAATCCGGGCTTCCTGATCGGCGGCGTGCCGCTGAACTTCGGCGTGTCGGCGCGGCTCACCGATTCGAGCTTCTTCGTGATCGAGGCCGACGAATACGATACGGCGTTCTTCGACAAGCGCTCGAAGTTCGTCCACTACCGGCCGCGCACCGCGGTGCTGAACAATCTCGAATTCGATCATGCCGACATCTTCCCGGATCTCGCGGCGATCGAGACGCAATTCCACCATCTCGTGCGTACCGTGCCCGGTGTCGGCCGGATCGTCACGAACGGCCGCTCGGATGCGCTCGAGCGCGTGCTGGCGCGCGGCTGCTGGAGCGAGGTCGAGCGGTTCGGCGTCGACGGCGGCTGGCAGGCGCTGCCGGCCGAGGACGGCGTGCCGGTCGACGAGCGTTTCGCGGTGTATTCGCACGCGGAACGCGTCGGCGAAGTCGCGTGGCAGGTGCAGGGCGATCACAACCGGATGAACGCGCTGGCGGCGATTGCGGCTGCGCGCCATGTGGGCGTACCGCCCGCGCAGGCGGCCGAATCCCTCGCGTCGTTCCGTAACGTGAAGCGCCGCATGGAAGTGCGCGGCAGCGTGGACGGCGTGACCGTCTACGACGATTTCGCGCACCATCCGACCGCGATAGAAACCACGATCGCCGGCCTTCGTGCCCGCATCGGCCGCCAGAATGCCCGCATCCTCGCGGTGCTCGAGCCGCGTTCGAACACGATGAAGCTCGGCGTGATGAAGTCGCAATTGCCGGCGAGCCTGGCCGACGCCGATCTCGTGTTCGGCTACGGCGCGCCGACCGGGCGCGACGCGCTCGGCTGGAACCTGGCCGAGGCGCTGGCGCCGCTGGGTGAGAACGCGCACGCGTTCGACGACCTGCACCTGCTGGTGAAGTCCGTCGTCGCAGCCGCGCGCCCGGGTGACCACGTGCTCGTGATGAGCAATGGCGGCTTCGGCGGCGTGCACCAGAAGCTGCTCGATGCGCTCGGGAGCCGCACGTGATCCTGTATCTGCACGGCTTCCGGTCGTCACCGGAATCGCAGAAGTCGCGCCAGCTCGCGGCGCGCATGGCCGAACTCGGCCGCACCGAAGAGTGGCGGTGCCCGTCGCTGTCGGTGTCGCCGCTCGAGGCGATCGCGGTCGCCGAAGCGGAGGTGGCCGGCGCGCGCGACGTGACCGTCATCGGCAGCTCGCTCGGCGGCTATTACGCCACGTGGCTGGCCGAACAGCACGGCTGGAAGGCCGTACTGCTGAATCCGGCCATCGTGCCGCAGCGCGATCTCGAGCAGCATCTCGGCGAACAGCCGCTGTACCACGGCGGCGGCACGATCGTCGTCGAGCGCCGGCACCTGCATGAACTCGATGCGCTGCGCGTGCCGGCGATCACGCGTGCCGAACGCTACTATCTGTTCGCGGCGACCGGTGACGAAGTGCTCGATTACCGCGAGATGCTCGCGCATTACCCGGGCGCGAAAACGCGCGTGATCGAAGGCAGTGATCACGGGATCAGCGAGTTTGCCGACTATGTCGACGACGTTCTCGCGTTTTGCGACGGAAAGACGTCTTAAACCGGCCATGTGCCGATCGAATTCCCATCATCATGCGGCGCCGCCGACGCGGCGCCCGGCAGTCTGAACGAGAGTACTGAGTGAACGTTTTCTTCGAGGAATCGGGCAGTTTCAAGGCGGGCAGCGTGCTGTCGCGCCAGGGCGACGCGTTTCAGGTCGAGTTGCCCGGCGGGCGGCGTGCGAAAGTGCGCGCGAAAGACGTGCTGATCGAATTCGACAAGCCGGCCGCAAGCGAACTGATGCAGGAGGCCGACACGGCCGCGCAGCAGATCGATCTGGATTTCCTGTGGGAATGCGCGCCGGCCGACGAGTTCGCGTACACGGCGCTGGCCGCGGAATACTTCGGCGCGACGTACGGCCCGGTCGAGCGTGCGGCGCTGGTGTTGCGACTGCACGGCTCGCCCGTCTATTTCCGCCGCAAGGGGCGCGGCCAGTACCAGCGCGCGCCGGAAGACCAGCTCAAGATGGCACTCGCGTCGCTCGAGCGCAAGCGCCAGCAGGCGCTCGTCCAGGTGCAGTATGAAGAGGAACTGAAGGCCGGCAAGTTGCCGGACGCGTTCGTGGGCAAGGTGCTCGGGCTGCTGACGCGGCCGGACAAGAACGCGATCGAATACAAGGCGATGGAAGCGGCGGCCGGTGCGCGCGGCGTGTCGCCGGCGCGACTGATGCTCGACTGCGGCGGCATCGCGTCGCCGCGTGCGCTGCATGAGGCGCGCTTCCTCGCGGAGTTCTTCCCGCACGGCACCGGCTTCCCGGCCGTCACGGTCGGCGCGCTGCCGGACGACCTGCCGCGCGCGGACGTCCAGGCGTTCTCGATCGACGACATCACGACGACCGAAATCGACGACGCGTTCTCGGTCGAGCACCTGGCCGACGGCCGTGTGCGGATCGGCGTGCACATCGCGGCGCCGGCGCTGGGCATCGTGCGCGGCGACGCGGTCGACGCGATCGCGCGCACGCGCCTGTCGACCGTCTACATGCCGGGCGACAAGATCACGATGCTGCCGGATGACGTCGTCGACGTGTTCACGCTGAAGGAAGGCGACTACCGCCCGGCGCTGTCGCTGTACATCATCGTCAACCGCGAAACCCAGGAGATCGTCGCGAACGAGACGCGCGCCGAGCTCGTGTTCGTGAAGAGCAACCTGCGGCACAACCACCTCGACGAGCTCGTCAATGAAGAGACGCTCGCGGCCGGCACCGGCGACTATCCGCACAAGGACGACATCGCCGTGCTGTGGCCGCTTGCGCAGGCGCTGTTCGAGAAGCGCCAGGTCGCGCGCGCGGGCTACGGCCTGAAGCGCGAGGTGCAGCGCAACACCGATTACAACTTCTACGTCGACGGCGAGCACGTGTCGATCACGCCGCGCCGCCGCGGATCGCCGCTCGACCTGATCGTGTCGGAGCTCGCGATCCTCGCGAACTCGACCTGGGGGGCATTCCTGCACGACCACACGGTGCCGGGCATCTACCGCTCGCAGCGCGGCTTCGGCGCGCCGGGCCCGAAGCGCACGCGGATGCAGACGACGGCCGCGCCGCACGAAGGCCTTGGTGTGGCGCAGTACGCGTGGAGCACGTCGCCGCTGCGCCGCTACGTCGACCTCGTGAACCAGTGGCAACTGCTCGCGTGCGTGCAGCATGGTGTCACCGCGAAGCTCGCCGCACCGTTCAAGCCGAAGGACGCCGATCTTTATGCGGTCGTGCAGGGCTTCGACGACACCTACACGGCCTATGCCGACTACCAGCGCCGGATGGAGTATTTCTGGTGCCTGCGCTGGCTTGCGCAGGAGCAGAAGAAGCAGGTCGTCGCGAGTGTCGTGAAGGGCGATCTCGTGCGCCTCGAGGAAATTCCGCTGCTGCTGCACGTGCCGGGGCTCGGCGTGCATGCGCGCGGCACGCGCGTGCTGCTCGACGTGATGTCGCTCGACGAGCTGACGATCGAGGCATCGGTGCGGTTGGTGAAGGTGCTCGACGCGCCGGCCGTGACGAGCGGCGACGCGGCCGAGGAAGAGGATGACGCCGAAGGCGGCGACGACACGCTGATCGACGCCGAAGACGCGACGGCCGAAGCCGAGGCCGAAGCGATGGCGGAAGCGGAAGGCGCGGCGGCCGGTGAAGGCGGCGAAGCCGCGAACGGCAACGCCGGCGAAGAGGGGCGCGCATCATGAGCGCGGCTGCGTCGACGAGCGGCGCCGACCGCTATGTCGTGTTCGGCAACCCGGTGGCGCACAGCAAGTCGCCGTTCATCCACGCGCAATTCGCCGCGCAGACGGGCGAGCCGGTCGAATATACGCACCGGCTCGCGCCGGTCGACGGTTTCGACGCTGCCGTGCGCGCGTTCGTCGCCGAAGGCGGGCGCGGCGCGAACGTGACGGTGCCGTTCAAGCTCGAAGCGCATGCGCTCGCCGACACGCTGTCGCCGCGCGCGGCGGCGGCCGGTGCCGTGAATACGCTGCGCTTCGACGCCGACGGCCGCATCCACGGCGACAACACCGACGGTGTCGGCCTCGTGCGCGACATCGAAGCGAATCTCGGCGTGTCGCTGGCGGGCGCGCGCATTCTGCTGCTCGGTGCGGGTGGCGCGGCGCGCGGCGTCGTGCTGCCGCTGCTCGACCGCGCGCCGCTGTCGATCACGATCGTGAACCGTACCGCGAGCAAGGCCGAGGCACTCGTCGGGCAGTTCATGCAGGCCGCGCACGATGCGGGCTGCACGCTCGCGGGTGGCGGCCCCGATGTCGTGCGCGCGGAGCCGTACGACGTGGTGATCAACGCGACGGCCGGCAGCCTCGATGCCGCGCTGCCGGAGTGCGACGCGGCCGCGTTCGGCGCGGGCACGCTTGCGTACGACATGATGTACGGCGCGCAGCCGACGGTGTTCATGCAGCATGCGGCGTCGCTCGGCGCGCGCACGGCCGACGGACTCGGGATGCTCGTCGAGCAGGCGGCCGAATCGTTCTTCATCTGGCGCGGTGTGCGGCCGGACGGCGCACCGGTGCTGGCCGCGCTGCGCCAGGCGCTCGCGGCGAGCTGAACGGAGCGCGGCACGTGGTGGCGGTGAGCGGCACGCAGCCCACGCGGACGGTGAGCCCGATCCGCTGGATCGTCTATGCAGGATCGGTGTTCGCGGGCGCGTGGTTCGCGACGCAACTGTTCTATCTCGTGCAGATCGCGTTGTGGTCGTTCGTGAACCCGGGCTCGACCGCGTTCATGCGTACCGACGCGTGGTGGCTGTCGCACGACAAGCCGCCCGCGCAGATTCAGCATCAATGGGTGCCGTACGACCAGATCTCGCGCAACCTGAAGCGCGCGCTGATCGCGTCGGAAGATTCGACCTTCGCGACCAACAACGGCTACGACGTCGACGCGATCCTGCAGGCGTGGGAGAAGAACAAGGCGCGCGGCCGGATCGTCGCGGGCGGCTCGACGATCACGCAGCAGCTCGCGCGCAACCTGTTCCTGTCGCGCGAGAAGAGCTACATCCGCAAGGGGCAGGAGCTCATCATCACGTGGATGCTCGAAACGGTGCTCGACAAGGAGCGGATCTTCGAGATCTACCTGAATTCCGTCGAGTGGGGACGCGGCGTGTACGGCGCCGAGGCAGCCGCACGCTATT
The DNA here is from genome assembly GCF_964265025.1 of Burkholderia mycopellens. Taxonomy (NCBI): domain Bacteria; kingdom Pseudomonadati; phylum Pseudomonadota; class Betaproteobacteria; order Burkholderiales; family Burkholderiaceae; genus Burkholderia; species Burkholderia mycopellens. The sequence continues at coordinate 664,303 of NZ_OZ183802.1, forward strand.
ACTACAGGATTCCCGCCAGCCGGCTCGGCGCGTGGCAATCGGCGCGTCTCGCGGTGATGCTGCCGAAGCCGCGCTGGTTCGACGCGCATCGCGGCTCGGCCTACCAGGCGCAGCGCGCGGCTGTCATTGCCCGCCGGATGGGTGCGGCCGAACTGCCGCAATCGGAGTGAACGGCGCGCTCGCGCCGTCGCATTGACCGTTTCGCCATCCGTGCGCCGCTCGTGCGTCGTTTGTGCGCTGCAGCGCATTCGTGTCGCGCGCATTTCGGGCCACATCCTTTAGACGAATTCGTCTATTTCGTTTTGCCGAGCAATGCCGCGCGCCGCGCGACTTTGTTAGCCGATATGGCACGAAATTCTGGAATTTTTAGTATTTCAGACTAAACGAGAAAGCGGACGAAAGGTATGTGAAATGCAACGTTTCACGAACCGAAGCATTCCTGAAAGGTGTGCGCTGCACCGGCCGCCAGCCAAATATTTCAAAATTTTTCAAAGCTGACGGGCTCGCGTATATTGGCCAGCGCCTCGGCTCATCGGCCGCAATCGAGGCGGGGGGCGGCTTATCCGGCTGCTCGACACAAAAAACATCCGAGAGAAGGAAAGCAAACGATGCCAGCGAGCAAAGCGAAGCTGTTGTTGGGAGTGGTGTTTTCTTCGCTGATTCTGACGGCCTGCAACGACGACGTGACATCGTCCGCTGCTGCCAGCGCCGACAGCTCAGCCGATCCCGCCAGTCAGGTGGACAGGGCGTACAACGATCCGAACAGTTATTCGTCGAGCGCGAACGCGTCGCTCGACGCCTCCGCCGCGGTTGAAAAGGCCGCCGTCACGCATCACCAGATCACACTGAACGGCAAGACGATCCACTACACGGCCACGGCCGGCCACCTCGTCGCGCGCAATCCGCAGACCGGCGCGCCCGAAGCATCGTTCTTCTATGTCGCCTATACGGCCGACAACCAGCCCGCGGCGAAGCGGCCCGTCACGTTCCTGTACAACGGCGGCCCCGGCTCTGCATCGGTGTGGCTGCACCTCGGCTCGTTCGGCCCGCGCCGGATCCAGACGGGCGACCCGAATGCGAACACGTCGACGTTCCCGTTCGTCGACAACCAGGAAAGCCTGCTCGACACGACCGACCTCGTGTTCGTCGATGCGATCGGCACCGGCTTCTCCGAAGCGGTCGCGCCGAACACGAACCAGACGTTCTGGGGTGTCGACCAGGACGGCGGCGCGTTCCGCGATTTCGTGATGCGCTACCTGAGCGTGAACCAGCGCAACGATTCGCCGAAATACCTGTTCGGCGAGTCGTACGGCACGCCGCGCACCGACGTGCTCGCGAACCTGCTCGAGACGGCCGGCGTGAAGCTCGACGGCATCGTGCTGCAGTCGTCGATCCTGAACTACAACACGAACTGCGACATGGCGAGCGACTACATCGGCAACTCGAACAACGGTTCGAGCCCGGTGAGCTGCGCGGGCTTCGTGCCGTCGTATGGCACCGTCGGCGCGTACTACCAGCTCGACAATCCGAACCCGTCGAGCCTGCCGCAGTATGCGGACCAGATGCGCCTGCTGACGGCCGGCAGCTACGCGCCCGCCGTGAACGCGTACCTGGCGAGCCATACGCCGCCGCCGCCGACCCTCGTCACGACGATGGCGAATTCGACCGGCGTGAAGCAGTCGTTGTGGAATGCGAACTTCAACGTGATCCCGACCTTCTTCGACAACAGCTTCCAGCTGTCGCTGATCCCGGGCACGCTGATCGGCCGCTACGACGCGCGCGTGAACGTGCCGGTGTCGAGCCCGCTGGCATCGGGCGGTGACCCGTCGAGCACGTACATCACGCAGCCGTTCACCGACACGATCGGCAAATACCTGCCGAACGAGCTGAAGTACACCGCGCAGTCGGCCTACTCGTTGAGCAGCAATGCGATCAACACGTGGGACTGGACGCACGACGGCCTCGCGATGCCCGACACGATCCCCGATCTGGCCGCGGCGCTGTCGCTGAATCCGCAACTGAAGGTGCTGTCGCTGAACGGGTATCACGACATCGCGACGCCGTTCTACCAGACCGAGCTCGACCTCGCGCGGCTCGGGACGCAACCGAACCTGACGATCAAGGACTATCAGGGCGGACACATGGTCTATCTCGACGATACGTCGCGTCCGCAGGAGAAAGCCGACCTCGTGACCTTCTACAACGCGGCCGCGCACTGATGCGATGCGCAAGGCAGGCGACGCGCGCCCGCGGTGGCGCCGCGCCTGCCGTCGACGACCTCATTCCAGACTGGAGCCTGATATGAAGAACCGTTTCATCGTCGTTGCCGCGGCGCTCGCATGCGTCGGCGCCGCAGCATCCGTATCCGCGTTCGCACAGGCGAGCGACGCCGCCGCGCCGGTGCGTGCGCGCCAGGCGCAGCTCGGCGATCCGTACGTGCCGCCGGCCGCACGCAAGCCGACCGCCGGCACGCAGACGACGGGCGCCGCGCTGCATGCGCAGGTGGTGCGCAAGCTCGCACGGCAGTTCAGCGCGGCCGACGCGCAGAACACGGGTTCGATCACCGAATCGCAGGCGCGCGCGGCCGGCCTCGGCTATGTTGCGAACCACTTCCGGCAGATCGACTCGGGCGGCAGCGGCCGTGTGTCGTTCGCGGACGTCCAGCGCTACATGCAGGCACGCAGCACGAGCCAGCAGTAAGCGCGGCGCGCGGTGAGCAAACGGGGGCGGAACCTGCTGCGCAGCGGGTTCCGCCCCCGTTCACATGGAGCCGCCGTGACGTCGCGTACACGGCGGATTCGCGCCGAATTCTCATTATCTGGGCAACGCATTCAAATATTGGAGGCGAGTGCGTGCGCTCCTACAATCCGAAGCACATCGACAGCTTCGGACCCATGCATCGCGCGGCGCCCGACGCACACGGAGACACCTTCCATGAAGTTCACCGGGCGCTTTATTCGGTGCATCGACCGCCGCCTCGTCGCGACGCCGGACGCAGTTCCGGCATCGTGCGAACGGCTTCACCGGTTCCGTTGAAGAAGCCCGCCCCATGACCAAGATGCCCGACACACTTGCCCTCGACGCCCGGCGTGCGACGCCGGACGATGCGTCGCTGACCGACAGCATCGGCGCGACCAGCACGCCGCTCGATCTCGCTGCGCAGCAGGCCGGCACGCAGACGCTGCTGCGCGGTCTTGCGATCCTCGAGGCGATCGCGAACGGCGCGCGCGACATGCGCGCGATCGGCGCCGCGCTCGGCACGACGCGCAGCACCACGCACCGCCTCGTGAGCAGCCTCGTGCAGGCGCGCTACCTGCGCCAGGTGCAGGGCGGCTACCTGCTCGGCCCGAAGCTGATCGAGCTCGGCACGATCGCGCTCGAGCAGATGCCGCTCACCGCGGTGGCGCGCCCGCACCTCGAAGCGCTCGCGGAAGCGACGCTCGACACGATCCATCTCGGCGTGCGCGACGGCGACGACGTGCTGTACATCGACAAGATTCCCGGCACGCGCGGCCTCGAGATGCGCTCGCGCGTCGGCCACCGGATGCCGCTCGCGTCGACCGGCATCGGCAAGGCGATGATGCTCGACACCGATCCCGACACGTGGAGCTCGCTGTTCGAGGCGGCCCGGCGTGCGCTTGCCGGCGTCAATTTCAAGCCGGACAACCGGCCCGAGACGAGCGCGTTCCTGCAGCGCATGGCGCATTACGCGGCCGGCGGCTATACGTTCGATCTCGAGGAGAACGAGGCGTCGATCCGCTGCGTGGCCGCGCCGATCCGCGACGCATCGGGCGCGATCGTCGCGGCCGTGTCGGTTGCGAGCACGATTCCGTACATGCCGCACGACCGGATGGACGAACTGATTCCGCTCGTGCAGCGCGAGGCGCGAGCCATTTCCGCGGAACTGGGCTGGAGCCCACCGCAGGGTACCCGCAGGATCAAACGATGACGACTTCGACCCGGCCCGTTCCGGATGCCAGCACCGCCACGCCGTCGCTGATCGCGCTCGACTGGGGCACGACGTCGCTGCGCGCTTACCTGTACGACGCGCGCGGCGCGCTCATCGACACGCGCAGCCGCCCGGCGGGCGTGATGCACGTGCCGGGCGGCGGCGCGCGCGCGTTCGACGCGGTGTTCGAGGACGCGTGCGGCGACTGGCTCGACCGCACGCCGGGCCTGCCGGTGCTTGCCGCCGGAATGGTCGGCAGCGCGCAGGGCTGGCGCGAGGCGCCGTACGTCGCGGTGCCGGCCGGCGCCGATGCGCTCGTCGCGGGCCTCATCACGGTGACGACGTCGCGCGGCACGACGATCTCGATCGTGCCGGGCGTGATCGCGACGGGCGAATTGCCCGACGTGATGCGCGGTGAAGAAACGCAGATATTCGGTGCACTCGCGAGCGATCCCATGCTTGGCACCGATCGTTCAGGGCTACTGATCGGCTTGCCGGGCACCCATGCGAAATGGGCGTGGGTGAGGGAAGGGTTGATCGAGCGCTTCCAGACCTTCATGACGGGCGAGTTGTTCGCGGCGCTGCGCGACCACACGATCCTCGGCCGCACGATGCGAGCCGGCGCGTCGCCCGATCGCGCGGCGTTCGTGCGCGGCGTCTCGGTCGCGCGCGGCGCGCAGCGCACGGGGCTGCTCGCCACGATCTTCAGCACACGCACGCTCGGCCTGACCGACCGGCTCGCGCCCGATGCGCAGGGCGACTACCTGTCCGGGCTGCTGATCGGCCATGAGCTCAACGCGCTCGACGCGATGCTCGCGGAGCGCGGCGTCGCGCTCGCGGACCAGCCGCTGCTGCTGATCGGCGATGACGGTTTGTGCGCGCGCTATATCGATGCGCTTCGCGTATTCGGCCACATGCACGCGCGGGTCGTCGCGCATGCGACCGAGCGCGGTCTGTGGCGGATCGCGTCGCGCGCCGGGCTCGTGCGCGCGGACGGCGAACCCGTCCTGGCCGACCAATGAACCGATTGCAGAGGAATCCCGACATGCCGTCCGACCTTACGTTGCCCGCGCCATACACGCCTCATGCCGCACTGATGCGCGCGTTCGACGCGTGCCCGCTGATCGCGATCCTGCGCGGGATCACGCCTGCCGAAGCGGCCGACCACGGCCATGCGCTGTACGAAGCCGGTTTCCGGATCGTCGAGGTGCCGCTCAACTCGCCGGATCCGTTCGACAGCATCGCGGCGCTGCGGCGCGCGCTGCCCGACGATGCGATCGTCGGCGCGGGTACCGTGCTGCGCGCCGAGTATGTCGACCGCGTGCAGGATGCGGGCGGGGCGCTGATCGTGATGCCGCACAGCGACGCGGCCGTGATTCGCCGCGCACGCGAGCGCGGCCTCGCGAGCGCACCGGGCGTCGCGACGCCGACCGAAGCATTTGCGGCGCTCGCGAACGGCGCCGACGTGCTGAAGATGTTCCCGGCCGAGCAACTTGGCTTGCCGGTCGTGAAGGCGTGGCGCGCGGTGATCGACCGCGCGGTGCCGCTGATTCCGGTCGGCGGCATCTCGCCCGACAACATGGCGCCGTTCCTCAACGCCGGCGCGAACGGTTTCGGGCTCGGCTCGGCGCTGTACCGCCCCGGCCAGTCGGTCGACGCGACCGCGGCGAACGCGCGCGCGTTCCAGGCCGGCTTGCGCATCGCGCGCGGCGGAGCCGCATGATGAGCCGCCTCGCGGGCAAGGTCGCGATGGTGACGGGCGCGGGCCGCGGAATCGGCGCCGCGATCGCCCGTGCGTTCGTTCGCGAGGGGGCGGCCGTCGCGCTCGTCGATCTCGATTTCCCGCAGGCGCAGCGCACGGCCGCCGAGATCGTGCACGAGATCGCCGGCGCGCGGGTGCTGCCGCTGCAGGCGGACGTCGCACGGCAGGATGCGGTGCGCGATGCGCTCGCGCAGACCGAGGCGGCATTCGGCCCGCTCGACGTGCTGGTGAACAACGCCGGCATCAACGTGTTCGCCGATCCGCTGACGATGACCGACGACGACTGGCGCCGCTGCTTCGCGGTCGACCTCGACGGCGTGTGGCACGGCTGCCGCGCGGCGCTTGAGGGGATGGTCGAGCGCGGCCGCGGCAGCATCGTGAACATCGCGTCGACGCATGCGTTCAGGATCATCCCGGGCTGCTTTCCGTACCCGGTTGCGAAGCATGGCGTGCTGGGGCTCACACGTGCGCTCGGCATCGAATACGCGCCGCGCAACGTGCGCGTGAACGCGATCGCGCCGGGCTACATCGAGACGCAGCTCACGCGCGACTGGTGGGACGCGCAGCCTGATCCGGCCGCCGCGCGCGCCGCGACGCTCGCGCTGCAGCCGATGAAGCGGATCGGCCGGCCGGAGGAGGTCGCGATGACGGCCGTGTTCCTGGCGTCCGACGAGGCGCCGTTCATCAATGCCGCGTGCATCACCGTCGATGGCGGGCGCGCGGCGCTGTACCACGACTGACGCAACGATTCGAAAGACCGCACGTGCGACGGCCGCGCGCACGCTGCGTCGAAACCAACAAGCGGCCGCATCCTGTTCGATGAAGACAAGGAGACACTGGAGATGAAACGCAGAACGTTCGTAACGCTGGCCGCCGCGGCCGCGGTGGTGATCGGAAGCCCCGTCGTGCACGCGGCCGATCCGGTCAAGATCGGCTTCCTCGTCAAGCAGCCGGAAGAGCCGTGGTTCCAGGACGAGTGGAAGTTCGCCGAGATGGCGGCGAAGGACAAGGGCTTCACGCTCGTGAAGATCGGCGCGCCGTCCGGTGAAAAGGTGATGAGCGCGATCGACAACCTGTCCGCGCAGAAGGCGCAGGGCTTCATCATCTGCACGCCCGACGTGAAGCTCGGGCCGGGCATCGTCGCGAAGGCGAAGTCGCACAACCTGAAGATGATGACGGTCGACGACCGCCTCGTCGACGGCGCGGGCAAGCCGATCGAGTCGGTCCCGCACATGGGGATCTCCGCGTACAACATCGGCAAGCAGGTCGGCGACGGCATCGCGGCCGAGATCAAGAAGCGCGGCTGGGACATGAAGGACGTCGGCGCGATCGACATCACCTACGAGCAGCTGCCGACCGCGCATGACCGCACGAGCGGCGCGACCGACGCGCTGGTGGCTGCCGGCTTTCCGAAGGCGAACGTGATCGCGGCGCCGCAGGCGAAGACCGACACCGAGAACGCATTCAACGCGGCGAACATCGCGCTCACGAAGAATCCGCAGTTCAAGCACTGGGTGGCGTACGGCCTGAACGACGAAGCCGTGCTCGGCGCGGTGCGCGCGGCCGAAGGGCGCGGCTTCAAGGCGGACAACATGATCGGCATCGGCATCGGCGGTTCCGATTCGGCGCTGAACGAGTTCAAGAAGCCGCAGCCGACGGGCTTCTACGGCACCGTGATCATCAGCCCCAAGCGCCACGGCGAGGAAACCTCGGACCTGATGTACGCGTGGATCACGCAGGGCAAGGCACCGCCGGCGCTGACGCTGACGACGGGCATGCTCGCGACGCGCGACAACGTGTCGAAGGTGCGCGAGGAGATGGGGCTCGCGTCGAAGTAAGCGGCCCGCCGGCTGCCGCGGCGATGCGGCGGCCGGCGGTCGATCGATCCGGAAGTGGGGAGACGACGTGTCAGCGGCACTGCGTTTTGACAATATCGGCAAGGTCTTTCCTGGCGTGCGCGCACTCGACGGCATCTCGTTCGACGTGCATGCGGGCGAGGTGCATGGCCTGATGGGCGAGAACGGCGCGGGCAAGTCGACGCTGCTGAAGATTCTCGGCGGCGAATACCAGCCCGATGCGGGCAGCGTGCTGGTCGATGGCCAGCCCGTGCAGTTCGCGAGTGCGGCCGCGTCGATCGCGGCCGGCATCGCGGTGATTCACCAGGAGCTGCAGTACGTGCCCGACCTGACGGTTGCGGAAAACCTGCTGCTCGGCCGCCTGCCGAATGCGTTCGGCTGGGTGAAAAAGCGCGAGGCGAAGCGCCACGTGCGCGAGCGGCTCGCCGCGATGGGCGTCGATCTCGATCCCGACGCGAAGCTCGGGCGGCTGTCGATCGCGCAGCGGCAGATGGTCGAGATCTGCAAGGCGCTGATGCGCAACGCGCGCGTGATCGCGCTCGACGAACCGACCAGCTCGCTGTCGCATCGCGAGACCGAAGTGCTGTTCAAGCTCGTCGACGACCTGCGTGCGCAGGGCCGCGCGCTGATCTACATCTCGCACCGGATGGACGAGATCTACCGGCTGTGCGATGCGTGCACGATCTTCCGCGACGGGCGCAAGATCGCGTCGCACGAATCGCTGGCCGACGTGCCGCGCGAACGGCTCGTCGCCGAGATGGTCGGGCGCGAGATTTCGGACATCTACCATTACGCGCCGCGCGCGCTCGGCGACGTGCGCTTCGCGGCCGAAGGCGTCGACGGCCCGGCATTGCGCGAACCCGCGAGCTTCTCGGTGCGCGCGGGCGAGATCGTCGGCTTCTTCGGGCTTGTCGGCGCGGGCCGCAGCGAGCTGATGCGGCTCGTGTACGGCGCGGACCGCCGGCGCGCGGGCGTGCTGACGCTCGACGGCGCGCGCATCGACGTGAAGCGCACCGGCGACGCGATCCGCCACGGCATCGTGTTGTGCCCCGAGGACCGCAAGGAAGAAGGGATCATCGCGATCGCGTCGGTCGCGGAGAACATCAACATCAGTTGCCGCCGCCATTCGCTGCGCGCGGGGCTCTTCATCAACCGCAAGGCCGAAAGCGAAACGGCCGACCGCTTCATCCAGCGGCTCAAGATCAAGACGCCGAACCGGCGGCAGAAGATTCGCTTCCTGTCGGGCGGCAACCAGCAGAAGGCGATCCTGTCGCGCTGGCTCGCGGAGCCCGACCTGAAGGTCGTGATCCTCGACGAGCCGACGCGCGGGATCGACGTCGGTGCGAAGCACGAGATCTACGACGTGATCTACCGGCTCGCGGAACGCGGCTGCGCGATCGTGATGGTGTCGTCGGAGCTGCCGGAAGTGCTCGGCGTGTCCGACCGCATCGTCGTGATGCGCGAAGGCCGGATCGCGGGCGAACTACCGCGCGAACAGGCGAACGAACACGCGGTGCTGAGCCTCGCGCTGCCGCAGACGAGCGCCGTCGAGGCGGCTTGACGCAGGGCACGACAATCGAATCGGACACGCGCGGCGCGGGCCGTGCAATGCAGGAGCAGGAGACACAATCATGCAAGTCAACGAAAACCTTGGCAGCGCCGCCGTGAAGCGATCGGCCGACGCGCTGGTGCCGCAGCAGAGCGACCGCCAGAAGTGGTGGCAGCATCTGACCGAATACAGCCTGATCGCGATCTTCGCGGTGATGTTCATCACGATGTCGCTCACCGTCGACCACTTCTTCTCGATCGACAACATGCTCGGCCTCGCACTGTCGATCTCGCAGATCGGCATGGTCGCGTGCACGATGATGTTCTGTCTCGCGTCGCGCGACTTCGACCTGTCGATCGGCTCGACCGTCGCGTTCTCGGGCGTGCTGTGCGCGATGGTGCTGAACGCGACCGACAACACGTTCGTCGCGATCGTCGCGGCGGTTGCGGCCGGCGCCGCGATCGGCTTCGTGAACGGCGCGGTGATCGCGTACCTGCGCATCAACGCGCTGATCACGACGCTCGCGACGATGGAGATCGTGCGCGGGCTCGGCTTCATCGTGTCGAAGGGGCAGGCGGTCGGCGTGTCGTCGGATACGTTCATCGCGCTCGGCGGGCTGTCCCTGTTCGGCGTGTCGCTGCCGATCTGGGTCACGCTGCTGTGCTTCATCTCGTTCGGCGTGCTGCTGAACCAGACGGTGTATGGCCGCAACACGCTCGCGATCGGCGGGAACCCGGAAGCCTCGCGGCTCGCGGGGATCAACGTCGAACGCACGCGCGTGTACATCTTCCTGATCCAGGGCGCGGTGACGGCGCTCGCAGGCGTGATCCTCGCATCACGCATCACGTCGGGCCAGCCGAACGCCGCGCAGGGCTTCGAGCTGAACGTGATCTCCGCGTGCGTGCTCGGCGGCGTGTCGCTGATGGGCGGCCGCGCGACGATCTCGGGCGTCGTGATCGGCGTGCTGATCATGGGCACCGTCGAGAACGTGATGAACCTGCTGAACATCGACGCGTTCTACCAGTACCTCGTGCGCGGCGCGATCCTGCTTGCTGCCGTGCTGCTCGACCAGTTGAAGAACCGCGGCGTCCGCGACTGACCCGATCTGCTCTTACGGAGACGAACCGCATGACCATCGACACTTCCGCGCGCGACCCGCACACCGCGAGCCACGCACGCTATGCACGGTATCCGAGCCTCGAGGATCGCGCGGTGCTGATCACGGGCGGCGCGACCGGCATCGGCGCGGCGTTCGTCGAGCACTTCGCCGAACAGGGCGCGCGCGTCGCGTTCGTCGACCTCGACGCGGCGGCCGGTACCGCACTGGCGGAAAGCCTCGCGCACGTCCGTCATGCGCCGCTGTTCCTGCCGTGCGACCTGACCGACATCGGCGCGCTGCGCCATGCGATCGACGCGATCCGCGCGCGCATCGGTGCGATCGCGGTGCTCGTGAACAATGCGGCGAACGACGCGCGCCACGCGATCGACGACGTGACGCCCGAATCGTTCGACGCGGGCATCGCGGTGAACGTGCGACACCAGTTCTTCGCCGCGCAGGCGGTGATCGACGACATGAAGCAGCAGGGCGGCGGCGCGATCATCAACCTCGGCTCGATCAGCTGGATGCTGAAGAACGGCGGCTATCCCGTCTACGTGATGGCGAAGGCGGCCGTGCAGGGGCTGACGCGCGGTCTCGCGCGCGACCTCGGCCCGTTCGGCATTCGCGTGAATTCGCTGGTGCCCGGCTGGGTGATGACCGACAAGCAGCGCCGGTTGTGGCTCGACGACGCGGGCCGTGCGGCGATCAAGGCCGGCCAGTGCCTCGATGCCGAACTGCTGCCGGCCGATCTCGCGCGGATGGCGCTGTTCCTGGCAGCCGACGACAGCCGGATGATCACCGCGCAGGACGTGATCGTCGACGGCGGCTGGGCCTGACCGTTCGCACGACCTGCATCGTTTCTTCGACGAAGGAAAGGAGTTCACCATGACCGCCACGTCCTCGCACGCATCGTCGTCCACCAGCCAGTCGCGCCGCGCGCGCCTGGCCGCCGCCGCGCAGCCGGTCAGCCCCGGCCCGCAGACGGCTGCCTTCGCGCAGGGCGTCGGCGCCGCGCATGCGGCGGCCGTCACGCTGTCGAACGCGTCGCTGCGGCTCGACGTGCTGCCGCATCTCGGCGGCGGCATCGCGCGCTTCGACTGGCGCGGCGACAACGGCGCGCTGATGCCGGTGTTCCGCCGCTGCGAGCATCCGGAGACGGCGACGGACCCGAACGAACTCGCGTGCTATCCGTTGCTGCCTTACTCGAACCGGATCGGCGACGGGCGGTTCGAATGCGACGGGCGCAGCGTCGCGGTGCCGCGCAACCGCCGCGACGAGCCGATGCCGATCCACGGCGACGGCTGGCTCGCGCCGTGGCAGGTGGACGATGCGACCGGCACGTCGCTGCAACTGTCGCTCGATCGCGCCGCCGGCGCGCCGTATGCGTTCCGCGCGATCCAGTCGTTCGAGCTCGACGACGCAACGCTGTCGATCGCGCTGACGATCGAGAACGCGGGGCGCGCGCGGCTGCCGTTCGGGCTCGGCGTGCATCCGTTCCTCGTGCGCGATGCCGCGACCGAGCTGGCCGCGGCCGCCGGCGGGCTGTGGCTGTCGGGCGCCGATTTCCTGCCGGTGCGGCACGTGAGCGTGCCGCCGGCCTGGCAGTTCGGCGTCGCGTATCCGCTGCCGGCCGTGCTCGTCAACCATGCGTTTACGGGCTGGGGCGGCCACGCGACGGTGAGCTGGCCGCGCCGCGGGCTGTCGCTGACGGTGGCGGCCGACGCCGACGCGTACGTGCTCTATACGCCGCCCGGCGAGGATTTCTTCTGCTTCGAGCCGGTCGATCATCCGATCAATGCGGTGAACCTGCCGGGCGGCGCGACCGCCCACGGGATGACGCTGCTCGCGCCCGGCGAGCGGCTCACGCGGCGTTTCGCGTTCACCGTCGAGCGCGCCGATGCGCGCGGCAATGCCGCGACACGCGAGGCGCGCCGGCGACGCGGGTAAAATACGCGGTCTACCAACGGTTTGCCGCGAGTACCCGCCATGTCTTCCCCGCTTACTTTCATCGAATCGCTGCGCGCCGCGTGGCAGCGCACGAACTCGCTGCTGTGCGTCGGCCTCGATCCCGAGCCGTCGCGTTTCCCCGTGCAGTTCGACGGCCAGCCCGACGCGATCTTCGAATTCTGCCGGCAGATCGTCGACGCGACCGCGCAATACGCGAGCGCGTTCAAGCCGCAGATCGCCTACTTCGCCGCGCATCGCGCGGAAGACCAGCTCGAGCGGCTGATCGCGCACATCCACCTCCAGCATCCGGGCCTGCCCGTGATCCTCGACGCGAAGCGCGGCGACATCGGCAGCACCGCCGAGCAGTACGCGCGCGAAGCGTTCGAGCGCTACCGCGCGGACGCCGTCACGGTGAATCCGTACATGGGCTACGACTCGGTCGAGCCGTACTTCGAGCACGAAGGCAAGGGCGTGATCGTGTTGTGCCGCACGTCGAACCCGGGCGGGTCCGACCTGCAGTTCCTCGACACGAACGGCCGGCCGCTGTATCAGGTCGTCGCGGATCTCGCGGCGAACAAGTGGAACGCGAGGAACGGCCAGCTCGGCCTCGTGGTCGGCGCGACGTTCCCGAAGGAGATCGAGATCGTGCGCGGGATCGTCGGCGACATGCCGCTGCTGATTCCGGGCATCGGCGCGCAGGGCGGCGACGTGCAGGCGACCGTCAATGCGGGCCGCACGGCCGACGGCACCGGCATGATGATCAACTCGTCGCGCGCGATCCTGTACGCGAGCAAGGGCGAGGATTTCGCCGAAGCCGCGGCGCTCGCCGCGCAGAAGACCCGCGACACGATCAACGCGCATCGTTGATCGGTCGCATCGGCTGCCCGCCCGGGCAGCCGGCTGCGGCGGGCTCCCACGCGCGAGCCCGTCGCTTCCCTGCCGCTTTCCCGCTCCTCCCGCCGCCCGGCCCGCACTGGCGCACGCAGACAACTTCCCGTCGCTTGCGCACCGCATTCCCGCGCGCCAATCGCGCGATGCTGCCGCTTGTCATCGATCCGTAACGAAAATGTCAAGAAAGGAGCGACGCCATGCCCAAGTTGTCCCGACGTCTTCTGAGCGCGCTTGCCGCGTCGCTGTGCGTGAGCTTCGCCCATGCGGCGGATCTGTCGCACTGGCCGGCCGACAGCGCGAAGGCGCTGAACGCGATGATCGCCGCGCACGCGAACCGTGGCGACTACGCGGTGTTCGACGCCGACAACACGACCTACCGCTACGACCTCGAGGAGTCGCTGCTGCCGTACCTCGAGAACCGCGGCGTGCTGACGCGCGACACGCTCGACCCGTCGCTGAAGCTGATCCCGTTCAAGGATTCCGCCGACTACAAGGAATCGCTGACGAGCTATTACTACCGGCTGTGCGAGATCGACGACCTGGTCTGCTACCCGTGGATCGCGCAGGCATTCGCCGGCCAGTCGCTGGCCGACCTGAAGCGCCACGTCGACGCGATGCTCGCCGACGGCAAGCCGATCCCGATCCGCTACTGGCAGGGCGACAAGGTGGTCGACGGCACGGTGAACCCGCCGCGTTTCTTCCGCGGGATGCAGGAGTTGTACAACGCGCTGCGCGAGAACGGAATCGAGGTCTACGTGATGACGGCCGCGCACGAGGAGCTCGCGCGGCTCGTGCTGTCCGACCCGAAGTACGGCTACAACGTGAAGCCGCAGAACGTGATCGGCGTGACGACGCTGCTGCGCAACCCGGCGACGGGCTCGCTGACCACCTCGCGGCTGCAGATCAAGGCCGGCAAGTACGACGAGGCCGCGAACCGCAGTCTGGTGATCACGCCGTTCCTGATGAACCCGATGACGTGGTACGAAGGCAAGCTCGGCTCGATCGTCGGCTGGATCGACCAGTGGAAGAAGCCGGTGCTCGTCGCGGGCGACACGCCGACGTCCGACGGCTACATGCTGCTGAACGCGACCGACGTCGCGCGCGGCGGCGTGCGCGTGTGGGTGAACAAGAAGGACAAGCAGATGGCGCAGATCCGCGCGTGGTCGGATGAATCGGCCGCACAGCAGAAATCGCTCGGCCTGCCGGTGACGGCGGACAAGAACTGGATCGTCGTGAAGCCCGACGCGATCCAGTAAGCGGGCAAGCGGGGGCGCGGTGCGCGCCTCCGGCTCGATCAGCCCTCGCGCTCGTCGAGCAGCTTCAGCAGCCCGCGCAGCGCATGCGCGGCCGCCTGCGTGCGGATCTGCTCGCGGTCGCCCTTGAACACGAGCGTCTCGACGTCGGTATGCAGCCGGTTGCTCCAGCCGAACGACACGGTGCCGACCGGCTTCTTCTCGCTGCCGCCGGCCGGGCCTGCGATGCCCGTGACGGACAGCGCGACCTGCGCGCGGCTGTTGCGCAGCGCGCCTTCGGCCATCGCGCGCGCGACGGGCTCGCTGACGGCGCCGTGTTTGTCGATCAGGTCGTGCGGTACGCCGATCATCTCGATCTTGGCCTGGTTCGAGTACGTGACGAAGCCGCGCTCGAACCACTGGCTGCTGCCGGAGATGTCGGTGATCGCCGCGGCGATCATGCCGCCGGTGCAGGATTCGGCGGTGGCGAGCGTCAGGTGCTCGTCACGCAACTTGTTGCCTGCGCGGATCGCAAGCTGATGGACGACGGAATCGGTTGGCATGCGCGTCGGGAAACGGGAGTCGGGAAATCGGTCAGCCGACGACGGAGCGCCACAGGGCGATCACGAGCAGCGTCATGAACGCGGCGACCAGGTCGTCGACCATGATGCCGAGCCCGCCTTTCAGGCGGCGCTCGAAATAGCGGATCGGCGGCGGCTTGAGCATGTCGAAGCAGCGGAACGCGACGAACGCCCACAGCTGGCCGACGAAGGTCGCGGGCGTGACGAACAGCATCACGAGCCAGATCGCGACGATCTCGTCCCAGACGACGGCGCCCGGATCGGCCGAGCCCATCTTCCTCGCGGTGAAACCGGTGAGCCACGTGCCCGCCACGAAGCCGACCGCGATCAGCGCCCACCATTCGGGCACCGTCAGGTAGCGGTTGAGCACGACGAACGTGAGCCAGCCGAACAGCGAGCCGAACGTGCCGGGCATGATCGGCGCGAGCCCGCTGCCGAAGCCGAGCGACACGAGGTGCGCCGGGTGCGACAGCATGAAGCGCGCGGTCGCGCGCCGCGGCGCGTTGCCGCCGGATGCGGCGCCGGGCTCGGCCGCGGCGTGCGCGGGCGTCGGGTCAGTCTGCATGGAAGTGGTCGAAGCCGTGCAACGTGAGAGCGAGAGGCGCGCCGGCGGCATCGCGCCACGCGATCGCGGGCTGCTCCGACGGCGCGGACAACGCGCGTATTGTACCGATTCGGGTGACCGGCACGCCGGCCGTCACGCCGGCCGCTTCGACCGCCGCGCGGGCTGCCGCCGGCGCGGTGAAGCACAGTTCGTAATCGTCGCCGCCGGCCAGGGTGCAGCGGCGCTGTACGTCCGGCGGCAGCGTGGCGAGCGCGGCCGAGCGCGGCACCGCGTCGGCATCGATTTCGGCGCGCACGTTCGAGCGGGCCAGGATGTGCTGCAGGTCGCCGGCGAGGCCGTCCGAGATGTCGAGCGCCGCGTGCGCGACGCCCGCGAGCGCCAGGCCGAGCGCAATGCGCGGTTCGGGGCGCTCGAGCGCACGCCGGAACGCGGCTGCTTCGTTTGCGCCGGCCGCCCATTCGCCGCGCGCGACGCCGAGGCCGGCGCGCGCATCGCCGAGCGTGCCGGACACCCAGACGTCGTCGCCGTCGCGCGCGGCATCGCGGCGCAGCGCCGCGTCGGGCGCGACTTCGCCGAATACGGTCACGCACAGGTTCAGCGGGCCGCTCGTCGTGTCGCCGCCGATCAGCTCGCAACCGTAGCGCTCGGCGAGCGCGAACAGCCCGTTGCTGAATGCTTCCAGCCACGCCGCGTCGGCACGCGGCAGCGCGCACGCGAGCGTGAACGCGCGCGGCTCGGCGCCCATCGCCGCGAGGTCGGACAGGTTGACCGCGAGCGTCTTGTGGCCGAGCGCGTCGGGCGCGACGTCGGGGAAGAAGTGGCGGCCTTCCACCAGCATGTCGGTCGAAATGGCCAGCAATTTCCCGGATTGGGGCGTGATCAACGCGCAATCGTCGCCGATGCCGAGCGTCGACGCGCGTGCACCCTGCGCGGCGCGGCGCGTGAAGAAGCGTTCGATCAGCGAAAACTCGGAGAGGGCGGCTGGCACGGCGGATGGATCCGAAACGATTGAAGGAACGGCATTGTACGAGGCGAACGGCGGCGTTCCTGCGCCGTTCCGCCCATTTTTGTCGCGGCTGTTGTACCCGAATCGCCGGTCTTGCGGCCGATGATTGGCGCTACAATGCCGTCGAAGAGTTATTCTAATCCGCCCGTCAAGAGACACATGTCCACCCAAGCCTCCTCCAAAGCCAAGCTCCGCGAAGCCGCGCTCGACTATCACGAATTCCCGACCCCCGGGAAAATCGCGATCGCCCCGACCAAGCAGATGATCAACCAGCGCGACCTCGCGCTCGCGTACTCGCCGGGTGTGGCGTACGCGTGCGAGGAGATCGTCGAGAATCCGCTCAATGCGGCGCGCTTCACCGCGCGCAGCAACCTGGTCGGCGTCGTCACGAACGGTACGGCGGTGCTCGGTCTCGGCAACATCGGCCCGCTCGCGTCGAAGCCGGTGATGGAAGGCAAGGCCGTGCTGTTCAAGAAGTTCGCGGGCATCGACGTGTTCGACATCGAGCTGAACGAGTCGGACCCGCACAAGCTCGTCGACGTGATCGCCGCTCTGGAGCCGACCTTCGGCGGGATCAACCTGGAAGACATCAAGGCGCCGGACTGCTTCATCGTCGAACGCGAAGCGCGCAAGCGGATGAAGATTCCGGTGTTCCACGACGACCAGCACGGCACCGCGATCGTGGTGGCCGCGGCCGTCACGAACGGGCTGAAGGTCGTCAACAAGGACATCAAGAAGGTCAAGCTCGTCGCGTCCGGCGCAGGCGCGGCCGCGCTCGCGTGTCTCGACCTGCTGGTCGACATCGGCCTGCCGCTCGAGAACATCACCGTGACCGACCTGGCCGGCGTGGTCTACAAGGGCCGCACCGAACTGATGGACCCGGACAAGGAGCGTTTCGCCCGCGAAACGGACGCACGGACGCTGGCCGAAGTGATCGACGGCGCGGACATCTTCCTCGGCCTGTCGGCCGCCGGCGTGCTGAAGCAGGAGATGGTGAAGGGCATGGCCGAGCGCCCGCTGATTCTCGCGCTCGCGAACCCGACGCCGGAAATCCTGCCGGAACTCGCGCTCGAAGTGCGCCCGGACGCGGTGCTGGCCACCGGCCGCACCGACTACCCGAACCAGGTCAACAACGTCCTGTGCTTCCCGTTCATCTTCCGCGGTGCGCTCGACGTCGGCGCGACGACGATCACGCGTGAAATGGAGATCGCGGCCGTCAATGCGATCGCCGAGCTCGCGCAGCACGAGCAGAGCGACATCGTCGCGACCGCGTACGGCATCCAGGACCTGTCGTTCGGGCCCGAATACCTGATTCCGAAGCCGTTCGATCCGCGCCTGATCGTGAAGATCGCACCGGCCGTCGCGCAGGCCGCGATGGACGGCGGCGTCGCGACGCGCCCGATCGAGGACATGGAGGCGTACCGCGTCCACCTGCAGCAGTTCGTGTACCACAGCGGCACGACGATGAAGCCGATCTTCCAGATCGCGCGCGCCGCGCCGGAAGAGAAGAAGCGCGTGGTATTCGCGGAAGGCGAGGAAGAGCGCGTGTTGCGCGCCGTTCAGATCATCGTCGACGAAAAACTCGCGACGCCGATCCTGATCGGCCGTCCGGGCGTGATCGAGCACCGTATCCAGCGTTATGGCCTGCGGCTGAATCCGGGCGTCGATTTCACGGTCGTCAACACCGAGCACGACGCGCGCTACCGCGACTTCTGGCAGACGTACTACAAGATGATGGCGCGCAAGGGCATCAGCGAGCAGCTCGCGCGCGTCGAGATGCGCCGCCGCACGACGCTGATCGGCTCGATGCTGGTGAAGAAGGGCGAAGCGGACGGGATGATCTGCGGCACGATCAGCACCACGCACCGCCACCTGCACTTCATCGACCAGGTGATCGGCAAGCGCCCGGGTTGCAGCGTGTACGCGGCGATGAACGGCCTCGTTCTGCCGGGCCGCCAGATTTTCCTCGTCGACACGCACGTGAACGTCGATCCGACCCCGGAAGAGCTGGCCGAGATCACGATCATGGCGGCGGAAGAAGTACGCCGCTTCGGCATCGAGCCGAAGGTCGCACTGCTGTCGCACTCGAATTTCGGCACGAGCAACGCACCTTCGGCGAAGAAGATGCGCGATACGCTCGCAATCCTGCAGGAACGTGCGCCGGAGCTGAAGGTTGACGGCGAGATGCACGGCGATGTCGCGCTCGACGCGGCGCTGCGCAAGGAAATCCTGCCGGAGTCGACGCTGGAAGGCGATGCGAATCTGCTGATCCTGCCGAACATCGACGCCGCGAACATCGCGTACAACCTGCTGAAGACGGCCGCGGGCAACAACATCGCGATCGGGCCGATCCTGCTGGGCGCCGCGCAGCCGGTGCACGTGCTGACCGAATCGGCGACCGTTCGCCGCATCGTCAATATGGCGGCGCTACTGGTTGCCGACGTGAACGCCGCGCGCTGAGCCAAAACGAACGCGCCAGGCGGGTCGAACCGGCGTGGCGCGTCGGGCGAAATTGTAAACAAAAGCAAAAAGAGGCGTGCCCGCCATGGGCACGCCGTCGGGCAGGGCGCAAACGCGCTTCCCTCAAAGCAACAGCAGCATCTCTCCACTCCGGGTAGCGAGCGCGGCAAGGAGGCAGGGTCTTGCCGTACGAGAGATGCCGCCCGTATTTTATCCTATGTAAGATAAATATAGTGTTATTTAGGTAAAAAATGCGCCATTCCGGGTATCGCGACACTTTCGATTCCCAAACGGACATTGATTCGCGCGGCCAATAACGCTACGCTAACGCCTTTGTTGGTCGTCAACTACTTGATTTAACAGCGGGAACCCTGGTTCATGGCACGCAAGTGGCTCCGCAACGGCGCGCTCGCGTCCGTCTTCGCGATGTTCGCGATGGGTATCGTCGGCACGCCGACGGGCAGTCTGGTTTCCGCCGCTTACGCACGGGAGGCCGTTTCGGCCGACGTGGCCGCCAGCGGGCTCGATACGATCCCGACCGCCCGTCTTCCGCGCGAGGCCGTGACCACGCTGGGCCTGATCGGCGCGGGCGGCCCCTATCCGTACGAGAAAGACGGCGTCGTGTTTGGCAACCGCGAGCGGATCCTGCCAAAAGCGAAGCGCGGCTACTACCATGAGTACACGGTGCCGACGCCGCGTGCCCGCAATCGCGGTGCGCGCCGGATCGTCTGTGGCGGGCCATTGCGCCGGATCGACAACTGTTATTACACGGGCGACCACTACAACAGTTTTAAACGTATTGTTGAATGACTTCGGGACGAATGGCATGAGCGACTCCATCTACGCGCACGATACGGCGGCGGCGGAACTGTTCGCGGCCGGCGATGGCAATCTGTTTCAGCGCGTGATCCAGCTGCACGCGGCGGCGCAGGCTGGCAGCACGCCGGAGCAACAGGAAGCCGAGCCCGGGCTTTCATCGAACGAGGAGCCTATGAGCCTTTTCACGACCGTGCGACCCAATCTCGTGCAGTCGATCCGCGCGTTCCGCGTGCAGGATCTCGCCGACGAAGCCGGTCGGCTCGGCCAGCATTTCCTGTATGCGTATTGCGGCGCCGCGCAGTCGAAGCAGGAAGTGATGGAAACGATCGCGACGTCGTTCCTGTTCCCGAAGCATTTCGGGAAGAACTACGACGCGCTGTACGATTCCCTGACCGACCTCGTCGCGAAGGCCGGCGCGCAGCCGGGTTTCGTGATCGTCCTCGAAGGGCTGCCGATCGCGCAGAAGTTCGACAAGGAAGGGCGCGAGACGCTGCTCGACGTGTTCCGCGAGGCGGCCGAATTCTGGGCCGAGCGCAAGGTCGCGTTCCGCGTGTTCTACTCGTTCGCGTAAGCACGGGTCGGCCAGCGGCCGATTCGACAACATTTCTAAGAGCCCGCTTCGAGCGGGCTTTTTTTGCGTCCGCGCGAGGCGCGCGGACCGGCGCGGCGCTTCGCTCCCTGACGCCCGCCTTTTCTCCAGCACCGTTTTCGAGAGCGGCCGGGTGGCGTGCGTTCAGGGCGTGTCGCGCCGTCTTGCGGCGGCGCGACTCCCTGTCACCATCCGCCCCAACGCGCCGCGAGCGCCGCGAGCACGGCCGCGCCGGCCGTCTCGGTGCGCAGCACGCGGGGCCCGAGCGACAGCGCGGTGAACCCGCGCGCGCGGGCCGCGTTTTCCTCGTCGGGCGACAGCCCGCCTTCCGGTCCGATCAGCAGCGTGACGGTCGCAGCCGGCGGTGCGTCGGGCAGCGACGCGAACGGGATGCTCGCGCGCGGCGACAGCAGCAGCCGCAGCGCGCCGTCGGCCGGTGCGGCCGGCAGCGTATCGAGCCATGCGTTGAAGCCGGCGATGGGCGCGACGTCGGGTATGCGGTTGCGCCCGCATTGCTCGCACGACGCGCGCACGACGCCGCGCCAGTGCGCGACGCGCTTGTCCGCGCGCTCGCCGGAAAGCTTCACGACGCCGCGCGCGGTCGACAGCGGCACGACCGCCGCCACGCCGAGCTCGACGGCCTTCTCGATCACCCAGTCCATCTTGTCGCCGCCGGCGATGCCTTGCGCGAGCGTCACGCGATAGGGCGGCTCGGCTTCGGCCGGCTCGAACGTGTCGATCTGCGCGAGCGCGCTGCGCTTGTCGATCTCGACGAGCCGTGCGCGGTACTGGCCGCCGGTGCCGTCGAACAGGGCGAGCGCGTCGCCGGGCTGCAGGCGCAGCACCTGCGCGTGGCGCGCGACGTCGGCCGGCAACGCAAGCGTGGCGTCGGCGCGCAGTGCCGCGTCGACGAAAAAGCGCGGCACGGCCGCGGTGGTGGTAGCTTCGTTCATGCGTGTAACGGTTTGGGTCATGTGTCGAGACGGCGGCCGAGCGCCCATCGGTAGCCGTCGAGATCCTCGATCTGTGCGAACCGGTCGCCCCAGAACTGATCCTGCGGCGCGCTCAGCGATTTCGCGCCCGCGTCGAGCGCGCGCTGCCAGGTGGCGTCGACGTCGTCGACATACAGATAGAACGATTGCGGCGCGGTGGCGTTTGCACTCTTCGGCGTGAGCGCGGTCGAGCCGAATGCACCTTCGGGCGCGAACATCACGATCAGCTGGCCGCGATAGGCCATCTCGACGTGCATGATCGCGCCGTCTTCGTCGTGCACGTCGCGCAGTTCGAAGCCGAATGCGGCCTTGAAGAAATCGATGGCCGCACGTGCATTGCGTACGGCCAGGTAGGGCGTCAACCAAGGCACGTTGGCCGGACGTGGATCGGTCATGAAAATCTCCTGTGTGGGCGCCTGGGCACGTGCTCTGAGTCCGTGCCTGGGCGTTCGTTCAGGGGGCGGCGCGGCGTCCGGGGCATTTCGCCGCGGTGCCGTGCATCACGAATCCTGCGAAGACGTGTAGAAAAAACGGAAGCCGGGCGACCGCGCGGACGCTCAGCGGCGGACGCCCAGTGTATCGCGCAGCGCGCACGGCAGGGCAAAGAGGGACGCATGCAGCCGCGCGTCGTAGTAGCGCAAACCCTGGACGCGGCGGGCCGCGAGCCGTTCGTCGATGTCGTGTGCGAACAGCGCGGCCGCGTCGAGCGTATCGCTCGCGATCGCCATCAGCCACTGCGAGCCGTACAGCGGCACGTGCGCGGACAACGGATCGACGACCGCGAAGCTCGCGCGCAGGTCGTCGAGCAGCGCGGCGATGCGCGTCGGGTGGAACACCGGCGAGCCGAGGTGCATCGAGATCGCGCCGCACGGCGTCAGGATCCGCTTGAGCCGCGCATAGAACGCGCGCGTATAGAGGCCGGCCGCCGGCGAATCGGGCGGCGTGAGGTCGAACACGACGAGATCGAAATGCTCGACGGTCGACTCGACGAAATGCGCGGCGTCGCCGATCACGACCTCGACGCGCGGGTCGTCGAGCGCACCCTGGTGCACGTCGTCGAGATAACGGCGCGCCATCCCGACCACTTCGTCGTCGAGCTCCGCGATCACGATCCGCTCGATGCATGCATGCTTGAGCAACTGGCGCGCCGCGCCGCCGTCGCCGCCGCCGAGCACGAGCGCACGGCGCGGCGACGGATGCGCGAGCGCGGCCGGGTGCGTCATGCACTCGTGATAGACGTACTCGTCGCCGACCGACGTCATCGGCCGGCCGTCCAGCGTAAACAGGCGGCCGAGCTGCGGGGTTTCCCAGACCTCGATCTGCTGGTGCGGGGACGCGACGCGCGCGAGCCGCCGGGCGTTCGGGAAGCCGTAGGCGGCATCGGGCGTAGGGTGAAAGAGAAGCGTCGTGCTCACGGGTGGGCCGCTCAGGGCTGGCAGTTCCGACGTCTGAATTATAGGAGGCGGGCGGTTTGACGGAAAACCGTGCCGGAACACCGTGCATGGACAAGGGAAATGTCAGCCCATCTGTTAAAATGACGAGCTTTGCAGCCCCGTCCGTAGGCTCCGTCCGCTTCGCGTCCGTCAGGCGCCGCACCGCGCGCCGGGAACGATTGACGCTCGAGCTTCCGGATGCCGCCGTGCCCCCGTTTCCTCGACTCGTTCTCCGGACTCGACATGACGACTTCGTCTCCCGCCTCTACCACCCTGATGGCCAACGCGATCCGTGCGCTCGCGATGGACGCCGTCCAGCAAGCGAACTCCGGCCACCCCGGCATGCCGATGGGCATGGCCGAAATCGGCGTCGCGCTCTGGTCGCGCCATCTGAAGCACAACCCGACGAACCCGCACTGGGCGGACCGCGACCGCTTCGTGCTGTCGAACGGCCATGGCTCGATGCTGCTGTACTCGCTGCTGCACCTGACCGGCTACGACCTGCCGATGGAAGAGCTGAAGAACTTCCGCCAGCTGCACTCGAAGACGCCGGGTCACCCGGAATACGGCATCACGCCGGGCGTCGAGACGACCACCGGCCCGCTCGGCCAGGGTCTCGCGAACGCGGTCGGCATGGCGCTCGGCGAAGCGCTGATGGCCGACGAGTTCAACCGTGACGGCGCGAAGATCGTCGATCACCACACGTACGTGTTCCTCGGCGACGGCTGCCTGATGGAAGGCATCTCGCACGAAGCCTGCTCGCTCGCCGGCACGCTGAAGCTGAACAAGCTGATCGCGCTGTACGACGACAACGGCATCTCGATCGACGGCGACGTCGTGAACTGGTTCCACGACGACACCCCGAAGCGTTTCGAAGCCTACGGCTGGAACGTGATCCCGAACGTGAACGGCCATGACGTCGACGCGGTCGACGCAGCCATCGCGAAGGCGAAGCTGTCGGACAAGCCGACGCTGATCTGCTGCAAGACGGTGATCGGCCAGGGCGCGGCGACCAAGGCAGGCGGCCACGACGTGCACGGCGCGGCGCTCGGCGCGGAAGAAATCGCGAAGACGCGCGAAGCGCTCGGCTGGACGTGGGCGCCGTTCGTGATTCCGCAGGAAGTCTATGCGGCGTGGGACGCGAAGGAAGCCGGCAAGCGCGCGGAAACCGAATGGAACGCGACGTTCGCTGCCTATCGCGCGAAGTTCCCGGCGGAAGCCGCCGAATTCGAGCGCCGGATGGCCAACCAGCTGCCGGCCGACTGGGCCGAGAAGGCCGCGGCGATCATCGCCGGTGCGAACGAGCGCGGCGAGACGGTGGCGACCCGCAAGGCGTCGCAGCAGGCGATCGAAGGCCTGGCTGCCGCGCTGCCCGAACTGCTCGGCGGCTCGGCCGACCTGACCGGCTCGAACCTGACCAACTGGAAGGCATCGAAGGCGGTCCGTGCGAATCCGGAAGGCCCGGGCGTCCAGCTGGGCAACCACATCAACTACGGCGTGCGCGAATTCGGCATGAGCGCCGCGATCAACGGCCTCGCGCTGCACGGCGGCCACAAGCCGTTCGGCGGCACGTTCCTGACGTTCTCCGACTACAGCCGCAACGCGCTGCGCGTGGCCGCGCTGATGAAGGTGCCGTCGATCTTCGTGTTCACGCACGATTCGATCGGCCTCGGCGAAGACGGCCCGACGCACCAGTCGATCGAGCACGTGTCGAGCCTGCGCCTGATCCCGAACCACGACGTCTGGCGTCCGGCCGACACGGTCGAGACGGCCGTTGCGTGGACCCACGCGATCGCAGCCGACCGTCCGTCGAGCCTGATCTTCAGCCGCCAGAACCTGGCGTTCAACCCGCGTACCGATTCGCAGATCGCGAACATCGAGAAGGGCGGCTACGTGCTGAAGGACTGGGACGAAGAGATCGTTGCGCGCAAGATCATCCTGATCGCGACGGGCTCGGAAGTCGAACTCGCGATGAAAGCCGTCGAGCCGCTCGCGCAGCAGGGCATCGCGGCACGCGTCGTGTCGATGCCGTCGACCAACGTGTTCGATCGTCAGGACGCCGAGTACCGTGAACGCGTGCTGCCGCACGGCGTGCGCCGCGTCGCGATCGAAGCGGGCGTGACGGCCTTCTGGCACAAGTACGTCGGCCTCGAAGGCGGCGTCGTCGGGATCGACACGTTCGGTGAGTCGGCACCGGCCGGCGTGCTGTTCAAGCACTTCGGCTTCACTGTCGAGCACGTCGTCGAGACCGCCAAGGCCGTGCTGGCCTAAAGACATACGCGACGCGCGCCACCCCTCGCGCGCGTCGCACCGTGAAGCTGCACGAAACGAATTTTTTCAGCCATCAGGAGATAGACCATGACGATTCGCGTCGCAATCAACGGCTACGGCCGTATCGGCCGCAACACGCTGCGCGCGTTTTATGAAAACGGCAAGAAGCACGATCTCGAGATCGTCGCGATCAACGATCTGGGCGATGCGAAGACCAACGCGCACCTGACCCAGTACGACACCGCGCACGGCAAGTTCCCGGGTGAAGTGTCGGTCGACGGCGACTACCTCGTCGTGAACGGCGACAAGATCCGCGTGCTGGCGAACCGCAACCCGGCCGAACTGCCGTGGGGCGAGCTCGGCGTCGACGTCGTGATGGAATGCACGGGCTTCTTCACGACCAAGGAAAAGGCGAGCGCGCACCTGAAGGGCGGCGCGAAGAAGGTGATCATCTCGGCGCCGGGCGGCAAGGACGTCGACGCAACGATCGTCTACGGCGTGAACCACGACGTGCTGAAGGCCGAGCACACCGTCATCTCGAACGCATCGTGCACGACGAACTGCCTCGCGCCGCTCGTCAAGCCGCTGAACGACAAGATCGGCCTCGAAACCGGCCTGATGACGACGATCCATGCGTACACGAACGACCAGGTGCTGACGGACGTCTACCACGAAGACCTGCGCCGCGCGCGTTCGGCCACGCACAGCCAGATCCCGACGAAGACCGGCGCCGCTTCGGCCGTCGGCCTCGTGCTGCCGGAACTGAACGGCAAGCTCGACGGTTACGCGATCCGCGTCCCGACGATCAACGTGTCGATCGTCGACCTGTCGTTTATCGCGAAGCGCGACACGACGGTCGAGGAAGTCAACGCGATCATGAAGGAAGCATCGGAAGGCGCGCTGAAGGGCATTCTCGGCTACAACGACGCACCGCTGGTGTCGATCGACTTCAACCACAACCCGGCTTCGTCGACGTTCGACGCAACGCTGACCAAGGTGTCGGGCCGCCTCGTCAAGGTGTCGAGCTGGTACGACAACGAGTGGGGGTTCTCGAACCGCATGCTGGATACGGCTGTCGCATTCGCGAACGCGAAGTAATCCCGCACGTTGCGCGGCCGCCGCGAGGCGGCCGGCGTAGCGAACGAGCCCGGCCCGGTTTTCCGGCCGGTTTTTTTTATTGCCCGCTGTCGTTGGCTGATGCCGCCGTCGCCTCTTCGAGCGCGGCGACGAACGCGCGCTTGAGCGGGCTGTCGAGGTCGGTCCACGCGAGGCCGATGCCCGTTCGGTGCCCGGCCAGGTCGAGCGGCCGCGCGAGTACGTTCGGCGGCAGCGCGCTGGCGGCTTCCGACGGAATCAGCCCGATTCCCATCCCCGCCGCGACGAGCGCCAGCATCGTCGTGAATTCCCCGAACTCCTGCGCGATCTCGAGCGTCGTGCCCGCGCGGCTCAGCGCGAGCAGCATGTCGTCGTGAAAGCCCGGCGCGTAGCGGCGCGCGAGCACGAACGCGGGCTGGCCGCGCAGCGCGGCCGGCGCGATCGCATCGTGCGCGGCGAGCGGATGGTCGAGCGGCAGCGCGACGACGAAGCCTTCCTCGAGCACCACGCGCGTGTCGATGCCCGCATACGCGGCCGGCAGCCGGATCATCCCGAAATCGATCCGCCGGTCGCGCAGCGCGGCGATCTGGTCGGGCGTCGGCAGGTCCTTCAGTTCGAGCGTGATCAGCGGATAGCGCTCGCGCATCGTGCGCAGCACGGCCGGCAGCAGCACGGGCAGCACCGACGACACGAACGCGATCCGCAGCGTGCCGATCTCGCCGCGGCTCGACAGCCGCGCCATCTGCTCCGCGCGCGCGGCCTGCTGCAGCGTGGCGCGCGCCTCGGGCAGGAACACGCGCCCCGTATCGCTCAGTTCGACCTTGTGCCGGTCGCGCTCGAACAGGCGCGCGCCGAGTTCTTCCTCGAGCGCCTTGATCTGCATGCTCAGTGCGGGCTGCACGATGAACAGGCGCTGCGCTGCGCGCCCGAAATGCAGCTCTTCGGCGAGCGTGACGAAGGCGCGCAATTGCTTGAGTTCCATGGGTGGCGGGCCGAATTGGACGGTAATCAAATTTCATGATAACCGGATCAAAAAAGACCATTGGCCGGCGAGCGGCCGGCAGTTGAAGATACCGTCAACGCGAGACCGGCCGCGATGGGCCGCCGGCTCGACTGGCACGAGGAGGCACGCATGACCCACGCGCTTGAACGGTTCCGCCTCGACGGCCGCCGCGCACTGATTACCGGTTCCGGACGCGGGATCGGGCTGACGCTCGCCCGCGGGCTGGCCGAAGCGGGGGCGGCGATCGTCATCAACGATCGCAATGAGGAGAAGGCCGCGACGCTCGTGCGGCAGCTGCGCGAGGAAGGCTACACGGCCGACTACGCGGTATTCGACGTCGCCGAGCACGCACAGGTGCGCGCGGCGATCGACGAATTCGAGGCGCGCGTCGGCGCGATCGACATCCTCGTGAACAACGCGGGCATCCAGCGCCGCGCGCCGCTCGACGCCTTCGAGCCCGACGACTGGCATGCGCTGATGCGCGTGAACCTCGACGGCGTGTTCAACGTCGCGCAGGCCGTCGCGCGGCACATGATCGCGCGCGGCCATGGGAAGATCATCAACATCTGCTCGGTGCAGAGCGAGCTCGCGCGGCCGACGATCGCGCCGTACGCGGCGACCAAGGGCGCGGTGCGGATGCTGACGAAAGGGATGTGTGCCGACTGGGCACGCCACGGCATCCAGGCGAACGGCCTCGCGCCCGGCTATTTCGAAACCGAACTCAACCGCGCGCTGGTCGACGACGCAGCGTTCTCGGACTGGCTGTGCAAGCGCACGCCGGCCGGGCGCTGGGGGCGCGTCGACGAGCTGTGCGGTGCGGCGATCTTCCTCGCATCGGCCGCGTCCGATTTCGTGAACGGCCAGACGCTGTTCGTCGACGGCGGCCTGACCGCCGCCGTTTAGGAAAGGGAGGAATGTCATGCGTATGCGTTGCATGTGTGTCGTGATCCACGGGCCGAACGACTTGCGGGTGGAGGAGCAGGACGCGGGCGAGATCGGCCCCGGCCAGGTGCGCGTCGATGTCGCGATGGGCGGCATCTGCGGCTCCGATCTCCATTACTTCCGGCACGGTGGCTTTGGCGCGATCCGGCTGCAGCAGCCGATGGTGCTGGGCCACGAGGTGGCCGGCACGGTCGCGGAAGTGGCGCCGGACGTGACGTCGGTGAAGGTCGGCGATCGCGTCGCGGTCAATCCGAGCCGGCCGTGCGGCGCGTGCCGCTACTGTCTTGAAGGGCTGCCGAACCAGTGTCTCGACATGCGCTTCTACGGCAGCGCGATGCGGATGCCGCACGTGCAGGGCGCGTTCCGCAACGCACTCGTATGCGATGCGGTGCAGTGCGTGAAGGTCGCCGATCACGTGCCGCTGTCGCTCGCGGCGCTCGCCGAACCGTTCGCCGTCGGGTTGCATGCGGTGTTGCGCGCGGGCCCGCTGATCGGCAAGCGCGTGCTCGTGTCGGGCTGCGGGCCGATCGGCGTGCTGGCGGTCGCGGCGGCGCGCGTGCACGGCGCGGCGGAGATCGTCGCGACCGACGTCGTCGAGGCGCCGCTGGCAGTGGCGAGCGCGCTCGGCGCCGACCGCACGATCAATGTGGTTGCCGATGCCGGCTGGGTCGAGCGTTACGGTGCCGACAAGGGCACGTTCGACGTGATGATCGAGTGTTCGGGCAATGCGCGCGCGTTGCGCGACGGGCTGGACGTGATGCGTCCGCGCGGGGTCGTCGTGCAGCTCGGGCTCGGCGGTGATGTCAGCCTGCCGCAGAACGTGGTGGTCGCGAAGGAGTTGTCGATCTGCGGGTCGTTTCGTTTTCACGCCGAATTCGCGCTCGCGGTGCAACTCATCAATGCGGGGCGCGTCGACCTGCGTCCGGCCGTCACGCGCGTGTTCCCGATGCGCGATGCGAACCTTGCGTTCGAACTGGCCGGCGACCGCCAGCGCGCGATGAAGGTGCTGATCGATTTCGCGGACGAGGCTGCGTGACGATCGCGGTCACGCGCTAGCGCGCGACTGTCTCGACCCCATCGGAAAAAGGCACGCCCGCGGTTCGCGGGGCGTGCCTTTTTCATGGCGGCGAGGAAACGACTGACTGCATTACCGCATTACTGCGTGACCTGCCGCGCGCCGATGCGCTGCGACACGAGCCACAGCGCGATCAACACACCGGCAAGCGCCGCGCCCGCGACGCACACGCCGCGCCAGCCGTCGACGCCGTACGCGACGCTCGCCGCGAACGACCCGAATGCGCCGCCGATGAAGTAGCTCGTCAGGTAGATCGTCGTCACGCGGCTGCGCGCGTTGCCCGCCAGCGCATAGATCACGCTCTGGTTCGAGATGTGCATGCCCTGCACGCCGACGTCGAGCAGCAGGATGCCCGCGATCAGCGCTGCCAGGGCGTGTGCGCCGTTCGCGATCAGCGCGAACGACGCGAGCACGGCCGCCGCGAACAACCCTGTCGCCGCATTGCCGTGCCCGCGATCGACGAGCCGGCCGGCCGACGTCGCCGCGAGCGCGCCCACCGCGCCGACGACGCCGAACAGGCCGATCTGCCCTTCGGAATAGCTGTACGGCGGCTGGCTCAGCAGGAACGTGAGGCCCGTCCACAGCAGGCTGAAGCACGCGAACACGAGCGCGCCGTAGGTGGAGCGCAGTGCGATCAGCGGTTGCGCGCGCACCAGCGCGACGAGCGACTTCATCAGCGCCGCATAGTCGAGGCGCGCCTCGCGGCGATCCTTCGGCAGCTTCACGGCGAGCACGACGGTCAGCGCCGCCACCGTCACCGCCGCGATGCCGTACACCGCACGCCAGCCGAACCCGTCGGCGATCGCGCCGGCCGCCACGCGCGCGAGCAGGATGCCGAGCAGCAGCCCGCTCATCACGGTGCCGACCGCGCGGCCGCGCGAGCGTGCATCGGCGAGCGATGCGGCGAACGGCACGAGCAGCTGCGTCGAACAGGTGACGAAGCCGACCGCGACGTTCGCGACGACGAACATCGTGAAGTTCGTGCTGAACGTGACCGCGACCAGCGCGACGACGTTGAGCATCAGCAGCCGCACGATCAGCGTATGACGGTTGACCGCGTCGCCGAGCGGGACGATCAGCAGCAGGCTCGCCGCATAGCCGAGCTGCGTCAGCGTGACGAGATAGCCGAGCTCGGCCGGCGCGCGCCCGAAGCTGCGCGCGATCGCGGCGAGCAGCGGCTGCGCGTAGTAGATGTTGCCGATGACGATGCCGCATGCGCAGGCGAACAGCAGCGTCATGCCGCGGGTGAGGGGAGGATGGGTGTCGTGATGCGGTTCCATGGTCGCGAAAAACGGCGGCGCCGTCCGGCGGCACGGGGCCGCCGGCTGCGCGGGGTGACGGAAATCGGGGCCGGCGTCGACGGATCGGCGGTGAGCCGATGCGCGCCGGGCGGATCGCGGCCGGGCCCGGATCGGGCGGGCGGCGGATCGTCGTGCGGCGGGCGGAGGCAGGGCGGGCCCGGGCGAGCCGTTCCGGTGCGGTGACAGCGGCGATGCACGGGAACGGATGTGCGTATGATGCGGGAGTCGAACCATAGCGTCCAAGACTGGATCGTTATGGTCTCCATTGGTCAAACCAATACGTCGGCCGCCATGCTACTCCGCCACATCCGCTATTTCCTGGCCGTCGCCGAGCAGCGCAGTTTCACGCGCGCGGCCGACGCGCTGCACGTCTCGCAGCCGACGCTGTCGCAGCAGGTGCGCCAGCTCGAGGAAACGCTCGGCGTGCAGTTGTTCGACCGCTCGGGCCGCACGGTGCAGCTCACCGAATTCGGCGAGGTCTATGCGCGCCATGCGCGCGCCGCGCTGCACGAGCTCGATACGGGGCAGCGCGCGCTGCACGACGTCGCCGATCTTGGGAGCGGATCGCTGCGGCTCGCGATGATGCCGACCTTCGCGGCCTACCTGAGCGGCTCGCTGATCGATGCGTTCCAGACCGACTATCCGAACGTCACGCTGACGATCGATGCGATGCCGCAGGAACGCATCGAGGCGCTGCTCGCCGACGATCGGCTCGACGCGGGCTTCGCGTTCATGCCGCCGCGCGCGCCGGACATCGACGCGCTGCCGCTGTGGGACGAGCCGCTCGCGCTCGTGACGGGCCGCACGCATCGTCTGGCGCGGCGCCGCCGCGCACTGACGCCGGCCGAGCTCGGCGGCGAGCCGCTGGTGCTGCTGAGCCGCGCGTTCGCGACGCGCGAGCGCATCGACCGGTATTTCATCGAGCACGGCGCGCGGCCGAAGATCGCGATCGAGACGAATACGATCAGCGCGGTGCTGGAGCTCGTGCGGGGCGGCCGGCTCGCGACGGTGCTGCCCGACGCGGTCGCGCGCGCGAGCGCCGACCTGTGCGCGCTGGAGATCGATCCGCCGCTGCCCGCGCGCACGGCCGCGCTGCTGACACGCAAGGGCGCGTACCGCAGCGTCGCGGCGCGCGCGTTCATCGAACGTGCGCTTGCGTATCGCGATCCGTCGGGAGCTTGACTGCTACGACCGGCCGGCGTGCGCGGCGGGTAGCCGCCCGACCGCCCGGCCGCATTACGTGCGCGGCGTCGGGAAGAAGATGCCCGCGCGCTGCGCGGCGTTCGCGATGTGCGTTTCGATCGCCGTGCCGGCGGCGGCCGCATCGCGCGCGATCAGCGCGTCGACGATCGCGCGGTGCTCCTGCCACGTCGACAGCAGCAGCTCGCGCCGGTAGAACGGCATGCGCTGGCTTTCCTTCATGATGTCCGCGCTGCTGCGCAGTATCGATTCGATCGCCGCGTTGCCGGCGAGATGGATGATCCGCATGTGGAAGTCGAAGTCGAGCTGCGACGCCTCGTCGAGCGCGCTTTCGGTGAGCGCGACGTGCAGGTCGGCGAGGTTGTCCTCGAACCACGCGATGTCGTCGTCGCTGACGACGTGCGCGGCCATCCGCGCGGCGAACCCTTCGAGCGCATAGCGCATCTGGTACGTGTCGGGCGGCGACGACTCCTCGGCGAACTGCCATGCGTGCGCGGCCGTGGCCTGCGCGCTTTCGACATACACGCCCTTGCCGGCGCGGATGCGCAGCATCCCGAGCGCCTCGAGCGTCGAGAGCGCCTCGCGCAGCGATGCACGGCTGATCTCCAGCTCCTCGGAGAGCTGGCGCTGGGCCGGCAGCAGGCTGCCGACCGGATAAACGCCTGCCTCGATCCGGTCGCGGATCGTCGCGATGGCGGCGTCGGTCACGGTATGCGGAACGTTTTTCATGATGTGAACTTTGGCCGGTCTGACCAGCATTGTAATCCGCACGCAGGCGGTGCATGGCCGGCCTACGGGAAAGCCACGATCTGCCCCTGTCCGGTGCATCGAAATCCGGCGGGGCAGGGGCGGGAAATCCCTATTTTGTCCGTCCTTGACGCCACTATATCGGCTTCCTACTATCCCCCATAACATCACTGGTCTTACCAGTATGAACAGACGAAACTGCAACCGTTGGATCGGGAGAGCGCCGTGTCGAAATTCCTCAATTCGCTGTTTGGCCGGGTAGTCGTCGCACTTGTCCTAGGGATCGCGCTGGGCGCGTTCTTCCCGCATTTCGCCGAGTCGCTGCGACCTCTCGGCGACGGTTTCCTGAAGCTCATCAAGATGGTGATCGGCCCGATCGTGTTCTGCGTCGTGGTCAGCGGGATGGCCAACGCGGGCGACCTGAAGAAGGTCGGCCGGGTCGGCCTGAAGGCCGTCATCTACTTCGAGATCATGACGACGCTCGCGCTCGGCATCGGGCTCGTGCTTGCGTGGCTCACGCGTCCGGGCGTCGGGATGAACATCGACCTGCGTTCGCTCGATGCGGCGTCGCTCGCGTCCTACGCGAAGAACGCCGAGAGCCTGAAGGACACGGCCGGCTACCTGATGAAGATCATCCCCGAGACCGCGATCGACGCGTTCGCGAAGGGCGACATCCTGCAGATCCTCGTGTTCGCGGTGCTGTTCGGCTCCGCGCTGTCGCTGCTCGGCGACAAGGCGCAGCGCGTCAACTCGCTGATCGAGGAACTGTCGCACGTATTCTTCCGGATCATCGGCTTCATCATCAAGCTCGCGCCGCTCGGCGTGCTCGGTGCGATCGCGTTCACGACCGGCAAGTACGGCGTCGCGTCGCTCAAGCAGCTCGGCTATCTGGTCGCGGTGTTCTACCTGAGCTGCTTCGTGTTCGTCACGGTCGTGCTCGGCATCGTGATGCGGCTCGCGGGCTTCTCGGTGTTCAAGCTGATCCGCTACCTGCGCGAGGAACTGTCGATCGTGCTCGGTACGGCGTCGTCGGATGCGGTGCTGCCGCAGGTGATGCGCAAGCTCGAATACATGGGCGTGAAGGATTCGACGGTCGGCCTCGTGATCCCGACCGGTTATTCGTTCAACCTCGACGGCTTCTCGATCTACCTGACGCTCGCCGTGCTGTTCATCGCGCAGGCCACCAACACGCCGCTGTCGACGCATGACCTGATCGTCGTGCTGCTCGTGTCGCTCGTCACGTCGAAGGGCGCGCACGGGATCCCGGGCTCGGCGATCGTGATCCTCGCGGCGACCCTGTCGGCGATTCCCGCGATTCCGGTGCTGGGCCTCGTGCTGATCCTGCCGGTCGACTGGTTCGTCGGCATCGCCCGCGCGCTGACCAACCTGATCGGCAACTGCGTCGCGACGGTGGTCGTCGCGGTGTGGGAGAACGACATCGATCGTGCCCGCGCGAACCGCGTGCTGAACCGCGAGCTGCGCTACGTGCCGGCCGAAGAGGAAGACCGCGCGGCGCCGGTCGCCGGCGACCAGGCTCACGCGCTCTGAGCGCAACCGCGCGGGGCGGCTTCCCCAGGTCGTCCCGCGCAACCGGAATTCATGCGGCCGGCGCCTCGATGCGCCGGCACGCCATCAAATATCAGGAGACGACATGGCAGCCCCCATCCTCGATCCGAATGCGCCGGCCTTCACGCGGCGTTACATGAATCTCGCCGACCCGCGCCTCGGGGCGCAGGCGCTCTTCGCCAGCGATGAATTCTTCGCGCCGAAGGAGCGCATGCTGAATCCCGAGCCGGCCGTGTTCATTCCCGGCAAGTACGACGACCACGGCAAGTGGATGGACGGCTGGGAAACGCGCCGCAAGCGCACGACCGGCCATGATTTCTGCGTGGTGCGGCTCGCGCGGCCGGGTGTGATCTACGGCGTCGACCTCGATACGAGCCACTTCACCGGTAACTTTCCGCCGGCCGCGTCGATCGACGCGTGCGTCGCCGAAGGCGACACGCCGCCCGACGACGCCGAATGGCGCCCGATCGTCCCGGCGACGACGCTGCAGGGCAATTCGCATCACTACGTGAGCGTCGACGATGCACGGCCCTATACGCACTTGCGCGTGAACCTGTACCCAGACGGTGGCCTCGCGCGGCTGCGCGTGTACGGCTTGCCGCAGCGCGACTGGCGCGAGGTGCCGGCCGGCGAGCTCGTCGATCTCGCGGCAATCGAGAACGGCGGCTACCTGGTGGCCGCGAACAACCAGCACTTCGGCCCGGCGTCGCAGATGCTGATGCCGGGGCGCGGCGTGAACATGGGCGACGGCTGGGAAACGCGGCGCCGCCGCGAGCCCGGCAACGACTGGGCGATCCTCGCGCTCGCGCGGCCGGGCATCATCCGGCGCGTCGAGGTCGATACCGCGTTCTTCAAGGGCAATTTCCCCGACCGCTGCTCGCTGCAGGCCGCGCGGGTCGTGGGCGGCACCGACGATTCGCTCGTCACGCAGGCGATGTTCTGGGCCGAACTGCTCGGCGAGCAGAAGCTGCAGATGGATCACGTCCACACATTCGACCAGCTTGCCGCGCTCGGCCCCGTCACGCATGTGCGTTTCAACATCTTCCCGGACGGCGGCGTGTCGCGCCTGCGTCTGTGGGGCGAGCCGGCTTGAGGGAGGGCAACGGCATGAGCGAATCCCCCATCCTGCGCGTCGAGCGCCTGACGCGCGAAGCGTTCGCGCCGTTCGGCGACGTGATCGCGCTAGAAGGCGCGCGTCATTTCCCGATCAACGGCGGCACGACCGAGCGCTTCCACGATCTCGCGACGATCGATGTGTGCGCGGACGGCGGTCGCCCGCTCGTCAGCGTGTTCCGCGCGCAGCCGCGCGCGCTGCCGGTCGCGCTCACGCTGATGGAGCGCCATCCGCACGGCAGCCAGGCGTTCATTCCGCTCGCGGCCGTGTCGCGCTACGCGATCGTCGTCGCGCCGGCCGGCGAGTTCCGGCCCGACGCGATGCGCGCGTTCCTCGCGCAAGGCTGGCAGGGCGTGAATTATGCGAAGGGCGTCTGGCACCATCCGCTGCTTGCGCTCGATGCGGTCAGCGATTTCGTGATCATCGATCGCGGCGGCACGCAACCGAACTGCGACGAGATTCCGCTCGAGCGCGCCTGGGCGCTCGAGTTCGAGCCGGCCTGCGCGGCCTGACGCAAGTGCGACGCCGGGCTCCGGCTGCCTGACGGCGGCCCGGGCGGACGTGTCGAAGGGCTTTCGAAAGCCTGGGCACACGACGCACGCGGCGCCGCTATCCCGAAAAGAACACGGCCCGGGCGGCGAGATGCCGGCCGGGCCGTGCTGCGTGCGCGGAGCGCGCGAATCAGTGCTTGCGGTGCGGGCAGTTCTCGGTCGTGCAGGAACCGTACATCGCGAGCGAGTGCTCCTGAAGCCGGAAGCCGCGCTCCTTCGCGATCGCCTGCTGGCGGCCTTCGATCTCGGCGTCGAAGAATTCCTCGACGCGGCCGCAATCGAGGCACACGAGGTGGTCGTGGTGCGAGCCTTCGTTCAGTTCGAACACGGCCTTGCCGGATTCGAAGTTGCTGCGCGAGAGCAGGCCTGCCTGCTCGAACTGCGTCAGCACGCGGTAGACGGTGGCCAGCCCGATGTCGAGCTGCTCGTTGAGCAGGTTCCGGTAGACGTCTTCTGCCGTCAGGTGGCGCACCGGGCTTTGCTGGAAGATCTCGAGAATCTTGAGGCGCGGTAGGGTGGCCTTTAGCCCGATATTCTTGAGATCCGTCGGATTGGTCATGGCTAGGCATCCCTAGAGTACAATGCAGGGCTTCAATGTTACCGGCTTTTCGCCGTTCCAGAAACACGCGCGGCCTGCGACGCGGGCCTGCACGGTGAGGGAAATGATTCCAGAATCTCTTTCGCACTTTCAGAGGAGCCGCATGCGGAGTGTCATCATCGCTGCCGCCGCCGTTGCCGCGCTGGCTGGTTGTTCGTCGTACGACAGCGTGACGCAGCGCATCGCGCAGAGCATCACCCCCTACCGGATCACCGTCGTGCAAGGCAACTTCGTGTCGCAGGAGAAGGCCTCGCAGCTGCAGGTCGGCATGTCGCGCGAGCAGGTGCGCGCGCTGCTCGGCACCCCGCTGCTGGCCGACATGTTCCACGCCGACCGCTGGGATTACCTCTTCTACTTCAAGCGTGGCTCGACGGCAGTCGTCCAGCAGCGCGATCTCGTCGTGACGTTCGCGGGCGATCGCCTGGCGGGCTGGACGGGGGCGGACAACCTGCCGTCTGAGCTCGACCTGCTGGCCGATATCGACGGCGACCGCGGCGGCAAGAAGGCGAAGGCGGCCGCAGCGGCGAAGAAGGCCGCCGAGGCTGCCGCAGCCGCGAGCGCCGCGCAAGCGGCGGCGAGCGCGCCGGCACCGGAGGCTGTCGCGCCGGTGTCCGGGGCGGTGGTCGACCAGGATGCGAACGCGCAGGCCGCCCGTGCGGCGAACCGCGCGACCAACCAGGTGTCGGGTCAGGGCTCGAACGCGCGCCGCTTCGCACCGGCCGCGCAGGCTGCCGGCGGTGCGCCGGTGCCGGGCGGCCAGCCGCCGGGCGCGGTGCCGGCGATCCAGCCGCAGTTCCAGTTCCATCGTCCGCCGCCGCCGAACGCGTCGAACGAGGCGTCGCCGCCGGTCGGCCCGCAAGGCTCGGATACGCTGCAGAACCAGCCGATCACCGCGCCGGCGCAGTAAGTCCGCGTGCGGAAACAGGGCGGCATGCGCCGCCCGCCTTTAGACCTGTCGTGTAGAAAGCCATGAAGATTGCGATTGCCGGGGCATCGGGCCGAATGGGCCGGATGCTGATCGAAGCCGTTCTCAACGATTCCGACGCGCAGCTCGTCGGCGCGCTCGACCGCGCCGATTCGCCGTTCCTCGGCCAGGACGCCGGCGCGTTCCTCGGCAAGGACACCGGCGTCAAGCTGACCGCCGACCTCGACGCGGTGTTCGCGCAGGCCGACTACCTGATCGATTTCACGCGTCCGGAAGGCACGATGGCCCATATCGAGGCCGCGCTGCGCCACGACGTGAAGCTCGTGATCGGCACGACCGGCTTCACCGCCGAGCAGAAGGCCGGGTTGCAGGCCGCGGCGGGCAAGATCGGCATCGTGTTCGCGGCGAACATGAGCGTCGGCGTGAACGTCACGCTGAAGCTGCTCGAATTCGCGGCGAAGCATTTCTCGCACGGCTACGACATCGAGATCATCGAGGCGCATCACCGTCACAAGGTCGATGCACCGTCGGGCACCGCGCTGATGATGGGTGAAGCCGTCGCCGGCGCGCTCGGGCGCTCGCTCGACGATTGCGCGGTGTACGGCCGCCATGGCGTGACGGGCGAGCGCGATCCGTCGTCGATCGGCTTCGCTGCGGTGCGCGGCGGCGACATCGTCGGCGATCACACCGTGCTGTTCGCAGGGATCGGCGAGCGCATCGAGATCACGCACAAGTCGTCGAGCCGCGTGTCGTACGCGCAGGGCGCGCTGCGCGCGGTCCGCTTCCTGTCGGCGCGCGGCGCCGGCCTGTTCGACATGCAGGACGTGCTCGGCCTGCGCTGACACCACGGGGAAACTCCGATGGCGATACCCACCGGCGTTGTCCACTACCTCGAAAGCGGCGATGCGATCACGCATGCCGTCGCCTATGTGCTGCTGGCGATGTCCATCGCCAGCTGGTGCTTCCTCCTCATGAAAGCCTGGCTCCTGATCCGCGCGAAGCGGCAGGGGCCGCGCGCGCTCGCCGCGTTCTGGCGCGCGCCGTCGCTCGACGCGGGCATTGCCGCGCTCGCCGGCGCCGATCGCGAGCGTGTGTTCGTGCCGCTCGCCGAAGCCGCGCGCGATGCGGCCGACGATCACGACCCGGCCGCGCTGGCCGCGCGTGTCGAACGCAGCGAACGCGTGCTGCGCGCGTTGCGGCATGCGATGCTGCGCTCGCAGCGGCGCCTCGAATTCGGCCAGGTGCTGCTCGCGTCGATCGGCAGCACCGCGCCGTTCGTCGGGCTGCTCGGCACCGTATGGGGCATCTACCACGCGCTCGGCAGCATCGCCGCGAGCGGGCAGGCGCAGATCGAGAACGTCGCGGGGCCGGTCGGCGAGGCGCTGATCATGACCGCGTTCGGGCTCGTCGTTGCGATTCCCGCGGTGCTGGCCTACAACATCCTCGGGCGGCTCGTGCGGCAGCTCGCCGAGGAACTCGACGGCTTCGCGCGCGATCTGCACGTATTCGTGTGCGCGCAGGAAGCCTGACGCGCGCATTCCGGAGGAGCGACCATGGCATTCGGCGGACTCGAGCACCACAAGACGTCCGCGCCGATGGCGGAGATCAACATGACCCCGCTGATCGACGTGATGCTGGTGCTGCTCGTCATCTTCATCATCACCGCGCCGCTGATGACGCACGCGATCCGGCTCGACCTGCCGAAGGTCGCGGCCAGCGTCGCGCGCGACACGCCGCAATCCGTCACCTTGTCGATCGACGACGCGGGCAAGCTGTACTGGGACGACGCGCCCGTGGCGCTCGATGCGCTGCCGGCGCGCTTCCGGGCCGCCGCCACCGCGGGCGGCGCGCCGCCCGAGCTGCGGCTGCGCGCGTCGCGTGCGACCCGCTACGACGTGATCGCGCAGGTGATGGGCGCCGCGCAGGCCGCCGGCCTCACGCGGATCGGCTTCGTGACCGACGTGCCGCCGCAGGCGGGCGGTTCCGCGGCGGCGCCCGCCGTGCCGGCCAACCGCTGAGCGGATCCGGCGGCCGGCCGCTGCCGCGGGATCGGGCCACACGCCGCAAGACCGGTCGAATGGGCCGGCGCGGGCGGTATAATCAACGTTTTTCCCGGTTGGCAGGCTTTTTTCAGGTAACCCGGAATTTTCCAGGCTACCCGGGCATGCTGCGGGTTACCCCGAAAATGCCCGGAAACCGCGAACAGGTCCGGCAACAGCGAACCTGCAGGTCCGCCGGGCAAGCACGATTTTCGATCCACTCCTGCGCGCGCGCCGTCGCGCCGCTTAAAGCCTAGTCCGAACCACACCATGCACGAGAGATACGTACCCGCCGACGTCGAAGCCGCCGCCCAGGGCGACTGGCGCGCAGCCGATGCCTACAAGACGAAGGAAGATTCGCAGAAGCCCAAGTTCTACTGCGTATCGATGCTGCCGTACCCGTCCGGCAAGCTGCACATGGGTCACGTGCGCAACTACACGATCAACGACGTGATGTACCGCTATCTGCGGATGAACGGCTACAACACGTTGATGCCGATGGGCTGGGACGCGTTCGGGATGCCGGCCGAGAACGCCGCGATGGCGAACGGCGTGCCGCCCGCGAAGTGGACCTACGACAACATCGACTACATGAAGGGCCAGATGCAGTCGATGGGCCTCGCGATCGACTGGTCGCGCGAGATCGCGACGTGCAAGCCCGACTACTACAAGTGGAACCAGTGGCTGTTCCTGAAGATGCTCGAGAAGGGCATCGCGTACAAGAAGACGGGCACCGTGAACTGGGACCCGGTCGACCAGACCGTGCTCGCGAACGAGCAGGTGATCGACGGCCGCGGCTGGCGTTCGGGCGCGCTCGTCGAGAAGCGCGAGATCCCGATGTACTACCTGCGCATCACGCAGTACGCGGATGAGCTGCTGAACGACCTCGACGGCCTCGGCTGGCCCGAGCGCGTGAAGATCATGCAGCAGAACTGGATCGGCAAGAGCTTCGGCGTGAACTTCGGCTTCCCGTACGAACTCGACGGCGAGAAGAAGCTGCTGCGCGTGTTCACGACGCGCGCCGACACGATCATGGGCGTCACCTTCTGCGCGATCGCGGCCGAGCATCCGCTGGCCACGCGTCTTGCGCAGGACAAGCCGGAACTGCTCGCATTCATCGACGAATGCAAGCGCGGCGGCGTCGCCGAGGCCGACGTTGCGACGATGGAGAAGAAGGGCGTCGCGACGGGCTTCTCGGTCACGCATCCGCTGACGGGCGAGCCCGTCGAGGTGTGGATCGGCAACTATGTGCTGATGAGCTATGGCGAAGGCGCGGTGATGGGCGTGCCGGGCCACGACGAGCGCGATTTCGCGTTCGCGAAGAAATACAACCTGCCGATCAAGCAGGTGATCGCGGCCGAAGGCCAGCAGTACTCGCTCGACGCATGGCAGGAGTGGTACGGCGACAAGGAAGTCGCCGTCTGCGTGAACAGCGGCAAGTACGACGGCCTGCGCTACACGGAAGCCGTCGACGCGGTGGCGGCCGACCTGAAGGCCGGTGGTTTCGGCGACAAGCAGGTCACGTGGCGCCTGCGCGACTGGGGCGTGTCGCGCCAGCGCTACTGGGGCACGCCGATCCCGATCATCCACTGCCCGTCGTGCGGCGACGTGCCGGTGCCGGAGAAGGACCTGCCCGTCGTGCTGCCGGAAGACCTCGTGCCGGACGGCTCGGGCAACCCGCTCGCGAAGTCGGAAGCGTTCCTGAACTGCACGTGCCCGAAGTGCGGTGCGGCGGCCAAGCGCGAAACCGACACGATGGACACCTTCGTCGATTCCTCGTGGTACTTCTCGCGCTACACGGCGCCGGATGCCGAGACGATGGTCGACGCGCGCACCGATTACTGGATGCCGATGGATCAGTACATTGGCGGCATCGAGCACGCGATCCTGCACCTGCTGTATTCGCGCTTCTGGACCAAGGTGATGCGCGACCTCGGCCTCGTGAAGTTCGGTGAGCCGGCGAAGAACCTGCTCACGCAGGGCATGGTGCTGAACGAGACGTTCTACCGTGAAGACGCTTCCGGCAAGAAGACCTGGTACAACCCGGCCGACGTGACGGTCACGCACGACGACAAGGGCCGCCCGGTCGGCGCGACGCTGAACACGGACGGCCAGCCGGTCGTGCTCGGCGGCATCGAGAAGATGTCGAAGTCGAAGAACAACGGCGTCGATCCGCAGGTGCTGATCGACCAGTACGGTGCCGATACCGCGCGCCTGTTCACGATGTTCGCCGCGCCGCCCGAGCAGCAGCTCGAGTGGTCGGGTGCGGGCGTCGAGGGCGCGAGCCGCTTCCTGCGCCGCGTGTGGAGCTTCGGCGCGGCGAACCGCGAAGCGCTCGCCGCGCGCGCGGGCTTCGATGCGGCCGCGCTCGGCGAAGCCGACAAGGCGCTGCGCCGCGAGATCTACAGCGTGCTGAAGCAGGCCGATTTCGACTACCAGCGCTTGCAGTACAACACGGTCGTGTCGGCTGCGATGAAGATGCTGAACGCGATCGACGGCGCGAAGGGCGCGACGCCCGGCGTGCTGCGTGAAACGTACGGCGTGCTGCTGCGCGTGCTGTACCCGGTCGTGCCGCACGTCACGTTCGAGCTGTGGAAGGCGCTTGGCTACGCGGACGAATTCGGCCCGCTGCTCGACGCACCGTGGCCGAAGGTCGACGAGGCCGCGCTCGAGCAGGCCGAGATCGAACTCGTGCTGCAGGTGAACGGCAAGGTGCGCGGCGCGCTGAAGGTGGCGAAGGACGCGAGCCGCGAGGCGATCGAAGCCGCGGCGGTGGCCGACGACGCGTTCGCGAAGTTCAGCGACGGCAAGCCGGCGAAGAAGATCGTCGTCGTGCCGGGCCGCCTCGTGAACATCGTCGTCTGACGGCCGTTGGCCGTCGGACGTACCCAGAAGGAGCGAAGGTGATCCGCAGATCGTTTTTGATGCTCGCAGTCGGCAGCGCGGTTGCGCTGTCGGCATGCGGCTTCCAGTTGCGCGGCCAGCAGGACTACGCGTTCAAGCACCTGCTGATCGCCGGCGCGCCGGCGCCGGTCGAGGCGCGCCTCGTGCGCCTCGTCGAGGCCGGCAGCGACACGAAGATCGTCAAGTCGGCGGACGACGCCGATGCCGTGCTGCGCATGTGGGAGTCGCGTGGCCAGAACACGCTGACGCTCAACAAGTACGGCTCGGCGCAGGAATACGCGCTGTTCTACACGCTGAACTATACGTTGACGAGCAAGGACGGCACGGTGCTGATCCCGCCGAGCGCGATCGCGCTGAACCGCGCGATGACGTACAGCGACCAGTACACGAACGCGAAGGCGCAGGAAGCCGACATCCTGTACGGCGACATGCAGAACGATGCGGTCGACCAGCTGATGCGGCGTCTCGCGATCGTCCATTCGCTGACGCCGGCGCCGGAAGACGTGGTACCGGGCGTCGCACCGCGCGCGCCGCTGCCGCCGCCGCCGCTCTGATCGACGGCGCACGTATCGATGCAACTGCGACTTGATGCACTGGAGCCGCACCTCGCGAAGGGGTTGGCCGGGCTCTATACCGTCTACGGCGACGAGCCGCTGCTCGCGCAGGAAGCGTGCGACCGCATTCGCGCGGCCGCGCGCGCGGCCGGTTTCACCGAGCGTTCGGTGCATACGGTCGAGCGCGGCTTCGACTGGAGCGTGCTGCTCGGCGCAACCCAGGCGATGTCGCTGTTCGGCGAGCGCCAGCTGATCGAGCTGCGCATTCCGTCGGGCAAGCCCGGCAAGGAAGGCGCCGATGCGCTGAAGACGCTCGCGGCCACGCCGAACCCCGACGCGCTGATGCTCGTCACGTTGCCGCGCCTCGACGCGGCCACGCAAAAATCCGCATGGTTCACCGCGCTGCAGAACGGCGGTGTCGCGCTGAAGATCGATCCGGTCGACCGCGCGCAGCTGCCGAACTGGATCGGCCTGCGCCTCGCGATGCAGGGCCAGCGCGCCGCGCCCGGCGAGGACGGGCGGCGCGCGCTGCAGTTCATCGCCGAGCGCGTCGAAGGCAACCTGCTTGCCGCACACCAGGAAATCCAGAAGCTCGGGCTGCTGTATCCGCAGGGGGCACTGTCGTTCGAGCAGGTGCACGACGCGGTGCTGAACGTCGCGCGTTACGACGTCTTCAAGCTGAACGAAGCCATGCTCGCCGGCGACGCTGCGCGGCTCGCGCGGATGATCGACGGCTTGAAGGGCGAGGGCGAGGCGATCGTGCTCGTGATGTGGGCCGTCGTCGAGGAATTGCGCACGCTGCTGCGGATCAAGCGCGGCACGACGGCCGGCAAGCCGCTGGCGACGCTGCTGCGCGAGAACCGCGTGTGGGGGCCGCGCGAGCGGCTGGTCGGCCCCGCGCTGAATCGCGTGTCGGAAGCCGTGCTCGAGAAGGCGCTGGCGTTTGCCGCGAAGCTCGACCGTCAGGTCAAGGGGCTCACGGCCGTCGCGCCGGGCCGCCGCACACAGGACGAACCGCCGCCCGATCCGTGGGACGGGCTGTTCCAGCTCGCGATGACGGTGGCCGGTGCCCGCGGCGAGCGACCGCCGACCGCGGGGCGCGTGCGACGCTAAGTCCCGTTCGGGCCTTCAGCGCGCGCTGCGCAACCCGCTTACAATGTTTCGATAGCTGGCGCGGCTCTCCGGCCGCCGCCGCTCACGCTTCCCCAAGAATTCATGCCGCCCAGCGCGGCGCGCTTCTCGAGTCACACGATGGATATCGATCAGTACATGACCGACCTGGGCCGTCGCGCCCGGCACGCTTCCCGCGCAATGGCGCGCGCCAGCACGGCCGCGAAGAACGCGGCGCTCGACGCCGTGGCGCGCGCGATCGAACGCGACGCGCAGGTGCTGAAGGACGCGAATGCCCGCGATGTCGCCCGTGCCCGTGAAAAGGGGCTCGATGCGGCGTTCGTCGATCGCCTGACGCTGTCGGACAAGGCGCTGAAGACGATGGTCGAGGGCTTGCGCCAGGTGGCGTCGCTGGCCGATCCGATCGGCGAGATCGGCAACCTCAAGTACCGCCCGAGCGGCATTCAGGTCGGCCAGATGCGCGTGCCGCTCGGCGTGATCGGCATCATCTACGAATCGCGCCCGAACGTCACGATCGACGCGGCTGCGCTGTGCCTGAAGTCGGGCAATGCGACGATCCTGCGCGGCGGCTCCGAAGCGCTCGAATCGAACGCGGCGCTCGCGAAGCTGATCGGCGAAGGGCTCGAGGCAGCCGGCCTGCCGCAGGACGCGGTGCAGGTCGTCGCGACGGCCGATCGCGCGGCGGTCGGCAAGCTGATCACGATGACCGAATACGTCGACGTGATCGTGCCGCGCGGCGGCAAGAGCCTGATCGAGCGCCTGATCAACGAGGCGCGCGTGCCGATGATCAAGCACCTCGACGGCATCTGCCACGTGTACGTCGACGAACGCGCCGATCTCGCGAAGGCGCTGACCGTCTGCGACAACGCGAAGACGCACCGCTACGGCACCTGCAACACGATGGAGACGCTGCTCGTTTCGAGCGGTGTCGCGGCGACGCTGCTGCCGCCGCTCGGCAAGCTGTATCGCGACAAGCAGGTCGAACTGCGCGTCGATGCGGCCGCGCGCGCGGTGCTCGCCGATGCGGGTGTCGGCCCGCTCGTCGATGCCACCGAGGAAGACTGGCACACCGAATATCTCGCACCGGTGCTCGCGAT
Source organism: Burkholderia mycopellens (assembly GCF_964265025.1). Classification (NCBI taxonomy): domain Bacteria; kingdom Pseudomonadati; phylum Pseudomonadota; class Betaproteobacteria; order Burkholderiales; family Burkholderiaceae; genus Burkholderia; species Burkholderia mycopellens. The sequence continues at coordinate 709,146 of NZ_OZ183802.1, forward strand.
CAAGGTGGTCGACGGCCTCGACGCCGCGATCGAGCACATCAACCATTACGGCTCGCACCACACGGACGCGATCGTCACCGAGGATCACGACCGCGCGATGCGGTTCCTGCGCGAGGTCGATTCGGCGAGCGTGATGGTCAACGCGTCGACGCGCTTCGCGGACGGCTTCGAATTCGGCCTCGGCGCGGAAATCGGCATCTCGAACGACAAGCTGCACGCACGTGGCCCCGTCGGCCTGGAAGGGCTGACGTCGCTGAAGTACGTCGTGCTCGGACACGGCGAAGGCCGCCAGTAAACAGCGAGGCACTCAACCGATGGCGATGCTCTGGGTCAAGACGTTCCATATCGTTCTGATCGCCGCGTGGTTTGCAGGGTTGTTCTACTTGCCGCGCATCTACGTGAACCTGGCCATGGAAACCGATCCGGCCGCCGTGCGGCGCCTGCTGCTGATGGCGCGCAAGCTGTTCCGCTTCATGACGATGATCGCGGTGCCGGCGCTGGCCTGCGGGCTGTGGCTCTGGCTCGCGATCGGCATCGGGCAGGGGCAGGGCTGGATTCACGCGAAGGTGACGGTCGTGCTGCTGCTGATCATCTACCACGCGTATTGCGGGCACCTGCTGCGGGTGTTCGAGCGCGGCGAGAACCGCCGCACCGACAAGTGGTATCGCGTGTTCAACGAGCTGCCGGTGCTCGGCATGCTCGCGGCGGTCGCGCTGGTCGTGATCAAGCCGTTCTGAGCGGTTTGGCCGGAGAGGTTGCCGGCACCGCCCGATGTGCAACGGCGCCCCGCGGGGCGCCGTTTGTCTTTTACGCGCGGTCGGCAGCGGTGCCGGCTCAATCCTTCGCGCCGTCGTCGATCCGGCGGCGCGTGATCGCCTCCTTCGCGCGGCCGACCCGCTCCATCAGCGCCGGGCCGCGCGACAGCGCGACGCCGACCGCGAGGATGTCCCCGATCGCGAGATGAGACATCCGCGACGTCATCGGCGAGAACACGTCGGTTTCCTCGGCGACATTCGACGCGAGGCTCACCGTCGCGAGCTTCGCGAGCGGCGAATGGCTCTGCGTAATCGCAACGACCTTCGCGCCGCACGCGAGCGCGGAGCGCGCGGCGTCGACGATGTCGCGCGTGCGGCCGGTGTTCGAGATCGCGACGACGACGTCGTGCGGGCCGAGCAGCGCCGACGACATCGAGAACGTGTGCGGATCCGAATACGCGACACTCGGCACGCCGAGCCGGAAGAACTTGTGCTGGATGTCCTGCGCGGCGATGCCCGAGCCGCCGGCGCCGTAGAACTCGATCCGCGAGGCGTTCGACAGCAGCGCAATCGCCTCGGCAACGCTGTCCGCGGACAGGCTGTTGCGCACCTCGATCAGCGCCCCGATCGTGCGGTCGAACACCTTGCCGATGATGCCGGGCGCTGGTTCGTCGGGCTTGACGTCGCGATAGACCGACGACACGCCCGGCGCGACGCTCTGCGCGAGCCGGATCTTGAATTCGCGAAAGCCGCTGCAGCCGAGCGCCTGGCAGAAGCGGGCGATCGTCGGCTGGCTGACGCCCGCGCGCGTCGACAGCTCGGTCATCGCGAGGTCGAGCACCTCGCGCGGCGCGGCGAGGATGTAGTCGGCGAGCTTGCGCTCGGACGGGCGCAACTCGGCGCGGATTGCTTCAATGCGGGGCAGCATGGGGCGGCAGGCAGAAATCGGGTTCGGATGAGCGAGTGTATCGCAATCGAATTGTAGAAAATCTACATAAAAATACTAGCGCTATCACAGTGCTCTCGGCGCAGCGATGACGAGGGTAATTAGGGTTTTTACTAGGTAAAGCCTTGCTGGTAGCGGGAATAAGGGTTGCGCGCGAATCGATCGGCATTGCACGCGTGTAGTTTTTCTACTAGACTGGCTTCGTTCTGTCGATGCATTCGACCGTCCCCACGATTCCAACCGCCGGTGTCGGCCGGCATACAGGAGCGCCCAGCATGACGTCGCTGCACCCCACCCTGGCGAAGGTCACCGAACGCGTGATCGCCCGCAGCCATTCGACCCGTTCCGCCTATCTGCAGCGCATCGACGGCGCGCAGGGCAAGTTCCCGGCGCGCGGCGCGCTCTCGTGCGCGAACCTCGCGCACGGCTTCGCCGGCCTCGAAGGCAACGACAAGTTCGCGATCAAGGCGATCCGCGAGCCGAACATCGGCATCGTGTCCTCGTACAACGAGATGCTGTCCGCGCACGCGCCGTACAAGGATTTCCCCGACATCATCAAGGCGGCCGCGCGCGAGAACGGCGGTGTCGCGCAGTTCGCGGGCGGCGTACCGGCGATGTGCGACGGCGTCACGCAGGGCAACCCGGGGATGGAGCTGTCGCTGTTCTCGCGCGAGGCGATCGCGATGGGCACGGCAATCGCGCTCACGCACAACATGTTCGACGCGGCGCTCTGCCTGGGCATCTGCGACAAGATCGTGCCGGGCCTGCTGATCGGCGCGCTGCAGTTCGGCCACCTGCCGACGATCTTCGTGCCGGCCGGCCCGATGACGAGCGGCCTGTCGAACGACGACAAGGCGAAGATTCGCCAGCAGTTCGCGACCGGCCAGGTCGGCCGCGACGCGCTGCTCGAGGCCGAATCGGCCGCGTATCACGGCCACGGCACCTGCACGTTCTACGGCACCGCGAACAGCAACCAGATGCTGATGGAGCTGATGGGGCTGCACCTGCCGGGTTCGGCGTTCGTCCACCCGCACACGCCGCTGCGCACCGCGCTGACGGCCGAGGCTGCGCGCCGCGTACTCGACCTGACCGTCGAGCGCGGCCACTACACGCCGATCGGCCATGTAATCGACGAGAAGGCGATCGTCAACGGGATCGTCGCGCTGCTCGCGACGGGCGGCTCGACCAACCACACGCTGCACCTCGTCGCGATCGCGCGCGCGGCCGGCATCCTGATCGACTGGAACGATTTCGACGAACTGTCGGCCGTCGTGCCGCTGCTCGCGAAGATCTACCCGAACGGCAAGGCCGACGTGAACCACTTCCACGCGGCGGGCGGCGTCGCGTTCCTGGTGCGCAACCTGCTCGAAGGCGGCCTGCTGCACGAGGACGTGACGACGGTGGCCGGCAAGGGACTGTCGCACTACACGAAGGAGCCGAAGCTGATCGACGGCAAGCTGACGTGGGTCGACGGCGCGGCGGAGAGCCACGACACGAAGGTGCTGCGCGGTATTGGCGACCCGTTCCAGCCGGACGGCGGCCTGCGCCTGATGCAGGGCCGGCTCGGCCGCGGCGTGATCAAGATTTCGGCGGTCGCGCCCGAGCACCGCAAGGTGATCGCCCCCGCGATCGTGTTCGATTCGCAGGAAGCCGTGCAGGAAGCATTCGATCGCGGCGAGCTGAAGCGCGATTTCGTCGCGGTGGTGCGCTTCCAGGGTGCGCGCGCGAACGGGATGCCCGAGCTGCACCGTTTGACGCCGCTGCTCGGCGTGCTGCAGGATCAGGGCTTCCATGTCGCGCTCGTCACCGACGGCCGCATGTCGGGCGCGTCGGGCAAGGTGCCGGCCGTGATCCACGTGTCGCCCGAGGCGCTGCTGGCGGGCCCGCTCGGCAAGGTGAAGACGGGCGATACGCTCGTGATCGACGCGGAAGCCGGCGTGCTCGACATCGAGGTCGACGCCGCCGAGTGGCAGGCGCGCCCGGTCGCGCAGCCGCTGCACCAGGCCGAGAACGAGGTCGGTTTCGGGCGTGAACTGTTCGGCGTGTTCCGCGCGGCCGCCGCGCCGGCCGAGCAGGGCGCATCGGTTTTCGGCGCGCTGGTCGGCGAAACGGCCGCCCACGTCGCCGCATGAATTTCAAGGAGCCAATTCAATGAAGACGATTGCTGAAATCGTGAAGCTGGGCCCGGTCATCCCGGTGCTCGCATTCGACTCGGTCGAGCAGGGCGAACACGTGTCGCGCGCGTTGCACGCGGGTGGCGTGAAGGTGCTCGAGATCACGCTGCGCACGCCGGCCGGCCTGGAGGCGATCCAGCGTGCGAGCCAGCTCGCGGACGACATCGTCGTCGGCGTTGGCACGATCACGAAGCCGGAGCATTGTGAGCAGGCGAAGCGCGCGGGCGCGAAGTTCGGCGTGTCGCCGGGCCTGACGAAGGAGCTGCACCTCGCGTCGCTCGACGCGGGCCTGCCGCTGCTGCCGGGCGTGATGACGCCGAGCGACATCATCCAGGCGCTCGAATTCGGCTACGAGATCGTGAAGTTCTTCCCCGCGCAGCAGGCGGGCGGCGTGCCGATGCTGCAGGCGTTCCACGGCCCGTTCCCGGCGCTGAAGTTCTGCCCGACCGGCGGCATCACCGTCGAAACGGCGCCGAATTTCCTGAAACTGCCGAACGTCGTCTGCGTCGGCGGTTCGTGGCTCACGCCGAAAGCCGCGCTCGCCGCGCAGGACTGGGCCGAAGTCACGCGCCTCGCGCAAGCCGCGAGCCAGCTGCCCCGTTAAGACTTGTACGAAATGATGGTTTGACCCTCGGAAAGCGAGCCTTAGTGCTTGTTTTGCCGAGGGTTTTTGCTGATGGAACCGGTTCTATCCGCGAACCGTAAAGATAAGTAAAATTCAGCGTCCTGACGGGGTGGGTACCCCCCGTGTTTCGGAGACCTGCTTAGCCGGGCATACTCGCAACAACTCGCCCGGCTCGAACAATTCTAGGAGGAGTGCCACATGGGGGCTGTCCAAGGCAGCATGCTGCTCGTATTCACGCTGATCGCGATCGCCGCGCTGATCCTGATGATCGCGCGCTTCAAGATCTACCCGTTTCTGGTGCTGATCATCGTCTCGCTCGGCCTGGGTCTCGTCGTCGGGATGCCGATGGACAAGATCGTCAAGTCGTTCGAGGCGGGCACCGGCGGCACGCTCGGCCACATCGCGATCGTCGTCGGCCTTGGCACGATGCTCGGCAAGATGATGGCCGAATCGGGCGGCGCCGAACGGATCGCGACCACGCTGATCGACTGGTTCGGTGAAAAGAACATCCACTGGGCGATGATGTTCGTCGCGATCATCGTCGGCCTGCCGGTGTTCTTCGAAGTCGGCTTCGTGCTGCTGATCCCGATCGCGTTCAACGTCGCGAAGCGCACCGGCAAGTCGCTGCTCGTCGTCGGCCTGCCGATGGTGGCCGGCCTGTCCGTCGTGCACGGCCTGATCCCGCCGCACCCGGCCGCACTCCTGGCCGTTCAGCAATACGGCGCCGATATCGGCAAGACGATCGCGTTCGGCCTGATCGTCGGCGTGCCGACCGCGATCATCGCGGGCCCGCTGTTCGCGCTGACGATCTCGAAGTTCGTGAAGCTGCCGGAGAACAACCCGCTCGCCGCCCAATTCGTCGACACGCACACGGATGGCCGCAAGCGTGAACTGCCGAGCTTCGGCATCACGCTGTTCACGATCCTGCTGCCCGTCGTGCTGATGCTCGTCGGCAGCTGGGCCGACCTGCTGTTCGCGCCGAAGTCGCTGCCGAACAACCTGCTGCGCTTTGCCGGCAACTCGGACGTCGCGCTGCTGATCGCCGTGCTCGTGAGCTTCTTCACGTTCGGCAAGCTGCAGGGCTTCAACCGCGACCAGATCCAGAAGTTCTGCGGCGAGTGCCTGGCGCCGATCGCCGGCATCACGCTGATCGTCGGCGCGGGCGGCGGCTTCGGCGGCGTCCTGCGCGACAGCGGGATTTCGCAGCAGATCGTCGAAACCGCGAAGCACGCGCACCTGTCGCCGCTGCTGCTCGGCTGGTTCGTTGCCGCGCTGATGCGTCTCGCGACGGGTTCGGCGACGGTCGCGATGACCACGGCCTGCGGCATCGTCGCACCGATCGCGGCGGCGGCCGGCACGACGGTCAGCCCGGAACTGCTGGTGCTCGCCACGGGCTCGGGCTCGCTGATCTTCTCGCACGTGAACGACGGCGGCTTCTGGCTGATCAAGGAATACTTCGGGATGACGGTCGGTCAGACGTTCAAGACCTGGTCGTTGCTCGAAACCATCATCTCGGTGCTTGGTCTTGGCTTCACGCTGCTGCTGAGCATGGTTTTGTAACAAGGGGTAGTCAATGATTCTGATCGCAATGGGCGTGTCGGGCGCGGGCAAGTCGCGAATCGGCGAAATGCTGGCGGAACGCCTGTCGTGCAGCTATACCGATGGCGACGCGTTTCACAGCGCGGCGAACAAGGAAAAGATGCACCACGGCATTCCGCTGACCGACGACGACCGCTGGCCGTGGCTGCGCACGATTCGCGCAGCCATCGAGGAAAAGCAGCGGGCCGGCGAGACGGCCGTGTTCACGTGCTCGTCGCTGAAGCGGTCGTACCGCGACGTGCTGCGCGGCACCGACACCGACGTGCGGTTCGTGTATCTGAAGGGTTCGTTCGAGGTGTTGCACGAGCGCCTGAAGAGCCGCACCGGCCATTTCTTCGATCCGTCGCTGTTGAAGAGCCAGCTGGACACGCTCGAGGAGCCCGGCCCGGACGAAGCGATCGAGGTCAGCATCGAGCTGACGCCCGAGCAGATCGTCGATCAGGTCATGCTGAAGATCGGCCTCGCGCAGCAGCACTGAGCGCGGTTCACGGCAATCGTCATGCACAAGGCGCCCTGCGGGGCGCCTTTTTCATTGGTGGACCTGGGCCCGCGGGCCGGTCAAGCCGCGCGTGCCTGCTTCGCGATGCCGTCGAGCAGCACGTCGAGCATCGTGTCATGCACGGCTGCCGGATTGAGCTGCGCATAGAGCGGGGCGGCTGCCTTGACGAGCGGATGCGCGGCGTCGGACAGCGCTGCCATTTCCGCGAGCTCGACGTCGTTCGCGGCGCGCGTGAGGCCGCCGGCTTCGGCCGCGGCAAGCCCGATCACGCTCGCATACCAGCCGACGCACACCGACGGCAGCGCCGCGCGCGGGATGCCGGCGTCGGCCAGTGCGCGATGCACGGCCTCGATGTGCGCGAGATCGGCCGGCCCGGTACTCATGTGCCGCTGCAGCAGCGCGAACGCCGCCGGGTAGCGCAGCGCGAGCGCGCGGTACTGGCGTGCGAGGTCGCGCAGCCGTTCGCGCCACGGCAGCGCGGCATCGACCGGCACGAGCGAGCGCGACAGCGCGTTCGCGATCGCGCGGCTCAGGCCTTCCTTCGACTTGAAGTGATACAGCACGCTCATCGGGTCGCAGCCGACCGACTGCGCGAGCTTGCGTACGCTGAACGCGGCTTCGCCGACGTCTTCGAGCAGCGCGAGCGCGGCTGCGACGATTGCATCCTTGTCGAGGCCGCGCGGGCCCTGGGCGGGTTTGTCTTTCATCGATGCGGGCTGGCGTGCCGATACGGCGCCGGCTGTAAACTTGACGAAAGGTTATTCTACACTGCAGAATTATTTCTGCGGTGTAGAAATTGGGTGTCCCGGCACCTTTCAAGACGTGCTTTCGCACAGTCCGGGATCCAGGCGGCACGAGCGTGCCCGCCGTCAACACGGGCCATCACGCCCCTTTTTTTCGTTGACACCCAAGTGGAACCGGCTGCCCCACCCGCGAAGCCAGAAGGCTCTTCGACAGGCGGCCCAAGACCATGCAAGTGCAATCATGACTTTCAACCATCAACCCCTGATCCAGGGCGAATCGCGTTTCGAACAAACGCAACTGAACATCGAAAAAGACAACTGGAACTGGTGCGACCCGGCCCGCTACGATGGCGAGCGCCCGGCCAACTGGTACGAGGCGTCTCTGTCGCGTCACGCGAACAGCGCGCCGCTCGCGCACGATGCCGAATGCGACGTGCTCGTGATCGGCGCGGGCCTGCTCGGCGCGTCGGCCGCGCTGCATCTCGCGGAAGCGGGCGTCGACACGATCCTCGTCGACAAGCATCACGTCGGCTCGGCCGCATCGGGCCGCAACGGCGGGCAGCTCACGCCCGGCCTCGCGCGCTGGGAAGCCGCCGACATGATCGACTACCTGTCGCATGACGACGCGAAGCGGCTGTGGCGCTTCGCATCGGCCGAATCGATGGACCTGATCGATGCGATCGGCGCACGTTACGCGCTTGAACTCGACCGCAAGCGCGGCCACATTACGGCGGCGGTGCACCCGGGCCACATGAGCGCGCTGCTGGACGGCGCGGATGCGCGCCGTCACCTCGGCGACGCGGGCGTGACGCTCGTCGGCCGCCATCAGCTGCACGACGAATACGTGTGCTCGGGGCTGTACCACGGCGCGGCGATCGACGCGCTCGGCGGGCAGATTCATCCGCTCGCGCTGGTGCGCGGCCTCGTGCACGGCTTCCGGCTGAACGGCGGTGCGCTGTTCGAGGGCACCGAGGTGCTCGAACTCGACGAGACGCCGAACGGCGTCGTCGCAACGACGCCGGGCGGCACGATCACCGCGCGCAAGGGCGTCGTGCTCGCGCTGCACAACACGACGTTCCGGCTGCTCGACGACGGTGCCGCGACGACCGTGCCGTTCTTTACCTACGTGAGCGTGACGGCGCCGCTCGACGTCGATGTCGCGACGCTGATGCCGGCCGGCATGCCCGTGTACGACACGCAGTTCCAGATCGACTACTACCGGCCGGTACGCGGCAACCGCCTGCTGTTCGGCGGGCAGGGCACCGGCACGTGCTGGGCGCAGCCCGACGTGAACGCGTACCTGCTGACGCGGCTGAACGCCGTGTTCCCGCAGCACGACGGTCGGTTCGCGCTCGACTACTGCTGGAGCGGCGTCAGCGACTTCACGCTGAACGGCGCGACCGATAGCCGCAAGACCGACGGCCGCGTGCCGATGTACATGGTGCAGGGCTGGAGCGGTCACGGCGTCGCGCAGACGGTGCGGATCGGCAAGGCGATCTGTGACGATTTCGTCGGCCGTAACGACGATTTCTCGATGCTGACCGGCATCGACCATCGCGCGATTCCGCTCGGCCGCCAGTTGTCGCCGATCGCGATTCCCGCCGCGAAGGCCGCGATGAGCGTGATGAGCGCGCTCAACCCAGGGCGGATGATCTCGTTCTGACCGGCGGCTGCAGGCAACGAAAAAGCCCGATGCGATTGCTCGCATCGGGCTTTTTTACGTGCGGCGGCGGTGGCGCTTACGCGATCCGCTTCGCGAGTTCGACGGCCTTGCCGATGTACGACGCAGGCGTCATCGCGAGCAGGCGATCCTTCGCATCCTGCGGGATCGCGAGCGTGCCGACGAATTCCTGCAGCGCTTCGCGCGTGATGCCCTTGCCGCGCGTCAGCTCCTTCAGCTGCTCGTACGGGTTCTCGATGCCGTAGCGGCGCATCACCGTCTGCACCGGCTCGGCGAGCACTTCCCAGCAGTTGTCGAGGTCTTCGTTCAGGCGCTGCGGGTTCACTTCGAGCTTGTCGAGGCCGCGGATCAGCGAGTCGTACGCGAGCAGCGAGTAGCCGAGCGCGACGCCCATGTTGCGCAGCACCGTCGAGTCGGTCAGGTCGCGTTGCCAGCGCGACACCGGCAGCTTGTCGGCGAGGTGGCGCAGCGTCGCGTTCGCGAGGCCGAGGTTGCCTTCCGAGTTCTCGAAGTCGATCGGGTTGACCTTGTGCGGCATCGTCGACGAGCCGATTTCACCGGCCTTCGTCTTCTGCTTGAAGTAGCCGACCGAGATGTAGCCCCACACGTCGCGGTCGAGATCGAGCAGGATCGTGTTCGCGCGCGCCACGGCGTCGAACAGCTCGGCCATGTAGTCGTGCGGCTCGATCTGGATCGTGTACGGGTTGAACGTGAGTTTCAGGCGATTCTCGATCACGTCGCGCGAGAACGCTTCCCAGTCGAATTCCGGATACGCCGAGAGATGCGCGTTGAAGTTGCCGACCGCACCGTTCATCTTGCCGAGGATCTCGACCTTCTCGATGCGCGTGATCGCACGGGCGAGGCGGGCCGCGACGTTCGCGAGTTCCTTGCCGAGCGTCGTCGGGCTGGCCGGCTGGCCGTGCGTGCGCGACAGCATCGGCTGTTCGGCGTGTGCGTGCGCGAGTGCGACGAGGCGCTGGTAGACCGTGCGCAGTGCCGGCAGGATCACGTGTTCGCGCGCGCCGGCGAGCATCATCCCGTGCGACGTGTTGTTGATGTCTTCCGACGTGCACGCGAAGTGGATGAATTCGCTGGCCTTTTCGAGTTCTTCCTGGCCCTTCACCGATTCCTTCAGCCAGTATTCGACGGCCTTCACGTCGTGGTTCGTCACGCGCTCGATTTCCTTGATGCGGGCGGCGTCGTGCGCGGTGAAGCGCTCGGCGAGCTGCAGCAGGAATTGTTCGGACGCATCGGAGAAGCGCGGGACTTCGGCGAAGCCGGCGCGCGACAGCGCGATCAGCCAGTGCACCTCGACGGTGACGCGGTGGCGCATGAAAGCGGCTTCGGAGAGCCAGTCGCGCAGCGCTTCGGTCTTGCTGGCGTAGCGGCCGTCGATGGGCGAAAGCGCGGTGAGGGCGAAAAGCGTATCGGGACGAGTGTCGGACATGATCGGGCGGGCCTTGGGGCCGGGTCGAGCGAGGGGGAAGGATAATCCGGCATTTTACCATCGGCGCGGGACAATCCCGGTCGCGCGCGGCCGGCGGGTGCTGCCGCGTGCGGACACCGCGCCGGCGCCCGTTCGCGGCGGGGCGCCGGGCCGCTCGCCGCACCGCCGGCCGGGCCGGCGCGCCGGTAGAATGCAGGCTTCTTCCCGACCGCCGCCCGCCGCGCCCGCCTGCATGGAACTGAAATGGCTCGAAGACTTCGTCTCGCTCGCGGAAACGCGCAGCTTTAGCCGGTCCGCCGAGCTGCGGCACGTGTCGCAGCCGGCGTTTTCGCGGCGCATCCAGGCGCTCGAGGCATGGCTCGCGACCGAACTGATCGATCGTTCGGTCTATCCGACGCGGCTCACGCAGGCCGGGCAGATCTTCTACGAACAGGCGCTGACGATGCTGTCGCAGGCGCACGAGGCGCGCACGCTGCTGCGCGGCCACGTCGGCGCGCCGGTGCCGACGATCGAGTTCGCGGTGCCGCACACGCTGTCGCTCACGTATTTCCCGCGCTGGCTGCAGCGGATCGAGGCGAAGATGGGCCAGGTCCACACGCGGCTGCGCGCGCTGAACGTGCACGACGCGGTGCTGTCGCTCGTCGAGGGCGGCTGCGATCTCGTGATGGGCTACCACCACCCGAGCCATCCGGTCGCGCTCGACCCCGCGCGCTACGACATGCTGATCCTCGGCAGCGAGCCGATCAGCCCGTTCTCGGCGCCGGGCCGCGCGGGGCGGCCGCGCTATACGCTGCCCGGCACGGCCGATGCGCGCGTGCCGTACCTGTCATATACGCCGAACGCGTATCTCGGCCGGATGACGGAAGTCATCGTCGCGAATGCGTCGACGCCGCTGTTCCTCGATCGCGTCTATGAAACCGACATGGCCGAAGGGCTGAAGGCGATGGCGCTCGCGGGCCACGGCATCGCGTTCCTGCCGCACAGCGCGGTCGAGGATTCGGTCGCGGGCGGCCGCCTGATCCGGCTCGACCGATCGGTGCGTGGCGGCGCGCATCCGTTCACGCTGACGATGGAGATCCGGCTGTACTGCGACAAGCTCGCGCTGCAGGGCGACGATCCGCGGCAGAAGCTCGTACGCGCGCTGTGGGACGTCGTGCGCGACGAACTGCGCGAAACCGCGGCTTAACCGTGGGCGGTTAACCGCGACCGCGCGGGGCGGCCGGCTGTCGTCGAGCTTGCGCCGCCTGTCGGGCGGCTGTCCGCCAGCCCTCCCGCATCCTGGAAACACGACTTTTCACGCACGCGATGCACGATCGATCGCGTGCGTTCTTGCGCAAATCGACCGCGGATTTGCGATAAATCGCGATCATGCAAGAAACGCATAATCGAATAAGCAAACGGCATTGGATAAAAAAAACGGGTTTTTCGACAATGTGCGCACCTGTTGACCGTTGGAGCATCCATGTCTTCGCAATTGCAGTCCATCCCGTCCTACCTGCACGCCGACGATCTCGGCCCGTGGGGCAACTACCTTCAGCAAGTCGATCGCGTCGCGCCGTACCTCGGCTCGCTGTCGCGCTGGCTCGAAACGCTGAAGCGCCCGAAGCGCATCCTGGTCGTCGATGTGCCGATCGAGCTCGATAACGGCACCGTCGCGCACTTCGAAGGCTATCGCGTGCAGCACAACGTGTCGCGTGGCCCGGGCAAGGGCGGCGTGCGTTACCACCAGGACGTGACGCTGTCGGAAGTGATGGCACTGTCCGCATGGATGTCGGTCAAGAACGCGGCCGTGAACGTGCCGTACGGCGGCGCGAAGGGCGGTATCCGCGTCGACCCGCGCAAGCTGTCGCGTGGTGAGCTCGAACGCGTGACGCGTCGCTACACCAGCGAAATCGGCATCATCATCGGCCCGAACACCGATATTCCGGCGCCGGACGTCAACACCAACGAACAGGTGATGGCGTGGATGATGGATACCTTCTCGATGAACCAGGGCCAGACGTCGACCGGCGTCGTGACCGGCAAGCCGATCGCACTCGGCGGTTCGCTCGGCCGCAAGGAAGCAACGGGCCGCGGCGTGTTCGTCGTCGGCTGCGAAGCGGCGAAGAAGAAGGGCCTCGAAATCGCAGGCGCACGCATCGCGGTGCAGGGCTTCGGCAACGTCGGCGGCATCGCGGCGAAGCTGTTCCAGGAAGCGGGTTCGAAGGTGATCGCGGTGCAGGATCACACGGGCACGATCTACCAGCCGGCCGGCCTCGATTCGAACAAGCTGCTCGACCACGTCGCCCGCACGGGTGGCGTCGCGGGCTTCGAAGGTGCGGAGCCGATGCCGAATGACGAGTTCTGGACCGTCGAAACCGACATCCTGATCCCGGCGGCACTGGAAAACCAGATCACCGAGAAGAACGCAGCGAAGATCCGCACGAAGATCATCGTCGAAGGCGCGAACGGCCCGACGACGACGGCGGCGGACGACATCCTGACCGCGAACGGCGTGCTCGTGATCCCGGACGTGATCGCGAACGCGGGTGGCGTGACCGTGTCGTACTTCGAATGGGTGCAGGATTTCTCGAGCTTCTTCTGGACGGAAGACGAGATCAACCACCGTCTCGAGCGCGTGATGCGCGAAGCGTTCTCCGGCGTGTGGGCAGTCGCGGAAGAGCACAAGGTGTCGGTGCGTACGGCAGCGTTCATCGTTGCGTGCAAGCGCATCCTGATGGCGCGTGAAATGCGCGGCCTGTACCCCTGATCGGCGGTTGCCGATTTCAGATCGGTTGACTACGATCAATCCATGACGCAATCCATCCGGTTGCGTGCATGAACCCTCGCGGGCGGTGCCGAATCCGGCACCGCCCGCGTGCGCATTCAGGCGCGGGAAGGGGGGCGAAGCCGGGAGGAAGGCTTCGCGCGGCGCGATTCGCAGTGCGGTAAACAACCAGTACTTTCAAAAATATTACTTTGATACACTGGCGCGGGTTTTAGCCAAGGAGATGACCAAAATGAAATACCAAAAGGCAGTCCTGATGTTCGCGGCGCTTTGCGCGTTCGCAAGTGGCGCACATGCTCAGGAGACGGGCACGCTGAAGAAGATCAAGGACACGGGCGTGATCGCGCTGGGACACCGCGAGTCGTCGATTCCGTTCTCCTACTACGACGAAAAGCAGCAGGTGGTCGGTTATTCGCGCGACTTCCAGATGAAGGTGGTCGACGCGGTGAAGAAGAAGCTGAACCTGCCGAACCTGCAGGTGAAGAACATCCCGGTCACGTCGCAGAACCGCATTCCGCTCGTGCAGAACGGCACGGTCGACATCGAGTGCGGCTCGACGACCAACAACACCGAGCGCCAGCAGCAGGCCGCGTTCTCCGACACGATCTTCGTGATCGGCACGCGCCTGATGACGAAGAAGGATTCGGGCGTCAAGGATTTCGCCGACCTGAAGGGCAAGACGGTCGTGACCACCGCCGGCACGACGTCCGAGCGCCTGCTGCGCAAGATGAACAACGACAAGCAGATGGGCATGAGCATCATCAGCGCGAAGGATCACGGCGATTCGTTCAATACGCTGGAGTCAGGCCGCGCGGTCGCGTTCATGATGGATGACGCGCTGCTCGCGGGCGAACGCGCGAAGGCGAAGCAGCCGGGCGACTGGGTGATCGTCGGCACGCCGCAATCGGAAGAGGCGTACGGCTGCATGATGCGCAAGGGCGATGCGGACTTCAAGAAGGTCGTCGACGACGCGATCTCGCAAGTCGAGAAGTCGGGCGAAGCCGCGAAGATCTACGCGAAGTGGTTCGAGAACCCGATCCCGCCGAAGGGGCTGAACCTGAACTTCCCGCTGTCCGATTCGATGAAGAAGCTGTACGCGAACCCGAACGACAAGGCGCTCGACTGAGCACACGGCCGTTGATGCAGAAATGACGCTAATGAGACGGAAGAGGCCCCGCTTCTTCCGTCTCTTTTTGCTGGAGTCTTGCCCATGTCTTACCACTGGAACTGGGGCATCTTCCTGAGCCCCGTGTCGACCGGCGAGCCGACGACTTATTTCGGATGGCTGATGTCCGGCTTCTGGGTGACCATCGAAGTGTCGCTCGTCGCGTGGGTCATCGCGCTGATCGTCGGTTCGCTGTTCGGCGTGCTGCGCACGGTGCCGAACAAATGGCTGTCCGCGATCGGCACCGTGTACGTGTCGATCTTCCGGAACATTCCGCTGATCGTGCAGTTCTTCGTCTGGTATCTCGTGATACCGGAGCTGCTGCCTGCGTCGATCGGCACCTGGATCAAGCAGTTGCCGCCCACCACGCAGTTCTTTACCGCGTCGATCATCTGTCTCGGCCTGTTCACGGGCGCGCGCGTGTGCGAACAGGTGCGCTCGGGGATCAACGCGCTGCCGAAGGGCCAGCGCGCCGCCGGCCTCGCGATGGGCTTCACGCAATGGCAGACGTACCGCTACGTGCTGCTGCCCGTTGCGTACCGGATCATCGTGCCGCCGCTCACGTCGGAATTCCTGAACATCTTCAAGAACTCCGCCGTCGCGTCGACGATCGGCCTGCTCGACCTGTCCGCGCAAGCGCGCCAGCTCGTCGACTACACCGCGCAGACCTATGAATCGTTCATCGCGGTGACGCTCGCGTACGTGATCATCAACCTCGTCGTGATGGCGTTCATGCGCTGGATCGAAGGCCGTACGCGGCTGCCCGGCTATATCGGAGGCAAGTGATGCATCAGTTCGACTGGAGTAGTATTCCCGGCGCGCTGCCGACGCTGTGGACGGGGGCCCTCGTCACGTTCCAGATCACGCTGATCGCGATCGTGGTCGGGATCGTCTGGGGCACGCTGCTGGCGCTGATGCGGCTGTCGGGCGTGAAGCCGCTCGCGTGGTTCGCGCAGGGCTACGTGACGGTGTTCCGCTCGATCCCGCTCGTGATGGTGCTGCTGTGGTTCTTCCTGATCGTGCCGCAGCTGCTGCAGGGCGTGCTCGGGTTGTCGCCGACGATCGACATCCGTCTCGCCTCGGCGATGGTCGCGTTCTCGCTGTTCGAAGCCGCGTATTATTCCGAGATCATCCGCGCCGGCATCCAGGCGGTGCCGCGCGGGCAGGTGAACGCCGCGTTCGCGCTCGGCATGAACTACGCGCAGGCGATGCGCCTCGTGATCCTGCCGCAGGCGTTCCGCGCGATGGTGCCGCTGCTGCTCACGCAGGCGATCGTCCTGTTCCAGGATACGTCGCTCGTGTACGTGATCAGTCTCGCGGACTTCTTCCGCACGGCCGCCAACATCGGCGATCGCGACGGCACGACCGTCGAGATGGTCCTGTTCGCCGGCGCATGCTATTTCGTGATTTGCTCGTTGGCGTCTGTCCTCGTCAAGAGTCTCCAGAAAAAGGTCACACGATGATTTCCATCAAGAACGTTTCCAAGTGGTACGGCCAGTTTCAGGTCCTCACCGACTGCACGACCGAGGTCAAGAAGGGCGAAGTGGTCGTCGTGTGCGGCCCGTCGGGTTCGGGTAAATCCACGCTGATCAAGACCGTGAACGGCCTCGAGCCGTTCCAGCAGGGCGAGATCCTCGTGAACGGCCAGTCGGTCGGCGACAAGAAGACGAACCTGTCGAAGCTGCGCTCGAAGGTCGGGATGGTGTTCCAGCATTTCGAGCTGTTCCCGCACCTGTCGATCACCGAGAACCTGACGCTCGCGCAGGTCAAGGTGCTCGGCCGCGGCAAGGACGAGGCGAACGAGAAGGGCATGAAGCTGCTCGATCGCGTCGGCCTGAAGGCGCATGCGCACAAGTTCCCGGGCCAGCTGTCGGGCGGCCAGCAGCAGCGTGTCGCGATCGCGCGCGCGCTGTCGATGGATCCGATCGCGATGCTGTTCGACGAGCCGACGTCCGCGCTCGACCCCGAGATGATCAACGAAGTGCTCGACGTGATGGTCGAACTCGCGCAGGAAGGGATGACGATGATGGTCGTCACGCACGAGATGGGCTTCGCGAAGAAGGTCGCCCATCGCGTGATCTTCATGGACAAGGGTGCGATCGTCGAGGACGACCGCAAGGACGATTTCTTCTCGAATCCGAAATCGGAACGCGCGAAGGACTTCCTCGCGAAGATCCTGCACTGAGCGTTCGCGCGCGTCGGCGCCGCATGCGCGCCGATACGAAAACCGCCCGGCCGAGCGCCGGGCGGTTTTTTTTCGTCCGCCGCCAGCAGGCGTTACCAGCTGTAGCGGTAGCCGACCTGCCCGACGATGCCGCGCCGGTAATCGCCGCCGATGTTGCGCGCGATCTTCGCGTTCGCGTAAAGCTCGCCCGACTTGCCGAAGCCCGCGGTCACGCCGACGCCGAGCTCGTACCACGTGCGGCCGAGATGCGTGGCGAACGGTGTGCCGCCGACGACGGTCTGGCCCGGCGACAGGAAGTCGTGCAGCACGTCGGCCGTGAAGTACGGCGTGGCGGCACCGCTGCCCGAATCCGACTGGAGGTTCGGCCGGAAGATGCGCACGCCGACGCGGCCGCGCAGCGCGTTCGTCGTCGTGCCCGATACCGCCGACACGTTGTCGTTGAACCCGTTCAGCTTCAGGTACTGATACATCAGCTGCGCCTGAGGCTCGACCGCGACCGGCAGCGCGCCGATCGCGAACGGCTTGCCGACTTCCTGCGACAGCGCGATGCCGAAGCCGTTCTGCGACGCCTCGTTGCCGTAGCTGTCGCGATAGCGGTTGCCGTAGTGCGTGACCTGCCCGACGCTGTCGAAGTACGTGCCGTCCGACAGATACTTCGTCCAGTAGCCGCCGATGCTCTGCGCGTGCATTTCGACCGAGCCCGTCGACGTCGACAGGTTGGCCGTATCGGCGCGCGCCATATCGCTGAAGCTTGCGTTCGATACGCCGATGCTGGCCGTCACGCCCGCATGCGTGCTGCCGCCGCCGTTCGGGGCCTGGTCGAGTGTCCAGTCCTTGCCGAACTGCGCGAAGAACGTGCGCTCGTCGGCCGCGAAGCGGCCCGCATTCGCGTCGAGACTCTGGCCGCCGATGCGCCCCCACACGCCGTCGCGATTGCCGGGCTGCTGCTTTTCGAGGTTGGTGATGTCGCCGACACGTTCGTGCAGCTTGCCGAGCGTCGAGAAGCCGTAGTCGGCGTTGAGCAGCGGCGTGAGTGCATAGCCCGAGACACCGGGGCGATACGCGAGCGGGCCGCCGTTGTTGCCGTTCCCGGTGTTGCCCCCGTCACCGCTGCCGGACGGGTGGATCGGGTTGCCGGGGTCCGAGGGGTCGAGTTGCGAGCGCAGGTACCAGCCGTTCGCGTCGCCTTGCCCGCCGCGATAGAGCCGGTATTCGTACGCACCCGCCTGCACGGGGCCCGCGAGCTGGAATGCCGATGCGGTGGTCGTGCCGCCGTTGGCCGTGACGACCACCGGAATCCCGTCGCCCTTCGTCTGCGCGCCGGTGCCGGCCGTGTTGGCGATTTTCAGGCCCGTCGTGCCGCTCGCGGTGCCGCCATTCACGATCACCCGATCGGTCGGCGACGCGTCGGCGCCGAGGAACGTGTTGAGCGCGATCGTGCCGCCGTTGCCGACGTAGCTGCCGGTCGTCAGCGTCTTGTAGCTGCCCGCGAGCGTCGGCGAACCGGTCGGTGCGGCGAATGCGACGAGGCCCGCGTTGTTCAGGCTGCTCAGCACGGAGCTGCCCGTCATGCGCCACGTGCTGGTGTTGTCGACGGTCAGCGCGACCGGATCGATCTTGCCGGTCAGCGTCGTGCCGTTCGCGAGGAACACGTTGCCGGTGCTCGATGCGTCGGAGACGATGTCGCCGGTGAGGTTCACGGCCGATGCGGTGAAGGTGGCGTTGCTGCCGTTCGACAGGTCGAGCAACGTGCCATTGCCGGCCGTCACGACCGTGCCGTTGCGCACGGCGATGTCGGCCGTGCCGCCGCGCACGGCGAAGGCCGGCCCGGTGGCGGACGTGACGCTGCCGCCGTCGACGAGTACCGAGCTCGTCGCGCCGTTTGCGAGCGTATCGGACGCCAGTACGCCGGCCGTGGCGCCCTTGAGCGTCGTGCCGGTCAACGCGAGCACGCCGCCGCTGTCGGCGGTTGCGCCGTTGCCGGTGGCGCTGGCGACCGTCGAGCCCGTATCGCCGATGGCGCCGCCGTTCTGCGCGACGAGGCCGTCGGCCGTCGTGCCGGCCGTGGTGATCTTCGCACCCGACAGCAGTGCGGTCGCGCCGCCGGTCGTCACGATCGCGGCCGAACCCGCGCCGGTCGTCGCGACGGTCGTGCCGTTGGCCGCCAGCGTCGAATCCGCGCCCGACACGAAGAAGCCGCGCGCGTTGTCGCCGGTGGTGCTGACGACGGTCGCCGCATCGGCCGCGATGCGTGCGCCGGCGCCCGTCGACGACAGGCCGTCGGCCCCGCCGCCGGTCGTGCCGATCCGCGTGCCGGACAGCGCGATCGTTGCGTTCGTGCCCTGGTTGTCGATCCCCTTGCCCGAGCCGCCGGCCGCGATCGACGTCGCGCCGGCCGCGAGCCCGCCGCCCGTCACGGTCGAGTCGATCAGCACGCCGTCGGCGCTGCCGTTCGCGATCACGGTGCCGGCGCCCGACAGCGCGACCGATGCGCCGGTGCCCGTCAGGTGGACGCCGGCGATGCCATCGTCAGCCTCGATCGAACCTGCGTTGGCGAGCGTCGCCGACGCGCCCTGGACGAGCGCGCCGGTGCCGTCGGAGACGCGGATCGTCGACATGTTGTTCACGGTGCCGAGCGTGCCGATCGCGACGCCCGTCGAGCCGGCACCCGTCAGCAGCACGGTGTCGCGATTCTCGAGCGTGCCGAGGTTTTGTGCGACGAAGCCCGTCACGCCGGCCGTCGATGACGTGACGGCGGCGTGGTTGGTCAGTGTCGTCGCGACCGGTGCGCCGGCATTGGCGCCGGCGAGGTCGTGCGCCTGGCCGTCGACGACGCCGGCGATCGCACCGGCCGCGTTCAGGTTGATCGTCGCGCCCGCGTCGATCGTGCCTTGCGCGCCGCCTTCGACCGCGATCGCGATGCCGTTCGCGCCGTTGACGTTGTAGGTTGCGTTGCCGGTCGACAGCACGGTGCCGGTGTCGGTCGCGAGCACGCCGTGCGCGCGCTGGCCGTTGACGTCGGTCGTCAGCGCGCCGGCCATCGACGTGCCTGTGTAGGCCGCGCCGCCCGCGACGCGGAACAGCGTCGAATCGTCGGTGTCGACGCTGACGTGCTGCGCGGCAACGTTGATCTTCGAGCCCGCGCCATAGGCATAGAAGCCGATCTGGTTGGTGCCCGACATGAACGCGGGCACGGCATTGGCGCCGACGTCGATCGTCGCGCCCGAACGTGCATGCACGCCGATCGCGCCGGCGCCCGTCAGGTTGAGCGCACCGTCGAGCGTGGCTTTCGCGAGCGGCCCCTCGGCCCACACGCCGTAGTTGCGCGTGCCCGAGGCGGGATCGAGGCCGCCGGCCACGTTGATCGTGCCGGTCGAGGTCGCGGCCGTCGCGGTCGTGCCGGTTCCGACGACCATGATGCCGATGCCGTTGACGCCATTCAGCGTGATGGTGCCGGTGTTGGTCACGGTCGCGGCCGTGTTTGCGGCGAGCATGCCGACGTTGGCGAGCGGCGTGCCGGACGCCGCACCGTTGACGACGATCGCGCCCGCGTTGTTCAGCGTGCCGGACGACGAGCCGATGCTCGCCAGCGCGGCGCCGTTCTGCGTCTGCGAGCCGATCACGATCGTGCCGAGGTTGCTCGCGGTGCCCGACGCCCCGAGCAGGATGCCGTACGCGTGCGCGGACAGCGCGACGTCGTTTACGGCTTCCGGCGCGCCGGCATCGTACTGGGCTGCGCGGCCGAGGTAGATCGTGCCGCCGGCTTCGTTCGTGAAGCTGCCGCCGGCGACGAGGCCGCCGATCACCTGGCTGTCGAGCGTCGTCGCGTTGACGCCGACGTTGATCGTGCCGGCGTTCGATGCGCTCGCGCCGTCGGTCGCGGCCACCGCGTAGTTCTGCAGGTCGAGCCGGTTGCGGATGAGATCCCATGCGCCGACGTTCATCACGCCGTTGTTGACGAACGTGGTGCCCGCGCCGTTTGCGTACACGCCGCTGCCTTCGACGTACGTGTCGAGGCCGAAGTTGTCGGGCCGCGCGGCGCCGCCCGTGCTGACGTTGTCGCCGATCGTATAGCCGGACGAAATCGAACCGTTGTTGACGCCGCTCGCGCCGCTCAGCAGGCGCACCAGCGTAAAGTCGCCCGACAGGCGCCCGTCGTTGATGAAGTGCGCGCCGTTCTCCGCGATGACGGCGGCGCTCGCATCGATCGTGTTGGAGCCGCGGAAGTCGATCTGGCCGTCCTTGCCGATGTGCAGCGTCGCGTTCGCGCCCGTGCCGTGCATCGCGGACGGGTAGTTTCTGGGCAGCGCGTTCTTGTCGCCGGGCGACACGTCGTTCGCATACTCGAAGGTCTGCGGGGAGAGCGTCACGGCCTGGCCGAACGCGTTGTCGTAGGCGGCCTGCGAGCCGAGCGCGCCGTTCTCGACCGAGCGCACGAGAAAGTTGTTGTATGCGGCGAGCGACGCGGCGTCGGTGACGGTCCACGTGCTGCCGTCGAACGCGGTGAAGGTGCCCGCGTAGGTCGGCACGTCGAGCTGGACGCTGCCGACGGGGCCGCCGCTCGCGAGATAGTCGCCGGTGATGAACCAGATCTGGTTCCGCGAATTCCAGTTGATGACGCTCGGTGCCGAGCCGGTGCCGTCCGCGTAGGTGAGGTCGGTCTGCTTGGCCGCGATCGTCATGACGTTGCCGGCCGCCGCGGGCGCGTTCGCCGGGTTGCCGATCGATACGTCGAGCGTGCCGCCCGAGTTCTCGACCGTGCCGATCCGCGTGTTCACGTACTGGTTGCCGTTCACGTCGTGGTAGACCTGCACGACGGTCGAGCCTGCGACCGACGAGGTGAACGCGGACGAATCGTAGGTGGCGACCGACGTGCGGCCGCCCGTGATCGAATCGGGGGTGCCGACGCTTTGCGTCTTGCCGCCGAGCGTCACCAGCGGCTGATTCGGGTTGCCCGAAATGATGGACGTGTTGCCGAGCGGCATCGGCGTGTAGCCCATGTCGCCGGTCGCGCCGGTCCATGCGCCGGTCAGGCTGACCCGATCACCGCCCGATACGGTCGTGGCGCCGACCAGGTTGTCGTTGACGGTCGGGCTGAAACTGCCGAGCGCGCAGGTGCCGCCGCTCGCGACGGCCGCGCCGCTGCCGCACGTCGAGGCGTACGCGGAGCTGGCCGACAGCGCGGCCAGCGCGGCGCCGACTGCCGCGATGCGAAGCGAGATCCGGCGCGTTGTCGCGTGTGCGGCGCGGCGGCGCGCGCGGGATGAGCTACCCGAACGTTTGCCGCGCGCCCGTGCCGTTTCCGCAACCGCGACCCAGCAGCCGGTGGTCTCGCTCCATATCGATCGAAATGAGTGATTCACGACAAGCCCCTCTCTCTTGTTTTGATGTGGTTTTCACCGCGGCGCAGTGAAATCGCATTCCGCGGTGGAGAATGGCGTGAATGGGGTGCGGCGGCCGTGGCCTTTCTCTGCCAATCGCAATTCGTTACACCGAGGATGGGCGGAGTCTATTGATCGGGCCGGTGGTTGATTGTCGGGAAGCTAACAAATGCGGCAATCATGCCGTTTTCACCGGGTATTTTTTGGTTATGTGATGAGTCGAACTGAAAGCCTTGATGGATAAGGATTCGGCGGGCTTGAGCGATGCGAGGACGCGATTGCTGGATCGGTGGTGTGGCGTACGGTTTGTGCCGGATTGGCGCGTTAAAATGCGGTTCCCGGGATTATGGGCGGACTGGGCGCCGTGTTTTGTTTTCTGTCTTTTGATTATTTTCGTTTGAAAATAAATCAAATCGGGCAAATGTCGTGCGGCGTCGCTTCGATATACCGGACTGTGATCCGGATGAAGCGAGGCCGGTGCCGGGGTGGGCCATTTGCTCCGACGGCAAGCGTTGCTGTCTCGCCTGCGCGCGAGAAGCCACCGCCGCGATCGGACGCGGCGGGCCATCGACTTGCCGCGCAGCGGCGAAAAGGTGAAGGGAAGAGGGCGCGGGCGTGCCGGGCTCAGAAGTCGATCGCGTCGTCGGAATCGACTTCGGCGGCAGTGGCGAGCGCCTCGCGGGCGCCGCGCGGTGCCGACGCCGATGCGTCGAGCGCCGGATTGCGCAGCTTTTCTAGCACGCGTTCGGGCACCGGGATCCGCATCCGCGCGGCGACGTCGCCGCACTGGAACATGATCAGCTCGCCCGGTTCGAACGCGGTCCAGACCTCGTTGTCGGTGAGCGGCTGTGTCGCGATCACGGCGACCCGATCCTCGGGCGTCGTGTATTTCGCGAAGTCGATCGACAGGTCTTCGTCGACGAGGTGCGCCGTCGAGAACGGCCAGCGCCGCACGAGGTAGTGCAGCCGCGTCGAGCAATGCGCGAACAGCGCCTGGCCGTTCGACATCAGGAAGTTGAACACGCCGTGATCGGTGATGCCGCGCGTCAGCTCGCCGACGCGCTCGAACAATTCGGGCAACGGCGGCTGCGCGCCGGGGAACGCTTCGCGCAGCCCCTGCATCAGCACGCAGAACGCCTGTTCGCTGTCGGTCGTGCCGACCGGATGGTAGACGCTGCCGTCCATGTCCGGTGCGTAGTCCTGCAGGTCGCCGTTGTGCGCGAAGATCCAGTGCCGGCCCCACAGCTCGCGCATGAACGGATGGCTGTTCTCGAGCAGGATGTGGCCTTGCGTCGCCTTGCGGATGTGCGCGATCGTGTTCTTGGACTTGATCGGGTAGCGCTTCACCATTTCGGCGATCGGCGACGTGGCCGAGGCCTGGTGATCGATGAACAGGCGGCAGGCTTTATCTTCGAAGAACGCGATGCCCCAGCCGTCGGCATGGTGATCGGTGAGCCCGCCCCGGGCCGCGAAACCTGTGAAGGAGAATGTGACGTCCGTCGGCGCGGCGCAGTTCATTCCTAAGAGTTGGCACATTTTACTTGGGGCAGCAGGCTGAGGCGGGGGGTAACGAACCGGGCGAACCCCGGTACAATGCGGCTTCTAGCATATCACCGAGCCCTGAGCGGTAAAAAGCGGATTCCGCCGGCCGAAGGCCCCGTGTTGCGGTTTGCCGTCAGTCGGCCCGCGCACGCGCGATCCGGCCCCGCCGATGGCCCGACCGTTCCTCACGACGCCTCCTATGACTGCCTCGAACGCTTCCTCCCCGGCGACGCTTTCGCTCGCCCGTCCCGACGACTGGCACCTGCACCTGCGAGACGGCGACATGCTGGCCGCCGTGCTGCCGCACACCGCACGCCAGTTCGGTCGCGCAATCGTCATGCCGAACCTGAAGCCGCCGGTGACGACCACCGCGCAGGCGCAGGCCTATCGCGAGCGCATTCTCGCCGCGCTGCCGGCCGGGATGACGTTCGAACCGCTGATGACGCTGTACCTGACCGACAACACGCCGCCGGACGAGATCCGCCGCGCGCGCGAAAGCGGCTTCGTGCACGGCGTGAAGCTGTATCCGGCAGGCGCTACGACGAATTCCGACCACGGCGTCACCGATCTCGCGAAGTGTGCGAAGACGCTCGAGGCGATGCAGGAAACCGGCATGCCGTTGCTCGTGCACGGCGAGGTGACCGATGCGTCGATCGACTTGTTCGACCGCGAGAAGGTCTTCATCGACCGCGTGATGACGCCGCTGCGCCGCGATTTCCCGGGCCTGAAGGTCGTGTTCGAGCACATCACGACGAAGGACGCGGCCGACTACGTGCGCGACGCGGACGCGGCGCCCGGCCTGCTCGGCGCGACGATCACCGCGCATCACCTGCTGTACAACCGCAACGCGCTGTTCGTCGGCGGGATTCGCCCGCATTACTACTGCCTGCCGGTGCTGAAGCGCGAGACGCATCGCGTCGCGTTGGTCGAGGCCGCGACGTCGGGCAACCCGCGCTTCTTCCTCGGTACCGACAGCGCGCCGCATGCGCGCGACGCGAAGGAAGCCGCGTGCGGCTGCGCGGGCTGCTACACGGCGCTGCACGCGCTCGAACTGTATGCGGAAGCGTTCGATCACGCCGGCGCGCTCGACAAGCTGGAAGGCTTCGCGAGCTTCTTCGGTGCCGATTTCTATGGGCTGCCGCGCAGCGCCGAGACGGTCACGCTGCGTCGCGAGGCATGGGAACTGCCGCGCGAGATCTTCGCGGGCGATACGCCCGTCGTGCCGCTGCGCGGCGGCGAGACGATCGGCTGGAAACTGGCGTGACCTTCATGCCGCCGCACACACGTGTGGCATCGAAGTGAGTGCCGACTATTTTCGTGGTCCGATGCGCAACGCATCGCGGATGTCGGCCCGCGCGTTGCGGCCGAGCGCGCGGCGCGCACACTGACGGGCCGCGCGTTCGCATCGCTCCCGGGGCTCGGCGTGCCGGGTTGGCGCGACGCGAATGCCGAGGCCGCGTTCTACGCCGATCCGGCCGTGTTTTGCAGCGGCCGCCGCTCGCGTGCTGCCGGCGGCGGCGCGCAGTGCTAGAATGCGCGTCGCAAAGCAGGCTAGGCAGTCGCGGCCTCGCCGCCTTCGGGCGCGCGGGGGCGAGGAAAGTCCGGACTCCACAGGGCAGGGTGATGGCTAACGGCCATCCGTGGCGACACGCGGAACAGGGCAACAGAAAGCAAACCGCCGATGGCCCGGCGCAAGCCGGGATCAGGTAAGGGTGAAACGGTGCGGTAAGAGCGCACCGCGGCGACGGCGACGTTCGCCGGCACGGTAACCTCCACCCGGAGCAATTCCAAGTAGGCAGGCGCGCATTTTCGGATGCAGGACGGGGCCCCCGTCTCGTCTGCGGGTAGGAAGCTTGAGCGCGTCAGCAATGGCGCGCCTAGAGGAATGGCTGCCACGCGTTGCGTGCTTCGGCGCGCGGCGTGCACAGAATCCGGCTTATCGGCCTGCTTTGCCGTTCGAATGTGAAAGGGCCGGCGTCTCCCCATGGAGCGCCGGCCTTTTTCGTGCGCGCTCGCCGCGCGCTCAGGCGGCGACGATGTCGAACGAGTGCGTGAGTTCCGCCGTCTTCGCGATCATGATCGACGCGGAGCAATACTTGTCGTGCGACAGGTTGATCGCGCGCTCGACCGTGGACGGGTTCAGGTTGCGCCCGGTGACGGTGAAGTGGAAGTGCACCTTCGTGAACACCTTCGGGTCTTCACTTGCGCGCTCGGCCTTCAGCGTGACCGAGCAGCCGCTGACTTCCTGGCGGCTCTTCTTCAGGATCAGCACGACGTCATAGGCCGTGCAGCCGCCGGTGCCGAGCAGCACCATTTCCATCGGGCGCGGCGCCAGGTTGTGGCCGCCGCCTTCGGGCGCGCCATCCATCGTAACGAGGTGGCCGCTGCCGGTCTCGGCGGAAAACGCCATGCCGTCCTGGCCCATCCAGCTTACTTTGCATTCCATGCTTGCACTCCAGCGTTGCCTGATTCGGGTTCGATCCGGCATTGTAGCCCGCTGCGCAACGGTCGGCTGATGCGCCGCACGACGCGCAATGCCGGCGCCTCGCGCGTGGCGCGCCGGACGGCCAATTCCCTCTCGCATTTAGGGGTTTTGCTCTAGAAAAGGGCGGTTGCTGAACCTGATGGGTTGGATCAAGCGATTGATTTTAAATAGGAAAACGCATTTTTCAAACGCGCCACGAGAAATTCCGCATTATGGTGTTTGATTTCGTAATGCAAATTTTCTTGTGAAGTCGGCGGCGCGTTCGTATAATGAGCCTCATTGGTTGTCGCGCTGCGGCAACCTCCGAATGTCTCCTCCACCCTCCTCCTATGGTGGATTAAGCCCGAACCAGCCGTTCGGGCTTTTTTTCGTCCCATGCAAGCATCGGCGCGCGGCTTGCGCGCCTCGGCATCGTTACACCGGCTGCTTTGCGGCCGGCTGAGATGTCGCGCCGCGCGGCGTGCCGGGCGAGCGTGCTTCAGGTGCCGGCGCGTGGACGGCCGACGCATGGCCCCCGCGTGCGCAGAAGTGGCGGACGCGTTCGCGCACTGCGCGCAGGCGGGCGACGCGATCCTCGGCATGGGCGGCGCGGGCTTCGGCAATGCGCGTATCGAGTGCGTCGAGCTTGGCTTCGCAGTCGGCGCGGGCGGCGACGGCAGGCGCCGCGGCGGCCAGCAGTGCGGCCGCAAGGAAGGGCGTAAATCGTTGATTCATCATGCTTGTTTGTTGTTTTCCGTATTCGGCCGGTCTGGCGCGGGAAGGTCATGTGCCGCGCGTCGATGGGTGCCTCCCCGGGCGCTCGGTTCGCCTGGCTTGTCGGGGCACGAACGGATTTTGGCCCATTTCGGCCGCCTTGGGCACGGGGAGCGGATTCCCTTTGACCGCGTTGCCGTATTTCCTTTATAATTCAGGGCTTTTCCGCATTCATGCCCACGGAAAAAGAACAGGGAGAGCCTGCACCGCGCCTCGAAGCGCACACAGACAAGCAGGAAGAACACATCGGGCAAAGCAATTTTTTTGGATCGATCATGAAGACGTTTTCCGCAAAAGCCCATGAGGTGACGCGCGAATGGTACGTGATTGACGCGACGGATAAGGTTCTCGGCCGTGTTGCCAGCGAAGTGGCACGCCGTCTGCGCGGCAAGCACAAGCCTGAGTTCACCCCGCACGTCGACACTGGTGATTTCATCATCATCATCAACGCAAGCAAGTTGAAGGTCACGGGCAACAAGACTCTGGACAAGAAGTACTACCGTCACTCGGGTTACCCGGGCGGTATCTATGAAACGACGTTCGGCAAGATGCAAGAACGCTTCCCGGGCCGCGCGCTCGAGAAAGCGGTCAAGGGCATGCTGCCGAAGGGTCCGCTCGGCTACGCAATGATCAAGAAGCTGAAGGTCTACGCTGAAGCGACGCATCCGCACTCGGCTCAACAGCCGAAAGCGCTCGAGATCTAAGGGGAGCCCACATGATCGGTAACTGGAACTACGGTACGGGCCGCCGCAAGAGCGCAGTCGCACGTGTCTTCATCAAGGCTGGCAAGGGCGACATCATCGTCAACGGCAAGCCCATCGCTGACTACTTCTCGCGCGAAACGTCGCTGATGATCGTGCGTCAACCGCTGGAACTCACGAACCACGGCCAGACGTTCGACATCAAGGTCAACGTCAACGGCGGCGGCGAAACGGGTCAGGCAGGTGCAGTGCGTCACGGCATCACCCGTGCACTGATCGACTACGATGCGACGCTGAAGCCGTCGCTGTCGAACGCAGGCTTCGTCACGCGCGATGCACGTGAAGTCGAGCGTAAGAAGGTCGGTCTGCGCAAGGCACGCCGCGCCAAGCAGTTCTCGAAGCGTTAATTCCGCTTCATGGCCTCGCCGCTCCCGGGCGGCGTCCGCCGGAAAAACCGCCAGCGTTCGCGCTGGCGGTTTTTTTATGTCCGTTTTCAGGCGCGTGCCGCCGCGGCTCGCGCGGGTGCGTTTGATGAAATCGACAAGAACCTATTGATTTCATGGACATCAGCACGATCTTCTGATCGGCCCTACAATAGCGGCTAAAGCTTTTTGGAGAGTTCGCAATGAACGCTGTTACCGAATCCGCAGCAACGACGGCCGAAATGCCGGTTCCGTTCGTCTTCACCGACGCCGCGGCCGACAAGGTCAAGCAACTGATCGACGAAGAGGGCAATCCCGACCTGAAGCTGCGCGTGTTCGTGCAGGGCGGCGGCTGCTCCGGCTTCCAGTATGGCTTCACGTTCGACGAGGAAGTCAACGAGGACGACACCGTGATGAACAAGAACGGCGTCCAGCTCCTGATCGACTCGATGAGCTACCAGTACCTGGTCGGCGCCGAGATCGACTACAAGGACGACCTCAACGGCGCCCAGTTCGTGATCAAGAACCCGAACGCGAGCACCACCTGCGGGTGCGGCTCGTCGTTCTCGGTCTGAGCGCACGGCAGATCCGCGCCGGTTCGCCGGAATGAAAAACGGGGCTTCATGCCCCGTTTTTTAATGCCCGCGCGCAATGGCGATGCGGCGCCCGCCGTGCGGCAGGCGTCGCGTCAGCGTGGATAGAGCGCGCCGAGCACGCGATTGCCGGCCGCCCCGGTGACCGTCGCGAGATTGCCGGGCTGGCGTGCGGTGAAGCGGTACGCGAGCCACGCGAATGCGAGCGCTTCGACCTGCTGCGGCGGCACGCCGAGTGCGGCCGTCGTATCGACCGTGGCCGGCACGCCGGCCGCGTCCAGCGCATGCCGGAGCGCGTCGAGCAGCACCGGATTGCGTGCGCCGCCGCCGCATACGAACACGGCCTTGCAGCCCGCCGCGTGCTGCGCGATCTCGCGTGCGACCGACACGGCGGTGAGCGCGGCGAGGGTCGCCTGCACGTCCTCTGGCGCGACCTGTGCGAACGCGGCGAGCTTCGCGTCGAGCCATGCGGGATTGAACAGGTCGCGCCCGGTGCTTTTCGGCGGTGGTGCAGCGAAATACGGCTCGTCGAGCAGCGCGTCGAGCAGCGGCGCATGGACGGTGCCGCGCGCGGCGAACTTGCCGCCGTCGTCGTATGGCTTGCCGAGATGGCGGGTCGCCCATTCGTCGAGCAGCGCATTCGCGGGGCCGCAGTCGAAGCCGCGCACGTCGCCGCCTTCGCCGGGCAGGATCGTGATGTTGCTGATCCCGCCGAGATTGCAGACGACGCGCGTCTCGCCCGGTGCGCCGAACACCGTGGCATGGAAGGCCGGCGCGAGCGGCGCGCCATGGCCGCCTGCCGCGACGTCGCGGCTGCGGAAATCGGCGATCACGTCCACCTGGGTCAGCTCGGCGAGCAGAGCCGGGTTGTTGATCTGGCGTGTATAGCCGCGCTCGGGGCGATGGCGCACGGTCTGGCCGTGCACGCCGATCGCGCGGATCTCGTCGCGCGACAGGCCGGCCGTGCGCTGCAATTCGTGGCAGCACACCGCATAGCGCGTGACCAGCGCGTTCGCCGCGAGCGACTCGCGGTCGATTTCGTCATCGCCGGGTTGCTGCAGTGCGAACAGCGCGTCGCGCAGCGATTGCGCGAAGCCGACGAACGCTTCCGCGAGCACGATCGGCGCCTTGCCGGCCTCGAAACGGACGGCGACGCCATCGACGCCGTCCATGCTGGTTCCCGACATCAGCCCGAAGTAGATGCCGTCGGCCGGATGGGCGTGTTGCGGCTGTCGTTGCGGCACGTTGGGTTCTCCTGGATCGTGCGGCGCGGGCCGGTGCCGCGCGCCTTGCGCCCGATTATCCGCGCAACGTGACGCGCCGTTAAGCGATGGGCGCGCAAGTTATGGGAAAATCCCTGTCTTTGCGACATTCTTCCTGGCACCGATGAGCACCGAACCCAGTTCCAAGCCCGTTTTCCCGATCACCGACGAAGTCCGGCATGCGCTCGCCGTCACGAAGCGCGGCGTCGACGAACTGCTGGTCGAGGAAGAGTTCGCGCAGAAGCTCGCGCGCAGCGCGGCGACGGGCACGCCGCTTCGCATCAAGCTCGGCCTCGACCCGACCGCGCCTGACATCCACATCGGCCATACGGTCGTGCTGAACAAGATGCGTCAGCTGCAGGACCTCGGCCACACGGTGATCTTCCTGATCGGCGATTTCACGTCGCTGATCGGCGACCCGTCGGGCCGCAACGCGACGCGCCCGCCGCTCACGCGCGAGCAGATCGAATCGAACGCGAAGACCTACTTCGAGCAGGCCGCGCTCGTGCTCGACCGCGACAAGACCGAAATCCGCTACAACAGCGAATGGTCGATGCCGCTCGGCGCGGACGGGATGATCAAGCTCGCGTCGCGCTACACGGTCGCGCGGATCCTCGAGCGCGAGGATTTCACGAAGCGCTTCCAGGGCGGCGTGCCGATCTCGATCCACGAATTCCTGTACCCGCTGATGCAGGGCTACGACTCGGTCGCGCTGAACGCCGATCTCGAGCTCGGCGGTACCGACCAGAAGTTCAACCTGCTGGTCGGCCGCGAGCTGCAGAAGCAGTACGGCCAGGAACAGCAGTGCATTCTCACGATGCCGCTGCTGGAAGGCCTCGACGGCGTCGAGAAGATGTCGAAGTCGAAGGGCAACTACGTCGGCATCAGCGAGCATCCGAACGACATGTTCGGCAAGCTGATGAGCATCTCGGACACGCTGATGTGGCGTTACTTCGAGCTGCTGTCGTTCCGCCCGATGGACGAGATCGCGGGCTTCAAGCGCGAGATCGAAGGCGGCCGCAACCCGCGCGACTTCAAGGTGCTGCTCGCGCAGGAAATCGTCGCACGCTTCCACTCGCAGGCCGACGCCGAGCGTGCGCTCGAGGACTTCAACCACCGCGCGAAGGGCGGCGTGCCGGACGACATTCCGTCGGTCACGCTCGCGGGCGCGCCGCTGGCGATCGGCCAGCTGTTGAAGCAGGCCGGCCTCGTGCCGTCGACGAGCGAGGCACTGCGCAACATCGAGCAGGGCGGCGTGAAGATCGATGGCGCGACCGTGTCGGACAAGGGTCTGAAGGTCGAAGCCGGCGAGTTCGTCGTACAGGTCGGCAAGCGCCGCTTCGCACGCGTCACGCTGACCGCATGATCGCGCTGATCCAGCGCGTGAAGCGCGCCGACGTGCGCGTCGGCGACCGCACGACCGGCGAGATCGGCGAGGGCCTGCTCGCGCTGGTCTGCGCGGAGCGCGGCGACACCGACGCAGCGGCCGACAAGCTGCTCGCGAAGATGCTCGGCTATCGCGTGTTCAGCGACGCCGCCGGCAAGATGAACCTGCCGGTGTCGAATATCGACGGTGAGGGCCGCGCAGGCGGCCTGCTGCTCGTGTCGCAGTTCACGCTGGCGGCCGATACCAACAGCGGGCTGCGTCCGAGCTTCACGCCGGCCGCGCCGCCCGACGAAGGCGCGCGGCTGTTCGACTATTTCGTCGCGGCCGCGCGTGCGCGCCATCCGGTCGTCGAGACGGGCGAGTTCGGCGCCGACATGCAGGTGTCGCTCGTCAACGATGGCCCCGTGACATTCTGGCTGCAAGTGCGGCCCTGATTCTTCCCCGGAGACGCACCGCGATGGCCACCACGCAGATTCTTTTCATCCGCCATGGCGAGACGGCCTGGAATCGCATCAAGCGCATCCAGGGTCATATCGACATCCCGCTGGCCGAAACGGGCCTCGAGCAGGCGCAGCGGCTTGCCGTGCGGCTCGCGCGTGAGGCGCGTGAAGGCGCACGGCTCGACGCGATCTATTCGAGCGACCTGATGCGCGCGCAGCAGACCGCGCAGCCGTTCGCCGACGCGCTCGGGCTTTCGCCGCGGCTGCGAGAAGGGCTGCGCGAACGTTCGTACGGCCAGTTTCAGGGGCACGACAGCGCCGAGATCGAGACGTTGTTCCCCGACGCCTACGCGGCCTGGCAGACGCGCGACCCCGGCTTCGCGCCGGAAGGCGGCGAGTCGCAGCGCGAGTTCTACCACCGCGTGCTGCATGCGCTCGAACCGATCGTGGCCGAGCATCCGGGCGGCCGGATCGCGTGCGTCGCACATGGCGGCGTGCTCGACAGTGTGTACCGGTTTGCGAACGGCATCGAGCTGTCGGCACCGCGCAACTATCCGCTGCTCAATACGAGCATCAACGTCGTCGATTACGTCGATGGCCGCGCGCAGATCGTGCGGTGGGCCGACGTGTCGCACCTGGACGCCGCAAGCGACGACGACGGGTATCGCAAGGTGCTCTGAGCCCGCAGCCCCGTCCGGCGTCGCCGGCCGGGGCTTTCTTCCTGCGCGGCGCTGGCGGCTTATTGCGGCAGTGCGTGGCGCGTCTTGTAGTCGAGCGCGTACGCGATCTTGCCGGGCTTGTCCGCCGTGATCGGCTGGCGCAGCTTGTCGAATTCTCCCTTGTTGTACTTCTTCCCGCCGTTGATCGCGTCCGCGCGCCCGAGGTCGGCGCCCGTCTTGCCGCCGATCACCGGGTCCGTGGCCGCGACCATGCGCGTCGACGCATTCCAGATCGCGTTCAGGTAGCCCGTGTCGGCCTTCGCCGGATCCGGGTCGGTCGTGCCGGCGCGCGTCAGGTCATAGCCGGCGAGCGCAAACGTGCCCGGTTGCGCGCGCAGCCAGTCGGCCCAGTAGAACTCGAGGTAGTCGGTGGCTTGTGCGGGCTTGCTGTAACCGATGTCGCGCGTGAAATAGACGAGCGAGCGGTAGCGGTCGTTCGTCATCCCGAGCTTCAGGCCGAGCCCGGTCGGCAGTTGCGCGGTCGTGATTGCGTTGCCTTCGCCGTTCTTGAGGCGCAGATAGCCTCGGCTCTGCATCTGCTGCCAGAACGCGTCGCCCGAGTAGTCGCTGAGGTTGTCCTTGACGACGACGTGCACGTGCAGCGTCGGGCCGCCGTCGGGCGTCTCGTAGTAGGTCGACAGGCCGTGGTGGCCGTCGGTCAAGTACAGCGCATCGCCGTTCGGGCCGATCACGACCGGGTTCAGCACCGAGCGGTCGCGGGCGTTCGCGTCGGTCGTCGCGCATGTGTAGCTCGCGGGCTCGCGCAGCGTCGACCTGGCTGTGTAGCCGCCCGAAGCGACGCCGCCGAGCCCTTCGTCCGCGCAGAAGTCGTCGAATTTCTTGTCGGGCTGCAGTTCGTAGCGGCCGAGCTTGTAGTAGATCTGGTCGTAACCGATTGCGCCCTGCGTCGGGTGGAGGTCGCCGAGCGTCACGTCGATCAGGTCGCCCGCGCGAGCGGCCTTCCACTTGCCCGGTTGCGGCGTGACGGTGGCGGGCGGCGTCGGGGCCGGCGTGGTCGGGGTGCCGCCGGAAGGCGTTTGTGCGTCCGAACGCGCGACGGCGGCGACATCGTCGCCTCCGCAGGCGGTGAGGGCGAAGACGGTGAACAGGCTGGCGGCAAGGGCGAAACGGATCGGCAGGCGTGGCATCGCTGGCATCGGGTGTCGGTCGGGTTGGCGGGACACCGCGCGGGTCACGGACAGGCGGGACGTACGGCACGTGCAACCGTGCGCGGGTGCAAGCCCGTCAGCTTGTCACAGGTATTTGACAGTAAATTGAAATGGTAGGAGGAAGCGGATCGTCAGGCGGGCGGGGTGCCGTCGGGCGGTGTCGCAGTGGCGCGGCGGCGCGCACGTTTTGACGCGCCGTTCACGAGCGCCCAGCGGAGCACGGGTGCGACGACCCGGATGCCGGGCCGGACCACCGCGCGTCGCAGCGGTGCGAACGCCGATACGCCGAGCATGCGCTGCGCCCACGGCGGCAGCAGGTCGATTCCCGCATGCATCACCAGCGACGCGGCCGGCCGCAGCGCGGGCTTCGCGACCGGCACGTTCAGCAGGATGGACATCACGTCGAACGTGCGCGGCCCGGCCTCGAGCGCGGGCTGCATGCGCGCGAGATAGGCGGCCACCTCGGCACGCGAACGGGGCACCTCATGTGCGCCGAGCAATTCGGCGATCAATGCCGTTTCGGCGTAGTAGCGGTCCTGCAACTCGCCCGGCAGCGCCGGATTCACGTAGCGCAGATGCGCGGCGAGGAAACTCGACACTTCCGCGACATGCACCCAGGTCAGCAGCGCCGGATCGTCCGCGCGGTATGGCCGACCGTCCGGCGCGGCGCCCGATATGTGCGCGTGGATCGATTTCACGCGCTCGATCAGCGCAAGTGCGTCCGCGCGACTGCCGAATGTCGTCCCCGTGATGAACGTGGCGGTGCGCCGCAGGCGGCCGAGGATGTCGGTGCGGAACGACGAGTGATCCCAGACGCCCGCGAGGGCCAGCGGGTGGAGCGCCTGCAACAGCAGCGCGGCGATGCCGCCCGTCATCATCGACGTGAAGTCGGCATGCACGCGCCAGCAGACGGCATCGGGGCCGAACAGCCCCGGGTCTCCCGGCGGCGAAGAGAGGTCGAGTGACGGGCCGCCGCCGCCCGCTGTCAGGTGCGTGACGCCGGCCACGAGCCGCTTGCGGATCGGCTCGGCCCAGCGCGGGCCCTTTGCGGGTGCGGCAGGGTGGGAGCTGGGCGGTGTCGTCATGGCGGGTGCGGCTCGGGCGACGGGTTACTTCCCGTCGGGGGTATCCCACTCGCCGCGTTCGGTGCGGCCGGTGTCGGGCACGGAAAGCCCGAAGTGGCGATACGTGAGCAGCGTCGCGACGCGACCGCGCGGCGTGCGCTGCAGGAAGCCCTGCTGGATCAGGTACGGTTCGAGGACGTCCTCGATCGTGTCGCGCTCTTCGCCGATCGCCGCGGCGAGGTTGTCGATACCGACCGGGCCGCCGTCGAACTTGTACAGGATCGCCTCGAGCAGCTTGCGGTCCATCAGGTCGAAGCCGACCGGATCGACGTCGAGCATCGCGAGCGCGGCATCGGCGACGGCCGCGGTGATCTGGCCGTCGGCTTTCACTTCCGCGAAATCGCGCACGCGGCGCAGCAGCCGGTTCGCGATCCGCGGCGTGCCGCGCGCGCGCTTCGCGATTTCGAGCGCACCGTTCGGATCGATCTGCGCGTTCAGCAGCGACGCCGAGCGCCGCACGATGCGCGACAGCTGGTCGGCGTCGTAGAACTCGAGGCGCGCGACGATCCCGAAACGATCGCGCAGCGGGTTGGTCAGCATCCCGGCGCGGGTGGTGGCGCCGACCAGCGTGAACGGCTGCAGGTCGAGCTTCACGCTGCGCGCGGCCGGGCCTTCGCCGATCATGATGTCGATCTGGTAATCCTCGAGTGCCGGATACAGGATTTCCTCGACGACCGGCGACAGCCGGTGGATCTCGTCGATGAACAGCACGTCGTTCGCTTCGAGGTTCGTCAGCAGCGCCGCGAGATCGCCCGCGCGCTCGAGCACGGGGCCCGACGTCTGGCGCAGGTTCACGCCCATCTCCCGCGCGATGATGTGCGCGAGCGTCGTCTTGCCGAGGCCCGGCGGCCCGAACAGCAGCACGTGGTCGAGCGGCTCGGAGCGGCGCTTGGCGGCTTCGATGAAGATCTCGAGCTGCCCGCGCACCTTTTCCTGGCCGACGTAGTCGTCGAGCTGGCGCGGCCGCAGCGCACGTTCGAACACCTCCTCGTGCGACGAGGCGGGTGAGGCGGCGATGATCCGCTGCTCGGTGGCGAGTTTGTCGGTTTCAATCATGCGGCCATTGTACCGCGCGCCGCTGTCCCGCCTACCTGGCCGAACGGCCGACTGGCGAGCGCCGCGCGGCCGCGCGACACTGGCTTCAACGCACCGGCTGGCGGCGCGTCATGCGGGCGTTACACCTTCGACAGCGCCTTCAAAGCGAGCTTGATGCCTTCTGATACGCCGGTGCCCGCCGGCACGTTCTTGATCGCGGCGAGGCCTTCTTTTTCGGAATAGCCGAGCGCAAGCAGCGCGTTGAGGATGTCGGTCGCATGGTCGGACTGCGATGCGGCGCCGGCGAGCGCGCCGAGATCGGCGCCGAGCTTGCCCTTCAGTTCGAGCAGCAGGCGCTCGGCCGTCTTCTTGCCGATGCCGGGCACGCGCGTGAGGCGCGCGGCGTCCTGCATCGTCACGGCCTGCGCGAGTTCCTGCACGCTCATGCCGGACAGCACGGCGAGCGCCATGCGCGCGCCGATGCCGGTGATCTTCAGCAGCTCGCGGAAGGTCGTGCGCTCCTGCGGCGTGAGGAAGCCGTACAGCAGATGCGCGTCCTCGCGGACGATCTGCTGCGTGAGCAGCACGACGCGCTCGCCTGTCTGCGGCAGGTTGTAGAAGGTGCTCATCGGCACGTCGATTTCGTAGCCGACGCCGTTGCAGTCGACGAGCAGGTGAGGCGGGTTCTTTTCGAGCAGGATGCCGGCGATGCGACCGATCATGGATGGCGGGATACGAGGAAGAAAGCGCGAGTGTAGCGCACGCGCGGCGCAATGCCGACGGGATCGGCCATCGGCCCGGGGCGATGCGCGTCGCATGTGCGTCGCGCGCGGGCGCGGCGGCCGGTCCGGCGTGCCGCGTGAGGGCGCGCCGGTGTCAGCCGACCAGCCGCCCGCGCCGCACGCGCAGCCCTTTCTTCGCGAGCGCGGGCGCGAGGCCGCCGAGCGCGCTGAGCGTGTTGCCGCCGTGCGCGTGGCAGATCGCCATGCCGAGCGCGTCGGCCGCGTCGGAGCCCGGTTGTCCGGAGAGGTTGAGCAGCCGCGTGACCATTTCCTGCATCTGCGTCTTGGTCGCGCGGCCGTAGCCGACCACCGCCTGCTTGAGCTGCAGCGCCGTGTATTCGGCCACGGGCAGGCCGCCCGCGACGAGGCCGCAGATCGCGGCGCCACGCGCCTGGCCGAGCAGCAGCGTCGACTGCGGGTTCACGTTGACGAACACTTTTTCGATCGCGGCCTGGTCGGGTGCGTGCTCGCGCACGATGGTCGATACGCCCTGGAAGATCGTACCGAGCCGGGTGGCCAGGTCGGCGGTCGGCGTGCGGATCACGCCGCTCGCAACATACGCGAGCCGGTGGCCGCTGACGTCGATGATGCCGAAGCCGGTGACGCGCAGGCCGGGGTCGATGCCGAGAATTCGCATGGGTAAGGAGAGAAGCCTGATGCAGCGATACTACAACGAATGGCGCGGTGCGCTGGCCGCACGGCCGCGTGCGAGGGCGCCGCGCAATAAAAAACCCGGCGGGTTCGATGCCGCCGGGTTGTCGTGCAGCGGCCGCGCGGGCCGCGTGCGATCAGTGACGGAAGTGGCGCACGCCCGTCAGGATCATCGCGATGTTGTGCTCGTCGGCTGCAGCGATCACTTCGTCATCGCGCATCGAGCCCCCCGGCTGGATCACGCAGGTCGCGCCGGCCGCCACGACGACGTCGAGGCCGTCGCGGAACGGGAAGAACGCATCCGATGCCACGGCCGAACCGGCCAGCGTCAGGCCCGCGTTCTGTGCCTTGATGCTCGCGATGCGCGCGGAATCGACACGGCTCATCTGGCCTGCGCCGACGCCGAGCGTCATGCCGTTGCCGCAGAACACGATCGCGTTCGACTTCACGTACTTCGCGACGCGCCAGGCGAACAGCAGGTCGTCCATTTCCTTCGGCGTCGGGTGGCGCTTCGTGACGACGCGCAGCTCGTGCGGCTGCACATTCTTCGAGTCGAGCGACTGCACGAGCAGGCCGCCGCCCACGCGCTTCAGGTCGAACGCGTTATGGCCGTCGCCTAGCGCGATTTCGAGCAGGCGCACGTTCTGCTTCGCGGCGAACACCTGCTTCGCGGCGTCGGAGAACGACGGAGCGATCAGCACTTCGACGAACTGCTTCGCAACCGCTTGCGCGGCCGCTTCGTCGACTTCGCGGTTGAACGCGATGATGCCGCCGAAGGCCGACGTCGGATCCGTCTGGAACGCCTTCGCGTACGCGTCGGCCGAATCGTTGCCGACCGCGACGCCGCACGGGTTCGCATGCTTGATGATCACGCAGGCCGGCGCGTCGAACGTCTTCACGCATTCCCACGCCGCGTCCGAATCGGCGATGTTGTTGTACGACAGTTCCTTGCCCTGCAGCTGGCGGTAGTTCGCCAGCGCGCCGGCCGGCGTCGCGAGGTCGCGGTAGAACGCGGCGCTCTGGTGCGGGTTCTCGCCGTAGCGCAGGTCCTGCACCTTGTCGAACGCCATGTTCAGCGTCGCCGGGTACGCGCTGCGCGATGCGTGCTTCAGCTCGTCGGTCAGGCTCGTCAGGTAGTTCGTGATCGCGCCGTCGTATTGCGCGGTGTGCGCGAACACCTTCGTCGCGAGGCGGAAGTTGGTCGCATAGCCGACCGCATTGCCGTTCGCCTTCATTTCATCGAGCACGACCGCGTAATCGGCCGGATCGACGACGACCGTCACGTCGCGGTGGTTCTTCGCGGCCGAGCGCAGCATCGTCGGGCCGCCGATGTCGATGTTCTCGATCGCGTCGGCGAGCGTGCAGTCGTCCTTCGCGATCGTCGCGACGAACGGGTACAGGTTCACGACGAGCAGGTCGATCGTCGGGATGCCGTGCTGTTCCAGCGCCTGCATGTGCTCGGGCAGGTCGCGGCGAGCCAGGATGCCGCCGTGCACCTTCGGGTGGAGCGTCTTCACGCGCCCATCGAGCATTTCCGGGAAGCCCGTGTAATCAGCCACTTCGGTAACGGGCAGGCCCGCGTCGGCGAGCAGTTTCGCGGTGCCGCCCGTCGACAGCAGCTTGACGCCGAGGTCGGACAGCGACTTCGCGAAGTCGACGATGCCGGTCTTGTCGGAAACGGAAATGAGCGCTTGCTTGATCATGAT
Source organism: Burkholderia mycopellens (assembly GCF_964265025.1). Taxonomy (NCBI): domain Bacteria; kingdom Pseudomonadati; phylum Pseudomonadota; class Betaproteobacteria; order Burkholderiales; family Burkholderiaceae; genus Burkholderia; species Burkholderia mycopellens. The sequence goes on from NZ_OZ183802.1 coordinate 747,884, forward strand.
GGAACCACCAATAGCCAGGGAAATGGGGACGGGACGGCCGCCTACAGCAGGCCGTGCTGCTGCAGTTTCTTGCGCAGCGTATTGCGATTGATGCCGAGGTACTCGGCGGCGAGCGACTGGTTGCCGCCTGCCTGTACGAGCACGACCTCGAGCATCGGCTTTTCGACGCAGGACATCACCATTTCATAGACGTCGTGCGGATTGGAGCCGTCTAGATCCCGGAAATACACGTCCAGGCTCTCGCGGACACATTGTTCGATGTTGTGCTTGCTCATGCTGCTAACTGGTTATGGTCGTCCGACTCGCCCTGGCCGTTTTCCTCTTCGTCATCGACGTAGACGAGGTGGTCCGACAGCGCCTTTTGCGCCTCGAAGAATGCATTGACGGCGGCGAGCTGCTCGCGGGTGGAATCGAGCGTGTTCATCCTGTGCCGGAACCCGTTGGCACCGGAAAGGCCGCGAGTGTACCAGCCGATGTGCTTGCGCGCAGTACGGACTCCCGTGAATTCACCATAGAAAGCGTAGTGGTCTTCCAGGTGTTCGTTCATCACGTGCTGGATCTCGTCGATCCGCGGCGGGGGCAGCAGCTCGCCGGTTTGCAGGAAATGGTCGATTTCGCGGAACAGCCATGGTCGACCTTGCGCGGCACGACCGACCATCAGGGCGTCGGCGCCGGTTGCGTCGAGCACGGCCTTCGCCTTCGCGGGCGACGTGATGTCGCCGTTCGCGACCACCGGAATCCGCACCGCCGCCTTCACGGCCGCGATGGTTTCGTATTCGGCGTCGCCGCGGTACAGGTCGGCGCGCGTGCGGCCGTGCACGGTGAGCATCGAGATGCCGGCGGCTTCGGCCAGGCGCGCGACCGTGATCGCGTTCTTGTGCTCGCGATCCCAGCCCGTGCGGATCTTCAGCGTAACGGGCACCGCATCGGGCCCCGTGCCGACGGCCGCGACGACGGCCTCGACGATGCGCTGCACGAGCGGCTCGTTCTGCAGCAGCGCGGAGCCGGCCGCGACGTTGCAGACCTTCTTGGCCGGGCAGCCCATGTTGATGTCGATGATCTGCGCGCCGTTGTCGACGTTGTAGCGGGCCGCTTCGGCCATCATCGCCGGATCGGCGCCGGCGATCTGGACCGCAATCGGCTCGACCTCGCCTTCGTGGTTCGCGCGCCGCATCGTCTTCGCGCTTTTCCACAGCTGCGCGTTGGACGCGACCATCTCGGACACGGCGTAACCGGCTCCCAGCCGCTTGCAGAGCTGGCGGAACGGACGATCCGTGACGCCGGCCATCGGGGCGACGAACAGGTTGTTACGCAATACGTGAGGGCCGATAACGGGCATCGCAAGGGCACCGCCTGCGGCGGGCGCGGGCAGGGAAGGGGCAGACGGAAACGCGTATTTTACCGTATTCCCATGCCCCGCCGATTTGACCCGGTTTGAGTGGCGCGACTGTGTGCGCCGCGCGTCAGTTGCGCTGGCCGAACATCATCTGGCGCGCGATCACCTTCTTGAGCGGCGGCACGAACTCGAGCGCGGTGAGCGCGGCGCCGCGCAGCAGCGGGAGCGGGCCCGAGTCGATCGTGAACAGGCGAGCCAGCGTGTCGGTCGCGCCGATCGTGAGGCGCCGGTCGAGGGCGCGCCGCGCGTTGAAGGTGGCGAGCGCGGTGGCTTCGAAGCCTTGCGCGGACAGCGTATCGACGAGCGTATGCGCATCGCGCAGCCCGAGGTTGAGCCCCTGGCCTGCGACGGGGTGCAGGGTTTGGGCGGCATTGCCGACGATCGCGACGCGGCCGTTGACGAGCGTCTGCGCGGCGTTCAGGCCGAGCGGGAACGACGCGCGGCCCGCGATCGCGACGAACGCGCCCATGCGTTCGCCGAACGCGGCGTCGAGCTCGCGCAGGAACGCGTCGTCGGGCAACGCGGCACGGCGCGCGGCCTCGTCGGGCGCGCAGCACCAGACGAGCGCGTACTCGGCCTGGCGCGGCCCGCCGAGCGGCAGCAGCGCGAGCGGGCCTTCGTGCGTGAAGCGTTCCCACGCGACGTTCGGGCGCGGCGCCGATACGGTGACCGTGCCGACGAGCGCGGTCTGCCCGTAGTCGCGGCGATGCTTGGCCGTATCGGCCTGCTGTTCGTGGAACAGCCCGCCTTCGGCGTTGATGGCGATACGTGCGCGCAGCGTGCGCTCGCCTTGCGGGCCGTCGAGCGTCAGCGTGACGCCGTCGGCGTCCTGTTGCGGCGCGCGCGCGGTGGTCGACGTGAGCCAGTCGACACGCGTGCCGCGCACGGCGCCCGCGAGCGCCTGCATGAGCGAGCCGTAGCGCACGACATAGCCGAGCGCGGCGAGGTCGTGCTCGTCGCGGTCGATCAGCGTGCGGCCGAAATGGCCGCGCTGCGAGACGTGGATGTGTTCGATCGGCGTCGCGTCGGCGGGCCACGCGAGGGTGTCGAGCAGCACGCGGCTGCCGTGCGACACGGCGATCGCGCGCGGGTCGTTCGCGCTCGCGGCCGGTTCACGTGCATCGATCAGGGCGATCGATGCGTGCTGCGTCGCGCTGCGGCGCGCGAGCCAGCCGGCAAGCGCAAGCCCGACGGGGCCCGCGCCGACGATGGCGAGGTCATAGGCCGGCGTGGCCGGGGAGGAAGCGGTCGTCATCTTGATTCGTGAAACGGAGGTAACGGTCGGCGATAGCCGGTCATGCGCCCGCGCGCATCAGCGCTTCGATCTCGTCCGCCGCGACGGGCACGCCGCGCGTGATCAGCTCGCAGCCGTGCTCGCGAACGATCGCGTCGTCCTCGATGCGGATGCCGATGTTCCAGTACTCGGGCGGCACGTCGTCGGCGGCGCGCACGTACAGGCCCGGTTCGATCGTCAGCGTCATGCCGGTTTTCAGCGTGCGCCAAGGCAGCGCGCCGTTGGCGTCACGCTCGCCGAGCCGCTCGCGGTAGTCGCCGCAATCGTGCACGTCCATGCCGATCCAGTGGCCGGTGCGGTGCATGTAGAAGCGCGCGTACGCGCGCTCGGCGATCACGTCGTCGACGTTCGAGAAGCGCGTTTTCGGGATGATGCCGGTGTCGAGCAGCCCCTGCGCGAGCACGCGCACGGCGGCGTCGTGCGGCGCCTCGAACGGCACGCCGGCGCGGGTCGCGTCGATCGCGGCCTGCTGCGCGGCGAGCACGATGTCGTACAGCGTGCGCTGTGCAGGCGAGAAGCGCCCGTTGGCCGGGAACGTGCGCGTGATGTCCGACGCGTAGCCGTCGAGTTCGCACGCGGCGTCGATCAGGATCAGGTCGCCGTCTTTCGCGGCCGCGTTGCCGGCCGGGTAGTGCAGCACGCACGCGTTCGCGCCGGCCGCGACGATCGAGCCGTACGCGGGCGACTGCGCGCCATGCTTGCGGAATACATACAGCAGCTCGGCCTCGAGTTCGTATTCGCGGATACCGGGGCGGCACGCCTGCATCGCACGGCGGTGCGCGAGCGCGGAGATGTGCGCGGCGCGCATCATGATAGCGAGCTCGTGCTCGTCCTTCACGAGCCGCATGTCGTCGAGCAGCGGCGTGAGGTCGAGCATCGCGTCCGGCGCGGCGACGCCCGTGCGCGCCAGCGTGCGCACCGCGTCGATCCAGCCCGCGAGCTGCCGGTCGAAGTCGGCCGATGCGCCGAACCGGTAGTGCACGGTGCCCGCGTCGGCGAGCAGGCGCGGCATCTCGGTGTCGATCACGTCGACCGCGAACGCCGCGTCGAAGCCGAACGCGTCGCGCGCGGCTTCGGGCCCGTAATGGAAGCCTTCCCAGATTTCGCGGTCGGCATTCTTGCCGCGGCAGAACAGGATCGACTCTGGCGCGCCGTGCGGCGCGGCCGCGTTCAGCACGAGGACGGCATCCGGCTCGCTGAAGCCCGTCAGGTAGTGGAAGTAGCTGTCGAACCGGTACGGATAGTCCGTATCGCGGTTGCGCGGCATTTCGGGCGCGGTGGGGACGATGGCGACGCCGCCGCCGGCGGCACGCAGTGCGGCAAGCACGCGTTCACGGCGCTGGCGGTAGACGTCGACGGCGATGGCGGTATCGAGGGGCGCGTTCATTCGTGCGATTGTAGCGCCGCGGGACGCGGTACGTGAGAGAGGGGGCGGGAAGCGGCCCTGGAAGGGCCGCGCGGCGGTTGTTGCAAACCATCCACAGGCCGTTCGGGCGATTTTCTGTCGCGCGACGCTGGCCGGTTATGATCGGCGACAACGTATACTCTCGGCGGTTCCCTTAAAAAGGCAGATGATGAAATTAATCGGTTCGCTCAGCAGCCCGTACGTCCGCAAGGCGCGGATCGTGCTGGCTGAAAAGAAGATCGACTACAAGCTGGAGCTCGAGAACGTGTGGGCGCCGGAGACGGATATTCATGCGTCGAATCCGCTCGGCAAGGTCCCGTGCCTCGTGATGGAAGATGGTGCCGCGGTGTTCGATTCCCGCGTGATCTGCGAATACGTCGATACGCTGTCGCCGGTCGGCAAGCTGATTCCGCCGTCGGGCCGCGAGCGTCTCGAGGTGCGGTGCTGGGAAGCGCTGGGCGACGGCGTGCTCGACGCGGCGGTCGCGATTCGTCTCGAACACACGATGCGCGACGAGGCGCAGCGCAGCGCGAGCTGGATCGCGCGCCAGCAGCGCAAGATCGACGACGGTCTCGTCGCGATGTCGCAGGGTCTCGGCGGCAAGACGTGGTGCGTCGGTAATCATTACTCGCTCGCGGACATCGCACTCGGCTGCGCGCTCGGCTATCTCGACTTCCGGATGCCCGAGGTCAACTGGCGCGATCGCCATCCGAACCTTGACAAGCACTTCGCGAAGCTGCTGCAGCGGCCGTCGTTCGCCGACACGCTGCCGCAGAACTGAGCCGCACGCGACGCATTCGCGCGTTGACGGATTCGGCAGACGAAAGAAAAGCGCCCCGCGGGGCGCTTTTCTTTTTGCCGGGCCGCCTCGCGGCGGGGGAGCGCGCCCGCGTCATTCGATCGACGCGTACACGGCCTCGCCGAGCGTGAACGAATCGCTGCGCGCAATCGGCCACCACTTGTCGTACAGCGTAAAGCCGCACGTGTTGCCGTCGAGCAGCGCGCCCGGCTTCAGGTACTTCAGCAACTGCGACATCAGCCGGACCTCGTGCGGCGCGATGCGCTGCACGATGTGATGCGCACGCAGCTCCGACGGATGCGCGAGGCCGGCTGCCTGCACGAGCTCCTGCAGCGCGTGCAGCGTATTGCGGTGGAAGTTGTACACGCGGTCGGCCTTGTCGGGCACGACGAGCGCGCGCTGGCGCACCGGGTCCTGCGTCGCGACGCCGGTCGGGCAACGGCCCGTGTGGCAGGTCTGCGCCTGGATGCAGCCGACCGCGAACATGAAGCCGCGCGCCGAGTTCACCCAGTCCGCGCCGATCGCGAGCGTGCGGGCGACGTCGAACGCGCTGATGATCTTGCCGCTCGCGCCGATCTTCACGCGATCGCGCACGCCGATTCCCACGAGCGTGTTGTGCACGAGCAGCAGTCCTTCCTGCAGGGGCACGCCGACGTGGTCGGTGAATTCGAGCGGCGCCGCGCCCGTGCCGCCTTCCGCGCCGTCGACGACGATGAAGTCCGGCACGATGCCGGTCTCGAGCATCGCCTTCGCGATCCCGAAGAATTCCCACGGATGGCCGACGCACAGCTTGAAGCCGGTCGGCTTGCCGCCCGACAGCGTGCGTAGCCGTTCGACGAATTCGAGCAGCCCGCGCGGCGTCGAGAACTCCGAATGCGTCGCGGGCGAGATGCAGTCCTTGCCCATCGGCACGCCGCGCGTCTCGGCGATTTCCGGCGTGATCTTCGCGGCCGGCAGCACGCCGCCGTGGCCGGGCTTCGCGCCCTGCGACAGCTTCACCTCGATCATCTTGACCTGCGGATCGGCGGCCTGCTTCGCGAACCTGTCGGGGTTGAAGGTGCCGTCGTCGTTGCGGCAGCCGAAGTAGCCGGACGCGATTTCCCAGATGATGTCGCCACCGTTTTCGCGGTGGTACTTCGACAGCGAGCCTTCGCCCGTGTCGTGCGCGAACCCGCCTTTCTTCGCGCCGAGGTTCAGCGAGCGGATCGCGTTCGCGGACAGCGAGCCGAAGCTCATCGCCGAGATATTGAAGATCGAAATGTCGTACGGCTGCGCGCGATTCGCGCCGACGCGGACGCGGAAATCGTGGTTCGGCAGTTTCGTCGGCGCGAGCGAGTGGCTGATCCATTCGTGCGCGACGGCCTTCACGTTCAGCTCGGTGCCGTACGGGCGATTGTCGGCGACGTTCTTCGCGCGCTGGTAGACGAGGCTGCGCTGCGCGCGCGAGAACGGCTTCTCGTCGGTGTCGTCCTCGACGAAATACTGGCGGATTTCCGGTCGGATGAATTCGAACAGGAAGCGGAAGTGGCCCCAGAGCGGGTAGTTGCGCAGGATCGCGTGGCGGTCCTGCCTCAGGTCGTACAGGCCGAGCGCGACGAGGGCGAAGGGAATGATGACCCAGAACCAGGAAAGCGCGTGGATCGAGGCGAGCGCGGCCGCAGCGACGAGCAGCAGGACCGCAAACCACATCGCCAGATAGCGTCGTGAAAGCATGGGGACTCCGTAAGAATCTTGAAATACCGCCATGCGTGCGCTGCGCGGCGGCGTGCCGGCCGCGGCGGAATCGTGTTCTGCCGGGCGCGGCGTGCCGCAAGTCTAAACCGAATAGGTGTCAGCGTGCTTCGGCGAGCGCCCGCGCGGGGCCGTCCGCCGGGGCGGGCGGGCTGGCGGCCGCGGATTCGATGATCCCGCCGCCGAGGCAGATCTCGCCGTCGTACAGCACGGCGGACTGGCCGGGCGTGACGGCCCACTGCGCATCGTCGAACGCGAGCGAGAAGCGCGCTTCGCCTGCCGGGCCGGGCGTGGCGGCGCCGAATGCGCACGCCGCGTCGGCCTGCCGGTAGCGGGTCTTCGCGCCGCACGTGAAGCCTTCAGCCGGCGGTTCCCCGGCGACCCAGCTCACGTTGCCGGCCACCAGTTCGCGCGCCAGCAGCCACGGGTGATCGTGCCCCTGCACGACGTACAGCGTGTTCGACGCGATGTCCTTCGCGGCGACGAACCATGGATCGCCGTTGCCGCTCTTGCTGCCGCCGAGGCCGATGCCCTTGCGCTGGCCGAACGTGTAGAACGCGAGACCGATGTGCTCGCCGACGACCTTGCCGTCCGGCGTCTTCATCGGGCCGGGTTTCGTCGGCAGATAGCGGTTCAGGAAATCGCGGAACGGCCGTTCGCCGATGAAGCAGATGCCGGTCGAATCCTTCTTCTTCGCGTTCGGCAGCCCGATTTGCGCGGCGATCTCGCGCACCTTCGTCTTCGGGATCTCGCCGAGCGGGAACATCGACTTCGACAGTTGCGCCTGGTTCAGCCGGTGCAGGAAGTACGACTGGTCTTTCGTATGATCGAAGGCCTTCAGCAGTTCGAAACGCCCGTCGCGCTCGCGCACGCGCGCGTAGTGGCCGGTCGCGATCATTTCAGCGTCGAGCGACATCGCGTGATCGAGGAATGCCTTGAACTTGATTTCGGCGTTGCACAGCACGTCGGGGTTCGGCGTGCGGCCGGCCGAGTATTCGCGCAGGAATTCGGCGAACACGCGGTCCTTGTATTCGGCGGCGAAGTTGACCGCTTCCACGTCGATGCCGATCAGGTCGGCCACCGACACGACGTCGATCCAGTCCTGGCGCGTCGAGCAGTATTCGCCGTCGTCGTCGTCTTCCCAGTTCTTCATGAACAGGCCGACCACGTCGTAACCCTGTTCCTTCAGCAGCCATGCGGTCACCGACGAATCGACGCCGCCCGACATGCCCACCACTACACGGCGCTTGCTCATTTGTTGACCGCCTGACGTTCGAATGATTCGGGGCGCGGCGCGACCGAATGCGTGTGCACGAAATCGAGCGGAATGCGCCGCCCGGCGAGGTAATCGTCGACGCAGCGCATCACCGCGGGCGAGCGATGGCGCTCGCCGCACGCGCGCAGTTCGTCGGCGGTCATCCACAGCGTGCGGACGATGCCGTCGTCGAGCGCATGGCCCGCGATCGGCTCGCCGGCCGAGCCGCAGAACGTGAAGCGCAGGTAGGTCGCGCCGGCGGTGCCGGGGCGGTCGTAGTGCGCGAGATAGACGCCGACGAGCGCGTCGGGCATGAACGGGTGCGCGGTTTCCTCGAGCGTTTCTCGGATCACGGCGTCGGCCAGCGTTTCGCCGGCTTCGAGATGGCCTGCCGGCTGGTTGATGCGCAGGCCCGACGAGGTTTCTTCCTCGATCATGAGAAAGCGGCCGGCGTGCTCGACGAGCGCGGCGACCGTCACATGCGGGGTCCAGATTTCGGGTTTCATGGTTCGGCATTTTACCGGTTGCGCCCGAACGGTGCCGGTCGCTACGCTAAACGAATCAGACCCTTTCAATTCGTTCGTCTTGCCGCTACGCGGCGACACCGGACGGGCCTGCATCGCTATCTCGCACGACCGTGCGGTGCCTGCCGGTACGGCCCTCGCTTTCGCCTAAAGTGAGAGTGAGTGCCGTTGCTCGTGAGCCGGTAGTGAGCCTGCCCGGCCCGTTGTGCAGCAGACGTCGTCAGAAGCGAAAAACCGACAATGACTGGAGGGGCCGACGATGCATATTGGCGTGCCCGCTGAAACGCGGGCGAACGAGGCGCGTGTGGCTGCTACGCCGGAAACCGTGAAGAAATACGCGGCGGCCGGGCATCGGGTCAGTATCGCGAAAGGGGCTGGCATCGCAGCGAGTTATCCCGACGAGGCCTATGCGGCCGCCGGGGCCAACCTGACCGGCCAGTCGGCCGCTTTCGATGTCGACATCGTGTTGAAGGTCCAGGCGCCGACCGACGCGGAGCTGCCGTTGCTCAAGCGCGGCTCCGTGCTGGTCGGCATGCTCGAGCCGTTCAACGGCGAGCAGGCGGCGACGCTCGCCGCGGCCGGCGTGACGGGCTTCGCGCTCGAAGCCGCGCCGCGCACGACGCGTGCGCAGAGTCTCGACGTGCTGTCGTCGCAGGCGAACATCGCGGGCTACAAGGCCGTGCTGGTGGCCGCGGCGCTGTATCCGCGCTTCTTTCCGATGCTGATGACGGCCGCGGGCACCGTGAAGGCCGCGCGCGTGCTGATTCTCGGCGCGGGCGTCGCGGGCCTGCAGGCGATCGCGACCGCGAAGCGCCTCGGCGCGGTGATCGAGGCGTCCGACGTGCGGCCGGCCGTGAAGGAGCAGATCGAGTCGCTCGGCGCGAAATTCGTCGACGTCCCGTATGAAACCGACGATGAGCGCGAGGCGGCGCAGGGAGTGGGCGGCTACGCGCGCCCGATGCCGCCGTCGTGGCTCGGCCGCCAGGCCGCGCTCGTGCACGAACGCGCGAAGCAGGCCGACATCGTGATCACCACCGCACTGATTCCCGGACGCCCGGCGCCGACCTTGATTTCGGTCGAAACCGTGCAGTCGATGAAGCCGGGCTCGGTGCTCGTCGACCTGGCGGCCGGCCGCGGCCCGGAATTCGACGGGCGCAAGAGCGGCAACTGCCCGTTGACGGTTGCCGACCAGGTGATCGTGCACGGCGGCGTGACGATCGCGGGCTACACGAATCTCGCGTCGATGGTCGCAGCGGATGCGTCGGCGCTGTATGCACGCAACCTGCTCGACTTCATGAAGCTGATCGTCACGAAGGACGGCACGCTGAACATCGACCTGACCGACGACATCGTCGCCGCGACGCTCCTGTGCCGTGACGGCGAAGTCGTGCGCAAGTAACCGGGGGAGGAGGCGGCCATGGAAGTCATCAATCACACGGTAATCAACGTGATCATCTTCGTGCTGGCCGTGTACGTCGGCTATCACGTGGTATGGAACGTCACGCCGGCGCTGCATACGCCGCTGATGGCCGTGACCAACGCAATCTCGGCGATCGTGATCGTCGGCGCGATGCTGGCGGCGGCGCTGACCGTCGGCACGACCGGCAAGGTATTCGGCACGCTCGCGATCGCCCTGGCGGCCGTCAACGTGTTCGGCGGCTTCCTCGTGACGAGGCGCATGCTCGAGATGTTCCGCAAGAAGGCGCCCAGGCAGGCCGAGGGCGGCAAGGAGGGCGCGCGATGAGCATGGACGTCGTCACGCTGCTGTACCTCGTCGCGTCGGTGTGCTTCATCCAGGCGCTGAAGGGCCTGTCGAACCCGAAGAGCGCGCGGCGCGGCAACCTGTTCGGGATGGCCGGGATGGCCATCGCGATCCTCACGACGCTCGCGCTGATCGTCAGGCAGGCCGCCTGGCTCGGCGCAAACCTGCCGCTCGGCATCGCGCTGGTGCTCGGCGCGCTGGTTATCGGCGGCGGCGTGGGTGCGTTCGTCGCCGCGCGCGTCGAGATGACGAAGATGCCTGAACTCGTCGCGGCGATGCACTCGCTGATCGGTCTCGCGGCCGTGTGCATCGCGTATGCGGTGGTGTCGGAGCCGGAAGCGTTCGGGCTCGTGCCGCAGGACGCCGTGTCGTCGAATTTCATCCCGTACGGCAACCGCGTCGAGCTGTTCATCGGCACGGTCGTCGGCGCGATCACGTTCTCCGGCTCGGTGATCGCGTTCGGCAAGCTGTCGGGCAAGGTCCGGTTCCGGCTGTTCCAGGGCGCGCCGGTCGTGTATGCGGGCCAGCACCTGCTCAACCTGATGCTCGCGCTCGCGATGCTCGGCTTCGGCATCCTGTTCTTCATCACGCAGTCGTGGCTGCCGTTCATCATCATGACGGCGATCGCGTTCGCGCTCGGCGTGCTGATCATCATCCCGATCGGCGGCGCGGACATGCCGGTGGTCGTGTCGATGCTGAATTCGTACTCCGGGTGGGCGGCGGCCGGCATCGGCTTCTCGCTGAACAACGCGATGCTGATCATCGCCGGCTCCCTCGTCGGATCGTCGGGCGCGATCCTGTCGTACATCATGTGCCACGCGATGAACCGGTCGTTCTTCAACGTGATCCTCGGCGGCTTCGGCGGCGACGCGGCGGCGGGTGGCGCGGCCGGTGCGAAGGAGCAGCGGCCGGTGAAGTCGGGTTCGGCTGAAGACGCGTCGTTCATGCTCGGCAACGCGGAAACGGTCGTGATCGTGCCCGGCTACGGGCTGGCCGTGGCCCGTGCGCAGCACGCGCTGAAGGAGCTGACCGACAAGCTGATCGAGAAGGGCATCGACGTGAAGTACGCGATTCATCCGGTCGCGGGGCGGATGCCGGGGCACATGAACGTGCTGCTCGCGGAAGCGGAAGTGCCGTACGAGATCGTGCACGAGATGGAGGACATCAACGGCGAATTCGGCCAGGTCGACGTCGTGCTCGTGCTCGGCGCGAACGATGTCGTGAATCCGGCCGCGAAGAACGATCCGGCGTCGCCGATCGCGGGGATGCCGATCATCGAGGCGTACAAGGCGCGCACGGTGATCGTCAACAAGCGCTCGATGGCGGCCGGCTACGCGGGGCTCGACAACGATCTCTTCTACATGGACAAGACGATGATGGTGTTCGGCGATGCGAAGAAGGTCATCGAGGACATGGTGAAATCGGTCGAGTGACGTACGCGCCGGCCATGCGGCCGCCGGCTTCGATTCATGGTCGGCGTGACCGGTTTTTTTTCATGGCGCGACGAGATGTGCGACGCACGCGGCGATCGTGTCGCGTACGCGCACGATCGCCGGATCGCGCTGCGTGCTCGTGCGCCAGCCGATTTCGACCGGGTAGTGCGGCAAGTCGACCGGGCATGCGAGCGCGCGCAGCGGCGTGGATTGCGCGATCGCGCGCGCCGCGTGCGCGGGAATCGTCGCCACCGCATCGGAGCCGGCGAGCAGGTACGGCAGCGCGGCGAAATGCGTGGTCGATGCCGCGACGCGCCGCTTGTGGCCGAGCGTGGCCAGCGCCTCGTCGACGATCCCGATCACGCCGCCCGACGACACGAGCAGGTGGTCGCGCCGCAGGAATTCGGCGAGCGTCAGCGCGCGCGGTGCCCGCTCGCGGGCGGCCGGATCGATCAGGCACGCGTAGCCGCCCGTCGTGACCGCGCGCCGGCTGAGCCCGTTCGCCGAGAAGCCGCCCGACGCGATCGCGAGGTCCACACCGTGACGCAGCAGCGCGTCGCCGGCGATGCCGCTGTGCGTCTGCCGGAAGATCAGCCGGATGCCGGCGGCTTCCCGCGCGACGGCGTCGATCAGCGCGCGGCCGAGCGCGATCTCGAAGTCGTCCGACAGCCCGATCGAGATCGTGCGGCCGATGCGGTCGCCGCCGTCGGCCGCGATCGCGAGACTTTCGCGGCAACGGTCGAGGGCGTCGGACAGGATCGGCTTGAGTTCGTCCGCGCGTGGCGTCGGCGCGAGCCCGCGGCCGGTGCGCACGAACAGCGGATCGGCATAGATCACGCGCAGCCGCGCCAGCGCCGCGCTCACCGCCGACTGTGTGAGGCCGAGCCGCAGCGCCGCGCGGCTCGCGCCGCCTTCCTCGTACAGCGCCTCGAACACTTTCAGCAGGTTCAGGTCGAGGCTGGCGATATCATCCGCATTCATGACACTTATCGTTCTATCGATTTGATCGATGACATCATATCGATAAAGATGGCGTTACCCCATTCACCGGAGACGCCCCCATGCCCACGTCAGTTATCGCCGCGCTGCAGATCGGCGCATCGCCCGCCGGCACGCGCGCCACGCTCGACACGATCCTCGGCTACGAAACCGCGATCCGCGACAGCGGCGCGTCGCTCGTCGTGCTGCCCGAGGCCGTGCTCGGCGGCTATCCGAAAGGCGAGATCTTCGGCACGCGGCTCGGCTACCGGCTGCCCGAAGGCCGCGACGCGTATGCGCGCTACGTCGCGCAGGCGATCGACGTGCCAGGGCCGGAAACCGACGAGCTGGCCGCGCTGTCGCAGCGCACGGGGGCGAGCCTCGTGGTCGGCGTGATCGAGCGCGGCGGCAGCACGCTGTACTGCACGGCGCTGTTCTTCGATCCGCGCGACGGGCTCGTCGCGAAGCACCGCAAGCTGATGCCGACCGGCACCGAGCGCTTGATCTGGGGGCAGGGCGACGGCTCGACGCTGCCCGTCGTCGATACGGCTGCGGGCCGTGCAGGCGCCGCGATCTGCTGGGAGAACCACATGCCGCTGCTGCGCTGCGCGATGTACGCGAAGGGCGTGCAGATCTGGTGTGCGCCGACCGTCGACGAGCGCGACGTCTGGCAGAGCTCGATGCGGCATATCGCGCACGAAGGGCGCTGCTTCGTCGTCAGCGCGTGCCAGGTGCAGCCGTCGCCGCGCGCGCTCGGCATCGACGTGCCGGGCTGGGATCCGGAGCGGCCGCTGATCCGCGGCGGCAGCGTGATCGTCGGGCCGCTCGGCGACCTGCTGACGCAGCCGCTGATCGGCGAAGCCGGGCTCGTGGCCGCACGCATCGATACCGATGAACTCGTGCGGGCGCGCTACGACTTCGACGTCGTCGGGCATTACGCGCGCCCCGACGTGTTCTCGCTGCTCGTCGACGAGCGGGCGAAGCGGACCGTCGTGTTCGGCGGGTAGGGCGGGGTGGGCCGGGGCGCCGCACGGCGGCCCGCAACATGAACGGCGGCGGCGCGCGGCACGCACGCCGTCGTACCGCGTCAGCGCATCGGCGCTTCCGCGATCCGCATGTAGTCGGCGATCCGCCGCCCTTCCATGTCCGGAAATTGCTCGTGCACGACCACGTCGCCCATCCGCGCGATGTCGAAGGTGCGGAAATCGCCGCGCAGCTCGCACCACGCGCCGATCGTCCAGCGCCCGCCCCAGTAGACGAGCCCGAGCGGCCACACGCGGCGCTGCGAATGCGCGCCGAGCCGGTCGCGGTAGTCGAAGCTGACGACGTGGCGCGTGTCGATGGCCTGGTGGATCGCGTCGACCTTCGCGCAAAACGTCTCGTCGATGTGGAACGACGGCGCGAACACCGGCAGGCGGTCGAGCGCCGTGCGCTTGTCGGCCGGCATCGCCGACGCGATCTTCGCGAGCGCCGAACGTGCGCCGCTCGCGAAGCGCGCACCGCCCCAGGTTTCGAGCATGCGTGCGCCGGTGGCGAGCGCGGCGAGTTCCTCGGCCGTGAACGTGAGCGGCGGCAGGCTCGCGTTGCGGTTCAGCCGGTAGCCGATGCCGGCTTCGCCTTCGATCGGGACCCCTGACAGTTGCAGGTCGCGCACGTCGCGATAGACCGTGCGCGGCGACACCGACAACCAGTCGGCCAGCTGTTGCGCGGTCGTGAGACGACGCCCGCGCAACAGCTCGGCGATCTGGAACAGGCGGTCGGCACGGCGCGTCATGACGGCACCTCGCTTCCAACGGCAGTGGGGACTTCGCGATGATAGCGCCGCGCGGGCGCGACGGCCGCCGTGCTCAGTGGCATTTCGGCGCGTGCAGGCCGACGCGGTTGCCTTCGGTGTCGATCAGGTAGCCGACGTAGCCGTAGTTGTTCGGCAACTCGACGACCGAGCCCTGCACGACGCCGCCCGCGCGCTTCGCGCGTTCGAGCGCGGCGATGACCGATTCGCCGGCGTTCAGGTAGACGAGCACGCCGTTTGCGCTCGGCTTCATCTGCTGCGGATCGAACACGATGCTGCCGCCCGTGCTGGACGCCTCGTGATCGAACACGGCCATCGGCACGCCGCCGATGACTTCGCGCTGCAGCGTGGTTTGCAGCACGGTTTCATAAAAGCGGATCGCGCGGTCGAAATCGAGGGACGGAATGTCGAACCACGCGATTGCGCGTTCCAGCGTTGCGGTGGCAGTTGCGGACGTCATGACGAGCTCCTTGTTGCGTTGTTATTCGGATTCGGTGCGGAAACCGGCGTTGCATTGCGCCGGGATTGCAGTGTGATCGCGGCCTGCTGACACCGTATTGTCAGTAGAGTTGTCACCCTTGACATGCAACCATTTGGTTGCATAATAGGCTCATTGACCCGGGAGTGGCATGGATCTCGTTTTCAGGGCGCTGGCCGATGCCACGCGCCGCCAGTTGCTTGATTTGCTGTACGCGAAGAGCGGACAGACCCTGTCCGAGTTGTGCGACGGGCTCGCGATGAGCCGGCAGGCCGTGAGCAAGCATCTCGCGCTGCTCGAGGCCGCGAATCTCGTCGCGACGACGTGGCGCGGCAGGGAGAAGCTGCATTACCTGAATCCGGTGCCGATCCACGACATCGCGGAACGCTGGATCGGCAAGTTCGAGCGTCAGCGCCTGCAGGCGCTGGCGGACCTCAAGCGCGGGCTCGAAGCGGCCGGCGATTCTGGAGACAACGATGAGTAATCCCGCCTTTGTGTACGTGACGTTCATTGCATCGACGCCCGAACGTGTGTTCGATGCGCTCACCAACGCCGAGCTGACGAAGGACTACTGGGTGCGGCACCGCAACGCGTCGCCTGACTGGCGGCCGGGCTCGCGTTGGGAACATCAGGACTACGACGATCCGTCGCGGGTCGACATCGTCGGCGAAGTGGTCGAGAACGATCCGCCGCACCGGCTGGTCGTCACGTGGCGCACGCCGTCGGGGGAGAGCGGGGAATCGCGTGTGAGCTACGTCGTCGAGCCGCACGAGGGCGTCGTGAAGCTGACCGTCACGCACGACGGGCTGGTGCCGGGCTCGGAGATGGATCGCGGGATTCGCGGCGGGTGGCCGGTCGTGTTGTCAAGTCTCAAGACGCTGCTCGAGACAGGGCAGGCGCTGCCGTTCACGAAGGGGCGCTGGGAGTGTTCGAAGCACTGAAACGAAACGCCGCCGTTGCCGCGGGTGCGGTAACGGCGGCGTTCCGGTTGCCGCAGAGGGGCCGCGCAAGCGGCCCCGTCGCGATCATGAGGCGGACTACGCGTCGCCTTCCGGCGCGGCCGGGCGCGCCTTCACGCTGCCGGCGATCAGGTCGAAGCGGAACAGGCGGCATTCGAGCGCGCCGTTGAACAGCGGCGTCTTCGCGGATTCGCGCAGCCGCAGCTGGCCCGGCAGCGAACGGTCGGACGTCAGCAGGAACGCCTGCCAGCCCGTGAAGCGCTGCTTCAGCGCATCGCCGAGCGCGTTGAAGAACTCGCTGTCCGGTGCGTCGGTGTGGGTGCGGCGGAATGCGTCGTCGTTGCCGCGGTTGCGGCCCGTCTCGCGCACCTCGCCGCGCGCGCTGCGGCCGCGCACTTCGATCCGCTCGCCGTACGGCGGGTTCGCGAGGAGGATGCCCGGGCCGTCGCACGGCGGCGTCATTCCGCGCGCGTCGACCTGCTTGAGCCATACCGACGGCACGCCTGCGCGCTCGAGGTTCGCGCGTGCCTTCTCGAGCATGTCGCCCGAAATGTCGCTGCCGTACACGCCGAGCGTTTCGCCGCGCTTGCCGCGCGCCGCGCGCTTCGCGTCCAGCGCCGGGACCTTCAGCCCCTGCCACGCGGTGATGTCGTATTGCTTGAGTTTCTCGAAGCCGAACCGGCGCTCGACGCCGGGCGCCACGCCGAGCGCGATCTGCGCGGCTTCCGCGAGAAACGTGCCGCTGCCGCACATCGGGTCGTACAGCGCCGTGCCGGGCGTCCAGCCCGTCAGGCGCAGGATGCCGGCCGCGAGGTTTTCGCGCAGCGGCGCCGCGCCCTTGTCGAGACGCCAGCCGCGCTTGAACAGCGGCTCGCCCGACGTGTCGAGGTACAGCGTGCATTCGCCCGCCGTCAGGAACGCGAATACGCGCACGTCCGGCGCACCGGTGTCGATGCTCGGGCGCGCGCCGGTCTTGTCGCGCATCCGGTCGCAGATCGCGTCCTTCACGCGCAACGTCGCGAATTCGAGGCTCTTCAGCGGCGACTTGATCGCGGTGATGTCGACGCGCAGCGTCTGCGTCGCCGCGAACCAGCGCTCCCACGGCTGCTCGAGCGCGAGCGCGTAGACGTCCTGTTCGTTGCGGTACGCGCGGTGGGCGATCTTCAGCAGGACCCGGCTCGCGATCCGCGAATGGAGGTTCGCGGCCATGCCGGCGGCCCAGCCGCCGCTGAAGTGGACGCCGCCCGGCACCTGCGCGCCCGCGGTGAACGGCGCGCCGTTCAGGTGGCGGCCGGCGATTTCGGCCAGCTCGGCGGCAAGCGCCGCTTCGAGGCCGCGCGGGCAGGGGGCGAAGAATTCGTACAGGGTGGGCGAGGACATAAGGCGGGTGGGGACGTGCAAAAGTCCACTATTGTACGCGGCGCGGGCGGCCGGGGCCGGCGTTGCGTCGCGTTTCGATGCCGCGGCGCGGGCCCGGGCGTCGCGCGGGCGTGTCGGAAGGCCGCGCGGCGGCGCCCGGGCGGGCGCCGCCATGCCGCCGCAGGGTCAGTGCGAGCCCGGCTGGCTGGCGCGCGCGGCCTGGCCGCTGCCCGGCCAGAACAGCGCGAGCGGATTCGACAGCACCGTGCGGACGATCGCGGCGACGAGCGCGCGCACCTTGGTCGGGCGCAGGCTGCGCGAGCGCACGGCCATCGTGAACGCGAGCGCGAAGCTCACGAGCACGTTGAGAATCGCCATGCTGAGCACGCCGGCGCCGGCCCACCACAGCTCGGGCGTGCCGAGCGCATCCTTGCCCAGCACGCCGAGCGCGACGCCGATCGAACCGGCCGACAGCGTCACGTGCCGCACCTCGAACGGGAACATGAACACGGTGACGATCGCCGGAACAAGGCCGAGCATCAGGCCGAGGCCGACGTTCGCGACCACGCCGGCCACGTTCGACCGGCAGAAGTGCGCGAGCTTCGCCGCGCCGGCCGCGCCGAGCGTCAGGCGCAGCCGGCGGTTGTACGTGAGCGCGTCGCCGACCCGGTGCAGCACGAACCAGTTGTCGGCCCAGCCCGCGAGCAGGCTCGACGCCCACAGCAGCACGCCCGTCAGCGCCGCGTAGAGCGGCGTCGGGCCGAGCAGCGAGAACGAGTGCAGCGTCGCGTGCGCCTTCTCCGGCGAGATCAGGTTCGCGTGCAGCACGTTGCCCGCGAACAGTTGCACGAGCAGGCACACGGGCAGCACGACGAGCACGTTGCCGGAAATCGCGGCCGCCTGCGTGCGGATCAGCGCGATCACCGACGACACGAACGCCTTCACGCCTTCGTCGTGGCCGGTGTCGTCGAGTTCGCGCGCGAGCGTCGGCGCGGTCATCGCGGGCTGCTTGGTGGCGAGCGTGAAGTGCAGGAAGTGCATCAGCATGAAGCTGGCCGCGTAGTTGACGCCCGCGAGCAGCCCTTCGAGCATCGACTGCAGGTGCGCGCCCGTGATCGCGAACTTCACGCACACGGTCACGACCGTGACGAGGCCGCCGCCCGCGGCCATCCGCAGCATCTTCAGGTACTCGGCGCGGCCGCGCGAGATGTAGTGCTCGCCGGTGTCCGCGTTGGTTTCGACGAGCTTGCGCGCGAACAGCGAGAAGTTGCTGCGCACGAGGTGCGACACGCTCTGGCTGTTGTTGTTCGCGTCGATGAGCTCGGCCGTCAGGTGCGCCATTCCGTGCAGGTCGTCGCGCGCCATCCACGCGTTCAGCAGCATCTCGGCGCGCAGGATGCGCATGCGCATCCGCTCGACCTGGAACACGATGTCGACCGACACGCCGTTGCGGTACAGGTGCGAGAACACGTCGTCGACGGCGATCCGGCATTCGTCGAGCAGCACGCGCAGGTAGTTCACCTCGTGCAGCAGCTTGCTCGGGTCGCCGCCGTCCTCGACGGCCGCGTGCGCGGTTTCGACCGCGAGCATCGCGCGCGTGAGGCGATAGAACGGCTGCGTTTCGAGCGGCTTGCGCGCATCGTCGTCGGAGAGCCGGCTGCGCACCGTCTGCGACAGGCCGGTCGAGCTGATCTGGCAGGTCAGGTTGTGCAGGGCGGCCAGCAGGTCGCGCGAGAACGAGCCCGGCTTGTGGCGCTCCTCGTCGGTGACGTCGAACGAGAGCAGCTCGGCGAGGCGCGTGAGGAGATCGTCGGGCAACGCGTCGATCCATTGCGCGTCGTCCGGCGTCGGGAACATCAGCGTGAACAGCGCCGAGAGCTCGCGGCGGTTCGGCGCGGGCGGGATCAGCGACGAGTCGATCCGCTCGAACAGCGCGCCGAAGAAGCCCGAGTGCACGGGCATGCCGGCGTCGCACAGGAGCGAGATGCCATCGCACTCGCGCAGGATGCCGCGCAGGATGCGCGCGGCGTGGGTTTTCCACGCGGGATTGCGATCGAGCACGTGGAACAGGTAGCGCAACCGCGCATGGGCCGGATACGCGCGCGCATCGTCGTCGCGATCGGCGGGCGCGTCTTGCGCGGCCTGCATCGTGCCGGTGCGGCGCAGCCAGTGCGCGAGCTCGATCAGCCATTCGCTGCGCTCGGCGTACGACGCATCGGCGTCGGCGTGCGCGAGCAGCGCATCGAGCTGGTGACCGGCATTGCGCGACGCGCGCCACTTCTTGATCAGGGTCGTCAGGGAACGAAACATAAACGGGATAGCGAAAGCCCTCGGCGGGCGGGTTCGGGATGCCGGCCGGGGAAACGGCGCGGCGCCGGGGAGAACGGGTGAGACGCGGCCGGTTGCCGGACGATGCGCGGCGACCCGCGATGCGGCTGCCCCGCTGCGGTGCACGCCGATTGCGTGTGGGCGCCGGGAGGCACGGCGGTCCCAGCCCGGCGTCGCTGGCTGGCGCGCACGACGAGCGGCGCGGGCCTGAAAGTGCGTAGGATCGTCAATCGGGCCCGAAAATGCAAGCCGACCGCGTTACATGGCGCCGGTTCCGGCCGACTTTGACAAACAATGCAAATGGCCGTCCGGCCGATGCATCTCGATGCGAGCCCGGTTGCGGCAGGGCGACGCCGACGGCAGCCGGCGATCGCTCGCGGACGCGCCGGGCCGGACGAAGCCGCGCAGGCGAGCGTGCCGTCGAGCGCTCGCCCGCCCGCCGCACGTTTATGCGCCGGACTTGCCCGTCGCGCCGGCGTCGCCGCCCGGCATCGCGTTGGCCGGGCACGGCACGAACGGCGCGGCGGCCGTCTTGCTGCCGGCGGCGGGCGCCTTGGCAGCCGGTGTGCCGCGGTGCGCGGCCATCGCGCGCACGCCGGCCGCGGCTTGCGTGGCAATCACGTCGAGCGCGCGCCGGTGGCCGGCGACGAGCGCGTCGTAGCCATCGGCGACCGGTTCCGCGACGCTTGTGCGGCACGTCATCACGGCCTGCGTGGCGAGCGAGCGCACGCTCCACACGGCGTCGACCGCCGCGCGCTTGCCGGGCCACGACTCGAAGCGCTGCACGTTCACGCTGATGCGATACACGGGCACGCCGGGCGGGTACGCGGAATTCGCGACGTCGATCGTGCCGAGCTGCGTGGCGAGATCGTCCGACAGCGCGCGGCGGATCTCGTCGGCGGGCGGCGACGCCCAGCGTTCCTGCTCGAGCACGTCGACCTGCGCGGCGTTCTTCTGCACGACCAGCTGGCTCTTCGCCACCTGCTCGGGCACGCCGACGGACGGCACCTCGATCAGGAACGCCGGGTTGGCCGGCGCGGTGCGCAGCGGCGCTGCGGCATCGGCCGGGCTGAGCGTGTAGAACCGCGCGGGCGGCGAGCTGCACGCGGCGAGCGCGAGGGCGGCGACAGCCGCCGCCGCGCCGCTCGCAAAACCGTTCACGCGTGTGGTCATGGTTGATCTCCTGGCTTGCCCTTGAGCAGCGATTCGGGGTGACGCTCGAGGTAGTCGGCGAGCGCGTTCAGCGACTGCAGCGTGCGTGTGAGCTCCTTCAGCGCGCCGCGCACGTCGGACTGCAGCGGCGAATCCTGCTGCAGCGTCGCTTCGGCGGTCGAGAAGGTCTGCTTCGCGGCCGACAGCGTGTCGCGCGCTTCCGGCGCGACCTGCGTGTCGAGCTGCTTGAACAGCTTGTCGGCGTTCGACAGCGCGCTGTTCAGGTTCGCGCCGATCTGGTCGAACGGCACCTTGTCGAGCTTCTTCGCGATGTCGGCGACCTGCAGCTGCAACTCGTCGAGCGTGTTCGGCACGGTCGGCAGCTCGAGCGGCTGGCGCGCCGTGTCGATCTTCACGGCCGGTGCCTTCGGGAAGAAGTCGAGCGCGACGTACAGCTGGCTCGTCAGCAGGTTGCCGGTGCGCAGCTGGCCGCGCAGCCCGTGCTGGACGAGCCGCTCGACGATTTCGCGGCGGGCCGGTTCGCCCTTGCTCTCGATCGTTTCGCGGAAGCGGCGTCCGAGGCGTTCCGGATACACGTTCATCGTCACCGGCATCAGGAAGTTCTTCGTCTTCGGATCGAAGTCGATGCCGATGTTCGTCACTTCGCCGAGCACGATGCCGCGGAAGTCGACCGTCGCGCCGACGGCGAGCCCGCGCAGCGACTGGTTGAAGTTCATCACGACCTGCAGCGGCTGGCCGTCCGGGTCGCGCATCGCGTCGCCCTCGTCGGAGGCCAGGCGGAACGTCGTGTTGTTCGGCGCCGTCGTGCCGGAGCCCTGATTCGGCGGCGTCTGGAACGCGATGCCGCCGAGGATCACCGTCGCGAGCGACTGCGTGTTCAG
Organism: Burkholderia mycopellens; assembly: GCF_964265025.1. Lineage (NCBI taxonomy): Bacteria > Pseudomonadati > Pseudomonadota > Betaproteobacteria > Burkholderiales > Burkholderiaceae > Burkholderia > Burkholderia mycopellens. The sequence continues at coordinate 769,431 of NZ_OZ183802.1, forward strand.
CTTCAGGCCGCTCGAGTCGAGCCGCAGGTCGACGCCGCTTGCCTGCCACCAGCGCGAGTTCACGCCGACATACTGGTCGTACGGCGCATTGACGAACACGTTGAACGTGACGCCGGTGCCGTCCTTGTCGAGCGAGAAGCCGACCACCTGGCCGACCTGCACGCGGCGGTAGTAGACGGGCGAGCCGATGTCGACCGAGCCGAGCGAATCGCCGCGCAGCACGTATTGCGTGCCTTTCTGGTCGCCCGTGACGGCGGGCGGCGTCTCGAGTCCCGTGAAGTCGGTCAGCGTATCCTGTCCGTGGCCGGCGTCGACGCCGATGTACGCACCGGACAGCAGCGTGCCGAGCCCCGACACGCCGGTCGCGCCGACGCGCGGCCGCACGATCCAGAAGCGCGAGCCCTTCACCGCGAAGTCCTCGGCTTCCTTCTTGAGCTGCACCTGGACGAGCACGCGCGACAGGTCCTTCGACAGCTTGATCGTCTTGACCATGCCGATCTCGACGTCCTTGTACTTGACCTGGGTCTTGCCGGGCTCGAGCCCTTCGGCGCTGTGGAAGCTGATCGTGATTTCCGGGCCGCGCTCGCGCACGGACTTGATCACGAGGCCGATGCCGATCAGCGCGGCGATCAACGGCACGAGCCAGACGAGCGACGGCAGCCAGCCGGATTTCGTCGAGATCGTCGGATCGGGGGGCCGGGGCGCGTCGTGCTGCGGGCCTTGTGGACTATTCATGGTGATTCCCTGAGGTTTCGACTGGATCCCAGATCAGGCGGGGATCGAACTGCATCGACGCGAGCATCGTCAGGATCACGACCGAGCCGAACGCGAGCGCGCCGGGGCCGGCCGTGATGACGGCGAGCGAACGGAAATGGACGAGCGCGACGGTCAGCGTCACGACGAAGATGTCGAGCATCGACCAGCGGCCGATGCGCTCGACGATCCGGAACAGGCGCGTGCGCTGCAGCGGCCGCCAGGCGGTGCGGCGCTGCGCGCTGATCACGAGGATCAGCAGCACGCCGAGCTTGAGCATCGGCACGAGGATGCTCGCGACGAACACGACGACGGCGAGCGGCCAGTCGCCCGATACCCAGAAATAGATGACGCCGCTCATGATCGTGTCTTCCTGCGAGCCGACGATCGACGCGGTGCGCATGATCGGCAGCAGGTTCGCTGGAATGTAAAGAATCGCGGCCGCGAGCAGCAGCGCCCACGTGCGCATCAGGCTGTTCGGCGTGCGGAAATGGAGGGCGCTGCCGCAGCGCGCGCAATGTGCGTGCGGATGGTCGAGCGTCTGCACGAGGCCGCACGTGTGGCAACTGACATAGCCTTCGCGGGCGGCGGTCGGGATCGTCATCGGCGGGCGGCTTCCGGCAGCGGGGCGGCATCGTCGGGCTGCCCGGGAGCGCGTCCGGCGCGCAGGTCGTCGGCGATGTCCCACAGCGTGCGCGGATCGAACATCAGCACGACCGCGATCATCAGCGTGAGCGCGGCGAACGCGAACAGCGCGGCATCGGGTACGACACGCGCGAGGCTGACCATCTTCACGATGGTCACGAGGATGCCGAGCATGAACACCTCGATCATCCCCCAGGGCCGCACGAGTTCGATCGCACGCAGCACCAGGTTGAAACCGGGCGGCACGACACCGCGCCGGATCGGCAGCAGCAGGTACAGCAGCGCGGCCATCTCGACGAGCGGGAACAGCACGGTCGAGCAGAACACCATCACGCCGACGATCGCCATGTCCTGGTGCCACAATGAATCGATCGCACCGATCAGCGTGGTCTGCACGCGGTTGCCGTTCACGTCCATTTCGAGGATCGGGAACGCCTGCGCGATCGTGAACGTGATCAGCGCCGCGAGCGCGAGCGCGCAGATCCGCTCGATCTGCGCGGCGCTGTTGCGATAGAGCAGCGCGTCGCAGCGCGGGCAGCGCGCGGATTCACGTCCGCTCAGGCGCGGTTTGTGCAACAGTGCGTCGCATTCGTGACAGGCAATCAGGTCGTTTCGTTGCATGGAAAAGGCAGTTGTGCGACGGCTGGGGAGACGCGTCGACGGGGCCGGAACCCGCGCCAATCTTACCAAAAGGCCTTTTTCGGCGTGTCGACGATCGCGGGTTTGGTGACCGAGCGGTAACATGACAGGAAACCGTCAGCCGGCTGGCGTGCCTGTCTTCAGAGTCCGCGCGTGTCAAAAGGTTGCGGTAGCATGGCGCCCTTGACAAGCGTCGGACGAATTGCCGGCGCGGCCGTTCGCTGAACTGAGGAATCCAAGATGGCATCGAAATCGCTGCCGGCCAGGCCGGTACGCTATACGCAGACGGCGATCGCGCTGCACTGGCTGATCGCGCTGCTGATCGTCTGCGCGTTCGCGCTGGGCTGGGTGATGACCGACATCCCGGGCTTCACGCCGACCAAGCTGAAGTACTTTTCGTGGCACAAGTGGATGGGCGTGACCGTATTCGCACTGGCCGTCATCCGCGTGCTGTGGCGTGCGACCCACGTGCCGCCGGCGCTGCCGGGCGGTACGCCGGCGTGGCAGCGTGCGGCGTCGCATGGCGTGCACATCCTGCTGTACGTGCTGATGATCGTGATTCCGGTGACGGGCTACCTGTACAGCTCGGCGTCGAACATCCCGGTCGTCTATCTCGGCATCGTGCCGCTGCCGCGGCTGATCGACCCCGATCCGGTGCTGAAGGAAACCTTCAAGACGCTTCACGTGTCATTGAATTACATTCTGCTTGCGCTCGTCTCGCTGCACGTGCTCGCGGCGCTCAAGCACCAGCTGTTGGACCGCGACGGCCTGCTGTCGCGGATGCTCCCCTTTGCCAAATGAAGGATCCCATGAAGATGTCTTTCTCCCGCCCCATGCTGGCCGCGCTCGCCGCGGTGTCGTTTGTCGCGTCGGGCACGGCGCACGCCGATGTCGATCTCGCGAAGAGCAAGGTGTCCGCCGTGTCGAAGCAGATGAACGTGCCGACCGAAGGCGCGTTCAAGAAATTTTCCGCGCAGGTGAAGTTCGACCCGGCCAAAGCCGCGCAGGGCAGCGCCCAGATGACGATCGACGTCGCGAGCTATGACCTCGGCGACAAGATGTACAACGACCAGGTCGCCGGCAAGGACTGGTTCGACGCGAAGACGTATCCGCAGGCCACCTTCGTGTCGTCGGCGATCGCGCCGGCGGGCGGCAACAAGTACAACGTGACCGGCAAGCTGACGATCAAGGGCAAGTCCGAGAACGTCACGGTGCCCGTCACGGTCACGCAGAGCGGCGCGACGCAGACCTTCGACGGCGTGCTGCCGATCAAGCGTTCGACGTTCAACGTCGGCACCGGCGAGTGGAAGGACACGTCGGTCGTCGCGGACGAAGTGCAGATCAAGTTCCATCTCGTCGCCACCAAGTAAGCGGCGGGCTGTCGCCTCACCTGAATGCCGCGCGAGGGCGCGGCGCCGTTCCAAGGAGAAAGAGTTTGAAAAAGCAACTGATGATCGCCGCAGGCGCGCTGGCAGCGTCGCTGTCGTTCTCGGCCTTTGCCGAAAGCGTGACGTACCAGTTCGACCCGAGCCACACGTACCCGAGCTTCGAGGCTGACCACATGGGTGGCCTGTCGGTCTGGCGCGGCAAGTTCGACAAGTCGAGCGGCACCGTGACGCTCGACCGCGCGGCGAAGACGGGCACGGTCGACGTGACGACCGACATCGCGTCGATCCACACCGGCAGCGCGAAGCTCGACGAGCATCTGCAGACGGCCGAGTTCTTCGACGCGGCCAAGTTCCCGCAGGCGAACTACAAGGGCGCGATCAAGTTCGACGGCGACAAGCCGGTGTCGGTGGTCGGCAACCTGACGCTGCATGGCGTCACGAAGCCGGTGACGCTGAAGATCGATTCGTTCAAGTGCATGCCGCACCCGATGCTCAAGCGCGAAGTGTGCGGTGTCGACGCCGTCGGCGAATTCGACCGCAGCGATTTCGGCCTCGACTACGGCAAGCAGTACGGCTTCAAGATGAAGACGAAGCTGCTGATCACGGCCGAAGCGCTCAAGCAGCAGTAAGCCCGTCGGCCGGGCCAGCCTTCGCGCCGGCCCGCCGCGAGCCCGCCGCCGCGTTCCCGTCAGGGGGCGCGGCGGTTTTTTTGCGCGCCTATAATCGCCCGAGCGTCGTGCGCGGCGCCGGGCAGGCCGACGGCGCGTGCGGCCGCCTCGAACAGAACGTACAACGACAAGGAGATCGCCGATGCATGCCGTCACGCAGTCCCGTTCCATTGCTTCGTCGCCGCGCGTGTGGCGCGCGGTGGTCGCCGCGTCGATCGGCAATGCGCTCGAGTGGTTCGATCTCGTCGTCTACGGCTTCTTCGCGGTGACGATCTCCAAGCTGTTCTTTCCGGCGGGCAACGATACCGTGTCGCTGCTGCTCACGCTCGGCACGTTCGGCGTGTCGTTCTTCATGCGCCCGCTCGGCGCGATCGTGCTCGGTGCGTATGCCGACCGCGCGGGCCGCAAGGCCGCGCTCACGCTGTCGATCCTGCTGATGATGGCCGGCACGCTGATCATCGCGGTGCTGCCGACCTACGAGACGATCGGCGTCGCCGCGCCGGTGATCCTCGTCGCCGCGCGGCTGATGCAGGGCTTCTCGGCCGGCGGCGAGTTCGGCAGCGCGACCGCGTTCCTCGCCGAGCACGTGCCGGGCCGGCGCGGCTTCTTCGCGAGCTGGCAGGTCGCGAGCCAGGGGCTCACGACGCTGCTTGCGGCTGGCTTCGGCACCGTGCTGAACGCGCAGCTCACGGCCGCGCAGATGGCTGCCTGGGGCTGGCGCGTGCCGTTCTTCTTCGGCCTGCTGCTCGGGCCGGTCGCGTACTACATCCGCACGAAGGTCGACGAGACCCCCGAATTCCTCGCGGCGGAAGGCACCGCGAACCCGCTGCGCGATACGTTCGCGACGCACAAGGCGCGTCTCGTCGCCGCGATGGGCGTGGTCGTGCTCGGCACCGTCGCGACCTATCTCGTCCTGTTCATGCCGACCTACGGCGTGAAGCAGCTCGGCCTCGCGCCGTCGGCCGCGTTCGCGGCGATCCTCGTCGTCGGCGTGATCCAGATGGCGTTCGCGCCGCTCGTCGGCCACTGGTCGGACACCTACGGCCGCGTGCGCGTGATGACCGCGCCGGCCGTCGGCATTCTCGTGCTGATCTACCCGGCATTCGCTTACCTGGTCGCCCATCCGGGCTTCGGCACGCTGATCGCGCTGCAGGTGCTGCTCGCGTTCCTGATGACCGGCTACTTCGCGGCGCTGCCGGGTTTGTTGTCCGAAGTGTTTCCGGTGCAGACGCGCACGACCGGGATGTCGCTCGCGTATAACGTCGCGGTGACGATCTTCGGCGGCTTCGGGCCGTTCATCATCGCGTGGCTGATCAAGGCGACCGGCTTGAAGACCGCGCCGAGCTTCTACCTGATGTTCGCGGCCGTGCTGAGCCTCGCGGCGCTGGTCGTGCTGCGCAAGCGGTTCGGCTTCCGGTAACAGGGCGGGCGGCGCGCGTCAGTTGCCGGCGCGCTCGCATACGGGCTGCGCGGGCATCAGTTGCGGTCGGGCTTCGACCGTCTGCACGGGGCGCCCGGCGAGCGCGGCAAGCGCCTGCCTGAGCTGCCAGTCGGTTGCCGTGCCGAACACGCGCTGCGGCAGCGCCGCGCTCTTCGCCGTATCGATCTTCGCGAGCGCACGCTGCTCGCGCAGTTTCTGCCGTTCCTTGCGCACCTTCGCGAACGGATCGGGCGCCAGCCGGTCCGCATACGGCGCGCGGGCGAGATCGGCTTCCCGGTACCACAGCAGTACGCCGTCGACGTCCGAGTCGCGGCGCGGCGGCACGAGCCAGTCCGGCACGACGCCGTAGCCGTCCATCGGGCAGCCGTTCGGCCGCAGGTTGCGCGCGAACGTGAAATTCAGGCGCGTGCCGTCGATCAGGTCGACCCCCGTCTGCGCGAGCCCCTTCCCGTAGGTCGGCATGCCGAGCAGTTTCGCGCGGCCGAGATCCTTCAGTGCCGCCGCGGTCGCTTCGGCGGCCGACGCGCTCTGTCCGTCGACGAGCACGACGAGCGGCACGGTGCGCCACCAGTCGTCGGCCTGCAGTGGCGCGAGCGGATCCTGTCCATGCATGACCGGCAATTCGTAATCGGGCCAGTTGGTCGTGTAGCGGCGGCGGTTGGCGTCGCCGCGCTCGACCGTCACCATCGCGGTGCGGTCGCGGCCGGCGAACAGCGCGGTGATGCCGATCGCCGCATTGAGCGCGCCGCCGCCGTTGATGCGCAGGTCGAGAATCACGCCTTTCACCGGCGGCCCCGCGCGGCGCGCGGCCTGCACCGCGTCGATGTAGTCGCCGACCGCCGGTTCGGGGAAGCTCGACAGCCGCGTGTACAGGATGTCGCCGTCGAGCCGTTTCGCGGTAGCAGGATGCGGTTTGAGGATCGTCCGCACGGGCGCGAAGCTCAGCACCGCGTGCGACGGGCCGCGCTGGACCGTGAGCTTCAGCGGCACGCCCGCGTCGCCCTTGGCGAGCCGGGTCAGGTCGGCGGCGTCGATGCCGACGACGCTCGTATCGTTCATCGCGACGACGAGATCGTCGGGGCGCACGCCGGCCTTTTCCGCGGGCGCGTTGGGAATCACGTCGACGATGTGCAGCCCGTCGGGTCGCGTCTCGAACACGATGCCGATGCCGGGCGTGCCGTCGCGCACGCGCCGTTCGTCTTCGCGCCGCTCCTGCTCCTCCTTCGCGTCGAAGAAGCGCGCGTACGGTAGCGTCTTGATGCCCGCGTGGGTCGTTGCGTCGAGCAGCGCGCCGATGTCGACGTCGGTCAGGTGCTGACGCTTCAGGACTTCAACCGCGGCCTTGAGTTCGCAGATCTGCGGCTCCCAGTCGGGCGGGCAGGGCGAGGGCGGCCGGGCGGTGGCGGGTGAGGAAGCGGGTGCGGAAGCGGGCGCAGAAGCGGGCGGGGCGGACGCCGGCTGTTGGGCACCGGCGGACGACGCACACGGCAGGAGCGCGGCCGCGACGGTTGCGCAAGCGGCAAGGCGAAGAACGACACGCGTGGGAGGCATCATCGGGACCGCACGTTTGAACGGAGGGCGAAGGTGCTTTAGCCGGCAGGCGGCGCGGCGGGACGGTCACGATTGTAGCCGACGCGCGTGACGGGGCAGGGCGAGCGGGCTGTGCGATGTCGGTCGAGTGGCGCAGGCATGAAAAAAGCCGGCCCAGGCGGGCCGGCTTTTCGTCTGTGCCGAAGCAGCGTGGCGCTTAAACCTGCGCGCCTGCGTTCGGATCGTCCGGATCGTGCGCGGTCTTCTTTTCCTTGATCAGGTCTTCGCGCTTGATGCCGAGCCACATCGCGAGCGAGCCCGCGACGAACACCGACGAGTAGATGCCGAACATGATGCCGACCGTCAGCGCGAGTGCGAAGTAGTGCAGCGTCGGGCCGCCGAAGAAGAACATCGACAGCACCATCATTTCGGTCGACGTGTGCGTGATGATCGTACGCGACATCGTGGTCGTGATCGCGTGGTTGATCACTTCCTGCACGCTCATCTTGCGTTCGCGGCGGAACGTTTCGCGGATCCGGTCGAAGATGACGACCGACTCGTTGACCGAGTAGCCGAGCACCGCGAGGATCGCCGCGAGCACCGCCAGCGAGAACTCCCACTGGAAGAACGCGAAGAAGCCGAGAATGATCACGACGTCGTGCAGGTTGGCGATGATGCCGGCCACTGCGTACTTCCACTCGAAGCGGAACGACAGGTAGATCACGATGCCGATCACGACGCACGCGAGCGCGAGCAGGCCGTCGGTCGCGAGCTCCCGGCCGACCTGCGGGCCGACGAACTCGACGCGCTGCAGCGTGACGTCCGGGCTCTGCGCCTTCAGCGCGCCCATCACCTGGTCGCTCTGCTGCGCGGACGTGAGGCCTTCCTTCAACTGCAGGCGGATCAGCACGTTGCGCGACGTGCCGAAGTTCTGCACCTGCGCGTCGGCGTAGCCGAGCTTGCCGAGCGTCGCGCGCACGGGTTCGAGTTCAGCGGCCTGCTGGTACTGCACCTCGATCACCGTCCCGCCGGTGAATTCGACGGACAGGTGCAGCCCGCGGTGGAACAGGAAGAACACGGCGGCGAGGAACGTGACCAGCGAGATCACGTTGAACACCAGCGCGTGCCGCATGAACGGAATGTCTTTACGGATGCGGAAAAATTCCATGGTTTCGTCTCCGGGGCCTTATTGGGTCGAGCCCGGTTTCTTCGGCGACACGCCTTGCTGCGCGCGGTTGCGCAGCTGCGGCTTGCCGGTGCGCGGCGCGTTGCCCTTCGCGGGGGCGGCGAGCTTCGCGGCACGCGCGGTGTCGGTCGATTCGTCGGCGTCGGAGAACGATGCGCCGGCAGCGGCGCCTTCCGGCTTCCACACCTGGCCGATCGCGAGCGACTTCAGCTTCTTGCGGCCGCCGTACCAGAGGTTGACGATCCCGCGCGAGAAGAACACCGCGGAGAACATCGACGTCAGGATACCGAGGCAGTGCACGATCGCGAACGCGCGAACCGGGCCCGAGCCGAACGCGAGCAGCGCGAGGCCGGCGATCAGCGTCGTGACGTTCGAGTCGAGAATCGTCGCCCATGCGTGCGCGTAGCCGGACTGGATCGCGAGCTGCGGCGGCTGGCCGGCGCGCAGTTCTTCACGCACCCGCTCGTTGATCAGCACGTTCGAGTCGATCGCCATACCGAGCGCGAGCGCGATTGCGGCGATACCGGGCAGCGTCAGCGTCGCCTGCATCAGCGACAGCACGGCGACGAGCAGCAGCAGGTTGACCGACAGGCCGATCACCGAGACCACGCCGAACAGCATGTAGTACGCGATCATGAACACGGCGATCGCGCAGAAGCCCCAGATCACCGAGTGGACGCCCATCTTGATGTTGTCGGCGCCGAGGCTCGGGCCGATCGTGCGTTCCTCGATGATGTCCATCGGCGCGGCGAGCGAACCGGCGCGCAGCAGCAGCGCGAGGTCGGCCGCGGCCTGCGGCGTCGGCTGGCCCGTGATCTGGAAGCGGTCGCCGAGTTCCGACTGGATCGTCGCGACCGTCAGCACTTCGCCCTTGCCCTTCTCGAACAGCACCATCGCCATCGGCTTGCCGATGTTCTCGCGCGAGACCGCGCGCACCGAGCGGCCACCGGCCGAATCGAGGCGGATGTTGACCGACGGACGCTGGTGTTCGTCGAAGCCGGCCGACGCATCGATGATGCGGTCGCCGGTGAAGATCACGTCCTTCTTCAGCAGCACCGGCGCCTGGTTGCCCTGCGTGAACAGCTCTTCACCCGGCGGCACCGGGTCGTTCGGGTTCGGGTGCGTGTTGATCGGGTCGGCGAGGCGCGCCTCGAGCGTCGCGGTGCGGCCGATGATGTCCTTCGCCTTCGCGGTGTCCTGCACGCCCGGCAGCTCGACGACGATGCGGTCGCTGCCCTGCTGCTGCAGGATCGGCTCCGACACGCCGAGTTCGTTCACGCGGTTGTGGAGCGTCGTCAGGTTCTGCTTGAGCGCGGCGTCCTCGACGGACTTCTGCACGGCCGGCGTGAACGTGCCGACGACCTGCGTGCCGCCGCCGCCGGGCTGGGTCGCCCATTGCAGTTCGGTGATCGACAGCGCGAGCACCTTGCGGGCGTCTTCCGCCGTCTGCGCATCGCTGAAGTTGACGACCACGGACTGGTCGACGCGGCTCACGCCGCCGTCACGGATGTTCTTGTCGCGCAGCAGCGTGCGCGCGTCGGACGCGTCGGAATCGAGCTTCTTCGTCAGCGCGCCCGTCATGTCGACCTGGAGCAGGAAGTGGACGCCGCCACGCAGGTCGAGGCCGAGATACATCGGCAGCGCGTGCAGGGCGGTGAGCCAGCGCGGCGACGCGCTCTGCAGGTTCAGGGCGACGACGTACTGCGGATCGTTCGGGTCGGCGTTCAGCGACTTCTGCAGCAGGTCCTTGACGCGCAGCTGCGTATCGGTGTCCTTCAGGCGCACGCGGATGTTCGCGTTGGTCGCCGTGTTCTCGAAGGTAACGTCGTCCGGCGTGATCTGCGCGGAGGCGAGCGCCGATTCGACCTGGGTCAGCGTGGTCGAGTCGAGCTTGACCGTGGCCTTGCCGCTCGACACCTGCACCGCCGGCGCTTCGCCGAAGAAGTTGGGCAATGTGTACAGAAGGCCGATGGCGAGCGCCACGACCATCACGACATATTTCCAGAGTGGATAACGATTCATGAGGGAGCCGAACGGGTGGTTGGCGTGAAAGCGTCGCGTCCGGCGCCGCGGCGGCCCGCTCTCTCAGGCGGGCACGGCGCGGGGAGCCGGACGCTCGGTGAAGGGCTTACAGCGACTTGATCGTGCCCTTCGGCAGAATGGTCGTGACCGCAGCCTTCTGCACGGTGATTTCGGTGCCTTCGGCGATCTCGACGCCGATGTAGCCTTCGGTGACCTTCGTCACCTTGCCCACGAGGCCGCCGCTCGTGACGACTTCGTCGCCCTTGGCCATGGCCGCGAGCATGTTGCGGTGCTCCTTCTGACGCTTCATCTGCGGACGGATCATGATGAAGTAGAGCACGGCAAACATCAGGATGAGCGGCAGGAAGCTCATCAGGCTCGATTCGGCGCCACCGGCACCTTGGGCGAACGCGTTGGAAATGAACGGCACGTTGGTCTCTCCGTAGAGGAAGATCGAAAAATAAGCCGGTTATTCTACCACCGGCCCCATGCGCTAACGGCGCTGCAAATGCGCTTTCGGATCAAGCCGTTAAAGCGCGAACCGGCACCGTTGCGACTCGTTTGGAAAGGCAATTGTAATGTTTGGCGGTCGAGTTCGGCAGTTGGCGCGCGTTATTTAGTACATGTCCTATGTGGCGAACCGCCGCGCGGCCCGCCGGCCGTCAGTCGACGCCTCTTGCACGATCCTCCGCGAAGCGCTGGCGGAACGCGTCGAACGTGTGGGTCTCGATCGCTTCGCGGATCTCGCTCATCAGTTGCAGGTAGTAGTGCAGGTTGTGGATCGTGTTGAGCTGCGCGCCGAGGATCTCGCCGACGCGGTGCAGGTGATGCAGGTAGCCGCGCGAGAAGTTCTGGCACGTGTAGCACGTGCAGCTCGCGTCGAGCGGCTTCAGCGAATTCTTGTGCGTCGCGTTGCGGATCTTCACGTCGCCGAAGCGCGTGAACAGCCAGCCGTTGCGCGCGTTGCGGGTCGGCATCACGCAGTCGAACATGTCGACGCCGTTCGCGACGCCTTCGACCAGGTCCTCCGGCGTGCCGACGCCCATCAGGTAGTGCGGCTTGTTGGCCGGCAGCTTCGGGCCCACGTGGCGCAGCACGCGCATCATGTCTTCCTTCGGCTCGCCGACCGACAGCCCGCCGATCGCGAGGCCGTGGAAGCCGAGTTCCGCGAGGCCCGCGAGCGATTCGTCGCGCAGGTCCTCGAACATCCCGCCCTGGACGATCCCGAACAGCGCGTTCGGGTTGCCGAGCCGGTTGAACTCGTCGAGCGAGCGCTTCGCCCAGCGCAGCGACATGCGCATCGAGTCGGCCGCTTCCTTGTGCGTGGTCGGCACGCCGTTGGTCGCATACGGCGTGCACTCGTCGAACTGCATGACGACGTCGGAGTTCAGCACCTTCTGGATCTGCATCGACACTTCCGGCGACAGGAACAGCTTGTCGCCGTTGATCGGCGATGCGAACGTGACGCCGTCCTCGGTGATCTTGCGCAGGTCGCCGAGCGAGAACACCTGGAAGCCGCCCGAGTCGGTCAGGATCGGCTTGTTCCAGCCCATGAAGCCGTGCAGGCCGCCGTGCGCGTCGATCGTGTCGAGGCCCGGGCGCAGCCACAGGTGGAACGTGTTGCCGAGGATGATCTGAGCCTTGATCTCGTGCAGCTCGCGCGGCTGGATCGCCTTCACGGTGCCGTACGTGCCGACCGGCATGAAGATCGGCGTCTCGACCACGCCGTGATTGAGCTTCACGCGGCCGCGGCGCGCGTGGCCGTCGGTCGCCAGCAGTTCGAATTCGAGCCCGTTCGCCGGGCGCTCCTGCACGGGGGCGTGCGTATCTTGGGATGAACCTTCGGTCATCGCGTCATTCTCCTTGCCACCGGAGAAAGCTTTGCATGGGACCGGAGTATGCGCTGAAGCGCTGACTCCGGATCGCAAGTCCGGCGCGTGTTGGAAACGCCGCCGGCAAGCCGGCAGCGGGGAAAAACGGGGTGTGCGCCATCGTAGCGCGCGGCGGGCGAACGGCGGCTGAGCGGCGTGCGGGCCGTCGCGCCTGCTTCGCTCAAACGCGCGGCGCCTCCGGCGTGTCGCGCCGCGTGAGCAGCATCGCATCGCCGTAGCTGAAGAAGCGGTAGCGTTGCTCGATCGCATGCCGGTACGCGGCGCGGATCGTCTCGACGCCCGCGAACGCGGACACGAGCATCAGCAGCGTCGACTTCGGCAGGTGGAAGTTCGTGACGAGCCGGTCGACCACGCGAAAACGATAGCCGGGCGTGATGAAGATGTCGGTCTCGGCCTGCGTGGCCGCGAGCGGGCGGCCCGCTTCGTCGGCAGCGCGCGCGGCGGCTTCGAGCGCGCGCATCGACGTCGTGCCCACCGCGATCACGTTGCCGCCGCGCGCGCGGGTCGCGGCGATCTTGTCGACGAGCGACTGCGGCAGGTCGTACCACTCGCTGTGCATCTTGTGCTCGGCGACGTTGTCGACGCGCACCGGCTGGAACGTGCCGGCGCCGACGTGCAGCGTCAGCGTCGCGCGCTCGACACCCATCGCGTCGAGCCGGTCGAGCATCGGCTGGTCGAAGTGCAGCCCGGCCGTCGGTGCGGCGACCGCCCCCGGATTGCTCGCGTAGACGGTCTGGTAGCGCGTCTCGTCGGTCGCGTCCGGATCGTGCTCGATATAGGGCGGCAGCGGCAGGCGGCCATACTGTTCGATCAGGTCGAGGCACGGCTCGGGGAAGTTCAGCGTGAAGAACGGCTCGACGCGCTCGCCGACCGTCACGTCGAACGCATCGGCGAGGCGCAGCGTCGTGCCGGCGCCCGGCGACTTGCTCGCGCGGATCTGCGCGAGCGCCGTGTGCGTACCGGTCACGCGCTCGATCAGCACCTCGATCTTGCCGCCGCTGGCCTTCTGGCCGAAGAAGCGCGCCTTCAGCACCTTGGTATCGTTGAAGACGAGCAGGTCGCCGGCCGAGATGCACGACGGCAGCCCGGTGAAATGGCGGTCGACCAGGCGCGCGGGCGCGACGGTGCCGTCGACCTCGAGCAGGCGGCTCGCGGTGCGATCGGGCAGCGCGGTTTGTGCAATCAGCTCGGGCGGCAGATTGAAATCGAAATCGGAAAGCGTGAACATGCGGGCTGGTTCGAAGCGGCCGGCGGGCGTCGCCGGCAGGGCGGAAACGCGTAAATGGGGCGCGCGAGCCGCTATGATGGCGGGATGCGCGGCCTGGCCGGCGTCGTTCGTTCGGACGACGTGAAAGCCGCTATTGTACTTGCCTTGCGAAGCACCCAGACGATCCGATGCCAGTGTCACCACGCCGTTCCCCCGCTGCCGTTGCCGATTCCGCCGATCCGTTCGACGCGGAGGATGTCGCGCCGCCCGCGCCAGACGCGGCGGAGCGCACTGTGCCGCGCCGTGCCGGCCCGAAGCGCGGTGCCGACGGCAGGCTCGCGCAGCCGGCCGCCGCCGCGCCCGATGCCGATAGCGCTGCTGCAAGCGACGCGGCGGGCGCGAAGCGCAAGAAGAAGCCGGCCGCCGACAAGCCCGTGAAGACTGTCGACAAGCTCGCGAAGCTCGGCCTGACGCGCTCGATCGATCTGGTGCTGCATCTGCCGATGCGCTATGAGGACGAAACCACGCTCACGCCGATCGGCGAGCTGCTGCCGGGCGGGATCGCGCAAACGGAAGGCGTCGTGTTCGACAACGAGGTCGCCTACCGGCCGCGTCGCCAGCTGGTCGTGAAGATCCAGGACGACGACGGCGAGCACCTCGTGCTGCGCTTCCTGAATTTCTACGGCTCGCAGGTCAAGCAGATGGCCGTCGGCCAGCGCCTGCGCGTGCGCGGCGACGTGCGCGGCGGTTTCTTCGGGATGGAGATGGTGCATCCGGCGGTGCGCGTCGTCGAAGCGGATGCGCCGCTGCCGCAGGTGCTCACGCCCGTCTATCCGAGCACGGCCGGCGTGTCGCAGGCCTATCTGCGCAAGGCGATCGAGAACGCGGTCGAGCGTACGCCGCTGCCCGAGCTGTTGCCGCCCGAGATCCAGCGCGACTACCTGAAGCCGCTCGACGTGCCGACGCTCGAGCAGGCGGTGCGGATCCTGCACCACCCGCGTGTCGATTCCGACGAAGCCGCGCTGATGGATGGCTCGCATCCGGCCTGGACGCGCATCAAGTTCGAGGAACTGCTCGCGCAGCAGCTGTCGCTCAAGCGCGCTCACGAGGAGCGCCGCACGCGCGCGGCACCCGCGATGCCGCGCCGCACCGCGAGCGATGCCGATGCGCTCACCACCCGGCTCTACGCGGCGCTGCCGTTCACGCTGACGGGCGCGCAGGCGCGCGTCGTCGACGAGATCGCGCACGATCTCACGCTCGCGCACCCGATGCAGCGCCTGCTGCAGGGCGACGTCGGCAGCGGCAAGACCGTCGTCGCGGCACTGGCCGCCACGCAGGCGATCGACGCCGGCTACCAGGCCGCGCTGATGGCGCCCACCGAAATCCTCGCGGAACAGCACGCGCGCAAGCTGCGTGCGTGGCTCGAGCCGCTCGGCGTCACGGTGGCGTGGCTCGCGGGCAGCCTGAAGGCGAAGGAAAAGCGCGCGGCGATCGAGGCGGCCGCGCTCGGCACCGCGCAGCTCGTGATCGGCACGCACGCGATCATCCAGGACACGGTCGAATTCGCCCGGCTCGGCCTCGTGATCGTCGACGAACAGCACCGTTTCGGCGTCGAGCAGCGGCTCGCGCTGCGTGCCAAGGCCGCGAACGCGGCCAACGGCGCGCGCGACTTCCAGCCGCACCAGCTGATGATGTCGGCCACGCCGATTCCGCGCACGCTCGCGATGACGTACTACGCGGATCTCGAGGTCTCGACGATCGACGAGCTGCCGCCGGGCCGCACGCCCGTGCTGACGCGCCTCGTCGGCGATGCGCGGCGCGAGGAAGTGATTGCCCGCGTGCGCGAGGCCGCGCTGACCGGGCGTCAGGTGTACTGGGTGTGCCCGTTGATCGAGGAGAGCGAGACGCTGCAACTGCAGACGGCCGTCGAGACCTACGAGACGCTCGCCGCCGCGCTTCCGGAGCTGAAGGTCGGGCTCGTGCACGGCCGGCTGTCGCCGGCCGACAAGGCGGCCGTGATGGAAGCGTTCACGCGCAACGACGTGCAGCTGCTGGTCGCGACGACCGTGATCGAGGTCGGCGTCGACGTGCCGAACGCGTCGCTGATGGTGATCGAGCACGCGGAGCGCTTCGGCCTCGCGCAGCTGCACCAGTTGCGCGGCCGGGTGGGGCGCGGCACCGCGGCGTCGGTGTGCGTGCTGCTGTACACGGGGCCGCTGTCGCCGACCGGCCGCGAGCGGCTGAAGACGATGCGCGAGACGACCGACGGCTTCGAGATCGCCCGGCGCGACCTCGAGATCCGCGGCCCCGGCGAATTCCTCGGCGCACGCCAGTCGGGCGCGGCGATGCTGCGCTTTGCGAACCTCGAGACCGACGGCTGGCTGATCGAACCGGCCCGCGAAGCCGCGACGCGGCTGATTGCCGCGTATCCCGAGATCGTCACGCAGCATCTCGCGCGCTGGCTCGGCGCACGGGAGCAGTATCTGAAGGCCTGATCCCCTGGGCGAGGCCGGATTTAAAACCGCCGTTTGAAGCATTTCGATGCCGAGAAACTTGGCGAACCGGCGTCACAGGGTGTATAAATTAAACCTATCGCCTGTATATCCCTGATTGACCCACAATGACGCTGACTGAATTGAAATACATCGTCGCGGTCGCGCGCGAACGGCATTTCGGCCGTGCGGCCGAAGCATGCTTCGTGAGCCAGCCGACGCTGTCGGTGGCGATCAAGAAGCTCGAAGACGAGCTCAACGTGCAGATTTTCGAACGCGGCGCGAGCGAAGTGAGCGTGACGCCGATCGGTGACCAGATCGTCACGCAGGCGCAGCGGGTGCTCGAGCAGACCTTCGCGATCAAGGAGATTGCGAAGCAGGGCAAGGATCCGCTGGTCGGCCCGTTCCGCCTTGGCGTGATCTACACGATCGGGCCCTACCTGCTGCCGACGCTCGTCAAGCAGATGATCCAGCGTGTCCCGCAGATGCCGTTGATGCTGCAGGAAAACTACACGCTCAAGCTGCTCGAACTGCTGAAGCAGGGCGAGATCGACGCCGCGATCATGGCGCTGCCGTTTCCGGAAACCGGCCTGATGGTGCGTCCGCTGTACGACGAACCGTTCGTCGTCGCGCTGCCCGCCGGCCATCCGTGGGAAAAGCGCGAGGAAATCGACGCCGAGGACTTGAAGCAGGAAACCATGCTGCTGCTCGGCAACGGCCACTGCTTCCGCGATCACGTGCTCGGCGTGTGCCCGGAGCTGATGCGCTTCTCGCAAACGGCCGACGGCATCCAGAAAACCTTCGAGGGCTCGTCGCTCGAGACGATCCGCCACATGGTCGCAAGCGGCGTCGGCATCACCGTGCTGCCGCGCATGTCGGTCGCCGAGGTCGGCCCGCGCGCGAACGGCCCCGACGCCGAACTGCTGTCGTATGTGCCGTTCAACGAGCCGGTGCCCGACCGCCGCGTGGTGCTCGTGTGGCGCAAGAGTTTCACGCGGATGCCCGCGATCGACGCGATCAGCGACGCGATTTCCGCGTGTGAGCTGCCGGGCGTCGCGAAGCTCGACATGCCGGCGACGATGAACTGAGCACGCCGCGCATGCGCGTGTGGCAGCACGATGAACGGGGTCTTGCGGCCCCGTTTATTTTTCTCTATCGCATAGATGAAATTTATTAAATTCACTTAATTAATAGATGTTAATAGAATCATCTACATGGATCGGCTTGACGTCGACGACTGATCCGCACGTTGAATGCAAGCGTCAAAGGAGGATGTCATGATGCGGTCGGTATTGCAGCACGCGCAGCGGAACATCCCGTCGCGCGACGCGGTCGTACATCGCGCCAGGGCGGCGGTTCGCAGCCTTCGTCCGATTGCGTTCGCGTACCTGGCGGACCGTGTGTATGGTGGCTGACCGCCGCCACGCGCCGGTTCAGTGTTCCCCCGATTCACCGCCGTCAAGCCATGAGGGAGCATCGCATGTCCGAAAGATGGAATACCGCCCGCAGCGCCGGCACGACGCCTGCCGGCAGCCGGTTCCCCGAGCGTCCCGCCTGCGGCCCATCGCGGCAGGAGCGCGCGCCACGGGCCGCGCACGACATCCCGTAGTACGACAGGAGGACCAACCTGTTCCGTTTCCCATCCCCGCAATGACACTCCATCAACCGCGTCCGGCATGCCGCCGGAGCAAACCGGTGGAGTCATACGAGCAAGCCAAGGAGAAATCGCATGTCGAACGAAACGAAGTGCCCGTTCAACCACACCGCTGGTGGCGGCACGACGAACAAGGACTGGTGGCCGAATCAGCTGAACCTGAACATCCTGCATCGGCACTCCGCGCTGTCCGATCCGATGGACAAGGATTTCGACTACGCCGAGGCGTTCAAGAAGCTGGACCTTGCGGCGGTGAAGCAGGACCTGCACGCGCTGATGACGACGTCGCAGGACTGGTGGCCGGCCGACTTCGGCCACTACGGCGGCCTGTTCATCCGCATGGCCTGGCATAGCGCCGGCACGTATCGCACGGCCGACGGCCGCGGTGGCGCGGGCGGCGGGCAGCAGCGCTTCGCGCCGCTCAACAGCTGGCCGGACAACGTGAGCCTCGACAAGGCGCGCCGGCTGCTGTGGCCGATCAAGCAGAAGTACGGCCGCAACATCTCGTGGGCCGACCTGCTGATCCTGACCGGCAACGTCGCACTCGAATCGATGGGCTTCAAGACCTTCGGCTTCGCCGGCGGCCGCGTCGACACGTGGGAACCGGACGACGTGTACTGGGGCTCGGAAAAGATCTGGCTGGAACTGAGCGGCGGCCCGAACAGCCGCTACTCGGGCAAGCGCGAGCTCGAAAGCCCGCTCGCGGCCGTGCAGATGGGCCTCATCTACGTGAACCCGGAAGGCCCGGACGGCAACCCCGACCCGGTCGCCGCCGCGCACGACATCCGCGAGACGTTTGCGCGGATGGCGATGAATGACGAAGAGACGGTCGCGCTGATCGCGGGCGGCCACACGTTCGGCAAGACGCACGGCGCGGGCCCTGCCTCGCACGTCGGCGCCGAGCCGGAAGCCGCGGGCCTCGAGCAGCAGGGTCTCGGCTGGAAGAGCACGTTCGGTACGGGCAAGGGCAAGGACGCGATCACCAGCGGCCTCGAAGTCACGTGGACGACGACGCCGACGCAGTGGAACCACGACTTCTTCAAGCACCTGTTCGACTACGAGTGGGAGCTCACGAAGAGCCCGGCCGGCGCGCACCAGTGGGTCGCGAAGAATGCCGGCGAAGTGATTCCGGACGCATTCGACCCATCGAAGAAGCACCGTCCGACGATGCTGACGACCGACCTGTCGCTGCGTTTCGACCCGGCCTACGAAAAGATCTCGCGCCGCTTCTACGAGAACCCGGACCAGCTCGCCGACGCGTTCGCACGCGCCTGGTTCAAGCTCACGCACCGCGACATGGGCCCGCGCGCCCGCTATCTCGGCCCGGAAGTGCCGGCCGAGGAATTGCTGTGGCAGGACCCGATCCCGGCCGTCGACCACAAGCTGATCGACGACGCGGATGTCGCCGCGCTGAAGGCGAAGGTGATCGCGTCGGGCCTCACGGTGTCGCAATTGGTGTCGACCGCATGGGCGTCGGCGGCGACGTTCCGCGGCTCGGACAAACGCGGCGGCGCGAACGGTGCGCGCATCCGCCTCGCGCCGCAGAAGGACTGGGAAGTGAACCAGCCCGCGCAACTCGCGAAGGTGCTCGACACGCTCGAAGGCATCCGCAAGGCGTTCAACGACGCGCAGACGGGCGGCAAGCAGGTGTCGCTGGCCGACCTGATCGTGCTGGCCGGTGCGGCCGGCGTCGAGCAGGCCGCGAAGCAGGCGGGCGTGGCGGTGACGGTGCCGTTTGCACCGGGCCGGATGGATGCATCGCAGGAGCAGACCGACGTTGACGCGATGGCCGTGCTCGAGCCGCTGGCGGACGGTTTCCGCAACTACCTGAAGAGCGCGTACAAGACGCCGGCCGAAGCGCTGCTGGTCGACAAGGCCCAACTGCTGACGCTGAGCGCGCCGGAGATGACGGTGCTCGTGGGCGGCCTGCGGGTGCTCGGCGCGAACGTCGGCGGTGCGAAGCACGG
This sequence comes from Burkholderia mycopellens, assembly GCF_964265025.1. Classification (NCBI taxonomy): domain Bacteria; kingdom Pseudomonadati; phylum Pseudomonadota; class Betaproteobacteria; order Burkholderiales; family Burkholderiaceae; genus Burkholderia; species Burkholderia mycopellens. The sequence goes on from NZ_OZ183802.1 coordinate 788,915, forward strand.
CGTGTTCACCGACCGTCCGGAAACGCTGACGAACGACTTCTTCGTGAACCTGCTCGACATGGGCACCGAGTGGAAGCCGGTGTCCGACGCGAACGACGTGTTCGAAGGGCGCGATCGTGCGACGGGCCAGGTCAAGTGGACGGGCACGCGCGTCGACCTGATCTTCGGTTCGCACGCGCAACTGCGCGCGCTGGCCGAGGTGTACGGCAGCGCGGATGCGAAGGAGAAGTTCGCGCGCGATTTCGTCGCGGCCTGGAACAAGGTGATGAACCTCGATCGCTTCGATCTCGCGTAAGCGTCGCCGGGCAGTCGTGCGGTGATGCAGTAACGGGAAACGGCCGGTCGCTTGACCGGCCGTTTCTTCCAGACCCTGGATTTCGTTGAAGGAGTGACGATCATGTCGCAAATGAAGCTGAACATGCGCGCCGTACTGGCGTCGCCGGCCGAGATCGCGCGGTACGTAGTCGGATCCGCGATCGTCATCGGCGGTGCGGCCGAACTGGTGTCGCAGGCGCTGCACGCGATCACGGCCGCCTGAGCGCGGCGTTTCACGCGCCACGCGCAGGGGTGAGCCGTGCGCGCGGGTGGTGCGGTGTCGACAGGCAGGTAGCCCGATTCGCTTTCATTGCTCTGGTTCATTGAATAAGGAGTCCGGAGCATGGTCAGGAAGGCTCACGCTGTCCGGATCAACATCGGCATCAGCGACAAGGACCGCAAGAAGATCGCGGAAGGGCTGTCGCGCCTGCTCGCCGATACGTTCGCGCTGTACCTGAAGACCCGCAACTTCCACTGGAACGTCACGGGCCCGATGTTCAACACGCTGCACCTGATGTTCGAGGCGCAGTACAACGCGCTGTGGCTCGCGGTCGATTCGGTCGCCGAACGCATTCGTACGCTCGGCGTCGCCGCGCCAGGCACCTTCGGCGACTTCGCGAAACTGTCGTCGGTGCCGGAAGCGAACGGTGTGCCGGCGGCCGAAGACATGATCCGCCAGCTCGTCGAAGGGCACGAGGCCGTCGTGCGCACCGCGCGCGCGATCTTCCCGCTTGCCGATGCGGCCAGCGACGAGCCGACCGCCGACCTGCTGACGCAGCGTCTGCAGATTCATGAGAAAACCGCGTGGATGCTGCGGTCGCTGCTCGCATAGGCGTACGACGCGCGGCAGGCCGGCTGAAGCCTGCGCATACCGGCTCCGGCCCTGATTGATCCATCCGCATCGGGCCGAGCCCGGGCCCGTGCTACGAACGGATCCGCACGTGCGCTGGCTCTGTCCCTTGATTGATGCACGGTGTAGCTCGGCCAGGTGCGGCGGGCGCCGGCAGAGCGCTGACGTCCGGCCGCTTCCGCCCGCGGGCCGCGCCGACATGACGCGAAGCACCGCTCGGCTCTAAAATGCCGGGGTTATCTTCCCGGTGCTTCGCCATGCTTGCCCGCTTTCCCCTGTATCTGCGGCTCGTCCGGATGGACAAGCCGATCGGCAGCCTGCTGCTGCTGTGGCCGACGCTCAACGCACTGTGGATCGCGTCCGACGGCCATCCGCGCTGGCCGCTGCTCGTGATCTTCTCGCTCGGCACGCTGCTGATGCGCTCGGCCGGCTGCGCGATGAACGACTATGCCGACCGCGATTTCGACCGTCATGTGAAGCGCACGGCCGACCGGCCGCTGACTTCCGGCAAGATCCGCGCGTGGGAAGCGATTGCGATCGCCGTGGGGCTGGCTTTCATCTCGTTCCTGCTGATCCTGCCGCTCAACACGCTGACGAAGCAGCTGTCCGTCGTCGCGCTGTTCGTTGCGGGCTCGTATCCGTTCATGAAACGCTTCTTCGCGATTCCGCAGGCGTATCTCGGCATCGCGTTCGGCTTCGGCATCCCGATGGCGTTCGCGGCCGTGCAGGACACGGTGCCGGCGATCGCGTGGGTGATGCTGGTCGCGAACATTTTCTGGTCGGTCGCGTACGACACCGAATATGCGATGGTCGATCGCGACGACGACATCAAGATCGGGATCCGCACGTCCGCGCTGACGTTCGGCCGCTTCGACGTCGCGGCCGTCATGCTGTGCTACGCGGTGACGCTCGGCATCTACGTGTGGATCGGCGTGACGCTCGGCTTCGGCCTCGCGTACTGGGCCGGTTGGGCGGCGGCGGTCGGCTGCGCGCTGTATCACTACACGCTGATCAAGGGCCGCGAGCGGATGCCGTGCTTCGCGGCGTTCCGCCACAACAACTGGCTCGGCGGCGTGCTGTTCGCCGGGATCGCCGTGCATTACCTGCTGGCGGGCAACTGAACGAAGGTGTGTGTCGGCGTGCCTAGCCAACAAAAAAGCGGCCAGTTGGCCGCTTTTTTTTCGTCCGGTACCCGAGCAGCAGGCACCGCCGGCGCGCTTACGCGCGACCGAGCTCGTCGCCCATTTCCTTCGCACGCGCTTCGGCCGCAAGCGCGCCGCGCACGATCGCATCCTTCACGCCTTGCGCGTCGAACGACGCGAGCGCGGCGGCCGTCGTGCCGCCCTTCGACGTCACGCGCTCGCGCAGGACGCTTGCCGGCTCGCCCGATTGCGCGGCGAGTTGCGCGGCGCCCGTGAACGTCGCGACCGCGAGTGCGCGGCCCTGTTCGTCGTTCATGCCGAGTTGACGCGCGGCTTCCTGCAGCGCCTCGATGAAATAGAACACGTACGCGGGACCGCTGCCCGAAATGGCCGTGACGGCGTCGAGCTTCGACTCGTCGTCGAACCACACGATCTCGCCGACCGCGCCGAGCACGTTCGATGCGAGTTCGCGGCCTGGCGCGTCGACGCCCGGCAGCGCGGCGAGGCCCGTCACGCCCATGCCGACGAGCGCGGGCGTGTTCGGCATCGTGCGCACGACGCGTGCGTAGTCGCCGAGCCAGCGCGCGAGATCGCTGCCGCGGATGCCGGCCGCGATACTGATCACGAGCTGCGACGTCAGATGCGGCGCGAGCGCCTGCGCGACGTCCTTCAGCACCTGCGGCTTCACCGCGAGCACGACCGCGTCGTAGTCGGCGAGCGTCGCGTCGACGGTCGCGCCGGTGCGCACGCCGAACTGCCGGGCGGCGCGCGCGCGCACCTCTTCGTTGACGTCGATGGCATACAGGCCGTCAGCGGCAACGCCGCGCTTGATCAGGCCGCCGATCAGGGCCGCGGCCATGTTGCCGCCGCCGATGAATGCGATTTTCATGATGTCCGATTGAACGAGTGAGTGAACGGTAGGGCGGAAAGGGCGCGGCATTCAGTGCGCGTAATCGCGCGCGCCGAAGATCGCGGTGCCGACGCGCACGATCGTCGCGCCTTCGAGCACGGCCGCGTCGAGATCGGCGGACATGCCCATCGACAGCGTGTCGAGCGGCAAGCCGTCGGCACGCAACATGTCGAACAGCGCACGCAGCGCACGATGCGGCACGCGTTGCGCGTCAATATCGCCGGCCGGCTCGGGAATCGCCATCAGGCCGCGCAGCCGCAGCGACGGCAGTGCGGCGACCGCGCGCGCGACTTCGGCCACGTCGGCCGGCGCGACGCCGCTCTTCGACGCCTCGCCGCTGATGTTCACCTGCACGCACACGTTGAGCGGCGGCAGGTGCGCGGGGCGCTGTTCCGACAGGCGCTGCGCGATCTTCAGCCGGTCGACCGAATGGACCCAGTCGAAGCGCTCGGCAACCGGGCGCGTCTTGTTCGATTGCAGCGGCCCGATGAAATGCCATTCGAGGTTCGCGCGTAGATCGGCGAGCGCGTCGATCTTGTCGATCGATTCCTGCACGTAGTTCTCGCCGAATGCGCGTTGTCCGGCCGCGTACGCGGCGCGCACGTCATCGGCGGGAAACGTCTTGGACACGGCGAGCAGCGACACGGTGGCGGGATCGCGGCCGGCCGCGCGGGCGGCGTCGGCGATGCGGCGATGGACGGATTCGAGACGGGCGGCGAGATCGGACATGACGGGCACGGAAGCAGGCACGGAAGCTGGCATGTAGCGGATGCGCCGCGGCGCGCGACGCATCGATCCGCCCATTATACGGACGCCGCGCGCGAGGCCCAGCGCCCTCCCGTCATTCGCACGAGCAGTCCCTATCCGTACAGCAGATGCTCGACGAGCTGGATCCAGTGGGCGACCGGAATCTGCGTGCCGCTCTGCAGGTGCGCGATGCAGCCGATGTTGCCGGAGACGATCATCTGCGGTTCGAGCGCTTGCAGCTTCAGCAGTTTCTGCTTGCGCAACCGGTACGACAGCGACGGCTGCGTCAGCGAATAGGTGCCGGCCGACCCGCAGCACAGATGGCTGTCGGCCGGCAGCCGCACGTCGATGCCGAGCGTCTCGAGCAGGCGTTCGACCTTGCCGCGCGACTGCTGGCCGTGCTGCAGCGTGCACGGCGGGTGGTACGCGACCGTATGGATCGCGCGGCGCCGCGCGAGCGTCGCGAGCTCGGCCTCGAACGCGAGCAGCACGTCGGAGATGTCGCGCGTGAGCGACACGATGCGCTGCGCCTTCTCCGCGTAGGCCGGGTCGTCGCGCAGCAGGTGCGCGTATTCGAGCACCGTCGCGCCGCAGCCCGACGCGTTCATCACGATGGCCTCGACGCCCTGTTCGACATGGGGCCACCACGCGTCGATGTTGCGGCGCGCGTCGTCGAGCGCTTCGTCGTGATAGTTCAGATGCAGGCGGATCGCGCCGCAGCAGCCGGCATCGGGCGCGACGACCGTCTCGATGCCGAGCGCGTCGAGCACGCGTGCGGTCGCGATGTTGATGTTCGGCAGCATCGACGGCTGCACGCAGCCGCCGAGCATCAGCATCTTGCGCGGATGCGTGCGGTGCGGCCATTCGAGCAGCCGCGTGCGCGGCGGCACCTTGTCGCGCAGCCGTTTCGGCAGCAGCGGACGCACGTGCTGGCCGAGCCGCATCACCGGCGAGAACAGCGCGGCGTTCGGGACGACGCTCGCGAGCACGCGGCGCACGAGACGCTGCTGCACCGGGCGTTTCACCTGCGCCTCGACGTGCTTGCGGCCGATCTCGACGAGCCGGCCGTACTGGACGCCTGACGGGCAGGTCGTCTCGCAGCTGCGGCACGTGAGGCAGCGGTCGAGGTGCTGCTGCGTGCTGCGCGTGACGGGCGCGCCTTCGACCATCTGCTTGATCAGGTAGATACGGCCGCGCGGGCCGTCGAGTTCGTCGCCGAGCAACTGGTAGGTCGGGCAGGTCGCGGTACAGAATCCGCAATGCACGCACTTGCGCAGGATCGCGTCGGCCTCGTCGCCGTCGGGCGTGTTGCGGATGAAATCGGCGAGGTTCGTTTGCATCGTCAGAGGTCGGGGTAGAGCCGGCCGCGGTTGAAGATGCGCGCGGGATCGAACGCGGCCTTCAGCCCGCGGTGGATTTTCATCATCGGGGCGGGGAGCGGCGTGAACACGCCCGCGCTGCGATCGTACGCGTCGCCCGCGCGGAACAGCGTCGCGTGGCCGCCGGCCTGCTTCGCGCTCATCCGTACGGTCTGTGCGTCGGCGTCGGTGATCCACCAGCGCTGCGCGCCGCCCCATTCCATCAGCTGGGTGCCGGGCAGGTGCATCGGTTCGGTGATCGACGGCAGCGCGAGGCGCCACAGCGCATAGCCGGGCGGGATGCCGTTGAAGAACGGGTCGGTATGCTCGCGCAGGCCGGCCCAGAAGCGCTCGGCCTCCACCGCGTCGACGACTTCGCCGCCGAGCAGCGTCTTCGCGGATTTCACGGCTGCTTCGGCGCCCGACAGGCGCAGCACGAGCGTGCCGTTGCGCCATCCGCTCGCGCTGACGGGCAGCGGATGGCCGCCCCATTCGTTGAGCTTGCGCACCGCGTCGGTCGCGGTCATCTCGAACTTCAGCGTGACTTCGGCGACGGGCATCGGCAGCACCTTGATCGACAGGTCGAGCATCAGCCCGAGCGTGCCGAGCGCGCCGGCCATCAGTCGCGACACGTCGTATCCCGCGACGTTCTTCACGACCTGTCCGCCGAAACGCAGCATTTCGCCGCGGCCGTTCATCAGCGTGACGCCGAGCACGAAATCGCGCGGTGCGCCGCAAGTGGCGCGGCGCGGGCCGGCCAGGCCCGCCGCGATGCAGCCGCCGACGGTGGCCGCACGGCCGAAGTGCGGCGGCTCGAACGGCAGCATCTGGCCGCACTCGGCGAGGACGGTTTCAAGCTGCGCGAGCGGCGTGCCCGCGCGGACCGTGACGACGAGTTCGGCCGGGTCGTACGACACGACGCCCTGAAACGCGCGCGTGTCGAGTATTTCGCCCTCGAGCGCCTGGCCGTACCAGTCCTTGGTGCCGCCGCCGCGAATCCGCAGCGGCCGGCCGTCGGCACTGGCGGCGCGGATGCGCTCGGCCCATCCGGCGACGATGTCGTCCTCTTCCATGTTCTGTCGCTGCCTCGACTTGTTGTTCGGTCGATTGTACCGGGGTGGCGCGATTCCACATCGCGACTATCCCTAAGCCCCGTATTGCCGGCCGCATGCTTGCGCGGTCGCGCGAACGACCGACGCGGGCGTCGCCGTCCGCCGCGGCCCGGCCGCCGGCACGGGCCGCGTAGTGCGCGATGCTCAGAAGCGCGGCAGGTCGGGGTGCGGCAGCAGGCCGCCGCGCACGTGCTGGCGACCGTACTCGGCGCAGCGTGCGCGGGTCGGGATGCCCTTGTCCGGGTTCAGCAGCCCCGCCGGATCGAAGGCGCGCTTGACCGCGAAGAACGCATCGCGCTCCTGCGGCGAGAACTGGACGCACATCGAATTGAGCTTTTCGATGCCGACGCCGTGCTCGCCCGTCACGCTGCCGCCGAATTCCACGCAGCATTCGAGGATTTCCGCGCCGAACTGCTCCGCGCGGTGCAGTTCGTCCGGATCGTTCGCGTTGTACAGGATCAGCGGATGCATGTTGCCGTCGCCCGCATGGAACACGTTGATGCAGCGCAGCCCGTAGCGCGTTTCGAGCTGCTCGATGCGCGCCAGCAACGGGCCGATCGCGCGGCGCGGCACGGTGCCGTCCATGCAGTAATAGTCGGGAGAAATGCGTCCGGCGGCCGGGAACGCGTTCTTGCGGCCCGACCAGTAGCGCAGCCGCTCCTGTTCGTTGCGCGATACCTGGATGCGCGTCGCGCCGTGTTCGCGCAGCACGGCAGTCATCCGCACGATCTCTTCCGCGACTTCCTCCGGCGTGCCGTCCGATTCGCACAGCAGGATCGCCTTCGCGTCGAGGTCGTAGCCCGCGTGCGTGAACGCCTCGACGGCCTGCGTGGCCGGCTTGTCCATCATCTCGAGCCCGGCCGGGATGATGCCCGACGCGATGATCGCGGCGACGGCCTCGCCGCCCTTGACGACGTCGTCGAAGCTGGCCATCACGAGCTGGGCCGTTTGCGGCTTCGGGATCAGCTTCACCGTGACCTCGGTGACGATCGCGAACATCCCTTCGCTGCCGATCATCACGGCGAGCAGGTCGAGGCCCGGCATGTCGAGCGCGAGCGAGCCGAACTCGACGATCTCGCCGTCGATCGTCACTGCGCGCACGCGCATCACGTTGTGCACGGTCAGCCCGTATTTCAGGCAGTGGACGCCGCCGGAATTCTCCGCGACGTTGCCGCCGATCGTGCACGCGATCTGCGACGACGGATCGGGCGCGTAATACAGGCCGTACGGCGCGGCGGCTTCCGAGATCGCGAGGTTGCGCACGCCGGGCTGCACGGTCGCCGTGCGCGCGTAAGGATCGACTTCGACGATACGCGTGAAGCGCGCAAGCGACAGCACGACGCCGAGCGCGATCGGCAACGCGCCGCCCGACAGGCTCGTGCCCGCGCCGCGCGGCACGATCGGCACTTCCATGCGCCGGCAGATCTGCACGATCCGCTGCACCTGCGATTCCGTTTCGGGCAACGCGACCGCGAGCGGCAGGCGGCGGTACGCGGACAGGCCGTCGCATTCGTACGGCGCCGTGTCTTCGTCGCGATACAGCAGGCAGTGCGTCGGCAGCACGGCCATCAGCGCCTGCACGACTTCACGCTGGCGCTGCGCGCGTGCCGCGCTCGACAGTTCGACGGGAGCGTTCATGGGGTCTCCTGCGGCAGGCGGCATGGTGTCGCGCCGCCGTGTCAGCACGTGAAAATCTTGCCCGGATTCATCAGGTTGCGCGGATCGAGCGCGAGCTTGATCGCACGCATCGTGTCGATCGCATTGTCGCCGTGCTCCTTGGGCAGGAAGCGCATCTTGTGCAGCCCGACGCCGTGCTCGCCCGTGCAGGTACCGCCCAGGCGCAGCGCGCGCTCGACGATCCGGTCGTTGATGCGCTCGGCTTCGGCGAGTTCCTCGGGCTTGTCGGGGTCGATCAGGATCGCGACGTGGAAATTGCCATCCCCGACGTGGCCGACGATCGGGCAGGGCAGCGACGACGCGCGCAGGTCGACTTCGGTTTCCTCGACGCACGCGGCGAGCTGCGAGATCGGCACGCACACGTCAGTCGTCACCGCACGGCAGCCGGGTTTCAACTGCAGCATCGCGAAATACGCGTTGTGGCGGGCGGCCCAGAGCCGGCTGCGGTCTTCCGGGCGGGTTGCCCATTCGAAGCCCTGGCCGTCGTTCTGGCCGGCGAGCGCCTGCACGAGCTCGGCCTGTTCCTTGACGCCGGCCTGGGTGCCATGGAATTCGAAGAACAGCGTCGGCGCTTCGGTGAGCGTCAGGTTCGAATGGCGGTTGATCGAGCGCACGGCGAGCGCATCGACGAATTCGACGCGCGCGATCGGCACACCGATCTGGATCGTCTCGATCACGGTGCGCACCGCGTCGCCCATCGACGGGAACGTGCAGACCGCGGCAGATACGGCTTCGGGCAGCGGATGCAGGCGCAGCGTGATCTCGGTGATCACGCCGAGCGTGCCTTCGGAGCCGACGAACAGGCGCGTGAGGTCGTAGCCGGCCGACGACTTGCGGGCGCGCGAGCCGGTTTTCACCACGCGGCCGTCGGCGAGCACGGCGGTCAGGCCGAGCACGTTCTCGCGCATCGTGCCGTAGCGCACGGCGTTGGTGCCCGATGCGCGCGTGGCGGTCATCCCGCCGATGCTGGCGTCGGCGCCCGGGTCGATCGGGAAGAACAGGCCGGTGTCGCGCAGCGCTTCGTTGAGTGCCTTGCGCGTGATGCCCGGCTCGACCGTCACGGTCAGGTCTTCGGCGTTGATCGACAGCACGCGGTTCATTTCCGACAGGTCGAGCGATATGCCGCCGCGTACCGCGAGCAGGTGGCCTTCGAGCGACGAGCCGGCGCCGTACGGGATCAGCGGGACGCTGTATAGCGAGCACAGCGACACGACTTCGCGCACGTCGTCCGCGCTGTGTGCAAACACGACGGCGTCGGGCAGTTGCGGGTCGAACGGCGATTCGTCGCGGCCGTGGTGCGCGCGGACGGCTTCGGCAGTCGACACGCGCTCGCCGAAGGCGGCGCGCAGCGCATCGAGCATGGCGGGGGGAACGGGGCGGCGTGTGGCGGCCGGCTGGGCAGGGTGATTCACGTACGTCTCCTTGTCGATCCGGGTGAGCGTGTTGGCGCCGGCCCGGCTCCCGTGCTGCAGGGTTTCGGCCCATTCTACGCTGTAACGCCCGCTGCGCCCGCCGCTGCGGGCTGCGATAATCGCGTTCGAACGCAACCGGGCCGCGTCGCGGCCGCGCACGAGAGGACATTCGCATGGGCAACCGCTTGAGCAAGATCGCCACGCGCACGGGTGACGATGGCACCACCGGACTCGGCGACGGCCGGCGCATCGGCAAGGACGACGCGCGGATCGCCGCGATCGGCGACGTCGACGAACTGAACTCGAACCTCGGCGTGCTGCTCGCCGAGGCACTGCCGGACGACATCCGCACGGCGCTCGTGACGATCCAGCACGACCTGTTCGATCTCGGCGGCGAATTGTGCATTCCCGGCCATGCCGTGCTCGACGACACGCATCTCGCGCGTCTCGACCGCTGGCTCGCCGACTACAACGCGACGCTGCCGCCGCTGAAGGAGTTCATCCTGCCGGCCGGTTCGCGCGCGGCGTCGCTTGCGCACGTGTGCCGGACCGTGTGCCGCCGCGCGGAGCGCTCGATCGTCGCGCTCGGGCGCACCGAGACGCTCAATGATGCGCCGCGGCGCTACGTGAACCGGCTGTCGGACCTGCTGTTCGTGCTGGCGCGCGTGCTGAACCGCACCGGCGGCGGATCGGACGTGTTGTGGGAGCGCGGCCGCGTCCGCTGACGTTTTGCCCCTTTGGCGCACTGCGACAATTTGTCCAGGGAGCATCGATTTTTTAAAATGTATTGTGTGTGCATGTTTAACGGAGAACGAACATGACCCACATCACCGCTGACCAGATGGCTCGCGTGAAGGCCACTGCCCCTGTCCTCGCCGTGCACGGCGCGACGATCACGAAGCACTTCTACCAGCGCATGTTCGCGCGCCATCCGGAACTGAAGAACCTGTTCAACCAGACGCACCAGAAGACGGGTAGCCAGCCGGAAACGCTCGCGAAGGCCGTCTACGCGTACGCGGCGAACATCGACAATCTCGGCGCGCTCGGCGGTGCGGTGTCGCACATCGCGCACAAGCACGCGAGCCTTAACATCCGCCCCGAGCATTACCCGATCGTCGGCGAGAACCTGCTGGCGTCGATCGTGGAAGTGCTGGGCGACGCGGTCGATGCCGACACGCTCGAGGCGTGGCGCGTCGCGTACGGCCAGCTCGCGCAAATCCTGATCGGTGCCGAGGCCGACCTGTACGCGGGTGCCGCGTGGAGCGGGTTCCGCCCGTTCAAGGTCGAGCGCAAGGTGCGCGAAAGCGACGAGATCAAGTCGTTCTACCTGACGCCGGCCGACGGCGGCGCGGCGCCGATGTTCGAGCCCGGGCAGTACATCACGGTGAAGCGCTTCGTCGGCGACCTCGGCGTCGACCAGCCGCGTCAGTACAGCCTGTCCGACGCGCCGCACGGCAAGTGGCTGCGCATCTCGGTGAAGCGTGAAGCCGGCCAGCCGGAAGTCATTCCGGCCGGCAAGGTGTCGACGCTGATGCATGACGGCGTGGAAGAGGGGGCGATCGTGGAGGCGACCGCGCCGATGGGCGAATTCTCACTGAAGCGTGGCGTCGAGACGCCGGTGGTGCTGATCTCCGGCGGCGTCGGCATTACGCCGATGATGTCGATGGCGTCGGCGCTGATCGCCGAGGGCAGCAAACGCGAAGTGCGGTTCGTCCACGCTTGCCGCTCCGGCGCGGTGCACGCGTTCCGCGACTGGCTGAACGATACGGTGCGCGACCATGCGAACGTCAAACGCGCGGTGCTGTACGAGCGGGTCGGTCCGAACGATCGCGCCGGCATCGACCACGACCAGGAAGGGCGCCTCACGCCGCAACGCGTGCAGCAATACGCGCTGGTGCCGGACGCTGATTACTACATCTGCGGTCCGATCGGGTTCATGAAGGCGCAACGCGACGCGCTCGTCGCGCTCGGCGTCGCGCCGGAACGCGTGAATACCGAAATCTTCGGCTCGGGCGCACTCGAGTGATGCGTTGACGCCGATTCCCCAGGAACGGAAAAGCCCGGCATGAGCCGGGCTTTTCCGTTTGTGCCTGCGCCGACAGGCGCCGCGGGGTCAGTTGCCGCTGCCGCGCGCCACGCGCCGCGCCTTGACCGATTCCGCGAGCCCTTCGAGAACTTTCACGCTGTCGTCCCACGCAATGCACGCATCGGTGATGCTCTGGCCGTAGGTCAGCTCGCAGCCTTCCTTCAGGTCCTGGCGCCCCTCGACGAGATGCGATTCGATCATCACGCCGACGATCCGCTCGTCGCCCGCCGCGATCTGGCGGCCGATATCCGCGCACACCGGGATCTGGTTCTCGTGCTTCTTCGAGCTGTTCGCGTGGCTCGCGTCGATCATCAGGCGCGCGGCGAGGCCGGCCTTGCCGATGTCTGCGCACGCGGCGTTCACGCTGTCGGCGTCGTAGTTCGGCGCCTTGCCGCCGCGCAGGATCACGTGGCAATCCTCGTTGCCGGCCGTCGACACGATCGCCGAATGGCCGCCTTTCGTTACCGACAGGAAATGGTGCGGCTGCGATGCGGCCTTGATCGCGTCGACCGCGATCTTCACGTTGCCGTCGGTGCCGTTCTTGAAGCCGACCGGGCACGACAGCCCCGACGCGAGCTCGCGGTGAACCTGCGATTCCGTCGTGCGCGCGCCGATCGCCCCCCACGAGATCAGGTCGGCGATGTACTGCGGGCTGATCATGTCGAGGTATTCGGTCGCGGCCGGCAGCCCCATCTCGTTGATCTGGAGCAGCAGCTCGCGCGCGGTGCGCAGCCCTTCGTTGATCTTGAAGCTGTTGTCGAGGTGCGGATCGTTGATGAGACCCTTCCAGCCAACCGTCGTGCGCGGTTTCTCGAAGTACACGCGCATCACGATTTCCAGTTCGCCCTTGAAGCGCTCGCGCTCCTTCACCAGCCGGCCCGCGTACTCGATCGCCGCCTTCGTGTCATGGATCGAGCACGGCCCGATCACGACGATCAACCGGTCGTCCATCCCGTGCAGGATGCGGTGCATCGACTGGCGCGAGTTGTAGATCAGCTCGGACGCGGCTTCGGAGCACGCGAATTCGCGGATCAGGTGGGCGGGCGGCGTCAGTTCCTTGAGTTCGCGAATGCGGACGTCGTCGGTGTTGTGCGGGGGCATGCTGTTTCTCCTTGGTTCCGGGCGCCGTTCGGTCAGTGCGAGTGCGCGTGCGGCAGATTCATCAATTCAAGCGATTCAGTGGTGTCGGTCGGGGCTGCGGGACCGCTGCGGCGGCGACCGGGTGGCGAAGGGCGAAAAAAAACCGCCGGGTTCGCCGGCGGTTTTTTCGGGAATTTCGGTTGCGCTCTATGCGCCATCAACCCTCTCGATCCGCCAGCGGTCTGAGATACCAAAAAAAGTAAAAGTAAAACTTGGCGGACATGACGGAGATTCGGTTCGTCAAAAAAAGTTGATTCGGAATTTATACCCCGTCGCCGGGCGGCTGGCAACCGGGAAACGTCGAAAATGCGGACATTCCGCGCGTTTTCTTCAAAATGCGCGGAATGTATGCGCCGCGATGCGGTTATGCCGTGCCGCCGACCGTCATCCGGTCGATCCGCAGGGTCGGCTGGCCGACGCCGACCGGCACGCTCTGGCCTTCCTTACCGCACACGCCGACACCCGAGTCGAGCGACATGTCGTTGCCGATCATGCTCACGTCCTTCAGCGATTCGGGGCCGCTGCCGATCAGCGTCGCGCCCTTCACCGGGTAGGTGATCTTGCCGTTCTCGATCATGTACGCCTCCGACGCCGAGAACACGAACTTGCCGTTCGTGATGTCGACCTGGCCGCCGCCGAAGTTCACCGCGTACAGGCCGTTCTTCACCGACGCGATGATTTCCTGCGGATCCTTGTCGCCGTTCAGCATGTACGTGTTCGTCATGCGCGGCATCGGCAGCGCCGCGTACGACTCGCGGCGCGCGTTGCCCGTGACCGGCATCTTCATCAGGCGAGCGTTCAGCGTGTCCTGGATGTAGCCCTTCAGGATGCCGTCCTCGATCAGCGTCGTGCACTGCGTCGGGTTGCCTTCGTCGTCGATGTTCAGCGAGCCGCGGCGGTTCGGCAGCGTGCCGTCGTCGACGACGGTCACGCCCTTCGCGGCGACCCGCTCGCCGATCCGGCCGGCAAATGCCGACGAGCCCTTGCGGTTGAAGTCGCCCTCGAGACCGTGGCCGATCGCCTCGTGCAGCAGCACGCCCGGCCAGCCCGGCCCGAGCACGACCGTCATCGCGCCGGCCGGCGCGGGGCGGGCGTCGAGGTTCACGAGCGCCGCATGCACGGCGTCGTCGACGTAGCGCGACAGCACGTCGTCGGTGAAGTAGCCGTAGTCGAAGCGGCCACCGCCGCCGCCGGAGCCGATCTCGCGGCGGCCGTTCTGCTCGGCGATCACCGTGACCGATACGCGCACGAGCGGGCGGATGTCGGCCGCGAGTGCGCCGTCGCTGCGCGCGACCAGCACGACGTCGTATTCGCCGGCGAGGCCTGCCATCACCTGCGTGATGCGCGGGTCGCGGCCGCGCGCCATCTGCTCGATGCGCTCGAGCAGCTTGACCTTGGCCGTCGCGTCGAGCGACGCGAGCGGATCGGACGGCAGGTACAGGTCGCGGCCCGAGATGCCCTTCAGTGACGTTGCCGCCTTGATCTTCTGGCGGCCGCCGCCGGCCGCCGCGATCGCCTTGGTCGCTGCGGCGGCTTGCGCGATGGCTTCCGGCGACAGGTCGTCGGAATACGCGAACGCGGTGCGGTCGCCCGCGACCGCGCGCACACCGACGCCCTGGTCGATGCTGAAGCTGCCCGATTTGACGATGCCTTCCTCGAGGCTCCACGCTTCGCTGCGGGTCGCCTGGAAGTACAGGTCCGCGTAGTCGACGCGATGCGTGAAGATGTCGGCGATCGTGCGCGTGAGCAGGCTTTCGTCGAGGCCGTACGGCGTGAGCAGGATGTCCTTCGCCAGCGCGAGGTTGCGGATGCCGGGTTCGATGATGTTCATGCGGATATCGGGGTTTCTCAAAAAGTTGTCGGGTGCTTCTGGGCAGATGGGTTGGCCGCGCGGCGTTTCAAGCGGCGCGGCGGATTCAGGTCAGCACGCGGTGCCGCCACGCGGGCAGGCTCTGGCGCACGTCGGCGATGCGTTGCGGATCGATCGCGCCGAGCACGACGCTGGCGCCCACGTCGCGGACCGCGACGATCTCGCCCCACGGGTCGATCAGCATGCTGTGGCCCCAGGTGCGCCGGCCGTTCTCGTGCTTGCCGCCTTGCGCGGCCGCGAGCACGTAGCACTGGTTCTCGACGGCCCGCGCGCGCAGCAGCGTTTCCCAGTGCGCGCGGCCCGTCGTATACGTAAACGCCGACGGTACGACGATCAATGCGCAATCGCCCATCCTGCGATACAGCTCCGGAAAGCGGAGATCGTAACAGACCGACAGGCCGACCCGCCCGAACGGCGCGTCGAACGAGACGACCGTATCGCCCGCGCGGATCGTGCGCGCCTCGTCGAACGACTCGTCGCCTTTCTCGAAGTTGAACAGGTGGATCTTGTCGTAGCGCGCGGCTTCGTTGCCGGACGGATCGAACACGAGCGTCGTGTTGAGCACGCGATCGGGCTCGGGCGCCTTCAGCGGCAGCGTGCCGCCGATCACCCAGATGCCGTGGCGGCGCGCGGCGTCCGCGAGGAAGTGCTGGATCGGGCCGTCCCGGTAGGGTTCGGCGAGCGCGAGCTTGTCGGTGTCGCGATGGCCCATGAAGCAGAAATACTCGGGCAGCAGCACGAGCTGCGCGCCTTCGCCGGCGGCCTCCGCGATCAGGCGGCGGGCTTCGGCGAGATTGCGTGTGACATCCGGCGTGCTCACCATCTGCAGCGCGGCGACCTGGAAGGGCGTGGCGGAACGGGTGTGGTCGGTCATCGCGGGATCGGTTGCGTCATAAATGGGGTGCGGCCCGGCACCGTGCGCGGCGCGGCGTGCGGCTCAATGGCTTGCCGCATCGGCCGGACCGTGATTCATCTTACCCTGATCGCCCCGCACCCGCTCGATGTGCGGGTGCGCCCACGAGCCGGTGATTGCGTAGTCGAGCGCGAACGCGCGCGACAGCGTCTCCGACAGCGCGTAGTTCGCGGCCAGCACGCCGACGCCGAGCAGCGGGTTGATGATGGCCGCCCCGATTGCCGCCGCGCCCGCGCTGATTTTCGGCGCGACGTGCGCATGCAGGTCCTGCGTCTCGGTACCGAGATCGACCGCGCCGCGCACGGTGACGTTCGCGGGCCCCGTCATCATCGAGAAGTCGTCGGTGCGGGCGATCCCGTTCGAGATCTGGCCGGTGCCGGTGATCTTGTCGAACGGCAGCCCCTTGCCGATCACGTCGCGGAAATTCAGCGTCAGGAAACGGGCGAGGCTCTGCAGGCTCAGCACGCCGAGCAGCTTCGCCGCGCCCGGATCGACCTTCAGGATCTGGCCGTGTTCGAGATCGAGCGCGATCTGGCCGCCGAGCGACGGGAAGTCGAGCGCGGTCGGGCCGCCGCGCCAGCCGACCTTGCCGGTCACCGAGCCATGGCCGTCCGCAAGCGTGCGCGGCAGGCCGACGCGGTCGAGCAGCGCGCCCGCGTTGCCGATGTCGAGCTTGAAGTCGAACACGGTGCGGCGCGGCGCGTCGTTCTCGTCGGCGCCGCGGGCGAGCGCGCGGCGCGACGTGCGCCAGTTGCCGGTCGCCGTCAGCTTCGCGTCCGGGTTCGAGAGCTCCAGCTTGTCGAGCTGCCAGACCGGTGTGCCGGCTTCGTCGATATTGCGCGCGTTGACGACGAGGCGGCCGATGTCGTGGTCGCGCGCGACGACCTGGTCGACGATCAGGTCGATCGACGGCATCGGGCGGTCGGTCGGCGTCGGCAGGTTCATCGCGCGGCCGACGAGATCGTGCTGCGCGCTGTCGGGCACCACGAGCTTCGCGAGCCGCGCGTTCAGCACGCCCGCGCCGTTGTGGCCGCCGCCCGGCGCCCACGACAGGTAGCCCGACACCTGGTTCGACGCAATGTTCGCCTGCCACAGCTCGTCGACGTGCGACGCGCCGACGATCACGTTTTCCCAGTTGCGCTTGAGCAGCTTCAGCGTGCCGAAATGGAACGCGAAGCGCTTCGGCGCGAAGCTCGCGAAATCGACGCGCGGCGCGGCCTGCGGCGCCTGCGCGCGCGGCGTGTCGGACTTCAGCGTACGGGCCAGCGCGAGCCACGCATCGGCGTCCAGTTCGTTGACGTCGACGGCCGCGCTCACGCCGTCCTGAGGCATGTCGGGCATCCGGTGGATGCCCATCGCGCCGCGCACCGCGCGCAGCGGCTGGCCGCGCGTCGCGTCGAGCAGATAGGTCGCGGACACGGGGCCGAGCGTCAGGTCGGCATGTTCGAGGCGCTTGCCGTCCGCCTGCGGCGCCGGTTGCAGCGTGAAGCTGAACGGCATCGGCGTGCCGGCCGCCTTTGCGAACGGCGCGGGGAAATTCAGCGCGACGCCGGTCAGGTCGGAATGCGCGCTGATGTCGGGCAGGCGGCCCGGCGTGCCGCGCACGGCGACCTTGTACGGTGCGTCGCCCACCACGTGCTCGAGCAGCGCGGCGGCCGGGCCGTGCAGGTTCAGGCCGCGCGCCGCGTCGAGCGCGAGCCGGCCGTCGACGTCCACCGTGTAGGGCCCGTGCGACTGGAAGTTGCCGTTCGCGCGCACCGGGCCGCCGAGGAAGCGTCCCGACAGGTCGTGCAGCGACGCGCCGGCCTCGGTGAACCGGACACTGCCGCGCAGCGCGGACAGCGGCGGCACGCCGCTGGTCGTCAGCGTGTTGCCGCCGAACGCGAGCGCGCCTTCGACGTGCGTGTGCGGATGCGCGACGTGCTGCGGAATCGTGATCTTGAGCGCGAGCGACGCGGGCCCCTGCGCCTCGATCCGCTGGCCGATATGCCCGCTCATCGTGCCGAGCGAGCTGTTGTCCGCGTAGTCGATCAGGTCGGCCAGCGGGCCCTGCGCATGGCCGTCGATGATGAGCGGCGAGTGGGTCGGGTTGCCCAGGTCGTCGATGCGGCCGGCGACCTTCGTCAGCGCGACGCGCTTGTAGTGTGCGCGCTCGATGTCGAAGCGCAGCTTGTTCTGCGCGAGCTCGAACACGCCGTCGATCCCGTCGAGCGCCGGCCAGACGCTCGGCGTGCCGTTCGCGAGCTTGCGCGGCGGGTACGGCGTCGGTTCGAAGCGGCCGCCGGTGAACGGCGCGACGATGTGGAACACGCCGGCGCCGGGCTCGTGTTCGAACGGGAATTTCTCGAGCGGGCCGCGGGCGACGATCGATGCGCCCTTGGTCACCTGGCCGTCCTGCAGCGCGTGGCCGAGATAGTCGCGCAGGTGTTCGGACATCCCGGTCGGCAGGTAGCGCGGAATGCGCGCCACCGACGCGCGGGCGAAATCGGCGCGCAGGTCGAGCGAGCCGCGGCCGTGGCCGGGGTTCGTGTACGAGCCGGACACCGCGATTTCGGCATCGGGGTTCGAGACGAGCAGGTCGGGCAGCGTCACGTCGACGCGTGCGTGCTTGTCGCCGGCCGCGGGCGTGATCACCCACTTGGCGTTGCCGCGCAACCGGTCGAACGTCAGGCGCGGCTCGTCGAATTCACCGGGAACCGTGACGGCCGCGTTGACCGTGTCGAAATGCGCGCTGCCGCCCGTCTCGTTCGCATCGACGCGGCCCCACAGGTTTTCGACGCCCGGCCAGCCGGCGCGCGGGTGGCCGCGTGGCGACAGGCCCGGCGGCGGCTCCTGCGCGGCGAAGCTGATGCCCTGGAGATCGCCGAGGAAACGGTAGCGGACGATCGGCGCGGCGCCCATGCGCCGCTCCTCGTCGGCAAGGTCGGCTCGCGCCGGCTTCGCGCGTTCGACCTCGATCTGATAGTTCGACACCATCCCGCGCGGGTCGATCTTGATCAGTTCGTTGCGCAGGCGCGCCGGCAGCGGCAGCCCGCGAATGAACTCGCTGAGGATGCCGAGATCGACGCGGTCGCCGACGACGCTCAACAGCTGCCCCTGGCTCGCGGTCGGCACGCGGTAGCGGGCCGTCAGCGTCGACAGTGCCAGCGAGCGGGCGAGCGGCGTGCCGTCCGGCAGCGGCGGCTGGCCGAGCTCCGCGTTGAAGCGCGTCAGGTGCAGCGTGTAGTCGTGGCCGGCGTCGAGCTGCATGTCCCAGCCGAAGCCGACCGTCGGCACGTCGAGCCGCGGCTGCGTCGGGCGCACGCGCAGCGCGACGTCCGCGCCCTGCAGGTCGCCGCCCGCCGAATGCAGATGGCCGTCGCCGAAGGTGGCCCAGATCGCGTTGTCGATCCGGCCCGCGTGGATCGTGAGCGGCATGTCGAGGTAGCGCGCCAGCGTTTGCAGGTCGACCGGGCCGGTCGACAGGTACGCGTCGCCCGTCCAGTTCGACGGCTTGCCGACCGGGGCGAGCGGCTTGTGCTTGAAGCGCGCACGGAAATCGAGCGGGCCGAGCAGCAGCGTGCCGTTCGCGGGCGCCTGCAGCGCGGCCTTGTGCACGCGGCCGTCGTTGAGCACCGCGAGCCGGATGCCCGACAGCACGAGCTCCGGCGCGTCATGCTGCGCGTCGCGCCAGCGCAGCGTGCCGCCGCGCAGCACGATCGCCTCCTGCTTCAGCAGCCACGTGCCGAACGTGTCGTTGCCGCCATGGGTGGTCGCCACGCCGACGCCCGCGATGCTGAGCGAGCCGTCGGCCGCACGCGCGACAACCAGGTCGGGCTGGTCGACGATCAGGCTCGACAGCGCGGGCGACAGCCGCAGCAGCGACATCCAGGATAGCGCGGCCGTCGCATGCGGCACCGACAGTGCGACCTTGCCGTCACGGCCGCGGATCGTCAGGTTCGTGAGTTCGACGCCCGGCTGCATGCCGGACCAGTTCGGGGAAAGCTTGCCGATCGAAAGCTGCGCGTGGAGCTTGTCGGACACCGCGCGCTCGATGCGCGGGCGGAATTCGTCGATGCGCGGCAGCAGGACGTAGCGCAACCCGAGGAACGCGCCGGACGCGACGAAGTAGGTGCCGATCCCGACTGCCAGCGTCACCCTGAACACGCGACGCAGGACCGGATGATCGTGCTTCGGAGGTCCCGCTTCGGGCGCAGCTACGGCGGATTCCTGACGGTCGGACATGCGGCGGACGGGCGGCGATATGGTAGTTTTGCAGACTGACGTTGAAATGTATCACACGGGTTCGTGCCGGCGGCCGTTGCGGCAGCGCGGCACGGGCTTTCCGGCGCGCGGTTTCGCGACGGGCGCACACGCCCCGCGATGCCGCGCCGAGTCCATGGGGCCGGTCGGGAGCGGGGCGCGCACGCGTGTCCCGCGCCGCCGGCCTTTCCGCCAGGCCCGCTTCTCGATGACCGACGCTTCCGCCCTGATCTGCACGTCCTATTCCCGTTACTTGGCCCGCGCGGCCGCCGCGCGACCCGCGCTCGCCGACCAGGTCGCCGCGTGGGCTGCCGCGCCGCTCGGTCGCGCGCAGCTCGACGCGCGCCTCACCGAACTGCTGGCGACTCAGGCCGGCACGGGCGCGCCGACCGAGGAGCAACTGAAGCGCGCGCTGCGGCAACTGCGGGCCGAGGCATTCGGCGCGGTCGCGGAACGCGACCTGCGCGGGCTGGCGGACGTCGCCGAAGTGACGGGCGCGATGACCGATCTCGCGGAAGTGGCCGTGCAGCGCTCGCTTGCGCTGCTGTCGGCCGAACTCGAAGCGCTGTACGGCGAGCCGCGCGGCGCCGACGGCCAGCGCGTCGTGCTCGGCGTGGTCGGGATGGGCAAGCTCGGCGGCCGGGAGCTGAACGTGTCGTCGGACATCGACCTGATCTTCGTCTACGAGGACGACGGCGAGACGACCGGCGGCGCGCGTTCGCCGCTGCCCACGCAGGAATACTTCACGCGGCTCGGCCGGAGGCTGATCGGCGTGTTGTCGGAAGTCACCGCCGACGGCTACGTATTTCGGGTCGACATGCGGCTGCGTCCGAACGGCGATTCGGGGCCGCTCGTCTGCAGCCTCGGCATGCTCGAGGAGTATTTCTACGTGCAGGGCCGCGAGTGGGAGCGCTATGCGTGGATCAAGGGGCGGCTCGTGTCGGAAGGCGACAGCGACGCGGCGCGGCGGCTGGAGTCGCAGCTCGAGGCGATCGTCAAGCCGTTCGTGTACCGCCGCTACCTCGACTTCGGCGTGATCGGCGCGATCCGCTCGCTGCACCAGCAGATCCGGCAGGAAGCCGCGCGTCGCGCGTCGATGCGGCCCGACAAGGCCGACGACATCAAGCTTGGGCGCGGCGGGATCCGTGAGATCGAGTTCAGTGCGCAAGTGTTCCAGTTGATCCGTGGCGGGCAGGATGCGGAATTCCGCGTGCGGCCGACGCTCGCGGTGCTGCGCCATGCGCAGGCGCGCGGGCTGATCGGCGAGGACGTGCGCGCGCGCCTGACCGATGCCTACAATTTCCTGCGCACGCTCGAGCACCGGCTGCAGTACCGCAACGACGCGCAGACGCATGCGATGCCGGTCGAGCCGGACGAACGCGCGGCGCTGGCCGCGTCGCTCGGCTTTGCCGACTATGCGGCGCTGATGACGGTGCTGGACGAGCACCGGAACTTCGTCGAGGCGCAGTTCGACCAGATCTTCGCCGACAAGGTGAACGGCGCGCCCCGCGGCGCGGGCGAAGAGACGGCCGCCGCGTGGATCTGGAGCAGTGCGCTCGCCGATGACGGCGAGGACGATGCGCTCGCGGCCCGTCTCGACGGCCTCGGCTTCGCCGATCCGGCGACGGTGCTCGCCCGGTTGCGCGCGGTCTGGCAGTCGTCGCGCTACACGGGCTTGCCGGAAAAGAGCCGGCATCGCTTCGACCGCGTCGCGCAGCGCGCGCTGGAGGCCGCGCCGCGGATCGACGCCGCGCGCCGCGACGAAACCATCATCCGCCTGTTCGACCTGCTCGAGACGGTCAGCCGGCGCGGTGTCTATCTCGCGTTGCTGACCGAATATCCGGCCGCGCTCGACCGCGTGCTGTCGGTGCTCGGTGCGACGCGCTGGGGGGGCGGCTACCTGATCCGCCATCCGCAACTGCTCGACGAACTGCTCGACGACGAGGCGATCGCGAGCCCGTTCGACTGGCCTGCGTTCAAGGATGCGCTGCGCGCGCGCCTCGCCGCGGCCGACGGCCCCGAGCAGCAGATGGACCTGCTGCGGCACGCACAGCACGCGGAGGTGTTCCGGATCCTGCTGATCGATCTCGCCGGGCAACTGTCGGTCGAGCATGTGAGCGACCGGCTGTCCGAACTGGCTGACGCGGTGCTCGACGTGACGATCGAAGTCGTCTGGTCGCAGCTCGCGAAGCGCCACCGCGACGTGCCGAAGTTCGCGGTGATCGCGTACGGCAAGCTGGGCGGCAAGGAGCTCGGCTACGCGTCGGATCTCGACCTGATCTTCCTGTACGACGACCCCGACGAGCGCTCGGCGGACGTCTACACGACCTTCACGCGGCGCCTGATCACATGGCTCACCACGGCGACCGGGGCGGGCGCGCTGTTCGACATCGACCTGCGGCTGCGGCCGAACGGCGAGGCAGGGCTACTGGTCACCGATCTCGACGCGTTCCGCCGCTACCAACTGCGCGAGGGCGACGCCGCGAATACCGCGTGGGTCTGGGAGCATCAGGCGCTGACGCGTGCCCGCTACAGCGCGGGCGACGCGCAGATCGGCGCGGACTTCGAGGCGATCCGCCAGCAGGTGCTGACGACGCCGCGCGACGGCGGCGTGCTCGCGAAGGAGATCGTCGACATGCGCGGCAAGGTGTTCGCCGGCCACCCGAACCAGACCGAGCTGTTCGACCTGAAGCACGATCGCGGCGGGATGGTCGACATCGAGTTCATCGTCCAGTACTGGGTGCTGCTGCACGCGTCGAGCGACGCCGAGCTGATCCGCAACACGGGCAATATCGCGCTGCTGCGCGAGGTCGCGCGCTTCGGGCTGATGGGCGAGGACGAGGCCGAGCGGGTCGGGGCGGCGTACCGTAAGTACCGGAAGCTGCAGCACAAGCTGCGGCTCGACGGGATGGAGAAGGCGCGGGTCGATCCGGCCGTGGTGGCCGACGAGCGGGCGGCCGTGACGGCGCTGTGGACGCGCGTGTTCGGGGCGGTTGAAACGGATAGTTGAAACGACCGTTCGATGCGGTGCGGCAGGGGGAGCGATCGCGCCGCCGTGCCTAAAAAAGACCGGCGCGTGCGCCGGTCTTTTGCATTCGATGAACGGCTAACGGGTGGCCGGCGTCAGGCGGCCAGCATTTCCTTCGCGTGCTTGCGCGTCGTGGCCGTGATCTCGAGCCCGCCGAGCATCCGCGCGACTTCCTCGATCCGGTTGGCGCGGTCGAGCGCGACCACGGTCGACACCGTGCCGCCGCGGTCGTCGGCGCCTTTTGTGACCTGGAAGTGATGGTCGCCGCGCGCGGCGACCTGCGGCAGGTGCGTCACGCACAGTACCTGGCGATCGCGCCCGAGCTGGTGCAGCAGGCGGCCGACCACTTCGGCGACGCCGCCGCCGATCCCCGTATCGACTTCGTCGAAGATCAGCGTCGGCGTCGGGCTTGCCGCGCTGGCGATCACGGCGAGCGCGAGGCTGATGCGTGCGAGCTCGCCGCCCGACGCAACCTTCGCGAGCGGCCGCAGCGGCACGCCAGGGTGCCCGGCGACCCGGAATTCGACCTGTTCGAGCCCGTGCGGGCCGCCGTCGGCGAGCGGCACGAGCGCGACTTCGAAGCTCCCGCCCGCCATCGACAATTCCTGCATGCCGGCCGTGACGGCCGCGCCGAGCGCCTTGGCGGCCTGTGTGCGCGCCTTGGACAGCTGTTTGGCGTCGGCGAGATAGGCTTCCCGCGCCTTGGCCTGCACCGCCTCGAGCGCGCCGAGATCGGCGGCCGCGTCGAGTGCGGCGAGCTGCGCGCGGCGTGCCGCGTGTTCTTCGTGCAGCGTGTCGGGCGGCAAGCGGAACTTGCGGGCGGTCGAGTGCAGCGCATCGAGGCGCGTTTCGACCTGCGCGAGCCGTTCGGGATCGAGATCGATGCGCTGTGCATAGTGCGACAGCGAGTAGACCGCTTCCTGCAGCTGGATCTCGGCCGGTTCAAGCGACGCGAGCGCGTCGCCGAGCGTGGTGTCGTAGTCGGCGAGGCTGCGCAGCTTCGACACGATCGCGCCGAGCTGCGCGAGCATCGCGTCGTCGGACTCGGACAGCGCGTTGAGCGCACCGCGCACGCCTTCGATCAGGTTCGCCGAATGCGACAGGCGCTTGTGCTCGTTGCTGACTTCGTCCCATTCGCCGGGCTGAGGGGCGAGCTTGTCGAGCTCGGCGAGCTGCCAGGCGAGCTTTTCGCGTTCGAGCTGCAGCTCGCGCTCGTGCGCTTTTGCCGCGTCGATCGCCTGCGTCGCGTCACGCCACACGCGCCATGCGCGTGCGACGTTCGCGGCGTCGGCAACGAGCCCCGCGTGCGTATCGAACAGCTCGCGCTGCGCGTCGGGCCGCATGAGCAACTGGTGCGCATGCTGGCCGTGGATGTCGACGAGCATTTCGCCGAGCTCGCGCAGCTGCGCGAGCGTCGCGCTGGTGCCGTTGATGAATGCGCGCGACCGGCCGTTCGCATCGATCACGCGGCGCAGCATCACGGTGTCCTCGGTGTCGAACGCGTGTTCGTCGAGCCAGCGCGCGACGCGGTCGTGCGGCGTGAATTCGGCGGTGATGTCGGCGCGGCCGCAACCGGTGCGCACGACGCTCGCGTCGGCACGTTCGCCGAGCGCAAGGGCAAGGGCGTCGATCAGGATCGATTTCCCGGCGCCGGTTTCGCCGGAAAAGACGGAAAAGCCGCTGTCGAATTCGAGATCGAGCGCGGCGACGATGACGAAGTCGCGGATCGAGAGGTGGCGGAGCATGGTGTCGGGCGGAGCGGCGTCAGGACGCGTTGTCGTCTTCGTTCGAGGCGTGTTCGTTCCAGTGCAGCTTCTTGCGCAGCGTCGCGTAGTAGCTGTAGCCGATCGGGTGCAGGAACGGCACCGTGTGCTTCGAGCGGCGCACCTCGATCGTGTCGTTCAGTTCGA
The DNA here is from genome assembly GCF_964265025.1 of Burkholderia mycopellens. Classification (NCBI taxonomy): domain Bacteria; kingdom Pseudomonadati; phylum Pseudomonadota; class Betaproteobacteria; order Burkholderiales; family Burkholderiaceae; genus Burkholderia; species Burkholderia mycopellens. The sequence goes on from NZ_OZ183802.1 coordinate 813,627, forward strand.
GCGCGGTGAACGACTGCATGTCGAAGTTCACGTTGACGTCGCGCCCGCCGACGATCTGGATCGCGATTTTCGAATCGTCGGGCAGCACGATCGGCCGGTTCGACAGCGCGTGCGGCGCGATCGGCACGAGCACGATACCCGCCAGCTGCGGATGGAGGATCGGGCCGGCCGACGACAGTGCGTAAGCGGTCGAGCCGGTCGGCGTGGCGACGATCAGGCCGTCCGAACGCTGGTTGTACATGTATCGGCCGTCGACCGACGCGCGCAGCTCGACCATCCCGGAGAAGCCGCTGCGGTTCACGACGACGTCGTTGAAGGCGATCGCATGGTAGATCGGTTCGCCGTCGCGCATGATCCGGGCCTCGAGCAGCGCGCGCTCCTCGCGTTCGAACTTGCCCGACAGGATCACTGGCACGAGCGCCTGCATGTCGGCCGCCGCGATATCGGTGATGAAGCCGAGCCGCCCGTGGTTGATCCCGATCAGCGGTGTCTTGTACGGCGCGAGCTGGCGGCCGATGCCGAGCATCGTCCCGTCGCCGCCCAGCACGACCGCCACGTCGGCGCGCGCCCCGATTTCGGCCGGGGTCAGCGCCGGGTAGCCGGTGATGCCGATCTCGCGCGCGGTCTCGGCTTCGAAGACGACCTCGAAGCCCTGCTTGGCGACGCAGGCGGCCAGTGTGGCGAGCGGCTCGGCGATGTTGGGCGTGTTGCTCCGGCCGACGAGCGCGACAGTGTTGAACTGATTACCGGTTTTCATGCCGGCATTACACCATAGCTCGTTGACGAAAAGAACCGGCCGCGCACGGGCGGGGCCGGATCGGGCCAACCCGCGCAACGGCAGCCGACGCCACTCGCCGCGGTCGCGCGGTTGCGCTAAAATTTTCCACCATGCTAGATCCTCGCGCACGAACCCTCCTGAAAACCCTGATCGAACGGTATATCGCCGACGGTCAGCCAGTCGGATCGCGCACGTTGTCCCGTTACTCCGGGCTCGAGCTGAGCCCGGCGACGATCCGCAACGTGATGTCCGACCTGGAGGAGCTCGGCCTCGTGTCGAGCCCGCACACGTCGGCCGGCCGCGTGCCGACGCCGCGCGGCTACCGGCTGTTCGTCGACACCATGCTGACGGTCGAGGTGCCGATCGACGCCGAAGCCGTCGCGCGGCAGGTGCAGAACACGTTGCAGGCCGGCGAGCCGCAGCAGCGGGTCGTGGCGGCCGCCGCGAGCGTGCTGTCGAACCTGTCGCAGTTCGCGGGCGTCGTGCTGACGCCGCGCCGCAGCCACGTGTTCAAGCAGATCGAGTTCATGCGCCTGTCGGACAAGCGCATCCTGCTGATCATCGTCACGCCCGAGGGCGACGTGCAGAACCGGATGCTCGCGACGCCGCGCGATTACTCGCCGTCGCAACTGACCGAGGCGTCCAACTACATCAATGCGCATTTCGCCGGACTGTCGTTCGACGAGGTGCGCCGCCGCCTGCGCGACGAGATCGACCAGCTGCGCGGCGACATGACCGCGCTGATGCATGCGGCCGTGACGGCCAGCACCGAGGTGCCCGACACCGAGGACACCGTGCTGATTTCCGGCGAGCGCAACCTGCTCGAAGTGGCGGATCTCTCGTCCGACATGGCGCGGCTGCGCAAGCTGTTTGACGTATTCGACCAAAAGACGGGCCTCCTGCAACTGCTCGACGTGTCGAGCCACGCCCAGGGCGTGCAGATCTTCATTGGCGGCGAATCGACGCTCGTGCCGATCGAGGAAATGAGCGTCGTGACCGCACCTTACGAGGTGAACGGGCAGATCGTCGGCACGCTCGGCGTGATCGGCCCGACCCGCATGGCGTACAACCGCGTGATACCGATCGTCGACATCACCGCGCGCCTGCTGTCGCTCACGCTGAGCCAGCAGTAGCCTGCCGTCGCCGGCCCGATCCCGCCCCGTCATCTTGCCGCGGCACCGCGCGTGCCGGCAGTCGGCCGAACGATAGGGCCTGGTTCCGCTCATGACGCGCTTGCGAACGAGCGTTGCCAGTCGCCGTGCAGGAAGCAAGGCGCACCGTCTAGCCGAGCCAAACAAGCGACGCGCGCCGCCGCTATGCGGCCGGCAACGCTCGCTCCCCTGATTGGAATCGATCTTTTGCGGGGCTGGCCGCCAGAAGCGCCGATCGCGGCGTCATGCGCGTTGCGCTCGGCCTTCTGGCGTCCAGTGCAAGCTCGTCATGAGCGGGAGCAGGTCCTGGCCGACCGGCGCGGGGCGGCCGGCTATAATTGAGAGCCGTCCGGTTCCGTGCCCCGAGCACGTTATTGCCCATGCGTTTCGATCTTGAGCCGTCCTCGAGCACCGCGGCTGCCCATCGCATCGGTGTGCTGCTGATCAATCTCGGCACACCCGACGCCCCGACGCCGCGCGCGGTGCGGCGCTACCTGGCCGAATTCCTGTCGGATCCACGGGTCGTCGAGATTCCGCAGGCCGTCTGGCAGGTGCTGCTGCGCACGCTGATCCTGCCGCTGCGCGGCCGCGCATCCGCGAAGAAATACGCGGCCGTCTGGATGCCCGAGGGCTCGCCGCTGCGCGTCTACACCGAGCGCCAGACCGATGCCGTGCGGCACCTGCTCGCGTCGAACGGCTATCAAGTGCAGGTCGACTACGCGATGCGCTACGGCAGCCCGAACATTTCGCACGCGCTCGCGCAGTTCAAGCGTGCGGGCGTCGAGCGCGTGCTGCTGATGCCGATGTATCCGCAATACTCGTCGTCGACCACGGCCACGGCCTTCGACGCCGCATTCAACGCGCTCGCGCGCATGCGCAACCAGCCGGAGGTGCGCACGGTGCGGCACTACGCCGACCATCCGGCCTATATCCATGCGTTGGCCGAGCAGGTGCGCCAGTATTGGGCGCAGCACGGCCGGCCCGACTTCGCGGCCGGCGACAAACTCGTGCTGAGCTTTCACGGCGTGCCGAAGCGCACGCTCGACCTCGGCGATCCCTACCACGACCAGTGCCAGCAGACAGGGGCGCTGCTGATGGCCGCGCTCGGGCTGTCGACGACCGAATGCCGCATCACCTTCCAGTCGCGGTTCGGCAAGGCCGAATGGCTGCAGCCCTACACCGCGCCGACGCTGCGCGAGTTCGGCGAGGCCGGCGTGCGGCGGGCCGACGTGTTCTGTCCCGGTTTCACGGCCGATTGCCTGGAGACGATCGAGGAGATCGGCATGGAGGTGCGTGACGAATTCCTCGCCGGCGGCGGCAAGGCGTTCCACCGGATTCCGTGCCTGAACGGCGCGCCCGCGTGGATCGGTGCGCTCGGCGAGATCGTCGCCGAGAATCTGCAGGGCTGGCCGGTCAAGGCCGCGCAGCCCGAAATGGTGAGTTAAGCGCGATGAATTACAAGATCTCGACCGAACCGGGCGCGAAGCTGCGCATCGACAAATGGTTGTGGGCGGCGCGGTTCTTCAAGACGCGCTCGCTCGCGACCGATGCGGTCGACAAGGGGCACGTGAAGATCGGCGGCGCGGCAGTCAAGCCGGCGAAGGAGGTGCGCGTGGGCGACGAAGTCGAGATTGCGATCGACGGCATCGTCTGGCACATTGCCGTGCTTGGCGTGTGCGACGTGCGCGGGCCGGCGAGCGTCGCGCAGACGCTTTACGAGGAAACGGAAGCAGGGCGGGCCGCGCGGCTCGCCGAACTGGAGCGGCGTCGCACGTATCGCGAACCGGCAGCCGAATTGCACGGCCGGCCGACGAAGCGCGACCGGCGCATCATCGACAGATTTTCTGGTGGGAGCTGAACATCTGGTCGAACGTCGCCCGCGCGCTCCCGTATTCGGTCGTGCGGTCGGTAACGGCTCCCGACAGGCAGATGGTGGTGGTGCCGGCAATGAGTACCAGCGCGACCACCGATATCGCAAAGGTCAGTTTCACGGTACTCCCCTCGAGAAGACGGGTGAAAGCGGCGCCAGGTGGATGTCAGGCGGCGGTCAGCTAGGGGTAAACACGCTTTTCCTACGCTTGAGTGCAGTGTAGTGCAGCGGGCCTGTGCCAAGCTAGTACTTGCCAGGTAAGCGTTGTTACAGCCCGTTTCGCCTGATCTGGCGGACTATGCGGGCGATGCCCCGGCGTGACGCGCGGTTGTTTCGCTGCATTGGAGAATGCCGGCGAATCACCCCCTTGAAATCGTCGTATTCACCCTTATTTGCACCAGCAATGTGCGGTGCCGCCGGATATACGGTCCGGCGGTTGCCGATTTGGCTTTAACCTCTAATCGACTTTCAGCGACATGGAAAACACGCAAGAGAACCCGGCACCCCAATCGGCCGAAGATATCGGCAGCGAGAAGCAGGCGGCGCAAGGCGCTGCCCCCGCCGCCGAAGCAGCCGACGCGGCGCTCGCGGAGGCTCAAGCCAAGGTCGCCGAGCTGCAGGAGAGCTACCTGCGGGCGAAGGCCGAGACCGAGAACGTCCGCCGCCGCGCGCAGGACGACGTCTCGAAGGCGCACAAGTTCGCGATCGAGAGCTTCGCGGAGCACCTGCTGCCCGTGCTGGACAGCCTGGAAGCGGCCGTCAACGATACGTCCGGCGACATCGCGAAGGTGCGCGAAGGCGTCGAACTGACGCTGCGCCAGCTGACGAGCGCGCTCGAGAAGGGCCGCGTCGTCGCGATCAACCCGGTCGGCGAGAAGTTCGATCCGCACCAGCACCAGGCGATTTCGATGGTGCCGGCCGAGCAGGAGCCGAACACCGTCGTCACGGTGCTGCAAAAGGGCTACACGATCGCCGACCGCGTGCTGCGTCCGGCGCTCGTCACCGTCGCGCAGCCGAAGTAAGGCCGTCGCGATGCTGCCTGCCGGCGTCGATCCGGCCGCGTTCGACGCGTTCGACATGCGGGCACTGGACGCCGGCACGTTCGACGCGGCGATCGACGGCGCGGGCGATGCGCTCGCGGTGGTGTTCTTCTGGGGCGTCGACTGCTTCAACTGCGAGATCGCGAAGAAGGCGATGCTCGCCCAGCCCGACGCGATCCGCGCGCTGGACTTGAAGTGGTTCCATTGCAACGTGTACGAACACCACCAGCTGGGCCGCCGCTTCGGGCTGCATGGCGTGCCGACGTGGTTCTTTTTCCACCGCGGCAAGCGGCTGGGCCGCGCGACGGGCTGGCATGGCCTCGCGCAGTTCCAGGCAGCGGTGTCGGCGGCACGCGCGAAAATCGCCGCGGCAGGTGGCGATCCGCTAGCCGGCGGCGATTGAAAAAATTTAATATCCGCATCGCTCGTCGGGTCTTGAAAACGGATCGGACGGACGCATTTCGGGAACAGAGTTGAATTCTGGCGCGCGAAACCGCCCCAAAACGCGGGGTTTTGCGCAGCAAACAAGCATTTCTGGAGATTAGGAAAAATGGGAAAGATCATCGGTATTGACCTCGGCACCACGAACTCGTGCGTCGCCATCATGGAAGGCAACCAGGTCAAGGTCATCGAGAACTCGGAAGGCGCGCGCACCACGCCGTCGATCATCGCCTACATGGACGACAACGAAGTGCTGGTCGGCGCGCCGGCCAAGCGTCAGTCGGTGACCAACCCGAAGAACACGCTGTTCGCGGTGAAGCGCCTGATCGGCCGCCGCTTCGAAGAGAAGGAAGTCCAGAAGGACATCGGCCTGATGCCGTACACCATCATCAAGGCCGACAACGGCGATGCATGGGTTGAGGCACACGGCGAAAAGCTCGCGCCGCCGCAGGTTTCGGCGGAAGTGCTGCGCAAGATGAAGAAGACGGCCGAAGACTACCTCGGCGAGCCGGTCACGGAAGCCGTGATCACGGTGCCGGCGTACTTCAACGACAGCCAGCGTCAGGCAACCAAGGACGCCGGCCGCATCGCGGGCCTCGAAGTCAAGCGGATCATCAACGAGCCGACCGCGGCCGCGCTCGCGTTCGGCCTCGACAAGGCCGAGAAGGGCGACCGCAAGATCGCCGTGTATGACCTCGGCGGCGGTACGTTCGACGTGTCGATCATCGAAATCGCGGACGTCGACGGCGAAATGCAGTTCGAAGTGCTGTCGACCAACGGCGACACGTTCCTCGGCGGCGAAGACTTCGACCAGCGCATCATCGATTACATCATCGGCGAGTTCAAGAAGGAGCAGGGCGTCGACCTGTCGAAGGACGTGCTCGCGCTGCAGCGCCTGAAGGAAGCCGCTGAAAAGGCGAAGATCGAGCTGTCGTCGAGCCAGCAGACCGAAATCAACCTGCCGTACATCACGGCGGACGCATCGGGCCCGAAGCACTTGAACCTGAAGATCACCCGCGCGAAGCTGGAAGCGCTGGTGGAAGACCTCGTCGAGCGCACGATCGAACCGTGCCGCATCGCGATCAAGGACGCAGGCGTCAAGGTGTCGGACATCGACGACGTGATCCTGGTCGGCGGCCAGACGCGCATGCCGAAGGTGCTGGAGAAGGTGAAGGAATTCTTCGGCAAGGATCCGCGCCGTGACGTGAACCCGGACGAAGCCGTCGCAGTCGGCGCGGCGATCCAGGGCCAGGTTCTGTCGGGCGACCGCAAGGACGTGCTGCTGCTCGACGTGACCCCGCTGTCGCTCGGCATCGAGACGCTCGGTGGCGTGATGACGAAGATGATCAGCAAGAACACGACGATCCCGACGAAGCACGCCCAGGTGTACTCGACGGCGGACGACAACCAGGGCGCCGTGACGATCAAGGTGTTCCAGGGCGAACGCGAAATGGCGGCAGGCAACAAGCTGCTCGGCGAGTTCAACCTCGAAGGCATCCCGCCGGCACCGCGCGGCGTGCCGCAGATCGAAGTGACCTTCGACATCGACGCGAACGGCATCCTGCACGTCGGCGCGAAGGACAAGGCGACCGGCAAGGAAAACAAGATCACGATCAAGGCCAACTCGGGTCTGTCCGAGGCTGAAATCGACCAGATGATCAAGGACGCGGAAGCGAACGCAGCGGAAGACCACAAGCTGCGCGAGCTGGCCGATTCGCGCAACCAGGGCGACGCGCTGGTCCACAGCACGAAGAAGGCGCTGACCGAGTACGGCGACAAGCTGGACGCGGGCGAGAAGGAAGCGATCGAAGCGTCGCTGAAGTCGCTCGAGGACGTGCTGAAGGATACGTCGGCCGACAAGGCTGCGATCGACGCGAAGGTCGAGGAACTCGGCAAGGTTTCGCAGAAGCTCGGCGAAAAGATGTATGCCGACATGCAGGCCCAGCAGGCGGGTGCGGCCGGCGCAGCGGGTGCGGCGGAAGGCGCGGCCCACGCGGGCGGTGCGCAACAGGCTGCCGACGATGTCGTCGACGCCGAGTTCAAGGAAGTGAAGAAGGACTAAGCCGGGTTGCCCCGGTGCCGCACGCCGCGCGCGCAACACGCGCGCGGCGCGGCTGACGGGTTGGCTGACAAGCGGTCTGTCTTTCCTTCCGGATAGCCGGATCGACTCCACGCCTGGCGGGCTTCGCGGCCCTCCGGGCACATTTGTTTTTTGGCGGGTGCTGCACGCGCCGTCCGCGGACGGGCGCAGCGCCAGACGAGTCGAGAGACTTTACTGCGAGCGAAAGGAGCCGCCGCGCGCATGTGGTGCGGACGGCACAGTGAATCGATATGGCGAAACGGGATTACTACGAGGTTCTGGGCGTCGCGAAGAATGCGAGCGACGACGAAATCAAGAAGGCGTATCGCAAGCTTGCGATGAAGTATCACCCTGACCGCAATCCGGACAGCAAGGATGCGGAAGAGCATTTCAAGGAGGCGAAGGAAGCCTATGAAATGCTGTCGGACAGCCAGAAGCGGGCCGCGTACGACCAGTACGGCCACGCGGGCGTCGATCCGAACATGGGCGGTGCGGGGGCACAGGGCTTCGGCGGCTTCGCGGACGCGTTCGGCGACATCTTCGGCGACATCTTCGGCCAGGCAGCAGGCGGCGCCGCGCGCGGCGGCCGCGGCGGCCCGCAGGTGTATCGCGGTGCCGATCTGCGCTACAGCATGGAAATCACGCTCGAGCAGGCCGCACACGGCTACGACACGCAGATCCGCGTGCCGAGCTGGGTGTCGTGCGAGGTGTGCCACGGGTCGGGCGCGAAGCCCGGCACGAAGCCGGAAACCTGCCCGACCTGTCACGGCCAGGGCACGGTGCGCATGTCGCAGGGCTTCTTCAGCATCCAGCAGACCTGTCCGAAGTGCCATGGCACGGGCACCTACATCCCCGAGCCGTGCGTGCATTGCCACGGGTCGGGCAAGGTGAAGGAAACCAAGACGCTCGAAGTGAAGATCCCGGCCGGGATCGACGACGGGATGCGGATCCGCTCGGCCGGCAACGGCGAGCCGGGCATCAACGGCGGGCCGCCGGGCGACCTGTACGTCGAGATCCACATCAAGCCGCACGCGGTGTTCGAGCGCGACGGCGACGATCTCCACTGCCAGATGCCGATCCCGTTCACGACCGCCGCGCTCGGCGGCGAGATCGAGGTGCCGACGCTGGCCGGCCGCGCGTCGTTCCCGGTGCCGGAAGGCACGCAGTCGGGCAAGACGTTCCGCCTGCGCGGCAAGGGCATCAAGGGGCTGCGTTCGAGCATCGCGGGCGATCTGTACGTCCACGTGCAGGTCGAGACGCCCGTGAAGCTGACCGACAACCAGCGCGACCTGCTCAAGCAGTTCGAGAAATCGCTGGCCGAGGGCGGCGCGCGTCACAGCCCGCAGAGCAAGAGCTGGTTCGACCGTGTGAAGAGCTTCTTCGAGTAACTCGAGTAACAGCATGACTGAAGGCAGCGAGAGCGCGTCGTTCGCGCTCTTGGACGATTGCGACTCGACCGCGCTCGCGCGGTCGAGTCGTTTGTATTCGGGGTTCGTGCGCGAACGTGTGTGCACGGATCCGGCCCGGCTCGACGAGGTCGACGCGGCCGTGGCGCAGGATCTGCGCGACGGGCTGCATGCGGTCGTCGTCGGCGATTACGAATTCGGGCGCAACCTGCAACGAGCGCAGCCGGGCCATGCCCCGCTGCGCTTTTTGCTGTATGCGCGCTGCGAGCGCCTGTCGCGCGATGAAGTCGACGCGTGGCTCGCGCAGCAGGACGGCGGCGGTACGCCGTCGATCGCGGGCGTCGCGCATGTCGAGAAGAGCGTGTCGCGCGATGCGTTCGACGCGGCGATCGCCGCGGTGCACGACGCGCTGCGCGCGGGCGATTCGTATCAGGTCAACTACACGTACCGGCTGAACTTCGACGTGTTCGGCACGCCGCTCGCGCTTTACCGGCGGTTGCGTGCGCGCCAGCCCGTGCGCTACGGCGCGCTGATCGCGTTGCCCGACGGTACGTGGGTCGTGTCGTGCTCGCCCGAACTGTTCGTCGAGAAGCACGCGGACGTGCTGCGCGCGCGGCCGATGAAGGGAACGGCACCGCGCTCGGCCGACCCTCGCGACGATGCGGCGGCGGCCACGTTCCTCGCAAACGATCCGAAGAACCGCGCGGAAAACGTGATGATCGTCGATCTGCTGCGCAACGACGTGTCGCGGATCGCGCGCACCGGGACGGTCCGCGTGCCGGCGCTGTTCTCCGTCGAGCCGTATGCGTCGGTGTGGCAGATGACGTCGACGGTCGAGGCCCGCTGGCGCGACGGGACGACGTTCGCGCAGATGCTGCGTGCGCTGTTTCCATGCGGATCGATCACGGGCGCACCGAAGCACAAGACGATGCAGCTGATCGATGCGATCGAGTCGACGCCGCGCGGGCTCTACACGGGCGCGATCGGCTGGCTTGACGCGCCGAAGGAAGGCGCCGATTCCGATGACGGCGCGAGCGGCAGTCGCGTGGCGGGTTGCGGCGATTTCTGCCTGTCGGTCGCGATCCGCACGCTGACGCTCGATGCGGCCGACGAAGGCGGGGGCGCCGAAGCCGCTACCGACGCGTGCAATCCGGCAACGGTGACCGCCGGCCGGCGTCGCGGCACGATGGGCGTCGGCGCGGGCATCGTGCTCGACAGTGTCGCGGCCGACGAATATGCGGAGTGCGAATTGAAAGCGCGATTCCTGACGGACGCCGATCCTGGCTTCCAGTTGTTCGAAACGACCGCCGCCACGCGTGCGGACGGCATCCGGCATCTCGATCGCCATCTCGCGCGGCTGCAGCGTAGCGCGGATGCGTTCGGCTTCCGCTTCGACGCCGATGCGTTGCGTCGCGAGATCGGCGCGCGCTGCGCGGCGCTCGACGGTGACGGCGCGTACCGGATGAAGCTCGCGCTCGCGAAGGACGGCACGGTCGAGATCGTCGCGGCGCCGCTCAAGCCGCTGCCGGCGGGGCCGGTTGGCGTGCTGCTGGCGTCCGCGCACGGCTTCGCACCGACGCGTGCGGGCGATGCGCTGCTTTTGCACAAGACGACGCACCGCGCCGAGTACGATCGCGCGTGGCAGGCGGCCGAGGCGCTCGGCGGCTTCGACATGCTGTTCGTCAACGAACGCGGCGAGGTGACGGAAGGCGGGCGCTCGAACCTGTTCGTGAAGCTCGACGGCCAGTGGGTGACGCCGCCGCTGGCATGCGGCGTATTGCCGGGCGTGATGCGCGGCGTGCTGCTCGACGATCGTGCATTCGGCGCGACGGAGCGAATCGTGACCCGCGACGATCTTGCGCGCGCGCAGGCGCTGCTGCTGACCAACGCGCTGCGGGGAGCGATCGACGCGGTGTTGAAGTGACGTAGCACGTGACGAAGCGACGGCTCGGACACCGCGCTCGCGCCGGTGTCGAGAAGTCGTGCGCCGATGCGGCGTGCCAACAAAAAGCGCGGCGCCCTTTGCGGGGCGCCGCGCTTTTTCGCATTCGGGGCCGGCGAACCGGCAGCCGGCGCTGCGTCAGAACGAATGTTCCGGGCCGGGGAACGTGCTGTCCTTCACCGCGCTCACGTAGGCCTCGACGGCTGCCTGGATATTCGGCTGCCCCTGCATGAAATCCTTCACGAAACGCGGCCGCTTGCCGGGGAAGATGCCGAGCATGTCGTGCAGCACCAGCACCTGGCCCGAGCAGTCGACGCCCGCGCCGATGCCGATCGTCGGAATCTTCAGCATGTGCGTGACTTCGGACGCGACGAGCGTCGGCACCGCTTCGAGCACGACGAGCTGCGCGCCCGCGTCCTCGACCGCGCGCGCGTCGCGCAGCAATTGCGCGGCGCCGGCTTCGGTCTTGCCCTGCACCTTGAAGCCGCCGAACGCATGCACCGATTGCGGCGTGAGGCCCACGTGCGCACACACGGGCACCGCGCGCTCGACGAGGAAGCGGATCGTCTCGGCGAGCCATTCGCCGCCTTCGAGTTTGACCATCTGTGCACCGGCGCGCATCAGCTTGACGCTGCTTTCGAATGCCTCGACCGGCGTGCCGTACGTGCCGAACGGCAGATCGGCGACGACGAGCGCGCGCGGCTGCGCGCGGGCGACACAGGCGGTGTGATACGCGATGTCGTCGAGCGACACGGGCAGCGTGGTGGTGTGGCCCTGCAGCACGTTGCCGAGCGAATCGCCGATCAGCAGCACGTCGGTGCCCGCGCGATCGAGCAATGCCGAAAAGCTCGCGTCGTAGCACGTGAGCATCGCGATCTTCTCGCCGGCGTCGCGCATTGCCTGCAGCTTGGGCACCGTGACGGCAGGCCGGCTCGATTCCTGGAGATAGGTCATGGGTAAATCCGGTTCGATGAATGAGGAACGGCAGGCGCGGCGCGTCAGCGCGCCGTTTCGCCCTTGACGAAGAATTCCTTGCGGCCGCGCATCGTCTCGATGCGCTCGACCAGCAGAGCGAGGTCTTCGGGGGAATCCAGCGGGTTCAGGTGTTCCGCGGCGACCGTCAGCACCGGCGTGCGGTCGTAGTGGTAGAAGAATTCGTTGTACGCGTCGACAAGCGAGCGCAGGTACGCATCGCTGATCTGCAGTTCCATCGGCAGCCCGCGCTTCTGGATGCGCGAGAACAGCACTTCCGGGCTCGCCTGCAGGTAGACGACGAGGTCGGGCGACGGCGCCTGCGGCACGTCCACGTGCGTCGCGACCGAGCGATAGAGCTGCCACTCGTCTTCCGGCAGGTTCAGCCGCGCGAAGATGTCGTTCTTCTGCGGCATGAAATCGGCGATCACCGGGCGGCCCGTTTCGAGCGCACCGATCAGCTCGCGCGCCTGCTGCGCGCGCTGCAGCGCGAACGACAGCTGCACGGGCAGCGCGTAGCGCGCGGTGTCACGATAGAAGCGTTCGAGGAACGGGTTGTCCTGCGGGCGTTCGAGCAGCGTCTGCATCGACCAGCGTTCCGCGAGCAGGCGCGCAAGCGTCGTCTTGCCGACGCCGATCGGGCCTTCGATCACGAGATAGCGGTGCGGGGCGCGCAGGTCGGGTGCGGTGACGGTGAGGGGAGTCGGGGTCATCGGCAGCGGTTCTTGTCGGCGTCTTCGCTGGCAGCGAGCGCCTTCTGCATCAGGCACTGGCAGGTCTGCACCTTCTCGACACGCTGATCCGCGACGGCGGCGAGAAAGGCGTCGGCCCGGCCGCGCGCGGGGATGTCGAGCGCCGGCTCGATCTCGACGAGCGGCACGAGCGCGAACGCACGGTCGGTGAGGCGCGGGTGCGGGACGATCAGGTCGGGCTCGTCGATCGAATCGGCGCCGAACAGCAGGATGTCGAGGTCGAGCGTGCGCGGCGCATTGCGATACGGGCGTTCGCGCCCGAAGTGATGTTCGATCTTCTGGCACAGCGCGAGCAGTTCGCGGGCCGACAGCGTCGTGTCGAGCTTGACGACACAGTTGTAGTAGTCGTCGCCGCCCGCTTCGAAAGGCGCCGTGCGATACAGGCTCGATTTGCCGAGGATCGAGATGGTGCGCTGCTGCGCGAGGCACACCACCGCGTCCTTCAGGGTCTGGCGCGCATCGCCGAGATTCGCCCCCAGTCCGATATATGCAACCGTCATGGCATCACTTCCTACGTCGTTCGCCGGCGTGCGCGTCAGTCGTCGGAACCGCCCGAGGTGTCCGATGCCTGCTCGGCGGCACCTTCACCCGGCTTGCGGTTTCGCACGCCGCCGCGGCGGCGCCGCTTGCGGGGCGATTTTTCCTTCGAGCCGCCCTGCGTGAGCAATGCCTCGCGAGCGGCCGCGTCGCCTTCGATGAAATCCGTCCACCACTGTCCGACTTCCGCATCGAGCTCGCCGGATTCGCAGCGTAACAGGAGGAAATCATACCCCGCTCTAAACCTTTGGTGTTCCAGCAGCCGCATCGCGCTGCGGCCCGAGCGTTTCTCGAGGCGCAGCTGCAGGCCCCAGATCTCGCGCATGTCGGCCGAATAACGCTTGTGGATCGCGAGTTTCTCGGTCTGCATGTCGAGCACGTCGTCCATCGCGCGATGGAGCGCCGGCACCGGGATTTCGCCTTCGGCCGTGTATTGCTCGAAGCGCTGGCGCATGTCGTGCCACAGCAGCGTCGCGAACAGGAAGCCCGGCGAGACCGGCTTGCCGGCGCGCACGCGCGCATCGGTGTTGTTCAGCGCGAGCGTGATGAACTTCTCGCCTTGCGGCTGTTCGAGCACGACGTCGAGCAGCGGCAGCAGCCCGTGGTGCAGGCCTTCCTTGCGCAGCCGCTGCAGGCACGCGAGCGCATGGCCCGACAGCAGCAGCTTCAGCATTTCGTCGAACAGGCGCGCGGCCGGCACGTTGTTGATCAGGTCGGCGAGCGCGTTGATCGGTTCGCGCGTATGCGGCTCGATCTCGAAGCCGAGCTTTGCCGCAAAGCGCACGACGCGCAGCATCCGCACCGGATCCTCGCGGAAGCGCGTGGCCGGATCGCCGATCATCCGCAGCAGGCGGGCGCGCACGTCGGCCATCCCGTCGTGGTAGTCGAGCACCGTCTGCGTCGACGGGTCGTAGTACATCGCGTTGATCGTGAAGTCGCGGCGCGCGGCGTCTTCGTGCTGATCGCCCCACACGTTGTCGCGCAGCACGCGGCCGCTCGCGTCGACCGCGTGCGTGCGGCGATCGAGTTCGTCGCGCTTCAGGCGCCTCGGCGGCTCGGCCGACGCGGCGGCCTCGGGCGGCGCATCGACCAGTGCGCGGAACGTCGACACCTCGATCAGCTCCTGGCCGAACTGCACGTGGACGATCTGGAAGCGGCGGCCGATCAGGCGCGCGCGGCGGAACAGGCGCTGCACCTCGGTCGGCGTCGCGTCGGTCGCGACGTCGAAGTCCTTCGGCGCGATGCCGAGCAGCAGGTCGCGAACCGCGCCGCCGACGATGAACGCGCGAAAGCCTGCCTGCTGCAGCGTGTCGGTCACGCGCACGGCATTCCTCGAGATCAGCGACGGATCGATCTGGTGCACGCTGGCCGGCACGACGGTCGGCTCATGGTTGCTGCGCGGTTTCTTCGCGCCGCCGCCGCGGGTGCCTTTTGCGGTGCGCGGGGCAGCAGGGGCCGCTTCGTCGGCCGGAGCCGCTTCAGTGGGCGTTTGCTGGGCTTCGTCCTGGCCGAGCAGCTTGCGGATGAATTTTTTGATCACGACGTTCAGAATAAATCGAGGATACGCCAGCCGCGGGTGCTTGCATGCGCACGCAGCGTGTCGTCAGGGTTGGTCGCGATCGGGTCGGTGACTTTCTCGAGCAGCGGGATGTCGTTGTGCGAGTCGCTGTAGAAGTAGCTGTGCGCGAAATCGTCCCAGTGCTTGCCGAGCGACGCGAGCCATGCTTCGGTCCGCACGATCTTGCCTTCCCGATAGCTCGGCGTGCCGGTCGGCCGGCCCGTGTACGGCGAATCGGGATGCCCGTCGGTCGTTTCGACCTCGCAGGCGATCAGCGTATCGACGCCGAACGCGGTCGCGATCGGGCGCGTGATGAATTCATTGGTTGCCGTCACGACGCAGCACAGGTCGCCCGCGTCGAGATGCTTGCGCACGAGCTCGAGCGCGGCGGGTGTCATGGCGGGCCGGATCACCTCGTGCATGTACTGCTCGTGCCATTGCGCGAGCTGCGCGCGTGAATACTTCGCGAGCGGCGTGAGCATCGCCGTGAGGTACGCGTGGATGTCGAGCTTGCCGGCCTTGTAGTCGGCGAAGAACTGATCGTTCTGACGCGAGAAGCTTTCCGCGTCGACGATGCCGAGTTTCACCATGAAGCGGCCCCATTCGTGGTCGCTATCGGTCGGAATCAGCGTGTGATCGAGGTCAAAGAGTGCCAGATTAGTCATGGAGGGGCATTTTACTCGAAGCGGTTCGGGCCCGTGCCCGGTGGTGTGATGTCGTCGCCGGGACGCGCGAGCATCCGGCGCAGCAGCGGCAGCGTGACGGCGCGTTTCTGCTCGAGCGAAAAGCGGTCGAGCGCGTCGAGCAGCGCCATCAGGCTCGGCATGTCGCGGCGGAAATGGGTCAGCAGGTAGGCGGCGATGTCGTCGGTGAGCGCGATCCCGCGCTCCTTCGCCGCGAGCTTGAGCACGGCGATCTTGCCGGCGTCGGACGGCGGCGACAGGTGGAACACGAGCCCCCAGCCGAGGCGCGTGCGGAGATCCTCGCGCACGTCGAGCGCGAGCGGCGCCGCGGGGCCCGCCGCGACGAACGCGCTCGACGGGTGCGCGCGCACTTCGTTGAACAGGTTGAACAGCGCGACCTGCTGGGTATCGCTCATCCTGTCGCAGTCGTCGATCGCGTAGATGCCGATGCGCGGGTCGAACGTGAACGCGCCGAGCGGGCTCTGCGGCGTCAGGTAGCGCGCATAGCCGTACGACGCGTCGCTCACGAGCGCCTGTAGCAGATGGGTGCGGCCGCAGCCGGGCTCGCCCCAGATGTAGAACGACCGATCCGGCACGGGGCCCGCCGCGAGGGCGAGGTCGAGCTTCTGCAGGCGCGAGATGAGCTCGTCGTTCTCCTCGTTCATGATGAAGTTGTCGAACGTGGCGGGCGGCGGCGTGCCGAGATCGAGCGTCAGTTGACGGGACACAACAGTCACAATGCGGGTCGGTTGAAAATACGCGTGCCGTACGCCGGGCACGCGCCGGGAACTGCGTCTTCACGGGCTTCACGCGCGATCGCACGCACGACGCCACGCCGGTTTCGGCGCGTCTCGCTCGGCGATGAAAACGGGGACGTGTTGACCAAGATGCAATCCCTGACGATTCGGTGCTGGGAATTCCGGCCAACGGGCCGGCTTCGGGTAAAATCGCATTTTACCGACCTTCTCGCATTCCCCCATGAATCCTCCGAAATCCGCTCCCGACGCTCAGGGTCTGTCCTATCGTGACGCAGGCGTCGACATCGACGCAGGCGACGCGCTCATCGACAAGATCAAGCCTTTTGCGAAGAAAACCCTGCGCGACGGCGTGCTCGGCGGCATCGGCGGGTTCGGCGCGCTGTTCGAAGTGCCGAAGAAGTACAAGGAACCCGTGCTCGTGTCGGGCACCGACGGCGTCGGCACCAAGCTCAAGCTGGCGTTTCATCTGAACAAACACGACACCGTCGGCCAGGATCTCGTCGCGATGAGCGTGAACGACATCCTCGTGCAGGGCGCCGAGCCGCTGTTCTTCCTCGACTACTTCGCGTGCGGCAAGCTCGACGTCGACACCGCTGCAACGGTCGTCAAGGGCATCGCGCAGGGTTGCGAACTGTCGGGCTGCGCGCTGATCGGCGGTGAAACGGCCGAAATGCCGGGCATGTACCCGGACGGCGAATACGACCTGGCCGGCTTCGCGGTTGGCGCGGTCGAGAAGAGCAAGATCATCGACGGCAGCACGATCGCCGAAGGCGACGTGGTGCTGGGCCTTGCGTCGAGCGGCATCCACTCGAACGGCTTCTCGCTCGTGCGCAAGATCATCGAGCGCGCGAACCCCGACCTGTCGGCCGATTTCCATGGCCGCTCGCTGGCCGACGCGCTGATGGCGCCGACCCGCATCTACGTGAAGCCGCTGCTCGCGCTGATGCAGAAGCTGTCGGTGAAGGGCATGGCGCACATCACGGGCGGCGGTCTCGTCGAGAACATTCCGCGCGTGCTGCGCGAAGGCCTCACCGCCGAACTCGACCAGAACGCGTGGCCGCTGCCGCCGCTGTTCAAGTGGCTGCAGGAGCACGGCGGTGTCGCCGATGCGGAAATGCACCGCGTCTTCAACTGCGGCATCGGCATGGCCGTGATCGTTTCGGCGGCCGATGCCGACGCAGCGATCGCCGACCTGACCGCCGCCGGCGAACAGGTGTGGAAGATCGGCACCGTGCGTGCGACCCGCGAAGGCGAGGCGCAGACGGTCGTGGTCTGACGCCGGTTGTTGTGATCGTGATCCGGCAAATCGCGATATCGCTTGGCTTCAGCCATCAGGAAACCCGGCATGCGCCGGGTTTTTTTATGCGCTGGATGGGGGGAGAGATCGGCTGCAAAGCTTGCGTGCCGGAGGGGCAGGGTTCCCGAGCGGTTCGCGGATAGTCCATGCGGCTGCTCGTCTCGGCGCGTCAGCGGTGCGGTTCCTCTTGGTTATCCATGATGATTCGGTGGTACCGCGTGGCACGATTTATTGCATTTGGTCGATCCGCATTGCTGGTAGCGACCTTGATGGGGCGGGGGGCGATGGCGGAGCCGTCGGGGCCCGCTGCGTCGACATCGGGACAAGATCAAGCGGGCGAGTCGTCGGCGGCTTCGGGGGAGCGGGTGATGGGCGTGGCCCTCGTGGGGCGGGATGCCAAGTCTCGGCATGCGAAGTCGATGGGGATCGTCGCGGGCGGCACGCTGGCAGGCGACCGGGGCGCAGCGAATGGTCAGTCGATGTACAAGGGCATCTGTGCCGGCTGCGTGTCGTTCGATGCCTATCAAACGACACTCACGATTCCAGAGGGTACGACGGTCACGGGCGTGACCGGCTACGCGAGCTATCTGGAGAACCGCAATCCGTCAACCGGCCATGGCACATCCGGAAACGGTATCAATTTCTTCAGTGTGCAGATCTGCGGGGTATATGAAGCCGCGTGCTGGGCAGGCAACCACATTCTGATCGACAGCGACGCATGGAAAGTCTCGAACGTGAAGGGTGTGCAACTGAATGCCGTTGAATACGACTTCAATGTCACTTCGCCGGATACGAATGTCCAGGGGCCGACTCTTACTGGAAGTTCACTGGTTCAGCCAAAGGCGGCGGTAGGATTTACCGTGGGATCGCTGTCCGTGCAGGATCGGGCGCTTGCCAAATGGACCTATGCGTTTGCGACTCAGGATGGTGTGGCGGCTAACGCATTTCATATCGGCGCGCTGGCAGTCGACGGCGCCAACGTACCGAGTCAGCCGGTCACCTTCGACTATTTCGATACGCGCGGCGTTGTGAGGGCATGGCGCCAGCAAGTGCTTGCGAACGGCGATTTTTCGATCAGTGACGGTTCCGATTCTCACGCGATCGAACTGCAAAATGCGACCCGCATTGGGCGACGCACGGGGCCGGCGCTGCTGGAGATTGATGGCGCGGCCGGGCAGCCGGGGACGTTGCAATGGAGTGACGGCGGGGCCGGCAAGTGGCAGATCGGGAAGCAGCGCTCGAATTGTTTTTTTGCCTATGACGTCGCGGCCGGCAAGGACATCTGGCAAATGTGCAGTAACGGAAGTTTTGTGTTTCATGCGCCGGTCGCACACATGGCCCAGACGGTCGACAAGTCCTATTCATACAACACGCCAGTGTCTGGTGGCGTTGTCACGATTGCGAAAGGCTCCGAGACGGCAGTCGTCGATCCGCGTGCGCCACTCAAGTTGCTGACGATCGTGCTGCCGGCATGTGACGGCGAATATGATGGCTCGATCGCGAGATTTTCTTCCACGCAACCGATCGGGGCGTTGACTGTTCGCGCCGCGTCAGGGAAGATTGCAAACTGTCCTAAATCGCTTTTGCCAGGGCTGGGACACGGATTTCTGTGCCGGGGATCCGATACTACTTGGTACATGCTCTATTGAGGCGACGTTGAAGCAGGTTGCCATCATGCTTGATTTGCAAGTCGGATTTCGTCTCGATCCGAGCAAATTTGCTATGGGCGCAGGATAAGCATTTGCGCTTTGTGAGATAACTGCCCCGGGTTTTCCCTTATTGCCGAGTTGAGGGAGGGCGTGTGATCGACATCGGGAATTGCATTCGGGTGGGGCCGAGCGATTTCGTCGATGTGCCGATCAAGATAATTCATGTCGCGCGTGCCGGCGATGTGGATTGTGACATGGTAATTGCCAGTGCTAATTCTAGTGCGGACACGAATGTCTGCGCGCGCCCATGACCACTTTCTCGGAGAAATGGCCTGGTTTTACCCTGCTCTATTTGCAATTGAAATTCACCCGATGCACTAGACTGTTGCGGAGCGGCCGGAGGATATCGAGTATCGATGCTGGCCAGGGCCGGCAAAAAGGTGATTGGTGCAACCGCGGGCGCAAACGTGCCAAAACGTCGGCGGTTGATCCAGATCTCCGAAATGAGAACGTGTCGAGATTTTGAGCGCCGGGCATCGGCGTGACGGAATCGTCGCGTGATGCGATATCGCGGCACGTCGCGAAGCATTGGGCTTCGTACTGATTTTGTTCGTGTCTATCCATGAAAAATATTCTCAATAAATTTCTGAGGCAATGCGAAGCTGCCCCGGATCAATTGCTCTACACGATAGTCAACAGTGGCTCGGAGGAGGCCTTGACATATCGCCGGATCATGGATGGGGCGCTCCGTTACGCCTCACTCCTCAAGGAGCGGGGGGCATCTTCCGGTGATGTCGTTCTGATTTCGCTGAAGCTCGAGCCTGACCTTGTCTTCGCTTTTCTCGGGGCGCTGATGGCCGGGTGCGTTCCGTCGATGATGCCGTTTCCGTCGGTCAAGCAGGATCCAGGGCTGTTCTGGTCGAGCCATGACCAACTGTTCCGTCATATCGGCAGTGGGTTCTTCATTACGTTTGAGGAAAACGTCGCGCAGGTCGAGGCGAATATCACGCCTGATTTGCTGGTCGTCCTGACGCCCGCGGATGCGGCGAATGCACCGAACCGCGTCGACATCCACGAGTGGAACGATCGGGAAATTTGTTGCCTTCAGCACAGCTCCGGTACGACTGGGCTGAAGAAAGGCGTGACGCTGACTTCGCGCGCGATCGTGGATCAAGTTGCAAGCTACGCAACGTCTCTTGGTCTCGAAGATGGCGACACGATCGTGTCGTGGCTGCCTCTGTACCATGACATGGGGTTTGTAGCGACATTTCTGATGCCGCTCGTGCGCGGTAACCATTCAGTGATCATGAGCCCGTTCGAATGGCTCGTGGATCCGTTCGAATTATTCCGCCTGATTCAGCGTTACGACGGCAAATTCATCTGGCTGCCGAACTTCGCGTTCAATCACCTCGCTCGCAGTGCGCGAGATACCGATAGCGCAGACCTGTCCGGTGTGAAGGCGTTCATTAACTGCTCCGAGCCATGCAAGGTCGAAACGTTCGAGAATTTCCTCGTTGCATTCGAACGATTCGGAGTCCGCCGAGAACAATTGCAAGTTTCGTATGCGATGGCGGAGACAGTATTTGCGGTGACGCAAACGACCATCGGCGCGCCGGTGCGCAGCATCGCCGTGTCGCAGCGTGCGTTGCGTGAGCGGCAGCAAATTTCGTTCGATGATGCGGATCCCGTTCGTCTTCTGAGCGCAGGCAAGCCCATTGATGGAATCGAGGTGACGATCATGGGCGGAGAGGTCGGAGAAATCGCCCTCAAGGGAAAATTCGTATTTGACGGATATTACAAACTCGACAACGCGAAGTCGTTTCGGGATGGCTATTACCTCACGGGCGATCTCGGTTTCATCTTCGACGACGAGCTTTATGTGCTTGGTCGAACCAAGGACATGATCATCGTGCTTGGCAAGAATTTTTTTGCCAGCGAGATCGAAGCAATCCTGAATACTGTAACCGGTATCAAGCCCGGGCGCGCGGTCGCGCTTGGAATCTACAACGCGGAGATTGGTAGTGAAGATCCGATTATTGTCGCGGAGTTGGATGGTTCGACGGAGGTCAGGGCGATACGGGCGGAAGTAAAGAGAACGCTGGAAAGCACTATTGGCCTGGTTCCGAAGAAAATTGCTTTTGTCGAACCTGGTTGGCTGGTGAAATCCACGAGCGGGAAAATCAGTCGGTCTGAAAATATTTCAAAATACATCAACGAGTTTGTCAATGAATAACAAAAATATCGAGAGCAGGGTCATCGAAATCGTCGCGCGCACATTCGACGTCGATCCGTTGGAAATCACGATGGACACGATCGCTGCGGATGTGGATGGCTGGGATTCGCTCGCGCATGCGACGTTGGTGATTCGGTTGGAAAAGAACTTCAATACGACGTTGGACCTCAAGAAAGCCAGCGCAGCGCAGAGCCTGGGAGATATCGTATCCCTAATCGAGGCAAATACTAAATGACAGAACTCTCGAAGTCTGAATTGCTGGCGCAGACCGTCATACGAGGTAAAAACGGTTTTCTGTTCTTTACGGATCACGAAGCAGTCGAGCAGGTGTCGGGTGCGGCGCCGCTCGATGCAGAGGAGCTTGATGTCTGGACTCACACGTTGACCAGTCGGTACGAATGGTGTCGGCAGCGTGGAATCGAGGTGCGCTTCCTATTCGTGCCGGAAAAGCATGTGGTGTATTCGGACTATCTGCCGGATATCGAAATGTCGGAGCATCGACCGGTCGTGCAGATCCTGAACAGCCTGCCCGAGCCGGTGCGAGAAACCTGTATGTATCCGGTCGACCAACTCAAGGCGGCGCGGCAGGCGCGAGAGTTGTACTACAAGACGGATACCCATTGGAACAATTGGGGTGGCTTTCTCGCGTACGGTCTTCTGATGGATTCGCTCCCGGCGCATCTTGATCTAAAGAAGGTCACTGAGGACGATCTCAAGGTTACGCAGCGCAAAATCATCGGCGACCTCGGGGTGCGGCTCGAACCCGAGGAGGAAGAGCGGTCGGACGTCCTGGCACATGCCACCGAGTTGGCATTCAAGCGCATTTACGACAATAGCGTATTCAGTCGCGGCAATACGTCGGTATTCATCTCGCCGCGCGTCACAGCGCCCCGCGTCGTGGTGTTTCGCGATTCTTTTTTCAACTACATCCTGCCGCACATGATTCCGGTGTTTTCGCGAACAGTGGCGGTGAGCTCCCTTGACATGCACTATGATCTGGTCGAATCGGAAAAACCGGATCTCGTGATCTTTGAAATGATCGAACGATTTGTCGGAAACAAGGAAAGGTCCGGCAAGCGTGTGCTGCCGACGGATGGCGAAGGAACATTTTCCGATCTGGCAGGTGTGACGCTCGACGAGCTTCGACCCGGGGTGAACTGGCTGAATTGCGAAGAAGTGGCAGCCGAGCAGTAAGCAAAGTTCGCGGATCGTGAGTACCAGTCGCGTGACCGGGCGACTTCGGTAGGTGGCGCGTATTGTTTGACACGGCGGTGTAGTGCGCGCCGTGTTCGACATGCGTGACGGACGGAGGAGAGTCTACGTCGACCGAAGACGAACGCGCGATCCGCGAGCGCGTGGACAACCGGTTCGTGTCGAGCCGGCGCGGCGACCTGGCGATCGTGCTCTCCCAGAGATCTCCGACGACACGATCTTCATGCAAGCCGGCGTTCGACAAGGTGGCGTTTGCGGCTGCCGGCAGCTCGTGCGCGGCGGTCCAGGCCGACGCTCATGCGGATGGCCGCGTCGCACGCGCTGGCCGCGCGCCGGCCAGCAGCGGCGGCACGAGCAGATAAAGCAGTGCGGCCGCGGCCCAGACGAGCCCCGGCCACGTCGCGCGCGTCGCCGCGTAGGTGGCGGTGACGACCAGCGGCCCGGCGACGCCGATCAGGCTCGACACGCTCGCGAGCGTGCCTTGCAGTTCGCCCTGGCGCGCGTCGTCGACCTGCCGTGCGAGCATCGCCTGCAGTGTCGGCAGTGTCATGCCGCCGGCCGCGAACAGCGGCAGCAGCGCGAACGGCACCCATGCGGCGGTCGCGAACGCGATTATCGCGAGCCCGATCGCGTCGCCCGCGAGGCCCAGCGCAAGCGCGCGACGCTCGCCGAGCCGCGCGATCAGCGGCCCGATCGCGAAGGCCTGCGCGAGTGCGTGACACGCGCCGTAGCCCGCCAGCGACAGTCCCGCGATCGGCGTCGACCAGCCGAAATGTTCCTGGCCGTACAGGATCCACAGCGTCGCGGGTGCCTGCGACACCAGCGCCACGATCACGTAAATGCCGATCAGCGGCACGAGCGCCGGTGCGCCGCTCAACCGGCGCAGGCTGGAGAACGGGTTGAGTGCGCCCGCCGCATGGCCTTCGCGGGCCGAACGCGGCCGCGATTCCGGCAGCGCGCGCCAGACGAGCGCGAGATTGAGCGCGTTGAGCGCCGCGGTCGCGACGAACGGCGCGCGCAGATGCAGCGCGCCGAGCAGGCCGCCGATCAACGGGCCCGCGATGAAGCCGATGCCCATCATCGCGCCGAGCTGGCCGAAGCGTCGCGCGCGGTCGGGTTCGGCGGTGACGTCGGTCATGTACGCGGTCGCGACCGCGACGTTCGCGCCGGTGATCCCCGCGATCAGCCGCCCGACGTAGAGCCATGCGAGTGTCGGTGCGAGCGCCATCAGCAGGTAGTCGAGCGCGGCGCCCGCGAGCGACACGAGCAGGACGGGCCGGCGGCCGAAGCGGTCGCTCAGCGCACCGAGCAGCGGTGCGCACAGGAACTGCGCGAACGCGTACAGCGCGAGCAGTATCCCGTAATGGGTGTCGGTGCTGCCTGCATCGGCGAGCGCGCGTAGCAACCCGGGCAGGATCGGCATCACGATCCCGACGCCGATCGCGTCGAGCAGGACCGTGGCCAGGATGGCAATCAGGGACGGATTCAAGAGGGCAACTCTATCGGTGATAGAGTGACGATTATTCCACAGCTTCCCTATCGGTGATAGAGATGAAGGACACAGGGGCGCGGCTGACGCGCGACACGGTATTGCGCGCGGCGCTCGACCTGCTCGACGAAGTCGGCATCGACGGGCTGTCGACGCGGCGGCTCGCCGAGCGGCTCGGCGTGCAGTCGCCGACGCTTTACTGGCATTTCCGGAACAAGGGCGAACTGCTCGATGCGATGGCCGAGGCGATCATGCTCGAGCGTCACGACGCGTCGCTGCCGCGGCCGGGTGAAGCGTGGGATGCGTGGCTTTTCGACAACGCGCGCAGTTTCCGCCGGGCGCTGCTGGCCTATCGCGACGGCGCACGCCTGCATGCCGGTACGCGGCCGCGCGCGCTGCATTTCGGCTCGATCGAACGCAAGGTCGCGCTGCTCGGCGACGCGGGTTTCGCGCCGGACGAGGCGGTCGACGTGATGTATGCGCTGGGCCGCTTCGTGGTTGGATGGGTGCTGGAAGAGCAGGCGGAACCGGACGGCGACGCCGATGCGCCGCTGCCGGACGCCGCTGAGTATCCGCTGCTCGCGAAGGGCTGGGCCGCGCTGCGCGCGCGCGGCGGCGATGAAGCGTTCGAGCGCGGCGTCGCATTGATCGTCGACGGTGCCCGCGCGCGCCTGGCAGCGCGCGGGCGCGGCTGACGCGGTCAGCCCTGCGGGCTGCCGTCGAGCACGCGTTCGAGCGCGTCGAGTGCGCGGGCCGTCGAGTCCGGCGCGATGCAGTCGACGACGATCCGCTCCGGCATCGCGCGCAGCCAGGTGATCTGGCGCTTGCAGAGCTGGCGCGTCGCGAAGATCCCCTTGTCGCGCATCGTCCGGTAGTCGGTGTCGCCGTCGAGGAATTCCCACGCCTGCCGGTAGCCGACGCAGCGCATCGACGGCAGGTCCGGATGGAGATCTTCGCGACGGCGCAGCCGCTCGACTTCATCGATGAAGCCCGCATCGAGCATCGCGTCGAAGCGCTGCGCGATCCGGGCATGCAGCACTGCGCGATCCGACGGCTCCAGCGCGACCGGCACGAAGCGGTAAGCGGCGGCCGCGTCGTCGGTGCGCCGCGGCGCGGCCAGCAGCGCCGACATCGGCTGCCCGGTCAGCATGAACACTTCGAGCGCGCGCTGGATGCGTTGCGAATCGTTCGGCGCGAGCCGCGCGGCCGTGTCGGGATCGACTTGCGCGAGCCGCGCATGCAGCGCGGGCCAGCCGTCGCGCGCGGCTTCGGCATCGAGGGTGGCGCGCACGTCCGGATCGGCGCCCGGCAGGTCGTTGAGCCCCTGCGTCAGCGCCTTGTAGTACAGCATCGTGCCGCCCGCGAGCAGCGGCGTGCGGCCACGTGCGGCGATCTCGCCGATCAGGCGCAGCGTGTCCGCGCGGAAACCCGCGGCCGAATACGCGTCGGCCGGGTCGATGATGTCGATCAGGTGATGCGGCACGCTCGCGCGTTCTTCGCGCGAAGGCTTCGCGGTGCCGATATCCATGTCGCGGTAGACGAGCGCCGAATCGACGCTGACGATCTCGATCGGGCGGCGCGCCGCGAGCGCCAGCGCCGCGGCCGTCTTGCCCGACGCGGTGGGGCCGAGCAGGCAGGCGATCGTCGTCGGGCTGGCGTGAGGTGCCGCGCTCATTGGCCGCGCATGAAGAGGCGGTCCAGATCGTTCAGCGTGAGCTGATACCAGGTCGGCCGGCCGTGATTGCACTGGTCCGCGCGTTCGGTCGCTTCCATCTGCCGCAGCAGCGCATTCATCTCGTCGAGCGTCAGGCGCCGGTTCGCGCGCACCGCGTGATGGCAGGCGAGCGTGCCGAGCAGTTCGTGCTGCCGCTCGGTGAGCACGCGTGAACCGCCGAACGCATGAAGGTCGGCGAGCACCGCACGCGCGAGCGACTGCAGGTCGGCATCCTTCAGCAGCGCGGGGACCGCGCGGATCGCGAGCGTCGTCGGCGACAGCACCGCCAGGTCGAACCCGAGCGATTCGAGCGTGTCGCGTTCTTCCTCGACCGTGCCGATCTCGACCGGCGTGGCCGTCATCGAGACCGGCAGCAGCAACGACTGCACGGCGACCGTGCGATCGGCCAGCGCGTTCTTGAACTGTTCGTACAGGATCCGCTCGTGGGCCGCGTGCATGTCGACGATCACGAGGCCGTGCGCGTTCTGCGCGAGCACGTAGATGCCGTGGATCTGGCCGAGCGCGAAGCCGAGCGGCTGCTCGTCGTGCGCGGTGGCGGCGAGCGGCGAAGCCGCGAAGCCCGACCGCGGTGCGATCGGTGCGTTGGTCGAATCGGCCGAATCGCGCGCGATGAGCGTCGTGCCGTCCGTCGTGCCTGCGCCCGTGTCCTTGCGGCCGAACAGCGCGTCATAGAGCGCGAGCGGCTGCGCGACGGGCAGCGTGCCCTGGGTCATCCGCGCCTGGCGCATCCAGGTGTTGCCCGACGACGAGGACGACGGCGCCGAGAAGCCGCTGCCGCCGATCGCGTTGCCCTGCTGGCTCTGGCCGAGCGGTGTATCCAGGAACGACGCGGGCCCGCGCGGCGCCGGTGAGAGTTGCGCGGCATGGCCGCCCGCGGTGGTTTCCGGAGACGCGCCCGCGTGGCGCGCCAGCGCGCGCTGGACCGCGTGGAACACGTACTGGTGGATCGAGCGCGAATCGCGGAAGCGCACCTCGATCTTCGACGGGTGCACGTTCACGTCGACGGCTTCGGGCGGCAGGTCGAGGAACAGCACGTACGACGGGTAGCGGTCGCCGTGCAGCACGTCCTCGTAGGCCGCGCGCACCGCGTGCGTCAGCAGCTTGTCGCGCACGAAGCGGCCGTTGACGAAGAAGTATTGCTGGTCGGCGCGACCGCGGCTCGCGGTCGGCAGGCCTGCGCAGCCGTAGACCGCAAGCGGGCCGGCCTGCTCGTCGAGCGGCAGGTGCGCGGTCGCGAAGCTGTCGCCGAGGATCTTCGCGACGCGCTGTGCGGGCTCGGTCGCATTCCAGTGCTCGACCGCCTTGCCGTTGTGCAGCACCGAGATCGCGACGTCCGGCCGCGCGAGCGCCGCGCGGCGAATCATTTCCAGGCAGTGGCCGAACTCGGTCTGCTCGCTCTTCAGGAACTTGCGCCGCGCGGGCGTGTTGAAGTACAGCTCGCGGACCTCGATCGTCGTGCCGGTCGCGCCGGCGGCGGGCGACAGCACACCCGTCTGCGCGTCGATCTTCATCGCATGCGCGGCATCGGCCGTCCGGCTCGTGATCGACATCTCGGCGACCGACGCGATCGACGCGAGCGCTTCGCCGCGAAAACCCAGCGTGGCGACCGCCTCGAGCTCCTCGAGCGAGCGGATCTTGCTGGTGGCATGGCGCATCAGTGCGAGCGCGAGCTCGTCCGGCGGAATCCCGCAACCGTCGTCGGTGATCGAGATGCGCTTCACGCCGCCTTCCTCCAGCACGATGCGCAGCGTGCTGGCGCCGGCGTCCATCGCGTTCTCGAGCAGTTCCTTGACGACCGACGCCGGACGTTCGACGACCTCGCCGGCGGCGATCTGGCTGATCAGCTGGTCGGGCAGGGGCTGGATCGCGCGCAGTGGGCGCGGGGCAGGGGCGCGCGCGGCGCCCGCGGCCGTTTCGGTGATATCGGACATGGCCGAATTATAGCGAGGCGGCGAATGCATGCCGGGGCGACCGGCGGTTACGTTTTTTCACGGAGCCTTAAGGTAGTTTCGGTATCATGGCTTCGTAACACGCCCGGCCTTGACCGGCGGGCGCTTCCGCCATATTTGGCCGTTCCGGCCCTTTCGCCTTCGAGGAATCGCATTTGGATACGCTGCTTCATTTCGTCAATCTTGTCCTGCATATCGACGCATTCCTCGGCGATTTCATCCGGCAGTACGGCGCATGGGTCTATCTCGTGCTGTTTCTGATCGTGTTCTGCGAGACGGGGCTCGTCGTGTTCCCGTTCCTGCCCGGCGATTCGCTGCTGTTCATCGGCGGCGCGTTCGCGGCGACGGGCGAGATGAATGTCGGCTTGCTGATCGTGCTGTTGCTCGTCGCGGCGATCACCGGCAACACGGTCAATTACATGATCGGCCGCTGGGTCGGCCCGAAGGTGTTCAACACCCATATCCCGGTGCTCGAGCGCTTCCTCGATCGCGCCGCGCTGCAGAAGACCCACTCGTTCTACGACAAGCACGGCGGCAAGACGATCGTGCTCGCGCGCTTCATCCCGGTCGTGCGGACGTTCGCGCCGTTCGTCGCGGGGGCTTCGTCGATGAGCGTCGCGCGCTTCCAGCTCTTCAACGTGATCGGTGCGTTGGTGTGGGTGCTGCTGCTCGTGCTGCTCGGCTATTTCTTCGGCAATATCCCGTTCATCCGCCAGTACCTGAACGTGATCGTGCTGGCCGGGATCGGTGCGGCGGTCGTGCCGGTCGCGCTGGGGGCGGTGTGGAAGCTCGTGCGAGGGCGGCAGTCGGATAATGCGCAGAAGACGGGCGGGCGTTGAGCGATTGAGCTTCGTTTCCGTTTCGGTGCAGTAAAAAAGCGTGGCGGGTGCCACGCTTTTTTTTCGTCCGATGTCGTCGTTACGCGTTGCGATGCGAGATCGGGGTTTCGGGCGTCGGGTATTGTGCGTCGCCGGGCGCCGGATCGAGGCGCGGGGAGATGTCGTAGTTGCGAGCCTGCTCGACCGTAGGTGCCTTCGAAACGGACGATGTCGTCTTCGCCGAGTACGAGCCAGACTGGACAGGGCAGCGGCGCGAGGTCGTCAGTCAGGTCCCGGCAGGCACGGGCTTCGTCGGGATGGGTTCGTCAAGCGCGGCAACATGCCCGCTTCTTGCGAGTCCCGTCGCCCCGGTACGACCTAAAAGTCCTGCTGCATTCACCTTCCACGATTGCTCTGAGGCGATTTCTCAACGTGCGCTCGCTTGTTGCAAAAGACTCTGTGTCATTACCGGAGCGAATAAGGGGCTCACTTGCGACGCAACGCCATGTGCAGTTTTCGGAGTGGATCTGTAATCCGCCAAGAGGCTGATGTAAGGATTTCCTCGATCATTGCATTCTTTTCAGTCATATCGGACGCCAAGCGATCCCGGTCGCTTACGACTTCTTCCAGTTGCTGCAGATGCGCGCGCTGCATGTCCGAGACCTGGCTTTCATGTTGCCGGCGACTTTCCTCCAACTCCTGTTCCATACGGACGCGATGCGCGCTTTCTTGTGCGGCCTGTTCCTTCCAGTGATCGCGGTCCTGGATGTTTTCTTCGAGCCTCTGCTCTACAGCGACGATGGCGGATCTCAAGTCGGAAATCGCACGATCCCGTTCGCCAATGACTTCTTCCAGCTGCTGCAGATGCGCGCGTTGCATGTCCGAGGCCTGGCTCTCGTGCTGCCGGCGGCCTTCGTCCAGCTCCTGTTCCATACGGACGCGATGCGCGCTTTCTTGTGCGGCCTGTTCCTTCCAGTGATCGCGGTCCTGGATGTTTTCTTCGAGCCTCTGCTCTACAGCGACGATGGCGGATCTCAGGTCGGAAATCGCACGATCCCGTTCGCCAATGACTTCTTGCAGTTGCTGCAGATGCGCGCGTTGCATGTCCGAGGCCTGGCTCTCGTGCTGCCGGCGGCCTTCGTCCAGCTCCTGTTCCATACGGACGCGATGCGCGCTTTCTTGCGCGGCCTGTTCCTTCCAGTGATCGCGGTCCTGGATGTTTTCTTCCAGCCTCTGCTCTACAGCGACGATGGCGGATCTCAAGTCGGAAATCACGCGATCCCGTTCGCCAATGGCTTCTTCCAGCTGCTGCAGATGTGCGCGTTGTATGTCCGAGACCTGACTCTCGTGCTGCCGGCGGCCTTCGTCCAGCTCCTGTTCCATACGGACGCGATGCGCGCTTTCTTGTGCGGCCAGTTCCTTCCAGTGATCGCGGTCCTGGATGTTTTCTCCCAGCCTCCGCTCCAGATCGGCGATCACGGATCTCAGGTTTTCCAATTCCGTTCGATGGATATCGCGATCGCGCCGTGCGTTGGTAATCTCCCGGTGAAGCGCGACCCGATCCAATGCGTCAAAATCCGGGAAGAGATCACCCTTCGGGATGTTCGTTGAATTCGCGAGCTCCCCGCCGATCCTCACTTTGTTCGGCTGGGCGGTTTTGGCGTGCGCGAGCATTGCGGTGGAAAGGTCGATCCCATTGAGGATCGGTCGCAATTGTTCGTAGAGGTATTCGCCGTCGGCGATGAAGCGGGGGAACTCCAAAAAGATCAGCGGCACGCGCTTCTTTACGCAGGCATGGATTACTCGGTGGAACCCCATCGACAGCAGGCGAGCCTGATCGATCGGATTCAACGAATAGACGACGCCTCCCGGTGTAGATCCCCACGTATGCCAGCGCGTCAATTCGCCGGGAAGCGCTTCGTGCCCGAGACGCGCACGCAATTCGTTGGCTACTCTACTCGCGGAGGCCTCCACAAGATCCCGCATGGGGATGATGACGGCGTCGACTGCGATATTGTCGCGCGCGAGCAGTTCGTCGACAAATTCATAAAGCCATGGGGATTTGATGACGTAGGGAAGATCGGCATTGTCCGCCGGGAAGTCCTCAAGGCCGGCATTGGCATTCTCATCGAGTTGATCTTCAGGATTTCTCGCGAGATGCGTGTCGAGGCCGCACGCCGCAAGGTATTGGACCAGGAAGCTTGTTCCGGCACGACCGGTGCCGGCGATGAGAAGGTGATGTTTCAATTTTTGTAAGGTACCTTAAGTAAGGCCGTGATTGCCAACTTCACTTCTGAGGCAGCGGTCGTTTGTCGGCACGTTGTGATGACAACGACGACATAGCTGCCTCAGAGTCCCGTTTCATAAGCCAGTGCGAAGGATCCGACTGGTGACCAAGGAAGTCAGGGCCACTGGCTTCCAATAACGACGGGTTTTACAGCAAACTTAAGTGGCTGTGCCAAGCATTTTTCGTGCGTCGATGAATCGTGCCGTCAGGCCGTACGATGCGAGATCGGGGTTTCGGGCGTCGGGAATTGCGCGTCGCGGAACGTATCGAGGATCACGCGGTTGGTGTCGCAGTACACCTGCCAGTAGTTCTCGGGTG
Source organism: Burkholderia mycopellens (assembly GCF_964265025.1). Lineage (NCBI taxonomy): Bacteria > Pseudomonadati > Pseudomonadota > Betaproteobacteria > Burkholderiales > Burkholderiaceae > Burkholderia > Burkholderia mycopellens. The sequence goes on from NZ_OZ183802.1 coordinate 844,582, forward strand.
CCGTGGACGGGCGCACGAACAGCAGCGGGCCTTCCGGCGTGAACTGCAGCACGCCGACGTCTGGCGCCGGGGTGGTCAGCACGTTCGGGATCTGCTGGATCGACGTCTTCAGGCGGTTGATCGCGTCGACCGCATCGACGCCGTTCGCGATCTTCGCGGTCAGGTCGACACGACGGTACGACGTCGCGCTGTAGTTCGCGATGTTGTCCGAGAAGATTTTGTTGTTGCCGACGATCGTCACGATGTTGTCGGGCGTGATGATCGTCGTGCCGAACAGACCGAGTTCCTTCACGGTGCCCGTGACGCCGCCGGCATTGATCACGTCGCCGATCTTGAACGGACGCAGCACCTGCATGAACACGCCTGCGGCGAAATGCGCGAGCAGGCCGCCCCAGGCGGTACCGATCGCGAGGCCGAGGCCGGCGAGCAGGGCGGCGAACGAGGTCGTCTGCACGCCGAAGATCTGCAGGATCGCGAGGATCAGCAGGATCGTCAGCAGCACGCCGACGACGGAGGTCAGGTAGTCGGTCAGGGTCGGGTCGACCTTGCCGCTTCGGCGCACGACCTTGCCGAGCAGGCGCGTGCCGATGCGGATCGCCCAGCGACCGACGAACCACAACACGATCGCGGCGAGGAGGTTGAGGCCGAAGTCGAGACCGCGGGTCATCAGGAATTGCTGGGCTGTGGCGAGATCGATCATGCGTTCTCCGGGAAAGTGGGAAGAGGCGGGTGCGAGGAGAGGCGTCGCGGCGATTTTTATACCGCGACATGTGTTCGCGGGCAACCGGAAGACGGATTTGCGACTGGTGGCAGTGCAACAAACCGGTGCCCGGGTTCGGATGCATGCCTAGGCCGGATCTTGGCGTGCCGAGTTCTGCCGATAATGCCAGGAAAGGTGGCACAGGGCGTTGCGAGTCCACCGAAATGCCTTCAGGTAGGGGCGCCAGCGGTCCTGGGCGACGGTTTTGAGCGGGCGCGCAGCGTCCTCCGACAACTGGCTGACGACGGCTTCGGGGGTGGTAAAGAGCCGGAGTTGCCAGTCCCAGTAAAGCGGATAGCGCAGCAAGGCGCCCGCCACCAGCATATCGAGCGACAAAGTCCGCTCGCGCCAAGGCAGCGGTGCGAGGTTGTCGTCCGTCAAGCCCCAGCCAGCGTAGAACGGTAACCCGTATGTGCAGACTGTCTTGCCACGCAGCAACGCGTCGAATCCGGCGAGGGACGACAGCGTGTGTACTTCGTCGGCTGCCTCGATCAGCGAAATCATGTCCGACTCGGAGTCGACGATGTTTGCTAGCTGGGCGGCGTTGACGAGGCCGCTCCGGTTTCCGGAGAGCACGTCCGGATGAGGCTTGTACACGATGAATGCGTCGGGTTGACGTTCGCGCACGCGGCGCAGCAGCGTATCCAGGCTGTTGATGCCACGTGTGCCAAGCCGAATCGACGCGTCGTCGGCGACTTGGCCGGGCACCAGAATGACGGTTCTCCCGTCGGGCGCACGCCATGTCGGTGCCCGGCGACCCAGGTTGTATTTGGTCAAACCTGCGTCGACGATCTTGAGCCGCAGTGCTGCTGCTCGCGCCAGCTCAGCGTCGTCAAACGTCTCGTGATTCAACAGGTCGGTCAGGTCGCTGGGGGCGCTGGCGTCGAAATAGATGCCCCGGAGGTCAACGACCTGGCTGCGTGGTGGCGACATATCCGATCCCAAGCCGGTGGAATGGATGAAACCGTCTTCGATTCTGACGTGGGGGGCAGTGGACAGCTTGTCAGCTGTGCGCGCACCCCAGAAGGCAGCAAATTCGCCCTGTCGCACGGGATGCGTTCCATCCGTCCAGCGAAGTCGCCCGCCGCCCGCAGTCAGAAAGGGGGTGGCGTACGGCCGTTTCCACCATTGAAAGCGGACGCCTGCGAGCTGATCGACGCGGGCGAATCTTCGTGCCACCGCGTGTTGCACATCGATGAAGTCGAGCAGCGCGCCAAGCGTGCCGGGACCGTATGTTATCGGGTCAAGGTAGTGCATGTGCTCCACGAACAGGGATTCGAACAACGCCGCGATTGTCGGGCGTGCGACACGACCGGGCAGCGGCCGGGCGTCGTTGGTCAAACCCCATCCGGCATAGAGCGGGCGACCGAACACATGCAGCGGTACGTTCGCCAGCAATGCACCAATGCCTTCCGACGCAGTGACGACATATACGCGGTCGACGTGGCGAAGGATGTCGCCTAGCGACGTGTTTGTGTGAAGAAGGCGCGTGTTGTCCGGCAATGGTGCGTGCTCCGATAGCCAGGGGCCGCTTCCTGGATCGTTGCTGCGTAGTATCCAGATGGATGCACCGTGCTCCAGCGCGCAGATTTGAGCAACCATTTCGCGAAACTGTCTCGCGCGCTGCGTCGGGCGTGAATCAGGATCGACCGCCGAATGCGTTCGTTCGTCGATCACGAGGACGGCGGGGTGCGCTGCATCGTGTTCCAGTTCGCTCGGCAAAGGGGTAATCCTGGTGCGCATGTGCAGCGCATCCGACGTCAGTACACGGGACATCAGCGCTTCTATTGCCGGCGACGTATCTGTTTGGGACGCGCATAGCAGTCTCGTGTTCAGTGTGGCGACGAGCTGGCCGGAGTCTTTGCCGGCAATCGATGGCAGCCAAGACAGGGGCGACACGCCCGTGTAGGGGCGTGCGGCGATGGGGCCCGCGGCGATGACTCCGGGTGACCAGCGGGCGATAGGGTGCGGCCTCGCACGTGTTACGTGGCGATGCCAGATCGTTGCGGTTCCGCTGATTACGCGCCGCATGTGGCTCGGGTCGCACGACAGCGGTTGAGGGGGGGTATGCGCATCGCGTCCGTCCGGGCGGAAATCAGTCGAATCATCGTTCAGTTCAGTGTGGCGAGAAATTCATCGACGCGGTCAAAATGATCAGGCCAAGTCGGTACTCGAAAGCGGGGAATGCGCGAGAGTTGGGCCGCCCGTTCCGGGCTGTTGTGCGTGGCATACGACATGATCCGCGCCTGCCATCCCGGTCCGTCCAGCGGATCGAGATAATCGGGAATGTCGTCGGCGATCTCGTGGAAGATTGCGATGTCGCTGGCCAACACGGGTACGTTCAACGCGAGCGCTTCGACGAGGGGCAGGCCGTAACCTTCCGCGAAAGACGGGAATAACAGTGCTCGCGCATGTTGCAACAGCGCGCTCAGGCGCTCGTCCGAACAGCCCGGCTCCTCGATGACAAAACCTCGCAGTTCGGCGCAGCGCTCGAGCATGTCGACGACGTTTTCGCATTCCCAGCCTCGACGGCCGACAATCACGAGTTTCGGTGCAGCGTCACCCTGCAGTTCGACCAGCCTGCGCCACACGTGCAGCATGAACCAGTGATTCTTCCGGGGTTCGATGGTGCCGAGCATGACGAAGTATGGCTTGTCCAGCGGTGGGGCGCACGTGATCCTCTGCAGGGTGGCAGGCGCAAGATGCGCGACGACGGTGGGCGGCAAAGGCAAGCCGGCAAGATGCGCTTCGTCGACGAGTGCATCGAGCGTGCCTTGGGAGTTGGCGATCAGGCCGTTTGCATGTCGCAGTGCCGTTCGGATGCGTCCGCGATGCGCGTCGTCGATTCCGGGGCGGCAGTATTCCGCATGGGTCAACGGAATGAGGTCATGCACCATGAAGACCGTACGTGCATTGCGCCTCGTCATGGCGCGATAGTAGCGCGGAAACTCCATGCCGTTATGACTGGTATGCAGAAGCGTAGCACTATGCAACTTGGACGAGGATAGCGGTCTGAGCAGGGTCTGGGCGATGATCCTGCGCAACAGCCCCCTGTCGCGTTTTGTCGACAGAAGCAGTGAGAAGATACGTTGGGAATTCCGTTCCGACATCATTGCAGAGAAGCCCCGCTCGCTCAGAATTGCGCGTGCTTGCTCTCCATATCGCTCAATGTAGGCCAATCCGACTCGATCGACGCCGGTGGGAATCAGGCCATCGTGAAAACGTTTGGCAAGACGCGTGACGTCCAGAAGAATTTGTGTCACTGGGGTGAAATAGAGTTGCGCTACACGGGAGCTGGTCGTCGCTGCCGGACGTTTGTTTGCCGAGGGTAGAAGACTCGTGCAATATATATGGGTGAATTATTCTATGGCATCTCGCACTGTGCGACAATTTGCGCCAGTCTATTCTTAAAAATCTGCACTTCATGTCGCATTTGCTAAGCCGTGTCATAACGCCGGTGCTGCTGCTCGGCGCGCTCGCCGGTTGCTCTATCGTCCCGACGTCCGGGCCCAGTACCGCACAGGTCAATCGTGCAGCGAACTCATCCGCCGCAGGCGAGAACGCGACCGGGATCCAGATTGTCGACATAACCGACGATGTGGCCCGCAAACTCTATGCAGAACGAGGACGTTCGGATTTTGCAACGACGCTGGGCGTCGCGGCGGATTTTCAGCAACAACTCGGGGTCGGCGATACGATCGAGGTGTCGATCTGGGAAGCGCCGCCGGCGATGCTTTTCGGGGCGGCACAGGGTGATGGCAGGAGCGGGCCCAGTAACGCTCGTGTGACGGTGCTCCCGGAGCAGACGATCGACGGCAGTGGCTTCATTAACGTGCCGTTCGTCGGCAATGTCAAGGCGACAGGCCGAACGCCGACGCAATTGGCGCACGATATTACGAATCATCTGAAGAATATCGCCCATGATCCGCAAGTGCTGGTCCGGCTGTCGCGTAATGCCACTTCTTACGTCACCGTCGTCGGTGATGTCGTGAACAGTAATCGTATGCAACTATCCGCGCGTGGCGAGCGGTTGCTGGATGCGCTGGCGAGTGCGGGCGGCGTGCGTCAGCCGATCGACAAGATCACGCTGCAGGTGACCCGCGGCGACAGAGTTGTGGCGCTTCCGCTCGAAACCGTGATTCGTGATCCGAGGCAAAATGTCCCGCTGCGCGCTGGCGACGTCGTCACCGCGCTGTTCCAGCCGTACAGCTTCCTGGCACTGGGGGCGACCGGCAAGAATCAGGAAATCAATTTCGAAGCGCAGGGTATATCGCTCGCGCAAGCGCTCGCGCGCGCCGGCGGTCTCGAGGATGCGCGTTCCGATGCGCGGGGCGTGTTCATATTCCGTATGGAAGGCGCGAATTCGCTCAATTGGCCAAATCAACCGGCTCGCGTGACGGCAGACGGCAAGGTGCCAGTTATTTATCGGCTCGATCTCCACGATCCCAATTCGTTCTTCATTGCGCGTAATTTTATGATGGACAACAAGGATCTGCTGTATGTGTCGAATGCACCAATTACCGATATTCAGAAGGTGTTGAACCTCGTATTTTCGGTCGCATACCCTGTAGTGACGGGCATCCAGGTCACACGATAAGTTGACAATGTTTCAAAGGCCACGCGCACCCGATTTGGAATGATCGGGTGCATTCGTGGAACGGCTGAGCGCCCGGGGGCGCTGCACCTGAGTTGGGTGCGCGATGAATAAGCGGCTGTGTCAATATAAAACGCGATAAATCGAAACATGGTCGCGGCATCTTTGTCGATCATGTTTTGATTTTCTGCTCGATTATTTAACTGGGGGAATCTATGCTGCTCGTTACTGGTGGAGCCGGGTTTATCGGTGCCAATTTTGTGCTGGATTGGTTGGCGGGAAGCGACGAGCACGTACTCAATGTCGATAAGCTGACGTATGCCGGCAACCTCGATACGCTGAAATCGCTGGACGGTGATAGCCGTCATATGTTCGTGCGCGGTGATATCGGTGATCGCGAGCTTATCGGCGCGTTGCTTGAGCGATACAAACCGCGCGCTGTCGTCAATTTCGCAGCCGAATCCCATGTGGACCGATCGATCACGGGTCCTGGGGAGTTCATTCAGACGAATGTGGTGGGTACGTTTAATTTGCTTGAGTCGGTGCGTGTTTTCTGGAGCGCATTGCCGGACGATGAACGCAAGGCATTCCGGTTCCTCCATGTATCCACTGACGAGGTCTTCGGCACGCTTGCTGCGAACGATCCACCTTTCGCGGAAACGAATCCATATGAGCCGAACAGCCCCTATTCGGCCAGCAAGGCCGCGTCCGATCATCTGGTCCGTGCGTGGCATCACACGTACGGCTTACCCGTTGTGACCACGAACTGTTCGAACAACTACGGCCCGTTCCACTTTCCCGAAAAGCTGATTCCACTCGTCATTCTCAATGCGCTGGCGGGCAAGCCGCTGCCTATCTATGGTGACGGGCAGCAGATTCGCGACTGGCTCTATGTGAAGGATCATTGCTCGGCGATTCGAGCGGTACTGAAATCGGGCGCACTCGGAGAGACCTACAACGTAGGCGGTTGGAATGAAAAGGCCAATCTCGATGTAGTACGCACGATCTGTTCGATTCTCGATGAATTGAAGCCACGTACCGATGGTGAATCGTACACAACGCAAATCAATTTCGTCCAGGACCGGCCGGGTCACGATCGCCGATATGCAATCGACGCACGCAAGCTCGAACGCGAACTGGACTGGAGGCCGGCCGAAACATTCGAGACGGGCATCCGCAAGACGGTTGCGTGGTATCTGGACAATCAGGATTGGGTGAAGAACGTCACGAGCGGGCAATATCGTGCGTGGGTCGAAAAGCAATACGGAGCTTGAGGATGCGGCGAATCCTGATTACCGGCGCAAACGGCCAGGTCGGTTTCGAGTTGCGTCGCTCGCTGGCGCCGCTTGGCGCCGTTACCGCGCTCACGCGCCAGGACATGGATATCTGCAATGCTGATAGCATCCTGGCCGTTCTGGAGCGCGAGCGGCCCGATGTGATCGTTAATCCGGCAGCCTATACCGCTGTCGACAAGGCAGAGAGCGAGCCGGACGTCGCACGTGCAATCAACGGCACGGCGCCGGGCATTATGGCCGAGTGGGCTGCCGCGCATGGCGCGATGCTTGTCCACTACTCGACCGACTACGTGTTCTCGGGTTCGGGGACCGCACCCTACCGGGAATCCGATCCCGCCGACCCTCAGTGCGTCTATGGCATGACCAAGTGGGAAGGGGAGCAGGCGGTACGCCATTCCGGATGCCGGCATCTGATCTTGCGGACCAGCTGGGTCGTTGGCGCGCATGGTGCCAATTTCCTGAAAACCATCCTGCGTCTCGCCAGTGAGCGCGAACAGCTCAGGATCATAGCGGATCAGGTGGGGGCGCCGACTTCCGCGTCCCTGATCGCCGATGTGACGGCGCATCTCGTGACGCGTCAGGGCCAACGCCCCGAGCTGTTCGACTATGGGACCTACCATCTGGCCGCAGGCGGCGAAACTACGTGGTACGAATATGCGTGCCACGTGGTTGACGCGGCAGAACGTCGGGGCCTCGCCCTGAAATTGAAGTCGAAGGACATTCAACCCATCGCGACGCATGAATATCCTTTACCAGCCAAGCGTCCTGCAAATTCACGGCTGGATTGTAGCAAGTTGACCGGTGCGTTCGGGCTACATCTGCCTGATTGGCGCCATGGCGTCGATCACGTCTTTTCCGAAGTACACGACTAAGGCAGGAGTAACGACAACATGAAACGAAAAGGCATTATTCTCGCCGGCGGGTCCGGTACCCGGCTTTATCCCGCGACGCAGGCCATCAGCAAACAACTCCTGCCGATTTTCGACAAGCCGATGATCTACTACCCGCTGAGCACCTTGCTACTCGCGGGAATCCGGGACATCCTGATCATTTCGACGCCGCAGGATACGCCGCGCTTCGAGCAACTGCTCGGCGACGGATCGCAGTGGGGCATCAACCTGGAATACAAGGTGCAACCGAGTCCCGACGGGCTCGCGCAAGCGTTCATGCTCGGCGAGTCGTTCATCGGTCGCGATCCGTCAGCGCTGATCCTTGGCGACAACATCTTCTACGGTCATGATTTTGCACCGTTGTTGCAAAAGGCCGCCTCCAAGGTATCCGGGGCCAGTGTGTTCGCCTATCGCGTACATGATCCGGAACGTTACGGGGTCGTGGAGTTCGACGACACCGGCAAGGCCATCAGTATCGAGGAAAAGCCGGCGCAGCCGAAATCACATTTTGCGGTGACAGGCCTCTATTTCTATGACGAGCACGTCGTTGACTTCGCGAAGTCGATCAAGCCGTCGCCGCGTGGTGAACTCGAGATCACCGACCTCAACGCACTCTATCTTAAGGAGGGCACGCTCGACGTGCAGACGATGGGGCGGGGTTATGCGTGGCTCGACACCGGCACGCACGAATCGATGCTCAGCGCATCGCAATTCATCGCTACGATGGAGCATCGCCAGGGCCTGAAGATTGCATGCATCGAGGAAGTGGCGTATCGACTCGGCTATATCGATGCCGAGCAACTGCTTCGCCTGGCGCAGCCGCTGAGCAAGAACGGTTATGGCCAGTATCTCAAGGACATTCTGACGGAAGCGGCGCGATGAACGTTATTGAGACTGCTATCCCCGACGTCAAGATCTTCGAACCGAAGGTATTTGGCGATGCGCGAGGTTTTTTCTTCGAGAGCTTCAATCAGAAGGTTTTCGAAGAGGCCGTTGGGCGATCGGTTTCGTTCGTCCAGGATAATCACTCGAAGTCGGCGAAGCACGTCGTGCGCGGACTGCACTACCAGATTCAACACGCGCAGGGCAAGCTCGTGCGTGTCGTGTCGGGCGAAGTGCTCGACGTTGCTGTCGACATCCGCCGTTCGTCCCCGACGTTTGGCCAGTGGGTTAGCGTCACGTTATCCGCCGAGAACAAGCGGCAGCTGTGGGTGCCGGAGGGATTCGCGCACGGCTTTGTCGTGACGTCGGAGTCGGCCGAATTTTTATACAAAACGACCGACTACTGGTATCCGGATGCCGAACGCGCAATCAAGTGGAACGATCCGGAGCTGGCGATCAAGTGGCCGGTGAAGGACGAGGCACTCGTATCAGCGAAGGATGCGGCCGCATCCACATTTGCTGAAGCCGAGTACTTCTGACGGAGATTGCCTGAATTGCAGGCGAGGAGCGGAGGATACGCTCCTCGTGCTGCGTTCACGCGCGAGAGGGGATTCGCGCGAAAAACTCGCCCCATTGCGGTAAGACATTGCCCGGCAGATATCGCTCCGAGATGTCCGCGCCTCGCTCGATAGCGTCCAGACGCTTGCCGCCTGCATCTGGGGAGTGAAGCATCTGTTCGAGGCAGTCGGTCAGGCTCGCTACACAATGCGGGTCGAAATATTCCGCGGCATCCGAATAGATTTCCCGGTGTACGGCGATATCCGATGCGGCGACGAAGCCTCCGCTGCGCATTGCTTCGACGCCTGAAAAGTCGAACCCCTCCGCGAGACTCGGGCAGACGGTCACGGCTGCATGGCGATAGAGCACTCGCAATTCATCGGCTGGAACCCTTTCCAGTGGATAGAGCACATTCTGCTCTATCCACGGTTGCATGTCCCGGATGATTGGATCTGCGTCCCATCCGATACCGCCCACGATCACGAGTTTCAGTTCCGGATCGACCGTTGCACGCAGTGCCGCGAACGCCGAGATCAGGATCGAATGATTCTTTCGCGGCTCAAGTGTCGATACCATCAGCAGATAGCGGAACGGCGAACCGGGTGCGAGCCTTGAGGGAGCGTTCGTGATATTGACGTTGCGCCTCGTCAGGACGATCGACTCGACGCGGTTCGCGGGTGAGTCTTCCGGAAAGTAGTGGTGCGAGACCATGTTCGGAATGGTCACGGTGCGCGCATCCAGCTCTGGAAAAACCGACAGCAGGTCCTGACGAGTGGACTCCGAGACACACGCAAAATACGCGCCCTGAGCGACGTTATCGGCCAGGGCTCGGAAGTGCGCCGCCTGATGTCGCATTTTGTTCGCGAATACGTGTGGCATGAAGATCGGCAGCGCGTCGTGATAGCGAACGACCAACGTGGTACCCGACGCGACCCGGCCGGGATACGGCGTCTGCGCGATAAAGATGTCGTGCCCGGTCGTGTCGAGCGTCGGATAAATGGTGCGTTTGAGCCATTTGGCAGACAGCATTCCCGCCGACTGCATGATATTCCACGGAATCGTACATACACGGAACGGACGCGACGTGACCCGTGCGAAGTCCTCTGCCGGCAAGGTCTTGCTGAACAGCGCTTGCCACACGTACTCCTCGAAGTGGCGCGGCTCGAAGCGAGTGAGCGGAATTTTGCTGCGCTCGCCAAGCAGTGCGGTCGACAGCATCAAACCGTACGCGACGCGCCGACGTTTCAGATACAGTTCGACTTCGTTCAAAAGCTTGCCGCTCGGCTTTGTATCGAGACTGACGATGGCTCGTGAGTAGCGATTGAACTGCTCGCTGACCGGAGATGTAGCGTTGTCCTCGCTATCTTCGAGCAACGAGGTGCCGGGCTCCAGAAATCGCAGCGATGTCTGCAGCAGTCCGGTAATTTCGATCGAGGGGCTGCTGGCCAGATTGCGAAACAGAAGCCGGGTTTCTTGCGGAATACCTGCGAAGCCGTCGAGGGCAGGGCGCATTTCCAGCAGGACTCGCCGGGGCGTGTCGGATGGGTTCGGATGACTCATGTCGGAATGACGGGCCGTTCGGCGTAGTGACGAGCAAGCGCGATGCGCGCGGTGGGGACGCGGGGCGGCCATGCGTAGCCGAAATCCTCCGCGTCGAGATTGAGGTTCGGATTGTAGGCCGGGTCGTTGAGCAGTTGTTCGCCCCACGCGCGTTGCATGTACGCGACTTCGCGCGCGCTGCGCTCCTTCTTCTCGGGCGCATCGTCGAAACCGCGGCTCGCGGATTCGTGATGGTAGAGCTCAGCATAAGGCGTCCAGACGTTGACATACCCTGCCTCGCGCAGCCGGAGACAGAAATCGACGTCGTTGCACGCGACCGCGAGGTCCACCTCGTTTAGGCCGCCAATTTCCTCGTACAGCGCTTTTCGGACGAACAAGCATGCGCCGGTCACCACCGAGTATGACTGGATCACGCTTGCCCGATCACGTACGCCGCGGTTTCCCCTGGGGAGGAAGCGATGGACATGACCGGCGATACCATGAATACCAAGTACCACGCCGGCGTGCTGGATCGTATCGTCGCCGTACCAAAGCCTCGCGCCGACTGCGCCGACCTCCGGACGCACCGCGTGGCTGACCAGTTCGGTCATCCAGTCTGAGTTGATGACCTCGATGTCGTTGTTGATGAGCCCGAGTACGGCTCCGCGCGCATGTCTGGCCGCAAGATTGTTGAGGCGCGAATAATTGAATTCACGCGGGTCGCCTATAACCCGGACTCGTGGCTCGGCAGCAATGTCGCGCAAATACCGCAAGGCATCGGGATCGTCCGAGCCGTTATCGATGATCAGGATCTCAAAGTCGGGGTATTGAGTCCGGCCGAGAATGGATTCCACGCAGACGCGCAGCAGTTCGACCTGGTTACGAGTCGGGATGAGCAGGCTGACCAGCGGCCGGGCAGACGGGAGCGGGTAGCGTACCCGGTATGCGGAGCCATCCGTATCGACGTGTGCTGCGATGTTCTTCCGCTCGAAGTGACTGTCGAGCGCGCGCTGTCCCGCGGCGAGGGCGTAGGGTTTGGCGCCGGTGTCGGAGGCCGTGCTGCCGCCGTGTACACGCCAGTGATAGAGAATGCGCGGGATGTGATGAATCGATGTTGACGGAAGGTGTTCGATACACCGCAACGCCAGATCGTAATCTTGGGCCCCATCGAACATCGGCCGAAATCCGCCGACCTCGACGACGAGCGCACGCGAATAGGCCGCGAGATGGCAGATCATGTTGTGCGAATAGAACAGGTCCCTGTTCCAATCGCTTTTGAAGTATGGATCCGAGCGTACGCCGATCTCGTCGATTTTGTCTTCGTCCGAATAAATCAGACGAGCATGCGGCAGTTGCCCGATCGCGTCTGCGATCCAGAAGAGCGCGTGCTCGGCAAGCAGGTCATCCTGGTCGAGCAATGCGATCCACGCGCCGGTTGCGAGTTCCAGCGCTGAATTCGACGCTGCCGAAATGCCGCCGTTGGTGGGGCGATATACGACCTTGATTCGTGCGTCATTCGCGCGGAATTCGTCGAGCAGCGCTGTGACGTCCGGATCGGCTGATCCGTCGTCGGCAATGCAGAGTTCCCAGTGAGGATAGGACTGCGTGCGAACCGACTCGAGGGCTTGGCGAAGCCACGCGCAATTCGGGCGGTACACCGGTACGACGACAGAAATGAGCGGCGGGTTCACCCATTGCGCGATCGCGCCGCGGATGGCCGTTTGATCCTCATTATTTGGCGTGTCGAACTCGCGTACCCAATGTGCATACAGTGCGTGTTCACTACGTTGATCGAATGCTGCGCAGTAATGCTGCCAGAGCTCGTGTGTCGCGATTGCGCGGGGCGCGCGCCGAGTCATCACGCGATACGCGGGGTCGGTTGACAGCAACCGCTTGTGCATGCGCGACTTTGCGAAGCCGTGCGATACCCGGATGAGTGCAAACTGGATGATCGAGAATCCGGCTGCTGGCGGGTCGAATTGAAATTGTATCCGCCCGCTTCGCTCGACGAAAATCAACCGCTTGCACAATCGACCGGAGTAAACGAAGAGCGGAAAGGTGGTCTGCTCCCGGTTCGCAACGGCGTGGATCGTGCATCTGCAGCGCACTGCACTTGATGCGACCTCTAGCTCGACCATGTACCAGCCGGGACTAACGGGGCGTGTGAGTGTCGCGATTACGCCGTCCCTGTCAGGCGAGATGCCGATGTCGAGATGTTTCGCCGTCCACCGCCATCGTCCAATCCACCCGGCCCAGTTACGCAGTTGCTGCATACGGGGGCGAACCTTCGACCACATCCAGTGCGCCGCACAACCAGCGGTACGTTGTCACCAGCGCGGACTGCCAATCGGTGCGAGGCGTCCATCCCAGGTAGTCCCGTGCGCGACGGATGTCGAGGACGTTCATCGGAACATCCGCAGCGCGGCCGGGGCTGTATTCCACGCTCGGCAAATCACGATGAATACCGGCGATCGACTGAATGACGTCGTTGACGGATTTTCCTACGCCGCTGCCGATGTTGAAGATGCGCGGCGCGTGCGGCGCGTCCAACATCGTCGATGCGATGATCGCCTCGACGACGTCCTGGATGTACACATAGTCGCGTACGACACTTCCATCCCCCCAGATTCCGATCGGAGCATGGCTCAGTGCCTTGCCGAAGAGATTGGCGATCAATCCCTGTTCATGCGGCATCTGATATTCGCCGAAAGGGTTGGCGATACGCAGCGCGACGTAATCAAGCTGGTGCAAATGGCGGAACAGGTGCAGGTAGCCCTCGACGGCGTGCTTGACGATGCCGTACGAGCAGATCGGACGAGGAATGGCGTCTTCAATGATCGGTACGACGGGTTGGGGGCCGTACACCGTTCCACCGGACGACGCATATATCACCTTCTTGACGCCGTGTGTGCGGCATAGCTCGAGAAGGCGCAGTGTGCCGATCAGATTCTCTTCAACGTCGCGGGCTTTTGCTTCGTTGGAGGGCGCGGGCAGCAGCGTGTTGACGAGATGAAAGACGAAATCGCTGCCTCGGATCGCATCGTCGAGCCCGCTTCCCGTCGCGAGATCGGCACGGTGCCAAGTGACCTTGTTAGCCAGTTCCACTCGAGCAGTCGTGGACCGTCCGGCTCCGATCACCGTAGCACCGGCGCGGTGCAGCGCGAGACACAGATTCGTGCCAATGAAGCCATTGGCACCAAGCACGGTGCAGCGTGCGCCGGCGAGCGATTTCCCGTCGTCAAACTGTTGCATGGTTTTCCCTCGCGTGGGCGTCGGATGCTACGCCACACGCAGTGAAAAAGGAATTTGTAAACGCTTGGACCGAAAATTGATTGTCGAACACTTTCTTGCCGCCAATCGCGATCGCCGGCAGATCATTGGCGCGATCGACGGCCTCGCGCAGCATCTCGGCGATCGCTTGCGGTTCGGGCGACCGCGACACAAAGCCGGAGACGCCGTGTTCGATGTACGAGGACGTGCCAGTCGTATTCGTGCACAAGAGTACCTTGGCAACACCGAGCGCGTCGATTGATACGAGCGGGAGCGTATCGTCCCGGGACGCGATCAGGATCGCATCCGCCGCGGACAATTCCTCGACGTAGCGGTCGTACGGAATCTCTGTCCGGATCGTGATTTCCGGCAGCGTGCGTGCATTGGTCTCGACTGCGCGGAAGAAATGCTCGTCGAGTACCCGCCCGTAAAGATTGAGGCGAAGCTTCGAGCGGTATTCCGGCGGCAGCAGGTCGAATGCCGCAACGGCCAGGTCCTGGCCCTTGCGCGGCTCATACGAGCCCATCAGCGACACGTTCAGCGGCAAGCGCCCCTTTGCGGGGGGCAAGGGCTTGTCGCTGTGAGGCTGTACACCATACTTGATCACTTCGGCGTCGGCACGCAGACGCTTGACGAGCACGGCAGCATGGTCGCTGCCGGCCCACACGCCTTTCGCCACCGAGAATGCCTCCGTGATGTCGGGCTGAATATTCAGTAGATGCTCGAGTAGCGAGATTTCGTGGATGTACCAGTATGTGTCGACGACCGAACTCAATTGCTTGATTGCCGGCCACGTGACAACGGTATTGGCGATCACGAGATCGAAATTGCGAGCGAATCGTTCAACGGAAGGATGCTGGCGCAGCAGGAGCTCGTCGATGATAACCGGCACACCGAGATCGTTGAGCTGCTGACGGAAGACGCCATCCGTCGGTGACGCGACGACGACGAAATGGCCGGCCTCGCGCAGTACCCGAGCCATCTCGAACACAACACGCGGCGCACCGCTACCTGTAAGGTCGTGCGAAACCAGCAGGATGTCCTTACCCCCTTCCGGCGCCTGAGGAACGTCGGCATGGAGTTGCCATGCATCCGGGGAGTCATGGAACAGGATGTCGCGCATCGCCGGCGGGAAATAAGGATCGTACGATGTCTCCTTGCCCCAGCGGCGCAGCAAGAAGATGTCGGACTTGTCCTTTTTGCGTGGAACGTTGTGGACAACTTCTGCTTTCTCCGTTTCGGCGATCGACATGTGGCCGATATGGATGAGCGTTGCATGCGGCGTGTAGAGGCAGGAGTATCCTTTTTCGCGTACTCGGAAGCAGAGATCGACGTCGGAGTGCGAAATCGGTGCATTGATTGCGTCGTAACCGTCGATCTGGTCGAACACGCTCTTGCGCATCGCGAGGCATGCGCCGCAGATCAGCGATACCTCACGCAGCCACATGGCCATGCTGAAATGCGTGTCGGTTTCATGCGGCAGGCAATGGAATGCCGTGCCGACCAGACCGCGCACACCGGTTACCATGCCGGCGTGCTGGATCAGATAGTTCTCGTACAGGAGCTTGGGGCCGACAACGCCGACGTTCGGGTCGACAGCGAAGCCCTCGAGGATCATTTCGATCCAGTCCTTCGACACGACTCGCACATCGTCGTTGTAGAAGATGACGATCTCGCCGGTCGCCAGTGCAGCCCCTTCGTTGCACTTCAACGAGAAATTGAATGGCTTGTCGAACGGAACAAACCGGACACATTCCGGTACCCTGGACTTGTTCAGTTTCTTGATCAGCTTCGAGTTCGTGACGACCAGAATTTCATAGTTGCGATACAACGAGTTGTCGACAATCGATGCAATCGAATCCTGGATATTGTTGAGATTGTCCGATGGAATGACGATCGAGACCTTTTCGGTCATCGACGAGACAGCGATCCGCAAGTGGTTGGCGGCACGCTCTGGGCAGGCTTCTCCCTGCAGATTGCGGCGGGCTGCCGCATCTTGAAGTGCGGCGATGTTGGTTGCACGCGCGTGCGGCTTGTCGCCCTGCGCGGCAGAGCCCGCAATCATTCGCCAGCCGTACAGCACGCGGTCGATGTGATGAATGCGCTCGGTCATCTCGGCGATGCGCAGCGCGAGATCGTAATCCTGGGAGAAATCGTACTCGGACCGGAACCTGCCAGCCTTTTCGACCAGAGACTTCCGATAGATCGACAGATGGCCGGTGTACATGCAGTTGTACAGCATGGCCGGGCTCCAGTCCGGCTTCGTGAACAGCTGGATCGGATTGCCGGCATCGTCGATCTTGCACTCGTCGGAGTAGATCATGTCCAGCGCAGGGTTCTCGTGCAGTGCCGACACGACGTGATGCAATGCATCGAACGTGAGCATGTCGTCGTTGTCGAGCAAGGCGACGAATTCTCCGGACGCCATCGCGAGCGCGATGTTGGTTGCGCCAGCAATGCCACGGTTCGTTTCCTCGATCGAGACCTTGACGCGTGAGTCGCGGGCGGCGGCGTCATTCAGGAATCGCGCGAGATCCGGAAGGTTGGAACCGTCGTCGACGATGCATAGCTCCCAGTTCGTGTAGCTCTGGTATTGCGCCGACTCGATCGCCTTCGCCAGGTACTCGAGCGGTACCTTGTAGACCGGCATCAGGATCGAGATACGGATATCCGTCTTGATGGCCGACGGTTCGGACGCCTGGGCGATGAAGCGCGAACGCAGGGCTACCAGCGCGGCATCATAGCGGCGGGCAATCGGATCGTGAACGGCTGCGGCTTGATAGGCTGATTCCACCGTCGCAACGGGCGCAGGCGCAGGCAGCGCGGTCGAAGCGTCGCCAGCCCTGAGCGATTCCACCAGCGCGGTCAATCGATCCAGCTTGCGATCGAACTCGGCCATCTGCAACTGAATGGCATCACTGAACGCGTTCAGCTTGTTTTCGATCGCTCGAACGGTATGCTCTTGCTCCAGCGCTTCAGGTGCCCATGAACGCCGGAACCACAAGCGTGGCGACAACAGCTTGCGGCGCTTGTGAGCCTGAAGCAGTTTGTCGAGGCCGGGGAGTACGACGCGCGCCGCCTTGCCCTCGGTGCTCAGACACAATTGCGCGATCACCTCGGTCTTGCTGATGCCTGTGCGGAGGCGATTCAAATAGTAGTGCATGCCCTCAGCATCCGGCGCACGCCGCAAAAGCGTTTGATAAGCGACGGTGACGAATCGTTCGTCATGGTAACCGAACAACTCTGAAAGACTGGCTGCAGGGTTATGCATTTGAATCATGGAAACAAGTTCCCCGAGGTGTTTGACCGCCGTGGCGGTGTGAGTAGGTTAGGAATACGCTGAAATCTGTCGAGGACGGACGCGCGCGAACGCGACTGCCCCTGATGGCTCGATAATGGTCCGCTAGCATGTCACCGCGTCACGCGATACGCATTGTATTCTCAATGCTGTGGACGACTCTCGGGACGAGATTGGTGCCGAGTTCACGTCTTGTCCGTTCGTGCGAAGTGCACGCCCGATGTCTGGATCCGATGGTCTGACGAATTCCCGGTTTCGTTATAAATTATCTACTACGGTGACGGACTCATCCGAAATAGCCCCATTTGCCGTCGCCGCAACGATACGATTGTAAAATCAGATGATGATGCCTGACAAAACAGAAGATATTTTCACATCCTGCATGAATTTTCCAGTGTGTTGAGATTGCCGGTCGCGGACGCTCGAATTTTTTAGATGAGGAACTGCCTCTGATGCCTTTCTTATGCGCTCCCGTGGCTCGAAAAAGCGTGGTGGTGGTGATCATCGCCGGGGAAAGGCGTCGAGTTGCTGGATATGAGCGACTCACGACCATCATCACATTCGTGGCGTACCGCGAATGTGATGTACGCTGCGCGGGAGTGGGGCGATCGTCAACCCTACGTCGGTGTTGCAAATCTGTCACAGCGATGCTCTGGTGCGCGTTCGTCGCGATATTCGACATAGGTCGGGAATGCTATTCGGCTGGTTGATCGGCCGGGTCGCAGTATTTGCTCCGATGAGGGGATTGCGCAAACGTTGCACCGTGCCGGGGCGCGATGCGGGGTCGGTGAGAATTGGACTCGCGGATGACGCACAAATGCGCACGACATCTCATGTGATCAAGTTCAGATAATGTCAGAGCCAGATGAAAATCCCGTTTCTCGGTCATTTTTTCAACTTGACATGTGCCATCAGTTCAGATTTCCGGATGTCGTTGCTGGTCCCATTCGTGGGTTGTCGTGACGTAGTGACTATGTTGCCGGTCACGTGTTACCGATTACCGGATTCGGCGGTGAGCATCGGACAACTGCGCAAGCAATGCGTTGACATTTGGTGCAGGGGGATTATCCCTCGAACCACGCACGAATCAATATATTGCAGGTGGCTTTCCTCATGATCCGAGCGGCGAGTTGACGAACTTGAGCGAATGCATCCGAGCCAAGCGAGCATCCGTCGAAACGCGGCTCATGCGCGCATTGGGCGGTACGGCGCGTGTAATCGAGCCTCGGCACGCACTCATGGTTGTCAATGTAGATGGGGTGTTTAAGAAATTCCGTCGACGACCTAGGGTGGGGCAAGCCGCGATCAAAAATTGACCCCAGCTATTGTGATCGGGAAGTCATTGATGGGACGTCGAGCGTTGACTCATCGGAAGCCGGGCACGGACGGGGGCGCAAGGCAGCGACCTGGGTCGATGCCTTGGCCGCAAACCGAAGGAAGGCGGCCGGTATCGAACATTGTCAACGGTTGCTGCCGATGCGTCGCATTGTGCGGATGCTGGTTTGAAGCGACAGCGATTAGCTCGACAACAGATGGTAGTGATGCAGTGCTTCGTCGACGGAGTCGAAGTCGTGCAGTTTGCCGTTGTCGAGTACGGTGGCACGGCTGCAGTGCTCGCGAATGTATTGAGGGCTGTGTGAGACGATGATCATGGCGCGATCTTGTCGCTTCTCGAATAGCTCGACGTGGCATTTTTGATGGAAGCGGCTGTCGCCGACCGCCACGATTTCGTCGATCAGGAAGCAGTCGAACTCGACGCCAAGCGATATGGCAAAGGCCAGCCGGGCTCGCATTCCGGAAGAATAGGTCTTGACCGGTTCCTTCAGGTAGATGCCCAGTTCGGAGAACTCTTCGACAAAATCGATGGCCGGCTGAATCGGCGCGCCGTAGACGCGGCAGATGAAGCGGACGTTGTCGAGTCCGCTCAGGCTGCCCTGAAATGCGCCGCCGAAGGCGAGTGGCCATGAAATGCTGATGCCGCGGTGGATGCTGCCGCTTGTCGGCAATTCGGCGCCACTGATCAGGCGGATCAAGGTCGACTTGCCTGCGCCATTGCGGCCCAGGATGCCCACCTTCTCGCCCTTTGCAACACGCAAATTGACGCCGCCGAGCACATTCCGATTGCCCGAGCGCGTGTGGTACGTCTTTACGATGTCGTTGAGAATGATCATTCGGGTTCCACGCGCCGGCCGGTTTCCCGAACGAGCGCGAGCCCGATCAGCAACAGCACGGCGTTGAACGTTGCGAAATACCAGGGGTCCTCGTGCGTATGCACGGCGGCACCGAAAAATCCGTGCCGGATCATTTCGGTGCCATGCACCATCGGCACCCAAAGCACGAGATGTCGGTAGCTCGGCGGTACCCAGTCCACCATGAATGCTGCGCCGGACAACGGAAACATCAGATAGGTCACGATATGCCAGACCCGCTCGATCGTCTCCGATCTTTCGGAGAGGGCCCCCACGGTGAGGCTGAGCGCGAACGCAAACCAGCACAGCAGGAACCACCCGATCAGAATTGTCAGGATATCGACGGGAAAGCTCATCAGCCCGACGGCCGAGAATGCGATCGTGAGGACGATCAGCGACGACGTCGCGCCGATGATTTCTAGAATGATGCGAGTCGCGATCACATCGAAGGCGCGCACGTTCCGGTGGTAGAGCAACGCCAGGTTGACGTCGATGGCCTTGACCGATCGGTTGCTGCAATTGCGCCACAGTATCAGGGACGAATAGCCTGTCACTGCAAACGCGGTGATCGGCAGCGTGCTTCCGTGCGTCGCCTTGAGTAGCGTCCAGAGTGTCGTGATGCCCAGAGTGAACAGCATCGGCTCCAGGAACAGCCACATGAAGCCGATATTGTGGCGGCCATACCGTGTGATGACCTCGCGCATGATGAGCGCACCCATCACACGCATCTGGATCTTGAATGACCGAGCGAAGGACGATTGTGGTTGCATCGCGGACTCAGTCCTTGTGCTCTTTCACGCCGGCGATGAAGATGGTGAGGATCCCCCACGCAACGATGCCCATTAGAAATGTCGCTGCGATGGATTGCAGTCGCTTTGGTTCAATTGCGACGTCAGGCTTGCCCGGCTGGACAATGCGTTCGAGATACAACTGCTGGCGCTGGGCTTCGGCGCGAGCATTCTCGAGAGACGTCATGGCCGATGCGAGTTCCTTGTTTGCGAATTCCGCGTCCAGTTGGAGTCGTACGTAGCTTGCCGCCTTGTCGGACAGCGAACCGCTTCGGCCAGTGACCGAGCCGGTCATCATCTCGATCTGCTTTTGCAGCGTCGCGATGCGTGTCTTGAGTGGCGCGACCTGGGGGTTCGCAGGCGCGGCAGACTGCAGTTGGACGAGCAGATTCTGAGCGTCGAACTGATCCTTTTGCAGGCTGGCGATCTGCTGCAACTGAAGCGCGGATTGTTTGTCCGGGTCGAAGACTGCCTTCGAGTTTCGGTAGGCCGCCAGCGCGGCAGCGGCGTCCTTGGCCTTGGTTGCGGCCAGGTTTACCTGATCTTGCGAGAATTTGATTGCGTCCCGTGCTGCGCGCGCGTTGATCTGATTGACGAGGCGTTCGCTGTACTGCAGTAGGCGTTCGTTGATGTTTTGCGCGTCTTGCGAAGTAAACGACCGGACCTTGAGCGTCGTGATCGACGCGGAAGAATCGAAATCGACCGTAACAACGTGATTGCCGTAGTACTTCCACAGGGCTTCGAAGCTGTCGTCAAGGCTGTGGTGGAAGCGGCTGACAAAGTCGCCGCGGTCGCCATAGGCCTTCTCGATGTACTTGCCCTGATTGAGTTCCTGCAACGCATCGCGCGAGCGAATGTAGTCGATCACCGGATAGGTGTTGGCGTCTGCGCTGGAGAGGCCCGAACCCTGCAGGAGTGCGCCGACAACGCTGGTTTGCGTGACGCGCTGCGGACTCCGCACCACGAAGCGCGATTCCGACACATAAACGTCGGATGCGATCAAGCCAAAATATAGCGTCGCGATCGCTGTCGGCAAAACCACCGTAATAGCGAGCAACGGATTGATTTTCTTGATGCGCGCGAACAGACCTTTTTGGGGGCTGCGCAGAGGCATAGTGGCGGAGCTGCTTGATACGTGTTCCAAGTCGATTTCCTGGCTAGTGGCTCGTTCCAGTTTGAGGATTCGATACCGGACTTGATCAACGAACGGAAATATCGCCACATTCTGACGCACGTCGCATGATCGATGGGTGCATATCGAATGATTGTGACGGCTTGATGTCGCGGACGCGTTTGCCCAAAGGCAAGGCGGGGCGAGGCTTACGAAATGTCCGGGGATTCGCTCGCCGAGCACCGTGCGGTGCACCAAGGGCACGTAATTATAATGACCTCGCCTCGACTGCGCTACCTAGTCGGTGACGGTTTCCGAGTTGTTATTTTGGGGTGGGGTAGTATTCGTCCGGTCGGCAATGTTGTATATTCCATGCACCTTGCGCGTGTCTATTTTTGCCAACGGAAAATAAAGTTCCTGCCGGCCGCCCCATGATTTGAATTGAGGACTCTGCCGCGGCAGGCTGTCGCTTGGTCGACTTACATCCACTTACTTCCCGTTGCTTTACCGCATGCGACGTTCCTTTTTGCTTTTGCAAGGTACGGCTTCGCCGTTTTTCGGGCGCCTTGCGGTTGCCTTGACCGAGCGCGGGCATGCTGTCCGCCGAGTGAATTTTTGCGGCGGAGATGCCTTGTATGGGGGTGTTTGCGATGCCTGGAATTTTACGTCGTCGTCGGAGCTGTTACCGGACTGGTACTCGAAAATCCTGGCCGGTGGAGAATTTACCGATGTGTTGATGTTCGGGGATTGTCGGCCCATCCACCGGCCGGTGCATGCCGTCGCGAAGCAGGCCGGCGTTGTCGTGCGTGTGTTCGAAGAGGGCTACGTCCGTCCGAACTGGCTCACGTTCGAGCAACATGGTGTCAACGGCCGTTCGCTGCTGCCTCGTGATCCGGCGTGGTATCTGGAGCGTCGGGCTGACATCCCTGCCAGTGCGCCTGGGCGAGAGACCGGCTATAACTTGCGTGAGCGGGCGTTCCACGATATCCGCTACCGTCTTGCGAATGCGCTGTATGCGTTCCGCTTTCCGCACTATCGAAGCCATCGGCCCCAAAACGGATTCGTAGAGTACGCGGGACTTGCCTCGCGTGCGTTGAAATCGCGGTGGCAACACCGACATGCGGACGAGGTGACCCGGGAGCTGCTGGAGTCGAGGCTGCCATATTATCTGTTTCCGCTCCAGCTCAACTCGGATACGCAGATCGTCGTCCACTCCGAGTTCGATGGGGTTCGGCACGCGATCGAGCAGGTCATGCGGTCGTTTGCTTCACACGCGCCGATCGGGAGCTGCCTTGTGATCAAGAATCATCCGCTTGACACGGGGTTGATCGACTATCGCCGCTATGCGCAATCGCTTGCCCGGGAACTCGATATCGGAAACAGGTTGCGCTTCATCGACGCCGGCCATTTGCCGACCCTGCTCGATCACGCGCTGGGCGTCGTCCTGGTCAATAGCACGGTGGGTCTGTCGGCTTTGCATCACCGACGTCCGCTCATCGCATTGGGCGACGCAATTTATGACATCCCGGGGCTCACGTGGCAGCAAGGTCTGCACTCGTTCTGGACCGAGGCGGAACCGCCTGATATGGCACTCTATCAAGCCTTTCTTGACTACGTGATTCACCATACACAGATCAACGGTGACTTCTATACGCGTAGAGGTATCGCCATGGCCGTTTCTGAAACGGTACGTCGACTGGAGGCTTCGCGTGTCTAGTGCGATGACGCAGCGAGTCGTGATCACCGGTGCAAGCGCAGGTTTGGGCCGGGCGCTCGCATACGCCTATGCGCAGCCGGGTTGCGTGCTGGGGCTTGTCGCCCGCAATGCGGCGGAACTTGAAGTGACTGCCGAGGCGTGTCGAGCGCGTGGGGCAGAGGTGTTGACTGGCGTGGCTGACGTTCGTGATGCCGCCGCAATTGGCGCCTGGTTGGTCGAGTTTGATAATCGCTATCCTATCGACCTGTTGATCGCGAATGCGGGGATCGCGAGCACGCTCGCGTCAGCGGGCGACTGGGAAAGGCTGGATCGCACGTGCGCCGTTGTCGACACAAATTTCTACGGCTCAATGCACACGGTGCTGCCGGTACTCGATCGGATGCGTTTGCGCAAGCAGGGGCGCGTCGCGATGGTCAGTTCCTTGGCGTCGCTCCGCGGGATGGCGATTTCGCCCGCATACTGCGCGAGCAAGGCTGCAATCAAGGCATATGGAGATTCGGTGCGGCCACTCCTGGCCCGAGACGGCGTCGGGATGACCGTCATTCTTCCCGGTTTCGTGAGTACTGCGATGAGCGATGTGTTTCCTGGCGACAGGCCATTCATGTGGAGTGCGGCCCGTGCTGCGGCCCACATTCGTCACAAGCTCGACGCCGGGCGCGCTGAAATTGCTTTCCCAAGACTGCTGTCGGTGGGGATGCGCTTGTTGACGATACTCCCGGTCCAAGTGGCCGATGCAATTCTAGATCGCCTGTCTTATCTGCCACGCGAGGAGCGTGTCAATTGAACGGTGGAATCGCGTTGACGCTTGTTGTTGCAGCAGGACTATCGTTCGTGCCGGACAGGATCGCGATGCCGCGAGCAGGTTGGCGTCGTCCGGTAGCAGCGTTGATGCTCCATATTCTTGCGGTATCGTTCGTTTTCGGAATCGTACTGGCCGTCACGTCACGCCCGATCATCTCGGCATGCACTTCGGTTGCGCTCGTCGGTCTTGTCGCTGCAGTTAGCAATGCAAAGTACGAATCGTTGCGTGAACCCTTCGTGTTTACCGATCTCAGTCTTTTCAGTCAGCTGTTTTCGCATCCGCGACTGTATCTGCCGTTTTTGAGCCTGGGCAAGGTCGCCGCCATCGCAGGCGGGATTGTGATCGTGATGGGTGGTTTCATTGCCGAGCGGCCGACTGCATCAGGTTCCAGTTTCGCGGCATGGTGGCTGGTCGCGGCATCGCTGTTCGCCGGACAACTGCTTGCTGCGCGCTTGACGCTGACACTCGAGCCGGCCGCCGATCAGTCCGGGAACGGTTTTTTTGCCGTCTTTGTTGCATATCTGCTGAACGGTTTGCGTCCATCGACACTGGCGCTTTTCAGGCGTTCGCTCGTGACCGGACCCTATGCGACCGGGGGGCCGCGCCGGCACCCGGACGTGATCTTGATCCAGAGCGAATCGTACTTCGACATGCGTCGTATCAGCGGTGCGCTCGAGTCGTCGGCATACGCCCGCCTGGACCGTGCACGCGGCGAATCGGTGTATCACGGAAAGTTGTCTGTGCCGGCCTGGGGGGCAAACACGATGCGCACGGAGTTTGCCGTATTGACAGGGCTGCCGCAGGCAGCGCTAGGATATGCGCGTTTCTATCCTTACGCTTTCGTGCGCAATGCTTGCGCATCTCTTGCGCGCTGGTTTTCGCGTGGAAATTACGAAACCATCGCCATTCACCCGTACTACGCGGATTTCTTCGGTCGGAAGCGCGTATTTCCAATGCTCGGATTCGAACGGTTCCTCGATATCGAACATTTTGCGATGGCGCGCCGTTGCGGCCCGTATATTTCGGATGAGGCTGTCGCGGATACGATCGTTGCCGCGCTTGATGCGTCGCGTGACCGTCCACAGTTTATCTTCGCGATGACGATGGAAAACCACGGCCCCCTGCATCTCGAGCAGGTTTTGCCCGGAGAATCGTCTTCAAGGCATACTCTTGGCGAAGACGCCTCCTGGCGCGACCTGACTGCATATCTGCGGCACATTGAAAATGCAGACGCAATGATCGGGCGCTTGCTCGATTATTTGCGCACCAGCGATCGTGAAACAGTCGTTTGCTTCTACGGCGACCACGTCCCCGCACTGCCTCATGTCTTCGAGAAGCTGGGCGTTATTCCGCAACACAGCGACTACTTCATTTGGCGGAATTACGGCGCAAATGCTCCCGAATGCCGGAATCTGGCGGCCGAGGAACTCGGTTCGGTACTTTTGCGTGTGGTACAAGATCACGGAAATTGCACGAAACAGCCGTGCGCGTCCGAGAAAGCGACATAAAAGATGAACAGTAAGATTGCAATAATTGGGGTGGCTTGTCGGTTTCCCGGGGGCGCAAACAATCTCGGCGACTTCTGGCAACTGCTCCGCGACGAACGCGACGCAGTCACCGAAATCCCCGCCGACCGCTTCGGCACCGATTTCTACCAGCACCCGTCCAAGCGCGAACCGGGCAAGAGCTACACGTTCTCGGCCGGCGTGCTCGACAACGTCGCCGGCTTCGATGCCGCCTTCTTCGGCATTTCCCCGCGCGAAGCGGCGCAGATGGACCCCCAGCAGCGCCTGCTGCTCGAACTCGCATGGGAAGCCTTCGAGGACGCCGGCGTGCGCCCGGCCGACATGCGAGGCAGCAACTGCGGCGTCTACGTCGGCGTCGCCAGCACCGACTACGGCAACCGCAACATGGACGATCTGAACGTGATCGATCCGTATTCGGCGACCGGCAACACCCTGAGCATCGCGTCGAACCGCGTGTCCTACCTGTTCGACCTGCGCGGCCCGAGCATGTCCGTCGACACGGCCTGCTCGTCGTCGCTCGTCGCGCTCCACCAGGCCGTCAAGGCGCTGCAGTCCGGCGAAGCCGACGTGGCGCTCGCCGGCGGCGTCAACCTGCTGCTGCACCCGTTCGGCTTCGTCAGTTTCTCCAAG
Source organism: Burkholderia mycopellens (assembly GCF_964265025.1). Classification (NCBI taxonomy): domain Bacteria; kingdom Pseudomonadati; phylum Pseudomonadota; class Betaproteobacteria; order Burkholderiales; family Burkholderiaceae; genus Burkholderia; species Burkholderia mycopellens. Next base: position 870,431 of record NZ_OZ183802.1, read on the forward strand.
GCGTCGATGCTGTCGCCGCGTGGCCGTTGTCGCGCGTTCGACGCGACCGGCGACGGCTACGTCCGCTCCGAAGGCGGCGCATTCGTGCTGCTCAAGCCCCTCGATCGCGCGCTCGCCGACGGCGACACGATCCATGCGGTGATCGCCGGCTCCGGCGTGAACTCGGTCGGCCATTCGCCGGGCGGCATCAGCGTGCCGGGCGCGGCCGCGCAAGCATCGCTGCTGCGCAGCGTATACGCGCGCGCGGGCATCGACCCGCAGTCGCTTGCTTATCTCGAAGCGCACGGCACGGGCACCGCGGTCGGCGATCCGATCGAAGCGCGCGCGCTGATCGACGTCGTGTCGGGCGAGCGCCCGGCGGATCGTCCGCTGCTCGTCGGTTCGGTCAAGACCAACATCGGTCATCTCGAGACGGCATCCGGCATGGCCGGGCTGCTGAAGGCCGTGCTGTGCCTGAAGCATCGCGCGGTACCGCGCTCGCTGCACTTCGTTACGCCCAATCCCGGGATCGATTTCGACGGCGGGCGTCTGCGCGTCGTCGATCGCTACATGCCGCTCGACGCGGGCGACGCGCCGCTGACGGTTGGCGTCAACTCGTTCGGCTTCGGTGGAACGAACGCACACGTCGTGCTGACGGAGGCACCGGGTGCAAACGAGGCGTCGACGGCCGCGCCCGAACCGACGCACGCGCAATTGTCTCCGCTCGTCCTGACCGCGCGCAGCGCGAACGCGCTCGGCGCGCTCGCGGGCCGCTATCTGGCGATGCTCGACAACGGCGGCGACTGGCAGGCACTGGCCGCCGCGGCCGCACGTCGGCGCCAGTGGCTGGAACATCGCGCAATTGTTGCCCCGGCCGACCAAGCCGAAGGCCGCGCCGCGCTCGCGGCGCTGGCCCAACCGGCGTCGGAAGGGCTGCCGGCGTGCGTGGCGACCGGCCAGGCTCCGGCCGACGCGGTGCGCACCGCGCTCGTCTTCTCGGGCAACGGTTGCCAGTGGGTCGGGATGGGCAACGAACTCTATTCGGAGAACGCCGTCTTCCGCGCGGCGCTCGACGAAGTCGACGCGCTGTGGTGCGCCGATGGCAGCCCGTCGCTCGTCGACGTGATGCGCGGCGGCCCGAGCGCGGAATGGCTGGCCGGTGCGGGCGCCGAATGGCTGGCCGCGACGGAGAACGCGCAGCCGCTGCTGTTCGCGATCCAGGTCGGCATGATCCGCGTGATCGACGCGCGCGGGATGCGTTACGACGCGGCGATCGGCCATAGCGTCGGCGAGATCGCCGCGGCGTGGGTGACCGGCGCGCTGTCGCTCGCCGACGCGGTGCGCGTGATCAAGATCCGCAGCCGCGCGCAGGCGATGACGCGCGGCAGCGGCCGGATGGCGGCCGTCGGCATCGGCGATGCAGCGGCGCGCGAACTGATCGCGCGCCACGGGCTGGCGCGGCGCGTCGAGGTCGCGGGCATCAACAGCCCCGATGCGGTGACGCTCGCGGGCGAGCTGCAGGGATTGCAGGCGCTGGAAGCCGCGTTGCGCGGCAGCGGCAAGTTCTTCCAGATGCTGGATCTCGACTACGCGTTCCACAGCAGCCACATGGACCGCATCGAACCGGTCGTGCTGGCCGAACTGGCGAGCCTGCGGCCGCAGCCGGGCAACGGCACGTTCGTGTCGACCGTGACCGGCGGCGCGCTGGCCGGCACCGAACTCGATGCCCGCTACTGGTGGCGCAACATTCGCGAGCCGGTGCGCTTCGGCGACGGTATCGCGCATCTGATCGAGCAGGGTGTCCGGCTGTTCGTCGAGGTCTCGCCGCATTCGATCCTGCGCACGTACGTGAAGCAGGCATTCGCGGCGGCCGGCGCGACCGGCGTGGTGCTGCCGACGCTCAAGCGCGATCACGGCAGCGCGGCAATGCTGCGGCAAGCGATCCTCGCGGCGATCGCGCACGGCGCGAGCGTCGATCCCGGCCGCTTCGCGCCGGGCGAATCGCGTGCTGCATTGCCGTCCTATCCGTGGCAGCGCGAGCGCTTCTGGCTGACGCCGACCGTCGAAGGCTACGGTCTCGTCAATCGCCGTCGTGAGCATCCGCTGCTCGGCTATCGCCTGCACGAGCACGCATTCGCGTGGGAAAACCAGCTCGATCCGGCGAAGCTGCCGATGCTGGCCGATCACGTCGTCGACGGCGGCGTGGCGTTCCCGGGGGCCGGGTACGTGGAAATGGCGCTCGCCGCGGCACGCACCTTCTTCGATACGCCGGATGCGGCGCTCGAAAACGTCGAGATCCGCACGCCGGTGGTATTCCAGCCGCAGCAGGCGAAGCTGTTCCGGCTCGTGATCGAGCCGCGCACCGCGACCTTCACGATCGAGACGCGCGACCGGATGTCCGGCGGCGCCTGGACGCTGAACGTGACGGGGCGGATGCTGGAAAGCGGCAACGCGCTCGGCGATGCGAGCGTCGTGCCGTCCGGCGCGCTCGATTGCCTGCTCGCGTTGCCTGCAGCCGACGGCGACACGCTGTACGCAAACACGGCAGCGATCGGCCTCAGCTACGGGCCGGCGTTCCGCTGGGTCCGCACCGTGCGGATTGCCGCGGATGACGGCGCGGCGCTGGCCGACATCGCCGCGCCGGCCGCATGCGGCGACGCGCGGGCGTTGTCCGCTTATCTGCTGCATCCGGCGCTGATGGACAGCGGGTTTCATCCGCTGTTCGCACTGCTTGCGGCGCACGCGCGCGAAGGCGAGCATCCGGCTTACGTGCCGGTGCAGATCGGTCGGGTCGACTATCTGCGCGGCGACACGGTCGAGCGGGTGCTCGTGCGGATCGACCGGCACAGCCCGCATTCGATCGTCGCGCATTTCGAATTCCTCGACGCGCGCGGCGCGATCGTCGCGCGGCTCGGCGCATGCCGGTTCCGCCGCGTCGATCTCGTCGGCCGTCGGCAGAACCTGCCCGCGCGCTTCGTCTACCGCCTTGAAGAAGTGCCGCTGCCGGGCGACGTCGACGCGGCCGGTTTGCCGGCCCCCGATGCGCTGCTCGCGCAGGCCGTCGCGCGGCTCGAAACGACCGGGCACGACGGCCGCCGGACGCAGCATCTGACCGAAATCCTGCCGCTGCTCGATGTGCTGGCGAGCCTCTACGCGCTCCGCGCGTTCGATGCGCTCGGCGCATTCGCCGGCACGTGGCAGCCGGCGGCCGGGCGTGCGGCGTTGGCCACGCGTCTCGCCGACATGCTGGTCGAGGATGGGCTCGCGCATCGCGATGGCGCGCTGCTCGTGCGCGACGACGCGGCGTGCGCGGCGTTGCCGCCGCTCGACGAGCTGTGGCGCGGGCTGCTGGCCGAATCGCCGGGGCACGTGGCCGAGCTGACGCTGCTCGCGCATTGCGGCGCGGCATTGCCGGACGTGCTGGACGGCGCGAAGGACGGTGCACGTCTGCTGTCGCCGACCGGGCACAGCCTGGTCGAGCAACTCCTGGCCGCATCGCCGACGTGGCAGCACGTACATGCGTTGCTGAGCGCAAGCGTCGAGCAGGCGGTCGACGGATGGCAGTCGGCACGCCGGTTGCGCGTGCTCGAACTGGGCGCGACGGACGGCGACGTGCTGCAGACGCTCGGCATGCATCTCGCGACCGCGCACTGCGATCACACGATCGCCGCGCCAGCCGGCCAACTGGCCGGGTTCGACGCGGATGCGGAAGCGGCGGTGCGCACGGTTGCGCTGCAGTCGGGCGAGCGGCTGTCGCTGGCGGCCGACGAAGCCGGTCCGTACGACCTGATCGTCGCGAACCGCGCGTTGAGCGGCCGTCACGATGTGGCCGATGCGTTGAATGCGATGCGGTCATGGCTGGCGCCGGGCGGGTTGCTGCTGCTGGCCGAGTCGCGTCGCGGCCGTTTCTCCGACATCGTATTCGGCGCGCAGGCTGCGTCGACGGAAGCCGACGCGCCGGTGCCGCTGGCGCCGGCGGATCTCGATGCGGCGCTCGCACGCGCGGGCTACGTCGATGTCGTGCGGCACGTCGAGCAATCGCTCGATCTGGACGGCACGCCGACGTTCGTCATCGCGCGCAACCCCGCAAGCGCCGTGGTTGCGCAACGCGGCGACGATCCGAGCGATCTCGATACGCTGGCACGCAGCGAGCAATGGCTCGTGGTGCACGCACCGGATGCCGCCGGCAGTTTCGGCGGGCGGCTGGCCGATGCGCTGGCGCGCGCGGGCTATCCGGCCGATATCGTCGATACCACGCACGCGGCCGATGCGATTGCGTCGTTGCCGGCCGGGCAGCCGGCGCATGTCGTGTTCTGCGCGCCGGAGACGCCGCTCGCGGAATCGGCGACGGGGGATGGCTTGATGGCCGCGCAGCGTAACGGCGTGATCGCCCTTGCGGCACTCGTTCGCACGCTCGGTGCGCAGCCGAACGCGGCTACGCGGCTGACCGTCGTCACGCGTGGCGGCGCGCCATTCGCAGGGGCCGCGAATGCGCATCCGGAACAGGCGACGCTGTGGGGCCTCGGTCGCGTGCTGGCGAACGAGCATCCCGAACTCGCGTGCCGTCTGATCGACGTCGATCGAGCGGCGGACCGGATCCCCGACGCGCTGATCCGCGAGCTGACCGGCGCAGCGCTCGAGGAAGAAGTCGTCCTGGGTGCACACGGGCGGCAGGTGCCGCGCATGCTGACCGCCGCGCAGGCCGCGGCCCGCAACGATGGCGCGATCGCGCGTGCGGCCGTGCTCGCGTTCGATGCGCCGGGCTCATTGCGCAATCTCGAATGGTTTGCGTTGCCGGAAAGCCCGCTGGGCGACGACGAGGTGGAGATCGAGCCCGTTGCCACGGGCCTCAATTTCCGCGACGTGATGTATGCGATGGGGCTGTTGTCCGACGAGGCGGTCGAGACCGGCTTCGCGGGCGCGACGATCGGCATGGAACTGTCCGGCCGCGTCGTCCGGGTGGGCAAGGCCGTGACGGAATTCGCGCCGGGCGATGCGATGCTCGGCTTCGCGCCGGCTTCGTTCGCGACGCGCGTCAGGACGCGTGCGCAGGCGATCGCACGGAAACCCGAGCGGCTGTCGTTCGAGGAAGCGGCGACCGTGCCGACCACGTTCTTCACCGCGTACTACGCACTCGTCGAACTCGCGCGCCTGCGTCGCGGCGAGCGTGTGCTCGTGCACGGCGGCGCGGGTGGCGTCGGGATCGCCGCGATCCAGCTCGCGCGCCATTTCGGCGCGGAAGTGTTCGCGACGGCCGGCAGCGACGAGAAGCGCGAGTTCGTGCGCCTGCTCGGCGCGGACCACGTGCTCGATTCGCGCAGTCTCGCGTTCGCGGACGAGATTCGCGCGCTGACGGGCGGCCAGGGCGTCGACATCGTGCTGAATTCGCTCGCCGGCGAAGCGATGGTGCGCAGCATCGATACGCTGCGGCCGTTCGGTCGTTTCCTCGAGCTCGGCAAGCGCGACTTCTACGAAAACAGCCATATCGGGCTGCGGCCGTTCCGCAACAACATCAGCTATTTCGGTATCGACGCCGACCAGTTGATGGGGGCGCTGCCCGAGCTGACCGCGCGCCTGTTCGGCGAAGTGATGGCGCTGTTCGCGGCCGGCGTGCTGCATCCGCTCCCGTACCGCGCGTTTCCGGCCGAACGGGCGGAAGATGCGTTCCGCTACATGCAGCAGGCGCGGCAGATCGGCAAGGTGCTCGTGACCTATCCGTCCGGCACGCCGGCGCCGACGCGCGGCGTCACGCGCGCGGGCTCGCTCGCGCTCGATCCGCATGGCACGTACCTGGTGGTCGGCGGCACGGGCGGGCTCGGTTTCGCGAGTGCGCGCTGGATGGTCGAGCGCGGCGCACGCCGGCTGACGCTGGCGAGTCGTTCCGGCGAGCTCGCTGCAGCCGCACGCGAGGAAGTCGAGCGCTGGCGCAAGACGCTCGGCGTCACGGTCGATGTCGTGTCGTGCGATGTGACCGACGCAGCGGCGGTCGATGCGATGATCGACGCGATCGGCCGGCGCGACAGCCCGCTCAAGGGCGTGCTGCATTCGGCGATGTCGATCGACGACGGCCTCGTGCGCAATCTCGACGATGCGCGCATGGCCGCGGTGCTCGCACCGAAGGTGGCCGGCGCGTGGAACCTGCATCGCGCGACGCGTGCGTTGCCGCTCGACCTGTTCGTGGTCTATTCGTCGGCGACGACCTATCTCGGCAATCCGGGGCAGTCGAACTACGTCGCGGCCAACAGCTTCCTCGAGGCGCTCGTCGAACATCGCCGCGCGGCGGGCTTGCCGGGCACGTTCATGGCCTGGGGGCCGCTCGAGGACGTCGGCTTCCTCGCGCGCCACGCGGATACGCGCGAGGCGTTGCAATCGCGGATTGGCGGTGCATCGATCACGTCCGACGAGGCGATGGTCGCGCTCGAGCGCGCGCTGGTGGCGGGCGCGGCGGGCGAAGCGGTGGTCCGGCTCGACTGGCATGCCGTGGCGCGTGGGATGCCCGCCGCGAAGGCGCGCCGGTATTCGCTGCTGCAATCGCATGCGAAGGGCGGCGATGCGCGCGACGGCGGCACGCAGCTGCGGGAAGAAGTGCTGGCGTTGCCGCGCGACGAAGCGATCGCGCTGGTTGCCCGGACGCTGCAGGGGCAGATCGCGCGAATCCTGCACATGACGCCGGATCGCATCGCGCTCGACAAGTCGGTGCTCGACATGGGCATGGATTCGCTGATGGGGATGGAGCTCGGCCTCGCGGTCGAGGAAGCATTCGAGGTCAAGCTGTCGGTGATGGCGATTGCCGAGGGCGCGTCGGTGACGACGCTGGCCGGACGTATCGTCGATTCGATCGGCGCGTCGACCGATGCGGACCCCGGTTCCGCGACGGATGCGGCGCAGGACGCCGTCGCGGCGCTCGCTGCGAAGCATGCGATCGACGGCGAAGCGCGCGCGATGCTCGATACGCGGCAGGCGCCCGTGGCGGGCCAGGCGTCATCGACGCTGGAGGTCGCGCGATGAGCGCGCCGGCCGGCTGGGCATCGCGTCAGGGCACGCTGGCACGTCCGCTGGCGATCGACGGTCACGGGCTGCACACGGGGCGCCGGGTGGGCGTGCGGATCCTGCCCGCGCGTCCGGAAGAGGGCGTGACGGGCATCGCGTTCCGTCGCGTCGAGCACGGGCGCACGCTCGCGACGCTGCCGGTCGATCCCGCGCTGCGCCGCGCGCAGCCGCTGTGCACGATGCTGCGCAATGCCGACGGCGTCGGCGTTCGCACGATCGAGCATCTGCTCGCGTCGCTGCTCGCGTGCGAGATCGATCACGCGGTCGTCGAGCTCGACGCCGAGGAAGTGCCGATTCTCGATGGCAGCGCCGCGCCCTGGGTGGATGCCATCCGCGCGTGCGGCCGGGTCGCGCTCGACGCGCCGAAACGCTTCATCCGCGTGCTGCGGCCCGTCGTCGTCACGGACGGCGAGGGTGGCCAGCGGCGCGAAATGCGGATCGAACCGGCGTCGCGTTACGAGCTGAGCGTGCGCAACGACCTGCGCGGCTTCGGCGACATGCACTGGGACGGCGCGCTGACGCCGGCCGCATTTGCGGCCGAGATCGCGCCGTCGCGCTCGTACGGGCGCGTGAAGTGGGCGGTGCCGGCGATCGTCGCCGGCTATCTGCGCGGGGTGCCGATCCTGCGCGGCGCGCGGCCGTCGTGCACCGCGTCGATCGTCGGCAATCGCGTGCTGGGCGGGATGCGGCTGCCGGAGGAGTTCGTCCGGCACCGCGTACTCGACCTGATCGGCGATCTCGCGCTGGCCGGCGCGCCGCTGCTGGCGCGCGTGAGCGCGTTGCGGCCGAGCCACGAGATGAATTTCCGGCTGGTCGATGCGTTGCTGGCCACGCCCGATGCGTGGCAGTGGGCCGAGTTTTCCGAGGCCTGAAACCACGCTTTTTCATATTGCGCGGCGTAACATAGCGTCTTTTCGAGATACAGCGAAGGACGCAATGGCACTGGGAGAACACCTTCGCCAGCAACTGGCGGCGAAAGCGCTGAAACGGCAACTGGAGCGCGCGACCGATGCTGCCGCGGCACCGGGCGTGCCCGGCACGCCGGCCGCGCAGACCGCCTCGGCGCGCAGCCGCTTCGAATCGATGCCGCAGTATCAGCAGGTGCGGATCATGCGCGAGATGGGCGAGAAGCTGCGCGTCGACTCGCCGTTCTTCCGCGTGCATGACGGCATCGCCGGTGCGACGACGCAGATCGGCGGCCGCGAGTACCTGAACTTCGCGAACTACAACTACCTCGGCCTTGCCGGCGATCCGGCCGTGTCTTCGCGCGCGAAAGCCGCGATCGACCGCTACGGCACGTCGGCCTCCGCGAGCCGGATGGTAGCGGGCGAGCGCCCGGTGCAGCGCGACCTCGAGCGCGCGCTGGCCGCGTTCTACGAGACCGACGACTGTGTCGCGTTCGTGAGCGGCCATGCGACGAACGTGACCGTGATCGGCGCGCTGTTCGGCCCCGGCGATCTGGTCGTCCACGATTCGCTCGCGCATAACAGCATCGTGCAGGGCGCGCAGCTGAGCGGCGCGAAGCGGCTGAGCTTCGCGCACAACGACTGGCAGGCGCTCGACGAACTGCTCGCGCGCGTGCGCCGCGAATACCGTCACGTGCTGATCGCGATCGAAGGGCTGTACAGCATGGACGGCGATTTCCCCGACCTGCAGCGCTTCGTCGACGTGAAGACGCGCCACGGCGCATTCCTGCTGGTCGACGAGGCGCATTCGCTCGGCGTGCTCGGCGCGACCGGCAAGGGCATCCGCGAGCACTGCGGCGTCGCGCCCGACCAGGTCGACATGTGGATGGGCACGATGAGCAAGACGCTGGCGGGCTGCGGCGGCTTCATCGCCGGCTGCCAGCCGCTGGTCGACATGCTGCGCCACCTGGCGCCGGGCTTCCTGTACAGCGTCGGGCTCGCGCCGACGCTCGCCGAAGCGTCGCTGGCCGCGCTCGAGCGCCTGCAGGCCGAGCCTGAGCGCGTCGCCCGGCTGCAGGCGCGCGGGCGGCAGTTCCTGACCGAGGCGCGCGCGGCCGGGCTGAACACGGGCACGAGCGCCGGGTTCGCGGTCGTGCCCGTGATCACGGGCAGCTCGCTGAAGGCCGCGCAATGGGCCAATGCGATGTTCGACGAAGGGATCAACGTGCAGCCGATCTTCTATCCGGCCGTCGAGGAAAAGGCCGCGCGCCTGCGCTTCTTCATCTGCTCGACGCACGAGCCGGAGCAGATCAGCCGGACGGTCGCCGTGTTGTCGCGTCTCGCGGGGCGCAGCGCATGACGCCGGCCGGCGCGTTCGCGCAAGCGGTGCCGCGCGCCGGTGAGCGCGTGCGGTTTCGTGCGGCCGATGCGGGCGACGCGGCGGCGTGCGCGCCGCTCATGTTTGCGTCCGGCGTGGCCGAATTCGGGTTCTTTCTCGGCGAAAGCGACACGCGCTGCATCGCCTTCCTGCGGCAGGCGTTCCGGTCGCGTCACGGGCGCTTCTCGTGGCGCCGGCATCGTGTCGCGGTCGCCGACGACGGCACCGTGCTCGCCGTGATGGCGATTCACGACGGACAGCAGACGATGTTCGACGACGTGCATGTCGTGTGGGCGCTGGCGCGCTTCTTCGGCGTGCGGCGCACGATTGGCCAATTGTTGCGCGGGCTGATCCTCGAAACGGAAATTCCGGCGCCGAAACGTTCGCAGATCCTCGTCGCGCATTGCGCAACCGACGAGCGGCAGCGCGGCACGGGCATCTTCAGCGCACTGTTTCGCGACGCGCTGGACACCGGTGCATTGCCCGCCGACGGCAGTCGCGACGTCGTGCTCGACGTGCTGACCCGCAACGTGCGGGCTCGCGCGCTGTACGAGCGGCTCGGGTTCACCGCGCTGTCGCGGCCACGCGCCCGTTCGCGCCGGCTGCCCGCCGAACTCGATTCGATCCGGATGCGGCTTTCTCGCCGCGCCTGACGGCGCGAATGACGGCCCGCTGCGCTACTTGTGCCGCGGGCTGAACGGCCGCTGCTGCACATCGGCGCCCTGCGCGACGATCGCCGTGCTCTCGGGCACTTCCTCCCACGCACCCCGCAGGTCGACGAGCGGCTCGGACACGATCATGAACGCGTCGTCGCCGACTTCGGCGATGCGCGGGTTGTGCGGATACAGTTCGTGCAGGTGCTTGAACGACGTGCTGTGGAACAGCGAACGCGATTGCCGTTCGCTCGAATATCGCACCGCGATGATCCGTTCGCCGTCGGTCGCGCAGATCGTCATGTTGAGCGGGGCGGCCACGCGATGCCGCGCGGCGGTTTCCTCGACCACGCCGGCCATCCGCTCGAGCGCGGGCAGCGGCGTCTGCTCGAGGCCGTAGGTCAGCGCAAGGCGGAACATCAGTTCGGAGTCGGTCGAGCCTTCGAGCGTCGGGAACAGCGCGGGATCGACCGTCATCGTCAGGTCGCGGCGCAGCTTGTGGAAGTCGCGGATCAGCCCGTTGTGCGCAAACAGCCAGCGGCCGTGGCGGAACGGGTGGCAGTTGGTTTCCTGCACGGGGGTATCGGTGGCCGAGCGGATGTGCGCGATGAACATCGGCGAGCGGATCGCGCGTGCGGCTTCGCGCAGGTTGCGGTCGTTCCACGCGGGATGCACGGAGCGGTAGCGGAACGGGAGTTCGTCGGGACGCCCGTACCAGCCGATGCCGAAGCCGTCGCCGTTGGTGGTCGTCGCCCCCAGCTCCGAATGCAGGCTCTGGTCGATCAGCGAATGCTTCGCGCGGAACAGTACGGTTTCGAGATGAATCGGATTACCCGTATAGGCGAGCCAGCGGCACATGGAGCGCTCCTTCACGATGGATCGTTCGCGCATGGTAGCCGACTTCGCGGCGCGTCCGTGCTTGTGGGCAGCCCCGCAGGTCATTCGGGCAGGCACGCTGGCCAATCGTCATACGTCGCTTGCCTGCCCGGCTGCGCGATGCGCAACCGGGCGGCCATGCAGCCGTGCGCCGCCGTACGCCATACGGCGGCAGCGCCGCGGCCGTCGGGCTCAGTCGCCGAGCGCGTCCATCACACGCGCCGAATAGACGAGCGCCGCACCCGCGTTCAGCGCAATCGCGACGCCGAGCGCTTCCGCCACTTCCTCCTTGGTCGCGCCATGCTTGGCCGCTTCCGCGGTGTGCACGGCGATACAGCCGTCGCAGCGCGTCGTGACGGCGACCGCGAGCGCGATCAGTTCGCGCGTCTTCGCGTCGAGATGGCCTGTCTTGGCACCGGCGCCTGACAGCGCCTTGTAGCCGGCCAGCGTATCGGGCGACAGCTTCGCGATCTCGCCGATGCGCGTCGAGAGTTCCTTCCGGTATTCGTTCCAGTTCAGCATGATGCGTCCTTTCGAGAAGAGGTGGGGAGGGCGGCGGGCGCCGCGATCTCGGGCGATGCAGGGCTATTCTGATCGTTCGCGCTGAGGGTTTCGATACGCTAGAGTGTCAATTTTTAGCGCGATCGTCTCATGGATGCGTTGAGTCAACTACTGTCGCTGGGCCGCAGCCATGTCGAGCTCGACGTGCGCTGCCTGCTCGACGGGCCGTTCGCGATGCCGCACGACCCGCTGCCGTCCGGCGAGGCGGCGTTTCACCTGGTGCTGGCCGGGACCTGCCGGCTGCGTACCGCGGACGGGCGCACGCTGCAGCTCGCCGACGGCGATTTCGTGCTGCTGCCCGCAGGCGGTGCGCACGACCTGCTCGACGCGGGGGCCGGCCGGTCGCGGCCGGGTGCGCCGCTGCGCGAACCGGGCGCCGCCGTCGGCGCGGTGCTGCCGGTCAAGTCGAATTTCGATCCGGCCAACCCCGGCGGCGCGAGCGTGGACCTGCTGTGCGGACGGTTCGTCTATGCGCGCGGCGCGGGCGAGCTGCTGATGCGCACGCTGCCGCAGGTGCTGCATGTCGGGTTGCGCGAGGCATCGGGGTTCGCGCCGCTGCAACTGCTGACGAGCGTGCTGCGCACCGAGGCGTCGAACGGGCAGCCGGGCGCCGGCGCGATCGTGAACGCACTCGGCCAGGCGCTGCTCGCTTACGCATTGCGCGCTTACGGTCGGGGCGCGCGCGTGCCGTCCGGCTGGCTCGCGCTTGCGGCCGACGCGCGGCTCGGCCCGTCGGTCCAGGCCGTGCTGCAGGCGCCGGAGAAACCGTGGACGGTCGAGTCGCTCGGCGACGCAGCCGCGATGTCGCGAGCGACGTACGCGCGGCATTTCCGCGAGCGGGCCGGGATGAGCGTCGGCGCGTTCGTCGCGCAGATCCGGATGATGCATGCATGCGCGCTGCTGCAGGACACGCAGCGCGGGCAGGCGGAGATCGGGCAGGCGGTCGGTTACCAGTCCGAGGCCGCCTTCGGCAAGGCGTTTCGCGCGGTGCTCGGCACGACGCCGGGGCGCTGGCGGCGGGCCCAGCGCGAATTGTAAGACTGCAAGCTCGGCTGTCTTGCCGCGTGCCGAAGCTGGTACCATGCGCGAAACGCAGTTCAACGAAAACGATTTCGAACAAGAAGAAAGAGAGGGCAAAGCAATGAACCAGACTACCATCCAGCAGCCGTCGTTCGCGTTCGTGGCCGCGTCGTGGGCCGCGCTGCTCGCCGGTTTCGCGGCATTCCTGATCGGTCTCTGGAACGCGGGCATGCAGCTCAACGAGAAGGGCTACTACTTCACCGTGCTGGTGTTCGGTCTCTATGCGGCAATCTCGCTGCAGAAAAGCGTCCGCGACCGTGCGGAAGGCATTCCCGTCACCGGCATCTACTACGGCCTCAGCTGGATCGCGCTGCTGCTGTCGATCGCGCTGCTGGTCGTCGGCCTCTTCAACGCGACGCTGCAGTTGAGCGAGAAGGGCTTCTACGCAATGTCGTTCGTGCTCGCGCTGTTCGGTTCGGTGGCCGTGCAGAAGAACACGCGTGACCTGCAGAACGCGAAGCCGCGCTATACCGACGCCGAATCGGCGCCGTCCGCCCAGGAGTGACGGCCCGCGAAGCGGGCGCCTTCCACTTCCAGGCTGCCCGTCTTGCGATGACGGTCGCGGGCGACCCGCATGCGCCGATGCGCCGCGGGCTCCTCGCCCATTCGTTTCATCCATGCCGGTGCGCATGAGGATGGAGATATTCCGGATGCCAGATTTCACAGAAACCACGCGGCACACCCGTGCGGCTGCCCGCGCCGTGGCGGCGCAGACTGCGCTCGTGCTGGAGACGAACAACCTGCGCGGCGGCGCGGGGCTCGCGCAGGCCGTCGACAGCCTGAAGCGCCTCGTATCGGCGCTGTCGAAGCAGACCGTACCGCCCGCGGCACTCGCTCAATGGATCATCACGCACGACGGACTGCCGGCCGATGTGTGCGCGGAGATCGCCGCGCTGGCCGGCCGCCCGATCGACTTCGTCGAGATCGGCGCAAGCACCGGCTACTACGATGCGAAGAACGACGGGTTCGACCGCGTCGACGCGGCCCGCTGCGACATCGTCGTGTTCGGCGATGCCGATTGCCGGCCGGCCGACGACTGGCTCGAGCACCTGCTCGCACCGTTCGCGCGTGAAGCCGGCGAGGCGCCCGTCGCGGTGGCGGGGCGCACCAGCTATGCGCCGAACGTGCTCGGCATCGCGCTGACGTCGATCGATTTCATGTATTTCCCGAGCCCGCTGCGCGACGGTGCGACGCGCAACTTCTACGCGAACAACGTCGCGTTCCGGCGCGAGGTATTCGCGCGATTTCGCTACGAGCCGCTCGACGGCGTCTATCGCGCGCATTGCCAGGTGATGGGGCTGCGGATGCAGGCGGCCGGCGTGGCCGTCGAGTTCGCGCCGGCGGCCCACACCGAGCATCGGCTGCCGGACACGCATCGCGAATCGCTGAAGCTGCGCTGGATGCGCGGCGAGGATAGCGTCGGTCTGACACCGTATCTCGTGAACGCGTACCTGCCGCGCGGCTGGCAGTGGCTCGGCCGCAGCGGCCCGCTCGGCCCGTTCTGCGTGATGGCCATGCGGCTCGGCTACAGCCTGCGCGCGCTGAATCGCCAGCAGTTGCCGCAGCTTGGCGCCGTCCGCTATCTCGCGGCTGTCGGCGTCACGATCGCGGCGTCCGCCGTCGATACGCTCGGTGCGCTCGCGCGCGGTTTCGGTCTCGCGGGACGCGCATCGGCCCGGCGCGATCTCGAAGCGCTGTCCTATCACCGTCATTGAAACGGCGCCGCACGTCGCGGCGCAGTCACGACACTCCGACACCCTGCATCTATCCCGACAACGACCATGCCTTCTCTCGCCGCCCGTGTTGCCTGCCTCGCCCTGTTTGCCGCCAGCGCCGGCGCCCATGCCGCGCCGGTCGATCATGCGGGGCGCGGAATCTACCACTTTGCGTCGCAAAGCGGCTGCCCGTTCGCGAACTCGGCCGCGACGGACTGCAATCGCGTCGCGCTCGATGCGCCAGACGTTCACGCGAGCATCGATACCGACACGCACGCGATCGTCTTCTCGAGCGATGCGACGCGCCGCACGAAGGACGTGCTCGGCGACGTGCTGCTGCAGGGCACGGGCGTCGACGGCGACGGCCGGCGCGTGCCGTTGAGTGTGCATGTGCTGCTGCGTCGTGACGGCGCGAAATGGGACCGCGACGTGTACGTCCATGCGCCCGTGCACGGCACGTTCACCGATGTCCGGATCGATCCGTATCGCGTGCGCGTGAAGGAGGGCGACGGCGAGCGCGACGTGCTCACGCCGGACGAAACGCTGGCGCTGTTCGCGCATCCGTCGCTTGCATCGCGGCTCGCGCGGCATCTCGTGAAGGTGAGTGCGACCGATCCGAAGCAGCCGTCCGCGGACGACATCACGATCGCGCTTGGCGTGGGCGGCCTGACGAAGTCGGTCGCGCGTGCGAGCTTTACGTCGAACGCGCCGCACGATGCCGACGTCGATCGCGCACTCGCATCCGGCACGTGGACGATTCGTTTCGATGCGCTGAGCAATCACATTCCGGTGTGGGTCGCTCAGCGGGAGTTGTTCCTGTTCGGCCTCGACGGTAGCGCGCTCGTGAAGGACATGCGTGCACGCGGCTTCCGGAAGAACGACCGGATCGAATTCGGCGCGCGTGACGGCAACGGCTATCTGCGCGTCAACGGCCGCGAGGAAGCCTTTGCGGGTGCGACCGCCTCCGCGCACGCGTTCATGCAGGAAAGCTTTATCGGCCTGATCCTCGGATGGCGTCGCGATCCGGCCGCCGTTGCGGCGCCCGTGGCGAAATCCGCGTCCATTCGGGGCGTGCCGGCATGACCGCGGCTGGCGAACTGCCGGCGTCGCCGCAGGCGGCGCACGATGCACGCTTCGACTGTCTCGATGCGCCCGTGCCGCGCGGTGCGGCGCGGGTGCGCGCGTACCTCGTCGATCGCATCAAGCGGGCGGCGATCCGGCAGCTGCATCGCAGCACACATGGCGAACGCTGGGTGCTGCGAATGTACCTGATCGGCGAGGAAGCGACCGAATGCGCGTTGCACGAGGACTGGACCGGACAGCCGCCGGACTGGCTTGCGCCTCGGATCGAGCAGCATCTCGCGGACGAGCGTCGCCACGCGGCCGCGTTCGCCGATGCGCTGCGCGAGCGTGGCGTCGCGCCGTCGGCTGCACCGCATGAGCCCGACTGGCTGAGCCGGCGCAAGATCATGCGATGGCGCCGGCTCGCGCAGCGCCATGCGCCCCGTTTCTCGCAAGGCGTGCTCGTGCCGGCCTATGCGACGGGTCTGTGCGCGGAACAGATGGCGATGCGCGTGCTCGCTCGCCATTGCGAGACGATCGGCGCCGCGCATCCGCTGTATCCGTTGCTCTCGCGCGTGCTCGCCGACGAGACGCGGCATGTCAGGCTTTGCTCGGATACGCTGCGCCGCCTCGTTGCGCCGTCCGAGGCCGCGCATCTCGCCGCGTTGCTGGATGAGATCCGCGCGATCGAAGCCGGTTTCGGCGTGACGGGTGCGCTGGCGATGGTGGCGGCCGGCTGGCTCCAGTCGCTTCGTCCGCGCGCATGATGCCGCGGATCGTCTATCTCGCGACGGCCGACGCACGCGGCCACCTGATGCGCGCGCAACTGCTCGTGCATGCGTTGCGTGCGGCGGGCGCGCGGGTCGACGTGCTGACGACGTCCGACGCAGGGCAGGCGTTCCTGGCTGCGTTCGACATCGATGCGGCCGTGCTGTCCCGTCACTACGCGGTGCAGTTCGACGAACGGCAGAACATGCTGCGCGACGCGACCGATCGCAATGTCGCGCACTATGTGTTCAGGCCGACGCGCATGCTGCGCGACATCGTGCGGCTGCGAGCGATGGTCCGCGATGCCGATCTCGTGATCAACGACTCGTTTCATCCGGCGCTGCTGTTCATGGGCGCGATGCCGGGCTGGCGGCGCCGCATCGTCCATGTTTATGGCGGAAGCCTGCGCCGTGCGTTGACCGCGAATTTCGATGCGCGGCTGCCGCGCGCACTGGCGCGTGCTTTTGCACGGATCGTCGACTGGCAGATCGATTCGGCGCGGTGCTGCATCGAGCACGATTTCGCATACGATGCCGCCGATGAAGTCCGGCGATCGTGCACGCATTACCGGCTGCCGACGCCGGTGCCGATCGTCGCCGGGCGGCCGGCGTCGGAACCGGCTGCAGCGGCGATTTATCTGAACCCGCACTTTCGCGATGTCGCGCTCGCCGATGCGTTGTCGGCCGGCATGCGCGACGCAGGAATCGCCACCCACCGTGTGGGCGAAGGCTATGCCGGGCATGACGGCTGGACCGGTGTCGACGCCGACTGGGTGACGCACGCCGCTCATGCACCGCTGATCGTGTCGGCGCCCGGCATGGCTGCGCTGTCGATCGCACGCGTGTATCACCGCCCGATCCTGCTCGTGCAGTCCGATCAGCCCGAGCAGGCGAGCAACGCCGAGCGCGCCGCGCGGTTGCAACTCGTGCATCGGGTCGTCACGTGGCGCGGCGACGCGGCCGCGTTCCGGCGGGAAGTCGGGCAGGCTGCAGCCGAACTGATGCGCAATCCCGGCACGCAGGCAGGGACGGTCGCCGGTCGCGAGCATGCGCGTGCACGTGTGGACGCATGGACGTCGCGCCTCCTGGCGCTGCATCCGCGTGCACAGGTGACCGATGCGCAGACTCGATGCGAGGCGCCGGCGCCACGATGAATTCGCTGTCGTTTCGTGACGATCGCCGGCCCGATATCCGGCAGATGCTGGCCGCGGCGTTCGGCATGGCCGCCGGCCTCGCGATCTTCTTTTTGCTGGAGCGCAGCGTCACGCCGCGCTATGTGTTCGCCACGGCGATCGATGCGCGGATTCCGTTCATCGCGTGGTCGTGGTTCGTCTATGTCGGCTTCTTTCCGTTCGTGATTGCGCTTGCCGCCTATGCGCGGCCGCCCGCGTTCGCCGCGTTCAAGGAGGCCGTGCTGATCGCGTTCGTGCTCGGTGTCGCGTGCTTCCTGATGTTTCCGGAAGCCGTGCCGCGGCCCGACGTCGCGGAGATCGGCAACGCGTTCGTGCGCCACCGTCTCGCGCGCATGTGGCAGCTCGATCTCGCGGCCAACGGCTTTCCGAGCCTGCATGTCGCGGTGACGTGCCTTGCCTGCCGGATGCTGGCGGACCGCCGGCGGCTCGTGACAGTGGCGGTCGGCCTGCTGATCTGCACGTCGACGCTGACGCTCAAGCAGCATACGCTGGCCGATGTGCTGGGCGGCGTGGCGCTCGCGATGGCCAGTGCGCTGTGGGTCGAGCGGCGTGCGCTGCGCAGGAGGTTCGCATGACGGATGCCCATGTTCACCACGCCGGGCCGAATGTCGAGCTTGCGCGGTTCGTGCCCGATCCCGCGCTGTTTCGCGTGAGCGCGTTGCGAGTCGGCGCGGCGCTGGCGGGCGACTGGCTGATGATTGCCGCTGCGTTCGCGGCTGCGATCGCGTTTGCGCATCCGCTCGCGTACGCGTTGGCCGCGATCGTGATCGCGCGCAGCCAGCTTGCGCTCGCGGTCATGATGCACGAAGGCGCGCACGGGTTGCTGGCGCGGAATCGGCACGTCAATGACGCGCTGGGCCAACTGTTCGCGGCCGGCCCGTTGTGGCTGTCGCTGCGTACGTATCGTGCAGGCCATCTGAAGCACCACCGCGCACCGATGGAGCAGGACGATCCCGTCGCGCTGCTGTTCGGCGTGCACGACTATCCGGTAACGCGCGGGCGGCTGATCGGCCGCCTGCTCGCGTACGCGTGCGGGATCGGCTACGTGACGAGTGTCGTGAAGCTCGCCCGCGGCGCGTTTGCCCACGCGTTGCCGAAGGTCGGGAAATCGCGCGCGTATGCCGCGTGGGAAGTCGTATCGATGCTGGCCGGCAACGGTGTGCTGTTCGGCGCGCTCGCATGGGCCGGACATCCGTTGCTGTACGTGACGCTGTGGATCCTGCCGTCCGTCACGCTGTTGCCGCTCGCCGGGCAGGTGCGCGCGATCTTCGAGCATGCGGGGCTGCCGGCCGGTGCCGACCAGAGCCGCAACGCGCGCACCATCGCCCGGCGTTCATGGCAGACGTTCCTGTTCGGCCCGCACGCGATTCATTTTCATATCGAACATCACCTGTTCACGCGGATGCCGTTCCATAACCTGCGGGTCGTGCATCGGCAACTCGCCGAACAACAGTTGCTGCCGGTCGGCAATCTGTACGCGGGATATGGGGCGGTGCTGCGCGACGTCAGTGTGCGCTGACGCACGGGCCGTGCATTGCCGGCCCCGTCCGGTGTGGGAGTCATGAGCGGATCGAAATCCGGAAACAGGATGGCCGACGAGACCGGGAGGTGCAATTACGTGGCGCCGGCCATCGGCGTGATCCTGGCGGTGTGGAGCGCGGCATCGATCGACGAACGGTTCGCTTTCATCGAGGCGTCTGTTGCCGTGCAGGGAACGGTCGTCCGGTTGACTCACGGCGAGCATCACCCACTGATCGAGTTCGTGACGAAGGCTGGCGAGCGCGTATCGTTTCCGGGGAGCTTCGTGACGGTGGAGGTCGGTGACACGGTGCCGGTTCGCTATGATCCGGCCAGGCCGCTGGCCAGCGCAAGAGTCGACACGTTCACGAACCTATGGCTCGAGTCGATCATCTCGATCGCTTTCACGATCGCGTTTCTTTACGCCGGCTTGAAGGGAGAGACGCTTCTACCGAAGCCGGGGGGAGGGCGCGACTGAGTGTGTGCGGGCATCATCGCGATGCCGCGCGTCGACGCAGAAGCGCCAGACGCAAAAAAGCCTCCACTTGGGAGGCTTTAATTTGCACTATCAAAGATAGTTGGTAGGGTGGGAGGGACTCGAACCCTCGACTCTCTGATTAAAAGTCAGATACTCTAACCAACTGAGTTACCACCCCACGTTCTTGAAACCGGTTGGTTCGTTGCTTCAACAACGTTGCAAGCGACCCAAAGAGCAAAAGATTATAGCGACGGGTTGCCAGGCTGTCAACAACCCGCCGCGATAATTATTTGATCGTCTCGAGCTTGCCCTGCGCGGTCTGCGCAGCGTTCGACCCGGCATACTGCGAAACGACCTGCTCGAACGTCTTCTTCGCGGCCGCCTTCTGGCCTTGCTCGAGCTGGTTCGTGCCGATCGCCACGAGGGCGTCGGCCGCGCGCGGGTGCTGCGGGAACTTGCTGACGATCCCTTGCCACGTAGCGGTCGAGCCGCGGTAGTCGCGCAGCGCGTATTGCGCATTGCCGTACCAGTACTGCGCGGTCGGCTGGTAGGGGCTCTGCGGATACTTCGCGATGAACGCGCGGAACGACGCGGCCGCCGCCTTGAAGTTGCCGTTGCGGAACTGCTGCTGCGCCGCATTGAGCGCATCCGTTTCACCCGGCTGCACGGTGCCTTCGACACCATCGATCGTCGCCTGCTGCGGCTCGAACTTCTTGAGCCGCGTGTCGAGATCCTGGTAGTACTCCTTCTGCTGCCGCTCGAGCGTCGTCAGCCGGTTCGTCAGATCCTCGTTCTCGCCGCGCAGCGTCGCGACCTGCTGGTTCAGCTGGTCGAGACGGCCGGATTGATCGAGGATCGTCCGCTGCGCCGCCGACAACTGGTTCGCCAGGTTGTCGGTTTTGCTGCGCAGATCGAGCACGGCGCGGCGCGCTTCGTTGTCGTCGAACACGCCGGCGTGCGCCGGCGCGGCCGACCACGCCGCGCCGGCGACGCAGAATGCTGCGGCAACGCGCAGCAGGGATACACGGTGCGTCATACGGCGATTCTTCCGTTACTTACTGTTGGTAGACGAGGTCGGCGCGACGGTTCTGCGCCCACGATGCTTCGTCGTGACCCGTTGCCTGCGGCTTTTCCTTGCCGAGGCTCACGGCTTCCATTTGCGAATCGTTCACGCCGAGCAGTGCCATCGCACGACGGACGGCTTCCGCACGCTTCTGGCCCAGCGCGAGGTTGTACTCGCTCGTGCCGCGTTCGTCGGTGTTGCCCTGGATCAGCACGTGGCGTTGCGGGTGGCTCTTCAGGTACTGAGCGTGCTGCTGCATCAGCGGCTGGTACTCGTCCTTCACCGAATAGCTGTCGAAGTCGAAGTAGATGCTGCGCTTCGCGAGCGGGCTGTTCGGGTCGTTCAGCGGATCGACGTTCACTTGCGCGACGTTGTCGGCGCTCGGTTGCGTGCTGACTGCACCCGCGTTGTTTGCCTTGTCGTCGAGCTTCACGCCCGACTTGCACGCTGCGAGCGCGCTGATCATCATCACGGCCAGGGCCAGACGAGCTTTATTCGACATCATGTTTACTCTCCTTGTGGTCATTGCATGAAGGGCCCCCACGACGGCTCACGAACGGAGCCGCCCTGGACGGACAGGATTTGCGGCGGCGCGCTGCCGTCGGAGGGCACTGCTGCCAGAACATTGCGACCACCCGACTGGGTAGCGTACAGAAGGTACTGGCCGTTTGCCGCGAAGCTCGGCGATTCGTCGCGATTCGTATTCGTGATGGCGTTCGCCGCGCCGGTCTGCAGATCCTGAACGTACAGCTTGAAGCCCCCGCCCGTGCGGGAGATGTAAGCGAGCAGCTTGCCGTCCGGGCTGATGCGCGGACTCGTGTTGTAGCTGCCCGTGAAGGTCACGCGCTGCGCGGCACCGGCGCTTTCGCCCTGTGCGGGCATCCGGTAGATTTGCGGCGCGCCGCCGCGATCGCTCGTGAAGTAGATCCAGCGGCCATCCGGCGAGTAGAACGGCTCGGTGTCGATCGAGCTGCTCTGCGTGAGGCGGCGCAGGCCGCCGCCCGTCGAGTTGACCGTATAGATTTGCGTATTGCCCGTCAGCGACAGCGCGACGGCCAGCGTGTTGCTGTCCGGCGACCAGGCCGGTGCGCTGTTGTTGCCCTTCTGGTCGGAGACGATGTAGCGGCGGCCGGTCGGCAGGTCGTGGATGTAGACGATCGGCTTCTTGCGCTCGAACGACACGTACGCGACCTTCGTGCCGCTCGGCGACCACGACGGCGAGATGATCGGCTCGGTGCTCGACAGCGCGATGCGCGGGTTCTGGCCGTCCGAATCCGAGATCTGCAACTGGTAGCGGTTACCGGTCTTGATCACGTACGACAGGCGCGTGGCGAACACGCCGCGCACGCCGAGCAGCTTCTGGTAGATGTAGTCGGCGATCTTGTGGCCGGCCGTGCGCAGCGTGGTGTCGGTGGCCGTCAGCGACAGGCCGCCGAGGCTTTGCTGTTTCACGGTGTCGTACAGGATGAAGTTGACCTTGTACTGGCCGTTCGCCTCGCGGTTCACGCTGCCGGCGACGAACGCATTGGCGCCCTTGGCCTTCCATGCGCCGAGATCGACCGAGGCGGTCTCCGGCACCGGCGTGCTGCCCGCGTCGATGTTGGTGAATTTGCCGCTGCGGGCGAGGTCGGCACGGACGATCGACGTGACCTGCTGCGGCAGGTTCGCCTCGTTCGCGAAATTCGCGGTGGCGATGGGGAACTGGGTCGACCCGACACCGGTGATCAGCACGTTGACCTGGGCGTTAGCGGCGCTGCCCGCCGTAATCAGACACGAGGCCACGAGTGCCCTGAAACCTAGCTTTGTCATCAAACTCATGCTTCTTGCTTCCCGTATGGCTTGGATCGCTGCGCAACGGCAGAGACAGTAAAAATACCCGATTCGTTCCCGTCCGACAGCGATGCCCGGAGTGTAAGCGCATTTCCTTTCACTCCGCCGCCTTGAAGGTAATCGTAATGTCCGACGGGGTACGACCGTTAGAATCGGGCGGCAACGGGATCGATGCGTGGATCGCATTGACCACGGCTTGATCCCACCCCGAATTCCCGCTGGAGCGGGAAACCGATGCGCTCAATACGTCACCGGACGGCGTGCACCGAATCTTGACGACGGTGGTCAGGCCTGCTCGCTCGCCACCCCAAACGATGTTCGGTTTGACGCGGCGGCGCACCTTGTCGGCATAGCCGGGCGTTGCGGCATTGCCGCCTGAGCCCGTGCCCGTGCCGCTTTTCGCGAGGCCTTCGCCGCCGCCTTCACCGGCGCCGGACAGGCCCTGCATCTGTGCCAGGCGGGCGCTGCGCTCGCGGTCGAGCTTCGCGTTCGCCGCCGCATTGGCCTTCGCGCGCGCCGTGGCTTCGGCCTTCGCCTTGGCCTGGGCTTCCGCCTTTGCCTTCGCGGCCGCGTCGGCCTTCGCCTTCGCCGCCTGCTGCGCTTCGAGCTGCGCCTGCTTCTGCTGCTGGAGTTTCTGCTGTTCGAGCTTCTGCTGCTCGGCGAGCTGCTGTTGCTTGAGCTTGTCGGCCTGCTTCTGCTTGTCGCGTTCCGCGGCCTTCTGCGCGGCGAGCGCGGCTGCCTGCGCTGCGAGCTGCGCGCGTCGGGCTTCCTCTTCCTGCTGGGCCTTCAGTTGCTGCGCGCGGCGCTGCTGTTCGAGCAGCGCTTCACGCGCGGCGGCTTCCTGCTGCCGCTTCTTCTGCTGCAGCGCGATGTCGGCCTGCTCGTCGCGCACCGGGGGAGCGGGCGGCGCGACCTTCACGGGCGGTGCCGGTGTGACAACGGGCCGCGGCGCGGGGACATCGGGCACCTCGGTCCACAGCTCGGCTTCGGCGCCCGCCGGGGTGCTGTTCTGCCACTGCACGCCGTGATAGAGGAACAGCGCGAGCAGCACGTGCATCAGCGCGGCGAGCGCGAATGCGCGCCAGGTGCCCCGCTCGCGGGGAGGTCGAGGCGGGTAGGCGGAGCTGCGCGTGGATTGCTGCCGGTTCATTGCGATTTGACGAGGAGGCCGACGCGCTTGACGCCGCGCGCCTTCAGATCGGACATCACGGTCATGACTGCATCGTACTGCACGGTCTTGTCGGCCGCGATCACGACCGGCTGGTCGGGATGGTCGGCCTGCCGGGCCGAAATGAAGCTGTCGAGCTCGGCCTTCGTCATCGTGTCTTCCTGGGTCGCGCCCGAGTCGCCCTTGTACTTGACGCTCATCGTGCGATCGGCCTTGATGTTGACGACGACGGGCGGCGTCTGCTCCTGCGGCGCGGCGTTGCCGACGGTCGGCAGGTTGATGATCGACGGGGCGACGAGCGGTGCGGTGACCATGAAGATCACGAGCAGCACCAGCATCACGTCGATGTACGGCACGACGTTGATGTCGGCCATTGCGCGGCGCGAGCGGCCGCCGCGCATGCTGGATCGGATGGGACTTCCTGCCATGGCGCGCTCCTTACTGGGCCTGACGCTGCAGGATGTTCGAGAACTCTTCGATGAAGGTCTCGAAACGGATCGCGAGGCGGTCGATGTCGTGCGCGTAGCGGTTGTACGCGACCACCGCCGGAATCGCGGCGAACAGGCCGATCGCGGTGGCGACGAGCGCCTCGGCGATGCCCGGGGCGACGTTCGCGAGCGTGGCCTGCTGCACGTTCGCGAGGCCGCGGAACGAGTTCATGATCCCCCAGACCGTGCCGAACAGACCGATGTACGGGCTGACCGAGCCGACCGATGCGAGGAACGCGAGGTTCGCCTCAAGTACATCCATTTCACGCTGGAACGACGCGCGCATCGCACGGCGTGCACCGTCGAGCACGAGGCCCGGATCGCTGATGCGCTTTTCCTTCGCCTTCAGGAACTCGCGCATGCCCGATTCGAAGATCCGCTCGAGCGCGCCGATCGTGTGGCGGTTGTTGGCGGCGCTCTGGTACAGCGCCTGCAGGTCGCCGCCCGACCAGAAATCCTTCTCGAAGCGTTCGGTCTGCGCGCGTGCGCGGCGGATCGCAAACCACTTGCGGAAGATGAAGGTCCACGACATCAGCGACAGCAGCAGCAGCAGCCCCATCACGGCCTGGGCCAGCACGCTCGCGTTGAGGACGAGGGAAATGATCGACAGGTCTTGAGAAGTGTTCATAGAGGTTTGAGTAACGTCCCTTCGGGGCGTCCGGTATGCGTGCGGCGCGGCGCGCCGGCCATGCCTGACGCCGAACCTTGCTTAGTATCGAATCAGAAAGGCAAGTTCATGGGCTTTGTCTAAACGGGGCTCAGGCGAGCTTCGTTGACAATACAGTCTGCCCGGTTTCGATGACGGGCCCGCGCTGCAGCGCGTCGAGCACGACCGGCGGGATGGCCGCGGGCCGGATGCCGGTACGGTCGACGCAGCCGAGACGGATGTGTCCGGCCACGAGCAGCGTGTTCCCGCACCAGGCTTCCTGTGTGAATTCCACCGATGCGCGGCCGATGCGTCCGGGCTGGCTCGTGATCGCCAGTGTGTCGTCGAGTCGCGCCGGTGCGCGGTAGTCGAGCGACGTGCTGCGGACGACGAAGATCGCGTCGGCATTGTCGGCGAGCTGACGCTGGTCGATGCCGCATGCGCGCAGCCACTCGGTGCGGGCGCGTTCGAAGAACTTCAGGTAGTTGGCATAGAAGACGATGCCGCCTGCGTCGGTATCCTCGTAGTACACGCGCACCGGCCAGATGAAGCCGGAGGGCGCTTCCGGCGAGCGGGTAGGCTGGGTCATGGCGCGCATTCTACCGGAAGGCGGAAGCCGGATTCGTAACGGTTTCGTAACGGAATGTAGTACGGCGTAGCATGCCGCGGGCCGGCCGGAGGCGGGCCCGCGGCTGCATGCGACGGCTCAGCCACGATGAATCGCGAGGCCGGCCGGTGCCTGGGCGACCGGCATCATCTCGATCGTGTTGATATTCACGTGCGCCGGGCGCGTCGCGATCCAGTAGATCGTGTCGGCGATGTCCTCGGCCGTGAGCGGCTGGACGTTCTGGTAGACGTTCGCCGCCTTCGCGTCGTCGCCGCGGAAGCGGACGTTCGAGAATTCTGTGCCGCCGCACAGGCCCGGCTCGATGTCGGTCACGCGCAACGGCGTACCGATCAGGTCGGCGCGCAGGTTCAGGCTGAATTGTCGGACAAAAGCCTTGGTCGCGCCGTATACGTTTCCGCCCGGATACGGATAGGTGCCGGCGACCGAGCCGAGATTGAAGATATGGCCGCGGCCCCGCGCGATCATGCCGGGCAGTAGCGCGTGCGTGACCGTGACGAGGCCCGTGCAGTTCGTGTCGATCATCGTGTGCCATTCGTCGAGGCTGGCCTTTTGGGCCGGCTCGACACCGAGCGCGAGGCCGGCGTTGTTGACGAGCACGTCGAGTGCTGCGAATTCGGCTGGAAGGGCGGCCGGCACGGCCTCGACGGCCGCGCGGTCGCGGACGTCGAGCTCGAGCGGCAGAAGGGAATCGCCGAGTTCGGCGGCGAGCGCATCGAGACGATCCTTGCGGCGCGCGGTCGCGACGACGCGGTGGCCTCCGTTGACGAAGGCACGGGCGATGGCGGCGCCGAAGCCGGCGGACGCGCCTGTGACGAACACGATCATTGCTGCTCCTGGTCGATGACAAAATAGCGGGTAAGTATCCCGCAAGCCTACTGAGATTGCCGCACCGCGGCAAGGCGGCAAAGCGTTCCCGCACGGGCGCGCAGAGTCTGGCCCCAATGGCTTCCGGCGCACCGCCGGGCGGTTGCCTATTCATGACGCATCCAATACACTAACGCGCTCATCACCCCTGCGTGACTGGCGATAGAACCCTTCGGGTTCAAGGTGGAGCATCCCACCGTGAAGCGCGGGGCGCCGTTCTTGCCGTTCGCCTGGGCAGCCGTTGTGCGCCGTCGCGTGCATTGCCGGTGGCTGTCCTGCCTCGCGTCATACGGATTCCTCCGCCACGTCGAGCTGGTCCCGCCAGCAGCGCACCGTACTCGGCCGCTCCGGTCAACCTGTACACACTTAACGGAAACCGTATGTTTGACAGAGCCCAAAGCACCATTGCGAACGTCGATCCCGAAATCTTTGCCGCGATCGAGCAGGAAAACCGCCGCCAGGAAGATCACATCGAGCTGATCGCGTCGGAAAACTACACGAGCCCGGCGGTGATGGCCGCGCAGGGTTCGCAACTCACGAACAAGTACGCGGAAGGGTATCCGGGCAAGCGTTACTACGGCGGCTGCGAATACGTCGATGTGGTCGAGCAGCTGGCGATCGATCGTGTGAAGCAGCTGTTCGGCGCGGAAGCCGCGAACGTGCAGCCGAACTCGGGTTCGCAGGCGAACCAGGGCGTGTTCTTCGCGATGCTCAAGCCGGGCGACACGATCATGGGCATGAGCCTCGCGCACGGCGGCCACCTGACGCACGGCTCGCCGGTGAACATGTCGGGCAAGTGGTTCAACGTGGTGAGCTACGGCCTGAACGAAAACGAAGACATCGACTACGAAGCAGCCGAGAAGCTGGCGCAGGAACACAAGCCGAAGCTGATCGTCGCGGGCGCGTCGGCGTTCTCGCTGAAGATCGATTTCGAACGCCTGGCGAAGATCGCGAAGTCGGTCGGCGCATACCTGATGGTCGACATGGCGCACTACGCCGGCCTGATCGCGGCAGGCGTGTATCCGAACCCGGTGCCGCACGCCGACTTCGTGACGACGACCACGCACAAGAGCCTGCGTGGCCCGCGCGGCGGCGTGATCCTGATGAAGGCGGAGTACGAGAAGCCGATCAATTCGGCGATCTTCCCGGGGATCCAGGGCGGCCCGCTGATGCACGTGATCGCGGGGAAGGCGGTGGCGTTCAAGGAAGCGCTGTCGCCGGAGTTCAAGGCGTACCAGGAGAAGGTGGTCGAGAACGCACGGGTGCTGGCCGAAACGCTGGTGAAGCGGGGGCTGCGGATCGTGTCGGGCCGTACGGAAAGCCACGTGATGCTGGTGGACCTGCGTGCGAAGCACATCACGGGCAAGGCAGCGGAAGCGGCACTGGGCGCGGCGCACATCACGGTGAACAAGAACGCGATCCCGAACGATCCGGAAAAGCCGTTCGTGACGAGCGGTATTCGTCTGGGCTCGCCCGCGATGACGACGCGCGGCTTCGGTCCGGCGGAAGCGGAACAGGTGGGCAACCTGATCGCGGACGTGCTGGACAACCCGGAAGATGCAGCGACGATCGAGCGCGTGCGTGCGCAGGTTGCCGAGCTGACCAAGCGTTTCCCGGTCTATCGCTGATCGACGATGCGCTGCCCGTTCTGCCGGCATGACGACACGCAGGTCGTGGATTCCCGCGTGTCCGAAGATGGCGCCGCGATCCGGCGGCGCCGTCGCTGCTCGGCTTGCGACAAGCGCTTCACGACGTACGAGCGGGTCGAGTTGTCCCTGCCGTTCGTCGTGAAGAAGGATGGCAGCCGCACGGAATTCGACCGCCGCAAGATCGTCGCCAGCATGCAACTCGCGCTGCGCAAGCGGCCCGTTGCTGCCGACGCGATCGACGCGGCGGTCGCCCGCATCGAATATCAACTGCTCGCGACAGGCGAGCGCGAAGTGCGTAGCGAGAAGCTCGGCGAACTCGTGATGAACGAGTTGCGCGGCCTCGATACGATCGCTTATGTCCGTTTCGCATCGGTGTATCGCCGGTTCGAGGACGTTTCCGAATTTGCCGACGTGATCGAAGAGTTCCGTCGCGCCTCTCCCGCCAAGACTCCGCGTAAGCGCTGACGCGCTGCGTCCGTTCATCGTCTTCTCCGTTGGGTCAGTTCGCGCCGATTGTGTCGGTCGCGATCGCATGCCGCCAGTCGGCCATTCGGCAAATGGTGCGCGTCCGCACGCGTCGCTACAGTCGTCGCATCACCTTGGCGAAGGACGACTGCGATGGGACTGCACGCTCCCCCCCTGAAAAATCTGTTGCGACGCTCGAGCGGGTTCACGCTCGCCGAGCTGATGGTCGCCATCTCGCTGGCGGCCGGGCTGGCGCTCCATGCGGCGCCCGCATTCGACCAGTGGCGCATGCGTGAGCGTGTGGACGCACGCTCGCGTGCGTTGCTCGGTGCGCTGTCGTTTGCACGTACCGAGGCGGCGCGTCTTGGCGTGCGCGTTACGCTGTGCCGGGCCGGGAGCGGCAGCACCTGTCTGCGCGCCGGCGAGCGGTGCGGTTCGGCCGAATGGTCGTGCGACTGGATCGTCAGCGGGCAGGTCGACGGGCGGTCGCGCGTGCTGAGGCGCTATCCGCGCGATGCCGACGTGGCCGTCGCGGGTGCCGCGCACGATCTCGCGTTCGCGCCGCCGGCCGGTCAGGCAATCGGTGGTATCCGGCGCTTCGAATTGCGTCCGCGACGCGACTTGCCGGGCGGTGACGACGCGCATGTATCGCGTTGCGTGCGGATTGCGGCCGGCGGTCGGGCACGGGTTGTCGCCGGCCGCTGCGACGCGGCGTGAGCGCCATGCGCAACGCCATGCGCGGCACGTCGCTGATCGAAGCGATGCTGGCCATCGCGCTGCTCGCGACCGTGATGCTGGCCGTGGCGGGCAGCCAGCTTGCGATGGCGCGTGCGCAGCGCGCGACGATCTGGCGCGAACGCGCGCTGTGGATGGCCGATGCGCGTATCGAGCGCTTGCGCGTGGCCGCGCAGGCCGACGATGGCCTCGCGGCGCGGGCCGCGGCGACGCTGCCCGGCGGCGCGATGTTGCGCGGTGACGGGCCGGGTGGCGTCCGCTACGCGGTTGTCGGCTGGCGCGGCGGCAATGCGGCTACCGGGCCGCGATGCGACGCGGCGGGCAGGTCGGTGCAACCGCCATCGTGCGTCCGGATTCCGTATCGGGAGGCTGATGCCGATGCACGCTGATCGCCGCATGCGTGCGCATACGCTGCTTGAAGTGCTGATTGCGATGACCGTCGGTCTGCTCGTGCTTGCGGCGGCCGGTGCGCTGTACCACGCGCAGCGCGTCGCACAGCGGCGCGCGGACGACGGGTTCCGGATGCGCGACGCGGCCGGCACCGCACTGTTGCTGATTGGCCAGGAGATCCAGATGGCAGGATTCCGGCCGCTCGATGCGGAAGCGATGTCGTCGTTGCCGCCGGTGTTCGGCTGTTCGATGGCGCGCGTGAGGGGCGATGGCGCACAGGTCCGGTGCGAGCCCGTGCGCGCTGCGTCGGACGCGCTGCTGATCCGCTACGTCGGCGATGCCGTGTCGACGTGGCCCACCGTCAGCGGCCAGGTGTCGGATTGCCTCGGGCAGGGTGTCGGCGTGCCCGGCGAACGTGCGCCGGTGGAGAACCGCTTCGATGTGCACACCAGTCCGTCGACGGGCGAGCCTGAGCTGTATTGCGAAGGAAACGGCCGTCCGGGTACGCCGCAGCCGGCCGTGTCGGGAATCGATCAGTTGCGGTTGCGCTATCTTCGCCACGGCGGCACGCAGTTTGTCGATGCCGATGCACTGCGCGGTGACGACTGGCGCGATGTCGTGGCCGTGCATGTCTGCGTGCGGGCGCGCGGCGAACTGGCGGGCGAGCCGGTGCGGCATGTCGATTGCGACGGCCGCACTGCCGTTGCGCAAGACGGCCGTGCGCGTCTGACGCTCGATCGCATCGTCGCGCTGAGGAATGCCGTGCGCGCATTCGACGGTACATCGCGCGATGCGATCGATGAACGCGAGGTGCTGCGATGAGCGGAGCGGGGCAGTATGCGCGGGAGGGGTCGCGATGCGCCGCGACACGCAACAGGCATGAGCGAAGCGAAACAAGCGGTGACGTTCTTCGGCAGGCTGCAGGTGCGAAAGTCCTGATGGCGAGCCGGCAAGCGCCGCACATACGATCGCGGTCAGCCGTCCGCGCTCGGCGTCGCGCAGCGGGCCTTGCATTGCCCGCGGTGATCGCGGTTGGCGCGGCGGTAGCGGCACTGACAGGCACGTGGTTCGAAGCCGCACTGACGGAATCGCGCCGCACGCGCGCGTTGTCCGACCGGCTGGTCGCATTCCACGCGGCCGATGCCGCGCTTGCTGCGTGTACCGCGCGATTGCGCCGGGGCTCGGCGGTCTACGTGAGCGAAGGCGCGTCGCACGCGGAGCCCGACGCGTGGCGGCGTATGCCGGCGCTGGCGGCCGCCGAAGCGTTCGCACCGTTCGCCGGATGGCCGATGGCTGCGCAACCGCCTCGATGCCTGATCGAAGCGTGGCGCGGAGCAGGGCCGGCCGGCGGCCGCGCTTACGTCGTCACCGCGCGTGGCGTGGGTGCGCATGCATCGAGCGCCGTCTGGCTGCAGCATCAGGTCGCGATCCGCGACGGACACATCGTCGCGTTGCACTGGCGTCGCGTCGCGACGGCGCTTCGGTGAACGGTCGCACGTCGGTGTACCGCTCGGCGGGATTCACGTTGATCGAGCTGATGATCGTGCTCGCGATCGTCGCCGTGCTGGCCGCGTGGGGCATCCCGTCGTATCGCGAGCATGTCGTGCGCGTTCATCGCGCGTCGGCGGTCACCGCGTTGTACCGGGCGGCCCAATATCTCGAAACACTGGATGGTGTGCCGCCTTCGGCATTGCCGATGGCGCTCACGCAAGCGCCGCCGAATGGGCGCGCGATCTATCGAGTGGCGCTCAGGCGGCCGGACGGCGGCGATTCACCGGTGAGTTACGAACTGGAGGCAATCCCGTTCGACCCGGGCCCGATGCATGACGATGCGTGCGGTGCATTCACGCTGCGCTCGGACGGGACGAAAGGCAACGTGCGGAGTGATGGCGCCGACGGACAGGTCGCGGCGTGCTGGGGTGCGCGTTGAGTTCGGAGGGAAGGTGCGCACACGGCGCTTGGCCGTGTGCGCGCGGGATGCCGACGGTCAGTCGTCGTGCGTGTCGAGCCCGCGCTCGTCGCGGGATTGCTTCCAGATCCGGTAGACCTCCCATGCCGCGAAACCGAGGGTGCCCCACTTCAGCGCGGGCCCCGCGCTCGCGCGCAGCAGCGAGCGAACGGGTTTTGCGAGCACGAGCGATGCGAGCGAGCTCAGCATCGGATACTGGTTGACGAGCTGGCCGAGGCTCGCGTTCAGGTTCTTGGCAGACTGGCTGAACTTGTTGCTGGACAGGCCGGGGATGAACACCTTGAGCCAGCTGAAGCGCGTGACGGCCTGGCGCATTTCGCCGGCGGCTTCCGCGAGTTCGAGCCGCTCGACTTCGGATCGCAGGATCAGCAGTTCCTTGCGGAGCGCGCGATGCTGCGACGCGCTCCAGTTCGATCGCGACGAATGGGAGCGGGGTGAATTGCCCGTGACGTTCTGGCTCATGGCGCGTCGGCGAAGTAGGTGGGAGGGGTGAGCGCGACTGCGTTCACGGCTTGCCGCGGAACAGTTCGCGGTCTTTCTCGAGTTCGGCGAGCGTCGCCTCGAACACGGTCGGGGCGTCGCGCAGGCCGGCGCGGGCCTTCAGTGCGCACACGATCCCGCCTGCTGCATACAGCGCGGTGATCGCCGCGAGCGACTGCCAGCGATAGGTATCCCAGAACGCGATCGCGACGAGTACGGTCAGGCTGATGAGTGCCATCGTCGCAAGCATCATCGCGATGAGCCCGAGGAACAGCACGCCCATCAGGCGCTCCTTTTCCTCGGCAAGCTCGATGCCCACCAGTTCGAGGCGCGTTTGCAGAAGTCCGATCGCGGAGCCGACGAGGCGGCGCAGCGGTCCTTGGCCGGACGGCTGCGAGGTGGTGTCTGTCGTCATGGGTGAGGTGCGTACGCGTGCAGTGTGCAGCTAGGACAAAGCCGGCCGGCGGAAACCGCCGGCTGGCTTCGACGCCCGCAGGCCGCGCGACGCGGCCAACGGGACGAAACGGCGCAGAGCGCGTTACTTGCGGTTGATCAGCAGGCCGATCAGCACGCCGACGCCGGCGGCGACGCCGATCGACGTCCACGGATGCTCGTGCACGTAATCGTCGGTCGCGCGTGCGGCCTTCTTGCCTTTCTCGACCACCACGACCTGGACGTCGGCCGCCTTTTCCTTGGCCTGCTTCAGGCGCGACATGGCTTTCTCGCGCAGCTCGGCCGCACGGTCGCCCGTGCTGCTCGCAGCTTGCTTGAGCAGGTCTTCAGCGTCCGAGAGAACGGTTTTGATATCCGACATCAGTTTCTCCTTGTTGATTTCCGACATTGCAACTCCCTTCGTGCTGTCATGCTGCAGGTTCACATCGTAACGAAACGCCTGCCTGCTGGCGAGCCGGGAAGACACACGACGGCAGTGCAAGACCGCATGGTAAACGACTTGTAATCATCAACAGAGCGGCAAACGGGGTGAAAAGTTTCCCGCGTGGCCGTCCGTCCGGCACCGGCACCGGGCAAAAATGACAAAAAAGTATGAATATCAAACGGAATAATCGTTCGCATGCCCCATTGCTTCCCGTAAGCTGACACACTTTCCCGCGCCGACCCGGGCGCGGTTTCAACCAGCATCGTTCGAGGAGGGAACATCATGAGTCTGCGTCTTGGCGACATCGCACCGGATTTCGAGCAGGAATCGAGCCTGGGCCCGATCAAGTTTCACGAGTGGCTGGGCGACAGCTGGGGTGTCCTGTTCTCCCATCCGGCCGACTACACGCCGGTGTGCACGACCGAACTCGGGCTGACCTCGAAGCTGAAGGGCGAATTCGAGAAGCGCAACGTCAAAGTGATCGCGCTGTCGGTCGACGGTGTCGAATCGCACAAGGGCTGGATCAACGACATCAACGAAACGCAGTCGACGGTCGTCGGTTTCCCGATCATCGCCGATGCGGACCGCAAGGTTTCGCAGCTGTACGACATGATCCACCCGAACGCGAACGAAACGCTGACGGTGCGTTCGCTGTTCGTGATCGACCCGAACAAGAAGGTGCGGCTCACCATCACGTACCCGGCCAGCACGGGGCGCAACTTCGACGAAGTGCTCCGCGTGATCGACTCGCTGCAGCTGACCGACAACTACAAGGTCGCGACGCCCGGCAACTGGAAGGATGGCGACGACGTCGTGATCGTCCCGTCGCTGCAGGATCCGGAAGAACTGAAGAAGCGCTTCCCGAAGGGCTTCAACGCGGTGCGTCCGTATCTGCGTCTCACGCCGCAGCCGAACAAGTAAGCATCGGCTGCAGATGAACGCGATACCGGGCCGGCGGCCCGGCGCGCGGATCGGATGAAGAACGGCCCGCCCGGCAGTCATGCCGGGCGGGCCGTGTCTTTTGCGCGTGCGCGGCGCGGCTGCCGCGTACGCGGTATCCGGACGATCAGAAGAACGCCTGGATGCCCGTCTGCGCGCGGCCGAGGATCAGCGCGTGGATGTCGTGCGTGCCTTCGTACGTGTTGACCACTTCGAGGTTCACGAGGTGGCGCGCGACGCCGAATTCGTCGGAGATACCGTTGCCGCCGAGCATGTCGCGCGCGAGTCGTGCGATGTCGAGTGCCTTGCCGCACGAGTTGCGCTTCATGATCGACGTGATCTCGACGGCCGCCGTGCCTTCGTCCTTCATCCGGCCGAGGCGCAGCACGCCCTGCAGGCCGAGCGTGATTTCGGTCTGCATGTCCGCGAGCTTCTTCTGGATCAACTGGTTCGCGGCGAGCGGGCGGCCGAACTGCTGGCGGTCGAGCACGTACTGGCGCGCGGTGTGCCAGCAGGACTCGGCGGCGCCGAGTGCGCCCCATGCGATCCCGTAGCGGGCCGAGTTCAGGCACGTGAACGGGCCGCGCAGGCCGCTCACGTTCGGCATCAGGTTCTCTTCCGGTACGAACACCTCATCGAGGACGATCTCGCCGGTGATCGATGCGCGCAGCCCGACCTTGCCGTGGATCGCGGGCGCCGACAGGCCCTTCCAGCCTTTCTCTAGGATGAAGCCGCGGATCGCGTCCTTGCCGTTCTCTTCCAGCTTCGCCCACACGACGAACACGTCGGCGATCGGCGAGTTCGTGATCCACATCTTCGCGCCGGACAGCGAGTAGCCGCCGGGCACCTTCTTCGCGCGGGTGACCATGCTGCCCGGATCGGAGCCGTGGTTCGGCTCGGTCAGCCCGAAGCAGCCGATCCATTCGCCGGTGGCGAGCTTCGGCAGGTATTTCTGCTTCTGCGCGTCGGAGCCGAATTCGTGGATCGGGACCATCACGAGCGACGACTGCACGGACATCATCGACCGGTAGCCCGAGTCGACGCGCTCGACTTCGCGCGCGATCAGCCCGTAGCTCACGTAATTGAGGCCGGGGCCGCCGTATTCCTCGGGAATCGTCGGGCCGAGCAGGCCGACTTCGCCCATCTCGCGGAAGATTTCGGCGTCGGTGCGTTCGTGGCGGAACGCTTCGGTGACGCGCGGTGCGAGCTTGTCCTGCGCGTACGCCTGCGCGGCATCGCGCACCATCCGCTCTTCTTCGGTCAGTTGCTGGTCGAGCAGCAGCGGATCGTCCCAATGAAAAGTAGCAGCACTCATCGTCTCATCTCCTGTCGACCCGAGTTAGCGCTTTAGCGCTTACTCGGGTCCCATGCTTTGCGGTCGTCCCGAGTTAGCGCTTTAGCGTTTGCCCGGATCCCATCCTTTACGGTCGGTCCCTGATTCAGCCGGGTTCCATGCCTGAGAGTTTGCTTGACTGAAGTTCCGCTGTGCGGAACAATGTTTTGCAAATCGACCTCAGTGTAGCACCAGATGACACTTTCAACCATCGACGAAACCACGATTGACGAACGCAAGTTCGTCGTCGCGCTCGCGCGCGGGCTCGACCTGCTGCGTGCATTCCGGCCCGGGGAGACGATGCTCGGCAACCGCGACTTCGCGGAGCGCACCGGACTGCCGAAGGCGACCGTGAACCGGCTCGCCTATACGCTGACCGTGCTCGGCTACCTGCGCTACGACGAGACGCTCGGAAAGTATGCGCTCGACGCCGGCGTGCTATCGCTAGGCTACGCGCTGCTGTCGGGCTCGGGGACGATCGACCTCGCGCGGCCGCACATGCAGGCGCTCGCGCGCGAGATCGGCGCGGCCGTGTCGCTCGGCTGCCGCGACGGGCTCGACATGATCTACCTGGAGACGATCCGCAGCGAGACCGCGCTGACGCTCGGGCTCGCGCCCGGCTCGCGGCTGTCGATGCTGACGAGCTCGATGGGGCGCGCGTACCTGGCCGTGCAACCGGAGGACGTGCGCCGCGCGCTTTATGCGGAGCTGCATCGAGCGGCCGGCGGCGCGGCCGACGCCGATGCGCTCGTCGCCGCCGCGCAGCAGGCAGTGGCCGAGTTCTCGGCGGGCGGCTGTTGCTATTCGTTCCGGGCGTGGCACATGGACGTCAACGCGGCGGCCGTACCGTTTCGCGAGCCGCGCGAGGGGCGCTGGCTGATCCTGAGCTGCAGCGGCCCGGCATCGTCGATGGACGAGGGCGTGTTCCGCACGCAGGTCGGGCCGAAACTGAAGGCGCTCGCGCAGCGGCTCGGGCAGACGGCCTGAGCCGTGCGGCGGGCGCTACGGGCCCGATTGCCGGTAGCAGGGGCGGGCGGTAGCGGACGAGGTGGCACCGCCACCGCGGGTTGTGCCACGGGCGAACCGCGCGCATGATCGATCGCCAGCTCATTCACGCAGAGGTTGGCCATGTCTCACGCAGAACCGATGGAAGGCGGATGCGCATGTGGGGCGATCCGGTACCGGATCACCCATGTTCCGGCCGACGCCGGTTTTTGCCACTGCCGGCTCTGCCAGCGCACGACCGGCGCGGCGGTCGTCGCGTCGGCATCGGTGCCGATCGACGCGTTCGAATACCTGCAAGGCGAGCCGACGGTCTATGCGTCGAGCGCGTGGGGCGAGCGGCGCTTCTGCGGCCGTTGCGGCGCGCAGCTCGAATATCGGCTCAGCGAGGCACCCAAGACGGTCGAGATCAATTACGCGACGCTCGACGAGCCGTCGCGGCTGCGTCCGGCCTGGCACGTCTGGTATGGGGATCGCTTCCCGGGCATCGAGATCGGCGACGATCTGCCCAAGTACGACGATGACGGAACGGCTTGAGCGGTAACCGCCGGCACTGACTGTGCCGGACACGAGGAGCGCACGCTTCCGTGAAGCCGGTCTTTCGACGAGGCCGGCAACCAATCGCCGGACATCGGATGGCGGGGCAGGCCAGGCGGGCCGATTCCCCTCCGCATCACCCGCATCCCGCATTCGGCACGCGGATCACCTCATCCACTCAGGCTCAGGCCGTCACGACCTTCGCAAACACGGGCCCCTGCATGAACCGCACGTCGTGCTGGCGCAGCAGCTCGCACTGCGTTTCGTCGACGACGCCGTCGAAGATCAGCGGAATCCGCACGCGCTGCGCATAGGCGACGAGCGCCTTGACCATCCCGTCGCGCAACGCGATGCCCGCATCCATCTTGATGTAGTCCGGGCGCGCCATCTCCGATTCGACCGCGAGGATGCGGCCCGGGTCCGGCAGCTTGTCCGCGACCTTGAAACCGTGATGCTGGTAGCTGCGCGTCAGGTAGCCGAGGAAGGTCTTGTGCGCGACGGCGACCGCCGGCAGCTCGATCACGATCCGCTCGGCCGGCAGCCCGAAGCGCTGCAGCACCGACGAGAAATGCTTGCCGTGGTCGTACTTCACGCTTTTCAGCAGCCGTTCGTGCACGCGCAGGAACAGCAGCCCATGGCGCTGTGCGCCAAAGAAATTGATCGCGTGCAGCGCGCGCGACAGGCGGTCGATCGCGACGAGCGTCTGGTCGTCGACGGCCGAGTCAACCGGATCGTGCGGCGCGCCCGTGACGACCGTGACGGCCTGGAAGCCGAGCTCGTCGCCGTAGCGCTCGATTGCGTCCGCGAACGACGTCGATTGCGGCGCACCGGGCATCGTCACGTCGTAGATCGGTTCGTAGGCGCTGCCGAGCGTGCGCTCGGGCAGGTTCGCGCTTGCGGTGCCGCCATCGGCGAGCGCGAGGTGATCCCGCAGGTACGGCAGTTGCCCGGCACGGGCGACCAGCTCGGGAATGGTGGGCGGAATCATCGGCGTAAGAAGGAAAAACGGCGGCCGAACGGGCCGCCTCGTAGCTTGATATTAGCAGTGCCGGCCAAGCTCGGCTCGGCGTTTCATTCATATGGTTATCCCGTCCTCGACGCGCCGCCTAGGGTTTACGTTTATTTCACTATTCGTAATTGATTTTACTATTCGTAAATTCAGGATTTGTCGCCGATCAAGAAATGCGGCATGCGGGCGCCGCGAAACGGCGCCGTTCACGAATCAACAGGAAGCAAGGAGCGAGACGTGGCGGTTGACAGGCATTGCACGCGGGAGAGCGGCGCGGCGCGCCGGCTGGCGACGAGCGGGATGACGGGCGTGCCGGCGAGCGCCCGGCGGGGCTGAGGGGCGGATGGCGACCATGAGCATCGATTACCAGACGCTGAAGTTCGAATACCGTCCGCGTGCGCAGGACACGATCGTTCACCCGGTGATCGTCGTCGGCGCGGGCCCGGTGGGCCTCGCGGCCGCGATCGACCTCGCGCAGCAGGGCGTGCCCGTCGTGCTGCTCGACGACGACGACACGCTGTCGACCGGCTCGCGCGCGATCTGCTTCGCGAAGCGCACGCTCGAGATCTTCGACCGGCTCGGCTGCGGCGAGCGCTTCGTCGACAAGGGCGTGAGCTGGCACGTCGGCAAGGTGTTCCTGCAGGACGAACAGCTGTACGCGTTCGACCTGCTGCCCGAGGAAGGACATGCGCGCCCTGCGTTCATCAACCTGCAGCAGTACTACGTCGAAGGCTACCTGGCCGACCGCGCGTTCGAGCTGCCGAACATCGACATCCGCTGGAAGCACAAGGTGACGGGCATCGACCAGTCGGCCGAACACGCGGTGCTGACGATCGAAACGCCGGACGGCGTCGCGACGCTGCGCGCGCAGTACGTGATCGCGGCCGACGGCTCGCGCAGCCCGATGCGCACGATGATGGGCCTCGAAAGCCACGGCCGCACGTTCAAGGACCGCTTCCTGATCGCCGACGTGAAGATGAAGGCGGAGTTTCCGACCGAGCGCTGGTTCTGGTTCGACCCGCCGTTCCACCCCAATCAATCGGTGCTGCTGCATCGCCAGCCCGACAACGTATGGCGCATCGACTTCCAGCTCGGCTGGGATGCCGACCCCGTCGCCGAGAAGCAGCCGGAGCGCGTGATCCCGCGCGTGCGCGCGCTGCTCGGGCCGGACGTCGAGTTCGAGCTCGAATGGGTGAGCGTCTATACGTTCCGTTGCCAGCGGATGGCGTCGTTCCGTCACGGACGCGTGCTGTTCGCGGGCGATTCCGCGCACGGCGTGTCGCCGTTCGGCGCGCGCGGCGCGAACAGCGGCGTGCAGGACGCCGACAACCTCGCATGGAAGCTGAAGCTCGTGCTCGACGGCCGTTCGGCCGACCGCCTGCTCGACACGTATGCGAGCGAGCGCGAGTTCGCGGCCGACGAGAACATCCGCAACTCGACGCGCTCGACCGACTTCATCACGCCGAAGAGCCCGGTGTCGCGCGTGTTCCGCGACGCGACGCTGAAGCTTGCGCGCGACTGCGAGTTCGCGCGCAAGCTCGTGAACAGCGGCCGTCTGTCGGTACCGGCGGTGCTGGCCGATTCGCCGCTGAACACGCCGGACCGCGAAGGCGACGCATTTGCGTGCGCGATGCGGCCGGGCGCGGCGGCCGCCGATGCGCCGGTGCGTGTGCAGGGCGTGTCGGGCTGGCTGCTGCAGCACCTGGGCGGCGGCTTCATCGGCGTGCTGTTCGGGTTGCCGGGCGATGCGGCCGCGCTCGCGCAGGCCGTCGACGGCCTCGCGCCGCCGGTGCGGCCCGTGCTCGTCGTGCCGGCCGGGCACGCGCAGCCGGTCGCGGGTGTCGACGTCGTGGAGGACGTCGACGGTTTTGCCGCGCAACGCTACGACGCGAAGCCCGGCACGTTCTACCTGCTGCGCCCCGACCAGCATGTCTGCGCCCGCACGCGCACGCTCGACCGTCAGGCGCTTGCCGACGCACTGGCGCGCGCGACCTGCGCACGCTGAAAACCGCATTGGACACGATAACGACATCGGAGACCCCGTCATGCCCTCACTCGACACCCGCCCGCGCCTGGCTGACCCCGACGCGTTCTACGAAGCGCTGATCGACATGCATCGCGACCTGTCCGACGCCGACAGCCAGCTCGTCAACGCGAAGCTGATCCTGCTGCTCGCGAACCAGATCGGCGACGCCGACGTGCTGCGCGAAGCGATGGCGCTCGCGCGCCAGGGCGTGACGCCGCCCGTGCATCCGGCCGCCGAGGTGGCGCAATGAGCGCGGCGCCGGCCGACGCGCGCGTGCTCGAAGTCGAGCGCGTGATCGACGAGACCCATCGCCCGGGCTTTCACTGGATGCTGCTCGCGTTGTGCGGGCTGTGCCTCGTGATCGACGGTTTCGATGCGCAGGCGATGGGCTACGTCGCACCGAGCGTGATCGCCGAATGGGGCGTGCCGAAGCAGGCGCTTGGCCCCGTGTTCAGCGCGAGCCTGTTCGGGATGCTGCTCGGCGCGCTCGGGCTGTCGGTGCTGGCCGACCGGATCGGGCGGCGCCCGGTGCTGATCGGCTCGACCCTGTTCTTCGCGGTGACGATGCTCGCGACGCCGTTCGCAACCTCGATTCCCGTGCTGATGGCGTTGCGCTTCGTCACGGGCCTCGGCCTCGGCTGCATCATGCCGAACGCGATGGCGCTGGTCGGCGAGTTCAGCCCGGCCGCGCATCGCGTGAAGCGGATGATGATGGTGTCGTGCGGCTTCACGCTCGGTGCGGCGCTCGGCGGCTTCATCAGCGCCGCGCTGATTCCGGCGCTCGGCTGGCGGTCGGTGTTCTTCGTCGGCGGCGCGGTGCCGCTCGTGCTGACCATCGCGATGGTCGCGCGGCTGCCCGAATCGCTGCAGTTCCTGGTGCTGAAAGGGCGCGTCGCGCAGGCGCGCGACTGGCTCGCGCAGTTCGCGCCTCAGGCGGGCATCGACGCGAACACGCGGCTCGTGGTGCGCGAGCGCGCCGCGACCGGTGCGCCGGTCGCCGAGCTGTTCAGCCACGGCCGCCTGCCGGTCACGCTGCTGCTGTGGGCGATCAGCTTCATGAACCTGATCGATCTGTACTTCCTGTCGAACTGGCTGCCGACCGTGATGCGCGACGCGGGCTATTCGCCGGGCACGGCGGTGATCGTCGGCACGGTGCTGCAGACGGGCGGCGTGATCGGCACGCTGTCGCTCGGCTGGTTCATCGAACGCTACGGCTTCGTGCGCGTGCTGTTCGCCTGCTTCGCGTGCGCGGCCGTGTCGGTCGGGCTGATCGGCTCGGTCGCGCATGCGCTGCCGTGGCTGCTGGTGGTCGTGTTCGCGGGCGGGTTCTGCGTGGTCGGCGGGCAGCCGGCCGTGAACGCGCTCGCGGGCCAGTATTACCCGACGTCGCTGCGCTCGACGGGCATCGGCTGGAGCCTCGGCATCGGCCGGATCGGCTCGGTGCTCGGGCCGCTCGTCGGCGGACAACTGATTGCGCTCAACTGGTCGAACGGTGCGCTGTTCCATGCGGCCGCGGTGCCCGTGCTGTGCTCGGCGCTGTTCGTCCTGGGCCTGGCCGCTGTAACGCGGCGCAACGGCGCGCAGGCGCCGAACGCCGCGATGAATTGAGGGAGAAAGGAAACGATGACGCTTGACCTGTCGAAACCGGCTACCGCCGGCTACCAGAGCGGTTTCGCGAACGAATTCGCGACCGAGGCGCTGCCCGGCGCGCTGCCGCACGGCCGCAACTCGCCGCAGCGCGCGCCGTACGGGCTGTATGCGGAGCAACTGTCGGGTACCGCATTTACCGCGCCGCGCGGCCACAACCGCCGCTCGTGGCTGTACCGCATCCGCCCGGCGGCCGTGCACCGGCCGTTCGAGCCGTATGCGGGCCCGCAGCGCCTCGTGTCGGAATTCGGCGACTCGGTTGACGTGCCGCCGACACCGCCGAACCAGCTGCGCTGGGATCCGTTGCCGATGCCGGTCGAGCCGACCGATTTCGTCGACGGGCTGGTGACGATGGCCGGCAACGGTTCGGCCGCCGCGATGAACGGCTGCGCGATCCACCTGTACGCGGCGAACCGCTCGATGCAGGACCGCTTCTTCTACAGCGCGGACGGCGAACTGCTGATCGTGCCGCAGCAGGGGCGGCTGTTCATCGCGACCGAATTCGGCCGGGTCGACGTCGAGCCGTTCGAGATCGCGGTGATCCCGCGTGGCGTGCGGTTTGCCGTCACGCTGCCGGACGGCGACGCGCGCGGCTACATCTGCGAAAACTTCGGCGCGCAACTGCGCCTGCCGGATCTCGGCCCGATCGGCTCGAACGGTCTCGCGAACCCGCGCGATTTCCTGACGCCGCAAGCCGCGTACGAGGACCGCGAAGGCGCGTTCGAGCTGATCGCGAAGCTGAACGGCCGCCTGTGGCGCGCGGACATCGGCCATTCGCCGCTCGACGTCGTCGCGTGGCACGGCAACTACGTGCCTTACAAGTACGACCTGCGCCTGTTCAACACGATCGGCTCGATCAGCTACGACCATCCCGATCCGTCGATCTTCCTGGTGCTGCAGTCGCAGAGCGACACGCCGGGCGTCGACACGATCGACTTCGTGATCTTCCCGCCGCGCTGGCTCGCGGCCGAGGATACGTTCCGCCCGCCCTGGTTCCACCGCAACGTCGCGAGCGAATTCATGGGGCTCGTGCACGGCGCGTACGACGCGAAGGCCGAAGGCTTCGTGCCGGGCGGCGCGAGCCTGCACAACTGCATGTCGGGCCACGGGCCCGACGCGGACACGTTCGAGAAGGCGTCGGCGAGCGACACGACGAAGCCGCACAAGGTCGACGCGACGATGGCGTTCATGTTCGAAACCCGCACGCTGATCCGGCCGACGCGCTACGCGCTCGACACCGCGCAGCTGCAGGCGGACTACTTCGAATGCTGGCAAGGCATCAGGAAACACTTCAACCCGGAGCAACGATGAGCGATACCCAAGACTGGCGTGCGACGCTCGACCCGGCCCGCAAGAGCTGGGTCGAGACGGCGAACGATCCCGCCTGCGATTTCCCGATCCAGAACCTGCCGTTCGGGATCTTCAGCGATGCGAAGCAGGCGTCGCGCCGTGCAGGCGTGGCGCTCGGCGACCAGATCGTCGACCTCGCGGCGCTCGCCCGCGCGGGCCTCGTGACGCTGCCGCCCGGCGCCGAGGTGTTCGCCGCACCGACGCTGAACGCGTTCATCGCGCTCGGCCGCGACGCATGGCGCGGCGTGCGCGTGCAACTGTCGGATCTCTTCTCGCGCGACAACGCGAGGCTGCGCGACGATGCGGCGCTGCGCGCGCAGGTGCTCGTCGCGCAGCGCGACGCGACGCTGCATCTGCCGGTCGAGATTCCCGGCTATACCGATTTCTATTCGTCGAAGGAGCACGCGACCAACGTCGGCTCGATGTTCCGCGATCCGAAGAATGCGCTGCTGCCGAACTGGTCGGAGATGCCGATCGGCTACAACGGCCGCGCGTCGTCGGTGATCGTGAGCGGTACGCCGGTGCGGCGTCCGAACGGGCAACTGAAGCTGCCCGACCAGGAGCGTCCGGTGTTCGGCGCATGCCGCAAGCTCGACATCGAACTGGAGACGGGCTTCATCGTCGGCCGGGGCAACGCGCTCGGCGAGCCGATCGCGTGCGAGGACGCGGAAGCGCATATCTTCGGGATGGTGCTGCTGAACGACTGGAGCGCGCGCGACATCCAGCAGTGGGAATACGTGCCGCTCGGCCCGTTCAACGCGAAGACCTTCGCGACGACGATCTCGCCGTGGATCGTCACGCTCGACGCGCTCGAACCGTTCCGCGTCGCGCAGCCGGAGCAGTCGCCGCAGCCGCTCGCGTACCTGCGGCACGCAGGCAAGCATGCGTTCGACATCGCGCTCGAAGTGACGCTGCGTGCGGAAGGGGCGGCCGAAGCAACGACGATCAGCCGTACGAACTTCAAGCACATGTACTGGACGATGGCGCAGCAGCTCGCGCATCACACGGTGGCGGGCTGCAACACGCGCGTGGGCGACCTGATGGGTTCGGGCACGATCAGCGGGCCGACGAAGGATTCGTTCGGCAGCCTGCTCGAGCTGACGTGGAACGGCAAGGAGCCGGTCGCGCTGAACGGCGGCGGCAGCCGCGCGTTCATCGAGGACGGCGACGAGCTCACGCTCGCCGGATGGTGTCAGGGCGACGGCTATCGCGTCGGCTTCGGCGCGTGTGTCGGCAAGATCCTGCCGGCGTTGAAGGCGTAACGCGTAACGTCGCGCGTTCGTGAGCACGACGGCCCGCATTGCGCGGGCCGTCGTCGTTTTTGCGGTGTGATCGATGTATCCGTGGCCGGGCGGCGCGTGTTCGCGCCGTCGTCGTTTGGGCGGAGCGCCATGGTGGGCTTGCGCGCCGGCATCAGACCGCGCGCTGCAGCGCAGTGCGGCGCTCCCACAGCGCGGCGGCGACGAACGCCGCGACGCAGACGACCAGCACGCCGACCAGCGCGTTGCTGCCCAGTTGCTCCATCAACGCGCCCGCGACCAGCGGGCCGCCGAAGCTCGCGGCGCTCCACGACGCCGACACGAGCGAACTCGCGGTGACGAGCGCCGCGCCGCGGAAGCGTTCGCCGCACGCGACGAGCGACAGCGTGTAGATGCTGCCGGCCGCCGCGCCGAGCACGAATAGCAGCGGCCAGCACAGCCACGGATTGGCGATCACGAGCGGCAGCAGCGGCAGGCCGGCGAGCACGATCCAGCCCGCGCCGAGGTGCACGCGTTCGCGGCCGAGCTTGTCCGCGAGCCAGCCGATCGGGAACTGCATCGCGGTATCGCCGAACAGCATGATCGACGCGAGCAGCACGGCGGTGGCGCTCGCGACGCCGTGATCCATCGCGTAGAGCGGCAGCAGCGACAGCGCGAGCGTGTCGAACAGTGCGAAGAAGCCGGTGCCGATGATCAGCGCGGGCATGCGCGGCAGTACGTCGAGCCAGCGGCCGTGCGCTTCGTGATGCGCGTCGTCGCCGGCGAGCGGCGCGCGCCGGATCGTCGCGAGCGTCGGCAGCGCGAGCAGGAACAGCGCGCCGCACAGCGCGAAGCGAATGCTCGTCGCACCGGCGATCTGGCTGACGAGCACCGGGCCCGCCATCTGGAACAGCGTGAAATTGGTCGCGTAGATCGCGACGACGCGGCCGCGCGTCGAATCGTCGGCGAGCTGGTTGACCCACGCCTCGCCGATCGTGAACAGCAGCATGAGCGCGGCGCCGCACAGCACGCGCAGCGCGCCCCACAGGATCAGGTTCGACGTGAACTGCATCAGCGCGGTGGCTGCGGCAAGCAGTACGACCGATACGACGATCGCGCGGCGCGAGCCGATGTGTCGCGCGAGCGCGGTGACGAACGGGACGATCGCGAGACCGCCGAGGGCCTGCGCGGCCGTCAGCATGCCGACGACGTTGGTGCCGTGTCCGGCCTCGGTCAGCGCGAGCGCGGTGAGCGGCAGTGTGGCGCCGGTGCCGAGACCGACGACCGCGACGCTCAGGATCAGTGC
This sequence comes from Burkholderia mycopellens, assembly GCF_964265025.1. Lineage (NCBI taxonomy): Bacteria > Pseudomonadati > Pseudomonadota > Betaproteobacteria > Burkholderiales > Burkholderiaceae > Burkholderia > Burkholderia mycopellens. The sequence goes on from NZ_OZ183802.1 coordinate 915,285, forward strand.
AAGGAAATCACGATTGAGAATGGCTTTCATCGGCGGGGATGCTACACCGCGGACCTTGAAAGGTCCATGAAGGCCATCAGGTCCGCGTGGCGTTGTGCGCGCAACGATTGCGGCAGGGTTGCGTTACACGTACTCGGTCGGCACGGCCACCGGCCGGCGTTCGAGCGACGCCGACCACAGCGTGAGCGCGAGCGCCGCGACGGCCATCGCGACGCCGACCCACGGCAGGTTCACGAGCGACACGCCCGAGCCGATCGCCATCCCGCCGAGCCATGCGCCGGTCGCGTTGCCGAGGTTGAACGCGCCCTGGTTCAGCGTCGACGCGAGGTTCGGCGCGTCGCTGGCGCGGTCGACGATCAGGATCTGCAGCGGCGGCACGATCGCGAACGCGAGGATGCCCCACACGAAGATCGTCGCGAGCGCGGCGAACGGCACGTGCATCGTGCCCGCGAACAGCGCGAGGACGATGCCGATCAGCGCGAGCGTCGCGATCAGCGACGGCATCCGGCGCCAGTCGGCGAGCTTGCCGCCGAGCGTGCCGCCAACCGTCAGCCCGAGGCCGAACAGCAGCAGCACGTAAGTGACCTGGCGCGGCGAGAAGCCCGTGACGTCTTCGAGGATCGGCGTGATGTACGTGAACACGCTGAACAGGCTGGCCGATGCGAGCACGCTGATGCCGAGCACCATCAGCACCTGCGGATGTTTCAACACGCTGAATTCGCGCGTGATGCTGGTGTCGGGCATCGCGAGGTTCTTCGGCAGGCAGACGGCCAGCGCGGCGGCCGCGGCGATGCCGATGCCGGTGACGGCCCAGAACGTCGCGCGCCAGCCGTACGCCTGGCCGAGCGCGGTGCCGAGCGGCACGCCGAGCACGTTCGCGAGGGTGAGGCCGGTGAACATCAGCGCGATCGCCTGCGCGCGACGGTTCGGTGCGACCAGGTTGCTCGCGACCACCGAGCCGATCCCGAAGAACGCGCCGTGGCAGAACGCGGTGACGACGCGCGCGGCCATCAGCACCGCGTAGCCCGGCGCGATCGCGCAGAACAGGTTGCCCGCGATGAACAGGCCGATCAGGCCCATCAGCGCGCGCTTGCGCGGCATCTTCGCGGTGACGATCGCGAGGATCGGCGCGCCGATCGTCACGCCGAGCGCGTAGCCCGACACGAGCATGCCGGCGGCCGGGATCGACACGCCGAGGTCGCGGGCGACATTGGGCAGCAGCCCCATGATCACGAACTCGGTGGTACCGATTCCAAACGCAGCGACGGCGAGGGCGAAAAGAGGTAGGGGCATCGCGGTAGGCTCGGGAAAAGCCGCCGCTCGGGCGGGCGCAGGATGCGCGGAACGGGCGGACGGTAAGGCGAACGACAGCCGCGATTCTACTTCAGTGAAAACCCCTATGCTTGGGGCCAAAACGGGTGTTGCCGGCGTGCGACGGGGCCGTGCGCGTGAAGCTCACAGTGTGGGATTCGGCGGGGATTGCGGCGCTGAATGGGTTGGGGGCGCAACGGCGGCGGCGGCGAGGTGCGCGTCAGGCGATGCGTTCGGGCGAGCCGTCGACGCTTGTGGTCGATGCGCTTGCCGGGTCGGCGCCGGTTGCCATTGCCGTGTCCGTGTCCGCGTCCGTCACGCCCGCGCGCGCCGACGGCGAGCCTGCAGCATCGATCGCGGCCGGATCGTCCCAGCCGTTTTCGAACAGGCACGCGTCGATCGGCATCCGCGCCGCCCAACGCTCCTGCTCGAGCATCGGCTTCGCGTAGAACGCGTCGACGTGCCCGACGCACAGCACGGCGATCGGCTTCGCGCCGTCGGGCATCCGCAGCAGCGCGCGCAGCGCGTCGACGTCGAACAGCGATACCCAGCCCATCCCGAGCCCTTCGGCGCGGGCCGCGAGCCACATGTTCTGGATCGCGCACGCGGCGGACGCGAGATCCATCTCCGGCAGCGTGCGACGGCCGAACACGTGGCGCTCGCGGCCGTCGGCGAGCGCGACGACCAGCAGCTCGCCGCATTCGCGCACGCCTTCGACCTTCAGCCGCATGAATTCGTCCTGGCGCTCGCCGAGCGCGTCGGCGGTCGCGCGGCGCTCGGCCTCGACCAGCGCATGGATCGCGGTGCGCAGCGTCGGATCGGTGATGCGGATGAAGCGCCACGGCTGCATGAAGCCGACACTCGGCGCGTGATGCGCCGCGCGCAGCAGGCGTGCGAGCACGGCAGGATCGACGGGCGCCGGCGTGAAGTGGCGCATGTCGCGCCGTTCGAAAATGGCGCGGTAGACGGCGGCGATGTCGGAGTCGTCGAAACGCATGGGCGGCACAAGCAGGGGATGACGTCGGCGCAACGATATCAGACCGCGCGCGGGCCGCGTTACATCATTCGAAACAAAATGCGGAATTGTTGATGTAAAAGATCGCGTTTTCAGCGTTGATCAAAAGCAAACGATTGCGGTCGCGCCGGCAACCATGAAATGAGCCGGTTTCGTCGATTTCTCAGCGATTCGCCGTCACGACGTTCTGCGGCGTGCCCGCATGCCACGCCTCGATGTTCAGCAATGTGGTGTGCGCGATCTCGGCGAGCGCCTCGCGCGTGAAGAACGCCTGGTGCGACGTGACGATCACGTTCGGGAACGTCAGCAGGCGGGCCAGTACGTCGTCCTGCAGCGGCAGGTCGGAGTGATCCTCGAAGAAAAGCCCGCTTTCCTCTTCGTACACGTCGAGCCCGAGATGGCCGAGCTGGCCGCTCTTGAGCGCGTCGACCAGCGCCTGCGCATCGACGAGGCCGCCGCGGCCGGTGTTGATCAGCATCGCGCCGTGCTTCATCCGCGCGAGTGTCCGTTCGTTGATCAGGTGGTGCGTCGACGGCAGCAGCGGGCAGTGCAGGCTGACGATGTCGGCGTGGTGCAGCAACGCGTCGAGCTCGACATAGCGCGCGCCGAACGCGATCAGCTCGTCGTTGTACGGCGGCACCGAGTGCGCGAGCACATGCATCCCGAAGCCCATCATGATCTTCGCGAACACGCTGCCGATGATGCCGGTGCCGATCACGCCGACGGTCTTGCCGTGCAGATCGAAGCCGAGCAGGCCGTTCAGCGAGAAGTCGCCTTCGCGGGTGCGCGCGACGGCGCGCGGCAGGCGGCGGTTGAGTGCGAGGATCAGCGCGACCGCGTGCTCGGCAACTGCGTGCGGCGAATAGGCGGGCACGCGCACGACCGTCATGCCGAGCCGCTCGGCGGCGGCCAGGTCGACATGGTTGAAGCCCGCCGAGCGCAGCGCGATCAGGCGCGTGCCGCCGTCCGCCAGCCGTTCGAGCACGGCCGCATCGACGGTGTCGTTGACGAACGGGCAGACGACGTCATAGCCATGCGCGAGGATCGCGGTTTCCGCGTCGAGGTGCGACGGCTGGAAGTGCAGCCGATAGCCGAACTGCCGGTTGGCGGCGACAAACGAATCGTCGTCGTACTGCCGGCTGCTGAACAGGATCACGCGCACGCTGCACCTCCAAAGGCTGACGCGCGCAGTTTACTGCAGCCCCGTGACGATGTCGGAGCGGTCGGGCCCGCGCGGCGGCCGCAGGAAGCCGTAGTCGGTGCGTTCGCGGGCCGGCTGCGCGCTGAAGTGATCGAGCGCGTGCTCGACGAAGCTGCGCGTGCGGGCCGGCACGTACTGGCGATTCGGGTAGACGAGCGACAACTGCGTGTCGGGATCGTCGATCCGGTAGCCGGCCATCAGCCGCACGAGCGTGCCGCTGGCGAGCGCATTGGCGACGCACGGCTCGGGCAGCACCGCGATACCCGCGCCGGCCACGGCGGCCGCATGGACGAGCGCGAGCTGGTTGACCGTGCAGGCCGGGCGCACCGTGACGGAATGCGCGACGCCGTCGTGGCCGACCAGCTGCCACGCGGGCGCATGCTGGTGCGGCGCGAGCGTGACCCAGTCGTGGCCCGGCAGGTCGTCGGGCAGGCGCGGCTCGCCGCGTCGCTCGAGATAGGCCGGCGCCGCGACCGCGACGAACGGGTTCGGTGCGAGCGCGTGGCCGATCAGCGCCGGGTTGCCGTCGAGCCGGTTGCCCGTGACGATGCCGACGTCGTAACCCGAATCGAGCACGTCGAGCGGCGCCTCGGCGACGGTCAGCTGCACGCGCAATTCCGGGTAGCGGTGCCGGAAGCTGCTGACGAGCGGCGTCAGCGCAAGCGGCGACAGCAGGCCCGACGCGACGACGCGCAGCGTGCCGGCCGGTTCGCGCACGGCATGCGCGACGGACGATTCGAGATGGTCGAACTCCTCGAGCAGCGCCCGGCACCCGTCGAGGTAGCGTACGCCGGCCTCGGTGAGCGACAGGTTCCGCGTGGTGCGGTGGATCAGCCGGGTGTTCAGGTGGCCCTCGAGCATCGCGATCGAACGCGTGACGAGTGCATTGGACACGCCGAGATGGTGCGCCGCGCGCCGGAAGCTCTGTTGCTCGGCGACGCAGACGAATACACGCATGGTCTGAATCTGGTTCATGGCTTGCGTATTTCTGGCCCGGTTGATTGATTATGGTTGTGGTTTTACGCCGCGCAACCTCGTAAGCGCATCGAGCGGCCCCAAGTTTTTCCTTCGTATCGAAAAATCGTTTTTTTCGATTCCGCAGACGATTGTTGAATACAGAAGCGATATCCGTCAACCTGAGAAAAGGGGCGGGTTGCGAAAAATCGAAATCGGGGGTAACGGGTTAAACGTTGCGCTGTCTTGCATGCCTGCCGTTCAAAGGCGGTGGAGTATTCGAATAAGCATGGCCGGTGCGAATATTTCTGATGATAATCAATAAGTTGTGAACTATTCGAGCAGGCTTGTTCCGGTATTTAAGGGAAGCGTACCCCAATAGATGCCGAAATAATGGATGTTTTTTGGTGATGCGGGAATTTTGCGTATCCGATTCCGTGCGGCGATTTTTAGCGGGGATCCGGTCTATTTCTTTCGATGCAGAAGTCATGCTGAAGCGGCGATGTCGGCGAATCGTGGTGTTATTGACGGAGAAAATCGTGCGCTTGACGCACGAATGGAACCGTTTCACAACCTGGCCGGCAATCCTATTTCAATCCGGACGACTGGCGTGCGCTCCGCGCACGGCTGGCTGGCCCGGTCCGGCGGCCGGGCCACCATCGCGCTGTCCGGCCGCGCGTGCCTCTTGCGCGAGGCGGCGGAACACGGAATGATCGATCAGTTCGCCATGCAGCGCGGCGGGCGTCCGTGCACTTCCTTTCCTCACCTGTTACCAACCATGTCCATCGATTACTCGCCGATTCCCTGTCCCGTCGTCGTGCCGCTCGACGCGATCCTGCCCGAAGAACCGCTGCTGATGATGGGGGCCGGCCCGGTTCCGATCCCGGCCGCCGTCGCGAAGGCGAACACGATCGTGATCAACCACCTCGGCGCGACGATGGCGAAGATCATCGAGCAGGTGAAGGAGATGGCGCGCTACGTGTTCCAGACCCGCACGAAGTGGGTGCTCGGCGTCGCGGGCCCCGGTTCGGCTGCGATGGAAATGGCGATCTCGAACCTCGCGTGGCGCGGTACGCGCGTGCTGTCGATCCGCAACGGCTTCTTCAGCGCGCGGATGGCCGAGATGGCCACGCGTGTCGGCGCCGACGTCGCGACGCTCGAAGTGGCCGACCGCGCGGTCGCGAGCCTCGACGAGATCGCGGACGCAATCGCGCGCGAGCGGCCCGAGATCGTCACGATCGTGCAGGGCGAGACGTCGAATACCGTGTGGAACCGCGACCTGCGCGACATCGCGGCGCTCGCGAAGGCGGCCGGCGCGCTGGTCGTGGTCGACGCGGTGTGCACGCTGTCGACGATGCCGCTCGAGATGGACGCGTGGGGCATCGACGCGGTGATCACCGGCGGCCAGAAGGGGCTGTCGTCGATTCCGGGCGTGTCGCTGATCGCGTTTTCCGACGCCGCGTGGGATCGCATGAAGCGGCGCCCGGAGCCGAATGCGCACTGGTGCCTCGACATGGCGCTCGCCGAGAACTTCTGGCACAACGCGGGCTATCACTACACGGCGCCCGTGTCGGGCGTGCTCGCGCTGCACGAGGCGCTGCGGCTCGTCTGCGCGGAAACGCTCGAAAGCCGCTTCGCGCGCCACCTGCGCTGCTCGCTCGCGCTGCAGGCGGGCGTCGAGTCGATGGGGCTCAAGCTCTATGCGCCGAAGGACTGCCGGCTGAATTCGGTGGTCGGGATCGAGACGCCGGAAGGACTCACGCCGGGGATGGTCTGCGGCCATATCTCGAAGCACTACCAGGTCGAGATTTCGGGCTCGTTCGGCTTGCCGATCGTACGGATCGGGCAAATGGGCGAGCAGTGCCGCGAACACAACCTGTTCCGCACGCTGCATGCGTTCGGCCGCACGATGGTCGACCTGAAGGTGCCGGTCGACCTGCCGGCCGGCGTCGCGGCGCTCGAACAGGAACTGTCGGGGCGCGGCGCGTAAGCAGGAAGACGAGGAAAGGGGCCGCGCTCAGCGGCCCTGCATCGCGCGCCGGTACGTATTCGGCGTCGTGCCGTGTGCGTCGCGAAAGCGATGGCTGAAATGGCCGGCGTTCGCATAGCCGCAGTCGGCCGCGATCTGCGCGAGCGGCAGCGCCGTCGTGCGCAGCAGCTCGCGCGCCCGCGCCAGCCGTTGCTCGGCCACCCACGCGTGCGGCGCGCGGCCGAACGACAGCCGGAACATCCGCGAGAAGTGGTATTCGGACAGTGCGGCGACGTCGGCGAGTTCGCCGAGCGTCAGCGGCTGCGTCAGGTACGTGTCGATGTAGTCGCGCACGCGGCGGCGCACGGCCGGCGCGAGCCCGCCGCGGAACGTCGTGTCGGTGCGGGCCGTGCTCTGCCCGCGCAGCAGCAGGCTCAGTACCTCGTGCGCGGTCTCGTTCACGCGCAGCCGCTCGTCGGCATCGTCCCAGCCGTCCAGCGCGAGCGAGCGCAGCAGCGCGGCGACGCGCGCATCCTCGAAATAGGTGCGGTCGGCAAGCTTCAGCTCGCGCGGCTCGCGGTCGAGTTCGCGGATCGCGCGCTGCGTGAAGTGCTCGGGCAGGAAATACAGGTGGATGAAGTGCATCTCGCCGCGCACCCACCAGCGCGATTCGTGGTCGCCCGGCAGCGCGCACAGCAGGCTCGGCGCGCCGTAGCGCGGCACGCGCTGGCGTTCCGTCCGGTAGCCGCCGTCGAGGTAGCACGACAGCGTGTGGTGGCCGGGCTGCTCGTAGACCGTCTCGCTTTCGTCGGTGATCCGGGTCCATTCGGCGATCGCCAGATGGTCGCCGAGCCATGCGAAGCGCTCGAGCGTCGCGTTCGCGTCGGCGAGCGTGCGACAGACCGACTGCAGGCCGAACGGCAGATCGCCGCCAGCCAGCGCGGCGGGGTGGTCGACGGGGGGCGCGGAGAGGGAGAAGCTCATGATGGGCCGAGTATAAGCGGGCGCGCCGCGCCGCGTGCGGCGGCCCGAAAAAGACCGCAATTCCGGACAATCGGCGCGCGCCGGGCGGCGGCATAGTCGGGATCCCGTTTCACCCGTTCTTTCGGATCGTTGCCGCCATGAACCTGTCGCTTTATTTCGTCACCGTGCTGATCTGGGGCACCACCTGGATCGCGATCAAGTGGCAGCTCGGCTCTGTGCCGCCGCCCGTGTCGATCGCATGGCGCTTCTGGCTCGCGGCCGCCGTGCTGTTCGCGCTGCTGCGCGTGATGCGCCGGCCGGTGCGCCCGCCGCGCGAAGCGTGGCGCTTTCTCCTGGCGCAGGGCTTCGCGCTGTTCTGCCTGAACTTCCTGTGCTTCTACTATTCGGAGCAGGTCGTGCCGAGCGGCCTCGTCGCGGTGATCTTCTCGACCGCGCCGCTGTTGAACTCGATCAACGGGCGGCTGTTCATGGGCCGTCCGCTGCGGCCGTCGGCGATCGCCGGTGCGCTGCTCGGGCTGGCCGGCATCGCGTGCCTGTTCTGGCAGCAGATGGCGGGCCACCTCGACGACCACGCGACCTGGATCGGGCTCGCGATCGCGTTCGCGGGCACGATGTGCTTCTCGGCCGGCAACCTGCTGTCGAGCCGGATGCAGTCGATGGGGCTGCACCCGCTCGTCACCAACGGCTGGGCGATGCTGATCGGCGCGACGATCCTGACCGTCGGCAGCGCCGCGGCCGGATTGCCGTTCACGCTCGACACGAGCCCGCGCTATCTCGGCGCGCTCGTCTACCTGGCCGTGCCGGGCTCGGTGATCGGCTTTACCGCGTATCTGACCCTCGTCGGCCGGATCGGGCCGGAGCGCGCCGCGTACTGCACGGTGCTGTTCCCGATCGTCGCGCTGGCCGTGTCGACGGTGTTCGAGGGCTATCAGTGGTCGCCGCTCGCGGTGGTCGGGCTGCTGCTGGTGGTCGCCGGCAACCTGGTTGCGTTCGACCTGACGCGGCGGTTGTTTCTCCGGGCCGCGTGACCGGCTGGCCCGCCGCACCGGCCTCGCCCGGATACAAAAACGCCCGCGCGATGCGGGCGTTTCTTTTGGGTGGCCGGCGGCGCGATGCCTGCGACCGGCTTGCTTGCAACGCGCCGCGCGATCAGGCCGCCGCGCCGCTCCCTGCGACCCGCGCCTGCCGCTGGTACAGCACCATCGACAGCGCGACGCCCGCGGCAGCCGCCACCGCCGCGAACAGGAACACCTGCGGATAGCCGAACGCACCCGCGACATAGCCGGCGAGCGGGCCCGTGATGCCGAGCGACAGGTCGAGGAACACCGAGTACGCGGACAGCGCCGCGCCGCGGCTCGCGGGCGGCACGAGCGCGACGGCCTCGACGCCGAGCGCCGGGAAGATCAGCGCGAAGCCGAAGCCCGTCAGCGCGGCGCCGACGAGCGCGACGTGGGGCACGGGCGCGAGCCACAGCAGCACGAGGCCCGAGCATTCGAACGCGAACGACACGATCGCGACGCGAAAGCCGCCGTAGGTCTTGATCGTGTTCGCGAACAGCAGGCGTGCACCGATGAACAGCGTGCCAAAGACGGTCAGCGACAGCGCGGCGTTCGGCCAGTGGCGCGCCGCGTAGTACAGCGTGACGAAGGTCGCGATCGAGCCGAAGCCGGCCGAGCCGAGCGCGAGGCCGAGGCCGTGCGGCAGCACGCGCGTGAACACGCTCGCATACGACATCCGTTCGCCGTGCACGAGCGGCACGGAAGCGATCAGGCGCGCGAGGTAGAAGCCGGTTGCGGCGAGTGCGATCACGATCACGCCGATCAGCGCCGGATTCAGCGTATGCGCGATCGCGACGCCGACCGGTGCACCGATCGCGAGCGCGCCGTAGGTCGCGATGCCGTTCCACGAGATCACCTTCGCGTTGTGCGTGACGCCGACCCGGCCGATGCCCCACAGGATCGCGCCGGTGCCGCACAGGCTTTCGCCGACGCCGAGCACGAGCCGGCTCGCGACCAGCAGCACGAGGCTCGCGACCGGCCAGTGCGCGAGCAGCAGCGCGACGAGCAGCAGCACGCCCGACACACCGCAACCGACCAGCCCGCGCAGCACCGTCTGCTTCGGCCCGAGCGTATCGGCCAGGCGCCCGGCGAGCGGACGCGACGCGAGCGTCGCGAAATACTGGACGCTGATCGCGCCGCCCGCGACGATCGCGGAAAAACCGAGGTCGTCATGGACGAAGCCCGGCAGCACCGCGAGCGGCAGGCCGATGGTCAGGTAGCAGATGAACGTGAAGCAGACGACGGACACGATTTGCAGCGTGACCGCGAACCCGCTGCGCGGCGGTATGGCGGAATCGGTGGACATGGGGACGGAACGAATGAACGAAACGAACGGAAGACGGCGAAAAAGGGAATCGGGATTTTCCCATGGAACCGGTTTTCACGCAGGTACCGTTTAGTTAATCGCGCCCTGTTTTCGACGCCGGCGGACGGTTGCGGCGGCGCAGGGAATGGGCCGTGAGCCCCGTGCGGAAAGGCCGCCGGGCGGCCCCGGCACTCATATCGCGGCAGTTATATGGGCCCCATGCGTGATGGGCTATGGGTTGAGGAATTTGATGGTGATAGCGTGCAAACTGTCAGAAAAACGTCGGTCAAGCGCACTGCGCACGCCGCCTTGCCCCCATTTGAAGAAACATCGAGACATGAGTGAGCCGATCCGCTTCTACCATCGTCACGCGATCCGCGAAGTCAGCGGCGCGGACGTTACCCGCACCGTGCTGCAGTACCTGCGCGAGGACGCGCATTGCACCGGCACCAAGGAAGGCTGCGCGGAAGGCGACTGCGGCGCGTGCACGGTCGTCGTCGGCGAGCTGACCGACGCCGGCGCGGTCGAGTTCAAGGCCGTCAACGCATGCATCCAGTTCCTGCCGACGCTGGACGGCAAGGCGCTGCTGACGGTCGAGGACCTGCGTCAGCCGGACGGTGCGCTGCATCCGGTGCAGCAGGCGATGGTCGATTGCCACGGTTCGCAATGCGGGTTCTGCACGCCTGGCTTCGTGATGTCGATGTGGGCGCTGTACGAGAAGCACGGCCACGAAGGCTGCGGCAGCGCCGGCACGTGCGCGAAGGCGAAGGACGTGCCGACGCGTACCGAAATCGCCGATGCGCTGACCGGCAACCTGTGCCGCTGCACCGGCTATCGCCCGATCGTCGATGCGGCCGTGCAGATGTTCGACGCCCCGGCGCCGTCGGCACCGGTCGACACGGCCGCGCTGGCCCGCACGCTCGCGTCGCTCAAGCGCGACGAGACGTTCGACTACACGACGATCGACGGCGCGCGCTTCGCGGCGCCGCGCACGCTCGACGCGCTGGCCGCGCTGAAGGTCGAGCGGCCCGACGCGCGCATTCTCGCGGGCAGCACCGACATCGGCCTGTGGGTCACCAAGCAGATGCGCCGGCTCGACGACCTGATCTACGTCGGCCAGATCGCCGAACTGCAACGCATCGCGGAGCGCGGCGACTGGATCGAGATCGGCGCGGGCGTGACGGTCGAGAAGGCATATGCGGCGCTGGCCGGCCAGTATCCGGAACTGACCGAGATGTGGAAGCGCTTTGCATCGCTGCCGATCCGCAACGCGGGCACGCTCGGCGGCAACGTCGCGAACGGCTCGCCGATCGGCGATTCGATGCCGGGCCTGATCGCGCTCGGCGCGCGCGTGGTGCTGCGCGGCGGCGACACGGTGCGCGAGCTGCCGCTCGAGGCGCTGTACACGGGCTACCAGCAGAAGGACATGGCGCCGCACGAATTCGTCGTCGGGCTGAAGGTGCCGACCCGCACCGGCGCGCGCGAGAAGCTGCAGTTCCGCACGTACAAGCTGTCGAAGCGCTTCGACTCCGACATCTCGGCCGTGTGCGCGGCGTTCGCGTTCATCGCGGACGGCGACACGATCCGCGAGCCGCGCGTCGCGTTCGGCGGGATGGCCGCGACGCCGAAGCGTGCAGCGCACACGGAAGCCGTGCTCGACGGCGCGCAGTGGCACGAAGCCACCGCGCAGGCCGCGATGCAGGCGCTCGAGCGCGATTACCAGCCGCTGTCCGACATGCGCGCGACGAGCACGTACCGCCTCGATACCGCGAAGAACCTGATGGTTCGCTTCTGGCTGGAGACGCGCCCGCATGACCCGCTGCCGCCGCAAGCGCTGAATGTGCGTGAAGTGGCCGCCGAACCCGGCACCGACGCGGCGCGCGTCTGAAGACGGAGAACACCGAACATGAACCAGCAAGCAGAACCGTTCCTGAGCACCCTCGACCCGCAAGCCGACGCCGCGCAGGTCCACGTATCGCGCGCGCACGAATCCGCGCATCTGCACGTGAGCGGGCGTGCCACCTACACGGACGACATCCCGATCGTCGCGGGCACGCTGCACGCGGCGCTCGGCCTGTCGGCGAAGCCGCACGCGAAGATCGTGTCGATGAACTTCGACGCGGTGCGCGCGACGCCGGGCGTGGTCGCCGTGTTCACGGCCGACGACATCCCGGGTGTCAACGATTGCGGCCCGATCATCCACGACGACCCGGTGCTCGCCAAGGGCATCGTGCAGTTCGTCGGCCAGCCGATGTTCATCGTCGTCGCGACGTCGCATGAAACCGCGCGGCTCGCCGCGCGCCGCGCACAGGTCGACTACGAGGAGCTGCCGGCGATCCTCACCGCGCAGGAAGCGCGCGCGGCCGAAACCTACGTGATCCCGCCGCTGAAGCTCGCGCGCGGAGACGCGGCCGCGCGGCTCGCCGTCGCTGCGCACCGCGAGTCGGGCGAAATGCTGCTCGGCGGCCAGGAGCAGTTCTACCTCGAAGGGCAGATCGCGTACGCGGTGCCGAAGGACGACGACGGGATGCACGTGTACTGCTCGACGCAGCACCCGAGCGAGATGCAGCACCTCGTCGCGCACGTGCTCGGCGTCGCGTCGCACAACGTGCTCGTCGAATGCCGCCGGATGGGCGGCGGGTTCGGCGGCAAGGAATCGCAGTCGGGCCTGTTCGCCTGCTGCGCGGCGCTCGCGGCGTGGAAGCTGCTGTGCCCGGTGAAGCTGCGTCCGGACCGCGACGACGACATGCTGATCACCGGCAAGCGGCACGACTTCCATTACCGCTTCGACGTCGGCTACGACGACGACGGCCGCATCGACGGCGTGGCGCTCGAGATGACGTCGCGCTGCGGTTTCTCGGCCGACCTGTCGGGCCCGGTGATGACGCGCGCGGTATGCCACTTCGACAACGCGTACTGGCTGGGCGACGTCGATATCGCCGGTTATTGCGGCAAGACCAACACGCAGTCGAACACCGCGTTCCGCGGCTTCGGCGGCCCGCAGGGCGCGTTCGCGATCGAGTACATCCTCGACGACATCGCGCGTTCGCTCGGTCGCGATCCGCTCGACGTCCGCTATGCGAACCTGTACGGCAAGACCGAACGCAACGTTACGCCATACGGGCAGACGGTCGAGGACAACGTGCTGCCCGAGCTGCTCGGCGAACTCGAAGCGACGAGCGATTACCGCGCGCGGCGTGCGGGCGTGCGCGCATTCAACGCACGCAACACGGTGCTGAAGAAGGGCATCGCGATCACGCCGGTGAAGTTCGGCATTGCGTTCAACGTCACGCACTTCAACCAGGCCGGCGCGCTGGTGCATATCTACACCGACGGCTCGGTGCTCGTGAACCACGGCGGCACGGAGATGGGGCAGGGGCTCAACACGAAGGTCGCGCAGGTCGTCGCGCACGAGCTCGGCATCCGCTTCGGCCGGATCCGCGTGACGGCGACCGACACCAGCAAGGTCGCGAACACGTCCGCGACGGCCGCGTCGACGGGCTCGGACCTGAACGGCAAGGCCGCGCAGGACGCGGCACGGCAGTTGCGCGAGCGGCTCGCGGTGTTCGCGGCGAAGCAGTTCGGCGACGGCAAGGTCGATGCGGCCGACGTGAAGTTCGGCAACGACGTCGTGTGGGTCGGTGGCAACGGTATTCCGTTCGGCGAAGTGATCGCGAAGGCGTACCTCGCGCGCGTGCAGCTGTGGTCCGACGGCTTCTACGCGACGCCGAAGCTGTACTGGGACCAGTCGAAGCTGCAAGGCCGGCCGTTCTACTACTACTCGTACGGCGCGGCCGTGTCGGAAGTCGTGATCGATACGCTCACGGGCGAGATGCGCACGCTGCGCGTCGATGCGCTGCACGACGTGGGCGCATCGCTGAACCCGGCGCTCGACATCGGCCAGGTCGAGGGCGCGTTCATCCAGGGGATGGGCTGGCTCACGACCGAGGAGCTGTGGTGGAACAAGGGCGGCAAGCTGATGACGCATGCGCCGTCCACGTACAAGATCCCGACGGTGAACGACACGCCGCCCGAATTCAACGTGCAACTGTTCAAGAACCGCAACGTCGAGGACAGCATCCACCGTTCGAAGGCGGTCGGCGAGCCGCCGCTGCTGCTGCCGTTCTCGGTGTTCTTCGCGGTGCGCGACGCGATCGCGGCGGTCGGCGACTACACGGTGAACCCGCCGCTCGACGCGCCGGCCACCGGCGAGTCGATCCTGCGCGCGATCGGCGCGGTGCGAGCGGCACGCGCCGCGCAGGCTGTCTGAGATGAAACGGCCCCCACGTTCGCTTCGTTCGCTGTCGACCGGAATTGGCGCTTCAGCGCGTACTCCGGTCCCGTGCACGGCTCCCTTCGTGGGGGCGGTCGGCCTCCTTCGGGCGGCCCGGCGGAGGCTGGCATGAACGGCCCCGCACGCACGCTCCGCAGCGCGTCAACCCCGGCGTTCGCGCAGGGCACCGGCCAGCGCAACCGCGCGACCGGTACGCCGGCGCCGATGCACATCGTGCTGTTCGGCGCCGGGCACGTCGGTCACGCGCTGGTCACGCTGCTTGGCGCGCTGCCGTGCGTCGTGCAGTGGGTCGACACGCGCGACGAGCTGTTCCCGGACGAATGTCCGCCGAACGTGCAGCCGGAGCCGACCGACACGCCGGAGGCCGTCGTCGACGCCGCGCCGCCCGGCGCGTACTTCCTCGTGATGACGCACAACCACGCGCTCGACTTCTCGCTCGCCGCGCAGATCATGCGGCGGCGCGACTACGCGTACTTCGGGATGATCGGCTCGCGCACCAAGCGCGTGAAGTTCGAGCGCCGGCTTGCCGCGCGCGGCGTCGATCCGGCGCGGCTCGTGGAGATGGTGTGCCCGATCGGCGTCGCGGGCATCGTCGACAAGGCGCCGGGCGCGATCGCGGTGGCCGTGTGCGCGGAGTTGCTGCAGGCGCGCTCGGGCATGCCGGTGGCCGATGCGAAGGCCGTCGCTTCGGGGCGTGCGCGCGACGACGTGTCCTGCTCGCGGTAACGCGGAGTGGGCAGCGCACGCTCCCCCGTTTGGAGAAAATCATTCGTGGGGCCGGCGCAAGCCCGTGATTAGCTGGACCCGCCCCTGGGGGCACGGCCGCGCGTTTTTGCATACACTGCACGACGACGCGCGGCACCGGGCCGCGCCTTTCCGTGCACACCACCATGTCCGATCACCAGATTTATCTCGACGCGCTGGATGCCAGCCTCGTCGCCATCGAGCGCTGGCTGTCCGGCGTCGATACCGCGCCCGAGGCGCTCGATGCGCTGCTCGCCGCGTTTTCCGCTGAATTCACGATGATCCTGACCGACGGCCGTGTCGTCGATCATGACGGTACGCGCGCGCTGTTCGCGAAGCTCGCCGGCGCGAAGCCGGGACTGCGCATCTCGCTGTCGGACACCCGCGTGCTCGCGAGCGGCGCGTCGCATGCGACGCTCACCTATCTCGAAGCACAGCACGCGGCTTCGGGCGAGCTGCCCGCGCGCCGTGCAACCGCCGTGTTCGAGCGCGACGCGGCGGGCATCGTGCGCTGGACCCATCTGCAGGAAACCTTCTGCACGGCCTGAGCGGCCGCACCCCGTCGTGTGCCGCGGCTCAGCGCCTGCGGCTGCGGGGAACCGTCAACTCGTCGGACACGCTCTGCATCAGCGCGCACAGCCACGCGATGTCGGTCGGGCGGTCGGGCTGCGGATGCGTGAGCAGGTAGCTCTTGATGCGCGGGAACGGCACGGGCGGCGCGACGACCACGAGCGGCAGCAACTGCGCATAGTGCGTCGCGAAGCGGCGCGTCGTCGTGAAGATCAGGTCCGACTGCAGCAGCACCTGCGGCACGATCCCGAAGTACGGCAGCGTCGTCACGATGCGCCGTGTGAGGCGCGCGCGGGCCAGGCCGATCTCGATCGCATTGCGCTTGTCGCCGGTGTACGGCGTCGGCGCGACGTGCGCGGCCGACGCGTACGCTTCGCGCGTGAGCGGCACGCGTGCGAGCGGGTGCGCATCGCGCATCAGGCACACGATCGTGTCGGAGAACAGGTCCTGGCGCGCGAACTGCGGATCGGGCTTCGGCCAGTTGCCGATCACGAGATCGAGCGCGCCCGATTCGAGTGCGCCCGCGTGATCGAGTGCGGGATTCAGCGAATCGATTTCCAGATGGGCATGCGGCGCCGCGTCGCGAAAGCGCTCGATCAGCGTCGGCATGAAGAAATCGTTCAGGTAATCGGGGGCGGCGACGCGGAACGTGCGCCGTGCGGACGACGGATCGAAGTCGCCGTGCGGCGTCGCGATGAAGTCGACCTCGCGCAGCGCGCGCTGCGCGGCCTCGAGCAGCGACGCGCCGTATTCGGTCGGCACCATCCCGGATTTGCCGCGCACGAGGATCGGGTCGTTCAGCGTCTCGCGCAGCTTGCGCAGCGCGGTGCTGATCGCGGGCTGGGTCTGGTTCAGCCGCAGCGCGGCCTGCGTGACGCTGCGCTCGAGCAGCAGCGTGCGCAACACGCGCACGAGCCAGATATCGAGCGAGGCGGTACGGTCGTCTTCTTCCATCGTTGGGGGGATTCGGGTGAAGCGTAACCTTACCGCAGCCGCGCGTTGGCGTGCGTGATACCGGCCATCACACACGGCCCTTCGGCAGCGTGCTGATCCGCTTGACCTCGCGCGATTCGAGCCAGTTCGGCGTGCGTGCGCAATACAGCACCATCGGCAGCGCGTCCTCGCCCCAGAACAGCTGCTGGTTCATCCAGAACGTCGGCACGCCGAACACACCGAGCGCGATCGCGTCGGCGTTGTTGCGGGCCAGTTGCGCGGTGGTCTCCTCGAATTCGATCAGCTCGTCGCCATGGCCGACGCCGACGCGCTCGCACAGTGCCGCGAAACCTTCCGGCGTCGACGGATCGTTGCCGTCGCGCCAGATGAAGCGGTACATCTCCAGCACCGTCGCGATATCGGCGCGCAGCGCGATCGCGAGGCGCAACACCTTGTCGGAATCGAACGGGTGCGCGGGCGGCATCTTGAAGCGGATGCCGAGCTGCTCCGCGCGAAACAGCGCGTGACGGTACGTGAACACGCGCTTGGCCGGCACGTCCGCGCTAGGGCGTTGGCCCCAGTGGCGCTGCAGGTCGAGCAGCGACACGGCGATGGGTTCGAACGGCACGTCCGGCCACTTGTCGTGCTGTTCGAGCAGCAGATAGGAGAACGGCGACACGAAGTCGAAGAACCAGGCAGGCTGGGCGGTGTCGAGGCCGGTTGTCATGACGATCTCCAGAGGGTGGGGCGTGCGGCGCCTGGCGGCGGCCTTCATGTTACGCGGCGGCGCGCGCATGCGGCAATGATCGCGGATCGTCCGCTCACGCGGAACCGGGAGTCGCCCGGGGGGGATCGCCGGCCGGTGTCGGTGCCGCGTCGGCGCGTGCCTGCGGCTGGCCGCTGGTGCCAGGCGGGGCCGCCGGCGTGTCCTGGTCGTGCGCGGTGAGCCGTTCGCGCACGAAGCCGATGTGCTCGCGCAGCACGTAGAACTGCCCGGCATAGGCCAGCGGCATCTTCATCCGGTTCACGGCTTCCTCGATGTCGTCGAGCTCGTCGAGCAACTGCACGCGTTCCTCGGCCGTGTGTTCGCCGAGCGCGCTGCGCTCGAGCGCGATCAGCGCGCCGTACCAGCGGTAGATGCGCGAACGCACGCGCCAGCCGTACAGCGACGGCACGAGCCGCAGCCCGGGGATCAGCACGACGATCAGCGGCACGACCACGACGAGCAGCCGGTCGACGAGGCTCGCGACCCAGAACGGCAGCCGCCGGTACAGGAAGGTCTTGCCTGATTTGTAGTAGCGCGCGGCATCGTCGGACAGCGGGAACCCGCGGGTGACGGACGACGGGAATTCGCCCGCGTGCTGCAGGATCGTCGCGTGGCCGTGCACCTCGCGCGCGGCCTCGATCAGCAGGTCGGACAGCGCGGGGTGCAGCGAATCGCGCGCGACGAGTTCGATGGTCGGCGCAACCGTGTGGATGTCGGCGGGCGGCAGG
Source organism: Burkholderia mycopellens (assembly GCF_964265025.1). Lineage (NCBI taxonomy): Bacteria > Pseudomonadati > Pseudomonadota > Betaproteobacteria > Burkholderiales > Burkholderiaceae > Burkholderia > Burkholderia mycopellens. The sequence continues at coordinate 933,118 of NZ_OZ183802.1, forward strand.
TTGCGGCCGAGATCGTAGACCCCCATCGGCAGCGTGATCGCGGTCAGGTACGGAAAGCGCCGCGCGTACGCCTCGGCCTGCGTGAACGAATACACATGCACGCCTGGCGCGCGGAACAGCTTCGCCATCACCGGGATCTGCGTCGAGTCGCCGGACAGGAAGGCCGCGTCGATCTTGCCGTCGAGCAGCGCGGTGGCCGCGTCCTCGCCGGCGGTCGGCAGCAGTTCGGTCGAGCCGCCCGGCACGATGCCGTTCATCTTCAGCAGCGCGAGGCTCAGCTCGCGCGCGCCGCTGCCTTCCGCGCCGAGCGCGAGCCGCTTGCCCTTGAAGTCGGACAGGCGCGCGACGACCGGGCCGCGATACATGATCGCGAGCGGCACGTAGCCGATGCTGCCGAGCGACACGAGGTGTTCGTCGCGCTCCTTCGGGCCGATGCCGCTCTGCACGAAGCCGACGTCGACCGGCGCGTTCGGGTTCGACAGCCGCGCGAGGTTCTGGGCGGACCCTTCGGACGACTGGACGTCGAGCGTGACGCCGTTCTTCGCGAGGATCGTCTTGTATTTCTGCGCGGCGTTCCAGTATGTGCTGCCGGGCGGCCCGGCCGAGATCACGAGCGTGGACGGCGGTGCCGGCTGGATCAGCTTGACCGCGAGCCAGACGGCCGCGGCCGCGAGCAGCACGGTGGGGCCGATCGACAGCGCGAGGTCGCGCCACGACACCGCGACGAAGCGGGCGAGGATGCGGCGGGGCGGGCGAGGGCGGACTGGCTTCATGGGGGCGGCGGATGACGCTGGCGTGACGTATCGGTGACGGCCGGACGGTTGTCATGGACGATGCCGATGCTCGCGGCGATGGTACCCGGTTTCGCCGTGCGTGCGCGAGTGGGGCGGCCCGGCGCGGCCCCGCGGCGACAGCGGCGGGCGGCCCCGCGTCAAAAACTTTGCGCTTCCGCGGGCGCTGGATTACATTGTGCGACGCAGCCGCGCCCGATTTGTGCGCGACCCGGCACGCAAGCAGACCGGGCGCGTCCGGCCGGCGGCTGTCCGGCGCGGCCGGCCCGCTTTCGCGTGCGCCGGCCGCCAGCCCGCCTTGCCTCTCTCGTATCGCCGTGGAAAACACCGGCTGTCCCGCCCGTTCGCGCGCGGGCCGGCTGTTTTTGGGGGTATTCGGCCGTACTGTGCACGGCCGTTCCGGAGTGATAAGGAGATAGCATGAAGTCGATCGTGTTGAGAGCGTTGGGCGTCGCCGCCGTGGCGGCCTGTCTGTCGGGCAGCGTGTATGCGCAGTCGAGCGATGCCGCGGCAATGGAAGCGCCCGCGGCCGCGACCAGCGCGCCGAAGGCCGCCGCGAAAACCGCGAAGAAGGCGAACCGCAAGCTCGGCTACGCGGTGCGCAAGGCGATTTCGAAGGAATCCGGCGTGAACGTGTCGAACCTCGTCGTGCGCTCGAAGGGTGGCGCGATCACGCTGGAAGGCACGATGCCGGCCCAGGATCAGATCGACAAGGCCGAAGCCGCAGCCAAGGGCGTGAAGGGCGTGACGTCGGTCACGAACAAGCTGACGGTTCAGCAGCAGTGATGCCGGGCAGCGGCGCGTGAGCGCCGCATGCGCCCGTTTTCAGGCGGGCCCCGGTACGCCGGGGCCCGTTTGCGCTTGAGAGGCCGCAAGCCGCACGAAGCGGTGGCGGACCGATAACGATATCGAGAGGGCGGCGATGACGAGGCTCGGGTGGGGCAGGCGGATGGTTTTCGGCGCGGCGCTGGCCGCGGTCGCGATACTCGGCGCCTGCAATGGCGACGAGTCGGCCGAGCGCAACCGGTTGCCCGGTTTCGTGTCCGGCAACGTGCGCACGACGGCCTATGACGGCACGAGCGACGACCTGCTGACGGCCGGCCTCGGCAAGACGGGCCTCGGCTCGGCGAGCGCCCCCGGCTTTGCGAATGCCGCCCGGCCGACGAGCGCCGAGCTGCGCCGTCTCGCGATCTGGTCGAACTACCGCGCGCTCGTCGACATGAGCGCGAACGGCGGCTACGGTCGCTTCTGGGGGCCGAACGTCGACCTCGACGGCAACGACACGCTCGGCGAAGGCAAGATCCCCGGCACCGAATATCTCGCGTACTCCGACGATGGCAGCGGCAGCAAGAACGTCACGCTGCTCGTGCAGGTGCCCGCCAGCTTCGATCCCGCGCAGCCGTGCATCGTCACCGCGACGTCGTCGGGCTCGCGCGGCGTATACGGCGCGATTTCCGCGGCCGGCGAATGGGCGCTCAAGCGCGGCTGCGCGGTCGCCTATAACGACAAGGGCGGCGGCAATGGCGCGCACGAACTCATGTCGGACACCATCACGCTGATCGACGGCACGCTCGCCAACGCGGTGCTGGCCGGCACCGCGAGCCTGTTCACCGCGAACGTCACCAGCGGCGATCTCGCCACGTACAATGCCCGCTTCCCGAACCGCTACGCATTCAAGCACGCGCATTCGCAGCAGAATCCCGAGCAGGACTGGGGGCGCGTGACGCTGCAGTCGGTCGAGTTCGCGTACTGGGCGCTCAACGAGCAGTTCGGGCCGCTGATCGACGGCTCGCATCACGGCGTGCGCTATCGCGCGGGCGACATCACGACGATCGCCGCGTCGGTCAGCAACGGCGGCGGCGCGTCGCTCGCGGCGGCCGAGCAGGATAACCGCGGCTGGATCACCGCGGTCGTGGTCGGCGAGCCGCAGATCAACGTGCGGATGGCGCCGAACGCGGTCGTGCGCTCGGGCGGCCAGCCGGTGCCGTCGTTCGGCCGGCCGCTGGCCGACTACGCGACGCTCGCGAACCTGCTGGAGCCGTGCGCGGCGGCATCGGCGTCGCTCGCCGGCGCGCCGTACCTGAGTGCGCTGCCGGCGGCGACCACGCAGTCGATCCGCACCCAGCGCTGCGCGACGCTCGCCGCGGCCGGGCTCGTGTCGGGCGCCGATACGCAAAGCCAGGCCGCCGACGCGCTCGCGCAGCTTCACGCGGCCGGCTACCTCGCCGATTCCGACCTGCTGCAGGCACCGATGTGGGATTCGCAGGCGATTCCGGCGATCGCGGTGACCTATGCGAACGCGTACACGCGCTCGCGCGTGACCGACAACCTGTGCAATTTCAGCTTCGCGACGACGAACCCGGCGACGGGTGCCGTGGCCGCGCCCGCCACGTCGCCGATGCCGGCCGTGTTCGGCGTCGGCAACGGCGTGCCCCCGACGGCCGGCATCGACCTCGTGTTCAACACGGGCGCGGGTGTCGACCACCGGCTCGCGACGCCCGATGCGAGCTTTGCGGGTGCGCTGTGCCTGCGCCAGCTCTGGACGAACGGGATGCTCGGAATGCCCGCGAACGTCGACGCGGTGCGCGTGAACGCGAACCTGCAGGGCAAGCCGGCGATCATCGTGCAGGGCCGCAGCGACGCGCTCGTGCCCGTGAACCACGCTTCGCGCGCGTACGTCGCGCAGAACGGCATCAGCGAAGGCGGACGCAGCCAGCTCGTGTTCTACGAGGTGACGAACGGCCAGCACTTCGACGCGTTCCTGCCGGTGCCGGGCTTCGACACGCGCTTCGTGCCGGTTCACTACTACAACCTGCAGGCGCTGAACCTGATGTGGAAGCACCTGAAGAACGGCGCGCCGTTGCCGCCGTCGCAGGTGATCCGAACGGTGCCGCGCGGCGGCACGCCGGGCGCCGCGCCCGCGCTGATGAGCGCGAACCTGCCGTCGATCTCGGCCGCGCCGGGCGCGAACGCGATCACCGTCGGCGCCGGCGCGATCGACGTGCCGCTCTGACGGCACCCGCCGCGCCGCCGTCACGAAGCCGGACAGTCGTCCGGCTTTTTCGTTTGGGCGCCGTGGAATCGGTCCCGTGGTGCCTTTTTTTTGAATGGCGAGCGCTGTAACAAATTATTACTTTACGGCGGTAAATCAGGACCCTAATATGCGCCGGTATTTTAACTTAATTTAATAAATTCCAGATACGAGATATTCCTTTCCGTTTAGTTAATCGATCCTTTCGATTTTATTAAATCGGCTCGAGTCGCGATTGATCGTCGTTTTGCGATTAATCGGCATCTCGCCGAGGGGGATTGTTCGTCTGTTCGAAGCGAGGCGCCCTGGTCTGGCGGGCCTGGCGGGGCATGTGTTTGCCGTCGATTTTGTGCGGATGCAAATTCGCGCAATGAATTCGTCTGGCTGCGGATTATTGAATTGTCGTTCGCAATGGAATTGATTCCATTGTGCGGTCGCAAAAAAATATGGGTGGGGTAAATCATGCCGATCGGCATTCGCTGATTCGGTAAAAAACTCGGAGTGCGTCGCATAACGAATGCATTCCTGGTGCGGAGCGTCGGCGCAAATGATCCTTTGCGGCCGGCGGTATTTATCGTTCTGTTCGAGAGGCAATAATGACGACACGGAAGTCCTTGAAAGACGGTTTCGCGCTATTCGGAACGACACTGAGCGTGCCGCTCGCCGCCGCCGCGGCCGCGGCGCTGCTCGTCACGGGGTGCGGCGGCGACGACGGGTCGAGCCCCGCCGCTTCGGCCGCCGCCGCGGCCGCGACGTCGGCCGGCGCCAGCACGTCGGCGAACACCAGTACCACGGCCGCGGCGGCCGACCAGCCGTACGTCGACAACGACGTGTACGGCACCGGGCCGAACGACGCGGTCACGGATGCCACGGAAGGGGCAGCCGTCGTGCACCGTACGGTCACGATCGGCGGCAAGTCCATCAAGTACACGGCCACCACGGGCCACCTGACGACGATCGACCCGACCACGTCGGCGCCGAACGCGAAGATGTTCTACGTCGCGTACACGCAGGACAATCCGGACCCGTCGAAGCCGCGCCCGGTCACGTTCTTCTACAACGGCGGCCCCGGCTCGTCGTCGGTCTACCTGCTGCTCGGCTCGTACGGGCCGAAGCGCCTGCAGTCGTCGTTCCCGAACTTCACGCCGCCCGCGCCGTACAAGCTGCTCGACAACCCGGACAGCCTGCTCGACCGCACCGACCTCGTGTTCATCAACCCGGTCGGCACCGGTTACTCGGCGGCGATCGCCCCGGCGAAGAACAAGGACTTCTGGGGCACCGACCAGGACGCCCGCTCGATCGACCGCTTCATCCAGCGCTACCTGACCAAGTACTCGCGCTGGAATTCGCCGAAGTTCCTGTACGGCGAGTCGTACGGCACCGCGCGCAGCGCGGTCGTGTCGTGGGTGCTGCATGAGGACGGCATCGACCTCAACGGGATCACGCTGCAGTCGTCGATCCTCGACTACGCGAATGCGCTGTCCGCGCCGGGCACGTTCCCGACGCTCGCGGCCGATGCGTTCTACTGGAAGAAGACCACGCTCAACCCGACGCCGACCGATCTCGACGCGTACATGGTCCAGGCCCGCAATTACGCGGACAACACGCTCGCGCCGCTGGCGCAGAAGCCGAACCCGCAGGACGGCGGCTTCGTGAACGTCCGCCTGAACCTGAACCTGCAGACCGCGCAGCAGATGGGTTCGTACATCGGCACGGATCCGACGTCGCTGATCCAGACCTTCGGCAACCCGGCGGCGCTCGGCAACGTGCCGTCGTCGGACGACAACCCGCCGTACACGTTCTTCCTGACGCTCGTGCCGGGTACGCAGATCGGCCAGTACGACGGTCGCGCGAACTTCACGGGCAAGGGCATCGCGCCGTACATCCTGCCGAACTCGGGCAGCAACGATCCGTCGATCACGAATGTCGGCGGCGCGTACACGGTGCTGTGGAACAGCTACATCAACACCGACCTCAAGTACACGTCGACGTCGTCGTTCGTGGACCTGAACGACCAGGTCTTCAACAACTGGGACTTCAGCCACACGGACCCGACCGGCGCGAACAAGGGCGGCGGCAATACGCTGTACACGGCCGGCGACCTGGCGTCGACGATGAGCGTGAACCCGGACCTGAAGGTGCTGTCGGCGAACGGCTATTTCGACGCCGTCACGCCGTTCCACCAGACGGAGCTGACGCTCGCGCAGATGCCGCTCGACCCGACGCTCAAGGCGCAGAACCTGACGATCAAGAACTACCCGTCGGGCCACATGATCTACCTGAACGACGCGTCGCGGACCGCGCTGAAGGGCGATCTCGCCAACTTCTACGACGGCATCCTGGCCAACCGCACTGCGCTGCAGCGCGTGCTGAAGCTGCAGATGCGCACGCAGCAGCTCAAGCAGCAGAAGTTGCAGCAGCAGGGGCAGTAAGCGCCGAGGGCGGCTTGCGCCGCCCCGGATGAACGACAGCCCGATCGGCGCAGGCCGGTCGGGCTGTTTTCATGAGTGGCGGGCGATGCGCCGGCGCGTCATGCGCCGGCAGCGAAATGGCGTCAAACCGTCGAGGACGCGGCGTTCGCGTCGCGTGTTACGCGAGCACGAGCCGGATGCCGACCGCGACGAGCGTCGCGGCGAGCAGGTTGCGCAGCAGCCGCTCGGGCGCGCGCGCCGACAACAGGCTGCCGAGCACGATGCCGGGCAGCGAGCCGAGCAGCAGCGACAGCAGCATCGACCAGTCGACCGAGCCGAGCAGCCAGTGGCCCATGCCCGCGACGAGCGTGAGCGGCACCGCGTGCGCGATGTCGGAGCCGACGATGCGGGTGGTCGCGAGCGCCGGATACAGCAGCAGGAGCACGGTCACGCCGATCGCGCCGGCGCCGACCGACGTCATCGACACGAGCACGCCGAGCACGGCGCCCGTCAGCACGGTCGACCACAGCGTGCGCGCGGGGCTCGGTGCGAGCGGGTTGCGCGCGGCGAACGCGGCGAGCTGCGGCCGGAAGATCAGCGCGAGCGACGTGAGCAGCAGCGCGACGCCGAGCACGAGCTGGATCATGCGCGCGGTGCCCGGCGCGTTCATCCCGTGCGTATGCAGCCACCACAGCGTGACGGCCGCGGCCGGGACGCTGCCCGCCGCGAGCCGGCCCGTGATGCGCCAGTCGATCGAACCCTTCAGGCCGTGGACGAGCGTACCGGTGGCCTTGGTCGCGGCCGCGTACAGCAGGTCGGTACCGACCGCCGTTGCGGGGTGGACGCCGAACAGCAGCACGAGGATCGGCGTCATCAACGAACCACCGCCAACGCCCGTCAGGCCGACGAGGATGCCGACGAACAGGCCGGACAACGAGTACAGCAGATCGATATGGGGAAGCGACATCGGAAGCAGGCGGTTATGCGGCGTTCGGCGGCGGCGCGCGGCCGCTGCGCGCGCGTCAAAGTCCGCCATTGTCGCAAATGTGGCGGGTGGATGTACGACTGCGTTAAAAATCGGCCGCGAAGGCCCGTGCGGCCGGCGGCCGGCCTGACGTAAAACAGGCGTTTGAGCGGAGCGGGGCGGGGTAGCAGGCCTCCTCGCGGCGATCGGTCCGAGACGCCTGATGGAACGGGCGCGCGTGCCGGCCCGGCACGCGTAAAAAAGGGCGCGACGGTGCGCGCCCCGGTTCGACGGTGGCGGTGGGCGCCGCCGGCTGCCGGTCAGTGCATCGCGGGGCCGACGCCTTCAACCGCATCCAGCCGCCGGATGCGCAGCGCAAGGCCGATCAGCGCGGCCGCGGCGGCGAACGCCGCGCCGAACGCGAAGGCCGCATGGTAGCCGCCGTTCAGTGCGTCGAGCGGCGTGGCCTGCGCGGCCGCGAGCGCGTCGGTGCGGGCGGCCGCGAGGCTCGCGAGCACGGCCAGGCCGAGCGCCCCGCCCATCATGAACGCGGTGTTGACGATCCCCGACGCGAGCCCGGAATCGGCCGGATCGACGTCGTTCATCGCGGCGAGCAGCACCGGGTTGAACGCGATACCCGCACCGATGCCGAGCAGCGTCATGCCGGGCAGCACGTGCCAGACGAAGCCGCCGTCCGCCGGGGCACGCGAGAACAGCGCGAGGCCGCAGGCCGCGATCAGCAGGCCGGCCGCGATCGGGCCGCGGATCCCGAAGCGCAGCACGATCCGCGCGGACAGTCCGAGCGAGAACGCGGCCATGATCAGGTTCGCCGGCAGGAACGCGAGGCCAACCTGCAACGGCCCGTAGCCGAGCACACGCTGCATGTACAGCGCGGACAGGAAGAACCACGCGAACATCGCGGCCGCCCACAGCACGGCGATCGCGTTCGCGAGCGCGACGTTGCGCGAGGCGAACAGCGAGAGCGGCATCAGCGGGTGCGCGGCGCGCGCCTCGATCGCGATGAACAGCGCGAGCAACGCGACGGCCGCGCCGATCAGCGCGACGGTCTGCGTCGACAGCCAGCCGGCTTCGTTGCCGCCGACGATCCCGTAGACGGCCAGCATCAGCGACGCAGTCACGGTGACCGCGCCCGCGACGTCGAGCCGCGCGGGGCCGGCCGGCGCGCGTACGCGCGGCAGCAGCGCGACGCACATCGCATAGACCGCGATGCCGATCGGCAGGTTGACGAGGAAGATCCAGTGCCACGACAGCGAACTCGTCAGCAGGCCGCCGAGCAGCACGCCGATGCTGCCGCCGCCCGCGCAGACGAACCCGTAGACGCCCATCGCACGCGCGCGCTCGCCGGGCTCGGTAAACAGGTTCATGATCAGCGACAGCGAAACGGCCGACACGACCGCACCGCCGAGCCCCTGCACCGCGCGCGCGGCGATCAGCATCGTCTGCGATGGCGCGAGGCCGCACGCGAGCGACGCGAGCGTGAACACGACGAGGCCGGCGAGGAACATGCGCCGCTGGCCGTACAGGTCGCCGAGCCGGCCGCCGAGCAGCAGGCAGCCGCCGAACGTCAGCAGGTACGCATTGACGACCCACACGAGGGCCGTCTCGGTGAAATGGAGGTCGGTGCTGATCGACGGCAGCGCCACGTTCACGATCGTGCTGTCGAGCACGATCATCAGCACGCCGAGGCAGAGCACGATCAGCGCGTACCAGCGCTTCTCGCCGTGAATCCCGTGGGTCATGGGCTTGCAGCCTTCCGATGGTGATTCGAAGGGATGCATTGTAGACCTCGTCCGCGCGGGTTTCCTGCCGGTTTGTGGCAGCAGCGAAGCGGGGTCGCGCGTCTGGTCGGCACGCGCGCGATGGATGCGACGCGCGTTACGAGCGCGCCGGCAGTTCGCAGCCGTCAGGGCCGCATGCGGCCGCGTCGCCGCCGTCGAGTTCGACGATGCCGTCGCGCCACGCCTGGTCGAGCGCCTGCGCGAACGCATCGGCCGGTTGCGCGCCCGACACCGCGTAGCGGCCGCCGAACACGAACAGCGGCACGCCGCGCCCGCCGATCTGCTCGGCGCGCGCGATGTCGGCTTCGACTTCGTCGCGGTACAAGTCACTGCGCAGCACGGCTTCGACGGCCGAACGCTCGAGCCCCGCTTCGACCGCGAATTCGGTCAGCTCGGCGTGATCGAACAGCGAGCCATGCTCGCAGAAATACGCGCGGTACAGCCGCTCGGTCAGCGCGTGCGCGCGGCCGGTCGATTCCGCGAGCTTCACGAGCCGGTGGCCGTCGAGCGTATCGCCGACGAGCGTGCCGGGCAGGTCGTAGCGCAGCCCGACGCTCGCGGCCGCATCGGTCACCTGGCGCAGCATCTGGTGGACCTGCGCGGGCGCCATCCGGTATTTGCCGGCGAGCATCGCCTCGACCGGCTCGACGGGCTGGCCGGGCATCAGCCGGTACGCGCGCAGCGCGACGTCGACGCGGTCGGCGTGCGCGAACGCGGCGAGCGCTTCGTCGAAGCGGCGCTTGCCGATCCAGCACCACGGGCAGATCAGGTCGGACCAGATTTCGACGGTGAGGGTCGGGCGGGCAGTCGGGGCGGGAGCGGTCGTCATGGGCGATTCCGGGCAGCAAAAAAATGTAACCGGGACTATATCATTTTGTGCATCGACGCTTGGTCTTGGCCGGACCCTGGCGGAACGGGCCCGCGCCCGACGTATCACGAAGCATAGACACGGACGGCACGGACCGATAGCGATTGCCGATGCCGGACGCGGCGAAAGGGTCCGGCGAACCGGTCCGCGGGGGCACGCCGCTTACCGCTTACGCGTCACCCTGCGTTTCCTTCAGGTGCTTGAGGTGCTTGTAGACGGTCGCGCGGCCCATCCCGAGCACGTTCGCGACGTAGTTCGCCGCGCTCTTGCCCCGGAACGCACCTTCCGCGTAAAGCGCTTCGACGAGCTCGCGCCGGTGCTCGCGCGTGAGCCCGTTCAGCCCGACCTGCCGCTCGCGCAGCCAGCCGTGCAGGAACGTGTTGATGCGCTCCTGCCAGTCGTCGCGGAACAGCTCGTCCGGCTGCGCGACGACGCCCGCGCCCTTGATGAACAGGTCGAGCGTCGCGCGCACCTCGTCGAACACCGCGATGTTGAAGTTGATGCACATCATCCCGGCCGGGCGGCCTTCGTCGTCGAACAGCACGTTGCTCACGCAACGCATCCGCCGGCCGTCCCAATTCAGTTTCTCGTACGGGCCGATCACGCGCTCGCGCGCGGAATGATCGATTTCCTCGAGCGCGGAATCGTCGCCGACCTCGCGCTTCGACAGGTTGTTCGCGAGATACAGCACGGTCTGGTCGTGCAGGTCGTGGATCACGACTTCCGCGTACGGGAAGAACAATGCGGCGATACCGTCGGCGATCGGCGCATAGCGGGTGAGCAGCAGGTCTTTGACGGGGGATTTCTTCTTGCGCATCGGATTCGCCATCTCGGGTGGGCGGGGGGCGGGCGGCGCATCGGGCCGGCGCGCCGGCGCACCGGTGGCCGGCATGCCCGTGCGCCCGCGCGCGGCCGCCGCGGCGGTTGCGCCATTGTATCGGCCCCGCGCGCGCGTGACGCTCATGCGCGCGTCAGGTGCGTGTACAGCGCGTGCGCGATCGCAATGTCCTCGAGCCCGAGGCCGATCGAGCGGAAGAAGGCGTGACGCGCGTACGACGGAGCCGGACAGGTGCCGGCGACGAGCGCGGGCAGGTCGCCGACGATCCGCGCGGGGTCCCAGCCGTGCTCGGCCACGGCGATCTGCATCTCGCCGGCGCTCGTGGGCGTCGTGTGCCGGTAGTCGCAATACACGTCCAGGTCGGGCAGCCAGGCGGGCGGGATCTCGTGTGCGCGCGCGACGTTCGTGCTGATCGACGTGACGAGCGCGGGGCGCGTGAGCATCCCGTCGCCGAGCACGGGCGTGCCCGACGACGTGCACAGCATCACCACGTCCGCGTCGTGCACGCAGGCTTCGACGCTCGCCGCGGCCCGTGCGCGCGGATCGCGCTGCGCGAGCGTCGCCTGTTGCGCCGCGTCGCCGGCGAGCGCGGGCGAGTACACGCGGATCGTCTCCCAGTCGCGCAATCCCGCCGTGTGCCGCAGGTGCGCGAGGCCGACCGCGCCCGCGCCGACGATCGCGAGACGGCGCGCGTCGCGCGGCGCGAGGCAGTCGACCGCGAGTGCGGTCGTGCCAGCCGTGCGCTCGACGGTCAGCAGGCCCGCGTCGCACCACATCAGCGGTTGCCCCGTGCACATCGACATCAGCGTGGTCCACGCGGTGACGATCGGTCTCCCGTCGGGCTTGCCGCCCGTCACGACATACGGCGACAGCTTCGCGCCGAACACCTGCGCGTCGGCGAGCGCGCCGAGATACGTGATGAAGTCGCCGGCCTGGTCGGGAAACAGCGTGAGCGTTTGCGGCGGCTGCACCGCGCGCGCCTCGGCGAGCGACGCGAACATGCTGCGCAGCGTGCCGAGCACGTCGAGCGACGGCAGGGCCGCGCGCACCGCGGCTTCGTCGACGGTCAGCGGCAGGGTCGGGGCGGTTTGCGTCATGCGGACATCTCCGGTCGGGGCCGGACAGGACAGTCTCGATCGACGGTGCCCGGCAATGTTTGTGATGGACGAAAAGTCTAATATAGACAAACGAAATCGGGATAATTTTTCTTTTCGAGACTTCGTATCGTCGCGTGGTTCGGAAAAAACGCCGGTAAATCAAGGAAATTTCTGGCGTGCGGCGAATTTTTGACGTCGCGTATCGGGCGCGATTCTCGTATCCCCTATAGTCTATAGTAGACTTTGAGTCTATATTTCGCGTGCAGGACACGACGCGTCGCCGCGTGGCGGCCGCCTGCTTCGAATGCCGACCCGGCGCGCGGCCGGGGCCGTCGTGTACCGATCTTCATCGCCTCAATCCGGAACGGAAGGACCGTCATGAACTGGAAGCTCTCCCTTTGCGCCGTTGCGGCGCTTGCCTGCGCGGCCGTCACGGCCCATGCGGAACAGACCACGTTGCGCTTCGGGATCGAAGCCGCCTATCCGCCGTTCGAGAGCAAGACGCCGGCCGGCCAGTTGCAGGGTTTCGACGTCGACATCGGCAACGCGGTGTGCGCGAAGCTGAACATGAAATGCGTGTGGGTCGAGAATGCGTTCGACGGCCTGATCCCGGCGCTGCAGGCGCGCAAGTTCGACGCGATCGACTCGGCGATGAACATCACGTCGAAGCGTCGGCAGAGCATCGATTTCACGCCGGCGATCTACGTGGTGCCGATCGTGATGATCGCGAAGCACGGCTCGCCGCTGCGGCCCGACGTCGCGAGCCTGCGCGGCAAGCACGTCGGCGTGCTGCAGGGCTCGTCGCAGGAGGATTTCCTGAAGGCGCACTGGGCCGATGCGGGCGTGGCCGTCGTGTCGTACCAGGATCAGGACCAGATCTACGCCGATCTCGTCGCGGGGCGCCTCGACGCGGCCGTGCAGGAAGCGCAGACCGCGCAGGACGGTTTCCTCGACAAGCCGGCCGGCCGCGACTACCAGATCGTCGGCGAGCCGCTGAAGGATCCGGCGACGCTCGGCGAGGGCACGGGCTTCGGGATGCGCAAGAACGACAAGGCACTGCAGGCGAGGATCGTCGGCGCGCTCGACGCGCTGAAGAAGGACGGCACGCTCAGCGCGCTGTCGCGGAAGTACTTCAAGCGCGACATCGTCGCGAAGTAATCACCGCCGCGCGCCGGCCGCCGCGCCGGCGCGTGTCGCATCGAATCTCGACGCAGTACGGGGAACCATGGATTTCGACGTCATCGTTCTGGGGGCCGGCATCGTCGGCGTGTCGTCGGCGCTGCATCTGCAGGATCGCGGGCTGCGCGTCGCGCTGGTCGACCGGCGCGCGCCCGGCGAGGAAACGAGCCACGGCAATGCGGGGCTGATCGAGCGCTCGTCGGTCGTGCCGTACGCGTTTCCGCGCCGGCTCGGCACGCTGCTGCGCTATGCGCGCAACCGCTCGGTCGATCTCTACTGGGACTACCGCGCGCTGCCCGCCTATGCGGGCTGGCTCGCGCGCTTCTGGCGCGAATCGTCGCCGCAGCGGCTCGCGGCCGCCGCGCGCGACCTGCTGCCGCTCGTCGCGGCGAGCGTCGTGGAGCACGACGCGCTGCTCGCGCGCACCGATGCCCAGCCGCTCGTGCACGACGGCGGGTGGATCGAGGCGTTCCGTTCGCCCGCGCTGTTCGATGCGGAAGCCCGTGCTCAGCAGCGCGTGGCCGACGCGCACGGGCTGCGAATGACCGTGCTCGACGCCCATGCGTTGCGGGCACGCGAGCCTGGTATCAGTGACGCGTTCTGCGGCGCATTCCACTGGCAGGACCCGAAGACCGTGTCGAGCCCGGGCGGGCTGACCAAGGCCTACGCGCGGCTGTTCGAGCGCGACGGCGGCAGGTTCGCGCTGGGCGATGCCAGGACGCTCGTGCAGGTGGATGGCGGCTGGCAGGTCGGCACCGAACACGGGCCGATTTCGGCGCGCTCGGCCGTGGTTGCGCTCGGGCCGTGGTCCGATCACGTCTTCGCGCCGCTCGGCTACCGGATTCCGCTGCGCGCGAAGCGCGGCTATCACATGCATTACCGGCCGACGCGCGCGCCGTTGAATGTGCCCGTGTGCGATACCGAGGCAGGTTTCGTCGTCGCGCCGATGGAAGGCGGCCGCCTGCGGCTCACGACGGGCGTCGAGATCGCGCTGCGCGGCGCACCGCCGACCGGCGTGCAGCTCGCGCGCGCCGAGCCGCTGGCGCGCGATGCGTTCGGCATCGGCGAGCGGCTCGATCCCGAGCCGTGGCTCGGGATGCGGCCGTGCACGCCCGACATGCGCCCGGTGATCGGGCCCGCGCCTCGCCATCGCCACCTGTGGTTCGCATTCGGCCATTGTCATCACGGGCTCACGCTCGGCCCCGCAACCGGACGCCTGCTCGCCGAAATGATGACGGGCGCGCCGACCTATATCGATCCCCGTCCGTACCGGCCCGCGCGCTTCGGCTGATCCGGCGGCGCGCGCCGCGTCACGTGCGCCGGTTTTCACAATGTTTCAATCTGCCATCCGAATGACCGGAAATCGCGCGATCGGAAATCATCTGCGTAATCGGCAAGAAAGATAATCGCGAAATAAAGAAAATAAGCAAATCGGCGATTTATCAATGCATTTTCATATTGCTGAAATGCGTAATAGGCGGTCGCTGATGACGGTGCGGCATGCCGTCGTGGCGGGTGTTCCGGTGTTACGCGGAATGTACCGGAACACGTTACCGCGGGGCTCGCAAACGTTACGTTACATCCGCGCTTCGTCGGCGTTTTTTCGTCAGATGATTGCGGTGTCCGGGCCGTGTATTTCGTCTGAAATCGATTAAAAAAGCGTTATTGCCCGCCAATAGGCAGACGAATCAATCCTGTTTTTTGAATTGGCACACTTCGTGCAATCCGTCCCCATGCTTTATCAACGTTGTGCCAACCGAGATGGGGAAAATAAAGATGGGACACAATCTGAAATTGACGGGTGTGGCGCTGTCGGTCGCGACGGTGTTCGGGGTGCTGGCTTCGGGTTCCGCGATGGCGGGGGCACTTGATTCGCTGCCGATTCCGCAAGTGATCGTCAACCCGCCGACGAACAGCGTGTCGGTCGGGTTGGTCGCGACGGGTACGTCGCCGCTGGGCTCGGTCACCGTGGCGGCAGGCGGGGCGGGCGCGATCCAGACGTCGCTTGGCGATCCCGGCCAGGTACTGTCG
Organism: Burkholderia mycopellens; assembly: GCF_964265025.1. Lineage (NCBI taxonomy): Bacteria > Pseudomonadati > Pseudomonadota > Betaproteobacteria > Burkholderiales > Burkholderiaceae > Burkholderia > Burkholderia mycopellens. The sequence goes on from NZ_OZ183802.1 coordinate 948,127, forward strand.
GGCGCAGTGGGGGCGGTGACGGGCGCACTCGGTGGTGGCGGCGGCACGGTGCAGCCGCTCGCGCCGGTCCAGGGCGTGCTGAATCAGGTGACGGGCGCGCTGAGCGGCGGCAACGCGGCGGGTGCGTTGACCGGTGCGCTGAATACGGCGACGGGGACGCTGAGCAATGCGGTTGGCACGGTAACGGGGGCACTGGGTGGTGTCGGCGGTGGGTCGAACCCGCTGGCGCCGGTTCAAGGCGTCGTCAATCAAGTGACGGGCGCGCTCGGTGGCGGCAACCCGGCGGGCGCGTTGACGGGTGCAGTCGGCACGGTGACGGGCGCACTGGGCGGTGTCGGCGGTGGGTCGAACCCGCTGGCGCCGGTTCAAGGCGTCGTCAATCAAGTGACGGGCGCGCTCGGTGGCGGCAACCCGGCGGGCGCGTTGACGGGTGCAGTCGGTACGGTGACGGGCGCACTGGGTGGCATCGGCGGTGGCTCGAACCCGCTGGCGCCGGTACAAGGTGTCGTGAATCAAGTGACGGGTGCGCTGGGTGGCGGCAACCCGGCAGGCGCGTTGACGGGTGCAGTCGGTACGGTGACGGGTGCATTGGGCGGTGTCGGCGGCGGCTCGAACCCGCTGGCGCCGGTTCAAGGTGTCGTGAATCAAGTGACGGGCGCGCTCGGTGGCGGCAACCCGGCAGGCGCGTTGACGGGGGCGCTCGGCACGGTGACGGGCGCACTGGGTGGCATCGGCGGTGGCTCGAACCCGCTGGCGCCGGTCCAAGGCGTAGTGAATCAGGTCACGGGCGCGCTCGGTGGCGGCAACCCGGCAGGCGCGTTGACGGGGGCGCTCGGCACGGTGACGGGCGCACTGGGTGGCATCGGTGGTGGCTCGAACCCGCTGGCGCCGGTTCAAGGTGTTGTGAATCAAGTGACGGGCGCGCTCGGTGGCGGCAACCCGGCGGGCGCACTGACCGGCGCACTCGGTACGGTGACGGGCGCACTGGGTGGTATCGGCGGTGGTTCGTACCCGCTGGGGGCGGTTCAAGGCGTCGTCAATCAAGTCACGACGGCCCTCAACAACGGCAACCCGGCTAGTGCATTGACGGGCGCACTCGGTACGGTGGCGGGTGAACTCGGTGCGGGCAATCCGGCAGGCACGGTGACCGGTGCGATCGGCAACGTGACGGGGGCACTGGGCGCATTGGGCGCTATCGGTGGCGGCGCGGATCCGCTGGCGCCGGTGCAGGGCGTCGTGAACCAAGTGACGGGCGCCCTGAGCGGCGGCAATCCGGCGGGTGCGCTGACTGGCGCGCTGAACACGGCAACCGGGACGCTAAGCAATGCACTCGGTACCGCAACGGGCGCGCTTGGCGGTATCGGCGGCGGTTCGAATCCGCTGGCACCGGTACAAGGTGTCGTGAATCAGGTCACGGGTGCGCTCGGTGGTGGTAACCCGGCTGGCGCGTTGACGGGTGCACTCGGTACGGTGACGGGCGCGCTGGGCGGTATCGGCGGCGGTTCGAACCCGCTGGCGCCGGTCCAAGGCGTCGTCAATCAAGTGACGGGCGCGCTCGGTAGCGGTAACCCGGCTGGCGCGTTGACGGGTGCACTCGGCACGGTGACGGGCGCACTGGGCGGCATCGGTGGTGGCTCGAACCCGCTGGCGCCGGTTCAAGGTGTCGTCAATCAAGTGACGGGTGCGCTTGGCGGTATCGGCGGCGGCTCGAACCCGCTGGCGCCGGTCCAAGGCGTCGTGAATCAGGTCACCGGCGCGCTCGGCGGTGGCAACCCGGCACGCGCACTGACCGGCGCACTCGGCACGGTAACGGGCGCTCTGGGCGGCATCGGTGGCGGCTCGAACCCGCTGGCGCCGATCCAGAATGTCGTCGACCAGGTCACGGGTACGCTCGGCAGCGGCAACCCGGCCGGCGCGCTGAGCAATGCCGTCAACACGATCACGGGCACGCTCGGCAACGTCGGCGGCGCGGGGAGCCCGCTCGCACCGGTGCAAGGTGTCGTCACGCAACTCGCGGGCACGCTCGGCAACGATCCGGCCGGTGGGCTGACGAACGCGCTGAACTCGGTGACGGGGGCACTCGGCGGCTCGAATCCGCTGGCGCCGGTGCAAGGCGTCGTGAACCAGGTGGTCGGCACGCTGTCCGGCGCCGGTGGCGGCAGCCCGATCACGCCGATCACGAACCTCGTCAACGGCCTGCAGAACGCGCTGCCGACGGGCGGCAACGCAGCCGGCGCGCTGACCGGCGCGCTCGGCTCGGTGACGGGCGCACTCGGCAACCTTGGCGGCTCGAACCCGCTGGCGCCGGTGCAAGGCGTCGTGAACCAGGTCGTCGGCACGCTCGGCAACAGCAACGCGGTCGGCACGGCCACGAACGCACTGGGTAATGCGGTCGGCTCCGTCGTGGGCGCACTCGGCAACCTTGGCGGCTCGAACCCGCTGGCGCCGGTGCAGGGCGTCGTGACCCAGGTTGTCGGTACGCTCGGCAACCTCGGCGGCTCGAACCCGCTGGCGCCGGTGCAAGGTGTCGTGAACCAGGTCGTCGGCACGTTGTCGGGCGCAGCGGGCAACAACCCGATCGCGCCGATCACGAACCTCGTGAGCGGCCTGACGGGCGGCAGCAACCCGGCCGGCGCACTGACCGGCGCACTCGGTTCGGTGACGGGCGCACTCGCGAATGGTCCGGTGGCCCTCGGGCAGGCGGCCGGCGCGCTGTCGGGCGCGGCCGGTTCGACGGCAGCGGCGGGCGGCAGCCTGCTCGGCTCGGGCGCGAACGCGGCCGGCGGCACGGCGGGTGCAGTCGGCTCGCTGCTGACGACGGGCGCCAACGCGACGGCGACGGTCGTCAACGCGGTCGGCACGACGGTGGGCACGGCACTCGGCTCCGCGCCGGGCCTGTCGGTCACGCCGCACTCGGGCAACAGCGCGCCGGGCAACCCGCTCGCACCGGTGTCGTCGCTGCTCCAGTCGCTGACGGGCGCACTGCCGAGGTAACCGGCCGGACACGCACGGCGGCGCCCGATTGGCCACCGTGCGCAACGGGTCGCGCAACGCGGCATGACAGGAATGTCATGCCGCGTTGTCTTTTTGGGGTGCGGCTTTTCTTTTGTCGCGCTACCGGACGCAGCGCGATGCACTGCAGGCGCTGTTCCCGCTGCCGGGCGTCGCGCCCGCGCTGTCGGCGGCAGCTATTTCTTCCGGCCGAACCACGTGATCGTGCATGCGCACGTGCCGGTCGAGCAGACCGTGTCGGCCGAGCCCGGCCTGCTGCCGCACAGCTTCGAGATCGATGCGCCGCAGGCCGGCATCGCGGTGCACACCGAACTCGGCACGACGCCGAAGACGTTTCGCTTCATGCCGGCACAGCCGGGCCGGTTCGCCTACTATTGCACGCATCGGCTGCTATTTTTCAGGAGCCGTCGCGAGCGCGGGGTGGAAGGCGTGATCGATGTCGAGGCGGCGCCGTGATCGCCGCGTTGCTGGCCGCGAGCCTGATAGGAGCGAGCATGACCGCCGATCCCGTGACCGTTGCGCAGGCGCATTTCGACCACGTCCGCTCGTACCGCGCGACGATCCGCTCGTCCGCGCGCAGCGGCGAACGGACGGAAATCCGTTACGCGTACCTGAAACCGGGCTTCGTCCGGATGGATTTCGTGTCGCCGCATCACGGCGCGGTGCTCGCGTACGATCCCGGCGACGGCAAGGTGCGGCTGCGCCCGTTCGGCGCGCATGCGCCGCCCGCGCTGACGCTGTCGCCGTCCAATCCGCTCGTGCGCGACCGCAGCGGCCACCGGGTCGACCGGTCAGACGTCGGCGAACTGCTGCGCAACGTCCATGCGCTGCAGGAAGGCGGCGCGACGGTGACCGAAGGCGAGGAGGCCGTCGGCGGCCGGACCGCGCTGCGCGTGTCGGTCACGGGCGCGCCTGCACATGCGGTCGACGGCGTGCATCGCTACCGGTTGTGGCTGGATACCGAGGACGGCTTTCCGCTGAAGGTCGTCAGCTTCGCGGACGATGACGACGTGCCGCTCGAAACCGTGACGCTCGACGACATCGAGATCGACGTCGCGTTTCCCGAACGCTTCTTCGCGCCCTGAACGGTGCGCTGACTCCTGCCCCTGACGGGCATGCCGGAGGCTGCATGGCGGAATACCGGTTCTCGACGATCTGGCGCGTGGACGCGCCGCTCGCGGTGGTGTGGGACGCGATCTACCAGGTCGACCGCTGGCCCGGCTGGTGGAAGGGCGCCGTGCGTACCGTCGAGATCGAACCGGGCGATGCGCGCGGCGTCGGCGCGCTGCACCGGTACACGTGGAAGGGGGCGCTGCCGTACCGGCTGACCTTCGACATGCGCGTGCGACGCGTCGAGCCGCCGCATGCGCTCGAAGGCCGCGCGAGCGGCGCGATCGAAGGTGACGGATGCTGGTCGTTCGTTGCCGACGGCGCACGTACGATCGTGCGCTACGACTGGCACATCCGCACGCACGCGCGCTGGATGAACCGGCTGGAGCCGTTCGGCCGCCCGCTGTTCCGTTGGAACCACGACGTCGTGATGCGTGCAGGTGCGAAGGGGCTCGCGCGGCTGCTGGGCGCGGCGGTCGAGACGGAGGGCCGGACGTTCCGGCCGTTGTCGGATGCGGGCTGCGCCGATGCCTGAACGCGTGTGAACGCGAGTAAAAGCGCGCAACGGCGGGCCGCGCCGCTCAGCGCGCGTACGCCATCACCGCGCCATCCACCACCAATGCGACGCGTTCGCCGACGGCCGGGCACCGGTGTCCCGGCACGCGTACGCGCACGAGTCCATCGAGATCGGCATCGAGGCGCACGAGCACGTCGGCGTCCTGGCCCGCGAACTGTGCGGCTTCGACGCGCGCCGTATGGCCGCGCGCCGCGTCGGCGTGCGTGACGGGCACGATGCCGATCTGCTCGGGGCGCAGCATCGCATCGGCCGGCCCGTCCGGCAGCGGCGCGACGAGCGGCAGTTCACCGAGCGCGCAGGCGATGTGCGTGCCGCGCACGTGACCGGCGAGCAGCACGGCCTGCCCGACGAACGACGCGACGTCGCGCGTGACGGGCTGCCGGTACAGCGTCTGCGGTGCGGCCGTCTGCACGAGCCGACCGTGCCACATCACCGCCACTTCGTCGCCGAGCGTCATCGCCTCGGGCTGGTCGTGCGTGACGAGCACCGATGTCGCGCCTGCTGCCGCGAGCGCATCCGCGACCGCGCTGCGGGTTTCGTGGCGCAGCGACGTGTCGAGCGCGGAGAACGGTTCGTCGAGGATCACGAGCGACGGCTCGGGTGCGAGCGCGCGAGCCAGCGCGACGCGCTGCTGCTGTCCGCCGGACAGCTGCTGCGGCGCACGGCTCGCATACGACGCGGGCAGCCCGACCATCTCGAGCAGTTCGTCGACGCGAAGATGGCGCCGCCGCGCCGCGCGCGGCAGACCGAACGCAATGTTGTCGGCCACCGACAGATGTGGAAACAGCGCGCCTTCCTGCGGCACGTAGCCGATCCGCCGCTGTTCGGGCGGCAGGTGCACGTCGGGCGCGGCCACGCGGCGGCCATCGATTTCGACGGTGCCGCGCTCGGCGCGCTCGAAGCCGCACAGCACGCGCAGCAGGGTGGTCTTGCCGCTGCCGGACGGGCCGAGCAGCGCGAGGCGCGAGCCGCGTCGCACCGTGAGGTCGATGTCGTGCAGGACGGTATGCGATCCGAACGATTTCGACAGGCCGTGGATGCGTAGTTCGCTCATGGGCGGTTCCGGGGAAAAAGGGCGGCGCTCAGTCGCGCACCGACGCGCGGCCGAGCAGCAGGAACAGCAGTCCCGATGCGCCGAGCGACAGCGCGACGAGCAGCGCCGCATAGGGTGCCGCGGCGGCGAACGCAAGCGTCGCCGTATCGCTCCACACCTGCGTCGCGAGCGTGCGGGTGCCGATCGGCGACAGCAGCAGCGTCGCGTTGAGTTCCGTCACGACCGAGACGAACACCATCGTCGCGGCCGCGCCGAGGCCGGGCGCCGCGAGCGGCAGCACCACGCGCGTGAGTGTCGCGCGCCAGCCGAGGCCCAGCGAGCGCGCGGTTTCCTCGAGCCGGACCTGCACGTGCGACAGCGCGGCGCGCACGCTGACGACCGCGAGCGGCAGGAACAGGATCGCGTAGGCGGCGACGAGCGCCGGTGCGCTCTGGTAGAGCGGCTGCAGCAGCCGCACCGTGATCGACACGATCGCCAGCGCGACGACGATGCCAGGCACGCCCTGCACGGTCATCGCGGTGCGCTCGAGGAGTGTCGCGACGCGGCCCGGATAACGGACCAGCAGGAACGCGAGCGGCAGCGCGAGCAGCGTCGTGACGGCTGCCGCCATCAGGCCATAGCCGGACGACGCAAGCGTGGCCTGCCACAGCAGCTCGGGCGACACGTCGGCTGGCGTGACGGCGGCCGCGCCCTGTTGCGTGAGCCAGTAGCCGATCATCGCGAGCGGCACGCCGAGCGTCGCCGCTGCGAGTGCGGCGAACGCGACGGTGACGGGGCCACGCAGAGGGCCGAGCGGATAACGCATCGCGACGCGGCGTGCGGCGCGGTGCGTATGACCGTAACGCGCATGGCCGCGAGCGCGTGCCTCGATCGCGAGGCACAGCAGGCACAGCGCGATCAGCACGCAGCCGAGCAGCGATGCGCCGCCGCCGTCGAACGCGGTGCGGTATTCCGCATAGATCTCGGTCGTGAACGTGCGAAAGCGCAGCAGCTGGAATGCGCCGAACTCGGACAGCACGCCGAGCGCGACGAGCAGCATCCCGCCGCACAGCGCGGGGCGCAACTGCGGCAGCACGACGCGAAAGAAGGTATGCCACGGCGAGCAGCCGAGCGTGCGCGCGCTTTCCTCCAGCGCGGGGTCGAGCTCGCGCAGCGCGGCGGCCACCGGCAGGTAGACGAGCGGGAAGTACGCGGAAGTCAGCACGATCAGCGCGCCGAGGAAATCCTGCAGGTCGAGGCTCAGCGACACCCACGCATAGCTCGTGATGAATGGCGGCACCGCGAGCGGCGCGGCCGCGAGCGCGGTCCACAGCGGCCGGGCGGGCAGGTCGGTGCGCTCGATGAACCACGCGAGCGCCGTGCCGAGCAGCGCGCACGCGAGGGTCGCGGCGAGCGTGATCGACAGCGTGTTGACCAGCAGTTCACCGACGAGCGGGCGCCACAGCAGCTCGATCGCATCGTCGATGCCGAAGGTGGCCGCGCGGTACAGCGTGAAGCCGAGCGGCAGCAGGATCGCGAGCGGCCCGCACGCGGCTGCGGCAACGAGCGCGCGCGACGGGCGCCGCCGTGTCGCGGTGCGCTCGCCGTCGCGCGCGGTGCTCGCCGTGCGGGACACGGCGTCGCTCATGGTCAGAGCAGGCCTGCCTGGCGCAGCAGCTTGCCGGCCTGGCTGTCGTCGCCGAGCTGTTCGAACGTCAGCGCCGGCGGGCTCAGTTCGTTGAACGGCTTCAGGATCGGATCGGGCGCGACGCCCGGATGCAGCGGATACTCGAAGCTGATATGGCCGCCGGCCATCAGTTTCTGCGCACGCTCGCTGACGAGATACGCGACGAACTTCTGCGCTTCCGGCTGGTGCTTCGATGCCTTCAGCACCGCGGCGCCCGATACGTTGACGGCGCCGCCGACGTCGCCTTTGCCGAAATGGTAGATCGCGCTGCGGGTCGACTTGTCGCCGAGCTCGGCGTGCAGGCGGTCCCAGTAGTAGTTGTTGATGATGCCGGTCAGCACGCCGCCGCGGTTGACGGCCGCCGTCACGCCTTCGTCGTCGTCGAAGATCTGCGCGTTGGCCTTCAGGCCCTTCAGCCATTGCAGCGTCGCGGCTTCTCCGTGCAGCGCGAGCACCGCGCTCACGAGCGGCAGGAAGTCGGCATCGCTCGGCGCGACGCCGACCTTGCCCTTCCATTCGGGCTTCGCCAGATCGAGCAGCGATGCGGGCAGTTGCTGCGGCTGGATTTTCGCGGTGTTGTAGACGAGCACGTTCTCGCGCGCGAGCACGCCGACCCAGTTGCCGTCCGCCGGGTTGAAGCGCGCGGGCACCGATTGCAGCGTGGCGCCGTCGGTCTTCGCGAACAGGCCCTTGCGGTCGAGCAGCACGAGTTCCGGCGAGTTCTCGGTGAAGTACACGTCGGCCGGCGTGCGGTCGCCTTCCGCGACGAGCTGCGCGGCAAGCGCGGGGCCCTCGCCCGAGCGCACCTTCACGGTGATGCCGCTTTGTGCTTCGAAGTCCTTGACGAGCTGGTTGACGACCTGCTCGTGCTGCGCGTTGTACAGCGTGAGCGTCGCGGCGTGTGCGCGCGCGGCGTGCAGTGCGCCGGTCAGCATCAGCGCGGCGGCCGCCGCGGAAATCAGGTGCCGCAGCGGGCGGCTAACGGGTGAAGTATTCATGTGGTTTCTGACAGGTTGCACCCGGACGCGCCGGGAAGATATGCGTTGGCTTGCGTTGTGCGTCGTCATGCCTCGAACAGCGCGGCGCCGATGTACGAACCCGGTTGCGCGCCCGGCGGGCACGCGAAGATCGCGCTGCCGACGTGCGTGGTGAACTGGTTCATGATGTCCATTTTCGAGAGCTTCTCGTTGATCGGAATGAAGCCCTTGCGCGGGTCGCGCTGGTGCGCGACGAACATCAGCCCCGCGTCGTACTCGGTCTGCTGGCGCCACGGCGGCCAGCGCTCGATGTAGAAGTTCGTGCTGTCGTTGTACGAGTACGCGCGGCGCAGGATCTGCGCGCCGTTGTTCAACTGCGGCGACGCGAGGCGCGCGTGCGAGTTGTCGGGGATCACCGGGTTGCCGTCCTTGTCGGTCGCATCGAGATCGAGTGCCTCGAACTCGTTCTTCTGGCCGAGCGGCGCGCCGCTGTACTTGTGACGGCCGACCACCTGCTCCTGGAAGCCGAGCTCCGTGTTGTCCCAATGCTCGAGCGTGATGCGGATCCGGCGCACGACCGTGTAGGTGCCGCCGTTCATCCAGGCCGGGCCTTCGCTGCCGGCCCACACGAATTCGTTCATCGCCGCCGGATCGGACATCGGCGGATTCATCGTGCCGTCCTTGAAGCCCATCAGGTTGCGCGGCGTCTCGCCGGGCTTGCCCGACGTGAAGCCGGCCTGGCCCCAGCGCATCTGCGTCGCCTTCGCGCCGAGGCGCACGAGCTGGCGCACCGCGTGGAACGCGACCTGCGCGTCGTCCGCGCACGCCTGGATGAACAGGTCGCCGCCGGTCTTCTCGGGCAACAACTGGTCGCCGTTGAAACGCGGCAGGTCGACGAGCGCGGCGGGGCGATGCTTCGCGAGGCCGTAGCGGTCCTTGCCGGCGAGCGCGAACAGGCCGGGGCCGAAGCCGAACGTCAGCGTCAGGCGCGCGGGGCCGAGGCCGAGCGCGTCGCCCCCGTCGGCTGGCGCGACTTCGTCGCCGCCCGTCGCGGCGAGCGGCAGCGCGGTGTCGCCGCGCGTCATCCGCGCGGCGGCTTCGGTCCAGGTCTTCAGCAGCGCGATGACGTCCGCGCGCTGGGCCGTCGTCAGGTCGAGCGCCGCGAAATATGCGTGGCGCTGCTGCGGCGTCGCGATGCCGCTCTGGTGCTGGCCGTAGAACGGCTCGACGGCGTCGTGCGCGGATGCGGATGCGGATGCGGGTGCGGGTGCGGGTGCGGTGGCGGGCGCATCCGCGGCCTTCGCGGCCGGGATCGACGCCGCCGCGAGGCCGGCGGCCACCGCGGCGCCGCCCGCCTTCAGGAAGCCGCGCCGCGCGGGGCGTGGCGGCTGCTTGGAATCGTCTGACATGGTGGCCTCCGTTACTTCGCGAGCAACAGCGTGTTCACGTCGTCCGCGACGTAGTAGAAGCCGTCGCCTTCCGGCGTCATGGCGATGCCGAACAGGTTGCCGTTGCCGGGGGGCGTCTGCGCCTTGTCGGTATTGATCCAGCGCGCGTAGATCTGCTTGCCGGCGACCGGGTCGATCTCCACGACCTGGCCGTTCTGCGCGTTGGTCGCGAGCAGGTGGCCGTTCGGTGCGGTCGCGAGCGCGAGCGGGCGGCGCAGGAAGCCGTCGGCGGTGACCTGGCGGCCGACGCCCGCGCTGGTGTCGCGCGTGAGCGGGTCGTCGATCTCGACGATGCGGTTGCCGATCGCGTCCGACACGTACAGCTTCTTCTGGTCGCCGGACAGCGCGAGGCCGGTCGGGCCGACCAGGAACACGCCCTTGTCGGCCTGCGCGCCGAGGCCGCTCGCGACGACCGTTTCCTGCTTGATCACGGGCGGCTTGCCCGCCGGCACGTCGAGGTCGAGACGCAGCACGGTCGCCTGCTTGTAGACGGGCGGATTGCCGTCCGCGCCGCCGACGCCGAAGCCGGCCATGCTGACGAACAGCGTCGCGCTGTCGCCGCGGTCGACCACGGCCATGTTGCCCCACGGGTCGTTGATGTTCGGCGTCGACCACGTCGAGGCGATCTTGCCTTGCGGATCGAGCACGATCAGGCAGCCGGCGCCCTTGGTGTTGGTCGTGCCGTCGTTGCTCGGCGTGCTGCCGACGATCACCCAGCCGGATTTCAGCATCGTCATCGCCGTCGACAGGCCGACGCCGCCCGGGCACGCCTTCAGGTCGCGCGGGATCGACGCGAACAGGCTCAGCTGCTTCGTCGACGGGCGGTAGTTGACGATCGTGCTGCCGGTGCCTTGCAGGTTCGCCGAGTTGTTGAAGTTGTCGACGAGCACGTCGCCCGCCTGGATCGTGCCGGCCGACACCGGCGCGACCGCGATCGCGTACGGGTTCTGGTCGCCGTTGTCCGGCACCGTGTTGACGAGCGTGATGTGGCGATGCAGCGTTTCGAGGAAACCTTGCGGCTCGGCCAGCGCGCCGGCGGCGGCCGTCAGTGCGGCGGCGGCCAGTGCGCCCGTCGCGAGGCGGCGAAGCGGGGCGGATGGATTCATGTGAGTCTCCTGGGGAGCGCGCCGTCCGGGCGGCGCGCGAAAAATGGGCAGCGTGGGCGCGTCGCTCAGAACGTGATCGTCGTACGCGCGCCGAGCACGAACGTGTTGCGCAGCGGCTGGGTCGCGTCGCTCGGGTTCTGGCCGGCGCCGGCGTTGAACGTGTACTGCGCGTCGGCCTGGACGATCCACCACGGGTTGACCTGGTACTGGTAGGTCGCCTCGAGCGTCGTCTCGCGGGTGCGCACGCCGTACGGGCCGGTCGCGAACGTCCGCGCGGCCTGGTCGAGGTCGGTCACGTGGCTGCCGACCTGGATGTACGTGACGCCGAGGCCGACGCTGTCGTTGTCGCGGCCTTCGAACGGCGCCTTCAGCACGATCCCTGCGTTGGCCGAGAAGCTCACCAGGTTGCGGTCGCCCGGCGCACCCATCACGCGTGCGAACACGCCGAGGCTTTTCGCGCCGCTCGGGTCGGGGCGCCAGATCATCTGGTCGGCCACCGCGTAGAAGCTGTAGTTGCCGTGGTGTTGCTGCGCGTCGCCGTTCGATGCGGGATCCGAGAGCGACAATCCGTCGGTGCCCACGTTCTGGTCCGCGAAGCGGCCGTTGTGATACCAGACGCCGATCTTGTAGGTGCCCGGCAGCCCGTTCGAGCGGCCGGTGTCCATTTCGCCGTCGGCCGGCTGGTTCAGCGCGTACTGCAGCTCGCCGATGTAGAGCGCGCCGTTGTGCAGGTTGAAGTTGGTGCCGCTGAGGTTGCTCGGGTTGTTGCCGAGCGGATCGCCGTCGAACACGCCTGCGAGCGCAGTGAGCTTCGGCGTGATCTGCGCGCGCACGCGCATGCCGAGGCCGGCGAGCGGGTACGCGGGACCGCCGTTGGGCAGGTCGTACGAAGGCAGTGCGGGCCAGCCGAACATCGTGTTGACGAACGTGTTCGCATACGTGCTGACCATGAATTCCTGGTCCAGGCTCTGCTGGCCGATCTTCACGTCGACGCGCTTGTCGAGGAACGACTGCTGGTACCACAGCTCCCACAGGCGCGTCGTGCCCTGCGCCTCGATGCCGCTCGCGGTATTGAGCGTGCCGAGGTTCCGTGCACTCAGGTTGGTGCCGTGGATCTGCAGCGCGCTGACGTTGAAGGTGCCGCCGGCCAAGCCGATCGCTTTCTGCGTGTCGACCGTCAACGTGGCTGTCGTCAGTCCGTCGTAGGCACCGCCGCGGTTCAGGCCGCCGCGCAGGTTCGCGAGGTATTCGCTGGTTTCGGTGATCTGCAGCGTCGCGCCGTACTTGCCGAGCCACGGGCGGATGCCGCCCATGTCGCCGAGCAGGTTCTGGCGGGTCCAGACGCCGGTCCACATGTTGGTCGGCTTCGCCTGGATCGCCAGGTCGGCCTCGGGTGCTTCGGGCTGCGCGTCGACCGGCACTTCGGCGAAAGCCGTGCCGCTCGCGAACGACGCGCACGCGAGGATGGCCGCACAGGCGGCGGGGCGCATCCGGGCGCGGACGCTGTCTCCCTGGGACGACGCAAACTTCATATCAAATCCGTGGTTCTATTTAGTGTGGAATCCTGCTTGTCGGTCGCTGTCCGGACGCTCGGCGCCGATTGGCCGGAGCATGAAGATGAACGCAACGCGGCGCATCGTAGGAGTGTCAAATGGGAAAGTCAATGTAAACGAGAATGATTCGCATTAAATTACTGAATGTAATCCAAGGGCTTACGGACAGCGGGTATTACGCGTTTAGCAGAGAATTGAAACGTAAATATCGGCGTAATGAAAATGAATGGTCTGACGCGGATCGATAGATTAGCGAGGGGCGGCGCTAGAGACATCCGGCGCGCGCCAAGTGGCGCGTTCCAGAGGACGGAATCGGCGTCGCTATTGAGGTTCATTATGCGATGTCACCGGCCGCACGAACTCCGTGCTTTCCCGGTGCGCAAACAGGCCGGGTGAAATTCGCGAACCGTGCGAGCCCGCCGGCTGTGCGTGCGGCCGTTCGTCAGGGTTTGCGTTGTAAGGGTTTATTTGTCGTATTCGTGCGGGGTTCCGACGGTTGATGTTGAGGCTCGTTCAGATTCGGACGGACCTTGTTGCCGAAGCGAGGCTTCCGGACGAGGCGCGCTTCCGTCGTTGAGCCGATCGTTCGCTTGCTTTTGAATGGCCGGTTCTCGCAGGCCGGTGACGATGATCGCCGAAGGCCGCAAATGATCCCTCTTTCTGAATGTGACAATCGTTCAAATCTCGCCGTGTGCGGACGCGTACCATCGTCAGTGCTCTGTTACCGGAGCACTTCCCCTCGGATTTGACGCCAAGCTCGCGCTTGGCTTTTTTTCCCATCGGGGATTCAGCGGAGCGGGATGCCGTTTGTCCGCGTTCGGGCACAACCGATCTCGGAATATTGTTTGTCTAGCCAAGCACTGAGGCACGCTTGTCTTCGACCTGACACGTCGACGTTAGAAGGATCCCCGCGGAAATTGCGGGTTTCCGACGCGCGCGCCGCGCAGCGCGGGAAATCAGCATTTGTTCGATGGTGGATATCCAGTGGCTATGTTCTGATTCCGGGTCGTGCTGCGGAATGCTCGCTACCGCGGGTTGCTGATCGGAGTTCCTATGGGATCGAGTATCGACGATGTCCAGTTGTGCTATGAAAAGTCCGTTGACGCTTATAACGCTGGCCAATTTGAACTTGCTCTTCATCTCGTCAATGACGTTCTGAAGGCATACCCCTCAAGCGGTGACGTCCTGCATCTGAGAGGGCTGATCGCTTTTTCATTGGGCAACGCCGAGGAGGCCGAGGACTGGTTCAAGCGGGCTATCGACGTGTCTCCCAACGCCGTCTTCTACAACAGCCTGAGCGTGGCGCAAGTCCGATTGAAGGCGTTTCAGCAGGCGGCAGCAAGCGCGCGAAGCGGTCTGGCGTTTGCCGAAGATCACCAGCCGGACCTCGACACTTCGAAGCTGTTGTACAACCTGTGTATGGCCTTGGTGCTGGACGACAAGCCGGAAGACGCCATCGATATTTGCCGACGCACGATCGAACGAAATCCGGCACGTTCGGATGCCCATACCAATATGGGAGTGTGTCTCAGACTGTTAGGCGAGACCGACCTTGCGATCAATGCGTATCGTCGAGCAATCGAGTTGGATCCCAGAAATCTCGCAGCCCACGGCAATCTCGGATATGCACTGCTTCGCGCCGGTGAATATAGGGAAGCCTGGCCATATTTCGAACACCGGTGGGCAACCATGCAGGCGGACGATTCGCCTGCCGGGGTCAAGCCTCCGGCCCTGCCGATCCGTCGGTGGCTGGGGCAAGGGCTGCCGCCTGGCGAAAACCGCCTGCTCGTGCTGGCCGAGCAGGGCTTTGGCGATACATTGCAATTTTGCCGATATCTCGAAATGGCACTCCGGCAATTCACGGCAGTTGGTTTCTTATGCCCGAAGCCGCTGCGCCGGTTGCTGACCGATTCGCTCTGCTCCCGGTGGCCAAATCTGACACTGCTCGACGACAAGCCATTCAACGCACTTCGGTGGGACTGGTATTGCCCGCTCCTGTCGCTGCCGATGGCCTACGGAACGCGAGTAGACAACATCCCCGCCGGCCTGCCTTATTTGTACGCCGATCGGCGGCGTTCACAAAAATGGTCATTGAAAGTGGCGACGTTGCGGCCAGGCACCTTGCCACGGATCGGGGTGGTCTGGGCGGGAGGGCATTCGGGCACGCCCGATGATCGCCGGCGTAGTATCAACCTGGAGACGATGGCGCCATTGCTTGCGTGGCCTCACGCGCACTGGATCAGCCTGCAGAAGGCGGATGACAGTTCGAAAGCGCTATCCCGCGAGAAGTATCCACACGTGGTCGACTGGATGCACGAGGTGAGGGATTTTGCCGATACCGCGGCCCTCATCGACACGCTGGATCTTGTCATTTCCGTTGACACCGCGGTCGCCCACCTGGCCGCAGCCATCGGCAAGCGCGTGTGGTTACTGAACCGGTACGCGGGCTGCTGGCGCTGGTTGCGCGATCGCGACGATAGTCCGTGGTATCCCGGCATGCGAATCTTCACTCAGGCCACGCGTGGAAACTGGACCGAAGTAATCGAACGCGTCTTGTCTGAGCTGGCGTTCACCGCCACGACTTCGTCGACGGAGATGAAGTCAAATGTTGCTGTTGCGTGAGGCGTATCGGCGTGAGTAGTTGGCAAGTAGAACAATCGGAACGGCTACCCGGATCATGCCGAATGACGGCTTCCAGGCGTTTCTGACGACCGTGTCGGGCGACTGCTGGCCAGTTGTGACTGTTCGACGCAGCGCATGGGTCGTCGGCATTCCGATCCAATCAGCCGATGTTTCGATGTCTTTGGCAGAGTCAAATTCGTGAGTAATGTTATCTGTATTCCTAATAAAAAATGGGTGGAACATTAAATCTGGCCTCATCCATGGAAGTCTACGACGAACCTATTTGGGGACAACGGGTGGCCCCACGGGAGATGCGTTCAGGCATCGTCGAAAGGTCGGGGCAGCCGTTGGGCATTGGAATCGAGTCGACGCTTCGACGCGTGGTTCGAGCGTTCGTACGTGGATTTCCCGGTGCGGATCGATCGGCACATTCGGACCAACGGTGCAGTGGTGGCGCTGACGTGAATAGAGCGATATTCGGCATGTGCGGTCTGCTGATCTGCGGACTTGTCGTGGTACTGGTGATCGTTCTGGAAACGGCGCCGAAGCCGCAGGAAAAGATCGCGCAAGCGGCAAAGCCAGCGAAGGTGAAGTGAAGATGCGTGTTCTGTTGACATTGTGGGGGAGCGCGATCGCACTGGCTGTCTGCGTGGCCTGGCTTGCCGATCGCCCCAAACATGGTGAGCCCGTGCCGCTTGCGTCTCGACTGATTCAGGGCTCGACGAAGTCGATCATCACGCCGTCGCGCGAGCCGGCTCGGTAACGATGGCTCGAGCCGTCTCCAGTCCCGGTCGCGATCGATGCGACTCGTGGCTTCCGATTTGAGGTTGAAAAATGAAAGATTCCCTGTATCGAATTCTGAGCGTCACGGCACTCGCCTGGAGGTTGACGGTACCCGAAGGGAGGGAAGCGATGGTCAAGGGCACGTCGATTACTGACCGCTGTATCTTGCAACCGGCGTAGGGCTTGCGCGGTGGCACGATCGCCTGACTGCAGACGCGCCGTGCTTGCCGGTCAGCCGAACTAGCTGCGACAGCATCATGATCACGGCGCGCTGCAGTCAGTCCCGGTTGCTTGCGGCTCGCAGTTGGATTCCTCGATCGCGTATGGCGTCTGCCGTATCGGTCGTTGAGGCGTGTTGAGTTCGAACCGCCTATGTCGTTGCTGTAATGGCGTCGGAGGGTACGCGGCGCCAAGTGTCGAGAGCGTTGCGGTAAGCCGCTATTCCGCATCGTCCGGGGGGCTGGGATCGAGCAACTCCAGCCGATAGCCGTGATTGTAGACAGCGCGAAGTCGAACACCGTTCTCGGGGCCGATTCGCAGCTTGGAACGCACCCGATAGATGTGTGTATCGAGCGTCCGGGAAATGTGGTCGCTATGGCGCCCCCATATCGACTTGATCAATGCGTCGCGTGGCATCGCGCGACCGCAATTTTGAAACAGCGCAACGGCGACGTTGAATTCTCTCGACGTCAGTTTGATCGGCTCGTCACTCAGGAATACGGTTTCGGTCAGGAGATCCAGACGATAGCGACCGATGCTGATCGATGTCGGCGTCGAGTTCACCGGATAGGCCCGCCGCAGGAGCGCACGGACTCTTGCGACCAACTCATGGCGACGGACGGGTTTGACCATATAGTCGTCAGCGCCTGCATCAAGCGCAACGACAAGTTGCTCTTCGCGCACTCGATTCGTCAGGAACAACACGGGGAGGTCTCTGCCGACGCGTGCGCGAATCCAGGCAAGGACCTCCAGCCCGGAAATATCCGGCAAGTTCCAGTCGAGCACGATCAGGTTGAAGGTATCGGTTTCGAGGAGGCGTATGGCTTCCGCGCCGCGGGTGGCGCTTCGGACATCGAACCCTTCGCCGATCAGGGAATCGCGGATAAACGCCGCCTGTGCTGGCTCGTCGTCAACGGCAAGAATTTTCATTGGCACCATTTTTGTCGTGTTGCTCAAATCCGTGCATGCCCTCGTGCATGGGTCGGCCTGTATTTCGGATTTAAGCGAAAGTGAATTGAAATATTCTGCTTGGGCGTTGTATGGCCGGATGGCAGGATTGATTTGCGAAATAGAGTGACATTCTTGAGCGCTTTTTTTGTCAACTTTTATGAACGGAACGGATATTGGGGTGCGATTGATGTGTGACAAATGTTGTCAATCTCTACTCGGCATCGATATAGCATGTTCCATATAGATTGTCGGGCGGCTGCGAGTTCAGGTGGCGGAATGTTTTCGTGTTGTCGACTCGAACGTTGCTAATTTTTATGTTTTACGAGATGTAATTATATAAATGCGCAACCTGGAGTCTCATCGGCGTTATTTGGAGAAAATGGCGAAGCTGGAGTCTCGAATTGCTGAAGAGCGGCGAGCGGCCGCCGAGGCGATTTTGCTCGAGATTAGATATTGCGTCCGTGAGTTCGGATTTTCTCCTGAGGATATTTTTACGGTCGATATCCTGCGCCGTGCGACCAAACGGCGGCCGCGTTATTTCGATCCGGTCAGCGGGGCGACATGGTCCGGGGTAGGGCGCGCGCCCGAGTGGATTCGCGATAAGGATCGAAAGCAGTTTGAGATATCCAATTTCGAGCGTGACGATTGAGTACGCGGGTTTTCACGATGATACGAAGGTCGCGTGTGCATGTTTCCAGGTGTTGCGCCGGCAAGTGTGACGGTATGAAGGGCTGCCGATCTCTGAGGTGTTTCGATCATGATCCATCTTTTAATGAAGATCGGTATTGATGTTGGTGTCGGGAAGTAAATATATGTTCTCGGAATGAAGCGTGCGGCAAGTTTCTCTGCTGTCGCGTGCTTGATGGGATTGCCCGTCGAGACGATTAATTCGTTTCCAGATATATAGAAATAATTCTCGTGATTTTCACGCGATGGAAATGGCGTGCCTGCAAGGCAGGGATGAGAGTCGCCGATTGCCAAGCGTGGTCGTTCCAGCAGCAAACACTTTTTGTGTCTTTGTCAGTAGTCGATGAAATAAGCATTCGGCATGCCGTATAGCGCTATGCCGGCATGGCACTGCACGACATTTTCGGCAACGGCCTGACGGGCGAAGGGCGGGTGCCGGGTGCAGAGGCATAAAAGTCGCCCGCGATGAACTTCCCCGCGGGGCCGTGGGGAAGTGTGTTTCTTTCACAAGAGCCGCAGTTGTTTTGGGTGCGAATTCAGATCGGCCGGACAGAACAACAGGGAGATCAAAATGAACAAGATTTACAAGAGTGTCTGGTGTGAGAAGACGGGTACCTATGTGGCCGCGTCGGAAATTGCGAAAGGGCGAAGGGCTGGCGGGACGAGCGCCGTAGCGGGGGTGTTGGCTGCTGTGGTGTTGGTGGGTGGGGGATTCTTCACGCCGTCGGCCGTGTATGCCGCTGCATTTGTCGTTTGTGGCAATGCATCGACCACTGGCTACACTCCGACGGGCGAGCAAACCAGCTATAACATGGGTTGCGTCACTGGCAGCGACGTGCTTTTCATGGGCGGCACTTCAGCGGGGCCTGGAGCCAATTCGGCTGCTAGCACGTCGTCCACATGGATCACTGTCAACAACGCCACGACAGCAAGTCCGAGCCTCACCGGCTCCATACCGGGGCAGTCGATCGAACTGTATGCACCGGGAAACATCATCCTGAATGGCAGTAACGTCAGCGTATCCGGTTACAAGATCACCAACCTTGGGGCGGGGTCCATTTCCGCTACCAGTACGGACGCGGTCAACGGCAGTCAATTGTTCTCGCTGTCGACGTCGACGTCGACGGGCTTGTCGTCGGCGAATAGCTCGATTACCTCGCTGTCCACCTCCACGTCGACAGGCCTGTCGTCGGCGAACAGCTCGATCGGTTCGCTGTCCACCTCCACGTCGACAGGCCTGTCGTCGGCGAACAGCTCGATCGGTTCGCTGTCCACGTCCACGTCGACAGGCCTGTCGTCGGCGAACAGCTCGATCAGCTCGCTGTCGACTGGCTTGAGCTCGACGGTTAGTACGGTGTCGTCGCTGTCGACGTCGACCTCGACGGGGTTGTCGTCGGCCAATAGCTCGATCACGTCGTTGTCCACGTCGACGTCGACGGGTTTGTCGTCGGCGAATAGTTCGATCACGTCGCTGTCCGCGTCGACGTCGACGGGGCTGTCGTCGGCGAATAGTTCGATCTCGTCGTTGTCGACGTCGACCTCGACGGGCTTGTCGTCGGCTAACAGTTCGATTTCTTCGCTGTCCACGTCAACCTCGACGGGCTTGTCGTCGGCGAACAGTTCGATCTCCTCGTTGTCCACCGGCCTGAGCTCGACGAATAGCACGGTGTCGTCGCTGTCGACTTCGACGTCGACCGGTCTGTCGTCGGCCAACAGCTCGATTTCTTCGCTGTCCACGTCGACGTCGACCGGCCTGTCGTCGGCTAACAGTTCCATCTCCTCGTTGTCCACCGGTCTGAGCTCGACCGACAGCACGGTGTCGTCGCTGTCGACTTCGACGTCGACCGGCTTGTCGTCGGCGAATAGCTCGATTACGTCGCTGTCCACGTCGACCTCGACCGGCTTGTCGTCAGCGAACAGTTCGATCTCCTCGTTGTCCACGTCGACCTCGACGGGCATCAGCTCGTTGTCGACCGGCTTGTCGTCGGCCAACAGCTCGATTTCTTCGCTGTCCACGTCGACGTCGACCGGCCTGTCGTCGGCTAACAGTTCGATCTCCTCGTTGTCCACGTCGACCTCGACGGGCATCAGCTCGCTGTCGACCGGCTTGTCGTCGGCCAACAGTTCGATCTCCTCGTTGTCCACATCGACTTCGACGGGCATCAGTTCGTTGTCGACCGGCCTGAGCTCGACCGACAGCACGGTGTCGTCGCTGTCGACGTCGACGTCGACCGGCTTGTCGTCGGCCAACAGCTCGATTTCTTCGCTGTCCACGTCGACGTCGACCGGCCTGTCGTCGGCTAACAGTTCGATCTCCTCGTTGTCCACCGGTCTGAGCTCGACCGACAGCACGGTGTCGTCGCTGTCGACTTCGACGTCGACCGGCTTGTCGTCGGCGAATAGCTCGATTACGTCGCTGTCCACGTCGACCTCGACCGGCTTGTCGTCAGCGAACAGTTCGATCTCCTCGTTGTCCACGTCGACCTCGACGGGCATCAGCTCGTTGTCGACCGGCTTGTCGTCGGCCAACAGTTCGATCTCCTCGTTGTCCACATCGACTTCGACGGGCATCAGTTCGTTGTCGACTGGCCTGAGCTCGACCGACAGCACGGTGTCGTCGCTGTCGACCTCGACCTCGACGGGCCTGTCATCGGCCAACAGTTCGATCTCCTCGCTGTCCACGTCGACCTCAACGGGCATCGGCTCACTGTCGACTGGTCTGAGTTCGACCGACAGCACGGTGTCGTCGCTGTCGACTTCGACGTCGACGGGCCTGTCGTCCGCGAACAGCTCGATCACGTCGCTGTCGACTTCCACATCGACCGGCTTGTCGTCGGCCAATAGCTCGATCTCCTCGTTGTCCACGTCGACTTCGACGGGCATTAGCTCGCTGTCCACTGGCTTGAGCTCGACCGACAGCACGGTGTCGTCGCTGTCGACGTCGACATCGACGGGCCTGTCGTCCGCGAACAGCTCGATCACGTCGCTGTCGACTTCCACATCGACCGGCCTGTCGTCGGCCAATAGCTCGATCTCCTCGTTGTCCACGTCGACTTCGACGGGCATCAGCTCGTTGTCGACCGGCCTGAGCTCGACGGATAGCACGGTGTCATCGCTGTCGACGTCGACGTCGACCGGCTTGTCGTCGGCTAACAGCTTGATCTCTTCATTGTCCACGTCGACCTCAACGGGCATCAGCTCGCTGTCGACCGGCCTGAGCTCGACGGATAGCACGTTGTCATCGCTGTCGACGTCGACCTCGACCGGCCTGTCATCGGCCAACAGTTCGATCTCGTCGTTGTCCACATCGACTTCGACGGGCATTAGCTCGCTGTCCACTGGCTTGAGCTCGACCGACAGCACGGTGTCGTCGCTGTCGACGTCGACATCGACCGGTTTGTCGTCGGCTAACAGCTCGATCTCTTCGCTGTCCACGTCGACCTCAACGGGCATCAACTCGCTGTCGACCGGCCTGAGTTCGACCGATAGCACGGTGTCGTCGCTGTCGACGTCGACGTCGACCGGGTTGTCGTCGGCCAACAGTTCGATTTCTTCGCTGTCCACGTCGACCTCGACGGGCATCAGCTCGTTGTCGACCGGCCTGAGCTCGACCGACAGCACGGTGTCGTCGCTGTCGACGTCGACAGCGACCGGGTTGTCGTCGGCCAACAGTTCGATTTCTTCGCTGTCCACGTCGACCTCGACGGGCATCAGTTCGCTGTCGACCGGCCTGAGCTCGACCGATAGCACGGTGTCGTCGCTGTCGACGTCGACATCGACCGGGTTGTCGTCGGCCAACAGTTCGATTTCTTCGCTGTCCACGTCGACCTCGACGGGCATCAACTCGTTGTCGACCGGCTTGAGCTCGACAGATAGCACGGTGTCGTCGCTGTCGACATCCACGTCGACCGGTCTGTCATCGGCGAATAGCTCGATTTCGTCGCTGTCCACGTCAACCTCGACGGGCCTGTCGTCGGCGAACAGCTCGATTACGTCGCTGTCTACGTCGACCTCGACCGGCTTGTCCTCGGCAAACAGCTCGATCTCCTCGTTGTCGACGTCGACTTCGACGGGCATCAGCTCGTTGTCAACGGGGCTGAGTTCGACCAATAGCTCGGTGGCATCGCTGTCGACTTCGACGTCGACCGGCTTGTCGTCGGCCAACAGTTCGATCTCCTCGCTGTCGACGTCAACCTCGACGGGCATCAACTCACTGTCCACCGGCCTGAGCTCGACCAACAGCACGGTGTCGTCGCTGTCGACCTCGACATCGACAGGCTTGTCGTCGGCCAACAGTTCGATTTCTTCGCTGTCCACGTCGACCTCGACCGGCCTGAGCTCGACCGACAGCACGGTGTCGTCCCTGTCGACGTCGACGTCGACCGGGTTGTCGTCGGCAAACAGCTCGATTTCTTCGCTGTCGACGTCAACCTCGACGGGCATCGGCTCGTTGTCGACCGGCCTGAGCTCGACGGATAGCACGGTGTCGTCGCTGTCGACTTCGACGTCGACCGGCTTGTCGTCGGCCAACAGCTCGATTTCGTCGCTGTCGACGTCAACCTCGACGGGCATCAGCTCGTTGTCGACCGGCCTGAGCTCGACCGACAGCACGGTGTCGTCGCTGTCGACTTCGACGTCGACTGGCCTGTCATCGGCGAACAGCTCGATCTCCTCGTTGTCGACGTCGACTTCGACGGGCCTGTCGTCCGCGAACAGCTCGATCACGTCCCTGTCGACTTCGACATCGACAGGCCTGTCATCGGCCAACAGCTCGATCTCCTCGCTGTCCACGTCGACCTCGACGAGCATCGGCTCGCTGTCCACCGGCCTGAGCAGCACGAACAGCACGATCCTGTCCCTGTCCACCTCGACGTCGACCGGCATCGGCTCGCTTTCCACGGGCCTCAGCTCGACCAACAGTTCGATGACGTCGCTGTCCACGTCGACCTCGACCGCGATCGAAGCCGCGAAGACGCACTACTACAGCGTCAACGATGGCGGTACGGCAGGGGCGAACTACGCGAACAGCGCCGCGACGGGTATCTACTCGCTGGCCGCCGGCGTCGCCGCAACTGCCGCGGGCGCCAGCAGCGTCGCGGTCGGTAACGGCTCGAACGCGCAATCGGACGGCGCGGTCGCGATCGGTCAAAGCGCTTCGGCCACCGGCGGCAAGGCCGTGTCGATCGGCTCCGGCAACACCGCGAGCGGCGACGGCGCGGTCGCGATCGGCGACCCGAGCGTCGCGACGGGCACCGGCGCAGTCGCGATGGGTGCAAACGACACGGCGACCGGCACCGGTGCAGTGGCGCTCGGCAACGCGAACACGGCAACCGGCAACGGCGCGCTCGCACTGGGCAGCTCGAGTCAGGCCACCGCGGACAACACGATCGCACTGGGCAACCAGGCCACGGCCAGCGCCATAGGCGCACAGGCCTACGGCTCGGGCGCCACGGCCAGCGCCACCAACGCGCTCGCGTTCGGTTCGAACGCCACCGCGAACGTCGCCAACTCGATCGCGCTCGGCGCGAACTCGGTCACCGGCAACGCGATCGCGGTGTCGAGCGTCACGGTCGGCGGCGTCACGTACCCGGTCGTCGGCACCAATCCGGTGGGCGTCCTGAGCGTCGGTGCGCCGGGCGCGGAACGCCAGATCACGAACGTCGCTGCCGGCCAGGTCTCGGCCACCAGCACGGATGCGATCAACGGCAGCCAGTTGAACGCGACGAACCAGGCGGTCAACAACCTGTCGACGTCGACCGCGACGAACGTCGCATCGCTGTCGACGGGGATCAACTCGCTGTCGACGGGCCTGAGCGCGACCAACAGCAACGTGTCCTCGCTGTCCACATCGACGTCGACTGCGATCAACGCGCTGTCGACATCGACGGCGGCCGGCATCGGTTCGCTGTCGACCGGCCTGAGCACGACGAACAACAACGTGGCCTCGCTGTCGACCGGCGTAACGAACATCAACAACCAGTTGAGTCAGCTTTCCACGTTGATGACGACGAATACGACGAACGCCGCCGGCGTCGCCGCCGACATGAACGGCACCGGCACCGACAAGCCGACCGTCACCGCCGGCTCGAACTCGGTGGCGATCGGCGCGAATTCGACGGACGGCGGCCGACAGAACGTGGTGTCGGTCGGCAGCGACACGCAGCAGCGCCAGATCATCAATGTGGCCCCGGGTACGCAGGGCACCGATGCGGTCAACGTGAACCAGCTCAATGCGGTGCAGTCGACGCTGTCGACGGCACTGTCGGGCCAGCAGGCGCAGATCAACTCGCTGGGTTCGCAACTGCAGCAGACCGACCAGATGGCGAAGCAGGGTATCGCGGCCGTCGGCGCGATGGCGTCGATCCCGCAGCTCGATCGCGACGCCAACTTCGGGGTGGGGTTGGGTACGTCGACCTTCCTCGGCCAGAAGGCGATGGCGGTCAACATGCAGGCCCGCATCACGGACAACCTGAAGGCGTCGCTCAACGGCGGCTTCAGCGGCGGTCAGCGGGTGATCGGCGCCGGCATGCTGTACCAGTGGAAGTAGTCGCATGTTGACGCACGGCCGACGGAAAGGACGGTGTGGGAGCGACGCTGTATCGGCAGGCACTGCGATGCCGAGCGTGTGCATGGGAGATCGCGGTGGATGCTATGGCCGTGCATTGCAGTACTGATGATCTTGTCGAAGACGCGGAGCGTGGATTGGCTCGGAAAGAGTTCTTTTTCGTCTATCAGCCCAAGCTCCGCCTTCAATCGGGATTGCTGTCCGGATTCGAGTCGTTGATACGCTGGCATCATCCGGAACGTGGTGTGTTGATGCCGGCAGCGTTTATCGACCTTGTCGAGAATTCGCATCTGACACGCCGATTTACGGATTACGTGATCGATGAGTCTGCGCGGGTGCTTGCTGGTTGGGCTGCACTCGGATACGAGAACTTGTCTCTGTCTGCAAATTTTCCTGCTCGTGAGATTACCCGGGAGGGGTTGGCAAAACGCTTGTCTTTTATTCTGGATTCGCATGCCGTGTGTGCCGCGAATTTCCAAATTGAACTGACGGAATCCATCGATCCGGGTCCGATCGACACACTCGCAGCAGCTATCGCTCCGATTCGGAGGATGGGAGTGAGCGTTGCAATCGACGATTTTGGTTCGGGGTGTTGGTCGCTGAGCAAGTTGCATCGTCTCGAAGTGGATACGCTCAAGCTGGACCGGTCTTTCATGCGCGACGTCCACGAGAACGTCGAATCGAGAACCATGGTCGAAACGCTCGTCGAGCTCGGGACCCGCTTGGGAAAGCATGTTGTCGTCGAGGGCGTTGAAACCGAGGCTCAATTTTCGTGGCTGCGAGCGATGCCCCAAATTGATTGTCAGGGCTACTATATTTCGGAACCCGTTCGAGAGGCGCAGGTGGAAGGGCTGATCGAGCGGTGCGGAATCGCGCGTTGATGGCACGGCGACGCAAGTGCGGGTTGCGACGGGCGTGATCCCATCAATATCAGAACAGGATCGTCGTCTTCACATCGCAGTCATCGCGTTGCACGCGCCAATCGTCAGTCGTGACGTCGAGGCGCTGACGTATGTGCGGCGTTGAGTTTGCGCGGCATACGCCAGGCGTGGCGGCCTGCTCGCTTCATCGAGCGTGTGAAATAAGAACGCGATGTAAAGATGAGAAGGCACCGCCCAGGTCAATGCGTTGAATGGCGGCAGCGGCGCGTTGTCAGACCGCGATTCGCGGATGATTCGGCTCGAAATCGCGGGTGAAACAGTCTCGGGTGAATGCGTCTATATAGTCCATCATCAAGTCTGATGAAACCCCGGCTTGCTGCTCGTCGCCGTCGGCTATCGCGCGTGCGACCCGCGTGTGCTGCAGGCTTGCGGTCGGCAAGTCATTCAATTGCTTGTGATACATGAAGTAAAAGCGGCGCGACAACGCATGTAATGGCGCAATGGCCTCGGCGGCGAAGCGATTTCGCGAAAACTGCGCGGTAAGTTGATTGGCCACGTATACGCGCCTCAAGTAGGCGACGACGTCGCGCGATTCGCCTGCCACGTCGAGTTCGTCAGCGACGTCGCGGATCTGCGCGCGTTCCTCGGGCGAGGCGCGCCGCGCAGCGCGCTGCGCGATGAGGCGTTCCAGTTCACGGCGTGTTTCGAGCACGAGCAACTGATCGTGAATGTTCGGCACGGTAATCATGATGCCGTGACGCGGAACGACCTGAACGAGATGCGAAGCAGCCAATCGTTGTACGGCCTCTCGAACGGGCGTTCTCCCGGTATTCAGCTTCTCCGCAAGCGACGCCTCCGACCAGACACTGCCGGGCGCGAGTTCCAGCGTCACGATGAGTTCTTCCAGTTTCTGGTGAGCCTGTTCGGCAAGGGTGTTACCCGTCAGTCCGTTCATGTGCCTAAGCGATCGCCAAAAGAATATTACTAACATATTAGAGCGGGCGTCCCCTGTTTTCAACTCGAGGCTAAAAGGGTCAAGGTTAGGGAACGGGTTTACCCCCTTTGATCTCGGGCAAGTGCTTCGATATTCTACTGATATGTCAGTAACATCTGACTGACATGCTGACGCGGGATGGGTCGCGTTGCATCCAGCGACGACGAATCGGTTCGACTCATTGCCGGCTCGAGGGCGGGATTGAAGGTCGTCAACAAGGGTGCCGGAGTGCTTGGCAGTTTCGCGATGAGACGCTTGTGACGTTCTGCTAACCGGTATCGCCCGTGCCGTTCGTCGGCGCCAGGTGCATGGCGGGGAGGCGTACTTTTGAAAATAGGGTGGCGGATCAGGTTGGAAGGCTGTGGACTGATCGGGTTTTGAGGTTGGTGTTGAGGTGAGGCTGGTTTCAATCGATCGGCAGTGGTTAAAAATAAGACGTCAAGTTTGTACTGGTGTATCCGTGCGATCGATTTGGTGTGCGATGTAAATCATTCGAGTCGACGAAGGCTGGGGGTGTTATGAGTATCTTGTTGGTGGAAGGGGATCCGGGTCAGGCGTCAGCCTTTGAAAGGGCGCTGCGAGGGACGAATCGGGAAATTTTCCGGGTGTGCGATAGCGCGAGAGCCGTCCGGTATCTTAAAAGGGAGATGGTCGAACTCATCGTGCTCGATTGGCGAATTCCGGATGCCGATGGCCTGAATTTGTTGCACTGGATTCGGGCTAACGTCGGAGCCGAACCGGCCGTCTTGTTCCTGGCTGCGAGAACGCTTGAAGCAGATGTCGCTGCCGCGCTGGACGCAGGCGCCGACGAGTACATCGGTAAGCCGTTCCGCGAGATCGAGTTGGCCGCTCGCGTCAATGCGCTGTTGCGTCGAAAGGGCCGCAACAAAAAACTCGATGGCAGGGTCGAGATCGGCGCGTATGTTCTGAATCCGCTTGCGCGTACTATCACGCTACACGGAAAGATCATCGATTTGACGGCAAAGGAATTTGCGCTGGCAAATTTCTTGTTCAATAACATCGGGAACGTGCTTTCCCGGGATTTGTTGTCGACGCTGGCGTGGGGGCGGGCGCTGGATGGGACATCCCGGAGTCTCGACACCCACATCTATCGACTCCGACAAAAACTGGTGCTTCGTCCGGAAAACGGGCTGCAGTTGTGTGCCGTGTATACGCATGGCTACCGGCTGGATACGGTCGACAAAGGTTCGACGGTGGAACGTTTTGCGGTCCCTGGCCATGTGTCGCAGCGTGCCGTTTCCGAGCGTCCGGTGCCTGCGCTGCTGTAGAAAATTCAGGTGGATTCGTCGGTCCAACGGGGCGAGGGGGCTGCCGCGCGTTCGCATCGCGAGCGCAACGGAGCGTCCGCGCCCCATTTAATTTGTTTGGATGCGGCTTGTTGTACGGGATTTCCCTGAGGTACTGTGGCCGCTGCGGGGGATCCGTGACGGCGGCTCGGGCAAGCGGCTCGAGGCGCCTTCTCAGCTCACATCGGCTCTCACGTGTGGGCCTCTGTAAGTCATTGTTTTTGTGGAACATATCTCCGCTCCTCCTGCATCGTCCTGATCGTCCCGGGCACGCGGCCAAGTGATCAAGGCTCAAAGCCGGGCGCGCCTCGCCGGCCCGAAAAAAAACCGCCGATCCCCCTTCTTGAATTTGTCAAAACCCGTCCATATAATTAGCACTCGCTGCACGAGAGTGCTAACAATTCTCTGCCAGGCGCCAAGCCGGGCAGATTCCCTAAGCGTTCTTCAATCTCAGTCAAGAGAGGAGTGAATATGAACCTTCGTCCTTTGCACGATCGCGTGATCGTCAAGCGCCTGGATCAAGAAACCAAGACCGCCTCGGGCATCGTGATCCCCGACGCCGCAGCTGAAAAGCCGGATCAGGGCGAAGTCCTGGCCGTCGGCCCGGGCAAGCGTGACGACAAGGGCGCGGCAATCGCGCTCGACGTGAAGGTCGGCGATCGCGTCCTGTTCGGCAAGTACGCAGGCCAGACCGTGAAGGTCGACGGCAACGAACTGCTGGTCATGCGCGAAGAAGACATCATGGCCGTGGTCAACGCCAAGTAAGCGTCCACCGACGGTACATATTCCCAAGAATTCAAGGAGTTAGAAGATGGCAGCTAAAGACGTCGTATTCGGCGATTCCGCCCGTTCGAAGATGGTCGAAGGCGTGAACATTCTCGCCAACGCAGTCAAGGTCACGCTGGGTCCGAAGGGCCGCAACGTCGTGCTCGAGCGCAGCTTCGGCGGCCCGACGGTCACCAAGGACGGTGTGTCGGTCGCGAAGGAAATCGAGCTGAAGGACAAGCTCCAGAACATGGGCGCGCAAATGGTCAAGGAAGTGGCTTCCAAGACCAGCGACAACGCAGGCGACGGCACGACGACGGCAACCGTCCTCGCGCAATCGATCGTCCGCGAAGGCATGAAGTACGTCGCATCGGGCATGAACCCGATGGACCTGAAGCGCGGCATCGACAAGGCAGTCGCAGCGGCTGTCGAAGAGCTGAAGAAGATCAGCAAGCCGTGCACGACGAACAAGGAAATCGCACAGGTCGGCTCGATCTCGGCGAACAGCGACACGTCGATCGGCGATCGCATCGCTGAAGCGATGGACAAGGTCGGCAAGGAAGGCGTCATCACCGTCGAAGACGGCAAGTCGCTGGCCGACGAACTCGACGTCGTCGAGGGCATGCAGTTCGATCGCGGCTACCTGTCGCCGTACTTCATCAACAATCCGGAAAAGCAAGTCGCCGTCCTCGACAACCCGTTCGTGCTGCTGCACGACAAGAAGGTGTCGAACATCCGTGATCTGCTGCCGGTGCTCGAGCAAGTCGCGAAGGCAGGCCGTCCGCTGCTGATCATCGCTGAAGACATCGAAGGCGAAGCGCTCGCAACGCTGGTCGTCAACAACATCCGCGGCATCCTGAAGACCGTTGCGGTCAAGGCGCCGGGCTTCGGCGATCGTCGCAAGGCGATGCTGGAAGACATCGCGATCCTGACCGGCGGCCAGGTGATCGCGGAAGAAACCGGCCTGACGCTCGAGAAGGCAACGCTGGCAGAACTGGGCCAGGCGAAGCGCATCGAAGTGGGCAAGGAAAACACGACGATCATCGACGGCGCAGGCGAAGCCGCGAGCATCGAAGCACGCGTGAAGCAAGTGCGCGCGCAAATCGAAGAAGCGACGTCGGACTACGACCGTGAAAAGCTGCAAGAGCGCGTGGCCAAGCTGGCCGGCGGTGTTGCAGTGATCAAGGTCGGCGCAGCGACCGAAGTCGAAATGAAGGAAAAGAAGGCACGTGTCGAAGACGCACTGCACGCAACGCGCGCAGCTGTGGAAGAAGGCATCGTGGCAGGTGGCGGCGTTGCGCTGATCCGCGCTCGCACCGCGATCGCAGGCCTGACCGGCGCTAACGCCGACCAGAACGCCGGCATCAAGATCGTGCTGCGCGCCATGGAAGAGCCGCTGCGCCAGATCGTCACGAACGGCGGCGAAGAAGCCAGCGTCGTGGTGGCGGCAGTTGCTGCAGGCCAGGGCAACTACGGCTACAACGCGGCGACGGGCGAGTACGTCGACATGGTCGAAGCCGGTGTTGTCGACCCGACCAAGGTCACGCGTACCGCACTGCAGAACGCAGCTTCGGTTGCAGGCCTGCTGCTGACGACGGACGCAGCTGTTGCTGAACTGCCGAAGGAAGACGCTCCGATGCCGGGCGGCATGCCGGGCGGCATGGGCGGCATGGGCATGGACATGTAATCGACTTCGGTCGATGGTGTCCGGAGCGCGCAGCGATGCGCGTTCCAGCCAAAAGAAAAGACCCGCAGCGATGCGGGTCTTTTTTTATGTGCGCACATTTCGATGCATGCGCGGGGTGGCCGAAGATGCCGCGCCCCAAGGCCGTGACACGGGCAGCGGGCAGCGGCGGGGCATGCACCGCCGTGCTCACCTCAATGCCGGTGCGACGTCCTCGGCACCGTGTCGGCCTTCACGGCCGGCGGCGTATCCGAGTCTTCGTTGCTGCGCGCCCAGAAGAACCGGTCGGGCAGGTACGCACCCATGCCGGGCCGGAACGCGTCACGTACGGACTGGTACAGGTATTCCTGCGCCTCGCGAACGGCTTCGGGCGGCTCCTGGCCGTTCGCGAGCAGTGCCGCGATGGCCGCGCCCAAGGTATCGGTGATGCCCATCAGCCGGTGCGGCGAGCGATCCCACATGTCCTCGCGGAGCTGGCCCTCCTCGCCGTACAGTGTGTTGACGAGCCGGTGCGAGCCCGTCTCGGACGACAGGATGTACTCGCAGCCCTGCGACAGCAGGTGCGAGACGGCCGCGTCGAGATTCGGCGCCTCGGCGTCGCCGTCCGGCTGCGCGAGCGCGATCAGCGTCGCGTAGTCGGCGACCAGCAGCGTGGTTTGCGGCGCCAGCAGGTCGGCGATCGATTCGCGCAGGTCGTCGGCTGCGAGCACGTGCTCGTCGTCGAGCGTGAAGTCCGGCGCGAGCACGAGCGGCACGCCGTCGTAGTCGGCGACGACCTCGGCGATTGCGCTCACGACTTCCGCGCGCGTCGCCGCGCCGATCTTGAACGCTGCAACCGGCATGTCTTCGAGCAGCATGCGCGCCTGGGCGGCGACCACGTCGGGATCGAGGCCGGTCACTTCGTCGCAGGCGGCCGAGTCGCGCACGGTGTAGCCCGTCAGGACGGACACACCGTGACAGCCCATGCTCGCCAAAGTCATCAGATCGGCTTGAATGCCGGAGCCGCCGGTGGGATCGGACAGGCCGAAGGTGAGGACGATCGGAGGGGCGTTGCTGGACATGTAAAAATGGGGCAAGAGAAAAACGGGAAAGCGACGGGCATGCGGACGGCGAGGCGAAATGGGCATTTTTGGCCCTGTGTTGCCCGGCAGGCCGCACTTTTCAGTCATTATGCGGCGGAATCCGGCCTGCACGATGGATTTTTTAGCGCGGCGCAACGTAGTCGCGTTACTCCAGCGCGATTGCTAGGCAGTCCGGCCCCGACACGGTACCATCATGGCTCCCGAATTTACCGACTTTCCCGACGCGGCTTAAGATGGAATACAAGAGCTGGATGTGCCTGATTTGTGGCTGGATTTACGACGAAGAAGCCGGGCTGCCGGAAGAGGGCATTGCCCCGGGCACGCGCTGGGAAGACGTCCCGATCAACTGGACGTGTCCTGAATGCGGCGCCCGCAAGGAAGACTTCGAGATGGTCCAGATCTGACCGGACCCTTGGCCCACGGACACACCGCTCAGGCCTCGCATCGGCCCGGCGCTCGCGCGTCGAGGTTCGCGCGAGCGACTTGACGATGACAGGCGCGCGTGTGCATGAGGCCCGAACCGGCGAACGTTCCCCACCCTGACGCACTGCCCAACCCGCGCGGCGGGGCCGTGCGTGCCGCCGACGCATGGCTTGCGGCGGCCGCCGACGCTTTCGAGCATCGCGACGACGCAGCCGCGCCGCTGTCCGCTGCGGCGGCCGTGCTGGCGGAGGCCGGCTGGCTGCCGGCCGCGCGTTTCGCGGGGCAGTTGTCGGCCGCGGTGCCGCTCGTCGCCGTCGAGCCGACTTCGGCCGGCTGGCGTGCCGCGCTACGCGATTTCCGCGCGGCCGTCGCACGCCACAACCTGCGCGAGCTCGCCTGCTCACCCGTTCTCTTCGAACATTTCCGTGCATTGCGCGCGCAAAGCGCCGCCGACCTGCGCGCCAACGCGCCGCTCGACGCGCTCGCGCTCGTCGGCCGCGCGGTACCGCCGGCCACGCTGCGCGCGCTGCCCGATGCGTTCGCGACCCGGATTCGCGCCCGCTACGAACAGGCGCTGCTTGGCGTGCTGCGTGCGGAACATCGCACGCCCGATGCGGCACTCGATGAACTCGATACGGTGCTGGCCGCGCTCGCCGATGACGATCCATACGATTTCTGGCGGCTCGCGGCCGCGTGCGTGCGCGCGCTGCGTGCCAGCGGCGCGCCCGAGCTGAAGCGCTTTCTCGCGCGGATGAACCTGCTGCTCGGCGAGCACGCGCAGGGCCGACGCAGTGCGCCGCCCGAACTCGTGCGCGAGACGGTGGCGTTGCTGTGGCGCGATTTCGCGCTGTTCGGCGCCGCGGCCGAGGATGTCGCGCTCGTCGACGTGCTGCACGACTACGGGCTGACGGTCGACTGGCACGTCGCCGGCACGCCCGCGTCCGAAGCGCTGTGGGAGGCCGATGCCGCCCGGGCCGAGCACGATGCGGTCGCCGCCGCGCCGACTCGCGCGCTCGGCGTCGTGACGGTCAATGCGCATGCCTATGAGGATTTCCTGCAGACGGCCGATGCGTCGATGGCCGACCTCGCGGCCGATCCGGCCGGGGCCGACGCGGGTGCCGCATGGCATGCGTCCGGCGCGGCCTACCGGGTCGGCGCGGCAGCATGTGCGCTCGGGCTCGGTCACGCGGCGCTTCTGGCCGACACGCTCGGCCTGGCGTGGCGGCGTGCGGCGCACGGCGTGCCGCTCGCCGACGGCGGCCTCGATGCACACGGCCACGCGTCCGACATGCTGCGCGCGGCGCTGCTGAAGATTGCCGCCGGCGTTGCGCCGCCGGACCTCACCGCGGTGTCCAGCGCGCTCGGCGCGGCGCTCGGCCGGGCCTGACGAACGAGGGGGCGAACATGCGGCGGCAGCCCTTGCCGCGCGGGCCCGCAACACGCTGCCGACAGCGCCCGCGCGCGTGTTAGAGTGCCGTGTGATCCGTGCGC
The DNA here is from genome assembly GCF_964265025.1 of Burkholderia mycopellens. Lineage (NCBI taxonomy): Bacteria > Pseudomonadati > Pseudomonadota > Betaproteobacteria > Burkholderiales > Burkholderiaceae > Burkholderia > Burkholderia mycopellens. Next base: position 981,084 of record NZ_OZ183802.1, read on the forward strand.
GCCGTTGCCAGCGCGGTGCGGCGTTGCTTGTTGATCGCGGCCCGGTCAGGCCGCGGCGTCTTTGCTAAAATTCAAACCATGTCAAAGCCTTCCGATCGCATCAATCTCACCAACCAGTTCCTGATCGCCATGCCGAACATGGCCGATCCGACGTTCTCGGGAACGGTGGTCTATCTTTGCGATCACAGCGAGCGCGGTGCGCTCGGCCTCGTCATCAATCGTCCTACCGACATCGATCTCGAATCGCTGTTCAACCGCATCGACCTGAAGCTCGACATCGAGCCGCTGTTGCACATCCCGGTGTACTTCGGCGGCCCGGTCCAGACCGAGCGCGGTTTCGTGCTGCACGAGCCGGTGGAGGGCGCGAGCTACAACTCGTCGATGTCCGTCGAGGGCGGGCTGGAGATGACCACGTCGAAGGACGTGCTCGAGGCGGTCGCGACGGGCACCGGCCCGAAGCGCTTCCTGCTGACGCTCGGCCATGCGGGCTGGGGGGCAGGGCAGCTCGAGGAAGAAATTTCCCGCAACGGCTGGCTGACCGTGGCCGCCGATCCGCGCATCGTGTTCGATACGCCGGCCGAAGAGCGCTTCGAAGCCGCACTCGGCCTGCTCGGCGTCAGTTCGTCGATGCTGTCCGGCGAAGCAGGGCACGCATGAGTGGCGCGAGCGCGCGCGATGCGACGCTCCTCGCGTTCGACTACGGCGAAAAGCGTATCGGCGTCGCGATCGGCAATGCGCTGACGCGCTCGGCCCGTGCGCTCGTCGTGATCCAGAACCTGAACCGCGAACACCGCTTCAAGGCGGTCGGCGACCTGCTGGCCGAATGGCGGCCGGACGCGCTCGTCGTCGGCCTGCCGATGCACCCTGACGGCACGCCGCACGACATGACGCAGCAGGCGAAGCGCTTCGGCAATCAGCTGAACGGCCGCTTCGGGCTGCCGGTCACGTGGGTCGACGAGCGCTATTCGTCGGTCGAGGCCGAGGCCGGGCTGCGCGAGCGCAACGTGCGCGGCCGCGCCCGGGCCGAGATGCTCGATGCCGAGGCGGCGCGCGTCATCCTTCAACAGTATCTCGATCAATTGTCCGACCATGAGCACCATTGACGCCGAGGCGCTTTACCGCGTCCTGCTCGACCAGATCCGCGCCGCGTACGGCTCGGCTTTCGCCGAACCGGGCGGCCCGCGGCTCGCCGGCATTTACAGCGGCGGCGCATGGCTTGCCGAGCGCCTCGCGCGCGATCTTGGCGCACCGGCGTTCGGCGTCGTGAACGTCGCGCTGCACCGCGACGATTACGCGAAGAAGGGGCTGCACAGCCAGGCCAGCCCGACGTCCCTGCCGTTCGAGGTCGACGGCGCGCGCATCGTGCTCGTCGACGACGTGCTGTACACCGGGCGCACCGTGCGCGCGGCGCTCAACGAGCTGTTCGACTACGGCCGTCCGGCCGCGGTCGAGCTCGCGGTGCTCGCCGATCGCGGCGGCCGCGAATTGCCGGTCGCCGCGCGCTTCGCCGGCGGCGCACTCGACGTGCCGGCCGGCGCGACGCTCGTGCTCGCGCGCGACGATGCGCAGTTCACGCTGCGCGTCGAGGCGCACGGCGCCTGAACGACACGCGAACCGTATCCCGGGCCGCTGGTTTGCACCGCGGCCCGTTTGCATAGTTGGAATCACGCACATCATGACCACCGACACCACTGGCCGCACCGGCAATCCCGCTGCGGCCGCGAGCCCCGACCGGTTCCGCTACGGCTTCCTGAAGGGCAACCCGCAGCTCACGAAAAACGGCGAGCTGAAGCACCTGCTGTCGATCGAAGGCCTGCCGCGCTCGATCGTCAACCACGTCCTCGATACGGCCGAGCAGTTCGTCAGCGTGACGGACCGTGAAGTGAAGAAGGTGCCGCTGCTGCGCGGCAAGTCCGTGTTCAACCTGTTCTTCGAGAACTCGACGCGCACGCGCACGACCTTCGAGATCGCCGCGACGCGCCTGTCGGCCGACGTGCTGAACCTGAACATCAACGCGTCGTCGACGAGCAAGGGCGAATCGCTGCTCGACACGATCAACAACCTGTCGGCGATGCATGCCGACCTGTTCGTCGTGCGTCACGCGTCGAGCGGCGCACCGTACCTGATCGCCGAGCACTGCGCACCGCACGTGCACGTGATCAACGCCGGCGACGGCCGCCATGCGCACCCGACGCAGGGCCTGCTCGACATGTACACGATCCGTCACTACAAGCGCGACTTCACGAAGCTGCGCGTGGCGATCGTCGGCGACATCCTGCATTCGCGGGTCGCGCGCTCCGACATTCACGCGCTCACCACGCTCGGCGTGCCGGAAGTGCGTGCGATCGGCCCGCGCACGCTGCTGCCGGGCGGGCTCGAGCAGATGGGGGTGAAGGTGTTCCACAACCTCGACGAAGGGCTGAAGGGCGTCGACGTGATCATCATGCTGCGCCTGCAGAACGAACGGATGAGCGGCGCGCTGTTGCCGTCGGCGCAGGAATACTTCAAGACCTGGGGCCTGACGCCCGAGCGCCTCGCGCTCGCCGCGCCCGACGCGATCGTGATGCACCCGGGCCCGATGAACCGCGGCGTCGAGATCGATTCGCAGGTCGCCGATGGCCCGCAGTCGGTGATCCTCAACCAGGTCACGTTCGGCATCGCCGTGCGGATGGCCGTGATGGGCATCGTCGCAGGCAACAGCGACTGAGCCCGCTTTCGCGCATCCTTATTCACGCAATCAACGCATTCACAGACAGCGCATGAAGATTCATATCAAAGGCGGCACGCTGATCGACCCGGTCGCCGGCACCGAGCAGCAGGCCGACGTATTCGTCGCGGACGGCAAGATCGCCGCGCTCGGCACGGCGCCGGCCGGTTTCAACGCGGACCGGACGATCGACGCGTCGGGCCTGATCGTCGCGCCCGGCCTGGTCGACCTGTGCGCACGGCTGCGCGAGCCCGGCTACGAGCACAAGGCGACGCTCGCATCCGAGATGGCCGCGGCCGTCGCGGGTGGCGTCACGACCCTCGTGTGCCCGCCGGATACCGACCCCGTGCTCGACGAGCCGGGCCTCGTCGAGATGCTCAAGTTCCGCGCGCGCAACCTGCACCAGGCGAACGTGCATCCGCTCGGCGCGCTGACGGTCGGCCTCAAGGGTGAAGTGATCACCGAGATGGTCGCGCTGACCGAGTCCGGCTGCGTCGGCTTCACGCACGCCAACGTGCCGGTGCGCGATACGCAGGTGCTGCTGCGTGCGCTGCAGTACGCGAGCACCTACGGCTACACCACGTGGCTGCGCCCGCAAGACGCATTCATCGGCCGCGGCGGTGTCGCCGCGAGCGGTGCGCTGGCGTCGCGGCTCGGGTTGTCCGGCGTGCCGGTCGCGGCCGAGACGATCGCGCTCCACACGATTTTCGAACTGATGCGCGTGACGGGCGCACGCGTGCACCTCGCGCGGCTGTCGTCGGCGGCTGGCCTCGCGCTCGTGCGCGAGGCGAAGGCCGAGGGGCTGCCCGTGACCTGCGACGTCGGCGTGAATCACTTGCATCTGATCGACGTCGACATCGGCTACTTCGATTCGCAGTTCCGGCTCGATCCGCCGCTGCGCAGCGAGCGCGATCGTGAAGCGATTCGCGTGGCACTCGCCGACGGCACGATCGACGCGATCTGCTCCGACCACACGCCGGTCGACGACGACGAGAAACTGCTGCCGTTCGGCGAAGCGACGCCGGGTGCGACGGGGCTCGAACTGCTGCTGTCGCTGACGCTGAAGTGGGCCGATGAAACGCGTACGCCGCTCGCGCAGGCGCTGCGCCGCATCACGTCCGCGCCGGCCGACGTGCTGCAGCTGCCGGCTGGCCGCCTCACCGAAGGCGGCGCGGCCGACCTGTGCGTGTTCGACCCGCGTGCGCACTGGCGCGTCGAGCCGCGTGCGCTGAAGAGCCAGGGCCACAACTCGCCGTTCCTCGGCTACGAACTGCCCGCCTGCGTGCGCACGACGCTCGTCGCCGGGCAGATCGCGTTCGAGCGCCCCTGAACCACGCCGGACTTTCGCCATGATTGCCTTTCGCAAGCTGCGTCTCGTCTTTCACCTGTTGCGCGGCATGGTGATCGTCGCGCTGCGTTTTTCGCACGTCACGCCCGCGCGGCGTGCCGAGATGACGCGCCGCTGGTCGCTCAAGCTGCTGCGGATCTGCGGGATGCGCCTCGTCGTCCATAACGACGGCGCACGGCTCGACGCGAGCGCGCTCGTGGTCGGCAATCACGTGTCCTGGCTCGACATCTACACGGTCAACGCGTGGCGGCCGACGCCGTTCGTGTCGAAGGCCGAGGTGCGGCAATGGCCGGTCGTCGGCTGGCTCGCCGAAAAGCTCGACACCGTGTTCCTGCAGCGGGAGAAGCGCACCGAGGCGATGCGGGTCATGCACGAGATGGCCGAGCGCCTGCGCAACGGCGGGCTGATGTGCGTGTTTCCGGAAGGGACGACGACCGACGGGCAGGAGCTGCTGCCGTTCCATGCGAACCTGTTCCAGGCTGCGGTATCGGCCGGCTGCGCGGTGCAGCCGATCTGCCTGATGTACGAGGATGCGCAGCAGCGGCAGTCGGTCGCGCCGGCCTATACGGGCGAGGTGGCGCTCGGCAGGTCGCTCGACATGGTGTTGCGCGGCGGCCCGATCATCGCGCACCTGTACGTGTGCGAACCGATCGCACCGGGTGGCGACCGGCGGGCGACGTCCGCCGCGGCGCGCGACGCGATCGCGGCTGCGCTCGCGACGCTACAGGCCAAGGTCGGCAAGCCGACGGCCGAGTCGCTTGCGGAGTTGCAGAAGCATGCGTATCCGGCGACCGAGGTTGGTGCCGCAGCGGCAGGCAGCGAGGCGGCCGATGCGCCCGTGCCGGGGCGCGAGGGCTGAAGCGCTTTCCGGCGGCGCGAATCAGCCTTTGATCACTCTCCGCCCGGCGCGCGGCACGCTTCGCACTGCACCTGCGTGACCGTGCGCTGCGCCGGATCGGCCGTCAACCGCACGGCCGACAGCTGGTTACCCCACACACACCCCGAATCGAGCGCAACGATGTTCTCGCGCAGCATCAGGCCGAGCGCGGCCCAGTGGCCGAACACGACCGTCACGTCCTCCGTGCGGCGCCCCGGTACGTCGAACCACGGCAGGTAGCCAGGCGGCGCGCTGTCGGGGCCGCCGTTCGCCTTGAATTCCATCGCACCGTCGGGTGTGCAGAAGCGCACGCGCGTGAATGCGTTGAACGCAACGCGCATCCGGTCGCGTTTATTTAGGTTCGGGTTCCATTGGTTCGGTTCGTTGCCGTATAGGCCTTGAAGCGTGTCGCGCCAGTCGGGGGCGCGCAGCGCGCGCTGGAGTTCGTCGGCAAGCTCGAGCACGAGCGTGGCATCCCATTGCGGCAGCACGCCCGCATGCACGAGCAGCATCCCGTTCTCCGCATGCACGAACGGGCGGTGGCGGACCCAGTCGAGCAGCGCGTCGGCGTCGGGTGCGTCCAGGATCTCGCCGATGGTGTCGCCCGGGCGTTCGGTGCGCAGGCCGGCTGAGACCGCAAGCAGGTGGAGGTCGTGATTGCCGAGCACGACGGTCGCGCGCGGGCCGAGGTCGACGAGTGCACGGAGCGCCGCGAGCGAGGCCGGGCCGCGGTTGACGACGTCGCCGGCGATCCACAGCGGCGTGTCGGCGGGCGCTGAAAGCTTTTCGAGCAAAGCCTGGAAAGCGGAATGACAGCCTTGGATGTCGCCGATGGCGATGGGGGATGGATGCATGAGGGTCAGGTTGTCACGTTTTGATCGGCGTGAAGAACAGCCATCGCGAAAATGGGCGCCGTGCACAATTGTATTCTGTCTGAATCGGCCTTGCCGGCATGCCGTTTCCCTTTCGCGTCAGGGATTTGCCGTGCTGTTTCAAGTTGTTAGCAGCGTAGCTTTTACCGAAAACGCTTTCCTATAATGAGGGGTTGCCTTCTGAAAATTAACACCAGATTGCATTGTCCGACTTGGCGACCGGGTAGAATGCCGGCCCTAGGGCCGCACATGGCCACTGCGACTTGACGTTCGGTCGGCCCCCTTGTGGCTGTCGCACATTTCTAGAGGGAGCTACATGATCCTGGTTACGGGTGGCGCAGGCTTTATCGGTGCCAATTTCGTGCTCGACTGGCTGAATCGGTCCAATGAGGCCGTACTCAACGTCGACAAGCTGACCTACGCAGGCAATCTTCGCACGCTGGAGCCCCTGGATGGCCATCCGGGGCACGTGTTCGCGCGCGTGGACATCTGCGACCGCACGGCGCTCGATGCGCTCTTCGCGGAGCACCGGCCGCGCGCGGTCGTGCACTTCGCGGCAGAGAGTCATGTCGACCGCTCGATTCACGGCCCTGCCGATTTCGTACAGACCAACGTGGTGGGCACGTTCACGCTGCTCGAGGCCGCCCGTACGCACTGGAACGCGCTCGGCGAGGCTGACAAGGCGGCATTCCGCTTCCTGCATGTGTCGACGGACGAGGTGTTCGGCTCCCTGTCTGCCGCCGATCCGCAGTTTTCCGAGACGACGCCCTATGCGCCGAACAGTCCGTACTCGGCGACCAAGGCCGGCTCCGATCATCTCGTGCGTGCGTATCACCATACGTATGGAATGCCGACGCTCACCACGAACTGCTCGAACAACTACGGACCGTACCAGTTTCCCGAGAAGCTGATCCCGCTGATGATCGCAAATGCGCTCGCGGGCAAGCCGCTGCCAGTCTACGGCGACGGGCAAAACGTGCGCGACTGGTTGTACGTGAGCGACCACTGCAGCGCGATTCGCGAGGTGCTTGCGCGAGGCGTGCCGGGCGAAACGTACAACATTGGCGGCTGGAACGAAAAGAAGAATCTCGACGTCGTGCATACGCTGTGCGATCTGCTCGATCACGCGCGGCCGAAAGCGTCGGGCTCCTATCGCGACCAGATCGCCTACGTGACGGATCGACCCGGTCACGACCGCCGATACGCGATCGATGCGCGCAAGCTCGAGCGCGAACTGGGCTGGAAGCCGGCCGAGACATTCGAATCGGGACTCGCGAAGACTGTCCGGTGGTATCTCGACAACCAGGCGTGGGTGAACGACGTCGTGTCGGGCGAGTACCGCAATTGGGTCGAGACCAACTACGCGCAACGCGCTTGAGGGCTTCCGAGATGGCACGCAAGGGCATTATTCTCGCCGGCGGTTCCGGCACGCGCCTGTACCCGATCACCCATGCGGTGTCGAAGCAGCTCCTGCCGGTGTACGACAAGCCGATGATCTACTATCCGCTGTCGACGCTGATGATCGCGGGCATCCGTGACGTGCTGATCATTTCCACGCCGCAGGACACGCCGCGTTTCGAGGCGATGCTTCGCGACGGCAGCCAGTGGGGGATGAACATCCAGTACGCGGTGCAGCCGTCGCCGGATGGGCTGGCCCAGGCATTCGTGATCGGTCGCGATTTCATCGGTCACGACCCGTCCGCGCTGATCCTCGGCGACAACATCTTCTACGGCAACGATCTCGTGAAGCGGCTCGATCGTGCGAGCGAGAAACCGTCGGGTGCGACGGTATTCGCCTATCACGTGCAGGATCCCGAACGTTATGGCGTCGTCGAATTCGACAGTGCGTTCCGGGCGCTGTCGATCGAGGAGAAGCCGGCAAAGCCCCGGTCGAATTACGCGGTGACCGGCTTGTATTTCTATGACAACCGTGTGTGCGACATCGCGGCGGAGATCACCCCGTCCGCGCGCGGAGAACTCGAAATCACCGACGTGAATTCGCGCTACCTTGGCGAAGGCGCACTGGACGTCGAGATCATGGGGCGCGGCTATGCATGGCTCGACACCGGAACGCACGATTCGCTGATCGATGCGGCGGTGTTCATTGCGACGCTGCAGAAGCGGCAGGGGCTCGTTGTCGCATGCCCGGAAGAGATCGCGTATCGCCAGAAATGGATCGACGGCGATCAGTTGCTCAAGCTCGCGGCGCCACTGTCGAAGAACAGTTACGGGCGCTATCTCCAACAGATTCTGTCGGACAGGATTGCATGACCATCCAGGTAACGGCAACGGCGTTGCCGGAAGTCAAGATCATCGAGCCGAAGGTGTTCGGTGACGCGCGCGGCTATTTCTACGAAAGCTTCAACGCGCGCGCGTTCGCGGAGCATGTCGAGCCGGACGTCGTGTTCGTGCAGGACAATCATTCGCGCTCGGTGAAGGGCGTGCTGCGCGGTCTGCACTATCAGATCGACCATGCGCAGGGCAAGCTCGTGCGCGTGATCGAGGGCGCCGTGTTCGACGTTGCCGTCGATATCCGCCGCGATTCGTCGCGATTCGGGCAATGGGCGGGCGTGATGCTGTCTGCCGAGAACCAGCGGCAGATGTGGGTGCCGCCGGGGTTTGCGCACGGCTTTCTGACGTTGTCCGATGCGGCCCAGTTCCTCTACAAGACGACCGACTACTGGTATCCGGAATTCGAGCGCTGCATCCTGTGGAGCGACCCCGACATCGGTATTGAATGGCCGGTCGACGGTGAGCCGCTACTGGCGGCGAAAGATGCCGCCGGCAAGCGGCTGGCGCAGGCGGAGGTCTATCCGTGAAGGTGCAACGATGAACACTGCGACCGGCGATCACCCGCGGATTCTCGTGACGGGGGCGAACGGGCAACTCGGGTTCGAGCTCGCGCGAACGCTGGCGCCGCACGGGCACGTGATTGCGGCGGACCGTACGGTCGTCGACCTCGCGGATCTCGACCAGCTGCGCGGCGCGATCCGCGACCTCCGCCCCGATCTGATTGTCAATGCGGCGGCTTATACGGCGGTGGACAGGGCGGAAAGCGAGTCCGATCTCGCGATGCGGGTTAATGGCGAGGCGCCTGGCACGATTGCCGACGAGGCAGTGCGGGTGGGTGCGATGGTGATCCATTATTCGACCGACTACGTGTTCGACGGCCGCAAGGACGAACCGTACAACGAGACCGATCCGACCGGGCCGCTGAATGTGTACGGCCGGACCAAACTGGCCGGAGAGCAGGCGATCGCACGGGCCGGCGGCAGGCATCTCGTGTTTCGCACGAGCTGGGTCTACGGCACGCGAGGGAAGAATTTCCTGTTGACCATGCGAGCGCTGGCGGAGAAGCACGACACGTTGCGCGTCGTCGCGGACCAGATCGGTGCGCCGACCTGGTCGGAAACGCTGGCTGATCTCACGTCGCACGTCGTGGCGCAGCTGTTCGCGCAGCGACGCGACGATGCGCAGTGGTGGGCGGCGCATTCGGGCGTCTATCACATGACAGCGGCTGGCGACACGAGCTGGGCCGGGTTCGCCGACGCGATATTCGCGGAAAGCCGCCTTGCCCGTCGGCCGCGGGTGGTGCCGATTCCGTCCGACGAGTATCCGACGCCCGCCGCGCGGCCACGTAATTCACGACTGTCGAACGCGAAGCTCGAGCGTGTGTTCGGCGTACGCGTGCCGCATTGGCATGACGCGCTGAAGAAGTGTTGTCGACGTCTCGACACAGAGGACAGTCTCGTCCGCGCATGAGCGTGGTGCGAGAAGGGACGTCGGCCTGATCGACGCAAGGAATGGTGTAGGACTCATGGATTCAAGCAATCGTCATCGTGCCACTGAAGCGGAGCCGGAGCATCTCGCCGATGCCGAAGCGCTTCGCGCACGCATTGCCGAGCTCGAGGCGGAATTCGAGCGGGCGCGGGCACTGGCGCGTGACACCGCTGCTCGCCTGCGCCGCACGAGCTATGACATGTCGGCGGCGCAGGCCCGTGCGGACGCGACCGAACGGCAGTTGAACGACGTGCTGTCGAGCATGTCATGGAAGGTCACGGCGCCGTTGCGCGTCGCCGTGCGCGTCACGCAATCGGCCATCACGTTCGCGCGCGATCCGTCGTGGGCCGTGCTGAAGCGACGCAGCATGACGGCGCTTCGCGAGATGGCGCGACGGAGCACGCTCGCACGCAAATTGGTGTTCTGGGTTCGCGACAACCACCCGGGGATCTGGGCGCGTGTGGCCCATCTCGCAGCTCCGCGTTTTGCCGGCACGCAGTCCATTTCGGTTACACGCTGGAAGGAAGGGAGCGTGTCGCGTCGATACTACGCCGAGCGCATGGCCGCACGCGTGCCGCATTGCGACCGCGCGACTGTCGAGGGCTTCCTCGATGCGCGGGTGGTCGGTGTCGACACTCGCAAGCTCGCCGCGCGGCTGACCGAGATCTGCGCGGCGACGGCACCGGCGCGCGACGACGCTGCGTCCGGGCGTTGAGCATGCCGGCACGGATTTCAGCCTGAACCTTATGCAGAACGGAGCAACTGCCGCCGTGGCTTCCCCAAATATCGCACTACAGAGCACGTCCGACGCAACGAATTCAGGGCAGGGCGCTCGTTCGAGACGTGTCCGCTCGATTAGCCAGTTTCACTCCGGAAGCGCGATTGCGGACGCAGTGACGAACAGCATGTTCATGATCCAGGCGCTGTTGCGCGAGCTCGGTTTCGAATCCGAGATATTCGCGGAACATGTTGCGCCGGAGCTGGTTGGCCGCATTCGCTACTTCCGGGAATACGACGGATCGGCGGACGACGTGATGCTGCTGCATCACTCGATGGGACACGATCAGGACGAGTGGATTCTGGGTCTCCCGTGTACGACGGTCCTCATCTATCACAACATCACGCCTGAATCGTTCTTCGACGAACGATCGCCGTTCCGGCATTACTCGGTAAAAGGGCGGGCGCAACTCGATACGTTCCGCGAGCACTTCGCGGCCGCGATCGCAGTGTCCGATCTGAATGCCCAGGAGCTTCGCGAGCGCGGTTACGAGAAGGTCGAGACGATTCCGCTGCTGATCGACGCCGCACGCATTCGCACGGCGGAGTGGAACGATGCGTTGGTCCAGGAGCAGTCGCAGATTCCGACCGTCCTGTTCGTCGGACGCATTTCCCCGAACAAGGCGCATCGCGATCTCGTCGAGGCCGCCGCCCAGTTGCGCGCGATCCTGCCGAGTCCGTTCCAGTTCGTGTTCGTCGGCGGATACGGCGAAGAGGAGCCGTACTATCTCGAGTTGCGCAAGCTGATCGACGAGCTCGAGCTGGGCGAGATCGTCCGTTTCGCGGGAAAGGTGTCCGACGCCGATTTGTACGGGTGGTATCGCTCCGCGGCTGCGTTCCTGTGCCTGAGCGACCACGAGGGGTTCGGCGTCCCGCTGATCGAGGCGATGACCTTCGACGTTCCCGTGATCGCTTACGCAAGCAGCAATATCGAATCGACGCTCGGCGGCGCCGGATTGCTGGTGCACGACAAGCATCCGCAGGCGGTTGCTGCGCTCGTACGGACGGTGATGGAGGATCGTGCGCTGCGTCGCGCAGTCGTAACCGAACAGCGTAAGCGGGTTCGGCAGTTCGAGCGGCCCGCGCTGCTCGATCAACTGCAGCACTTTCTGCGGAAGGAGGGCATCGAGATTCCCCGGCCGATCACGGCGGAAACCGCAGACGACCGCGTGCTCGCGCCGCGCTACCAGGTCGAAGGGCCGTTCGAAACGTCGTACAGTCTCGCGTTGGTGAACCGCGAACTGGCGTTTGCGCTTGACCGCGCGAGCCCCGGCGAAGTCGGTCTGTTCGCAACGGAAGGCCCCGGCGACTACGCGCCCGACACGCAGCGGATCGCTGCGATCCCGGGATTGTCGAGTCTGGTGGCGCGCGGCAGCAAGCGCAGCGGTGCCGACGTCGTCATTCGCGATCTCTATCCGCCGCGCGTGCACGACATGGACGGGTTGTTCAACTTCCTGCACTTCGCGTGGGAGGAGTCAGAGCTGCCGGGCGCGTGGGTCGCTTCGTTCAACGAGAATCTCGATGGCATTGCGGCGACGTCGTCGTTCGTCGCCAAGGCCGCGCGCGACAACGGCTTTGCCGGCACGATCGCGAACGTCGGCCTTGGTGTCGACCACGTCGCACGCACGCCGCGTCGCGAGTACCGCGGCCCGCTCGGCAAAGGCTTCCGTTTCCTGCACGTGTCGTCGTGTTTCCCGCGCAAGGGTGTCGATGTGCTGCTCGATGCCTTCGCGAAGGCGTTTACCGCGCGCGATGACGTATCGCTGATCATCAAGACGTTCCCCAATCCGCACAACACGGTAGCCGAACAGATCGCCGCGTTGCGTCGGCGCCATCCCGACTGTCCGGAGATCGTTCTCATCGACGCCGACCTCGATGCCGGCGAGATCGTCGATCTGTATCACCGCTGCAATGCGTTCGTGGCGCCGTCGCGCGGCGAAGGCTTCGGGTTGCCGATGGGCGAGGCAATGTGGTTCGGGCTGCCGGTGATCACGACGGCATTCGGCGGCCAGACCGATTTTTGCACCGACGAAACCGCATGGCTCGTCGACTATACGTTCGAGGGGGCCAAGTCGCATCTTGGCCTGTTCGATTCGGTGTGGGCCGAACCGAGCGTGGATAGCCTGGTTGCCCAGTTGCGGGCGGTACACACTGCGACGGATGAAGTGCGCCGCACGAAGGTGGAGCGCGGCCGCGCACGCCTCGAAGCGGCGTTCACGTGGGATCGCTGTGCCGAGCGTTTCGCGGCGCTGCAGGCGGCGGTGGGTGCGGTCGAGCCGGTTGCGTCGGGCCGCACGCGGCTGGCGTGGATTTCGTCGTGGAACACGAAGTGCGGGATTGCCACTTATTCGTCGTTCCTGGTCGCGGGCCTCGATCCGGCGCAGTTCGACGTGCGCATTCTGGCGTCGCGCGATCCGGCCGTCGTCGTGGCGGACGGCCCGGAGGTTACCCGCTGCTGGACGGACCAGCGCGGACGCATCGACGAGCTGCTCGCGGCGCTCGACCAGTGCAAGCCGGACGCGATCGTGCTGCAGCACAACTATGGGTTCTTCAGCATGGAGTCGACGGCGCGCCTCGTCGAGTACGCACATGCCCGCGCGATCCCGATTGTCGTCACTTTCCACTCGACGAAGGATGTCGATACTCCGGAGCTGCGTGCATCGCTGTCGGAGATCGCCGATGCGCTGCGCGTCGCGGATCGCCTGCTGGTGCACGGTGTCGACGATCTGAACCGGCTGCGTGCGCTCGGGCTGGCCGGCAATGCCACGCTGTTTCCGCACGGCGTGCATGCGCGGGAGTCGTCGGACCGGCTTGCCAGCCGGTCCACGCTGGACATTCCGGCGGACGCGCCGGTGATCGCGACTTACGGGTTCCTGCTGCCGCACAAGGGGCTCGAGGAAGTCATCGAAGGGTTCGCGCTGCTGTCGCAGGACATGCCGGAAGCGCGTCTGCTGATGGTGAACGCGCTCTATCCGGTTGCGGATTCGGAGGCGGTGGCACTTCGCTGCAGACAGCGGATCGAGGCGCTCGGCCTTGGCGACCGCGTGCGGATGATCACCGATTTCCTTCCGGACCGCGAAAGCTTCGCGTACCTGGACGCGGCGGATCTGGTCGTGTTCGCGTACCAGGATACGGCCGAATCCGCGAGCGGCGCCGTGCGGTACGGCATCGCGGCCAATCGCCCGGTCGCCTGCACGCCGATCCCGATCTTCGACGATCTCGGCGAGATGGTGCACCGCTTTGCCGGGACCGATGGGCATGCGATCGGGACCTCGTTGTGTGAACTGCTTGGCGATCGGGCCTTGCTCGGCAGCAAGGCCGACGCGCAGGCGGCGTGGATTCGGGCGCGTTCGTGGGACGAGATGTCGGCGCGGCTGGGAGGGATGGTGCGCGGGCTGGTCGTCACCCGAAATGGGGGCAAATGACTGCCTGATAAAATATGCGTTTGTTCCTGGCCGGCATCGCCGCCGCAACTGCCGGTGTTTCGATGCTTCGGCAGACAGCCGGTCGATTGGCCGATGCTCCTCGCCGCTGTCCGGCGCCGCCGCCGGATCGGCAACGGATGTCTTGTTTCGCGACCGGCTGCGAGGCGGCTGCAGGGCCTCGGGTCGTTTGCGCGACGGTGCGCGAGCGGTTTCCTATTTAATTGGGTGTTGAAATCAATGCGTGACAAGACGCAATACTCGAATACCAACTCGCTGAGCCTGGCCTGGATGCTGGCAAAGCGGGATCTGAAGAATCGCTACGCCAGCTCGTACGCCGGCGTGGCATGGAACGTTGGGGTACCGCTTCTGTACTCGCTGATCAACGTTGTCGTCTTTTCGATCCTGATGAAGGGGCGGATGGGGGATCACTACGGCAACGTACCGTTCGCGCTGTTCTATTTCGTGCCGTTCTCGCTGTGGACCGTGTTCACCGAGGTCACCAGCCGCAGTACGGGTATTCTTCGCGAATATCACTACCTGATCAGCAAGATTGCGTTTCCGGCATGGGTGCTGCCGCTGATTCCGCTCGCGTCTGCGATGATCAGCCAGGCGATCATCTTCTTCTTCATCGTCGTGCTGCTGATCGTCAAGGGCATCGTGCCGGGCGGAATGGCGTGGGCGTTCGTGATCGTCTGGATGCTGTCGATGGCGATCACGATCGGCAGCGCGTACGCGATTTCGGCCATCTCGGTCTACGTGCCGGACATGGTTCCCGTCGTTCCGCTGTGTACCAACATCATCTTCTGGCTTACGCCGATTCTGTATCCGGCGACCGTCGTCGAGTCGTCGCGCATGATTTGGGTACGCAACGTGGTCATGACACTGAATCCGTTCTATTACATGGTCGAGTCGTCGAGGCAAGCGATATTGCCGGGCTTGCCGTTCGAATGGGGCTATGTCGGCGTGCTGGCAGTAGTCGCGGCCCTGGCGGTGGCGATCGGCGCCTATATCTTCCGGAAGCTGAAACCCGGCTTCGCAGACGTCCTGTAACTCGATAGGCGATTCACCATGATGAAAGACAGTGCAAACGCGATTGAGGTCGGCAACGTCAGCAAGATCTACCGCTCCTATTCCTCACCGAGGCACCGGCTGCTTGAGCTGATGTCGGCCGGGCGCAAGCAATATTTCCGCGAGACGCGCGCGCTCGACGACGTGTCCTTCACGCTCGAGAAAGGCGGGCGTTTCGGGATCGTCGGCGAGAACGGCAGCGGCAAGAGCACGCTCCTCAAGGTGCTGGCCGGCGTGCTCAATCCGTCGACAGGTTCGGTCAATGTCAGCGGCCGCGTATCGGCGCTGCTGGAGCTTGGCGCGGGTTTCAATCCGGAGCTGACCGGGCGCGAGAACATCATCCAGTTCTGCATGCTGCATGGCATGCACTACGAGCAGGCACTTGACGCGCAACCGGAAATCATCCGGTTCAGCGAACTGGGCGACGCGGTGTCTCACCCGGTCAAGACTTACAGCAGCGGGATGTCGGTGCGCTTGGGTTTCGCATGTGCGGTGTATGTGCAGCCCGATATCCTGATCGTCGACGAGGCGCTGAGCGTCGGCGACGCGTATTTCCAGAACAAGTGCTTGCACAAGATCCGCACGATGCTGGATCAAGGCACGACCTTCATCTACGTGACGCACGCGGCCGATTCGATCCGGTCGCTGTGCACGCGCGGGCTGTGGCTCGAGAAGGGGCGCGTGCGATTGCTCGGAGCTTCGACCGAAGTCGGTGCGGCTTACCAGAGCGAAGTGTTCAGCCGCATGGTGCGGGCCGGCATCGGTGCTGAAACGACGGCCGACGATACCGATGACCGTGCCGACGTCGTAGGCGATACCGCTGGTGTCGATGCTCCCGGAAAGCAATTGAAGGAGTCCGCGCAGGTCGACGTTGCGCGCACGCGCGCTTTCTCGTCACGCGTCGAGCCGCTTCGCACCGGTAGCGGCGAGATCCGGATCGACGACATCTGCCTGATCGACGCGGACGGAAAGGAGTGCGACTCGGTCGACATCCTGAGGCCGCTGCGTGTCCGCGTGTTCTTCCATGTCGAGTCCAATCCGCCGGAGCGCAGCACGCTGTCCCTCGGGATCACCGACTCATCCGGACGCCAGATCATGCATTTCAGTTCTGCGGTTCAGGACCTCTACGCATCGGATGCTGCACCGCACATACAGCACATGATGGAGTTCACGTTCGCGAATCCGCTGTGCCCGGGCGAGTACGGCTTGATTGCCGGCGTTGGCGTGACGGCCGAGCATCCTGAAAACCAGGGGCAGAGCCTCGTCACGAGCGTGATCGACTACTGTGTCGGCGGCGCACGGTTCTCGGTGCGGTTCCCGGCCGAGCCGGTGAAGCGGGATCTGTGGGGAATCGTGCATGTCGACTACGATGTCGCGTTGCATGCGCTGGATTGAATTCGCGATGCCGACCGGACGTTTCCATGCTCAGCGCGTTTAAGAGCCGGCTCATAGACCGCCTCGCGGCGGCAGTCGCGCACAGGCTCGGCGACCGGCTCGTGCCTTCTCTCGACGTGCTCGCCGATCGCCTTGCCGGCCCCGTTGCGGACAGGCTGTGGCAGCAGCCGGCGTTTCGTGCGCGTCTGGACGAGATCGAGCGGGCCGTACGCGAGCGAGCCGCGGCCGAGCCGGTCGACGACGATGCGTGGGCCGATCGTCTCGCGCCGTTGCTGGCGCAGCGTCTGGCAACGACCCCGGTGTTGTTTGGCGGTGATTGGTCGCGAGTGGAAACCGGCGAGAATGTGCACTTGGTCAACACGCTTCTGAACGTCTCGTCCGGACGCATCTCGATCGGCGAGCAGACGTTCTTCGGCCATAACGTCAGCCTGATTACGGGCACGCACGATCTGGCAACGGTCATGGCGGACCGGCACGATTATCCTCGTGACGGGCGCGACATCGTGATAGGCAAAGGGGTCTGGATCGCATCGAATGCGATTGTCCTCGGCCCGTGCACGATCGGCGATCACGCGGTGATCGCGGCCGGCGCCGTGGTGACGGGGGGGCAGCTTGAAAGCGGGTGCCTGTACGCCGGCGTTCCGGCGAAGCGGGTGAGAACTCTGATCGGTGAAGAAAGCGCCGACGATCAACGATGACGGGGACTCGATTGGAATATTACTTGTCCTGATGAAGATTTCTTATGTAAACGGCATTTGCGTCCGCAACGACGCGATCTCGAATGACATTCGTGACGAGATGCGCGCGCTCTGGGCTGCTGGCATCGATGATATTCGTCTGTTTTCATATCGTTGTGACTACGACGATCTTTCGGCGAAGAATGTGTCGGAGTCGAGGGACGTCGCGTTCGACAGCCATTTTCTCGAGAGCGACGTCATCGTTTTTCATTTCGGGATTTTCTATCCGCTGTTTGATCTGCTTGCGCTTGCACCCGTCCGCGCGCGCAAGCTGGTGGTGTTCCATAATGTCACGCCAAAGGAGTTGGTGAAGCGAAAGGACCGGGAGGTCATCGACAAGTCGTTCGCGCAAATGACGAACATCGCGTGGGCCGACCACGTCGTCTGCAAGAGCGAACTGAATCTCGAGGTTCTCCGCGACGCGGGCGTGCGCACGCCGGCGACGGTCCTGCCGCTTGCGATCCACGCACCGGCGCCACCGCCCGATCGTAAGCCGAGCTTTACGGACGATGTCATCCGTATTGCGTTCGTCGGACGGTTCGTCAAGCCGAAGGGGCCCGAGGAACTGCTGGCCGCGTTGAAGCAGGTACGGTTGCCGAATGAACACTGCGCGCTGCGCATCGATTTCGTCGGCAATACCGCGTTCTCGGACGCGGAGGTGCTGCGCAACGTGCGTGACGCGATTGACGGGCTGAACAACGACGCTGAAGCCCGGATTACCGCCGAGATCCATGGCGATGCGGACGATGTAACCAAGAACGCGATTTTGCGAGACGCGGACGTATTCGTGCTGCCGACCTATCATGAGGGGTTCGGCGTGCCGATCGTCGAGGCGATCGCCGCCGGGTGTCACGTCGTGGCGTACGATAATTCGAATACCCCGTCGGTCGCGGGCGGGCTCGGTACGCTGGTCCCGACCGGCGACGTGGTCGCGCTTCGCGATGCGCTGTCAGGCGTGCTGGAGAAGGTTTCGGCCGCGGAGTGGCGGGGCGGCCCTCAGGGTTATTCGGCGTATGTTGTCCGCGCGCGGGCTCATGCGGGAAAATTCGCGCCTGAGAAGGTGGCGCGTGATTTCGTCGAGCTGGTGACGCGGCTCGCGAACTGATGAACGCTACGTATCGCGCGCCGGTGTGCGGGAGGAGCGCGCCTGTCGGGGGCTGTCGTCGACGACGGCAGCGGCGGGACCGGCGTGCAGCGGTGGGTAGCGGATTCGATTATTTATTTCTTATTGCGTTGTGATCAGATGAAAGAACGACTTAGAAAAGTTGCCCGAAAAGTGGCGGGTTGGCCCGTGATCGGACGGTTGGTTCATATCGGCGTCGGGATTGTTCGCCTGCCGCAGATACGGGAATCGGTCGTGAGTATCAGCCACCGTCAGCACGTGTTCGAGGTCGACCACATGCCTGCGTTGCTGCGTACGCTGTCGTCGGCCAACAACCATCAGGTGGATCTCGACAATCTCGTGCACGCGATGCCGATGACGTTGCGCAAGCACACGCGCGATCTCACCGAACTGACGGCGAAGGTCGAGGCGCTGCTGTCGGACGTGTCGTCGCTGCGAGACCGGATCGCACATAACGAAGCGACGCTGGACGGCCGAACGCAGTCGATCGACTATCTGCTCGGCCGGGTCGAGTTCGTGCGCCGGGAGCTGATGTTCGAAATGCGTTACGGGGCGCGGGAGATCCAGCCGGAAGGCGATGCGATCGAGGTCAAGGCCGAGATCCTGTCGCAGGACAAACTGGAGGCCGCGCGTCGCGATGGCATCCGGTTGAATCTCGGTTGCGGCCACGTTCCGCTGGAAGGCTACCTGAACGTCGACCGGCGCGCGCTGCCGGGTGTCGACGTCGTGTCGGAAGTCAACGGATTGCCGTTCGGCCAGAGCGAGTTGGCCGAGATCTTCTCGGCGCACCTGCTGGAACATTTCCCCGAGGAGCAATTGCGTCGCGAACTGCTGCCGTATTTCTTCGGCCTGCTCAGGAATGGTGGCGAACTGAAGGCGATCGTGCCCGATGCGGAAGCGATGATCCGAGAGTACACGAACGGCACGTACCCGTACGAGGACCTGCGCGAGGTGCTGTACGGTGGACAGGATTACGACGGCGACTTCCACTTCAACATGTTCACGCCGGACTCGATGGTCAAGCTGCTGACTGAAGCGGGTTTCGAGACACCGACGATTATCGAGCGCGGCCGCAAGAACGGCCGATGCTACGAGTTCGAAATTGCGGCAAGAAAACCCGCCACGAGCGGGCAGGCAAGCTAAGGATTCGTTCATGTATCCAAGTATTTCCATTGTCATCAACACGTTGAATCGGGGGCCGGTGCTCCAGAAGACGCTCGAGAGCTTTCGATGGCTCAGGTATCCGGGTGAGTTCGAGGTCATCGTCGTCAACGGCCCGTCCACCGATAATTCGGACGAGGTCATCGCATCGTGGCTGCCGAAGATCCGCGCAGGAAAGTGTGACTTTGCGAACCTGTCGATTTCGCGCAACGTCGGGATCTGCATGGCACAGGGTGACATCGTCGCGTTCATCGACGACGACGCGATTCCGGAACCCGAGTGGCTGATGCAACTCGCTGAGCCGTATCTCGATCCGATCGTTGGCGCGGTCGGCGGATTCGTCTACAACCATACGGGCTACGATTTCCAGTACAAGTACGGGGTAGTAGATCGCTACGCGCATGCCTATCTGGACATGACGGAGGCGACGCCGCATCTCTCGTTCCCGAAGAGCATGCGCTTTCCGCACCTGCTCGGCTGCAACTCGTCGTTCCGTCGCTCTGCGTTGCTGGAGATCGGCGGGTTCGATGAGGAGTTCGAGTATTTCCTGGACGAGACCGATGTCTGCCTGCGCATCGTTGACGCGGGCTACCTGATTGCGCAGCTGCCGTGCGCGTATGTGCATCACAAGTACGCGCCGAGCAACATCCGTGGCGAAAACAAGGTGGTGCGCAACCGCTATCCCGTCATCAAGAACAAGGTCTACTTCTCGCTGAAGCATGCGCGCGAGTTTTTCCCGACCGACCGCGTGATGGACGAGATCTCCAAGTTCATCGAGAAGGAGCGCAGGGAAGTAATCTGGGCCGAAGGCGAGGGCCTGCTGACCCGAGCAGATGTCACGAAATTCGAGGAAGACGTCGTGCGCGCTTACGACACGGGCGTGCAGCGCGGCTTCGAGGGCGTCAAGCCCGATGCGATGATCGACGCGCAGAAGCTCGAACGTTATGCAGGCGAATTCCTGCCGTTCGACACCTTCAATAACGGGCGCACGATCGTGCTGACCTCGCGCGATTTTCCGCCGAATCACGGTGGGGGCATTGCGACGTTCACGAAGGACTTGGCCGAAGCACTTGCCGCACAGGGCAGCATGGTGCACGTCATCACGCAGAGTCCCGATACGAATCGGGTCGACTTCGAGAACGGTGTCTGGGTTCACCGGATCGTGCCACGCGAAATCAACCGGACGCCGGCGGCAGTCGAGCGGAACGTGCCGCAACACATCTGGAACTGGTCGGCGACCGCACTGGCGGAAGCGCGCCGGATCGCCGAGCATCGCGACATCGACATTGTCGAGTCGCCGATCTGGGACTGCGAGGGCATTGCGTTCCTGCTCGACGGCAAGTGGCCGCTCGTCACGAGCCTGCATACGACGCTGCACTTCTGGCTCGAATCCCATCCGGAACACCGGCAGGATGCCGCGTGGATGGCGTCGTTCGGTACACCGATGCTCGCGCTGGAGCGCGAACTCATGACAAAGGCCGATGCGGTGCGGGCAAACAGTCGCGCGATCGTACGCGAGATCGAACGGATGTACGACATCTCGTTCGGTGCGGCGAACATGCGCGTCGTTCCGCACGGAATGGCCGAGCCGGCCGGTATTCAGCCGGATGCGAAACGCGCGGCGGGCATCGAAGTCCTGTTCGTCGGCCGGCTGGAGCCGCGAAAGGGGATCGACGTGTTGCTCGAAGCGATGCCGGTCGTCCTGGATGCGGTGCCGGACGTCCGGTTCCGGATCGTCGGCGACGATTCGCTGAAGCTGCCTGATGGCCGCACCTACAAGGAAGCGTTCCAGAAGCAGCACGGCAAGTCGCGCTGGCGTGATCGGATCAGATTCGACGGACGAATCGACGACGCTGCGTTGCACGAAGCGTATGCGACGTGTGATGTATTCGTTGCGCCGAGCCGGTTCGAGTCCTTCGGGCTCGTGTTCCTGGAGGCGATGCGTGTCGGCAAACCGGTGATCGGATGCTCGGCAGGCGGAATGCCGGAAGTCGTCGAGCATGACGTGAACGGTCTGCTGGTGCCGCCGGGCGACGCCGATGCGCTCGCGCAGGCGATCCTGCGCCTCGTGCGCGATCCGGCCGAGCGCGTCGCGATGGGCGAGCGTGGCCGACAGATCTTCGAGACGCGGTTTACCGCTGACGAGATGGCCGGCAAGAGCTTGGAATTGTACGAACTGGCGAGTAGCGGCGCCGCCGCACGCGCGGCCTGACGGGCATGGTCCCTGCCGGCGGCGGCAGGGACCGGGATGCAATGGCGGGCGCTCCGGGCATCATGGCCGGGGCGCCCGTATCATTATTGGCCCTCGCTTCCCCGCCACCGCCGGTTGCCGAAAAAATCGGCCCAACGGTCGAGATCGGCGCCGTACGTCGCTCGGTTGTCCCGGCGGCCAATTGCGAGAAAATCGTCTGTAAACCGCTCCCGGACGGTTCGATACACACCGTTGAAACGGTCCGAAATCTTGTTCAGCCCTCCCGTTCTCGTCAATTCGACGCCGGCCAGTCGACCGGCCGGGAGGCCCAAATGCACGGCGACCGCGTCGAGCAGTTGGGACGGTGCGCCGGACAACGCTTCATAGCTCGTGCGCAGCGGCTGGATGCCCGTCTTGCGGAAATAGGCATCCCAGTTCGCTTCGTGCGAATGCAGCATCATCAGTTTGGCGAGAATCCCGAGGAAGTCGTAACGAACGTCGGGCGCCGGCATGTCCGCATCGGCGTCGGCCGGCATGTGCCAGGTACCTGTTTCGTCTGCGATATACAGCGACACCGCCTGTGCGATCGAGTCCTCGCGGCGCACGTAGATCCAGCGATGATTCGGCAGTACGTCGTCGAGCGTCGTGTAGCCGTTCACGCTGCTTGCGAGCCAGTCGTCGAGATGGGCACGGTGGTCGTGCATGATCTTCGCGCCGAAGATGCCGTTCGCACTTCGATCGCGGATCAGCGCTTCGAGGTCGCGGCTGAAATCTTCGGATGGCGTGCGTCCGAACGGCGACTGGACATCGTAGGGATACTGAAAATATTCGGTTGGGCGGCCCACGCCGGCGTGGGTCAGTGCGTTTGACAGCGCAGTGCTGCCGCAACGCGGCGTGAATGCGATCGTGTAGGTATGTTCGACACCCGCCTGTTCGAGGCGGGTGCGAAGGGTAGCGGTATCGATGAACTGCGGCATGTCGCGTAATGCAAGAAAGGGCTGGAGCCGATGCGGGCGTCGCCCGGAATGGCCCAGCCACTGCACGACACGTGCTATGCCCGGCCGTTTCCGGCGAGTCGCCTGTAGAGATCGACGTAACGTTCGATCATCTGCTCGGACGTGAGGTTCCTTTCGAACCGGACGCGCGCATTACGACCCAATACAGCGGCGCGTTCCGGGTCGTCCCACAACGTCGTCATGGCGCCGCGGAACGCGGCGGGATCTTCAGGTGGTACGATCAGCCCGGTTTCGTTTGCGATGTTCACGAACGACGTGCCGGTGCCGATCTCGGTGGAGATCAGCGGCTTGCCGAACATCGCGCCCTCGACCAGCGAGATGCCGAACGCCTCGGCGCGCAGATGCGACGGGAAGGTCAGCCCGTGGCACAGGCTTAGCAGCGCGACCTTGTCCTCGTCTGGCACAGCGCCAACGAAAATCGCACGATCGCCGAGCGCAAGTCGCGCGGCCTGAGCCTTCAGCTCGCTTTCGACCGGGCCGGCACCGATGATCACGGCCTTCATCGACGAGCCGGCAAGTGCGTCGAGCAGCACGTGCAACCCCTTGTAGTAGCGGAGGTTGCCGACGAAGAGGAAAAACTTCGGTCCTACGCGGTCGTGCCAGTATGCAATGCGTGCCGGATCGGGGGCAGGGTAGCGCTGCTCATCGAGGCCGATCGGAATGACCTCGACCTTATCCTTGTACCGCCGGAGCACCGGGCTCGTCTCGAGATAGTTGGGCGACGTCGCGACGATGCGGTCGACATCGCTCAGGAAGCGATGCTGCAGCGGCTTGTATGCCTGGAGGAGGAACTTCTGCCGCGTGATGTCGGCATGATAGGTGACGAGCGACGGCTTACCCGAGCGGGTCGCGAAATGCACGACGTCCATGAACGGCCACGGGAAGTGGTAGTGGATGACGTCGGCCCGTTTCGCGAGCTCGGCGAAGCGGCGGAATGCGGCCATCGAGAACGGCGACGACGCAACCTGAAGGTCGACCTTCGCACGGTGATGAACGTGATCGCCGAAATCGACGGATGTCGTATCGGGGCTGACCGTCAGGACTTCGCTCGTGACGCCGCGCTTGCTTGCCCCCGAGCAGACCTGGCCGATGAGTTCCTCGACGCCGCCCATCGAGTCCGGGCGATAGGTCTTGTAGAAATGTAAAACGTGCATAAGGCTTCAGAGTGCCGGGCCGGCGCAGGCGAAACAGGGAAGGGGCGGTTGTGCCGCCCCGGATTTTTCTGTCGCTCTGCGATCAGGCGGCAGGCGCACGACCGTAGACATCCTCGAAGCGAACGATGTCGTCTTCGCCGAGGTATTCGCCGCACTGCACCTCGATCAGAATCAGGTCCACGACACCCGGATTGATCAGGCGGTGCTTGTGACCGGCCGGGATGTAGGTCGACTCGTTCGGCTGCAGCGAAATGACTTGTTCGCCATTGACCACGTCGGCGCAACCGCGCACCACGATCCAGTGCTCGCTGCGGTGATGGTGCATCTGCAGCGAAAGCGACGCGCCTGGCTTCACGACGATGCGCTTCATCTTGAAGCGGTCGCCTTCCTCGAGCACGGTATACGTACCCCACGGGCGGTGCACGGTGCGGTGAATCCGATAGGCGTCGTGATTCGAAAGCTTCAATTGAGAGACGATCTGCTTGACGTCCTGCGCGCGGTCGCGTTTCGCGATCAGCAGTGCGTCGGGCGTATCGACGACAACCAGATCTTCGATGCCGACGGCGCCGATCGTCCGCTCGTCGGAGCGGAAATAGCAGTTGGACGTGTCGTGCAGCAGCGCCGTGCCTTCGATCCGGTTGCCGTGCTCGTCGGGCTGAGTCAGGTCGCTGATCGCAAGCCACGAGCCGATGTCGCTCCAGCCGATGTCGCACGGCACCACGGCTGCGCGGTCCGTACGCTCCATGACTGCGTAGTCGATCGAGATGTCCTTTGCCGTACCGAATTCGGCACTCGTCAACTCGACTGCATAGTCGTCGTTGACGCTCGACCAGCTGCCGGCAGGGATTGCCTGCTGCACGGGGCCTGCGACTTCCGGTGCATGGACTTCCATTTCGTCGAGCATCGTCTGGGCCGCGAAGCAGAAGATGCCGGCATTCCATGCGTGCTTGCCGTCGACCGCGAGCCGCGCTGCGACTTCTGCATTCGGCTTCTCGACGAAGCTCACGATGTCGTAGACGCTGGCGGTATCGCCGCCCTGTTCGTACTGAATGTAGCCGAAGCCCGTTTCTGCACGCGTGGGCTTCACGCCGAATGCGACGACCTTGCCGGCCGCTGCTGCCTGAGTGGCTTGCAGAACCGCCGCGTTGAACGCGTCGAGATCATTGATCAGGTGATCGGCGGGCATCACGAGCATGACCGCTTCCGGTCCGTGCCGTTCGCGCACGACGGCCGCCGCTGCCTCGATTGCCGCGGCCGTATTGCGGGAAACGGGTTCGAGGACGAAGCCCATCCGCACGTCGCGCTGCCGGACTTCCGTGCAGTCGTCTTTCGTCAGAAAGTACGTATCGCGATTGGTCACGAAGAGGACTTCGTCGACGCCGGGGATGCCGCAAGCGCGCAGATAGGTTTTCTGAAGCAGCGACTGGCCGTCGGCCAGCTTGAGCAAGGGCTTCGGAAACGCTTCGCGGGACACCGGCCAGAGGCGGGTGCCTGCGCCCCCGCAGATGATGACAGGAATGATGTTCATGAGACTGAGCGGCGCCATTCAGTAAGCCAAACGACGATTTTAGCCGATTTCGTCGCCCCAGAAATCGGCCTCAGTACACTCAGTACATATGGTTACCGAATTTTCACCGTTTTCGACTGGATGCTCCCCATTATTTCTCCGGCGCACCGGCATGGGCAGCGAGCATGGTCTTTGTCGGTGTTTGTCGGCATAATGACGCCACTTTTATACCGGCGCCCTGACGGGACGTCGGCCGGGCCGGCCGCCGCCGCCGTGCCCCGACGCTGCATGCGGGTGCGATACCCTCTTCAGACGGCTCCGCCGGCGCCGGCGGCCCACCTTCGAACCGGCTGGGGCGTTCCCCGCGGCGCGACGGCCTACCGGTCCATCGCCGATTTCCATCCTTCGCTTGTGCGTCGACTGCATGAAGTTGCTTTTTGACCTGAATTCCCTGCGGCCGCCGCGTAGCGGCGTCGGCTATTACACGCAGCATCTGCTTGAGGGGTTGTGGCAGCGGCCCGATGTCGACGCGCTTGCCGGATGGGCTGGCGCGGCTGTCCACGAAGGTGACGAACTGCAGGCGCTGCTGCGGGACGACGCTGCGCCTGCGAACGTGGCGCGTACCACGCGCGGGCCGACGGCCGCCGCAATCCGCATCGCGCGCAACATTCCCGGCGCGTATCAGGCACGCACCTTCTTGCGCGATCGTTCGTCTGCAAGCCTGCGCGACGACTTCGCGCGCCGCGGGTACCTGTACCACGAAACCAATTTCATCGCGTCCCGCTATCGCGGGCCGACGATCGTGACGATTCACGACCTGTCGCACCGGCCGTATCCGGAATTCCATCCGCGCGAGGCCGTCAGGTATCTTGACGAAGGCTTGCCGCGCACGCTTGCGCAGGCGCAGGCGGTGATTGCGGTGAGCGACTACACGAAGCAGGCGATTCACGACCTATTCGGACTGCCGGACGAGAAGGTCGTCGCGATCCACCTTGGCGTCGAGCCGTCGTTCCGCCCGTACGACGCGGCGGAATGCCAGGCTGCGCTGGCGACGCACGGCCTGCGCCGTCGCGGTTTCATCCTGTCGGTTTGCACCTTGCAGCCGCGCAAGAACCTGCCGCGTCTAGTCGAGGCCTTCAGCCGATTGCCGGGCGGCGTGCGCGACGCGTTTCCGCTCGTGCTGGTCGGTGCCGACGGCTGGATGAATTCGACGCTGATGCGTGCGATCGCACCGCTCGTCGAGGCTCGGCAAGTGATCGTGCCCGGCTACGTATCGCGTCACGATCTGGCTTGCCTGTTTGCGTCCGCGGTGCTGTTTGCGTATCCGTCGCTCTACGAAGGCTTCGGCCTGCCGGTGCTCGAGGCCATGGCGAGCGGCACGCCGGTACTGACGTCGAACGTGACGTCGCTTCCGGAGGTGGCGGGCGGCGCGGCGCTGGAGGTCGATCCCCGCGAGGTCGATGCGATCGCCGACGGGCTCGCGCGCCTGGCCGACGATGACGCCTTGCGCGGAGCACTGGCCGCGAAAGGGCTGCTGCGGGCGGCGGAGTTCACGTGGGCGTCGACGGTGGAGAAGACTTGCGGTGTTTACCGTTCGCTGGGCGCATGAATGCTGACTGGCGACTGCACATTGCGGTTGTGCGGTAAACCGAACGGACGAATGAGTGGATGGGTGATATGCGAATCGTGATTAGCGGTGCGAATGGATTTGTCGGGCGGGCCGTCAGCGAGTTGTCGGTCGGCCGCGGGCACGAGGTGGTCGCGCTTGTACGTCGTCCCGGGACCTGCTACCCGGGGGCACGAGAGTGCGTGATCGGCGACGACAATTTCGCGGGCATCGCGGAGGATGCAGATGAGCGGATCGGCCCGTGCGATGCATTCATCCATCTTGCGGCCCGGGTCCACGTGATGCATGACCAGGCCGCCGATCCGCTCGCAGCGTTCCGCGCGGTGAACGTCGACGGTGCGTTGAATGCGGCGCGCGCCGCTTCGCGGGCCGGTGCGCGCCGCTTCGTATTCGTCAGCAGTATCAAGGCGCTGGGCGAGACGGAGCCGGGCAGACCGTGGCGCGAGAACGATCCGCCGGCACCGGCCGATCCATATGGCGTGTCCAAGCTCGAGGCGGAAGCGGCTTTACAGGCGTTTGGCCGCAGTCACGGTCTCGCCGTGACCATCGTCCGGCCGCCGCTCGTCTACGGTCCGGGCGTCGGGGCCAACTTTCTCGCATTGATGCGGGCGGTAGACAAGGGCGTACCGCTTCCGCTTTGCGCCATTCCGGCCCGCCGCAGTCTCGTCTACGTCGGCAACCTCGCAGATGCATTGCTGCGATGCGCAATCGATTCTCGTGCCGCCGACGATTGCTTTCACGTCGCCGATGATGATCCGCCGACCGTGCCCGGGTTGCTGCGCATGACGGGCGCTGCGCTCGGCAAGCGTGCCCGGCTGTTTCCGGTTCCGGTCGCGGCGTTGCGGCTGGTTGGCGTGCTGACGGGGCGGCGCGGTGCGATCGAGCGGTTGACGTCCGATTTGCGGCTTGATACCAGCCGCATCGGCGACGTGCTCGGCTGGCGGCCGCCGCATACGACCGAAGCGGGGCTCGATGCGACAGCCGTGTGGTATCGTTCGCGCGATACTCGACGATAAACACATGCACCTCGCAATAACGACGTGGACGGCGGCGGTGGTGGTGGGGCTGGTCGCCGGCGCTGTTTCGGCCGCGATCCTGCGCACGCTGCTGGCGACCGGACTCGCATGGCGGCTCGCCACCGACATTCCGAATGATCGTTCGCTTCACACGCTTCCCACGCCACGCGTCGGTGGCTGGGGCATCGTCCCGGTCTCCGTGATCGCCTTGGGGTGGCTGGCGCCGGAACTGTGGCTGATCGCCGTGAGCGCCGCCGGCCTGGCGGCAATGTCGCAGATCGACGATCGCCGCGGGCTGCCTGCCCGGGTCCGCTTCACGGTGCATGTTCTGGCGGTGGCCGTGCTGGTGGTCGCGTATCCGGTCGATGCGCCGTGGTGGGCCTTGGTCGCAGCCGGCTTTGCGATGGTCTGGCTGACCAACCTCTACAACTTCATGGATGGCTCCGACGGACTGGCCGGCGGGATGGCGGTCTTCGGATTCGGTGCACTGGCCGCTGCGGCGCTGCTCGGTGCGCAACCGTCGCCCGGCCTGCTGGCGGGCGGCGCGGCGGTTGCCGGCGCGTCGCTTGGCTTTCTCCTGCTGAATTTCCATCCCGCGCGGTTGTTTCTCGGCGACGCCGGTTCGATCCCGCTCGGCTTCATGGCCGGCGCGTTCGGCTACTGGGGCTGGCGCAGTGGCGTCTGGCCCGTCTGGTTTCCGATTATGGTGTTCTCGCCCTTTATTGCCGATGCATCTGTAACCTTGCTGAGACGTTTGTTACGCGGAGAAAAGTTCTGGCAGGCGCACCGCGAGCATTATTATCAGCGGATGGTCCGCTCGGGCGTCGGTCACCGGCGGACGGCTATCTGCTGGTACCTCGTGATGCTCGGGGGCATAATTCTGGCCCTGTGGGCATTGAGTCGCCCGGCAATGCAGCAGTGGGGGCTGTGCGTCGCCTGGTGCGGCGTTCTTGCGTGTATCGGATGCGTGATCGACGCACGCTGGCGCCGGGTTGGACCGGCCGCCGAAAACAATTCTTGAGGTCTCCCGCCGATGTTGCGATCCAAAGCATCTTGGCTGTCATTGAGTGCGTTCCTGTTCGACCTGACGGCGGTTGTTGCCGCGTGGTTGTTCGCCTATCTCGTTCGTTTCAACGGTGGCGTTCCGCATGATTTCCTGGGCGGTGCGCTGGCGGCGCTCGTCTGGGTGCTGCCTGTCTACGCGCTGATGTTCCACTGCTTCGGCCTGTATCGCGGGCTGTGGGTATTCGCGAGCCTGCCCGACCTGATGCGCATCTCGAAGGCGGTGGCAGGCGGCGGCGTGATCGTGATGATCGGCGCCGTGATGTTCCAGCCGCAGCCGATCATTCCGCGCTCGGTGTTGCTCGTGTCGCCGTTGATGCTGTTCCTCGCGATGGGCGGCGCGCGTGCGCTGTATCGTGCGACGAAGGAGTACTACCTGTACGGCGGGCTCGTCGGGAAGGGCAAGCCGGTGCTGGTGCTCGGCGCCGGCACGGCCGGCGCGAACCTCGCGCGTGAACTGTCGCGCTCGGGCGAATGGCGCCTCGTCGGCCTGCTCGATGACGATGCGACCAAGCAGGGTCGCGAGGTCTACGGTTACAAGGTGCTGGGCTCGTTCAACGACCTCAAGCACTGGACCGACGCAATGAAGGTCGAATACGCGATCATCGCGATTCCGTCGGCGTCGGTCGAGACACAGCGTCGCGTCGCGACGCTGTGCGTGCGTGCCGGCGTGAAGGCGATGGTGCTGCCGTCGCTGACCGCGCTGATGCCGGGGCAGGCCTTCCTGTCGCAGGTGCGGAACATCGATCTCGAGGATCTGCTCGGCCGCGATGCCGTGACGATCGACACGCCGCACGTCGAGGCGCTGCTGCGCGGCCGCGTCGTGATGGTGACGGGCGCGGGCGGGTCGATCGGCTCCGAGCTGTGCCGGCAGATCCTGCGCTTCGCGCCGGCGCAACTCGTTGCGTTCGACCTGTCCGAGTACGCGATGTACCGGCTGACCGAGGAACTGCGCGAGCGCTTCCCCGACCTCCCGGTCCTGCCGATCATCGGCGACGCGAAGGATTCACTGTTGCTCGACCACGTGATGTCGCGCCATGCACCGCACATCGTGTTTCACGCGGCCGCCTACAAGCACGTGCCGCTGATGGAAGACCACAACGCATGGCAGGCGCTGCGCAACAACGTGCTCGGCACGTATCGTGTGGCGCGGGCGGCGATCCGCCATGACGTGCGCCATTTCGTGCTGATCTCGACCGACAAGGCCGTCAATCCGACCAACGTGATGGGCGCAAGCAAGCGCCTCGCCGAAATGGCCTGCCAGGCGTTGCAGCAGACGAGCGGGCGTACGCAGTTCGAGACCGTGCGGTTCGGCAATGTGCTCGGCAGCGCCGGCAGCGTGATTCCGAAGTTCCAGCAGCAGATCGCGAAGGGCGGTCCGGTCACGGTCACGCACCCGGAGATCACGCGTTTCTTCATGACGATCCCGGAAGCGTCGCAGCTCGTGCTGCAGGCGTCGAGCATGGGGCATGGCGGCGAGATCTTCATTCTCGACATGGGCGAGCCGGTGAAGATCGTCGATCTCGCATGCGATCTGATCCGCCTGTACGGCTTCTCGGAAGAGCAGATCCGGATCGAGTTCACCGGGCTGCGGCCGGGCGAAAAGCTCTACGAGGAGTTGCTTGCGGACGACGAGGCGACGACGCGCACCCCGCATCCGAAGCTGCGGATCGCGCGGGCGCGGGAAGTGCCGGACAATTTCCTCGACGAGCTGCTGCCGTGGCTGATGCAGCATCGTGTGCTGTCCGACGACGAAGTGCGGCGCGACTTGCGGCGCTGGGTGCCCGAGTATCAGACGGCCGCTGTTCCGGCGCTGAAGAGCGTTCGGGTCGCGTCGAACCGCTGACGCCGAGGTCGTTGCGTCGCCACGCGGAGGCCAGCCGGTCCAAAAGAAAAGCGCCCCGAGGGGCGCTTTTTTCATGTGCGGCTGCCGACGGTTCAGCGACTGTGCCGATGCTTCCTCACCACCATCCACCTCGGCGCCCTGAACCGCACGATGCTGAGGTACAGCCACACATAGGTCAGCGCGAACAGCACGACGAACACGAACAGATGCACCGTGTGCCGCCAGAACAGCGTCGCGGGTATTACCGCGACGAGGCACAGCAGCCACAGGTACGGCGATGTCAGCGAATTGCGGCGCGTCAGGTCGTGCGCGTGCTTCGTGCCGACGGCCCAGCGCATCAGCCGCTTGTACACGAGCATGTGCAGGTGCACGCCGTCCGGAATGCCGGGTGACATTCCGCGGATGAATTTCTTCCGGTAGATCGAGAAGCAGGTCTCGAAGATCGGGTACATGAACAGCAGCACCGGGTACCACGCGGACACCTCGCGGTTGCGCATCACGAGCATGATCGCGAGTTCCGCGAGCATGAAGCCGATGAAATACGCGCCGCCGTCGCCGAGGAAGATCAGCCCGGCCGGGAAGTTCCACAGGAAGAAGCCGAGCACGGCGCCCATCATGATGATCGACGCGGACATGACGACCGGGTCACCAACCTGGAACGCGACGTACGCAAGCGACGCGAACATCATGAAGCTGACCATCGACGCGAGTCCGTTGAACCCGTCGATGATGTTGATCGCGTTCGCCAGCGCGGCCACCGCGAGCACCGTGATGAACGCGGAGATGGCCACGTAGCCGAGCAGGAAATCGAGCGGCGGCACGCTGATGCGCTTGACCGCGATACCGAGCAGCCAGAACGCCAGTGCGGCCGCACCCATCGTGCAGAGCAGCCGCGCGCGCGGCGACACGCGCTTGGTCAGGTCCTCGACGAGGCCGGACAGGAACGCCGGCAGCCCGCAGGCGGCGATGCCGAGTATGCTGCCGGCGATCGTCGGGTAGCGCCGGGACAGCACCAGCGCGGCAACGACGACCCCGGCAAGGATCCCGATGCCCCCGACCCGCGGCACGGGCCGCACGTGGAATTTCTGCACGCCGGCCAGGTCGCTGTCGATCGAGAATTTCTCGTGAAGGTGCGCGTAGCGCACGATGAACAGCGTGACGAGCAGGGAGACGATGAAGCCGGACGCGAAGCTGAGCATGGGATCGCTCGAAAAATGGACAGCGGATTATACAAAACCGCGCGGGTTCCCCTCCTGCCATCGCCAGTGATCGGCACACATTTCCTCGATGCCGAGCGTCGCGCGCCAGCCGATGATGTCGGCCGCGGCCTGCGGGTTCGCGTAGCACTCGGCGATGTCGCCCGGGCGGCGTGCGACGAGTTCGTACGGCACCGGGCGGCCCGATGCCTTCTCGAACGCGCGTATGACTTCCAGCACGCTGTAGCCCTGGCCGGTGCCCAGGTTGACGACGAAGCTCGCATCGCGCTTCGCCAGCGCATCGAGCGCGGCGATGTGGCCCTTCGCGAGATCGACGACGTGGATGTAATCGCGCACGCCCGTGCCGTCCGGCGTCGGGTAGTCGGAGCCGAACACGCGCAGCTTTTCCAGCTTGCCGACCGCGACCTGCGCGACATACGGCATCAGGTTGTTCGGGATGCCGGCCGGATCCTCGCCGATCAGCCCGCTCGCGTGCGCGCCGACGGGGTTGAAGTAGCGCAGCGTGGCGATTCGCCACGACGGGTCGGAAACCTCGAGATCGCGCAGGATCTGCTCGGCGATCAGCTTCGACTGGCCGTACGGGTTCGTCGCGGACAGCGGGAACGATTCGTCGATCGGCGAGCGCTCGGGCACGCCGTACACGGTCGCGGACGAGCTGAACACGAACTGCTTGACGTTGCGCTCGCGCATCACCTTGAGCACGGCAAGCAGGCCGCCGAGGTTGTTCTGGTAGTACTCGAGTGGCTTCGCGACCGATTCGCCGACGGCCTTGAGCGCCGCGAAATGGATCGTGCCGGTGATCGGGTGTGCGTCGAATACCTTGCCGAGCGCGGCTTCGTCGCACACGTCGACCTGATGGAACGCGGGCGTCTTGCCTGTGATCCGCTCGATGCGGCGCACGGATTCGGCCTTGCTGTTGACGAGGTTGTCGACGATCACGACGTCGTAGCCGTTGTCGAGCAGCTCGACGGCCGTGTGCGAGCCGATGTAGCCCGCGCCACCGGTAACGAGGATGGTGCCTTTAGCGGTCATTGCGGATGCGCTCCTTCAGAGGGGGATGCCGGTTAACGAATGAATGGTACGCCGGTAGCGTTCGACGACCTGCTGCTCGTCGAATTCCACCGTAACCTTCTGCCGGCCGCGTGCGCCCATTGCGTCGCGGCCGGCCGTTCCGAGTTCGATCATGCGGAGCAACTGCTCCGCGAGACTCCCGCTGTCGCGCACGCGGCACAGGAAGCCCGTTTCGCCGTCGGCGACGACGTCGCGGCAGCCCGGCACGTCGGTCGCGACGATCGGGCGGCCCATCGCCGACGCTTCCATCAGCGTGCGCGGCACGCCTTCGCGGTAGGACGGCAGCACGACGCAGTCGGCCGCCGCGATATGCGGGCGCACGTCGTGCGCCTCGCCGAGATATTCGATTACGCCTTCGCCGATCCACGCATCGACGTCCGCGCGGGCGATCGCGCTTGGATTGTCGACGCCGAGCGGCCCGAGCAGCTGGAAGCGCGCGTTCGGGAAGCGTGCGCGCACGATGCGCGCGGCCTCCACGTATTCGCGCACGCCCTTGTCCCACAGCAGCCGGCCGAT
The DNA here is from genome assembly GCF_964265025.1 of Burkholderia mycopellens. Classification (NCBI taxonomy): domain Bacteria; kingdom Pseudomonadati; phylum Pseudomonadota; class Betaproteobacteria; order Burkholderiales; family Burkholderiaceae; genus Burkholderia; species Burkholderia mycopellens. The sequence continues at coordinate 1,014,577 of NZ_OZ183802.1, forward strand.
CAGGATGAAGACGGGCGCGTCGCCAGCGGGCAGCGGCACGGGCGCGAACTGTTCGAGATCGACGCCTTCGCCGTGCAGCAGCCGCGCGCGTTCGGGGTGCGCGAGCAACTGCTCGTCGGTGAAGGTCGCGAGATCGTCGCGGTTCAGGAACCACACTTCACGGGGGAAGCGGAATGCGAACCGGTACAGGCGCTTCGCGACGCTTGCCGCGCGGCTCTTCTGGATGAAGACGTAGCCGAGCCCGGTCGTCACCGCGATCGACGGCACGCGCGCGAGCCACGCGGCGACCGAGCCGTAGATGTTCGGCTTGATCGTGTAATGGAACACGAGATCGGGCTTCAGCGCGCGGTAGTGACGCAGCAGCGCGGCGAGCGTGCCGAGATCCTCGCGCGGGCTCGTGCCTTTCGACGCGACCGCGAGCGCTACGTAGCGGCAGCCCATCTGCTCGAGCAAGGGCACCGTGCGGTCGTGCGGCGCAATGACGATGACCTCGGCGCCGCGCGCGACGAGCGCACGGATCAGCCCGTGGCGATACGTGTAGATCGCCCAGGCCGTGTTGCAGACGAGCGCAATGCGCAGCGGGGAGGTGGCGGCCATGAAAAAAAGAATAAATAAAGCGTCGTAAATGCCGGATACGCCGAATGGGCGTCACGCGGACGGCCGCGCGGCGAACAGCGTCTGCTTGATCCGCTGCAGCGTGCGGTACGGCGTCACGAAATGCAGCAGGTTCTTGGCGAGGCCGGCCCAGTCGTACGGGTTCAGCACGTTGAAGTGGCTCAGCAGCAGCGTGAGCGTCGACACCAGTTGGCGCCGGCGCTTGGTCGCACTGATCCCGCCCTCGTTCAACTCGTAATAGAGGCCGAGTTCCGGCAGGTTCGCGCAATCGTAGCGTTGCATTAACCGTAAAAAAAGATCGAGATCCTCGGCCGCGCGGTACTTTGCACGATAGTTGCCCACTTCGCGCACGGCGTCGATGCGCAACATCACAGAAGGATGCACGAGCGGCGAGCGCAGGAAGCGCGTGCGGCGCAACGTCTGCGGATCGGCGGGCGGCGTCAGCATGAAGCGCGGCTCGCCGGCGCGCGACACGACCTGCGTCCACATGCCGACACAGGCCACGCGCGGGTGGGCGGCGAGATACGCGCGTTCCTTCGCGAGGCGCTGCGGCGCGGCGAGATCGCCCGCGTCGATGCGCGCCGCATAGCGGAAACCGCGCGCGGCGAGCGCGTCGATGCCGGCCGCGAGCGCACGCTCGATGCCGCCGTTCACCGGCATGCGCAGCACGTCGATCGTGAGGCCGGGCAGGTCGGGCGCGACGATCGGCGGCGTGCTGCCGTCATCGACGATCAGCACGTGCACGGGCGTGTCCTCGCGAAACGATGCGAGGGTCCGAACGACGTCGTCGTGCCCGTTGTAGGCCGGCATCAGCACGGCCACGTCGTCGAGCGGGGTCGGGCAATCAGGGGACGTCATGGTCGCAGCTTGAAACGGATGTAATAAAAATTGACGGCGGCGGCGGCCAGATAGCCGGCCGCCAGCCCGACGAGCGCGCCGTACAGGCCGAGCCGCGGGATCGCGAACAGGTTGACGAGCGCGGCGATCGCCAACGCGAGCAGCCATTTCGACAGCAACACGAATTTTGCTTGATATTTGAGAACGATAAGATTGCCTATCGCCTCGATGCCGGCGGGCACCGACAGCCAGACCGCCCAGCGGAAGATGTCGACCGACGCCTCGTAGCCGTGGCCGAACACCTTGCCGACGATCAGCGGGGCGGCGGCGTCGAGCACGAGCGCGCCGGCCGTCATCAGGCAGGCCGTCATCGCGATCAGCCGGACGATGTTGCGGCGCAGCCGCGCGACGTCCTGCACGCGGTAGACGAAGGCGGGCGCGATCGTCTGCGCAAGCATCAGCGCGAGCGTGATCCAGTTCTCGTTGAGCTGCTGCGCGGCCGAGTAGCGGCCGAGATCGGCGAACGATACGTGACGCTCGAGCATCAGGCGGTCGAGCTTCAGGAACAGGTACATGCAGATGAGGCCGAGCCAGAACACGGTGCCGGCCGTCGCAAAGTGCCTGAACAGCGGTTTGTCGAACGTCCAGCCGAGCGCGCCGCCGTTACGATGCCGGTAGTACAGCAGCAGCGCGAAGCCGATTGCGGCGGCCTCGAGCGCCCATAGCCACGCGAAGCGGGCGGGGCCCGCGGCCGCGCGGACCAGCAGCCAGACGAGCAGCGCCTTCGCCAGCGCGGTGACCATGCTGGTGACGAGCTGCGGCTTGCTGTAGGTCATGCTCTGCAGCCACGCGTTGATGACGCCGACGAAAGGCTCGCGGAACACCATCGTGACCGCGAGGCCCGCGAGCATCGCGCCGACCAGCGGATCGAAGGCGCCCGCGGCGATCGCGATCCAGGTCGCGACGAGCGCGGCGGCGGAGACGGCGATGCGCAGCGCGAAGGCGCTGCCGAGCACCGCGCCGAGCTGGGCGGGCGGGCGCTGGACGATGGTCGGGACGAGGATTTCCGCGCCGCACACCCAGGTGAGCGGCGCCAGTACCAGGAGGAGCGTATTCGCATACTGCCATTTGCCGAACACATCTGGCCCGAAATAACGGGCCAGCAGGCCGCTGATCGCGATCGCGACGCCGATCTGCGTGAGCCGTTCGAGCCCCAGCCAGACGAGATTCGCGACGGCCTTCGCGACATCCGGGTTGCCGAAGCGCTTCAGCATGCGCGGCAGCGGCGTGTGCGCAAGGCGGCCGGCAGGGCGCCCGGGGGCTGCAGGTTGGCGGCGGCGGGACGGCTAGGCATTAAAATGGGCGGCATGCGCGTCATCGAAACCCGCGATTATAAGTGGGATCGGGGTCGCTCCCGCCGTTGCGTACCTGCGGTTTCGCTCCGTGCCGGCCAGGCATGTATCATGCGCGGCACCGGCGAGAGGCCGCCACGCAGGCCAGACAATTTTCCATGCACGCAACTGAGAGAGAAGAGAATCGATGATCTCCCAATCCATCTTCAAGGCATATGACATTCGTGGCGTGGTCGGCAAGACGCTCGACACCGACACCGCGCGCGGGATCGGCCGGGCATTCGGCAGCGAAGTGCGCGCGCAGGGCGGCGATGCGGTCGTCGTCGCGCGCGACGGCCGCCTGTCCGGTCCGGACCTCGTCGGCGCGCTGGCCGACGGCCTGCGTGCGGCGGGCGTCGATGTCGTCGACGTCGGCATGGTGCCCACGCCGGTCGGCTATTTCGCGGCGAACGTCCCGCTCGCGCTGAAGGGCGGCGAGCGTCGCGTCGATTCGTGCATCGTCGTCACGGGCAGCCACAACCCGCCCGACTACAACGGCTTCAAGATGGTGCTGCGCGGCGCCGCGATCTACGGCGAGCAGATCCAGGCGCTGTACCAACGCATCGTCGACGAGCGTTTCGAGACGGGCAACGGCTCGTACGAACAGTTCGACGTGGCCGATCAATACATCGCGCGCATCGTCGGCGACATCAAGCCGGCCCGCCCGATGAAGCTCGTCGTCGACGCCGGCAACGGCGTGGCCGGCCCGCTCGCGACGCGCCTGTTCAAGGCGCTCGGCTGCGAGCTCGTCGAGCGCTTCACCGATATCGACGGCACGTTCCCGAACCACCACCCCGATCCCGCGCACCCGGAAAACCTGCAGGACGTGATTCAGGCGCTGAAGGACACCGACGCCGAGATCGGCTTCGCGTTCGACGGCGACGGCGACCGCCTCGGCGTCGTCACGAAGGACGGCCAGATCATCTATCCGGACCGCCAGCTGATGCTGTTCGCGGAAGAAGTGCTGTCGCGCAACCCGGGCGCGCAGATCATCTATGACGTGAAGTGCACGCGCCACCTCGCGCAATGGGTGAAGTCGAAGGGCGGCGAGCCGCTGATGTGGAAGACGGGCCACTCGCTCGTGAAGGCGAAGCTGCGTGAGACGGGTGCGCCGCTCGCCGGCGAAATGAGCGGCCACGTGTTCTTCAAGGATCGCTGGTACGGCTTCGACGATGGTCTCTACACGGGCGCGCGCCTGCTCGAGATCCTCGCGAAGACGGCCGATCCGAGCGCGCTGCTCAACAGCCTGCCGGACGCGATGAGCACGCCCGAATTGCAGCTCTGGCTCGACGAAGGCGAGAACTTCCGCTTGATCGACAAGCTGCAGAAGGAAGCGAAGTTCGACGGCGCCGAGGAAGTCGTGACGATCGACGGCCTGCGCGTCGAGTACCCGGACGGCTTCGGCCTCGCGCGTTCGTCGAACACGACGCCGGTCGTCGTGATGCGATTCGAGTCGGAGACGCAGGAAGGCCTCGAGCGCATCAAGGAGGACTTCCGCCGCGTACTGACGGCCGCGAAGCCGGACGTCAAGCTGCCGTTCTGAGCGCCGGCGGCCAGTGGCCGCCTACCGGACGACGGCCCGTTCGTCGGCCGTGCTTGCCCCGAAAAGCGGCGCGCGCCCCAGGCGCGCGGCCGCTTTTTGTCTGTCCGGCCCCTCGGGCGGGATAAAATCCCCCCTTTCTGCTTGTCGCCGGCTGCCTGCCGGCGTTTTTTCAGCGTGCAAAAGATCCTGATCGTACGCGTGTCGTCGCTGGGCGACGTCGTGCACAACATGCCGGTGATCGCCGATATCCGGCGCCGCCACCCCGATGCGCAGATCGACTGGCTCGTCGAGGAAAGCTTCGTCGACCTGGTCAAGCTCGTCGACGGCGTGCGCAACGTGCTGCCGTTCTCGCTGCGCCGCTGGCGCAAGAAGCCGTTTTCGGGCGCCACGTGGCGCGAGATTCGCACGTTCCGCCGGCGCCTTGCGGCCGAGCAATACGACCTCGTGATCGACTGCCAGGGCCTCATCAAGACGGCCTGGGTCGCCAGCTGGGCGCGCGGCCCGCTCGTCGGGCTCGGCAATCGCACCGACGGCGCCGGCTACGAGTGGCCGGTGCGCTTCTTCTATCGCAAGCGCGTGCCGATCGCGCCGCGCACGCATGTCGTCGAGCGCTCGCGGCAACTCGTCGCCGCCGCGCTGGGCGACCCGGCGCCAACGCCGGCCGATCCGGTCGACTTCGGCCTCGATACGCGCGCGGCGGCGCTCGCGGTGGCCGCGCTCGGCCTGAACCTGCCGGTGCCGTACGTGGTGTTCGTCCATGCGACGTCGCGTGCCGACAAGCAGTGGCCGGACGCTGCGTGGATCGAGCTCGGCCAGGCGCTCGTGCGGCGCGGAGCGTCGCTCGTGCTGCCGTGGGGCAACGACGCGGAGCGCGCGACCAGCGAGCGGCTCGCGAAGGAGTTCGGCGCGGCGGCGATCGTGCCGCCGCGGCTGTCGCTGCCGGCGGTGGTCGGGCTGATCGACGGCGCGGCCGCGACCGTCGGGGTTGATACAGGTCTTGTTCACATCGCGGCCGCGCTGAAGCGTCCGACGGTCGAACTGTACAATTTCGCGACGGCCTGGCGGACCGGCGGCTACTGGTCGCCGAACGTCGTCAATCTCGGCACGGCGGGGCACCCCCCGTCGATCGCGCAGGTGAAGTCGGCGCTCGCAGGCTTCGGTCTGCTGTAACGCTGTCACACGCGCGAACCCACGCGAACCGAACATGAGCGAATCCCAGATCATCGAAGTCCCGTCCGCCGACTGGAGCGGACACAACCTGTCGGCGCCGCGCGAGCAGCTGCTGGCCGCCGTCGAGGAAGGCAAGGTGCTGTATTTCCCGCACCTGCGCTTCGCGATCGAAGGCGGCGAGGAAGCGCTGCTCGATCCGGCGCTCGCCGACCCGAAACGCAAGAACATCAGCCTCGCGCCGAACGGCGGCGCGCTCGCCGGTGTGCTCGGCGACAGCGTCACGCAGTCGGCGGTGCGCGCGCTCGTCGCGCGCTTCCAGCAGCAGGCCGGCACGCTCGTCGACGGCCTCTTTCCCGAATACCGCGGCAAGCTGCGCGTCGCGCCGACGAGCCTGCGGCTGATGCAGGTCGAGACGCGCCAGACGTCGTGGCGCAAGGACGACAGCCGGCTGCACGTCGACGCGTTCCCGTCGCGGCCGAACTACGGCGAGCGCATCCTGCGCGTGTTCACGAACGTGAACCCGGCCGGCGTGCCGCGCGTGTGGCGCGTCGGCGAGCCGTTCGAGGATGTCGCGAAGCGCTTCCTGCCGCACATCAAGCCGCAGTTGCCGGGCGCTGCGTGGCTGCTGAACCTGCTGCACGTGACGAAGTCGCCGCGCAGCGCGTACGACCACCTGATGCTGAACCTGCATGACAGCATGAAGGCCGATCTCGACTACCAGAAAACCTGCCCGCAGCAGACGATGCCGTTCCCGCCGGGCAGCGTGTGGATATGTTTCTCCGATCAGACTTCGCACGCTGTGATGTCCGGCCAGTTCATGCTCGAACAGACCTTCTTCCTGCCGGTCGACGCGATGGTCCGCCGCGAATGCGCGCCGCTCGGCATTCTCGAACGCCTGAAGGGCAGGGCGCTGGTTTGAGCGCGCATCTTCTCCGAAGCAAGACAAGGGCTGTTACATGCTGAGGGCGATCTATCGCGCGTTGTGGTGGCTCGTCGCACCGATCGCCGTCATCCGGCTTTGCGTGCGCTCGCGCAAGGAGCGCGGCTATCGCGAGCACATCGGCGAACGGTTCGGTTACGTGGCGGGCCGCTCGCGCGACGACCGTGCGCCGCTGATCTGGGTGCATGCGGTATCGGTCGGCGAGACGCGCGCGGCGCAGCCGCTGATCGACGCGCTGATGCACGCACGCCCCGATGCGCGCATCCTGCTCACGCACATGACGCCGAGCGGCCGCGCGACCGGCGAACAGATCTTCGGCGATCGCGTGCTGCGCTGCTACCTGCCGTACGACATGCCCGGCGCGGTACGGCGCTTCCTGCGCGCGTGGCGGCCGACGCTCGGCCTCGTGATGGAAACCGAGGTGTGGCCCACGCTGATCGACGAGTGCCGCCGAGCGGACGTGCCGCTGGTGCTGACCAATGCGCGCATGTCCGCGCGTTCTTTCCGGCGGGCATCGAAGTTCGGCGCGGCGACGCACGACGTGTTCGGCGGCTTCTCGCGCGTGCTCGCGCAGAGCCCGGCCGACGCGGAGCGGCTGACGTCGCTCGGCGCGCGCAACGTGACCGTGCTCGGCAACCTCAAGTTCGACATGGCGACGCCGCCCGAACTCGCGGCGCGCGGCCATGCGTGGCGCGACGCGATTGGCGCGCGGCCCGTGTGGGTTGCCGCGAGCACGCGCGAGAACGAAGAAGCACTGGTGCTCGACGCATTCGCGGCGATGCGCACGCCCGGTGCGCTGCTGGTGCTCGTGCCGCGTCATCCGCAGCGCTTCGCGGAGGTCGAGGCGCTCGTCGAGCGCAGCGGGCTCAAGTGCGTGCGGCGCTCCGTCTGGGCGGCCGACAAGGTGGCGCTCGCGTCCGGCAGGCCGGCTGCCGAGCCGCTGTCGGACGACGTGACGGTGCTGCTCGGCGATTCGATGGGCGAGCTCGGCGCGTATTACGCGGCGGCCGACATCGCGTTCATCGGCGGCAGCCTGCTGCCGCTCGGCGGTCAGAACCTGATCGAAGCGTGCGCGGTCGGCGTGCCGGTGCTGATCGGGAAGCACGTGTTCAACTTCACGCAGGCGACCGCCGACGCGGTCGCCGCCGGTGCGGCGCTGCAGGTCGAGGATCCGCTCGATCTCGCGCACGTGCTCGATGCGCTGTTCGCCGACAAGGCGCGGCGCATCGCGATGGGCGCGGCCGGCGCGGCGTTCGCGTCGCGCCACCGCGGCGCGACCGCACGCACGGTCGACGTGCTCGCGGCACTGCTGCCGCCCGCCGAGCGTGGCGGGCGCGCGCTGCAGGACGCGCAGGACACGTCCGACGAATAGGCGAAGGCGGCGCAATGCCGCCGGGGGCACGCGTGGCGGCACCGTATGGCGCCGCCGCGCTGCTCAGACCGTCAGCAGACCTTTCTTCTCGATGAACGCGATGACGTCCGCGACGCCTTCGAGCGCTTTCAGGTTCGTCATCACGTAAGGCCGCTCGCCGCGCATCTTCTTCGTGTCGGACGCCATCACGTCGAGGTTCGCGCCGACCAGCGGCGCGAGATCCGTCTTGTTGATCACGAGAAGGTCGGACTTCGTGATGCCGGGGCCGCCCTTGCGCGGAATCTTCTCGCCGCCCGCGACATCGATCACGTAGATCGTCAGGTCCGACAGCTCGGGGCTGAAGGTCGCCGCGAGATTGTCGCCGCCCGATTCGATGAACACGATGTCGGCATCGGGAAAGCGCGACAGCATTCGGTCGACGGCCTCGAGATTGATCGACGCATCCTCGCGGATCGCCGTGTGCGGGCAGCCGCCCGTCTCGACGCCCATGATGCGTTCCTCGGGCAGCGCGCCCGCGACCGTCAGCAGCCGCTGGTCTTCCTTCGTATAGATGTCGTTGGTGATCGCGACGAGGTCGTACTGGTCTCGCATTGCCTTGCACAGCATTTCGAGCAGCGTGGTCTTGCCGGAGCCGACGGGGCCGCCGATGCCGACGCGCAGCGGCGGCAGTTTCTTCGTGCGGCGGGCGGGGGAGGGGGCAGGTACGTTCATGGCGTGGGGCGTCGTGGTTCAGGAGCGGAACAACCGCGAATACTGGGTTTCGTGCCGCGCGGACAGGATGCCGAGCTGCGGCGCGAAGGTGTTGACGGCGTCGGGCGGCGTCGCGAGCGCGCGGCGCACGGCCGCGTCGATCGCGCCGCGCAGCGCGACGATGATGCGTTGCCCGGCGAGCTGGCCGAGCGGTACGGCCTTCAGCGCGGCGGACGTCTGGTTCTCGACCCAGCCGAATGCGTACGCGGCGAGCACCGCTTCGGCGCTCGCGTCGTGCGCGGCGGCTGCGTATGCGAATGCAGTGGGCAGTGCGATTGGCGTCATCGCGGCGAGCGTCACGCGGCGCGCGGCATCGCCCCATTCGAGCGACGCGCAGAGCTGCGCGAGCGACCAGCCCATCTGTTCGGTCTCGCGGCGCAGTTCGGACGATTCGCGGCTCGCGATGAACCACGCATTCTCGGCGACGAGCGCCGCCGCGTCGTGCGCGTGCCAGCGCGCGAGCTGGTGCGCGAGGAACGGCAGCTCGCCGTGCGCGAGCACGTCGGTCAGGCCGCTCGCGATCCAGTCGCGCGCGGTATCCGCGTCGTGGATCAGGTTTGCGTCGAGCGCCGCTTCGAGCCCCTGCGAATAGCTGAACGCGCCGATCGGCAGCGCCGGCGACGCAAGGTGCAGCAGCGCGACGAGTTCAGTGGTGGTCATGGCCGTGGCCGTGCGCGCAACCGGGACCATGTTGATGGTCGTGGTCGTGGTCGTGGTCGTGGTCGTGCGAGTGCGAGTGCGAGTGCGAGTGCGAGTGCGAATGGCCGTGGTGCTCGCCGAACACTTGCTGCGCGAGCGCGTAATCCTCGGCGAACGTCGCATCGTGCCCGTGCTTGTGGCCGCCGCCGTACGCGCCGGCTTCCGGCTGGAACGGTGCGAGGGTCTCCTCGACCTGCGAGCCGAGCCGGCGCAGCATGTCCGCGAGCACCGGGTCGGCTTCGAGTTTCAGGTAACCGTCGCCGATCTCGACCGGCGTGTGACGGTTGCCGAGGTGGTACGCGGCGCGCATCAGCGTGAGCGGATCGGCCGCGCGCACGCGCAGCACGGCTTCGGGCGCCGCGGCAATGCGCACGAGCGCGCCATCGTCGGCGACGAGCACGTCGCCGTCGCGCAGGATCGTGCCGCGCGGCAGCAGGACCGCAACGTCCTCGCCGGTGTCGAGCGTCGCCGCGAGGCGGCTCTTGCAGCGGGCGTCGTAAGCGAGCGTGAGCGTCGGCGCGCGCGCGACGAGCGACGCGGCGAGTTTCACGTTCGGGGCAATGCGTTTGTCGAGGGTGCGCATGAAACGAAAAACCGGATATCAGAACAGGAAATAACGCTGCGCCATCGGCAGTACCGTGGCCGGCTCGCAGGTGAGCAACTGGCCGTCGGCGATCACGTCGTAGGTTTCGGGGTCGACGCTGATCGTCGGGCGCCACGCGTTGTGGATCATGTCGGCCTTCGTCACGTTGCGGCAGTTGCGCACCGGCACGATCCGCTTCGCGAGGCCGTAGCGTTCCGCGATGCCCGCATCGGCGGCCATCTGCGACACGAAGGTCAGCGACGTGCGCGCGAGCGCACCGCCGCGGGTGGCGAACATCTCGCGATAGTGGACCGGCTGCGGCGTGGGAATCGACGCGTTCGGGTCGCCCATCTGCGCCATCGCGATCATCCCGCCCTTCAGGATCATCGACGGCTTGATCCCGAAGAACGCTGGTTCCCACAGCACGAGGTCGGCCCACTTGCCGGGCTCGATCGAGCCGACTTCGTGCGCGATGCCGTGCGTGAGCGCCGGGTTGATCGTGTACTTCGCGACGTAGCGCTTCGCGCGGAAGTTGTCGTTGCGTGCGTTGTCTTCCGGCAGCGCGCCGCGCTGCACCTTCATCTTGTGCGCGGTCTGCCAGGTGCGGATGATCACCTCGCCGACGCGGCCCATTGCCTGCGAATCGGACGACAGCATCGACAGCGCGCCGAGATCGTGCAGGATGTCCTCGGCCGCGATCGTCTCGCGGCGGATCCGCGATTCGGCGAACGCGAGATCCTCGGCGATCGACGGATCGAGGTGATGGCACACCATCAGCATGTCGAGATGCTCGTCGAGCGTGTTGATCGTGTACGGGCGCGTCGGGTTGGTCGACGACGGCAGCACGTTCGCCTCGCCGCACACCTTCAGGATGTCGGGCGCATGGCCGCCGCCCGCGCCTTCGGTGTGGTACGTGTGGATCGTGCGGCCCTTGAACGCGGCGACCGTCGATTCGACGAAGCCGCCTTCGTTGAGCGTGTCGGTGTGGATCGCGACCTGCGTGTCGGTGTCGTCGGCGACGGAAAGACAGTTGTCGATCGCGGCGGGTGTCGTGCCCCAGTCCTCGTGCAGCTTCAGCCCGATCGCGCCGGCCGCGATCTGTTCGACGAGCGGTTGCGGCAGGCTCGCGTTGCCCTTGCCGAGAAAGCCGAGGTTGATCGGCCAGCCGTCGGCGGCCTGCAGCATCCGCTCCATGTGCCACGGGCCCGGCGTGCAGGTCGTCGCGTTGGTGCCGGTGGCGGGCCCGGTGCCGCCGCCGAGCATCGTCGTGACACCCGATGCGAGCGCCTCGTCGATCTGCTGCGGGCTGATGAAGTGGATGTGCGTGTCGATGCCGCCGGCCGTCACGATCAGCCCTTCGCCGGCGATCACTTCGGTCGCGGCGCCGATCGCGATCGTCACGCCCGGTTGAATGTCCGGATTGCCGGCCTTGCCGATCGCGGCGATGCGGCCGTGCTTGATCGCGATGTCGGCCTTCACGATGCCCCAGTGATCGAGGATCACCGCGTTCGTGATGATCGTGTCGGGCACGTCGGCGGCCACACGCTGCGACTGGCCCATCCCGTCGCGGATCACTTTCCCGCCGCCGAATTTCACTTCCTCGCCGTAGGTCGTGAAGTCGCGTTCGATCTCGATCAGCAGTTCGGTATCGGCGAGCCGGACGCGGTCGCCCGTCGTCGGCCCGAACATTTCCGCGTACGCGCGGCGGCTCAAGCGTAGTGTCATGTCGTGCTGTTCCTGAAGAGAAGCGCGGGAGCGGCTCAGAGCGGCCCCATCACCTTGCCCTGAAAACCGTAGACGGCGCGATCGCCCGCGAGCGCAACCAGCTCGACGGTGCGCGTCTGGCCCGGCTCGAAGCGCACCGCGGTGCCGGCCGCGATGTTCAGGCGAAAGCCGCGCGCGGCCGTGCGATCGAACGACAGCGCGTCGTTGACTTCGAAGAAGTGGTAGTGCGAGCCGACCTGCACCGGGCGGTCGCCGGTGTTCGCGACGACGAGCGTCAGCGTTTCGCGGCCCGCGTTCAGTTCGTGCTCGCCGTCGTCGGTGAGGATTTCGCCGGGGATCATGCGGGGTGCCTCACGGAATCGGATGGTGGACGGTCACGAGCTTCGTGCCGTCGGGGAAGGTCGCCTCGACCTGGATGTCGGGAATCATCTCCGGCACGCCGTCCATCACGTCGTCGCGCGTGAGTAGCGTTGTGCCGTAATGCATGACCTCGGCGACTGTCTTGCCGTCGCGCGCGGCTTCCATCAGCGCGGCGGTGATGAAGGCGACCGCCTCCGGATAGTTGAGCTTCAGGCCGCGTGCGCGACGGCGCTCCGCCAGCAGCGCCGCCGTGAAGATCAGCAGCTTGTCCTTCTCTCGGGGAGTCAGTTTCATGAAGGCAAACGTTCAGGAAAACGTAATTGTTATCGGAGCGTGCGCAACGGGGCGAACGCGCGGGTCATCGTAGCACCGCGCTGTTTTGCGTGCGTCGTGTATCGGTTATGTAAGGAGCAAGGCGCGTGCCATGTGCATGGAACGCAGTGCGATGCGCGTTCGTGGTGCGCGATGCATGAACAACGTGCGGTGCTCGCCGCGACGCTGCGCCGAAATGGTGCGTGGCGCGATCGCGCTCAGGTTTGCCAGAGGCGCAGCGGTCGTGCGTCGACGCCGTGTACGACAGGGCGCAGATGCAGCCAGCAGTCGGTGAAGTAGCGTTGCAGCGCTTCCATCGACGTCGACAGCGCGCGCACCAGCACGACGCCCGGCGTCACGCAGGTCGCGCCTGCGCGCAGCGTGGCGTCGAACGGCATCCGCGCGGCGAGCGATTCGGCGAGCGCGGCGTCGCACGCGGCGCCGGCGGCCCACAGCGTGCCGTATGCCGGAAAGCCGGCGAGACCCTGCAGCGCGCCCCGCAGCGGGTCGTGTGCATCGAGCAGTGCGCGTTCGGTCCATAGCGGCCGGCCGCCGGCATCGACGAGTGCCGAAGTCGACGCGATGCGACCCGCCGACCAGGTTTCGCCGGCCGCCTGCCGGCCGAGCTGCGACGCGTCCCAGCCGATCGCACTGGCGCCCGCGCCGAGCTTGACCGTGAAGTCGAGCGACGCGTGCGCCGCGTCGAAGAACAGGTTGTTCTGCGGCAGCCAGTCGAGTTTTGCGTGTTCGCCGACCGTGATGCCGATGCGCTGTGTCGCGTCCAGCCCGTTCGACTTGTACCACTTGGTCGCGCCGGGCGTCGTCAGCACCGCGTGCGCGCCGTCGCCGAGCGCGATGTCGATGTCGAGCCGGTCGCCGCCCGCGACGCCGCCCGGCGGGTGGACGATCACCGCATGGCAGATCGCGTCGCCTTCCGGGTACAGCGGTCGCTGCACGCGCAGCGGGCCGTCGTGCAGCCGGTGCGCGAGTGTCGTGCGCGCGCTGTGCCGCTCGAAGCCGAGTTCGAGGCGGCCGCGCCACGACTTGGCGACGGCAGGGCGGGACAGCGAGGCGTGGGAATCGGAGGCGGACATCGGCGGCGAGCGGGGAAACGACGGAAACGGGCGCGAATAACGTGGATGCTACCGGAACAATAATGCAGATGCCGCGTTCGTTGAAAGCGCCGCGTGCGGTCGCACCGCAAAGCGGCCGCCCGTGCCCGCTGCCGTGCCGTGCGTCACACTGCGACCAGTTCGCGCACGCCGTTCGTTTCCATGTCGCGCCCGTCGCCGCCCGCGACGATCTCGCCGCGGCTCATCACCCAGTAGCGGTCCGCGATCGAGCGCGCGAAATCGTAATACTGCTCGACGAGCAGCACCGTCAGGTTCGATTCGTCGACGAGCTGGCGCAGCGTGCGGCCGATGTCCTGGATGATCGACGGCTGGATGCCCTCGGTCGGCTCGTCGAGGATCAGCAGCTGCGGCTCGCTCATCAGCGCACGGCCGATCGCGAGCTGCTGCTGCTGGCCGCCCGACAGGTCGCCGCCGCGCCGTGCGCGCATGTCCTTGAGTACCGGGAACAGGTCGTAGATGCGGTCGGGCACCTTCGACGGCGCCTTGCGGCTCGCCGCGCCGACGAGCAGGTTTTCCTCGACGGTCAGCCGCGGAAAGATGTCGCGGCCCTGCGGCACGTACGCGAGCCCGGCCGCGACGCGCGCATACGGCGGCAACGCGCCGAGCGCCGTGCCGCGCCACGACACGCTGCCGTTCTTCGCGGCGACGACGCCCATCACGCAGCGCAGCAGCGTGCTCTTGCCGACGCCGTTGCGGCCGAGCAGCACGGTGAGCTTGCCGTCGTCGGCGGCGAGGTTCACGTTGCGCAGGATATGGCTGCCGCCGTAGTACTGGTTCAGTGCTTCGATCTTCAGCATCGCATCATCGTCCGAGATAAGACTCGATCACCGCGTCGTCGCGCTTGACCTGGTCGAGCGTGCCCTGTGCGAGCACCGCGCCTTCGGCCATCACCGTCACGCGGCCCGTGTCGCCCGCGAGCGCCGCGACGAATTCCATGTCGTGCTCGACGACCATCATCGAGCAGGTGCCGCGCAGCGTGTTCAGCAGCTCGGCGAGCTCCATCGTCTCGTGGTCGGTCATCCCGGCCGCCGGCTCGTCGAGCAGCAGCAGCGCGGGGCGCTGCATCAGCAGCATGCCGATCTCGAGCCGCTGCTTCTGCCCGTGCGACAGTTCGCCGGCCGCGCGGAATGCGTGGCTTTCGAGGCCGATCAGTGCGAGCGTCTCCTCGATCTTCGCCTGCGCGGATCGGTCGAGCCGGGCCCGCAGCGACGCGAGCCAGCCCTTGTCGGTCTGCATCGCGAGCTCGAGGTTCTCCCACACCGGATGCTGCTCGAACACGGTCGGCTTCTGGAACTTGCGGCCGATGCCCGCGCGCGCGATCTCGGGCTCGTTCATCCGCGCGAGGTCGAGCGTCTGGCCGAGAAACACCTTGCCCGCGTCGGGGCGCGTCTTGCCGGTGATGACGTCCATCATCGTCGTCTTGCCGGCGCCGTTCGGGCCGATCACGCAGCGCAGCTCGCCTGCGTCGATCGCGAGCGACAGCTTCTTCAGCGCACGGAAGCCGTCGAAGCTCACCTCGATGTCCTCGAGGTAGAGGATCGTGCCGTGCGACGTGTCGATGCCGGGCGGCACCACGCGCCCCATCGATGCGGTGCCGCTGACGGCCAGCAGTTCGTCCTCGGGCGGCGGCGTGAATTGGTAGAGGGCCGTTCCGTTCATGCGCGTTTCCCCTTCGCGAGCACGGTTTCGACGAGGCCCATGATCCCGCGCGGCAGCAGCAGAGGCACGAGCACGAAGATCAGGCCGAGGAAGAACAGCCAGTATTCGGCGAAGTACGCGGTAAACAGGCTCTTCGCGCCGTTCACCGCGAACGCGCCGACGATCGGCCCGATCAGCGTGCCGCGCCCGCCCACCGCGACCCAGATCGCCATCTCGATCGAGTTGCCCGGCGACATCTCGCCGGGGTTGATGATGCCGACCTGCGGCACATACAGCGCGCCCGCGATGCCGCACAGCACGGCCGACACGGTCCACACGAACAGCTTGTACGCGAGCGGGCTGTAGCCGAGGAACATCAGCCGCGTCTCGCCGTCGCGCACCGCGGTGACGACGCGCCCGAGCTTGCTCGTGACGATCGCACGCGCGGCGACGAACGCGAGCACCAGCGTCGCGAACGTCAGCAGCAACAGCACCGTGCGCGTGCCGGGCGACGTGATCGCGAAGCCCGCGATGCGCTTGAAGTCGGTAAAGCCGTTGTTGCCGCCGAAGCCCGTCTCGTTGCGATAGAACAGCAGCATCGCGGCGAACGTCATGGCCTGCGTGATGATCGACAGGTACACGCCCTTCACGCGCGAGCGGAACGTGAAGAAGCCGAACACCCAGGCGAGCACGGCCGGCACGAGCACGACCAGCAGCAGCGCCCATGCGAGATGCTGCGTGCCGTCCCAGTACCACGGCAACTGGTGCCAGTCGAGGAACACCATGAAGTCGGGCAGGTCGCTGCCGTACTTGCCGTCGCGGCCGATCTCGCGCATCAGGTACATGCCGATCGCATAGCCGCCGAGCGCGAAGAACAGCCCGTGGCCGAGGCTCAGGATCCCGCAGTAGCCCCACACGAGATCGAGTGCGAGCGCGGCGATCGCGTAGCACATCAGCTTGCCGGTGAGCGTCATCGCGTACGCGGACAGATGGAACGCGCTCGACTCCGGCGCGACGAGCGCGGCGAGCGGCACGCCGATGCCGATTGCGATGCACAGCGCGATCAGCGCGAGCCACGCGCGCCGCGACAGCAGCGCGGGGCGGGGCGGCAAGCCGAGCGCGAAACCGTCGGCCGCGCGTGCGGCGGCAGCCGGCGTCGACGGATCAGCGGCCGGGTTCGACAGCGAGTGGGTGAATGAAGTCACGTCAAGCCTCCGCGCTGCGGCCCTTCAGGGCGAACATGCCCTGAGGACGTTTCTGGATGAACAGCACGATCATCACGAGCACCGCGATCTTCGCGAGCACGGCGCCCCAGAACGGCTCGATCGCCTTGCTCGCGAGGCCGAGCCCGAAGCCGCCGAGCACGGTGCCGGCGATCTGCCCGACACCGCCGAGCACGACCGCCATGAACGAATCGATGATGTAGTTCTGGCCGAGGTCGGGGCCCACATTGCCGATCTGCGACAGCGCGCAGCCGCCGAGGCCCGCGATGCCCGCGCCGAACGCGAACGCGTACATGTCGACGCGCGCGGTCTTCACGCCGACGCACGCGGCCATCCGGCGGTTCTGCGTGACGGCACGCACGAACAGGCCGAGCCGCGTCTTCGTCAGCACGGCCCACGCGACGAACACCACCGCGAGTGCGAACGCGAGGATCGCGAGCCGGTTGTACGGCAGGATCAGGTTCTGCATCACGGTCACGCCGCCGCTCATCCACGACGGGTTCACGACCTGCACGTTCTGCGCGCCGAACAGCATCCGCGTCGCCTGGATCAGGATCAGGCTCACGCCGAAGGTTGCGAGCAGTGTCTCGAGCGGGCGGCCGTACAGGTGCCGCAGCACGAGCCGTTCGAGCACGATGCCGACGAGCGCGGCCGCCGCGAACGACGCCGGCACCGCGACGAGCGGATACCAGTCGAACGCGCCGGGCGCGTAGCGCTGGATCAGCGTCTGCACGACATAGGTTGCGTACGCACCGATCATCAGGAATTCGCCGTGCGCCATGTTGATCACGCCGATCAGCCCGTACGTGATCGCGAGGCCGAGCGCGGCGAGCAGCAACACGCTGCCGAGCGACAGGCCGGCGAACAGGGTGCCGACGATCTCGCCGCGGCGCTGCAGCGTGTGCAGTGCATCGAGCCCTTGCTGCGCGGCGTCGCGCACGCGCGCGTCGGGCTCCGCATAGCTGCCGTCCGCGTTCTTCGCGACGAGCGGGCGGAGTTGTTCGATCATGTCGAGGTCGCGGCGCGCGGCCACCACCTGCACGGCTTCGAGGCGTTTCGCCGGATCGGCGTCGTGCAGCGCGGCGATCGCCCACAGGGCGTCGAGGCGGCGCTTCAGCGCGGGATCGGTTTCCTTTGCGCGCGCGCGATCGATCATCGGCTTGAGCGCCGGGTCGGGCGACTTCAGCAGCGCGTCGATCGCGTCGCGCCGCGCGGCGACGTCGGGCGACGCGAGCGCGAGGCCCGACAATGCGCCCGCGATCTTCGTGCGCAGCAGGTTGTTCAGCATCACGGGCTGCGCGTCTGCTGCCGGCGTCGCGGCTTGCGTGAGCGCATCGTGCGCGGTGTCGCCGGCCTGGATCAGCAGGCGGCCGTCGCCGGTCGCGAGCGCGTCGCCGGTCGACAGCGCGTTGAGCAGCGCGACGGCGCGCGGATCGGAGTCGGCGGCGAGCCGTTCGATCGCGGCCGTCTTCGCGTCGAAATCGTCGCCGGCGAGCGCGGCGGTATCGGTAGCCGTCAGCGCGAACGCGGCGCGTGGCAGCCCGCCCGCGAGGGCGGCGCACGCGACGATTGCGACGGCGGCTCGGCGAAAGCGTGTAGGCATCGGGAAGTCCTGTCGGGCGTGGGGAAGCGGATGCCGGCGGCGATGCGCGGGCGCGGGCCGTTCATCATGGCAAGCGCGACCGGTGCTTCGATATCGGCATCGGTGTGCGAGCGGCACGTCGCGCGTGAAGCGCGACGCGCCATGCTGCATCAGGCCAGCGCCGCGCGCTGCCGGCGCAGGAACGCCGGGATCGAGCTGACGACGTCAGGCTTGCCCTGGTTGCCCGCGATGAACGGGCTCCACGGCTGCGCGCGCACCGCGGTCTTGGTTTTCCACACGACGTTGAACTGCCCGTCGCCGCGGATCTCGCCGATCATCACCGGCTTGTGCAGGTGATGATTGCCGTCCATCGTGAGCGTGAAGCCCGACGGCGCGGCGACGGTCTGGCCGATCATCGCGACGCGCACCTTGTCGACGTCGGTGCTCTTCGCCTTCTCGACGGCCTGCTTCCACATGTGGATACCGACGTAGGTCGCTTCCATCGGGTCATTGGTTACGCGCTTCGCGCCGCCCGGCAGGTTGTTCGCCTTCACCCACGCGGCGAACTGGTCCTTGAACTTCGTGTTGGTCGGGTTCTTCACCGACATGAAGTAATTCCACGCGGCGAGGTGGCCGACGAGCGGCTTCGTGTCGATCCCGCGCAGCTCTTCCTCGCCCACCGAGAACGCGACGACCGGCACGTCGGTCGCCTTGATCCCCTGGTTGCCGAGCTCCTTGTAGAACGGTACGTTCGAGTCGCCGTTGATCGTCGAGATCACGGTCGTCTTGCCGCCTTGCGAGAAGGTCTTGATGTTCGCGACGATGGTCTGGTAGTCGCTGTGGCCGAACGGCGTGTAGACCTCCTGAATATCGGCGTCCTTCACGCCCTTCGATTTCAGGAACGCGCGCAGGATCTTGTTGGTCGTGCGCGGATACACGTAGTCCGTGCCGAGCAGGAAGAAGCGCTTCGCGCCGCCGCCTTCCGCGCTCATCAGGTACTCGACGGCCGGGATCGCCTGCTGGTTGGGCGCCGCGCCCGTGTAGAACACGTTGCGCGACATTTCCTCGCCTTCGTACTGCACCGGGTAGTAGAGGAGGCCGTTCAGCTCCTCGAACACCGGCAGCACCGACTTGCGCGACACCGACGTCCAGCAACCGAACACGCACGCGACCTTGTCCTGCGTGAGCAGCTGGCGCGCCTTCTCGGCGAACAGCGGCCAGTTCGACGCGGGATCGACCACCACGGGCTCGAGCTTGCGGCCCATCACGCCGCCGCTCTTGTTGATGTCGGCGATCGTCATCAGCGCGGTGTCCTTCAGCGACGTCTCCGAGATCGCCATCGTGCCCGACAGCGAATGCAGGATGCCGACCTTGATCGGGCCGGTGCCGGCATCGGCCGCGTGTACGAACGGGCTCTTGCCCGCGAGCGCGAGTGCGCCGGCCATCGAACCGAACTTCAACAGACTGCGACGTTTCATCGGGTTCCCCTTGACGTGTTGGATATGCGTGCGCCGTGAAGGCGTCGGCCAAGGAGTAACGCAAGGCATGTGCCAGTCGTGCGGATGCACGTCCGGCGTGCCTGCGCGGGGCGTTGCGTGGCGTCGGGACGGTGCGCATGACGCGTCGTGCAGCATGCCCGGTCCGTCGCGGTGCAGGTTCACGGGCGCAAATGGTGCACGGTCGGGGTTCCCCGTTCCGATGCCTGCGCCTGCACGTCGTGCGGGAACGGCCGTGCACCATGACTTCGCGCCACGAGCGACGATGCCGAAGCAAACCGGAGCGGGAAAGAGAAACGGGCGCGCCATGCGCGCCCGTTCGGCGGATCAGTGTGACCGTCGGCAGGGCGCCGGCCGGTGCGGCGGCGCGTGATGCGCCGCCGGCGGGATCAGTAACGCGGCACGGACGGATCGACGTCGCGCGACCACGCGTCGATCCCGCCTTGCAGGTTGTACAGCTTCGTGAAGCCGCGCGATTCGAGGAACATGGCGACCTGCGCGCTGCGCATCCCGTGATGGCACACGCAGACGATTTCCGCCTCGTCGTCGAGCTCTTCGCTGCGCGCGGGAATCTGCTGCATCGGGATCGACACGCTGCCGGCGATGTGCGCGGTCGCGATTTCCCACGGTTCGCGCACGTCGAGCACGACCGGCGCGGGGCGCGCCTTGTCGCCGAGCCATTCCGCGAGCATCGCGGCCGTCAGGATCTGCATGGTGGCTCCGTCGCTCAGAACTTGAAGCGCGACGGCTCGATCGCGTTGACGAGGTGGTCGATGTACGTTTCGAACACGTCCGCGACGCGGTACTGCTTGTCGTCGATGCGCGTGATGATCTGCGCCTTCATCACCGGACGGCCGCCGACGAAGGCCGCGAGGCGGCCGCCGACCTTCAGTTGTTCGAGCATTTCCTGCGGCACGGCGGGCAGGCCGCCCGCGACGCAGATCACGTCATACGGCGCCTTGCCGGCCCAGCCGCGCGAACCGTCGCCGAGCACGACTTCCGCGTTGGTCACGCCGTCGTTGCGCAGGTTGTCTTCCGCGAACTTCGCGTTGGTCGGATCGATCTCGACGGCCGTCACGTGCTGCGCGCGATGCGCGAACAGCGCAGCCAGGTAGCCCGAGCCGGCGCCGATGATGAGCACGTTCTCGTGCTTCTTGACCGTCAGCTCCTGCAGCACGCGCGCTTCGACGCGCGGGAACAGCATCTTGCTGCCGCCCGGCAGCGGGAGTTCGAGGTCGGCGAACGCGAGATCGCGGTATTCGGCCGGCACATAGTTTTCACGCTTGACGATCGACAGCAGGCCCAGGACGTCGAGATCCAGCACGTCCCACGGCCGGATCTGTTGTTCGATCATGTTGAAACGCGCGTTTTCGATATTCATGGTGTGGTCACGCAGCCAGGTCGGCCATCAGCGGGGATAGAGAAACTTCGTGATTGTACCAAACGGGGCGGCCGGGGAGCCTTCAGGCGGCCTGCAACAGACCTTTACCCCTTGCTCTTCTTGATCTGCGCTTCGAACGCGAGGTCGAGCTTGCTCGCCTTGCGCGGCTTTTGGGGGCCGAATTGGTCGACGAACTTGACGAACTCGTCGAGCGGCAGCGGCTCGCAGCGCTTCTCGGAGGTGCCGCCGGAGCGGTCGACGAGATAGAACAGGCCGCCCGCCGTCGCGACGGCCGCGAATTGCGGGTTGCCGGAGCGGGTCTTCAGGCGTTCGACCGCGTGGGTCGCTTTGGTGGTGCGCATCGTGCGGATTCTGGCGGGGCGTAAGCCCCACACTGTATCAAACCGGCCGCCCGCGTGCGGCCGGCCGGGGCCGTCGAATTCAGACCGTGCGCGAATAGCGCTGCTGCGTCTGCGCCTGGCCGAGATACGCGTCGAATGCCATCGCGATGTTGCGTACGACCATCCGGCCGGCCGGATGGATCGTCAGGCGGTCGGCCGCGATCGTCAGCAGCCCGTCGCGCTCGAACGGGCGCAATGCGTCGAGTTCGCGCGCGAAATGATCGGCGAAGCGGATGCCGTGCGCGGCCTCGACGTGCGAGAACGGCAGGTCGAGGTTGCACATCAGTTGCGTGATCACGTCGCGGCGCAGCCGGTCGTCGGGCGTGAGCCGTACGCCGCGCGCGATCGGCAGCCGGCCCGCGTCGAGCGCGGCGCCGTACGCGGGCAGGTCTTTCGCGTTCTGCGCGTAGACGTCGCCGACCTTGCCGATCGACGACACGCCGAACCCGACGAGGTCGGTATCCGCACGCGTGCTGTAGCCCTGGAAATTGCGCTGCAGCGTGCCGTTGCGCTGCGCGCGCACGAGCTCGTCGGACGGCCGCGCGAAGTGGTCCATCCCGATGTACACGTAGCCGGCCGACGTCAGCATGTCGATCGCGAGGCCGAGCAGCGCGATGCGCGTTTCCGGCGGTGGCAGCGTCGCGTCGTCGATCTGACGCTGCATCTTGAACAGGTGCGGCATGTGCGCGTAGCCGAACACCGACAGGCGGTCGGGCGCGAGTTCGATGATCGTTTCCAGCGTGCGTGCGAACACGGAGACGGTCTGGTGCGGTAGCCCGTAGATCAGGTCGACGCTCACCGAATGAAAGCCCGTCGTGCGCGCGGTGGAGAGCAGGTCGGCCGTCATCGCCAGCGGCTGGATGCGGTTGATCGCCTGCTGCACGACCGGATCGAAATCCTGCACCCCAAGGCTCAGCCGGTTGAAGCCGATGTTGCGCAGGTGGACGAGCGTCGCGGGCGTGACCGTGCGCGGGTCGATCTCGATCGAGAATTCGGCGTCGGCGTCCGGCGCGAGCGCGAAGTGCTCACGGGTGGCCGCCATCAGCTCGGCCGTTTCGTCGTCCGACAGGAAGGTCGGCGTGCCTCCTCCCCAGTGCAGCTGCGTGACCGGGCGCGCGGGATCGAACAGCGCGGCCTGCAGCGCCATCTCGCGCTTGAGCTGGTCGAGATACGGGCGCGCGCGGCGGCGGTTGTTGGTCGCGATCTTGTTGCAGCCGCAGTAGAAGCACGCGGTGTTGCAGAACGGGATGTGGAAGTACAGCGACAACTCGCTCGACGACGCGCCGGGGTCGCTGGCCGCGCGGACATAGTCGGCCGGGTCGAAATCGTCGCGGAACTGCAGCGCGGTGGGGTACGACGTATAGCGCGGCCCGTTCGCGCCGTACTTCGCGAGCAAATCGGGACGGAACATTGTGTCGGCAGAACCGGAACGCATGGTGGTCTCGCGCTTTTTAGATGCTTTCGAGTATATAAACGCGCGATTGGACTGCATTGTGTAATAACGTCGCAGCCGGCGATGGCACAATGCGGGGTGGGGCTGCCGGCACCGCGTCCGGTTGCCGCACCGTTTTTTGTTGTTCGTTCGAGAGAGCCGAGTGTCCGTCGAAATGCCTGTCCGCCCGGCGCCTGCCGATGTCCCGCCGCCGCATGCGTGCCGCGAGGGTTGCGGCGCGTGCTGCATCGCGCCGTCGATTTCCAGCCCGATACCGGGCATGCCCGACGGCAAGCCGGCCGGCGTGCGCTGCGTGCAGCTCGGCGACGACCTGCGCTGCCGGATCTTCGGCCGCCCCGAGCGGCCCGCGTGCTGTTCCGGGTTGCAGCCGGCCGCGGACATGTGCGGCGCGTCGCGCGACGACGCGCTCGCGTGGCTTACGCGTCTCGAGGCCGCGACGCGGCCGTCGCCACCAGGAGAGTGTTCAGCATGACCGCACCTTGCGCGCCCGGCCGGCGCCGTTTTCTCGCCGCAACCGTCGGCGCCATCGGCGTGACGCTCTCGCTCGCCGCGTGCGCGTCGACGTTCCCGTTCATCCCCGATCACTACACGTTCTCGCGCGGCGACGTGCAGAAAGCCGTCGCGCGCAAGTTCCCTTACCAGAAGACGGTCGCGCAGGTCGTCGACGTGTCGCTCGCGAACCCGGCCGTCAACCTGCTGCCCGACCAGAACCGCGTGGCCGTGCAACTCGACGCGCATTTCGCGAGCCCGTTCCTGCGTGCGCCCGTCAGCGGCAAGTTTACGGTGTCGGGCCAGCTGGCTTACGACGCGCCGAGCCGCTCGGTCGTGCTGAAGTCGCCGGCCGTCGACAGCCTCGCGCTCGACGGCGACGCGCAGATGTACGCGCAACAGGTCGGCGCGGCCGCCGGCCTGCTTGCGACGCAGTTGCTGACCAACTATCCGATCTACACGTTCAAGCCCGAACAACTGCAATTTGCCGGGGTGAACTACGAACCCGGTACAATTACGATTCTTACAAACGGCATACGCGTGGCGATCGTCGAAAAATGACGACGAACCGCGCTCGGCCGTAGGGGGTCGCGCGCGAGTGAGTGGCCCATTCATTCGACCATTTCGGAGTTGGGCCACGGATGGACTGGATCCTGATCTGCAAGGCTTTGATCCTCGGCGTCGTCGAGGGGCTGACAGAATTCCTGCCGGTGTCGAGCACCGGCCACCTGATCGTCGCGGGCAGCTTCCTGAATTTCAACGATTCACACGCGAAGACGTTCGACGTCGTGATCCAGTTCGGTGCGATCCTCGCGGTCTGCTGGGAATACCGGCAGCGGATCGCGTCCATCGTGTCCGGGCTGCCGAGCCGGCCCGACGCGCGGCGCTTCACGCTGAACGTCGTGATCGCGACGATTCCCGCGATCGCGCTCGGCCTCCTGTTCGAGAAGAAGATCAAGGCCGTGCTGTTCTCGCCGGTGCCTGTCGCGTTCGCGCTCGTCGTGGGCGGCGCGATCATCCTGTGGGCCGAGGCGCGGCAGCGCGAGCGCAGCGAACCGCCGCGCGTGGTGTCGGTCGATGCGCTGACGCCGCTCGATGCGCTGAAGGTCGGCATCGCGCAGTGTTTTGCGCTGATTCCCGGCATGTCGCGCTCGGGTTCGACGATCATCGGCGGGATGCTGTTCGGCCTCGACCGGCGCGTGGCCACCGAATTCTCGTTCTTCCTCGCGATCCCGATCATCTTCGGCGCGACGCTCTATGAAACCGTCAAGGACTGGCAGGCGTTCACCGTCGATTCGCTCGGCCTGTTCGCGCTTGGCCTCGTCGCGGCGTTCGTCAGCGCGTTCGTGTGCGTGCGCTGGTTGCTGCGCTATGTCGCGACGCACGATTTCACGGTGTTCGCGTGGTACCGGATCGGGTTCGGGCTGTTCGTGCTGCTGGTCGGGTACAGCGGCTGGCTGAACTGGGCGTGACGCGGGCGCCGGTGTCCGGCGCGCTTTCATAAGCAAACGGCCCGATCGGCAGATGCCGGTCGGGCCGTTTTGTCGTCCGGGGCGGTGCGACGTGCGCCGCCTCGGCGGAAGGGTTCAGCCTGCGCGCTTGCGGAACACCAGGTCCCACACGCCGTGGCCGAGCCGCAGCCCGCGCCGTTCGAACTTCGTCACCGGGCGGTAGTCGGGGCGCGGCGCATAGTCGGCAGCCGTGTTTTCGAGCGTCGGCTCCGCGCCGAGCACGTCGAGCATCTGTTCCGCGTAGTTCTGCCAGTCGGTCGCGCAGTGAATGTACGCGCCGGGTTTCAGGCGCGACGCGAGATGCGCGATGAGCGGCGGCTGGATCAGCCGGCGCTTGTGGTGGCGCGCCTTGTGCCACGGATCGGGGAAGAAGATGTGCACGCCGTCGAGGCTTTCCGGTGCGAGCATGTGCTCGAGCACCTCCACCGCGTCGTGCTGGATGATGCGGATGTTCGTCAGATTCTGCTCGCCGATCAGCTTCAGCAGCGCGCCGACGCCCGGCTCGTGCACCTCGACGCCGAGGAAGTCGTCGCCCGGGCGGTTCGCGGCGATTTCCGCGGTCGATGCGCCCATCCCGAAGCCGATCTCGAGGATGCGCGGCGCGCTGCGGCCGAACACCGCGTTCCAGTCGGGCAACGCCGGCGCGTACGGCACCACGAAGCGCGGGCCGAGTTCGTCGAGCGCACGGCGCTGGCCGGTCGACACGCGGCCGGCGCGCGTCACGAAGCTGCGGATGCGGCGGTGGTGCAGCGGATTGACTGCGTCGGTGCCTTCGGCGGCTTCGTCGGGAATGGCGTCGTCGTGCGGCGGCAGGCCGGCTTCGTTCGGATCGTCGTGCATCATCGGTGACAGAGAAAAGCTTTGTTGCGGGCGAGGGCCCGTTGCGCGCGGCAGTGCGCCGGGGGAACCGGCATATGGTACAAAAAAGCCGCCTTCGACGAGGCGGCTCATGCGCAGGCTGCGATGCAGCCGGAAAGTGGAGCGGGCGATGGGAATCGAACCCACGTCATCAGCTTGGGAAGCTGAGGTAATGGCCATTATACGACGCCCGCAGAACGCGCAATTCTACAGGGGTTGGGGTGGGGATGGCAAGGGGGAGGTTTCGGGCGGTGGCAGCGAGACTGGCATGGTTTGATGATGGGGCGCTGACCATTGATCAGATTCGCGATCTGGCTACGGCAGTTCGCGAAGATTTCGGCGGCAGGGGGATGCGGATAAAAACGCGGTCCGTCAACGCAATTTTCCCGATTGGTTGAATCCGCAAACCAGGGGCCATTCCACCCGAGCCAGAGGCAAGCGCGCTTGCAGACGAGTCAGTGTCGAAAATAGACGAGTCGGCGTCGGAAGCATACAAGCCCCAGCAACGCTTCCGAACTAACGTGACGGATCACTTACCCGATCGTTTGGAGCTGACATGTCCGATTTCATCACCGTTTTGCGCGAAACCTGCCCGACGCCGGTCCTGGATGCGACCAAGTGGAAGCGCATCGGCGGCGATCCGCACACCGTGAACCTCAACGCCTACGTCTCGAAGGACGGCAGCAAGATCATGGGCACCTGGATCTGCACACCGGGCAAGTTCGAGGTGAACTACGAGAAATGGGAGTACTGCCATTTCCTCGATGGCTACTGCATCATCACGCCGGAAGGCGAGGATGCGGTGCACCTGAAGGCCGGCGACGTATTCGTGATCGAGCCCGGCATGAAAGGGACGTGGGAAGTGGTGGAAACGGTGCGCAAGTACTTCGTTTTTGCCTGAGCGGGTTGATCGGTTCGGCCTGCGCAACAGGCGCCGGTCGTTCCGGCGCATTGAACCGCACCTTCGGCCGATACCAACGAATAGGGATTGCTGCCGGGATGACCCGCGAGGAATTTCGGCTCAATGGCACTCGTTCCGGTTCGGAAGCAACGCGTCGAGCGCGGTCGCATGCTCGGCCGGGTCGGCCATCCCGCCGATCGCGCCCTCGATCGACAGCATCGTGACGCGGCGTTGCTTGGGGCCTGCCGTCAGGCCCGTCTCGCGACCATTCATGCTCCAGTGCCGGGCGTGCTGTTCGACGAACCGCGCGTCGCAGGCAGTGATCGCATCCGTACGCCGATGCGAGGCGGCGCGATTCGGACGCTGCCGGTCGGATGGCAGGACGGTCGCGAGCCTGCGTGACTTCGCGCATGCGCCTATGATGCAGCGATCCGGCAGTCGCACCGGCCGCCATGCGAGCATGACCCGCGCACACCGAACGTTTCCCGGAACCCCGCCCATGCGTATCACCGCGATCCACGAACAAGCGATTCCCGTGTCCCGCTATGCCGATCCGGCGATCCCGTCCGGCGGGCTGACGACGAGTGTCGTCGCGGTCGTCACCGACGTCGTGCGCGATGGCCGCCCGGTGACGGGCTATGGCTACGCGTCGATCGGCCGTTTCGCGCAGGGCGGCCTGATCCGCGAACGGTTCGCGCCGCGCCTGCTGGCCGCCGCCGACACGCTCGCCGACGAAGCCGGCACGAACCTCGATCCGTTCCGCGCATGGCGCGCGATGATGGCCGGCGAGAAGCCCGGCGGACATGGCGAACGATGCGTCGCGGTTGGCACGCTCGACATGGCGATCTGGGATGCCGCCGCGAAAATCGCCGGCCTGCCGCTCCATCGCTTTCTCGCCGACCGGCTTGAACGCACGGCCGCACCACGCGTGCGCGTGTACGCGGGCGGCGGCTACCGCTATCCGCATGACGACCTCGCGCGTCTGTCGGACGAGATACGCCGCATCGCCGATCTTGGCTACACGCACGCGAAGATCAAGATCGGAGGCGCGGATCCTGATCAGGACCGCAGGCGCATCGAAGCGGCTGCCGCGCAACTGGCGGACAGTTCGCATCTCGCGGTCGACGCGATGAACACCTACGATGCGACGACCGTCG
Source organism: Burkholderia mycopellens (assembly GCF_964265025.1). NCBI lineage: Bacteria > Pseudomonadati > Pseudomonadota > Betaproteobacteria > Burkholderiales > Burkholderiaceae > Burkholderia > Burkholderia mycopellens. The sequence continues at coordinate 1,042,097 of NZ_OZ183802.1, forward strand.
AAGTTGCCGCCGCGATGCTCGCGCCGTTCGATCTCTGGTGGTTCGAGGACATTTGCGATCCGCTCGACCTGCCGCTCCAGGCAGATCTCGCCACGCGCTACGCAGCGCCGATCGCGGCCGGCGAAGCGCTGTTCTCGCTCGCGGAAGCCAAGCTGCTCGACCGCTACGGCGGCCTGCGTCCCGAGCGCGACGTGCTCGTGTTCGATCCGGTACATTGCTATGGACTGCCGGGCTATCTGCAGATCGTGGATCACTTCGCATCGCGCGGCTGGCGGCGCGACGCATTCTGGCCGCACGGCGGCCACCTGTTCTCGCTGCACGTCGTCGCGGCGCTCGGGCTCGGCGGCGCGGAAGTCAGTCCGTTCGCGTTTCATCCATTCAGCGGACTGGCCGATGGCGCAAGCGTCGACGCCGGATACACACGGGTACCGCAAGCACCGGGCATCGGCTTCGAACTGCATGCCGGCGCGCACGACCTGTTTCGCACGTTATCGAGCCGCTGATGCCTGAAGCGCGTCGATCGTGAAACGCACCGCGAAGCCGAGCATCATCGCCGCGACGAAGAAATCGAGCACGCGCCATGCGAGCGTCCGGGTGAACCATGCACGGCACGCACGTGCGCCATAGGCGAGCATCAGGAACCACACGAGCGAAGCCGCCATCGCACCGAACGCAAACGGTGCCCGTGCGGCCGGCACGTGACTCACGATCATCGTGCCGAGCAGCAGCACGGTGTCGATCCACACATACGGGTTGAGCAATGAGACGGCGGCGGTCGCGAGCACCGTGCGCGAGAGCGTGGGCTCATTGCCCGTGTGTGGGCCATCGACGTGCTCGGGTCGCCGCCGCCAGATCGCCGAGCGCAGCGCGACCAGGCCATAGCCGGCGAGATATGCGATGCCGGCCCACAGCGCGGCCGACACCACGCCGGGATGTCGCGACAGCAGCGATGACAACCCATGCGCGCCGAGCGCGATCAGTAACGCGTCGCTGCCTGCGCAGACGAGGGTAATGGAAAGCAGGTGGGGGCTCGAGATCGAGCGTTTGATGACGAACGCGTCCTTGGGGCCGACCGACGTGAACAGTGCGGCGCCAAGCAGCAGGCCTTCGACGAAGGCAGAGGTGTCGAGCACGAGCGGGCCGACAACCTCTTAAGCTGAACCGGTGATGGTTACGATGCGAGCAACGTTAAGGGGCGCCGGGGGAGGTTGTCAATGCCCCCGGTGCCCGCGTGCCGGCAACCGGCGGTGATCACGGTCAGTGCGTCGCCGCCTCGCCGAGGTTGAGCGCGACGAGCGCACAAACGGTCAGCGCGATGCCGGCGAGCTTCAGCGACGACACCGATTCATCGAAGCAGACGATCCCGATCACGGCTGTGGCCGCGGTGCTGGCGGCGGCCCAACTCGCGTACGCGAGTCCCATTTCGAGCCGCTTCGTCGCGAGTGCCATCAGCCAGACCGCGCATGCGTAACAGACGACAGTGAGCGCGGAGGGGAGCGGGCGGGAAAAGCCGGCCGAATATTTCAGGCCGACGGAGCCAAGTACTTCGGCGAGGACACTGACGCCCAGCAGAAGCCAGGCAGACTGGAACGGGGACACGAACGGCCTCCTTCCCCCGTCGCTTATACCGAGCGGCGAGGAGGAGCGGAGGTGTCAGCGGTACCCAGGATGAACGGAGCTTAGTACGCGCGGCTTCGCAGCACAAGGCACAACGCACGCGGCGCTCCGGTCACGCGCGGCCGGCCTGCCCGGCCGCCCACTCCGGCCGCTGCCCGAGCGTGTCGAACAGCCGGACGATCTCCGCCTTCACCTTCTGCACCGCGTTGCTGACGAGCGCCGTATCGTGCCAGCACAGCGACAGGTCGCGCGCGAACAGCCGGTGCGCGACCGTCGACAGCTTGAGCTTGCGCTCCTCGATCTCGATGTGCGCGGCCGTCCACGGCAGGATCGTCACGCCGAGCTGCGCCATCACGGCCGCGAACAGCAGCCCGGTCGAGCTTGCCTCGAAGCTGATTTCGTACGACAGCCCGGCCTCGCGCATCGCCCAGTCGACGCGGTTGCGGATCGTATTCGGCGCGCTCGGCAGCACGAGCGGCATCTGCGCGATCGCGTCGAGCGGCACGGGATCGTCCGGCACCTGGAACCCGGGCCACGTGATCAGGTACAGCGTTTCCGTCAGCAGCCGGTGGATCGCGATGCCGCGCGTGTCGACTGCATCGACGACGATCGCGAGATCGAGCCGCGCGCGTTCGAGCAGCGTGTCGAGATCGGCGCTCGGCGCCTCGATCAGTTCTAGCATGATGCCCGGGTAGCGGTCGCGCACCGCGCGGGCGAGCGGAATGGCCAGCACGCGCGCGGTGCTCGACGGCATGCCGACCGTCACGCGGCCCTGCGGCGTGTCGGCATCGCGGCGCAGCAGCTCGCGCGTGCCGTCGGCCTGGCGCAGCAGTTCGAGTGCGTGCTGGTACAGCGTGCGGCCGGCGGCGGTCGGCGCGACGCCGCGCACGCTGCGTTCGAGCAGCTGCATCCCGAGATCCTGTTCGAGATTGCGCATCTGCTGGCTGACCGCCGGCTGCGCGACATGCAGCGCCTCGCTCGCATGCGTGACGTTGCCGCATTCGACGACCTTCACGAAATAGCGCAACTGCCTCAAGTCCATCGCCGCCCCTCCCGATTCGAGTCATAAGCGAATCCGATCGAGCAAGATGAATATCATATTTTTCCGCGATCGATGGTGTTTCTATACTCGTCTCACACAAGAGCCAGCGTGCCGGCCATTCCGGACCGGACGCGGCAAAAGCGCCGGCCCCGCCGGCAAGGAGACGAAGATGTTCAAGGCGATCGACGCGCCGGCGGCCGGCGCGAAGCCGCGGCGCACGCCGCTCACGCGCGAGCAGGTCAAGGGCTTCTGGGCCGTGTATGCGGGCTGGGTGCTCGACGGCGTGGATTCGGTGATCTACGCGCTGGTGCTGATTCCCGCGTTGACCGAGCTGCTGCCGGCGTCCGGCATCGCGGCGACGCCCGCGAATCTCGGGATGTACGGCTCGATCCTGTTCGCGCTGTTCCTGATCGGCTGGGGGCTGTCGTTCATCTGGGGGCCGCTCGCCGACCGCTTCGGCCGCGTCCGCACGCTCGCCGCGAGCATCCTGATCTACTCGGTGTTCACCGGCGCGGCCGCGTTCGTGCACGACGTGTGGGCGCTGGCCGCGTGCCGGCTGATCGCCGGGATCGGCGTCGGCGGCGAATGGGCGCTCGCGGGCACCTACGTCGCCGAGAGCTGGCCGGAGGACCGCCGCAAAATGGGCGCCGGCTACCTGCAGACGGGCTACTACTTCGGCTTCTTCATCGCGGCGTGCCTGAACTACACGATCGGCGCGACCTACGGCTGGCGCGCGATGTTCCTGTGCGGCCTCGCGCCGGCGCTGCTCGCGGTGTTCACCGTGATGCGCGTGAAGGAGCCCGGCCAGTGGCGCCGGCATGACGCACGCGACGGCGACGTGGCCGACGCACGGCGCGCACATCCGCTGCGCGAGATCTTCGCGCCGGCCTTCCTGCGCCGCACGCTGACGAGCGCGAGCCTCGTCGGCGTCGCGATCGTCGGGCTGTGGGCCGGCTCCGTCTACGAGGCGAGCGCGGTCAGCACGCTGGCGGCGCGCGCGGGCATCGACCACATCGGCGCGATGCGGCTCGCATCGATCGGTGCGGCGATCCTGTCGTGCGCGACGATCGCCGGCTGCCTGGTGGCGCCGTGGCTGTCCGAACGGCTCGGCCGGCGCACTGCGCTCGGCGTGTATTTCGCGGGCATGGCCGCATCGATCGTGTTCGCGTTCGGCTGGGCGTTCTACCAGCCGAACGGGCTTGCGGCATTCATGGTGTCGCTCGTGTTCCTCGGCTTCTTCGGCGGCAATTTCGCGATCTTCTCGCTATGGCTGCCCGAGCAGTACCCGACGCGCGTGCGTGCCACCGCGTTCGCGTTCAACGCGTCGGTCGGCCGCTTCATCGGCGCGGGCGTGAACTTCCTGCTCGGCGCCGCGATTCACGGTTACGAATCGCTCGGCGTGCCGGTCGCATGGACCGCGGCCGTGTTCGGGCTCGGCATCCTGATCCTGCCGTTCGCGGTCGAAACGCGCCACCAGACGCTGCCCGAATGAGCGGCACGCCGCGAACGCCCGGCAACCAGCCACACCCAGTCATCAATATCAGGAGTCCGGAATGCAGGCATTACAAGGAATCAGGGTCGTCGATCTGAGCCGCGCGCTGTCGGGGCCGTTCTGCTCGATGGTGCTCGCCGATCTCGGCGCCGACGTGATCAAGGTCGAATCGGGGCCGCACGGCGACATGAGCCGCGCATGGGGGCCGTTCGATCGCGGCGTGAGCACGTACTACCTGTCCTGCAACCGCAACAAGCGCGGCATCTGCGTGGATTTCCGGCAGCCGGCAGGACTCGACGTCGTGCGGCGGCTGATCGCGCAGGCCGACGTCGTGATCGAGAATTTCAAGGCCGGCACGATGGACGCGATGGGGCTCGGCTATTCGGCGCTGAGTGCGCGCGACCCGCGGCTCGTGATGGGCAGCGTCACCGCGTTCGGCCCGCGCGGCCCGTTGCGCGACTGGCCGGGTTTCGACCAGATCGCGCAGGGCTATGCGGGGTTGATGAGCCTCACCGGTTTTCCCGACGGCGAGCCGACCCGCACGGGCACCGCGATCGGCGATCTCAGCTCGGGGATGTGGGTCGCGACCGGCGTGATGGCCGCGCTGTACGAGCGCGAGCGCACGGGGCGCGGCCAGCATGTCGGCACGTCGCTGCTCGAAAGCCTGGTTTCGCTGCTGAGCGTGCACGGGCAACGCTACCTGAGCCTTGGCGATGTGCCGCGCCGCACCGGCAATGCGCACGCGGTGATCGCGCCGTACGGCGTATTCGAGACGGCAGACGGGCCGCTCAATCTCGCGCCGATCACGACCGACATGTGGCTGCGGCTGTGCCAGTTGCTGGATCTGCCCGAGCTGCCGAACGATCCGCGCTTCGCGACCAACGACGCGCGCGTCGCGCACCGCGACGAACTGAAAGCGTTGCTCGAAAGCCGGTTGCGCACGCGTGGCAAGCGCGAATGGACGCGGCGTTTCGTCGACGCCGGGCTGCCGGCCGGGCCGATCAACACGCTCGATGAAGTATTCGACGATCCGCAGCTCGCGCATTGCGGGCTGGTCGAGCCGGTTGCGCATCCGACGCTCGGCACGCTGCGCCAGGTCGTCACGCCGCTCGGCGGGATGGGGGACGCCGTGCCGGCGCCGCGCACGCGCCATGCGCCGCCGCTGCTGGGTGAGCATACGATCGACGTGCTGCGCGAAGCGGGCTATGGCGACGACGCGATCGACGCGCTGCTGGCCGAGCGCGCGATCTTCCAGGCGGAAGCAGTGACGGAGGCCGTGCAATGAGCGACACGACGAAACACGACAGCGCGTCGCGCGTGACGGTCGACATGGCTGGCGAGCGGATCGCGCGGGTGCGGTTCGCGAATCCGGCGCGACGGCATGCGCTCGACGCGCCATTGCTCGATGCGCTCGTCGCGCGCCTCGACGCGCTGGCCGGACACCGTCCGCCACCCGTCGTGATCCTGTCGAACGACGGCAGCGGCGACGTGTGGAGCGCGGGGCACGACCTGCGCGAACTGGCCGACGATCGCGATCCGCTCGCGTACGGCAAGCCGCTCGAACGGGCGCTGCGGCGCGTGCGAACCTATCCGGGCGCGGTGATCGCGGCGGTGTCGGGCTCGGCGTGGGGCGGGGCGGTCGATCTCGTGATGAGCTGCGACCTGGTGGTCGCGGCGCGCGACGCGCGTTTCGCGATGACGCCCGCCAACATCGGTCTGCCGTATTCGACGAGCGGCCTGCTGCGCTTCTACGACAATCTGCCGATCCACGTGCTGAAGGAGATGTTCTTCTGCGCGCAGCCGCTCGATGCGGAGCGCGCCGCGCATCACGGGCTCGTGAACCGGCTGGTTGACGCGGGCGGGGTCGACGATGCGGCGCTCGACGTCGCACGTACGATTGCCGCGAAGGCGCCGCTCGCGGTGCACGCGGTGAAGGAGCAGTTGCGCGTGCTGCAGGACGCGCGGCCATTGCCGACCGACGCGTTCGAACGGATTGCCGAGCTGCGCCGGCAAGCGTGCGAAGGCGCGGATTTCGACGAAGGGCTGCGCGCGTTCGAGGAGCGGCGCGCGCCGGTGTTTCGCGGCGTCTAGGCGATGGGTTGCACGAGCCGGGCGAACCGGCGGCGAGAAGTGCGCGGACGTGCTCGCGTCGCCGCGCGGGTATCGGAAGCTTGGTTCGCCGTCGCCGTCGCCGTCGCCTTCGCCTTCGCGAGCGCGTCGCCGCGTCTCACATGCCGAGCGCGTGCACGCCGACGAGCAGCAGTGCGCCGACAGCGATCAGCAGCAGCGCGTGAACGCGCGTATACATCACGCACAGCGTCGACGCGACCGCGATCGCGCGCGCGGCCCAGCCGCCGTCGAGCGCCTGCAGCAGCACCCACACCGACGCGAGGATCATGCCGGCCGCGACCGGGCGCAGGCCGGCCTCGAGCGCGATCTGCCAGCGCGCGCCCTGGTGCCGCCGCCACAGATGCGCGACGCCGTAGATCAGGAACGCGGTCGGGCCGAACAGCGCGAGCGTCGCGATCACCGCCCCCCAGAAGCCGGCCACCTGCCAGCCGATCAGCGTCGCCAGCAGCGAGCCGGGGCCCGGCGCCATCCGCGCGATCGCGAAATCGTTCACGAATTGCGTGGCGGTCATCCAGTGATGCACGTCGACGACCTGCCGCTGGACGTCGGCGATGATTGCCTGCCCGCCGCCGATCGTCGCGATCGACAGCGGCGCGAACACACCGAGCAGCGCGGCGTAGCGTTGCGAGTCGCTCATGGCGAGTCGCTCTCGGCCGGCGTCGCGGCCGCGCGGCGATATTCGAGTGCGACGCTCAGCGTGCCGCCGGCCAGCACGGTCCACACGAGCGGCCAGTGCAGTACCGCAACCGACACGAAGGTGAGCGCCATCACCGCGAACGGCAGCGCGCGGCGCGGCAACCGGCGCACGGCGGTGATCGCCATCGAGATCGACAGCCCGATCGCCGCGGCCGCTGCGCCGGCGAGTGCGACATGCGTGAGCGCAAAGCGCGTGAGGGTCGAGAACGCGATGCCGAACAGCACGATCAGCACGGCCGGCGGCGCGATGATGCCGGTGAAGCCGGCCACCGCGCCGCGCCATCCGGCGAGCCGGTAGCCGATCCAGATCGCGAGGTTCTTCACGTTGACGCCCGGCAGCGCCTGCGACAGCGCGAGGCCGTTGAGGAACGCTTCCTCGTCGAGCCAGCGCCGCTCGTACACGAAGTCGCGCATCATCCGCCCGCTGAGCCCGCCGCCGAAGCTGGTCAGGCCGATCTGCGAGAACGCGATGAACAGCGCGAGGACGCCGGGCGGCGGTGCGTCTGCTGGCGGTGCAGGTGAGGTGGCGGCGGAGGGCGGGGGCATCGGGTGGGCGGCGCGTGGCGGTTGGGCGGTCGCCCATGTTAGCAAGCGGCCCCTGTCAGCACGCTGACAGGGGCGCGGCGGCGACGCGATGAAAGGGCGTGGCCGAGTCGACGGGCGCGTTCCGGCACATCCGGCACATCCGCAAATCCCTCATGGGCGCACCCCGTCACCGCTACGCGCGCACGACCGTCACCCCTGCCGCCTCGATCGGCTTCGTCAACGCGGCGTCGGTTTCCTTTTCCACCACCACGGTATGCGCCAGCGTGATTTCGCCGATCACGAACTGCGACGCCGCGCGCAGCTTCGACTGCGACGCGAGCACGACCGTCTCGGCCGCGCGTTCGGCCAGCGCGCGCTTGATCGCCGCTTCCTCGAAATCGCCGGTGCTGAGCCCTGCGACCGGATGCACGCCCGTGACGCCCATGAAGTACAGGTCCGCATGGATGCGCGCAATGCCTTCCATCGCCGCCGCGCCGACGGCGACGATCGAATGCTTGTAAAGCCGCCCGCCGATCAGGATCACGTCGATCGACGGATGCGCGGCGAGCGCCACCGCGACACTCGGGCTGTGCGTGACGATGGTCGCGCGCAGGTCGGTCGGCAACTGGCTGACGAGCAGTGCGGAGGTCGTGCCGCCGTCGACGATCGCCACCTGCCCGGGCGCGATCATTTCCGCGGCCCGCCGTGCGATGCGCCGCTTTTCGGCCGGCTCGAGCGCCTCGCGCTGCGCGAACGGCGCAACGGCCGGCGACGCCGGCAGCGCGCCGCCATGCACGCGCTGCAGCAGGCCTTCGGCCGCGAGCTCGCGCAGGTCGCGGCGGACCGTGTCTTCGGACACGCCGAATTGCGCGCTCAGCTCGACCGCCAGCACCTGGCCGTCGCGCGCGAGTGCGTCGAGGATCGCTTTCTTGCGTTGTGTCGTCAGCATCGTGATTGCACGAATTTTCTTGAAATTGCATGAATATGCACGTTACCATGGGCGCCGTCTTTTGTCGAACGGGAGGCTGGGATGGCTGCAACGCGGGACCGTGTCCGCATCGTCGATACGACGGTACTGTCCGATGACTGGTATGTGCTGAAGAAGGTGACGTTCGATTTCCTGCGCCGCGACGGAACGTGGCAGCGCCTGAGCCGCGAGACCTACGATCGCGGCAATGGCGCGACGATCCTGCTGCGCAAGGCCGGGACGGGAGATGTGCTGCTGACGCGGCAGTTCCGGATGCCGGCGTTCGTCAGCGGGCACGACGGCATGCTGATCGAGGCCGCTGCCGGCCTGCTCGACGACGCGACGCCCGAAGCGCACATCCGCGCCGAGGCCGAGGAGGAAACCGGCTTTCGCGTGCGCGGCGTGCGCAAGGTGTTCGAGGCGTTCATGAGCCCGGGCTCGGTGACGGAGAAGCTGCATTTCTTCGTCGGCGAATACGATGCGTCGCTGCGCACCGGCGACGGCGGCGGCGTCGCGGAAGAGGGCGAGGATCTCGAAGTCGTCGAGATGCCGCTGCAGGCGGCGCTGGACGCGGTCGAGCGCGGCGAGATCGTCGATGCGAAGACGATCATGCTGCTCCAGTACGTCGCGCTGCGGGAAACCGCCGGCGTGCGCCCGGCATGACGCCGCTGCTCGTGCTGGTCGCCGGCCCCTATCGCAGCGGCACGGACGGCGACCCCGCGCGCATCGCCGCGAACCTGCGCCGGCTGGAGGAGGCGGCGCTCGCCGTGTATCGCCGCGGGCACGTGCCGATGATCGGCGAGTGGGTGTCGCTGCCGCTCGCCGTCGCGGCCGGGTCGCGACAGGTCGGCGACGCGATCAGCGAGGCGTTCCTGTACCCGGCCGCGCACCGGCTGCTGTGCCGCTGCGACGCGGTGCTGCGTATCGACGGCGCGTCGCGCGGGGCGGACGCGGATGTCGCCCTCGCGCGGCAGCTTGGCAAGGCTGTCTATTTCGCGGTCGACGACATTCCGGTCGCACCGGACGATTCGGATAGCTGAGCAGGCGGGGGGGCGCCCGGTCGCGGCACCTCAGGCTGCATCCTGCATCGCCCGGCCGCCTGTATCGCCCACGGCCGGGCGAGCATCGCGTCGTGCCGTTGCATCGTGCACGCCGCGCTGCACGCGATCCGGCGTATGATCGCGACGCCACCCGCGCACCGCTCGACACTACCGCCGCCGCATCATGCCGTTTTCCGATTCCGCTGACTCCACTGCTGCTGCCGCTGCCGCGCAACTGCCCGACGATCTCGTCGCCTCCGCCGTTGCCGCGCTCGCGCGCGCCGACGCGTTGCTCGTGACGGCCGGCGCCGGTATCGGCGTCGATTCCGGGCTACCCGATTTTCGCGGCACGGACGGGTTCTGGCGCGCGTATCCGGCGCTGCGCCACGAGCGTTTCGAATTCCACGAGATCGCATCGCCGCACGCGTTCCGTGCGCGCGCGCCGCTCGCGTGGGGCTTCTACGGGCACCGTCTCGCGCTCTACCGCGCGACGGTGCCGCATGAGGGCTTCGCGATCCTGCGCCGCTGGATCGACGCGATGCCGAACGGCGGCTTCGTCCTGACGAGCAACGTCGACGGCCAGTTCCAGAAAGCCGGCTTCGATCCGGCGCGGATCGTCGAGATCCACGGCTCGATCCACGCGATGCAGTGCCTGCGCCCCTGTTCGGACGACACGTGGGGCGCGGCGCCGTTCGTGCCGGACGTCGACGAAGCCACCTGCCGCCTCGTCGGCGACATGCCGCGCTGTCCGCACTGCGGCGGTCTCGCGCGGCCGAACATCCTGATGTTCGGCGACACCGGCTGGCTCGGTGCGCGCTACGACGCGCAGGAGCGCGCGCTGGAAGACTGGATCGCGCAAGCCGGGCGGGTCGCGGTGGTCGAGATCGGCGCGGGCACCGCGATTCCGACCGTCCGCCTGTTGAGCGAACGGCTCGGCGCCGACGTGATCCGCATCAACGCGCGCGAAGCGCATGCGCGCCGTGCGGACGTGATCGGCTTGAAGGGCGGCGCGCGGGCGACGCTGAGCGCACTCGACGCAGCCTGGCAACGCGCGTGAGCCTGCGGACGGGCGAGGCGACCTGAGCGAGCGGGCATCCCGCCAGCGGTCGCCGTTGCGGGGTCGCGGCGAATCCGCATACAGTTCAGCGTATGCCGCCCGCGCCCGCGCCCGCGCAGTAAGCGTCCGGGATCGGACATCGCCCGGGCAACCGGGGGCCGGCGGCTGACTCCAGCCGCCTCATCGACCGGGAGCGCCCTTGTTCTATTCGATCGTCGCGATCTTCGTCGGCGCCGGGCTCGGCGCGTTGCTGCGCTGGTTCCTGAGCCTCGCGCTCAACGCATTCTTTCCCGCCGTGCCGCTCGGCACGCTTGCCGCGAACCTGATCGGCGGCTACGTGATCGGCATCGCCGCCGTCGTGTTCACGACCCGCGTCGGGCTGCCGCCCGAGTGGCGGCTGTTCGTGATCACGGGCTTTCTCGGCGGCCTCACGACGTTCTCGACCTATTCGGTCGAAGTGATGACGCATGCGGTGCAGGGCGAATTCGGATGGGCGTTTGCGGTGGCTGCCCTACACTTGACTGGATCGTTCGCGCTGACGGCGCTCGGCATGTGGACCGCGCGCGTATGGCTCGCGGCGGCCTGAGCGTGCCGCCATCGGAGGGTGCGATGGACAAGATCTTCCTGCGCTTCTATGTGCACGAGAAGGATCGGCTGCACTGGAATCCGCTGTGGGAATGGCTGCTGGAGGAGGCGAACCGGATGGGCGTCGCGGGCGGTTCCGCGTTTCGCGCGATGGCCGGGTTCGGCCAGCATCGCGTGCTGCACGAGGATCGCTTCTTCGAACTGCAGGGATCGCTCGCGATCGAGATCGAATTCATCGTCACCGAGGACGAGGCGCAGCGCTTGCTCGACCGCCTGTCGCACGAGAAAGTGCGCGTGTGCTACGCGATGATGCCGGCGCGCTTCGGCGTGATCGACACGCTCGGCGCACCGCCGGCGCAAGAGCCGGCGGCGTAGGGGGGCGGCGTCAGATGCCGAATATCGTCAGCGACACGGCGGCGCGCGTGACGATCATCAGCAGCACCTGCACGATCACGAACAGCAGGATCGGCGACAGGTCGATGCCGCCGAGGTTCGGGATGATGCGGCGCAGCGGGTTCAGGAACGGCGCGGTGAGCTGGAAGAGGATCGGCATCGCCGGCGAGCGCGGGTTGAGCCACGACAGCAGCGCCATCAGGATCGTCATCCAGATCACGAGATTGAGCGCCCATTTCACGACGGTGAGCAGCGCGACCACGACGAGCGTCGCGATCACCGACGCCGGGTCGAAGCCGGCCATCACGACCATCAGCACGACATAGACGAGCGCGGTGAGCAGCGCGGCGACGACGCTGGCCCAGTCGATGCCGCGTACGCCCGCGATCACGCGGCGCAGCGGCAGCACGAGCCAGTTGGTCGCCTGCAGCACGGCTTGCGTGACGGGGTTGTACGGTGGCACGCGGACGGCCTGCATCCAGACGCGCAGGATCAGCGCGGCGCCGAACAGCGTGAAGACGGTATTGAGCAGAAAACGGGCGATCTCGCCGAACATCGTTGGCATCCTTTTTATACAGTCAGTAGCGTGCGGCCGCCAACGCCGGATGGCGGCGCATCGGCCGACACCTTATCACGCCTCGTCTCGCGACGGGGAGGGGGGCGCGGCGGTGCGCGCGAGCGACGTTTCGACGGCTTCGGCGAGCGCCGCCAGCGACGCCGGCGGCGTGGCCCGCTGCGCCGCGAGCGTGACCGCGCGGCGCGTCAGCAGCGCGTACAGCGTCGCGTGATCGCCGCCGCGCGCTTCAAGCAGTGCCAACTGGCGTTCGACGATACCCGTATCGCCGCGCGACACCGGGCCGGAGAGCGCGTTCGCGAGCCCCTTGTCGCGTGCGGTCTCGATCGTGCCGGCCAGCATCGGCAGCAGCGCGCGCAGCGCGGCGTCCTCGTCGAAACCGAGGCCGCGCCACAGCTCGACCGCTTCCGCCAGCCCGCACAGCGCGAAGCTCGCCGCGTAGTGCGCGGCCGCGTGATAGAGCATCCGGCCGCCGGCCGGAATCGACAGCGGATGGCAGCCGAGTGCGGCAGCAAGTCGCATCAGCGTCGCGTGCAACGCGCCGTCGGCTTCGATCGTGACCGAGCAGCCGTCGATGCGGGCGAGGTCGGCGTCGGCGCCGCCGAACAGATAGAGCGGATGGAAGCCGCCGGTAGCCGCGCCTTGCTGCTTCGCCGGATCGAGCAGTGCGACCGCCGATGCGCCGCTGCAGTGAACGACGGCCTGCCGCACCGCGCGCGAAGCATCGAAGTGCAGCGCCGCGGCCGTCGACGCGAGATGGTCGTCGGGCACCGTCAGGAAGATCAGGTCCGCGGCGTCGGCGACCTGCTGCGGCGTGTCGACCGCCTGGCAGCCGTCGATGCGCGCGGCGAGCGCCGCGGCGGACGCGGGCGTGCGGCTCGCGATCGCGACGACCGGAAAGCCGGCCTGCGCGAAGCGCTGCGCGACGCAGCGCGCGAGACGGCCGGCGCCGATGAAGCCGAGGCGGGGTGTGTCGGGGAGGGACATGGCAGCGGGCGTAAGCGAAAACGAAGCAACCGCCAGTATCGCAGGAATGACGGCGGGGCCGCGCAACGGCTGGTTCCGTGCCAGCAAGTGCCTGGCTGACCGGTACGCGGCGCGATATCGAGCGTGTATCGGCGCCGGGCGTCGCGGTCGATTCACGATCCTGGAATCCGACCCCGGAATATGTCGCACCCGTTTCCGGCTTGAAATGTCGGCATCTTGTCTCGAATTTGTAATCGTTCATTACGGTTGCGCGCCTGCCGCGTGCGCCGTATCCGGTAAGACTGACCGGCCATGATGTTGCGACCCGACTCGTCGGACGGAATCGCGCGGCCCGCAAGGATCGCCGCTTGCGCTGCAAGCCACGCCGCGCGGCGGCGCCGGCCGCGCGCAATTGCAATTTGCAACAAATGCACGACACGTGAGGGGCGGGTTTTCGCTACATTGCTTCCATGCGACGTGCATGCCCGCCGTTGCCGACAGGGGCGCATAAAATACCGCTCCAGCAGGAGAATCGAAGTGAAAAAGCTCATTCCGTTCATCGCCGCCGCCGCGCTGGGCCTGGGTGCCGCAAGCGCTGCGCAAGCTCACGTGTCGATCGGGGTCGGCATCGGTATCCCGGTCGCGCCCGCGTACCCCGTCTATGCACCGCCGCCGCCCGTGTACTACGCGCCGCCGCCTCCGCCGGTCTATTACGCACCGGCGCCGGCCTACTACGCGCCGCCGCCCGCCGTGGTCGTCGGTGGCTACTATGGCCGTCCGTACTGGCGTCATGGTTACGGCGGCTGGGGCCATCACGGCTACTGGCGTCGCTGATTCGTGCCGCGCGGCCAGGCCGCGCGTGGCAAAACGGCGCAACGTCCCGAGTGGGGCGCTGCGCCGTTTTTCTTTTGGGGCCGCCGCCTGACATCGTCGCGCGGCCCATGCAGGTCGGTCTCGATTACACCGCGTGCACGATCAGGTCGCGGTAGCCGCCGACGATCACGCTGTACGAGAAATACGCGAACAGCAGCGCCGATGCGATGTGACACGCGCGCATCAGCCCGGCGCCCGCGCGCTTGCGGCCCTGGCTCGCGAGCGTACACATGAAGAGCGTCCATGCGAGGCCGCCGAGAAAAAAGCCCGACAGGAACACCGACGCGGTGGCAGGCGTGGTCGCGCCGGCTTTCGCGATCAGCGCGCCGCCGACCGCCGCGAACCACAGGATCGCGCTCGGCGACGACATCGCGAGCAACATTCCGCGCAGGAAACTGCGCCGTGCGCTGGCGCGCGGCTGCGGCGTGTCGTCGGCATCGTCGCCGGTCGCCTTGGCCGGCGTGAGCGCTTTGCGTGCCATCTTCCACGTGAGGAACAGCAGTACCGCACCGCCGCCGATCCACACGATCCAGCGCACCGGTTCGAACTGCAGCAGCACGGCCATCCCCGCGAGTGCGAGCGCCGCGTAGACGAGATCGCCGACGCACGAGCCGAGGCCGAGCCAGAAGCCCGGCCGGAAGCCGTGCGACAGCGTCAGCGACAGCATCGCGACGTTCACGAGGCCGATGTCGAGACACAGCGACAGCGACAGAAAGAAACCGTCGGACAGCATGGAGGCGGGCGGAAAGGTCATCTGCGTTGTTCTTGTGGCGATTTGTGGCAGTGGCACGCCATGGGCCGGCAGGCGCCGGCCGCATGGCCTCAGAGACCGATCTCCTGCCAGAGCCGGTCGACGCGCGCCTTCACGGCCGCATCCATCTCGATCGGGCGGCCCCATTCGCGGCTGGTCTCGCCGGGCCACTTGTTGGTCGCGTCGAGCCCCATCTTCGAACCGAGGCCGGCAACTGGCGACGCGAAGTCGAGATAGTCGATCGGCGTGCTGTCGACCATCACGGTGTCGCGCACGGGGTCGACGCGCGTCGTGATCGCCCAGATCACTTCCTTCCAGTCGCGGATGTTCACGTCCTCGTCGACGACCACGATGAACTTCGTATACATGAACTGCCGCAGGAAGCTCCACACGCCGAACATCACGCGCTTCGCGTGGCCCGCGTAGCTCTTCTTCATCTGGACGATGGCCATCCGGTAGCTGCAGCCTTCGGGCGGCAGGTAGAAGTCGGTGATCTCGGTGAACTGCTTCTGCAGCAGCGGCACGAACACCTCGTTGAGCGCGACGCCGAGCACCGCGGGTTCGTCGGGCGGCTTGCCCGTGTAGGTCGAGTGGTAGATCGCGTCGCGCCGCATCGTGATGCGCTCGACGGTGAACACCGGGAACCACTCCTGCTCGTTGTAATAGCCGGTGTGGTCGCCGTACGGGCCTTCGAGCGCATGCTCGTACGCGGCCGCAGCATTGCCGGCCGGGCGCGGCGGTGCGCCGGCCGGAGCGGGGGCGGGCGCGCCTTCCTGCGGATAAATGAAGCCTTCGAGCACGATCTCCGCGCGCGCCGGCACCTGCAGCGTGTCGACGCCGGGCGTCAGGCACTTCGCGAGCTCCGTGCGGCTGCCCCGCAGCAGGCCGGCGAACTGGTACTCGGACAGCGAATCGGGCACCGGCGTCACCGCGCCGAGCGTCGTGGCCGGATCGGCGCCGAGCACGACCGCGACCGGATAAGGCTTGCCGGGGTTTTGCAGCGCGAATTCGCGGAAGTCGAGTGCGCCGCCGCGATGCGCGAGCCAGCGCATGATCAGCTTGTTGCGGCCGATCAGCTGCTGGCGGTAGATCCCGAGGTTCTGCCGCGACTTGTTCGGCCCGCGCGTGACCGTCAGGCCCCACGTGACGAGCGGCCCCGCGTCGCCGGGCCAGCAGGTCTGGATCGGCAGCCTGTTAAGGTCGACGTCGGCGCCTTCCCAGACGATCTCCTGGCACGGCGGCGACGACACCGACTTTGGCGCCATGTCCCACACGGCCTTCGCGAGCGACAGCAGCTTGCCGGCGTCCTTCAGGCTCTTCGGCGGATCGGGTTCCTTCAATGCGGACAGCAGGCGCCCGAGATCGCGCAGCGAATCGAGCGCGGCGTCGTCGCCCGCATCGACGCCCATCCCGAGCGCGACGCGGCGCGGCGTGCCGAACAGGTTGCCGAGCACCGGGAAGTCGTAGCCGGTCGGCGCGTTGAACAGCAGCGCAGGGCCGCCGGCGCGCAGCACGCGGTCGCACAGCTCGGTCATTTCGAGCACGGGCGACACGGGCTGCGTGACGCGCCGCAGTTCGCCGAGCGCCTCGAGGCGCTGGATGAAATCGCGTAAGTCTTTGTATTTCATGAAGAAGGTCCGGGCCACCCGCAAGGCGGGCAGCGATGGGCGGGCGCAGCGGCCGGCTGCGACCCCGAATCGACCGACGATTTTACCCGCGCGGCCGCCTGCCCGCCCGACGGAGAAAAAAGTCGACCGCGCGCAAACCCCCTACGGCACGGGGATTGCGATCTTGAGAGTGCTGGTAAATTACTTTTTGTTATGATTTCAATGTTTTATAGTGTTGACGATCTATAAAACCCTGCTAGAATCCGC
This sequence comes from Burkholderia mycopellens, assembly GCF_964265025.1. Lineage (NCBI taxonomy): Bacteria > Pseudomonadati > Pseudomonadota > Betaproteobacteria > Burkholderiales > Burkholderiaceae > Burkholderia > Burkholderia mycopellens. Next base: position 1,058,679 of record NZ_OZ183802.1, read on the forward strand.
TCACATTGGCTGCAGGGTAAAAGGCTTCGAGCCGCCAATCACCGATCTTTGACGCAGCGCGTCACCGTCCGCCGAATCCTGCACGGCGTATCCGACGGCTTTAGTCGTAGTCTCAGCCAGCGCCACCAGACGCTGGTTTTTTGCGTGGGTGCCACCGCGTATGCCCGCCTCGCCCAGTGTGCGAAGGTGCCGGCCCTCTTACACCGTGGCCTCGAACGGTACTTATACCGTTTCCCCGATGCCTGCACGCCCCAACCAAAGCGTGCAGCGTCGTGATTCCGCGGCGCGTTACCTGTCTCGCCTTCGAGCTGAGCGAGCCGCACGAGTCATGTTCATGGGAGATGATCTGAATGAACGCTTGGTTATCGTGGCGTCCTAGTGAGCAGCATGCGCAATTCGTGCGCAGCATGCTGCGTCGCGGGACGCGTGTCAGTCACCATCTATTCAGCGTTGTCGGCTGTCTCGCTGTCGCAGTTGCGCTCGCACTGTGGCTGCTGCCAACCGTCCGCGGCACGCTCGCCGCGAAGCTGATGCCGGTCGTATCCGCGGCCGTGCAAGCCGGTCCGGCCCGCCTGCTGACCGGCCATCCGCTGCCGAACTTCGCGCCCGCCGGCGCGCAGCCGCAGCAGGAAGACAGCCCCGAAACGGACGCGCTTGCGGTCGGCCTCGACGTCGCACCGGAGGCCACCGCGCAGCAGGGCGATGCGTCCGATCCGGCCCGCAACGGCCCGTCGCCCGTCGCGCTCGCCAAACTGATTCCGACCCAGCGCGTGGCGGCCGATGCGCGTGACGACCGTGCGCTCGCATCGAATCGCGAGCAGGCGCTCGTCGCGACCTACCTGTCGCGCCGCTACCGCGTCGCACAGGAGCCGCTCGGCCAACTCGTCAAGGCTGCGTTCCAGACCGGCCGTGACGTCGGCCTCGATCCGCTGCTGCTGCTGTCCGTGATGGCGATCGAGTCGGGCTTCAACCCGTACGCCGAAAGCGGCGTCGGCGCGAAGGGCCTGATGCAGGTCATGTCGAAGGTCCATTCCGACAAGTTCGAGTATTTCGGCGGCACCGATACCGCACTGCAGCCGCTCGCGAACCTCCAGGTCGGCGCTCTCGTCCTGAAGGACTGCATCGCACGTGGCGGCTCGCTTGCGAACGGCCTGCGCTTGTACAACGGCTCGACGAACCCCGACGACACCGCTTACGGCGCGAAGGTGATGGCCGAGCGCGGCCGCCTGCGCGACGTGGCGCACGGCCGCAGCGTGCCGGTCAACGCGCCGCAGGCGCCGGCGAAGCCGATCGTCACGGCTGCTGCGATGACGGCAGCCGCGGGCGGCGCAAAGCGCGTGCATGCGACGCTCGAAACGTCGCCGAAATCGACGGCATCGAAGGACGCCACGTCGCAGGACGATGCGAGCGTCGATACCGCGAAGCAGTCGCACGGCGACCATTCGGAGCTTGGCGCGTAACGTGCGGCGGTAACGTACCGCACGGCTGCAGCCGGCAGGCAATGAAAAAGGCACCCGATCCGGGTGCCTTTTCGTTTTTGCCGTGCGCGGAATGGCCGCCGCACCGGCCGCGTGTCAGTGCTGCCCGAACAGTGTCGCGAGTCGGCCGACCGCCTCCTCGAGCCGGGAGTAGGCCGTCGCATAGGACAGGCGGATATAGTCACGCGGTGCATGGACGCCGAAGTCCATGCCGGGCACCAGCACGACCCCCGCGTCGTGCAGCATCGCCGACGTAAGCGCGGCGCTGTCGCCGGCCGCCGGGTGGGCGACGCCGCCGCAGCGCGCATACACGTAGAACGCGCCGTCCGGCATCACGGGCACCGTGAAGCCGAGCCGTTCGAGCGCCGGTGCGATGAAGTCGCGGCGGCGCTTGAATTCGAGCCGGCGCGCTTCGTAGATGTCGAGCGCGGCCGGCTCGAAGCACGCGAGCGCCGCGTGCTGCGCGAGCGCGGACGGGCAGATGAACAGGTTCTGCGCCAGCTTTTCGAACGTGCCGACCAGTGCGGGCGGCACGACCAGCCAGCCGAGCCGCCAGCCCGTCATGCTGAAATACTTGGAGAAGCTGTTCACGGTGACGACGTCGTCGCCGAACGACAGCGCCGACACGGGCGCCGCGTCGTAGCTGAGCCCCTGGTAGATCTCGTCGACGATCGTGAAGCCGCCGCGTGCGCGCACGGCCTCGACGATCCGCTTCAGCTCGTCGGGTTCGAGCGACGTGCCGGTCGGGTTCGACGGCGACGCGAGCAGCACGCCGCGGGTGCGATCGCCCCAGCGCGTGCGGACGTCGTCCTCGGTGAGCTGGAAGCGCGCGTCGGGGCCGCTCGGCACGAGCACCGCGCGGCCTTCGGCCGCCGCGACGAAGTGCCGGTTGCACGGATACGACGGGTCGGGCATCAGCACCTCGTCGTCACGCCCGACGAGCGCGAGGCACGCGAGCAGCAGCGCCGCCGATGCGCCGGCTGTCACGACGATCCGTTCCGGACTGATCGTGAGGCCGTAGGCGCGCGCGTAGTGCGCGGCGATCGCCTCGCGCAGCGGTGCAATGCCGAGCGCGCTCGTATATTGCGTGACGCCGCGGCGCAGCGCGGCCGCGGCCGCTTCGACGACCGGCTCCGGCGCAGTGAAATCCGGCTCGCCGATGCCCATGTGGATAACGTCGCGCCCGGACGACTCGAGACGCTGTGCCTCCTTCATCAGTTCCATCACGTAGAAGGGCTGGATCGCATCGACGCGTGCGGCGAGTCTGACGAGCGAATCGGTGGCGGTATTCATCGGGCGGGCAGGGCGAGGGGGCGAGGCAAAAGAAAAAACGGGCGCATGCGCGCCCGTTCCGGATCGACGGTATCAGCCGTTGCGGCGCGCCTGCGTTTCGGCGGGACGCAGCTTCGCGGCGAGCTTGTCGAGCACGCCGTTCACGTACTTGTAGCCGTCGGAGCCGCCGAACGTCTTCGCGAGTTCGACAGCTTCGTTGATGATCACGCGGTACGGCGTTTCGACGTGGTGCGTGAGCTCGAACGTCGCGATCAGCAGCACGGCGCGTTCGACCGGCGACAACTGGTCGATCGGACGGTCGAGCGACGGCGTCAGTGCTTCGACGAGCGTGGCGTGCTCGCGGATCACGCCGTGCAGGATCGCGTCGAGCAGCTCCTTGTCAGCCTTGTCGTAACCGAGCGCGCCGCGCAGTTGCGCGTCGATCTCGCCGGAGGACGCGTTCGACAGTAGCCACTGGTACAGCCCCTGCGTCGCCAGCTCGCGCGATTGTCGGCGGGCGCTCTTCTTCATGCGCGCTCCTCTTCGTCGTCTTCGTCTTCCTCTTCGTCCTCGTCGTCATCGCCGAGCTGGTCGAGGGCCATCGTCAGGTTGGCCATCTCGACGGCGACGCGTGCGGCGTCACGACCCTTTTCGGTCATGCGCGCGACGGCCTGCTCGTCGTTTTCGGTCGTCAGGACCGCGTTCGCGATCGGCAGGTTGAAGTCGAGGCCGATGCGGGTGATGCCCGCGCCGCTTTCGTTCGACACGAGTTCGAAGTGGTAGGTCTCGCCGCGGATCACCGCGCCGAGTGCGATCAGCGCGTCGAACTGGCCGCTTTCCGCGAGCTTCTGCAGCGCAAGCGGGATTTCCAGCGCGCCGGGCACCGACACGAGCAGCACGTCTTCACCGGTGACGCCGAGGCGTTCCAGTTCCTCGACGCACGCGTCGGCGAGGCCGTTGCACACCGGCTCGTTGAAGCGCGATTGCACGATGCCGATACGCAGGCCGTCGCCTTCGAGATTCGGTTGGTATTGTCCGATTTCCATGATCTTGTCCGTGGTGTGGATGAACGGTTATAGGGCGAAAGCGCCGTGGCGGGTTACGCGTGGGACGCCGGGCAGGACTTGGCTTCGGCGCCGGGCATCGGGATGAAGCCCGTGACTTCCAGGCCGTAGCCGGACATGCTGCCCAGCTTGCGCGGATTCGACAGCACCTGCATCTTGCCGACGCCGACATCGCGCAGGATCTGCGCGCCGATGCCGAACGTCTTGAAATCAACTGGCCGGCGCTTGAGCGCAGCGGCCTTTTCTTCCTCGTCGAACGCCTTGAAGACGTCGATCAGGTGTTCCTTCGTGTCGCCGCAGTTGAGCAGCACCATCACGCCGAGGTCGCGCTCCGCGATCTCGCGCATCGCGGCGTCGAGCGTCCACGAGTGCGTCGACACGCCCGTTTCGAGCAGGTCGAGCACCGACAGCGGCTCGTGCACGCGCACCGGCGTATCGACGTCGGGCGACGGCGCACCGCGCACCAGCGCGATGTGCGGCGAGCCGCTCGGCTGGTCGCGGTACAGCACCGCGCGGAACGTGCCGTGCGCGGTCTGCATCGTGCGCTCGGCGATCCGCTCGATGATCGATTCGGTGCGGCTGCGGTACTGGATCAGGTCGGCGATCGTGCCGATCTTCAGGTTGTGTTCCTGCGCGAACTCGATCAGGTCGGGCAGGCGCGCCATCGTGCCGTCGTCCTTGATGATCTCGCAGATCACCGCGGCCGGCGTGAGGCCCGCGAGCGCGGTGAAGTCGCAACCGGCCTCGGTGTGGCCGGCACGCACGAGCACGCCGCCCGGCTGCGCCATGATCGGGAACACGTGACCCGGCTGCACGATGTGCTCGGGGCGTACGTCGTGCGCGACGGCCGTGGCGATCGTGTGCGCACGGTCGGCAGCCGAGATGCCGGTCGTCACGCCTTCTGCCGCTTCGATGCTGACCGTGAAGGCGGTGCCGTACTGCGTGCCGTTGCGGTAGGTCATCAGCGGCAGGTGCAACTGCTTGCAGCGTTCCTGCGTCAACGTCAGGCAAACCAGGCCGCGGCCGTACTTGGCCATGAAGTTGATCGCTTCCGGCGTGACGAATTCGGCGGCGATCACGAGGTCGCCCTCGTTTTCGCGGTCTTCTTCGTCGACCAGGATCACCATCCGGCCGGCTTTCAGCTCGGCGATGATGTCGAGCGTGGAGGCGAGCGTCATAAGGGGGCGAGAAAGAGGAAAGTGCGTATTTTACGCCAGCCGGACGGCGTTTCGGCTGGCATGGGTCGCGCGCCGCCGGCAAGCGCTCCGGAAAGCGCTTCGGCTGGCTTGCGCGGCAGGCCTGGTGCCGCCACCGTGCGTTGCCTGCACGCGGGTGCCGGCGGCGGCGGGCCGGGCATTGCCCGGCCGCGCGTCAGGCGTGCTGGTCGCGCCCGCCCAGGTAGTCGAGCTTGCCGAGCTCGACGCCGCTGTGGCGCAGGATGTCGTACGCGGTCGTCACATGGAAGAAGAAATTGGGCAGCACGAAATTCAGCAGGTACGACTGGCCGCTGAACTCGATCGGGCCGACACGCATCTTCAGCACGATTTGGCGCGCCTCGCTGCCATCGATCTGCGCGGCGTCGAAGCTTTTCAGGTAGTCGATCGTCTTCTGGATGCGTGCGTGCAGTTCGTCGAAAGTCTGCTCGACGTCCGGGAAGCTCGGGATCTCGACATCGGCGAGGCGCGCGGCGCAGCCCTTGGCCGTGTCCGTCGCGATGTAGACCTGGCGGACGAGCGGCAGCATGTCCGGGTACAGGCGGGCGCCGACGAACACCGACGGATCGATCTGCTTTTCGGCCGCGTGCGCCTGAGCCTTGCCGAGGATGTGCTGCAGGTTGGTCAGGCCACGGATCAGCACGGGCAGGGAAGCCTGATACATCGAGATGGACATGGGGACAACTCCTTGAAGAAGAGGGTGGCCGGTTCGCGGCGCGCGTGCGTTGCGGCGTTGAATCCGCTGTCGACGCATCTTAGCGCGGCGGCGTGACCCGTGCGCGTCGTTGGCCATTCGGTCAGGTGTTGGCTGAGCGAATGGCCGGTGGATCTGACACAGTCGTCCCGATTGCACCGGAATACCGCCCCTCGCGGGCATCGCGCATCGGTCCGCAAAAAGTCGTATCATGAAACACGAAACACGAAATATGAAGCAACGGAGACCCCATGATCGAACTCGACCGCGCCGCATCGGCCGTCCTTGCCCGGCTGGCGTCCTTCGGCCAGGAAAACGATGCGCGGATGGACGACCGCAGCCGCAAGATGCTTAACCTCGAGCTGGCCACGGCCGAACTGCTGTACCTGCTCGTCACCGGCGCACGGCGCAGGCGCGTGCTCGAGATCGGCACGTCCAACGGCTACAGCGCGATCTGGCTCGCCCATGCGCTGCGCGAAACGGACGGGCAGCCGCTCGTCACCGTCGAGTACTCGGCCGACAAGGCCGAGCAGGCGAGGGCCAACCTGCGCGCGGCAGCGCTGCAGGATTGGGCGCAGGTGATCGAAGGCGATGCGACGCAAGTCTGCGCGGCCGTGGCGGGCCCGTTCGACTGCGTGTTCTTCGACGCCGACCGCGTGAGCGCGCCGCGGCAGCTCGCGCACCTGTTGCCGAAGCTGACGGCCGACGCGCTGCTCGTCGCGGACAACGCGCTGTCCCATCCGGACGAAATCGCCGGCTATCTCGCCGCGGTCGATGCATCTCGGCAGTTCGACACGACGATCGTGCCGGTCGGCAAGGGGCTCCACATCGCACGTCGCCGGCGGTTCGCGTGACGCGCGCCATACTCGAGCGCACGACGCTGGGGCGCGACGCGTACGGGGCGATCCGCGAGATGCTGGTCGACGACGGGCGCTTCGCGGCGGGCGAGAAGATCAGCATCGAGGCGCTGTCGCGTGATCTCGGCATCAGCCGGTCGCCCGTGTGGGCAGCGGTCTCGCGCCTGGAAGCGGAGGGGCTGCTGCAGGTCGTGCCGCGGCAGGGCGTGTTCGTCATCGCATTCGACCGCGCGCGGATCGTGGCCATCTTCGAGGCGCGGGAAGCGCTCGAAGGGATGGCCGCGCGCCTGGCGGCGCAGCGTATGACGCCTGACGATCATGCGGCGCTGAATGAAGCGTTGACTCGGCAGGCGAATGCGGTCGACACGCGCGACGGCCACGCATACCGGATCGCCAATCTCGATTTCCACCACGGGCTGCTCGCTGCTGCGCGCAACACGACGATCGAGACGTCGCTCAGGGCGCTGTATGCGCAGGTGCAGACGATGTGTTCGGGCGGCGCGAGTCCGATGGACGACTGGGCGCGACTGGGCGGGAATGTCGCCGAACACCGGCGGGTGTTCGACATGATCGCGAAGCGCGATGTGGAAGGTGCCGAGCGCGCGGCACGCGAGCATGTGCGGCAGTTGCTCGGGACGATTCTGGCGCGCGCGGGAGGGGACGAGGCAGACGCGTGATCGCTTGCGGGCGACGGCGCGAAGGATGGAGAAAAGCGGCGGCCGTCAGCATGCCGGCCGCCGCTTCGGAGACCGCCCGCGCGATCAGTCCTGGTGCACGCTCCGCGACGTCGACAGCATTCGCTCGACGTAGCGCGCAATTATGTCGACTTCGAGATTGACCTTGTCGACTCGATGCAGCCGACGGCCGCGACAATGCCGGTAAACGTCGTGACGATCCCGCTCAGTGAGTGCCGTCGGGCGGCATGAAGCGCGCGAGGATCCGCAGATCGTCGCCGACCCGCTCGAACCCGTGGAACGACAGCCGCGTACGCGCCTCGAGGTTCGCCGGCGCGGCGAGGTCGAACATGCCGGCCGCATCGGCGCCCAGCAGGCTCGGCGCGAGGTAGACGAGCAATTCGTCGACGCACTGCTCGCGCAGCAGCGAGCCGTTCAGCTTGTGGCCGGCCTCGACGTGCAGCTCGTTGACACCGCGCGCGCCGAGCGCCGCCAGCATCGCGGGCAGGTCGACCTTGCCTTGCGCATTCGCGATCGGCACGATTTCCGCGCCACGCGCCTTCAGCACGTTCGCGCGCATTTCGCCGGCGGCGTCGAGCCGGCCGCAGAAGATCAGCAGCGGCGCGCCTTCGAGCAGCCGTGCGTCGAGCGGCAGGTCGAGGCGGCTGTCCACCAGGATGCGCTGCGGCTGGCGCGGCGTGTCGATGCCGCGCACGGTCAGCAGCGGATTGTCTTCGCGTACGGTGCCGATGCCGGTCAGTATCGCGCAGGCGCGTGCACGCCACGCGTGCCCGTCGAGGCGCGCGGCCTCGCCGGTGATCCACTGGCTTTCGCCGGACGGCAGCGCGGTGCGGCCGTCGAGCGACGCGGCGGTCTTCATTCGCACCCACGGGCGGCCGCGCGTCATCCGCGACACGAAGCCGATGTTCAGTTCGCCCGCTTCATGCGCGAGCAGCCCGCAGCGCACGTCGATGCCCGCATCGCGCAGCATGCCGAGGCCGCGCCCCGACACCTGCGGGTTCGGGTCTTCCATCGCGGCGACGACCTTCGCGACGCGCGCGTCGATCAGCGCATTCGCGCACGGCGGCGTGCGGCCGAAATGGCTGCACGGTTCGAGCGTCACGTAGACGGTCGAGCCCGCGACGTCATAGCCGCGCGAGCGCGCGTCCTTCAGCGCCTGCACTTCCGCGTGATCCTGGCCGGCCGGCTGCGTGAAGCCTTCGCCGATCACGTCGCCGTCCTTGACGATCACGCAACCGACACGCGGGTTCGGTGCCGTCGTATACATGCCGCGCGCGGCGAGCGCGAGCGCACGCTGCATGTGGGCGAAATCGATATCGGAAAACATGCGCGCGGACCCGGGTCAGGCGGCGAGTGCCGCGAATGCGCGGCGCGCGGCCGCGAGCGTCGCGTCGATCACCGCGTCGTCGTGCGTGCTCGACACGAAGCCGGCCTCGTACGCGGACGGCGCGAAGTACACGCCTTCGTCGAGCATCAGGTGGAAGAAGCGGTTGAAGCGCTCGGTGTCGCTCTTCGTGACTTCCGCGAAGCTGGTCGGCACTCGCTCCGCGAAGTAGAGGCCGAACATCGCGCCGATCGAGTCGGCCGCGAACGGCACGCCGGCCGCGCGCGCTTCGGCCGCGAGGCCGTCGGCGAGGCGCTTGGTCTGCGCGGTGAGCGCGTCGTAGAAGCCGGGCGCCTGGATCAGTTGCAGCGTCTTCAGACCCGCGGCGACCGCGATCGGGTTGCCCGACAGCGTGCCGGCCTGGTAGACGCCGCCGAGCGGCGCGAGGTGGGCCATGATGTCGCGGCGGCCGCCGAACGCGGCAGCCGGCATCCCGCCGCCGATCACCTTGCCGAGGCAGGTGAGGTCGGCCGTGATCCCGTAGTAAGCCTGCGCGCCGCCGAGCGCGACGCGGAACCCGCACATCACTTCGTCGAAGATCAGCACGGCGCCGTGCTTCGTGCACAGCGCGCGCAGCGCGTTCAGGAATTCGGGCGTGCCGCGCACGAGGTTCATGTTGCCCGCGACCGGCTCGACGATCACGGCGGCGATCTCGTCGCCGAACGCGCCGAACGCTTCTTCGAGCGCGGCGACGTTGTTGTATTCGAGGACGGTCGTGTGCTTCGCGATGTCGGCGGGCACGCCGGCCGACGTCGGGTTGCCGAACGTCAGCAGGCCCGAGCCGGCCTTCACGAGCAGGCTGTCCGCGTGGCCGTGGTAGCAGCCCTCGAACTTGACGATGCGGCTGCGGCCCGTGAAGCCGCGCGCGAGACGCAGCGCGCTCATCGTGGCCTCGGTGCCGCTCGACACCATCCGCACCTGCTCGATCGACGGCACGAGCTTGCAGATTTCCTCGGCGATCTCGATCTCGGCCTCGGTCGGCGCACCGAACGAGAAGCCGTCGGCGAGCACGTTCTGCACGGCCGACAGAACTTCCGGATGGACGTGGCCGACGATCATCGGGCCCCACGAGCCGATGTAGTCGATGTACTGCTTGCCGTCGGCGTCCCAGAAATACGGGCCTTGCGCGCGCGCGACGAAACGCGGCGTGCCGCCGACCGAACGGAATGCGCGCACCGGCGAGTTGACGCCGCCGGGAATGGTCTTCTGGGCGCGTTCGAAGAGGATCTGATTATTGGACATGGGCGAAACCTGCGAGAGAAGGGCGCGGGGGCCTGTGCACGGGCCGCGGCGCCTGGGCGGAACGATCGTCTGATTGTACCGGAGACGCGTGCGGCGGGCCCGTTGGGCGGTCTGCGGCCTTTCGGCGCGTGAAGGATCGCGCAGTCCGGGACGGAACACGGCGTGATTTGGCCCCGTTATCGACCCGGCAACGGTGGCGGCTTGCGCTTGCCGGTCAGCTCGGCCCAGCGCTTCTCGAGCGGGCCTTCGACCATCGGCTTGATCACCGTGCCGGAGCTCTGCGCATCCCAGGTCTGCACCGAGTACGGATGGACGCGCAGCGCGTCGCGCGCGATCACCACGTCCTGGTGCGCATCGACCAGCCAGTCGTACACGAAGTCGATGCACAGCCGGTAGCCGCGCTTCGTCGACGGATCGGGCACCTCGTACGGCGCGCGCGTCACGTAGCCGGAGCCGAACACGCCCTTGGGCGTCTTCGCGACGCGATGCAGGAACACGCGGTCGCCCGGCAGGATGCCGCGCGCGAAGCCGCAGCCCCACACGTCATGTACGGCCTCGCCGGCTTTCACGCGCGCGGCGACGTCGGGCAGCTCGGGCCATGGCCATTTCTTGGGGCTCCAGATCAACAGGAAAGCGGTCATCAGGTCGGTCGTGCGTCGAATTGGTCAGACAAGAGAAGCGGGCAGCAGCAAGCTTAATCGAATCCGCGCGCGATCCCGCGATCCCCGCGACGGGCACCGCGCCGGTGTTTCCGGGCCCGTTACCGCACGCGGCCGCCAGCGCGCAAAAAAGTTGCGCGTACAATCATGGGCCTGGGCGCGCCGTTCGCGGTGCGGCTTGCCGTCTTCACCGCCACGCGCGCCCCGATGCGCGCGGGCTCCAATCCGGATACCCATGTCTCACGTCATCCGACGCCGGCCCGATGCCCGGCTGATCCTGTTGCTCGGCGCGCTTGCCGCCTGCGGGCCGATCGCTACCGACATGTACCTGCCGAGCCTGCCGTCGATCGCCGACGGCTTCTCCGCCAGCCCTGGCGCCGCGCAGCGCACGCTGACGAGCTTCATGGCCGGTTTCTCGGTCGGCATGCTGCTGTACGGCCCGCTGTCCGACACGTGGGGCCGGCGCCCCGTGCTGCTCGGCGGCATCGCGCTGTTCACGCTTGCGAGCATCGGCTGCTTCGTGTCGACTTCGATCGACATGCTGATCCTCGTGCGCTTCCTGCAGGCGCTCGGCGCCGGCGCGGCGTCGGTGCTGTCGCGTGCGATCGCGCGTGATGCGCACGAGCCGACCGACGCGGCGAAGGTGCTGTCGATGGTCGCGATCGTCACCGCGGTCGGGCCGTTGCTCGCGCCGCTGATCGGCGGGCAGATCCTGCGCTTCTCCGGTTGGCGCGGCGTGTTCGTCGTGCTGGCGGTGTTCGGCGCGGTGTGCGCGGCGACCGCGTACCTGCGCGTGCCCGAAACCTGGCCGAAGGAGCGGCGCAAGAGCGCGGCCGTGCTCGCGTCGTTTGCGTCGTACGGGCGCATCCTGTCCGATCCCGTCGCCTGGGGGCACATGCTGTGCGGCGGGATGGCGTTCGCGTCGATGTTCTCGTACATCACCGCCACACCATTCGTGTACATCGAGTATTTCCACGTGTCGCCGCAGCACTACGGGCTGCTGTTCGGCCTGAACGTCGTCGGGATCATGATCGGCAACTTCGCGAACACGCGGCTCGTCGGCCGCATCGGTTCGCTGCGCATCATCGCGGCCGCGTCGCTCGTGAGCTGCATCGCGTCGCTCGCGGTCGCGCTCGTCGCGCTGACCGGGTGGGGCGGGCTGTGGTCGATCGTCGTGTGCCTGTTCTTCGTGGTCGGCGTGGTCGGGATCCTGTCCGCGAACTGCACGACCGACCTCATGCATCGCTATCCGCACAACGCGGGCGCGTCGGCGGCCGTGTTCGGTGCGATGCAGCTCGCGCTCGGCGCGCTTGCGAGCGTCGCGATCGGCGCACTCGCGGACGGCACGCCGTTCGCGATGGGCGTGACGATCGGCGTCACGGGCGTGCTGTGTTTCGCCGGCCGATACCTCGTGTTGCGCTGGCACGGGCGGCCCGTCAAAGCGGGCGCGTGAACCGCGGCCTGACGGCAGAATGAAAAACGCCACCGCGCGCTGCGCCGGTGGCGTTTTTGTTTCGAGCGGCGGAAAGCGGCTGCCGCCGAGCCGTGTCAGTCGCGCGCGACGTCCTTCGCAGCCGGCGATGCGCCGTGGCTCAGCCAGTCGAGCACGTCGGCGGTATCGTCGTCGCTCGCGCGTGCTTTCGCCTGCGCGACGGCCTCGGGCAGTTCGCCGTTCGTCGACGCACGGCGGATCGCGACGCCGACCGCGAGGATGTCGATCATCAGCAGGTGCAGGATCCGCGAGATCATCGACAGCTGCGATTCGCGCATCTCGATGTGGTCGGTTTCGAGCGCGACGGTCGCGCGCTTCGCGAGCGGGGTGTTGCTCGACGTGATCGCGATCACCTTCGCGCCGGCCTGCATCGCGACGTCGAGCACGCGGAGCAGCTCGGGCGCGCGCCCCGACTTCGACACCGCGACGATCACGTCGCCCTTGCCGAGCAGCGCGGCCGACGCGGCCTGCATGTACAGGTCGCCGTACGCGATCGTCGGGATCCCGAAGCGGAAGAACTTGTAATGCGCGTCCTGCGCGACGATGTTCGAGTTGCCGAGCCCGTAGAACTCGATGCGCCGTGCGCCGTTCAGGATCTCGATCGCGTTCTCGACGTGCTCGAAGTTCAGGTGCTCGCGCAACTGCAGGATCGCGGACACCGTGTTGTCGAGCACCTTCGCGCCGAAGTCGGTGGCCGTGTCGCCGAGATGCACCTGGCTGTGGCTCATCGGGATCGTGCCGGTGAGGCCGGTGGCGAGTTTCAGCTTGAAGTCGGACAGCCCCTGGCAGCCGAGCGAGCGGCAGAAGCGGATCACCGTCGGCTGGCTCACGTCGGCCTTGCGCGCGATGTCGACGATCGGATCGTTGATGATCGAGCGCGGATGGTTCAGCGCGAGATCGGCGACGCGCCGCTCGGCCGGCGTCAGCGCATCGCGCATCTGGCGGATTCGCTCGAACACGGCCGACGACGCGCCGCCCGAGCGGTTCGACAACTGCTCGGCGAGGATCGCCGACACGCCGAGGAACGCCGGGTATTCGGCGGTGATCAGGTAGGTCGGGATGTTCTCGAGATAGTGCGTGAAACGGCCCTTCGCCTCGAAGCGTGCGCGGAACGACGAGCGCGTGAACAGTTCGCCGAGCTTCAGCGCGACACCGCCGCCGATGTACACGCCGCCGAGCGCGCCGAGCGTCAGCGCGACGCTGCCCGCGAACGCGCCGAGAATCCCGCAGAAGCATTCGACCGTCTCGAGCGCGAGTGCGTCGCCCGCATGCGCGCGTTCGACGATCTCGACCGTGTCGACGGTCGCGGCGACGCGCTTCTTGTCGCGCGCGGCGAGCGCGCGATAGATGATCTCCATGCCGGGGCCCGCGCACACGCGTTCGAACGACACGTGCGGAAACTTCTTGCGCGCGTACTGCAGCACCAGGTCCTCGCGCTCGTCCTGCGGCGCGAACGACGCGTGGCCGCCCTCGCTGCCGAGTGCGATCCAGCGGTCGTCGGCCGGAATCAGCCCCGACACGCCGAGCCCGGTGCCGGGCCCGAGCAGCCCGATCACGCTGTTCTGGCGGCGCGTGCCGCCGCCGACCTGCACGCGCTGCGCGTCGGTCAGGCCCGGCAGCGCCATGGCCAGCGCGGTGAAATCGTTGACGACGAGCAGGGTGTCGAAGCCGAGCGCACGGCGCGTCGCCTCGATCGAGAAGCTCCAGTCGTGGTTGGTCATCGTGACCTGGTCGCCGTCGACCGGATTGGCGATCGCGATCGCCGCGTGGTTCACGCGGCTGATCTTCACGTCCTTCAGGTACTTGCGGATCGCGTCGGTGATCGTCGGATAGTCGGCGCCGGGATACACGCGGATCTGCGTGATCTCGCCCGGGCCGGTTTCCAGCGCGAAGCGCGCGTTGGTGCCGCCGACGTCCGCGAGCAGGCGCGGGCCGTCGGCATGCTGACCTGCGACGACCGCCTTACTTTGCGCACCAGTAGACATCGAGCTGGGTCCCCTTGTCGTTGGCCAGTTGGGAAATCGCGTTCTTCTGCAGCGACGCGGCCGCGGCGTCGAGCACCGCGCGCTTGCGTTCGCCCGCGATCAGCAGGAACAGCCGGTCGACGCGCTTGAGCGCATCGAGCGAAAAGCTCACGCGCGCGTGCGGCGCGGCGCCCGGATGCACGGCGACGAAACGCTCGGGCGTCGTGATCGCGTGATCCCATTCGGGCGCATCGGCGAAGATCGACGCGGTATGGCCGTCCTCGCCCATGCCGAGTACCGCGACGCTCGGCACGCGGTAGTCGGCGTTCGCGTTCAGCGCGGCGACGTGCGCGTCGAGCGCGGCGCGCGTGTCGACGAGCGGCAGGAAGCGGGCGGGGGCGGCTGCATGCTGCAGCAGCGTGTCGCGCACGAGGTGCGCGTTGCTGGCTGCGTCGTCCTCCGGCACCCAGCGGTCGTCGACCAGCGTCACGTCGACGCCGGCCCAGTCGAGCGCCGCGTGCGACAGCGTTTGCAGGAACGGGCGCGGGCTCGTGCCGCCGGACACCGCGAGCGTCGGGCGCGCGGGGCCGGCGAGCGCGGCGCGCAGCGCATCGCCGACGGCGCGCGCGAGCGCTTCGCTTTGCGCTTCCTGGGTGTCGAAAGCGTGGATCTCGATCACATCTCCTCCGGACTGCTTTGTCTGTTCAAATCGTACGAATCGTGGGGCGCGTTGCCGCGTACGGTGGCGTGCGCGGCAACGGCTTGCATCAGTTTTCTTCTTCGAGCCAGCAGGTGTCGTGCTGCGCGAGCATCGCGCTCGCGGCGGCCGGCCCCCAGGTGCCCGCCGCGTACGGCTTCGGCGGCTTCAGCGAGCGCGCCCATTCGTTCAGGATCGGCTCGACCCAGCGCCATGCGGCTTCCTGTTCGTCGCGCCGCACGAACAGCGCGAGCCGGCCGTTGATCACGTCGAGCAGCAGGCGTTGGTACGCCTCCATCTGCCCTTCCTTGAAGAACCGGTCGAACGCGAGGTCGAGGTGCACGCTCGCGAGGTTCATCCCTTCGCCGGGCTGCTTCGCGAGGCAGTACAGGCGGATCGTCTCGTTCGGCTGCAGCCGGATCACGAGGCGGTTCGAGCCGGGACGCAGCGCGGTGGGGCCGAGTGCCGAATGCGGCACCGGGCGGAAATTGACGACGATCTCCGCGACGCGGTCGGCAAGCCGCTTGCCGGTGCGCAGGAAGAACGGCACGCCGGCCCAGCGCCAGTTCTCGATCTCGACCTTCAGCGCGACGAAGGTTTCGGTCTGGCTGTCGGGCTTCACGCCCGGCTCGGTCGCATAGGCCGGCACCTGCGCGCCCTTGATCACGCCCGCATGATACTGGCCGCGCACGGCAACCTTGCCGATGTCGCGCGGATCGACCGGCTTCAGCGCGCGCAGTACGCGCAGCTTCTCGTCGCGCACCGAATCCGAATCCATCGAATGCGGCGGCTCCATCGCGACGATCGACAGCAACTGCAGCAGGTGGTTCTGCACCATGTCGCGCAGCGCGCCGGTATTGTCGTAGAAATCGCCGCGCGCCTCGACGCCGAGCTCCTCGGCGATCGTGATCTGGATGCTCTCGACCCATTCGCGGCGCCACAGCGGCTCGAACAGCGCATTGCCGAAGCGCAGCGCGAGCAGGTTCTGCACGGGTTCCTTGCCGAGGTAGTGGTCGATCCGGTAGATCTGGCCTTCCGCGAAGATCTCGCCGACCGCGTCGTTGATCGCGTTCGACGACTTCAGGTCGTAGCCGAGCGGCTTCTCGAGCACGATGCGCGAGCCTTCGCTCAGGCCGACCGACGCGAGCGCGTTGCAGATCGGCACGAACAGCGACGGGCCCGTCGCCAGATAGAACACGCGGATGCCGGGCAGCGATGCGATCGCGTCGCGCAGCACGGCGTAGTCTTCCGCGCGGCCGAGGTCGAGCTTGACGTACTCGATGCGCTGGAGAAAGGACTTCCACGCGGCTTCGTCGAAGGCCTTGCCGGCCGCCTTGACCGCATGCGGTTTCACATGCGTGTCGACCCACTCGAGATAACCCGCCTGATCCGATTCGTGCCGCGCCACGGCGACGATCCGGCCGCTCTCCGCCAGCATGTTCGCACGATGCGCCTCGAACAGCGCGGGCAGGATCTTGCGCATCGACAGATCGCCGGTGCCGCCGAAAAGTACGAAGGTAAAGCTGGAATCGGTATGCATGTGTCTCCGCCGGTTTTGGGGTGCTGGGAAGCGATCCGTAGTGCGATAAAAATATTTTTGACACTGAATTGTAGTTTAACTACAATCCGCCGCAAGGGGTAGCACCTGGGTGAAGAAAAAAAGAAGTGCGGTCGACGAACTGCGCGAGCTTCGCCTTCGGGAACGCCATGTGCCGAATGTTATCGGACATTGACGGCGCGCATCGTCAGCGCGACGTCTACCCCGGGCTCGCGCCGCATCATCGCGGCGGGCCAGAAACACAAAGAGGAGACACGCCGTTGAATCTCGATTCACGCTTTCTGTAAGAGCCCGGCCGGTCATCGGCCCCGTACGCTGCATGCGTCCCGCGGCTCGATTTCCCCGTCGTTATCAAGAAGCCGGTTCCCCGTCAGGGAACCTCACGAGTTGATTCAGTCTGGAGGAGATAAGTAATGAAAGTTCGCTCGATCATGGGCGCGCTCTGCGCCGCAGGCCTGATGGCTGGCGCCGTGGCGGCGCAGGCAGCCGAGAATGTGACGGTGCTGCACTGGTGGACCTCGGGCGGCGAGTCGAAGGCCGTCGGCGTGCTGAAGGACGACTTGCAGAAGCAGGGCTATGTGTGGAAGGACTTCGCGGTCGCGGGCGGCGCCGGCGCCGCGGCAATGACCGCACTGAAGACCAAGGTGATCAGCGGCGACGCACCGTCGGCCGCGCAGATCAAGGGTCCGCTGATCCAGGACTGGGCCGACCAGGGCGTGCTCGTCAACATCGATTCCGCTGCCGGCGACTGGAAGCAGAACCTGCCGCCGGAAATCGACAAGATCATCAAGTACAAGGGCCATACCGTCGCGGCGCCGTTCTCGGTGCACCGCGTGAACTGGCTGTACATCAACAAGGCCGCGCTCGACAAGGTCGGCGCGAAGGTGCCGACCACCTGGCCTGAATTCTTCGCGGTGGCCGACAAGCTGAAGGCCGCGGGCATCCAGCCGGTCGCGATGGGCGGCCAGCCGTGGCAGGACCTGACGCTGTGGGAAGACGTCGTGCTGTCGCAGGGCCCGGCGTTCTACAAGAAGGCGCTGGTCGACCTCGACCAGGCGACGCTGACGTCGCCGCAGATGCTGTCCGTGTTCGACACGGTGCGCAAGATCCAGGGTTACTTCGATACCGGCCGTAACGGCCGCGACTGGAACCTCGCGACCGCGATGGTGATCAACGGCAAGGCCGGCATGCAGTTCATGGGCGACTGGGCGAAGGGCGAGTTCGAGAACGCCGGCAAGAAGGCGGGCAAGGACTACATCTGCGCGGCGGTGCCGGGCACGGCGAATTCGTACACGTTCAACGTCGATTCGTTTGTGTTCTTCCAGCAGAAGGGTGAGAAGGCGGCGACGCCGGGCCAGCTCGCGCTCGCGAAGACGATCATGACGCCGGACTTCCAGGAGCAGTTCAGCCTGCTGAAGGGGTCGGTGCCGGTACGTCTCGGCGTGAAGATGGACAAGTTCGACGACTGCGCGAAGAAGTCGTATGCCGACGAGCAGACCGCGATCAAGTCGGGCGGGTTCGTGCCGTCGCTCGCGCACGGGATGGCGCAGAGCGATGCGACCGCCGGCGCGATCACGGACGTCGTGACGAAGTTCATGAACTCGCAGCAGGATTCGAAGAGCGCGGTCGCCGCGCTCGCGAAGGCCGCGAAGGTCAAGTAACGCGCGGCAGGCGCCCGGCCGGACACGCTTCATCGGCCGGGCGTTTTCGCATGTGCAGCAAACGGGCTCGCCCGCGGGCTCGTGCCGTACCCGGCGCCGGCCCGGCCTGCGTCGCCCTCGTTCCAGGAGTCGAATCAAGTGGCTGCCCCTCTTAGCGGAAACGGATCCGGCGCTGCCGCCGCACGGCGTACGTCGCCGATGTCGGCGTTCGCCGATCGCTGGATCCCGAAGCTCGTGCTTGCGCCGAGCGTCGCGATCGCCGTGGTGTTCATCTACGGCTTCATCCTGATTACCGGCTATCTGTCGCTGACCAATTCGCGACTGTTGCCGAACTACGAATTCGACGGCTTCGGCCGTTACACGGACCTGTTCCAGAACGACGTGTGGTGGACCTCCGCCGCGAACCTCGGCTGGTTCGGGATTCCGTTCATCGCGATCTGCGTCGCGCTCGGGCTGTTCCTCGCGATCCTGCTCGACCAGCGGATCCGCAACGAAGGCGCACTGCGCGCGGTCTTCCTGTATCCGATGGCGCTGTCGTTCATCGTGACCGGCACCGCGTGGCAGTGGATCCTGAACCCGGGCCTCGGCCTCGAGAAGGTGATGCACGACTGGGGCTGGACGAGCTTCTCGTTCGGCTGGCTCGACGATCCGGACAAGGCGATCTTCTGCGTGGTGATCGCGGCCGTGTGGCAGTCGACCGGCTTCGTGATGGCGCTGTTCCTGGCAGGGCTGCGCGGCGTCGACGCGGAGATCTTCAAGGCCGCGCAGGTCGACGGCGCGACGCTGCCGACCATCTACCGCAAGATCGTGATCCCGAGCATGCGCCCGGTGTTCTTCTCGGTGCTGCTGATCCTCTGCCACATCACGATCAAGACCTTCGACCTCGTCGTCGCGCTGACGGCAGGCGGCCCGGGCACGTCGTCGTCGCTGCCGGCCATGTTCATGTACACGTTTTCGTTCAACCGCGGCCAGCTCGGGCTCGGCGCGGCGTCGTCGGTGATGATGCTCGCGACCGTGGTCGCGGTGCTGGTGCCGCTGATGTATATGGAATCGAGGAGCACCCGCAATGCAGCCTAAGATGACGATCAGCCGGGCAGTGATCTACGCGGCGCTGATCCTGTTCGCGCTGTATTTCCTGTTCCCGATCTACGTGATGCTGTCGACGTCGTTCAAGGATCTCGACCAGCTGCGCACCGGCAACCTGCTGACGCCGCCCACCACGTGGACCGTCGACCCGTGGGTGAAGGCCTGGAGCGGGGCGTGCACCGGCGTGCGCTGCGACGGCATGAAGCCGTTCTTCCTGAACTCGCTGCAGATGGTGATCCCGGCCGTGCTGATCTCGTCGCTGATCGGTGCGTTCAACGGCTACGTGCTCACGCACTGGCGCTTTCGCGGCGCGGACGCGCTGTTCACGATGATGCTGGTCGGCTGCTTTATCCCGTTCCAGGTGATCCTGCTGCCGATGGCGCGCCTGCAGGGGATGCTCGGCCTCGCCAATACGATTCCGGGCCTCGTGTTCGTGCACGTCGTGTACGGCATCGCGTTCACGACGATGTTCTTCCGCAACTTCTACGTGAGCGTGCCGGCCGAACTGGTGAAGGCCGCGCGCATCGACGGCGCGGGCTTCTTCACGATCTTCACGAAGATCCTGCTGCCGGTGTCGCTGCCGATCTTCATGGTGTGCCTGATCTGGCAGTTCACGCAGATCTGGAACGACTTCCTGTTCGGGATCGTGTTCTCCGGCGTCGATTCGATGCCGATCACGGTTGCGCTGAACAACCTCGTCAACACGTCGACGGGCGTGAAGGAATACAACGTCGACATGGCCGGCGCGATCATCGCCGCGCTGCCGACGCTGCTCGTCTACATCGTCGCCGGCCGCTACTTCGTGCGCGGGCTGACGGCGGGCGCGGTGAAGGGGTAAGCGCGGCTTCATCCGATACGACGAACCGGCCGCGCTTCGCGCGCGGCGCATCGAAACGAACCCGACGCGGCGCCGGAGTGCGCCGCGCGAGACGAGACAGAGGATTCACAGCATGGCAAGCCTTTCCATCCGTGACGTGTACAAGACCTACCCGAACGGGGTGCCGGTCCTGAAGGGTGTCGACATCGAGATCGAGGACGGACAGTTCCTGATCCTGGTCGGCGGGTCGGGCTGCGGGAAGTCGACGCTGCTCAACATGATTGCCGGGCTCGAAACCGTGACGAGCGGCGAGATCTGCATCGACGGCAAGGTCGTCAACGACCTGTCGCCGAAGGATCGCGACATCGCGATGGTGTTCCAGTCGTACGCGCTGTATCCGTCGATGACGGTGCGCGAGAACATCTCGTTCGGCCTGAACATCCGCAAGGTGCCGAAGAGCGAACAGCAGCAGATCGTCGACCGCGTGTCGCAGATGCTGCAGATCCAGCACCTGCTCGACCGCAAGCCGGGCCAGCTGTCGGGCGGCCAGCGCCAGCGTGTCGCGATGGGCCGTGCGCTCGCGCGCGATCCGTCGCTGTTCCTGTTCGACGAGCCGCTGTCGAACCTCGACGCGAAGCTGCGCATCGAGATGCGCGCGGAAATCAAGCTGCTGCACCAGCGCCTCGGCACGACGATCGTCTACGTGACGCACGACCAGATCGAGGCAATGACGCTCGGCGACCGGATCGCGGTGATGAAGGACGGTGTCGTCCAGCAGTTCGGCGCGCCGCAGGACATCTACGATTCGCCGTCGAACCTGTTCGTCGCGGGCTTCATCGGCGCGCCGCCGATGAACTTCATCAACGGCAAGCTGGTCGAGCAGGGCAGCGGGATCGCGCTCGAAGTCGACACGGGCGTCAAGCGCGGTGCGCTGAACCTGCCGTTCGATGCGGCGAAGCTGAAGTCGCACGTCGGCCGCGAGGTGATCCTCGGCCTGCGTCCGGAGCGCATCACCGACGTGCGCCACGCGCACAACGGCGACGCGTCGCACCTGCAGCCGTTCGACGTGCGCGTCGACGTGACCGAGCCGACCGGGCCGGACACGCACGTGTTCGCGCAGGTGAACGGCAAGCGCATCGTGAGCCGCGTGCATCCGGCCGCGAACCCGCAGCCCGAACAGACGCTGTCGCTGCTGTTCGACGTGTCGAAGGCGGTGCTGTTCGATCCGGCGTCGGAAGAGCGGATCGCGTGACGGTGCGCGCGCGCTGAATGAAGCAAGGAGGGGCCGTCTTCGGACGGCCCCTTTGTTTTTGGTTCAACGCGGAATTCCGGGGAACGCGGCGCGGATCTTGAGGAAGAAATACTCCTCGTCGCGATAGCCGTAGGCCCTGCGCTTGATGACCTTGATGGTGTTGTTGATGCCTTCGACAACGCTGGTATTGAGCGGATGGCGGCAGCGGGTCACGATTCCGTGCCAGTAGCCCTGCAAGCGCTCGGCGAACTTTTGCAGGGCGGCAATCCCGCTTTGCTGGGCCTGTTCGAACCATTGCCCCCAAGCCTTGTCCGCCCAGGCTGGCTTTCGGTAGAACCAGAGCCGTTTGAGCTCGTCGCGTAGCACGTAGACGCATAACAGCGACTGATTGGCGGCCAGCAACTCCCTCAACTGCACTGCCTGTTCTGGCTTCAGATTGTGCCGGTTGCGCAGTAACAGCCAGCGGCTGGACTTCAGAACCTTCCGGGCCGGCTTGTCATGTCGAAGTTGATTGGCCTGATCCACACGTACCCGGTCGATCACTTCGCGGCCGTACTTGGCCACGACGTGGTACAGGTCAAAGACGATTTCCGCTTGCGGGCAGTGCTCCTTGATCTCCAGCTCATAGGCCGTGGTCATGTCGATGGCGACCGCTTCGATGCGCTCGGCAACGCCTTCGGGCAACTGTTCGAAGAAGGCTCGAGCCGTTTCGCGCGAGCGTCCAGGTCCCACCCAGAGCACTTGTCGGCCGATCGGATCGACTACCACCGTGGCGTAGCGGTGGCCTTTATGCAGCGCAAACTCGTCCATCGCCAGATAGCGGATCGTCGACCAGTCCGGCTCGGCCACGCGCGCCCGTAGGCACATCTTGTCGATCGCTTTGACCGTGTGCCAGCCCAGATCGTAGAAGGCCGCCACCGCCTGCACGCTGGCAGCCTGTAGCAGCTTCTCGCACGCCTTGGCGAAGCGCTCCGTCACTCGTTGGTAGCGGCCCAGCCATGCAAGCTTCTCCAGTCGCGGGCCACCGCAGCGTTCACACCAGACCCGGCGACGAGGCACATACAACACCACCCGGTATTCGAACAGCGGCAGATCACGCACTCGGCGAACCGTCGTCTCGTGGATCTGCTGGCAGCGTGCACCGCATTGCTCGCAGTACATGACCTTGCTGACCGGCTTCAGATACAGCGATAGCGTGCGGCCTTCGCCTTCCGGCCATTCCACACGCTCCAACCGATAACCCGTCCAGCAACCCAGTGCCTGAAGCGCCTTGCGATCGAGCAATTCTTCCTCCTGACCTCCTTAAAGTCAGGCGTCAGGTTACGCAATCGCTCTCAAACCCTCCACGATTTTCCGCGATGAATCTTGTTTTTGCGCTGCGCTGTCGCTGGGTTGGCCGTCAGTGCGGCAGCCGCACGTCGAACTTGAATGTCGCGAGCCGTGCGACGAGGATGAAGCCGGTCGCGAGCAGCACGCTGTACACCGAGTCGAACTGCAGCCACGCGAGCAGCAGGTAGAACCAGCAGCCGACGAACGCGCAGGTCGCGTACGGCCGCGAATCGCGCAGGATCAGCGGGATGTCGTTGCACAGCACGTCGCGGACGATCCCGCCGACCACGCCCGTGATCACGCCCATCATCACCGCGATGAAGCGCGGCATCTCGGCATCGAGCGCGATCGCCGTACCCGAAATGCTGAAGATCCCGAGCCCGATCGCATCGGCGACGAGCAGCAACCGTTCGGCCGACAGCCGCGACAACATTCGCAGCACGAACGGCGCGAACAGCGCGAGCACGAAGATCGCGATCACGTAGTCGTCGTGCACGACCCAGTAGAACGGCCGGCGCTCGAGCAGGATGTCGCGCAGCGTGCCGCCGCCGAACGCGGTGGCGAGCGCGACGACGAACGTGCCGACCGAGTCGAGGCGGTTCTTGCGCGCCTCGATGAAGCCCGAGATCGCGAAGGCCAGCGTGGCGATCGCCTCCAGTATCGCGATCGCGAGCGTCAGCCTAGGATGCGGCACGCGGCCCCCGGTCGCCAGGCGCCGCGAACGGCTGCAGCAGCACCAGCACCGCGCCCGCGCCGCCGTCGTGGCCGCGCGCCTCGCAGAATGCGATCACTTCTTCCTTCTGCACGAGCCACGCGCGCACCTTGCCTTTCAGCACGGGTTCCTTGCCGATCGAGCCGAGCCCCTTGCCGTGGATCACGCGCAGGCAGCGCAGCCCTTTCTTGCCGGCTTCGCGGATGAATTCGGCGAGCGCATCGCGCGCCTCGTCGCGCCGCATCCCGTGCAGGTCGATCTGGGCCTGCACGATCCAGGCGCCGCTGCGCAGCTTGCGCACGACGTCGCGGCTGATGCCGGGACGGTGGTAGTACAGCGAATCGTCGCTGTCGAGCAGCGTCTCGGGATCGAATTCGTCGGACAGCGTCGCGTTCAGCACGGCTTCCTCGTCGCGCTGCGTCTGCTTCGGCACCGGGTCGGGCGGCGTGCGGCCGGCCGCCGCGCGCGGCGGCGCCTTCAGCGGCTGGATCGCGCCGATCTCGTTGCGGAACAGGTTCGCGTCGGCTTCCGCCTTGCGCTCGGCCTTGGCCGTTTCGATGCGCTCGCGGTCGCGGCGATCGGCTGCGCCTTGCAGCGACTTGCGCAGCGCGCCGAGGCCGGCGAGCCCCTGGCCGCGCAACGCGGCGGGATCGGGCGCGGGCACCGGTGCAGCGGGCGCGGGGTTTGCGGGACGGGCGGCGATCTGCCGCTTCGCGGGATCGCTCGGATGGGGCTGGTTCTTCGCCATGATTCGGTACGCAGGGCAGGCGCGTTCGGGCGCGCGGGCAAAAAAAAGCCGCTGCACGGCGGCAGCGGCTTGTCCGGCCAGACCCGCTTCGCGGCAGCGGACGCCATTGTAGCGCCCGGCGCGACAGGTCTCGCGGCTTACTTCTTGTCGTGCAGGCTTTCGAGGTAGCGCTGCGCGTCGAGCGCGGCCATGCAGCCCGTGCCGGCGCTGGTGATCGCCTGGCGATACACGTTGTCCTGCACGTCGCCCGCGGCGAACACGCCCGCGACGCTCGTCGACGTCGCGTTGCCGTGCAGGCCGCTCTTCGTCAGGATGTAGCCGTCCTTCATCTCGAGCTGGCCCTGGAACAGGTCGGTGTTCGGCTTGTGGCCGATCGCGACGAACACGCCCTGCACGTTGAGGTCTTCCGTCGCGCCGGTCTTCACGTTCTTGATGCGCAGGCCGGTGACGCCCGAATCCTCGCCGGTCACTTCGTCGAGCACGTGATCCCACTTGATCACGACGGCGCCTTCCTTTTCCTTCTCCAGCAGGCGGTCGATCAGGATCGGTTCCGCGCGGAACTTGTCGCGGCGGTGGATCACCGTGACCTTCTTCGCGATCCCCGTCAGGTAGAGCGCTTCCTCGACGGCCGTGTTGCCGCCGCCGATCACCGCGACTTCCTGGCCGCGATAGAAGAAGCCGTCGCAGGTCGCGCAGGCCGAGACGCCCTTGCCCATGAACGCTTCCTCGGACGGCAGGCCGAGATACTGCGCGGACGCGCCGGTCGCGATGATCAGCGAATCGCACGTGTATTCGCCCGAGTCGCCGATCAGGCGGATCGGCTTTTCGTGCAGCTTCGCGGTGTGGATGTGGTCGAACACGATTTCGGTGTTGAAGCGCTCGGCGTGCTCGAGGAAGCGCGCCATCAGCTCCGGACCCTGCACGCCTTTCGCGTCTGCCGGCCAGTTTTCGACGTCGGTCGTGGTCATCAGCTGGCCGCCCTGCGCGATGCCGGTGATCAGTACCGGGGACAGGTTGGCGCGTGCCGCGTAGACGGCAGCCGTGTAGCCGGCGGGGCCGGAACCGAGAATCAGGACTTTGGCGTGTTTGGGCGTGGACATGTGCGAATCCGTAAAAGGCGGCCGCGGCGGGCGGGGTAGGGCTCGCCGTACGATCCGGGTTGACCGGGATGCCGTCATAGATGGGTATCAGACGCGCATTATAAAGGCCCCGTTGCTGCGTTGCCGAACGAGAGTTTCAATCGACGCGATAGTGTCGCGCGGCGCAACGGCCGCGCACGCGGGGCGGGCGGGGCGCGCGGCGGCGCGTTGTCGCACGGGGGCTGCGGGGCGGGACGCCGGCTCGACGCGGCGCGGCAGCGGTGCCCGGCGGGGAGCCGGATCGGCGCAAAAGGGCCGCTGCGGCGCACTTGCGCCGGGCCGGCCGTACCCCGGCCCCGTTATGTAACCGTCATTTACACTTGGCGGCCCGGTGCAGCGTTTACAATAAGCGGGATCGAACGACAGGCGGGCGCACGGCCCGTCCTCTTTATACGGATTCATGGCAAAAGCTCCTTATTCCGCCCAGGCACAGGCGTTGCCGCACCGGATGTCGAAGCTCCTCACGGAGATCCGCTGGATTCTCCAGGTCGCGCTCTGCGCATTTCTGGTGATGGCCCTGCTGAGCTACAGCCGGCGCGATCCGAGCTGGACGCACGCGGCCCAGGTGGACCACATCACGAACTGGGCCGGCCGCGTCGGCGCCTGGACGGCCGACATCATCCTGCTGCTGTTCGGCCTGTCGGCCTACTGGCTGATCGTGCCGCTCGCGCGACGCATTGCCGTCAACTATCGCCGCATCACGCGCCACGAGGCGGTCTCGGAGGAATCCGAGCGGCCGATCGGCTGGCTCACCGAAATCCTTGCGTTCATGCTCGTCGTGCTGGCGTGCGACGGCATCGAGGCGCTGCGCATGTGGTCGCTGAAGGTGCAGTTGCCGCGTGCGCCCGGCGGCGTCGTCGGCGAGGCCGTGGCGGGCGCGATGTCGCATGCGTTCGGCTTCACGGGCGGCACGCTGCTGCTGCTGATCGCGCTGGCGATCGGCCTGTCGCTGTATTTCCGCTTCTCGTGGCTGTCGGTGGCCGAGCGTGTCGGCGGCGCGATCCTGTCCGCCGTCAACGTCGCGAAGCTGCGCCGCGAGGCCGAGCGCGACCGCAAGCTCGGCGAGGCCGCGGCGGTGCGCCGCGAAGGCAAGGTCGAAGAGGAGCGCGTGCGCATCGAGGATCACGAGCCGGTGACCATCGTGCCGCCGGTCGTGACGCCCGTGAAGTCCGAGCGCGTCGAGCGCGAGCGCCAGGTGCCGCTCTTCACCGACCTGCCGGGCGATTCGACGCTGCCGGCGGTGTCGCTGCTCGATCCCGCGCCGAAGGCCCAGGAGGCGATCTCCGCGGACACGCTGGAATTCACGTCGCGCCTGATCGAGAAGAAGCTGAAGGACTTCGGCGTCGAGGCGAGCGTCGTCGCCGCGTATCCGGGCCCGGTCGTCACGCGCTACGAGATCGAGCCGGCCACCGGCGTGAAGGGCAGCCAGATCGTCAACCTCGCGAAGGATCTCGCGCGCTCGCTGTCGCTCGTGTCGATCCGCGTCGTCGAGACGATTCCCGGCAAGAACTACATGGCGCTCGAGCTGCCGAACCAGCGCCGCCAGACGGTGCACCTGTCCGAGATCATCGGTTCCGAGGTGTACGCGGCCGCATCGTCGGCGCTGACGCTGAGCCTCGGCAAGGACATCGGCGGCAAGCCGGTGTGCGCGGATCTCGCGAAGATGCCGCACCTGCTGGTCGCCGGCACGACTGGTTCCGGCAAGTCGGTCGGGATCAACGCGATGATCCTGTCGCTGCTGTACAAGGCGACGGCTGACCAGGTGCGCCTGATCCTGATCGATCCGAAGATGCTCGAAATGAGCGTCTACGAAGGCATTCCGCACCTGCTGTGCCCGGTCGTCACCGACATGCGCCAGGCCGGTCACGCGCTGAACTGGACGGTCGCGGAAATGGAGCGCCGCTACAAGCTGATGAGCAAGCTCGGCGTGCGCAACCTCGCGGGCTACAACAACAAGATCGACGAGGCCGCGAAGCGCGAGGAGAAGCTGCCGAATCCGTTCAGCCTGACGCCGGAGGATCCGGAGCCGCTCGGCCGCCTGCCGAACATCGTCGTGGTGATCGACGAATTGGCCGACCTGATGATGGTCGTCGGCAAGAAGGTCGAGGAACTGATTGCACGGATCGCGCAGAAGGCGCGCGCGGCCGGCATCCACCTGATCCTCGCGACGCAGCGTCCGTCGGTCGACGTGATCACGGGCCTCATCAAGGCCAACGTGCCGACCCGGATCGCGTTCCAGGTGTCGTCGAAGATCGACTCGCGCACGATCCTCGACCAGATGGGCGCCGAATCGCTGCTCGGGATGGGCGACATGCTGTACCTGCCGCCGGGCTCCGGGCTGCCGGTGCGCGTGCACGGCGCGTTCGTCGGCGACGATGAAGTCCATCGCGTCGTCGAGAAGCTCAAGGAGCACGGCGAGCCGAACTACGTCGAGGGCCTGCTCGAAGGCGGCACCGCCGACGGCGACGAGGGCTCGGCCGGCGCGGGAACCGGCGAAGGCGGCGGCGAGTCTGATCCGCTGTACGACCAGGCGGTCGAGATCGTCATCAAGAACCGCCGCGCGTCGATCTCGCTCGTGCAGCGCCATCTGCGCATCGGCTACAACCGCGCGGCGCGCCTGCTCGAGCAGATGGAGCAGTCGGGGCTCGTGTCGGCGATGTCGTCGAGCGGCAACCGCGAAATTCTTGTGCCGGCGCGCGACGCGGAATGAGTCCGCGGCGTTCGCAGCGCCGGCCACCCAGGGAGAAAACCGCAATATGCAGCAACATTCGTTCGCAATGTCCCTTCGTTCGACGCGGCGCTGGCTCGGCGCGGCGCTTGCCGGCGCATCGCTGATGCTCGCGGCGACGCACGCGTTCGCGGGCGGCACCGAGCAACTGAAGGCGTTCGTGTCGCAGGTGCGTTCGGCGAAGGGCGACTTCACGCAGCAGATCGTCAAGGCCCCGGCCAAGGGGGCCAGCGCCGCGCAAGCCGTGCCGAAGCCCACCGACAATTCCAGCGGCACGTTCGTGTTCGCGCGCCCGGGCAAGTTCATCTGGACGTACCAGAAGCCTTACCAGCAGGTGCTGCAGGCCGACGGCGAGAAGCTCTACGTGTACGACCGCGACCTGAACCAGGTCACCGAGCGCAAGCTGAACGGCGCGCTGGGCGCGAGCCCGGCCGCGATCCTGTTCGGCAGCAACGATCTCGACAAGAACTACACGCTGCGCGATGCCGGCGAGAAGGGCGGCATCGAGTGGCTCGAGATGCTGCCGAAGGCGCAGGACACGCAGTTCCAGCGGATCGGCATCGGCTTCAAGAACGGCACGCTCGCCGCGATGGAACTGCACGACGTGTTCGGCAACGTCACGCTGCTGACGTTTACGAACATTCAGACGAATCCGCCGCTGAAGGGCGATACGTTCAAGTTCGTCGTGCCGAAGGGCGCCGACGTGATTACCGGCTGACCGGCGCCGCGCGCTGCTGTTTCCCCGACGGGCCTGCCGGTGACGGCAGGCCCGTGTTGTTTCCGGGGTTTGCGGGCACGGGCGCCCGGTGCGGCGGTGCTTTCGCGCGGCTGTCATAATGGCGGGTCCGGCGGCCGGTTCGGCCGCCATTGTTAGATGTGGAGCGAGGGTTCATGTCCGACCTGTTTCAAGTCGAGCCGCGCCGCCCGCTCGCCGAGGCGCTGCGGCCGAAGACGCTCGCCGAGGTGATCGGCCAGACGCATTTGCTGGGCGAAGGCAAGCCGTTGCGGCTCGCGTTCGAATCGGGCAAGCCGCATTCGATGATCCTGTGGGGGCCGCCCGGCGTCGGCAAGACGACGCTCGCGCGGCTTACCGCGCTCGCGTTCGACTGCGAGTTCATCGCGCTGTCCGCGGTGCTCGGCGGCGTGAAGGACATCCGCGAGTCGATGGAGCAGGCCAAGGACACGCTGAACCGCACCGGCCGCCACACGATCCTGTTCGTCGACGAGATCCACCGCTTCAACAAGGGGCAGCAGGACGCGTTGCTGCCGTTCGTCGAGTCGGGGCTCGTGACCTTCATTGGCGCGACGACCGAGAATCCGAGCTTCGAGGTCAACTCGGCCTTGCTGTCGCGTGCGCAGGTGTACGTGCTGAAGTCGCTGGACGACGACGAGATGCGCCAGTTGCTGAAGCGCGCGCAGGAAATCGCGCTCGACGGCCTTTCGTTCGACGACAAGGCGATCGACACGCTGGTCGGCTATGCGGACGGCGACGCGCGGCGCTTCCTGAACCTGCTCGAGCAGGCGCAGACGGCGGCCACGTCGGCCGGCACCGCGACGATCGACGCCGAGTTCGTCAGCAGTGCGATGACGCTGAACGCGCGGCGCTTCGACAAGGGCGGCGACAACTTCTACGACCAGATCTCGGCGCTGCACAAGTCGGTGCGCGGTTCGAGCCCGGACGGCGCGCTGTACTGGTTCTGCCGGATGATCGATGGCGGCGCGGATCCGAAGTATCTCGCGCGGCGGATCGTGCGGATGGCGTGGGAAGACATCGGCCTCGCCGATCCGCGCGCGCTGCAGATGGCGAACGACGCGGCCGAAACCTACGAGCGGCTCGGCTCGCCTGAAGGCGAGCTTGCGCTTGGGCAGGCGGTGATCTATCTCGCGTGCGCGGCGAAGAGCAATGCGGGCTACAACGCATTCAACCAGGCGATGGCGTTCGTGAAGCAGGACAAGTCGCGCGAGGTGCCCGTGCATCTGCGCAACGCGCCGACCAAGCTGATGAAGGAACTCGGCTACGGTCACGCTTACCGTTACGCTCACGACGAGCCGAATGCGTATGCGGCCGGCGAGACGTACCTGCCGGACGGGATGCGCGAACCGCGCTGGTACAAGCCGGTGCCGCGCGGGCTCGAATCGAAGATCGCCGACAAGCTCGCGTGGCTGCGCGAACTCGACCGCGAGGCCGGCAAGAAGGACTGACGGGCAGGCGCGCGGTGCGGTCCGGCCGGCGCCGTCGCGAACGCGTCAGCGCTTGCGGCCCGGCTGCTTCTTCCAGTAGTCGAACGGCTCCTCGTGGCATTCGATGTCGAGCTCGGCGACCCGCGCATGCAGGCGCTCCTGCGCATCGGCGATCGCGAGGTTGTAGATCGCGGGTGCGATCTCCTCGACGAAGAAGTGCAGCAGCGCGCCGGCCTGGATATTGCCGATCGGCTCGTCCATGTTTTCTGTGAAATAGCGTTGCAGCGACGCGATCGCGCGGTCGCGTACGTCCTTGTCCAGTTCGATGGCCATCGGGGTCCTTGAGTAGCGGTGACGTGTGGCGGGTGTCTCGTTCGATGCGCTGCCGCGGGCGCGCACGGGTGTTTCGCGATCCGCGGCGCGCCGATGCCGCGCGATTTCGCGGGGGCTGGCGGGCGGACCGGCAATGCGATACTGCCATGGCCGTTGCGCCACGGTCATCGCCCGTTTGCAGCATTGTCCGTTCGGCCAGTGCCGTGGCGGCCCCGCGGTGCGTTAGAATTCCCGTCTTACACAACGATTCTCCAAGTCCTCCCATGCTCGACATCCAGTTGCTGCGCAAAGACCTCGACGGCGTCGCCCAGCGCCTCGCCGATCGCGGCTACACCCTCGACATCGCCGCGTTCTCCGCCCTTGAAGCGGAACGCCGCGCGATCCAGACCCGTACCGAAGAGCTCCA
Organism: Burkholderia mycopellens; assembly: GCF_964265025.1. Lineage (NCBI taxonomy): Bacteria > Pseudomonadati > Pseudomonadota > Betaproteobacteria > Burkholderiales > Burkholderiaceae > Burkholderia > Burkholderia mycopellens. The sequence continues at coordinate 1,089,341 of NZ_OZ183802.1, forward strand.
GGCGCGCCGCAACAGCCTGTCGAAGCAGATCGGCGCGATGAAGGGGAAGGGCGAGGACACGTCGGCCGTGATGGCCGAGGTCGGCGGGATCGGCGACGAAATGAAGGCATCGGAAGCCAAGCTCGGCGAGATCCAGGCGCGCCTGTCCGACCTGATGCTGGGCATGCCGAACATCGCGCATGAAAGCGTGCCGGTCGGCAAGGACGAAGCCGACAACGTCGAGGTGCGCCGCTGGGGCACGCCGCGCCAGTTCGATTTCGAGGTGAAGGATCACGTCGACGTCGGCACGCCGCTCGGCCTCGATTTCGAGACCGGCGCGAAGCTCGCCGGCGCACGCTTCACGATGCTGCGCGGCTCGATCGCGCGCCTGCACCGCGCGCTCGCGCAGTTCATGATCGACACGCACACGCAGCAGCACGGCTACACCGAGACGTATACGCCGTACATCGTGAACCCCGAGATCCTGTACGGCACGGGCCAGCTGCCGAAGTTCGCGGACGACATGTTCCGCGTCGAGAAGGGCGGCGAGGAGAACAAGGTCACGCAATATCTGATCTCCACGTCGGAAATTTCGCTGACGAACACCGTGCGCGAGTCGATCGTCGACGCGTCCGCACTGCCGATCAAGCTGACCGCGCATTCCCCGTGCTTCCGCTCGGAAGCCGGTTCGTACGGCCGCGACACGCGCGGGATGATCCGCCAGCACCAGTTCGACAAGGTCGAGATGGTGCAGGTCGTCGCGCCGGAAGCGTCGTACGCGGCGCTCGACGAGATGGTCGGTCATGCGGAAGCGATCCTGCAGAAGCTCGGCCTGCCGTACCGCGTGATCACGCTGTGCACGGGCGACATGGGCTTCTCGGCCGCGAAGACGTTCGACCTCGAGGTGTGGCTGCCTGCACAGAATACCTATCGCGAGATCTCGAGCTGCTCGAACACCGAAGCGTTCCAGGCGCGCCGGATGCAGGCGCGTTTCCGCAACGCGCAGGGCAAGCCCGAGCTCGTGCATACGCTGAACGGTTCGGGTCTCGCAGTCGGCCGCACGCTCGTCGCGGTGCTGGAGAACTACCAGAACGCGGACGGCTCGGTCACCGTGCCGGAAGTGCTGCGTCCGTACATGGGCGGCATCGAGCGCATCGACGCGCCGGCACAGGCGTCGTAAGCGCGCGCTTCGGCAAGCGCTTGGAGTCCTCGCAAGAAATTTTGCAAAAAGGGCTTGTGCGTTTCGAAGAGATCGTTCTATAATCTTTTCTTTCGCGGAAACGACCAACCGCGAAATGCAGTAAAGCAGCAAGGAAGGAGAGGTGGCAGAGTGGTCGAATGTACCTGACTCGAAATCAGGCGTACGGTTTCCCCGTACCGTGGGTTCGAATCCCACCCTCTCCGCCAAAATACGAAGCCCCTTGATCTGGAAGGATCAAGGGGCTTTTCGTTTGGGGCTTGCGGTGCGTGTGTCGTGTCGCAAGCCATTGCAGCGGCAACGGCTCGACCATCGACACATCGGATCGTGCTGATACGATGCGCCTCACTGCGTGCATGATCGTGCCGCGTCCTCGATACAGTTGCGCTGAACGGCAACCACCCCAATCCGATGACGAACCGAGTGTCGAAAGTCCTGACGGGCATAACGCTGCTGACTGCCGTCATTGCCGTCGTGGACATCCTCGGCGCGCACGGCATCGGCATGGCGCTGGCGCTCGGTAACGCGGCGTATTTCGCGGGGCTGGCAGGATGCGTGGCCATCGCAGTTGCGGCGGCATTGATCGTGCTGTCGCACACGTCGCGCTACCGCGAGCGAGCGCTGGCCTGGCGATGGCGTGAGTTGGCGCTCGCGTTGCTTTGCATCGTGACGATCGCGGCCTTCAGCCAGGCGATCGTGGTACTCGACTACTTGTGCGTGGCGCTCGCCCCGTCGTCGATCGAAGCCGATCTCGTCCGGTTCGATGCGTTGCTCGGGTTTCGCTGGCCCGACCTGTATCGCTGGGTGAGGGCCCATGCCGAGTGGCAGAGTGTGCTTGCGTTCGCGTATCACGGCAGCATCGTGCAGCTGATCGCCGTCCCGTTCATTCTCTCGACCGCACGGCGACATGACGACCTTGCCGAATTCATGGCGCTGTTCGCATTTGCGTTGGTCGTCGTTGTCGTCGTCTCGACGCCGTTTCCCGCGCAAAGCGCATTCGTCCATTTCGGTATCGCGGATGCCAACACCGCGTCGACCGTTTCTCACTACGACCTGCTGCGCAGCGGGCAGCTTCGGCAGTTCAGCCTGTCCGAATCGCAGGGGCTCGTGTCGTTGCCGTCGTTCCACGTGATGCTGGCGCTGCTGTTCGCGTATGCACTCCGACACGTCCGTTACGTGTTTCCCGCATCGATCGTGCTGAATGCCGCGATGATCGTGTCGACGCCGACGCAGGGCGGCCACTACCTGGCCGACGTGATCGCCGGGATCGCATTCGGCGTGCTGTCGATCGTTGTCGTGCGCCGCTGGATGGCGGGCCCGCGCAGGGCCGCGACCACCGGGCCGCGCGCGACGCATCCGACCTGATGACCGGATGTGCGGCCGGCCTTTTCGCGCGCGTCCGGTCTTTACCGTTTTCTTCAGCTTTAAGCGTGCGCTTTCGGCGCCGTTAACACGGTGTGGCGGCCGGCGCTCGTGCCGAGCCGCATCGCTCCCCGTCGATTCAAGGTCCCATGAAGCTGAGCTACAAGATTCCCCTTGCATTCGCCGTCGCACTGCTGCTGATGTTCTGTGGCGCGCTGTACGGTATCCATATTCTCAATCGGTCGATCGATACGTTCGCCGAAGACGTGCAGACGAACGTCGGCGACGAACGGCTCGTGTCGGCCACGCTTGTGCAGTTCAAGCTGCAAGTGCAGGAGTGGAAGGACACGTTGTTGCGCGGCAAGCAGCCCGACAAGCTCGACCAGTATTGGCAGGCGTTCCAGACGCGCGAGCGGACGGTCGATACGCTCGCCGCGCAACTCGTTCACCAGTTGCCGCCCGGCGAGAGCCGCTCGCTCGTCGAGCAGTTCATGCGCGCGCACACGGCGATGGGTGAAGGTTACCGGCGCGGCTTCGACGCGTTCAAGGCCGCAGGCTTCGAGCCGTCGGCCGGCGATGCCGCGGTGGCGGGCGTGGACCGCGAACCGGCGGCGCTGCTGGAGCGGGCCGCGAAGTCGATCGCCGACGAGAGCGCCGCCGTGTCGGCGCAGGCGAGCCGCGACGCGCAGCACGCCACCACCGCGAGCCTCGTGCTGATGCTGGTCGTGCTCGGCGTCGCGATGGTCGGTGCGTTCCTGTTCAGCCGCGCGATCCTGCGTCCGCTCGACCGTGCGGTGGCGTGCGCGCAGGCCGTCGCCGAAGGCGACCTGACCCGTGACGTCCAAGCGGCCGGCCGCGATGAGATCGCCGATCTGCTGCGCGCGTTGCAGACGATGCAGGCGAGCCTGTCGGGCGTCGTACTCGAAGTGCGTACGCACGCCGAAGCCGTCGCGACGGCGAGCGCACAGATCGCATCGGGCAATCATGACCTGTCGGCGCGTACCGAGGCGCAGGCTGCGTCGCTCGAGGAGACGGCCGCCAGCATGACCGAACTCACGGGCATCGTCCGCCAGTCGGCCGAGCACGCGCAGCACGCGGCGCAGCTTGCGCGCGACGCGTCGAATATCGCGTCCGCGGGCGGCGGCGTGATGACGGATGCCGTCCACACGATGAACGGCATCGCCGACAGCGCGGCAAAGGTCGGCGAAATCATCGCGGTGATCGACGGCATCGCGTTCCAGACCAACATCCTCGCGCTGAACGCGGCGGTCGAGGCGGCGCGCGCGGGCGAACAGGGGCGTGGTTTCGCGGTCGTCGCGGCGGAAGTGCGTACGCTCGCGCAGCGGAGCGCCGCCGCCGCCAAGGAGATCAAGGGGCTCATCGAGCAGTCGACGCAGCGGGTCGACGAGGGCGCCGTGCTGATCGGCCGCGCGGGCGAATCGATTCACGAGATCGTCGGCGCGGTGCAGCGCGTCACGACGATCGTCGGTGAGATCTCGTCCGCGTCGCAGGAGCAGAGCGGCGGCATCCAGCAGGTGAACGTCGCAGTCACGCAGATGGACGAAGCGACGCAGCGCAACGCGGCACTCGTCGAGCAGGCCACGGCCGCGACGCAGGCGCTGGCCGAGCAGGCGAGCGCGCTGCGGCATGCGGTGGCGGTGTTCAGGCTGCCGGAAATGGCGTGACGGCTGCGCCGCCGCGCCGGACTTCGACGGAGCCGGGGTGCGCCGCGCCGCCGGCTTTCAGCGGCGCGTCGGCGCCAGTCTCCACCGGCCCGTCCCCCGCGATCACGCCGCGGCCGGATATTGCGCGAGCACCCGCGCGCGGATCGACGGCTTGATGTTCGATTGCGCCATGTTGCCGCCGTAGTGCGCGACGACGCGCGGATTCATCACGCGATACCAGAGCGGCGGCACATAGGCGAACAGGATCATCGTCGCGTAGCCGGCCGGCAGTTGCGGCGCATCGTCGAAGTGGCGCAGCGCTTGATACGAGCGCGTCGGATTCGCGTGATGGTCGGCGTGCCGCTGCAACTGGTACAGGAACAGGTTGGTGACGACGTGATTGCTGTTCCACGAATGCTGCGGCGTGCAGCGTTCGTAGCGGCCGCTCGGCAGCTTGCGGCGGCCGAGCCCGTAATGTTCGACGTAGTTCACGACTTCGAGCAGCGACGCGCCGTAGACGGCCTGGATCACGAGGAACGGAATCACGACCTTGCCGGCCATCGCGATCGCGATGCCCCATACGACGACGGTCATCGCCCACGCGTGCAGCACCTCGTTGCGCCAGGTCCACGGCGAATGCCCGAGCCGTTCGAGGCGGGCCTTCTCCAGCCGCCACGCCGAGCGGATGCTGCCGGTCACGGTGCGCGGCAGGAATGCCCAGAACGATTCGCCGTAGCGCGCGCTCGCCGGATCCTCGGCCGTCGCGACGCGCACGTGGTGCCCGCGGTTGTGTTCGACGTAGAAGTGGCCGTATGCGACCGGCGCGAGCGTGATCTTCGCGAGCCAGCGCTCGAAGCGGTTGGTCTTGTGCCCGAGTTCGTGCGCGGTATTGATCGAGATGCCCGTCGCGGCGCCGAGCGACAGCGCGAAGCCGACGTAGTCGTACCATGCGAGCGCGTGCGTGCCGACGATCCACACGCACACGAAGAACGCGACGTATTCGACGAGGGTCGCGAGATAGACGATCAACCGGTAGTAGCGCTCCCGTTCGAGGTGCGGCACGACGTCCTCGGGCGGGTTGTCGCGATCGTCGCCGATCAGCGTGTCGAGGACCGGGATCACGCCGAACGCGAACAGCGGGCCGAACCACCAGAACACGTGCAGGCCCGTCGACAGCGCGAGTTGGGCGGCGAGGATCGGCAGCGTGATCGTCAGCGCGCCAAGCAGCCACAGGTAACGCTTGCCATCCGACCAGCCCGAAGCCGATCCGTCGGTGATTGCCATTGTCTCCCTCCTGTCGGCCGGCCCGCGGGCGGCCGCCTGTATGGTTGTTCGAATTCTCGTCGGTCCGCGACGCACGCGCGGTAGTGCCGGATCGTTGCCCGCTTCTGCCTGTTATACGACCCATGTGCACGCTTGCCAAACTCCTGCACTAGGCGCGCGGCTCCAAACGGAGGGGCGCGTGCGGCGCAGGCAGGGAAGGGCCCGCGCAAGCTGATTGAAACATGCCGGAATCGCCGGATCGACCCGCACGGGCGGCCGGTTCGTCAGACGGATGGCGCGCCGTGACGCGTGCGGGTGTCGATGCCGCCGGTTCGCAACAAATGGTGCGACGCAATATGAGGAAGGCGGCAGGTTCCCGTGAGACATGTTTTCGGGTTGCCGATCTTACGGATCATGACGACTTCCGCGCTGAATTCCGGAGCGCCCGACGGGCAACTGCCTCATGTCGCAAGGCGACAGGCGCCATGCGTCGAATGAAGCCGCCGCAACCGCCTTTCGGCGGCAGGCATCGACATGGCGATGCTGCACCTGCACACCAGCTGGGCGCATGGCCGCGGGCGGTGCATGCTGCCTTTCGATTCGCGCCGCCATTTGAAAATAACGATTTGACTCATGCCCCGCTTTCGGTTGAAGCTAGTAGCTTGCTGTCCGAAGGGGGCTGTGCCTGCATGAGTTCGACCTTGACCGTTCGTCGTATCGTTGCCGACCAGGGCGGCGTGTATCGCGAACTCCGCGCCGCATCGCTGCGCGAGCCCTACGCGCCCGGCGAAGCGCCGGAAGCCGAATTGCTGAACGTCGAAACGGACGCAGCGTCGGCGATTGCCGCGCAGCGCGCCGTATCCGACGAGTCGACGACTTTCCTGCTGTATACCGAAGGCCATCCGGCCGGCATGATCGGCGCGTATTTCGACAATACGCCCGATCGGCGTGCGTTCGTCAGCGAGCTGTGGGTGGCGCACGCGGTGCGTCATCTGCGCGGCGGCGTGCTGCTGCTGGAGACGGCCACTGCGTGGCTCGCCGAGCGCGGCGCCCAGGACGTCTACGCCTGGATTGCCGATGCGAACCGCAACGCGATCCGCTTCTACGAGCGTGCGGGTTTCGGCAACACCGGCGAACACGCGCCGATCGCGCGGATGCCCGGCGCGATGAAATCGCTGTACGTGTCGCAGATGAAGCGCTAACGTGACGTCAGAGCGCGGGTTGCGTGGCGCGTAAAGATCCGGTCGCCGCTTGTCTGCCCGCCTGCCGGTTGCGCGCCCGCCCGGGCCGCCGCTACCCGGTTTCCCAAAAATAATGGCCGCGCGCGTGGACGCCTGTAAAATACGCAAAAAATTTTTGCAGAGTGTCCATGTCGCTTAAAAAATCGCCATTCTTCGAGCTGCGCAGCGGATCGGTCGATACGTTGCTGTTCACCGTGAAGACGACCGATCTCGATGCGTTGCGTACCGAACTGGTCAAGCGCTTCGAAGCGACTCCCGAGTTTTTCGCCGACGATGTCGTCGTGATCGACGTCCGCCGCCTGGCTGACGGCGAACGCGTCGCGCTGGCGGACATCCGCCAGATGCTGAACGACGTGCGGATGCGCCCGGTGGGCGTGGTCGCGCTGGCAACGCAGGGCTGGGCGGGGGAAGCCGGCCTGCCGCTGCTCGAGGCGCGCGATCGCCGCGCGCCGGCCGCGAAGCATGCCGACGAAGCGGAACCGGCGCCGGCGCCCGTCGCCGAAGCTGCCGCCGCTCCGGCAGCCGAAGCGGCGCAGGAGCCCGCACCGACGCTGTTGCACTCGGGTGGCCAGACGCTCGTGATCGACCGGCCGTTGCGCTCGGGGCAGCAGATTTACGCGAAAGGAGACCTCGTGGTGCTCGCGCCGGTCAGTCACGGCGCGGAAATCATCGCGGAAGGCAATATCCACATCTACGCGCCGTTGCGCGGCCGCGCACTCGCGGGCGTGCACGGCAATCACGACGCGCGCATTTTCTGCACGTGTCTCGAGCCGGAACTGATTTCGATCGCGGGTATCTATCGAACAACCGAGAACCCGTTGCCCGCCGAAGTACTGGGCAAATCGGTGCAGATCCGGCTCGAAGAGGAAAAACTGATGATCGAACCGCTGCGGCTGACGTAATACACGCGGTGCGCTCCGGATCGATCGGCTCTCATTGACGAACACAGGGTATTGGGTAAATGGCAAAAATCATCGTGGTGACCTCGGGCAAGGGCGGCGTGGGCAAGACGACGACGAGCGCGAGCTTTGCGTCCGGTCTCGCGCTGCGCGGCCACAAGACGGCCGTCATCGACTTCGACGTCGGCCTGCGCAACCTCGATCTCATCATGGGCTGCGAGCGCCGCGTGGTGTACGACCTCGTGAACGTGATCCAGGGCGAAGCGAACCTGAACCAGGCGCTGATCAAGGACAAGAAGTGCGAGAACCTGTTCATCCTGCCGGCATCGCAGACGCGCGACAAGGATGCACTGACGCGCGAAGGCGTCGAGAAGGTGCTGAACGACCTCGCCGCGATGGATTTCGAATACATCGTCTGCGATTCGCCGGCCGGTATCGAGGCAGGTGCGCTGCACGCGATGTACTTCGCGGATGAAGCGCTGATCGTCACGAACCCGGAAGTGTCGTCGGTGCGTGACTCGGATCGCATTCTCGGCATCCTGTCGTCGAAGACGAAGCGCGCGACCGAAGGCAAGGATCCGATCAAGGAACACCTGCTGATCACGCGCTACAGCCCGAAGCGCGTCAGCGAAGGCGAGATGCTGTCGCTCGAGGACATCAGCGAGATCCTGCGCATCAAGCTGATCGGCGTGGTGCCCGAGTCGGAAGCCGTGCTGCATGCATCGAACCAGGGTCTGCCGGCCGTGCATATCGACGGCACCGACGTTGCGGAAGCGTACAAGGACGTCGTCGCGCGTTTCCTCGGCGAAGACAAGCCGCTGCGCTTCACCGATTACCAGAAGCCGGGCCTGCTGCAGCGCCTCTTCGGCAGCAAGTAACGGAGGCCGCCCATGTCCATCCTTTCGTTTCTCCTCGGCGAGAAGAAGAAGTCCGCATCGGTCGCGAAGGAGCGCCTGCAGCTCATCATCGCGCACGAGCGCGTCGGCGGCCGGCCGCCGGCCGATTACCTGCCGGCGCTGCAGAAGGAGCTGGTCGCGGTCATCTCGAAGTACGTTCAAATTTCGAACGATGACATCCGCGTGAGCCTCGAGCGCCAGGACGATCTCGAAGTCCTCGAAGTGAAGATCGAGATCCCGCAAGCCTGACCATTGCCGGTATCCCACCGCACGGCGGCACGCGCCGCCGTGCGCGTCTTACGCCCTGTTGCACTTTCGGGCATGCCGTAACACGGTGTCTGTCGGCCGTTACCGCGTCTCCCGCATTGAACGAATACGCTCGCGTAACTTGTTCAACCAGGAGGTTGTGATGGCTGTCTCTACTGCTCAACGTCGTATCGTTTCGCTCGCACTGATTGCTGCGAGCCTGTCAGCCGTCGTCGCGCCGCTTGCCGCGCATGCAGACGAGATTCTCGTCGGCGCGCCCATGATCGTGCCGCAGGGCCGCGTGGTCGTCGCCGAGCCGGTCGCCGTGCGCACCGGGGAAATCGTCGTCGTCGCGCCGAATGCGCCGCCGCCGGTGCGCTACGAGGTCGTGCCGGCCTCGCGCGTGGGCTACGTGTGGGATCGTGGGCACTGGCACTGGGATCATGGCCGCTACGTGTGGATCGGCGGCCACTGGGAAGCCGAGCGCGTCGGCATGCAATGGATGCCGGGCCATTGGGACCAGCGCGGTCCGAACTGGTTCTGGACCCGTGGCCACTGGGCCTGATGGAGGCGGGCGATGAAAAGAACCGCAATCGCCATCGCGCTCGTCGCGATCACGCTGGCCGGGTGCATCGTCGTGCCGGCGCGGCCCGTGTACTACCGGCCGGCACCCGTCGTGATCTACTGAGCGTCGCGCGGGCCGGGCTGTGCCGGGCCGTTCGTCCCGGCCGCGGCCGGCTCGTCGTCGTGCGGTGCCGGTGCATGTGCTGCGCCTTCGACCGGTGCGGCGGCGGCCGGCGCTTCGCTGCTTTCGTCGCGCAGCGTGTCGAGCGGATCGGCGGGCGCTGCGGCCGCATCCTGCGGCTCGGTGACGCCGGTTGCCACCGTCGCGCTCGCCGCGGTTGCAGCGGCCGGTTCCGCGGCCGCGACGGGCGGCGCGAGATAGCGCAGGGCGAGTGTTTCGTAGAGCGGCGGCGCGAAAAAGCGCGAAACGCGGCTCGACACCAACGCGGTGGCCATCAGCGAAATCACGAGCGCGTGACCGTTGATCATCTCCATCACGATCACGAACGACGTGATCGGCGACTGCGTGACGGCCGCCATGTAGCCGACCATCGCGAGCGCGATCAGCATAGGCAGGCTCATGTTGCTGAACACGACGTGCAACAGGTTGCCGAACCCGGCGCCGATCGACAGCGACGGCGCGAAGATCCCGCCCGGGATGCCCGGCAGGTACGACGCGACCATCGAGATCATCTTCAGGAACGGATAGAACACCGACAGATGCTGGCTGCCGTCGAGCAGGCCGCGCGCCTCGGCATAGCCGCTGCCGAAGGTCGTGCCGCCCGATACGAGGCCGACGACGGCGATCGCGAAGCCGCACAGCGCGGCGAACGTGATCGGCCGCTCACGGTACAGGCCGAGCAGTTGCGCGGGCAGCCAGCGTCCCGTGTTGAGCAGCAGCCAGCAGAACAGGCCGCCTGCGATCCCCGTCACGATCGCGGTGACCAGCACGGCGAGCGCGAGCAGTTTCGGGAAATGGGGGCCGGCATCGATCGTGCCGAAATACGTGTAGTTGCCGTTCAAGCCGAGTGCGACGACGCCGGCGAGGATGATCGCGGTGATCAGCACGCCGCTGGCGCGCGCGGAGAAGCTGCGCGTCAGCTCCTCGATCGCGAACACGATCCCGGCGAGCGGCGTATTGAACGCGGCCGACAGCCCGGCCGCCGCGCCGGCGAGCACCAGTTGGCGTTCGATCTGCGCGTTCGAGCGCGGGTAGAAGCGTCGCAGGTTGAACATCAGCGCCGCGCCGACCTGCACGGTCGGCCCTTCTCGGCCGATCGTGAAGCCGCCCAGGATACCGAGGAACGAAACCAGCACCTTGCCGAACAGGATGCGCAGCGTCAGCAGCCGGGAGCCGAATGCGCTCGGGCGCGCATGCAGTGTCGCGATGACCTGCGGGATGCCGCTGCCCTCGGCGCCGCGGAAGAAGCGGCGCGTGATCCATACCGATACCGCGGCGATGGCCGGCGTCAGCAGCAGCGGCAGCCACGCGGCGTGATCGCGCATCGTGCGGAAGGTTTCGTAGCCCCAGTCGATCAGTCGCGCGTAGAGTACGGCCGTGAGGCCGACGACGATCGCGCCGAGCCAGAAAACGCCATACTGGCGCCAGATCCTCATCGAACGACGGGTGAGGGCGGGAAACAGGGCGGGAAGGGCGGGGCGTGGCATCGACGCGGGCCGGTAGGCAAAGACCGGATTATAAAAAGAACCGGATGCGGACGGGGTGCGAGAATATTCCCGAAAGGAGATGCATTTTGTTGCAAAAGTAATTTTCACGTAATGTTTGCGCATGTAACCATCGTTAGCATGCCAAATTGGCCGGTCTATTCCCACACATCGTGAAACGTATCCTCATCGTGAAAGTGACGTCGCTCGGCGACGTCGTCCAGACGCTGCCCGTCGTCGCGGATCTGCATCGCGCCTTCCCCGGCGTAACGGTCGACTGGGCGGTGGACGAATCGTGCGCGGAGGTCGTGCGCTGGCATCCGGGCGTCAGCCGTGTCCTTTGCGCGCCGCTGCGCCGCTTCAAGAAACTGCGCAATCGCGGCGACCTGAAGGCGATCACGGCGTCGATCAGCGCGCTGCGGGCGCACCGCTACGATGCGGTGATCGACCTGCACGGCGTCTACAAGAGCGCGATCATTTCGGCGCTCGCACGCGGCGCGCGCCGCGTCGGCTACCAGACGCAGGATCTCGGCGAAACGGGGGCACGCTTCGCGTATTCGCATCGCTTCGGCCCGCGGCCGGACTGCGACGCCTGGCACGGGATGCGCGTGAGCGCCGGCGAGGCACTCGGCTATGTGCCCGAGGGCATCGCCACGTACGGCATCGTCCCGCCGCAGGACGTGAACCTGCCGGCGGCCGTGATCGATGGCGCACCGTTCATGCTGCTGTTCCATGCAACGTCCAACCCCGACAAGAAATGGCCGGCCGACCGCTGGGCCGCGCTCGCCAACCAGATGATGGCGCGCGGCGTACGCGTGCTGTTGCCGTGGGGATCGCCTGCCGAGCACGACGATGCGCAGGACATCACCGCGCGCGCGCCGGGGGCGGTCGTGCTGCCCGCGATGACGGTGCGCGAGCTTGGCGCGGCGCTCGGCCGGGCTGCGCTCGTGGTGGGGGTCGATACGGGGTTCGTGCACATGGCGCACGCGCTGCAGCGACCGACCGTGATGATTTTCGTCGCGACGTCGCGGCACCATTGCGGCATCGGTGGCGCGCCGAATGCACTGTCGATCGGCGAGCCGGGCGCGATGCCGTCCGTCGACGAAGCGCTGGATGCGATCGATGCGGTCGGTCCGGCCTACGGCGCGCTGCGCGCGCGGCTGACCGCCTGACGAAGCGAGGCGCGCCGGTTCAGGCGAGCAACGCCTCGACCGTGACGACGGCGGCAATCGCCGCCAGGTTCGCCAGCAGCGCCTCGAATACGAGGCCGCGCCACGTCTTCGGCCGGAAGCGCAGTGCGAGCAGTAGCGCACCACCCAGCGCGAGCGCGAGGATTAGGACGAGATCGGCGTTGCCGAGGCGGATGTTCATGGCGGCGGCTCCTTCGGGGCGGAATCCCGGGGGCGCGCCGCGGCGCGCCCAGGATCGAGTATAGGCAGCGCCGGCCACCGCACAACCCGGGGCGCCCCGGAGTCTCAGACGAGCGATGCGTCGCGCGTTTCACGCATCAGCAGCACACCGATCAGGCTGATTGCCGCCGCAACCGATACATAACCGCCGACCCACGACAGCCCGCCGCGCGCTGCCAGCAGTTGCGCGATATACGGCGCGATCGACGCACCGAGGATCCCGCCGAGGTTGTACGCGACGCCCGCGCCCGTATAGCGGACGTTGGTCGGGAACAGTTCCGGCAGCAGCGCGCCCATCGGCGCGAACGTCACGCCCATCAGGAACAGCTCGATCGTCAGGAACAGCGCGACGAGCGGCATCGAGCCGCTACCGAGCAGCGGCTCCATCGCAAAACCCGACAGCAGCGCGGCGATCGCGCCCACGACCAGCACCGGTTTGCGGCCGAAGCGGTCGGATGCCCACGCGGACAGCGGCGTCGCGAGTCCCATGAACACGACCGCGAAACACAGCAGGCCGAGGAAACTCTGGCGCGGAATATGCAGCGTCGACACGCCATACGACAGCGAGAACACCGTCGAGATGTAGAACAGCGTGTAGCAGACGACCATTGCAAGCGCACCGAGCAGCGTCGGCTGCCAGTGTTGCGTGATCAGTGTCGCGACCGGCACGCGCACGCGCTCGTTGCGATCGAGTGCGGCCTGGAACGCGGGCGTTTCGGTGATCTTGAGCCGCACGTACAGGCCGAGCGCGACGAGCACCGCACTGACCAGGAACGGGATGCGCCAGCCCCAACTGCGGAACTGCTCGTCCGACAGCGACAGCGCGAGCGCGAAGAACAGGCCGTTTGACATCAGGAAGCCGACCGACGGTCCGAGCTGCGGGAACATCCCGAACCAGCCGCGCTTGCCCTGCGGCGCGTGCTCGGTCGCGAGCAGCGCGGCGCCGCCCCATTCGCCGCCGAGGCCGATCCCCTGGCCGAAGCGCAACACGCACAGCAGCACCGGCGCGAGCGTGCCGATCGCGTCGTAGCCGGGCACGAAGCCGATCGCGGTGGTGGACACGCCCATTACGAGCAGGGACGCGACGAGCGTCGATTTGCGGCCGATGCGGTCGCCGAAGTGTCCGAACAGGAACGACCCGATCGGGCGTGCGATGAACGCGATGCCGAACGTCACGAACGCGGACAGCGCCTGTGCGGTCGCGGAGCCGTGCGGGAAGAACACGGGGCCGATGACGAGCGCGGCGGCCGTTGCGTACACGTAGAAATCGTAGAACTCGATCGCGGTGCCGATGAAGCTCGCGAACACGATGCGCCGGTGGCTGACGGCGCCGGCCGAACCGGTTGCATGTGCAACGGCCGGGGGGGATGCGGACATGGATGTCTCCGTTTTGTCGTTGGGGCGGTCGAGCAGGCGGACGCCTGCCGGGGGCAGCCGAGCGGATGATGCGGTGGCGGCGTGGACGCGCGCCGTGGCGCGGACGTCACCCGCCGGTCGACGATGGAGACGGGTACGTCGCCGCCGCCCGGTGCCGGCGTGGTCGGCTCGCATGCCGGGTGGGGCGCGCGAACGCGCGCGCGGCGTGGTGGTCGCGCGATTGCGGAAAATTATAGCCAGCGCCCCCGCGCACCGGCAATCGCGGTGCGGCGACCGGTCAGTCGATCGATTGCGCCTGCGCCGACGCGGTGCTTTGCAACTGGAAGTGACCGTCGTCGTTGAAGAGCCAGCCTTCCATCAACTCGAGCCGGCCGTTGCCGTCGAGCAGTCGCGACGGTGGTGGCGGCAGCGGTGCCGAGCGGCGCAGCGACGCGAGCGCGAGTGCTTCCGCTTCGCTGTCGCCATTGCTGCGATAGACGGACGCGTTGACGAGCCGGCCGCTGCCATCGACGGTGAAGGCCACGACGACGAGCGAGCGCAGCATGGCTTGTGGTGTGCCGTGCAGCATGCCGGAGGGATTACGTTCGGCGACACGCTGCGCGACTTCGACGCGGTACTGGTCGAGGCTGCCGCTGCGGGTGATCGACGGAATCGTCAGGACCGAGCGCAGCGACGGAGGCGGCGTGATCGTGCACGCCGCGAGCATGGCGACGACGGCCAGCGCAACTGCTCGCAGCCGGTCGACGCGCGGACGGGGAAGGGGGCGCATGGGAGGCTAGCCAGAAGTGACTATAAAAAAATGATAGGCGCACGGACGCGAGCCGATATCGGGAGAAACGCATAATGCGCGATGCCGGACGATGCGATCGCTGATGACGAGATGGCGTGCGCTCGCGCATCGCGATGTGACGCGACATGTGACAGCGCGCTCGCGTGGCCGCCGTACGCGTGCGGCCCCGCGTGCGTGTTGCAAGGTTGAAAGAAAGGCGAGGAACGCGAGTGGCACGCAGGCACGTGACGACCGTCCGGCCGCCGGCGCACGCTTCAGCGATGCGTGCCGCCCGGTTCAGAAGCCGTGCGTGACGAGCGACAGGATCGACAGGTCGGGATGCGTGCCGTCGATGATGCTCTTGCCGGTGTGCACGGCTTCGTGGACGGCTTCATCGAGGCTCGTGAAGCTTTCCTCGCCGTCCGCGTGGAACGGCACCGCGTGACCGGGCAACGCGGGATTCGCGCCCGGATGGCACACGTAGCCGGTGTAGGTGTAGCGCGTGTCGCTACCGGGCACGACGGCCGGCATGACATGGACCTCGAAGCCTTCGTAATCGACGTGTTCCGCCGGTGTCGACAGTTCGGTCATGGCGATCTCCGTGTGCCGCACGCAGGGGTGGCGCGCGCGGCGTCGAGTACGCGGCGGCGGTCGTGTCGCCGTGTTGATCGAATTCTAGGTGATCGAACGGCCGGCCGGGAGGCTTCCAGCGCGGCGTGGCGCGACGACGGGCCGCTGCCCGTGGCTCAGGTGCCGCTCGGGACCCGGCACGAACGCACGTGCCGTTTCGACGGACGGGTTCGCGCGCGGCGCTGCATCATTGCTTGCAGCGCGCGTCCTTGCGCTGCACGACGATGATCACCGGGTATTTCTGGCCGTGGTCGAGCTCCACACGCGCGACGACGCTCAGCGTCGCCGGGTCGGAATCGTCGTACACGCTGACCTGTTCGTGCCGGAGGTAGGTCACACCCGTGCAGTTCGACGTGCGTCCGTCGTCTCCGACCTTGCACTGGAGGTCGTTGTCCTTCAGGTAGTTGTAGGGCGACGGACTTGCAAGGTATTCGCTCAGGCCGCGCGGCGAGCCGCCGACGCCGGTCACGTAGGCGATCGCGCACGACGCTTGCGTATCGCTGCCGGAGGCGGTGTCGGCTATCGCCTGCGTGCTGACGGCAACCAGCAGCGCAGCGAGCGACGAGACGATGAAGGGCTTCATGACGTGGTTTTCCCGTTTCGCGAATCGGAGCGCCGGATTGTAACGGCATCCGGCGCGACGCGTCGGAACGTTAGGGAAGGATGCGCGGGCCAACAAAAAACCCCGTCATTCGGTGAATGGACGGGGTTTGGCGAATTTCCTGGCGGAAGCGGTGAGATTCGAACTCACGGACAGTTTCCCGTCGCCGGTTTTCAAGACCGGTGCCTTAAACCGCTCGGCCACGCTTCCACACGAGGCGGCATTGTAACCGAAATGCCGCGAGGTTCATTCCTTCAATCGTCGCGCAGGAACAATTCCTGCAGGTCGTTGAGGAAACGCTGGCCGAGCGGTGTCGGTGCGATCTGCGCGAAATCGCGCGCGATCAGGCCGCGTCGTTCCGCTTCCTGCAGCGCCGGTTCGATCGTGCTCATCGGCAGGCCCGTGCGTTCGGCGAAGCTGTGCACGGGGAAACCCTCGACGAGCCGCAGCGTGTTCAGCATGAACTCGAACGGCAGGTCGCGCGCGCCGACTTCACGCTCTTCCTGTACGGCCGTGCCGGCCATCGCCTGCTCGATGAAGGTTGCCGGGTGCTTGTAGCGTGCCTGCCGCAGGATCCGGTTCGGGAACGACAGCTTCGTGTGTGCGCCCGCACCGATCCCGAGATAGTCGCCGAAGCGCCAGTAGTTCAGGTTGTGCTTGCACTGATGATTCGGCCTGGCATACGCGGAAACTTCGTAGCGTCCGTAACCGGCCTCGGCCGTGCGCGCGTGAATCCATTCCTGCATGTCGGCCGACGCGTCGTCGTCGGGCACGACCGGCGGGAACTTCGCGAACAGCGTATTCGGCTCGAGCGTCAGGTGATACAGCGACAGATGCGGCGGCGCGTACGACAGCGCGGTCTCGATGTCGGTACGACATTCGTCGAGCGTCTGGTTCGGCAACGCGAACATCAGGTCGAGGTTGAAGTTGTCGAAGTTCTTCGCGGCGATCTCGACGGCCGCGCGAGCCTGCGTGGTGTCGTGAATCCGGCCGAGCGCCTTCAGGTGCGTTTCGTTGAAGCTCTGGATGCCGACCGACAGGCGATTCACGCCGCTCGCGCGGAACTGCGCGAACTTCGCGGCCTCGAACGTGCCCGGATTCGCCTCGAGCGTGATCTCGGCATCGGCGTCGAGCGGCAGCAGTGCCCGCACGTCGGACAGCATCCGGTCGAGGCCGGCCGCCGACAGCAGGCTCGGCGTGCCGCCGCCGATGAATACCGTATGCACCTGCCGGCCCCACACGAGCGGCAGCGCCTGCTCGAGATCGGCGCGCAGCGCGTCGAGATATTCGGTTTCCGGAAACCGCTCGCCCTTCCACTCGTGCGAATTGAAATCGCAGTACGGGCACTTGCGCACGCACCACGGGAAATGCACATACAGCGCGAGCGGCGGCAGCGACGTGAGCCGCACCTGGCCGGGCGACGTGAAGGTCGCGACGACGCGCGCGCCGGTTTCCGCGGCCTGGCTCATGCAACCTCCGTTGGCGAACGGGTATCGAGCGCGCTCATGCTTCCTCCGCGAGCCGCGCCAGCAGCGCCTTCAGCGCCAGCGCGCGATGGCTGTGCGTGTTCTTCACGGCCGGCTCGAGTTCGGCGGCCGTCGCGCCGAGCGACGGCAGGTAGAAATACGGGTCGTAGCCGAATCCGTGCTCGCCGCGCGGCGTATCGACGATCTCGCCCGCCCAGCGCCCTTCGGCGAACAGCGGTTCGGGGTCGTCCGCATGGCGTACGAGCGCGAGTACGCAGCAATAGTATGCGCGCCGGTCGTCGACGCCGCGCAGCTGCTCGACGAGATACGCGTTGTTCGCCGCGTCGCCCTTGTCGCGGCCCGCGAGTTGCGCGTAGCGCGCCGAATAGACGCCCGGGGCGCCGCGCAGCACGCGCACGCACAGCCCCGAATCGTCGGCGATGGCCGGCAGCCCGGTGAGCCGCGACGCGTGGCGCGCCTTCGTCAGCGCGTTCTCGATGAAGGTGCCGAACGGCTCTTCCGCTTCCGGCACGGCAAGGTCGCCCTGCGGGACGATCTCGATGCCGACCGTCGAGAACAGCGCGGTGAATTCGCGCAGCTTGCCGGCGTTGTTCGACGCGAGAACGATGCGCGACAGCGGCGCGATGGTGTGGTCGTCCGGCATGTCAGGCGCCCAGCACGTCTTTCTGGAGCTGCACGAGTTCGGCGATCCCGCCTTGCGCGAGATCGAGCAGCGCGTTCATCTCGGCGCGCGAGAACGGCACGCCTTCGGCCGTGCCCTGAACTTCGACGAAACCGCCGGCGCCCGTCATCACGACGTTCATGTCGGTGTCGCACTGCGAATCTTCCGCGTAATCGAGGTCGAGCACGGGTGCGCCTTCGTACACGCCGACCGAGATCGCGGCGACGTGGTCGGTGATCGGCGAGCGCGTGAGCTTGCCGGCCGCGATCAGCGTCGACACGGCGTCGTGTGCGGCGACGAACGCGCCGGTGATGCTCGCCGTGCGCGTGCCGCCGTCGGCCTGGATCACGTCGCAGTCGATGTGGATCGTGCGCGGGCCGAGCGCCTCGAGGTCGAACACCGCGCGCAGCGCGCGGCCGATCAGGCGCTGAATTTCCTGCGTGCGGCCGGTCTGCTTGCCGCGGGCGGCTTCGCGGTCGCTGCGCGTGTGCGTCGCGCGCGGCAGCATCCCGTATTCGGCGGTCAGCCAGCCTTGCCCTCGGTCGCGCAGGAAGTCTGGGACGCGTTCGGAGACGCTCGCGGTGCAGAGCACCTT
Organism: Burkholderia mycopellens; assembly: GCF_964265025.1. Lineage (NCBI taxonomy): Bacteria > Pseudomonadati > Pseudomonadota > Betaproteobacteria > Burkholderiales > Burkholderiaceae > Burkholderia > Burkholderia mycopellens. The sequence goes on from NZ_OZ183802.1 coordinate 1,107,847, forward strand.
GGTGTCGCCGAATTCGACCAGCACCGAGCCTTCGGCATGTTTCGTGTAGTGGCGCGTAAGGGCGACCTTGCGCAGTGCGTCGGCGCGGCGGCCGCTCGGGCGGGAAACGGAGGACGTCATGTGGGAATCGCGGAACGAGAGGAAACCCCGATTTTAGCGCCGAACGGCGGGCGTGCCCGGCGGGGTGGTCCGCAAAAATGGGATAATGCGCGCTTCCCGCCCCGCGCTTTCCGATGCGCCGGGCGCCTCGACATATCCCGCCCGCGAGGGCACCCAGACGGCGAGACGAACCATGATCTACAGCATGACGGGCTACGCGAGCGCGACGCGCGAACTCGCGACGGCCACCGGCAACGGCGGCACCAGCGTGTCGGTCGAACTGCGCACCGTGAACTCGCGCTTCCTCGACCTGAATTTCCGGATGCCGGACGACGTGCGCGCGTGCGAACCCGCGCTGCGCGAAATGCTGATGAACAAGCTGTCGCGCGGCAAGGTCGACATCCGCATCAACCTGCAGCGCGGTGAGCAGAGCATCGGCGCCGGCGCGCTGAACCAGTCCGCGCTCGGCCAGCTCGCCGAGCTCGAGCGCTCGGTGCTCGACACGTTCCCGGGCGTCGGCCGCCTGCGCGCGGGCGAGATCCTGCGCTGGCCCGGCGTGATCGCCGAGAGCGGCGTGTCGGCGGAAGCGATCCGCGACGCGGTGCTCGCGTGCGGCAAGGAAGCGATCGGCGAGCTCGTCGTCGTGCGCTCGCGCGAAGGCGCACAGCTGGCGACGATGCTGCTGACGAACGTCACCGAGATGGAAGCGATCGTCGCACGCATCACGCCGCTCGTGCCGGAGCTGATCGCGAAGCACCAGCAGAAGATCGTCGAACGGCTGCAGGAGGCGCTCGGCATCGCGGCGCCCGAAGGCAGCTCGACGATCGTCACGCGCGAGGAAGCCGCGGAGCGCATTCGTCAGGAAGTGACGATGTACGGGATCCGGATCGACATCGCGGAAGAGCTGTCGCGGCTCACCGCGCACCTGAACGAAACGCGCCATGTGATCGAGAAGGGCGGCCGCGTCGGCAAGCGTCTCGACTTCATGATGCAGGAACTGAATCGCGAGGCGAACACGCTCGGCTCGAAGGCGGCGGCGAAGGAACTCGCCGACGCGTCGATGGCGCTCAAGCTGTTGATCGAGCAGATGCGCGAGCAAGTGCAAAACCTGGAGTAAAGCAACATGACGGAATCTACTCGCGACGCGCACGCGTCGCATTCGCTGCACGGCGGCGTCTATCCCGGCAACCTGTTCATGGTCGTCGCGCCGTCGGGTGCCGGCAAGTCGACGCTCGTGAATGCGCTGCTGTCGAAGGACAGCGACATCTGCCTGTCGATCTCGTACACGACGCGCAAGCCGCGCCCGGGCGAGCAGGACGGCCAGCATTATCACTTCACGACGGTCGAGGATTTCCGCGCGCGTCACGCGGCGCACGAATTCCTCGAGAGCGCGGAAGTGCACGGCAACTACTACGGCACGTCGCGCGTCTGGATCGAAGAGCAGATGAAGAACGGCCATGACGTGCTGCTCGAGATCGACTGGCAGGGCGCGCTGCAGGTGAAGAAGCAGTTCCGCAACGCGGTCGGCATCTTCATCCTGCCGCCGTCGCTCGACGCGCTCGAGGAGCGCCTGAAGAAGCGCGGCCAGGACGAACCGAACGTGATCACGCGCCGCCTGCTTGCCGCCGGCAGCGAGATCGCACACGCGTCCGAAGCGGAATACGTGGTGATCAACGAGAATTTCGAGCGTGCGCTCGCGGAACTCGAATGCATCGTCGCGGCCACGCGCCTGCGCTTTGCTTCGCAGTACGCGCGACACACGGAGCTGTTCATCGAGCTCGGCATCCATCTGCCCCACGCGGAATGACGCGGGGGACGAGGGACATAAGGTAGAATAAGCACTATATTCAGAAGGAATTACCAACATGGCTCGCATTACCGTCGAAGACTGCCTGAAGCAAATCCCGAACCGCTTCGAACTGGCGCTCGCCGCCACCTATCGCGCGCGGCAGCTCGCGCAAGGCCATACGCCGAAGATCGAAAGCCGCGACAAGCCGACCGTCGTCGCGCTGCGCGAAATCGCTGCCGGTCAGGTCGGTGTCGAGATGCTGAAGAAGGTGCCGGTGTAACGCGCATCCGGCCCGTTCCAGCCATGTAATCCACGCGCGCAACGACTCGACCTGGAGGCGAATATGAGCACCACCCCATCGTCCGCCTCCGCGGATTCGACCACCGAAGCCACGGCCCAGTCGCCTGCGCGCCAGTACATCGACGCGGTCCTCGAACAGTCCTTCCGGCATCTGTTCGGGCCGACCGCCACACCGGAGCAGCCTCGCAAGCACGGCGTCGTTTCGATCGCGAAACTGACCGCCGCGCTTGCCGAGTATCTTCCTCCGGAGGAAATCAAAGAGGTCAAGGCGGCGTTCCACTTCAGTGACGAAGCCCACCTCGGTCAATATCGCCAGAGCGGCGAACCCTATATCACCCATCCCGTCGCCGTCGCGGAAATCTGCGCCGGCTGGAAGCTCGACGCGCAGGCCGTCATGGCGGCGCTCCTGCACGACGTGATGGAAGACCAGGGCGTGACCAAGAACGAGCTGGCCGAACGGTTCGGTCCGAAGGTCGCAGAGCTGGTCGACGGCCTGTCGAAGCTCGACAAGATGGAGTTCCGCAGCCGCGAGGAAGCGCAGGCGGAAAATTTCCGCAAGATGCTGCTCGCGATGGCGCGCGACGTGCGCGTCATTCTCGTCAAGCTCGCCGACCGGCTGCACAACATGCGCACGCTCGGCGCGGTGCCGATGGAAAAGCGCCGCCGCGTCGCGCGGGAAACGCTCGACATCTACGCGCCGATCGCGCACCGCCTCGGGTTGAACAACACGTATCGCGAGCTGCAGGACATGAGCTTCGCGAACTTCAACCCGCATCGCTACGCGACGCTCGAGAAGGCCGTGAAGGCCGCGCGCGGCAACCGCCGCGAAGTGATCAGCAAGATCCTCGAGGCCGCGCAGCGTGCGATGGCCGATGCGAAGATCGACGCCGAGATCACCGGCCGTGAAAAGACCATCTACAGCGTCTACCGCAAGATGCGCGACAAGCAGCTGTCGTTCTCGCAGGTGCTCGACGTGTACGGCTTTCGCGTCGTCGTCGACAGCCCGCTCGACTGCTACACGTGCATCGGTGCGCTGCACGCGCTGTACAAGCCCGTGCCCGGCAAGTTCAAGGACTACATCGCGATCCCGAAGATCAACGGCTATCAGTCGCTGCACACGACGCTCGTCGGCCCGTTCGGCGCGCCGATCGAGTTCCAGGTGCGCACGCGCAAGATGCATGAGATCGCCGAGGCGGGGGTCGCCGCGCACTGGCTGTACAAGAACGGCAGCGCGGATCTCAGCGACGTGCAGAAGCGCGCGCACCAGTGGCTGAAGTCGCTGCTCGACATCCAGAGCGAAGCCGGCGATTCGAGCGAATTCCTCGAGCACGTGAAGATCGACCTGTTCCCCGACGCGGTCTACGTGTTCACGCCGAAGTCGAAGATCATGGCGCTGCCGCGCGGTGCGACGGCGCTCGATTTCGCGTATTCGATCCACAGCGATCTCGGCAACCAGTGCGTTGCCGTGAAGATCAACAACGAACTGCTGCCGTTGCGCACCGAGCTGAAGAGCGGCGACATCGTCGAGGTGATCACGGCGCCGTATTCGAAGCCGAACCCCGCATGGCTTGGCTTCGTGCGTACCGGCAAGGCGCGCTCGGCGATCCGTCACTACCTGAAGACGATGCGCCTGAACGAATCGGTGCAGCTTGGCGAGCGGCTGGTCGACCAGAGCCTGAAGGGCTACGGTCTCGCGCTGGCCGATGTCGAGCCGGAAGTGTGGGAGAAGCTCGTGCAGTGGACGGGTAACAAGAGCCGTCAGGAAATCTTCGCGGACATCGGCCTCGGCCGCCGCGTGGCTGCGGTGATGGCCAAGCGCATCGAGGTGCTGATGAGCGGCCGCGACGCGGACGACGATCTGCCGAAGTCCGAGCGGCATCCGGCGCACCATGCGCCGCCGGTCGTGATTACCGGCACCGAAGGGATGTCCGTGCAACTGTCGGCATGCTGCCGGCCGATTCCGGGCGACGCGATCATGGGTTATATCGGCATCGGTTTGGGGATGGCGATTCATACGACCGATTGCCGCGTGGCCCAGCGTATCCATCGCCGCGATCCGGGCCGCTGGATCGACGTCGAATGGGCGCCGCAGCCGGGCCGCCTGTTCGATGTCGCGGTGAAGGCGCTCGTGAAGAACACGAAGGGTATCTTTGCGCGCGTGGCGGCGGATATCACGTCGGCCGATGCGAATATCGTGCATATCGCGATGGATGAGGATCTGACGCACGAATCGACGGTGCTGCGCTTCGTGATCCAGGTCAGCGACCGTGTGCATCTCGCGAACGTGATGCGGCGCGTGCGAACCAATCCGGACGTGATGCGGATCATGCGCGAGCGTTCGACCGACGACGGTGCGCATGCGCGCCACGACGGTGGCATGCGCATCGAGCGCGAGCGGCAGGATTATTGACGCTTGGCCCGCGTGGGCGATCGATCGACGGCGGCCAGTGGCCGCCGTTTTCATTTGGGCTGCCGGAGAGGCGAGCGTGCGGTGTGGTCGACGTCCTTCCGAAAAGGGGCGCCACGCAACCGTGCGTTGCCGGGCCGTGAGCAAGGGAAGGGCAGGCGGAAAAGAAAAAGGGCTTTCCCGGAGGAAAGCCCTTTTAAGGTGGCGCGGCTGGCAGGATTCGAACCCACGACCCCTTGGTTCGTAGCCAAGTACTCTATCCAACTGAGCTACAGCCGCACGCAAAACGGTACTGCTTGACTGTCGGAACCTTCTGCGATGGGAAGGCCCCCAAAAAAGTGGCGCGGCTGGCAGGATTCGAACCCACGACCCCTTGGTTCGTAGCCAAGTACTCTATCCAACTGAGCTACAGCCGCACGCAAAACAAAACTTCTACTGCTTCGAACTGAAAGGGCCTTCGGTTCCGAAGGCCCTCGAAAAAGTGGCGCGGCTGGCAGGATTCGAACCCACGACCCCTTGGTTCGTAGCCAAGTACTCTATCCAACTGAGCTACAGCCGCACGCAGAAGCGAAATTATAGCAGGGTTGTATAAAAAGGGAAGCCTTATTCGCGAATTGTTCAGCACGGCCTTGCCGGGGCGCCCTTCGTGTACCCTTGGAGCATCAGTCATCCATGTTGAATCCGCATCATGAACAAGGCGTTTGTCAAAGAGTCGGACGGCGACGACGACGAGCTCGACCAGGCCCAGCCAGCGATCCCGGCGGGTGCGAAGAACTACATCACGCCGGCTGGCCACAAGCGGCTGCGGGACGAGCTGCTGAACCTGATCGACGTCGAGCGTCCCGAGGTCGTGCGGCTCGTGTCCTGGGCTGCGTCGAACGGCGATCGGTCGGAGAACGGCGACTATATCTACGGCAAGCGGCGGCTTCGCGAGATCGATCGCCGCATCCGCTTCCTGACGAAGCGGCTCGATCTGGCCGAAGTGGTCGATGCAAGCCGGCAGGAGAACGTCGACCAGGTGTTTTTCGGCGCAACGGTCGATTACGAGACGCCGGACGGCGAGGATCACACGATCACGATCGTCGGGATCGACGAGGTCGATCTCGATCGCGGCTGCGTCAGCTGGATTTCGCCGGTCGCGCGCGCACTGATCAAGGCGAAGATCGGCGATACCGTGATGCTGATGACGCCGGCCGGCCCGCAACCGATCGAAGTGCTCGACGTCCGTTACCCGGCGCCGGGTAACGCCTGAGCGGCGCACGGCGCAGCGCGACAAAGAAAAAGCGCCCCGATGGGGCGCTTCGTCATCCGGCGTGTGGCCGATGTGCCGACCGCTTAGAAGCGGTGGCGCAAGCCGGCCGTGACCGCGATCTGCTTGTTGGTCGATGACGCGGCGCCCAGCCCGTTGATATTGGCGCCGAGGTCGAGGCCGTCGTTGTTGACCTTCTGGAACTCGCCCTGCAGGTAGACATCGGTGCGCTTCGACAGTGCATAGTCGGCTTGCAGGTTGAACTGGTGCCAGGTCGGCTTGTCGCCGGCCAGGCGGCCCTGCGTATACGTGTAGGAGCCGGCGAGCGACAGCGCCGGTGTCAGCGCGTAGCGTCCGTTGAGTTCGTAGTTGCTGAAGCGCGCGGTTCCGCCGAGGCCCGTGATGCCGCCGGACACGCCGGACTGCCCCGCGCTGATTGCCCGGATGCCGGTCAGGCGCGTTTGCGTGAACACGAAGCCGACCGTGGCCGGGCCGAACCCGTAATTCAGGCCGGCGCCCCAAGTGCGCTGCACGCGCGATGCGAAGGTCCATTCGCCGGTCACTGCGCCCGGATCGGACACCGCCTGCGCGAGCGCATTCACGTCGCTGTTCAGCTGCAAATAGGCCGCGGCGAAGTTGAAGCCCAGGTAGCTGTACGACACGCCGCCGCTATAGGCGCGGTTGTTCGCGAAAGCGGTCGAGTTCGAGAACCCGTACAACGCACCGAACTTGAGGCCGCCGTAGTTCGCGCTCTGATACTTGACCGAGTTGTTGATCCGGAACGAGTTGTTCAGGTTGTCGTTGTCGAACGGGTGGGCGAACTGCGTGCCGCCGTACTGGGTACCGGTCAGCGATAGCGGCCCGAGATAGTCGACGACGCTGTCGTACTGCCGGCCCAGCGTCAGCGAACCGTAGCTGTCGTTGGCGAGGCCGACAAATGCTTGCCGGCCGAATTCCCGGCCGCTCTGTTTCAGCGCGCCGTTATTGATGCCGAAACCATTTTCCAGCGTGAAGATCGCTTTCAGGCCGCCGCCGAGATCTTCGGTGCCGCGCAAGCCCCAGCGGCTGCCGTTGACCGAACCGCTTGTTTCCTGCCAGGCGCTATGGCCGCCCTGATTGTTCGTGTAGGTGATGCCTGCGTCGATCAGGCCATAGAGCGTCACGCTGCTTTGGGCATGAGCTGCCGTAGCGAATACCCCCGACAACGCGATGACGATCAGGGTTTTTTTCATGGATCTGTCTCCAAACAGGATGATGTCGATCGAACCTGCTGCGGACTGGCATGTTTTGCTTGACGTTGCGGCCGGTCCGGCAGAGCGGCGCTGCGCTTATCAAAAAGCCATCTGCAGTGTACGGAGTGCTTGGAGTGGGGGAAGGATCCGCTTTAAGCAATAATATATTTTGTAATCCGCAAAGATCGATAAGGCAGCGCAAACGATTGTCCATCAAGGGTTTGCGGCGGTGCAGCGAAGGAAAAGGGCAATCAGGAGTGCGCAATGGGCGTTGCGCGATCGCGACAGGCAGTCAGTAGCAGACGGGGATGGTCGTAGTCCGATTATTGACACATCGGCAATAGAGGTTTGTGTGGAGCATGACTAATGAAAGGTTGTTCTCTCGCTATACTGCGATCTCTGCTTTCCGAAGCAGACTTTTTCGTTGACGGAAAAGATCTCCAAACCTTTGTCGGCGCGACTTCCCAGTCGCGCTTTTTTTTTGCCCCGTCTGCCCGCGCGCTATTGCGCGAACGAGCGCCGCTTGCGCTTGGCCGCAGGCGCGGCCTCCTTGGCTTCGTTGGGGGGCGGCGTGTATGTCCAGTCTTCCATCACGTAGTGACGGGCATCGAGCGGCGATGAGAGCAGGTTCTGCCAGTGATCGCCGTGCCAGGTCGTATCGAATTCGGTGTCGCACGGCGCTTCGTGCGAGGACGCGGACTCGACCAGCGCGCGGGACTTGCGGCGTACGCGCCCGAGCCGGCTCGCGAAGCGCTTGATTCCGTCCAGCCACATGACCTTCTCCTTCCTTCCGACGTTAAGTGAGCATCGCAAGGTCCCAGGATTTCCGCAACCCGGAAAAAACCCGAGGATTTTACCGATCAGATTTGTCCCCGGTAGGAATTTCACGGTTGAAAATATCGGAACTATGATCCCGGTAATATTGACAGGTTTTTGATGCGAATCAATTAATAAAAAGCGATGGTGTACCGATTCCAATGGCATTAGCGATTTTTTGATAAAACGATAGTCAAAAATTTCCTTGACGCACCCGGATTGTCCAATTTATAAAGTCAGCACACCGTCCTCGGGCGGCGTGCTGGTGCGGGTGCTGGCGCAATGTTTCGGGATTTCGGGAAACGGCTATAAAAATAGCTTTTTTGATCTAATCGAGTGGGGAACGAAGACATGGATACCGGTATCGTGAAATGGTTTAACGATGCTAAAGGTTTCGGCTTTATTACGTCGGACAATGGTGGTGAAGATTTGTTTGCACACTTTTCCGAAATCAAGATGGACGGCTTCAAGACGCTGAAGGAAAACCAGCGTGTTTCGTTCGACGTGAAAGTCGGGCCGAAAGGCAAGCAGGCAGCGAATATCCAGGCGGTCTGACGCGCCACGCATTGCCGATCACGTCCGGCCCCCGCATTGCGGGGGCTTTTTGTTTTCCGGGGACGGAACATTCCGGTTCGGGCTGGCCGCGAACGGGGATGCCGGTGCATACTCACGGAAGCATCGTTTCCCCGTCTTTTCATGTCCGATTCTCCCCGTCCGTCCGATCCCGCCAGCGAACAGCCGCTCGTTTTCGTCGACCTTGAAACCACTGGCGGCTCGCCCGCCGAACACCGCATCACCGAAGTCGGCGTGGTCGAAATCGGCCCGTTCGGCGTGTCGACATGGACGACGCTCGTCAATCCGGGGCAGCCGATTCCGCCGTTCATCCAGCAATTGACGGGTATTTCGGACGAGATGGTGCGCGACGCACCGTCATTTGCGTCGCTGGCGCCGGCGTTGTTCGAGCGGCTCGACGGCAAGCTTTTCGTCGCGCACAACGCGAGCTTTGATCGCGGCTTCCTGCGGGCCGAATTCGAGCGCGCCGGCTTCGCGTTCAATCCCGATGTGCTGTGTACGGTGCGGCTGTCTCGAGCGCTGTTCCCGCGTGAATCGCGGCACGGGCTCGACGCGTTGATCGAACGTCACGGCCTCGTGCCGGCTGCCCGTCACCGGGCGCTGGCGGATGCCGACCTGCTGTGGCAGTTCTGGCGCCTGTTGCACGACATCGTGCCGCTCGAGCGGCTGCGCGACCAGATCGCGCGCACGACGCGCCACTTCCGCCTGGGCGGCGACCTGACCGAAGCCTGGCTCGATACTGCGCCGGCCGGATGCGGTGCGTACGCACTGTTCGGGGCGGAGGACGTGCCGCTGTATGTTGGCCGCAGCGTGCGTGTGCGGCAACGGCTGCGTGCGTTGCTGACCGGCGAGCGCCGTTCGTCGAAGGAAATGCGGCTTGCGCAGCAGGTGCGGCGCATCGAATGGCGCGAGACCGGCAACGAACTGGGGGCGATGCTCGCCGAAGCGCAATGGATCGCCCGGCTGCGGCCGTCGTACAACCGGCGCACCGCGGCCGACGCCCGTGCCGGCGTTGCGCCCTGGCCGTTCGAAGGCGCCGTCGCGTTCGAGGCGAGCGGCGAGCGCCGCCTGTTTCATGTGATCGATGGCTGGCGCTATCTCGGCGCCGCGGAATCGCTCGACGCGGCCGCGCAGCTCGCAGCCGACGGGACGGACGGTGCGTTCGAACCCTTCACCCACCGCCTGCTGCAGACGCATCTCGCGCGCGGCCTGCAACTGATTCCGCTCGCCGCGCTTACGCCTGCGGGGCAGGCGGGTTGATCAGGCGCGGTCGTGCGACCCGCGCCCGCTGTCGTCAGCCGATTGCGCTTGCGCCGCCGGCCGTGCAGACGTGTGACAGCGCGGTGTCGAGTGCCTGCGTTTGCGTGGAGTCGTAGCGCGTGAGCGTCTTCCAGTTGGCGATACTGCGCGCGAGCCGCGCCTGGCAATCAGGCGCATCGCGCAGCGGTGCAACCTGCGCGAGCCCCGCGAGCATTTTCTGCGTCAGCCGGTCGAGCGCCGGGCGCGTGCTGGTCGCGAGGTCGGGCGGCGTGCCTTCCGGCGGCCGCGTCGCGCGCCAGGTCGCGAACAGCGCGTTCTGCACGTCCTTGCTCGCGGCGATCTGATCCTCGAAGAACGTTCGTGCGAACGCGGGATCGACGCCGGCCTGTGCCGCGCGCCTCTCGACCGATACGAGCAGTTCCGCCTCGCGCGGCCGGTCCTCGATTGCCTTGTGATTTGCCCATTTCCATCGAGCGACCGGTTCGGCGAGCGCGAGGCGCTGCGACGCGAGCGCGACGATGTTGGTGAGGGCGGTGTCGTCACCGTCCGCATTGGCGACGCGCGGGGACGAAATGAGGGCGACGCCGAGCGCGGCGACAGCGAGGCTGGCACGAATGGCTTGCTTCATCGGAACGATCGGGAGACCCGGAGCGGGCTGACGGTGGAAAACCAGAAGGATAGACGAAGACAGTCGCGCGGCGTAGCGCAGCGACCGGAGAATCAGCAGGCGAGCTGATCAGGCACCGTCAGGCTGTTGCGGCCCGGGTGCGAGGCGAATTGCGCGCGATGCGCAGCGATGAACCGCACGATAGCGATGATCGACACGTAGCGGTTACAGAACCGAACAGGCGTTCACTTCGGCGAGTACAGCCTGTGCTGCTCGTCGAAGAATGCCCGCACGTGGTCAGGCAATTCGGCGAGGAATTCCACGCCGACGGGTTCCGGATCCGGGCTCATCACTTGCTCCGGCGGTGGCATGCGGGTTGGTCTTTCGTCCATGGTCATTTCTCCAGCAGGTTCGATGATTATCAACCTCGCGCTTGAATTTATGCCAGTGGCGAATCGTTAGATTTTGTCTCTGTTGTATTAACGGTACATGCGCTCCGACGCGCGCTGTGATGCCGACTATTGCATCGTGCGGAATCGGCAACAATCGGCCCGCTTGTTATACTTGCGCGCACTTTTTCTGGACCGCGATGAAACGAACGACGCGATGGATCGGCCTCGTATGGCTGGCGCTGGTACTGAACGTACTGTCGCCCGTCATCGGCTATGCGCGTCTTGCATCGAGCGGCGCCGGCGAGCTCACGCTCGAGTTGTGCAGTGCAGCGGGCGCCCGCCAGGTCGTGCTCGCACAGGCGGGCGGCGATCACGATGCGTCGTCGTTCGACCATGCCGGCGTGCCGCACTGCGTGTACTGTCCGGGCTTCGCGGCGAACGTGGCGCTCGGGTCGAGCCTGCCCGTGTTGCCGGGCTTCGTGCGGACGTTCGCCTATCGCGCGGCCGCGCCGGCCATTCCCGAATTTCCCCGCAAGGGCATCCGTTTCGCGCAGCCTCGCGCCCCGCCTGAAAACGCTCCGATCTGATTGATGTCGTCCGCGCGCCCCGGTGGCGCGCGTGCCGTCCGCGGCCGGGCCGCGTGCCGCGCCGTCCGTGCGCGGTGCGCGCTCGCGTCCGGCGGCGTCCGATCACGTTTTCAGGAATTCATTCATGTCCTCTCCCTTCGCCGCGCGGCCGTCGCGCGGCCGGCTCGCGCTCGCATGCGCGGCCGCATTCGCGTGGTCTGCCGCTCATGCGGCCTCAACCGACGATGCGCGCGGTGGCGCCGAGCGTGCTACCGATGCCGCCGCTCCCGCTTCGGCTGTCGCACCCGTGCCGCCGGCGCCGGCGGCCGGCGATACGCTGACCGCCGTCAGCGTGACCGCGCAGCGGCAACCGGTCGATCCGGATACGCCGGCCGTCGTCACGTCGATCACGCGCGAGCAGATCGAATCGCACACCAACGTCACCACCGAGGACGCGCTGAAGTACGCGCCGAACCTGATGGTCCGCAAGCGCTATATCGGCGACCGCAACAGCGTGTTCGCGGGCCGCGACTTCAACGAACTGCAGAGCGCGCGCGGACTCGTCTATGCCGACGGCGTGCTGCTGTCGAACCTGCTCGGCTCGAGCTACGCGTACCCGCCGCGCTGGTCGCTGATTCCGCCCGACGATATCGCGCGCGTCGACGTGCTCTATGGCCCGTTTTCCGCGCTGTATCCGGGCAACTCGATCGGCTCGACCGTGCTGCTCACGACGCGTCGCCCGGAAAAGCTCGAGGCGTCGCTGTCGACGCAGTTCTTCACGCAGCGCTACCACGACGGCTACGGATTCGCGGACAGCTTCGGCGGCAATCACCAGACCGCGCGGATCGCGAACCGCGTTGGCCGGTTCTGGTTCGCGCTGTCGCTCGACCGGCTCGAGAACAACAGTCAGCCGATGCAGTATGCGAGCCCCAATTCGGCGTACAACCCGAAGCTCGGCATTGCCGTGCCCGTGACGGGCGCCGCGACCGACATCGGGCCCAACGGCCGGCTGCGGACCATCGTCGGCGCGCAGACGATCGAGCGGACCGAGCAGCTCAACGAGACGGTCCGGATGGGCTATGCGTTTACCGACCACGTCGATGCAACGCTCACGCTCGGGCATTGGGAGAACCATTACCGGCAGCACGGCGAGACCTTTCTGCGCGATGCGGCCGGCAATCCGGTCTACGGCGGCAATGTGTCGATCGGCGGCCAGAACATGACCGTCGCGCCGAACGCGTTCGCGCCGCAGCGTGGCGACCAGGAGAACTGGCTGTACGCGCTCGGACTGAACGGCCGGCTCGATTCCGGCTGGCGCCTGTCGGGCGTCGTATCCGCGTACGACGTGTCGCGCGACGTGCAGCGCTCGGCGTCGACCGTGCAGGGCGGCGCAGGCACGCTGTTCCAGGGCGACGGCACCGGCTGGCGCACGCTTGACCTGAAGGCCGAGGCGCCGGAAGTGAAGGGCCATACGTTCACGTTCGGCTATCACTACGACAACTACTTCCTGCGCAACATCACGTACAACACGGCCGACTGGCTGGCCGGGCCGACCACGTCGCTGTCGAGCGTCTATCGTGGCGACACGCGCACGCAGGCGCTGTTCGGACAGGACGCGTGGCGCTTCGCGCCGGGCTGGCTCGCGACGCTGGGGCTGCGCTACGAGCGCTGGGATGCGTACGGGGGCGCGCTCGGCAATGCAACGGGCACGCTCGGCTACGCGGACCGGAGCGCGAACGCGCTGTCGCCGAAAGTCGCGCTGCAATGGGATGCGACCGACGTCTGGCGCTTCCGGCTGTCGTTCGCGACCGGCACGCGTTTCCCGACGGTCGGCGAACTGTTCCAGGGCACGATCTCGAACAACGCGATCGTCAACAACAACCCGAACCTGCGGCCGGAAAAGGCGATCGACTGGGACTTCACGGCCGAACGCGACGTGGGTGTCGGCGTCGTGCGTGCCAGCGTGTTCCAGAGCGACCTGCGCGATTCGATCTACAGCCAGACGACGGTCTCGGGCGCGACGACGGTGACCAATATCTCGAACGTCGATCGTGTGCGTGTGCGCGGCGTCGAACTCGCGTTCAGCGGCGAGAACGTCGGGCTGCGCGGGCTCAATCTCGACGCGAACGTGTCGGCGAGCAACGCACAGATCCTTGCCGATGCCGCGAATCCCGCGTATGTCGGCTCGCGCTTTCCGCGAATTCCGCGCATGCGTGCGAACCTGCTCGCGTCGTATCGCTTCGACGAACACTGGCTTGCGAGCGTTGGCGTGCGCTACTCGGGCCGCCAGTTCAACACGCTCGACAACAGCGACGTGAACCCGGATGTCTACGGGGGCACGAGTTCGTTCACGGTCGTCGACTTGAAGGCGCGCTACCGTTTCGACCGTCACTGGACCGCGTCGCTCGGCATCGACAACCTGACGGATCGACGCTACTACGTGTTCCATCCGTATCCGGGTCGTACTTTCTATGGAGAACTGAAATGGTCGCTGTGAGATCGCTCGCGGCAGGCGGCGCGCTGTGGTTCGCGTTGCCGGGCATCGTGCTCGCGAGCGTGTCCGCGTAGGCCGGCGGCGAACTGTGGCCGCTGCGGGCGGCCGACGTCGCGCGCCTGTATGCGGCCGCGCACGAGCGGCCGCTGGCGGTCGGGATCTGGTCGCTCGATTGCGGATACTGTCGCGAGAACGCCGCGCATCCGGTTGCGTGGCAGCGTCGTCATCCGGACGTACAACTCGCGATGGTCGCGACGGACGCGTACGACGACAACGGCGCGGCCATCTCGCATGCGCTCGCGCAGATGAAATTGCCGCCGCAGGTCGCGCAGTACGCGAACGCGGAGCCGATGCCCGAGCGTCTGCGCGCGGCGCTCGATGCGGGATGGAGAGGGGAAATGCCACGCACCGTGTGGATCGGGTGCGATGGCGCACGCGAAGCGCGCAGCGGATTGCTGACGGCAGACGTGCTCGAGAACTGGTTGCGGCGCGCGGAGCGCTGAACGGGCCGACGGCGCGCGGCGAACGGGCCGCGCGCCGCCCTGATGCGAAAACGCGCCCGAAGGCGCGTGGAGAGAAGTGTCAGGCCGCTCGCTTGAATAGCCGGATCACGAACAGCAGGATCACCGCGCCGACGACCGCGACGATCACCGAACCGATGAAGCCGCTGCCGATGCTGATGCCGAGCAGCCCGGCGAGCCAGCCGCCAATCACCGCGCCAACGATCCCGACGATGATGTCGACGATCAGCCCGAAGCCGCCGCCCTTGACGAGCAAGCCGGCAAGCCAGCCGGCGATCGCGCCGATGATGAGCCACATAATCAAGCCATGAGCCATGGTTGTCCTCTCCTTGAGTTGTATCGAATGACCGGACGTCGGCTGTGTCGCCGCAAGCTGAATGAATGCGGCATCGCGACCCGCCGTGCCGCCCACGCAATGTACCGCGATAGACGGGTCGGAATCGTTAAGTAATGTTATGCACCCTTAACGGGATTTTCCAGAGAATTCGTCTGCGTACGGCGACGCTCGCGTACGGGCAATGCGTGACGAAATGGATCTGTAAGAACGGGGCGCCGGTGAAGGCGGTCGGCCATGAGCGTCATCGTTCGCGCGTCGATGCCTGCATGCCCGCGTCGGGCAATCCGTCGCTTGCGTCTGCGATCGGCCGTGCGACGGTCGTGGCATCGCCGATCGTCTCGATCGACAGCAGGGCGAAGCGGGTGAGAAAGCGCGACCCATCGGCTTCAGCGATCCGCGTCATCGTGCGGCCGGGGTCGGTGTCGAGCGTGTTGCGTTCGGTATCCGTCATCATGCGGTTTCTTGAGGGGCGGTTGATGCGTCCGAACTCGTACGCGAAGATCGTGCATTGCACGACCGACAGCGCGTCGTCGAACAGCTTCAGCACTCCGGCTGCGAATGCGTTCAATCCGCTGTCGCCGATCACGGCGTCGAGGCGCGCCGCACGCGATACGTCCAGTTGCCCGGTGAGTTCGGTCGCTCGAGACGCCAGGTGAGCATGATGTTCGGAGAGGGCTGATCGGTCTGTCGATTGTGATCGGCGTGGTGCGGCGCGGGAGTCGGGTGACGCCCGCAAGCGGAGCGGACGCGGGCAGAAGGAGGGTGGCGCACGATTTGGCGCCCGGAATGAGAAAAGGGCTGACAAGCAATGCTTGTCAGCCCTTTATAACTTGGTGCCGGAGATAGGAGTCGAACCTACGACCTTCGCATTACGAATGCGCTGCTCTACCAACTGAGCTACACCGGCATCAGAGAAACGAAATTATAAGGTGAAATTTGAAATCTTGGCAATAGGTTTTGCGAATTTTTTTCAGCTTGCTGCTGCTGTTTCGCGAAACTCATCGACTTGGCAAACTTCCCGCTTCGTTTCACTGCGATGCGACCCGTTGGGGTCACATCGAGAGGCGCGATTGTACGTACGTCGCGCGACCCTGTCTAGTGCTGCAGCGCAAATTTATTGCTTTTCCTGATGGTAACCCGTCACACGCTCGACTTCGTTCTTCGAACCGAGGAACACGGGCACGCGCTGGTGCAGGCCCGTCGGCTGCACTTCCATGATGCGCTGCGTGCCAGTCGTCGCGGCACCGCCTGCCTGTTCGACGATGAACGACATCGGGTTCGCTTCGTACATCAGGCGCAGCTTGCCCGGACGATCGGGCGTGCGCTTGTCGGCCGGGTACATGAAGATGCCGCCGCGGTTCAGGATCCGGTGCACGTCGGCAACCATCGATGCGATCCAGCGCATGTTGAAGTTGTCGCCGCGCGGGCCGTCCTTGCCGGCGTTCAGTTCGTCGACGTAGCGCTTGACCGGGTCGTACCAGTGGCGCGCGTTCGATGCGTTGATCGCGTATTCACGCGTGTCGGCCGGAATCTGCATGTTGCTCTGCGTGAGCACCCATGAGCCGACTTCGCGGTCGAGCGTGAAGCAGTTCACGCCGTTGCCGGTCGTCAGTACGAACACCGTCTGCGGGCCGTACACGGCGTAGCCGGCCGCGACCTGCTGGGTGCCGGGCTGCAGGAACGATTCCTCGGTTGCCTGCTTGCCGTCCGGGCAGCGCAGCACCGAGAAGATCGTGCCGATCGACACGTTCACGTCGATGTTCGACGAGCCGTCGAGCGGATCGAACACGAGCAGGTATTCGCCGCGCGGGTAGTTCGCGGGGATCGGGAAGAACGTTTCCATTTCTTCCGATGCCATCGCGGCGAGGTTGCCGCCCCATTCGTTCGCGTCGAGCAGGATCTCGTTCGACAGGATGTCGAGCTTCTTCTGCACTTCGCCCTGGACGTTCTCGCTGCCGGCGGTGCCGAGCGCTTCGCCGAGCGCGCCCTTCGACACGTTGTAGCTGATCGCCTTGCACGCGCGTGCGACGACTTCGATCAGCAGGCGCAGGTCGGCGGGGAGGTTGTTGGTCTCACGTTGCTGTTCGATCAGGAACTTCGACAGCGTGGTGCGGCGGGCAATGGACATGACAGACTCCAGAAGGCCAAAGAATCCTTGAATGGCCGCAATTTTACCCGTCGCGCCTCGCGTACCGCCGGGTTTTTTCGTCCGGTTACATGACCGGGCGGCCGCCCCGGCCCGGTTTCCGGAGGGGGAGACGGGCGGGACGCGCGTTGTCGCGGCGGCAGGCGGCGCGGTCAGACCCCGCGATTGCGCGCGGGTCCGGCAGTAGTCACACGTAAAAAAAGCCGGTGCCGCGACGGGCGGCACCGGCTGTATCGCGCAGGCGCGATGCGGGCGAGGGCGTTACGCGAGCGCCTTCTCGACGATCTCGCGCACGTCGCGCGATTTCGCACCGGCGGCGACCTGCTCGAGCGCTTCGCGCATCCGGTCGCGCAGTGCCGGCGTGAAGCGGCGCCACAGTTCGAGCGAGCGGGCGAGGCGCGCCGCGACCTGCGGGTTGATCGCGTCAAGCGCGAGCACCTGTTCGGCCCAGAACGCGTAACCCGAGCCGTCCGCCGCGTGGAATTGCGCGGGGTTGGCCGCGCAGAAGCTGAAGATCAGCGAGCGTGCGCGGTTCGGATTCTTCAGGTTGAACGCGGGGTGCGCGAGCAGCTTGCGGACCTTCGCGAGCGTCGGCTGCGCGGGCGTACCGCGTTGCGCGGCCTGCATCGCGAACCACTTGTCGATCACGAGCGCTTCCTTCTCGAAGCGGCGATAGAAATCGTCGAGCGCGTGCTCGGCCGGTTCGTTCGTGCCGGCGGCCGCGGCGGACAGCAGCGCGCCGAGCGCCGCCGCGCGATCGGTCATGTTGTTCGCCGCATCGTATTGCGCAGTCGCGAGGCGCACGGCATCGGCCGGATCCTCGAGTTCGGCGAGATACGCGAGCGCGAGGTTCTTCAGCGCGCGGCGGCCGGAGGCCTCCGGCGTCGGTTCGTAGGCGCCGGGCGTCTGGTGCTGCTCGATTGCGGCGAGCCAGTCGGCGCGCAGCGCGTTGGCGAGCTGGCGGCGCACGAACTGGCGCGCTCGATGCACGGCAGCCGGATCGGCTTCCGCCATCTGGTCGGCGAGGTAGGTTTCCGACGGCAGCGTCAGCGCGAGTTCGCGGAACGCCGGCGACAGCGTCGCGTCGGTCAGCACGCGGCGGAATGCGGCGACGAAGTTCTCGCCGAGCGTGAGCGGCTCGTTCGCGGCCGCACGCGCGGCGAGCGTCAGCAGCGCGCGCGTCGCGAGGCGCTGGCCGGCTTCCCAGCGGTTGAACGGATCGCTGTCGTGCGCGAGCAGGAAGGCGAGGTCGTCGTCGCTGTAGTCGTACTCGACGATCACCGGCGACGAGAAATTGCGCAGCAGCGACGGCAGCGGTTGCTCCGGTACGTCGACGAACGTGAAGGTCTGCTCGGTGTCGGTGAAGTCGAGCACGCGCGTCGTGCCTGCAGCGGCGGCTTCGCCGTCGAGACGCAGCGGCAGGTCGCGGCCGTCGCGACCGATCAGGCCGATCGCGAACGGAATCAAGAGCGGCCCTTGCTGCGTTTCGCGCGCGGCCGGCGAAGCGTCGCCGTAACCCTGCGCGAGCGTGACCGTATAGCGGCGCGCGGCCGCGTCGTACGCGGTGCGCACCGACACGCGCGGCGTGCCGGCTTGGCTGTACCAGCGCTCGAACTGCGCGAGATCGCGCCCGTTCGCGTCGGCCATCGCGTGACGGAAGTCGTCGCAGGTCACTGCATGGCCGTCGTGGCGCTTGAAGTACAGGTCCATCCCCTTGCGGAAGCCGTCGCGGCCGAACAGCGTCTGGTACATCCGCACGACTTCCGAGCCTTTCTCGTAGACGGTCATCGTGTAGAAGTTGTTGATCTCGACGAAGCTCTCCGGGCGCACCGGGTGGGCCATCGGGCCCGCATCCTCGGCGAACTGCAACTGGCGCAGCACGCGCACGTCCTCGATGCGCTTGACCGCGCGGGCCGCCGATTCGATGTCGTCGCCCGCGGCCATGTCGGCCGAGAATTCCTGGTCGCGGAACACCGTCAGGCCTTCCTTCAGGCTCAGCTGGAACCAGTCGCGGCAGGTCACGCGGTTGCCGGTCCAGTTGTGGAAGTACTCGTGGCCGACCACCGATTCGATGTTCGCGAAGTCGGTGTCGGTCGCGGTCTCGGGGTTCGCCAGCACGTACTTCGTGTTGAAGATGTTGAGCCCCTTGTTCTCCATCGCGCCCATGTTGAAATCGCCGACCGCGACGATCATGAAGCGGTCGAGATCGAGCTCGAGGCCGAAGCGCTTCTCGTCCCAGCGGATCGAGTGGATCAGCGAGTCCATCGCATGACGTGTCTTGTCGAGGTCGGCCGGTTCGACCCACACCTGCAGCAGCTTTTCCTTGCCCGAGCCGGTCGTGATTTTCTCCTCGATCGCGACGAGCTTGCCCGCGACCAGCGCGAACAGGTAGCTCGGCTTGCGGAACGGGTCTTCCCACTTCGCGAAGTGTCGGCCGTCGGGCAGGTCGCCCGAATCGACGAGGTTGCCGTTCGACAGCAGCACCGGGTACGCGGCCTTGTCGGCGCGCAGCGTGACCGTGTACGACGCCATCACGTCCGGGCGGTCGAGGAAGTAGGTGATGCGGCGGAAACCCTCGGCTTCGCACTGCGTGAAGAAGTTGCCGCTCGATACATAGAGGCCGGACAGCGTCGTATTCTGGTCGGGCGCGCATGCGCTTTCGAGCGTCAGCTCGAAAGATTCGGGGACGTTCTCGACGGTCAGCCCGTGTTCGTGCGCGCGCACGGCGCCATGCGGCGCGCCGTCCACGTGTGCGCCGAGGAATTCAAGCGCTTCGCCCATCAGCTCCAGGTGCGGCGTGGGTGCGGCGTCCGGATTGCGGCGCACGCGCATCGTATTCCTGACGATCGTACGGGCCGGCGCGAGATCGAATTCGAGTGCGACGGAATCGATGAGGAAGGCCGGCGGCGTGTAGTCGGCGCGGCGGATCACGGTGGAAGAGGCGTTGTCGGACATGGTCGTCGAGATCGGTGGTGTGGGGGACGGGCCCGTGGCACGGGCCGGGCGAACCGGGCCATTGTACAAAGGCTGGCGGCCGCGTGCCGGGCGAACTTTTTACCGGTTCCGGGAGTCCGCGTATTATCGGCATCCCGTTACGGTTCGCGCGGTGCGACGAACGGGTGACGGATCGAAGAGGATCAACATGAAACGCCAATGGATTCAACGCGGTGCGGGCTGGGCGGCGGTGCTGTGCGTGGCGCTGCTGACCGGCTGTACCAGCTACGTGACGACCCAGGTCACGGCCTTCTCCGACTGGAGCGGCAGCGACGCGACACGCACCTATGCATTCACGCGCACCGATGCGCAGAAGAACAGCATCGAGCAGTCGACCTACGAGCCGATCGTCGCGAACGAACTGTCCACGTATGCGTTCCGGCAGGTGCCGCAGGCGCAGGCGCGGTACCTCGTCGGGCTGACCTATGCGGTCGGCAGCGATCTCGTGACGGTGCCGCAGCCGGTCTATTACGATCCGTGGTTTGCGCCCGGGCCGTACTGGCGGCGCGGGCCGTGGGGCCCGTGGGGGCCCTGGGGGCCGATGCCGGCCGGCTACGTCGCGCAGACGTACCAGGTGTTCGACTACACGCTCGGGATTCGCATCACCGAGCGCGCGACGGGCAAGGAGGTGTATAACGTGTCCGCGCGTACGACCGGCGACAACGGCACGCTGCTGTACGCGATGCCGTTCCTCGCGCGCAGCGCGCTCGCCGATTTCCCGCTGTCGAACGGCGCGGTCCGTTCGGTCCGGCTGCCGGTCGACAAGCGCGGCGGCCCGGCGGCGCCGGCCGCCAACGAGCGCGCGGTGCC
The DNA here is from genome assembly GCF_964265025.1 of Burkholderia mycopellens. Lineage (NCBI taxonomy): Bacteria > Pseudomonadati > Pseudomonadota > Betaproteobacteria > Burkholderiales > Burkholderiaceae > Burkholderia > Burkholderia mycopellens. The sequence continues at coordinate 1,128,439 of NZ_OZ183802.1, forward strand.
GGTGGCGCCTGCCTCGGGCGCAGCCGCCGCGAAGTAACGCGGCTTCAGTCTCGGCGCGGCCGACCGGCCGCGCCTGCCATCTTCCTCCCCGTCAGGCCCCGATGCCCAGCAGCGCCAGCGCGCCGAGCACGACGAACAGCACGGCCGCGATCCCGTGGACGAGCTTCGTCGGCAGACGGTGCGCGAAGCGGTCGCCCAGCAGGATCGCGGGCACGTTCGCGAGCATCATCCCGAACGTCGTGCCGGCCACGACACCGATGTAGTCCTGGAAGCGCGCGGCCAGCGCGACGGTCGCGATCTGCGTCTTGTCGCCCATTTCCGCGAGGAAGAATGCGACGAGGGTCGCACCGAACACGCCGAGCCGCGAACGGTTGGCATTGGCTTCGTCGGCATCGAGCTTGTCCGGCACGAGGATCCACAACCCCATCGCGATGAACGAGAACGCGAGCGCCCAGCGCATGATCGACGGCGTGACGAGCACGCCGAGCCATTCGCCGAGCGCGCCGGCGAAACCGTGGTTCACGAGCGTCGCGACGAGCACGCCAAGAATGATGGGTATCGGCTTGCGATAGCGCGCGGCCAGCACGAGGGAAAGCAGTTGGGTCTTGTCGCCGATTTCAGCGAGCGCGACGGCGCCGGTGGAGATCAGGAAGGCTTGGGACACGTATGGGGTTCCACGGGCCGATGTTGTGCGTGCGAGCGACGATCCACGGCGCGCCGGGCCCTGATGCGGCGCACTGTGAACCATCGGTCTCGCCAGGCCTAGGTGGCTGCGCCCGCCATGGCCGTACGGCCAAGTCTGTTGACGGACGCCTCCGTCACGATGCGCGCCGGGGGCGCGGGACATCGAGCGGAGCGGCTACTCCCCAATGAGGGGCGAATTCTAGCATGGCGCGTTGCGCGCGGGAAAGCGGTTGGCGGGCGCTGCGCCCGGGGTCGGGGCGGGATCGGCGTACGGCGATCCCCAGCGGTACGGCAGGCCCGGCGGGCGCGGTGGCGGATGCCCGCGCGTGCCGGGGCGAACCCCGGCAGGTCGTTACGCGGCGGGGCGGCGTGCCGCGCCGCGCTCGTGGACGAGGTTGCCGGCCGCATAGGTGCGGTATACCGCGCGGTCGTCACCGAGCAGCGCGAATGCGAACAGCAGCTCCTCGAGCGAATCCGCACGCTTCGTGCGGCGCGCGAGCAGCGGCGTGGCCCGCGGATCGAGCACGACGAAGTCGGCTTCGGTGCGCGGTGCGAGCGTGCCTACCGTCTCGGTGAGGTCGAGCGCCTGCGCGGCGCCGGCCGTCGCGAGCCAGAACATCCGCGTCGCGCTCAGGTGGTGGCCCGACAGCCGCGCGACCTTGTGCGCTTCGTTCATCGTCTGCAGCATCGAGAACGACGTGCCGCCGCCGACGTCGGTCGCGAGCGTGACGGGCACGTCGTATTCACCGGCCTTGTCGAAATCGAACAGCCCGCTGCCGAGGAAGAAATTCGACGTCGGACAGTGTGCGACGACGGTGCGCGTCTCGGCCATCCGGCGGCGGTCCTCGTCGTCGAGGTGGATGCAGTGGCCGTACACCGCGCGCGGGCGCAGCAGCCCGTAGCGGTCGTAGATGTCGAGATAGCTGCGATGGCCGGGAAACAGCTCGGCCACCCATTTCACCTCGTCGACGTTCTCCGCGACATGGCTCTGCACGAACACGTCCGGATGGCGGCGCGCGAGTTCGCTGCACGCCTCGAGCTGCGCCTCGGTCGACGTCGGCGCGAAGCGCGGCGTGAGCGCGTACATCTGTCGACCCTTGCCGTGCCAGCGGCCGATCAGCTCGGCGCTATCGTCATAACCCGATTGCGCGGTATCGCGCAGGAATTCGGGGCAGTTGCGGTCCATCAGCACCTTGCCCGCGATCATCCGCAGGTCGCGCGCGTCGCTGGCCGCGAACAGTGCATCGGCCGACTGCTTGTGCACCGTGCAGTAGACGAGCGCGCTCGTCGTGCCGCAGGCGAGCAGTTCGTCGATGAAGAAGTCGGCGACTTCGCGCGCATGCTCGGGATCGCCGAACTGGCGCTCGGTCGGGAACGTGTACTTGTCCAGCCACGGCAGCAGGCCCGGCGCCGGCGACGCGATCATGTCCGTCTGCGGATAGTGGATGTGCGTGTCGATGAAGCCGGGCACGATCAGCTTGTCGCGCAGGTCATGGACGATCGCGTCGCGCGCGAGCGTCGCCGCGAGCTGCGCGTACGGGCCGGCCGCGACGACCTTGCCGTCGTCGACGACCAGGAGGCCGTCGGTCTCGTAGTTCGCGGCCTGGCTCGATTGCGCCGGGTCGCCGTTGAAGGTCAGCAGCTGGGAACGAAAAGCGGTTTGCGTCATGACGAATGGTCCTGCATCAAGGTAAGGCGAACAGAAGAAAACGAGCGACGTCGCACGAGGGCAACGCGGCGCATGGCGAGCGGGCGTGGCACGCTGCGTGCGGCACGACCGGATGCGCAAGCGCGGGCGAACGTGGCGGCCGAAGCCGCCAGCGAGTGGTTGCCGGCGGGCCTCGCAGCCGTTGTGCTCGCGACCGATGCGGTAGCGAGCGCAACGGCAAATCGCAACGGCAGGCACGCGCGTGCGACGACGAACGGCGCCGCCGCCGCCCGGGCATGCACGCGATCGCCCCGGCGCAAGGCCGGGCCGGTGGTCGCGAAGCGGATGCCGTTGCCGTGTTTCATCTGTCTAGCGTTCCTCGATGCCTGCCGTCACGCGGCGTGCCAGTACGCGTCGAGGCGCGCGAACAGCGCGTCGCGCTGCGCCGGTTCAATGAACGATGCCTCGAAGCCGTTGCGGATCACCGCATGGACTTCGGCATCCGTGAGTTGCAGCCCTTCGGCCGTCGCGAAGTAGTTTTCGTTGACGTAGCCGCCGAAATAGGCCGGATCGTCGGAGTTGATCGTCACCGCGACGCCGCGATCGAGCAGCGCCTTCAGCGTGTGCTTCGCCATGTCGTCGAACACGCAGAGCTTCAGGTTCGACAGCGGGCACACGGTGAGCGCCGTGCGCGTCCTGGCGAGACGCTCGACGAGTGCCGCGTCCTCGATGCTGCGCACGCCGTGGTCGATCCGGTCGACCTTCAGCACGTCGAGCGCTTCATAGATGTACGCGGGCGGGCCTTCCTCGCCCGCGTGGGCGACGAGTTTCAGCCCGAGCGCGCGCGCTTTCTCGAACACGCGTGCGAACTTCGTCGGCGGATGGCCGAGCTCGGACGAGTCGAGGCCCACGCCGATCAGGCGATGGCGATAGCGCTCGAACAGCGGCAGCGCGGATTCGAACGTCGCGAGGGCGTCCTCTTCGGACAGGTGGCGCAGGAAGCACAGAATCAGCTTGCTCGACAGCCCGCGTTGTTCGGCATCGGCGAGTGCGCGCTCGATGCCCGCGACCACCGTCTCGATCGGCACGCCACGCTCGGTGTGCGTCTGCGGATCGAAGAACAGCTCGGTGTGGACGACGTTGTCGGCGAGCGCGCGTTCGCAGTACGCGGCCGTCATGTCGTAGAAATCCTGCTCGGTCAGCAGCACGCTCGCGCCTGCGTAATAGATGTCGAGGAACGACTGCAGGTCGGTGAACGCGTACGCGGCGCGCAGCGCGTCGATCGAGTCGTACGCGAGCTTCACGCCGTTGCGCTGCGCGAGCGCAAAAATCAGTTCGGGCTCGAGCGAGCCTTCGATATGGATGTGCAGCTCCGCTTTCGGTGCGCGGGCAATCTTGTCCTTGAATGTCGGGGTCATGGCGTCGTTCTTGGTCGGTCAATAGGTAGGGGAAGCCTGCGCGGATGCGTTCGCGTTTGCCTCGACGGCCTGCAGCAATTGCGCCGCCACCGAGATCGCGATCACTTCGGGCGCCTTGTCGATGATGCCTTCGACACCGATCGGGCAGCGCATCCGGGCGACCTGGGCCGGGTCGATGCCGATGGCTGCGAGGCGATGATCGAACTGCACGCGTTTCGCGCGCGAGCCGGTCATCCCGAAGTACGCGTAGTCGCCGCGCCGCAGGATGCGCTCGGCCAGCACGAAATCGAGCGCGTGGTCGTGCGTCATCACGACGAAGTAGGATTGCGGCGGCGCCGCGTCGACCGCGTCGACCGCGTCGGCCGGGGCAGCGGCCGCTTCGATCGCGAGGTTGCCGATGCCGGCGAGCGCGTCGGCCGGCGGGAACACCGCATCGGGCCCGTCGATCCAGCGCACGTGGCACGGCAGCGTCGCCAGTACCTTCACGAGCGCGGTGCCGATGTGCCCGGCGCCGAACAGGACGACGGGGAACGCATACGGTGCGATCGTTTCGGTCATCAGCGACACGCCGCCGGTTTCCCACAGCAGGCAGTTGGCACGCGCGGCTTCCGATTCGGGCTCGCTCAACAGCGGCGCGCCCGGCGAGGGGCCGAATGATACGCTACGCACGGTCGCGGCGCCGGCCGCGACACGCTTCGCGAGCGACATGATCCAGCCGAGATCGCCCACATCGAGCCGCTCGAACGCGAGCACCACCGCGCCGCCGCAGCACTGGCCGAGGCTCGGGCCGAGTGCGAGCCGCTCGAGCCGGCGCGCGTGCGGCACGTGCGCGCCATCCTTCAGCAGGTGCCGCGCGATCTCGATCGCCTTCCACTCCAGATGACCGCCGCCGATCGTATGGCGGGCCGTGTCGCGCGTGACGAGCATCTTGGTGCCGGCTTCGCGCGGTGCGGAGCCGTCGGTATGCGCGACCGTCACGAGCACGGCCGCTTCGCCATGCGCGAGCAGTTGCTGCAGATCGCCGAGCCAGGCTTCCATCAGCACGCTCCGTTCGGGGCGACGCGGCAGGACACGCGGCGCGGGCTGGCGAGCGTGGCGGCAACGATGACGGACGGGGGCGAGGCGGGCCGGCCGCACGGCCGATGCGGTGCGGTGGCAGCGCGCCGACGGCGTTCGCGGACGGCACCGCCGGATGCGCGGACGCGATGAGGGTGGCGGATGCGGATGGTTTGCGTTGTCATGATGAATCCAGTCGACATTGCGGATCAGGCGCGCGTTACGCAGGGAGAGTGAGACCGCCTGGCCTCGCGCACGTAGATCGCCATCCAGTCATGAAGATAGCACCGCAGGGCGTCGGGAACATCGCGGGGCGGTGATCCGGGCTATCAGGAGGCGATCATGTCGATCATAGGCCCGCCGCGCGGGATCGGGGCGCCGATGCGTGCACATCGGGCTGAAACGCAGGCGTGGCGGGGCGGGGCGCGGAAGTCGCACGATGCGCGTTCGCCCGGAGATCCGGGCGGTGGCGGAGTAGGTGTTTACGCGTGACGGCCCGGATGCGGCCCTGGCGAGCAGGCGAGCGGGCCGCGTGCAGGCCGGTCGAAACCGGCCGGTCAGCCCACGAGCTTGCGGCGATGGCGCCAGAGGCTTGCGACGACCGCGATCAGGATCACGGCGAAGCCGATCAGCGACCAGCCGGGCAGCAGGATGCCGAAGATCGGCGGGTAGACGGTCTCGCACAGCCCGGCGACCTTGAACATGCCGGGGAACCAATGCGCGGGCGGCAGGCTGTCGACGATCGGCTGCAGCGTGTCGAAGCCGCAGCTGAAGCCCGGGTTCATCTGGATCGACAGGTGCCGCGCGGCCGTGCCGACGCCGCCGGCCGCCGCGATTGCGATCAGCAGCTCGAGCACCCAGACGCCGCGCCAGTTGCGGATCCCGGCGGCCAGGAACGCGAAGATCCCGATCGCGCAGAAGAAGTAGCGCTGGATGATGCACAGCGGGCACGGATCTTCGTTCTTGACGTACTGCAGGTAGAGCGCACCGGCCAGCAGGGCGATGCACACCCATCCGAGCAGCATCAGCAGGCGGCGTTCGCGGCGGAGTGCGAGCGTGTAGTCGTTCATGTCGGCGGGGTTCCTCGTGGGTCGGTCCGGAAAACAATCGCGAGATTTTAGCGCGAACGGTCTGGCACGAAACTGACAGTGCGCGTGCGGCAACCTGCTGCACCGCACTTCCTGTCCGCCGCCGGTCGGTTGGTTGCGGTCAGCGGATCGTGTTCAGCACGGCCTCGACCGCCTGGCCGATCGAGAGCAGCGCGTCGTCGCGATGCGGTGCGGCCGCGAGCATCAGCCCGACCGGCGCCGCGTCGCGCGGATGGCAGGGCAGCGACAGCGCGCATGCGTCGAGGAAGTTGAACGCGCTCGGGTTGCGCAGGATCAGCGCGTTGGTGCGCGTGAACGCGGCGTCGTCCGCTTCGAGTTCGGCGATGCGCGGCGGCACGACCGGCACCGTCGGCGCGACGAGTGCGTCGAAGCGCGACCAGACCGTGTGGGCGGCTTCGTCGAGCATCGCCGCGCGCGCGGCGAGCAGGTCGAGATAGTCGGCCGCGGTCGCGGGTTCGCCCTTCAGGATCCGCGTGAGCACGCGCGGGTCGTACTGGTCGCGGTGCTTGGCGAGCAGCGGGCGATGCCACGCGTAGGCCTCGATCGGCGAGAAGCCGAAGCGGTTGATGTCCGGCAGCCGGTCGAGCGCGGGAAAGCGTACTTCCGTGACGATCGCGCCGGCGGCTTCGAGATGCTTGAGCGCGGCGTCGAGTGCAGCCACGACGTCGGCATCGACGCCGTCCGTCACGTAGTTCGTCAGCACGCCGAGCCGCACGCCTTCGAGCGGCCGGGCGGCCGGCACGTGCGGTTCGAGGCCCGCGAGTATCCGGTCGACGAGCGCACAGCAGGCGACCGTCAGGCCGATCGGGCCGAACGAGTCGAGCGTCGTCGACAGCGGCACGCCGCCTTGCGTCGGGATCCGGCTCGCGGTCGGCTTGAAGCCCGTCAGCCCGCACAGCGCGGCCGGAATGCGAATCGAGCCGCCGGTGTCGGTGCCGAGCGCGATGGCGGCCATCCCGTCGGCGACGGACGCGGCCGCGCCGGATGACGAGCCGCCGGAAATCCGCGCGTCGCCCGGCACGTCGCGGTGGTACGGCGAGCGCGGATGGCCGAAGTGCGGATTCAGCCCGAGCCCGGAGAATGCGAACTCGCTCATGTTGGTGCGGCCGACCAGCACTGCGCCCGCGCGCTTGAGTCGTGCGACGGCGACTGCGTCCGTGCGGGCGGCCGGCGCGCCGTCGAGCACGCGCGAACCCGCGCGTGTCACCTGGCCCGCGACGTCGAACAGGTCCTTGACCGACACGGGAATGCCCGCGAGCGGCGACAGCACGGTGCCCGCGGCGCGCAGCCGGTCGTGCGCGTCGGCGGCCGCGCGCGCGTTGTCGGCATCGACTTCGGTGAAGACGACCGCGCCCTGGCCCGACGGATCGGCGATCCGGTCGAGCGCGGTATCGACGAGCGCGCGGCTCGTGGTTCGGCCGGCGGCGAGGTCGGCGGCGAGCTGGGCGAGCGGGGGGAAGGGCGTGAAAGTGGTCATGGGCGGCTCAGCGGCGAAGATGTTGAAGAAGCGTGGAGCGGAACGAATCGATATGGCTTTCGACGGCCGCGCGCGCGCCGGCGGCGTCACGCGCGGATAGCCGGTCGAACAGTTCGCGATGTTCGTGCTGGACGTCGGCGAGATGGTGAGGTTCGGACAGCGTGACGAACCAGAAGCGCAGCGAGCGCTCGTGCAGTGCGCGCAGGATGTCGGCGAGGACCGTATTGCGCGCGGCCGTGGCGATCGCCTGGTGGAACGCGCGGTCGAGTTCCATCATGCCTTCGACGTCGTGCGTGTCGACGCACGCCTGCCCAGCGTCGAGCAGCGCGGCCAGGCGCGCGAGATCGTCGGGGGTTGCATGGCGCGCGGCGAGTTCCGCGCAGTGTGCTTCGTTGATGCGCCTCACGTCGATCACCGCGATGATGTCGTCGAGCGACAGCGGCTGCACCATCAGTCCCTTGCGGGGCATCACGGACAGCAGCCCTTCGAGCACGAGCCGGTGCACGGCCTGATGTACCGGCGTGCGGCCGATGCTGGTGCGGGCGACGAGGTCGGCTTCGTTGAGGGCGGCGCCGGGCTTCAGGCGCATCGTGATGATGTCGCGCTGGATCAGCGCGTACGCCCGGTCGGCGAGGCTGCCCGACGGTGCGGCTGGGCGCTTGCGGGTGACGTCGGTCAGGGCATTCATGCGGGGTGCGGTGCGGTGGCCGGACGGGGCACGATCATGGCGCAGGCAATCGGGAAGCGTGGACGATGTCTGGATATTATTGTGATATATCACTGGTGTCCAGTACCGGCCGCGATGCACCCGCGTTGCCGGCGCGCGGGCGGGGACGCCCAGCGACGCAGTTTGTCGCCGACTTGCAACAATATCGACAGGATGTTGCCGGTTTGCCGCTCGATCGTGCGCTGAAGCATAATGAATCCTCGTCTATCCATACGCGTGAGCGACGTACCAGACCATCGTCATGAGCGAAAACACGCCTTCCCCGGCCGGTCTGCCCGGCACCTCCTCCGTTTCTTCCGATTCTCCCCGTACCGATCCGGCGAAAGCGCCCGATGCGCCGGCAGCCCCGGCCGCCGCGCAGACCGTCGCTGCTGACGGCGCGTCACCGGTTACGGCTGCGCCCGGTGCGACAGGCGCCGCCGTCGATGGCGCTGCTGCGGTCGCGCCGCCGAAGGCTGGAACGCCGCCCCCCGGATTCGGCGCACAGCCCGATTTCGACACGCCGCGCCCACCGCCCGCGAACGCGCAGCATGCACCGCCGGCCTACCTGAAGCAGAGCGACACACCGTGGTCGGTGTTCGGCCGGATCGTGGCCGCGCGCGCCCGTCGGCTGTTCGACCGCGCCGGCCAGCGCATCACGCAGCGCACGCTGCGCATCGGCGTGTCGGCGCGGATCTTCCATCCGGAACCGGGGGCGAAGGGGCTGCGGGGCAAGACGCTGCAGTATCTCGAGGAATCGATCGCGCACTGGGTGATGTCGCGTGACGTGCTCGTGTTCATGATTCCGACCGTCGGCCACCAGGGCATGATTCACCCGAGCAACATCCGCCTGCGCGACTACGCGAAGCATCTCGACGGCCTGTTGCTGCAGGGTGGCGCCGACGTATCGCCGCAAACCTACGCCGCGTCCGACGCACGCCCGGAATGGCCGGGCGATCGCGTGCGCGACATGTACGAGCTCGAACTGCTGCACGAGTTCGTCGAATCCGGCAAACCCGTCCTCGGCGTGTGCCGTGGCTGCCAGCTGATCAACGTCGCGTTCGGCGGCTCGCTGTACCAGGACATCGCCACCGATGTGCCGACCGCGAATGCGCACGTGAGCGAGCATTACGACCAGCATCGTCACGCAATCCGCTTCCCGGATTCGTCGACGCTCGCGAGCATGTTCCCCGGGCGCAGCGAAGCGATCGTCAACTCGATTCACCATCAGGCGATCCGCGATCTCGGCCGCGACCTGAACATCGAGGCCGTGTCGGCGGGCGACGGCATCATCGAAGGCATTCGTCATCGGCGTTCGCCGTTCGTCGTCGGCGTGCAGTGGCACCCCGAGTTCCATCGGGCCGGCGGTTCGGAACTGCTCGACTGCACCCCGTTACTCGATGCGTTCCTGCGCGCGGCGCGCGAAACCCGCCTGTAGCTAGCCGAATGCTTCGCGTCGTACGAGGGTCGGCCGCATTCCGATAAATTCGAGATGCGGCCGTTTCGTTTTGAACGATAATCGCGAGTTCCGATTCGTTCGCCGGAGTCTGACGTTGGCTTTCCGAAATTTTTCCCCTGCACGATGCGCCACGTGGATCGTTGCGCTGGTTGCCTGCACGCAAGCAGGTGCGGCCTGGTCCGCCGACGTGACCGCACCCGCCGCCGGCACGCGTCCGGCGGTCACGAGCCTGCGCGGCGATGCGGCGGCATCCAATGCGACTGGGACGGATGCGTCCGCGCAAGGCAACGTCGCCGAGCTGACGCAGATGCTGCACGACGGACGGATCGTCGAGATGCGCACGACGTACAACGGCAGCTACGGTGCGAGCCTGATGTTCGATCCGCGCGAGATGACGTATTACGTCGCGCTGTTCCAGGACAAGCACCTGTGGCGCGTGATCCGGTCGCAGGAAAAGAATCGCGCGGAGATGGTGTACGCGAACTTCGTTCAGCAGACCGTACAACTTGCCGATATCGAGATCCGCCGTACCGAGCTGGAGGCACAGAAGGCGTTTCTCGAGCGCGTGATTGCGCTGCAGGCGAATCGTGCGCAGCAGTTGCAGGCCGACCTGAGCGTTGCGCGCAGCCAGCAGGCTGAAGTCGCGCAGCGGCAGCGGTCGGCGCAGGAGCAGGCGCAGGCGCTGCAGGTCGAGAAACGGGCCGCGCAGATGCAACTGCGCGATCTCCAGGAGCAGGTGCGACAGCTCGAGAAGCAGACCGAGACGGGGCTGCCCGCGCAGAAGTAGCGATTCGTCGGACGGAGAGAGACGAGCAAAACCCGGCGAAGCGAGCTTCGCCGGGTTTTTTTATGGTGCGGCCGTCAGCGCGCGAACGCGTCCGGGGTATCGGTCAGGCGGCGGTGGGACAGTTGCGCCGTCCAGTCGAAACCGGTGGCGGGCGCGTGCGCTGCGCGGGCAGGCTGGGCGCGCAAGGCGCTTGCCATTGCGATCAATGTGAGCGGATCGTCGAGCGTGTCGAGCGTTTCGCCAGTTGCACGCGGCGATGCGGCGAGCCGATCGCGTGTGCGGACGTCGACCGTGCTGCTCCGGATCGGCTGACGCGCGGCCAGCCGCGACACGGTTGGTGTTCGGACCGGCGCCGCCGCCATGCGCTTGCCGCTCGAACGAGGCAACGCGGAAGTGGCCGTCGGCGCCACGCGGGATGTTGCCTTCGGACGCGTAACGTGGTGCGTGGCCGGCGGTGATTCGGTCGTTGTCGCGACAGGCGCGGCCATCTTGCGCTGCGGTGGCGCGCTCGGCGACGTATGCGGCTGAACCGCAGCGACCCGCACGGTACCCGACGACATAGCGTCCGGTACAGCACCGGCCGTGTGAATCGCGTATGCCGGCCCGGACCCCGCAATGGGTTCATGCGCGGCAATCAGCCAGCCGATGATGCCGAGCGCGCCGATACTCCAGCAGAATGCGTACTTCGCGCGCCGGTCGCGAAAGCCGCCGGCGATACGGCGGGAACACGGGGCCGCAGCGGCAGGCAGTGCAACCGGCGACCCCGCATGAGTTGGTGCCGGCGCCACGATGGGCAGCGGCTGCCAGCGGCATGCGCGGTGTGGCCGGTTCACGTCGATGCAGGACGTCGACAGTGTCGCGAGGCAGTGCCTGCCGGGCCGCGCACCGGGTGCGCCGCGAAAGGTCCAATCGTGGGCGAACGACGGTACGTTCTCGAGCGGAGCGACGCGAGGGCGGGCGAGCGCGCCTGTCACGGGGACGAGGGACGATGGGGTCATGAGGGCGGTGCGCTATGTGACACGGGCAACCGTGCCGGTGCGGCGCGGAACCGTCGTTGCAAATCGAGACATTGTGGTCAGCCGGCGAAGGCCAGTCGATCGGATCAATCTGATTTTTGCGTCCGTCTCGGGACGACTTGTACGAGGAGTACGCCGCGACGGCAACGGCAAGGGGGACACAAGGCAAATGTCGGGTTGGCGTGGCATGATGCGCGAACCATACCGGTGCGCGCGTCGTTGCGCGGCGCGCCGCCGGTGGGCAGTGATGCCCGCGCGCGCCGGCCCGGCGCCGCGTGCGTCATCGGATCCATACGGCGCGAATTCGCGCCATCCGAGCTGAGCGAGAAAAACATGTCCACAGCTTCACACGCCGCTGCGCAGGAATCGAAATTCCGCACCGTGTTCCGGGTCGTCAGCGGCAACTTCCTCGAAATGTACGATTTCATGGTCTACGGGTATTACGCGTCGGCCATCGCGAAAACCTACTTTCCGAGCGGCAACGCGTTCGCGTCGTTGATGCTGTCGCTGTCGGTATTCGGCGCGGGCTTCCTGATGCGGCCGGTCGGCGCGATCGTGCTCGGCGCGTACATCGACCATCACGGCCGCCGCAAGGGGCTGATCCTGACGCTCGGGCTGATGGCGCTCGGCACGCTCACGGTGGCCGCGATACCCGGCTACGCGACGATCGGCGTGCTCGCGCCGGCGCTCGTGCTGCTCGGCCGGCTGCTGCAGGGCTTTTCGGCTGGCGTCGAGCTCGGCGGCGTGTCGGTCTATCTGTCCGAGATCGCGACGAAGGGCCACAAGGGGTTCTATACGTCGTGGCAGTCGGGCAGCCAGCAGGTGGCCGTCGTGTTCGCCGCGTTCGTCGGCGTGCTGTTGAACCGCGCGCTGCCGGCCGAGGAGATGACCGCGTGGGGCTGGCGCATTCCGTTCCTGATCGGCTGCCTGATCGTGCCGTTCCTGTTCCTGATCCGGCGTTCGCTGAAGGAGACCGACGAGTTCCTTGCGAAGCGTCATCGTCCGACGATGGGCGAGATCATGCGTTCGATGCTCGACAACTGGGGCGTCGTGGTGGCGGGCATGGGGATGGTGATCATGACGACGGTGTCGTTCTACATGATCACCGCCTATACACCGACGTTCGGCAAGGAAGTGCTGCACCTGTCGTCGCTCGACGCGCTCGTCGTGACCGTCTGCGTCGGGATTTCCAATCTCGTGTGGCTGCCGCTGTCCGGTGCGTTGTCCGACCGCATCGGTCGCCGCCCGGTGCTGATCGCGTTCACGGTACTGACGCTGTTGACGGCTTACCCGGCCGTGCTGTGGCTCGTCGGCGATCCGTCGTTCCTGCGGTTGCTCGCGGTCGAGCTGTGGCTGTCATTCCTTTATGCGTCGTATAACGGGGCGATGGTCGTTGCGCTGACCGAGGTCATGCCGGCCGACGTGCGCACGGCCGGTTTCTCGCTCGCATACAGCCTGGCGACGACGATCGGCGGCTTCACGCCCGCGATCTCGACGCTGCTGATTCATCAGACCGGGAACAAGGCGGCGCCGGGGCTGTGGCTCAGCGTTGCCGCGATTTGCGGCCTGATTGCGACACTCGTGCTGTATCGCACGTCCGAGGCGCGCAACCAGTACAAGGCGGCCTGACCGGCACCGGGTTAGCGCGCGGCGCCGGCCGCACGCATTGCAATGAGAAAGGGAGCGCGGCGCGCTCCCTTTTTTTGTCTGCGCTCAGACTTCGCGCAGCATGCCGGCGATGGCCGCCGTGACGTCGAGCCATTGCCCCGGCGCGGGCTGGCGGGCGAGCCTGGCCTGCGGATACCACGGGCAGTCGTCGCCGGTGAACCAGCGCCAGTCGGGCGCGAACGGCAGCATCACCCACAGCGGCTTGCCGAGCGCGCCGGCGAGGTGCGCGACCGCCGTATCGATCGTGACAACACCATCGAGCCGCTCGATCAGCGCGGCCGTGTCGGCAAAGTCGTTCAGCCGGCCGTCGAGCCGATGCACGCGCGGATGCGCGTCGACGCGCGCGCGTTCGTCGTCGTCGAGTGCGGGCTGCAGCACGATCCAGTCGATGTCGGGCAGCGCGAGCAGCGGTGCGAGCGCGTCGAATGGCATCGAGCGGTTTTCCTGCGTCTGCCGGCGCCCCGACCACGCGAGGCCGAACTTGCGCTTCGACTGACCGCCGAGCGAGCCGCGAAAGCGCCGGCCGGCGCCGTCGGGCGCATCGAGGTAGCGCGAGCCTGCGACGATGTCCTCCTTCGTCTGAAGCCCGAGCAGGAACGGCAGGCTCATCAGCGTGCACGCGACATCCGCGGCAGGCGGTTTCGCGGCGCCCTGTGCGACGAGCGTCACGCGCCAGCGCGACGCGGCCGGCGCCAGCAGCGTAACGAGTTCCGGCTGGACTTCGAGCACGACGCGCGCGCAGCGTGCGCGGGCAAGCGGCACGAAGCGGACGAACTGCAGCGTATCGCCGAAGCCCTGTTCCGCGCGGATCAGCAGCGTGCGCGATGCAATCGGCTCGCCTTGCCAGCGCGGCAGTGTGCCGAGCGGTGTCGCGCCCGGCGTGTCGTGGCGGGCTTCGTAGGCGGGCAGGCCGCGCGCGAAGTCGCCGAGCGTCAGCAGCGTGACCGCGCGGTGCAGCCGTGCCAGCGTGAGATCGGGCGCGACGCGCAGCGCCTGGTCGAATGCGCGCAGCGCCATCTCGTGCGCACCGAGCGCGTGGTGTGCGTTGCCGAGGTTCAGCCACGCCAGGCTGAATGACGGATCGAGCCCGACGGCGCGTTCGTAATAGGGCAGCGCATCCCGGTGGCGTGCCTGCGCGCTCAGTGCGTTCGCGAGCCCGAACAGCGCGAGCGGAAACGGCGGATGCAGCGCGAGCGCGGCTTCGAACGCGGTCGCCGCCTCGGCATGCCGGCCGACCGCATCGAACGTGTTGCCGAGATTGAAATGGGCGGCGACGAAACGCGGCTGCGCGGCAATCGCTGCCTGGAAGTGCGCGATCGCGTCGTCGGCGCGGCCCATCGCGTTCAGCGCCATCGCGAGGTTGTTGTGCGCTCCCGCATGCCCGGGCCGCAGCTCGAGCGCACGACGGAACGCGGCGAGCGCGTCGTCGTGGCGGCCGAGCGCGTTCAGCGCGTTGCCGAGATTGTTGTGGATCGATGCATCGTCGGGCGTCAGCCGGAGCGCGCGGCCAAATGCATCGATCGCATCGTCGTGGCGCTGCAGCGCCGCATACGCGTTGCCGAGGTTGTAGTGCGCGAGCGGAAATTCGGGCGCGAGCGTCAGCGCGTTGCGAAAGCGGTCGACCGCTTCATCAAGCCGGCCGAGTGCCTTCAGCGTGTTGCCGAGATTGAGCTGCAGCGCGGCATCGTTCGGCCGCAGCGCGACGGCGCGGCCGACGAGATCGGCCGCCTCGGCGTGCTGGCCCTGCTGGTGCCGCAGCACGCCGAACAGGTGCAGCGCGTCGGCGTCGGCGGGGTTGGAGGCGAGCGCGTTGCGATAGCCGTGCTCGGCCTCGGCGAGGCGGCCCGCGCGGTGTGCGGCATACGCCCGGTCGAATGCGGAATCCATAACGCGATAACTGACGGAAAGCGCGTATTTTCCCACACCGCGCGGCGCCGCCGCGTATCGGCCGTTCGGCATATGGCCCCGTCACGCGGAGCGGCGTAGACTTGCAGGGTCGCGTGTCATCGAGGTTCTCATGGCTGACACACTGCCCGATATCCCGCCCGTGCTGATCGTCGGCGCGGGGCCGACCGGCCTTGCCGCGGCGATGAGCCTCGCGCGGGCCCGCGTGCCGGTGCGCGTCATCGATCGGCTCGCTGTGCCCGCGCCGCACTCGCGTGCGATCGGCATCCAGCCACGCACGCTCGAACTGCTGGAGCAGCATCGCGCGGTCGAACCGTTTCTCGCGCTCGGCCATCGTGCGCATGCGGCCGCGCTGCATGCCAACGGCCGCGTGATCGCGCGGCTCGATTTCGATCCGCTGCAAACGCGCTATCCGTACCTGCTGTTTCTCGACCAGACCGTCACCGAGCGCCTGCTCGCCGAGCACCTGGCCCGGCTCGGCGTGACGGTCGAGCGCGGCGCGACGCTGACCGCGTGCGAAGCGGGCGGCGCGTCGCTCGACGTGTCGATCCGCTGCGCCGACGGTCGCGACGAATCGTTCGCCCCGTCGTACCTGATCGCGGCCGACGGCGCACACAGCACGGTCAGGCATCTGCTCGGCCTGGGCTTCACCGGGCATGCGTTCGAGCAGACTTTCCTGCTTGCCGATTTCGCGGCGATACCCGACTGGCCGGACGAAGAGATCCACCTGTTCACGACGCCCGAAGGCATCGCCGGCCTGTTTCCCATGGGAGGCGGCCGTTACCGGCTCGTGGCCGACCGGCCGCCCGGCAGCGACGTGTCGCCCGATGCGCCGACGCCGTCGCTGGCGGAATGCGACGCGATCGTGCGTGCCCGTGCCGGTGCATCGATCTCGCCGAGCGATCTCGCGTGGTCGTCCTATTTTCACCTGCACAGCCGGATGATCGACCGGCTGCGTGACGGGCGCGTGTTCTTCGCGGGCGACGCCGCGCACGTCCACAGCCCGGCGGGCGCGCAGGGCATGAACACCGGCATCCAGGAAGCATTCAATCTCGGCTGGAAGCTCGCGCGGGTGCTCGGCGCGGGCACGCCGGAGCGGCTGCTCGACACGTATCACGCAGAGCGTCATCCGATCGAGCGCGACGTGTTGCGGCAGACCGGTTTCGTCACGCAGATCGTCGAAGCCGAGCGTGGCGCGATGAAATTGCTGCGCGATCATGTCGTGCCGCTGCTGGCGTCGTTCGGGCCGATGCGCGACGCGGTGCGGCGCACGGTCAGCGAGCTCGGCGTGCAGTACCGGAAGAGTCCGCTCACGCTGGAGCGTGTGCTCGACGGCGGGCCGCGTGCAGGCGAGCGGGCACCCGACGCGCACGTGCGGGTGCTCGACGGGCCGCTCGGTCAGGCGCCCGGAACGGCGCGGCTATACGACCTGCACGATCCGGCGAGCTTCACGTTGCTGCTGCTGGAAGAGCCGGTCAATGCCGACACCGGCGCGGTGCCGCCGATGCCGGCCGATGCGCAGGCACTCGTGCAGGGGCTCGAACGCATCATGCCGGATGCGGTGCGCGTCTGGCGCGCCACCGATGCCGAAGGCGGCGATGCCGGGCTTGCGCAGGAATACGGCCGCTCGCGGCCGTCGTTTTACCTGCTGCGGCCGGATGGTTACGTCGCCGCGCGCGGGCGCACGGCGACCGACGCGAACGCGCTGCTGCGCCATTGCGAAAGCTGGTTCGCGGGCATGTCGCGGCCCGCGTAGCGGTGCGGTCAGGCGCTCGCCGCGGCGGGTACGAGTGACGCGCGGTGCACGGCGATCGCGTCGCGCACGATCGGCGCCGCGCGCTGCGCGGCTTCGCATGACGGATCGTCGAGCGCCGCGAGAAGCGCGCGGCGCATCCGCGGCTCCCAGAAGCGCCGGATATGGTCGGCGATCCCGGCCAGCGCTTCGTCGCGGTCGGGCATCGATTCGAAGAATGCGCCGATCTGGTTGGCCATGTCGATCAGGTGTCCGATGTCCATCGCTTCCTCACTTGCCTGCCGTCACGCTGGCGGTCGCGGCTGCGCGGCGCTCGAGCAGGTCGAGCTGCTCAGCGTTGAAGCGCGCATACGCTTGCTGCCAGTCGGAGGGCTGCGCGACGGGCAGCACCTGCACGGCCGTCACCTTGTACTCGGGGCAGTTCGTCGCCCAGTCCGAGCTGTCCGTCGTGATCACGTTCGCGCCCGATTCGGGGAAGTGGAACGTCGTGTACACGACACCCGGCTGCATGCGTTCGGTCACGAGCGCGCGCAGCACCGTCTGCCCCGCCCGCGATTCGATGCCCACCCAGTCGCCGCTGCGGATGCCGCGATCCTGGGCGTCGTGCGGATGAATCTCGAGGCGATCCTCTTCGTGCCACTGCACGTTCTCGGTGCGGCGGGTCTGCGCGCCGACGTTGTACTGCGACAGGATGCGGCCCGTCGTCAGGATCAGCGGATAGCGTTGCGTGACCTTCTCCGGCGACGCAATGAACTGCGTGATCACGAACTTGCCCTTGCCGCGCACGAATGCGTCGATATGCATCGTCGGCGTGCCTTCCGGCGCGTGCTCGTTACACGGCCACTGAATACTGCCGAGCGTGTCGAGCTTCGCATACGACACACCCGAGAAGGTCGGCGTGAGCCGTGCGATCTCGTCCATGATTTCCGACGGATGCGCATAGTCCATCTCGTAGCCGAGCGCGCGCGACAGCATCAGCGTGACTTCCCAGTCCGCGTAGCCCGCGAGCGGCGGCATCACCTTGCGCACGCGCGAGATGCGGCGCTCCGCGTTCGTGAACGTGCCGTCCTTTTCGAGGAACGACGAGCCGGGCAGCAGCACGTGCGCGTATTTCGCGGTCTCGTTCAGGAAGATGTCCTGCACGACGATGCATTCCATTGCCGACAGCGCGGCCGCGACGTGCTGCGTATTCGGGTCCGACTGGACGATGTCCTCGCCCTGGCAGTAAAGCCCCTTGAAGCTGCCGTCGAGGGCTGCATCGAACATGTTCGGGATGCGCAGCCCCGGTTCCGGTTGCAGCTTCGCCGACCACGCGGCTTCGAACTGCGTGCGCACGACCTCGTCGCTGATGTGCCGGTAGCCGGGCAGCTCGTGCGGGAACGAGCCCATGTCGCACGAGCCCTGCACGTTGTTCTGGCCGCGCAACGGATTGACGCCGACGCCTTCGCGGCCGAGGTTGCCGGTCGCCATCGCGAGGTTGGCAATGCCCATCACCGTCGTCGAGCCCTGCGCGTGCTCGGTCACGCCCAGCCCGTAGTAGATCGCGGCATTACCGCCCGTCGCATAGAGGCGCGCGGCTTCGCGTACCAACTCGGCGGGCACGCCCGTCACGTCGGCGGTTGCCTCGGGCGAGTTGTCGGCACGCGAGACGAAGTCGCGCCATTGCTCGAACGCTCGCGTCTCGCAGCGCTCGGCGACGAACGCGTCGGCGACGAGCCCTTCGGTGACGATCACGTGCGCGAGCGCATTGACGATCGCGACGTTGGTGCCGGGGCGCAGCTGCAGGTGGTAGGTGGCCTTCACGTGCGGGCCGTCGACGACGTCGATGCGGCGCGGGTCGATCACGATCAGCTTTGCGCCTTCACGCACGCGCCGCTTCAGCCGCGAGCCGAACACCGGGTGGCCGTCGGTCGGGTTCGCGCCCATCACGACGATCACGTCGGCCTGGCTGACCGATGCGAACGTCTGCGTGCCGGCCGACTCCCCGAGCGTCGTCTTGAGGCCATAGCCCGTCGGCGAGTGGCACACGCGTGCGCAGGTGTCGACGTTGTTGTTGCCGAACGCGGCGCGCACCAGCTTCTGCACGAGGTAGGTTTCCTCGTTCGTGCAGCGCGACGACGTGATGCCGCCAATCGAGTCCCGGCCGTACTTCTGCTGCAGCTTGCGGAATTGCGTCGCCGCGTAGGTCAGGGCTTCGTCCCAGCTGACTTCGCGCCACGGGTCGGTGATCTTCTCGCGGATCATCGGCTTCGTGATGCGGTCCTTGTGCGTGGCATAGCCCCATGCGAAGCGTCCTTTCACGCATGCGTGGCCCTCGTTCGCGAGGCCGTTCTTGTGCGGCGTCATGCGCACGACCTGCGTGCCCTTCATCTCGGCCTTGAACGAGCAGCCGACGCCGCAGTATGCGCAGGTCGTGACGACCGAGTGTTCGGGCTGCCCGAGCTGCACGACGGATTTTTCCTGCAGCGTGGCGGTCGGGCAGGCGGCGACGCACGCGCCGCACGACACGCATTCCGACGCCATGAACGATTCGCTTTCGCCCGCGGCGACGCGCGATTCGAAGCCGCGTGCGGCGATCGTCAGCGCGAACGTGCCTTGCGTTTCCTCGCAGGCGCGTACACAGCGGTTGCAGACGATGCACTTCGACGGGTCGTACGTGAAATACGGATTCGATTCGTCCTTTTTGTCGTGCAGATGGTTCGCGCCGTCGAAGCCGTAACGCACTTCGCGCAGCCCGACGACGCCTGCCATGTCCTGCAGCTCGCAGTCACCGTTGGCGGGGCAGGTGAGGCAATCGAGCGGATGGTCGGAGATGTACAGCTCCATCACGTTGCGACGCAGCGACTGCAGCCGGTCCGACTGCGTGCGCACCTTCATGCCCGCTTCGGCAGGTGTCGTGCACGACGCCGGATAACCGCGCCGGCCTTCGATCTCGACGAGGCACAGCCGGCACGAGCCGAACGGTTCGAGCGAATCGGTCGCGCAGAGCTTCGGGACGTTGACGCCGGCTTCGATCGCGGCACGCATCACCGACGTGCCGGCCGGCACCGTGACCGGCTGGCCGTCGATTTCGAGCGTGACGTCGGTATCGGCATGCCGCTGGGGTGTGCCGTAGTCGGTATCGTCGAACGGGTCGCGGGTGCGCGCCTGTGCGGCGCTCTTGCACGCGCATTGGCCCGAGCCGCAGCCGCCTTGGCGGACATTGTTCGTGTCGAGGGACATGCAGGGCTCCTTCTGGGTCAGGCCGCAGCCTTGACCGGACCCGACGCGGCATTTTTGCCGGCAGCGAGCCCGAAATCTTCGGGGAAATGGTCGAGCGCGGACAGCACCGGGTAGGGTGTCATGCCGCCCATTGCGCACAGCGAACCGGCCAGCATCGTGTCGCACAGGTCGCGCAGCAGCGTGACCTGCCGCTCCGACGTGTCGCCGTGGCGGATGCGCGCGATCGTCTCGACGCCGCGCGTCGAACCGATTCGACACGGCGTGCACTTGCCGCACGATTCGATCGCGCAGAACTTCATCGCGTATTCGGCCAGCTCGGCGAGGTTCGATGTGTCGTCATGGAGCACGATGCCGCCGTGGCCGACCACCGCGCCGATCGTTGTATACGCTTCGTAGTCGAGCGGCACGTCCCACTGATGGTCGGGCAGGTAGGTGCCGAGCGGGCCGCCCACCTGCGCGGCACGTGCGGGCCGGCCGCTTGCCGTGCCGCCGCCGAAGTCGAACAGCAGCTCGCGCAGCGTGACGCCGAACGCGAGCTCGACGAGGCCGCCGTAGCGGATGTTGCCTGCGAGCTGGAACGGCAGCGTGCCGCGCGAGCGGCCCATCCCGTAGTCGCGATAGAACGCCGCGCCGCGCGCGAAGATCACGGGCGCCGTTGCGAGCGTGATCACGTTGTTGATGACGGTCGGCTGCCCGTACAGGCCGGCGAGCGCGGGCAGCGGCGGTTTCGCACGCACGACGCCGCGCTTGCCTTCGAGCGATTCGAGCAGCGCCGTTTCCTCGCCGCATACGTACGAGCCCGCGCCTTTCGCGACGTGCAGCTCGAACGCATGCGCGGAGCCGAGCACGTGCTCGCCGAGCCAGCCGGCTTCGCGTGCGCGGACGATCGCGGCTTCGAGCGTGGCGATCGCGTGCGGATATTCGCTGCGCACGTAGATGTAGCCGACCGTCGCGCCGGTCGCGATACCCGCGATGATCATTCCTTCGATCAGGCAATACGGATCGCATTCCATGATCAGGCGGTCGGAGAAGGTGCCCGAATCGCCTTCGTCTGCATTGCAGACGATGTATTTCTGCGTGGCGCTTGCTTGCCGGACCGTGCGCCACTTGATACCGGCCGGGAACGCTGCGCCACCGCGGCCGCGCAGCCCTGATTCGATCAGCGTTTCGCACGCCGCGTCGCCGTCGAGCGCGAGCGCGTTTTTCAGGCCGGCGAGGCCTTCGTATCGCAGGTAGTCGTCGATCGACAGTGGGTCGGTCAGGCCGATGCGTGCGAACGTGAGGCGTTGCTGGCGCGCGAGATAGGGCAATGCGTCGACGAGGCCGACGCCGCTCGGATGCGTGCCGCCTTCGAGCCAGTTTGCGTCGAACAGGGCCGGCACGTCGGCGGCCGACAGGTTCGCATAGCCGACGCGGCCGGCGGCCGTGCCGACCTCGACGAGCGGCTCGAGCCACAGCAGCCCGCGTGAACCGTTGCGAACCAGTTCGACGGCGACGCCGCGGCGTTCGGCTTCCGCTGCAATGGCGGCGGCGAGCGCGTCGGCGCCGAGTGCCAGCGCGGACGAATCACGCGGGACATAGATGCGGGTCGTCATGCGGCCCCCGGGGTGTGGGCGACCGCGTCGGCAAGTAGCGCGTCGAATTTCTCCGGCGTGACCTTGGCATGCAGTACGCCGTTGACCGTCAGCGACGGCGACTGCGCACACAGTCCGAGGCAATAAACCGATTCGAGCGCGACGTCACCCGGTGCATGCACATCGGCGGCATTGCCGTGCGCCGCGTCGAACCGGCAACCCGTGCGGACTTCCGCATGCGCGGCCAGCGCTTCGCAGCCCATGCTGCGGCACGCTTCGGCGCGGCACATCTGGATCGTCACGCGCGCGGGCGGCGCGGTGCGGAAGTGATGGTAGTAAGTCAGGACGCCGTGCACTTCCGCACGCGACAGGTTGAGTGCGCGGGCGAGCGGCGCGACGCAGCCTGGCGGTACGTAACCCGCGTCGTCCTGGATCGCGTGCAGGATCGCCACGAGCGACCGGCCGGCGCGTGCATGGCGCTCGACGAGCGCGTCGGGCGCTTGGGAATTCGGGGACATCAGTTGTGCTCCTCCAAAGTCTCATATGCGCTCGAGATTCATATAGTGCGCATCGCGACTTCGTTCTGATTGATTTCAAACAACGATAAGCGGAAGATTTGGCGGTCGCAATAGGAAATCGGAGTGCATAAATGATTCGAATCGAATGCGACGCGTATCTGACCGTACGCGACACGGAAGGCCGTGCGGCCAGCCTGTCGGATGTCGCGCCATTGCTCGAACTCGTGGCCGACACGGGCAGCATTGCGCAAGCCGCGCAAGCGAAAGGGCTGTCCTACCGGCACGCGTGGGGCATGCTGCGCACGCTGGAAGCGTGCATCGGCGGGGAACTGATCGAAACCGCGCGCGGCAAGGGTTCGACGCTGTCGGCGCTCGGGCAGGCGGTGGTTGATGCGCAGCGCCTCGCGCGCAGCCGGCTCGACGGGAACCTGCGCACGCTGGCGGCCGAAGTGGCGAGCGACCTGAACCGGCGGCTCGCGCAGCGCGACGGCGCCGTGCGTATCCACGCGTCGCACGGCTACGCGGTCGCGACGCTCGTATCCGCGCTCGTCGATGCGCAGGCGGCTGTCGACATCAAGTATCGCGAGAGCGTCGAGGCCGTGCAGGCGCTTGCTCGCGGCGAGTGCGACCTGGCCGGCTTCCATCTGCCGCGCGGCGCGTTTCGCGCGCAGTGCGCACAGATCTACCGGCCGTGGCTCGACGATACGCGCCATGTGCTGATCCACCTGACACGGCGCCAGCAGGGGCTGTTCGTTGCGCGCGGCAACCCGAAGCAGGTGCGCGGGCTCGCGGATCTCGCGCGCAGTGACATCCGCTTCGTCAACCGCCAGCCGGGGTCGGGTACGCGCATGCTGCTGGATCTTGCGCTGCGCGCGATCGGCATCGATCCCGAGCGCATCGACGGCTACGCGTCGGCCGAACTCACGCATTCAGCGATCGCGGCGTTCGTCGCCAGCGGGATGGCCGATCTCGGCTTCGGCGTCGAGCCGGCTGCACACCACTTCGGGCTCGATTTCATTCCGGTCGTCGACGAAGATTATTACTTCGCATGCGAACGCGCGCGGCTCGACGCGCGGCCGCTTGCCGGCGTACTGGCGCTGCTGCGCGATGCACGCTTCGTCGAGCGCGTCGCGCATCTCGACGGCTACGATCCGGCCGCGTGCGGAACGCTGACGAGCATCGCGACGGGTTTGGCCGGCGGCGACGGCGCGAGCGCGCCGGCGGGCAATTCCCGGTAACGCGGGCGTGATCGCACCGCGATGCAGCAGCGAGGGATTTGCGCTACGCTTGCCGCTTGACCAACGTTCCAACAAGCACGCCGTTCAAGCGTCATCCCGCCATGAAATTTTCCGTTCCCCTCGCCGCGGCAGCGTTGACCGCAGGGCTGCTGGTCGCTGTTTCGCCGTTTGCGCTCGCGCAGAATTCCCCCGGTGTGCCTGGCGGTATCCTGAGCGAACAGTTTCGCCTGAACGAGCATCCGCAGATGCCGTTCGCGGCGTCAACGCCGTCGCAGAAATACCAGAGCGGCAAGAAGTCGGCCTTGCGCCGCAAGGGCGACATGGGCGATCCGAACGGCTGCAACCTGAAGTGTCCGATGGATACTCAGTAACCCGGCTGGCGGGCGCGTCCGCACGATAGTCGTGCGGCACCGGTCCGACTGGCGTGCATTGCGCCCGCCCGCGCATCGGCCTGGCTCACTGGCAACTGCCGGAATCCCGTGCGATCCCGATTCTGCCCGAGCCCCGCGAAGCGTTTTCGCTTTGCGGGGCTTTTGCTTTCCGTCGAATCTTCAGGCGATTTGACGCCGGGCGATGCCCGCGCACATCGCCGACCTGACAGATGCCTAGGGTTAACCCGTAAATCAGGAAGGATGTCTTCCAGAAACCTGCCTTATTCTTAAGCATCTGCCTACATAAACTTCGGGTTGTCAGCGATGAACAAGGTGTTCACCGCGAACACAGACAAATCTGGAGGTAGGTCATCATGAAGTCGCTCGTTCAAGCTGTTGTCGTTGCTGCCGCTCTCGTTGCCCCGGTCGTGTCGTTTGCTCAGTCGGGCTCGACGATCACCCGCGCGCAGGTTCGTGCCGAGCTGGTCCAACTGCAGCAGGCGGGTTACAACTCCGCTCGCGGTGAAGATCCGCATTATCCGGAAGCGATCCAGGCTGCAACGGCGAGTGTTGCAGAGCAACAGCGCAGCGCGCTGGCGCAAGCGCAAGGCGCCGACGCCAGCGGGTACGGTGCACAGGCGCAGGGCGTATCGGCATCGGGTTCGCGCGCAATGGGCGTGCGTCCGGCCACTGCTGAGGAAATGAAGTCGTTGTATCGCGGCAGCTAAACCGCGCATCGCCCGGTGTGCGTGAATGCCGGGTGCGACGACGCGTCGCGCCCGGCACTGCAGCGCCCGGGCTGGCCGCTGCCTGGCGCGATCGACGATTGCGCGGACGCGGCAGGAACTCCGTCACCTCCTGTCGCCGGAAGCCCGGCGGCATTCCGCCCGGCCCACCCGTGGCTGGGCGCTTTTTCGGAAGGAGGGGGCGCATGCGTTTCGCCGGCCACAAAAAACCCCGCAGACTTGCGTCATGCGGGGTTCGTGCGGCGAGCGCGGAATATGGTGGAGGCGGCGGGAATCGAACCCGCGTCCAGAAGCGCTCCACGACTAGTTCTACATGTTTAGTTCAGTCATTTGATTTAACCGCAGCGACGCGGACGAACACGCTGCACTACGGCGATTCGCTAGGTTTTCGACCCTGGCGTCGCGACGCCGACAGGGCTTAACTGACGTAAATGACCTCTGGCGGTATTGCTACCGGTCTTGCGACACTAGCCCGTCAGTGAACTAGGCAGAGGACGGCGGCCCTTAGGCTGCCAGTGCGAACGTATCGTCGTTTGCAGTTACGATTTTCCCATTGATTAACGAGGTGACGGGTCCTCGACATGCCCTAGCCGCTTCACAACCCCTGTCGAAACCAGGTCGCCCCCGCGGATAAGATCGACCATTATAGCCCAACATCGCGCAGCAGTTCGCGTAGTTGCTGCGTTGTGTCGACGAGATGCTCCGCTTGCCAGTCGGCCGGCGCGGCGCCGTCGCCGCAATAGCCGTACGCAGCCGCGACCGTCGCCATGCCGGCGGCGCTGCCGGCTTGAATGTCGCGCAGATCGTCGCCGACGTAGACGATGCGCGCAGGCGCGAGCGTCAACTGGTCGGCCGCATGCAGCAGCGGGGCCGGGTGCGGCTTCGGATGCGGCGTTGTGTCGCCCCCGACGACGCAGGCGGCGCGCGGCGCGAGGCCGAGCAGCTCGACGAGCGGCGCCGTGAGCCGCATTGCCTTGTTCGTGACGATGCCCCAGCGCACGCCGCGCGTGTCGAGTTCGTCGAGCACGTCGCCAATGCCGGGGAACAGCGTCGTATGCACGCACAGATCCGTCGCGTAGTTGGCCAGGAACTCGTCGCGCATCGCTTCATAACCGGGCGTGTGCGGATCGATACCGAACGCGCCGCCGAGCAGGCCACGCGCACCGGCCGAGGCCAGCGGCCGCAGCACGTCGAGCGGTGTTTCGGGCAGGTCGCGCACGCGTTGCATCTTGTTGACGGCAGCCGCGAGATCGGGGGCCGTGTCGGCGAGCGTGCCGTCCAGATCGAACAGCACGGCATCGCAGTGCAGCAGGCGCGATTCGTCGATTGCAACCCGAGCGGTCGAGAGGGGAGTCGTCATGCCGGTTGGAAGGTCACGCGCCACGACGGCACGCGACGAGGTAGTTGATGTCGGTGTCGTTCGACAGCGCGAAACGCTTGCCGATCGGGTGATACGTGATGCCCTTGATCTCCACGATGTGCAGATCCGTTGCCCGCACGAAGCCGGCCAGTTCCGACGGGCGGATGAAGCGCGCGTAGTCGTGCGTGCCCTTCGGCAGCATTTGCGCGATGTACTCCGCGCCGATCACGGCGAACAGGTAAGCCTTCAGGTTGCGATTCAGCGTCGAGAAGAACACCCAGCCGCCCGGCTTCACGAGCGTCGCACACGCGGCGACGACATCGCCGGGCGACGGCACGTGCTCGAGCATTTCCATGCACGTGACGACATCGTAGGTGCCCGGCTCTCGCGCGGCGAGCGCCTCGGCGGCGATCGCCTCGTAATCGACCGAGATGCCGCTTTCGAGGCTGTGCAGGTCGGCGACGCCAAGTGCTTCGGTCGACAGGTCGATGCCTTTCACCTGTGCGCCGATTCCGGCCATCGATTCGGACAGGATGCCGCCGCCACAGCCGACGTCGAGCGCGCGCTTGCCGGCGAGGTGCGCATGCGCATCGATCCAGCCGAGCCGGACCGGGTTCAGGTCGTGCAGCGGCTTGAATTCGGCATTCGGATCCCACCACCGATGGGCGAGGTCGCTGAATTTCTGGAGTTCGTGCGGATCGGCGTTGGTCATGTCGGCAAACGGGCTACGGGAGGAGGGCGGTGCTGCGGTTCGTCAGCCCCGAGTATATAAGAAGCGGACGAGCGGCGAAGCGGCGAGCGCCTGGACGGGCATCAAAGAAAAAGCCCCGCCGGAGCGGGGCTTTGAAGCAGTCGAAAACCGCGGCTTAGTTTGCCGGAACGGTCGTCTTCTGGACTTCTTGCGTACCAACCACTTCGACTTCCACGCGGCGATCCGGTGCGAGGCAGGCGATGAGTTGCTTGCGGTTCTTCTGGTTGCAGCCAGTCGTAACCGGGTTGCGCTTGCCCTTGCCTTCCGTGTAGATCTTGTTGGCCGGCACACCCTTGCTGACCAGGTACGACTTCACGGCTTGCGCACGGCGCAGCGACAGACGGTCGTTGTACTTGTCCGAACCGATACGGTCCGTGTAGCCCGTTGCGACGACCACTTCCGTGTTCATGCCTTCGATCTTCGCAGCCAGTTCGTCCAGCTTTTGCTTGCCCAGCGGCTTGAGCGTTGCCTTGTCGAAGTCGAACAGAGCGTCAGCTTGATACGTGATCTTCTGGCTCGAGATGACCGGAGCGACCGGAGCGACCGGCGGTTGCGGTGCTTGAGCGACCAGTGCGCCATCGCACTTCGCATTGGCGGTGGCCGGCGTCCAGAACGCATCGCGCCAGCAGAGCTCGTTCGTACCGTTCATCCACACCCATTCGCCCGTGCCGTTCACCCAGTTGTCATTGACGGCTTGACGCGACGCCGGCACCGACTGTGCCGAAGCGGATGCAGCCATAACTGCGGTAGCTGCAATGAACGCGAGCTTTGAAAGTTTATTCATATTTCTCCTCTCGAAATTGAGATTACCGCAGGTTTACTGCGAGCCTGTTGACGGTGACAAGTCATACATTGCTCGAAGTATAACATTGGTGCGGCACAAAAAACGCGGCACCGCTCTGTGTAGACTTCGAGCAGCGTCTAACTTTCAGTGCGTTGGCATTTTGCCATATCGTTCCCTTCCTACGAAAAAAAATCCTCCCCACCCTAAGATCGCCCCAACGTTTGTGGTGCATGCGCAACACCGGCCTGCCGCAACTTTCAGAGATTGTCAAGAGTGTGGGGGCGGAATTGCGCCAGTGAATGCATTTGTTTACTCGTGTGCGAGAAACAAGTGCGATGCGATCGTCGGTGGCGCCGAGTCGGGCGCAATTGCGGTGGGCAATTTCCGGCCGGTCCGCCGCGGCTGCGATTTTCGCTATTTATATATAGAGGGGGAGGCGAATTGGCGGCTGATGGGCGCATGTTAGAATCTCGCGTTGCGTTGCGCATGCAGCGCCCACGCGAAAGGCGTTCGCCGTCTTCGCTCCGAAACGATACGGATACATGGATCAATTCGCCAAAGAGACCCTGCCCACCTCCCTAGAGGAGGAAATGCGCCGTTCGTATCTCGATTACGCGATGAGCGTGATCGTCGGACGTGCCCTCCCGGATGTCCGCGATGGCCTGAAGCCCGTGCATCGGCGCGTGTTGTTCGCGATGCACGAACTGAACAACGACTGGAACCGCGCGTACAAGAAGTCGGCGCGTATCGTCGGTGACGTGATCGGTAAGTACCACCCTCACGGCGACACCGCGGTCTACGACACGATCGTACGGATGGCGCAGGACTTCTCGCTGCGCTACATGCTGATCGACGGGCAGGGCAACTTCGGCTCGATCGACGGCGACAATGCCGCGGCGATGCGTTACACCGAAATTCGCATGGCGAAGATCGGTCACGAGCTGCTCGCCGACATCGACAAGGAAACGGTCGATTTCGAGCCGAACTACGACGGCAACGAAACGCAGCCGTCGGTCCTGCCGTCGCGCATCCCGAACCTGCTGATCAACGGCTCGTCGGGTATTGCGGTCGGCATGGCGACCAACATCCCGCCGCACAACCTGAACGAAGTCGTCGACGCGTGCCAGCACCTGCTGGCCAACCCGGAAGCGACGATCGACGAGCTGATCGAGATCATCCCGGCGCCGGATTTCCCGACGGCCGGCATCATTTACGGCGTCGCCGGCGTGCGCGACGGCTACCGCACCGGGCGTGGTCGCGTCGTGATGCGTGCGGCCACGCACTTCGAGGAGATCGACCGCGGCCAGCGGATGGCGATCATCGTCGACGAGTTGCCGTACCAGGTGAACAAGCGTTCGCTGCTCGAGCGGATCGCCGAGCTTGTCAACGAGAAGAAGCTCGAAGGCATCTCCGACATCCGCGACGAGTCCGACAAGAGCGGCATGCGCGTCGTGATCGAGCTCAAGCGCGGTGAAGTGCCGGAAGTGGTGCTGAACAACCTGTACAAGGCGACGCAGCTCCAGGATACGTTCGGCATGAACATGGTCGCGCTCGTCGACGGCCAGCCGAAGCTGCTGAACCTGAAGGAAATCCTGCAGTGCTTCCTGTCGCATCGGCGCGAAGTGCTGACGCGCCGCACGATCTACGAACTGCGCAAGGCCCGCGAACGCGGCCACGTGCTCGAAGGTCTCGCGGTCGCGCTTGCGAACATCGACGAGTTCATCGCGATCATCAAGGCCGCGCCGACGCCGCCGATCGCGAAGGCGGAGTTGATGGCGAAGCCGTGGGATTCGTCGCTCGTGCGCGAGATGCTCACGCGCGCGGAGAGCGAGAATGCGGCGGCCGGCGGCCGCTCCGCGTACCGCCCGGAAGGTCTGAACCCGGCGTTCGGCATGCAGAGCGACGGCCTGTACCGCCTGTCCGACACGCAGGCCCAGGAAATCCTGCAGATGCGTCTGCAGCGCCTGACCGGCCTCGAGCAGGACAAGATTATCGGCGAGTACCGCGAAGTGATGGCACAGATCGCCGACCTGCTGGACATCCTCGCGCGCCCCGAGCGGATCACGACGATGATCGGCGAGGAGCTGACCACGGTGAAGGCCGAGTTCGGCGACGCGCGCCGCTCGAAGATCGAACTGAACGCAACCGAGCTGAACACCGAAGATCTGATCACGCCGCAGGACATGGTCGTCACGATGTCGCATGCGGGCTACGTGAAGTCGCAGCCGCTGTCCGAGTACCGCGCGCAAAAGCGCGGCGGTCGCGGCAAGCAGGCGACGCAGATGAAGGAAGACGACTGGATCGAGACGCTGTTCATCGCGAACACCCACGACTACATCCTGTGCTTCTCGAACCGCGGCCGCGTGTACTGGGTCAAGGTCTATGAAGTGCCGCAGGGCTCGCGCAACTCGCGCGGCCGCCCGATCGTCAACATGTTCCCGCTGCAGGATGGCGAGAAGATCAACGTCGTGCTGCCGGTCAAGGAATTCTCGGCCGACAAGTTCATCTTCATGGCGACGTCGCTCGGCACCGTGAAGAAGACGCCGCTCGAAGCATTCAGCCGTCCGATGAAGAAGGGCATCATCGCGGTCGGCCTCGACGACGGCGACTTCCTGATCGGTGCGTCGATCACCGACGGCGCGCACGACGTGATGCTGTTCTCCGACGCCGGCAAGGCCGTGCGCTTCGACGAGAACGACGTGCGTCCGATGGGGCGCGAGGCGCGCGGTGTGCGCGGCATGCAGCTCGAGGACGGGCAGCAGGTCATCGCGATGCTGGTCGCGGGCAGCGAGGAGCAGACCGTGCTCACCGCGACCGAGAACGGCTACGGCAAGCGCACGCCGATCACCGAGTACACGCGCCACGGCCGTGGTACGAAGGGTATGATCGCGATCCAGACGTCCGAGCGCAACGGCAAGGTCGTGGCCGCGACGCTCGTCGACGCCGAGGATCAGATCATGCTGATTACGACGGCCGGCGTGTTGATTCGCACCCGCGTATCCGAGATTCGCGAGATGGGGCGTGCCACGCAAGGTGTTACACTCATCAGTCTCGATGAGGGTACCAAGCTCTCTGGCCTGCAGCAGATCGCGGAGGCCGAAGAGGGCGATGGCGAGGCCGACGAGGCGTCGGACGGCGAAGCCTGAAGAACGGATGAGACTCTGGCCGCCGCGGGCGTGAAGCGCCGCGGCCGGCGAGCAACCATTCATATTTCCAAAAGGGAGTGATGATGCAAAAGCAATTCAAGCAACTGGTCCTGCTGGCTGCACTGGTGCCGACGTTCGCGATGGCGCAAGCGCTGTCGAATTCCGCACCGGCACCCGCCGCGGCAGCTGCGCCGATCGACGCCGACAAGAAGGCAGCGATCAAGGATCTGCTCGACGCGATCGACGCGCCGAAGCTCGTGTCGGCAATCGGCAACAGCGCCGAAATGCAGGCCAAGCAACTCGTGCCGGCGATCCTGTCGGACGCGCTGTCGGAAAACAAGACGCTGAACGACAAGCAGAAGCAGGCTGCCGTTCCGACGCTGCAGAAGAACGCAGTGCCGAAGCTGGTTGACGGCGCAGGCAAGGTGTTCGGTACGCAACAGTTCCAGAACGACGCGATGTCGGCTCAGTACGACGCATACGCGAAGTACTACAGCACGTCGGAGATCAAGGATCTGACGACGTTCTACAAGAGCCCGACGGGCCGCAAGTTCATTCAGGTTCAGGATCAGGTCGGTCGCGACGTGGTCAACGGCCTGATGCAGAAGTACATGCCGCAAGCTATCCAGGCAACGCGCACGCAGGCTGACAAGGAAGTCGCAGCAGTCAAGCCGGGCAAGTAAAGCCGTCCAGGCACGCCCCCCGGCCGTTCGGCCGGGTTTGGCGGGAGCCTGGCGACAGTGCGATAATGGCCGTTTGCGCGCGAGCGCAAGCGGCCATTTCTTTTCTGGCGCGTTCCGCCGGCGGCGAGCCGGTCGCGTCCCTCCGAGGTTTTCACGATGCGCGTCTTTAATTTCTCCGCCGGCCCTGCGGCGATGCCCGAGGAAGTGCTGCGGCAAGCTGCCGACGAAATGCTCGACTGGCACGGCAGCGGCATGAGCGTGATGGAGATGAGCCATCGCGGCAAGGAATTCATGTCGATCCACGAGGCCGCGCTGACCGACCTGCGCGACCTGCTCGGTGTGCCGGCCAGTCACCGGATCCTGTTCCTGCAGGGGGGCGGTATCGCGGAAAACGCGATCGTGCCGATGAACCTGCTCGGGTCGCGCAAGACGGCCGACTTCGTCGTCACCGGCTCGTGGTCGCAGAAGTCGTTCAGCGAAGCGAAGAAATACGGCACGCCGCATCTCGCCGCGACCGGCAAGACCGAAGACGGCTTCACGCGTGCGCCCGCGCGCGCCGAATGGCAGCTGTCGGACGATCCGGCGTACGTGCATCTGTGCACCAACGAGACGATCGACGGCGTCGAGACGTTCGAGATTCCCGATCTCGGCGACGTGCCGCTGGTCGCGGACGTCTCGTCGCACATCCTGTCGCGTCCGATGGACGTCGCGAAGTACGGCGTGCTGTTCGGCGGCGCGCAGAAGAACATCGGGATGGCCGGCGTGACGCTCGTGATCGTGCGCGAGGATCTGCTCGACCGCGCGCTGTCGATCTGCCCGTCCGCGTTCGAATGGAAGACCATCGCCGCGAACAACTCGCTGTACAACACGCCGCCCACCTACGCGATCTACATCGCGGGCCTGGTATTCCAGTGGCTGAAGCGGCAGGGTGGCCTCGAAGCGATCGAGGCCCGCAACATCGAAAAAGCGAAGCTGCTCTACGACACGATCGATGCGAGCAGCTTCTATCTGAACAAGGTCGAGCCGGCAGCGCGTTCGCGGATGAACGTGCCGTTTTTCCTGGCCGACGAAACGCGCAACGAAGACTTCCTTGCCGGCGCAAAGGCGCGCGGGCTGCTGCAGCTGAAGGGCCACAAGTCCGTCGGCGGTATGCGGGCGTCGATCTACAACGCGGTGCCGCTCGAGGGCGTGAAGGCGCTCGTCGAGTACATGAAGGACTTCGAGCAGCGCGGCGCCTGACGGCGGCGCTGTTCAAACAGCACGGCAAAACGCATGGACGACGAACTGAATTCCCGCCTGAAACCGCTGCGCGATCGCATTGACGCGATCGATGCGCAGCTCATCGCGCTCCTGAATCAGCGCGCCGCAGTGGCGCTGGAGGTGGGCGAGGTCAAGAAGCATTTCAACGCGCCGGTGTTCCGGCCGGAGCGCGAGCTGCAGGTGATCGCGCGGCTGCAGGACATGAGCGCGGGGCCGCTCGCGAGCGAGCACATCAGCGCCATCTGGCGCGAGATCATGGCCGCGAGCCGTGCACTCGAGCAGACGATCCACGTCGCGTTCCTCGGGCCGGTCGGCACGTACAGCGAGCAGGCGATGCTCGAGTACTTTGGCCAGTCGATCGAAGGGCTGCCGTGCCCGTCGATCGACGAGGTGTTCCGCTCGGTCGAGGCCGGCGCGTCCGCATTCGGCATTGCGCCGGTCGAGAACTCGACCGAAGGCGCCGTGTCTCGAACGCTCGACCTGCTGCTGCAGACACAACTGCTGATCAGCGGCGAGCTCGCGCTCCCGATCCATCACAACCTGCTGACGCAGAGCGGCACGCTCGACGGCGTGAAACGCGTCTGTGCACATGCGCAGGCGCTCGCGCAATGCCAGCAGTGGCTCGCAGCGAATGCACCGCAGCTCGAGCGGCAGGCGGTAGCGAGCAACGCGGAGGCCGCGCGTCTCGCGGCGGCCGATCCGACCGTCGCGGCGATCGCGGGCGACCGCGCGGCCGCGCACTACGGCTTGCAGATCGCGTTCTCGCTGATCCAGGACGATCCGCACAACCGCACGCGCTTCGTGATCATCGGCAAGCAGCCGGCGGGGCAAAGCGGTCACGACCAGACGTCGCTGATCGTGTCGGTGAAGAACGAGCCGGGCGCCGTATTCAAGCTGCTCGAGCCGCTCGCACGGCACGGCGTGTCGATGACGCGCTTCGAGTCGCGCCCGGCGCGCGTCGGCACATGGGAGTACTACTTCTACATCGACATCGAGGGGCATCGGGACGATGCGGCAGTTGCGGCCGCGCTCGCGGAACTCGGCCAGAAGGCCGCGTTCCTGAAGATACTCGGTTCGTATCCGCGCGCACGCTGATGCGCGGCGGCCCGTCGCTTGTTCACGCAGGCGTTGGGGCCCGGCGGGCAGGGCAGGCCGGTCGGCGCTGCCGAAGGCGGGTTCGGGCGGCATCCGGCGCAGGTTGTGCCGGATGCGGGCCTGTTGCCCGGAATCTGGAATTCCGCGTGGCGGGCGTCGTCCCGCGCGCGTAACTTGGCTCTTGTCGTGTCAGGCTTTGCATTCAACAAACTGGTCATCTTCGGCGTCGGCCTGATCGGCGGATCGCTGGCCCGCGCACTGCGCGAGCGCGCGCCAGGCGGCGCGGGCGAGGTTGTCGGCGTGGGTCGTTCACGTCCTTCGGTCGAGCGTGCGCTTGCGCTTGGCGTGATCGACCGAGCGGCGGCGCTCGACGACGACGTGCAATTACGTGACGCGCTCGCAGGCGCCGATCTCGTGCTGCTGGCGGCGCCCGTCGCGCAGACGGGGCCGTTGCTCGCGCGCATCGCGCCGTGGCTTGAAGCGGCGACGATCGTCACCGACGCGGGCAGCACCAAGTCCGATGTCGTCGCGGCCGCGCGCGAAGCGCTCGGTGCTCGGGTCGCGCAGTTCGTGCCGGGGCATCCGATTGCCGGCCGCGAGTCGAGCGGCGTCGAGGCCGCGTTGCCGGATCTGTACGTCGGCCGCAACGTCGTACTGTGCCCGCTGCCGGAGAATGCAATCGAATCGGTCGCGCGGATCGACGCGATGTGGCGCGCAACCGGCGCTGACGTGCGCACGATGAGCACGGAGCAGCACGATCGTGTGTTTGCGTCGATCAGCCATCTGCCGCACGTGTTGTCGTTCGCGCTCGTCGAACAGATCCTCGGCGAGGCCGATGCGGAACTGAAGTTCTCGTACGCGGCGGGCGGTTTCCGCGATTTCACGCGCATCGCGGCGTCGAGCCCGGAGATGTGGCGCGACGTGTGCGTCGCGAACCGCGCGGCGCTGCTCGACGAACTCGATGGCTATACGCGCGTGCTCGCGCGGCTGCGCGCGGCGATCGACGCCGGCGACGGCGCGGCGCTCGAAGCGGTGTTCACGCGCTCGCGCGCGGCGCGCAAGGCATGGCAGGAGCGCGGTGGTGCGCCCGCTGCCGAACCGGTCAAGAAATAACAGGACGATTCCCATGGACTATCTCGATCTCGGCCCGTACTCCAGCGCATCGGGCACCGTGCGCCTGCCCGGCTCGAAGAGCATTTCGAACCGCGTGCTGCTGCTCGCGGCGCTTGCCGAAGGCGAAACGACGATCACCAACCTGCTCGACTCCGACGACACGCGCGTGATGCTCGACGCACTCGGCAAGCTCGGGGTGAAGCTCGCGCGCGATGGCGACACCTGTGTCGTCACGGGCACGCGCGGCGCATTCACCGCGAAGACGGCCGACCTGTTCCTCGGCAACGCGGGCACGGCCGTGCGGCCGCTGACCGCCGCGCTCGCGGTGAATGGCGGCGACTATCGCGTGCACGGCGTGCCGCGCATGCACGAGCGGCCGATCGGCGATCTCGTCGACGGCCTGCGGCAGATCGGCGCGCAGATCGACTACGAGCTGAACGAAGGCTACCCGCCGCTGCGGATCAAGCCCGCGAACATTTCCGTCGACGCGCCGATCCGCGTGCGCGGCGACGTGTCGAGCCAGTTCCTCACGGCGCTGCTGATGACGCTGCCGCTCGTGAAGGCGAAGGACGGCAGGATCGTCGTCGAGGTCGACGGCGAGCTGATCTCGAAGCCGTACATCGACATCACGATCCGGCTGATGGAGCGCTTCGGCGTGACCGTCGAGCGCGACGGCTGGCAGCGCTTCGTCGTGCCGGCCGGCGTCCGCTACCGTTCGCCGGGGCGGATCATGGTCGAGGGCGATGCGTCGTCCGCATCGTACTTCCTCGCGGCCGGCGCACTTGGCGGCGGCCCGCTGCGCGTCGAAGGCGTGGGGCGGGCGAGCATCCAGGGTGACGTCGGTTTCGCGAATGCGCTGATGCAGATGGGTGCGAACGTGACGATGGGCGACGACTGGATCGACGTGCGCGGTATCGGTCACGACCACGGCAAGCTCGAACCGATCGACATGGACTTCAACCTGATCCCTGATGCGGCGATGACCATTGCGGTCGCGGCGTTGTTCGCGAACGGCACGAGCACGCTGCGCAACATCGCGAGCTGGCGCGTGAAGGAAACCGACCGCATCGCCGCGATGGCGACCGAGCTGCGCAAGGTTGGCGCGATCGTCGAGGAAGGCCCTGACTACCTCGTCGTCACGCCGCCGGAAAAGCTCACGCCGAACGCGGCGATCGACACGTACGACGATCACCGGATGGCGATGTGCTTCTCGCTCGTCAGCCTGGGCGGCGTGCCCGTGCGGATCAACGATCCGAAGTGCGTCGGCAAGACGTTCCCCGACTATTTCGACCGCTTCGCCGCGCTCGCCAAAGCCTGACCCATTTGTTCCGATGAAATCGACCCGACCCTTTCACCCGACTCCCGTCATCACGATCGACGGCCCGACTGCTTCCGGCAAGGGCACCGTCGCCGCACTCGTCGCCGCGCACCTTGGCTTCCACCTGCTCGACAGCGGCGCGCTGTACCGGCTCGCCGCGCTCGCGAGCGTGCGCTACGGCATTGACGCGGAGGACATCGACGCGCTGGTGAAACTGATCGACGATCTCCACATCACGTTCCGCGAAGGCTGCGCGCAGCTCGACGGCGTCGATGTGTCGAACGACATCCGTGCCGAAGCGGTCGGCAACCGCGCATCGGCGATTGCCGTGCACGGGCCCGTGCGCACCGCGCTCGTCGCGCGCCAGCGCGCGTTCCGCAAGACGCCGGGCCTCGTCGCGGACGGGCGCGACATGGGCACCGTGATCTTCCCGGACGCCGTGCTGAAGGTGTTCCTGACGGCCAGCGCCGAGGCGCGCGCGACCAGACGGCATAAGCAATTGATGCAAAAAGGTTTTTCTGCTAATATAGATGACTTGCTCCGGGATCTTCGTGACCGTGACGCGCGCGACAGCAATCGCGCGGCCGCACCGCTGAAGCCCGCGGCAGATGCCAAGCTGCTCGATACGTCGGCACTTTCGGTCGACGAAGCAGTCGACCAGGTGCTGCAGTGGTATCGCGCGCTCGGTCAGCCCGCCTGAGAAGGCGGGCAGCGGTAGGTGCCCCGCGTCGCAAGCGCGGAGCGTGTTTCGAACCCTTAACCCCGTGTGGTCTTCGATCTGGCCCTTTCAGCCTGCCATTCCGGCCGGCGTGGCACAGCGAGCCATGCACAATCAGATTTTTATGTCCGACCTGCAAACCTCCAACCCGAATACTGAATCTTTCGCGGCTCTGTTCGAAGAGTCGCTGACCCGCCAAGACATGCGCGCCGGCGAAGTGATTTCCGCCGAAGTCGTGCGCGTCGACCACAACTTCGTGGTCGTCAATGCAGGCCTGAAGTCCGAGGCTTACATTCCGATCGAGGAATTCCTGAACGATCAGGGCGAGGTTGAGGTGCAGTCGGGCGATTTCGTGTCCGTCGCGATCGACGCACTCGAAAACGGCTACGGCGACACGATCCTGTCGCGCGACAAGGCGAAGCGCCTTGCATCGTGGCTGTCGCTGGAAAAGGCTCTCGACAACAACGAACTCGTCACCGGCACGATCACCGGCAAGGTGAAGGGCGGCATGACCGTGATGGTCAACGGCATCCGCGCGTTCCTGCCGGGTTCGCTGGTCGACACGCGTCCGGTCAAGGACACGACCCCGTACGAAGGCAAGACGCTCGAGTTCCGCGTGATCAAGCTCGATCGCAAGCGTAACAACGTCGTGCTGTCGCGTCGTGCAGTGATCGAGGCAACGCAAGGCGAAGAGCGCGCGAAGCTGCTCGAGACGCTGAAGGAAGGCGCGATCGTCAACGGCGTGGTCAAGAACATCACCGACTACGGCGCGTTCGTCGACCTCGGCGGCATCGACGGCCTGCTGCACATCACCGACATCGCATGGCGTCGTGTGCGTCACCCGAGCGAAGTCCTGTCGGTTGGCCAGGAAGTCACCGCGAAGATCCTCAAGTTCGACCAAGAGAAGAACCGCGTCTCGCTGGGCATCAAGCAACTGGGCGACGATCCGTGGGAAGGCATCTCGCGCCGTTACCCGTCGGGCACGCGCCTGTTCGGCAAGGTCACGAACATCACCGACTACGGCGCATTCGTCGAAGTGGAATCGGGCATCGAAGGCCTCGTCCACGTGTCGGAAATGGACTGGACCAACAAGAACGTTGCTCCGTCGAAGGTTGTCCAGCTGGGCGACGAAGTCGAAGTCATGGTCCTCGAGATCGACGAAGACCGTCGTCGTATCAGCCTCGGCATGAAGCAGTGCAAGCCGAATCCGTGGGATGACTTCAGCCGCAACTTCAAGAAGGGCGACAAGATCACGGGCGCAATCAAGTCGATCACCGACTTCGGCGTGTTCATCGGTCTGCCGGGCGGCATCGACGGCCTGGTTCACCTGTCGGACCTGTCGTGGAGCGAAGCTGGCGAAGAAGCTGTTCGCAAGTACAAGAAGGGCGACGAAGTCGAAGCCATCGTGCTCGGTATCGACGTCGAGAAGGAACGTATTTCGCTCGGCATCAAGCAGCTCGAAGGCGACCCGTTCAGCAACTACGTTGCAATGAACGACAAGGGCTCGATCGTCGACGGCGTCGTGAAGACGGTCGATGCGAAGGGTGCGGTCGTTACGCTGACGGGCGACATCGAAGGCTACCTGCGCGCATCGGAAATCTCGCAGGATCGCGTCGAAGACGCACGCAACGTGCTGAAAGAAGGCGACAAGGTCAACGCGATGGTGATCAACATCGATCGCAAGTCGCGCGGCATCAACCTGTCGATCAAGGCGAAGGATTCGGCTGAACAACAGGAAGCGATCCGCGGCCTGCAGTCGGACTCGAGCGCTGCTGCGACCGGTACGACCAACCTCGGCGCGCTGCTGAAGGCGAAGCTCGACGGCCAGAACCAGTAAGCCTCACGAGGTCTGCTGAAGTATGACCAAATCCGAGTTGGTCGCGCAGCTGGCATCGCGATTTCCGCAACTTGTCCTCAAGGATGCGGATTTCGCGGTGAAAACGATGCTCGATGCGATGTCTGACGCCCTGGCGAAAGGGCATCGCATTGAAATTCGGGGTTTCGGCAGCTTTGGCCTCAACCGTCGCCCGGCGCGCGTCGGACGCAACCCGAAGTCAGGGGAGAAAGTGCAGGTGCCCGAGAAGTTCGTGCCGCACTTCAAGCCTGGCAAGGAGTTGCGGGAACGCGTCGACGGCCGCGCCGGTGAACCGCTGAAGGCTGACGATCCGGACGACGAGCGTTGAGCGTCATCCGGTTGGCCCGGAACCCATCCGGCGAAGGCTGAAAAGAAAAGCGCCCCTTGCGGGCGCTTTTTTCATTTTCGGCGATCGCCGCGCAACGGGTGCGCGCAGGATCTGCGCAGGCGCGGAAACGCATCCTTTACAATACGGGTCGATTCGGTGCGGCGAAGGGGAGTCGCGCGCCGCGGCAAACCTCAACAAAGAGAGGGCTTCATGAAGTTTATCGTCTGGCTGATCCGGGTATTGGTGTTCGTACTGCTGCTGGTGCTTGCGCTGGCCAATACGCAAACCGCGACGCTGAATTTCGTTGCCGGCTATTCGTGGCAAGCGCCGCTGATCCTGATCGGCCTCGCGTTCTTCGCCGTGGGGCTGCTGGCCGGCCTGCTG
The DNA here is from genome assembly GCF_964265025.1 of Burkholderia mycopellens. Lineage (NCBI taxonomy): Bacteria > Pseudomonadati > Pseudomonadota > Betaproteobacteria > Burkholderiales > Burkholderiaceae > Burkholderia > Burkholderia mycopellens. The sequence goes on from NZ_OZ183802.1 coordinate 1,167,589, forward strand.
TCCGCGCTGCCTTCGATCTTTCGCTTGCGTCTCGAGAACGGGCGCCTGAAGCGCGATCTGCGTGCGGCACGCGAAACGCCGGCCGTCATCGACCAGCCGCCGATGCCGCCCGTCCTTTAACACGGACGCCGCGCGATAATCGCGCGGTTTTCGTCTCTGCTTCGATATTTCGCATGGATCTGGATTTCTGGTGGTTGCTCGCGATTCCGGTGGCATTCGCGCTTGGTTGGGCGGCGTCACGCTATGACCTGAAGAATCTCCTGTCGGAGAGCGCCAACCTGCCGCGATCGTATTTTCGCGGCCTGAATTTTCTGTTGAACGAACAACCCGACAAGGCGATCGACGCGTTCATCGAGGTCGCCAAGCTCGATCCCGAGACGGTCGAACTGCACTTCGCGCTCGGTAACCTGTTCCGCCGCCGCGGCGAGACCGACCGCGCGATCCGGGTGCACCAGAACCTGCTGAGCCGCACGGACCTGCCGGTCAACGAGCGTGACCACGCGCTGTACGAGCTCGGCCAGGATTTCCTGAAAGCCGGCCTGCTCGATCGTGCGGAGGAGGCGTTTCACAAGCTCGCCGACGGTGATTACGCGCTCGGCGCGCAGCGGGCGCTGCTGACGATCTACGAGATCGAAAAGGACTGGAACAAGTCGATCGATACGGCGAAGCGCATCGAGTCGATGAGCGACAAGCCGCTCGGCGTCGAAATTGCACAGTTCCACTGCGAGCTCGCGCAGGACGCGCTGCAGCGCAAGAACGCGGCAGCGGCAGCCGAACAGCTGCGCCTGGCGCTGACCGTGAATCCGCAGAACGTTCGTGCGACGGTCCTGTCCGGCGACGCGGCGGAAGCGGAGGGCAACCACGCGGCCGCGATCGAGCACTGGAAGCGCGTCGAAGCGCAGAATCCGGCGTATCTGCCGCTCGTCGCCGACAAGCTGATGAAGGCGTACGTCGCGCTCGGCAAGAACGCCGAAGGCGCCGAGCTGCTGATGGGGTATGTCGACCGCTATCCGTCGAACGACCTGCTCGACATCGCGTACCAGCACCTCGCGGGGTTGCGCGGCCAGGATGTGGCACACGCGCTCGCGCGTACGCAGATGGAGAAGTCGCCGAACCTGTCGGGGATGCTGCATCTGCTCGATGCGCAAATCGCTGCGGCCGACGAGCCGCGCCGTAAGGAGCTTGAAATGATGCGTGCGCTGATCAAGCAGCGCACGAAGAATCTGCCACGGTATACGTGCCAGAATTGCGGTTTCCGGGCACGGCTTTTCTATTGGCAGTGCCCCGGATGCAGCGGTTGGGAAACCTATGCGCCGCGCCGCGTCGAACCTGCGATGCCGGGCTGATCCCGGCACGCGGAGCCAACGCGCTGCGGTTGCCGCCGGGCTTGTCCCGGCGGCCAAGTTAGTCAATTACCGGGAAGTACCGGAACATCTATGAAAATCACCATCATCGGCACCGGCTACGTCGGTCTCGTCACGGGCGCCTGCCTCGCGGAGATCGGTCACGACGTATTCTGCCTCGACGTCGATCTGCGCAAGATTGACACCCTGAACAACGGCGGGATGCCGATTCACGAACCGGGGCTGCTGGACATTATCGCGCGCAATCGCGCGGCCGGGCGCCTGCGCTTCTCGACCGACATCGAGGCGAGCGTCGCGCACGGCGAGATCCAGTTCATCGCCGTCGGCACGCCGCCCGACGAGGACGGCTCGGCCGACCTGCAGTACGTGCTCGAAGCCGCGCGCAACATCGGCCGCCACATGACGGGCTTCAAGGTGATCGTCGACAAGTCGACGGTGCCGGTCGGCACCGCGCAGCGCGTGCGCGGCGTGGTCGACGAGGCGCTTGCTGCCCGCGGTCTGGCAGGCAGCGTCGCGCATCGCTTCTCGGTCGTGTCGAACCCGGAGTTCCTGAAGGAAGGCGCCGCGGTCGAAGACTTCATGCGTCCGGACCGGATCATCATCGGCGTCGACGACGACGAGACGGGCATGATCGCGCGCGAGAAGATGAAGAAGCTTTACGCGCCGTTCAACCGCAACCATGAGCGCACGATCTACATGGACGTGCGCTCGGCCGAATTCGCGAAATACGCGGCGAACGCGATGCTTGCCACGCGTATCTCGTTCATGAACGAGATGTCGAATCTCGCCGACAAGGTCGGCGCGGACATCGAGGCCGTGCGCCGCGGGATCGGCTCCGATCCGCGCATCGGCTATCACTTCCTGTACGCTGGCGTCGGCTACGGCGGCTCGTGCTTCCCGAAGGACGTCCAGGCGCTGATTCGCACCGCAGGCGAGAACGGCCAGCCGCTGCGCATCCTGGAAGCCGTCGAGGCGGCCAACCATGCGCAGAAGGACGTGCTGATCGGCAAGATCGAGCAGCGCTTCGGCGTTGACCTGACCGGCCGCGAGTTCGCGGTTTGGGGCCTGGCGTTCAAGCCGAACACCGACGACATGCGCGAGGCGCCGAGCCGCCGCCTGATCGCCGCGCTGCTCGAACGCGGCGCGACCGTGCGTGCGTACGATCCGGTCGCGGTCGACGAGGCACGGCGCGTGTTTGCACTCGATTTCGGCACCAACCCGGACGCGCTGGCGCGGCTGCATCTCGTCGAGACGCAGGACATCGCCGTGACGGGCGCGGACGCGCTCGTGATCGTGACCGAGTGGAAGGAATTCCGGAGCCCCGACTTCACGCGCCTGAAGGCCGAATTGAAGGCGCCCGTGATCTTCGACGGGCGCAACCTCTATGAGCCGGATGCGATGGCCGAACTGGGCATCGACTACTACGCGATCGGCCGGCCGTATGTCGATCCCCAGTCGTCCACCCGTGGCTGACCCTACGATGAATACTCTCCGCGAAGTCGTTCCGGTGCCGCGCGAGCAGCTCGCGCGCTCGCGCGTGCTGGTCGTCGGCGACGTGATGCTCGACCGCTACTGGTTCGGCAACGTCGATCGCATTTCGCCTGAGGCGCCGGTGCCGGTCGTGCATGTGCAGCGTCAGGAAGAGCGCCTTGGCGGTGCAGCGAACGTTGCGCGCAACGCCGTGACGCTCGGCGGACAGGCCGGGTTGCTGTGCGTTGTCGGTTGCGACGAACCCGGCGAGCGGATCGTCGAGCTGCTCGGCAGCAGCGGCGTGACGCCGCATCTCGAGCGCGACCCGGCGCTGCCGACCACGATCAAGCTGCGCGTGCTCGCGCGCCAGCAGCAACTGCTGCGCGTCGACTTCGAGGCCATGCCGACGCACGAGGTGTTGCTCGCGGGGCTCGCGCGCTTCGATGCGCTGCTGCCGCAGCACGACGTCGTGCTGATGTCGGATTACGCGAAAGGCGGCCTGACGCACGTCACGACGATGATCGAGAAAGCGCGTGCGGCCGGCAAGTCCGTCCTCGTCGACCCGAAGGGCGACGACTGGGCACGCTATCGTGGTGCGTCGCTGATCACGCCGAATCGCGCGGAACTGCGTGAAGTGGTCGGGCAGTGGAAGTCGGAAGACGATCTGCGCGCGCGCGTTGCGAAGCTGCGCGCGGAGCTCGGCATCGACGCGCTGCTGCTCACGCGTTCGGAAGAAGGGATGACGCTGTTTTCCGCCGACGGCGAACTGCACGCACCAGCGCTCGCGCGCGAGGTGTTCGACGTGTCGGGCGCGGGCGATACCGTGATCGCGACGGTCGCGACGATGCTCGGCGCAGGTGTGCCGCTCGTCGATGCCGTCGTGCTCGCGAATCGCGCGGCAGGCATCGTGGTCGGCAAGCTCGGCACGGCCACGGTGGACTACGACGAACTGTTTCACTGAGCGCATGCGGTGGCGCGACGAGCGCGCCGCACGCATGGCTCGCACTTTTCAGGCAGGACGATCATGACCCTCATCGTCACCGGCGCAGCCGGTTTTATCGGCGCGAACATCGTCAAGGCGCTCAACGAGCGCGGCGAGACGCGCATCATCGCGGTCGACAACCTGACGCGCGCGGACAAGTTCCGGAATCTCGTCGATTGCGAGATCGACGACTATCTGGACAAAACGGAATTCGTCGAACGCTTCGCACGCGGCGATTTCGGCAAGGTACGCGCGGTGTTCCACGAAGGTGCCTGTTCGGACACGATGGAAACCGACGGCCGCTACATGATGGACAACAACTTCCGCTACAGCCGCGCGGTGCTCGACACCTGCCTCGCGCAGGGCACGCAGTTCCTGTACGCGTCGTCGGCGGCGATCTACGGCGGCTCGACGCGGTTCGTCGAGGAGCGCGACGTCGAGGCGCCGCTGAATGTCTACGGCTATTCGAAGTTCCTGTTCGACCAGGTGATCCGTCGCGTGCTGCCGACCGCGAAGAGCCAGATCGCCGGCTTCCGCTATTTCAATGTGTACGGCCCGCGCGAAACGCACAAGGGGCGCATGGCGTCGGTCGCGTTCCACAACTTCAACCAGTTCCGTGCGGAAGGCAAGGTGAAGCTGTTCGGCGAGTACAACGGCTATGCACCGGGCGAGCAGACGCGCGACTTCGTGTCGGTCGAGGACGTGACGAAGGTGAACCTGTTCTTCTTCGATCATCCGGAGAAGTCGGGCATCTTCAACCTCGGCACGGGCCGTGCGCAGCCGTTCAACGATATCGCGTCGACGGTCGTGAATACGCTGCGCGCGCTCGACAACCAGCCGCCGCTGACGCTCGCACAGCAGGTCGAGCAAGGGCTGATCGAATACGTGCCGTTTCCCGATGCATTGCGCGGCAAGTACCAGTGCTTCACGCAGGCCGACCAGACGAAGCTGCGCGCGGCCGGTTACGACGCGCCGTTCCTGACCGTGCAGGAAGGCGTCGACCGCTACGTCCGTTGGCTATCCGGCCAGGTTTAAGCGGAAGCGTTGTATCGATAGACTGGGTCTCACGGTCGGCAGCCGCCGGCCGAATTCATCGGAGATCCAGCACATGATCAGGAAATGGTTGGCCGCAGCGGCAATGCTCGGCACGATCGCGTCGGCCTGGGCGGCCGTCGACGTCAACACCGCGAACGAGGATGCGCTCGTCGGCATCAAGGGCATCGGCCCGGCGCGGGCGAAAGCGATTCTCGACGAACGCGGCGCACGCGGTCCGTTCAGGAATGCCGAAGATCTCGCATCACGCGTGAAAGGCATGGGTGGCCATACCGTCGAGCGGCTTCAGCAGGAAGGGCTGACGATAGGCGCGGCCGGCACGAGTGCCGCGCTTCCGGCTGCGGGCAAGCCGGCTGCCGGCAAGCCTGCGGCTGCCCCCGCCCGCACCGCACAGAAGTAACGCGCTACGCGCGATCGACAACGAGCTCCTTCAGCCGCCGTCGTTGCGACGGCTTCCCGCGGCATGCCGCGGGTTTTTTGCGTGGGCACGGCGTAGGGCGGCCGCGCGTATTCCATCGTCGCAATGGGGTTGCCGGCGCGAGCAGCGGCGCTGGTTTACAATCGATCGATTGATCGGCCTCGTACTCACGGTATATCCATGGCTTACAAAACTATCGAAGACACGATCGGCAATACGCCGCTCGTCCAACTGGTCCGCTTGCCGGACGAGGAGATTCGCGCGCGCAACAACGTGGTGCTCGCGAAGCTCGAAGGCAACAATCCGGCCGGTTCCGTGAAAGATCGTCCGGCACTGTCGATGATCAGCAAGGCCGAGGCGCGCGGGCGCATCAAGCCGGGCGATACGCTGATCGAAGCGACGAGCGGCAATACGGGTATCGCACTCGCGATGGCCGCGGCGATCCGCGGCTACAAGATGGTGCTGATCATGCCGGAAGATCTGTCGGTCGAGCGCCGCCAGAGCATGGCCGCCTACGGTGCCGAAATCATCCTGACGCCGGTGAAGGGCGGGATGGAGCTGGCACGTGATCTCGCGGACCAGATGCAGCGCGAAGGCAAGGGCGTGATCCTCGACCAGTTCGCGAACCCCGACAATCCGATTGCGCATTACGAAGCGACGGGCCCGGAAATCTGGCGCGATACCGCAGGCCGCATCACGCATTTCGTGTCGGCCATGGGCACGACGGGCACGATCATGGGCACGTCGCACTATCTGAAGGAACAGAATCCGGCGATCGAGATCGTCGGTGCGCAGCCGGAAGACGGTTCGCGCATTCCGGGCATCCGCAAGTGGCCGGAGGCATACATGCCGACCATCTTCGATCGCAGCCGAGTCGACCGCGTCGAGAGCGTGAGCCAGGCCGCAGCGGAAACGATGGCGCGCCGGCTCGCGGCTGTTGAAGGTATCTTCGCGGGCATTTCGTCGGGCGGCGCATGCGAAGTCGCGATGCGTATCGCGCGTCAGGTCGAGAATGCGACGATCGTGTTCATCGTCTGCGATCGCGGCGACCGCTACCTGTCCACGGGCGTGTTTCCCGCCTGAACGCGGGCAGGCGCGCGTCGAGCGCGTGCGAAAAAAAAGCGCCGCTTGTGCGGCGCTTTTTCTTTGGGAGGGCGATGCTTACTGCGATTGCGTTTCGGTGGCGCTCGGCTGAAGTGCGCCGCTCGCTTCCATTTGTGCCTTCACGGCCTCGCCAAGCTGGTACACGGTGAGCGCGTAGAAGAAGCTGCGGTTGTAGCGCGTCAGCACATAGAAATTCTTGAGACCGAGCATGTACTCGGTCGCACGCCCCGGTGACGGCAGGTCGACCACCGTCACGGGCGTACTGGCTTCGGTGGTGATGTTGACCGCCGGCTCGTTCAGCGTCATGCCCGCGCGCAGCAGTTGCGACAGCGCCCAGTGCGGTTCAGGCTGGCCGTCGGCGGCGGCTTGGGCGATCCCCAGGCTGCCCGTATCGGGCGTGATCTGCCAGACCACCGGACGGTCGGTTTCCCAGCCGTGCTGCTTCAGGTAGTTCGCGACGCTGCCGATCGCATCGGCAGGGCTGCTGCGCAGGTCGACATGGCCCGTGCCGTCGAAGTCGACCGCATATTCGCGGATACTGCTCGGCAGGAACTGCGGGATCCCGATCGCGCCCGTATACGAGCCGAGCACGGTGGTCGGATCGAGTTGGTTATCGCGGGTCCAGACCAGGAAATCCTCGAGGTTCTTGCGGAACGTCGCCTGGCGGCTGTCGCGATTCGGCGTGTCCGGATAGTCGAACGTCAGCGTCGTCAGCGCGTCGAGCACGCGGAAATTGCCCATGTAGCGGCCGTAGATCGTCTCGACGCCGATGATGCCGACGATCACCTCGGGCGGCACGCCGAATTGCTCGGACGCGCGCTGCAGCGTTGCCTGGTTCGCCTTCCAGAATTTCACGCCCGCGTTGATGCGGATCGGCTCGATGAAGCGCGAGCGATAGACGCGCCAGTTCTTGACTGTCGGCGACGGGGCCGGCTTCACCAGCTTGACGGCCGTTGCCGAATAGCTGATGCGCGAGAACAGCGCATGCAGGCTCGCGGAGTCGAAGCCGTTGCGGCTCACCATCTCGTCGATGAACGCGTCGACCTTCGCGTTGTTCGCGTAGCGCTGCGGAACAATTTCCTCTTCGAAGGTCTGGCCTTGCGGCGTCGGCTGCTGCGGCTGGGCCTGTGCGACGAGCTTGCCCGCGGGCTTCGCGGGCTGCGTCTGCGCGCTGGCAGGCGCGGTGCCGAGGGCCGCCACTACAGCGACCGCAACGAGCGGGACGCGAGCACGGAACAGCGCGGAGAGAAGGGCGGCAGGCTTGCTGGAATTCATGTCGAAGCGGGCGGACAGGGCGATTGGGTTCGGCGCAGTATACCCGACGGATCCGGCGCGCCGGGGCGTGGCGGGCCCCCGTTGTGGTAAGTTAGCGGCGAATTCGCGGCAGACGATGGACATCATTGATGGAGACCTGCGGCGCACCGTGCGCCGTGGATGACAGCTTATGGCAACCGCTTTCTATACGCACCCCGACTGTATGCTGCACGAGATGGGGGAATGGCATCCGGAATGCCCGGCCCGCCTCTCGGCGATCCAGGATCAATTGATCGCGAGCCGCATCGACGACCTGATCGTGCACGAAACCGCACCGTTCGCGAGCGAGGTGGCGCTGGGCCGGGTGCATACGCAGGCGCACATCGACTACATCCGGAGCATGACGCCGGTGGACGGCTACGTCGAGATCGATCCCGATACGCTGATGAACCGCGATACGTGGCGCGCGGCGCTGCGCGCGGCTGGCGCCGCGATCGCGGCGACCGACGCGGTGATCGAAGGCCGCTATGCGAATGCGTTCTGCGGCGTGCGCCCCCCCGGCCACCATGCGGAGCCCGCGCGCGCGATGGGTTTCTGCTTCTTCAACAACGTCGCGATCGCCGCGCGGCATGCGCTCGATGTACACGGTCTCGAGCGTGTGGCGATCATCGATTTCGACGTGCACCATGGCAACGGCACCGAAGCCGCGTTCGCGAACGACGAGCGCGTGCTGATGTGCAGCTTCTTCCAGCATCCGCTGTATCCGTTCTCGGGCGTCGATCACCAGGCCCCGAACATGGTCAACCTGCCGATGCCCGCGCGCAGCAACGGGATGGCGATCCGCGAAGCCGTCGACATGTTCTGGCTGCCGCGCCTCGATGCGTTCAAGCCGCAGATGCTGTTCGTGTCGGCGGGTTTCGACGCGCATCGCGAGGACGACATCGGCAACCTCGGCCTCGTCGAAGCCGACTTCGAATGGCTGACCGCGCAGATCGTCGACGTGGCGCGGCGGCATGCGCAGGGCCGCATCGTGAGCTGCCTCGAAGGCGGCTACAACCTGTCCGCGCTCGGGCGCAGCGTGGTCGCACACCTGCGCGTGCTGGCCGGCATCTGATGACCGATTGACCGGCCGGGCCGGGCGCGCTCAGCGCGCCGGCACGCGTGCGTGAATCCACGCGATCAACGCGTCGATCACGCGATCGCGTTCGAGATCATTCATCGTTTCGTGAAAGCCGCCTTCGTATAGCGTCAGCGTGCGATCGGGCGAGCCGACGTGCGCGCCGAACGCCCGGCTGCCGTCGGGTTCGGTCAGCTTGTCCTCGGTACCGTGATAGACGAGCACCGGAACGCGGAGCCCAGCGCGGCCGCTTTCGATGCGTGCCATCGCGTCGAGAATCTCCGCACCGGTGCGCGCGGGTACCGCGCCGTGATGCACGAGTGGATCGGCGCGATTGGCCGCGACGATGGCCGGATCGCGCGACAGCAGCGCTGCATCGATCCTGATTGCGGGGAAGGTCGGCCATACGCGGCTGATGACGCGGCTCACCGCGAGCATCCAGCGCGGCACGTCGCGCCCCGGCGCGAGCGCCGGGCTCGATAGCACGAGGCCCGTCAGCGCGTGGCCACGTGCCGGCGCACGTTCGATTGCGTAAAGCGCCGCAATCGCGCCACCCATGCTGTGCCCCATCAGGAACAGCGGCGAATTGCCGCGCGCGGCTTCGGCGACCAGCGCGTCCGCGTCGTTCAGGTAGCCGTCGAAGCGCTCGACCCAGGCGCGCTTGCCGGGTGACTGGCCATGCCCGCGCAGGTCGATCGCGAGCACGTCGATGCCGGCTGCATTCAACCGGCCGGCGAGTGCGGCATAGCGGCCCGCGTGTTCGGCAAGACCGTGCACGAGCGCGATCGTCGCGCGCGGCGGCGTGGTGCCGTCGCCGGCCGGCCAGCGGTACGACGCCAGTTCGAGCCCGTCCGCGGTACGCAGCCGGCCCATGGTCGGCGCGGGCGACGACGAAGGTGCCGGTTCGGCAGTGGCGGGTGCGGCAGCCGGCGAAGTGGTGGCGGTCATCTGGCGTGTCCCCTGTCGGTTGGTCGGTGTTCGGGATCATAGTCGCGGCACCGTCGCGGCGCGCCAGCGGCGCTCCTCTAATTTCGTGTGGTTATGAAAAGATCGAAATCGATTATTAAGGGGAATGAGGGGTTTGCGGTAAAATCGCCGGCTATTCCAGATGCATCGGTGGCCGACTGGCGGGCCTGCTCGCCAGCCGGCCATCGTTTTGTTTACATGATCGAATTACGCAATCTTTCGCAGCGTTTCCCCGGGCCGAGCGGCTGGGTCGAGGCGCTGCACAACGTCAACCTGACGATCCCGCAGGGCGAGGTGTTCGGCATCATCGGCCGAAGCGGCGCCGGCAAGAGCACGCTCGTGCGCACCATCAACCTGCTCACGCGGCCGACCGAAGGCAATGTCGTCGTCGGCGGGCGCGATCTCACGCTGCTGCCGGCTGGCGCGCTGCGCGAGGCGCGCCGCGAGATCGGCATGATCTTCCAGCACTTCAACCTGCTGTCGTCGCGCACGGTGTTCGACAACGTCGCACTGCCGCTGGAACTGGCCGGCGCAAGCCGTGCCGAGATCGAGGCCGCCGTGCTGCCGCTGCTCGACCTCGTCGGGCTGTCCGCGCAAAAGGATCGCTATCCGTCGCAGATCAGCGGCGGGCAGAAGCAGCGCGTCGGCATCGCACGCGCGCTCGCGAGCCAGCCAAAGGTGCTGCTGTCGGACGAAGCGACGTCCGCGCTCGATCCCGAGACCACGCGCTCGATCCTCGACCTGCTGAAGCGCATCAACCGCGAACTCGGCCTGACGATCGTGCTGATCACGCACCAGATGGAAGTGATCAAGCAGGTGTGCGATCGCGTCGCGGTGCTCGATGCAGGGCGGGTGGTCGAGGAAGGCCGCGTGATCGACGTGTTCCTGCAGCCGCATCACGAAGTGACGCGTGCGCTGATCGGCGATGTGATTGCTCAGGAACTGCCGCCCGCACTGAAGGCGCGCGTGGCTGAGCGGCTGAAGACCGGCAGCGGGCATCTGCTGCGGCTTGCGTTCACCGGCTCGGGTGTCGACCAGCCGATCCTGTCGGAGACGATCCGCCGGTACGAACTCGATTTCAACATCCTGCACGGCCAGATCGACGAGATCCAGGGGCAGGCATTCGGTTCGCTCGCGGTGCTCGCGGGCGGCGAGCCGGGCAAGGTCGGGCAGGCGCTCGCGTTCCTGCGCGAGCAAGGTGTGGTGGTAGAGGAGCTTTCGTATGTTGAGTGAGATGTTCGATATGTTCGTGCAGTCGTTCTGGGAGACGCTGATCATGGTCGGCATCTCCGGGGCGGTCGGCGCGCTCGTCGGCCTGCCGCTCGGCGTGCTGCTCTACCTGACCGACCGCCAGGGCGTGCTGCAGAACCTCGCGGTGAATCGTGTGCTCGGCGGCATCGTGAATGCCGTCCGCTCGACGCCGTTCATCATCCTGCTGGTCGCGGTGATTCCGTTTACGCGGCTGGTCACGGGTTCGTCGATCGGCACGGCCGCGGCGGTCGTGCCGCTGACGCTCGCTGCCGCGCCGTTCATCGCGCGTCTCGTCGAGACGGCGTTGCGCGAAGTCGACCGCGGGCTGATCGAGGCTGCGCAGTCGATGGGCGCGACCACGTCGCAGATCGTCTTCAAGGTGCTGCTGCCCGAATCGCTGCCGGGCGTCGTCGCGGGCCTGACGATCACGTTCGTGTCGCTGGTCGGCTATTCGGCAATGGCGGGCGCGATCGGCGGCGGCGGCCTCGGCGATCTCGGGATCCGCTACGGCTATCAGCGCTATCTGCCCGAAGTGATGTGGACGGTGGTTGCGATCCTGATCGTGTTCGTGCAGATCGTGCAGTCGTTCGGCGACTGGCTCGTCCGCCGGCTGAGCCACAAGTAAAACAAGGTTGATTCGCTAGGGGACACTCGATGCAACGACGCTTCATGCTGAAATTCGCGGCGGCACTGGGCGCGGCCGCGCTGTTCGCGGGCGCGCACGCGCAGGCCGAAACCATCAAGGTGGGCGTGACGGGCGGGCCGCACGCGCAGATCATGGAGGCGGTGAAGAAGGTCGCGGCGAAGAGCGGCCTCGACATCCGCATCGTCGAATTCTCGGATTACGTGCAGCCGAACGCCGCGCTCGCGTCGGGCGACCTCGACGCGAACAGCTACCAGCACGATCCCTATCTGCAGGCGCAGGTGAAGGATCGCGGCTACAAGCTGATCAAGGTCGCGGATACCGTCACGTTTCCGATGGGCATCTATTCGAAGCGCGTGAAGTCGCTGGCCGAACTGAAGCCCGGCGCGCGCATCGCGATTCCGAACGATCCGACCAACGGCGGCCGTGCGCTCCTGTTGCTGCAAAAGCAGGGCCTGCTGAAGCTGCGCGCGGATGCCGGGCTGAAGGCGACGCCGCTCGATATCGTCGACAATCCGCGCAAGCTGAAGATCGTCGAACTTGATGCGGCGCAGATTCCGCGCTCGCTCGGTGACGTCGACGCGGCCGCGATCAATACCAACTACGCGATGGAAGCGGGGTTGAAACCGAAACAGGACGCGATCGCGATCGAGGGTCCGAACGGCCCGTACGCGAACATCCTCGCGATCCGCGAGGCGGACCGGAACAAGCCGTGGGTCGCGAAACTGGTCGCGGCCTATCATTCGGCCGATGTGAAGCAGTTCATCGAAGGCAAGTTCGGCGGCGCGGTTATTGCCGCCTGGTAACAGGCGAGGCACGGGGCGCCCGGCGAGATTAGAGTTGATGATCGAAAACCCGGGCTTTGCGTCCGGGTTTTTTCTCTTTTAAAATAGAACGACCGTTCGCTATCATTGGCGCGTCGCCAAGAAGCGGTATCCTCGACAGCCACGAAGGTTGGGTCCGCTTGGCCGCGCAGTCATGAGGCCTCGCTATAGAATGGCCTCTGGTCGTATTCGTAACTTTGGAGCGTGTGCATGAAAATCCTGGTGCCAGTGAAAAGAGTGGTCGATTACAACGTGAAGGTCCGCGTGAAGTCGGACAACACGGGTGTCGACATCGCGAACGTGAAGATGTCGATGAACCCGTTCGACGAAATCGCGGTTGAAGAAGCCGTGCGCCTGAAGGAAGCGGGCGTGGCGACCGAAGTGATCGCCGTGTCGGTGGGCGTCGCGCAAGCGCAGGAGACGCTGCGCACGGCGCTGGCGATCGGCGCGGATCGCGCGATCCTCGTCGAATCGACCGACAGCGTCGAGCCGCTGGGCGTCGCGAAGATCCTGAAAGCGCTGGTCGACAAGGAACAGCCGCAACTGGTGATCCTCGGCAAGCAGGCGATCGACGACGATTCGAACCAGACGGGCCAGATGCTGGCCGCGCTGGCCGGCCTGCCGCAAGCGACGTTCGCGTCGAAGGTGACGGTCGCGGACGGCAAGGCCACGGTCGCGCGCGAAGTCGACGGCGGCTCGGAAACGCTGTCGCTGACGCTGCCGGCGGTGATCACGACCGACCTGCGCCTGAACGAGCCGCGTTACGTGACGCTGCCGAACATCATGAAGGCGAAGAAGAAGCCGCTGGAAACCGTGAAGCCGGAAGACCTGAGCGTGGATGTGGCGCCGCGTCTGAAGACGCTGAAGGTGGTCGAGCCGCCGAAGCGCGCGGCCGGCGTGAAGGTACCGGATGTGAAGACGCTGGTCGAGAAGCTGAAGACCGAAGCCAAGGTGCTGTAAGAGGGAGCGGAAAGAAATGACGATTCTGGTGATTGCAGAACACGACAACGCGTCGATCAAGACCGCGACGCTGAACACGGTGGCGGCGGCGGCAAAGATTGGCGGTGACATTCACGTGCTGGTCGCGGGCCACAATGCGCAAGCGGCTGCAGACGCAGCGGCGAAGATCGCAGGTGTTTCGAAGGTGCTGCTGGCCGACGCGCCGCAACTCGAAGCGGGCCTCGCGGAAAACGTCGAAGCGACCGCGCTGAACATCGCGAAGGACTACTCGCACATCCTCGCGCCGGCGACGGCCTACGGCAAGAACATCGCGCCGCGTATCGCCGCGAAGCTGGACGTCGCGCAGATCTCGGACATCACGGCGGTCGATTCGGCCGACACGTTCGAGCGCCCGATCTACGCCGGCAACGCGATCGCGACGGTGCAGTCGAGCGACCCGATCAAGGTCATCACGGTGCGTGCGACGGGTTTCGATCCGGTGGCTGCGGAAGGCGGCAGCGCGTCGGTCGAGAAGATTGAAGCGGCGGCAGATGCGGGCAAATCGCAGTTCGTGAGCCGTGAGGTGACGAAGCTGGACCGTCCGGAACTCACGAGCGCAAGCATCATCGTGTCGGGCGGCCGCGGCCTGGGCAGCGGCGAGAACTACACGAAGGTGCTGGAGCCGCTGGCGGACAAGCTGAGCGCGGCACTGGGCGCATCGCGCGCGGCAGTCGACGCCGGCTACGTGCCGAACGACTATCAGGTCGGCCAGACCGGCAAGATCGTCGCACCGCAGCTGTACATCGCGGTCGGCATCTCGGGTGCGATTCAGCACCTGGCAGGCATGAAGGATTCGAAGGTGATCGTCGCGATCAACAAGGATCCGGAAGCGCCGATCTTCAGCGTGGCTGACTACGGCCTCGTCGGCGATCTGTTCACGCTCGTGCCGGAACTCGTGGCCGAGCTCGGCTAACGCAGTGTGACGCTTCGGCGGTAAGCACACGAGAAGAGGGGGCGCGACGAGCGCCCCTTTTTTTTCGCCATCGACAGAAGAGAGAAGAGGGAGACACACATGAGCTATCACGCCCCCGTCAAGGACATGCTGTTCGTGCTGAAGGAACTGGCCGGCATCGACGCCGTTGCGCAGTTGCCGGGCTTCGAGGATGCCGGTTACGACACGGCGCAGGCCGTGCTCGACGAATCCGCGAAATTCTGCGGCGAGGTGCTGGCCCCGCTGAACGTCGAAGGCGACCGCAACCCGAGCAGCTGGAAGGACGGCGTCGTGACCGCGACGCCAGGCTTCGGCGAAGCGTTCCGCCAGTTCGTCGAAGGCGGCTGGCAGGGGCTGCAGCATCCGGCCGAGTACGACGGCCAGGGGCTGCCGAAGCTGATCGCGACGCCGTGCATCGAGATGCTGAACGCATCGAACCTGTCGTTCGCGCTGTGTCCGCTGCTCACCGACGGCGCGATCGAGGCGCTGCTGACGGCCGGCACCGACGAGCAGAAGCAGCGCTACGTGCCGAAGCTGATCTCGGGCGAATGGACCGGCACGATGAACCTGACCGAGCCGCAGGCGGGCTCCGATCTCGCGCTGGTGCGCTCGCGCGCGGAGCCGCAGGGCGACGGCACGTACAAGGTGTTCGGCACGAAGATCTTCATCACGTGGGGCGAGCACGACATGGCGGAGAACATCGTCCACCTGGTGCTGGCGCGCACGCCGAACGCGCCGGAAGGCGTGAAGGGCATCTCGCTGTTCATCGTGCCGAAGTTCATGGTCAACGACGACGGCTCGCTGGGCGCGCGCAACGACGTGCACTGCGTGTCGATCGAGCACAAGCTCGGGATCAAGGCGAGCCCGACGGCGGTGCTGCAATATGGCGACCACGGCGGCGCGATCGGCTACCTGGTCGGCGAGGAAAACCGCGGCCTCGAATACATGTTCATCATGATGAACGCGGCGCGCTTCGGGGTCGGGATGCAGGGGATCGGCGTGGCCGACCGTGCGTACCAGAAGGCGGCGGAATTCGCGAAGGAGCGCGTGCAGAGCCGCCCGGTGGACGGTTCGGCCAGGCAGTCGGCGACGATCATCCATCACCCGGACGTGCGCCGCATGCTCGGCACGATGCGCGCGCTGACCGAAGGCGCGCGGGCGCTGGCGTACGTGGCCGCCGCGCACAGCGACATTGCCCACCGCCATTCGGACGAGGCGACGCGTGCGCGTCATCAGGCAATCTACGAGTATCTGGTGCCGGTGGTGAAGGGCTGGAGCACGGAGATGGTGAACGACGTGGCGAGCCTGGGCGTGCAGGTGCACGGCGGGATGGGCTTCATCGAGGAGACGGGCGCGGCGCAGTATTACCGCGATGCACGTATCCTGGCGATCTACGAGGGCACGACGGCGATCCAGGCGAACGACCTGGTGGGCCGCAAGACGATGCGCGACGGCGGCGCGGTGGCGAAGGCGCTGATCGCGGAGATCGGCGAGACGGTGGCGGCGCTGGGCAGGCTGGACGGCGCGGCGGCCGCGTCGGTGAAGGCGCAACTGGAGAAGGGCGCGAAGGCGCTGTCGTCGGTGGTGGATTATGTGGTGGCGAACGTGAAGCAGGACCCGAACGCGGTGTTCGCGGGCAGCGTGCCGTACCTGAAGCTGGCGGGCGTGGTGCTGTGCGGGTGGCAGATGGGCCGTGCGCTGGTGGCGGCGCAGGCGAGGCGCGCGAGCGACCCGGCGTTCTTCGATGCGAAGATCGCGATCGCGCAGTGCTACGCGGAGCACGTGCTGGTGCAGGCCGGCGCGCGCGAAGCGTCGATCGTCGGCACGAAGGGCAACGAGGGCGTGCTCGCGTTGACGGAAGACCAGTTCTGATCGGCTGACGGTTCGATGAAATGAGAAAGGCGCCCCCGAGGCGCCTTTCTATTTGATGCCTGCCGGCCTGTATGGCCGCGGGCGTCGTCGGCTTAAGCGTATGCCGGGCGCGTCGGGCCGGCCACGTCCTTCAGGTAACGATGCACCGACAGGTCGTCGGCCTGGATCGCGGGCATCTTGCCCGAGATCAGGTCCGCGAGCAGTTGGCCCGAGCCGCACGACATCGTCCAGCCGAGCGTGCCGTGGCCGGTGTTCAGGAACAGGTTCGACACCGGCGTGCGGCCGACGATCGGCGTGCCGTCCGGCGTCATCGGGCGCAGGCCCGTCCAGAACGTCGCCTTTGACGTGTCGCCGCCACCCGGGAACAGGTCGTTCACGCACATTTCGAGCGTTTCGCGGCGCGCGGCGCGCAGCTTCTTGTCGAAGCCGACGATTTCCGCCATGCCGCCGACGCGGATGCGCTGGTCGAAACGCGTGATTGCGATCTTGTAGGTCTCGTCGAGCACGGTCGACACGGGCGCGGCCGCTTCGTTGACGATCGGCGCGGTGATCGAATAGCCCTTCAGCGGATAGACGGGGATCTTCATCAGGTTCGAGATGAAGCGGGTCGAGTACGAGCCGAGCGCGACGACGTACGCGTCCGCGCGCACCGTCTCGCTGCCGCACTGCACGCCGGCGATCTTGCCGCCCGCGATCGCGAGCGCATCGATCGGCGTGTTGTAGCGGAATTTCACGCCGAGCGATTCCGCAAGCGCGGCAAGGCGCGTCGTGAACAGCTGGCAGTCGCCCGTTTCGTCACCCGGCAAGCGCAGGCCGCCCGTCAGCTTGTGCGAGACGGCGGCGAGTGCCGGTTCGGCTTTCTTCAGGTCGGCCGGCGACAGCAGCTCGAACGGCACGTTCGCTTCCTGCAGGACGGCGATGTCCTTCGCCGCGCCGTCGAGTTGCTGCTGCGTGCGGAACAGCTGCAGCGTGCCGCCCGTGCGCCCTTCGTACTGGATGCCGGTATCGGCGCGCAGTGCCTGCAGGCAGTCACGGCTGTATTCGGCGAGGCGGACCATGCGGCCCTTGTTGACTGCATAGCGCTCGGCCGTGCAGTTGCGCAGCATCTGGTACATCCACTGGAGCTGGAAGCGCGTGCCGTCGAGGCGGATTGCGAGCGGCGCATGCTTTTCGAACATCCACTTGACGGCCTTCAGCGGCACGCCGGGTGCGGCCCACGGCGCGGCATAGCCGGGGGAGATCTGGCCTGCGTTCGCAAAGCTCGTCTCGAGCGCCGGGCCTGCCTCCCGGTCGATCACCGTGACTTCATGACCGGCGCGCGCGAGGTAATACGCGCTTGCCACGCCCACCACACCGCTGCCCAGAATGACGACTCGCATAGCTGCTCCAGATGGAAGGGACCAGATCGAGGCCGGGCGCACAGGCGGCTCCGTGTAACCTCTAGCTGATCTAGTTTTTTGCGCTATGGTATTGTCGAATGTGTAGGTTTTGTTATCGTATTTTTCAGGTTTTCAGCAGAAACAAATGAGAACGCAACGTCAGCCCGTACGCTCGCTCGACAAGCTCGACCGGCGCATCCTGAAACTGCTCCAGAACGACGGCCGGATGGCGATGAAAGACCTCGCGGAACAGGTCGGACTGACCGTCACACCGTGTATCGAGCGCGTGCGGCGCATGGAGCGGGATGGCGTGATCACCGGCTATCACGCGCGCGTCGATCCTCACCAGCTCGATGCCGCGCTGCTGGTGTTCGTCGAGATCACGCTCGGCCACAAGGGCGGCAACATGTTCGAACAATTCCGCCGGGAAGTGATGAAGATCGACGAGGTGCTCGAATGCCATCTTGTGTCCGGCGATTTCGACTACCTGATCAAGGCGCGGATCGGCGAGATGGCCGACTACCGGAAGCTGCTCGGCGACATCCTGCTGCAGTTGCCCGGCGCCGTGCAGTCGAAGAGCTATGTCGTGATGGAAGAAATCAAGGAGACGCTGACGATCGCGGTGGGCGACTGACGCGCCTGCGGCAGGCCGTCGGGCCCTTTATCCTGCCCTTGGCATGCTGCACCCAATACTGTATAAATGTACAGTATTGGGTGCAGGCGAATGGGTGGGCACATGGACGATCGATCCGACAACGAATTTCCGGTAGCGCCGCCCGTGCCCCGCAAGGGGCGCGGTGCGGTCGACAACCTGCAGGGGCGATATGAAATCGCGCAGCGTGAAGCGGTCGACGACGGCTGGACACACGAGTCGGACGATGCCGATTTCCCCGCGCCTTTGCGCACGCAGGTCTTCGAGGAGCGTGCGAAGAGCATCCTGACGCACAACCAGTCGCCCGACATTCCGTTCAGCGTATCGCTCAATCCGTATCGCGGCTGCGAGCACGGTTGCATCTATTGCTTCGCGCGGCCGACGCACAGTTATCTCGGCCTGTCGCCGGGGCTCGATTTCGAAAGCCGCATCTATGCGAAGGTCAATGCGGCCGAACTGCTCGAGCGCGAGATTTCACGCAAGCGCTACGTGCCGGAACCGATCGCGCTCGGCGTCAATACCGATGCCTACCAGCCGGTCGAGCGCGACCTGCGCATCACGCGCAGCGTGATCCAGGTGATGCACGATCGCGGGTTGCCGTTCGCCGCGATCACGAAGTCGTCGCTGATCGAGCGCGATCTCGACCTGCTCGCGCCGATGGCCGAACGCGGGCAGGTGATGGCGGCGGTGACGATCACGACGCTCGATGCCGATCTCGCGCGCACGCTCGAGCCGCGCGCGGCAACACCGGCGCGACGGTTGCGTACGATTCGCGCACTGAGCGAAGCGGGCGTGCCGGTCGGCGTGAGCATTGCACCGATGATTCCGTTCGTCACCGAGCCCGATCTGGAGCGTGTGCTCGAGGCGTGCGCGGAAGCGGGCGCGACGCATGCGAGCTACATCATCCTGAGGCTGCCGTGGGAAGTTGCGCCGCTGTTCAAGAACTGGCTGGCCGCACATTTTCCCGATCGCGCGGAGCGCGTGATGAACCGCGTGCGCGACATGCGCGGCGGGAAAGACTACGACTCGGATTTCTCGAAACGGATGAAGGGCGAGGGGATCTGGGCCGACCTGCTGCGGCAGCGCTTCCGCCAGGCCGTTAAGCGGCTCGGGCTGAACGAGCGCACGAACGGCATTCTCGATCTGTCGCAGTTTCGCGGTGCGCCGGCCGCCGCGGCGCCGGCGCCGCGCGTTGCTGTTCGTTCAGCCGCCAAGTGGTCGACGCAGTCGCGTGACGACACGCAATTGAACCTGTTCTGACCAGCGCGCTGAACCGGCGTGAGGCGCCGGTGCGTAGCGGCCGTTACGCTTACTGCGAAATCTGCTTGGCCGCTTCGACCTGCGACTCGAAATACGTCTGGAACGACAGTGCGAGTGCGGTCATCAGCAGGAATGCACCGATCAGCAGCGAGAAGATCACCACGAAGATCACGGTCCAGCCCGACTTGCTGTGCTTGCCCGTCTCGGCGTTGAATTGCGCGTCCCATTTTTCGTCGGGACGCAGCCCGTAGACGAGCGCGGCGAGGAATGCTGCCAGCAACGAGATTGCGCCGGGTACCGCGAGCCACCAGCCGAGGCCGGCGCTGCGCTGGGTTGCCGCGAGCAGTAGGAAGCCCGGGATGCCGACGATCGTCGCGAGCAGGTGCGCCCAGCCGAACACGTCGCGGAAGCCATATAGATAGAAGCGGTGCGCGCCGAGCGATCCGAACAGGAACGCGAGGGCGGCGGTGAGCGTCTTGGAACGAAAGCGGCGGGACGGTGCGGTGCTGCTGGACATGGATGGCGGCGTATTGTCGTTGGCATGGGCGGCCGGCAGGCCGGCGCGGGCACGCGGCCCGGCTCGCATTCTACGATGCCCGATCGGGCCCGGTCACCCCTGTCCTGCGTCAAGGTGCCGCATAGGTCACACGGTAGATCGCGCCTGCGTAGTCGTCGCTGACGAGCAGCGAGCCGTCCGGCAGCGGCAGCACGTCGGCCGGGCGTCCCCATACCGTGCCGTCGGGCCGCAGCCAGCCCGTGACGAACGGGGTCTGGCGCGCCTGGCTGCCATCCGCCGAGACGACGACGCGCATCACGCGATACCCGATCTTCGTGCTGCGATTCCACGAGCCGTGTTCGGCGATGAAGATGTTATTGCGATACGACGCCGGAAACATTGGCCCTGCATAAAAGCGCATGCCGAGTGCTGCGACGTGTGCACCGAGTTTCAATACGGGCGGCACATAGCGGCGGCATACGTCGGCGCTGCCGAATTCGGGGTCGGGCGTATCGCCGCCATGGCAGTACGGAAAGCCGAAGTCGAGGCCGGCGCGCGGCGCGCGGTTCAGTTTGTCGTCGGGCACGTCGTCACCCATCATGTCGCGCCCGTTATCCGTAAACCAAAGCTCGCCGGAATCGGGGTGCCACGCGAAGCCGACCGTATTGCGTACGCCGCGGGCAACAACCTCGCTCCCGCTGCCGTCCGCCTTCATGCGCGCGATGATTGCATAGCGGCTGCGATCGGCAAGACAGACGTTGCACGGTGCGCCGGTCGGCACATACAGCTTGCCGTCGGGGCCGAACGCGATGAATTTCCAGCCGTGATGGTGTTCGGTCGGCAGCGTGTCGGTGACGACGGCGGGTGCGGGCGGTG
The DNA here is from genome assembly GCF_964265025.1 of Burkholderia mycopellens. Taxonomy (NCBI): domain Bacteria; kingdom Pseudomonadati; phylum Pseudomonadota; class Betaproteobacteria; order Burkholderiales; family Burkholderiaceae; genus Burkholderia; species Burkholderia mycopellens. Next base: position 1,188,500 of record NZ_OZ183802.1, read on the forward strand.
TGGCGAGCCGGTCGTCGATATGATCGAGACGCAGGATGCGCGATACGGCGGATATATAGAGTGCGCCGCCACGGTAGGCGACGCCGACGGGCATGTCGAGCCCGGACGCGATCACGTAGCGCGCGCTGATCCGTCCCTCGTGCAACACGAACGCATGTACGCGACCTTCCCGTGTGCCGACATACAGGATGCCGCGCGGCGACCACGCCATTTCGCGGGCGGTCGGTACCGCGTCGGTCAGCACTTCGACGTGGAAGCCGGACGGCACGACGAGTTCGCCTACTGGCAACGGCGCGGCAGGCGTCGGTGCGGACGCGAGGCAGGCAAGGCCGGCAAGCAGCGCCGCGAAACGGTGCTGCGCACGGCGCATCGAGGCGGCGCGTAGGGGCGGCATGACAGTGTGAAACGTCCCGGACACGACGATTGTATGCCCGGCGGGCAGGCCGCCTCCGGATTTTTTGCGCGTAAGTGTTTGTTGTACCTCCGGTTTCCGGCTATAATCGCGTGTTTCAGTAGTTTCGAACCCGGTTTTCCCGAAGGACATCATATGGTTATCATCCGTCTGGCTCGTGGCGGCTCGAAGAAGCGCCCGTTCTACAACATCGTTGCTACCGATTCGCGCAACCGTCGTGACGGCCGCTTCATCGAGCGCGTCGGCTTCTACAACCCGGTCGCTACGAAGGGCGAATCGCTGCGTATCGCTCAGGATCGCCTGACGTACTGGCAAGGCGTTGGCGCGCAACTGTCGCCGACCGTCCAGCGTCTCGTGAAGGAAGCGCAAAAGGCGCAACCGGCTGCCTAACATGGCACGGTGTGCCGGTCGTGCCGGCTTTGAGGTGCATTAATGGCGGGTCACGATTCCGGTAATGCAGGGCGCGGGCGTGCGTCGTTTGGCGCATTCGTCCGCAAGCCGGCCGAGCGCGGCGTTGTCGCGAACGCCGGTCAGGCCGCCGAGCAGGGCGGTCTCGAAGTGGTGCAAGCCTGGCCCGACGATGCCGTCGAGGTCGGGGCGGTGGTCGACGCCTATGGCCTGAAGGGTTGGGTCAAGGTGGCGACGCACGCCGACGCCGGTCGCGGTGGCGATGCGCTGCTCAAGGCGCGCCACTGGTGGCTGGAGCGTGGTGCAGAGCGGCTTTCCGTGCGCATCATGCAGTCGAAGACGCACAGCGACACAGTCGTTGCGCAACTTGCGGGCGTCAGCGACCGCGATGCCGCGCTGGCTATGCGCGGCTTTCGCGTGTTCGTGCGCCGGGAAGATTTCCCGGCATTGGCCGCGGACGAATTCTATTGGGTCGACCTGATCGGTCTCGACGTCGTCAACGAGCAATCGGTGGCACTCGGGAAGGTGAGCGGGATGATCGACAATGGCGTGCATTCGATCATGCGTGTCGAGTATCCGGCGACCGGCAAAGACGGTCAGCCGACCACCGACGAGCGGTTGATTCCGTTCGTCGGCGTATACGTCAAAACGGTGGATCAGGCGGCGCGTCGCATCGTCGTCGACTGGGAAGCCGATTACTGAAATGAACCAGGTTACCGAGAGCGCGGTGCAGTTCGACGTCGTCACGCTCTTCCCCGAGATGTTCCGTGCACTGACCGACTGGGGGATCACCAGCCGGGCCGTCAAGCAAGGGCGCTTCGGGTTGCGCACCTGGAACCCGCGTGATTTCACGACGGACAACTACCGTACGGTCGACGATCGTCCGTACGGCGGCGGTCCGGGCATGGTGATGCTGGCCAGGCCGCTCGAAGCCGCGATCGGTGCCGCGAAAGCGGCGCAGGCTGAGCAGGGTATTGCGAGCACGCGAGTCGTGATGATGTCGCCGCAGGGCGCGCCGCTCACGCATGAGCGTGCGGTGCGGATGGCGCAGGAACCCGGTGTCGTCGTGCTGTGCGGTCGCTATGAAGCGATCGACCAGCGCCTGCTCGATCGTTGCGTCGACGAAGAAATCAGCCTCGGCGATTTCGTCCTGTCCGGCGGGGAATTGCCGGCGATGGCGATGATGGATGCCGTCGTGCGGTTGCTGCCCGGTGTGCTGAACGATTCGCTGTCGGCCGTGCAGGATAGTTTCGCTGACGGCCTGCTCGATTGTCCGCACTACACGCGCCCCGAGGAATACGACGGCGTGCGCGTGCCGGACGTGCTGCTCGGCGGGCATCATGCCGAGATCGAGCGGTGGCGGCGCCAGGAAGCATTGAGGAATACGTTGCGGAAGCGGCCGGACCTGATCGTCCGGGCGCGCCGCGAGAAGTTGTTGAGCCGTGCCGACGAGGCGTGGCTTGCGAACCTCGCACGCGAAGCGAAGGACGCCTCCTGAGGCGGTGTCGCGAGCGGGAATTGGCGGTGCCGTGCATGCGTGCGCGGCGCCTGATGTGAATCCATCCTCTATCGGGGCCATGCCTGGAAGCAGGCAGGCGCAAACGCCGACACGATGGCAATAGGAGTCAGTGATGAACCTCATCGCAAAACTTGAGCAGGAAGAAATCGAGCGCGCGCTCGCCGGCAAGACGATCCCCGAATTCGCCCCGGGCGATACGGTGATCGTGAACGTGAACGTGGTTGAAGGTAACCGCAAGCGCGTTCAGGCTTACGAAGGCGTCGTGATCGCGATTCGCAACCGTGGCCTGAACTCGAACTTCATCGTCCGCAAGATCTCGTCGGGCGAAGGTGTCGAGCGTACGTTCCAGACGTACTCGCCGCTGCTGGCAAGCATCGTCGTGAAGCGCCGCGGTGATGTGCGTCGTGCGAAGCTGTACTACCTGCGCGAGCGTTCGGGCAAGTCGGCTCGTATCAAGGAAAAGCTGGTGTCGAAGGATCGCGCCGCAGCAGCTTCCCAAGAGTAAGAGCTGTAAGGAAAAAGCACCCAACCGGGTGCTTTTTTCATTCTGGCGCGAGAATATGCTCGATACGACACGAACCCGAGAGCCCCATTGAATCGCCGCCCCATCATCGATCCCGAAGTCCTGCCGGTCGAAGGCACCGGCGCCGGCCTGCCGGCCATCGATTCCCGCCTGATGACGCCGTCCGGCCTGCGCGACCGTTTCGCGCGCACGCTCGAATGGAGCGTCGAGCCCGGCGAAGCGAGGCTGCAGGAGGGCGTCGATCCACGCAGCGCGGCCGTCCTCGTGCCGCTCGTCGTCCGCGAGTCCGGCCTCACCATGCTGCTGACCCAGCGCGCCGACCACCTGAACGACCACGCCGGACAGATCAGCTTCCCCGGCGGTCGTCGCGAACCGTTCGATCGCGATGCAACCGCGACCGCGTTGCGCGAGGCAAAGGAAGAGATCGGTCTGGCAGACGAGCGTGTCGAGATCCTCGGCGCGCTGCCCGACTACCTGACCGGCACGGGTTTTTGCGTGACGCCGGTGGTGGGCCTCGTGCATCCGCCGTTCACCGTGCAGGCCGACACGTTCGAAGTCGCCGAGATTTTCGAGGTGCCGCTCGCGTTCCTGATGAATCCCGCGAACCATCAGGTCCGTGTGTTCCGCTGGGAAGGCGGCGAGCGTCGTTTTTTTGCGATGCCCTATCCGAATGGCGAACCCGGCGGGCATTACTTCATCTGGGGCGCAACTGCCGGCATGTTGCGCAATCTGTACCGCTTCTTGGCCGCCGGCTAGGCGCATGCGGCGGCCGGCGCTCGCGGCTGGTGGCCGTGCGACCGCACCGGCAGCCATCCGGCGCTTACGCTGTGCTATCGTTATGCAAAAAATGACATAACTCCGAAGACGGCGCCACGCATGACTTTCTTTTCGGTTCTCCTCGCCCTCATCATCGAACAGGTCCGCGCGTTGTCGCCGAACAATCCGGTGTTCGCGCTGTTCCAGTTTCATGCGGAAACCGTCGCGCATGGTCTCGACGCTGGCAAGCAGAAGCACGGCATCCTCGCCTGGCTCGCGGTCGTGCTGCCGTGGGTGCTGATCGTCGCGCTGATCTATTTCCTGCTGTACAAGGTGAGCTTCGTGCTCGCATTCATCTGGAACGTCGTTGTCGTGTATTTCACGCTCGGCTTCCGTCAGTTCAGCCATTACTTCACCGACATCCACCTCGCGCTCAATAACGACGACGTGCCGCGTGCGCGCGAAATCCTGCACGAGTGGACAGGCATCGACACGGTCGACATGCCGGTCGGCGAAATCGTCCGCCATACGCTGATTCATGCCGTTGTCGCATCGCATCGCCACGTGTTCGGCGTGTTCTTCTGGTACGTGTTGCCGATCGGCCCGGCCGGTGCCGTGCTGTACCGGATTTCCGAATACCTTGCGCGCAGCTGGTCGACGCCGGGCGACGACCGCACGGCGGCCTTCTCGACGTTCGCGCAGCGCGCGTTCTTCGTGATCGACTGGATTCCCGCGCGATTGACCGCGCTCGGCTTCGCGATCGTCGGCAATTTCGAGGATGCGATCTATGCGTGGCGCAACCATACGCGCCAGTGGCCCGATCCGAACGATGGCGTCCTGCTGGCAGCCGGCAGCGGAGCGCTCGGCGCCCGCCTCGCGGGGCCGCTCGCGGAACCGTCGAGCCTCGATGCGCTGGCAGTCGGCGACAGCGGTCCGTTGACGGTCGGTGACGATTGCACGCCGCGGACGCTGCAATCCGCGGTTGGCCTCGTCTGGCGTGCGGTGATCCTGTGGATGATTCTGCTGCTGATGCTGACGCTTGCCGTCTGGGTGTCGTGACGGGGCAGAGTGCGGTACCCGATGAAAGGCAAAAGGCCGGCTGGATGCCGGCCTTTTTGCTGTGGGTCAGTCGTCTAGCGGGTCGCGTACGGCGCCGCATTGCCAGCATGCGGTGAACTGGGCTTCGAGCGCCTCGCCGCACTGCCGGCAGCGCCACGGCGCGGCGCCGGCCGAGGGGCCGTGCGACGCGGCATCGAGGAGCCGGCGCGCGAGCGCGTCGTCGCGTTCGTCGTCGAGCCACAGTTCGGGCGTGCAGGCGTCGGCGGGCAGGCCGCCGAGCGCGCCGGTCGCGTAGCAGTTATGCAGTTCGCAACCGATGCCGGCCACCTGAAGCACGTTGGCCCAATGCTGCGCCGTCGCGAGATCGGGTGCCTTGAAACGCATCGCGGCTCCTGTCGGTGAAAGCCGGCCCGCATGGCACCGGCTGGCCGCTGTGCGCGCCGCGCGATCAGCGGACGATCTGGCTCGCCTCGTGCACGAGCTGCGCGTACAGCGCATGCCGCGACGTCGCGATACGGCCGTCTGCGACAGCTTCGAGAATCGCGCAGCCGGGTTCGTGCAGATGATGGCAATTATAGAAACGGCAGTCGGCGAGCAGCGGCCGGAACTCCGGGAAGGCGCGCTCGAGACGGCCTTCCGTCAGGTGGTAGAGGCCGAATTCCTGGAAGCCGGGCGAATCGATCAGCGCACCGCCGCCGTCCAACGGATAGAGGCGCGTGAACGTCGTCGTGTGACGCCCGCTGTTGAGCGCGGCCGAAATCTCGCGCGTGGCGGCTTCGGCATCGGGAACGAGCAGGTTCACGAGCGTCGACTTGCCCATCCCGGACTGGCCGAGCAGGATCGTCGAATGCCCGGCAAGGTGCGGCATCAATTGCGCGCGCGCGTCGTCCGGCGAGCCCTTCACCGACAGCTCGAGCACGTCATAGCCAAGGGCGCGGTAGGGCGCGAGGCGCTCGCGCGCGACCGGCAGCGCGGCTTCGACGTCGATCTTGTTCAGCACGACGAGCGGCTTCAGCTCGTTCGCCTCGGCGGCGATCAGCGCGCGGCCGAGCAAGTCCTCGCTGAAGTAGGGCTCGGTCGCGAGCACGATCAGCAACTGGTCGAGGTTGGCCGCGAACAGCTTCGACTTGAACTGGTCGGAACGGTACAGCAGGTTGCGCCGCTCGCCGATCTCCACGATGACGCCCTGGTCGGCCGACGCGAGTTCGTACGCGACACGGTCGCCAACCGCGATATCGCTCTTCTTTCCGCGCGGGAAGCATTGCAGCATCGGGCCGCCATCGTCGGGCGCGACGATGTAGTGGCGCCCGTGCGCCGCGATCACGCGGCCTTCGGCACGTTGCGCGCCCGACGCGCGCGGGGCCGGCTTGCGGGAGGTCGGCCGGCTCATGCGTGCTGCATCAGGCGGTCGATCCGCTGCGACGCGGGCGGATGCGAGTAGTAGAAGGCCGTGTAGACGGGGTCGGGTGTCAGCGTCGACGCGTTGTCCTCATAGAGCTTCACGAGTGCGCTGACGAGATCCTGCGCGTCGGTCTGGCTGGCCGCGAATGCGTCGGCCTCGAATTCGTGCTTGCGCGACGTGAGGCTGCCGAACGGCGTCGCGAAGAACAGGAACACGGGAATCGCCAGGAAGAACAGCACGAGTGCGGCACCCGCGTTGCTCGTGTCGAGCGACGGCGTGACGCCGAGCCCCGTGTAGAACCACGTGCGTTGCGCGAGCCAGCCGAGCAGCGCGAGCAGCACGAGGCTCAGCACGAACGATACGAGCATCCGCTTCATCACGTGGCGGCGCTTGAAGTGGCCGAGTTCGTGCGCGAGCACGGCCTCGATTTCCTGGCCGGACAGGCGCGCGAGCAGCGTGTCGAAGAACACGATCCGCTTCGACGCGCCGAAGCCCGTGAAGTACGCGTTGCCGTGCGCGGAGCGGCGGCTGCCGTCCATCACGAACAGCCCCTTCGCCGCAAAGCCGCAGCGCTTCATCAGCGACTCGATGCGCGCGCGCAGCGCGTCGTCCTTCAGCGGCTCGAACTTGTTGAAGATCGGTGCGATGAAGGTCGGGTAGATCAGCAGAACGAGCATCTGGAACGCGACCCAGACGATCCAGGTCCACAGCCACCACAGGCTGCCGGCTTGGTTCATCAGCCACAGCACGACGAACAGCAGCGGCAGGCCGAGCGCGGCGCCGAGCAGCGAGTTTTTCAGCATGTCGGTGAAAAACAGCCGCTTCGTCATCCGGTTGAAGCCGAAACGCTGTTCGATCCCGAACTGGCGGTAATACTCGAACGGGACGTCGATGACGCTCGTGATCACGAGCACCGCCGCGACGAGCGCGACCTGCTGCCCGTAGCCGCGGCCGAGCCAGCCGGTGAGCAGCGTGTCGAGCGCGCCGACGCCGCCGAGCAGCGTGAGGCCGACCAGCACGGCCGCGCTGACCACGATCTCGAGCATCGTCAGCCGGGTGCGCTCAACCGTATAGTCGGCCGCGCGCTGGTGGGCGGTCAGCGGGATGGTTGCGCTGAATTGCGCGGGGACGACGTTGCGGTGCGCCGCGACGAAGCGGATCTGCCGCGATGCGAGCCACAGCTTGGTGACGACCATCGCGAGCACGGCGAGCGCGAACAGCAGGGTGAACGAAAAGGGTGACATCGAAGGCGCCAAAGGGTTCTATGCGAGAATTATATGTTCTTGCGGACCGGCCCCGCTGATGCGATGCCGGCCGCCCGGTCGGCGCCGCGCGCCGCCCGCCATTTTCCAGGATGACTCATGACCGATACCGCCGCTTCCACCAGCCAGCCCGCGCTCGTGCGCAACGAGTTGAACCTCGTCTGGCTCGACATGGAGATGACGGGCCTCGACCCGGATAACGACCGCATCATCGAGATCGCGGTCGTCGTGACCAATTCCACGCTCGACATTGCCGTCGAAGGCCCGGTGTTCGCGATCCACCAGAGCGACGAAACGCTCGCAAAGATGGACGACTGGAACAAGTCGACGCACGGCCGTTCGGGCCTGATCGACCGTGTGCGCGCGTCGACCGTGACCGAAGCGGAAGCCGCCGAGCAGCTGCAGGCGTTCCTCGCGCAGTACGTGTCGCCCGGCAAGTCGCCGATGTGCGGCAACTCGATCTGCCAGGACCGCCGCTTCATGGCGCGCTGGATGCCGGAATTCGAGAAATTCTTCCACTACCGCAATCTCGATGTCAGCACGCTCAAGGAGCTGTGCCGACGCTGGCAGCCCGCGATCTACAAGGGTTTCCAGAAGCGGGCGATGCATACGGCGCTCGCGGACATCCACGAGTCGATCGACGAACTGAAGTACTACCGCGAGCATTTCCTGATTCCGGCCACGTCTGCTTCGGCAGGCGAGTCCGCGCCGGCCGCCTGAGCGGGCCGGCACACGCTCAGCGCGGGGCGCGCTGAGCGCTTTTCGGGCGGAACGCCGCGACCACCGCGGCGTCGGTCTCGATGTACGGGCCGCCGATCAGGTCGATGCAGTAGGGCACCGCGGCGAAGATGCCCGGCACGGTCGACTTGCCGTCGGCATCGCGCAGCCCTTCGAGCGTTTCCCGGATCGACTTCGGCTGGCCTGGCAGGTTGATGATCAGCGCCGCATGGTCGGCCGTCTCGCGGATCACCGCGACCTGCCGCGACAGGATCGCGGTCGGCACGAAATTCAGGCTGATCTGCCGCATCTGTTCGCCGAATCCCGGCATCTCCTTCGTCGCCACGGCCAGCGTGGCCTCGGGCGTCACGTCGCGGCGCGCGGGGCCCGTGCCACCCGTCGTCAGCACGAGGTCGCACCCCGCGACGTCGACGAGCTCGGCGAGCGTGGCGGAGATCGTGGGCGCATCGTCCTGGATCAGGCGCGTTTCGGCGCGCCACGGCGACACCAGCACGCCGGCGAGCCACTCCTGCAGCGCCGGAATGCCCTTGTCTTCGTAGACGCCCGTGCTCGCGCGGTCGCTGATCGACACGAGGCCGACGACGAGCTCGTCCGGATGGTTAGGCTTCGTCGTCATGGTCGTCTCCGGCGTCGTCCGCCGCCTCGTCGTCCGCATTGGACGTGCCGCCAGCAGTCTTGATCCACTGGAACAGCTCGCGGAAATAACGCGGCGGCTTGCCTTGCTGCGCTTCCTTGCGTGCGTTGCGGATCAGCGTGCGGCCTTCCTGGATATCGGCTTCCGGATGCTGGCGCAGGAATTCGGTCAGCGCGTCGTCGCTGGCGAGCAACTGTTCGCGCGTGCGTTCGATCCAGTGCAGGCGGGCCGTTGCGGCCTTGTTCACGCCGCGCTGCGCGTCGAGTGCGATGCGCAGCGCGGCCGTTTCGTCGTCGGTCAGCGAGCGCATCACGCGGCCGACGTACTGGAGCTGGCGGCGCTTGCCTTCGTGATCGGTGATCCGGCGTGCCTCGCGAACGGCGTCCGCGAGACTTTCGGGCATCGGCATGCGCTTGAGGGCGTCTTTCGGCAGATCGACGAGCGCCTGGCCGAGCACCTGCAACTCGTGCATCTCGCGCTTCAACTGGGATTTGCTGGGGCGATCGTAGCCATTGTCGTCGTCTTCGACGGCATGCTCGATCGGCTGGATTCGGGTTTTGCGTGTCATGGGCGGCATTGTATCGCGCCGCGGACACCCCAAGCTTGTCGGTGTCCGGCCCCGGACCTTGCTATGATCGCGGGATACGCAATATTTTGAACATGCGGGCGCCCGCCCGCCACCGGATATCAAGACGATGGCAGCCAATCTCGACGTACAAGCGCGCTATTTCCCGCACACGCAGGACCAGCTCAAAGAAATCGCCTCGGACATCCTTCGCCATGCGAAGGCGCTCGGCGCGACGGACGCCGCGACCGAAATCTCCGAGGGCGACGGCCTGTCGGTGTCGGTGCGCCGCGGCGAAGTCGAAACGATCGAACACAACCGCGACAAGATGGTCGGCGTGACCGTGTTCATCGGCAAGAAGCGCGGCAACGCGAGCACGTCGGATTTCTCGCCGGGCGCGATCAAGGATACCGTCGCCGCCGCGTACAACATCGCGCGCTTCACGGCCGAGGACGAGGCGGCTGGCCTGGCCGAGGCCGAACTGCTCGAAACCGACCCGCGTGACCTCGATCTGTACCATCCGTGGGCGCTGACGGCCGACGAGGCCGTGGAGCTCGCCCGCCGCGCGGAAGACGCCGCATTCGCGGTCAGCCCGCAGATCCGCAATTCGGAAGGCGCGAGCGTGTCGGCCCAGCATTCGCAGTTCGTGCTGGCCACGTCGCGCGGCTTCCTGTCCGGCTACCCGTACTCGCGCCACTACATCGCATGCGCGCCGATCGCGGGCAGCGGCCGTCACATGCAGCGTGACGACTGGTATTCGTCGAAGCGCAGCGCGATCGATCTCGCGGCACCCGAAGCGGTGGGCCGTTACGCGGCCGAGCGTGCACTTGCACGGATGGGCGCGCGCCGCCTCGACACCCGCAAGGTGCCCGTGCTGTTCGAGGCGCCGCTCGCGGCCGGCCTGCTCGGCGCATTCGTGCAGGCGGTAAGCGGCGGCGCGCTGTACCGCAAGACGTCGTTCCTCGTCGACAGCCTCGGCAAGCCGGTGTTCGCACCGCACATCCAGGTCGTCGAGGATCCGCACGTGCCGCGTGCGATGGGTAGCGCGCCGTTCGACGAGGAAGGCGTGCGCACGCGTGCGCGCAGCGTCGTCAAGGATGGTGTGGTCGAAGGCTACTTCCTGTCGACCTATTCGGCACGCAAGCTCGGCACCCAGACCACCGGCAACGCGGGCGGCTCGCACAACCTCGCGCTGCGTAGTTCGAACACGCAGGCGGGCGACGATTTCGACGCGATGCTGAAGAAGCTCGGCACGGGCCTGTTGCTGACCGAGCTGATGGGGCAGGGCGTGAACTACGTGACGGGTGACTATTCGCGCGGTGCGGCGGGCTTCTGGGTCGAGAACGGCGTGATCCAGTATCCGGTCGAGGAAATCACCGTCGCGAGCACGCTGCAGGAAATGTTCCGGCATATCGTCGCGATCGGCGCCGATTCGATCGTGCGCGGCACGAAGGAAACGGGCTCGGTGCTGATCGAGCAGATGACGATCGCCGGGCAGTAAGCGGAGCGCGGCTTCGGCCGCCATCAAACGAAAAAGCCCGACCGGTATGAGTGAGCCGGTCGGGCTTTTTCATTGTGCGTGTGCGTCAGCCGCGCTTGCGCTCGTAGACGACGAACGCATAGCCGAACGTATTCGGCGCGGCCGCCTGATGCGCATCGCGCGACACTTCCTGCCACTGCGCGGCGTCGGGCGCCGGGAACGAGGCGTCACCGTCGAAGTCGGCATCGATCTCGGTGACGACCAGCTTGTCGGCGAGTGCGAGACCTTCCGTGTAGAGCTGCGCGCCGCCAATCAGGAACACCTCGGGCACGCCGTCGCGCGCGGCAAGCGCCAGCGCATCGACGAGCGACGTGACCGTGTCGCAGCCGTCGAAGCGACGCGTCGCGTCGCGCGTGACGACGATATTGCGGCGGCCCGGCAGCGGCCGGCCGATCGACTCGTGGGTCTTGCGGCCCATCACGATCGGTGCGCCCATCGTCGTGCGCTTGAAGAAGGCGAGATCCTCGGGAAGTTTCCAGGGCAACTGGTTGTCGCGGCCGATGATGCCATTGCGGGCACGCGCGACGATCAGGGTCAACGTCGTCATGAAGGTCGGGGAAAGGAAAACCGGAATGGCGCCGATTTTACCGGAACGGCGACGCGCGCCGGTTCCGGGTGCGCGCATCCATTTTTCTGCGCTGCGCGCCGCGACGCTCGAGGCAATGCGTCGCGGCGACGGAATGAATAAAAAGCGTGCCCGCCGGGGGACGGAGCACAAAACCGTTCCGTGTTGCGAGATCGTCGATACCGGCCTCCGATCGATGCTGTCCGGCCCGCTCAAATCTATACGTGATCCTTATCAAATGAATCGACTCGTGCATCACTGATGCGTACTGCCTTGCGCGGTGCCTTCCATCGCGTGCTGCGCGTCGCCCGGCTGCGGTACCGGTACTGGAAGCGGCATCGGCAATTGAGGCGGCGGAATCTCGTCCCACAGCGTCACCGAAGTCCTGCCGGCCGGCAGCAGTTGCGGTGACGACACGGTCACGATACCGAACCCGTTGCCGTGCTGCATGCTCGGCGCGTTTGCTGCAAGCAGCATGGCGCGATCCGGATTCGCGCTTTCGTCTGCGCGTACGAGCGTGGGCGGGCCGACTGCGACGGCCGCAATGGCCATCGACACGAAAGAAAGTAAAAGATGTTTTCGCATGGTCGCTGTCTCCGACGGTTTCCATATTCAGCGAAATGCATGCCATCGCGCCGGGACCGTTGTCGAGACTGCGATTCGTGCTCGAGCGTTGCGAATTGTGTTGGAAAACGGCCGAAAATGTTTCAGGCCTGAAACGAGGGGGCTTGGGAATTCTGCGGATTCAATCCATACGCAGCAAGGATGAAAATCGTCGCAAGTGTTGATGACAGAGCGTATCGCTGCGCACGTGCTATGTGCAGACGATTGACGCGCATCGACCTCCTGAGCGATACGGCCGCGTCGCTCGCCGCGCTGAAATCGGATTGTCGTATTCAGTGCCTATAACTAAGCTGTCTTGATCAAAATAACTGGACGCAAGATAAGCGCCATCATGCGAGGCGATGTGATCGCCTCGTATCGGCATGGCGAATCGAGCCGCCTTCGGCTGACCCGATTCGATCCTTTTCGCCCGTGACCTGGCGGGCACGGCAATCGTTAGACGGTTGATGAACGGGGTGAGCATATGGGAGCCGATCAGCGGCACGTGATCTACTATTCGCGCGAACCGAACGACGCGTTGCGTGGCCATTTCGACGAATGCGGTTGGCGTGTCGATCTCGCGGAGACCGTGCGAGACGTACGACGTGTCGTGCAGCATGGCGTCGCAACGGCCGGGCTGCTCGATTTTTCGCCGGGCTTCAAGCCCTCCGACCTGCGCGAACTCGAATCCTGCCTGAGCATTCAGCACATCGGCTGGATCGCGGCGACGCGCCGCGGCCAGTTGCAGGACGCTACGCTGCGCCATCTCATTCGCGACTACTGTTTCGACTACGTGACGATGCCGTACGAGACGTCGCGGATCGTCGAGACCGTCGGTCATGCGCACGGGATGGTCGCGCTGACCGAACCCGTTGCGCCGCCCGTCGGCGCCGGACGCAGCGAAGGCGAAATGGTCGGGACCTGCGATGCGATGCTGGGGCTCTTCAGGACGATACGCCGCGTCGCGGCAACCGACGCGCCGGTGTTCATCTCCGGCGAATCGGGTACGGGCAAGGAACTGACGGCGGTCGCGATTCACGAACGTTCGTCGCGCGCGCAGGCGCCGTTCATCGCGATCAATTGCGGTGCGATCCCGTCGACATTGCTGCAGGCCGAACTGTTCGGCTATGAGCGCGGTGCGTTCACCGGCGCGAACCAGCGCAAGATCGGCCGCGTCGAGGCCGCCAACGGCGGCACGCTGTTTCTCGACGAGATCGGCGACTTGCCGCTCGAAAGCCAGGCAAGCCTGCTGCGCTTCCTGCAGGAAGGCAAGATCGAGCGGCTGGGTGCCCATGTGTCGGTGCCGGTCGACGTCCGCGTGATCTGCGCGACCCACGTCGACATGGAAGCGGCGCTGCGCGAAGGACGGTTCCGCGAGGACCTGTTCCATCGCCTGTGCGTGCTGAAGATCGAGGAGCCGCCGCTGCGCGCGCGCGGCAAGGACATCGAGGTGCTCGCGCGCCACATGCTCGAGCGTTTCAAGGGCGATGCGCATCGTCGCCTGCGCGGCTTTTCCCCCGATGCGGTCGCGTCGCTGTACGGCTATTCGTGGCCGGGCAACGTGCGCGAACTGATCAATCGCGTGCGCCGCGCAATCGTCATGTCGGAGGGCCGGATGATTACCGCGGCCGATCTCGAGCTGAACGACTTCGCGACGCTCGCACCCGTGTCGCTGCTGGAGGCGCGCGAGGCGGCCGAACGGCAGGCGATCGAGCAGGCGCTGTTGCGCCATCGCGGCCGATTCGCGGATGCCGCGCGCGAACTCGGCGTGTCGCGCGTCACGCTCTACCGGCTGATGTGCGCACACGGCATGCGCGATCGCGGCGACACGCTGGCAGGGTTTTCGGCGCCGTTGCCGGAGCTTCCGCATCACGCTTGCTAAAATTGGCGGGTACGGCCGCCCTCGCGGCCGAAGGAACCCGCATGAAACAGTACCTCGATCTCGTTCGTACCATTCTCGATACCGGCACCTGGCAGGAGAACCGCACGGGGATCCGCACCATCAGCATGCCGGGCGCGATGCTGCGCTTCGACCTGCAGCAAGGCTTCCCGGCCGTGACGACCAAGAAGCTCGCGTTCAAGTCCGCGATCGGCGAACTGGTCGGCTTCCTGCGCGCGTCGCGCAGCGCGGCCGATTTCCGCGCGCTCGGCTGCAAGGTGTGGGACGCGAACGCGAACGAGAACGCGCAATGGCTCGCGAACCCGTATCGCCAGGGCGTCGACGATCTGGGTGACGTGTACGGCGTGCAATGGCGCCAGTGGCCGGGCTACAAGGTGCTCGACGCGGGTGCCGACGCGCAGATCGCCGATGCGACGCGCCGCGGCTTCCGGATCGTCACGCGTTTCGACGAGGACGGCGCGCCCAAGGTGCTGCTGTACAAGGCGATCGACCAGTTGCGCCAGTGCCTGGACACGATCATGGAGAACCCGGCCGACCGCCGCATCCTGTTTCACGCGTGGAATCCGGCCGTGCTCGACCAGATCGCACTGCCCGCGTGCCATCTGCTGTACCAGTTCCTGCCGAATGCGACGAAGCGCGAAATCTCGCTGTGCCTGTACATCCGCAGCAACGACGTCGGCCTCGGCACGCCGTTCAACCTGACGGAAGGGGCTGCGCTGCTGTCGCTCGTCGGCCGGCTGACGGGCTACACGCCGCGCTGGTTCACGTACTTCATCGGCGACGCGCACATCTACGAGAATCAGCTCGACATGCTGCAGCGCCAGCTCACGCGCGAGCCGTACGACAGCCCGCGGCTCGAGATTGCCGAGCGGGTGCCGGAATACGCGAAGACAGGCGTTTACGCGCCCGAGTGGCTGGAACAGATCGAGCCGTCCGATTTCTCGCTCGTCGGCTACCGCCATCATGAGCCGCTGACTGCGCCGATGGCGGTCTGATCGCGCGACCCGGGCCGCGCGGATGCATCGATCCGCGCCCCGCAGGAAAAAGGCCCGACCGGTATCAGCCGGTCGGGCCTTTTGTTTCACGTTTGCGGCACTTACTGGTGATGCCGCTCTTCGTGACCGCCTTGCGGCGGGCTGCTCGGGTGGGGTGCCTCGACGTGCGGCGCCGGTTGCGGCCGCGGTTCCACGTGCGGTGCGGGCATCGACGGGCGCGGTTCCATGCGTGGTGCCGGTTGCGGTCGCGGCTCCATACGCGGCATGTCATGCACGGCGGGCGCCGGCGGGCGGTATTCGTTCACACGTGGCGGCGCGACTTCGCGATGCGGCGCCGGTTGCGCGAATTCGGGGCGAGGTTGCGGTTGCCCATGCTGGGCCGGCGTCGGGAAATCGGGGCGCGGATGCGGCTGCGGAATCTGCGCGGTATTGTCCAGCCGCGGTTGCGGCAGCGCGCGCGGTGCTGCGTTCCGGTCACCGGGCTGCGCGCCCTGCGGAGTCGGCGTGCCTTCCGGATGCGGCACCGCTGCGCTGCGTACGGGCGGTAGCGCATTCTGTCCCGCCGCGTGGAGTGCGGTCGGCGGAGCAGGGCGCTGACGTTCGATCGGCGTGTGCGGCTGCATCCACGCGGGCGACTGTGCCTCGGCTGCGTGTGCGTTGCCGATGCCCGCCGGACCGTTGTTCGCTACCGGCGGATGCGGGACGCCGTTGCCGGGCCCGACTGCCTGATGCGGCATCGGGTTGCCGGGGGCCTGCGGCATGCCGCCGGTGACGAAACGCGGTGCGTTGGGGTTTTCGCCGTTCGCCGGCCGCGTGACATTCGGCATGCCCGGCATCGGTGCTCCCGGCCGCCCGGCCTGCACGGCGGCCGGCTGGCCTTCGCGAGGCGCGCGAGCCGGTTGCACGACGGGGCCGTGCGGATTCACGAGCTGCACGTTGTGCATCGCCCATGCGCCGCCGTTCGGCTTGCCCGGAATACGGATCGGGCGAGCCGTGTAGTCGGCCGGCACGTTTGTCTTCACGACGGGGGCGCCGGCACCCGGTACGCGCCCGCCTTGCTGCGCGAGGTGGGCTGCGGCCTGGTCGCGATACGCGGCCGGCACGGCGGGATTACGCGTCGCGACGTACGGGTGCTGGGCAATCGCCGCAGGCGGACGGTAGCTCGCGTTGCGCAGCCCGCCAGTGAAGCTCTGGCGCACCGGCGCGATGCCCGGCGTCCCCGGCGTGACGTGCGCGTTGCGCCATTGCTGCGGATCGACGTGCTGCGAGAAGTGCGCGACCGGCTGGCCGTGCACGAACGCGGAGGCCGGTACGGCCGTGATCGCGTGCGGTGCGCGGAAGTTCACATATGTCTTGTTGATGTTGGTGATGTTCGTCACGTTCACGGTCTTGTTCACGTTGACGTTGTTCACCACGATGTTGCGGTTCACGCGGTCGTAGTAGTGCGGGCTCCAGCCGCCCCAGCCCGGATGCCACGGTTCGCCCGGGCCGAGCGCGAACCACGCGCAGCCGGCCGCGGCGACGCCGCCCACCGTGAGCGCGACGCTCCAGTCGGGGCCGCCGCCACCGCCCACGAACGCGACGAGCGCCGGCGCATAGACCGGCGGCTGGCTGACGACCAGCGGGCCCGGTACCCACGCCCAGCTGTCGTCCACGTATGCCCAGCGGCCGTAGTGATACGGCGCGAAACCCCACGGCGCGTCGTCGACCCACGTCCAGCCCCACGGCGCCTGCCAGATCCAGTGGCCGTCGTGGTACGGCGCCCAGTCTGCCGGCGTGTCGTTCGGCACCCATACCTGGCCGTAATTCGGGGTTTCGCGCCACGTGCCGTTCGCGTCGAGATCCTGGTAGCCGGGAATGTCGCGGGACACATAGCGGGCCGACACCGAGCGCTCTTCGGCTGCGTCGCGGCTGGCGGCCCACTGGTCGAGCGGATCGGGGCCCGGGGCAGCGGATTGCTGCGCGACCTGAAGGTCGGTGCCCGTGAACGTGACCTGCTGCCCGGGCGACAGCGGGTACTGGCCGTTGCTGCCGTAGACGGTTGCACTGCCGCTGCGCACCGTGACCGTCGTGCTCGCACCGTTTGGCGCGACGTCGACGCGATAGTCGCCGGGGCCTGTGATGCCGAGCGCGAGATTAGGCGTGTCGATTTCGTACGATCCGCCGGCCGGCAGATCGCGCACGTGCGTCGACACGGTGCCGAGCCCCACTTTCAGCTGGGTCGTCGTGTCGTCGAGGTTCAGCACCGACAAACTCGTCGACTCGCCGAGCCGTACCGCGGTCGAGCCGATGTGCAGTTCCGAGCGCGCCCCGGCATCGTTCCAGAGCTGGTCGCCGGTCGTCAGCGGCCGGTTTACGGCGGCATACGACCACGTATCGGTGCCGGCCGGCTCGGTCGTCACGGCCCCGGACAGGTAATTGAGTCGCGCGACACGGCTGGGCGGATCGCCGCCCGGTTGCCGTGCGGCGGCCGCATAGGGCGGGGCGCCGGCCGATTGCGCGAATGCGGGGGGCAGTGCCGCAAGCGCGGCAAACGCAAGCAGCGTGCAGCGGGCGGTTCGCTTGAGCGTGAACAGGGTGGCCATGGTGAGCGTCTTCGTCATTATCGCGGCGCGTCGATTCGTGCCGCTGAGTTCACAATATCCGCTCGGCCTGTTTCAATGCTCGGTGTTTTGTAAGGCGAATGGCACACGATGTAACAAAACCTGTCGATCGTGCGCCGTTGTCGCGCAGATGCAATGCTGGCGTCAAGCGGACGTAAGCCACCCGTCGAAAACCTGCTGTCCGGGCACGGTGACGCGCAGCACGCGAGGCCGTGCCGCGCGTTCGATCCAGCCGTGCGCGCAGAAGCTCTCGAGCAGCGCTGCGCCGAGTGCGCCGCCGAGATGCGAGCGCCGCTCGCTCCAGTCGAGACAGCCGCACGCGAAGCGGCGCCGGCGCGTGCGCTGCTGCGCGACGTCGATGCCCCATTGCGTGAGCGCCTGGGTGCCGAGTTCGGTGGTCTCGATCGCATCACCGTCGGCCAGCAGCCAGCCGCGCGCGGTGAGCCCGTCGAAGATGCGCACCGCGAGTTCGCCGGCCATGTGGTCGTAGCAGGTGCGCGCATAGCGCAGTTCGGCCGGGACCGTGCGGGACGGCGTAGGAACCGGGCGATGCGGCGCAGCCGCGCGGGCGACGTTCGCGAGCGCCTCGAGCGACGCCGCGATGTCGGCCGACGCGATCCGGTAGTAGCGATGCCGGCCGCGCACGTCGAGCGCGAGCAGGCCGCCTTCGGTCAAGCGCGCGAGGTGGGCGCTTGCAGCGGACGGCGACAGCCCCGCGATCATCGTCAGTTCGCCTGCCGGTCTCGCGCTGCCGTCCATCAGCACCCACAGCATCGCGGCGCGCCCGGGGTCGGCGATCAGCGAGCCGATGCGGCTCAGGCCCGGAAAGTGGTGGTCGTCTTGGTCGGTCATCGTCGTGTCTCGTCAGGCGGGATGATCCCCAGTGTAGTGGGCGTGCGCATTCGATGTTTCGTTTTTGGCTGAAATGTCGGATGCATCGGCACAGGCGCCGTCGATGCGGCGGAACCGCGCTGCGGCTGCTTGCGGCGCGCGCGTAGAATGGCCGAAAGCGGCCGCAGCGGGCGGCCGCACGTGACACGATGCAACGATGAAGACGATTTTCTGTTTGCTGGCGGCCGCACTCGTTTGCGCGGCCTGTGCGCAGGGCGGTGCGGGTGCGGCCGGCGAGCGCGGCGGCAGCATCGAGATGTACGGAACGATCGACCAGGGCATCACGGTGCGCCGCTGACCGGAGCCGGCCGTGCGCGCGCCAGTCACCGCCCCGACAGCCGCGCAACACGGGGCGCCCCGCGGCGCGTTGCCGCAGTGCAACGTATAATGGCCCGATTACAGCGCCCCTGCCGCCTGGAGCCAACAAGATGTCCCAACCGTCCCCCGTACCGGCCGCCCTCGATCGCACCGAAACCGTATTTCGCTTCCTCGCCGAGCCGTCGTCGGTGAACTTCGGCGGCAAGGTGCATGGCGGCGCGCTGATGAAGTGGATCGACGAGGTCGCCTATGCATGCGCGGCCGTCTGGTCGAGCCGCTATTGCGTGACGGTCAGCGTCGGCAACATCCGTTTCCAGCGTCCGATCATGGTCGGCAATCTGGTCGAGCTGAAGGCGCGCGTCGTTGCGACGGGTCGCACCAGCATGCACATTCATGTGTCCGTGCATGCCGGCGATCCGAAGGGCGGCATGCTGCGCCAGACAACCGATTGCCTCGTCGTGTTCGTCGCAGTCGACGAGAACGGCAACCCGGTGCCGGTACCGCCGTTCGTGCCCGAGACCGACGAGCAGAAGGTGCTCGCGAAATATGCGGCCGACGTGCGGGCCGCGCTCGACAAGATCGTCGAGATGAAACCGGAAGAGGTCGCGAAGGGCGCGGTCTGACCGCCGCGGGCGCCGCGCATCGCGCCGCGCCCGTCGTCCTGCCGTTACTGCGACCCGATCATCTGCTCGGGACGTACCCACGCATCGAATTCCGCCTCGGTCAGGTAGCCGAGCGCGAGCGCGGCCGCCTTCAGCGTCGTGCCTTCCTTGTGCGCCTTCTTCGCAATCTGCGCCGACTTGTCGTAGCCGATGTGCGGATTGAGCGCCGTCACGAGCATCAGCGATTCGTTCAGCAGCAGGTCGATCCGCGAACGGTTCGGCTCGATGCCCACCGCGCAGTGGTCGTTGAAGCTCTGCGCGCCGTCGGCGAGCAGCCGCACCGACTGCAGCACGTTGTGCGCGATCATCGGCCGGAACACGTTCAGCTCGAAATTGCCGCTCGCGCCGCCGACGTTGACCGCGACGTCGTTGCCGAACACCTGGCAGCACAGCATCGTCACGGCTTCGGACTGCGTCGGGTTCACCTTGCCCGGCATGATCGAGCTGCCCGGCTCGTTTTCAGGAATCGACAGCTCGCCGAGCCCGCAGCGCGGCCCGCTCGCGAGCCAGCGCACGTCGTTCGCGATCTTCATCAGGCCGGCCGCGACCGTCTTCAGCGCGCCGTGCGCGAACACCAGCGCGTCGGCGGCGGCCATCACCTCGAACTTGCTCGGCGCCGTCACGAACGGCAGTTTCGCGAGCCGGCCGATTTCATCGGCGACGCGCACGGCGAACTCCGGATGCGCGTTCAGTCCCGTGCCGACCGCGGTGCCGCCGAGCGCGAGTTCGTACAGGTGCGGCAGCGCCGATTCGACGTGACGGATGCCCTGGTCGAGCTGCGCAACGTAGCCGGAAAACTCCTGGCCGAGCGTGAGCGGCGTCGCGTCCTGCAGGTGCGTGCGGCCGATCTTCACGATGTCGGCGAACGCCTTCGACTTCGCGTCGAGCGTCGTGCGCAGCGTGCGCAGCGCCGGCAGCAGGTGGTTGACGATCGCGTACGCGGCCGCGACGTGCATGGCGGTCGGGAACACGTCGTTCGACGACTGGCCGCGGTTCACGTCGTCGTTCGGATGAACCTTGCGCGCTTCGCCGCGCTCGCCGCCCATCAGCTCGCTCGCGCGGTTCGCGATCACCTCGTTGAGGTTCATGTTGGTCTGCGTGCCGGAGCCCGTCTGCCACACGGCGAGCGGGAATTCACGCGGATGCTTGCCGGCGATGATTTCGTCGGCCGCGTCGATGATCGCGCGCGCCTTGTCGTCGGCCAGCACGCCGAGCGACTGGTTCACGGCCGCTGCGGCGCGCTTGACGATCGCGAGCGCGTGGATCAGCTCGGGCGACTGCTTCTCGGTCGAGATC
Source organism: Burkholderia mycopellens (assembly GCF_964265025.1). Lineage (NCBI taxonomy): Bacteria > Pseudomonadati > Pseudomonadota > Betaproteobacteria > Burkholderiales > Burkholderiaceae > Burkholderia > Burkholderia mycopellens. The sequence goes on from NZ_OZ183802.1 coordinate 1,209,151, forward strand.
CGGAAATTCTGCAGCGAGCGTTCGGTCTGCGCGCCCCAGAGCCGGTCAGCCGGCACGGCGATCTCGCCAAACGTATCGCGTTCCATCCGAACTGCTTCGTTCATGATCCACTCCTCCAGGAAAGGGGAAAGGCCACGCGTCGTCGCGCGGCATCAGACGTAACCAGACGTATCGTGAGGCAGTCGCGCCGCTCGCGCGGCGTCTTGGGGTCTTCAGCCGACTAGCATAGCGCCGGCCCGGATTTCGTGTCTTGTCGCGCTCAGCGCGATGACGTCACGAGCGACGCGCTCTTCAGATGGAAGCGCCATGCCATCAGCACGGCCACGCTTGCGAGGCCGGCCGCGAGGCCCCACCAGAGGCCGCGGGCGCCGAGGCCCACGTGGAAAGCGAACCAGTAGCCGGTCGGAAAGCCGATGCCCCAGTAGCCGAGGGTCGCCGCGAGCATCGGGATGCGCGTGTCCTTCAGGCCGCGCAGCGCACCCGACCCGACAGTCTGCGCGCCGTCGACGATCTGGAACACCGCGGCGATGCCGAGCAGCGACGCGGCGAGCGACACGGTGGCCGCGTCGGCCGGATCGTCGAGGTTCAGGTACAGGCCGACGATCGCATGCGGCGCGACGACCAGCACGATGCCCGACAGCGTCATGAACGCGACACCGAGGCCGAGTGCGACGAAGCCCGCATGCCGCGCGGCGACGGGTGCCCCGGCGCCGACCCAGTAACCGACCCGCACGTTGGCGGCCTGGCCGATCGCGAGCGGCACCATGAACGCCACCGACGCGACGTTCAGCGCGATCTGGTGGGCGGCCAATGACGTCGCACCGAGGACGCCGATCGTCAGGCCGGTCGCGAGGAACAGCGTCGACTCGACCCCGTACGTGATCGCGACGGGCCAGCCGATGCCGATCAGTTCGCCCATCATCGGCAGCTTCGGGCGCGCGGCGGTGACGAAATGGCGGAAGCGTTGCCGGCCGTGCAGCAGCCAGATCAGTGCGAGCGCGGTGAGCCAGATCGTGATCGTCGTCGCGACCGCCGAACCGAGGAAGCCGAGGCGCGGCAGCCCGAACGCGCCGTGGATCAGCCCGTAGTTCAGTACGCCGTTGACGCCGACGCCGCCGATCGACACCCACAGCAGCCGGCGCGCTGCGCCGATCGCCGGCAGGAAGGCGCGCATCAGCCCGACGCCGATCAGGCTACCGAGCGCGGCGAAGCGCAGGATGCCCGTGTATTCGCCGACGTGATGGGCGAGCAAGGGCGGCTCGTGGAACATCAGCAGGATCGGTTCGGACAGCGACAGCGCGATGATGGCCGGAATCGCGAGCAGCACGGACAGCGCGAAGCCGGTCCAGTAGATGTGCGGGACGCGCTCGTCGGCCTTCGCGCCGCGCGCGTGCGCGACGCTGACGCTGACCGACGACAGCACGCCTTGCAGCACGGTCACGATGACGAAGAAGAAGTTCGCGCCGAGTCCGCCCGCCGCGAGCGAATCGGGGCCGAGCGAGCCGAGCAGCACGGTGTCGGTGACGCTCATCGCCATCTGCGACAACTGAGCGATCGCGAGCGGCGCAGCGAGGCGCGCGGTATCGGCGGCGTGACTGGACAGGGACGGCGGCGCGGCAGCCGTCCGCGTAAGACCGGAATGCGACATGGAATGGGCGCTCGCGCGGGTGCGGGCCCGCGCTATATGTATTTATTTTGAGAGAGAGCTAGCTTACGGCTTTATTCGAACCGTGTCGAACGCGCGCGCCGATGGCCATGTCGCAGGCAGGGGGAACCGTCGGCCCTAGGCTTCGCGCACGGCAATGCGCGTGTCGCCGAGCAGGACGACCTGGCCCGCGCGGATCTTGCAGGTCTTGCGCAGTTCGACCGCGCCGTCGACTTTCACCGCGCCGGACGCGACGATCAGCTTCGCGGTGCCGCCGCTGTCCGCGAGGCCGGTGATCTTGAGAAGGTTATGCAGCTCGACGTATTCGCCGGTCAGCGTGAAATCCAGATTGGGCATGACGAAGAGGGGGCGCAATGCGCGGGAGGAGTCGCCCCGCATCATACGGCACCGCGGGCCGGTGCGCGAGCGCGGCCGGCTGCCGCACGCAGTTGTTAGGGAGTGTGAGCCATTCGTCAGCAAATGAAACGGTGGGTAACAGTCTGAGAGATTCGAGAACCGGCCGCGCGGGCCGCGGGTCTTTTGTCGTACCTGCTGCGTATTGCGGCGGGGATGCAACGGGTCGCATCGCTGCGGTCCGGGCTCACGACTTCCTGAGGAGAATTGCCATGTCCAAGATTCGTACGATGCTGATCGGTGCCGCACTGACGGCGTTCGCCACTTCGGCGGTATTTGCCCAGACGGGCGCGGCGGTGCAGGGCGCAGCCGGTGCCGGCGTGCAGGCGCAGACGCCGGCTGCGGGCGCCGGTGCCGGCATGCAGGGTAGTGCGGGCGCGAACGCGCCGGGCAATGCGGTCGGCGGTGCAACCGATGCGGTCGGTGCGGCAGCGGATGGCGCGAAGGATACGGCGTCGTCGGCCGTCCACTCGGCCAAGAAGCACACGAAGCACGCTGCGAAGTCGACCAAGAGCCGTGTCGGCTCGGCCAAGGCGAAGGCCGGCGAAGCGACCGAAGGCGGCGCATCGGTCGGCGCGGAGGGCGGTGCGTCGGCCCAGGGCGCCATGCAGTAAGCAGTGCCCGGCGCCGCGCGACGTTCGTCCTCGACGGTGCGTCGCGACGGCGGTCATCCGACGGCCCGGTTCGCGTTGCGCGAGTCGGGCCGCTTTCATGTGTCGATGCGATCTGGCGCGCCGTTACGGCCGCCGTTGGCTTTGTCCTTGTCCCTGACCCTGCGCCGGCCGCGCGGCGGCCGGGGTGAATACGCTGCGCAGCCACGCGGCGAGGCGGGCGAAGACGTCGTAAGGCTCCTCGACGAAGATCTCCGGCTTCAGCAGCCGCAGGTATTCCATGATCTGCTGCGCCTCCTGTTTCTGGAACGAGCCGTGCGCGAGCCCGAGCCGCAGCAGTCCGCGCAGCTCGCCGAGCTTGTCGCGCGCGGTGCTGCCGACGCTCATCTCGCACGCGAGCTTGGCCTCGTAGACCCGTTGTCGCAGCGATTCCGCGAGTCGCCATGCAGGCGTCTGCATCAGTTCCTCGAGCGCCTGGATGTCTTGCGCCGCCCCCTTGATCTGCGATGCGAGCGGATCGATCAGCGACGGGTCGCCCTGCGCTTCGGCGACGATCGCCTTCGCCCAGTCGCGGCAAGCCTTCGCGAGTTCGTCGGGGGTCCATTCGGAGCGTGACGCGAAGCCGAATCCGAATTCGCCGGCCTGCCGCATCAGGATCGCGACGACGTCCGGAAATTCCTTGTCCAGCGTGCGTTTTGCCCACGCGTACTGACCGCCCTGCAGCATCCGCTGCACCGCGTGCTCGGTCAGCGGCACCATGTTGTCGAGCAGTTTGGCGCGCAGGAAATCCTCGAACGACGGCGTCGCGAACTGCGGGTCGAGTTTCAGCGACACGCGCACGAACGCGTCGTAGTCCTTGCGCAGGGACTCGAGCGTGTCGTCCTTGAGGGAAAGGGTGATCTGGCCCATGAATCGTCTCGATGGCGGCCCGCGCAAGCCGGCGGCCGGCGCGGCGCACCGGGACGGGCGCAGCGTCGACTGACCGGTGCGCGCCGAGGCCGGTGGCGGGTCTTCATCTCCTATATCGGCGTGCCGTACGGAAACTTGAGCGCGCGTGACCGAGCGTGTACTCAGGCGGGTAGCCAGTGGGGCAGCACGACCCCTTGCCAGAAAAAGAACACCGCGAGCCCTGCCGCGATCGTCACGAGCGGGCGGCGGGTGGCTGCCGATACGAGCACGGCAGCGAGCGCGCCGACGAGCTGTGGATTGCGCCAGGTCAGTTCGGCCGTGCCGCCGTGCGGCGAGACGGTCATCGGCACGATGATCGCGGTCAGCACGGTAACGGGCACGAAGCCGAGCGCGGTCCGCACGAGCGGCGGGAAGGTCAGCCGTTCGCCGAACAGAAACAGCGTCGAGCGGATCGCGTAGGTGATGACGGCCATCCCGAGAATCAGCAGCGCGTAGCTCACGATGCAGCCTCCGTGCGCGAGCCGGCGCGCGTGCGTTCGTGCAGCAGCGTGAGTGCGACGCCGATCGCGACGCCGGCGGCGACCGCACCGAGCAGCCCGAGCTTGTACGGCCAGCCCTGCCAGAAGTACGCGAGCGGGCCGGCCGTCACGGCCGCCGCAAAATAACGCAGCGTGCCGAGTTGCGGGATGACGATCGCGATGAAGGTCGCCGCCATCGCGAAATCGAGACCGAGCGACTGCAGGCCTGGAAATGCCGCGCCGAAGCCGATCCCCGCGAGTGTCCAGACCTGCCAGTTCAGGTACATCGCGAGCCCCGAGCCGAAGAAATAGTGAGGGCCGATCGCGCCCGGCGGGAAATGCCGGTAGTGCGCATAGGCGACCGCGAACACCTCGTCGGTCATCAGTGCGCCGAGCGTCGCACGCCAGCGCAACGGCAGGTGTGCGACATAGGGCGCGAGCGTCGCGCTGTACAGCAGGTGGCGCAGGTTCACGATCAGCGTGGTCGCGAGCACGACGGCGAAGCTGGCGCTGCCCGCGATCAGGCCGAGCGCGATGAATTGCGCGGAGCCCGCGAATACGGCGAGCGACATCAGCGCGCCATGCCATGCGGCGAGCGGGCCGCCGCCAACGAGCGTGCCGAAAATCACGCCGAACGGGGCGGCGCCGATCATCATCGGGATCGTGTCGCGCGCGCCGTCGAGCCATTCGTTCAATGGGCGGCGGGCAGGTGATACGGGTGTCGGGTTCAAAGGGGGCTCCTCCATCAACGGGAGGATAGCGGCCAGGGGGTGTGCTGGCTTGTATGTTCTTGCGCTCGCGGGATCGGGGCGGTGCTTGCCCGCCTGCCGGCGCCGACGGTATCGCGGGGCCGGCCGGACGCTGCGCGTCAGCTCGCCTGCCAGCGCCCGGGCGGCACGCCGAACATGCGCTTGAAATGCCGTGTGAAGTGGCTTTGGTCGACGAAGCCGCTGGCCGCCGCGACGTCGGCGACGGGCACGCCCGCGCGCAGCGGCGCCAGCGCGCGCTGCAAGCGCAGCTGGTTGCGCCAGGCATGCGGCGGCATGCCGGTCGTGCGGGTGAACAGGCGCGCCGCGTGGAACGGTGACAGGCCAGCAGCCTGTGCGACTTCGTCGAGCGTCACCGTGCACATGAGGTCGGCGGCGAGCCGCTCGCGCATCGCGTCGACGCGCGGTTCGTCTGCCGCGAACGGCGCTGGTCGCGGCAGTGCGTCGGCATGGCGCACGATCAGCGTCGATAACGCGTCCAGCATCGCCGTTTCGGCGGCAAGCGGATCGTAGATGCGCGGCGCGCCGCTCGCCGGATCGTCAGCTGGCTGCCCGTGCGCCTGCGAGGGCAGTGCGCGCTCGCTGCCGGCCTCCATCATCCGGTGTGCCAGCGTGAGCCTGGTCGCAAGATCGGCGTCGCGAATCACGCCGGGCGCAAACCACGGCGCGTCCTGCGGGCGGCCGGCGATCGCACTGGTGAGTTCGCGGATGAATTCGACCGGCATGTAGCTGACGCGATAGCACCAGCCCTCGTCGGCCGCGCGCGAACCCGTATGCACTTCGCCGGGATTGATCACGGGTACGGAGCCGGTTTCGGCGACATAGCCGCTGCCGCGATAGGTAAAGCGTTCCGCGCCTTCGAGAATCACGGGGATCGTGTACGCGTCGTGCCAGTGGGGGGGCGAACGTGTGATCGCGATAGGTGGCCGTGACGAGATCCGCATCCGGCAGCAGCGGCGTGCGCCAGTAGCGTGCGGAGTCGGGAAGGCGGGTGGCGGACATGATCGGGCGCGGAAGCGGTCGAATCGACAGTGTATCGTTCGCGCGCCCGGCAGGCGCGGGCTTTACTTGACCGGAATCGTCGTGCCGGCCGGCATCGGTACCGCGGTGACGGCGTTCTTCGGGCTGCCACTGACGATGCGGTCGCTGTAGGTCAGGTAGACGATCGTGTTGCGCTTGGCGTCGACCACGCGCACGACGTGCAGGGTCTTGAAGATGAACGACATGCGCTCGCTGAACACGTCGGTCTGCTGCTTGAGCGGTTCCTTGAAGCTGATCGGGCCGACCTGGCGACATGCGATCGACGCTTCGCTCGGATCCTCGGCGACGCCGAGCGTGCCCTTGATCCCGCCGGTGCGGGCGCGCGACACGTAGCAGGTCACGCCGTTCACGACCGGATCGTCATACGCTTCGACGACCACGCGATCGGAGCCCGTGACGCGAAAATGGGTGTTGACGCTGCCGACCTCCTCTGCGTGCGCGAGCGGCGCCGCGGCGAACGCGGAAAGCAGGAGGGCGAAGGGGGCCGAGCGGAGGAGGCGGTGCTTCATCGATGGAACCGGATGCGAATGCGGGACAGAGACTCTAGCATGCGCGCGACCGGGCGACGAAAGTCGAAAGGCGGGCCGGAAAAACAAAAGGCCCGTCGATTGACGGGCCTTTCGCTATTTGGCTCCCCGACCTGGGCTCGAACCAGGGACCTACGGATTAACAGTCCGGCGCTCTACCGACTGAGCTATCGGGGAATAAATCGGTACATCTGCATGCTTGTTTGTCTACCAGCAAAAAGCCCGTCCACTTTCAACGGGCCTATGCGTTTTTGGCTCCCCGACCTGGGCTCGAACCAGGGACCTACGGATTAACAGTCCGGCGCTCTACCGACTGAGCTATCGGGGAACAAACAACAACAGCAGAGAAACGAGATTATATGGAGCGTTGATCAGGTCGTCAATACTTTTGAGCCGCGGCGCACAAAATTTTTTTGCGGCCGCTGCGCGATCAGCGCTCGAGCAGGTGCAGCTTGTCCTGCACGTCCTTCCACTCGTCTGCGTCGGCCGGTGCCGGCTTGGTCTTCGTGATCGACGGCCAGTCCTTCGCCAGCTCGGCGTTCAGCGCGGTGAACTGCTGCTGGTCGCCCGGAACGTCTTCTTCGGCATAGATCGCATTGGTCGGGCACTCGGCGACGCACACGGCGCAGTCGATGCACTCGTCCGGATCGATGGCGAGAAAGTTGGGACCTTCACGGAAGCAATCCACCGGGCACACATCCACGCAATCCGTGTATTTGCACTTGATGCAGCCTTCGGTCACAACGTGAGTCATTAAAACGCTCCTGCTTGGCGGTATATATGGGGTGGCGTATGCGCCAAAACCGGCATTGTAACTGAAGCGCAAAACCCGCATGGCGTGGTCGGCTATCCGGCTTATATCGTTTCGTGATTAGTTTATAGGGGCGTCCGGGGGGGCTCGCCGAAGGGGCGCACCAACGGGGCGCCTGTACCGTACGCCGGTAGGGCGGGGCGACCGGCGCCGGGCGGCAGGCGGTTTCACGATGGTCGGGCCCGCATTCGGGTAACATGGCCGACAGACCGGGCGGCGCGGGGTGCGCCGAGGCCCTGTCACGATATTGGCGGTGCCGTAATCATGATCATCACTTCGCTGCTCGACACGGATCTCTACAAGTTCACGATGATGCAGGTCGTCCTGCATCACTTCCCCGCTGCAAGCGTCGAATACCGTTTCCGGTGCCGCACGCCCGGCGTCGATCTCGTGCCGTACATCGACGAGATCCGCGACGAGGTGCGCGGCCTGTGCTCGCTGCGTTTTACCGACGTCGAACTCGACTACCTGCGGCGGATGCGCTTCATCAAAAGCGATTTCGTCGACTTCCTCGCGCTGTTCCACCTGAACGAGAAGTACATCTCGATCTCGCCGTCGCCGAAGGGCAACGGCGAGATCGACATCGAGATCACGGGACCCTGGCTGCATACGATCCTGTTCGAGATCCCGGTGCTCGCGATCGTCAACGAGGTCTATTTCCGCAACACGCAGCGCGAGCCCGACTATCGAGAAGGACGCGAGCGGCTGCGCGAGAAAATCAAGCTGCTCGGCGCGAAGCCCGAATTCGCCGACTGCAAGATCGCCGACTACGGCACGCGTCGGCGCTTCTCGAAGGTCTGGCACGAGGAAGTTGCGCTCACGCTGCGCGACGGCCTCGGCCCGCAGTTCGCGGGCACGAGCAACGTGCTTTATGCGATGAAGCACGGCATCACACCGCTCGGCACGATGGCGCACGAATATCTGCAGGCCTGCCAGGCGCTCGGCCCGCGGCTGCGCGATTCGCAGATCTACGGCTTCGAGATGTGGGCGAAGGAATATCGCGGCGACCTCGGGATCGCGCTGTCGGACGTCTACGGAATGGATGCATTCCTGAACGACTTCGACATGTACTTCTGCAAGCTGTTCGACGGCGCGCGCCACGATTCGGGCGATCCGTTCGAATGGGGCGAGCGGATGCTGCGCCATTACGAGTCGAACCGTTGCGATCCGCGTACCAAGGTGCTCGTGTTCTCGGACGCGCTCGACATCCCGAAGGTCATGCAGCTGTACGAACGGTTCCGTGGCCGCTGCAAGCTCGCGTTCGGCGTGGGCACGAATCTCACCAACGATCTTGGCTACGTGCCGCTGCAGATCGTGATCAAGATGGTCCGCTGCAACGGCCAGCCGGTCGCCAAACTGTCGGATTCGCCGGGCAAGAGCATGTGCGACGACAAGGCGTATCTCGCGTACCTGCGCCAGGTGTTCGGTATCGCGCAGCCGGTCGAGGAGGACGCGTCGAAGTAGGCGTCGGCCGAGCGGCCAAAACTGCGTTGCGGCGAGGTCGGCCGGTATAATCCGACAGTATCGCCCGCCAACGTCACGAGGACCGTTCATGGACACTTCCGCTGCCCGTCGTCAGATCCTCGCGCGCATTCGCGCGGCACAGGGGCGTGCGGCCGAACCCGATTCGGCCGAGCGCGACGGCGTTGCCGACTACCTCGTTCGGCATCCGGAGGGCCCGCGCCCGCCGGCGCCGGCCGATCTCGTCGCTGCATTCGTCGACGAAGCGGCACGCCTGTCGACGACGGTCGACGAAGTCGCGACGCTTGCCGAGGTACCGGCCGCCGCGGCTCGCTACCTTTCCGCTCACGGCCTGCCGACGCAGGCCGTCGCGTGGCGCACGCTGGCCGATTTCGACTGGGCGGGCGCAGGCCTGTCGGTCGAATGCCGCAAGCCGCGCGACGGCGATCTGGTCGGCGTCACCGGCTGCTTTTGCGCGACCGCCGAAACGGGCTCGCTGGTGCTGCTGTCCGGCCCCGACACCTATGCGTCGGCCGGCCTGCTGCCGGAAACGCATATCGCAATCGTTCCCGCGTCGCGGATCGTCGCCGGTCATGAAGACGCATTTGCGCTGATCCGCTCGGAGCGTGGCGAATTGCCGCGCGCGGTCAATTTCGTGTCGGGCCCGTCGCGCACGGGCGATATCGAGCAGACCATCGTACTGGGCGCGCACGGCCCGTACCGCGTTCACGTGATCGTTGTACGGGGCGCGTGACGCGCCCGCTGCATCCACTACCACTCGAACAAGGAAGTTCCGCATGAAACGACATGCCGCCTGGGCGGGCATGGCGTCGGGGATCGCGCTTGGCGCCGTTCCCGCGCTTGCATCGGCCGCAACGCTCGACGGTGCCACGCTGTCTGCCCTCTGGGGTATCCCGTTCGCCGGGATCCTGCTGTCCATCGCACTGTTCCCGCTCGTCGCCCCCGTGTTCTGGCATCACCACTTCGGCAAGATTGCGGCCGGGTGGGCGCTCGCGCTCCTGATCCCGTTCGCGTTCGCGTTCGGCGCGGGCACCGCGTTCGGCACGCTCGTGCATGCGCTGCTCGAGGAATACATCCCGTTCATCGTGCTGCTCACCGCGCTGTATACGGTCGCCGGCGGGATCTGCGTGAACGGCAACCTGCACGGCACGCCGAAACTGAACACCGCGATCCTCGCGCTCGGCACGCTGCTCGCGAGCGTGATGGGTACGACGGGCGCCGCGATGCTGCTGATCCGGCCACTGCTGCGCGCCAACGACAACCGCAAGCATGTCGTGCACGTCGTGATCTTCTTCATCTTCCTCGTCGCGAACGCGGGCGGCTCGCTGTCGCCGCTCGGCGATCCGCCGCTGTTCCTCGGTTTCCTGAATGGCGTGAGCTTCTTCTGGACGACCACGCATCTTGCACTGCCGATGCTGTTCATCTGCGTTGTGCTGCTGGCGCTGTTCTTCGCGCTCGATACGTACTTCTACCGCAAGGGCGGCGAGGAGCGGCCGGCCGTGCTCGATCCGACGCCGGACAGCGACAGGCTGTCGATCGACGGCAAGATCAATTTCGTGCTGCTCGCAGCCGTGATCGGCCTGGTGCTGATGAGCGGCGTGTGGAAGCCGGGCATCACGTTCGACGTGTGGGGCACCCACGTCGCGCTGCAGAATCTCGTGCGCGATGTCGCGCTCGTGGTCGTAACGCTCGCGTCGCTCGCGCTGACGCCGCGCTCCGCGCGCGAGGGCAACGCGTTCAACTGGGCGCCGATCGAGGAAGTCGCGAAGCTGTTCGCGGGGATCTTCGTGACGATCGCGCCGGTGATCGTGATCCTGCGCGCTGGGGCCGACGGCGCATTCGCGCAGATCGTCCATCTCGTCACGGGGCCGGACGGCAAGCCGATCGACGCGATGTACTTCTGGGCGACCGGCATCCTGTCGTCGTTCCTCGACAACGCGCCGACCTATCTCGTGTTCTTCAACCTCGCGGGTGGCGATGCGCAGTCGCTGATGACGACCGGCGCGTCGACGCTCGCCGCGATTTCCGCGGGCGCGGTGTTCATGGGCGCGAACAGCTATATCGGCAACGCACCGAACTTCATGGTGAAGGCGATCGCCGAATCGCGCGGCGTGAAGATGCCGAGCTTCTTTGCGTATCTCGGCTGGGCGCTGGTCGTACTGATACCGGTATTCCTGCTGACGTCGTGGATCTTCTTCACGGCGTAAGCTGACGATTTTCAACCTAGGGCGGGCGGTCCCGGCGGCGCACGGCGCGCTGTGTTCCGTCCGCGGCATGCGGAGATGGCGATGCAGAAGATCCTGGTCGCGCGTCCGATCTTTCCGGACGTGATCGAGCGCCTCAAGCAGTATTTCGACGTCGACTGGAACAACGGCGACGCACTCGCTCCCGATGCGCTCGCCGCGCGTCTGGCCGACAAGGACGGTGCGCTGACGGCCGGCGATCCGGTCGGTGCGGCTGAACTCGCGGCGGCGCCGCGCCTGCGCGTCGTGGCGAACATGGCGGTCGGCTACAACAATTTCGACATGGTCGCGTTCAACGCGGCGAACGTGCTCGGCACCAACACCCCCGACGTGCTGAACGAGTCGACTGCCGATTTCGGATGGGCGCTGATGATGGCCGCCGCACGCCGGATTGCCGAATCCGAGCACTGGCTGCGGGCCGGCCATTGGCAGAAGTGGGCGTACGACGGATTCCTCGGTAGCGACATTTACGGCTCGACGCTCGGCGTCATCGGGATGGGGCGCATCGGCCAGGCGCTCGCGCGCCGTGCGCGCGGCTTCGGCATGCAGGTGATCTATCACAACCGGTCGCGGGTCGCGCCCGAGATCGAGGCCGAGCTGAATGCCGAATACGTGTCGAAGGATGCGCTGCTTGCCCGTGCCGATCACGTCGTGCTCGTGCTGCCGTATACGAAGGAGAACCATCACACGATCGGCGCGGCCGAGCTCGCGAAGATGAAGCCCACCGCGACGCTGACCAACATCGCGCGCGGCGGGATCGTCGACGACGCGGCGCTGGCCGTCGCGCTGCGCGACGGGACGATCGCCGCGGCCGGCCTCGATGTGTACGAAGGCGAGCCGACGGTCCATCCGGCGCTGCTCGAGGTGCCGAACGTCGTGCTGACGCCGCATATCGCGAGTGCGACCGAAAAAACGCGCCGCGCGATGGCGAACCTCGCCGCCGACAACCTGATCGCCGCGCTGGGCGAAGGGCCGCGCGCAGGGCAGCCGCCGAATCCGATCAACCCTGACGTGATCGGGAAGCCGCGCGTATGACGATGACGTTGTTGCTTGCGACGGTCGTCGTGCTGGCCGTCGCGCTTGCGGTGGCGATTGTCGCGCTCGTGCGTGGCGGTGGCCGCCACGACGATGCGGCGGTACTGGGCGACCAGATCGAGGACGCCGCGCATGCACAGGCGCGCGCGGTCGAGCGGCTCGAACGCGAATTGCGCGGCGAGATCGTCGAGAACGCGCGCGGCTCGCGTACCGAGCTGGCCGGCAGCTTCGCGCAGCTTCAGCAGACGCTCGCCGCGCAGCTGACGAGCGTGGCAACCGTGCAGAACAACCAGATCGAAGGTTTTGCGCAGCAGCTCGGCAAGCTCGTCGCCGGCAATGCGCAGCAGTTCGACGCGATGCGCGAGAGCGTGCAGCGGCAGGCGCAGCAGGCGCGCGAGGAGCAGACGGGCGCACTCAGGCTGTTCGGCGACACGTTGAACCGGCAGCTCACGCAACTGACCGAAGCGAACGACCGCCGGATCGGCGAGGTGCGCGCGACGCTCGAACAGCGGCTGAAGGAAATCGAGACGAACAACGCGGCGAAGCTCGAGGAGATGCGCCGCACCGTCGACGAGAAGCTGCACGCGACGCTCGAGCAGCGGCTCGGCGAGTCGTTCAAGCTCGTGTCGGATCGGCTCGAGCAGGTGCATCGCGGGCTCGGCGAGATGCAGACGCTCGCGGCGGGCGTTGGCGACCTGAAGAAGGTGCTGACCAACGTGAAGACGCGCGGCACCTGGGGTGAAGTACAGCTCGAGGCGCTGCTCGAGCAGATGCTGACGCCCGAGCAGTACGCGAAGAACGTCGCGACGGTGCCGAAGAGCAGCGAGCGCGTCGAATTTGCGATCCGGTTGCCGGGCCGCGAAGCGGGCACGCGCGACGCACCGCCGGTGTGGTTGCCGATCGACGCGAAATTCCCGCGCGAGGACTACGAGCGGTTGATCGACGCGCAGGAGCGCGCCGATGCGGTGGCGGTCGAGGAGGCGGCCCGCGCGCTCGAAGCACGCGTGCGGCTGGAGGCGCGCACGATCGCCGAGAAGTACGTCTCGCCGCCGCACACGACCGATTTCGCGCTGCTGTTCCTGCCGACCGAAGGGCTCTATGCGGAGATCCTGCGTCGCCCGGGGCTGACCGACCTGCTGCAGCGCGACTATCGCGTGACGGTCGCCGGCCCGACGACGCTCACCGCATTGCTGAACAGCCTGCAGATGGGGTTCCGCACGCTCGCGATCGAGCAGCGCTCGAGCGAGGTGTGGCAGGTGCTCGGCGCTGTGAAGACGGAGTTCGGCAAGTTCGGCGACGTGCTCGCGCGCACGAAGGCGCAGCTCGAAACGGTCACGCGCTCGATCGAGTCCGCCGAGCAGCGTACGCGCGTGATGAGCCGCAAGCTGAAGCAGGTCGAGGCGCTGCCGGGTGATACGGCGGCAGGGCTGCTCGGCGCGGAAGGTAGCGATGGCGCCGATGCGGACGACGCATGACGCACACGGCCGACATCGGCCGGAAAGCAAAAACGGGCGCTGCGGCGCCCGTTTTCTTTTGAATCACGTGCCGGCGCGGCCTGCCCGCGATCAATGCCCGGCGAGCGTGTCCAGTGCGTCGCCCGTGACGCGAACGATGCGCCAGTCGGGCAGCACGGTTGCGCCCATCTTTTCGTAGAAATCGATCGCCGGTTGGTTCCAGTCGAGGACCGACCATTCGAAGCGCCCGCAACGTCGTTCGACGGCCAGTGCCGCGAGGTGACGCAGCATCGCGGTGCCGAGGCCCGTGCCGCGCTGCGACGGCTGTACGTACAGATCCTCGAGATAGAGGCCGCGACGGCCGAGGAACGTCGAATAATTGTGGAAGAACAGCGCATACGCGACGATCGCGCCGTCATGTTCGGCTACCCGCGCCTCGGCGGCAGGCTGCGTGCCGAACAGCGCGTCGGCGAGATCGGCTTCGGTCGCAACGAACAGGTGCGTGAGCTTCTCGAACTCCGCCAGCTCGCGCATCAGCGCGAGGATCGCGCCGACATCGCGTGCCTGCGCCGCGCGGATCAGCGGTGTGCCGCTCACGCTTCCTCCGGCGGGTCGGACAGGACGATCTCGATGCCACCGAAGCGCGATGCGACCCAGTTGTACGCGTGGCATGCGATCCACAGCAGCACGAAGCCGAGGATGGCGTTCAGCAGCAGCGCGCTCAGGATCGTGCTCAGTTCGACCATCCCGTAGCGGACGTACGCGACGAGGATGCCGAGCAGCACGATCGGCACGCTGAATGTCAGGTAGACGAGGATCAGCGCCTTGGCGGTCTGCCCCGCGGCGATCGACGAAATTTGTTTCTTCATGTGCGGATTGCCCCCGTAGAGATATACCGATAGTGGAATTCAGATCAGGCCGTCGAGCGGCAGGATGTCGACCGGGGTGCCCGCGTCGACTGCCGCGGTATCGTGGCCCAGGACGATGAAACAGTTGGCGGCCGAGAGGCCGCTCAGCGACGCGGAACTCTGCGAGCCGGCCGGTGCGACGTGCCAGCGGCCGTCGGCGGCGCGCGTCGCGATGCCGCGCAGGTAGTCGGTGCGGCCGGGGCGCGTCTTCAGCGCATGCGTGCTGAGCGCCGTGTACATCGCCGGCGGCGGAGTCTGCGCACCGGCCAGCGTCAGCAGCGCGGGGCGCACGATCGCGTAGAACGTCACGGCAGACGCGACCGGGTTGCCGGGCAGCCCGAAAAACAGCGTATGACCGGCACCGTTGGCCGCGCGTGTTAGCGTGCCGCACGCGAGCGGACGCCCGGGACGCAGCGCGAGACTCGCGAACGTCACGTCGCCGAGCCGGGCCATGACGTCGCGCGTGAAGTCGGCTTCGCCGACCGATACGCCGCCGGACGTGATCACCGCGTCGGCCTGCGCGGCGACCGCGCCGCGCAACGCGGCTTCGAGTGCGCCCGGGTCGTCGCGGACGATCCCGAGATCGACCGCATCGACCTGCAGCCTTTCGAGCATCGCGATCAGCATTCCGCGATTGCTGTCGTACAGTGCGCCGGGGCCGAGCGGCTCGCCGGGCTCGCGCAGTTCGTCGCCGGTGGAGAACACGGCGACGCGCACGCGCCGGCGCACCGAAACCTCGGTGATGCCGAACGACGCGAGCAGGCCGAGATCGGACGGCCGCAGGATGCGGCCCGCGGCAAGCGCGCACGCGCCGCGCGCGAGATCCTCGCCGGCCTTGCGGCAGTTCGCGCCGCGTGCGATGTCGTGCGCGGCGAAGTGAATCGTGTCGCCGTCGACGCGCACGCGTTCCTGCGGAATCACCGTATCGCAGCCGGACGGCATCGGCGCGCCCGTCATGATGCGCACGCATGATCCGGCGGCGGTGGCGCCGTCGAACGGATGGCCGGCGAGCGCGGTGCCGGCGACCGTCAGCGTGAGCTCCGCCTGCTGCGATGCGTGCATCTCGGCGCTGCCGTCGAACGCATAGCCGTCCATCGCCGAGTTGTCGTACGCGGGAATGTCGAACGGCGCGTTCACGTCGGCCGCGAGCACGCGATCGAGTGCGTCGCGCAGCGTCACCGTGTCACACGCGTCGACGGGCACCGCGAAGCGGCACGCGAGCGCCTGCGCGTCGGCGAGCGACAGCGGAGCATCGGAATCGGGTGCGGTTCGGGGGGCGGGCGAGGATTGCGTGATCATCAGTCGGACTGCGCCGCAAGGCGTATCGGGTTCGTGGCCGGTGGCGCGAGGAGGGTGCCTGGGCGCGGGTTTCGCGTGCGGCGGGCGCCGGGCGGGAACCGTACGGGCGCCGTCAGCGGCGGGCCAGCGCGGCGAGTTCCTGCCAGGAGTTGGCATTGTAAAACGCACGCTCGTCGTGAAACTCGACTTCGACCGTCTTGTGGCGTGCGTACCACGCACGCACCTTGCGGTCGCCGGCGGCGAGCCGGGCGGCGAGGTCGTCGGCCAGCGACGTGCGCAGCAACGCGAACGTCGGCTGCGGCGAGCGTGCCTGTCGTGCGTCGACGGTCACCGCCATGGCGATGTCGGCCTGCTGCGCGTCGAGCGCTGCCTGCAACCGTGCGACGAGGTCGGCCGGCAGATAGGGTGTATCGCACGGCGAGCACGCGACGAGCGGCGCGCGTGCCGCCCGCATGCCGGCGAGCAGGCCCGCGAGCGGGCCGGGGAAGTCGGGCGTTTCGTCCGCGACGATGCGCGCGTCGAACGGCGCACCGAGTTCGGCATAGCGATCGGCATGGCGATTCGCGCTGATCAGCGTCTCGCCGACCTGCGGCGAGAGCCGGCGCAGCACATGCAGCGCGAGTGGTGTGCCGTCGAGCAACTGCAGGCCCTTGTCGACGCCATCCATGCGTGTGGCGCGCCCGCCTGCGAGCAGCAGGCCGGCAATCGAGGGAGACGCGGAAGCAGGCATGGTAAGAGGGCGGGAAGGGCGGCGAGCATCAGCCGCCGATATACGACATCTCGACCCGCTTGCCGGCGCCGTCGGGCACGGCGTCGGCAGCCGCGCTACCGCGGAGTTGCGAATAACGGTCGGTGCGGGCCTGCCAGATGCGGGCGATCGCGGTCGCGATCTCGGCGTCGCTCGCGCCACCGCGCACGAGCGCGCGCAGGTCGTGGCCCGTCGACGCGAACAGGCACAGGTACAGCTTGCCTTCGGTGGACAGCCGCGCGCGCGTGCAGTCGCCACAGAAGGCCTGCGTGACGCTCGAAATCACGCCGATCTCGCCGCTGCCGTCCGCATAGCCCCAGCGCTGCGCGGTCTCTGCCGCCGTGTGCGGATCGAGCGGCACGAGCGGGAAGTGTTCGGCGATCCGTGCGATGACGTCCGCCGATGGCAGCACCTCGGTCATGTTCCAGCCGTTCGACGTGCCGACGTCCATGTATTCGATGAAGCGCAGGATCACGCCGGTCCCGCGGAAACGCTCGGCCATCGGCAGAATCTCGCTGTCGTTGGTGCCGCGCTTCACGACCATGTTGACCTTGACCGGCGCGAGGCCCACGGCCTGGGCCGCGAAGATGCCGTCGAGCACGTCGGCGCTCGCGAACTCGGCATCGTTCATGCGCTTGAACAACGTATCGTCGAGCGCGTCGAGGCTGACTGTCACGCGTGTGAGCCCGGCGTCCTTCAGCGCGCGCGCCTTGCGTGCGAGCAGCGAACCGTTGGTCGTGAGCGTCAGGTCGAGCGGGCGCCCGTCATGCGTGGTCAGGCGCGCGAGGCGCTCGATCAGGAATTCGAGATTCTTGCGCAGCAGCGGCTCGCCACCCGTGATGCGGATCTTCTCGACGCCGTGTGCGACAAAGAGTCGCGCCACGCGTTCGATTTCCTCGAGCGTGAGCAGCGCGCTGTGCGGCAGGAACGGGTAGTCCTTGTCGAAGACGGCGCGCGGCATGCAGTACACGCAGCGGAAGTTGCAGCGATCCGTCACCGAAATGCGCAGGTCGCGCAGCGGCCTGGCGAACGTGTCGGCCAGCGTGCCGTCCGGGGCATGCGCGACGCCGGAGACGTCCGGCATCCCGCTGACGTCGGCGAGAGGAATGATGCGTCGGGACATGTTGAAAGAAGTGCGGACCAGACCTCTATTTTAGCCGCAAGCGGCGGCCGGGTCCGGTGGGCGGAAACCCGCAGCGCGGACGTGAAAAAGCCCGCCGGAGGCGGGCTTTTCCTGGTCGGACGATGCGTCGATCAGTGATGCGTCGTTTCGACCTGCTGCATCGGGGCCGGATCGACCGGCGGCAGCACCTTGCGTTCACGCGGCACGCGAGCCGGACGCGGGAGGCGCGACGCGGCTTCCTGCGCAGCGGCGAACTTGTCGGCGTCCGTGTTCACCCAGACGAGACCGGCCTGCTCCAGCACGGTATCCAGGCTCGCCGAAGCGGGCGCGGCTGCCTGTTGGGCGGGTGCCGGTGCTGCGACGGCCTCGACCGGCGCTGCTTCGACATAGGCAGGCTCGGCAGCCGCCGGAGCGGCTTCGGTCGTCACGACCGGTGCAACTGGCTCGACGGGTGCCGGCTGCGGTGCCTCGACGGCGACAGGCGCTGCCGGCACTTCGAACGCGTCGGTCGGCGAAACCGCGACCGGCGCCGGACCGGCTTCCGTCGCGACGGCCGGTGCGATCGGTGCCGGTTCTGCTGCCGGGGCGACAACCGGTGCTTCGGCCTGCGCTGCTTCGGCATGTACCGGTGCCGCCGGCTGCGACTCGACAGCGGCCGGTGTTGCCGGTTCGGCATGGTGCTCGACCACTGCCTCGGCGACGACGGCGCTTGCCGCGGCGGCTGCCACGGCGACTGCCGGTGCGGCCGTGTGGGCCGGTTCGGCAGCAGCCGGTGCTTCCGGCGTCACGGCGTGCACCGAAACTTCGCCTTCTGCGCCTTGCTCGGCGTGGTCGACGACTGCGCCGTCTTCCTCGCGCTCGCGACGACCGCCGCGGCGGCCGCGACGGCGACGGCGACGTTCCTCGCCGTCACGCGCGCCAGCTTCCGCGTCGGCTGCCAGCTCGGCGCCGGGCAGGGCTTCTGCGAGGGCCTTGTCGGCTTCCGGTTCCGGATGGGTTTCGCCACGGGTGACGGTTTCCAGCGTTGCTGCATGCTGGGTCGGCTTGCGGCGCTCGCCGCGCTCGCGACGTTCGCCGCGTTCCTGGCGCTCACCACGACCGGCTGCTTCGACGCCTTCCGGCTGCTCGACACGTTCGCGCGGTTCGCGGTTCTCACGCGGTTCGCGCGGCTCACGGCTTTCACGCGGCTCGCGGCCTTCGCGCGGGCCACGGCCCTCGCGACCTTCACGCGGCTCACGACCCTCGCGCGGCTCGCGGCCCTCACGCGGCTCACGTGCTTCACGCGGCTCGCGTGCTTCCTTGCCTTCGCGTTCCTGGCGTTGCGGCTGGCCACGTCCGGCTGCGGCCTGGTCGCGGCCGCCTTGCGCCTGCTGGGCGCCGCCACGACGATTGCGGTTGCGATCGCCGCCGCGTTCGCCGCGCTGCTCGGACTTCTCGGTGCGTTCGCCGCGAGCCGGACGGGCTGCCTGCTCCTTCGCCGGTGCCGGAGCAACCGGTGCGGGTGCGGGCGCCGGCGACACGCCGAACAGGCCTTTCAGCCAGCCGATGAAGCCGCCGCTTGCCGGCACGACAGGCGCGGGCGCTGCAACGGGTTCGACCGGGCGCTGCGGTGCCGGGCTCGGGGCCGGACGCTCGGGCGTGATGCCCTTGACCGCGGCTTCCTGCTTCGGCTTAACTTCCGCCGCGCGCTTGCTGTAGCCGGTTTCCGACTCGAGTTCGCGGGCTGCTTCCTCGGCCATCTTCCAGGACGCGCGCGGGTCGTCGAGACGTGCGTCGTCGTGGCGCAGGCGCTCGAGCTTGTAGTGCGGCGTATCGAGGTGCTTGTTCGGGATCAGCACGATGCCGACCTTGAAGCGCGACTCGATCTTGTTGATTTCCTGACGCTTTTCGTTGAGCAGGAAGGCGGTCACCTCGACCGGCACCTGGCAGTGGATCGCCGCGGTGTTTTCCTTCATTGCCTCTTCCTGAATGATCCGCAGGACCTGCAGCGCGGACGATTCGGTATCGCGGATGTGGCCGGTGCCGTTACAACGCGGGCAGGTCACGTGGCTGCCTTCCGACAGGGCCGGACGCAGGCGCTGGCGCGACAGTTCCATCAGGCCGAAACGGGAGATCTTGCCCATCTGGACGCGCGCGCGGTCATGCTTGAGCGCGTCTTTCAGGCGCTGCTCGACTTCGCGCTGGCTCTTCGCCGATTCCATGTCGATGAAATCGATCACGATCAGGCCGCCGAGGTCGCGCAGGCGCAGCTGGCGGGCGACTTCGTCGGCCGCTTCGAGGTTCGTGCGGGTGGCCGTTTCCTCGATGTCCGCGCCCTTGGTCGCGCGTGCCGAGTTCACGTCGATCGCGACGAGTGCTTCGGTGTGGTCGATCACGATCGCGCCGCCCGACGGCAGCGGCACCGTGCGCGAGTACGCAGTCTCGATCTGGTGCTCGATCTGGAAGCGGGAGAACAGCGGCACGTCGTCGTGGTAGCGCTTCACCTTCGCGACGTTGTCCGGCATCACGATGTCCATGAATGCGCGGGCCTGATCGTGAATTTCGTTCGTGTCGATCAGGATTTCGCCGATATCGGGCTGGAAATAGTCCCGGATCGCGCGGATCACGAGGCTCGATTCCAGGTAGATCAGCATCGGCTGGCCGGCGTTGCCGCTTTGCGACGCCGCTTCGATCGCGCGCCACAGTTGCAGCAGGTAGTTCAGGTCCCACTGCAGTTCCTCGGCGCTGCGGCCGATGCCCGCGGTACGGGCGATCATGCTCATGCCGTCCGGGATCTGCAGTTGCGCCATCGTTTCGCGTAGTTCCTGACGCTCGTCACCTTCGATCCGGCGCGACACGCCGCCGCCGCGAGGGTTGTTCGGCATCAGCACCAGATAGCGGCCGGCGAGCGAAATGAACGTGGTGAGGGCTGCGCCCTTGTTGCCGCGCTCTTCCTTCTCGACCTGGACGATCAGTTCCTGACCTTCGCGCAGGGCGTCCTGAATGCGCGCGGAGCGCATGTCGATGCCTTCCTTGAAGTACTGGCGGGCGACTTCCTTGAACGGCAGGAAGCCGTGGCGGTCTTCGCCGTAGTTGACGAAGCACGCTTCGAGCGACGGCTCGATACGGGTGATGACACCTTTGTAGATATTGCCTTTGCGCTGTTCGCGCCCGGCTGTCTCGATGTCGATGTCGATGAGCTTCTGCCCATCTACGATGGCGACGCGCAGCTCCTCTTGCTGCGTCGCATTGAACAGCATGCGTTTCATGAACGACTCCAGGCGGCTCTACTGGCGGCGCCTCGCGGTTGTCAGTCGCGAGGGCGGGAACGACGGCAGGCCGCGCCTTGTTGTGTTGTCACAAGCACGCTGGAGCGGGAACGATGGCGGGGAGAATTGCCTGAAGAGGCGCTTGGGCCCGAAAGACGGGGCCGGCGGCCATAGGGCACCTGCGAACACGGCTTCAAAGCACGGCGTCCACACACCGCACGCTGTCAAAGCGCGCTAAGCCTGAGGCCGGGCACTGCCGCGGGGCGCGTCGTCATGCGACGCGCGTGCCAACGGGCGGCAGATGCTGCGGCTTGGGCCGCAGCGGGGAGTATCGAATCCAGCCCGACTTTCCCGCCTGGGGTGTACTTCCCTGGTTTGACGTCGCCAGGCCCCACACGCTTCGTGGAGCCAAATCGGGCGCAACGCCGTAATTTTCGCAACCAGCAGCCTGCCCGGACGCACTTCGCGCCGTCGGGCTGCCAATCAAATTCTTTTCAACCAACTTTCCGTTACCGCGGCGCCTTGCCGACCGAATCCGCCTGTGGGCGCGATCCTTGCCGACGGGCGGCGCCGTGCGTGCAACTTGCTGCTTCTCTTTGATTAGGGGCGAGCAGCAGACCCCCGGCGCAAGTAAAATAGCGGTTTGCGCTTGCGCCTTGCCCGGTTGGTCCGGGCCGGCCGGTGAGGCCGCCCGCAACGTCTGGCTGGGCAAAATTATATTCAGTATGAACGAGTTAGGCAAAATATCCCAGAATTCGGTCGCAAGCGGCCAGGTATCGATGCTCGAGATCGACGAAAGCTCGGTCGGTCAGCGTATCGACAACTTCCTGTTGCGCGTCTGTAAAGGCGTGCCGAAAAGCCATATTTACAGGATCCTGCGCAGCGGCGAAGTGCGCGTGAATAAGGGCCGGGTCGATGCGCAGTACCGGCTCGCGTTCGGCGACATCGTCCGCGTGCCGCCCATACGCGTGGCCGCAGCCGACCTCGCGCGCGCCGAAGCCACCATCGTGCCGCCCGCGCACTTCGACGTGCTGTTCGAGGACGACGCGATGCTCGTCATCAACAAGCCGGCAGGGGTCGCCGTTCACGGCGGCAGCGGCGTCGCGTTCGGCGTGATCGAGCAGATGCGCCAGGCGCGCCCGCGCGCGAAATTCCTCGAACTCGTGCACCGGCTGGACCGCGAGACGTCCGGGATCCTGATGCTCGCGAAGAAGCGCACGGCGCTGGTGGGCCTGCACGAACAGATTCGCGAGAACAAGATGGACAAGCGCTACTTCGCGTGCGTCCACGGTGAATGGCAGTCCGACTGGGGGCGTCGCCGCGCGGTGAAGGCGCCGCTGTTCAGGTATTCGACCCCGGAAGGGGAGCGGCGCGTGCGTGTGCAGGACGACGGGCTGCCGTCGCATACGGTGTTCAACCTCGTCGACCTTTGGCCTGAGTACGCCCTTCTCGAAGCGGAACTCAAAACGGGTCGGACCCATCAGATCCGTGTGCACCTCGCGCATCTCGGCCTGCCGATCGCCGGCGACGCCAAGTATGGCGATTTCGCACTGAACAAGGCGCTGGCGCGCGCGAATGCGCAGCCGTCGTTGAAACGGATGTTCCTGCATGCGTACCGGCTGCGGCTGGCCCACCCGCTGACCGGTGAGGCACTGCAGTTCGATGCGCCGCTGCCGGACGAATGCCGGCGCTTCCTCGATCAACTCAGCGCATTGCGCGATACCGCCTGAACCGCATGGCTCGACAGCAATTTGACCTGATCGTCTTCGACTGGGACGGCACGCTGATGGATTCGACTGCGCACATCGCGCACAGCATCCAGGCGGCATGCCGCGATCTCGGCCTGCCCACGCCGTCCGACGAGGCGTCGCGCTACGTGATCGGCCTCGGCCTGCGCGATGCGCTGCAGATTACGGCTCCGACCCTCGATCCGTCCGACTATGCGCGGCTCGCCGAGCGCTACCGCTACCACTATCTGCTCGACGACCAGCGCATCGAGTTGTTCGCCGGCGTGCGGGAACTGCTCGCCGAGCTGCGCGACACGGGCTACTTGCTTGCCGTTGCAACCGGCAAGGGGCGAGTCGGGCTGAACCGCGTACTCGACCAGTCGAAGCTGACGAGCCTGTTCGATGCGACGCGCTGCGCCGACGAAACCTTCTCGAAACCCCATCCGGCGATGTTGCACGAGCTGTCCCGGGAATTGGGGCAGGACCTGTCGCGCACCGTGATGATCGGCGACACGACGCACGACCTGCAGATGGCCGCGAGTGCCGGGGCGGCCGGCGTCGGCGTCGCGTACGGCGCGCACACGGCCGACGCACTGGCCGCGCTCGCGCCGCGCTTCGTCGCGCCGGACGTCGGCGCGCTGGCCGCATGGCTGCGGGAGCACGCATGAGCGCGGCGCCGGACGCCGTGCGCGTGTGCGCATCGGATGCCCTGGCCGACGGCGGCGCCGGCGTGCGCGTCGACGCGACTCTGCGCGGCGAGCAGGCTGTCGTGTTCTTCGTGCGCTACGAGGGCCAGGCATACGGTTACCTGAATCGCTGCGCGCATGTGCCGATGGAACTCGACTGGGCAGAAGGGCAGTTCTTCGAATCGTCGGGCCTCTATCTGATGTGCGCGACGCACGGCGCGATCTACGAGCCGAATACCGGCAAGTGCGTCGGCGGCCCGTGCCGTGGCGGCCGCCTGCGGCCGGTGGAGGTCGACGAGCGCGACACGTCCGACGGGCGTGCGGTATTCTGGGTGCCGGACGCTGACCTGCGTCCCGCCGTTCCCGCCACGACCGACTAACGACGACACTGCATGGCCGACCAACCGAATTCCCCGGATTCCTCCTCCCGTCCCGACAGCCGTGAACCGAACTGGGAGCGTGCGGCGCTCGAGCGGATCGCGCTCGCGGCCGTCAAGGAGCAGCGCGCGGCGCGGCGCTGGAAGATTTTCTTCCGCTTCGCGTTCCTCGCCGTGTTCGTGCTGTTCGCGTTCGCGTTGATCGATTTCTCGAGCGATTCGAAGTTCTCGGCGAGCGGGCGGCATACGGCGCTCGTGACGATCGACGGCGAGATCGCGGCCGGCGTCAACGCAAACGCCGACGACATCAACACGGCGCTCGATGCGGCGTTCGACGACGACGGCACGGCCGGTGTCGTGCTGCGGATCAACAGCCCGGGCGGCAGCCCGGTGCAGGCCGGAATGGTCTACGACGAGATTCGCCGGCTGCGCGCGAAGTATCCGGACAAGCCGCTGTACGTCGTCGTGACCGACATGTGCGCATCGGGTGGCTACTACATCGCGTCTGCGGCCGACAAGATCTTCGTCGACAAGGCGAGCATCGTCGGATCGATCGGCGTGCTGATGGACGGGTTCGGCTTTACTGGGCTGATGGGCAAGCTCGGCGTCGAGCGGCGTTTGCATACGTCGGGCGAAAACAAGGGCTTCTACGACCCGTTCTCGCCGGAAACGCCGAAGATGGACGCGCATGCGCAGGCATTGCTCGACCAGGTGCACGCGCAATTCATCAAGGCCGTGAAGGATGGCCGCGGCAAGCGGCTGCACGAGACGCCCGACATGTTTTCGGGCCTGTTCTGGACCGGCGAGAAGAGCGTCGAGCTCGGGCTTGCAGATGGCTACGGCACGACCGACACGGTCGCGCGCGACGTGCTGAAGGCGCCTGATCTCGTCGACTATACGGTGAAGGAAAGCCTGACGAACCGCGTCGCGCGCAAGTTTGGCGCGGCCGTCGGCGGCGCCGCGATGAAGGCGCTGACGGCCGGCGGCGCATCGGTCAGCTTGCGCTGACCAGAAGCGGGCGGGCCGCGATGGCCCGCCGTTCACCCGGCGGATCGCCTCCTGCGTTCAGTTCGCCAACAGCAGGAAGATGGCAGGGCGCTTGTGCAGATTCGGTGCAGGCGCCTTTTTCCAGTCTGCTACGGTACGGCTCGCGATCGTCTCGGTTGCGAGGGTCAGGTCGGCCGCGACGCAGATCTGCGTCGACGGTGCGCAGGTCGCGACCAGCGTGTCGAGCATCGCGTGATTCCGGTATGGCGTTTCGATGAAGATCTGCGTCTGGCGCGCCTTGCGTGACAGTTGCTCGAGTTCGCGCAGGCGTTTGGCGCGCGCGGCCGCGTCGACCGGCAGGTAGCCGTTGAACGCGAAGCTCTGGCCGTTCAGGCCCGATGCCATCAGTGCAAGCAGGATCGAACTCGGCCCGACGAGCGGCACGACCTTCACACCGCGCTCGTGCGCGCGGCGCACCAACAATGCACCGGGGTCGGCGACGGCCGGGCAGCCGGCTTCGGACACGAGGCCGGCGTCTGCGCCGGCGAGCACGGGCGCGAGGAGCCGGTCGATTTCGCCGGCCGGCGTGTTGACGTTCAACTCGCGGATCTCGATTTCCTGGATCGGGCGCGTCGTGCCGATCTTCTTCAGAAACGCGCGCGTCGTCTTCGCGTTCTCGCCGATGTAATAGCCGAGCGTGCCGGCGCGCGCCTGTACGGCTGCGGGCAGGACGGCCGCGAGCATCGATTCGTCGCCTTCGCCGAGCGTGTTCGGGACGAGGTAAAGCGTGCCGGCGGTCATGCGCGGTCTCCACGGGTGGTTGCAAACAACGGATATTCGACGGCGCGCAGCATGCGCGTGAGCGCGATCAGCGGCAGGCCGACGAGCGCGGTCGGGTCGTTCGAGTCGATCGCGTCGAGCAGGGCGATGCCGAGCCCTTCGGACTTTGCGCTACCGGCGACGTCGTACGGCGTTTCCGCGCGCAGGTACGCGTCGAGTTCGGCCTCGGGCAGCGAGCGAAAGCGTACGCGCGTGACGATGTCCTCAACCTGTGCCTCGCCCGTCCGGCTGTCGTACAGGCAAAGCGCGCTGTGGAATTCGACTTCGCGGCCCTGCATCGACACGAGTTGCGCAAGCGCGCGTTCATGGGTGCCGGGCTTGCCGATCTGGAGGCCGTCGAAGGTCGCGACCTGGTCCGACCCGATCACGAGCACGCCGTCCGGCGCGTCGATCGTCGCGGCGACGGCGCGCGCTTTTGCCCCGGCGAGCCGCAGGGCGGTCGCGGCCGGCGTTTCGCCGTCGTGCGGGGTTTCATCGAGGTCGGGCGACACGACGTCGAAGGGGATGCCGAGGCGCTCAAGGAGCGCGCGGCGGTAGCGTGAACTGGAGGCAAGAATCAGCCGCGGTGGGCGGCAAACGGTATCCGGCATGGTCGGTTGGATCGGTGAGTCGTCGGGAGTTGCGCAGCGTTGTGCGGACGCAAGCTTAAGTGATTGACCGCAAAAGGTAAAACAGGTATGCTTTCCCGCTTTTCGTCGGCAGGCTTCCGTTGTGGTGGCGCCTGCCGGTTCTTCGGAAGAAAAGTACGTCATCCGCGGATGAGTCGTACGCGAGCGGTGCCAAGCCGGATCCGCAAGTCAGCCTGTAGGCAGGAGCGCACATGAACACTTCTTCTTCTGGCAAACCTGCCGCGGCGCTTGATCCGCATGCAATCGACCTGTTCGAGTTCGCCCGCAGCGGGCGGCAGGCTGCCGGTGCGGTGCGCCTCTCGCAACTGCCGCGCATGTTAAACGAAGTGCCTGCGGACGCGCCAGATCGCGACACGGTCTTCACATGGCAGGCGGAGGGGTTCACCCAGAAGGAGTTGCAGGACGACGGCACCGACGGGCAGCAGCCGTATTTGCGCCTTGCGGTGCACGGCCATGCGTGGCTCACGTGCCAGCGCTGCATGACCCCGTACGACCAGACGTTCGACGTCGACATGACGTACCGGGTGGTCGCGACCGAAGAAGAGGCTGAAGAATTTCCGCTCGACGACGATGAAGCCGATGTGATCGTGGGCTCACGCCAGTTCGATCTCGTCGACTTGATCGAAGAGGAGTTGCTGCTTTCGTTGCCGCTCGTGCCCAAGCACGAGGTTTGCCCGGCAGTTCACGAAAGCCTCGTGTCGGGTGCGAGCGGTCCCGTGGAAGAGGCGGACGAAGAGTCCGGCGAAGCCGGGGACGAAGGCAAACGGCCGAATCCGTTCGCAGCGCTGGAAGCGCTGAAGAAGGACGGTGACGGCACCAAGAAACACTAAGCAGTTGTGGCGCGGGAAGGCGTAAAGGCTTTGGGCCAGGGTAGTTAAGCGCCGGATCGGGCTGTGTTAGAATCCGGAAAATTATTTAGGAGTTAGTCATGGCAGTCCAGCAAAACAAGAAGTCGCCGTCGAAGCGCGGCATGCATCGTTCGCACGATTTCCTGACGGCAGCGCCGCTGGCAGTCGAGCCGAGCACGGGTGAAGTGCACCTGCGTCACCACGTCAGCCCGAACGGCTACTACCGCGGTAAGAAAGTCGTCAAGACGAAGAACGACTAAGCGTCAAGTCACGCGTTGCGCGCTACGCTTGCCGTTCGCGTGACAACTGGTTCGCTTGACACTTTCCTGGCTCAACAAAAAGGCGGCATTCAACTGCCGCTTTTTTGTGCCTGAAATTCGTCGCATTCCATGACCGTAAAGCTCACAATCGATTGCATGGGAGGCGACCACGGCCCGTCCGTGACCGTTCCCGCGGCAGTCAAGTTCGTCCGCGCGCATCCCGATGCGCACCTGATGCTCGTCGGCATCGAAAGCGCGATCCGCGCTCAGCTGAAAAAGCTGAAAGCCCTCGACGATCCCGCGCTGACCATCGTTCCCGCCACCGAAGTCGTGGCGATGGACGACCCTGTCGAAGTGGCGCTGCGCAAGAAGAAGGATTCTTCGATGCGCGTCGCACTCAATCACGTCAAGGAAGGCGCCGCGCAGGCCTGCATCTCCGCCGGTAATACCGGCGCGCTGATGGCCGTTTCCCGTTACGTACTCAAGACGCTGCCCGGCATCGAGCGGCCCGCGATCGCGTTCGCTCTGCCGAACCCGACCGGCTACACGATGATGCTGGACCTCGGCGCGAACGTCGACTGCGAACCGCAGCACCTGCTGCAGTTCGCGGAAATGGGGCACGCGCTCGTGGCCGCGCTCGAAGGCAAGGAGCGTCCGACGATCGGCCTGCTGAACATCGGTGAAGAGGTGATCAAGGGCAACGAGACGATCAAGCGCGCGGGAGAACTGCTGCGCGCCAGCACGCTCAATTTCCGCGGCAACGTCGAAGGCAACGACATCTACAAGGGCACGGTCGACGTGATCGTGTGCGACGGCTTCGTCGGCAATGTCGCGCTGAAGACGTCCGAGGGGCTCGCGCAGATGCTGTCCGACATCATCCGCGAGGAGTTCGGCCGTTCGCTGATGTCGAAGCTGATGGCGCTGCTCGCGCTGCCTGTCCTGATGCGTTTCAAGAAGCGCGTCGACCACCGCCAGTACAACGGCGCGGCGCTGCTGGGGCTGAAAAGCCTCGTGATCAAGAGCCACGGTTCGGCCGATGCCTACGCGTTTGAGTGGGCGATCAAACGCGGGTATGATGCCGTCAAAAACGGCGTGCTGGAGCGCCTTGCGCGCGCGATGGCGGATAATTCAGTATCGCTCGGCGAAGGCGAACACGACACGGGCGGCGCGGGCCATGCAAGCCCCGCCGCAGGCCATCACGCCGAACCTTCCGCTGCGCAATCCTCTAAAGCATAAATGGCCCAATCGACTCTCTATTCCCGCGTGCTCGGCACGGGCAGCTACCTGCCGCCTGACCGCGTCACGAACCAGCAGTTGGCCGATCGCCTTGCGAAGGAAGGCATCGAGACGAGCGATGAATGGATCGTTGCGCGCACGGGTATCCATGCGCGCCATTTCGCCGCACCGGACGTCACGACCAGCGACCTCGCGCTCGAGGCGTCGCGTCGAGCGATCGAAGCCGCCGGCATCGATCCGCAGTCGATCGACCTGATCATCGTCGCGACTTCGACCCCCGATTTCGTGTTCCCGAGCACCGCGTGTCTGCTGCAGAACAAGCTCGGCATCAAGAACGGCGGCGCGGCATTCGACGTGCAGGCCGTGTGTTCGGGTTTCGCGTATGCGATGGCGACGGCTGACAGCTTCATCCGCAGCGGCCAGCACCGCACGGCGCTGGTCGTCGGTGCGGAGACGTTCTCGCGCATTCTCGACTTCAAGGACCGCACGACCTGCGTGCTGTTCGGCGACGGCGCCGGCGCGGTGATCCTGTCCGCGTCGGAGGAGCCGGGCGTGCTCGGCAGCGCGCTGCACGCGGACGGCAGCTATTCGCACATCCTCTGCACGCCGGGTAACGTCAACCGCGGCGTGATCGAAGGCAGCGCGTTCCTGTACATGGACGGGCAGGCCGTGTTCAAGCTCGCGGTCAACGTGCTCGAGAAGGTCGCGATCGAGGCGCTCGCGAAGGCGAATCTCGCGCCCGAGCAGATCGACTGGCTGATTCCGCACCAGGCCAACATCCGCATCATGACCAGCACCTGCCGCAAGCTCGGCCTGCCGCAGGAACGCATGGTCGTGACGGTCGACCAGCACGGCAACACGTCGGCCGCGTCGATCCCGCTGGCGCTCGACACCGCGGTGCGCGACGGTCGCATCCAGCGTGGCCAGCACGTGCTGATCGAAGGCGTCGGCGGCGGCTTCACCTGGGGCGCGTCGGTCTTCCGCTACTGATCCGCGGCGCGCGACTGCTGCGCGCGGATCCCATCGGCGCGCCATTCGTGCGCGCCGTCCGAATCGATTCAATTGGGGACGATATGAAATTTGCATTCGTTTTTCCGGGGCAGGGCTCGCAGGCGGTCGGCATGCTCAACGCATTCGCCGATCAGGCCGTCGTGCGCGAGACACTCCAGGAAGCGTCCGATGCACTCAATCAGGATCTCGGCAAGCTGATCGCCGAAGGCCCGGCCGAAGAACTGAACCTCACCACCAACACGCAGCCCGTGATGCTGACCGCGGCCTATGCGTGCTATCGCGCGTGGCAGCAGGCAGGGGGCCCGGCGCCGGCGATCGTCGCCGGCCACAGCCTCGGTGAATACACGGCGCTCGTCGCTGCGGGCGCGCTCGCGTTCAAGGACGCCGTGCCGCTCGTGCGCTTCCGCGCGCAGGCGATGCAGACGGCCGTGCCGGTCGGCCAGGGCGGCATGGCCGCGATTCTGGGTCTCGATGACGACACGGTGCGCGCGGTCTGCGCCGAAGCCGCGGAAGCGGGCGTCGTCGAAGCGGTGAACTTCAATGCCCCCGCACAGGTCGTTATCGCAGGCAACAAGGCCGCGGTCGAAAAGGCCTGCGAGATCGCGAAGGCGAAGGGCGCGAAGCGCGCACTGCCGCTGCCGGTGTCGGCGCCGTTCCATTCGTCGCTGCTCAAGCCGGCGTCGGACCAGCTGCGCGACTATCTCGCGAACGTCGACGTCAAGGCGCCGCAGATTCCGGTCGTCAACAACATCGACGTCGCCGTGGTCAGCGATCCGGCTGCGATCAAGGATGCGCTGGTGCGCCAGGCCGCGGGCCCGGTGCGCTGGGTCGAGTGCGTGCGGCACATCGCCGGCACGGGCGTCACGCATGTGATCGAGTGCGGTCCGGGCAAGGTGCTCGCGGGCCTGACGAAGCGCATCGACGGCAACCTGACGGGCGCGTCGGTATTCGATCCGGCTTCGCTCGACGAAGCGCTCAAGCTGGTGACCGCCTGACGCGGCGCCATTTCTCAAGAGACGGATATTCGATTCATGGACAAGACTCTCGATAAACAGGTTGCGATCGTCACCGGCGCGTCGCGCGGCATCGGCCGTTCGATCGCGCTCGAACTCGCGCGCCTGGGCGCGACGGTGATCGGCACGGCGACGAGCGAGTCGGGCGCCGCTGCGATCACGGCCGCGTTCGCGGAAGCGGGCGTCACGGGCCGCGGTGCGGTGCTGAACGTCAACGACGCGGCAGCCGCCGAGGCGCTGATCGACGCGACCGTGAAGGAATTCGGCGCGCTGAACGTGCTCGTCAACAACGCGGGCATCACGCAGGACCAGCTCGCGATGCGGATGAAGGACGAGGACTGGGACGCGGTGATCGACACCAACCTGAAGTCGGTGTTCCGCCTGTCGCGCGCGGTGCTGCGCCCGATGATGAAGGCACGCGGCGGCCGCATCATCAACATCACGTCGGTGGTCGGCTCGGCCGGCAACCCGGGTCAGGTCAACTACGCGGCTGCGAAGGCCGGCGTGGCGGGCATGACGCGTGCGCTCGCGCGTGAAATCGGCAGCCGCGGCATCACCGTGAACTGCGTGGCGCCGGGCTTCATCGACACCGACATGACGAAGACGCTGCCGGAAGAACAGCAGGCCGCGCTCAAGACCCAGATTCCGCTCGGCCGCCTCGGCAGCCCGGAAGACATCGCCCATGCCGTCGCGTTCCTCGCATCGCCGCAAGCCGGTTACATCACCGGTACGACGCTGCACGTGAACGGCGGCATGTACATGTCGTAACGATTTTCGTTTACCATCCGCGCCGTATCCCGTTTTTCAAGCGGATCGGCGCTTGATCGACCATCAAGCCAACGCGCGTTTTCGCGTCAGCAAACCTGATAAAATGCGCGCACTTGTAAATCTGAACTTTCCCTCGGAGGGGTAATGGACAACATCGAACAACGTGTCAAGAAGATCGTCGCTGAACAACTGGGCGTCGCGGAAGCCGAGATCAAGAACGAAGCTTCGTTCGTGAACGATCTGGGTGCCGACTCGCTCGACACGGTCGAACTGGTGATGGCTCTGGAAGACGAGTTCGGCATGGAAATCCCGGACGAAGAAGCAGAGAAGATCACGACCGTTCAGCAAGCAATCGACTACGCTCGCGCAAACGTCAAGGCGTAACGAGCGCCTTTCGCGCTTGTCCGCCACGTCGCCGCGATCTTCGCGATTGACGCGCCATCCTGCCGGCTTCGCGCCGGACGGACTAACAGCCACAGGGCTCGCAGGGCTGGTTCCTGTGGCCACTGTGGCTTTTGTTTTTGTCATCCAATAATGGAAAAGAGGTTACCGTGAGCCGCCGTCGTGTTGTTGTTACAGGCCTGGGGCTGATTTCGCCTGTTGGCAATAATGTTGCCGACGGCTGGGCCAATCTCGTCGCCGGCAAGTCCGGTATTGCCACCGTCACGAAGTTCGATCCGTCGAACCTTGCCGTCCACTTCGCTGGCGAAGTGAAGGGTTTCGTCGCCGAGGAGTACATCCCGGCGAAGGAAGCCCGGAACATGGATACGTTCATCCATTACGGCATTGCCGCCGGCATCCAGGCCGTCAAGGACAGCGGGCTGGAAGTGACCGAAGCCAATGCGGAACGCATCGGCGTGCTGGTCGGTTCCGGCATCGGCGGCCTGCCGATGATCGAAGATACGCACCAGACCTACGTCGATCGCGGCGCGCGCCGGATTTCGCCGTTCTTCGTGCCGGGTTCGATCATCAACATGATCTCGGGTCACCTGAGCATCATGTTCGGCCTGAAGGGACCGAACCTCGCGGCCGTGACGGCCTGTACGACCGGCCTGCACAGCATCGGCCTCGCCGCGCGCCTGATCCAGGCAGGCGACGCCGACGTGATGGTCGCGGGTGGCGCTGAATCGACGGTGTCGCCGCTCGGCATCGGCGGTTTCGCGGCAGCGCGTGCGCTGTCGACCCGCAACGACGATCCGGCCAGCGCATCCCGTCCGTGGGACAAGGACCGCGACGGCTTCGTGCTGGGCGAGGGTGCCGGCGTGATGGTGCTCGAGGAGTACGAAGCGGCGAAGGCACGCGGTGCGAAGATCTACGCGGAAGTCTCGGGCTTCGGCATGACGGGGGACGCGTACCACATGACCGCGCCGAACATGGACGGCCCGCGCCGCTGCATGGTCGCGGCACTGCGCGACGCCGGCGTGAACGCGGACGAGGTCCAGTACCTGAACGCGCACGGCACGTCGACGCCGCTGGGCGACAAGAATGAGTCCGACGCGGTGAAGGCGGCCTTCGGCGAGCATGCGTACAAGATCGTCGTGAACTCGACGAAGTCGATGACGGGCCACCTGCTGGGCGGCGCGGGCGGCCTCGAATCGGTGTTCACGGTGCTGGCGCTGCACAACAACGTGTCGCCGCCGACCATCAACATCTTCAACCAGGACCCGGAGTGCGATCTCGATTACTGCGCGAACACCGCGCGTGACATGAAGATCGACGTCGCCGTGAAGAACAACTTCGGCTTCGGCGGTACCAACGGCACGCTGGTGTTCAAGCGCGTCTGACGCCGCAATCGCTTGACGAGTCCATTCGATGCTCCGGCCGGGCGTCCGCAGCGCTTTGCGTTGCGGGCCTCGGCCGTGTTGTATCTCGTGCTGGCCGTGTTTGTCGCGTCAGCTACCGCGTCGGCCTACCTGTTCTGGGCGCCGCGCGCGGGCGCTGCCGCCGGCGCAGGCGTGTCGGCCATGACGGCCGCGCTGCTGGCCGTGTGCGCTGCGCGGGCTTGTGCCCGCCGGCTGCCGGCCGAGTTGCAGATCGACGCATTCGGGGAAGTCGCGGCGTTTGGCCGCACCGGGCGCCTGCTGGCCCGCGGCCGCGTGACGGGTCATGCGCACTGGAGCAGCCTGTTGCTGGTGCTGTCGGTCGGGCAGGGTGCCCGGCGGGCCCGGCCGCTGCTGATTCCGGCCGATGCGCTCGACGCCGCATCGTTCAGCGCGCTTTCCGTGCTGGCGAGAACGGCGGGGCGGGCGTGACGGCGGCGCGGTTACCGACCGTAACCAGCGGCCGGCGCGGGAACGCTACAATATCGCTCCGCGTTGCATCCCTAGTTAACGGATTTGTCAGGTGAGTGAAAAAGAAATCGATCAGGCTCTGGTCGAGCGCGTACAGAAGGGCGACAAGGCAGCGTTCGAACTCCTGGTCTCCAAATACCACCGCAAGATCATTCGGCTGATCTCGCGCCTCGTGCGGGATCCCGCCGAGGTCGAGGATGTGGCCCAGGACGCGTTCATCAAGGCGTATCGTGCGCTGCCGCAATTCCGCGGCGAATCGGCGTTCTATACGTGGTTGTACCGAATTGCCGTCAACACGGCGAAGAACTACCTTGCGACGCAAGGCCGCCGGGCGCCGACCTCGACCGAGGCCGACGCGGAGGAAGCGGAAACTTTCTCCGACGCAGACCAACTAAGGGATATCAACACGCCTGAATCGATGTTGATGAGCAAGCAGATTGCCGAGACGGTCAACGCTGCAATGGCTCTGCTGCCCGAAGAACTGCGTCAGGCAATTACGCTGCGCGAGATCGAGGGCCTGAGCTACGAAGAGATCGCGGAAATGATGGGCTGTCCGATCGGGACGGTCCGGTCGCGGATCTTCCGTGCACGCGAGGCAATCGCTGCCAAATTGCGTCCGCTGCTCGATACGCCGGAAGGCAAGCGCTGGTAAGCGCGACAGGCGGAGCGACGCGGGTCGGGGTCTAGTTACGGATAGAGTCGTGAAGTCACGACGGGGTGTGCAAGATGGGGAGCATCATGGGGTCGGTCAATACGCAGTCGCAAGCGTGCTCGCGCGGCGAGCGCCTTTCCGCGCTGGTCGACGGCGAAATGTTCGATGGCCCGGACAACGGGCAGTTTCTGGCTGAGCTCAACCGCGCGGATCGCGCTGCGTGGGCCCATTACCACCTGATCGGCGATGCGCTGCGCTCGGACGAGCTCGCGCTGTCGCCTGCGCTGAGCGTTGCGTTCACCGCGCGCATGTCGGCTGCGCTCGAAAGCGAGCCGCACCTGCTTGCGCCGGCGGCCGCACCCGTCGCACGCAAGCTGCTGTCGCTGCGCCGGCGTGTCGTGCCCGCGTTCGCGATCGCTGCTGCGGCGGCCACGCTGACGTGGATCGTCGTCCCCCAAATGCAGACGGCCGGTGCTCCGGGCGCCGTCCAGGTCGCGTCGGCCGGTGCGCCGCAAGGCGGCAACCTGCAACGCGTGACGGTTGCGCAGGCATCGGCCCAGCCGGGCCTGCAGGACGTGAACATCATCCGCGATGCCAGCCTCGACCAATACCTCGAAGCGCACCAGCAATTCGCGCAGCAGCCCGTCGTCACGGGTTCGATGCCGCTGATCCGCGCTGCCGTGACCACCACGCCAGGCCAATAAACCCGATGCGGACATTGCAGTTGAATCACGCCATCTCCGGATGGAAGCGGCTGCCGGCCCTCCTGCTTTGTGCAGCCGCCCTGTTGTCCGTTCAATCCCTTCCTGCCAGCGCCCAGCAACCGGACGATCCCGTCGCGACCCGCAAGGGTGCCGCCGACTGGCTCGACCGCGTCCAGCAAGCGGCGCAGCAGCAGAGCTACGAAGGCACGTTCGTCTATCAGCGCGGTGGGTATGTGCAGTCATCGCGCATCGCGCACGTTGCGTCCCGCGACGGCGAGTTCGAGCGCATCGAGACGCTCGACGGAAAGCCGCGCAAGCTGCTGCGCCATAACGACGAGCTGTACACGTTCGTGCCCGAGCGCAAGCTGTGCGTCGTCGAGCGCCGTCAGACGCGCGACTCGTTCCCCGCGCTGCTCGGCGCGAGCGGTGAGCACGTGATGTCCGTCTACGACGCGAAGTTGCTCGGCAAGGATCGCGTGGCGGGGATCGACGCGCAGGTCGTCGAGCTCGTGCCGAAGGATGCGTACCGCTTCACGTACAAGCTGTGGGCCGACGCGCGCACGGGGTTGCTGCTGCGCTCGCAGACGCTCGATGCGAACGATCACGTGCTCGAGCAGATCGCGTTCTCGCAACTGCAGACGGGCGGCGCCAGCGGCGACAGGGCCGCGATCGCGGCCGGCATGCGCAACCTGAACGGCTGGACGATCGTACGCCCGCCGGTCGCGACGGTCGACATGGAAGCGCAGGGCTGGCAGCTCGCACCGAGCGTGGCCGGTTTCCAGAAGATTCGTGAAGTGCGCCGGCCGATGGCTGCGCGTGACGCGGGTGAGCCGCCGATCCCGGTCGATCAGGCCGTCTTCACCGACGGTCTCGCGACGATCTCGGTTTTCATCGAGCCGGCCGAAAAGAATATGCGCAAGGAAGGCGCGGGCAGCACCGGTGCAACGAACGTTCTCGTGAAGCGCCGCGGCGACTACTGGATCACCGTGCTCGGCGAAGTGCCGCCGGCTACGTTGCAGCAGTTCGCGTCTGCCATAGAATACAAGGCTTCCAAGTAACGCTACGGCTTCCGACATGATTAAATTCACGCTGCGCAAATGGCTCGCGGCGGCGGCGCTGTCTGCCTGCCTGCCGCTCGTGCCGCATACCGCATTCGCGGTGACGGCTCCCGCTGCCAGCCTGCCCGACTTCGCCGATCTGGTCGAAAAAGTCGGGCCGGCTGTCGTGAACATCCGGACCACCGCCAACGTGCCGACGAGCAGCGGCCCGCGCGGGATGCTCCCGCCGGGCTTCGACAACGGCGACATGTCGGAATTCTTCCGGCGCTTCTTCGGCATTCCGCTGCCGCAGGCGCCCGGCAACGGTAGCGGCAATGGCGGCGGCAATCCGAAGAACGCGCCGACGCCGGACAATCCGCCCGATACCGAACAGAATCGCGGTGTCGGCTCGGGTTTCATCGTGTCTGCCGACGGTTACGTAATGACCAATGCGCACGTCGTCGACGATGCGGACACCATCTACGTGACGCTGACCGACAAGCGCGAATTCAAGGCGAAGCTGATCGGTGTCGACGATCGTACCGACGTCGCGGTCGTCAAGATCCAGGCGTCGAACCTGCCGGTCGTCGCGATCGGCGATTCGACCAAGGTGCGCGTCGGCGAGTGGGTCGTCGCGATCGGTTCGCCGTTCGGCCTCGACAACACGGTGACCGCCGGCATCGTCAGCTCGAAGAGCCGCAATACGGGCGACTACCTGCCTTTCATCCAGACGGACGTCGCCGTGAACCCGGGCAACTCGGGCGGCCCGCTGATCAACATGCAGGGCGAGGTGATCGGGATCAACTCGCAGATCTACAGCCGTACCGGCGGCTTCATGGGCATCTCGTTCGCGATTCCGATCGACGAGGCGATGCGCGTGGCCGACCAGCTGAAGGCGACGGGCAAGGTCACGCGCGGCCGGATCGCGGTGGCGATCGGCGAGGTGACGAAGGACGTGGCCGACTCGATCGGGTTGCCGAAGGCCGAGGGCGCGCTCGTCAGCAGCGTCGAGCCGGGCGGCCCGGCCGATAAGGCCGGCATCCAGCCGGGCGACATCATCCTGAAGTTCAATGGCCGTTCGGTCGATACGGCGTCGGACCTGCCGCGCATGGTCGGCGACACGAAGCCCGGCACGAAGGCGACCGTCAGCGTATGGCGCAAGGGTCAGGCACGCGATCTGCCGATCACGATCGCGGAGACGCCGGCTGAAACGACGGCAAAGGCCGAGCAGCGCAAGAACGCGCCGCAGAAGCCGCGCCAGGCCAATTCGCTCGGTCTGACGGTCAGTGACCTGACGGCGGAGCAGATGAAGACGCTGAAGCTGAAGAACGGCGTGCAGGTCGACGGCGTCGACGGCCCGGCCGCCCGGGCGGGCCTGCAGCGCGGTGACATCGTGCTGCGCGTCGGCGACACCGACATCACGAACGCAAAGCAGTTCGCCGACGTGACCGCGCAGCTCGATCCGCAGAAGGCGGTCGCGGTGCTCGTTCGACGCGGCGACAACACGCAATTCGTGCCCGTGCGGCCGCGCCAGAAGTAACGCGCCGATGTTCACGCTCTACGGTCGCGGCTGGTGCCACCTGTGCGACGACATGCGCGCCGCGCTGGCGCCGGTGGCGGCCGAATTCGGTGTCGAGGTCGATTACATCGACATCGACACCGATGCGACACTTGTGGCCCGCTACGACGAGGATGTGCCCGTGCTGCTGCTGGACGGGGCGGAGGTGTGTCGCCACCGGTTCGACGACGCGCGGGTGCGCGACGTGCTGACGGCCCGGCGCCGAGCCTGACCTGCCGCTGGCGGGCGTCGCTTCGTACCGGACTTGACCCGGCGGGTGCCCCCGGCGGGACACCGCGCGGCCCGGCGTTGGAAATACCGCCCGGCTGAAGGCCTTTTCGGCTAAAATAAGCTGCTTTTTCACCGACTTACACAAGGCGTGCTCCGCAGTCGTCGAGCGCGCCTTTTTCGCTTGATCGGCACTGAATGGATCATATTCGCAATTTCTCGATCATCGCGCACATCGACCATGGCAAGTCGACGCTCGCGGATCGCATCATCCAGGTATGCGGCGGCCTCGCCGACCGTGAAATGGAAGCGCAGGTGCTCGATTCGATGGATATCGAGCGCGAGCGCGGCATCACGATCAAGGCGCAGACAGCCGCGCTGTCCTATCGCGCGCGCGACGGCAAGGTCTACAACCTGAACCTGATCGACACGCCGGGGCACGTCGACTTCTCGTACGAAGTCAGCCGTTCGCTGTCCGCGTGCGAAGGCGCGCTGCTGGTCGTCGATGCGAGCCAGGGCGTCGAGGCGCAGACGGTCGCAAACTGCTATACGGCGATCGAGCTCGGCGTCGAGGTCGTTCCCGTGCTGAACAAGATCGACCTGCCGGCCGCGAACCCCGAGAACGCGATCGAGGAGATCGAGGACGTGATCGGCATCGATGCGACCGACGCAACCCGTTGCAGCGCGAAGACGGGCCTCGGCGTCGAGGACGTGCTCGAAGCGCTGATCGCAAAGGTGCCGCCGCCGAAGGGCGACCCAGCCGCGCCGCTGCAGGCGCTCATCATCGATTCGTGGTTCGACAACTACGTCGGCGTCGTGATGCTGGTGCGCATCGTCAACGG
Source organism: Burkholderia mycopellens (assembly GCF_964265025.1). Lineage (NCBI taxonomy): Bacteria > Pseudomonadati > Pseudomonadota > Betaproteobacteria > Burkholderiales > Burkholderiaceae > Burkholderia > Burkholderia mycopellens. The sequence goes on from NZ_OZ183802.1 coordinate 1,247,628, forward strand.
CACGCTGCGCCCGAAGGACAAGATCAAGATGATGGCGACCGGCGCGCAGTATCCGGTCGAGCACGTCGGCGTGTTCACGCCGAAGTCGCGCAATCTCGATTCGCTGTCGGCGGGGCAGGTGGGCTTCATCATCGCGGGCATCAAGGAACTGACGGCCGCGAAGGTCGGCGATACCGTCACGCACGTGACCAAGGCCGCCACCGAGCCGCTGCCGGGCTTCAAGGAAGTGAAGCCGCAGGTGTTCGCGGGGCTGTATCCGGTCGAAGCGAACCAGTACGACGCGCTGCGCGAATCGCTCGAGAAGCTGAAGCTGAACGACGCATCGCTGCAGTACGAGCCGGAAGTGTCGCAGGCGCTCGGGTTCGGTTTCCGCTGCGGCTTCCTCGGGCTGCTGCACATGGAAATCGTGCAGGAGCGGCTCGAACGCGAGTTCGACATGGATCTCATCACGACCGCACCGACGGTCGTCTACGAGGTCGTGCAGAGCGACGGATCGACGATCATGGTCGAGAACCCGGCGAAGATGCCGGAGCCGGGCCGCATCGCCGAAGTCCGCGAGCCGATCGTCACCGTGAACCTGTACATGCCGCAGGATTACGTGGGCTCGGTGATCACGCTGTGCGAGCAGAAGCGCGGCTCGCAGATCAACATGCAGTATCACGGCCGCCAGGTGCAGCTCACGTACGAGATCCCGATGGCCGAGATCGTGCTCGACTTCTTCGATCGCCTGAAGTCGGTGTCGCGCGGCTATGCGTCGATGGACTACGAGTTCAAGGAATACCGTTCGTCGGACGTCGTGAAGGTCGACATGCTGATCAACGGCGACAAGGTCGATGCGCTGTCGATCATCGTGCACCGTTCGCAGTCGCAATATCGCGGCCGCGAAGTTGCGGCGAAGATGCGCGAGATCATCCCGCGCCAGATGTACGACGTGGCGATCCAGGCCGCGATCGGTGCGCACATCGTTGCGCGCGAGAACATCAAGGCGCTGCGCAAGAACGTGCTCGCGAAGTGCTACGGCGGCGACATCACGCGAAAGAAGAAGCTGCTCGAGAAGCAGAAGGAAGGCAAGAAGCGGATGAAGCAGGTGGGTTCGGTCGAGATCCCGCAGGAAGCGTTCCTTGCGATCTTGCGCGTCGAAGACAAATAACAGGACTGATCCTTTTATGAATTTTGCGCTGATTCTTTTTGTGCTCGTCATCTTGACGGGCGTAGCGTGGGTGCTGGACAAGCTGGTGTTCCTGCCGCGGCGACGCAAGGCGGCCGACTCGGCGATCGAGGAGTTCGATCGCCAGCAGTCGCGCATCGACAAGCGTTTCGCGGACGAAAATGCGGTGCAGACGCGTTCGAAGCTGCGCGACGAGAAGCTGCGCCAGCCGTGGTGGCTCGAGTACACGGCGAGCTTCTTCCCGGTGATCCTGGCGGTGTTCGTCGTGCGTTCGTTCGTCGTCGAGCCGTTCAAGATTCCGTCGGGCTCGATGGTGCCGACGCTGCTCGTTGGCGATTTCATCCTCGTCAACAAGTTCGAATACGGGCTGCGCCTGCCGGTCACGAACACGAAGATCACGCAGGGCAGCCCGCTGTCGCGCGGCGACGTCGTCGTGTTCCGCTATCCGAAGGACGAGTCGGTCGACTACATCAAGCGCGTGATCGGCCTGCCGGGCGATACCGTCGCGTACCAGGACAAGCAGCTCACGATCAACGGCCAGCCGGTGCCCGAAACGCCGCTACCCGATTTCTTCGACGACGAGCGCCAGAATTACGCGAAGCAGTTCGAGGAAACGATCGGCAACAAGAAGAACGCAATCCTCAACAACCCGGCCGTGCCGCCGTTCGTGATGGGCGCATACGACTATCCGTTTCGCGACAACTGCACGTACAACAGCCGCGGCGTGATCTGCAAGGTGCCGCCCGGTCACTACTTCATGATGGGCGACAACCGCGACAACAGTGCGGACAGCCGCTACTGGGGTTTCGTGCCGGACCAGAACATCGTCGGCCGCGCGTTCTTCATCTGGATGAACTTCAGCGACCTGAAGCGCATCGGTTCCTTCAACTGATCGCATTCGAATCACTCGCACTACGCGACGCACGGGCCGCGTCGCGTATTGCCGAACTACTTTAAGAACCGGCGGTAACACCGCCTCGTCACGCCTTTTCGCGTCCGGCCGTGCCGTTTCGGCCCGACCGGCGCCCGCGTTATACTCCTGCACATGCCCCTATCCCAGTTGGAAAGCCGGCTGCGCTACGAATTTCGCAATGCGGAATTGTTGCGCCAGGCTTTGACCCATCGTAGTCACAGTGCCACGCACAACGAACGGCTCGAGTTTCTCGGCGATTCCGTTCTGAATTGCGCGGTGGCTGCCCTTTTGTTCCAGCGTTTCAGCAAGCTGGACGAAGGCGATCTGTCGCGCGTACGCGCCAACCTCGTCAAGCAGCAGTCGCTATATGAAATCGCTCAGGCCCTGAATATCTCGGACGGGCTGCGGCTTGGCGAGGGCGAGCTGCGCAGCGGCGGGTTCCGCCGCCCGTCGATCCTCGCGGACGCGTTCGAAGCCATCATCGGGGCCGTGTTCCTCGATGGCGGCTTCGAAGCCGCCCAAGGGGTCATCAAGCGCCTCTATATCCCGATTCTCGACCACATCGATCCGCGCACGCTCGGCAAGGATGCGAAGACGCTGCTGCAGGAGTACCTGCAGGGGCACAAGATCGCACTGCCGACCTACACGGTGGTCGCGACGCATGGTGCGGCGCACAATCAGCAATTCGAAGTCGAATGCACGGTGCCGAAGCTCGACGTGAAGGTGTCGGGCTCCGGTGCGAGCCGGCGCGCGGCCGAGCAGGCCGCCGCGAAGAAGGCACTCGATGAGGTGATGGCGGCCGCACCGATGCTGGCCGCCAAGCCGAAGCGCTCGAAAAACGCGCGCGGGTCGAAGCATGTCGAACCGGAAATCGTGCCGGGCGTGAAGGGCGTGCAGGAAGCGCTCGACCTGCGCTCGCCGGAGCGGAAGGAGCGCGCGGCAGCGCGCGAGGCGAGGGCGGCCGGTGCGGCGCCCGCGGCAAGCGCTGCGACCGGTACCGAGCCGGCTGCGGCGCCGATGGCCGCGATTCGCGCGGCGCATGTCGACGCGGCCGCGGAGAAGGGCGAACGGGCGGCAAAGCCGGCGGCCGACAAGGTAGTCGACAAACCGGCCGAGCGAGCCGACAAGACCGCTGAGAAGCCCGCCGAAGCCGTGCCCGCTGCGCGCGCAGCCGACAAGCCGGCGGGGCAGGCAGCCGATCCGGCAGCGTCGTCCGCCGACAAGTCTTCTGCCGGTACCGACCCCGCTTCGCGTGCGGCCGCGCGCACGCGCGACGCCGCGGCACCGGATTCCGAGACGCCGCCGGGCGGCGCGAGCCTTGCCGCCGCGCAGGCGCGCGTGGCCGATGCCGACCACTGAATTGCCCATCGATCGTGCCGCGCGCCGCGCGGCCGTTTCCGAACCTGTCTCCCAAACGATATGAACACTCCCGCTCCTACCGGTTTCCGTTGCGGCATGATCGCGATCGTGGGCCGCCCGAACGTCGGCAAGTCGACGTTGATGAACGCACTCGTCGGCCAGAAGATCAGCATCACGTCGCGCAAGGCGCAGACGACCCGCCACCGCATCACCGGCATCAATACGTTCGACGACGCGCAATTCGTGTTCGTCGACACGCCGGGATTCCAGACCCGTCACAGCACCGCGCTGAACCGCTCGCTGAACCGCGCGGTCACGTCGACGCTCACGTCGGTCGACGTGATCCTGTTCGTGATCGAGGCCGGCCGCTTCGGGCCCGACGACCAGAAGGTGCTCGACCTGATCCCGCCCGGCATGCCGACGCTGCTGATCGCGAACAAGATCGACCGCGTGACCGACAAGGCGACGCTGTTTCCGTTCATGCAGCAGATGAGCACGCTGCGCGAATTCACCGAGCTCGTGCCGCTGTCGGCACAGCGCCCGGAAGACATCAAGCGCCTGCTGGACACGATCAAGCCGTACCTGCCGGAAGGCGAGCCGATCTACGGCGAGGACGAGCTGACCGACCGCAGCTCGCGTTTCCTCGCGGCCGAAATCCTGCGCGAGAAAGTGTTCCGCTGGACCGGTGACGAACTGCCTTACACGAGCACCGTGCTGATCGACAAGTTCGAAGAGGAAGGGCGCCTGAAGCGTATCTTCGCGACGATCCTCGTCGAGCGCGATTCGCACAAGGCGATGGTGATCGGCAAGAAGGGCGAGAAGCTCAAGCAGATCAGCACCGAGGCGCGGATGGACATGGAGAAGCTGTTCGACGGCCCCGTGTACCTCGAGACCTTCGTGAAGGTGAAGAGCGGCTGGGCCGACAACGAGGCGGGGCTGCGCGCCTATGGGTACGAATGACGCGCTGACGTCGACTGAAGACGCGGTGACGGCCGGCGCGAACGACGCGCCGCTGCCGGCGCCGCCTGAACCGCCGCGCAAGGCGCGGCGCGCGACGTCTCGCACGTCCGATTTCCGTGTCGCCGAGCAGCCGGCGTACGTGCTGCACAGTTACCCGTATCGGGAAACGAGCCTGATCATCGACGTGCTGACGCGTGATCATGGCCGGCTCGCGCTCGTCGCGAAGGGCGCGAAGCGCCCGCACTCCGCGCTGCGCGGCGTACTGCAGACCTTCCAGCCGCTGCTGCTGTCCTGGTCCGGCAAATCCGAAGTGCGCACGCTGACGGGCGCCGAGTGGGTCGGCGGGATGCTGCCGCTCGGCGGCGACGGTTTGCTGTGCGGTTTCTACGCGAACGAACTGCTCGTGAAATTCTGCGCGCGCGAAGATCCTCAGCCGCCGCTCTTCAATCATTACGTGCTGACCCTCACGCGCCTCGCGCACGGCGAGCCCGCGGTGCAGGTGCTGCGCTCGTTCGAGCGCGTGCTGCTGCGCGAGACCGGCTACGCGATGGCGCTGAACCGCACGGTCGCGCGCCGCGCGGTCGAGCCTGACCGTCGTTACGTGTTCGATCCCGAGCGCGGCGTGCGCAATGCGGACGATGAAGTCCCATCGCACTGGCCGGTCATTTCCGGGCAGACGTTGCTCGATATGGAGCAGGACGATTACCATCGAGCCCAGACGGTTGCGCAAAGCAAGACGCTGATGCGCTTCCTGCTGAACACTTATCTCGGCGGTACGCCGCTTGCCACGCGTCAGATCCTGATCGACCTGCAGAACCTATGAGCTTCTTCCTGACAACGCCCACCGCCATCGACCTCGGCGTGAACATCGACCACGTCGCGACGCTGCGCAATGCGCGCGGCACGACCTATCCCGATCCGATCCGCGCGGCGCTCGCCGCAGAAGAAGCGGGTGCGGATGCGATCACGCTGCACCTGCGCGAGGATCGCCGCCACATCGTCGATGCGGACGTGCGCAAGCTGCGCCCGCTGCTGAAGACGCGCATGAACCTCGAATGCGCGGTGACGGCCGAGATGCTCGATATCGCATGCGAAGTGCGCCCGCACGACGCGTGCCTCGTACCCGAGAAGCGCGAGGAACTGACGACCGAAGGCGGTCTCGATGTCGCCGGCCACTTCGAGGCCGTACGTGCGGCATGCAAGCAGCTTGCCGACGTGGGGGTGCGTGTATCGCTGTTCATCGACCCGGACGAGACGCAGATCCGTGCCGCGCACGAAGCGGGCGCGCCGGTGATCGAGCTGCATACGGGACGTTACGCCGAAGCGCACGACGAAGCCGACCAGCAGCGCGAATACGAGCGCATCGTCGCGGGCGTTCAGGCCGGCGCGCAACTCGGTCTGAAGGTCAATGCCGGGCACGGGCTGCACTACACGAACGTGCAGCAGATTGCCGCGATCGACGGCATCGTCGAACTGAACATCGGCCACGCGATCGTCGCGCACGCGATTTTCGCGGGCTGGGACAACGCGGTGCGCGAAATGAAGGCGATCATGGTCGCCGCACGCGTTGCCGCGCTGCATGGCGGCGCGCGTTGAAGATGACGTGCTGCCGCGCGTCGCGCGTCATGCCTGACCCGGCCCGGCCGGTTCGTATCGGCGGGTACTGACATGGCGATCTACGGCATCGGTACCGATATCGCCCAGGTGAGCCGCATCGCGGCCGTGCTCGAACGCACGGGCGGCCGGTTTGCCGAGAAGGTGCTGGGCCCCGACGAGCTGCGCGTGTTCCATGCGCGCCGTGCCCGCTCCGAGGCGCGCGGCATCGCGTTCCTCGCGACGCGCTTTTCCGCGAAGGAAGCGTTCTCGAAGGCGATTGGGCTCGGCATGCACTGGCCGATGACGTGGCGTGCGCTGCAGACCCTCAACCACCCGAGCGGCGAGCCGTACGTGGTCGCGTCGGGCGAGCTGGCCGACTGGCTTGCCGCCCGTGGCATCACGGCGCGCGTGACGGTCAGCGACGAACGCGACTACGCGGTGTCGTTCGTGGTTGCCGAGACGGACGCCGCGCCTGCACTTGTTTCCCGAACCTCCTCCTGACGGAATTCCCGATTCGATGAAAACGACTCCCGGCCCGGTCATGCTCGACGTCGTCGGCACGGCCCTGTCGCGCGACGATGCGCGGCGTCTCGCGCATCCGAATACCGGCGGCGTGATCCTGTTCGCGCGGCACTTCCAGAACCGTGCGCAACTGACCGCGCTGACCGATTCGATTCGCGCGGTGCGCGAAGACATCCTGATCGCCGTCGATCACGAAGGCGGGCGCGTGCAGCGTTTTCGCACCGACGGCTTCACGGTGCTGCCGGCGATGCGCCGCCTCGGCGAGCTGTGGGATCGCGACGTGCTGCTCGCGACGCAGGTCGCCACGGCCGTCGGCTACATTCTGGCCGCCGAGCTGCGTGCATGCGGAATCGACATGAGCTTCACGCCCGTGCTCGACCTCGACTACGGGCACTCGAAAGTGATCGGCGACCGCGCGTTTCATCGCGATCCGCGCGTCGTCACGCTGCTCGCGAAGAGCCTGAACCACGGGCTGTCGCTCGCCGGGATGGCGAACTGCGGCAAGCATTTCCCGGGGCACGGTTTCGCGGAGGCCGACTCGCACGTCGCGCTGCCGACCGACGACCGTACGCTCGACGTGATTCTCAAGCAGGACGTCGCACCGTACGACTGGCTCGGCCTGTCGCTGTCCGCGGTGATTCCCGCGCACGTGATCTACACGCAGGTCGACAAGCGGCCGGCCGGGTTCTCGCGCGTGTGGCTGCAGGACATCCTGCGCGGGCGGCTCGGCTTCACCGGCGCGATCTTCAGTGACGACCTGTCGATGGAAGCCGCGCGCGAAGGCGGCACGCTCACGCAGGCGGCCGACGCCGCGCTCGCGGCCGGTTGCGACATGGTGCTCGTCTGCAACCAGCCGGAGGCTGCTGAGGTCGTGCTGAACGGGCTGAAAGCACGGGCAACGGACGCGTCGGTGCGACGCATCAAGCGGATGCGCGCGCGTGGCAAGGCGCTCAAGTGGGAGAAGCTGATCGCGCAGCCCGAGTATCTGCAGGCGCAGGCGCTGTTGAGCAGCGCACTGGCCTGAGCGGGGAGGAGGCGGTTCGGTCTGCGCCGTTCCGGTCACGGAAACAACGAGCCGCGCAATCGCGCGGCTTTTTTATGGATTGCTGCCGGTACGAACCGAGCAGCCTCAGGAATCAAGCAGGTTGGCGAAGCGAGTCTGGATGCAACTAACGGTCAACGCCTGCCAGTGCCTTCGAGCATCGCCGCCTGCTCAGTTCACCTTCATCCGCTGCAGCTTGTTGTACAGCGTCTTCGGGCTGATGCCGAGCAGCGTTGCCGCTCGGTGGCGCGTGCCGCCGACTGCGTCGAGCGTCGCGCGGATCAGCAGATCCTCGACGTCGGACAGCGGTGTGCCGACCTTGATCTGCACGCTGCTGCCGTTCAGTGCGGCGCCGGCCGAGAAGCTCGGCTCGCCTGCGCGCAGCGTCTCGATGAAATCGCCCGACGCGTCGTACGCAAAGCGCACGCGCTCCTGCAGTTCGCGCACGTTGCCCGGCCATTCGTAGGACAGGCACTCGCGCACGAAACCAGGCGCCGCGCGCTTGTCGGTCGTGCTGCGGCCGGTTGCGCGCGCGTCGCGGTTCAGTTCGTCGATCTGTGCATCCGCGATCGCGAGTGCGTCGCCGTCGCGCTCGCGCAGCGGCGGCATCGTGATCGACGCCGCATCGAGGCGCAACCAGAGATCCTCGCGCAGCGTGCCGTTCGCGACCGCTTCGCGCGCCGGGCGCCGCGTGGTCGCGATCAGCCGGAAATCGCTCGTGATCGAGCTCGTACCGCCGATCCGCATGAAGTTCTGCGAATCAAGCGCATGCAGCAGCGCTTCCTGCAGCACGAGCGGCAGTGCGGTGATTTCGTCGAGGAACAGCGTGCCGCCGCCGGCCTGCTCGAACAGACCCGATTCGCGGCGCTCGGCACCGTCGAACGCGCCGCGCTCATGGCCGAACAGTACGCTGTCGAGCGATGCGCGATGCCGGCCGGCCTGTGCGATCGTCCGGCAGTCGAACGACACGAACGGCCCCTTGCGGCGCCGGCTCAGGTCGTGCAGCGTGCGCGCGGCCAGCTTCTTGCCGGTACCGGCTTCGCCCGCGAACAGGACGGCCGTTTCGGTGCGCGCGTTGTGCTCGATCATGTCGTACACGTGCTGCATCGCGTCGCTGCGGCCGACCAGCGCGCCGAAGCGGCCGAGATGGCGCAGCGAGGCGCGCAACGACTGCACTTCGTCGATCAGTTCGTACGGGCGCGGAATCCGCGCGAGCAGGCTGCGCAGGCGCGGAATGTTGATCGGCTTCAGCAGGTAGTCCCAGATACCGTGACGCAGGCCCTCGATGGCACTTTCGACCGTCGCATTGCCGGTCAGCACGATGACGGGCAGCGAGCCGTTCGGCTGTTGCTGCGGCAGGTGCTGGAGCAGGTCGAACCCGCTGCCGTCCGGCAGGTTCAGGTCGACGAGAACGACATCGGGAATCGAGCGGCCGAGCGCCGTGCGCGCTTCGGCGAGCGACGTGGCCGTGTCGACCGAGAAGCCGTCCGCGGCGAGCAGCGCGGTGAGGCCGGACAGACTGTTGGGATCGTCTTCGACAATCAGGGCGTGTGGCATGGTGGACGCGAGTCGAGTCAAGAGAGGCGGGCTGTCGGCCAACGGGGCCGCAGCCGCATGTCAGATTAAAAACTGATTTTATGCCCCGCTGAACGCGTAACGAGCATTATTTCTCCGGCGCTATAAAACAGTTACCGATGATACAAATTGAATATCTTTACCGGTGGATTTTGTGCTTTACATCAGCCTGACTTCCGTCCGGTTGTTGGCGCCGGACAAACAAAAAGCGCCCCGAAGGGCGCTTTGTTCGATGCGGTATCGCTCGCGATTACGCGCGGCTGCGGTATTCGTTCGTACGCGTATCGATTTCGATCTTGTCGCCGGTGTTGCAGAACAGCGGCACTTGCAGTTCGAAGCCCGTTGCGAGCTTGGCGTTCTTCAGCACCTTGCCCGACGACGTGTCGCCCTTGACGGCCGGCTCCGTGTAGGTGATCTCGCGAACGAGGACCGTCGGCAGTTCGACCGAGATTGCCTTTTCGTTGTAGAACACGACTTCGCAAGCCATGCCGTCTTCGAGGTAGTTCAGCGCTTCGCCCATCATTTCCGCTTCGACTTCGAACTGGTTGTAGTCGGCGTCCATGAACACGTACATCGGATCGGCGAAGTACGAGTACGTCACTTCCTTGCGGTCGAGCACGACGACGTCGAACTTGTCATCAGCCTTGTAGACCGCTTCCTGGCCTGCGTTCGTCAGCAGGTTCTTCATCTTCATCTTGACGACGGCGGAGTTACGGCCCGACTTGTTGTATTCGGCCTTGGCGATGACCCATGCGTCGCTGCCGATCTGCACGACGTTGCCTACGCGGAGTTCCTGTGCGGTTTTCATAAAAAAACTGTCCTGATCAAATCAAATAAATAGGTGCCTGAGCGTTGCGCAACGGGTGAGGCGCCAAGCTTACTTTTCCGGTGGACGCCAAAAGCGAGCGCTTGCCTGGTCAGCCGTCGGATAACCGCTTATTTTAACTGAGATTTTGCGTATTCCGCCAGCTTTCCGGCGAGATCGCCGACGGCCGCGAGCGCATCGGCCCAGCGGGCCGCGTTGGCGTCCAGTGCGGCGCGGTGCTGCCAGAAATCGGCCCAGTCGGGCGTGCCGACGCCGTTCCATGCGTGCCAGAATCGCTCGAGCGCCGCGCGCGGCGCGTCGGCGAGGTCGGCCGACAGGTGCGCGAGCGCGGCGTCGAGCTTCGGCAGGTGCACGTCGTCGGCCTGCGGGTAGATGTGCCACACGAACGGTTTGCGTGCCCACTGCGCGCGGACGAACGAATCCTCGCCGCGCACGAAATTGATGTCGGCCACCCACAGCAAGGGATCGTAGTCGGCCTGGGGGACGAACGCGAGCCCGTGAGCCGCCAGGTTACCGCTGCGCGCATGCGCGCCCGCGCCGAATGACTCGACCCCGAAAAAACGGGCGACGGCCGGCGACACGCGGCCGGCCGGCACGAGTGCGACGACCGGCGACGGGCCGTCGCGCCACTGCGCGAGCAGTGCATCGACGGCCGGATTCTCGTACGCGAACAGGCTGACGACCGTCGTGCCGGCGGCCGGCGGCGCGCCGCCGGTCGCGCGCTGCCACCAGGCGTCGCGTGCCGCCGCGTCGGTTTCGAAGGCCGTGCGGCGCGCATCGAGGTCGTGCTCCTTCAGGACGCCGCCGGTGCCTGCCGACAGGCCGGGGAAGAAAAACGTCTTCAGCAGCGGATAGCGCGGATGCGGCGACGGCCGCAGATGGAAATCGGCGACCCAGTCCTCGGCGCTCAGGTATTCGAGGTTGATCCACACGGGGCGACGCGCCCGGCGCGCCATCGCCGCGAGATACGCGCCGGGCAGCTCGCACGCGAATGCTTCGATCACGACGTCGGCGATCTCCAGCGCGTCGCCGGCTTCCGCATGCCAGTGCTCGATCACGATCGCATCGACCGTCTGCCGCCCCGCGTCGGGATCGACCCCGGGCAGCAGGCGCGCGAAGGTGCGCAGGTCGTCGACGAACAGGCGAACCTGCCAGCCGTGCTCGTGCGCGAGCTGGCGCGCGACGCGCCAGCAGACGCCGATGTCGCCGAAATTGTCGATTACCGTACAGAAGAGGTCGCAGGCGATCGGTTCGCCCGGCGCGAGCGGCGCGGCGGGCAGGGGGGCGGTGGTGCGGGGCATCGAAGCGGGCCGGTGAATGCTCTAAACTGGCGATTCTAATAGACCCGTTCCGCGTTACAAGGCGCCCGGATCACGCATGACATCCCCTGAAGCTTCCGATACCCCGTTCGAACCGAAGAAGATCCTTGCGCAGTTGCCGCACATGCCGGGCGTCTATCGCTATTACGACATGGCGGGGGCCGTGCTCTATGTCGGCAAGGCGCGCGACCTGAAGAAGCGCGTATCGAGCTATTTCACGAAGACGCAGCTGTCGCCGCGCATCGCGATGATGGTCACGCGCATCGCGCGTATCGAGACGACCGTCACGCGCTCGGAGGCCGAGGCGCTGCTGCTCGAGAACAACCTGATCAAGGCGCTCGCGCCGCGCTACAACATCCTGTTTCGCGACGACAAGTCGTATCCGTACCTGAAGCTCACCGCACACCGCTTTCCGCGGATGGCCTACTACCGCGGCTCGGTCGACAAGCAGAACCAGTATTTCGGGCCGTTCCCGAGCGCCTGGGCCGTGCGCGAGAGCATCCAGATCCTGCAGCGCGTGTTCCAGTTGCGCACCTGCGAGGATTCGGTCTTCAACAACCGCACGCGGCCGTGCCTGTTGCACCAGATCGGGCGCTGCACGGCGCCGTGCGTCGGCGCGATCTCCGACGAGGATTACGCGATCGACGTATCGAACGCCGCGCGTTTCCTGCTCGGCCGGCAGTCCGAAGTGATGAAGGAGCTCGAGCAGAAGATGCACGCGTTCGCGGCCGAACTGAAATTCGAGCAGGCGGCGGCCGTGCGCAACCAGATGAGCTCGCTCGCGACAGTGCTGCACCAGCAGGCGATCGAGGTCGGCAGCGACAGCGACGTCGACATCCTGGCTGTCGTCGCGCAGGGCGGGCGCGTGTGCGTGAACCTCGCGATGGTGCGCGGCGGCCGGCATCTCGGCGACAAGGCGTATTTCCCGACGCACGTCGAAAGCGCGCTGACGCTCGCCGAGGGCGGTCTCGGCGACGAGCCCGAGCTGGCGGAGGCGGACGATGCGGCCGCCTCCGCCATGCCCGACCTGCCCGACGAAGAAACCGGCCGCGCGCGCAGCGATGCGGCGGCGTCGGTCGAGGCCGAGGTGCTCGACGCGTTCATCGCGCAGCACTATCTCGGCAATCGCGTGCCGCCGGTGCTGGTCGTGAGCCATGCGCCCGCGAGCCGCGACCTGCTCGAGCTGCTGTCCGAGCAGGCCGGCCACAAGGTGTCGCTGGTGCGGCAGCCGCAGGGGCAGCGGCGTGCGTGGCTGTCGATGGCTGAACAGAATGCGCAGATCGCGCTCATGCGGTTGCTGTCCGAGCAGGGCTCGCAGCAGGCGCGCACGCGTGCGCTCGCGGAAACGCTCAGCTACGAATGCGACGATCTCGCGACGCTGCGGATCGAATGCTTCGACATCAGCCATACGATGGGCGAGGCGACGCAGGCGTCGTGCGTGGTCTACCACCATCACAAGATGCAGTCGGGCGAATACCGCCGCTACAACATCACCGGGATCACGCCGGGCGACGACTACGCGGCGATGCGGCAGGTGCTCACGCGCCGCTACGAGAAGATGGTCGAGCAGGCCGCGCAGGCGGCTGCCGCCGACGACGCGGCCGGCATCGACGGCGAGTCGACGCGCCAGGCCGAGGCGTCGAGCCTGCTGCCGAACATCGTGCTGATCGACGGCGGCAAGGGTCAGGTCGAAATCGCGCGCCAGGTATTCACCGAGCTCGGTCTCGACACGTCGATGCTGGTCGGCGTCGCGAAAGGCGAGGGGCGCAAGGTCGGCCTCGAGACGCTTGTGTTTGCGGACGGCCGCACGCCGCTCGAGCTCGGCAAGGAGAGCGCCGCGCTGATGCTCGTCGCGCAGATCCGCGACGAGGCGCACCGCTTCGCGATCACCGGCATGCGTGCAAAGCGGGCGAAGGCGCGCCAGACGTCGCGGCTCGAGGAACTCGAGGGCGTCGGCGCGAAGCGCCGGCAGCGGCTGCTCGCGCGATTCGGCGGGTTGCGCGGCGTGGTTGCCGCGAGCGTCGAGGAACTCGCGAGCGTCGAGGGCATCTCGCACGCGCTCGCCGAACAGATATACAAGCAGCTTCACTGACGCGGCCGTGCGGCCGGCTGCGTTGCCAGCGTTCTTGTGGCAGGCCGGTCGACACGGCACAATTGCGAATCCTTTACTGTCCCGCATGCCATGCCGTTCAATTTCCCGATTTTCCTGACGTGGGTACGGATCGTGCTGATTCCGCTCGTCGTCGGCGTGTTCTATCTGCCGGACACGGTGATGGGCGGCGCGCACCGCAATCTCGCGGCGGCGGCGATCTTCATACTCGCGGCACTGACCGACTGGTTCGACGGCTATCTCGCCCGCAAGTGGAACCAGACGTCGTCGTTCGGTGCATTTCTCGATCCGGTGGCGGACAAGCTGATGGTGACGGCCGCGCTGCTGATCCTCGTGCAGATTTCACGGGTCGACGCGGCGATCGCACTCGTGATCGTCGGCCGCGAGATCGCGATTTCGGCGCTGCGCGAGTGGATGGCACAGATCGGCGCGTCGAAGAGCGTCGCGGTGAACCAGCTCGGCAAGTTCAAGACCGCATGCCAGATGGTCGCGATTCCGATGCTGCTGTTCTATGGGCCGCTGCCGCTCGGCGTCGTGACGATCGACACGCGTGTGTGGGGCGAATGGCTGATGTATCTCGCCGCGGTGCTGACGATCTGGTCGATGCTGTACTACATGAAGCTTGCGTGGCCGCAAATTCGGGAGCGCGGCGGCGCGTGATGCGTCCGGTCGAGCAGGTTTTTGTAAAAAGGGCTGGAAAAGCCCTTGACACACGAATGTGCCTTCGACATAATCTCGCTTCTCCGCTGCACGACGAAGTAAGTGTGTGACGGGGAAGCAGCAGCGTAGTGATACGCGGGAGTAGCTCAGTTGGTAGAGCGCAACCTTGCCAAGGTTGAGGTCGCGAGTTCGAGACTCGTCTCCCGCTCCAGATTTTTTCTGGCAGCGTGTTGTACGGCAAAGCGCTGCAGATGCAGGACACATGCGGGAGTAGCTCAGTTGGTAGAGCGCAACCTTGCCAAGGTTGAGGTCGCGAGTTCGAGACTCGTCTCCCGCTCCAGATTTTTCTGGCAGCGTGTTGTGCGGCGAAGCGCTGCAGATGCAGGACAATGCGGGAGTAGCTCAGTTGGTAGAGCGCAACCTTGCCAAGGTTGAGGTCGCGAGTTCGAGACTCGTCTCCCGCTCCAAGTAATGGGGAAGCCACGCTTCCCTTTTTATTTGATGGACTTTCGGTCCTCGAATAAAAAATCTGTCGCTTGCCTCACGGCATCCGGACAGTCCGCTTTTGGCGCGATAGCAAAGCGGTTATGCAGCGGCCTGCAAAGCCGTTTAGGCCGGTTCGACTCCGGCTCGCGCCTCCAAGTAAGAAGAGAAAAAGCCCTGAGAAATCAGGGCTTTTCTTTTTTCCGTGACCCGTCTGCAACCCCATGCGTTTCAGCCAGACGCCGTCGCCAGCATCGAGGCGCCGCGGGTCGTAGCGGACATCCGACAGGCGGGGCAGGTCAAATTCCACGTTGGGCATGGCTCGCACTCCTTCAACATGACCGAAACGAATATCGCGTTTCGAATAACCGGTGGATCAGCCACCGGTTATCGGGCATTACCGACAAATCAGATACCAAATCGCCGTTGCCTCAGCCTGAATGTCGCGATGGCGTTTTCGAAATCCTCACGACTGAACGCCGGCCAGCATACGGGCGTGAAATAGAACTCGGAATATGCGCTTTGCCACAGCATGAAGTTGGAGAGCCGCTGTTCGCCGGAAGTCCGGATGATGAGATCGGGGTCGGGTTGCCCCGCCGTATAAAGGCGACTCGCGATCAGTTCGGGACTCAGGCCGGACAGCAATTGGTCGAGTGAACCTACGGCCGCGTGTTCGCTGATCAGCGCCCGGATCGCGTTCAGCAATTCGAGGCGGCCGCTGTACGCGACCGCGATGTAGACGTCGAGCCCCGGGACCTGCGCTGTGCTTCGCACGGCATCGTCGAGGCGTGCCGCGACGGTCGAAGGGCGTGTCGTCAGGTCGCCGATCACGCGCGGCCGCCAGCGGCCGCTACGGGCCAGTTCATCGAATACCTCGACGATCACGGTCGACAGGCCGACCCGTTCCTCTGCGTTGCATGGAAATGACGATTGCTCGTGCTATCGGCGCCGGCGGTCGAACGCGGCGATGCCGCTCAACCATCCACCGGCTGCGCCGGCGTTTCGAGCGTCAACTGATAGAACGCCGCGTCGAGCCACCGGCCGAACTTGAATCCCGCCTGCGTGATTGTGCCCGAGTGCACGAATCCGAGCTTCGTATGCAGTGCGATGCTTCCTGCATTGGCCGCATCGATGCAGCCGACCACCACGTGCACCTGCGCTTCGCGCGCGCGCCGGATCACTTCGCGCAGCAGCACCTCCCCAAGCCCGCGGCCGCGCTGGTCGCGATGCACGTACACGCTGTGTTCGACCGTGTACTTGAAGGCGGGAAACGCGCGGAACGTGCCCCAGCTCGCAAAGCCGAGCAGCGTGCCGGACGTGTCGACGGCGCCGATGACCGGGAAGCCGCCCGAGCGCTTCGCCGCGAACCACGCGACCATCGCTTCCGGCGGACGCGGCTTGTAGTCGTACAGCGCGGTCGAGGTCGCGATCGCGTCGTTCAGGATCTCGAGGATGGCCGGCGCATGCTCGGCCTCGCTGCAATCGATCAGGCGCACGTCGTCGCGCTGTTTCGGGGAATTCATACGGGCTCCAGTGGGCAGTAAGTAGGGCGCGCGCACGGCTGCTGCGATGACGCGCTCGTCAGAGGTTCCGCGCGCCGGCGGCGGCAGATGCATCGCAGATTGCGACGATATAGCGCGCGGTATGCGACGACGGATTGCTGAAAATCAGCGGCTGGTCGAGCCGCAGGGCCAGGCAGTCGCCTTCGTGAAGTTCGTGAAGCGCGTCGCCGAACGTGACGTCGACGCGGCCGCTGATGATCCACACCTGCTGATGCAGCGCGCTTTCGCGTCCGCCGCTGTCGTACGCGACGCGCGCACCGGGCGGGAAATCCACTTCGACGAGCTGGATCGGCGATGGCCAGCCGGCCGGGGAGAGGTTGCGGCGCACATAGCCGGACGCCGGATCTCGCCACTCGGCCTGCTGCGCGCGGCGTGCCAGCGGATGCGCGGGCGTGTCGTGCTGGTCGCCGCTGAACAGCCCGGCCAGCGATACGCCGAGCCCGGCCGCGAGCTTGTCGAGCACGACAGCCGTCGGGCTGGCCGATGCGCGTTCGATGAGCGAAATCATCGAACGGCTGACGCCGGAGCGCGCGGCCAGCGCATCGAGCGTGTAGCCTCGTACGGTGCGCAGGTCGCGTACGCGCCGCGCGATGCGTTCGTTGATGCCGGTGTCGTCGGTAACGGCGGTGACTGATTCTTTCATGGTGGATTCATTTTCCAGTAAATTGGAATTTGATGTCAACGACACTGACGGCGGCCGGCCAGTGGCTCGACGGGATCTGAATGGCTTGCCCGGCAGTCACGCGCAGCTTAATATACGAACTGACTACGTTTTGTTTAATTGGGGATATATGGGCATCATCAAGATTTCCGAGCACATGCACGAGCGGCTGCGCTCGACCAGCACGGCGCTGAGCCGCTCGATCAATGCGCAGGCCGAACACTGGCTGCGCGTCGGGATGCTGGCGGAACTCAATCCGGCGCTGTCCTACGGGGACATCTGTCGGATGCTGATCGAGGCCGAAGCACGGGGCGGTGAGACGGGGCTGGCGGAACCGGTCGAGCACGGCATCGAGCAGGTGGCGTAATGGCGAAGCGAGAAATCCCGATCCGCGGCGCCGCGGAAATCGCCAAGTCGCGCGAGGCCGCGAAGCTCGCATCGCAGGTGCTGACGATGATCACCGAGCACGTGAAGCCGGGCGTCTCCACCGACGACCTCGATGCACGCTGCCGCGAATACATCATCGACGTGCTCGGCGCGATTCCCGCGAACATCGGCTACCACGGTTATCCGAAGACGCTGTGCACGTCGGTCAACCACGTGGTGTGTCACGGCATTCCGACGTCGCGGCCGCTGCGCAACGGCGACATCGTGAACCTCGACATCGCGGTGATCAAGGACGGCTGGTTCGGCGATACGAGCCGCATGTATTTCGTCGGCGAACCGAACGAGCTCGCGCGGCGCCTCGTCGCGACGACCTATGAGGCGATGCACGCGGGCATTCGCGCGGTGCGTCCGGGCGCCACGCTTGGCGACGTCGGCTACGCGATCCAGCAGGTCGCGCATCGCGAAGGATTCAGCGTGGTTCGCGAGTATTGCGGGCACGGCATCGGCGATGTCTATCACGACGAGCCGCAGGTGCTTCACTACGGCCGCCCGGGCACCGGCGTGCCGCTGCGGCCGGGGATGATCTTCACGATCGAGCCGATGCTCAACGCGGGCAAGCGCGACACGCGCATGCTGGCGGACGGCTGGACGGTCGTCACGAAGGACCATTCGCTGTCGGCGCAATGGGAGCACATGGTCGTGGTGACCGAAACGGGTTTCGAGGTGCTGACCGAGGACGCGAAGCCGCAGGCGTTCCCGGCGCTGTCCGGCACGCACGCCGCCTGATACCTGCAATGCGCCGCGAAGGGCGGTGCGGCGGCACAGTGAGACGGGCCCCTTTGCGGGGCCCGTTTCGTTTTCGTTCTCGGTCGTGAGACGCGATTCACATGCGAACGTGGCGGCCGGTTGCCCGATGGATGAACGTGGCCTGGCCGCCGCTTAACCGCGCGCTTTCTGCCATGCGTGTTCGATGAACACGCGGCACAGCGCTTCCATCCCCTGGCGATCTTCTTCGTCGAAGCGCGCGGCGACCGGGCTGTCGACGTCCCACACGCCGATGAGCGTGCCGTCGGCGGCCACCAGCGGCACGACGATTTCCGATTCCGATGCCGCGTCGCACGCGATATGGCCGGGGAAGTCATGCACGTCGCGCACGACCTGCGTCTCGCGCGTCTGAGCGGCCGTGCCGCATACACCCTTGCCGAGCGCGATCCGCACACAGGCGGGCTTGCCCTGGAACGGCCCGACCACGAGCTCCGTCCCGTCGAAGAAGTAGAAACCGGCCCAGTTGAGACGGTCGAGCGAGTGGTAGACCAGCGCGGAGAAGTTGGCCGCGTTCGCGGTCAGGTCGCGTTCGGACTCGACGAGTGCGCGTGCCTGCTCGACGAGCGTCGCGTATTGAGCCGCCTTGGAGGCGTGGGGGGCGTTGGACAGCGTGAACATGGCGGGAAAGCGATCAGAGTTGTGGAATGCGCGATGCGCGTACCGCAGTTTACGGCACGCGCGCGCGGTTTGCAGCGCAACGTTGCACGTGACGCTGCGGGTTCAATCGGGTTCGAGTTCGGCAAACCGTTCCGCCAGAAAATCCAGCAGTGCGCGCACCGCGGGCAGCAACCCCCGGCGCGACGCGAACACGGCATGCACGATCTCGCGGCGCGGCGCCCAGTCGGGCAGCACGGTCACCAGCTCGCCGCGCGCGACCTCTTCGCGCACCATCATCGTCGGCAACTGCACGACGCCGACGCCCGCGGCGGCGGCCGCGCGCAGCGCGAGCATGCCGCCCGTGACGAAGCGCGGCTGGTGATGAATTTCCGCGTGAGCGCCGTCGGGCCCGCGCAGCCGCCACACGTGCGCGGACTGCGGGGCACCGTGATCGAGGCTGGGCAGCTGCGCGAGATCGGCGGGAACAGCCGGTGCGCCATGCTCACGCAGTAGCGCGGGGCTTGCGACGAGGCACTGGCCGCGCTCGGCCAGCACGCGCAGCGCGAGATCGCTGTCCTCGAGCGGCGGCGGGCGCACGCGGATCGCGACGTCGATCCCTTCGCCGACCACGTCGACGCGCCGGTTGGTCGCTTCCAGATGAATCTCGACGCGCGGGCACGCGACCATGAACGCGGCGATCATCGTGCCGACCAGCGAATCGAGCAGCACGATCGGGCAACTGACGCGCACGATGCCACGAGGCTCCTCGTGCAGCAGCGCGATCGCCTCGTCGGCGGCATCGGCCTCGACGAGCATCGCGCGGCAGTGCGCGTAATAGGTCTGGCCGACGTCGGTAACCGTGAAGCGGCGCGTCGAGCGCTGGATCAGCCGCATCCCGAGCCGCGCCTCGAGCAGCGCGATGCGGCGGCTCAGCTTCGATTTCGGCATGTCGAGCGCACGCCCGGCCGGTGCGAAGCCCCCGTGTTCGACGACCTGCACGAAGTAATAGAGATCGTTCAGATCCCGCGCTTTATCGTTCATGAAATGGAACGCTGAGTGCGATTTTGGCAGTCTACCGGATCGATCGTTCCACCACTATATTTCTACCCAGGATGCGAAACACGTGTTTCGCCGCAATTCGGAGAAGGCAATGAAGAAGATCCAGGGTGTGTACAGTGCGCCGCGCGGCCATTGGGTCGGCGACGGTTTCCCGGTGCGTTCGATGTTCAGCTACCAGTCTCACGGTGCGCACCTGAGCCCGTTCCTGCTGCTCGATTACGCCGGCCCGACCACGTTCGAGCCGGGTTCGGCCTCGGCGCCGCGCGGTGTCGGCCAGCATCCGCACCGCGGGTTCGAAACGGTGACGATCGTCTATGACGGCGAGGTCGCGCACCGCGACTCGACCGGCGCGGGCGGCGTGATCGGCCCGGGCGACGTGCAGTGGATGACGGCCGCGAGCGGGATCCTGCATGAGGAAATCCACTCGGAAGGGTTCACGCAGCGGGGCGGCCCGCTCGAGATGGTGCAGCTGTGGGTGAACCTGCCCGCTGCGGACAAGATGGGCGTGCCCGGCTACCAGACGCTGCTGAACGCCGACATCCCCGTGGTCGAACTGCCGGACGGCGCGGGGCGGGCGCGGATCATTGCGGGTGAACTCGACGGGCGGCGCGGCCCGGCTCGCACGCATACGCCGATCGACGTGTGGGACGTGCGGCTCGCGGCCGGCGGCCATGCGCGGTTCCCGGTCGCCGAAGGGCGCACGCTCGCGGTGGTCGTGCTGGGCGGTACCGTGCAGGTGAACGGCGAGACGGTCGCCCGCGAAGCGCAGTTCGTGCAACTTGGCCGCGACGGCAGCGATGTCGAGATCGAAGCGAACGGCGACGCGAAGCTGCTGATCCTGAGCGGCGAACCGATCGACGAACCCGTCGTCGGTTACGGGCCGTTCGTGATGAACTCGCAAGCGGAGATCCGTACCGCAATCGAGGACTTCAACAGCGGCCGCTTCGGCCGGATGCCGGCGTGACGGACAGGCCCCGCGCAATGCGGGGCTTTTTTTGCGAGCGGACAGCGGGTCGCGCAGCGCGTGCGCTTCGAGGCATAATCGGCGATTGCCGTGCGCCGGCCGGCGCGCCCGAATCAGGACCGACCATGAACGCATCCGCTGCATCCCCGAGCGCCGCCGATCTCGACTGGCGCTGGAAATCCTTTGACGCGCTGACGGCGCGCGAAGTCTATTCGATCCTCGAAGCACGCAGCGCGGTGTTCGTCGTCGAGCAGAACTGCGTGTATCGAGACATCGACGACGCGGACCAGGCCGCATGGCACCTTGCCGCCTTCGATCCGGCCGGTCGCCTGGCCGGCTATCTTCGTGTGCTGCTGCCCGATGCGCAGAATGCCAACGTCCGCATCGGCCGCGTGCTGACGACCGCCGCGTTCCGCGGCGCGGGCCTCGGCAACGGCCTGCTGTCGCGCGCGCTCGAGCATATCCGCGCGCAGTGGCCGGATACGCCGGTGAGCCTGCATGCGCAGGCCCACTTGCAGCGTTTTTACGGGGCATTCGGCTTCGCGCCGAGTTCGGACGTGCACGACGAGGACGGCATCCCGCACGTGTGGATGAGCCGCGCACGCGCGTAATGCGCGACGCGCCGCGCAGCGGTCAATGCGCGGCGTGCGCCACCGACGGCCGGTCCGCGCGCTGCGCGGCCCGTTCTTCGACCAGGCGGCCGCGCGCGGACAGCCGCAGCCAGTGCCGCAGCGCGATCAACGCACCGATCACGCTCATCATCGAGCCGGGAATCCACAGCAGCAGGCCACCGATCTGCTGATCGCGCAGCGGGCTCAGCCACGTGAACGCACGGCCGCAGATCGAATAGATCGGATACAGCTCGTGCGGCGTGAAGAAGATCAGCGCGCCGAGCGCGATCTGCGGCGGGATCGCCGCGACGACGATCAGGATCCGGCGGCCCGGCGACAACCGCGCGGGCGGCGCGGGACGCGGATCGACGACGAGCCACCAGAACAGCAGCCCGTCGATCACCATGCTCCAGTTCATCACGCGATAGAGACGCCAGTCGAGCATCGCGATGAAGTGGATCGGCGACAGCAGCCAGAAATAGATCAGCCCGACGAACAGCACGACCGCGACGACGGGATGGAACACCACGTCGAGCGTCGCGCGCACGGGCGCCCACGCGAGCGCGGGGCGCACGAAACGCTGCCGCCAGCGGAACGGGATGCCCGCTCGAATCGCCGCGCCCGGATAGGACAGCGCAATGAAGAACGGCCCGAGGTGGTGCAGTACCAGATGCTGCGCGCGATGCAGGAAGAACTCGTGCTCGAAGAAATAGTCGAGCCGCGTATGCAGCGCGACGTAGAGCGCCGTCAGCCCGAACCAGAACGAAAACTGCCGCAGCGGCGACACCTTCGCCTTCTTCACGCCGCGTGCGAACAGCACGGCGGCGATCAGCACCGCGATCACCACGGTGGGCGACGGTTCCCACGGATCGAGCCAGTACAGGAGGTTCATCGCGCGGGCATCACTTTGCCTGGGCCGGTGACTTCACGGCGAACGGCGCATCGACCGTTTCGCCGTCGGAGAACTTCAGGCGCAGGTGCACGGTGTCGCCCGGCTTGATCGCGTGCTTCGGCTCCTCGAGCATGAAGTGGTAGCCGCCCGGCGCGATGTCGACCTTGCCGCGCGCGGGGATCGTCAGCTTGTCGACCATTTCCATCTTCTGCGTCGAGCCGTTCGAGACGGTCTGGTGCAGCATCGCCATCCCGTAGTCGGGGCTGTCGACGTCGACGAGATCGACCGGCTTGTCGCTCGTGTTCACGAGCGTCACGTAGCCGCCGGCGGGCAGCTTGTTCGGCAGCCAGCGCACCCATGCGTTCTGCGCGGTGATCGCGCCGGCGGCATACGCGTGCGCGCCCGCGCACAGCGCGGCGAGGAGGGCGAGCGTCTTGAGGGTCGTTTTCGTTTTCATGTCGGGATGAATTCAGGTCGTGGAGGCGGTGTCGATGATCCGGCGCACATCGGCGGCGATGGCGTCGGGCGAGTCGCGATCGGTCGCAAGCAGGCGGGCGCGGCCGCTCGCGTCGAAGATGTAGACGGCCGAGCTGTGCGTGACTTCGTAGCCGCCGGACGGATCGCGCTTTTCCATCTGGTACGCGACGCGATAGCGCTTCGCGAGCGATTCGATCTGGCGGTCGGTGCCGGTCAGGCCGCGCGCATGCACGGCGTCGAATGCGGCGACATACGATTGCATGGCCTGCGGCGTGTCGCGCGCGGGGTCGACCGAGACGAACAGGATGCGCACGTTGTTGGCCTGCGGGCCGAGCTTCGCCAGCACTTCCATCAGCCGCGCCATCGTTTCGGGGCAGACATCGGGGCAGTGCGTGTAGCCGAAGTAGACGAACGTGACCTGGCCGTGGAACGCATCGGCGTCAACGGGGTGACCGTCACCGCCCGTCAGCGTGAACGACAGGTCGGGCAGGTGGCCGGTGACGTTGGTCAGGTTCCAGCGCGGCTCGTCGTGTGTGCACGCGGCGAGCGCCACGGCGGCGGCGAGGGCCGCGGCCGTGCGGATGAGGCGGGAGAAGCGCCGGTGCGGCGCAGTGCGGGCAGACGACATCCTGGGGCTCGATCGGACGGAATGGTGGCCGCCGGCGGCGCCATGCGTCGCGCGGCAGGCGGTTGCGACTGTAGCGCAATTCGCGCGCCTGCGTCCTTTCGAAACCCGTA
Organism: Burkholderia mycopellens; assembly: GCF_964265025.1. NCBI lineage: Bacteria > Pseudomonadati > Pseudomonadota > Betaproteobacteria > Burkholderiales > Burkholderiaceae > Burkholderia > Burkholderia mycopellens. The sequence goes on from NZ_OZ183802.1 coordinate 1,270,934, forward strand.
CGCGGCGGGCGAGCGGGGCAATATGTCGCAGTTGACGCGGGCGGCGGCGCGCTGCCCGCGAGGCACCGGTTTCGCCCATCTCGATACGCAGGCGCGGTAAGATGCGCACAATTCCATTCGCGCAGCGGCCGCCCGGGGCGTTTGCCGGCCGACCCTCACACTATCGAATCGATGCAATCCGTTCCGGCTTCCCTGTCCCTCACCGATACCGCGTTCTTCTTCGACTTCGACGGCACGCTCGTCGAACTGGCGCCCACGCCCGACAGCATTCATGTTCCGCCGTCGCTGCCGCCGCTGCTCGACGAGCTGCGGCGCCGCTCGCACGGCGCGGTCGCGATCGTGTCCGGGCGCGGTATCGACAACATCGACACGTTCCTGAAGATGCCCGACATGCCGATCGCCGGCCTGCACGGCGCAGAGCGCCGCGATGCGAACGGCGACACGCAGCGCATCGGCTTCAACGACGAACGTCTGCTGCGCATCGAGCGCGAGCTGGCGGCCGTCGTCGACCGTCATCCGGGCATGCTGCTCGAAATCAAGGGCGCGGCCGTCGCGCTGCACTACCGCAACGCGCCCGAGCGCGAGGCGGCTGCGCGCGCGGCCACCGAGCGCCTCGTCGCCGACTACGCCGACGCGTATGTGCTGCAGCCCGGCAAGATGGTGTTCGAGATCAAGCCGAAAGGCGTCGACAAGGGGCGCGCGCTCGCCGCGTTCCTCGACGAGCCGCCGTTTGCCGGCCGCGTGCCGGTGTTCGCGGGCGACGACCTGACCGACGAGAAGGGCTTCGCGGTGGTCAACGCCCGCGGCGGCCTGTCGATCAAGGTCGGCGCGGGTGAGACGTCCGCCCGCATGCGGCTCGATTCGGTCGACGCGCTGCATGACCAGATCGCGTGCTGGCTCGGTGCGGGGCAGCCGGACGCATGAGTCGCCTCATCATTGTTTCAAACCGCGTTGCGCCGATTTCGGAAGGCGAACCGGCGGCGGGCGGTCTCGCGATCGGCGTCTACGATGCGCTGAAGGAGACCGGCGGCATGTGGTTCGGATGGAGCGGCGAGGTCGTCGCGTCCGGCGCGCCGCAGATCCGCGTCGAGGAGCACGGGCCGGTCACGTTCGCGACCATCGGCCTGTCGCGGCGCGACTACGACCAGTATTACCGCGGCTTCTCGAACGCGACGCTGTGGCCCGCGTTTCACTACCGGGCCGACCTGATCCAGTACGACCGTCACGAGTTCGAAGGCTATGGCCGCGTGAACGTGTGGCTCGCCCAGCAGCTCGTGCCGCTGCTCCAGGACGACGATGTGATCTGGGTGCACGACTATCACCTGATCCCGTTCGCGCGCGCCCTGCGCGCGGCCGGCGTGAAGAACCGCATCGGCTTCTTCCTGCACATCCCGTTTCCGGCTGCGCAGGTGCTGGTCAACGTGCCGCCGCATCGCGATCTCGTCGAGTCGCTGTGCGCATTCGACCTGCTCGGCTTCCAGACCGAGCCCGACCTGCGCGCGTTTTGCGACTACGTTGAGTCGGAAGCAGACGGCGTGATCGAGCGCGATGGCCGCCTGGCGACGGTGCGCGCATTCGGCAGGACGCTGCGCGCGGCCGCCTATCCGATCGGCGTGCATCCCGACGAGATCGCGTCGCTCGCGCAGGCCGGCGAGCACGGCAAAGCAGTGCGCACGCTCGCGACCTCGCTGCGTGGTCGCAAGCTGATCATGAGCGTCGACCGGCTCGATTACTCGAAAGGGCTCGTCGAGCGCTTCCGCGCGTTCGAGAAGCTGCTCGAACACGAGCCGTCGCATCGCAATCGCGTGTCGTTCCTGCAGATTGCGCCGTCGACCCGCGCGGAGCTGCGCGCGTACCAGGACATCCGCCTGCAGCTTGAGGGGGAGTCGGGGCGCATCAACGGACGCTTCGCCGAGCTCGACTGGGCGCCGATCCTCTATATCCATCGCCAGTACGACCGCCAGCTGCTCGCTGCGCTGTACCGGCTCGCGCGGGTCGGCTATGTGACGCCGCTGCGCGACGGGATGAACCTCGTCGCGAAGGAATACGTGTCCGCGCAGAATCCGGAGGATCCGGGCGTGCTCGTGCTGTCGCGCTTCGCGGGCGCCGCACGCGAGTTGACGGGGGCGCTGATCGTCAATCCGATCGATATCGACGGGATGGCCGATGCGTTGTCGCAGGCGTTGACGATGCCGCTCGCCGAGCGGCGCGCGCGTTATACGGACATGATCGCGCAGCTTCGCGAGAACAACGTGTCGGTGTGGCGCGACAACTTCCTGCGCGATCTGCAGCACGCGTAACCGGCGGTTCATCGAGCAATGAAAAAGCCGCAGTGCGAGGCGCACTGCGGCTTTTTTGTCGACTGCGGGCCGGTACGTCAGGCCACGCGTTCGCCGGTCGGCGTGCTGCCGTCGGGAGCCGGGTGATGACGGCCGTGCTGTTTCGCGAGCAGGTCGCGGTACAGGCCCGGGCGGTTGCGCAGCACGTCGGGTGTGCCGTCGTCGATCACCTTGCCGTTGTTCATCACGATGATCCGGTCGAAGTTGCGCAGCGTCGACAGGCGGTGCGCGATCGCGATCACCGTGCGGCCGACCATCAGGCGGTCGAGCGCGCTCTGGATCGCTTCCTCGGATGCGCTGTCGAGCGCGGACGTCGCTTCGTCGAGCAGCAGGATCGGCGCATCTTTCAGGATCGCACGGGCGATCGCGATGCGCTGGCGCTGGCCGCCCGACAGCTTGACGCCGCGGTCGCCGACGATCGTGTCATAGCCTTCCGGCATCGCTTCGATGAACTCTGCGCAGCGCGCGTCGCGCGCGGCGGCGAGCACTTCGTCGCGGGTCGCTTCGGGGCGGCCGTACGCGATGTTGTCGTAGATCGTCCGGTGCAGCAGCGAGATGTCCTGCGGCACGAGCGCGATCGCGTGGCGCAGGCTGTCCTGCGTGATCGTCTTCACGTCCTGGCCGTCGACCAGCACGGCGCCGTCCTGCGTGTCGTAGAAGCGCTGCAGCAGCGCGAGCACGGTCGACTTGCCGGCGCCCGACTTGCCGATCAGGCCGACGCGCTGGCCCGGCTCGATATGGAGGTCGAAGTGGTCGAGGATCGCGCGGCGGTGCGGATACGCGAACGTCACGCGCTCGAAGTCGACGCGGCCACCCTTGGCCGACAGCGGCTGTGCGTCGGAGCGGTCCGGCATCCCGTGCGGCTCGAGCAGCGTCTTGACCGCTTCGGACAGGCGCGCGATGTGCTGCGTGACGTCGACGAGTGCGACCGCGAGATCGCGCGTGCCGTGAAGGATCGTGAAGCCGAGCGAGCTGACCAGCACGATGTCGCCCGACGTCGCGCGGCCCTGGTCCCACAGCCACAGCGCCCAGCCGAGCAGGCCGGCGGACAGCATCGCGGTGATCACGGCGTGCAGCAGGCGCAGCTTCTCGAGATAGAGCAGGCTCTGCTGGCGCGCATCCATCTCGGCCTTGACCGTCGCGCCGAAGCGTTTCTGTTCACGCAGCGTCATCCCGAACGCACGCACGAGCCCCATGTTGCCGATCACGTCGACGAGCTCGCCGTCGACCGCCGCCGCCTTCGCCGCGAACGCGTGGTGGCGCGCGGAGCCGCGACCGGCCAGCTTGAACAGCACGACGGAGAGCACCGCGGAGCAGCCGAGCAGGCCGGCCGCCATCATCGGATTGACGACGATGATCATCAGGATCGCGCCCATCACCGCGATGCACGGCGGCAGTACGTTCCACGCCATCGTGTTCTCCGACGTGTAGACGGCGTTCGACGTGGCCGTGATGCGGCTCGCGAGCGTGCCGGGCTGCTTTTCGGCGTAGTAGGTGGGCGAATGGCCGATCAGGTACTGGAACAGGTCGCGCCGCAGGTCGCCGGTGACCGCGACGAACGTGTGCGCGGCGAACCAGCCGCCGACGCGCCACAGCAGGTTGTCGGCGGCGATCAGCCCGACGAGCAGCGCGAATGCGCTCCACAGCGGGCCGGGGTGATGTCGCCCGGTCGCCAGCACGTCGATCAGGTGCTTGATCGCGTATTGCGAGCCGAGCGCGCAGCCGACGGCGGCCAGCACGCTGCAGAGCACGACCAGGTGGGCGACGGGGTGAAGGCGAATGTAGCGGAACAGGAACGCGATCGGCCGGTGCGCGTAGCTCGACAGCTTCGCGTTGTGGGCGTTGCGCTGGGCAGGGGTGAGAGATTCCAAAATATGCGTGCGGTGATTCGGTGATTGAGCGTGGCGGCTGGATCGCAGGCCGGCGTTCGCCCGGACTGAATAATCCGGCATTGTAAACAAGGCCGCGTGTCGCGCTGCGCGAATCTTGCCTTGGCCGGGGGCTCGCGATCGATTTTGAGATAAAATCCGGCATCCCGTCCTGCCTCATGTGCCGGAATCACGCTACCGGCAGTCACGGGGGCAAGGAATGCCAAAAGGGCCTTCCACTCTAGAACGGACACCCAAGTCCGCGGGTTGCAAAGTGTTGCACCTTTGTAACAAAGTAAAGTGTTTGAAATGTTGTGCGCCGTATCGGGATTAACCCTAGATAATCGGCTCCGGGTTCGATTCCAGGTTTTTTTACGAACCCCTGTCAACGGGTCTTCGTTTCAAACGTTCTATGCCTGTCGCGTCGCCGACGCTCCTTGAGCAGCGCGGGTTTGACGCCCCCGGCAGGCTGATTCGTCCGATCTTTGGACGAAATGCATCCAGCCCGGACCGCCGGCAGGTTGCCGACCCATACCTGGTTTTTAGCCGATTTTTTAGGAGTTACGCATGCGAATCGCCCAAATCGCTCCGTTGCACGAAGCGGTGCCCCCGAAACTGTACGGTGGTACCGAGCGAGTGGTGTCCTACCTCACCGAAGCACTTGTCGAGATGGGGCATGACGTCACGCTCTTCGCGAGCGGCGATTCGCAAACCTCCGCGAAGCTCGAAGCCTGCTGGCCGCAGGCGCTGCGCCTCGACCCGACGATCCGCGACGTGATGGCTCCGCACATGCTGCTCCTCGAGCAGGTGCGCCGTCGCGCGGAAGAGTTCGATGTCCTGCACTGCCACATCGACTACTACCCGTTCTCGCTGTTCTCGCGCCAGCCGGTCCCGCATCTGACGACGATGCACGGCCGTCTCGACCTGCCGGAACTGCAGCCGATCTTCAACGCATTCAGCGACGTGCCGGTCGTGTCGATTTCCGACAACCAGCGCATCCCGCTGCCGCAGGCGAACTGGCTGTCGACCGTCTATCACGGCCTGCCGGAAAACCTGCTGACGCCGATCCCGAACGTGAAGCCGAGCTACCTCGCGTTCCTGGGCCGCATCTCGCCGGAGAAGCGCGTCGACACGGCGATCCGCATCGCCGAGCAGGCCGGCCTGCCGATCAAGATCGCCGCGAAGCTCGACAAGGCTGACCGCGCGTACTACGAAGAGAAGATCAAGCCGCTGTTCGCGCTGCCGCACGTCGAGTACATCGGCGAAATCAGCGAGTCCGAAAAGACTGAATTCCTCGGCAACGCGCACGCGCTGCTGTTCCCGATCGACTGGCCGGAGCCCTTCGGCCTCGTGATGATCGAGGCGATGGCTTGCGGTACGCCGGTGATCGCGTTCAAGCGCGGCTCGGTGCCGGAAGTGATCGACAACGGCGTGTCGGGCTTCGTCGTCGAAGACGAGCTGTCGGCTGTTGCCGCACTCAAGCGCCTCGATGCGCTGCCGCGCGAGCAGGTCCGCGCCGCGTTCGAAGCCCGCTTCTCGTCGAAGGTGATGGCGCAGAATTACGTGAAGGGCTACGAGGAACTGCTGCGCCAGAAGCGTCGCACGGTGCTCCGCGAAGTCAACGCAAGCTGATTGCGGGCTGCCGCCGCGCTGCGGCGCGGCTTGCCTTCGACGCCCCGCCCGGGTTCCCGGCGGGGCGTTGTCACATCCGCGGCGCGGATCTGTTGTATTCTCGCCGCGCCCGACGCCGCGAACGGCCCCCGAAGCGACCCGCCATGGCATCCGGCCGTCTGTCCAGACGGTAATGTCCCTATAATGGCCGTGCCGTGAAATCCGGCCCCGCACGAATATCCAGAGGAGAGCAGTCTTGGCGAGAACGAAATCCACGCGCGCAGCGCCGGCCCCCGGCGCCGGTGTGATCTTCGCGTTGCGTGCGATCGGTCTCGTGCTGCTCGCGCGCTGGCTGTTCTCGATGTCCCAGATGGGTTATCGCTCGTCGCTGTCGGCGATGGTGTCGTCGCCCTGGGCATTCGTCTATCTTCTGCTGATCTTCCTGCTGCTCGCGCTGCCGGGCGCCGTCGCGCGCGCCGAACGGCCGTTTCATCCGCTGCCGCAGTGGCTGCGCCAGGCGCTGCGCGTCTTCGCGCTGATCGGTTTCCTGTTCGCGATCTGGTCGATCGGCATGTTCGTCTGGGTGGACGGCTGGCGCCTCGCGCTGCATGCGGTGACGGCGACCAACGGCTGGCTCGTTGCCGCACCGGCGCTTTATGCAGCGATCGTCTGGATCTGTCGCCCGCGGCCGCTGTGGCGGACCAACGTGGCCGCCCGCCGCTTCGCGGTCGGTCGTTATGCGATTTCGCTCGATGTGCTGACGCGCACCGCGATCGTGTGGATGGAAAGCCGCAAGGTCGGCCAGTACGATGCGCGCGAACTGTCGGTGCGCTGGCCCGGCCAGGCGGCGCCTGCGGCAGGCGAGGGGGCATCGGACGCGCAGCCGGCAGTCGTGCCGCCGCGCCGCGGCAGCCTCTTCAACCGACCGAAGGTCGAACTGCTGTGGGATTCGCCGGCGGCCGTCGGCCATAACCGGCAGATCGTCATGCGTGCGCCGCTCGCGACCGAAGGCGACCGCGTCGCGGTGCTCGCGCTCGACGCCGCGCTCAAACAGATCGTCTGACAAGTCCCGCGCACCGCATGCGGGCGACAAGGAGGCGTGATGATCGTCCGCTGGTTGCTGGCTGCCATTCACCTGAGCGCGTTCGGCGTCGCGTTTGCCGCGATCGCGGGGCGTAACCGCGCGTTGCGCCGGCTCATCGCGTCGGCGCAGGCGGCCGACTTGCCCGGTGTATTCAAGGCCGATGCCGCGTGGGGGCTGTCAGCGCTCGTGCTGATCGTGACGGGCCTGGTGCGCGCGTTCGGCGGTTTCGAGAAAGGCTCCGCGTACTACCTGCACGAACCGCTTTTTCACCTGAAGATGACCGCGCTCGTGCTGATCCTGCTGCTCGAGGTCGTGCCGATGCTCGGGCTGATCCGGTGGCGCGTCGCCGCGCGGCGGCAGCAGATGCCCGATCTCGGCCGTGCGCGCACCTATGTGCGGATCGGCCATTGGCAGGCGGTGCTGGTGATCGTCATCGTGTTCGCCGCGTCGGGGATGTCGCGGGGGATTGGGTTGGCCGGGTAGGTGCGACCCAGGCGAGGCCGGGCAGGCCAGCCATCGCTGCCACCACCTTCATCCCGATCCCGTTCTACCCACGCAGCGTTTTCCGCCCGATACCCGTCATCGACCCGGCCGCGGGCCGCATCGCTTCGCTCGGTTTCGGCTCGACCGGGCGATCCTGCCGCCCGGTCCGTCCCGTGCTCAGCGCACGAGGCAGGGGCGCTTGTTGTTGAAGGTCCACCCCGGAATCAGGTACTGCATCGCCGCCGCGTCGTCGCGGGCACCGAGCCCGTGCTGCTTGTACAGTTCGTGCGCGACCGCGACGGCATCCATGTCGATATCGATGCCGAGCCCCGGCCGCTTCGGCACCTCGACCAGCCCGTTCTCGATCTTCAGCGGTTCGCGCGTCAGCCGCTCGCCGTCCTGCCAGATCCAGTGCGTGTCGATCGCGGTGACCTGACCCGGCGCGGCGGCCGCGACGTGCGTGAACATCGCGAGCGACACGTCGAAGTGGTTGTTCGAATGCGAGCCCCACGTGAGGCCCCAGTCGCGGCACATCTGCGCGACGCGCACGGAACCCTGCATCGTCCAGAAGTGCGGATCGGCGAGCGGGATGTCGACGGCCTGCAACTGCACCGCGTGACCCATTTGCCGCCAGTCGGTCGCAATCATGTTGGTGGCCGTCGGCAGCCCCGTCGCGCGGCGGAATTCGGCCATCACCTCACGGCCCGAGTAGCCGTTCTCCGCGCCGCACGGATCTTCCGCGTAGGCGAGCACGTGATGCTGGTCGCGGCACAGCCGCACGGCCTCGTCGAGCGACCACGCGCCGTTTGGGTCGAGCGTCACGCGTGCGTCGGGGAAGCGCTCGGCGAGCGCCGTCACGGCCTCGATCTCGCTCGCGCCTTCGAATACACCGCCCTTCAGCTTGAAGTCGTTGAAGCCGTAGCGCGCATGCGCGGCCTCGGCGAGCCGCACGACGGCCTCGGGGGTCAGCGCGGCTTCGTCGCGCACGCGCGTCCAGTCGTCGGTCGCGCCGCTGCCGTCGCGGTAGGCGAGCGCGGTCTTCGTGCGGTCGCCGACGTAGAACAGGTAGCCGAGCATTTCGACACGCTCGCGTTGCTGGCCTTCGCCGAGCAGCGCGGCGACCGGCACGCCGAGATGCTGGCCGAGCAGGTCGAGCAGCGCGGCTTCGAGCGCGGTGACCGCGTGGATCGTCGTGCGCAGGTCGAAGGTCTGCAGCCCGCGGCCGCTCGCATCGCGGTCGGCGAAGGTGCGCCGCACGTCGTTGAGCACGGCGTGGTAATTGCCGACCGGCTGGCCGACGACGAGCGTGCGCGCATCGTCGAGCGTGCGGCGGATGCTTTCGCCGCCCGGTACTTCACCGACGCCGGTCCGGCCCGCGCTGTCCTTCAGGATCACGAGGTTGCGGGTGAAGAACGGGCCGTGTGCGCCGCTCAGGTTGAGCAGCATGCTGTCGTGACCGGCGACCGGAATCGCTTGCAGGTCGACGATGCGCGGCGTGTCGTGGGAGGGCGAGGCAGTGACGGCGTTCATGGGCGGCGATGGCGAAAGGGTGGGCAATGCCGTGCGGCAAAAGCTTTGCCGCGCGCGGCGGGAGGTGCGATCATTCGACAACCGACATGCGCGGCGCGCAAGCCCCGCAGGTCGACGCAACCCGGAACGGGGTAGGAGCGGCAACCGATCCAGCGGAGCGCAGAACGCGAGCGCCGGCTGATCGTAAAGCATGGGACCAGGCGGCGCTGGAATGCACGCTTGAGTCGACAGGAGATCCGTGTTTCGATCATCAGTCGTCAGATGACTTGTGACGAAGTATAATGAATCATCGGCTTTCGCTCAAACCCCGCGTAAACCCTCGGCTCACATCAAGATCATTCAAAAAGGAACCGGCCTCATGTCCGTGCCTACGCTTCCCGCCGCGCCGCGTCGTCGCGCACGCAGCCTCGCACAAGATGTCGTCGACGCGCTGACCGCGCAGATCGAAAACGGCACGCTGCGTCCCGGCGACAAGCTGCCGACCGAAACCGAAGTCATGGCGGCGCAGGGCGTGAGCCGGACGGTCGTGCGCGAGGCGATCTCGCGGATGCAGGCGAGCGGCCTCGTCGAGACGCGCCACGGCATCGGCAGCTTCGTGCTGGAGCCGTCGCGCCGCCAGACGCTCGGCATCGACCCGGCGACGATCACGACGCTGCGCGACGTGCTCGCGGTGCTGGAACTGCGCATCAGCCTCGAGAGCGAATGTGCGAGCCTTGCCGCGCAGCGCGCGAACGATACCGACCTGGCCGCGCTGCGGCGCGCGCTCGACGCGATCGCAACGGGGGCGGGCGGCGGCCGCGACACCGCACAGCTCGACTTTCAGTTCCACCTGCAGATCGCGCAGTCCACCGGCAACCGCTATTTCGTCGACATCATGACGCAGCTCGGCACGTCGATCATCCCGCGCACGCGCGTGAATTCGGCCCGCTTTGCGGGCGACGATCTCGAGCGCTACGTCGGCCGGCTGAACCACGAGCACGAGGACATCTACGAGGCGATCGCGCGCCACGATCCGGAGGCCGCACGCGCCGCGATGCGCACCCACCTCACCAACAGCCGCGAACGGCTGCGCCGCGCGCACGAGGCGGCCGAGGCCGAGCGCGACGCGCAGGCCGGCTGACGCGCCGGGCGGTGCGGCCGGCGTGGCCGCTTGCCCGCTCGAATCGCCTCAACGTCAGTCGTCATACGAGATCGATGTCCCTTCATCGATTGCCGGGGCCGGGCGGCGTTTCCGCCGCCGGCCGCCGGCACCGCCGATCAGCCTCCCTTCGTCGTGATCGTCTTCCACGCGCCGCTCTTCACCTGGTACAGCGTCGACATCCCGCTCTTCAGCGAGCCGTCGTTCGCGAACGAGATGCGGCCGGTGACGCCTTCGAAGTCGATCTTCTTCAGCGCCGGACGATAGACCTTCGGGTCGGTCGAGCCGGCCGCCTGCATGGCCTTGATCGCTGCCCACGCCGCGTCGTAGCCGAACTGCGCGTATGACAGCACGTCGACGCCGAAGCGCTTCTTGAAGCGTTGTTCGAAATCCTTTCCTTGCGGCAGCTCGTCGAGGGGCCGGCCGTATTCCCACGCCATCGCGCCTTCGGCGGCCGGGCCCGCGATCTTGATGAACTCGTTGTCCTTCACACCGCCGCCGCCGACGAACTGCGCGTTCAGCCCGAGCTGACGCATCTGCTTGATGAAGTTCGCGGCGAGTGAGTCGAGGCCGCCGAAGAAGATCAGGTCGGGGTTCCTGGCCTTCAGGCTCGTGATCTGCGCGCGGAAGTCGACCGCCTGGTTGCTGGTGAATTCGCGACCGACGATGTTCCCGCCGGCGGCCTTCACGGCCTTCTCGAACTCGTCGGCCTCGCCCTGGCCGAACGCGGTGCGGTCGTCGATGATCGCGATGCGCTTCGCCTTCGTCACGTCGACCGCGTACTTGCCCGCGTTGCCGGCGTTCTGGCCGTCGGTCGCGATCACCATGAACATGTTCGCGAGCCCGCGCGCGGTGAGCGTCGGGTTGGTGGCGGCCGGATCGATCACCGGAATGCCGGCCTTGTCGTAGACGACCGACGCCGGAATCGTCGTCCCCGAGTTGAAGTGGCCGACCACGACCGACACGTTCTGGTCGACGAGCGCCTGCGCGGCCTGCACGCCGATGCGCGGGTCGGCCTGGTCGTCCTGCACGACGAGGTCGAAGTGTGCGGACTTGCCGGCGATCTGCACCTTCTGCGCGGCGGCATCGTCGAGCGCAAGCTGCACGCCGTTTTGCAGGTCCTTGCCGTAACCGGCGTTCACGCCCGTGAGCGGCGCGGCGAACCCGACTTTCACGTCGGTCGTATCGGCGGCCTGGGCGGCCTGTTGCGAGAGGAGGGCAAGCGCGGATGCAATCGACACCGACAGCACGGAATGACGGAATTTCATGTTGTTCCTCTTGTTCGACACCTGCGAGTGAGTACCGCATGCGCTCGGGCGGGCCGGACGCGTGCGACGGGCGGGCGGTTCGACCGCTTCTCGGAATCGGGCGGGGAGGTCGGCATCGTGATCCTCGGAAGATTCTCCCGTCAGGCTTTGTGAGGCGCCCCGACTGCCTCGATATATAGGTCGCCGATATGCCCGGGTCTTGGCAATTTGCCGCGCATTCGGTGAGGATTTGCGCATAGCTTCCGCGCGTGCGGCGGCGGCCGGTATCGGGAGTTTCCCGTCGCGAACGGAGCGGGTGGAGAGGGGGAGTGAGGAGCAGGGAGGCGGCGCGGCCCGCCGGGGCCGCGCCGCGCACCGGACGCCGTCAGTCGGACAGGGCGTCCGATGCGGCTTCGGCATCGTCGTGCGATGCGTGCGTGCGGATCAGCGGATCGCTGGTGCTCGGGCGGCCCGTCTCGACGTGGCCCGCGAAGCGGCGCAGGAAGCCGAGCAGCCGGCCGTCGCTGACGGTCAGGTCGTACCAGCCGTGGCTGCCGCGCAGATCCCAGTAGTCGTCGATCTGCTGGCCCGGCGCGAGGTCGAACGTGCGCGCGCGGCCGTGGCCGTATGCGTTCGTGACCTTGAGCCGCACGGCCTGGTGGCCGCGGTTCATCAGGCGCAGCGTGATGTTGCCGTTCGCGACGTCGTAGCCGTAGATCACCTCGGGGTTCACGTTCGCGCTGCCGACACCGGTCGCGAACGGGCCGCGGAAATGGCAGTAGAAGCCGTTCGGGCCGTACACGTCGAGGTCGTACAGGCCGAGCGACGCGGCGGCGCTCCACGTGTCGTCGATCCGCTTGCCGGCTTCGACCGTATACGTCCACGGGCCGTCGAGACGGTTGCGCGACTGCACCTGGAACGCGGCGCCCGCCCGGCCCGTGTTCGCGAAGGTCAGCCGGAACAGGCCGTTCACCGATTCGACGCGGCCGTGCACGAACAACTCGTACGGCAGCGCGCGCGCCGGCCGCAGCCCGGCCTCCTGCTTCGGCAGCTTCTGCAGCACCGGCGGCACCGGGATGTAGTCGGGGTGGCGCAGGCGGTCGGGCGGCGCGTAGCCGCTCGTGTCCGGCAGTGTCGGCCAGCCGGCGTCGGCCGTCGCGAAATCGAACGCGGCGGTCAGGTCGCCGCACACCGTGCGACGCCACGGCGAGATGTTGCCGGCCTTGACCGGATACTGCGCACCGAAGCGCGCTTCGATGAATTGCAGCAGCGACGTGTGATCGAAGGTCTGCGAGCAGACCCAGCCGCCCTTCGTCCATGGCGACACGACGAGCATCGGCACGCGTGGCCCGAGCCCGTACGGGCCGGCCATGTGCGATGCATCACCGGGGAATACCTCGTTGGTCGTCGCGACCGTCGACAGTCCGTTGTCGCGCGACTGCGGCGCGAACGGCGGCTGCACGTGGTCGAAGAAGCCATCGTTTTCGTCGTACGTGATGAAAAGGGCGGTCTTGCTCCATACCTCCGGATTCGACACGAGCGCCTTCAGCACCTGCTCGATGTACCACGCGCCGTAGTTCGCCGGCCAGTTCGGATGCTCGGAATACGCTTCCGGCGCGCAGATCCACGACACCTGCGGCAGCGTGCCGTTCTTCACGTCCTGCTGCAGCACGTCGAACAGCGTGCCGCCCGCGCTGATGTTGGTGCCGGTGCGCGCCTTGTCGTACAGCGGCGTGCCGGGCAGCGCGTTGCGGTACTGGTTGAAGTAGAGCAGCGAGTTGTCGCCGTAGTTGCCGATGTATGGGTTCTGCGTCCAGCCCCACGACCCGGCGGCGTTCAGGCCGGTGCCGATGTCCTGGTAGATCTTCCACGAGACGCCGGCGTTCTCCAGCACTTCCGGATAGGTCGTCCAGCCGTAGCCCGCTTCCTCGTTGCCGAGCACCGGGCCGCCGCCCGTGCCGTCGTTGCCGACGTAGCCCGTCCACATGTAGTAGCGGTTCGGATCGGTCGAGCTCGGGATCGCGCAGTGGTACGCGTCGCAGATCGTGAACGCGTCGGCGAGCTGGTAGTGGAACGGAATGTCGTCACGCTTCAGGTACGCCATCGTCGTGGTGCCCTTGTTCGGCACCCACTGGTCGTAGCGGCCCTTGTTCCAGGCGGCATGCATGTCCTGCCAGCCGTGCGGCAGGTCCTGCAGGAACTGCAGGCCGAGCTTGTCCGCGCCCGGATGGAATGGCAGCAGCTCGGCCGGGCCGACCGGCTGGTGGAACACCGACTTGCCGTTCGCGAGGCGCAGCGGGCGCGGATCACCAAAGCCGCGGACACCGCGCATCGTGCCGAAGTAGTGGTCGAACGAGCGGTTCTCCTGCATCAGGATCACGATGTGTTCGATATCGCGGATGGTGCCGGTGCGGCGGTTCGCGGGAATCGCAAGCGCATCGCGAATCACGGGCGGAAACAGGTTCAGCGCGGCGGCGCCGGCGGTGCCGGCAGCGACGCGCAGGAAGTCACGACGGTTCGATCGGGTCATGGTCGTTATCGTGCGTTAAAGGGGAGCCGATTGGCGGGACCTGCTGGAAGGGCGCGCCTGGGTCGCAGGATGCGGCTGCGTCGAGTCGTGCCGCCGCGAGCATAGCGAGGAATCGGTGTCATTCATGTGAAGTCCGGAAACGTTTGCATCCGCATCGAAGCGATCTCGAGGCAGCGTCGGGACACCTGTCGCCGGCGGTCGTGGTGCGGCGGGGGGAGGCTGGAAAGCGGCGCGGGATGCGCGCCGATGAAGCGGAGGGCGACGCCCGCGCGTCAGGCGTCCGTGACCCACGCCCCGAACCATTCGCTCGGGCGCGCGATTTCGTCCTGCGCGGCGACCAGTTCGAGCTCGTAGCGGCGCGCATCGTAGGTGGCCTTCACGACCGCATGCACGGCCGCGAGCGTATGCTCGAACGCGGCGCGCACGGAGTCGCCGCGCAGCCGGCATGCGACGAAGATCGCGCTGGTCAGGTCGCCGACGCCGACCGGGTGGCGTGGAAACGCGTACAGCGGGCGCTGGCCGATCCATGCTTCCGTTTCGGTGACGGCGAGCATGTTGAAACGATCGGCCGGGCTGTTACGGTCGTGCAGGTGCTTGACGAGGATGATCTGCGGGCCGCGGCGGATCAGCGCGCGGCAGGCGTCGACGGCTTCGGCGACGGTTTCGATGCGCCGCCCGGCGAGCTTCTGCAGTTCGCTGTGGTTCGGCGACATGCCGTCCGCGAGCGCCGGCATCTCCTGGACGATGAATTCCTCGACGCCGGGCTCGGGCCGGATGCCGCCCGTCTGGCCCATCGCCGGATCGCAGAAGTACCACGCGTTCGGATTCATCGCCTTCACCGTGCGGACGATCTCGACGGCCGCACGCGCCTGCGGCGGCGAGCCGAGGAAGCCGGACAGCACGGCGTCGCAGCGCTTGAGTGCGCCAATTGCGGCGATGCCGTCGACGAGCTGCTCCATCTTCGCGGCATCGATCGCACTGCCGGCCCAGTGACCGTACTGCATGTGATTCGACAACTGGACGGTATTGAGCGGCCAGACGTTGACGCCGAGGCGCTGCATCGGGAACACGGCCGCACTGTTGCCGGCATGGCCGTAGATGACGTGCGACTGAATGCTGAGGACGTTTTTCATGGGAATCGCCTGCACGCGTTTCAGGGTCACGTCACACGATACCCGAGTTCGTCGCGCGCGCGGAAGTCGCGCGGCCCCGGAGTGTTGCGCGCCGTCGTCAGCGTGACCGCGTAGAATCGCGGGGCGCGAGGCGGCCTGGCTGCCCGCGAGCGTCTCCAATCACCGTGATCGCCATGCTTTCGATTCGCAAGATGTTGTTTGCCGTGCGCGCCGCCGTGCTCGGCATGGGTGTCGCCGCCGTGTGCGCCATGCCTGCCACGGCGGCCGCCGCATCGCCCGCCGGCAACGACGGGCCCGTGTATGGCCCGCGCCTGGAAGGGTTCACCTATCCGGCACCCGTGCATCTGTACACGTTCGTATCGCAGCGCGAAACCCTCGAGATGGCCTATCTCGACGTGCAGCCGGCACACCCGAACGGCCGCACCGTCGTGCTGCTGCACGGGAAGAACTTCTGCGCGGCGACCTGGGAGGACACGATCGGCGTGCTGAGCCGTGCCGGCTATCGCGTGATCGCGCCGGACCAGATCGGCTTCTGCAAGTCGTCGAAGCCCGATCGTTACCAGTACAGCTTCCAGCAACTGGCGCGCAACACGCACGCGCTGCTCGAATCGGTGGGGGTGAAGTCGGCGACGATCGTCGGCCACTCGACGGGCGGGATGCTCGCGATGCGCTACGCGCTGATGTATCCGAAGGCGACCGACCAGCTCGTGCTCGTGAACCCGATCGGCCTCGAGGACTGGAAGGCGCTCGGCGTGCCGCCGCTGCCGGTCGACTACTGGTATGCGCGCGAACTGAAGACCACGGCCGACGGCATCCGCCGCTACGAGCAGGGCACGTACTACGCGGGCAAGTGGTCGCCGTCGTACGAGCGCTGGGTGCAGATGCTGGCCGGGATGTACCGTGGCGCGGGTCGCGATGCGGTCGCGTGGAACTCCGCGCTGATCTACGACATGATCCTCACGCAGCCGGTGGTCTATGAACTCGGCGCGATCCGCGTGCCGACGCTGCTGATGATCGGCGACAAGGACACGACCGCGATTGGCAAGGATGTCTCGCCGCCTGACGTGCATGCGAAGCTCGGCCGCTACCCGGAACTCGCGAAGCGCACGCAGGCCGCGATCCCCGGCGCGCAGCTCGTCGAGTTCCCGGCGCTCGGGCACGCGCCGCAGATCCAGGACCCGGACGCTTTCCACAAGGCGCTGCTCGACGGGCTCGAGGCCGTGCACCCGCAGTGATGCGGGGCCGGCCGCGGGCGGCCCGGGCGCGCGCCGTCAGTGCGTTTCGCTCGCGAGTTCGTCGCGGATCTGCGCGGTCAATTCGAACGAGCGCAGCCGTGCCGCGTGATCGTAGATCTGTGCGGTGACGATCAGTTCGTCGGCCCCCGTTTGCGCGATGCGGTCGCGCAGCTTGTCGCGCACCGTGTCGCGCGAGCCGACCGCCGCGAACGACAGCGAATGCGCGACGGTCGCGAGTTCCAGCTCGTTGGCCTCGAGCACGTCGACCGGCGGCGGCAGCTTGCCCGGCGTGCCGCGCCGCAGATTGATGAACTGCTGCTGCAGCGACGTGAACAGGCGCCGTGCCTCGTCGTCGGTATCGGCGACGAACACGTTGACGCCGACCATCGCATGCGGCTTCGGCCATGCGGCCGACGGCCGGTACTGCGCACGATAGATCTCGAGCGCGCGCATCAGGTAATCCGGCGCGAAGTGCGACGCGAACGCGAACGGCAGCCCGAGCATCGCGGCGAGCTGGGCGCTGAACAGGCTCGAGCCGAGCAGCCACACGGGCACGTCGAGCCCTGCGCCGGGCACTGCGCGCACGCGCTGGCCGGGCACGGGCTCCGCGAAGTAGCGCTGCAGCTCGGCGACATCATCCGGAAACGAGTCGGCGCTGCCGATCAGGTCGCGGCGCAGCGCGCGCGACGTGGTCTGGTCGGTGCCGGGCGCGCGGCCGAGGCCGAGATCGATGCGTCCCGGATACAGCGACGCGAGCGTGCCGAACTGCTCGGCAATCACGAGCGGCGCGTGATTCGGCAGCATGATGCCACCCGACCCGACCCGGATCGTTTGCGTGGCGCCCGCGACGTGGCCGATCACGACGGCGGTTGCCGCGCTCGCGATGCCGGGCATGTTGTGATGCTCGGCGAGCCAGTAACGCTGGTAACCCCAACGTTCCGCATGCTGCGCGAGATCGACGGTGTTGCGAAATGCCTGGGAGGCGTCGGCGCCGGCCGGAATGGGGGCGAGGTCGAGTACGGAAAACGGAGTCATCGGTTGGCCTTCGAACGGGGGAGCGGGGTGATGCACTTACGCAACAAATGCCGAGGATTTTGCCAAAGGGCACCGGAACGTGCTGGGGGCGGCCCGATACCCATGCGCCTTTCAGGGATGCAGGGTCGACTTGGGTGGTCGTTGCAAAAATCAATCTAATCGCCGATTAATTACCAATCTTTACGGCGATTGGATGTGAATCCGCATCGACATACAAATTTGCACGAAACGTTTGATTTTCAATACTGCAATACGCCTGCAAACCGCTTACGTTAACGTGAACACGGGTGTGCCCAAATGGTTCGCCGACTGCGCAGCTTTGCCGGAATTGCACCAGTCCGTTTCTCGTAGTGCCGAGCGCGGGGTGCCGCGGGCTGCTAAAATCCGGCGCCTGCCCATGTTGTGCCGAAGGTAGCCATACGAGTCTTCCCGTATCCCGTCCGGGTGTCGCGCGGAGATGCGCCACGCGAAGCCGGGCATGGCCATACCCGAAGGATGGGTCGGGCCTCCCTCATATACAGACGCTGCTGGAACAAGGAGTCGGGTCGTGCCCGCGTTCGTCGTTGTCGGAATACCGAATCACGCTCAATCATGCTCAGGCGTTCTTCATGGCGTTAAGGTCGCCGGGAGGCGTCGCGCATGACGGCAACCGCAACGATGCTCGACTGGCTCCTGATCGTCTTCACGCTGGCCGCGGCCGGCTATGCGCTCGTCGCCGCGTTCGCACCGCGGCCGCGTACGCCGCGCACGGCCATGCGCGACGGCTTCGAGCCGGTCAGCGTGCTCAAGCCGCTGTGCGGCGCGGAGCCGCACCTGTACGAAAACCTCGCGACGTTCTGCGAGCAGCGCCATCCGCGTTATGAAGTGCTGTTCGGCGTCGCGTCGGCGGCCGATCCGGCCATTGCCGTGGTCGAACGGCTGCGCGCCGATTATCCCGAGTGCGACATCACGCTCGTGGTCGATGCGCGCGTGCACGGCAAGAACCTGAAGGTCGCCAACCTGATCAACCTTGCCGAGCGCGCGAAGTACGGCCGCATCGTGATAGCGGACAGCGACATCGCGGTGAAGCCCGACTATCTGGAGCGCGTGACGGCGCCGCTCGCCGACGTGTCGGTGGGGGTCGTCACGTGCCTGTATCATGCGCGCAGCGTCGGCGGGTTCTGGACGCGGATCGGCGCACAGTTCGTCGACGCCTGGTTCGCGCCGTCGGTCCGGATCACGCACCTTGGCCGCTCGAGCCGCTTCGGCTTCGGCGCGACGCTCGCGCTGACGCGCGACACGCTCGACAGGATCGGCGGCTTTCCCGCGCTGAAGGACGAACTGGCCGACGATTTCTGGCTGGCCGAGCTGCCGCGCCGCCTCGGGCGACGCACCGTGCTGTCGGAGGTCGAGGTCGCGACCGACGTGATCGAACCGTCGTTCGGGCCGCTGTGGCACCGCGAAACGCGCTGGCTGCGCACGATCCGTTCGCTGAACCCGGCCGGCTTCACGTTCCTGTTCATTACGTTTACCGTGCCGTGGCTCGCAATCGGCGCGGCGCTCGCGCTGCGCCTCGATGGAACCTTCGCCGGCTCGCTGGCGGGCTGGGCGGCCGTGGTGGGCGCGTTCGGGCGGCTCGTGCTGCACGCGCGCGGCGAGGACGGCTGGCTCGCGTTCTGGCGCGACCTGCCGCTCGTCGCGGTGCGCGACACGCTGCTCGCGCTCGAATGGCTCGCGGCCGCGTTCGGCACGCACGTCGTGTGGCGCGGCGCGCGGATGACGGTCGTCGGCGGCGAACGCGCGACGGCGGCAGTGGAAGCAGTGGACGGCCGCTAGGGCCGCTCCAACCGAACCCGGCCCGAGGGCCGAGACGCGCTGCGCGGCGAGGCCGCGCGGCGCGACATGACAGAGAGGCGGGCGCCGGTACGGCGGCCCGCGGTTTTTTGACTGAATCGTTGTGACGAATCGAACTATGCAGGCTACCGGAGCATTCATGAAAACGCTGTTCTTGCAGGCCCCTTCGTATGACGGCTTCGACGGCGGAGCCGGCTCGCGCTATCAGGCGAAGCGCGAAATCCGTTCCTTCTGGTATCCGACGTGGCTTGCCCAGCCGGCCGCGCTCGTGCCGGGCAGCCGCGTCGTCGACGCACCGGCCGACGGCCTGTCGGTCGAGGAAACGCTGAAGATCGCGAACGACTACGACCTCGTGATCATCCACACGAGCACGCCGTCGTTCCCGACCGACGCGATGTTCGCGCAGGATCTCAAGAAGATGAAGCCGTCGATGCTGGTCGGCATGGTGGGCGCGAAGGTGATGGTCGATCCGCACAACTCGCTCACGGCGAGCGAGGCAATCGACTTCGTGTGCCGCGAGGAATTCGACTACACCTGCAAGGAAATCGCCGAAGGCAAGCCGTTCCCCGAGATCAAGGGCTTGAGCTGGCGCGCGAAGGACGGCTCGATCGAGCACAACGAAGCGCGTCCGATCCTCGAGAACATGGACGAACTGCCGTTCGTCGCGCCCGTCTACAAGCGCGACCTGAAGATCGACAACTACTTCATCGGCTACCTCAACTATCCGTACGTATCGATCTATACGGGCCGCGGCTGCAAGTCGCGCTGCACGTTCTGCCTGTGGCCGCAGACGGTCAGCGGCCATCGCTATCGCACGCGTTCGGTCGAGAACGTGCTCGCGGAAGCGAAGTGGATCCGCGACAACATGCCGGAAGTGAAGGAACTGATGTTCGACGACGACACCTTCACCGACGACCTGCCGCGCGCTGAGGCCATCGCCATCGGCCTGGGCAAGCTCGGCATCACGTGGTCGTGCAACGCGAAGGCGAACGTGCCGTACAAGACGCTCAAGGTCATGAAGGAAAACGGCCTGCGCCTGCTGCTGGTCGGCTTCGAATCCGGCGACGACCAGATCCTCGTGAACATCAAGAAGGGCGTGCGCACCGATTTCGCGCGCCGCTTCAGCGCGGACTGCAAGAAGCTCGGCATCAAGATCCACGGCACCTTCATCCTCGGCCTGCCGGGCGAGACGCAGGAGACCATCAAGAAGACGATCGAGTACGCGAAGGAAATCAATCCGCACACGATCCAGGTGTCGCTCGCCGCGCCGTATCCGGGCACGACGCTCTACAAGCAGGCCGTGGAAAACGGCTGGATGGAAGAGAACAAGACCATCAACCTGGTGAGCAAGGAAGGCGTGCAGCTCGCGGCGATCGGCTATGCGCACCTGTCGCGCGACGAGATCTATCACCATCTCGAGCAGTTCTATCGCCAGTTCTACTTCCGTCCGTCGAAGATCTGGGAGATCGTCCGCGAGATGCTGACGAGCTGGGACATGATGAAGCGCCGCCTGCGCGAAGGCGTCGAGTTCTTCCGCTTCCTGCGCGCACACGAGGCCTGATTCGTGACGACGCAGCGGGCGGCGCGGGCGCTGATCTTCACCGCGGACGACTTCGGGCTGCACCCGCGCGTCAACGCGGCGGTCGAGCGCGCGCACCGCGACGGCGTGCTGAACGCCGCGAGCCTGATGGTCGGCGCGCCCGCCGCGCAGGATGCAATCGAACGCGCGCGGCGGCTGCCGTCGCTCGCGGTCGGCCTGCATCTCGTCCTCGCGGACGGACCGGCCACGCTGCCCGCGCATGAGATCGCCGCGCTCGTCGGCCCCGACGGGCGCTTCGACGATGCGATGGCGAAGGACGGCTGCCGCTTCTTCTTCCTGCCGCACGTGCGGGCGCAGCTGCGCCGCGAGATTCGCGCGCAGTTCGACGCGTTCGCGGCGAGCGGCCTGCCGCTCGACCACGTGAACGCGCACAAGCATTTCCACCTGCATCCGACCGTGCTGTCGATGATCATCGAGATCGGCCGCGACTACGGGCTGCGCGCGGTGCGGCTGCCGTACGAGACGAGCGCCCCCGCGCTGCTCAAGCCGTGGATCGCGCTCGTGCGCGCGCGGCTCGACCGCGCGGGGCTCGCACACAACGACTACGTGGTCGGGATCGAGCATACGGGCGCGATGGACGAGGCCGTGTTGCTCGACGCGCTGGCCAAGCTGCCGCCGGGCGTCGGCGAGATCTACTGCCATCCGGCCGAAGCCGGCGACGGCCCGATCACGCCGACGATGGCCGGCTACCGTCCGGTGGACGAACTCGACGCGCTGCTGTCGCCGCGCGTCGCGGCCGCGCTGAAGGCCGCAGGCGTCGCGACCGGCGGCTTTGCCGACGTGTTCGGTCAGCCCGCGGCACGGTGCGGCGCACAAGCGTCGCGTGCACCGGGGGCGCAGCCGTCATGACCAAGTGGATCAAATGGCTCGGCTGGCCGCTCGGTATCGGCATCCTGCTCGCGCTGGGGCTGCACGAAGGTATCGGCGACGTGTCGCAGATGCTCGCGCGCGCCGGTTACGCGCTGCTGTGGCTCGTGCCGTTCCATGCGCTGCCGCTGCTGCTCGATGCGTATGCGTGGCACTTGCTGCTCGACAAGCGCTCATCGCTGCCGTTCCTGTGGTGGATTGCCACGGTCCGCGAAGCGGTGAACCGGCTGCTGCCGGTGGTCGGGATCGGCGGCGAACTGGTCGGCATCCGGCTTGCGCGCTGGCAGGTGCCCGACGCGAGCCGTGTGACGGCATCGGTGATCGTCGAGGTGCTCGTGACGATCGTCGTCCAGTATGCGTTCGCGGCGCTCGGCCTCGTGCTGCTGCTTTCGACGACGGACAACATGGGCGGCGGCACGATCGGCCTCGCGCTGCTGCTCACGCTGCCGCTGCCGGTGCTCGGCGTCGTGCTGATGCGTCGCGGCGGCATCTTCCATGCGATCGAGCGTTTCGCGGGCCGCCTGCTCGGCGACTCGCACCGGCTGTTGCAGGGTGTCGACGGCAAGCGGCTCGATGCCGACATCGATGGGCTGATGTCGCGCACGGGCCTGCTGTTCAGCGCATTCTTCTGGCAACTGGCCGGCTACGTGCTCGGCGCGCTCGAGATCTACTGGGCGCTCGCGCTGCTCGGCCATCCGGTGTCGATCGGCGGCGCGATCGCGATCGAGGCGATGACGCAGGCCGTGCGTCATGCGGCGTTCATGGTGCCGGGCGGCCTCGGCGTGCAGGAGGCGACGGTCGTGCTGCTCGCGCAGATGTTCGGCGTCGACCGCGAGACGGCGCTGTCGCTCGCGCTGGTCAAGCGCGGCCGCGAGGTGCTGTTCGGCTGCCTGGCGCTCGGTTCGTGGCAACTCGCCGAACTCGTGCGCACGCGGCGTCGCATCAGTGCGCCGCCGGCCGTGCCGCGCGCGCCGCAAGCGACGAGCCGCGTGGCCGAGACCGAAACGATGCATTAACACGAGACGGGCCGCGCGCCCGTCTCGCGCTTTTGGCGTCGCGCGGGTATCCTTGGCGCGTGTTTTCTCGACGCGCATTTCTTCCGATGAATTTCCGTTTCCGGCTGCTTCCCGTCACGATGCTGGCCGCCGCGCTGGCGCTGACCGGCTGCGACGACAAGCAAGGCAACCTCGACGTGCAACGTATCAGGGACTTCTTCAACGCGATCAAGCCCGCGCCGCTGCTGCTGAAGGGGCTGAAGGTCGGCGAATCGACCGAGGCCGACGTGCGCGGCACGATGGGCAAGCCCGAGACCGAGCGTGACTTCACCGACGGCTCGAAGCGTCTCGAATACCCGCGCGGCCCGATGGGCAACCAGACGTGGTTCGTCGATCTCGATGCGAACGGCCGCTATACGGGCGCGACGCAGGTGCTGACCGCCGAGAATTTCGCGAAGGTGCGCCCGGGGATGAACGAGGACGAAGTGCGGCGCCTGCTCGGCAAGCCGGGCGACATCGCGCAGTATCCGCTCAAGCCCGAGACGGTCTGGAGCTGGCGCTGGCTCGAGGACGGCGTCAACACCGACGCATTCTTCAACGTCCATTTCGGTCCGGACGGGCTTGTCTATACGACTTCGCGCTCCGACATCCTGAAGGGGCGATAACCGCAGCCGCAGCCCGCTTCGGCGCTATATCGAAAAAGCGACCGGAAAATTGCAAAAAGTCCGCTTCCCTGCCCGTTATCCGGTTGTCAGGGAGCGGCTTTTTTCCTTTTGAAACAGGGTTGTAGGCCGGAGTTGTAAATGGTGGGGCGGATTGCTGCGACGCAGCAATCGCATGCAAGGTGATTTGAGACAATCAATTTCGCTTGCGACTATCCGCGTCAGCCCGGCGCGGGACAGGCATACGCGTCGGCATCCATTCCAACTCTGGAGACGCGCGTGTTCCTTTACGGCTTTGGTCCCGTCCTCTGGGCCGGCACCGTGCAGACCATCGAGCTGTCGGTGCTGTCGCTCGCCACTGCGGTGGCGCTGGGGCTGATCGGCGCGGTGGCGAAGCTGTCGCACAACCGGGTGCTGCGAGCGATCGCGACCGGTTATACGACGCTGATCCGCTCGGTGCCCGATCTCGTCCTGATGCTGCTGTTGTTCTACAGCATCCAGATCTGGCTGAACCAGTTCACCGACTTCGTCGGCTGGGACCAGATCGACATCGACCCGTTCGTGGCCGGCGTGCTGACGCTCGGCTTCATCTACGGTGCGTACTTCACCGAGACGTTCCGCGGCGCGTTCCTGTCGGTGCCGCGCGGCCAGCTCGAAGCCGGTGCGGCTTACGGGATGAGCGGCGCGCGCGTGTTCGCGCGGATCATGTTTCCGCAGATGATGCGCTTTGCATTGCCCGGGATCGGGAACAACTGGCAGGTGCTCGTGAAGGCCACCGCGCTGGTGTCGATCATCGGCCTGGCGGACGTCGTGAAGGCCGCGCAGGACGCCGGCAAGAGCACGTTCAACATGTTCTTCTTCATCCTCGTCGCGGCGCTGATCTATCTCGCGATCACGACCGTTTCCAACCTCGTGCTGATCCAGCTCGAGAAGCGATATTCCATGGGCGTGCGGCACGCAGAACTATGATCGAGATCCTTCAGGAATTCGGCCAGGCGTTCCTTTACTGGGACGGCCAGCGCCTCTCCGGCCTCGCGGTGACGCTGTGGCTGCTCGTCGCGTCGATTTCGCTCGGCTTCGTGTGCGCGGTGCCGCTCGCGGTTGCGCGCGTGTCGAGGAACAAGTGGGTGTCGACGCCGGTGCGGTTCTACACGTACGTATTCCGCGGCACGCCGCTCTACGTGCAGTTGCTGCTGCTGTACACGGGCATGTACAGCCTCGAGTTCGTGCGTTCGCATTCGCTGCTCGATGCGTTCTTCCGCAGCGGCTTCAACTGCGCGATTCTCGCGTTCGCGCTGAACACCTGTGCGTACACCACCGAGATCTTCGCGGGGGCGATCCGCGCGATTCCGCACGGCGAGGTCGAGGCCGCGCGCGCATACGGGATGTCGCCGTTCACGATGTACCGCCGCGTGATCCTGCCGTCGGCGCTGCGCCGCGCGCTGCCGCTGTACAGCAACGAAGTGATCCTGATGCTGCACGCGACGACCGTTGCGTTCACGGCGACCGTACCGGACATCCTGAAGGTCGCGCGCGACGCGAATTCCGCGACCTACATGGCGTTCCAGTCGTTCGGAATCGCCGCGCTGATCTATCTTGCGGTATCTTTCGCACTCGTCGCGGCGTTTCGCCGCGCGGAGCGCCACTGGCTTGCGTATCTCGCGGCCGCCCGTCATTGAATCACTTCGAGGAGAGCCAGTTGGCCGAGATCACTCAAACGAGCGCTGCCGCTTCCGTCAAGCTTGCCGCGATCGACATTCACAAGCGCTACGGTGACAACGAAGTGCTCAAGGGCGTATCGCTGAACGCGAAGGCCGGTGACGTCATCAGCATCATCGGCGCGAGCGGCTCGGGCAAGAGCACGTTCCTGCGCTGCATCAATTTTCTCGAACGGCCGAATGCGGGGCAGATCGTCGTCGACGGCGAGACCGTGCGCACGAAGACCGACCGCGCCGGGGCGCTCGAAGTCGCCGATCACAAGCAACTGCAGCGGATTCGCACGAAGCTCGCGATGGTGTTCCAGCACTTCAATCTGTGGGCGCACATGAACGTGCTCGAGAACGTGATGGAAGCGCCGGTGCACGTGCTCGGCATTTCGAAGAAGGAAGCCGAGGAGCGTGCACGCGCGTATCTCGAGAAAGTCGGCCTCGCGCCGCGCGTCGAGAAGCAGTATCCGTCGCACCTGTCGGGCGGTCAGCAGCAGCGCGTGGCGATTGCACGCGCGCTGGCGATGCATCCGGACGTGATGCTGTTCGACGAGCCGACGTCGGCGCTCGACCCGGAGCTGGTGGGCGAAGTGCTGAAGGTGATGCAGAAGCTCGCCGAGGAAGGCCGCACGATGATCGTCGTCACGCACGAGATGGGTTTCGCGCGCAACGTGTCGAATCACGTGATGTTCCTGCATCAGGGGCGGACCGAGGAAGAGGGCGATCCGAAGGAAGTGCTGGTACGCCCGCAGAGCGAGCGGCTCAAGCAGTTCCTGTCGGGCAGTCTCAAGTAACGCGACAGGGCAGGTTTCAACCGTGGTACCGGTGTCTCGTCCCGCAGGCGCCACCCGCACGACGCAGGTGGCGATCGTTGCATTGCCGCCCGTGTCGATGTCGGGCGTGGGTCCGATCGTCGATGCGTTGAACCTCGCGAACGAGATCGACGGGCGGCTGCTGTATCGCTGGCAGGTGTGTTCGTGGGACGGGCGGCCCGTGACGCTCGCGGGCGGCGCGCAATGGCATGCCGATGCGGCGTTCAACGATGCGATCGCGTGCGACTGGCTGATCGTCGTGTCCGAGCGGTTCCAGCAGTTCGCCGATTACCGGCTGTTTCTCGCGAGTCTCGCGCGGGTCGGGCAGCGCACGCCGGTCGTGACCGGCATTCATCATGGCGTGTGGTGGCTGGCGATGGCCGGGCAGCTTTCCGGGTATCGCGTGAGCGTGAACTGGGAAACGTATCAGCAGTTCGCCGAGCAGTTCGAGCGCTCGATCGTCACGCAGCAGATCTTCGAGATCGATCGGGATCGCGCGACGTGCGCGGGTGGGCAGGCTACCGTGGATTTCATGCTGGCCATGATTGGCCGGGAGCATGGGCCCGATCTGGGCGAGCGGATTGCCGATGCGCTGGGCGCCGGGACCTTGCGCAGTGGCGAGGAACGTCAGCGGATTCCTTTCGTGACCGCGCCCGGCGAGCGGCATCCGCGGTTGAACGATGCGTTGCTGCTCATGGAAGCCAATGTCGAGGATCCTCTGACGACCGATGAGATCGCCGAATTGGTCGGCGTTTCGCGCCGACAGTTAGAGCGGTTGTTTCGGCAGTATCTTGGGGCGATGCCCTCGAAGTATTACCTCAATCTTCGGTTGCTCAAGGCTCGGACCCAGTTGCAGCGCACGAGCAAATCGGTCGTTCAAGTCAGCCTCGCCTGTGGGTTTTCTTCTGCTGCGCATTTTTCCAATGCCTATCGGGAGAGGTTCGGTGTTACGCCTCGGGAAGATCGGCGAGCGTGGCTCGAAAAGCAAACCGGGGGGGAGCCTCGCGGGGGCGCGTTGGTTGAGCGGGAGGGGAAGGATTGATTCGTGGTTTCGTGGTTTGCTTGCGGTTTTCGTGAAGCACCTGTGATCGTATCGGTCTATTAGTGTCGCCCCTGCGCGGGGCGGCGGTTACTTTTCTTTGTCTTGCCAAAGAAAAGTAACCAAAAGAAAGGCGCTGTGAAAACGCATGACTTCCCGGTGCCATGGTCATCGGAGTGGCCCTCGCCTAAGTGTCCGCGCCAGTCAGGAAAACGGAGTGGTTCGAGCAATGGTTCTGACGCCACTCACCACCCAACAGAGCGGTATACCGCCCGCAAGCTCCATCCTCGCTTCGCTCGGTTGCAAGGTGCTTCAAGTCGCGTGGTTGGCACTCATGTGCTTCCGCCCGCGCAGCACGTCGGGTCCGATACTCTGACCAATCACGCCCCTCTGACGACCGGGCCGGTTGCCTGTTATCGCTGCTCAACGGCGCTATGAGGGCGAGTGTTTTCGTGTTGGTGAGTATGTCCCTCTTTTTCTGCAGCGAGAGGTGAGGACCGCGTACGTATCGGGTTTTGGGTGATATTCCGATTGTGCTGCTAGAGGGGGTGTGTACCTGTCGGCCGAGCGAAGCGAGGGCGGAGCTTGCGGGCGGTATACCGCTCTGTTGGGTGGTGAGTGGCGTCAGAACCATTGCTCGAACCACTCCGTTTTCCTGACTGGCGCGGACACTTAGGCGAGGGCCACTCCGATGACCATGGCACCGGGAAGTCATGCGTTTTCACAGCGCCTTTCTTTTGGTTACTTTTCTTTGGCAAGACAAAGAAAAGTAACCGCCGCCCCGCGCAGGGGCGACACTAATAGACCGATACGATCACAGGTGCTTCACGATCCCAGGTGCTTCACGCCAAACGGCAAGCAAACCACCCAAAACCCCCAAAAAAACGAGACACGAAAACACGAAGCCCCCCGCCGGGAGGGCAAAATAAAGCGAACTATCCGCTTCCGATAGAACCCGTCGCAATTCCGCAAGACGCTTGCGTCACCCTTACCTAAACTTGATCCTGTTGAACCCTCTTACGAAACCGAAAGGAACGACCATGACGACCTCGACCGTGACCCGCCAGACATTCGATGAAGTGATGGTGCCGGTATTTTCCCCCGCGCCGTTCGTGCCGGATCGCGCAGAGGGCTCCCGCGTGTGGGACACGGCCGGCCGCGAATACATCGATTTCGCGTGCGGTATCGCCGTGACGTCGCTCGGCCACGGCCACCCGGAACTGCTGAAAGTCCTGGACGAACAAAGCCGCAAGCTCTGGCACATCGGCAATGGCTACACGAACGAGCCGGTGCTGCGCCTCGCAAAGCGCCTCGAATCGCTGACCTTCGCCGACCGCGCATTCTTCGCGAACTCGGGCGCGGAAGCGAACGAAGCCGCACTGAAGCTCGCTCGCCGAGTCGCATTCGATCGCCACGGCGCCGATAAAGCCGAAATCATCTCGTTCGTGCAGTCGTTCCACGGCCGCACGTTCTTCACGGTCAGCGTCGGCGGCCAGCCGAAGTACTCGGAAGGCTTCGGCCCCGTGCCGGCCGGCATCACGCACCTCCCATACAACGACATCGAAGCCGCCAAGGCCGCGATCGGCCCGCAAACCTGCGCGGTGATCGTCGAGCCCGTGCAAGGCGAAGGTGGCGTGATCCCGGCCGATCCGGCCTTCCTGAAGGCGTTGCGCGAAGCCTGCGACGCCAACGACGCACTGCTGATCTTCGACGAAGTGCAAACGGGCGTCGGCCGCACGGGCCAGTTCTACGCTTACATGGATACCGGCGTCACGCCGGACATCCTGACGACCGCGAAGGCGCTCGGCAACGGCTTCCCGATCGGCGCGATGCTGACGACGAACGAACTGGCCGCGCACTTCAAGGTCGGCGTGCACGGCACGACGTACGGCGGCAACCCGCTCGCATCGGCAATCGCCGACAAGGTCGTTGAACTGATCGGCGACCCGGCACTGCTCGAAGGCGTGCGCGAACGCAGCGTGCGCCTGAAGGGCGCGCTCGAGCGCATCAACGCGCGCTTCGGTATCTTCAAGGACGTGCGCGGCAAGGGCCTGCTCGTCGGCGCGGAACTCACCGCCGCGTTCGACGGCCGCGCGAAGGACTTCGTCACCGCAGCAGCAGAGAACGGCCTGATCATGCTGATCGCCGGCCCGAACGTGCTGCGCTTCGTCCCGTCGCTGGTGATCCCGTTCGACCTGCTCGACGAAGGCATGAAGCGCTTCGAAAAGGCAGTCGAACAAGTGCTCGCCGCCCAGGAAGCCACCGCGCGCTGATCGGCGCACCCATCGCAGACAGGAACGACGATGCTATTTGTTCGCCCCGGCAAACTCACGGATCTCGATGCGCTCGCGCACATGGCGCGCACCGCGCAGCCGGTCCTGCACTCGCTGCCGCACGACCGCGCGGCGCTCGAGGCGCGCGTGGCGCTCTCCGAGGATTCGTTTCGCGCGGACGTCGACTTCGCCGGCGAGGAGTTCTACCTCTTCGTGCTCGAGGATTCGTCGACCGGCAAGCTGCTCGGCACGGCGAGCATCGTGGCCGCGGCCGGCTATTCGGAACCGTTCTACGCATTCCGAAACGACGCACTGATCCACGCGTCGCGCGAGCTGCACGTGAACCGCAAGATCCACGCGCTCACGATGTCGCACGAGCTGACCGGCAAGAGCCGGCTGGCGGGCTTCTACGTTGATCCGTCGCTGCGCGGCGACGCGGCCGCGCACCTGATCTCGCGTGCGCGGATGATGTACATCGCCGCGAACCGCCGCCGCTTCACGCCGGAAGTGTTCACGCTGCTGCTCGGCGTGAGCGACGGCAACGGCGCATCGCCGTTCTGGGAAGCGGTGGGCCGCAAGTTCTTCGGCCGCAACTTCACCGACGTCGACATCGCGTCGGGCGGCCGCAGTCGTACCTTCATCGCGGAAGTGATGCCGGCCTATCCGCTCTACGTGCCGCTGCTGCCGGAAGCCGCGCAGCGCGTGCTCGGCGAGCCGAACGAATCGGCGCTGCTCGCGTACGACATCCATCTCGAGGAAGGCTTCGAGCCCGACCGCTTCGTCGACATCTTCGACGCGGGCCCGGTGCTGACCGCGCAGGTCGATCGCACCGCGTGCGTGAAGCACGGCGCCGAGCGCATCGTGCGCGAGGCCGCGCACCAGCAGGGCGATGTCGCATACATGGTGTCGACGGGCAGCGGCGAATCGTTCCGCTGTGTGCTGGCCGACCTGCCGGGCGATGCGGGTGACGCGCCGCTGGCCGGCGACGTGCGCGCGGCGCTCGATGTGAAGGATGGCGATGTCGTGCGCTGCGTGCCGCTGCATCGTCGCGACGATGAAGATTTGAAGGGAGACGCAGCATGATCGTCGTTCGGGTCGTACAAACGGGCGACGTCGACGCGCTCGTGTCGCTCGCGAAGGAAACCGGGCCGGGCCTGACCACGTTCAAGCCCGACCGCGACGCGCTCGCCGCGCGCATCGAGCGCACGCGCCGCACGCTCGCGGGCGAGGCGGCGCCCGGCGAAGCCGGCTACTTCTTCGTGATGGAAGAATCGAAGACGGGCGACATTGCAGGCGTGTGCGGGATCGAATCGCAGGTCGGCCTCGAACAACCGTTCTACAACTACCGCGTGAGCACGGTCGTGCACGCGAGCCAGGAACTCGGCGTGTGGACGCGGATGTCCGCGCTGAACATCTCGCACGACCTGACGGGCTATGCGGAAGTGTGCTCGCTGTTCCTGAGCCCGCGTTATCGCACGGGCGGCGTGGGCGGCCTGCTGTCGCGCTCGCGCTTCATGTTCATCGCGCAGTTCCGCGAACGCTTTCCGGAGCGCATCTGCGCGGAATTGCGCGGCCACTTCGACGAAGACGGCACGTCGCCGTTCTGGCGCGCGGTCGGTTCGCACTTCTACCAGATCGATTTCAACGCGGCCGACTATCTCAGTTCGCACGGCCGCAAGTCGTTCCTCGCGGAACTGATGCCGCGCTACCCGGTGTACGTCGACCTGCTGCCGCAGGACGCGCAGGATGCGGTCGGTCTCACGCACCGCGACACGCTGCCGGCCCGCAAGATGCTCGAAGCGGAAGGGCTGCGCTACCAGAATCACGTCGACATCTTCGACGCGGGCCCCGTGCTCGAATGCCACGTCAACGACCTGCGCACGGTGCGCGAGAGCGTCGTCGTGCCGGTCGCGATCGGCGTGCCGGATGCAGGCGGCGACGCACCACGTTCGCTCGTGTCGAACACGTCGCTCACCGATTTCCGCGTCGGCGTCGCGCCGGGCGTGGTCGCGAACGGCTCGTTCGTGCTGTCGGCCGACGATGCCGTCGCGCTCGACGTGAAGGCCGGCGATCCGGTGCGCGTGCTGCCGCTCAAAGTCAAACAGGGATAAACGAATCATGACGGAACTCTTCATCGACGGCGCCTGGGTCGCAGGCTCGGGCCCCGTGTTCGCTTCGCGCAACCCGGGCACCGACGAGATCGCGTGGCAGGGCGCGAGCGCGTCGGCGGCCGACGTCGACCGCGCGGTCGCGAGCGCGCGCCGCGCATTCGCCGGCTGGTCGGCGCTCGACTTCGAATCGCGCTGCGCGATCGTCAAGCGATTCGCCGCGCTGCTCAACGAGCGCAAGGAAACGATCGCGACCGCGATCGGCCGCGAGACGGGCAAGCCGCTGTGGGAAGCGCGCACCGAAGTCGCGTCGATGGCCGCGAAGGTCGGCATCTCGATCCAGGCCTACCAGGAACGCACCGGCGAGAAGCGCCAGGACATGGCCGACGGCGTCGCGGTGCTGCGTCACCGCCCGCACGGCGTCGTCGCGGTGTTCGGCCCGTACAACTTCCCCGGTCACTTGCCGAACGGCCATATCGTGCCCGCGCTGATCGCCGGCAATGCGGTCGTGTTCAAGCCGTCGGAGCTCGCACCGGGCGTCGCGCGCGCGACGGTCGAAGTGTGGAAGGAAGCCGGCCTGCCGGACGGCGTGCTGAACCTCGTGCAGGGCGAGAAGGATACCGGCATCGCGCTCGCGAACCATCGGCAGATCGACGGGTTGTTCTTCACGGGCAGCTCGGACACCGGCACGCTGCTGCACAAGCAGTTCGGCGGCCGTCCGGAAATCGTGCTCGCGCTCGAGATGGGCGGCAACAACCCGCTCGTGATCGGCGAAGTCGAAGATATCGACGCGGCCGTGCATCACACGATCCAGTCGGCGTTCCTGTCGGCCGGCCAGCGCTGCACGTGCGCGCGCCGCATCTTCGTGCCGCAGGGCACGTTCGGCGATCGCTTCCTCGCGCGCTTCGCCGACGTCACGTCGAAGATCACGGCCGACGTGTTCGACGCCGATCCGCAGCCGTTCATGGGCGCGGTGATCTCGGCGCGTGCGGCGGCGAAGCTCGTCGACGCGCAGTCGCACCTGATCGAGCAGGGCGCGAAACCGATCATCGCGATGACGCAGCGCGATCCGCGCCTCGGCTTCGTGAACGCGGCGATCGTCGACGTGACGGGCGTCGCGAACCTGCCGGACGAGGAACACTTCGGCCCGCTCGCGCAGATCGTGCGCTACGCGACGTTCGACGATGCGATCGCGCGCGCGAACGACACGGCGTTCGGCCTGTCCGCCGGCCTGCTCGCCGACGACGCGCACGCGTGGGAACACTTCCGTCGCACGATTCGCGCCGGGATCGTCAACTGGAACCGGCCGACCAATGGTGCGTCGTCCGCGGCGCCGTTCGGCGGCACCGGCCGCTCGGGCAACCATCGCCCGAGCGCGTACTACGCGGCCGACTATTGCGCGTATCCGATGGCGTCGGTGGAAAGCACGCAACTGACCTTGCCCGCGAGCCTGTCGCCGGGCCTGCATTTCTGATCGAGGGAACGACGATGAACGCACAAGAAGCCAATTTCGACGGGCTCGTCGGCCCGACCCACAACTACGCCGGGCTGTCGTTCGGCAACGTGGCGTCGCTCAACAACGAAAAGTCGGCCGCGAACCCGAAGGCCGCGGCCAAGCAGGGGCTGCGCAAGATGAAGCAGCTCGCGGATCTCGGCTTCGCGCAAGGTGTGCTGCCGCCGCAGGAGCGGCCGTCGCTGCGCCTCTTGCGCGAGCTCGGCTTCTCGGGCAAGGACGCGGACGTGATCGCGAAGGCCGCGAAGCAGGCGCCCGAGCTGCTCGCCGCGGCGAGCTCGGCGTCGGCGATGTGGACCGCGAACGCGGCCACCGTCAGCCCGTCGGCCGATACGAGCGATGGCCGCGTGCACTTCACGCCGGCGAACCTGTGCAGCAAGCTGCATCGCGCGATCGAGCACGAAGCGACGCGCCGCACGCTGTCGACATTGTTCGCCGATCCC
Source organism: Burkholderia mycopellens (assembly GCF_964265025.1). NCBI lineage: Bacteria > Pseudomonadati > Pseudomonadota > Betaproteobacteria > Burkholderiales > Burkholderiaceae > Burkholderia > Burkholderia mycopellens. The sequence continues at coordinate 1,304,018 of NZ_OZ183802.1, forward strand.
GCGCACTTCGCGGTGCATGAGGCGCTGACCGGCACGCCGGCACTCGGCGACGAAGGCGCGGCGAACCATACGCGCTTCTGCGCCGAATACGGCAAGCCGGGCATCGAGTTCTTCGTGTACGGTCGCGCGGAATATCGCCGCGGCCCCGAGCCGAAGCGCTTCCCGGCGCGCCAGACGTTCGAGGCGAGCCGTGCGGTCGCGCATCGCCACGGGCTCGCCGAAGAAGCGACGGTCTACGCTCAGCAGGATCCGGACGTGATCGACGCAGGTGTGTTCCACAACGACGTGATTTCGGTCGGCAACCGCGACACGCTGTTCACGCACGAGCGCGCGTTCGTCAACAAGCAGGCGATCTACGACACGCTGACCGCCGCGCTCGACGCGCGCGGCGCGCGCCTGAACGTGATCGAGGTGCCGGAGGCCGCCGTGAGCGTGAACGACGCGGTGACGTCGTATCTGTTCAACAGCCAGCTGCTGTCGCGCGCGGACGGCTCGCAGGTGCTCGTCGTGCCGCAGGAATGCCGCGAGAACGGGAACGTTGCGGCCTATCTCGACGAACTCGCGGCCGGCAACGGCCCGATTCGCGACGTGCTCGTGTTCGACCTGCGCGAGAGCATGAAGAACGGCGGTGGCCCGGCGTGCCTGCGCCTGCGCGTCGTGCTGAACGACGCGGAACGCGCGGCCGTCACGTCGAACGTGTGGATCAACGACACGCTGTTCGCGTCGCTCGATACCTGGATCGACCGGCACTATCGCGATCGCCTCGCACCGGAAGACCTCGCCGATCCGGCGCTGCTCGACGAATCGCGCACGGCGCTCGACGAGCTCACGCAGATCCTGCGCGTCGGTTCGCTGTATGACTTCCAGCGCTGATGCCCGTATGGCCGCCGCGCTGCTCGACGACTTCCTCGCGTTCACGCTGACCGGTGGCGCGCCGTCCGCAACGGACGGTACCTGTGCCGCCGGTGCCGTGCGCTGGCAATGGCTCGGCGACGGGCTGCTCGCGCTCGAACCGGTGGCGGCCGAGGCCGCCGGCACGGCGCGCGCGAGCGTGCTCGTGTCGGCCGGCGTGCACGGCGACGAGACGGCGCCGATCGAGCTGCTGTCGATGCTTGTGCGCGATCTCGCATCGGGGGCGCTGCCGCTCGCGTGCCGGCTGCTCGTCGTGCTCGGCAACGTGCCGGCGATGCGCGCCGGCGAACGCTATCTCGACGACGATCTGAACCGCCTGTTCAGCGGCCGTCACGCGCAGGTGCCCGCCAGCCGCGAAGCGCCGCGTGCCATGCAGCTCGAAGCCGCTGCCGCCGCGTTCTTCGCGGCCGCGCCGGCCGGCGCCGCGCGCTGGCACATCGACATGCACACGGCGATTCGCGCATCGGTGTTCGAGCAGTTCGCACTGCTGCCGCACACGGGCATGCCGCCGACGCGCACGATGTTCGAATGGCTCGGCGATGCGCAGATCGCGGCGGTGCTGCTGCATACCGCGAAGGGCAACACGTATTCGCATTTCACGGCCGAGCACTGCGGCGCGCTCGCGTGCACGCTGGAACTCGGCAAGGTGCGCCCGTTCGGCCAGAACGACCTGACGCGCTTCGCGCCGGCCGACCGCGCGGTACGCAAGCTCGTGTCGGGTGCTGATCGCGAGGCTGGCGCTCGGGGCGGCCCTCCATCGTTGCCGCGCGTCTTCACGGTGATCGACCAGATCACGAAGCAGAGCGACGCGCTCGAGCTGTTCGTGGCGGCCGACGTCGCGAACTTCACCGCGTTTGCTCGCGGCACGGTGCTCGCACAGGACGGCGACTACCGCTACACGGTGAAGCACGACGAGGAGCGCATCGTGTTCCCGAACCCGACGGTGAAGCCGGGTTTGCGCGCGGGCCTGCTCGTCATCGACACGACCCGCGAGACGGTCGCGACGCTCGTCTGACGGTAACCGATTGCGCGTGGCCGCGGCGACCCGCGGCCCGCGCATCGCCCTGCAACCGTTCCATTTTTGAGATGACGCCCGCACGCCGCACCCACGGCCCGCGCGTTGCGCTTGCGTATTTGCGACATCGTCTTGCCAGTTCGACGGGCCGCCCGGCTGACGTCGGCGCCCGCAGCGCAGCATCACGTGTCGGCGGCTGCTTTGCCATGCCGGGCCGCGCGGATTGGTACAATCGCGGCCTTGCGGCTGTTGCGCCGCATCACGGCGCGGCGGCAGCATTGCCGTGGTCATCCGACCCTGCAATGATGCATGCGCCCGTAGTTCCGGAACATTCGAGTATCGAGGAGAACACCTGATGAAGTTGGATTGGCGTAAAGTGGCCGCGCATGCGGTGGTGGCGGCATCGGCCGTGGCGGCAGGCAGCGCGATGGCAGCGGATCTGAAAGAGATCCGTTTCGGCGTCGAAGCCTCGTACGCGCCGTTCGAATACAAGACGCCCGACGGCAAGCTGACCGGCTTCGACATCGACATCGGCAACGCGGTGTGCGCGAAGCTGAAGACGAAGTGCGTGTGGGTCGAGAACGACTTCGACGGTCTGATCCCGGCGCTGCAGGCGCGCAAATTCGACGCGATCAACTCGGACATGACGATCACTGACCAGCGCAAGCACGCGATCGCGTTCACCGATGCGATCTACACGATCCCGAACCAGCTGATCGCGAAGCAGGGCAGCGGCCTGCTGCCGACCCCGCAATCGCTGAAGGGCAAGCGCGTCGGCGTGCTGCAGGGCACGATCCAGGAAGCGTATGCGAAGAAGAAGTGGGCGCCGGCAGGTGTCGAAGTCGTGCCGTACCAGACGCAGGATCTGGCCTACGCCGACCTGAAGTCGGGCCGTCTCGACGCGACGTTCCAGGACGCGGAAGCCGGTTCGAAGGGCTTCCTGACGAAGCCGCAAGGGCAGGGCTTCGCGTTCGCGGGCGGTACCGTGAGCGATGCCGAGATCCTCGGCTCGGGCGTCGGTTTCGGCCTGCGCAAGAACGACGCGGCGTTGAAGACCGCGCTCGATCAGGCGCTGAAGGAGCTGAAGGCCGACGGCACGATCGACAATCTCGCGAAGAAGTACTTCAGCGTGCCCGTGACGCTCAAGTAAGCGTTGTGTTCGATCGCACGATGCAAGCAAACCGGCCGCTGATGCGGCCGGTTTGTTTTTGGGAGGCGGGAATCGGCAGGAATAGGCGCGGCAGCGGCCGGCGGCCGCGTCAGGCCGGAAAGAACCGGCCCAGTTCGCGCGCGAGTTCGTTGAGCACGCTCATCTCCTGCTGCGTGATCTTGCGTGCAGGCTGCGCGCCGGCCCAGTCGCCGTACAGCAGCGCAACGGTCGTCGTGCCGACGCGCACGGGCAGCAGCACGAACGCGCGCGAGTCGCCGAATGCGTCGAGATACCACGCGGGCAGGCGCTTGCGCATCTTCGGCTCCTGCGCCTGCTCGATGAAGATGCCGACCGAGTTCGAGATCGCGAGATGAAACACGTCCGGCTCGAAGCGCTCGTCGAAGCGCAGCCGGTCGAGCGTCGTATCGACGCCGGGGCCGAAGCCGAGGCGTGCGGCGAAGATGCCGTCGTCGTGACGCACGAACATCACGGTGCGCGTGAACGCGAGGCCGGCCAGCAGGCTTTCCGATGCGAGCGCGAGCACCGGCGTCAGCACGTGCTCGGACGGCAGCGCACGCAGGTCCGCGAGGCCGGCTTCGAGGCATGCCTCGGGCTCGGCCTGTGCACGCGCGATCGCATCGGCGTTCGCGCGCAGTTCGACGATCTCGCGCATCACGGTGTCGCTCGCTTCCTCGCGCGCGAGCCGCTCGGCGATCTCGACGAGCGCGTCGGCTTCCATGTCGAGTTCCGCGCCATAGTGCTGCGCGAGCGCCGCGATGCGCGCGTCGCGCTGCGGGCTCGCGGGCATCACGAGCGCGCCCGCGACGTCGGTCGAGCAGCGGCTGATCGCGCGCAGCCAGCGCACGCGGGCGGCCGGGCTGTCATCGGTCGCATGGCCCGCATCGTGGTCGTGCTCTTCGTTGCCGAACGCGTCGGTGTGGACCACGTGGTCGTGGTCGGCCATCCCCGCGCGGATCACGTCGGGCAACCGCCAGCGCGCGGCCGCCTCGAGCCCGATCTCGTCGAAGCCGACGCCGAGCACATCGATGCAGGCGGCCGCTTCGTCGCCGTTCAGCTCGGCCGCGCGGCGGCGGATCCGGTCCCATTCGCTGTCGAGATAGCAGACCACGAGCAGCTTGCCGACTTGGCGCATCAGCGTGCAGACGACGGCTTCCTCGCCCGCGCGCAGTTCGGCGCGCTCGGTGAGCTTGCGCGCGACGCAGCCGGACAGCAGCGCGCGGTTCAGTTCGAGCTTCGCGTCGATGCGGCGCGGCGTACTGTGGTGGAAATGGTCGACGAGCTTGAGCCCGACGACCAGGTGGCCGACGGCGTCCATGCCGAGCACCATCAGTGCGCGGGTCACGGTGGTGATGTTGCCGCCGAACGCCATGTACATCGCGGAGTTCGCGAGCCGCAGCACTTTCTGCGTGAGCGCGAAGTCCGACAGCACGACGCGCACGAGCGCGGTGAAGTCGAGGTCGTCGTTCTTCATCGCGGCCATCGTCGCGCGCAGCGATTCCGACAGCAGCGGGAAATCGCCCCGTTCGTTCATCCGGGCCCACAGCTTGTCGAGCAATGCGGTGCGGGGCAAGTGTTCGGTGATTGACATACGGATCTGTCCGGTTCGCCGCGCGCGTCAGGCGGCGGCGTGCAGGTGCAGTTGCTGCGCCTCGAAACGCCGCGCGAGCTCCTCGGACGGCAGTGCCTGGCAGACGAGCCAGCCCTGGATATGGTTGCAGCCCATCTCCGTCAGCAATTCGCGCTGCGCCTCGGTCTCGACGCCTTCCGCGACGAGCTCGAGATCGAGCGTCTGCGCGAGGCCGACCACCGCCGACACGATCGCGCGGTCGTTGCGCGAGGTCAGCAGGTTCTCGACGAAACTGCGGTCGATCTTCAGCTTCGCGAGCGGGAAGCGTTGCAGATACGCGAGGCTTGAATAGCCGGTGCCGAAATCGTCGATCGCGAAGCGGATGCCGAGATCGGTCAGTTCCTCGAGCAGCCCCTTTGCCTGCGCGGGATCGTGCATCAACAGGCTTTCGGTGATCTCGAGCACGATGCGGCGCGGGTCGATGCCCGTCAGCGCGATCGCCTCGCGCACGCTCTGCGTGAAGCGCGGGTCGCGAAACTGCTGCGGCGACACGTTGACCGCCACGTACTGCAGCGCGAGCCCCTGGCGGTCCCAGGCGACGAGCTGCATGCACGCGGCCTTGAGCACCCAGTTGCCGAGATAGTTGATCAGGCCGATCGATTCGGCGAGCGGAATGAAGGTCGCCGGCGGCACGAGGCCATGCACCGGATGGCGCCAGCGGATCAGCGCCTCGACGCCGACCACCGCGCCCGACTGGCTGCGCGTGATCGGCTGGAAATGGAGTGAAAACTCGCCGTTGCGCACGCCGTCGTACAGGTCGGCTTCGAGCTTCAGCCGTTCGGCGTCGGCCGGATCGTCGACGGGCGCGTGGAATGCGAGCGCATTGCCGCCCGACGCCTTCGCCTGTGCGAGCGCGTGGTCGGCGCGGCGCAGCAGCGGGCTGTGGTGCTGCGCGCGATGGGGCGCCGAGCGCTCGTCAGGGTAGAGCGCGATGCCGATGCTCGCGGACAGGTGCACGGTCTGCCCCTGGTACACGTAGGGCTCGCGCACCGCGGCCTGCAGCCGGCGTGCGAGTGCGTCCGCCGCGTTGCTCGCCTGCGTGCGGTCCGGTGCGCCGAGCACGACCGCGAACTTGTCGCTCGCGACGCGCGCGAGCTGCTCGTTCGGCGTGACGAGCGCCTTCAGCCGCTGCGCGGTCTCGCGCAGCAGCGTGTCGCCCGCGTCGTAGCCGAGCGCACGGTTGATCCGCTGGTAGTCGTCGAGGTCGAGCAGCAGCAGCGCCGCACAGGTGCCGTCCCCGTCTGCGGTCTGCTGCGCGCGCATCAGTGCGGGCACGAGCGCGGACAGGTTGCCGAGCCCCGTCATCGGGTCGTGGTGCATTTCGTAAGTCAGGCGCGCCTCGAGCGCACGCCACGACGACACGTCGAACGCCGCGATCGCGAACCCGTCGACGCCGTGGTGGCGGCTCTTGAACGCGCGGATCTCGACGTCCAGCGGGTAGGTGAGCGACTTGACGATGCACATCGTCGCCTTCTCGACCTGGCCCGAACGCGCGGCGCGCGCAAGCAGGCCTTCGAGCGCCGCGGTATCCTGTTCGGCGATCAGGTCGCGCAGCGTCAGCGTGTGCAGGTAGTCGCGGTGGTAGCCGATGAAGCGCAGGCTCGCGTCGGATACGTACAGAAAGCGCAGTTCGCGGTCGACATGGGCGAGGAAATCCACCGTGCCGACCGTCTGTTCCAGCCAGTCGCGCACGGAGTCGTCGCGTCGCGGCGCGCCGGCGCGCGCGGGCATCAGCGCGCCGCCCGACCAGGCGAAGCGGCGCAGCGTATGCAAGGCGCTGCGCCAGGAGCCCTTGCGTGACGTCTGTTTCCTGTTGGCTTCCATGTTTCTCGCTGACGTGAAGGGCTGGAACCGGTTGTCCGGAAGGAATAACGGCAGACTGTGCGGAATCTTTAACGGACCGGCCGCGGATGGCATGGCCGCTGGACCGGATCGGTCACGCGGGTGTTCGACAGCCGAACGCCGGCGAGGTCTACTTTGAGGCTGACTTTATAAGAAATGAGGACGCAGATGAAGCGAAAACTGTTGCTGGGCGCCGCCGTGGCGGCGCTGGTGGCCGGCCATGCGCTGGTGGCGCAGGCGGAATTGAAGCCGGGTGCCGCGGCGCCCGATTTCACGACGCAGGCGTCGCTGGGCGGCAAGACTTACACGTACTCGCTCGCGGACGCGCTGAAGCAGGGGCCGGTCGTGCTGTATTTCTACCCGGCCGCGTTCACGAAGGGCTGCACGATCGAGGCGCACGCGTTCGCGGACGCAGTGGATCGCTACAAGGCTTACGGCGCGACCGTGATCGGCGTATCGGCCGACAAGATCGACACGCTGACGAAGTTCTCGGTGAGCGAGTGCCGGAGCAAGTTCCCGGTCGCGGCCGATCCGGACGCGAAGATCATCCGGGAATACGACGCGAAGCTGCCGGCGATCGACCGGGCGAACCGCGTGTCCTACGTGATTTCGCCGGAAGGGAAGATTCTCTACGAATACACGAGCATGTCGCCCGACAAGCACGTCGAGAACACGCTCGCCGCCGTGAAGGCGTGGGCCGACGCGCATCCGAAGCAGTAAGCGGGCGGCCCGCGCGCCCAAGCGGCCCGTCGTGCGGGCCGCCGGTGCGGATCCCCGCGCCGCCGCGCGGCGGCGCGGGCGAGGCCGCTAGGCGCGCAATGCCTGCTCGATCGGCACGCTGCCGCCGACGAAGCCGACGATCTTGCGCGAGATACCGAGCTTGATCGCCTCGATCGCGGCCCAGGCCACATCCTGGCGCGACACGGGCGGGGCGCCTTCGAACCACGCGTCGGTCAGCGCGATCTTGCCGACGCCCGGGCCGTCCGCGAGCGGGCCGGGGCGCAGGATCACGTAGTCGACGCCCGACGCGATCACGCGCTCGTCGCCTTCGCGCTTCATCTGCGAATAGTGGCGCAGCGCGTCTGGGCCGAGTTCGGGCCGGTACGCGGACAGCGAGCTGATCACCACGAGCTTCTGCGCGTTGTAAGCCAGCGCGTATTCGGCCGCGCGGGCGACCGCGTCGCGGTCGACCTGCTCCTCTTCGGCCGCGCCTTCCGATTCGGCCGAACCGGCCGCGTAGATCACGTGCGAGATGCCCTGGAATGCGTGCGAGAAATCGTTCGTCAGATCGGCCTCGACCACCCGCGCGCCCGCCAGCGCATAGCCGTGCCGGCGCACGAGCGCCGTGACCTCGAACTCCGGCTGCTTGAGCAGCAGATCCGCGCAGGCCTGGCCCGTTCTACCGGTCGCGCCAATCAGCAGTACCTTCGTCGTCATGAAACCGCTCCTTGCTCGATGCGTCATCCTTCCAGATAGGGACGGACGACCGATAACTCAAGTGTAATGTCGATTCGCCGCCGTGGCGGGTGTGTATTAAGGGGCGTACCGACCGCGCGTGCCCGCCGGGGGCTGCCCGACGCGGGCACACTCCGCTGCGGCGCGGCCGACACCGGCATTCCGGCCGCCATGCATTCACACCGATGCGGGAATGACGCGCCGACCAGCTATCATGTGCGCGATGCATTTTTCGCCGATACGTCATACAACGCATCGGCCCACCGGTTGGAGTACACATGGCATTACCCCTGGACAACGTCAGCATGGCCGTGTTCTGCGACTTCGAGAACGTCGCGCTCGGCGTGCGTGACGCGAAGTACGAGAAATTCGACATCCAGCCCGTGCTGGAGCGCTTGCTGCTGAAGGGCAGCATCGTCGTGAAGAAGGCCTATTGCGACTGGGATCGCTACAAGGGCTTCAAGGCATCGATGCACGAGGCGAGCTTCGAGCTGATCGAGATTCCGCACGTGCGCCAGTCGGGCAAGAATTCGGCCGACATCCGGCTCGTCGTGGACGCGCTCGACCTCTGCTACACGAAGTCGCACGTCGATACGTTCGTGATCATCAGCGGTGATTCGGATTTCTCGCCGCTCGTGTCGAAGCTGCGCGAGAACGCGAAGAAGGTGATCGGGGTCGGCGTGAAGAATTCGACGTCGGACCTGCTGGTCGCGAACTGCGACGAATTCATCTTCTACGACGATCTGGTGCGCGAGCAGCAGCGCGCGCTCGCGAAGCGCGAACAGCAGCGCACGGGCAGCAGCGGCGTGAAGCGGCCCGACGAGCCGTCGCGCAAGCACGAGATGGACGCGCGCAAGGCCCAGGCAATCGCGCTGGCGGTCGAGACGTTCGACGCGCTCGCGTCGGAGCGCGACGACGTCGGCAAGATCTGGGCGTCGGTGCTCAAGAGTGCGATCAAGCGCCGCAAGCCGGATTTCAACGAGTCGTACTACGGGTTCCGCGCGTTCGGCAACCTGCTCGAAGAAGCGCAGGCGCGCGGCCTGCTCGAAGTGGGGCGCGACGACAAGTCGGGCGCGTTCGTGTCGCGGGCCCGCCAGCAGGCGGCCGCGGAGCACGCTGCGCCGGCCGGTGACGGCGGCGCCCCGCACCACGGCACGCACCACGGGGCGCGCGCGGCGGAGCCGGCGCGGCCCGGGCGCGAGCCGCGACGTCGCGAGCAGCGGGCGGAGGCAGTCGTGCATGAACCCGCGCAGGTCGACGCGGAAGAGGCGGCGACGACCGACGTGGTCGAGGCGCTGGAAGTGGCCGAGGTGCACGGCGACGCGAAGGATGGCCGCAAGCGTGCACGCAAGAGCACGGCGAAGAAGACCGCCGCGAAGAAGGGCGCTGCCGCGAAGAGCGCCGGCCGCCAGGCGGCCGGGAAGCCGGACGACGCCGGGCATGGCGCGGCGAAGCACGAAGGCGACAAGCACGCGCATGGCAAGCAGGCGGACGATCCGCATCGCGACGTGGAGCAGCGCGACGAGCGGCACGTTGCGGTGATGCACGCCGAGCCGGTGGTCGGCGATCCCGGCGGCGAGGTCGCTGCCGCGCCGGCCGAGGCGCCCGCCGAAGCCAAACCGAAGAAACCGGCCCGCAAGGCGGCGGCGCCTCGCGCGCGGCGCCCGCGCAAGACAGCGGCAGCGGCCGAGTAATGGTCGGGTAACGGCCGAGCAAAGGCCGAGCAAAGGCCGCCGGCCTCGGGTGTCGTCCGCAACAGGCCGACACCCGGGCGGGCTCCGCACCCGCAATGGCGGCCGGCGCAATGCGGGCCCGCGGCCGAACTAGCCGTTCAGCCCATAAGGCTGCGTCATCACTTCGAGGAAGTGGCCGTCCGGATCGTCGAAGTACACGCCGCGGCCGCCGTTGTGGCGGTAGATGTCATCGGGTTGCCGCTTCGCCGGATCGGCCCAGTGCGGCAGCCCGCGCTCGCGAATCCGCGCGAGCACGCGATCGAAGCCTGCTTCGTCGAGCAGGAACGCGTAATGCTGCGACGCGATCTCTCCCGGCTGTTCATGAAAATCGAGCGACACGCCGTTGCCGAGCGGGACGACCAGCATCGCGCCGAACGGCGTCGGCGGCGGCAATTCCAGAAGCTCGGTGAGGAAGCGGCTCGACGCGCGCTTGTCGCGGCACCAGACGATCGTATGGTTGAGCTGGACGTTCATGGTGTGTCCCCGTGCAGGGCCCCGCGGTGGGCATGGACTCACGATAGCCGATCGTCGCAGCGGTTCAAGCGCGAAAAAACGGCCGCCCAACGGGCGGCCGCTTTCATCACTCCCCGGCGACCGCCGGCCCGCCCGGATTCGCGCGGCGGTTGCGCCGCTTCTCGGCCCACACGCGCAGCCGGTCCATGTACAGGTACACGACCGGCGTCGTATAGAGCGTCAGCACCTGCGACACGATCAGGCCGCCGGCGATCGCGATCCCGAGCGGCGCGCGCAGCTCGGCGCCGTCGCCGTTGCCGAACGCGAGCGGCAGCGCACCGAGCAGCGCCGCCATCGTCGTCATCATGATCGGGCGGAAGCGCAGCAGGCACGCCTCGTGGATCGCGTCGAACGACGACTTCCGGTTGTTGCGCGTCTGGTCGATCGCGAAGTCGACCATCATGATCGCGTTCTTCTTCACGATACCGATCAGCAGGATCACGCCGATCAGCGCGATGATGCTGAACTCGGTCTTGAACAGCAGCAGCGCGAGCAGCGCGCCGACGCCGGCCGACGGCAGCGTCGACAGGATCGTGATCGGGTGGATGTAGCTCTCGTACAGGATCCCGAGCACGATATAGACGGCCAGCAGCGCGGCGAGGATCAGGATCGGCTGGTTGTTCAGCGACTGCTGGAACGCCTGTGCGGTGCCCTGGAAGCTGCCGACGATCGTCGGCGGGACGCCGACCTGCGCCATCGTCTGGTAGATCACCTGCGTCGCCTGCGACAGCGACACGCCCGGCGGCAGGTTGAACGAGATCGTCGTCGCGACGAACAGCCCCTGGTGGTTGACCGACAGCGGCGTCGTGCTCGGCCCGAACGTCGCGATCGACGACAGCGGGATCATCGTCGACTTCGACGTCGACACGGACGCGCCCGACGACGCGCTCGACTTGCCGCTGGCCGCGATCGAGTTGAGTGCCTGGTTGCGCGCGGAATCGGACGCGATCGCCGCGGCGCTCTGCGTGCCCGTGCCGGCGCTCGACGTGCCGGCCGACGTCGCGACGTAGGTGCCGGCCGCCGCGTTGGTGGTCTGCGAGCCGTTCGCGCTGCCGCCCGACGTGCTGATCCACACCTGGTTCAGCATCTCGGGGCTCTGCCAGTATTTCGGCGCGACTTCCATCACCACGTGGTACTGGTTCAGCGGGTTGTAGATCGTCGAGACCTGGCGCTGCCCGAACGCGTCGTACAGCGTGTTGTCGATCTGCGCGGGCTTGATGCCGAACCGCGCGGCCGTCGCGCGGTCGATCGTCACCATCGCCTCGAGCCCGCCTTGCTGCTGGTCGGAGTTCACGTCGGTCAGCTCGGGGCGCTTTTGCAGCGCCTCGGTCAGGATCGGCCCCCACTTGTACAGGTCGGCGCTCGAATCGCCGAGCAGCGTGAACTGGTACTGCGCGTTGCTCTGCCGGCCGCCGACGCGGATGTCCTGCGCGGCCTGCAGGAACGTGCGCGCACCCGCGACGTCCGCCAGCGGCGGGCGCAACTGCTGAATCACCTGGTCGGCCGACAGCTTGCGTTCGGTGCGATCCTTCAGCGTGACGAACATGAAGCCGGAGTTGGTCTGCGTGCCGCCGGTGAAGCCCGCGACGCTCTTCACGTTCGGGTTCGCCTGCACGATCCGCATCATCTCGGAGAATTTCAGCTTCATCGCCTGGAACGACGTCGACTGGTCCGCCTGGATGCCGCCGATCATCAGCCCGGTGTCCTGCTGCGGGAAGAAGCCCTTCGGCACGACGATGTACAGGTAGACGTTCAGCCCGATCGTCGCGAACAGGGTCAGCAGGATCAGCAGCGGCCGGCGCAGCGCCCACGACAGCGAGCGTTCGTAGCCGCGCTGCATGCGGCTGAAACAGTGTTCCAGGAAGCGCCCGAAGCGGCCTTCGCTTTGCGGGTCGTGCGACTCGGGCAGCAGACGCGCGCACATCATCGGCGTGACCGTGAGCGACACCGCGAGCGATACGGCGATCGCGAGCGACAGCGTCAGCGCGAACTCGCGGAACAGCCGCCCGACGATGCCGCCCATCAGCAGGATCGGCAGGAACACCGCGACGAGCGAGATGCTCATCGACAGCACCGTGAAGCCAACCTCGCGCGCGCCGTCGAACGCAGCCTGCATGCGCGACTTGCCGTTCTCGATGTGCCGAGAGATGTTCTCGAGCACGACGATCGCATCGTCGACGACGAAGCCGGTCGCGACGATCAGCGCCATCAGCGACAGGTTGTCGATCGAGAAGCCGAGCAGGTACATCGCGCCGAACGTGCCGATGATCGAGATCGGTACCGCGACGCTCGGGATCAGCGTCGCGCGCCAGTTGCGCAGGAACAGGAACACGACCATCACGACGAGGCTGATCGCGATCAGCAGCGTATGCTCGGTGTCCTTCAGCGATGCGCGAATGGTGGTCGACCGGTCGAGCACGGGCGTGACCGTGATGTCGGCCGGCAGCGACGCGGTGAGCTGCGGCAGCGCGGCGCGCACGCGGTCGATCGTGTCGATGATGTTCGCGCCGGGCGAGCGGTAGAGGATCACGAGCACCGCGCGCTTGCCGTTCGACAGGCCGAGGTTGCGGAGATCCTCGACCGAATCGACGACGTCGGACAGGTCGGACAGCCGCACCGCCGCGCCGTTGCGGTACGCGACGACGAGGTCGCGGTATTGCGACGCCTCGGACGCCTGGTCGTTCGTATACAGCTGGTAGCGCTGCGGGCCGAACTCGATCGCGCCCTTCGGCGCGTTGGCGTTCGCGGACGCGAGCGCCGCGCGCACGTCCTCGAGGCCGATCCCGTAATGGAACAGCGCCTGCGGTTCGAGCTCGACGCGCACGGCCGGGTTCGCGGAGCCGCTCACCGAGACCTGGCCGATCCCGTCGATCTGCGACAGCGACTGCTGCAGCACCGTCGACGCGGCGTCGTACAGCTTCGCGGGCGAAGACGTTTCCGACGTCAGCGACACGATCATGATCGGCGAGTCGGCCGGGTTGACCTTGCGGTAGGTCGGGTTGCTCTTCAGCGATGCGGGCAGGTCGGCGCGTGCCGCGTTGATCGCGGCCTGCACGTCGCGCGCGGCGCCGTCGATGTCGCGGTTCAGGCCGAACTGCAGGATGATCCGGGCGTTGCCGACCGTGCTCGTCGACGTCATTTCGGACACGTCGGCGATCGAGCCGAGGTGCCGTTCGAGCGGGCTCGTCACGCTGGTCGCGACGGTCTCGGGGCTCGCGCCCGGCAGCGACGCCTGCACCGAGATGGTCGGGAAGTCGACCTGCGGCAGCGGCGACACCGGCAGCTTGATGAACGCGAACAGGCCCGCGAGCGCGATGCCGAGCGCGAGCAGCGTCGTCGCGACAGGGCGGGTGATGAAGGGACGCGACAGGTTCATCGCTTACGCATCCGTGCGCGTGTCGGCGCCGGGGCCGTGGCGTTCGAACCAGCCGCGCACGCGGCGCGCGAGCGAGTCGAAGCCGAGATAGATCACGGGCGTCGTGAACAGCGTCAGCACCTGCGACACGATCAGGCCGCCGGCGATCGCGATCCCGAGCGGCTGGCGCAGCTCGGAGCCCGCGCCGGAGCCGACGATCAGCGGCACCGCGCCGAGCAGCGCGGCGAGCGTCGTCATCAGGATCGGCCGGAAGCGCAGCAGGCACGCCTGGTAGATCGCCTCGCGCGGCGGCTTGCCTTCCACGCGTTCGGCCTCGAGCGCGAAGTCGATCATCATGATCGCGTTCTTCTTCACGATACCGATCAGCAGCACGATGCCGATGATCCCGATGATGTCGAGGTCGTGCCCGGTGATCATCAGCGCGAGCAGCGCGCCGACGCCGGCCGACGGCAGCGTCGACAGGATCGTGATCGGGTGGATGTAGCTCTCATACAGCACGCCGAGCACGATGTACATCGTGACGACAGCAGCGAGAATCAGGAACAGCTGGTTCGACAGCGACGCCTGGAACGCGAGCGCCGCGCCCTGGAAGCGCGTCTGGAACGACGCGGGCAGCCCGATGTCCTTCTCGGCGTCGTCGATCGCCTTGACCGCTTCGCCGAGCGATGCGCCTGCCGCCAGGTTGAACGAGATCGTGGTCGACGGGAATTGCGACAGGTGCGCGACCAGCAGCGGCGACGGCCGCTCATGGAACGACGCGATCGACGACAGCGGCACCTGGCCGCCGCCCGCCGACGGCAGGTAGATGTCGTTCAGCGATTGCGCGTAGTGCTGTTCCTTCGGCTCGGACTCGAGAATCACGCGGTACTGGTTCGACTGCGTGAAGATCGTCGATACGATGCGCTGGCCGAATGCGTCGTACAGCGCGTTGTCGACGGTCGCCGGCGTGATGCCGAAGCGCGCGGCGCTTGCGCGGTCGATCTCGATGTAGACGGACTGGCCGCTGCTCTGCAGGTCGGTCGCGACGTCGGCGAGCGACGGCTCCTGCTGCAGCCGCGCGACGAGCTTCGGCACCCAGGTCGCGAATTCGTCCGAATTCGGGCTCGTCAGCATGAACTGGTACTGCGTCGGGCTGACGGTCGAGTCGATCGTCAGGTCCTGCACCGACTGCATGAACAGCGAGATGCCGGTGGTGTTGGCGACGCGGTGCTGCAGGTCGCGGATGATCTGCGCAGCCGTCTCGGAGCGGTCGTCGCGCGCCTTCAGGTTGATCAGCATCCGGCCGCTGTTCAGCGTGATGTTGCTGCCGTCGACGCCGATGAACGACGTGAGGCTCTCGACGTTCGGATCCTTCAGGATCTCGGCCGCGAGCGCCTGCTGGCGTTCGGCCATCGCGCCGTACGAGATCGACTGCGGGGCCTGTGTGATCGCCTGGATCACGCCCGTATCCTGCGCGGGGAAGAAGCCCTTCGGCACGTAGACGTACAGCAGCCCGGTCAGCACGAGCGTCAGCACCGCGACGACGAGCGTCGAGCCCTGGCGGTTCAGCACCCATTCGAGCGCGACCCCGTAGCGCGCGATCACCCAGTCGATCGCCCGGTGCACGCGCGCCTCGAAGCGATGGCTCTCGGGCGGCGGCGAATGGCGCAGCAGCTTCGCGCACATCATCGGCACGAGCGTGAGCGACACGATCGCCGAGATCACGATCGTCACCGCGAGCGTGATCGCGAATTCGTGGAAGAGGCGCCCGACCACGTCGCCCATGAACAGCAGCGGGATCAGCACCGCGATCAGCGACACCGTCAGCGAGATGATCGTGAAGCCGATCTGCTTCGAGCCCTTCAGCGCGGCCTCGAGCCCGGTTTCGCCTTCCTCGACGTAGCGCGCGATGTTCTCGATCATCACGATCGCATCGTCGACCACGAAGCCGGTCGCGATGGTGAGCGCCATCAACGACAGGTTGTTCAGCGAGAAGCCGGCCATGTACATCACCGCGAGCGTGCCGATCAGCGACAGCGGCACCGACAGGCTCGGGATGATCGTCGCGTAGATGTTCGCGAGGAACAGGTACATCACGATCACGACCAGCGCGACCGCGAGCAGCAGCTCGAACTGCACGTCGCGCACGGCGGCGCGGATCATCGTCGTGCGGTCGGTGACGATCTGCACGTCGAGCGCGGCCGGCAGCGTTTCCTGCAGCTTCGGCAGCTGCGCCTTGATCGCGTCGACCGTCTGGATCACGTTCGCGCCCGGCTGGCGCTGCACGTTCAGGATGATCGCGGGCTCCTTGTTCACCCACGCGCCGAGCTTGGTGTTTTCCGAACCGGCGACGACCGTCGCGACGTCGGTGAGCATCACCGGGCGGCCGTTCTTGTACGCGACGACCGCGCTGTTGTACTG
This sequence comes from Burkholderia mycopellens, assembly GCF_964265025.1. Lineage (NCBI taxonomy): Bacteria > Pseudomonadati > Pseudomonadota > Betaproteobacteria > Burkholderiales > Burkholderiaceae > Burkholderia > Burkholderia mycopellens. The sequence goes on from NZ_OZ183802.1 coordinate 1,320,062, forward strand.
GTCGGCGCTCGTGAGCTGGTCGTTCGCGTTGATCGTGTACGCGCGCGTCGGACCGTCGAAATTGCCCTTCGGCGTGTTGACGTTCAGGTTCGAGATCGTCGTGCGCAGGTCGTCGAGGTTCATCCCGTACTGCGCGAGTGCGGTCGGGTTCGCCTGGATGCGCACGGCCGGGCGGTTGCCGCCCGACAGGCTGACGAGGCCCACGCCCGCGATCTGCGAAATCTTCATCGCAAGGCGTGTGTCGGCGAGATCCTGCACCTGCGTGAGCGGCAGCGTCTTCGACGTGACGGCGAGCGTGATCACCGGCGCGTCGGCCGGGTTGACCTTCGCGTAGATCGGCGGGGCAGGGAGGTCGGACGGCAGCAGGTTGCCGGCCGCGTTGATCGCGGCCTGCACTTCCTGTTCGGCGATGTCGAGCGGCAGGTCGAGCGAGAACTGCAGCGTGATCACGGACGAGCCGGCCGAGCTTTGCGACGACATCTGGTTCAGCGACGGCATCTGGCCGAACTGCCGTTCGAGCGGGGCGGTGACCGACGAGGTCATCACCTCCGGGCTCGCGCCCGGGTAGAAGGTCTGGACCTGGATCGTCGGGTAGTCGACTTCGGGCAGCGCCGCGAGCGGCAGGAAGCGCAGCGCGACGAGACCGGCCAGCATGATCGCCGCCATCAGGAGGGCGGTGCCGACCGGCCGGAGAATGAAGAGGCGGGATGGATTCATCGAGCGGCCCGAGCGTTACTGGGCCGCGGGGGCCGCTGCCTGCGACGCGCCGTGCTTGTGTCCGCCGCGATGGCCGCCGGCGCCCGATGCGCCCGACGCCGCGCCGGCGCCGCGCGCGCCCGACGCGCCTTTCGGCTTGTCGGCCGGGATCGAGATCTTCGAGCCTTCGCGCAGGCGGTCGGAGCCGTCGGTCACCACGCGCTCGCCGGGCGAGACGCCGCTGACGATGCTCGTGCGCTCGCCGTCGACGGGGCCGATCGTGACCTTGCGCACTGTCACCGTGTTGTCGGGTTTCACGACGTAGACGAACTGGCCGATCGAGCCGGTCAGCACCGCGGACGTCGGCGCGATCGTCGCGTTGCGCAGCACGTCGACGAGCAGGCGCGTGTTCACGAACTGATTCGGAAACAGCATGCCTTCCTTGTTGTCGAAGTTCGCGCGCAGCTTGACCGTGCCCGTGCTCGTGTCGATCTGGTTGTCGAGCGTCGCGAGCGAGCCCGTCTCGAGCGGCACCGTGTTGTTGCGGTTGTACGCGGTGACCGACAGCTTCTGGCCTGCGTTCACCTGCTTGAGGATCTGCGGCAGGTTGTCTTCCGACGTCGTGAAGATCACGCTCATCGGCTGCAGCTGCGTGATCACGACGATGCCGTTGCTGTCGCCCGGCGTCACGTAGTTGCCGGGGTCGACCTGGCGCAGGCCGACGCGGCCCGACACCGGCGCGGTGATGCGCGCATACGTGAGGTTCAGCTTTGCGGAATCGATCGCGGCCTGGTCGGTCTTCACCGCGCCTTCGTATTGCTTGACGAGTGACGCCTGCGTATCGACGGTCTGCGACGCGATCGAGTCCTGCGACAGCAGCGTCTGGTAGCGCTTCAGGTCGAGGCGGGCCGTCGCGAGCAGTGCCGCGTCGCGCGCATGCGTGCCTTCGGCGTTTTCGAGCGACACCTGGTACGGGCGCGGGTCGATCTGGGCGAGCACGTCGCCCTTCTTGACGATCTGCCCCTCCTGGAACGAGACCGACTGCAGGTAGCCCGACAACTGCGTCTTGACCGTCACGTTCGCGAGCGGCGTGACGGTGCCGAGCGCGGACAGCACGATCGGCATTTCGCCCTGCGTCACGGTCGCGACCTGCACGGGCTGCGGAATGTTCGCCATCGCGGCGGGGCCGCCACGGCCGCGGTGGCCGCCGGCACCACCGGCCGCGCTTGCGCCCGCGCCGCTCGCCGCCGTGCCGGCCGCCGGCGTGCGGTTCCACGGATGCCACCACAGCAGGCCGCCGATGACGACGACCGCGAGCGCCCCGGCCATCAGCGTGCGGCGCGGGCGCCGTGCGGCGGGGGACGCGGGGTCTTTCGAAGGAGGCGTGGGTTTTTGTTCGTTATCCATCGTGATCTGTCAGGAAGACGGCGCGGCGTGCCGGAAATCGGACTGCTGGGCTGCGCGTGGGCGAGCGGTGCCGGGAGGGGGCGCCCGGCTCGGTCCGGGCGCCCGCCGGCCTGCGCGGGAAAAGAGCGGTGCGCGCCGCGAGTGCGGCGCGACGATGGGCATGATCCTACGTCCCGTCCCCGTTACAGTCCAGTGGTCTATCTTTCATCGGGTTACGGTCGTTACAGAACGCGACAGGACGATGACGAAACGATTACACGCTGATGCGCCGGGCCGGTGCGCCGCCGATTTCGCGGGTGATTTTCGTGATGCACTCGTGCAGCGCGGGCACCACGTGTTCGTGCAGCCATTCGGGCGGGCACTGGTGCGACGCGCCACCGCAATTCACCGAATAGCGCTGGCCCGACGGGCCGACGAAACCGGCCGCGACGGCATTCAGGCCCTCGCGCCATTCGCCGATCGCGATCGCGTGGCCGTCGCGCATCGCGTCGTCCAGTGCGGGGTTCAGGCGGGCGGACACATGCGGCCAGTCGTCGCCTGCCGTGGTGCGCAGCGACTCGAGCAGCAGGCGGCGTTCGTCCTCCTCGAGTGCGGCGAGATACGCGCGGCCTACCGCGGTGCGCGCGATGTCCATCCGCGAGCCGATTTCGAGGCGCGTGACGAGCACGGCCGAGCGCGGCCGGATCACGTCGATCGCGACCATGTCGAGCCGGTCGCGCACCGCGAGGTGCACGGACAGCGACGTGCGTTCGGCCAGCTCGATCATGAACGGCCGCGAACGTGCGCGGATGTCGAAGTTGCGCAGGAAGCCGTGGCTCAGTTCGAGTACCGACGCAGTGAGCACGAAGCGCTCGCTGTCGGGCAACTGGAACAGGAAGCCGGCGCTGACGAGCGTCGCGGTGATGCGCGAGACGGTCGGCTTCGGGATGCCGGTCAGTTCGGTCAGCTCGCGGTTGCTGACGGGCGCATCGGCCGCCGCGATGCGACGCAGCACGGCAAGGCCGCGGGCGAGGGCGGTGATCTCGTCGGGCGAGGATTCACGGTCCCGCGACGCGGGAGGGGTTACAGTTGTCGACACGAGGGATTCTCTCTAATTCCGAAACTCGATTTCAATTTTGTTGGTATTGTAGGACTATTGTCAAAGGATGCATATTCCGAGGGTGAACCGTTCATTGGATGAAATTTTACGGGTTCACCCTTGGTTTATTAGGAAAACGCTCAAATGAGCGTTGCCAGAAAGTGCATGAACCGGTGCAAATACCGCTTGACTTGTCGGGCGGAAACGGAAAGAATGTCTCACGTTTTCGAAACATCGTTTCAAGAGTTTAACCGGCAACGATGTTTCGCGCAGTCTCTCAGGTTCTAGCACGGCCCTCGGAATGGCTAGAACTTTTTTAGCGCCACGGTCTCCGTGGCGCTTTTTTTTTGCCCGTCTTTCCGCGCGTCCGCCCGGACGCGTCAGGCCCGTATTATCCCCCGATCGTCGCAACCCCCTGTTTGAACGCAGGCGGAGCCTGTTTGCGTGCGCGCCTGGCGTGATTCGCATGCGCAAAAAAAAGCGCGATGCCCGCACTGGGCATCGCGCATCAAACGGCGTGGAGCGCCGACGAATGAACGGTGATGAAGAAAGGGCGGGCCCGGCCGGGAGGCAGGCCCGCCTCGCGTGGCCCGGTCAGGCCTTCGCGAGCTTGATGCCGGTCTGCTCGGCCGTCAGGTAGCCGACGCTGGCGCCGAAGCGGTCCTTGAAGTTCGCGCGCACGAGCGGATCGAGCGTCGGCTTGACCTTGTCGTGCAGCGGCGATTCCCAGTCGCCCGCGTGCTGGAAGTTACTCATGATGTAGGTCCAGCCGTTGATCTCGTCGACCGCGTGCAGGCCCGTCGATTCGGCGCCGGCCGGGCACGACAGCACGCGCACGAGCGACTTCGTGTCGACGTTGTAGGCCCACAGGAAGTTGTTCACGTGCATGCCCGAGTCTTCGCCGATGAAGAGCGTGCGCAGCTTTTCGGAGAACTTCAGGTTGTCCGGGTTCGCGATCTTGTCCGGGTTCGCGAGGTTGCCGAGCGCGTCGGCCGCGGCGAGATCCTCGCCGACGAGCGCGGCCGGCGCGCCCATGTCGACCGGTACCCATTCGCTGTCGATCGCGCTGCCCGTCGTGTCGCGCTGGCTGCCCTTCAGGTTCAGCGCGTAGACGGCGCCCGCGGCGATCTTCTTGTCGACCGCGACATCGCGCGACACCGCGTTGCCCTTGACCATCGACGTCTCGATCCGCGACATCGCCGTATAGACGATCTTGTCCTTCGCGTTCACGGTCGTGCCTTCGAGCTTCGTGAACGCCATGCTGCCGCCGAGCAGCGCCGCGTAGCGGTGCGTCTCGAGGAACGCGGCCGCCTTTTCCATCCCCGGCTTCACGCGCATCCAGTTGAACTTGCCGCCGAAGTGGATCTTCGTGTAGCTCGCATCGTTCGGGTCGGTGGTCGTCAGGTCCATGATGTCGGACGCCTTCAGCGTGTTCGCGAGCGCTTCGATCTCGCTGCTCGTCGCGTGGCCGATCCTGATCCACGTCAGCGTCGCGGTGCCCGCGCCGGCGGACGACGTCTGCGTCCACTTCGCGACGTACAGCGTGCCGGCCGACAGGTCGGCCGCCTTGTCGGCGACGAACATGAACAGGCCGCCGTTGGTTGCGTCGTCACCCATCATCACGGTGCGCTGGTCCGGCATCACCTGGATCAGCTCGTGCGAGATGCGGCCCAGGCAGTAGTGCTTCTTCACGGTGCCCGTGCCGTCCGGATTCACGGTGATCTCGGGCAGGTGGCCGTAGTGGTAGGGGTTCGCCTTCGTCTCGTCGCCGAACGTGTTCTTGCTGAACGCCTTGAACTGCGCGTCGGTCGCGGCCTTCGTCGCGTCCGGCTCGTACTCCTCGCTCGACAGGTGCGTGCCCCACGGCGACAGGCTCGCGCCGCACGTGATCCACAGGCCGTGTGCCTTCGACGTGTCGACGTTGTGGTACTTGACGACCTTCAGCGCGCCGGTGGCCGGATCCTGGTCGAGCGTGAGCACCGCGATCGGAGACGGCAGCTGGCCGTACTGCGATGCGCTCGCCTGGTCGCGCGTCGTGTATTCGAACTGCACGACGGCGAACACCGTGTTGCCCTTCACGCCGGGCACGTTCGCGTTCTTCAGCGTCAGCAGCGAGCTGCCGTCCGGGCAGTCGGAATAGAACTGGCGCTCCTTGCCGGCTACCGAGCGATCGATGATCGGCTGGTTGTTGATGTCGTAGTAGCCGCCCGCGAGCGTCGTGCCGCCCTTGCCGTCCGGCACCAGGTCGCCCGTCACGAAGAACGGCCGGTACGCGAGCTTGAAGTTGCGCGCCGAGCCGTCGGAGAACGACACCGACAGCGTCGAGCCGACCGTCGTCGTGGCCATCGCGGCCGCGTTGTCGAGCGTGGGGGCGGCCATCGCCGAGAACGTCGCCGACGTGTACGCGGCGGCGACCGGGGCCGGCGTCGACGCAGGATCGTCGCCGCCGCAACCCGTCAGCAGGGCCGGCAGCGCGAGGCCGGAAAGGGGAAGCATCGGCGCGCCGGCAAGGATCTTCAGGGCCTGGCGACGGGAAGCATTGGGCAACGCGGGCATGTGGAGTCCAGTTTCAGTTGTTGGAAGAATGGCCTTCGCGAAGCAGGCGGTCGGCAAGCTCGGCGAAGGCGAATTGAAAACTGGACGGAAGTGTACGGACGCTCGATGAAAGTTTTTTGAATTGAAATCGTAATGATGCGTCGGATATTCGTCAGGCGCTCAATCGCGCTCGGGCGTGGCCGAAATGCGGTGGATCGACAGGTCCGCGCCGTCGAACTCGGCTTCGCGGTCGAGGCGCAGCCCGACGGTCGCTTTCAGTGCGCCGTAGACGAGCGTGCCGCCCGCGGTGGCGATCACGATGCCGCCGAGCGTGCCGACGAGCTGCGACATGAACGACACGCCGCCGAGACCGCCGAGTGCGGGCAGGCCGAACACGCCGGCCGCGAGGCCGCCGAGCGCGCCGCACATCCCGTGCAGCGGCCACACGCCGAGCACGTCGTCGATGCGCCACTTGTTCTGCACGCAGGTGAACATCGCGACGAACAGCGCGCCGGCCGCCGCGCCCGTCACGAGCGCGCCGATCGGGTGCATCACGTCGGAGCCCGCGCACACCGCCACGAGGCCCGCGAGCGGCCCGTTGTACGTGAAGCCGGGGTCGTTGCGGCCGGCCATCCACGCGGCGAGCGTGCCGCCGACCATCGCCATCAGCGAGTTCACCGCGACGAGGCCGCTGATCTTGTCGAGCGTCTGTGCGCTCATCACGTTGAAGCCGAACCAGCCGACCGCGAGCACCCACGCGCCGAGCGCCAGGAACGGGATATTCGACGGCGGGTGCGCGGCGATCCGGCCGTCCTTCGCATAGCGGCCGTGGCGCGCGCCGAGCAGCAGCACGGCCGGCAGCGCGACCCAGCCGCCGAACGCGTGCACGACGACGGAGCCCGCGAAATCGTGGAACGGCGCACCGAACGCGTGCGTGAGCCAGGCCTGCACGCCGAAGCGTTCGTTCCATGCGATCCCTTCGAAGAACGGATAGATGAAGCCGACGATGATCAGCGTCGCGACGAGCTGCGGATTGAACTTCGCACGCTCGGCGATACCGCCGGACACGATTGCGGGGATCGCCGCCGCGAAGGTCAGCAGGAAGAAGAAGCGCACGAGCGCGTAGCCGCTGTGTTGCGACAGCGTGCCGATGTCGTCGAAGAACTCGACGCCGTACGCGATCGTGTAGCCGATGAAGAAATATGCGAGCGTCGACACCGAGAAGTCGACCAGGATCTTCACGAGCGCGTTGACCTGGTTCTTCTTGCGGACCGTGCCGAGTTCGAGAAATGCAAAACCCGCGTGCATCGCGAGCACCATGACGGCGCCGATCAACAGGAACAGTGTGTCGACGCCGGATTTCAGACCAACCATACCGTGGCTTCCTTGCGCAAAAAACGGGCAAGGAATGCAAGTATCGAGCCAACTTGGTGAACGTCCGCGTGGAGTTGGTGCCGAAACGCCGCGGGGTGCGGCATTCCGGTGAATCCGTGCACGGGAAGGGGGCGCGGCTGGCCCGAGCCCGGCGTGACGGCGAATGCACGCGTGTGGTGCGGCGCGTGCGGAACTGGTGCGCGTGATGTGGCGATTGGTGCGGCGATTGGTGCGGCGTGGTGCGCGACGGGGCGCCGCTGCGCACCGTTGCGGCGCGTCAGTGGCGCTGGAACAGCAGGGGCGGCCGGCGCAGCCGCAGCGCGCACGCCGACCAGTATGCGGCGACGGTTGTCAGCCCGAGCGCGGCAAACGCGAGCGCCGCGAAGCCCGCAAGCGACTGGCCGTCGGCGGTGGGGCCGAGGATACCTTCCGCGACGATCAGCGCGGCCGTCCAGAAACCGATCACGGCCTGCGTGAGCAGGCGCGCGGACGCGACGCGGCGCGGGCGCCCGGATTCGGCCAGGCGGCGCGCCGACGGCGGGCGCAGGCACAGGAACAGGGTGGCGGCGAGCACGGCGGCCAGGGCGATGAACCAGTCGACGAGGAAATCCATGAGAAAAAGGGGGCACGTCCAAAGCGGATTGAAGCGTGTCCACTTTAGTGTCCTCGCGCGTGCGATTGAATCAGACAAGTCCGAAATTGAAAGCCATTTTAAATAACGGAGCGCGATTGGCCCTGTTCCACAGGCGGTATCATCGACGTCGGTCCAACCACGAGGCCGCGCGACGCGCGGCCGGAGATTGCTGATGAACATGAAGACATCGCGCGCGCGTCGCGTGCCCGGATCCGTACTGACGGCCGTGGCTGCCGGTGCGCTGCTGTTGCTCGCGGGCTGCGAGAAGTCCGGTGCGCCGGTCACGCAACCCGATACGGCCGCGAGCGCGGCCGCCGATGCCGCGAACAATGCGGCCAAGGCGCTCGACCAGGTGGCGAGCACCGTCAACCAGCAGATCAACGCCGCGAAGGCCGGCATCGCGTCCGCGGCGTCGGCCGTGCCGCCGCTGTCCGCAAGCGGCCTCGCATCCGCCGCGCAGGCGCAGATCGACGCGGCCGCGTCCGCGGTCGTCGCGCATGCGGCTTCCGAGGCCGGCGCGAAGATCGCGGAAGCCGGCAAAAAGCTCCAGCAGTGGAGCCAGCAGAATGCGTCGGGCGCCAAGCCCGCGAGCGGCGAGTGACGCGGGCTTGCATGATCCGCGAAATGTAATTATAGTAGTTACACATGTCGCCGGCCGCGGGATGGGCCGGCGTCGTCAGGTGAGTCAGGAATGAATACCAGCAGCCGGTTTGCATTTGCCGTCCACGTGCTTGCTTTGCTGTCGATGCAGGAAGGTGTGCCGCTGTCGTCCGATATCATCGCGGGCAGCGTGAACACGAATCCGGCGCTGATCCGCCGGTTGCTGTCGATGCTGGCAGCCGCGGGGCTGACCACGTCGCAGCTCGGCGCGGGCGGCGGTGCGCTGCTGGCGCGCGAGCCCGGCGCGATCACGCTGCTCGACGTGTATCGCGCGGTCGACGAAGCGCAACTGTTCGCGCTGCACCGCGAGGCGCCGAACCCCGCGTGTCTCGTCGGACGGCATATCCAGGGCGCGCTGATCGGCTATATCGGCGACGCGCAGCGTGCGATGGAAGCCTCGCTCGCCACGCGTACGCTGGCGGACGTCACGGCCGACGTGCTGGATCTGGAGCAGCGCACGTAACATGCGGCGGGCGCCGGCGCGTAACCGGCGGCAGGCAGGGCAGGAAGCCGGACGGCGCGAGAGGCGCGACGACCGGCGCAACGGGGGGATTTGCCCCATTTTTTTTCGATCCTATATGTAATTAACGCAATTACATATTTTTCTTACTGGAGAATCGATATGACGCAACGTACCTTGAATATCGCACTGTTCGGCGCCACCGGCACGATTGGCTCGCGCATCGCCGCGGAAGCCGCACGACGGGGCCATCGCGTGACCGCGCTGTCGCGCAATCCCGGCGCGGCCGGCGACGGCATCACCGCGAAGGCGGCCGACCTGTTCGACGCGGCCAGCATCGCGGCGGCACTGCCGGGCCATGACGTCGTCGCGAGCGCGTATGGTCCGAAGCAGGACGATGCGGCGAAGGTTGTCGCGGCCGCGAAGGCGCTGGTCGCCGGTACGCGCCAGGCGGGGCTGAAGCGGCTCGTCTTGGTGGGCGGTGCCGGTTCGCTCGAAGTCGCACCCGGCAAGCAGCTCGTCGACAGCGAAGGTTTCCCTGAAGCGTACAAGGCGGTCGCACTCGCGCACCGCGACGCACTCGATTACCTGAAGACGGTCGGCGATCTCGACTGGACGTTCTTTGCGCCGGCCGCGCTGATCGCCCCGGGTGAACGCACGGGTGCGTTCCGCACGGGCGTCGGCAAGCTGATCGCGGACGCGCAAGGCAACAGCAAGATCTCGGCGGAAGACTACGCGATCGCGTTCGTCGACGCGCTCGAGCAAGACAGCTTCGTGCGCGAGATCGCGACGGTCGCGTATTGAGCGGCGCGCTGGCCAGTGGCGCGTGGGCGCCGGGCTGGCCGCGACGTGCAGGAACGCCAGGCGATTCCACCTTGACGGGCGGGATCGCCTGTTTCATTTGGCGCGTGCCGTGTGCCGGCGGATTCGCTCGCGGCGCGCGCGTACCGGATCGGTATTTATACCGGTCGACGCGGTGAGGTGGTTTTCATATTGTTCCCCGTTGTGCAAGATGAATAGAATAAATTTCTATCTACGAGGGACTGGAGAAATGGACGCCATCGATCGCAAGCTGCTCGAGCTGTTGCAGTCGGATGCCACGCTGCCGATCGCGGAACTGGCACAGCGCGTGAACCTGTCGCAGACGCCGTGCTGGAAGCGCGTGCAGCGGCTCAAGGAAACCGGCGCGATTCGCGCGCAGGTTGCACTGTGCGATCCGCGCAAGCTCGGGGTCGGCACGACCGTGTTCGTCGCGATCCGCACGAACCAGCACACCGAGGAATGGGCGCAGCGTTTCACGCAGGCCGTGCGCGACATGCCGGAAGTGGTCGAGGTATACCGGATGAGCGGCGAAACCGATTACCTGCTGCGCGTCGTGGTGGCCGGCATCGACGATTACGATCGCCTCTACAAGCAGCTGATTCGCGCGGTGCCGCTGTTTGACGTCAGCTCGTCGTTCGCGATGGAGCAGATCAAGTATTCGACCGCGCTGCCCGTGCGCGATCTTGCCGAGCCTGCGTGACGCGGCAATGAAACGCGGCAGTAAAACGCGGCAGTGAAACGACGCGGGCGCGCATCGTGCCCGCGGTTTCAGCGGCCGCGCGCCAGTGCGCGTGCGCGTTCGTCGGCCAGCGCGTCGCGGCGCACGAAATCCGCGACGAACGGGCTGGCCGGATGGTGATGCAGTGCGTACGGCGTATCCCATTGCGCGAGCCGGCCGTCGTTCATCACGCCGATCCGGTCGGCAATGGCAAATGCTTCGGCCTGGTTGTGCGTGACGAGGATCGCGGTGTGGCCCGTGCGTTTCAGGATGTCGCGCAGCTCGAACGCGAGCCGCTCGCGCGTATCGACGTCGAGATTCGAGAACGGCTCGTCGAGCAGCAGCAGCTCCGGCGACGGCGCGAGCGCACGTGCGAGTGCAACACGCTGTTGCTGGCCGCCCGACAGTTCGTGCGGATAGGCGTTGCCGGAATCGGCGAGGCCGACGAGTTCGAGCATCTCCGCGACACGCATGCGCCGTTCGGTCTTCGGCATTCGCCGCAGGCCGAATGCGACGTTGTCCGCCGCGCTCAGGTGCGGAAACAGCGCGTAATCCTGGAACATCATGCCGATGCGGCGCCGTTCGGGCGGCACGTCGAGCGACGGCGCCGCGACGGGTGCGCCGTCCAGCACGATGCGCCCCATGCGCACCGGTTCGAAGCCGGCGATCGCGCGCAGCACGGTGGTCTTGCCGCAGCCCGACGCGCCGAGCAGGCAGCCGATGTCGCCGCGCGGCAGCGCGAGGCTCAGCCCGTCGACCACGGTGCGGCGGCCGTGCGGCGTATCGTAGGCGAGGCAGAGGTCATCGAGTTCGAGCAGGTTCACGGTGTCAGGCTCCGATCTTGTGGCGGGTGCGAGCGAGCAGGATCACGGGCATGAGCCCGGCCAGCACGATCGCGAGCGCGGCGACCGCGCCTTCCTCGTAGGTGCCGCGTGCGGCTTCCGCATACAGCCAGGTCGCGAGCGTGTCGAAGTTCAGTGGGCGCAGCAGCAATGTCGCCGGCAATTCCTTCATCGCGTCGACGAACACCAGCAGCGCGCTCGTCGTGAGCGCGGGCCGCAGCAGCGGCAGGTGCACGCGGCGCAGCGTGCCGCCGGCCGTCTCGCCGAGCGAGCGCGCCGCGTGTTCGAGCGACGGCGGGATGCGCGCGAGGCCGGCTTCGATGCTGCCGGCCGGGATCGCGAGAAAGCGCACGGTATAGGCGATCACGAGCGCGGCCGCCGAACCCATCAGCAGCAGCCCGTCGCGGCCGAGTACCGCGCCGAACAGCCGGTCGGCCGCGGCGAACGGGATCAGCAGGCCGATCGCGAGCACGGTGCCCGGCACCGCATAGCCGAGGCTCGCGATTCTCGCGCACACGCGGGCCGGGCCTGCACGGGCGCTGTCACGTTGCGCGCGCGCGGCCCAGGCGACGACGAGCCCGCATGCGAGCGTCGCGGCGGTGGCGGCGGTGGCGATCGTCAACGTGTTCGCGAGCCCGGTCATCAGTTGTCCGGATACACCGCCGACCAGATGCAACCGCTTGCCCGTCTCGACCGCGAGGTACGCGGCGGGCGCGCCGAAGCCGAGCAGCACGGGCAGCCAGCCGAGCGCGGCGGCGCTGAATGCGGCCGTGCCCGTCAGGCGGCGCGGGGCGATCGGCCGCATGCGTCGGCCATGCGCATAGCGCTGGCGGCGGCGTCCGTAGCGTTCGAGCACGATCATGCCGACGACGATCGCGAGCATCGCGAGCGCGATCTGCGCGGCGCCGGCGAGGTCGGAGCGCGTGATCCATGTCGTGTAGACGGACACGGTCAGCGTCTGAACGCCGAGAAATTCCGACGCGCCGATATCGTTCAGCGTTTCGAGCAGCGCGAGGCTCACGCCGACCGCGATCGCGGGCCGCGCGAGCGGCACGACGACGCGCCAGAAGGTGGCGATGCGTCCCGCGCCGAGCGTGCGCGCGGCTTCGAGCAGGCTCGCGGACTGCGTGACGAACATCGCGCGCGTGCTCAGGTACACATAGGGATACAGCACGAAGCCGAGCACGAAGATCGCGCCCGGCAGCGAGCGCAGGTCGGGCAGGCGGAACTGGCGTGGGCTGTCGAAGCCGAGCAGCCAGCGGACCGCGCCCTGCACGGGGCCGATCGGGTGCAGCAGGTCGAGATACGCGAACGCGACGATGTAGGTGGGAACCGCGAGCGGCAGCAGCAGCGCCCACGTCAGTATCCGGCGGCCGGGAAAGTCGTACGCGGTGACGAGCCACGCGCAGCCCGTGCCGACGATCGACACGATCGCGCCGACGCCCGCGAGCAGCAGCAACGTATTGACGAGCGCCTGCGGCAGCACGAATTCGGCGAGATGCCGCCAGTGCGCGAGATCGGCGTCGAACGCGGCGGCCACGAGCACCGCGAGCGGCGCCGCCACTGCCGCCGCGATCGCCAGCGCCGCGATCAGCCACAGGCTGCCCGCGCGCGGCCTTGGGCGCGGCCGGCATGACTGGCCGCGCGCGCCGGCGGACGATGGGTCAGTTGTCAAAGCCGACCTTGTCGACGAGCTGGCTCGCCTGCTTGCGATGCTTCGCGATGTCCGTCAGCGGCAACGGATCGACCTTCAGCGTGCCGAAGCTCGCGATCACCGGGTCGAGCTTCACGTTCGCGCGCACCGGGTATTCGTAGTTCGCCTGCGCATACAGCGCCTGCGCTTCCGGCGACACGAGGTATTCGAGTAGCTTCACTGCGTTGGCCTTGTGCGGCGCGTGTTTCGCGACCGTCGCGCCGCTGATGTTCACGTGCGTGCCGCCGCTCTTCGCGTTCGCGAACGTCGGCCGCACGACCTTGATCGCGTCGCCCCATTTCCGCGCATCGCTACCGGGCTCGGCATTTTTCATGTGACCGACGTAGTACGCGTTCGCGAGGCCGACGTCGCAGATGCCGCCGAGGATGTCGCGTGCGACGTCGCGGTCGCCGCCCGTCGCCTTGCGCGCGAGGTTCGCCTTCACGCCGCGCAGCCACTTCTCGGTCGCCGCTTCGCCATCGTGCGCGATCATCGCGGCGACGAGCGCCGTGTTGTACGGATGCTGGCCCGAGCGGATGCAGACCTTGCCCCTCCATTTCGGATCGGCGAGATCCTCGTAGCGGAACGCGTCGACCTTCAGGTCCTTCTCGACGTACAGCACGCGGTCGCGCAGCGACAGCGCATACCAGTCGCCGTTCGCGCCGCGCAGGTTCGCGGGAATCGCGTCGTCGAGCGCCTTGGAGCGCACCGGCTGCGTGAGCCCGCCGTCGACGAGATCGAGCAGGTTGCCGACGTCGACCGTCATCAGCACGTCGGCCGGCGACTGCGCGCCTTCCGCCTTCACGCGCTCGATCAGGCCGTCCTTCACGAACACCGTGTTGACCTTGACGCCGCTCTGTTTCGTGAACGCGTCGATGAGCGGCTGGATCAGCTTCGGCTCGCGGGTGGTGTACAGGCTCACTTCCTCGGCCGCTTGGGCCAGCGGCGCGAATGCGGCCGCGGCAAGGGCGAGGGCGCCGGCGAGCGGCAGCAGGCGGGTGCGCGGATTCGACATGAAGACTCCGGTGGGGCAGGTGGACGAAGGGAGCGTTCCGGGGCGCGCCTGCCGCCCGAGCGATCCGGAACATTACAAAATGAAAGACTCCGGATTCTAGATCGAAATGGGAATGATTATCAAATGAAAGCTTGTGGCGGGCGACGGGAAAGGGCGGCGCGGGGATCGGAAACGGGACGTCGCGGCGGTGGCGCAAGCGCGTAGAATGCCCGCTTCGATGAATTTGACCGGAGTCGCCCCGACCATGAACGATCAGCGCAAGAAGAACCCTGTCCGCAACGTGAGCATCCTGATCGTCGTGGCCGTGCTGCTCGTGATCGGGACGATCCTGTACAACGCGATTTCGCAGAAGCACGCGTACGACGAGGCCCATCCGGCCGAGGCCGCGAGCGCGGCTTCGCACTGACGTGCCGATGCGCGGCCGGCGGGCCGCGCACGCAGGGGGCATGTGAAGGGGACGAGTGCCCGGCTGTGGGCGCGGTAGATCTCGCGCGGAGCCGGGAGAGAAGCGGGCGCCGGAACCGGCGCGCCGCGTGTGCAGGTCAGTCGTGCGTCAACGTGACGCAGGTGCGAACTTCGGGCGGATCCGTGCGTAGAACACGACCGCGAGCAGCGCGAGCCAGGCCGCGCCGACATACAGCGCGACGCGCGTGTCCTCGAACCAGCCGAGCATCACGATCACGAAGCCCATGAACGCGATCGTCAGTGCCGGTGCGACCGGCCACAGCGGCACCTTGAACTTCAGCGCCGCGACGTCGGCGCTCGACAGCCGGCGGCGCATCGCGACCTGCGACAGCAGGATCATCAGCCACACCCACACGGTGGCGAACGTCGCGATCGCCGCGACCATCAGGAATACGTCCTTCGGCATCAGGTAGTTGAGCAGCACGCCGACGAGCAGCGCGACCGCCATCACGAGTACCGTGACCCACGGCACGCCGTGCCGCGACGTCGTCATCAGCACGCGCGGCGCCTGGCCCTGGCGCGCCATCCCGAACATCATCCGGCCCGCGCCGAAGATGTCGCTGTTGATCGCGGAGATCGCCGCGCTGATCACCACCAGGTTGAGGATCGTCGCGGCCGACTTCACGCCGAGCGCCGAGAAGATCTGCACGAACGGGCTGCCGTCGCCGCCGACACCCGTCCACGGGCTGATCGACATCAGGACGACCATCGTCAGCACGTAGAACAGCAGGATGCGCGCCGGCACCGCGTTGATCGCGCGCGGAATCACGCGCTCCGGATCCTTTGCCTCGCCGGCGCTCATGCCGATCACCTCGATCCCGCCGTACGCGAAGATCACGACCGACAGCGACGCGATCAGCCCGCCGACGCCGTTCGGCAGGAAGCCGCCATGGTTCCACAGGTTCGCGAACGTCGGCACGTCGGCCGAGTGGCCGAAGTGCATGCCGGTCAACAGGATCGCGACGCTGCCGCCGATCATCGCGACGATCGCGCCGACCTTGATGATCGACAGCCAGAACTCGAGTTCGCCGAACACCTTCACGTGGCACAGGTTCAGCCCGCAGATGATAGCGACAACGCCCAGCACCCAGATCCATTGGGGGACATCCGGAAACCAGAAACCCATGTAGATGCCGAACGCGGTGATGTCGGCGATCGCGACGATCACCATTTCGAGCGTGTAGGTCCAGCCGGTGACGAATCCGGCGAACGGGCCGAGGTTCTCGGTCGCGTAGTGGCCGAAGGAGCCGGCGACGGGTTCGCGCACGGCCATCTCGCCGAGCGCGCGCATCACCATGTAGACGGCCGCGCCGCCCAGGATGTACGCCAGGATCACGGCCGGGCCCGCGAGCTGGATCGCGGACGCCGATCCGTAGAACAGGCCCGTGCCGATCGCCGAACCCAGCGCGAGAAAGCGGATGTGCCGCGCGCTCAGGTGGCGCTGCAAGTTTTTCATCGTGTCTCCGATATCGTTATGCGACGGACCGGGCGAGCGGGGCCGGTCCGATTGGCTCAAGTTGTCTATACAACTTGAATGTGAACGAATGATAACAAGCCGGGCCCGGTGACCGGAATCGGGTATTCCCTGACTGGCGCGGCGGACACAATAGGGGGCGCGGCGGTCTCGCTTCGAGGGCGCGGGCCGCGTGGAACGGGCGGGTCATGCTTCGGGGGTCGCTGAATCGGGGAGCGCCGGGAGCCGATCCGCGGCATGCGCGGGCCGGCCACCGGCGGGGTAAAGGCGCGCTCAGGCGGGCAGGCGGATCACGCTCGCATCCTTGCGGATCAGCAGCGACGACGCGAGCATCTGCTTGCACTGGTGCGCGAGCACCTTCAGGTCGTGCGTGAGCTCGGCGCCCACCGCGTCGGATTTCTCCGCGGACACGACCATCGCATCGAGGTCGCGCGTGATCTGCTTCGACGCGTCGAGCTGATCGGCGGGCGGCGGCTCGCCGGCCTCGGCTTTCTCGAGATTGTCGAGCACCGCGGCCAGGCCGCGATGCAGCGCGTCGTCGTGGAGGATGCTGCCGTCGGCCGCGCAGGCCGTACGGATCAGCGGCGCGGCGGCCGTGATCTGCGCGCCGAGCACGTGCGTCTGCACGAGCAGGTCGTTCAGTTCGGGCACGAAGCGCTGGTGCGCCTTCGGCTCGATCATCATCCGCTGGAACGCCTGCCCGAGATTCGCGAACGCGATGTGCACGTCCTTGCGCGCGAGGCGGTAGCGGTAGTCGTCGTCGAGCGTCGTGGCCGGCGTCTCGATGGCGGCGGCGACGACCGGCACAACGGCCGCGCCGTCGGCGGCCGGCACCGGCGGCGGCGACATGCCGCGCCCGGCGCGCCACACAGCCTCGAAATACTTGCGGGTGGCGGTGAGCATGTCGGCGACCTGCTTGCCCATCAACCGGTATTCCCAGTACGGGAACAGCCGGCTCGCGGCGATCGCGATCATGCAGCCGACCACCGTGTCGATCGCGCGCTCGCCGATGATCCGCATGCTGCCCGGCGCGAGCAGGTGGAACATCAGCAGCACGTACGATGACGTGAACACGACGCTCGCCGCGTAGTTGAACAGCAGCAGGCTGTAGCTCATCACCATCGACCCGAACATGATCGCGATCAGCAGGTGCGGCTCCTTCACCGTGTAGATCAGCGCGATGCTCGCCGCGCAGCCGATCAGCGTGCCGATGATCCGCTGCGCGTTGCGCTGCTTGGTGAGCGAGTAGCCGGGCTTCAGGATGATGATGGTCGTCATCACGATCCAGTACGCATTCGTGAGCGGCAGCAGCCGGCCGAGCCAGAACCCGACCGCCACCGCGATCGTCACGCGCAGCGCGTGGCGGAAGCTCGGCGAGCGCATGTTCAGGTTCGAGAAGATCAGCAGCGGCGACATCCGGCGGCGCTGCAGGAAGCGCGTGAGCGCCTTGTCGATCTTCAATTCGGTTTGCTGCGGATCGGCGTGGCCCGACAGGTTGCGGCGCATCCGGTCGATCAGGCGCGTCGCGCTCCAGATCCGCCGGAACGTGGCGAGCACGGCCGCATACGCTTCCGCGTTGGTGGCCGGGAAGTTCTTCTTGCGCATCAGCTCGATCTCGTACTCGATCGCGCGCAGCTCGGCCTTCACGCTGATCCGCGAATGCGGCGCGCGGTTCTCGAGCACCGCGAGGCCGATCTCCTCGAGATCGGCGGCCGCCTTGCGGATCAGGTCGCGGTAGAAAATGATCAGATCGGACCCGCCGAACGTATTGCGCACCAGCGGGTAGTCGGTGTGCGCGCCGACGAACAGCTCGTGCAGGTCGACGCTGTTGATGAACAGGTTGTACATCGTCGTGCGGCCGGGATCGAGCTTGCCGCGACGCAGCTTCGGCAGGTTGCGCAGCACGATGTCGCGCGCGGTTTCCTGCGTCTCGACCGCGGTGATCTGCTTCGCGACGAGATTGCGGTAGCACTCGTCGAGATCGGCATCGAGATCGTAGAACTGGGCGCGCGCGAGCAGGTAGTCGGCGCACGCGAACAGGCTCTCGGCGAGCGCCTGCTGCTCGATCCGGCGCGCCTGCCATTGCGACACGAGCGTGGCCCAGTACGTGTACCAGAGGCCGCCCGCGAGAATCCAGCCGGCGTTGATGAACGCCTGCAGCGGCGTGAACTTCTCTTCGAGCGTCATCACCATCATGAACAGCGTCGCGAAGCTGATCTGCGGCCAGCGGTTGCCGTAGACGACGATCAGCGACAGCACGAAGGTGAGCGGCACGATGGTGAGCCACAGCACGAAGATGTTCGGTGTCGCGAGGCCGGTTGCGAGCGCGGCCAGAAAACCGATCACGCTGCAGGCGAGCATTTCGTTGTGCTTGTACTTGAGCGGGCCCGGCATGTCGACGACGCATGCGCCGAGCGCACCCGTCGAGATCGTGAAGCCGAGTTCCCGGTTGTGAAACACGATCAGGCACAGCACGGCCGGCAGCGAGACGCCGACCGCGATCCGCAGGCCGCCGAAGAAGTACTGGCTGTAAAAAAACTTTCTGATTTCGACCGAATAGCGCATCGATGGGCTGAATGGCAGACGAAGACGCCCGGGGGCGGCATCTTGACTGGCGACGAGTCTATCGTATTTCGCGGTCCGCAAAACCTGGCCGTCCGGCCGATGCTCGCGGCGGCGGACCATTTGCTATCCTTCGGGAACCTGTTCGCCCGGTTCGGCCGGCGCGAGAATCCGACGCCCCGCCTCATGCTCCATCTGTTCTATTCGAATCGTCACGAAACGCTGGCCGACGCGCTGCTCGAGGATCTGGCCGCGTTCCCGGCCCGCAACGGCCCGTGGGCCCCGCAGCAGGTCATCGTCCCGAGCGCGGCGCTGCGCCGCCGTCTCGAGCTCGACATCGCCGCGCGTAACGGCGTGTGCGCGAACGTCGAGTTCACGTATCTCGCGCAATGGCTGTGGGCGCAGATCGGCCGCGTGATGGAGGTCCCCAAGCGTTCGCCGTTCGCGCCCGACCGCCTCGTGTGGCGCTGCTACCGGCTGTTCGCGCAGGCGTCCGACGGGGCGCCGTGGCTCGCGTCGCCGCGGCTGGCCGCGTATCTGTCCGCGTCCGACGATGCGATGCGCTACGAGCTTGCACACCGCGTCGCGGCCGTGCTCGATCATTACCTGACCTATCGCCCCGAATGGCTGGCCGCGTGGCAGGCCGGCGAGTCCGTGCTCGCGGGCGACGCCGCGCCGCGCGGGATCAGCGACGCCGCGCGCGACGACGAGCGCTGGCAGGCCGCGCTGTGGCGCGCGCTGCTGGCCGAGCTGAGCGACAGCGGCACGCCGCCGGCGCACCGTTTCCTCGTCGAGGCGCGCCATCTCGATCCTGGAACCCTTGCGCGTGCGGACTGGCCGGAATCGGTCGCCGTGTTCGCGCTGCCGACGATGCCGCCGCTGCATGTCGCGTTGCTGCGCGAGCTGTCGCGCTGGATCGACGTGCGCGTCTATGCGCTGAACCCGTGTCGCGAGTTCTGGTTCGACATCGTGACCGCCGCGCATGCCGAGGCGCTCGATGCGGCCGGGCGGCTCGACTACCAGGAAGTCGGCCATCCGCTGCTCGCCGAATGGGGCAGGCAGACCCAGGCGCAACTGCACATGCTGCACGAGCTGACTGAAAGCGCCGCGTCGGGCGACGCGTCGCGGTTCGTCGAGAATCCCGAGCCGACGTGGCTCGCGCGCGTGCAGAACGCGATTCTCGAATTGCGGCCGGAGGCCGAAACCGGCGACACGCCGGCCGAGCGCGGGATCGAGGTGCACGTGTGCCACAGCCTCGCGCGTCAGCTCGAGGTGCTGCACGACCGGCTGCTCGCGTGGTTCGACGCCGATGCGAGCCTGCAGCCGTCCGACGTGCTCGTCGCGGTGGCCGATCTCGCGGCGGCCGGGCCGCTGATCGACGCCGTGTTCGGCACGGCTGGCACCGGCGGTGCCCGTGTGCCTTACCGGATCACCGGCCTGCCGCCGTCGCAGGCGAACCCGGTCGCGCGCGTGCTGCTCGACTGGCTCGCGTTGCCGGAGCGGCAGGTCGGTGCGCCCGAACTGGTCGAATGGCTGCGCGTCGACGCGGTGGCGGCGCGCTACGGCATCGATGCGGCGGCGCTGGAGACGGTGCAGACCTGGCTCGCAGCCGCCGGCGCGCGGCGCGGGCTGTCGCCGCGCGCGAGCGACGACGCGGCCGTGCCGGCGCCGCGCCATACGTTCTCCGATGCGCTCGCGCGGCTCTTTCTCGGTTATGCGATGCCGGAGGGCGCGGCGCCGGTCGGCGCGTGGCTGCCGATCGAGGCGGCCACCGGCAGCGAGGCCGAACTGCTCGGCCGGCTCGCGCGCTTCACCGACGATCTCGACGGCTTCGCGCGGCGGCTGGCCGAATCGCATACGCCGCAAGGCTGGAGCGAGCTGTTCGCCGATACGCTCGCGCGTTTCTTCGATTCGGGCGCCGCGTATGCGGACGCGCTCGCGGGCGTGCGCGACGCGCTCGACGCGATGCTGGCCGCGATGACGGAGGGTGCGCCCGACGTCGCGCTGCCGGCAGCCGTCGTCCGGGCCGGGCTGGCCGCCGCGCTCGACGATCCGGCGCGCGGCGGCGTGCCGTGGGGCGGCGTCACGTTCTCGTCGCTGACGAGCCTGCGCGGCCTGCCGTATCGCGTGGTCTGCCTGCTCGGGATGGACGATGGCGTGCTGCCGAGTCTTGCGCGCGCCGACGAATTCGACCTGATGGCCGTGTTGCCGAAGCTCGGTGACCGCCAGCGCCGCGACGACGAGCGCAACCTGTTTCTCGACCTGCTGCTCGCCGCGCGCGACCGGTTGATGATTGCCTACACGGGGCGCAGCATTCGCGACAACGCGCCGCTGCCGCCCGCGGCACTCGTCGACGAGCTGCTCGATCATCTCGCGCTCGTCACGGCCGGGCCGGACGCGCCGCCGGACGCGGTCGAGGCCGCGCGGCGCGCATTCGTCGTCGAGCATCCGCTGCAACCGTTCGCGGCCGCGTATTTCCAGCCCGGCAGCGCACTCGTTTCCTACGATGCCGAGCGTGCGGCGCTCGCGACGCTGCTGGCCGCCGAGGCGTCGGGGGACGGCCCGCGCGAGCTGCCGTTCTTCGCGCAGCCGCTGCCGGCCGAGCCGGTCGAGCCGGTCGCATTCAGCGAGTTCGAACGCTTCTGGCGGCATCCCGCGCGTGCGCTGCTGCGCGCGCGGCTCGGCATCGTGCTTGCCGACGCACAGGCCGAACTGCTCGACACCGAGCCATTCGCGCTCGACTTCACCGGGAGCGATGCGCTCGCCGAGCGCGTGCTGCCGCTGCTGATCGAGTCCGACGAGGGCCGCGTGCACGATCACGCGCTGCGCATTGCGGACGCGAGCCCCGAACTGCCGGGCGGCGCGACGGGCGCCGTGTGGCGCGATCAGGCGCTTGGTTCGATGACGCAGCTCGCGTCGAACGTGCGCCGCGCGCTGGCCGACGGGATGGAGCGGCGGCCGTTCTCGCTCGCCGTCATGCCCGTCTGGCCCGACACGGAACAGGCGCTGTTTGGCGCCGACGACGCGCTGCTGTCGGGCGACGCGGTGAGCGCGCCGCTCGAACTGCACGGCACGCTGAACCGGCTGACGCCGGCCGGGCAGATCATCTACCGCTACGCGCGGCCGAGTGCGCGCGACTACCTGTCGGCGTGGCTCGCGCATCTCGTCTACTGTGCGGTGGATCCCGGTGGCCCGCGCCGCACGCTGTGGTTCGGTAGCGGCGGTGCATTCGAGCTGACGCCCGTCGCGGCGCCGCTCGAGCGGCTCGCGCCGCTGGCCGCGCTGTTTCGCGCGGGGCGGCGCATGCCATTGCGGTTTTTCCCGCGCAGCGCGTGGGCGAGGGTGTCCGACGGCGAGGCGAAGGCCGCGAGCGTCTGGATCAATGAACGGGTCGTGAGCGAGGCCGACGATCCGGCCATCGCGATCGCGTGGCGCGGTGCGCATGCATCGCTCGACGAGCCGTTCGGCACGCTCGCGCGGCTCGTGTTCGATCCGCTCGTCGAGCATCTGAAGGAGGTCGCATGAGTGCCGGGGCGCAGCCGCAACAGGCGAGCGAACTCGACGTGTTCGCGTGCCCGCTCGACGGCGTCAACCAGATCGAGGCATCGGCCGGCACCGGCAAGACCTGGAACATCTGCGCACTTTATGTGCGCCTGTTGCTGGAAAAGGATCTCGGTGCGGACGAAATCCTCGTCGTGACCTTCACGAAAGCGGCGACTGCCGAGCTGCACGAGCGGATTCGCGGCCGGCTCGCGCAGCTTGCGCATGCGCTCGACACGGGTGACGACGGCGGCGATCCGTTCATCGCGCGCCTGCTCGAAACCACGCTCGGCGAAAGCGGCGCGCTCGATCCCGAGACGGCTGCGAAGCGGATCCGGCGCGCGCTGCGCGCGTTCGACCAGGCCGCGATCCATACGATTCACGCGTTCTGCCAGCGCGCGCTGCAGGAAGCGCCATTCGCGGCGGCGATGCCGTTCGCGTTCGACATGGAGGCCGACGACGCGTCGCTGCGCTTCGAACTCGCAGCGGATTTCTGGCGCACGCGCGTCGAACCGGCGGCCGCGCGCTGGCCGGGCTTTGCGACCTGGCTCGTCGAATCGGGCGCGGGCCCGGCCGCGCTCGATGCCCAGCTTGCGCGCCGGCTGAAGAAGCCGCTTGCCGCGCTGCGCTGGGACGGCGTGAGCGAGCCGGACGAAGCGGCCGAGGCGGCGGCTGCCGCATGCTTCGCCGAGGCCGAGCGGATGTGGGCGGCCGATTGCGAAGCGATCGATGCGTTGCTGCGCACCGCGCAGCCCGTGCTCAACCAGCGCTCGCACAAACCCGAAGCGGTTGCCGATGCGCTTGCCGCATGGGCCGCGCATTTCGCGCAGGGCGACGCGACGGCCGCGCTGCCGAAGGCCGCACTGAAGCTCACGCGCACTGCGTTGGTGAAGGCGACGAAAAAAGGCGGCGCGACGCCTGAACACGCGTTCTTCGACGTGGCCGATGCGCTCGAAGCGGCCGTGGCGGCGGCCGAGGCCGCGCAGCGCGCGCGCTGGCTCGCGCTGATCGCCGAATGGCTCGACATGGCGCCGGGCGAGCTGGCCGAGCGCAAGCGCACGCGGCGCGTCGTCTCGTTCGACGATCTGCTCGCGAACCTGTACCACGCGCTGCATGCGCATCCGTGGCTCGCGCAGACGCTGCGCGCGCGCTATCCGGCCGCGCTGATCGACGAGTTCCAGGATACCGACCCGCTGCAGTTCGCGATCTTCGACCGGATCTTCGCGCCGGGCGGGCCGCTCTTTCTCGTCGGCGATCCGAAGCAGGCGATCTACAGTTTCCGCGCGGCCGATCTGCATACCTATCTTGCCGCGCGTGCACGGGCGAGCGCGTGCTACACACTCGCGGTCAACCAGCGTTCTACGCCCGCGATCGTCGATGCGTGCAACCGCTTCTTCATGTCGAATCCGCGCGCGTTCGTGCTCGACGGGCTCGATTACTACGCGGTGCGCGCGGGCACGCGCGTGCGCGTGCCGTTCGTCGACGCGACCGATCCGGGCCCGGCCGGCGACTTTCGGGTCTGGGCGTTGCCGGGCGGCGAAGGCACGTTGCTCAAGCGAGAAGCGCAGGCGCAGGCCGCGCAGGCCTGTGCCGCCGAGATTGCGCGGCTGATGCGCGGCGCGCGCGAAGGGCGCGTGCGGCTCGGCGATACGCCGCTGTCGCCGGGCGATATCGCAGTGCTCGTGCAGACGCACCGGCAAGGCAGTCTCGTGAAGCGCGTGCTGGCCACGTGGGGCATCGGCAGCGTCGAACTGGCGCAGGCCTCGGTGTTCTCGACCGGCGACGCCGAGCAGCTCGAGCGCGTGCTGGCGGCGATCGATGCCCCGGGCGACCTGCGGCGCTTGCGTGCGGCGCTCGCATCCGACTGGTTCGGCCTCGATGCCGGTGCGCTGTGGCGGATGGAGCAGGGCGACGGCGACGCGCAACGTGAAGCATCGGCGGCGGATAGTGCCGACGCGATGAGCTGGGTCGAGCGCTTCTCGCGGTATCGGCTGTTGTGGCGCGAACGCGGCTTTGCGGTGATGTGGCGCACGTTTGCGCGCGAGCTGCGGGTTGCCGAGCGCCTGATGGCCGGCGCGGACGGCGAGCGTCGCGTGACCGACATCAACCATCTGGCCGAACTGACGCAGGCGCGCGCGTCCGCGCAACCGGGCATCGCGCCGACGCTGCGCTGGCTCGCCGCGCAACGGCTCGGCGGCGGCGGCGAGGAAGCGCAGCTGCGTCTCGAATCCGATCGCAACCTCGTGCAGATCGTCACCGTGCACAAGTCGAAAGGCCTCGAATACGCGATCGTATTCTGTCCGTTCCTGAACGACGGCGGGTTGCGCGAGCCGCCCGCGTCGGCGCTGCCGGATGCGCGCGAATATCACGACGATGCGGGCGACGCGGTACTGCATTACGGATGCGACGATGAGGCGGCCGCGCATGCGGCGCGGCAGGCGTTGCGCGAGCAGGCCGCGGAGCGCGCGCGGCTCGTCTACGTGGCGCTCACGCGGGCGGTCTATCGTTGCTACGTCGTCGCCGGGCCGTACCTGTCGTCGCGCTCGACGCGCGAAGCGCGGCGCAGCGTGCTCAACTGGCTCGTTGCCGGCGCAGGCCAGTCGTTTGACGCATGGCTCGACGAGCCGCCCGACGAAGCCGCGCTCGATACGGCGTGGCAGGCACTCGCGGGTGGCCCCGTGAGCGTTGCGCCGCTGCCGGCGCCGGCGCGACCCGAGCGTCTCGCGGCCGGGCACGACGCGTCGCAGACGCTCGCGGCGCGCCACACGACGCGCATGCTGCGCGATGCGTGGCGGATGGCGAGCTTCAGTTCGCTGACCGCGTCGATGGCGCGCGAGGAAGCGGGCGTCGCGGCGGTGCCTGATGACGAACTGCGGCCCGATCACGATGCGCTTGCCGCGGTGGCGCCGGACGGCGAGTGGCCGTGGGTCGATACGGTCGCAGCCGAGCCGCCGGACGACGACATCCTCATGTTCCCGCGCGGCGCGGCGGCCGGCGAGTGCCTGCACCGCCTGTTCGAGCTCAGCCGATTCACTGAGCCAGAGTCGTGGCCCAGGGCCGCGCTCGGCGCGCTGCACGACCGGCCGGTCGAAGCCGACCCCGAACTCGCGACACGCCTGCCGACGATGATGGTGCAACTGGTCGACGATGTCGTGCGCACCGAGCTCGTGCCGGGCATGCGGCTCGCCGATCTCGATCCGGCGAAGCGGCTCGACGAAATGGGTTTCCTGTTCCCGGCGCCGTCGCTCGACCTGATGGCGCTGCGCCGCCTGCTGGTCGCGCACGGCTACCCGGACGTAGCACTGGAGGCGGGCATGCTCGCCGGTTTCATCAAGGGTTTCATCGACATGATCGTCGAACACGACGGCCGCTTCTGGATCGTCGACTGGAAGTCGAACCATCTCGGCACGACGCCGGACGCCTACGGCCCGCGCGCGCTCGATGTCGCGATGGCCGATCACGCGTATCACCTGCAGGCGCTGCTCTACACGGTCGCACTGCATCGCTACCTGCGCGGGCGGTTGTCCGACTACGACTACGACACGCATATCGCGGGCTACCTGTACCTGTTCGTGCGTGGTGTGCGGCCCGACTGGCGCAGCGACGGCGAGCCGGCCGGTGTGCATGCGCGGCGGCCCGAGCGCGCGCTCGTCGACGCACTCGACCGGATGATGGAAGGGGGCCGCGCATGAACATGAATGCGCAGGACGACACGCTCGAATTTACCGGCGGCCTCGTCGCGCGGCTGCCCGAACCCGCCGATTTCGGCATTGCGCTCGCGGAAGGCTTCGCGCGCCGTATCGGCGATCTCTCTCGCCGCGCCGGCGCGCCGGCTGCGGCCGCCCGCTGGGCGGCGCGCGCTGCGTTCGCGACGAGTCGTGCGACCGCAGGCGGCCACGTGTGCGTTGCGCTCGGCGCGCTCGCGCAGCGCTATGAAGCGCCGCTCGACGAAATCCGCGCGGCGCTTGCCGCGAGCGGCGTGGTCGCGTTCGGCACGCTCGCACGCGGCGACGAGCGGCCGCTGATCGTCGACCGCCACGACCACCTGTACCTGTCGCGCTATTTCGACTACGAGCGGCGGCTTGCCGATGCGCTCGTCGCACAGGCCGGTGTGGCCGCGCCGGACGAAGGTCTCGCGCCCGACCGGTTGCGCGACAGCCTTGCGCGTTACTTCGGGCCGGCAACCGGCGAAGTCGACTGGCAGCGCGTCGCGGCGATCGTCGCGCTGACGGGCCGCGTGACGATCGTCAGCGGCGGCCCGGGCACGGGCAAGACGACGACCGTCGTCGGCGTGCTGGCCTGTCTGCTCGACGCGCATCCGCGGCTGCGCGTCGCGCTGGCCGCACCGACCGGCAAGGCCGCGCAGCGGATGCAGGAAGCGCTGCATGCGCGGGCCGGCGATCTGCCGCCCGAACTCGCGGCGCGCCTGCCGGATACGTCGTACACGCTGCATCGGCTGCTGGGCGGCGGCGGGGCGGCCGGGTTCCGGCATCATCGCGACAATCCGCTGCCTTACGACCTGATCGTCGTCGACGAGGCGTCGATGATCGACGTCGCGCTCGCCGCGCATCTGCTCGATGCGCTCGCGCCGGGTGCACGGCTCGTGCTGCTCGGTGACAAGGACCAACTGGCCGCGGTCGAGGCGGGCGCCGTGTTCGCGGAGTTGAGCGCGCGGCCGGCGTTTACCGCCGCCGCGCGCACACGCATCGCGCAGGCGCTCGGCATCGACGAGGCGGCATTCGTCGCGGCGTTGCCGGTGCAGGACGAAGTCGCGACCGCAGCCGTTCCCGCTGCGCATCCGGTTTCCTCCGCAGCTCGGGCCTCGGCACCGCCATCGGCGTCTGCTGCTGCCGCGACGCGCAAACCGGCACCGCGACGGAAAGTCGATGAGCGACAGGCTTCGCTCTTCGACGACGAACCGCAGGATAACGAAGTGTCGACGACCAGCGTCGCGCAGCCGCCGGCCGCCGATCCGATGCTGACCGAAGCCGGTGAGGCCGACGAGGCAGGCGACGCACCGGCTTGGATCGAGGTCGGTGAACTCGCGTGGCTCGACGCCGTCGAGCTGCCGCCGTTCGACGCGGGCGACGTGGCGCTTGCGTCGATCCTGCCGGGCGAACCCGCCGCCGTGCCTGCCACGCCCGCACCCGCACCCGCACCCGCACCCGCACCCGCACCCGCACCCGCACCCGCACCCGCACCCGCACCGCTCGCCGACTGCGTGGTCTGGCTCGAACGCAATTACCGCTTCGGTCTCGATTCGCCGATCGGGCGGCTGTCGCTCGCGATCCGCAGCGGCGACGTGCAGGCCGCGCTCGACGCGTTGCCGGCCGACGATTCGGCCGCCGCGTCGTTCCACGACGATGCGGGCGAGTCGCTCGCGTCGTCGACGGTCGAGCGGCTCGCGCGGCGCTTCGGTGCGTATCTCGACGCGTTGCGTGACACGCTGGCCGCGCCTGTGCCCGATCCGTTGCCGCTGTTCGACGCGCTCAACCGGTTCCGGATTCTGTGCGCGACCCGCAGCGGATTGCGCGGCGCGGAGCACGTCAATGCGCTCGTGGCCGCGCACGTGCGCCACGCGGCGCGCGTGCCGCTCGCGGTCGGCGCGCACTGGTTCACGGGGCGCCCGATCATGGTGACGCGCAACGACTATGCGCTCGGGCTGTTCAACGGCGATATCGGTATTGCGCTGCCCGACGCGCACGGCGTGCTGCGCGTCTGGTTCAGGCGAGCGGACGGCACCGCGCGCGCGGTGTCGCCGGCCGCGCTGCCGCCGCACGAAACGGCGTTCGCGCTGACGGTCCACAAATCGCAGGGTTCGGAATTCGACGAAGCCGCGCTCGTGCTGCCGGCGTCGTTCGGCCGCGTGCTCACGCGCGAACTCGTCTATACGGCCGTCACGCGTGCCCGCACGCGCGTCCAGGTGATCGGGCCGCGGCGCGTGCTGGCGCAGGCGGTTGCAACGCGCACGCAGCGCGATTCGGGGCTCGCGGCGCGCGTCGACGAGGCGCTCGCGCGGCGCCGCATGGAGGCTTCGCGATGATGATCCGCTATACGCTCGATCCAGCCGAAGTCGAATGGACGGCCGTGCGCGCGCAGGGCGCGGGCGGGCAGAACGTGAACAAGGTGTCGAGCGCGATCCACCTGCGCTTCGATATCCGCGCGTCGTCGTTGCCGCCCGCCATCAAGGAGCGGCTCCTCGCGCTGTCCGACCAGCGCATCACGCGCGATGGCATCGTCGTGATCAAGTCGCAGGAATATCGCACCCAGGAGAAGAATCGCGAGGCTGCGCTGGCGCGACTCGATGCGTTGATCAGCGGCGTCGCGTTCACGCCGCGCGCACGGGTCGCCACGCGGCCGACGCGCGCGTCGAAGGAGCGGCGGCTCGAGCACAAGTCGCGCCGCAGCGTGGTGAAGTCGGGGAGAGGGAAGGTGATCGACTGACGAATGGATGGGGGCGAACAACTGGCGCGAGCGTCGATTGCCCACCGTCGCGCCGGTTAGCGCATCACGGTCCCGGCGCTGTCGAGCACGAAGTCGACGCAGAACACGACGAGCCGGCTCTGCGCGCGGATCGCGACGGCGGCCGTATAGCAGTCGCGACCTTCCGTCAGCGAGAAGTGCGGGCCCATCAGCGCGACGCGCCCGGGCGCGGCGATCGCGCGCTGGAAATACGGGCGCCGCGACCAGTTGCTGTGGGTTTCCGGGAACAGCGGTGCGAGGCGGGCGACGCCCGCCTGGCCGTCGTCGGCGCGCGCGCCGATCGACGGCAGGAACTGCTCGCCGGTTTCGTCGGTGACGAACACGCGGCGCGCGGCCGGCACCGCGAACACGCGCTGCGCGGCGTCCTGCAGGTTGCCGCTCGCGGAAAACGCGGCCGCGCCGGTCAGCACGAGCCGTTCGATCGCGTCGAAGCCCGGCTGCTCGGCGATGACCGGCGCGTGCCGGCGGGCAATGAAGCGCTGCCACGCGGCGTCGAGCATCGCGGGTGCTGCTGCGCTCGCGTGTGCGATCGATGCGTCGGGCTGGCCGAACTGGAAACCCTGCACGAAATCGATGTCGGCTTCCATCAGCGCCTGCAGCGAGTCGTCGCTCTCGACCCCCTCGGCGAGCACCATCGCACCGGCCTGATGCAGCATCGACACGAGGTGATGCATGATGCGGCGATCTTCGGCCGAACTGGTCGAACGTTCGACGAGCGAGCGATCGAGCTTGACGATGTCGGGTCGCGCGCGCCATACGCGGTCGAAATTCGAGAATCCCGTGCCGAAATCGTCGATCGCGATCAGGAAGTCGCGATGCTGGATCATGTCGATCGTGCGGGCGAGCGCGGCTTCGTCGCGCGCGGGCTGTTCGACGACTTCCAGCACGATGCGGTTCGGCGGCAGCGAGAAATGCCGGCACAGCGCCTCGACGAATTCGCGCTGCACGAGGCCCGAGTCGAGCACGCGCGGCGTGACGTTCAGGAACAGCCAGCCGTCGCCGATGCCCTGCGCGACGAAGTTGGCCGTGTGCAGGCAGCGCGCGAGCCGGTCGAGCAGCAGCGCATCGGCGTCGGCGCGCGTCTTGTCGAACAGTGCAGCGGGGGAGATCAGCGCGCCGTTCGAATCGACGACGCGCAGCAGCGCCTCGTAACCGACGACTCGCTTGTGCGTGATCGACAGCACGGGCTGGAACACGCTGCGCAATGTCGTGGTGCGATAGGTGGCGATCCAGCCGCCGGGCGTCGGCGTGAGGCGTTCGAGCAGGGAGTCGAGCGAGAGGTCGCGGGCGGGCTTCATGTCAACGGTGCCCGGGGTCGAGCGGCGGAGCGGCAGCGCGTCGCCACGCTGAAGCAGGCGCATGCGCCGGCGGACGCGAAAGGACGTGGGTCATCGAGACCGCCTTCTGCGGGTAAGTGTTCGAAGTGTAACGGGAACGGGGCCGCTCGCGTATCAGGGAAACTCCACACGCACGCGGGAATGCAGCCGCGGCCCGTGCCGCGCGCCGGCGCGCCGCGAGGCGGAGGGGGCCGCCGCCGCACATGTCAATCCGGCGGCATGCCATGGCGTGCGCGGCGAAGCGGGAAATCCCGGCGGCCGGCACGGTGGCGGGCGAATGTCGCCGTCAGAGGAATGCCGGCCGCGCGGCAGCGCCATCCGCGGCGCGGCGGCGGACAGTTGGCGCGGCCGTCAGGCATCACGGCCCGGCCGGCGGCGGGGCGGCGCGTGCGCCCGAATGAAGCGTCAGGTCGCTTCGCCGCTGCGCGGCCGGATCCCGGGAATTCGCTTGATCACGCCGGTCGCGAGCGCGGTGCCGACGAGCACGATCGCGCAGCCTTCGATCATCACGACCGTCACGTGTTCGCCGAGGAACAGCGCGCCCCACAGCAGGCCGAACACGGGGATCACGAACGTCACGGTGATCGCACGGGCGGGGCCGATGTGCGCGATCAGGTAGAAATAGATGAAATACGCGATGCCGGTGCAGGCGACACCGAGGGCGAGCACCGAGCCCCATGCGTGCGCGCTGACCGGCGCGGCCGGCCAGGTGGCGATCGCGAACGGCAGCAGCAGGAGGGTCGAGCCGATCATGCTGCCGGTCGCGTTGACGAGCGGATCGACGCCGGTCAACTTGCGCTTCGTGTAATTGGCCGCGATGCCGTACAGCAGTGTCGCGCCGAGGGCGGCTGCGGCGGCGAGCGCGGTCGCCGCGGCGCCCGTTTCGCCGTGCGCATTCGCGATCTGGTTCCACACGAGCGTGAGCACGCCGGCGAAACCGATGACGAGGCCGAGCGCGCGCGGCCGCGACAGCTTGTCCTTCAGCCACAGGTAGGCCACGAGCGCGCCCCAGAGCGGCGTCGTCGCGTTGATCACCGATGTCACGCCGGCCGACAGCGTCAGTTCGGCGAATGCGAACAGGCAGAACGGAATGCCCGAGTTCAGCGCGCCGACGACGAACAACGGCCACGCATGACGGCGCAGCCGGGCGCCGAGATCGGCAGGCTTGAAGCGCGTCAGCGCGAAGCCCGCGAGAAACAGCGCGCCGATGCCCACCCGCAACGCCATCAGCGGCGCGACGCCGAGATCGACGACGCCGATCCGGATAAACAGGAACGACGCACCCCACAGGGCAGCGAGGACGGTCAGCAGAAGGGCGTTCTTGGCGGACATCGATCGTGAAGGGCAGGGATGGGATGCGGAGAATCTTACACCCCGCTACCACGCCGTCGTTTCACGTTTCGATGAAACGGCAAGAAACGGTAAAAAACGGGAGTATCGCCGGTGGCCGGCGCGGGCCGCCGCCTGCCGGCGGTCGTGCCCGATCAGTGATGGCGCCAGCCGCCGCGTCCGCCGAAGCCGAAATTGAGCGAGAGCGCCGGTCCCCAATAGCCGCCCCATGCAGGTGCATAGGCAGGCGCCGGATAGTAATAGGCGGGGCCCGGATCGACGTAGACGGGGGCCGGCTGCACCGGCGCAGCCGTGTAATAGCCGCCGGGATAATAGCCGTACGGGTAGTAGCAGCCGGCGAGCGTCACGCAGGCGAGCGCCGCGGCGACGAGGGTCCTGTTCATGATGTTTCTCCGGCGGAGCCGGCAATCGGCAGATGCTTAAGCTTAGGTCGCGCGCCGATGACACGGTGTGCAAAACGGTAACGGATCATTTCCGCGCGGGCGGCCTGTTACGTTGCGGCGCCGCATGCGAAAACGGCGCTTCCGCACCGCGAAAACGCCGTCTGGCTGACCGTCGCGGCGCGCTGCGCCGCTTACTTGCCGACCTGGTTACCGATGATGCCGCCGGCCGCTGCGCCGCCCAGCGTCGACAGCGCGCTGCCGCCGATCGCCGCGCCGGCGACGCCGCCGACACCCGCACCGATTGCCGTGTCGCGCTGGCGTCTCGTCATCGAGTCACAGGCCGACAGGCTGGCCACGGTCGCGACGAGCAGCGCGCATACCCCAATACGCCGTATCGAATTCATGATCGTTGTCCTTGCGGTTGTGAACGGAGGACACGCGACCGACCGGCGGCCGCGCATGAATCCAATCTACGCGCCGTCCCCCGGCGCTGCTGTAAGGACTTGTTAAGGCTCGCGCGGTTTCGTAATGAATTGTTTCCGGTGGTTTTCCCATGCGCCGGCAGGCACGCAACATGCGCAAAAAAGCCCGCTCGAAAGCGGGCTTCGTGCATGGCGAGGTGATCCGGCGGGGAGCGCCGGATCGCGCATGCGCTTACTGGCGGTGATAGATTTCGGCGCCGGTCTTGACGAACTCGACCGCCTTCACTTCCATCCCCTTCTTCAGCGCTTCGGATTCCGACACGCCCTGCTGCGCCGCGAATTCGCGCACGTCCTGCGTGATCTTCATCGAGCAGAAGTGCGGGCCGCACATCGAGCAGAAATGCGCGACCTTTGCGGAATCCTTCGGCAGCGTTTCGTCGTGGAACTCACGCGCCTTGTCCGGATCGAGACCGATGTTGAACTGGTCTTCCCAGCGGAACTCGAAGCGCGCCTTCGACAGCGCGTTGTCGCGCACCTGCGCGCCCGGGTGGCCCTTGGCCAGATCGGCCGCGTGCGCGGCGAGCTTGTACGTGATGATGCCTTCCTTCACGTCGTCCTTGTTCGGCAGGCCAAGGTGCTCCTTCGGCGTCACGTAGCACAGCATCGCGGTGCCGAACCAGCCGATCATCGCGGCGCCGATGCCGGACGTGATGTGGTCGTAGCCCGGTGCGATGTCGGTGGTCAGCGGCCCGAGCGTGTAGAACGGCGCTTCCTTGCACCAGTCGAGCTGGAGATCCATGTTCTCCTTGATCAACTGCATCGGCACGTGGCCGGGGCCTTCGATCATCACCTGCACGTCGTGCTTCCACGCGATCTGCGTGAGTTCGCCGAGCGTCTTCAACTCGCCGAGCTGCGCTTCGTCGTTCGCGTCGTAGATCGAGCCGGGGCGCAGGCCGTCACCGAGCGAGAAGCTCACGTCGTACGCCTTCATGATCTCGCAGATCTCTTCGAAGTGTTCGTACAGGAAGCTTTCCTTGTGATGCGCGAGGCACCACTTCGCCATGATCGAGCCGCCGCGCGACACGATGCCGGTCATCCGGTTCGCGGTGAGCGGCACGTACTGCAGGCGCACGCCCGCGTGGATCGTGAAATAGTCGACGCCTTGCTCGGCCTGTTCGATCAGCGTGTCGCGGAAGATTTCCCAGGTGAGGTCCTCGGCCTTGCCGTTGACCTTTTCCAGTGCCTGGTAGATCGGCACCGTGCCGATCGGCACCGGGCTGTTGCGGATGATCCACTCGCGCGTTTCGTGGATGTGCTTGCCGGTCGACAGGTCCATCACCGTGTCGCCGCCCCAGCGGATCGCCCACGTCATCTTGTCGACTTCCTCGCCGATCGACGACGTGACAGCCGAGTTGCCGATGTTCGCGTTGATCTTCACGAGGAAGTTACGGCCGATGATCATCGGCTCGGATTCCGGGTGGTTGATGTTCGCGGGGATGATCGCGCGGCCGCACGCCACTTCCGAGCGCACGAATTCCGGCGTGATCTCGGCCGGCGCGTTCGCGCCGAACGCCGCCGCGCCGAACGCCTGGCCCGGGTGCTGGCGGCCCATCATCGCGGCGAGCTTCGCGCCGTTCGGGGCGCTTGCCTTCAGGCTCTCGAGGTACTCGGCGCGGCGCTGGTTCTCGCGGATCGCGATGAATTCCATTTCCGGCGTGATGATGCCCTGGCGCGCATAGTGCATCTGCGTGACGTTCTTGCCGGCCCGTGCGCGGCGCGGGTTGCGGTGCAGGCCCGGGAAACGCA
Organism: Burkholderia mycopellens; assembly: GCF_964265025.1. Classification (NCBI taxonomy): domain Bacteria; kingdom Pseudomonadati; phylum Pseudomonadota; class Betaproteobacteria; order Burkholderiales; family Burkholderiaceae; genus Burkholderia; species Burkholderia mycopellens. Next base: position 1,353,818 of record NZ_OZ183802.1, read on the forward strand.
GGTCGGCGGTGGCCGGGTCGGCCGCGCGCTCGAGGCCGTACCGGCTCGACAGGCCGCCGAGCACTTCGGTGTCGCCGCGTGCCTCGATCCAGCCCTGGCGCAGCGCGGCGAGGCCCGCGCGGATGTCGATCTTCGCGTCCGGATCGGTGTAGGGGCCCGACGTGTCGTACACGTAGATCGGCGGATTCTTTTCGCCGCCGAAGCCGGTCGGCGTGTCGGCCTGCGTGATTTCACGCATCGGCACGCGGATGTCGGGCTGCGAGCCGGTTACATAAACCTTGCGGGAATTCGGCAGCGGGGCGACGGCCGCGGCATCGACGTGAGCGTCGGCGGACAGAAACTTCGGATTGGCGTTCATGCAATCTCCTGTGCGAGCGCCGGACAGGCGCTTCGGCGCTTGCCCGGAGCCCTTGAAGTATGTGGGGCTCGAGCTAAGCAGGAGACGAGGCTTGGTGAGGCGGCGGATTTCGTCAGAAGGATGGCGTTGAAATCCGTACGCTTCCCTGCGCTGGCATTATCCAGATCAGGTTCAAAGGGTATTTCTCACCCGCAATGCCGGTTGTTTGACCGGGCGCATTGCAGGACCCCCGCGTTAGCAGCGCACAAGATACACTGGCTTGGCGGCGGTTTCAACCGGGAGAGGATCGGCTAGCCCGGCGCGGCCGCAGCATGGCGGGCGTTGCGATGGCCCGTCGAAATGGCAGCGCGCGTCGCCGCCGCATGGCCCTGCGGCTCGGCCGGCAGTGGTGAAGCGGTGCAACATGACGCGCTTTCGCACAAACAAAAAAAATTTTCGCAGCGGCTGTCATTTCCCGCGACGTCGTCCGTCTATTCGGCTCCTTAAACCCATGTTGTGGAGAGATGTCATGAAAAAAGTACTGATTGCCGCTTGCGTCGCCGCTTTCGCCACGATCGCCACGGGCGCGTATGCCCAGAACGATGCGATGTCGCAGCCCGGCTCGTCGATGTCGAAGGACGCGATGGGCCACGACGCGATGGCCAAGGATGCAATGGGCCATGATGCGATGAAGAAGGACGGCATGAAGAAGCATGCGATGAAGAAAGACGCGATGAAGAAGGACGCGATGTCGCACGACGAGATGGGCAAGTCGTCGGGCGACAAGATGGCGCCGTCGAACTGACGGAGGCCGGCGCGGCGCGGCCGGCGCGTGCGTCGCACGGCGGCCGCCCGCATTGCGCTTCGTCGACCCATTCCGGGAGACTTCATCATGCAAACCGTTCCTGCCACCGGCCGCGCGGCCGCCACGCCGCCCGCGCGCCCGATCCATCCGCTGTGGGTGCGCGCGAGCCACTGGCTCAACGCGCTCGCGGCGATCCTGATGGTGCTGTCCGGCTGGCGCATCTACGACGCGTCGCCGATCTATCCGCCGTTCGTGTTTCCGCATGGCATCACGCTGGGCGGTTGGCTCGGCGGCGCGCTGCAATGGCATTTCGCGGCGATGTGGCTGCTGGTCGGCAACGGGCTGTTCTACCTCGCGATGTCGATCGCGACGGGGCGCCTCGCGCGCAAGATGCTGCCCGTCACGCCGGCGTCGATCTGGCGCGACATCCGTGCCGCGCTGGGCGGGCGGCTGTCGCACGCCGACCTGAGCGTCTACAACGCGGTGCAGCGTGCCGCCTACCTGACCGCGATCGTCGATCTCGTCGTGCTGGTGCTGTCGGGGCTCACGATCTGGAAATCCGTGCAATTCCCGCTGCTGCGCGAATTGTTCGGCGGCTATGACAACGCGCGTGTCGTGCACTTCTGGGCGATGTCGCTGCTTGTCGCATTCATTGTCGTTCACGTCGCGATGGCGCTGCTGGTGCCGCGCTCGCTGCTCGCGATGCTGCGTGGGCGCTGACCCGTCAACTACGGGTGAAGGAAATCATCATGTCGGAATCCGAATACAAGCGCGACGATTCGCGCTGGACGCTCGACCGGAAGTCGCTCGAACTCGACGTGCGCCGCGAGCTCGAGATGCCGTCGCGGCGGCTGTTCAACCGGCGCGTGCTGACGCTCGGCGGCCTGACGATGCTGACCGGCTGCACGCTGCAGGACGATGCGTCGGTCAACACGTTCCTCGAGAAGGTGTCGCGCATGAACGACCGCGTGCAGGCGTGGCTGTTCAATGGCGAGCGACTCGCGCCGACCTACACCGAAGCCGACATCACGCGACCGTTCCCGTTCAACGCGTACTACGGGATCGACGACGTGCCGCACGTCGATGCGTCGACGTATCGACTCGTGCTGTCCGGCCGCGTGACGGGCAAGCGCGTGTGGACGCTCGACGAACTGTATGCGCTGCCGCACGCGGAACAGATCACGCGGCACATCTGCGTGGAAGGGTGGAGCGCGATCGGCCGCTGGGGCGGCACGCCGTTCGGCGCGTTTCTCGCACGCGCCGGTGCCGATACGCACGCGAAGTACGTCGGCTTCAAATGCGCGGACGATTACTACGAGAGCATCGACATGCCGACCGCGCTGCATCCGCAGACGCTGCTCGCGTTCGACTACGACGGCCAGCGGCTGCCGCCGGAATTCGGCTTCCCGATGAAGCTCAGGATGCCGACCAAGCTCGGTTACAAGAACCCGAAGCACATCATGGAGATCTTCGTGACCGATACGTTTCCGGGCGGCTACTGGGTCGACCAGGGCTACAACTGGTTCGGCGGATCGTAGGCGGCGCTGCGCCCCGCGTCAGAACGTCTCCCAGTCGGCCGGCCCGGACGCGCCTGCCGCCGCCAGCGCCGGCCGGGCTGCCGCGCGAGGCGGGGCGGGGCGCTGTGTCCTGTGCGCGGCGGCGGAGGCCGCCGCCGGGATCGTGCCGGCGGCGCCGGCTTCACCCGTTTCACTGGACAGCCTGAACACGGAGATCGCGCGCTTCTGCTCCGCGGCCTGCTGCTCGAGCGACTGCGCCGCCGCGGACGCTTCTTCGACGAGCGCCGCGTTCTGCTGCGTGACTTCGTCCATCTGACCCACGGCCACGTTGACCTGTTCGATGCCGCGGCTCTGCTCGTCGGATGCGGCGGCAATCTCCGCGTTGATGTCCGAGACGCGGCGGATCGCCTGCTGAATCTCGCTCATCGTGCGGCCGACTGCCTCGGCCTGCGTCGAACCTTCCCGGACGGTCGTCGCCGAGCGCTGGATCAGGTCCTTGATCTCCTTCGCGGCGCTCGACGCGCGCTGTGCGAGGCTGCGCACCTCGCCGGCGACGACGGCAAAGCCGCGTCCCTGTTCGCCGGCGCGGGCCGCCTCGACGGCCGCGTTCAGCGCGAGGATGTTCGTCTGGAACGCGATGCTCTCGATCAGGCCGGTGATGTCGGCGATCTTCGTCGAGCTCGTGCTGATCTCCGTCATCGTCGCGAGCATCTGCCCGACCGCTTCGCCGCCCCTGTCCGCGATCTGCGATGCGTTCGTCGCGAGCGTCGTCGCCTGGATCGCGTTCTCCGCGTTCTGTTTGACCGTCGCGGTCAGTTCGTCCATGCTCGCCGCGGTCTGCTCGAGCGACGCGGCCTGTTCCTCGGTGCGCGACGACAAATCCATGTTGCCCGCCGCGATCTGTTTCGACGCGACCAGGATCGACTCGCTCGACGTCTTGATGCCGCGCACGATGCCGGCGAGCTGCGTGTCCATCTGGCGCAGCGCGCTCAGCAGGCGGCCGAATTCGTCCGTCGAGCGGGTCTCGAGCCGGTTTTCGAGCCGTCCGTCCGCGATGCGCCGGGCAGCCGTCATCGCGATTTCGAGCGGCTGCGTGATCGCGCGCTGCAAATAGAACCACGCGCCGAACGCCACCGCCACGCCGATGGCAAGCACGCCGAACGATACCCACTGCAGCAGGTGGAACGTATCGCTGCCTTGCGCGGCGGCGTCCTTCACCTGTGCCACGTTGATCGCGATGTCCGAGTCGACGCTGTCGCTCAGTGCGTTGCCGACCGGGCGCAGCTTGTCGAGCGTCGTACCGACGGCCTCGGCGTTGCCGGCCTCGGCCGCGGCGAGCGCCGCGTCGGCGAGCGAACGGAACGCGGCGAGCTGGCTCGCGATCTGGTCGGCGATCTTGCGCTCGTCGTCCGCGGTCACCTTGGCCGGGTAGTAGTCGTTCCACGCGGCGGTCAGCTTCTTGTCGGATTCGCGCACGCGCTCGACGGCGCGTTTCACGTCGCTCGGGTTCGTTTGCCCGGCGAGCCTGTCGAGCGTCACGCGCATCTGCAGCGACGCGCTGTGCGTCGTCGCCAGGTCCTCGACCGGAATGGTGCCGAGCGCGTACATCCCGTCCATGTCCGTGCTCAGCTTCGCGAGTCCGCGGACCCCCGTCAGCCCGATCGCGACCATCAAGAGAAAGCACGCGCCGAATGCGAGCGCGATCTTGAATTTGATTGTGCCTGTCAACTTGCTCATCCACCGCCACCCATGTCGAAACGAGAAACCCGCCATCCCCGAGCGCCAGCCGCGAACCGATATGTCTGACAAATCCATGCTGGGATCAGGGTTATAAAAAGGTAAACGGCAATGTCGATTGTTAACTTGAGGCGCAACGAACCGTTCGCGCACGCATGACGGCCTGCGTCGAATCCGGCACACGAACGAGGCGGTGCGCCCGGCGTGCGGCGGGCGCGGCGTGCATCGTCGCCGGAGGCACTGTCGTGCGGATGCGTCATTCCCGATGCTTTCAGACAGGTCTGACGTTGCTTTCGAATCCGTGATGCCATAATGCCGAGCGTGCGCAGCCGAAACGGTTGCGCGCGTTTTTTTTGTCCCTCTGCCGCCGCTTGCCGGTTCTCTTTCGCCGCCGTTCGCACTGCCATGTCGTTCCGCACGTTCGCTCTGCCTTCCCGGCCCCGCCAGGGCCGTTTGCCGGCATCGCCGGCGTCTTTCAGCGGAGCACGCGGCGTGACGTGCGGGCAGGCTGCGCAATGACGCCGCTCGACCGCCTTCTCGACTTCCTCGCCCGCTTCTCGTTCCGGATCCGCCTGCCGCAAAGCCGCGGCGGCCGCGTGGCGCTGGCGCTCGTCTTCATCTATTTCGTCTGGGGTTCGACCTACAGCGGCCTGCATTTCGCGCTGCAGTCGTTCCCGCCGCTGCTGCTGTCGGGGCTGCGCAACCTGCTTGGCGGGATCGGCCTGTTCATCTTCGCGCTGCGACGCAAGCCCGAATGGCCGACGCTGCTCGAAATCCGCAATGCCGGGATCGTCGGCACGATGCTCGTCGCGCTGTCGTCCGGCACGATCGCGCTCGGAATCAGCTCGGTCAGCAGCGGCTCGGCCGCGGTGATGGTGGCCACGGTGCCGCTGTTCGCGACCGTGATCGCGGCGGTCGCCGGGCGGCCGGTCACGAAAGGCGAGTGGGGCGCCGTCGCGCTCGGGATGGTCGGCATCGTCGTGCTGAACTCGGGCGGCGCGGCCGCGCAGAATTCGGCGCTCGGCACGATCTGCGTGCTGGCCGGCGCATTGTTCTGGGCTGGCGGCGCGCATCTCGCGACGCGGCTCAAGCTGCCGTCCGACCTGTTTCTGTCCACGTCGCTGCAGATCGGCCTCGGCGGCATGATCTCGACGCTCGTTGCCTGGCTGATCGGCGAACGCATCGAGCATGTGATGGCGGGGCCGGTGTTCGCGTTCCTGTACCTGATGGTGTTCTGCACGATGGCCGCGTACGTCGCGTACGGTTACCTGATCCGCCACACGAGCCCGATCATCGCGAGCAGTTGCATGTACGTGAACCCGATCGTCGCGGTTGCGCTCGGTGCGCTGCTGCTTGGCGAGCCGGTGACGATGGCGACCGTGGTCGCGACCGTCGCGATCCTGGGTAGCGTCGGGCTGTCGTTCGTGTTTGATCCGGCGCGCCGGCCCGCGGCACGCGCGGCAGCCGCCAGCTCGGCGGCCGCGGCAGCCGCGTCGACGGCGGAGGCTGCATCGGCGCACGAGCAGATCGAGATCCCGGATGCGGCGCCGATCCTGGCGCCTTCCGCCGTTCCGATGGCCGTGCCGGCTCCGGCTGCCGTGATGGATCCTGCCGCGGTCGTCGACCCGGCACCGGCGTTCGCCACACCGCCGGCCGCCGAACCGGCAGCGCCCCGCGCCGACGCGTGACGCCGCCGTGGCCGGTCGCGCTCAGCCGCGCCGGCCGCCGCGATGGTGGAACCAGCCCCCGAGCGCGGTGAACACCAGCCCGGTTGCGCACATGCCGATCCAGCCGAACGCGTGCCATGCGGCGACGCCGGCCGACGAGCCGAGCGCGCCGCCGATGAAATAGCACACCATGTACACAGTGTTGACGCGGCTGCGCGCGTCGGGCTTCAGCGCATAGATGCGCGACTGGTTCGAGATCTGCGCGGCCTGCACGCCGACGTCCAGCACGACGACGCCGATCACGAGCCCGACGAGGCTCGTACCCGACAGCGCGAAGATCACGAACGACAGCGCGAGCAGCGCGATCGCGAGCGAGATGATCGCGCGCGGGCCGCGCGTATCCGCGAAGCGGCCCGCGTACGGTGCCGCGAGCGCGCCTGCCGCACCGACGATCCCGAACAGGCCGGCTGCCTGCGGGCCGAGATGGAACGGCGCGCCGGCGAGCAGCAGCGTGAGCACGGGCCAGAACGCGCTGAATGCCGCGAACAGCGCGGCGCCCGTCAGCGATGCCTCGCGCAGCCCGCGCAACTCGACCGCCAGATGCCACATCGAGCCGAGCAGCTTGCCGTACGACAGCGTCGACGTCGGCGAGCTGCGCGGCAGTCGCAGCACGATCACGGCGGCGAGCGCGACGAGCGCCGCGACCGACGCGGCGAACACCGCGCGCCAGCCGAAATACTCGGCGACGAAGCCGGCGGCCGTCCGCGCGAGCAGGATGCCGAGCAGCAGGCCGCTCATCACGGTGCCGACCGCGTGCCCGCGTTCGGCCGGCGGTGCGATCTCGGCGGCGAACGGCACGGCCTGTTGCGCGATGGTCGCGAGTACGCCGATCGCGAGGCTCGCGACGGCGAGCACGGCCAGCGACGGCGCGGTGGCCGCGACGATCAGCGCGATCGACAGGCCGGCGATCTGCATCAGGATCAGCCCGCGGCGGTCGAAGCGGTCGCCGAGCGGCGCGAGCAGGAACATGCCGGCCGCATAGCCGAGCTGCGTCGCGGTCGGCACGGCGCCGATCCACGAAGCGCCGTCGGGAAACGCCGAGCGGAAGCTGTCGAGCAGCGGCTGGTTGTAGTAGATGTTCGCGACGGACACGCCCGCGATCGTCGCGAGCAGCAACAGCAGGCTGCGCGAATAGTGGGGCGAGGCGGCGTCGGTCGGACGGTCGGTGGAGGCGGTGGACATGGCTGCGCGGACGGAAGTGGGGCGGCGCGGCGCGCGGCGCACGCGTCGGGTGCGCAGGCGGGCAGGGCGCCGCTCAAGGCTGCCGATCATACCGGAGCGACGTGAATCCTGCCGGACGGGGGCCAATCGGCCAAACCAGCGTAACCGGCATAACCGGCCGGCCGCCGCCCGTCATCGTGCGTGCTTCAACCCGTCAGTCGACCAGCTCGCCCGTCGGTTCATAAAACGGATAAGGTCCGGCCCCTTCATCGACATACACGTGATGCGACGTCATCCCCGTATCGGGCGCATAGCGATGAACCGCGAACGCCGGCGGTTCGAGCCGGAAGGCGGACGGCGCATCGGTCCGCAGGTCGAAAGCGACCTGATGCGCGGGCGACGGCACCGCGGCTGCGATCGTGCCGCCGAAGCGCGTGAACATCGTGCGGTGCACATGGCCGCACAGCACGCGCTCGACGTTCGGATGGCCGCGCAGCAGCGCGTCGAGTTTGGCGGAGGCGGCGGGTGCGAGGCGCAGCTTGTCCATGTGGCCGATTCCCGCCACGAACGGCGGGTGATGCAGTGCGACGATCACGGGCCGGTCGCGCGCAGCGTCGAGCTGCGCGGCGAGCCACGCGAGCCGTGCGTCGCACAGGTCGCCGTGGCTGGCGCCGGGAACCTGTGAATCGAGCGCCAGCACGCGCACCGCGCCGACGTCGAGCGCGTACTGCACGAATTCGCCCTCCTGCAGCTCGGCGCGATCGGCGAACGCGCGGCGCAGCCCGGCGCGGTCGTCGTGATTGCCGATCATCAGGTAGTACGGAATCTCGAGCGTCGCGAGCAGCCCGCGCAGGTGGCCGTACTCTTCATCGTGGCCGAAGTCGGTCAGGTCGCCGGTGACGAGCACGGCGTCGGGGCGCGGCTCGAGCGCGTTCAGTCTTGCGATGCAGCGCGCGAGCGCGGCCGCGGTGTCGACGCGCCGGTACGCGAGCTGGCCCGGACGCTTGATGTGGAGATCGCTGATTTGAGCAAGCAGCATCGTCGTTCCTCGGAATCGTCTGATTGTTGTCGCGGCGTCGTGCGCCGCGGTGGGGAGCTGCATGAATGATGCCGGAATGATGGATTACGCGCCGAGCGCGATCAGGCCTTCCGGTGCGATTGCGAGGCCGACTGCCGTACCGCGTGCGAGCGCGATGCGGCCCGGCACGTCGATCACGAGCGCGTCGGGGGCCGCATGCTCGATCGTGAGCCGCGTGCGCTCGCCGAGGAACGCGCACGCACTGACCGCGCCGCGCAGCGGCGCATGCGCGGGATCGGCGAGTTGCGCATCCTCGGGGCGGAAGAACCACTCGTCGGCGGCGTGCGGCGTCGCGATCGCCCCGCCCGTGGTCACCAGCGCGCCGTCACGCCATTGCCCGGCGAGCCGGTTCAGTGTGCCGATGAACTGCGCGACCGTGCGGTTTGCCGGGTGGTAGTAAATGTCGCGCGGCGTGCCGATCTGCTCGATGCGGCCCGCGCCCATCACGACGATCCGGTCGCCGAGTTCCATCGCCTCGGCCTGGTCGTGCGTCACGTAGACGGTCGTCACGCCGAGTTCGCGCAGCAGCGCATTCATCTCGCGACGCAGCGTATCGCGCAGCTTCGCGTCGAGCGCGGTCAACGGCTCGTCGAGCAGCAGCACGCGCGGTCGCACCGCCAGCGCGCGGGCCAGCGCGACGCGCTGGCGCTGGCCGCCCGACAGCTGGTCGATCGGCTTGTCCGCATGGGCGTCGAGCCGCATCATCGCGAGCAGTTCGTCGACGCGTTCGCGCAGCGCGCGCGGCTCGGTCTTGCGGATCTTCAGCCCGTAGCCGACGTTGCCGCGCACCGTCAGGTTCGGAAACAGCGCGTAGTTCTGGAACACCATGCCGACCTGGCGGCGCTCGATCGGCAGCGCGGTCACGTCGTCATTGCCGAACGCGATCGTGCCGCCGGCATCCGGCGTGTCGAGGCCCGCGATCAGGCGGAGCGTCGTGGTCTTGCCGCAGCCGGACGGTCCGAGCAGCACGAGCGTCTCGCCCGCGCCGATCGACAGGTCGAGCGGTTCGAGCACGCGCGTGCCGCGGAACGTCTTCGCGCAGCGGGTCAGGGTGATGGGGGTGGAATCGAGTTTCATGTCTGCGAGAAATTCAGCGCGGGCGCTTCTTGAGCGCGCGCGTGCCGGACGGATCGACGCCGAGCCACTGCATCGCGACGAGCAGCGGCAGTGTCATCAGCAGGAACAGGATCGTGTACGCGCTGCCGACTTCGAGGCGCAGCGATGCATAGGTATCGGCGAGCCCGACGGGCAGTGTCTTGGTGTCGGGCGTATGCAGCATCCACGTGAGGTTGAATTCGCCGATCGACAGCGTGAGCACCGCGAGCGCACCCGCGACGATGCCGGGGCGCAGGTTCGGCAGCACGATCGTGACGAAACGCGTGACGAACGACGCACCGAGGCTGGCCGCGCCTTCCTCGAGCGTGCGCAGGTCTGCGCCGGCCGCGACGGCCGCGACCGCGCGCACCATGAACGGCAGCGTGAACACGACGTGGCCGACCACGATGAACCACGGGCTCATCCGGAACGCGGTGAAGCCGCCGTACACGACCAGCAGCGCGAGCGCCGACGCGAGGCCGGGGAGTGCGACCGGCAGCACGAGCGCCTCTTCGATCGCGCGCGCGACGCGGCTCTTGCTGCGCGCGAGCGCATAGCCGGCCGGCACGCCGACGACGAGCACGATCGCGAGCGTGGCGAACGCGACGTAAAGCGACAGCGCGATCGAGCCGTGATACTGCTGCCACACCTGTTCGAGCCAGCGCAGCGTGAGGCCGCTCGACAGGCCGCGGAAATAGTTGACGGTGAGACCCGCGAGCACCGACATCACGACGGGCACGATCAGGAAGGCACACAGCAGTAGCGTGACGCCCCATTGCAGCGCGGCGATCGCGCGCGCGCCGGTGACGCGCGGCGTGCGGCGCGCGACACCGTTCGCCTGCGCGGGAGCGGGGGCCGGCGACGGCGTGGAAGAGCCGGAAAGCGATGGCATGCAGGAATCCTCAGGCCGCGGCGGCGGCGGTGTGGCCGGTGAAGCGGCGCGCGAGCGCAAGCACGGCCCAGGTGACGATGCCGAGCACGATCGACAGGCCGGCCGCCGTCGCGATGTTCGCGTTCAGCGTGAACTCGGTATAGATCGTCATCGGCAGCACGTTCAGGTCGGTGGCGAGCGTGAACGCGGTGCCGAAGGCGCCCATCGCGGTCGCGAAGCAGATCGCGCCGGCCGCGATCAGGCCCGGCGCGAGCGCGGGCAGCACGATGTCGACGAAGATGCGCCACGGCGATGCGCCGAGCGAACGCGCGGCTTCCTCGAGCGACGCGTCGAGCTTGGACGCCGCCGCGATCACGGTGACGATCACGCGCGGAATCGAGAAGTACAGGTAGCCGATGAACAGCCCCGCGACCGAGTACGCGAATACCCACTTGTCGCCGGTGAGCTTTGCGGACAGCATGCCGATCAGCCCCTGCCGACCGGCCAGCATGATCACCATGAAGCCGACGACGACGCCCGGGAACGCGAGCGGGAACGTGAGCAGCGCGAGCAGCACGCGCTTGCCCGCGAATTCGCGGCGTGCGAGCAGGAGGCCCGAGATCGTCGACAGCGCGAGCGTCGCGAGCGTGACGCCCGCGGACAGCGCGACGGTCCCGCCGAGGCTCTTCATGTAGCGCGCATTGCCGAGCAGCGCCGCGTAGTGCGAGAAGAACGCGCCGTCGGCGGACACCTGCACGAGCGCCGCCATCGGCAGTAGCCAGAACGCAGCGAACACCGCGAGTGCCGGCGCGACGAGCGCGACGCGCCAGCGCAGCGGGAAAGTCAGGTCGAGCATTTACTGCATCACCTGCAGGTATTGCTGGCCGAATGCCTGCTGACCGGCCGCCATCTTGCCGAAGTCGACCGATTTGGCCCGTGCATACTCGCTTGCCGGCAGGAATTTCGATGCGATGTCGCCGCTGAGCGCTTGGGCGCGCACCGGACGCAGGTACGCATTGGCCCACAGCTTCTGGCCTTCGTCCGACAGCACGAAGTCGAGCACCTTCCTGCCGTTCGCGTCGTGCGGTGCGCCCTTCACGAGACTCATCACGTACGGCACCGCGATCGTGCCTTCCTTCGGAATCACGAACTCGACGTTCGCGTTGTCCTTGTATTTCGCGCGATACGCGTCGAAGTCATAGTCGAGCAGGATCGGAATCTCGCCCGACAGCACACGCGCATACGCGGTCTGCTTCGGCACGATCGGCGCGTTCGCCCTCAGCTTGCGGAACCAGTCGAGCGCCGGCTTGAAATTGTCGAGGCTGCCGCCGAGCGCCTGGTTGACGGCCACCGCGCCCGCGTAGCCGACGAATGCGCTGGACGGATCGAGATAGCCGACCATACCCTTGTATTCCGGCTTCAGCAGATCGGCCCACGAGCGCGGCACCGGCTTGCCGTCGAGCGCGTCCTTGTTCACGAAGAAGCCGAGCGTGCCCGAGTGGATCGCGAACCAGTAGCCTTGCGGGTCCTTCAGGTTCGCGGGGATATCGTTCCAGTGCGCGGGCTTGTACGGCGCGATCACGCCCTTGTCCTTCGCCTGGAACGCCGACGACACGCCGAGGTAGACGACGTCGGCGACCGGACTCTTCTGCTCGGCGATCAGCTGCGCGATCGACTGGCCCGAGTTCTTGTTGTCGAACGGCACGCGGATGCCGGTCTTCTGCTTGATCGCCGCGATCTGCGCGGCCCAGTCGGCCCATTCGGGCGGGCAGTTGTAGCAGATCGCCGTTTCGTCGGCGTGGGCGGCGGGTGCGCCGGCGACGAGCGCGGCGCAGGCGAGCGGCGCGGCAAGCGCGCGCAGCAGCGAGGTCAGGCGAAAGGACACGGTAGGTCTCCGGGCGAGGGTGAGGCGCTGGGGTGGCGTGGTGGTGTGCGTATGTCGTGGTGTGGTGCGCGCGTTCAGGCCTTGCGCAATTGCAGGTCGGTGGCCGGCGGGGCGACCGTCGCGCCGTCGCGCACCACGTGCGGCAGGATCAGCGACGTGCGTTCGATCGCTGCGCCGCCGATGCATTCGACGAGACGCTGCCATGCGTGGCGGCCGATGTCGCGGTTCGGCGTCGCGACGCTCGCGAGCGGCGGCGCGAGCAGTTCGCCGATCGCGATCCCGTCGAAGCCGAGCACCGACAGGTCGTCCGGGATCGAGAAGCCCGCGCGGCGCAGGCCGCGCATCACGACCATCGCGAGCAGGTCGTTGCCGCAGAAGAGGGCGGTCGGGCGCGTCGCTTGCGCGGTGAGGTGTGCGAGCACCGCGTCGGGCAGCTCGGGCGCGGTGAAGTCGACTTCGACCGGCGGCAGCGTGGCGACGCCGCTTTCCTCGAGTGCCTGCGCATAACCGAGATGGCGCTGGCGTGCACGATCCGACGCGGCGAGCGAGCCGGCCAGCATCAACACGCGGCGGTGGCCGCGTGCGGTCAGCATCCGCACGCCGTCATATGCGGCACGGCGGTTGTCGACCGATACCGACGGGCGGCGCTGCGTGTCGTTGTGCATCAGCACGTAGTGCGGGCCGTCGCGGTCGAGCATGTCGAGCAGCGGGTGCGTGTCTGCGTCCGCGACGGTGAGGATCAGCCCTTCGACGCGCTGCTCGCGCAGCGTCTCGATCGCGTGACGCTCGCGCGCCGCGTCGTATTCGGTCGTCATCAGGATCAGCTTGAAGCCGGCTGCGGTCGCGCGCTCGTCGATGCCTTGCAGGCAGTCGGCGAACACGGGGTTCGACAACGTCGGCACGACGACACCGACGAGCCGCGTGCGCTCGCCGCGCAGTTGCCGGCCGAGCGGGCTCGGGCGGAACTGCAGCGTGTCGATCGCGGTGCGGATCGTTTGCAGTGTGGCGGGGCTGACGGTATGCGGGGCGTTGATCGCGCGCGAGACGGTAGCGATCGAGAAGCCCGCGAGGGCAGCGACGTCCTTGATGGTCGAGGTCATGAAATAACGCGATGTAAACGTTTTCGGCCGGAAAATTATCGAAAACGTTTGTGACTCCGCGATGACGCAGGCGACGCTTGTTTCGCAAAAGGCGCGATACAAACGTCTGACGGATAGGGCCGCCGGACGACGCGGCTCGATTGTATCGAGGATGGTGCGGCGCGGGACGAAATCGCCGGCGGCGGCGTGGCGGCGTCGATTACAAAGGATGAATCCGTGCGGCGGCGGGACGCGACGTGAGGCGGCGCCGCAGAATAAGGGAACGCATGCGCAAGCAATGGTAGAATCCCGTCCGCCCTCTTGCCGGGGTGATGAAATTGGTAAACATAGCGGACTTAAACGATTGAGTGCCCGGTCGGAAACGGTCGGTGCAGAACCCTTCAAATTCGGCGAAACCCCTGATGCGCGCATCGAGGCAACGCCGAGCCAAGCCTCGCGGCATCCGCGAGGAAGGTGTAGAGACTAGACGGGGGGCGCCTAAGGCGCACGGGCAGCAGGCACGCCCGCGCGCGACGGTGAAGGCATAGTCCAGCGCACGAACGGCAACGCGCACGCGACGCCGGCTTTGAAAGAAGCAGTGTGACGAAAATCCGCCGCCTTAACTGGCTTGCCGGTTCGAGTCCGGTCCCCGGCACCACGATCGCGTCCAGCGCGATTCGATGACGGCACGAAAGCCCGCGAAAAGCCATGCGCTCGCGGGCTTTTTATTGCACGAGGGTATTGCCCGATGCGGGTGTCATCCAGGCGATTCATGCGCGTTCGCTTGCCGCGTCGCTGCGACGAAAGCAACGCCATGCAATACTCGGCACGCACGTCCCGCCAATTGACTTCAACGCGCGTTGTCTTGCGCGCGACCACCCGCCATGACCGACTCGAGCTATCACTTTTACGAACCGTCGCAAGGCCACGGCCTTCCGCATGATCCTCTGAACGCGATCGTGGGTCCGCGCCCGATCGGCTGGATTTCGTCCCGCGGCAACGACGGTACGGTCAACCTCGCACCGTACAGTTTCTTCAACGCATTCAACTACCATCCGCCGATCATCGGCTTTTCGAGTGTCTCCGCGAAGGACAGCCTGCGCAACGCACAGGAGACGGGGGAGTTCGTCTGGAACCTCGCGACTCGCGATCTTGCCCACCGGATGAACCAGACCTGTGCCGCAGTACCGTACGGTGTCGACGAGTTCGAACTCGGCGGCCTGACCGCGATCCCGTCGCGCCTGGTCGACGTGCCACGCGTTGCGGAAAGCGGCGTGAACTTCGAATGCAAGGTGACCGATGTCATTCGGCTGCGTGACCACCGGGGCGTCGAGACGGCGGCTTCGCTGGTATTGGGCGAGGTCGTCGCGGTGCATATCCGGAACGACTTGCTGAAGGACGGGATCTTCGACACCTTTGGCGCGGGCATCATTCTTCGTGCGGGCGGCCCGTCCGCCTATGCCCATGTCCGGCCCGACAGCCGGTTCGACATCGCCCGCCCCGGCGCGTGACGCAGCGCGTGCCGTAACGCATCCCGAATCGCGCGCGACCCGCGCGACCCGCGCGATCGTCCGCCTCGCTCGCATCCACGAAGGCCCCGCAGGAATCCGGAATTTCGCGGGGTCTTTTGCGTTGTATCGTCGGAACTCGATCCGGCGGGCCCGCTCCTTCCATTCGTCGTTCGACCCCGATCCCCGCAAGCCGGAGCCATGGGCCGACCGCGCCGCAACATGGCAAATCTGCTCATCGTGGTCGAGCGGGTTGGTCATCGACGTCCGCCGCCGCAACGCCTAAATTTCCAAGGTTGACGTGCCTATCCGCACGCCAGCTCGCGCGCAGGCCGGCAACCGGCCGCGCGTTCCTAATCAGCGTGAGACACAATCGAGCGTGGAGACGACACGATGAGCCTGTCAGAGCCATTGCGTCTGCATGTGCCGGAGCCCACCGGGCGCCCGGGCTGCAAGACGGACTTTTCCTATCTGCATCTATCGCCGGCCGGCGCGGTTCGCCGCCCGCCGATCGACGTTGCCGCGGCGGACACCGCCGATCTCGCTCGCAGCCTCGTGCGCGTGCTCGACGACAGCGGCAAGGCCGTCGGCCCGTGGGCGCCGGATCTCGACGATGCGCGGCTGATCGCCGGCCTGCGCGCGATGCTCAAGACCCGCATTTTCGACGCGCGCATGATGATCGCGCAGCGTCAGAAGAAAATCTCCTTCTACATGTTGAGCCTCGGCGAAGAGGCGATCGGCACCGCGCACACGATGGCGCTGCGCGACGGCGACATGTGCTTCCCGACCTACCGCCAGCAGAGCATCCTGATCGCGCGCGACGTACCGCTCGAGCGGATGATCTGCCAGCTGATGTCGAACGAAGGCGACCCGTTGAAAGGCCGCCAGCTCCCCGTGATGTACTCGGATCGCGACGCGGGCTTCTTCTCCATTTCCGGCAACCTCGCGACGCAGTTCATCCAGGCGGTCGGCTGGGCGATGGCGTCGGCGATCAAGGGCGATACGAAGATCGCGTCCGCGTGGATCGGCGACGGCGCGACAGCCGAATCCGACTTCCACACCGCGCTCACGTTCGCGCACGTGTACCGCGCGCCGGTCGTGCTGAACGTCGTCAACAACCAGTGGGCGATCTCGACGTTCCAGGCGATCGCGGGCGGCGAAGGCACGACGTTCGCGGGGCGCGGCGTCGGCTGCGGGATCGCGTCGCTGCGTGTCGACGGCAACGACTTCCTCGCGATCTACGCGGCGTCGAGCTGGGCCGCTGAACGCGCGCGCCGCAATCTCGGCCCGACGCTGATCGAGTGGGTGACCTACCGGGCGGGTGCGCATTCGACGTCGGACGATCCGACCAAGTACCGGCCGAGCGACGACTGGTCCCATTTCCCGCTCGGCGATCCGATCGAGCGCTTCAAGCGCCACCTGATCGTCAAGGGCATCTGGTCCGACAGCGCGCACGAAGCGTTGACGGCCGAGCTCGAGGCCGAGGTGATCGCCGCGCAGAAGGAAGCGGAGAAATACGGGACGCTGGCCGATGACAGGATTGCGTCGCCGGCTTCGATGTTCGACGACGTGTACAAGGAGCTGCCCGCGCACCTGCGCCGTCAGCGCCAGGAACTGGGAGCGTGATCATGGCGCAACAAGAGACAGGCACGGCAACGCAGCCGATGACGATGATCCAGGCGCTGCGCTCCGCGATGGACGTGATGCTCGGGCGCGACAGCGACGTGGTCGTGTTCGGGCAGGACGTGGGCTATTTCGGCGGCGTGTTCCGCTGTACCGAAGGATTGCAGAACAAATACGGCAAGTCGCGCGTGTTCGATGCGCCGATCTCCGAAAGCGGGATCGTCGGCGCGGCGGTGGGGATGGGCGCCTACGGGCTGCGCCCGGTGTGCGAGATCCAGTTCGCCGATTATTTCTACCCGGCGTCCGACCAGATCGTGTCGGAAGGCGCGCGGCTGCGCTATCGCTCGGCCGGCCAGTTCATCGCGCCGATGACGATCCGCATGCCCTGCGGCGGCGGCATCTACGGCGGCCAGACGCACAGCCAGAGCCCGGAGGCGATGTTCACGCAGGTGTGCGGGCTGCGCACGGTGATGCCGTCGAACCCGTATGACGCGAAGGGGCTCCTGATCGCATCGATCGAGAACGACGATCCGGTGATCTTCCTCGAGCCGAAACGGCTGTACAACGGGCCGTTCGACGGCCATCACGATCGGCCGGTGACGTCGTGGCTCAAGCATCCGGCAAGCGCGGTGCCCGAGGGCTACTACACGGTGCCGCTCGATACGGCCGCCGTGGTGCGACCCGGCAACGACGTGACGGTGCTGACCTACGGCACGACGGTGCACGTGTCGCTCGCCGCGGCCGAGGAGACGGGCATCGACGCGGAGGTGATCGACCTGCGCACGCTGTGGCCGCTCGACCTCGACACGATCGTCGCGTCGGTGCGCAAGACCGGGCGCTGCGTCGTGGTGCACGAGGCGACGCGCACCTGCGGTTTCGGCGCGGAACTGGTGTCGCTGGTCCAGGAACATTGCTTCTACCACCTCGAGGCGCCGGTCGAGCGCACGACGGGCTGGGATACGCCGTATCCGCATGCGCAGGAGTGGGCGTACTTTCCGGGCCCGGCCCGGGTCGGTGAAGCGTTGCGACGCGTGATGGAGGCGTGAGATGGGGATTCATGTCATCAAGATGCCGGATATCGGCGAAGGGATTGCCGAGGTCGAACTGGTGGCCTGGCACGTGGAAGTCGGGCAGACGATCAAGGAAGACCAGCCGCTCGCCGATGTGATGACCGACAAGGCGGCGGTCGAGATTCCGTCGCCCGTGACGGGCAAGGTGATCGAGCTCGGCGGCCGGATCGGCGAGATGATGGCGGTCGGCAGCGAGCTGATCCGCCTCGAGATCGAAGGTGACGGCAACCTGAAGGCCGGCGCACCGGTGCGGGAATCAAAGGTAGAAACCGCACCGGTCGCGGCGGCGCCGTCGAAGGCCGTGGCCGAGGCGCCGGCGGAATCGTCGGCAAAGCCGGCTGCGAAGCACGCACCGGCGGAGCCGCGTCGTGCGAAGCATGCCGAGCACACGGCGCACGTGGAACCGCCGCGCGCGGCGCTCGCGCCGGGTGAACGGCCGCTCGCGTCGCCGGCCGTGCGCCAGCGCGCATGGGACATGGGCATCGAGCTGCGCTATGTGCGCGGCACCGGTGAGGCAGGGCGGATCCTGCATGCGGATCTCGATGCGTATGCGCGCACCGGCAGCGGTGCGGCGCGCGGGTCACGCGCAGCGCAGGCGCATGGCTACGACGAACGCAACGATGAGACGGAAGTCCCGGTGATCGGCTTGCGGCGTGCGATCGCGCGCAAGATGCAGGAAGCGAAGCGCCGCATTCCGCACTTCAGCTACGTCGAGGAGATCGACGTCACCGAGCTCGAATCGCTGCGTACGGATCTGAACCGCCGCTACGGCGACACGCGCGGCAAGCTCACGCCGCTGCCGCTGCTGATCCGCGCGATGGTGATCGCGTTGCGCGACTTCCCGCAGATCAACGCGCGTTTCGACGACGAAGCGGGTGTCGTCACGCGCTACGGTGCGGTGCACATGGGTGTTGCGACGCAGACGGACGGTGGCCTCACGGTGCCCGTGCTGCGTCATGCCGAAGCGCGTGACGTGTGGTCGATTTCCGCCGAAATCGCGCGGCTCGCCGAAGCAGTGCGTGCGAACCGCGCGCACCGCGACGAGCTGAGCGGCTCGACGATCACGATCTCGAGCCTCGGCGCGCTCGGCGGCATCGTGTCGACGCCGGTCATCAATCATCCTGAAGTCGGCATCGTCGGCGTGAACCGCATTGTCGAGCGGCCGATGATCCGCGATGGTGCGATCGTCGCACGCAAGATGATGAACCTGTCGTCGTCGTTCGACCATCGCGTCGTCGATGGCGCGGACGCGGCCGAATTCATCCAGGCCGTGCGCGCGGTGCTCGAGCGCCCGGCACTGCTGTTCGTGGAGTGAGCGCGATGAAGAATGAACACACCACGCTGCTCGTGATCGGCGGCGGACCGGGCGGCTACGTCGCCGCGATTCGCGCCGGCCAGCTCGGCATTCCGACCGTGCTCGTCGAGCGCGACCGGCTCGGCGGCACGTGCCTGAACATCGGCTGCATTCCCTCGAAGGCGCTGATCCACGTGGCCGACGCATTCGAACAGGCCCGCGGCCACGCGGGCGAGGGCGCGCTCGGGATTCGCGTGCGCACGCCCGAGATCGACATCGCGAAAAGCGTCGCGTGGAAGGACGGTATCGTCGACCGGCTGACGCGCGGCGTCGGTGCGCTGCTCAAGAAGAACGGCGTGCGCGTGCTGCACGGCGATGCGCACGTGGTCGACGGCAAGACCGTCGACGTCGCCGCCGCTGGCCACACGACGCGAATCAGCTGCGAGCACTTGTTGCTTGCGACCGGCTCCGAACCGGTCGCGCTGCCGTCGATGCCGTTCGGCGGCCATGTCGTGTCGTCCACCGAGGCGCTGTCGCCCGAGACGTTGCCGAAGCGGCTGGTCGTCGTCGGCGCCGGTTACATCGGGCTCGAACTCGGGATCGTCTACCGCAAGCTCGGCGTCGACGTCAGCGTCGTCGAAGCGGCGGAGCGCGTGTTGCCTGCATACGATGCCGAACTCGCGCGGCCGGTCGCCGATTCGCTCGCGCGGCTGGGTGTGCGGCTGCTGCTCGGCCACACGGTGCTCGGACTCGCGGAACACGGCGCGGTGCGCGTGCAGGCCGCCGATGGCGCGGAGCAGACGCTGCAGGCCGATCGCGTGCTGGTCGCGGTCGGCCGCCGGCCGCGGGTCGACGGCTTCGGGCTCGAGTCGCTGCCGCTCGATCGCAACGGCCGCGCGCTGTGGATCGACGACGAATGCCGAACCTCGATGCGCAACGTCTGGGCGATCGGCGACGTGGCCGGCGAGCCGATGCTCGCGCATCGCGCGATGGCGCAGGGCGAGCTGGTGGCCGAGCTGATCGCCGGCAAGCGCCGCAAGTTCATGCCCGCGTCGATCCCGGCCGTGTGCTTCACCGATCCGGAGATCGTCACGGCGGGCTGGTCGCCGGACGACGCGCGTGCGGCCGATGTCGATTGCGTGAGCGCGTCGTTCCCGTTCGCGGCAAACGGCCGTGCGATGACGCTGCAGGCGACCGACGGCTTCGTGCGCGTCGTCGCGCGGCGCGACAACCACCTGATCGTCGGCTGGCAGGCAGTCGGGCGCGGCGTGTCGGAACTGGCCGCGGCGTTCTCGCAGTCGCTGGAGATGGGCGCGCGGCTGGAGGACATCGGCGGCACGATCCACGCGCATCCGACGCTCGGCGAAGCGCTTCAGGAAGCCGCGCTGCGTGCGCTCGGGCATGCGTTGCACGTCTGACGCGTCCCACGCACGGCATCGCAGACGTAACAAAGCCCGTGAGCAACCAGGTGCTCACGGGCTTTTTCGTTGCTGTGGCGGGGCGGGCCTGGACCCCGTCATGCGCCGGCCCGCATCGCATCACCACGAATGCCCGATGCCGCCGTTGACCATCAGACGAATCAGATGAATCTTACGGAGTGGAATATATGCGTAATGCAAAGCAGCGAAAAATGAATGCGCTTTCTTTCGTTGGTTGATATTGAGATATCGTATGAATATCCAGGAAACTTTTGTTTCTAGAGATTAGATGCGATCAAGGATGCTAAATCAATTGTGAAAATGCGACGAATCGAGGCGTGGATGAACTGCGGCCGATGGCGTGCCGCATCAATTTAGCGATCCGGATTGAGCGCGGTCTGTAATTTTTCGAGATGTTGGAAGGTTGTCGGCGCCGGGGCGGCCGACGATCATGTGGGAAGCTGGAAACCGGGCCGTTCCCGGCCCGCCAACGCAGGCTCCACACGGAAGAACCGGACATGAAACTGCTGCTCGTCGGCGCGACCGGACTCGTCGGGCGTCACGTCCTCGAAGTCGCGCTCGCCGATGCGCGGGTCGATCAGGTGATCGTCCTCGCGCGCCGCCCGTTGTCGCCGCATCCGAAGATGCGCGCGCTCGAAGTCGATTTCGACCATCTGCCCGACGCAGCCGACTGGTGGCATGCCGATGCCGTGATCTGCACGCTCGGCACCACGATGCGGGCCGCCGGCTCCCAGGCGGCATTCCGGCGCGTCGACCACGACTATCCGATCGCGGTCGCGCGGCTCGCACACCGCTACGGCACACCGGCTTACGTACTGAATTCCGCACTCGGCGCAAATGCGGCGTCGCGCATCTTCTACAACCGCGTGAAGGGCGAGGTCGAGCAGGCGCTCGCCGGCGTCGGGTTCGCGTCGCTCACTTATGTGCGGCCCGGCCTGATCGGCGGCAGCCGCGACGAATTCAGGTTCGGCGAGCGGTTGCTGGTGTCCGTGTTGAACCTGGCCCGCCCCGTGTTGCCGGCGAAGTGGCGCGTGAATCCCGCGTCGCGGATCGCCCGCGCGATGCTCGATGCGGCAATCGACGCGCGGCCGGGCGTGCAGGTCATCGCGTCGGACCAGCTCGTCTGATGCAGAACGGGCGGGCGCGCGCCGGTCACCGACCCGCGAAGCCGTCGAGCCCGCCGAACTGTTCGGCGAGCGCCGCCGTGAACGCTTCCAGCGCTTCGCTGCCGTCACAGTTCCGCGGTGTCGCGAGCTGGAATTCGACCGTATGGCTCAGCTTGCTCGCGAGCAGCCGGCGCATCTTGCCCGCGGCAACCCACGGCGCCGCGACGTGGTCGGGCAGGAAGCCGACATGCGCGCCGGAGAGAATGAAGATCACGTCGGCGTCGACGTTTTCGGAGAACGCGGTCGGCTGCGCGTTGCGCAGCACCGCACCCGACGTATTCGTCTTGTAGAGCCGCGCGACGTTGCTCGCGTTCGCGATGTCGTTGACCGACACGGTCTTTTTCGCAAACAGCGGATGCCGGGCGCCGCAGTGAAGCGACTGGTGCTCGACGAACAGCGGCGCGTAGTGCAGGCCGGCCTGGTGGCCGGAAAAGTAGCCGATCGCGAGCTGCAGTTCGCCCTTCAGCAGCCGGCGCTCCAGTTCGTCGGGCGGCACCGCGATCATCTCGATCAGCACGTCCGGCGCGCGTTCGCGGAAGCCGCCGACGGCCGCCGCGATCGATTCGACGACGTCCGGTGCGAGCCGCTCGGACAGCCCGATGCGCAGCTCGCCGAGCAACGTGCCCGACACGTGCTGCGTATCGCGTGTGAACACGTCCATCGCATGCAGGAGCCGCCGCGTCGACTGCAGCACGCGTTCGCCCTTCGGTGTCAGCCGGAAGCCGCTCTTGCCGCGATCGCACAGTCGGAACCCGAGACGCGTCTCGAGCTTGGCCATCTGCGTGCTGATCGTCGAAGGCGCCATCCCGAGCGAGCCCTGCGCGGCGCTGAAGCCGCCACTTTCGACGATCGTCAGAAAGAGCCGCAGCAACTGCAAATCCATGTCTCTCAATCGGGTCAGCATGGCGATACATCGCGTTTCGTGAAGTCGGCTTATGTTAGTTCATATTTTTCGTCGGAAGCCGTGACGGCAGAATCGGGCACGAGGTCGCCCGCCGCGCGGCCGTTCCCCTACGGACAGGAATCCGACGATGAGCCAGAACGATTTCGCATTCACGCGCGACAGCCTCTACGGCACGCAGGCCGAACCGACCTTCGCGGGCGCGACGAGTTTCATGCGCCGTCGTTTCAGCCGCGACCTCGACGGCGTCGACCTGGCGATCACCGGCGTGCCGTTCGATTCCGCCGCATCGCACCGGCCCGGCACGCGCTTCGGCCCGCGCGGGTTGCGGATCGCATCGACGGGCATCGCGTGGGAGCGCCCGTGGCCGTGGTCGTTCGATCCGTTCGACGTGCTGGCCGCGGTCGACTACGGCGATTGCGCATTCGATCTCGGGCAGCCCGAATCGGTGCCGGGCGCGATCGAGCGGCATGCCGACGCGATCCTCGCGCGGGGCTGCGCGATGCTGACGCTCGGCGGCGATCACTTCATCACGTATCCGCTGCTGAAGGCGCATGCGAAGGTGCACGGGCCGCTGTCGCTCGTGCATTTCGATGCGCATACCGACACGTGGCCCGACGGCGACGTCAAGCGCATCGATCACGGCACGATGTTCTATCACGCGGCGCGGGAGGGGTGGGTCGTGCCCGACCGGTCGGCGCAGATCGGCATCCGGACGACCAATGACGAACCGATGGGCTTCGACATCGTGGATGCGCGCCATGTGCATGCATCGACGCCCGCGGCGATCGCCGCGCGCGTTCGCGAGCGGGTCGGCGACCATCCCGTGTATCTGACCTTCGACATCGACTGCCTCGATCCGGCGTTCGCGCCGGGCACGGGTACGCCGGTCTCGGGCGGGCTGTCGAGCCATCAGGCGTTCGAGATCCTGCGTCACCTCGAAGGCATCAACCTGGTCGGCATGGATGTGGTCGAAGTGTCGCCGCCGTATGATCATGCGGAAATCACGTCGCTGGCCGGCGCGACGATTGCGCTGGAGCTGATCTGCCTGCATGCGTCGCGCCGGCGGCGGACCATGGAAAAAACGAACGATGACTGAGCTCACCTGGCGCAAGGCCGTTCCCGACGATGCGGCTGCGTGCATCGCACTGCGCGGCAGGACGCGCGAGAACGCCTTCACCGAAGCGCAGTTGCGCGGCCTCGGCGTCACCGTCGAAAGCTGGGGCGACGGGATCCGCCGTGGCCTGTTCTCGGGCCACGTCTGCTGCGCGAACGGGCGCATGGCCGGCTACTGCTTCGGCGACACCGAGTTGGGCGAGATCGTCGTGCTCGCGATCCTGCCCCAGTACGAGGGGGCGGGGATCGGCAAGCGGCTGCTGCGGCAGGTGATCGACGAATTCGCGGCGAACGGCTTCACGTCGCTGTTTCTGGGGTGCTCGACCGATCCCGCGTCGCGCTCGCATGGCTTCTACCGGCATCTGGGCTGGACGCCGACCGGGACGCTCGACGACGCTGGCGACGAAATCCTGACGCTGCGGATCGGGCCGCTCGCGTGACGGCACGGGGCGGGCAACGCGCGGCGCATCATCGCTTCGTAAAACTGTTTCGTCATACCAAACAATGGCGTGACCACGGCACCCACGCTGACCTACGATGGAAACATGGCTTCCCATCGTCCGCCGAGCCGTGTGCACTCACTACCGCGCCCCTGACGAAGACCCGGGCATCAGCGAACTGAAGATCGGCATCGGCGATCTGTATCGCCGCGACCCGTGGGCACCCGACGTGTATCCCGATTACGCGGCGCCGGTCGCGCGCGCCAATGGCGATGGCCTGGAAGTCGTCGCGGCCGTGTTCGGCTTCTGGCCGAAATTCATGCAGCCGGAGCGAGTCGACGAGAACGGCCGTCGAAGGAAGAAACTCGACACGATGAACGCGCGCGCGGAAACGGTCGGCTCGTCGCGGCTCTACGGCCATGCGTGGCGCAACGGACAGCGCTGCCTGATTCCGGTGCGCTGGATCGTCGAACCCTGCTACGAAACCGGTCACAACGTGTGGCAGCGGATCGGCGTCGACGGCTGGCAACCATGCTGCGTCGCCGGCATCTGGCGGCGCTACGAAGGCGACGACGGCCGTGAACGCGTAGGCATGGCGATGCTCACGGTCAACGCCGACTCGCACCCGCTGTTCGCGCGGATGCATCGGCCGGGCGAAGAGAAGCGGGGCGTCGTGATGCTGCGTCGCGACGACTACGACGAATGGCTGCATGTGCGTGACATCGAGGCCGCCCGACGCATGCTGAACCTGCTTCCCGCCGCCGACATGACGGCCGAGCCCGATCAGGCGTCGCCCGCACGCACCTGAGCTTTCATTCATCCGACATCCCGCTTTCGATCAAACCGGTCGAACGTATCCCGAAGGTTCGAACAATTTCGAAAATCGGCCGATTTCGGGTAATCACCGATACCTCGCAAGTTGTATATACAAGATCATCCGCTGGCAATGTCGGCACACGTCGTGCCGCTTGCGTGCCCGTGCGCAGACCATGCGTGCGCGGCGCATGCCGGCGATCCACGGCGCCCCGCACCCGCAGAGCCGAAAGGGCGGCTCGCAGATTCCCGTCTCGTTCAAACCATTTGTGATCCTGAGTATTTTGGAGATTTCCCCGTGTCAACGAATCCCAGTGGAAAAGCCGGCGGCCTGATCGAAGTCCGTTCGATCGACTTCATTCCCGACGCCGAGCGCCACGGCGGCTTGCTGAGCCAGTTCACGCTGTGGCTGTCGGCCAACATGCAGATCACGGCCATCGTCACGGGCGCACTTGCCGTGGTGCTCGGCGGTGACGTGTTCTGGTCGCTGGTCGCGCTGCTCCTCGGCCAGTTCATTGGCGGCGCGGTGATGGCGCTGCATGGCGCGCAGGGGCCGCAACTCGGGTTGCCGCAGATGATCTCGAGCCGCGTGCAGTTCGGGGTCTATGGCGCGATGATCCCGATCGTGCTCGTGTGCCTGATGTACATCGGCTTTTCCGCGAGCGGCTCGGTGCTGGCCGGGCAGGCCGTCGCGCAGTTGCTGCACGTCGACGACGCGGCCGGCATCCTGCTGTTCGCGGCCGTGATCGTCGTGCTGACCGTGTTCGGCTATCGCGCGATCCATGCCGTCGGCCGGATCGCGAGCGTGGTCGGCATCGCCGCGTTCGTCTACATGTTCACGCAGCTGTTCGCGAACCACGATATCGGCGCGCTGCTGGCGAACAGGCATTTCACGCTCGCAAGCTTCCTGCTGTCGATGTCGCTGTCGGCGTCGTGGCAGATCGCGTTCGGCCCGTACGTCGCCGACTATTCGCGCTACCTGCCGCGCTCGACGTCGTCGGTCGCGACGTTCGTCGCGGTCGGCCTGGGTTCGGTGATCGGCGCGCAGGCGGCGATGGTGTTCGGCGTGTTTGCGGCCGCGCTGGCCGGCAGCCAGTTCGCGCACCATGAGGTGTCGTATATCGTCGGCCTCGGTTCGACCGGCGCCGTGGCCGCGCTGCTGTACTTCAGCATCGCGTTCGGCAAGGTGACGGTCACGGCGCTCAACGCATACGGCAGCTTCATGTCGATGGCGACGATCGTCAGCGGCTTCCGCGGCAAGGGGGCCGTGTCGTCGCGCAGCCGCCTCGTCTACATCTTCGGGATGATCTGCGTATCGACGCTCATCGCGCTCGCGGGCCGCCATTCGTTCCTGAAGGAATTCACCGCATTCATCCTGTTCCTGCTCGCGTTCTTCACGCCGTGGAGCGCGATCAACCTGGTCGACTACTACTGTTTCACACGCTCGCGCTACGACGTGCCGGCGCTGTCCGATCCGGACGGCCGCTACGGCCGCTGGAACGTGATGGCGATCACGATCTACGTGGTAGGCATCCTCGTGCAGTTGCCGTTCATGTCGACGCACCTCTACACGGGGCCGCTCGTCGACGCACTCGGCGGCACCGACATCTCGTGGATCCTCGGCCTGGTCGTGCCGGCCGTGCTGTATTACATCGGCGCGCGCGCGTCGCGGCGCAGCATTCCCGAAAGCCTGATCCTGCCGCTCGAACGCGGCGAAGTTCAGCACTGACGACACGTCGCGCGCATCGGGCCGGCTGGCTGCCGGCCTGAATGCCGCGCGAGCCGGGCGCTGCCTGCGCCGGGCTCCTCCCCAGGTTTCCTTTCCCGCGATCCCGGTGCGGCGCAACTGCGCCGCGCGGTGTCGTTTCATTCTCTGACCATTGAATAGTATGACTAAACAAATGAAAGACAGCGGGAGCAATTCCCGGGCGCGGAGGGCGCACGCCGGTCTTCGCATGACGGTCGCGGTGGCGTGCGTCGCCGGGCCAGGCGCCGCATTCGCGCAGGACGGCGTCACGCTGTACGGCGTGATCGACGAGTTCGCGCAGTACGTGAATACGGGCAACGGCTATACGGCGGCGATCAATTCGGGCGGCCAGTGGGGCAGCCGGTTCGGGCTGAAGGGCGGTGAGGATATCGGCGGCGGGCAGAAGATTGAGTTCGCGCTGGAGAACGGCTTCAACCCGAACGACGGTTCGCTGGCGAGTTCGGGCAGCCTGTTCAACCGGCAGGCGTGGGTTGGTATCGCGGGGCAGTGGGGCAAGGTGCGCGCGGGCCGCCAGAATTCGCCGTTGTTCAACGACCAGGGCGGCCAGGATGCGTTCGGCGGCGTCACGCAGGCGTCCGGCATGGACAACCTGACCGTGTTCGCGTTCCGCACCAGCAACACGCTGTCGTACCAGAGCCCGGAGATCGCGGGCTTCCAGGGCGGGCTGTACTTCGGGTTCGGCGATGCGGGCGGCGTGCGCTCGGCGGGCTCCAGCCAGCAGTTCGACCTGACCTACGAACACGGGCCGTTCGGCGCGTTCGTCGCGGGCCAGTGGCTGAAGAACGCGACGGCGAGCACCACCGATCGCACGATCATGGCCGGCGCGTCGTACGAGATCGGCAAGGCAACCGTGTACGGCGGTTTCTCCGCGGTGAAGTGGGCCGATCTCGGCATCGATTCGCGCGTGTACGGGCTGTCGGTCAAATACCAGTTCAATCCGGCCAACTACGTGGCGCTCGGCTACGCGTATCTGCACGACCAGTCGTCGCAGGGCAACAATGCGGACCAGCTCGGGCTGATGTACGAATACGACCTGTCGAAGCGCACGAGTTTCTACGGCGCACTGTCGTACCTGCGCAACCGCAACCAGGCCGGCTATACGCTCGCCGGCGCGGCGAACCCGGGCCTGCCGCTCGCGTATCCGGGCGCGAATGCGCGCGGCGTGCAGCTCGGCATCGTGCATCGCTTCTGACGTCGTCGACGCGCCGGGCCGTGGGCGCCCGGCGCTTTCCCCGGGCGCGTTCGCGCCGTCATTTCCCCAGCCGCTCCGCGAGCGAATAGCGCTGCATGCAGCGCTCCATCGCGTCGAGAAACGCCTGCTCGGCAGCGTTCATCTTGCGGTCGCGATGCCACAGCAGCAACACGTCGACATCGACGAGCCCGTCGTCGGGCGGCAGCCGCCACAGCCGCTGCTGCGCGATGTCGTCGCGCACGATGTGCTCGGGCAGGCAGCCGATCCCGTAGCCGGCGAAGATCAGCCGCCGCACTTCCTCGAGGCTCGGCGACGACGCGACGATGCGCCCCGTGAAGCCTCTCTGGTCGCGAAACACGGTGAGCGGCGACAGGCTGTCGCCGATCTGGTCGCTCGTGAACGACACGAAATTCTCGGCGAGCAGATCGTCCATCCGCAGTTGCGTCTGCCCGAACAGCCGGTGATGGCGGCCGCAGTAGATCGCATAGCGCTGGCGCAGGAAGCAGCGCATCTCCAGCTTGTCGTGCGGTGTGCGGCACAGGCCGAGCCCGGCCGTGGCTGTCTTCTGCAGCAGTGAAGACAGAATGTCCGACGAGCGCATCACCTCGATCTGCAGGTCGATGCGCGGATACGCGCGATGGAATTCCGCGAGGAATTCGTCGTAGACGGGCGACTCGATGCGGCTTACCGTCAGCAGCCGGATCGAACCGGTCAGGTCGGCCGTGCTGTCGTCGATTTCGGTTTCGAGACGCGAGATACCGCCGTAGATGTCGCTCGCGATCCGGTAGACGGCTTCGCCGGCAGGCGTCGGTGCGAAGTGCGTGCCGCGCCGCTCGATCAGCTTGCGTTCGAGGGTGTCCTCGAGCCGCCGCAATGCCTGACTCACGGCCGGCTGCGTCACGTGCAGGCGCGCGGCCGCGCGGCTTACGCTGCGCTCCTGGATGATCACCAGATACGTGCGCAGCAGGTTCCAGTCGAGGCGGTCGTTCAGGAACGGGGCAAGGTCGGGGCGCATCGGGTCTCCGGGCGAGGCGTCCAGATGGACATTAGTTGAATTTATACAGCGAATAATAACTTGAAATTTGACTAATGATTTGCGGTCGCCGATAAAGGAGGGGCGCCGCAGCGTGCGGCGCAAGGCCGCGACAGACGGCCGTCACACGATATTGCGCGTCGCCCCGCAGCGGCGCGCGTCAGGAGCCCCCATGACCCAGTCCCTTCCTTCCGCCCGCCAGCCGGGGCGTGCCGCGACGGCCGCGTTCATCGGCACGATGATCGAGTGGTACGACTTCTACATCTACGCAACCGCCGCCGCGCTCGTGTTCGGCGAACTCTATTTCCCGTCGCATGATCGCTTCGTCAGCACGATGGCGTCGTTCGCGACGTTCGCGGTCGGCTTCTTCGCACGGCCGCTCGGCGGCGTGATCTTCGGCCATCTCGGCGACCGCATCGGCCGCAAGAAGGCGCTGATGACGACGCTGATGATGATGGGCGTCGCGACCGTCTGCGTCGGGCTGCTGCCTGATTATTCGAAGGTCGGCATGCTCGCGCCGGTGCTGCTCGTCGCACTGCGCGTGGTGCAGGGGATCGCGGTGGGCGGCGAATGGGGCGGCGCGGTGCTGATGGCGGGCGAGCACGCGCCGCAGGGGCGCCGCACGTTCTTCGCGTCGTTCGCGCAGCTCGGCAGCCCGGCCGGGCTGATCCTGTCGCTGATCGCGTTTCGCGCGGTCACGTCGATGGACAAGGCCGACTTCCTCGCGTGGGGCTGGCGCCTGCCGTTTCTCGCGAGTTCGGTGCTGCTCGTGGTCGGCATCCTGATCCGGCTCGGCGTGAACGAGTCGCCGGAATTCGCGCGCGTGAAGGAAACCAACCGCACGGTGAAGCTGCCGGTCGCGGAAGTGTTCCGCTCCGCGTCGGGGCTCGTGGCGCTCTGCATCGGCGCAAACACGATCGGCATCGCGGGCGTCTATTTCACGAACACCTTCATGATCGCGTATACGACGCAGTACGTCGGCGTCTCGCGATCGCTGATCCTCGACAGCCTGTTCGCGGTCGCGATCATCCAGTTCGTCGCGCAGCCGATCGCCGCATGGATCGCCGAGCGCATCGGCGGCGCACGCTTCCTGAAGCTCGCGGCGCTGCTCGCGATGCTGTCGCCCTATCCGATGTTCATGCTCGTGCAGGGCGGCACGTCCGCCTCGCTGATCGCAGGCATCGCGCTCGCGGTGGTCTGCATGGCCGGCTTCTATTCGGTGATCGCGGGGTTCGTGAGCGACGTGTTCCCCGCGCACGTGCGCTATTCGGCGATCTCGCTCGCTTACCAGATCTGCGGCGCGATCGCGGGCGGACTGACGCCGCTCGTCGGCACGTGGCTCGCACATCGCTTCGCGGGCCAGTGGTGGCCGCTCGCGGTCTTCTACACGTGTCTCGCCGGCATCTCGCTGCTCTGCATCGTCGCGCTCGACGCACGCCGCGCGGCAAGGCCTGCCGCCGCCGAAGCGCTTGGCTCACAGTGAACCTCAACGAATGAATTCATCCGGAGTGCACATGAAAGACCTGCTGGAAATCGACGGCGCCCGTTTGTGGCGGAGCCTGGCGGATATGGCGCGCGTCGGCGCGACGCCGCGCGGCGGCGTGCGGCGCCTCGCGCTTACCGAGGACGACCGTCGCGGGCGCGACCTGTTCGCGCAGTGGTGCCGCGACGCCGGGATGACGGTGAGCGTCGACGCAGTCGGCAACCTGTTTGCGCGGCGCGACGGCGCCGATGCGCAGGCCGCTCCGGTGCTGATCGGCAGCCATCTCGACACGCAGCCCGAAGGCGGCCGCTTCGACGGCGTCTATGGCGTGCTCGCCGCGCTCGAACTCGTGCGCACGCTGAACGACGCGGGCATCGCGACCGCCAAGCCGCTGGAGATCGTGTCCTGGACCAACGAGGAGGGCGCGCGCTTCGCGCCGGCGATGCTTGGCTCGGCCGTGTTCACCGGCGCGTTGGCGCTCGACGATGCGCTCGCGAAGCAGGACGCCGACGGCGTCACGCTCGGCGCGGCACTGGACGCATGCGGCTATCGCGGCACGCGTGCGACCGGCGGCCCGGTCGATGCGTACTTCGAAGCCCATATCGAACAAGGCCCCGTGCTCGAGGCGAACGGCACGACGATCGGCATCGTCACGGGCGGGCAGGCGATCCGCTGGCTCGACGTGACGGTGACGGGCGTGGCCGCGCATGCGGGCACGACGCCGATGCCGTATCGCAAGGATGCCTGTTTCGCGAGTATGCAGATGGCGCTCGAACTCGAACGGATCGTCACCGGCTATGCGCCGCGCGGGCTTGCGACGATCGGGCAGGTCGGCATCCGCAATGCATCGCGCAACACCATTGCCGGCGAGCTGACGTTTACGGTCGACCTCCGCCATCACGACGATGCGCAAGTCGATGCGATGGAGCGCGAATGGCGCGATGCATGCACGCGTGTGGCCGCCGCGCGTGGCGTGCAGGTCGAGATCGACACCTGCTGGCGCAGCCCGGCGACGCCGTTCGATCGCGACTGCGTCGAGCAGGTCGCGCAGGCGGCCGCCGCGTTCGGCTATACGCACGAGCGGATCGTCAGCGGCGCCGGGCACGACGCGATCCTGCTCGCGCGCCGGGTGCCGACCGCGATGGTGTTCATTCCGTGCGTCGACGGCCTGTCGCACAACGAAGCCGAGGATGCGCTGCCTGCCGACGTGACGCGCGGCGCGAACGTGCTGCTTCATGCGGTGCTCGCGCGCGCCGGCGTCGCGGCGGGCGTTGCCGCGGCCGCCGCCACGCAGGATGCATGACGCGGCGAATCGATAAACCGACGAGGGCGAACGATGAAAACCTATTTCCATCCCGAGCAGTTGCTGCACCATCCGCGCAGCTACCTGTCGCGCGGCCGGATGCGTGAACCGCAGGAAGTGCCCGAGCGCGCGGCGCGACTCGTCGCGGCTGTCCGGTCACTCGACTTCGACGTGCGCGAGCCGGCGGACCGCGGCACTGCGCCGATCGCGGCCGTGCACGACATGAACTACCTGCGCTTTCTGGAAGAAGCGCACCGCGACTGGAAGCAGATGCCCGACGACTGGGGCGACGAAGTGATGTCGAACGTGTTCGTGCGCGACCCGAACCCGCTGCGCGGCGTGCTCGCGAAAGCCGCGCGCTACCTCGCCGACGGCAGTTGCCCGGTCGGTGCGAACACCTGGCGCGCCGCGTACTGGTCCGCACAGGGCGCGCTTGCGGCCGCGGCCGACGTCAACGACGGCGCACGCGAGGCGTACGCGCTGTGCCGGCCGCCCGGCCATCACGCACGTCGCGACGCGGCCGGCGGCTTCTGCTACCTGAACAATGCGGCGATCGCCGCGCAGTCGCTGCTCGGCCGCCACCGCCGGGTCGCGATTCTCGACACCGACATGCATCACGGGCAGGGTGTGCAGGAGATCTTCTACGGCCGCGACGACGTGCTGTACGTGTCGATCCACGGTGACCCGACCAACTTCTACCCGGTTGTCGCGGGCTATGAGGAAGAGACGGGCACGGGGGCCGGCGACGGATTCAACCTCAACCTGCCGATGCCGCACGGTGCGCCGGAGTCGGCGTTCTTCGAGCGGCTCGACGACGCGTTGCGCGCGCTCGCCCGGTTCCAGCCCGATGCACTCGTGCTCGCGCTCGGCTTCGATATCTACAAGGACGATTCGCAATCGCAGGTGGCCGTCACGACCGACGGCTTCGGGCGGCTCGGCGGCGCGATTGGCGCACTCGGGTTGCCGACGGTGATCGTGCAGGAGGGCGGTTATCACCTCGACAGCCTCGACGCGAATGCGCGTGCATTTTTCGGCGGATTCGCCGCCGCGCGCTGACGCTTCCGGACGGCTGGTATGCGACGCTCGCCGCGCAGCATCGGCGCGGCGCAGGTCGGGGCCCGATTGCGCGCCAGCGCATTCGGGTTTTTCACTTGCGCTTCGCCGATTCGGGCGTACGCTTGACGGATCGATGAAGAAGAGGGGGAACGATGAAGCTAACCGGACGGACCGGAAAGGGCGCGTTCGCACTTGCGATGCTGAGCACCGGCCCGCTTGCCTGCGCGGCCGAGCCGTCGATCCCGCTCAGGGTCAGCCTCACGATCCCGGAAATCTGCACGATTGGCGCGGCCGCTGGTCAGGGCCCGGGCGCGCGCGTCGAGTTTGACGCGCCGAGTGTCAGTTGCATCCACGGCACCCCGTTCGTGCTCAGTCATGCACCCGGGCCCGGCGCGACCCCGTCGCCGCGCGGCCTGGGAGTCGGTGCGGCCGCGGCATGGACCGTCACGTTCTGAGCAGCGTATCCGCTGCTTCGCCGGTCAGAAACTGATCGTCGCGGTGATCGTGTCGCTGTAGCTGCCGGGCGCGGGTGTGGTCTGCGTCGGCACCGCGCCGTACACGGTCACGACCTGCGACGTGCCCGTGCCGACGCCCGTGACCGTCGTGCTGCCGCCCGTGCCGTCACCCCACCCGATCGAGTGCGCGGCGTCCGTGTAAAGCCCGTAGCTGATCGCACCGCCTCCACCGCTACGCTGCATCTGGCGCGCCGTCACGTTGCCGCTGTTGCCGCCGTTCAGCGCGATCTTCCACGCGTCGCCGTTCGTGCACTGCGCGGTGATCGTACCCGTTGCCGCGAGCGTGCCCGACAACAGGCTGGCGGTACCGAAGCTCACGTTGGTCGCGTTGATGTTGCAGTTGTTGACGACGTTCGCCGTCGCACTGAACGGGAAGGTGCCGCTCGACGTCGTCAGCGACGCGCAGGTCGGCGCGCCGAGCAGGTAGAAACCGGTGTTGAGCGACGTCGTGGCGCCGCCGAATGTCTGCGAGTAGGTCGTGGTGCTGTTGCCGGTCGTCGGCACGGTCGGCTGGTTCCCGGTGATCTGTCCGTATATGGTGACCGTCGCGGACGCGCTCGTGCCGAGCGCGGGCTTGACGAGCGTGACGGACGCCGGTGTCGTACCGGAATACACGGAGCCCCACGCGACCGTATGCCCGCCGTCGAGATAGAGGTCGTACTGCATCGCGTTGCCGCCGTTGACGAGGCTGCGCGGGCTCGTGCCGCCGAGATTCAGGCATACGACCACGTTCGGTGTCAGCGAGACGGTCGACCACGTGCAAGTGACGCTGACCGTGCCGGTCACCGCGACCGGCGCGTTCGAGATCGGGCTGACCGAGCCGAAGCTCACGTCCGATGCGGTGGCCGTGCAGCTTTCTGCCTGTGCGTGACGGGGCGAGCCGCACCACGCGACGAAGGCAACGAGGACCAGCAGCGCGATCCTCATTGCGTCGCCCGGCACGTGAGCGGCCCGATGGTCGGCAGCGTGCCGCTGCCGGGCGCGCTGAACGGGAAGTCCGCGACGCAGCGTTGCGTGCCGTAGTCGATCACGAGGTGGTTGTCCTCCTTCAGTCCGTCGATGAACGTGAGCCCGTCGTAGCCGACGATCGTATCCGTGCCGCTTTCGGCGTGATGCACGCGCGCGCCGACCGGCAGCGGGCGGCCGTCGGTATCGCGCAAGATCACCGACGCCGCGCGATAGCGCGACACGCCGAAATGCGCGATGACGCCCGATTGCGTCTGCGGCACGACCGTCATCGACGTGCGTGCGATCCGCGCATCGGCGGGCAGTTTCATCGAGTCGATCGCGATCCGGTTGTTCTGGTACGCGTTCAGGTCGGGTACGAGCAGGTGCCCCGCGCGATCGGTCGTGCCGATCACGCGGTTTTCGTGCAGCACCGGAATGCCTGCGACGCCGTCGGTCGATACCAGCGCGAAGCCGTCGTTGATGCGGCGCGACAGCTGCAGGCTGCTGTTCATGAGCACCAGCGCGCCGCTGACGTCGAGCGATGCGCCGGTCTGGCGGTCGATGTTCTGTGCGGCCGCGATGACTTCGCCCGCATGACCGAGATAGCGTACTTGCGCCTGCCGGTAGGGCACCGCGCCCGTGCCGCCGGTCTGCACGCCCCAGCCCCAGCCGCCGTCGTAGTCGGGCGGGCGGCTCGCGTCGACCGTGTAATTCGACTGGCCGCGCTGGCGGCCGACGGTCGCATTGATCGACGTGTTGCGCCCGAGCCCGATGTTCAGCGATACGAACGCGCCGTTCGCGCCCTGCTGCGCGAAGTCGCGGTACGCACTGACGCTCAGCGAGGCGAGATCGCCGAAGCTCAGCGTGTACGACACCGTGCCGATCCGCGTGCTCGGGCCTTGCGGCAGCCGGAAGCCGATATAACTGAGCGAGAGCGTCTGGCGGTGCATGAACGGCAGCGCGAGCGTCGCCTGGTCGGTCGCCGCGGGCGCCGTCGCGCCGTCGCGCGAGGCGAGATCGCCGTAGTGGCCGAACGCGCGGATCGTCTGCGCGTTGATCGAGAAGCGCGGTTCGATCAGCTGGTAGCCGATGCTCACCTGCGTACCGGGAAAGCGGCCGGCGCTGCCCGCGACCGCGCCGCTCACGACGCCTGCATTGCCGAGCCGCAGCAGCGCGCCGACGCCGGTGTTGAGCACGCCGCCGGTGGCTTCCGCGTGCCCCTCGACGGTCAGCGCATCGATGACGCCGCGCCGCATCGAGCCGCTGACGGCCGGCCGCGCGTCGTAGTCGAACGACTGCAGCCCGTAGTTGCGGCGCAGGAAGCCGGCTTCGAACGAATAGCTCGACAGCCCGGCGGACAGCATGCGCGTATCGACGTAGAGCGGCACGGACGTCGCGACGGTGCGCCCGAGCGCGTCACGCGTGATGACGGTCGCCTGGCCGGCGCCCGTGATGCCCGGCACGTCGTGGATGATGAACGGGCCGCTCGGCACGTTGCCGGAGTACTGGCGCACGTTGTTGATGTAGAGGTCGACCGCCGACGGTACGGCGGCGGAGCCCGTGAGCGACGGGATCGGGAACGTCACGAGATCGGGCCGCAGCGCGAAGTTGCTGCGCCACTGGAAGCCGCCGAGGCGCACCGAGCGCGTCCATGCGAGCGATCCCGAGATCGTGTCGCCGATCTGTGTCGTGCTCGGCCGTGCCGGATCCGAGCGGCTCCATGACGTATCGAAGCGCGTGTAGCGCCGGCGGCCGTCATGGAAGGTCGCGACGCCGCTGGTGTCGAACACGCCGCCCGGATCGAAGTAGCGCACGTCGGTGTAGAGCGAAACCTGCCGGTTGCCGAGCGTCTGCGCGTACGCCTCGTAGTTGATCGCGACGCCGCGCGACGCGCTGGCCGCCTGCGTGGGCGGCAACGCGCGGCTGTCGACCGCGTACGGCCGGCGCAGCGTGTCGGGCATCTGCAGGTCGACGCTCTGGTGCGCCGCGTCGTAGCGGTAGCGCAGGCCGGGAATCGTGTCGAGGTCGACCGTCGTCGCGTCGGCGATGCCGAGCCGGTCGGTCGCGAGGCCGATCGTGTGCAGGTCTGCGCCGCTCGCCGACAAGTGGCCGTCGCGTTCGCGGAAGTGCGCGAGCAGCGTCGTGTTTTCGCCGTTGACGCTGACTTCGAGGATCACGTCATGCATGCTGTCGGTCATCACGAGTGCGGCGGGTTCATCCGCGCGTGCGCAGCCGAGCGCAAGCAGGCCGCCGGCCACGACGGCCGCGAGTGCGGCGCGCGGCGAACGAAGCGGGGTCCTGCGTCCGTTGGCCGGACGCGTGCGGGCGCGTGGCGAAGGGGGAGGGGCCGGGCGGCGCACCGGCGGTCTAGCCCGGCGGCTCCACCGTGACGATCGCACTGGCCGGCTGCGAATTGACGGCCGCCCGCACCGTGACCTTGCCGCCGAGCGCGACGCCGGCCGGCAGCGGCACGCTCCACTGGCCCGTGCGCCCCGCGAGCGCATAGCCGAGCAGGCCGCGCGTGAGCGGATACGTGCGGCCGTCGCCGGTCACGAGTTCGACCGATGCCAGTTGCGCGCGCCGCGTGCCGCCGTTGTGCACCCGCAGTACCCAGCCGCCGTTGCCGCGCAGCAGCGCCCAGTCGAGCCGGGGCGCGCCGTCGGCTGCCGGCTCGACGAACACCGGAATCGAATAGCGCAGCCGGATCGACACGCCGTTGGCCGGCGCTTCGCCGGGCTGCGGCAGCTCGTCGATCAGCAGCCGGTAGGTCTGCTCGGCGCCGGCAGGCGTGCGCGATGCGCGCACGACGCGGATCAGCTGTTCGGACTGCGTACCGACCTCGATGAGCGGCGGGCTGGCCATCAGATCCTGGGTGGGTGTCAGCGTGTCCTGGCCGTCGGCCTGGTCCCAGCGGAACACGCGCACCTGTCCGTACACGGGGCGCTCGCCCGGATTGCGCAGCGTGATGCCGGTGGCCGTGTCGTCGGTGCCGAATTCGATCGTGACCGGGGAAATCTGCAGCGACGCGGCGTGCGCGGCGCCGGCCGCACATAGCAGCGCGGCGAGCGTTCGACGTAATGCGGACATGGCGAGCCGCACCGGTCAGAAGTAGACGGTTGCGGTGACGGTCGTCTGATAGGTGTCCGGCTTCGGCGTCGCCTGCGCGGGCACCTGGCCGTAGACGGTCAGGGACTGCGCAGCGCCCGTGCCGGTGCCGGCCACGGTGTCCGTGCCTTGCGTGTTGCCCCAGATCGTCGTGCGCCCGGCATCCTGGTAGAGCTGGAAGCCGACGGTCGTCGACGTGTTGCCGGTCGCCGTGCCGGCCATCAGCCGGCTCGCGACGCTCGACCCCGTGACCGTGCCCGCGTCGAGACCGACGTTGTAGGGCGTCGTGTTGGTGCAGGTGACGCTCACGGTCGTTTGCTGGTTGATCGCGGTGGCCAGCACGCCGCTGGTGCCGAAGGCGAGCGGGTTCGCGGCGATCGTGCAGTTCGGCTGCAGCGTCAGCGTGACGTTGAAGGTGGCGGTCGCGGTGCCGTTCGAATAGGTGGCAGCGTCGGCGGCGGGAATCGAAAGGCCGATTGACAGCGCGAGCGACAACGTTGTGGAAGCGATGGCGACTTTCACACTGATCCCTCATCGATCGTTTTTCATTGGATTTATGCCGCGCTTCGCATGCCACGGTATCGCAGATGCTGATACGAATCGGCAAGTCTTTCAATCTTTAAATTTGCGCCGTTTCATTTTGTTACATTTGATGCAGGCATTGATTGAATAAAGCCGGGAAGCATTTCATTTTCTGAATTTTCGTGATCGATTTGAATGAAATATTATCCTGCGGCGCAGCAATATTGAGTAATTCGTGCGGGGTTCGATACGATTTTTAGCCAGACCTGGCGAGCCGAATCGACCCGCGGGAAATGGGTCATTCATGCGCTGAATGAAATGGAAGGGAGGCGGGTATTCGAGCGGATTGAATCGATTTCGGCACTCCCTAAATGAGTTGAATGTGGGGCGACGTGAAATTGATGGATATTCCGGATTTTTTCGATTGAGGGATTGCTGAATCGGAATGGATCGTTGAAAACGAAAACGGCCGCAATGCGCGGCCGTGAGCGTGTGTCGGTACGGATCGGCGGTCCGGCGTGCATCGCCGGCGCACGACGTGCGGCGATTACGAATTCGCTGCGGCCGGCGCGCGGCGCTGCTGCGCGATCTGCAGGAAGACGAGCGCGAGTCCGGCCGCGGCGATCAGCCCGCCGACGAGCGGCACGGCCGCGTATCCGAATCCGGCCGAGATCGCGGCACCGCCGGCGGCCGCGCCGAGTGCGTTGCCGAGGTTGAACGCGCCGATGTTGACGGCGGACGCGAGGCCCGGCGCTTCGTGGGCCGCCCGCATCACGCGCATTTGCAGCGGCGGCACGACCGCGAACGTCGCGACACCCCACACGAGCAGCGTGACGGCCGCGCCGGCATGCGTGCCGGCGAGCACCGGGAACGCGGCCATCGTGGCAATCAGCAGCAGCAGGAAACCGATCAGCGTGCCGTCGAGCGAGCGGTCGGCGAAGCGCCCGCCCGCGATGTTGCCGATCGAGAAGCCGACACCGATCAGCACCAGCATCGCGGTCACGAAGCCGGGCGTCGCGCCGGTCACGTGTTCGAGCGTCGGCGCGACGTACGTGTAGAGCGTGAACATCGCGCCGGCACCCAGCACGGTCGTCCCGAGCGCGCCGAGCACGACGGGGCGGGTCAGCACCGAGAGTTCCGCGCGCAGGTCGGGCATCTTGCCGGCTTCGCCCTTCGGCAGCGCCGCGAACAGCCCGGCGATCGCCACCAGGCCGAGGCCCGCGGTCGCCGCGAACGACATGCGCCAGCCGATGATCTGGCCGAGCCAGGTCGCGGCCGGCACACCGCCGACGTTCGCGATCGTCAGGCCCATGAACATCGTCGCGACCGCGCTGGCCTGCTTTTCACGCGGCACGAGGCTGGCCGCGACCACCGAGCCGAGCCCGAAGAAGGCGCCGTGGTTGAGGCTCGTCACGAGGCGGGCGAGCAGCAGCGTCGTGTAGCCCGGCGCGAACGCCGACAGCAGGTTGCCGATCGTGAAGATCGACATCAGCGCGATCAGCGCCGAGCGGCGCGACCAGCGCGCGAGCAGCAGCGTCATCAGCGGCGCGCCGACCATCACGCCGATCGCATAGGCGCTGATCAGCATGCCGGCCTGCGGAATCGAGACGTGCACGCCGTCGGCGATCACGGGCAGCAGGCCCATCGGCGAGAACTCGGTCGTGCCGATGCCGAACGCGCCGGCGGCGAGTGCCAGCAGCGGCAGCGCTGCGCTGCCGCCCGGGCGAGAAGGAGAGGAAGTCGTGGGGTTCACGCGATGAGCTCCTGTAGTCGAGGGACAACGGCACGGGCCGTTGAGGACAGGGCGAAGTGTGCCTGCATGACTTTTGCGGAAAAAGCCGTATACGGACGAAATTATCTTGATTTCATGTCAACAATGCAGCGAGCGCGTGAAGTCCGCTGGCGAGCCGCGCGAAAGAGGGGCTTTTCCGAAAGCGTCATGTAATGAATGACGTGCGGTTTTCGGCCGGGAGATTGAAATCCATCGGCGCCGCGAGGTGGACTGACGGCCGCTCCTCCCGATGATCCGGAGGCCGTCCGCAGAACGTCCGTCGACGTGCCGCCGCGCGGATCGGCCGAACCGGTCAGGTGGCGGGCATCCCCCCGATCGAACGTCGCACCGTCGCCGAAAACCCTTTGCAGACAAGGCACACGGGCAAAAAAAGCCCCGATCACAGGGGGACCGTGACCGGGGCGGAAACGCATCCTCTCTTTGGCACGAGGGCTGGATGCGCGCGAAGTATATTTCGAACCATGACAATTCGAACCGGCGTTAAACGGCCGTTTTGGGTGTCAATTTAAAAACACCGGCGCTGCGACGTCCGGCGTCATCATTTCGAAAGAATTTTCGCGGTAAAGATGCGGCTGTTTAGCGTGTTTCAGCAGCCAAGGCGACGGTTTGACGGAACGGGCTCGCCCGTCGTTCGGGCGCCGCGGATCGTGTCGCTCAAGTACCGGGCGAGGTCGGCGTATCGGCTGCCCGCTCAGCCCGGTTGGCGGGCTTCGCCGGCGGCATCGCGCACGGCTTCGAGAAATCGCGCGATGACAGGCGATGGTGGCATTGCCGCGCCGTCGTACACGAACTCGATGTCGAAGCGCTTGGCGAGCTCGTCGAGCGCGACGAGCCGGACCGTGCGCGGGCAGGTCGGCGACGCGCTTTCCGGCACGAATGCACAGCCCATCCCGGCTGCGACGAGGCCGATCAACGTCGGAATGTCGCTGCCGACCTGCGCGATGCGTGGCGTGAAGCCGGCCTGCCGGCACTGCGCCATCAGGAACCGGTGGTGCGCAGCGGAGCGCTGCGCGTCGAACCAGACGAACGGCTCGTTCGCGACGTCGGCCAGCGTGCGCGGCGCGGTGAAGCGTCCACCCGGCGGCGCGGGCATCGCGAGCACGAAGCGGTCGCTCAGCAGCCGCACGCCCGACAGGTGCGGCGCCTCATCTTGACGCCACGCCATGATCCCGCCGTCTAGCTGGCCGCGCATCAGCGCGTTCGCCTGTTCGGCCGACAGCATCGGCGCGATCGACAGCTTCACGTCCGGGCACGCGTCGCGAAACGCCTTGAGGACGTTCGCGACGACGGGCAACGGCAGGCAGTTCGGCAACGCACCGAGCCGCAACTCGCCCAGTTGGCCGGCCGCGCTGCGCAGTGCGCGCTCACGGCTGTCCTGCAGTGTCGCGAGCAGGCCGGTCGCATCCTGCAGGAAGCTGGCGCCGGCCGCCGTGAGCGTGACGCCCGTTGCGCGGCGCACCAGCAGCGGCGTACCGATCGCGTCCTCGAGTTCGCGGATCTGTCGCGACAGCGCGGGCTGGACGATGCCGGCCGCGCGGGCGCCGGCCATCACGCTGCCGGCTTGCGCGACGGCCACGAAGTAGCGCAGGTGACGCAGTTCGATCTTGCGCATGCAGTATCCGTTCCGGTTCATCGATATACCTGTGGAGCATAGCAAACGCCATCCGATGGTATTGGAAAGCATGGGAGGCGTGCCGTACGATGGCCGTCATTGCCGCTCGCAATTGCGCGTCGCGTGCGTTCCCTCCGTTCCCATTGGTCCCGTCCCATGCCGCTTCATATCCCGACCCCTTATCTCCGCTCGCAAATCGCGTCCCGCCGGCTCGGCAAGGCCATCCGGCTGAAGCTCGATGCGCTGCAGCCGTCGGGCTCGTTCAAGCTGCGCGGCATCGGCGCCGTCTGCGAAGCACGGCATGCGGCCGGCGCGCGGCGCTTCGTGTCATCGTCGGGCGGCAACGCGGGCATCGCGGTCGCGTATTGCGGCCGCGAACTCGGCGTGCCGGTGCTCGTCGTCGTACCCGAAAGCGCGTCGGCCCGTGCGCGCGAGCTGATTCGCGTCGAGGGTGCGGAGCTCATCGTGCACGGCGCGAGCTGGGCCGAGGCGAACGCGTTCGCGCAGTCGGCGCTCGGCGAGCACGATGCGTTCGTGCATCCGTTCGACGATCCCGTGCTGTGGCAGGGCCACGCGACGATGATCGACGAGATGGCGGCGGCCGGCCCCAAGCCTGACGCGATCGTGCTCGCGGTCGGTGGCGGCGGGCTGCTGTGCGGCGTGCTCGAAGGGCTCGCGCGCAACGGCTGGCACGACGTGCCGGTGGTCGCGGCCGAAACGCAAGGCGCCGACTGCTATGCGCGCTCGCTGGCGCAGGGGCATGGGGTCGAATTGCCGGCGATCACGAGCATCGCGACGTCGCTCGGCGCGAAGCGTCCGTGCGATGCGGCGGTCGAATGGGCAGCGCGACACGAGATTCACCCGGTCGTCGTGTCGGATGCCGATGCGGTGGCCGCGTCACTGCGATTTCTCGACGAGCACCGGATCGTCGTCGAGCCTGCATGCGGTGCCGCGCTGGCCGCGCTCGAGCGGCCGGTGCCCGTGCTCGCGTCGGCGAAGGATATCGCCGTGATCGTCTGCGGCGGCGTGACGGCGACCGTCGAGCAGCTGCAGACGCTGCGCACAACGTTGCGGTAGGCGGGGCGGTCGGCGCAAGCGGGCTGGTCAGGGGGCGGCTGGACGGCGATCGACGATGGGTATCGCCGAAATCGTCTGCGGTGGCGTGATCGCGATCGCCGAGCAACTGCAGACGCTGTGCGCGCCGTTGCGGTATGCGTGGTGGAGGCGCAGGCCGGCCGATGGCCGGACGGCCGTCGATCTCCGTGAATGACGGAATCGGCCGAGCGTGTCCGACGCAAGGCATCGGCACGACGGGCAGGCAGCCGGCGGCGTGAAAATTCCCGTGACGAATGACGGGCAAGGGGGCGTATCGTCGCGCTGCGCCGGTTGCGGCCAGGAGCGACGATACGGGCGGTCGATCAGTTTGCGGCCGGTGCGCTCGCGCCGGACGGGGCGGACGATGCGACGGGGTTGGCGGCGGCAGGCGCGGGCGACGTGCTCGACGGTGCCGATGCCGATACGGGGGCCGAAGCAGTGGACGCGGGCGCAGGCGCGACCGGTGCCGGTGTTGCGGTGGCCGGCGCCGAAGCGGCGGGCGCCGACGCCGCTGCGGCAGGGTGCGACGCCGGGCCGGAAGCGGACGCAGGCGCGGAAGCCGGCACGGGAGCCGAAGCCGACGTGGATGCCGATCCGGACGCCGGTGCAGGCGTCGACGCGGCGGCCGATGCAGGCGCCACACCCGAAGCCGGTACCGACCCCGAACCAGACGCCGCTGGCGGCGCGGCAGCACGCATCGCCGCCGGCGCGACCACGGCCGAAGCGGCGGCCGGCACGGCGTTCGCGCCCGACTGGGGCGCCACGACCGGCAACGAAAGCGGCACCGGCGCCGCGGGCGGCGTCGGCACGACCGGGGTCGTCATCTTTATCGGCTCGCCCTGCGGCGTCGGCGCGGGTTCGGGCAGCGGCGTGACGGGCTCCTTCTCGGCGGCCTTGACGGTCGCGCGGTCGCGGCGGGCCGGGTCGATCTTCAGGAAATGCTCGACGAGATTGAAGAAGCGCTCATAGAACACGCCGGCGGGAATCGTTTCGCTGGCGGTCTTGACGAGCGCGTCGTCGCTCGACCCGATCGGCAGCGACAGCGAGCCGAACACGCTGAGGCCGACGCTGGCCGACGTGTTCGACTTCTTCAGCGTGTAGCGATCCTGCACCGCATTCACGTACGCGATGCTCGACGAGCCGTCCGCGTTCGCGTCCGCGCACACGACGTGAAACTCGATCACGACGTGCATGTCGTTGTTCGGCTGGAAATTCTTGCTGCCGTCGACTGCATCGCTGCGCGACGACGACACCACATAGCCCTGGCTCAGCAGCGCGCGCCGCGCGGCCTCGCAGGCCGCGTCGGATTTCGAGTGGAACGTATGCGCGTACGGGCTGCTGGTCGCGTCGAACTGTTCCTGCTGGTAGATCGGCTTGGGCGGCGACGAGCACGCCGCCAGCACGGTCGCGGCCGCGAGCGCGCACGAAACGGAAAACAGGCGAAATCGGTTGTGCATGGCGTCTTTCAGAAGGCTTGGCGAGAGGTCGCGCAACGGCGGTGCCTGGAAGAAGCGCGGGGCAATCTCGTAAGGCCGGGGCGCCATTATAGT
Organism: Burkholderia mycopellens; assembly: GCF_964265025.1. Classification (NCBI taxonomy): domain Bacteria; kingdom Pseudomonadati; phylum Pseudomonadota; class Betaproteobacteria; order Burkholderiales; family Burkholderiaceae; genus Burkholderia; species Burkholderia mycopellens. The sequence goes on from NZ_OZ183802.1 coordinate 1,397,454, forward strand.
TTCGTTTGATGTCGCGCTCGCTTCAGTCGGCCGGGGTGCCGCGTGCGGCGGCCAGCAATCGCGACGTCAGTGGATGGTGTTCGCCGCGCCGCGAGCGGATCGCGTGGATCTCCTCGGTCACGTCGCCCGCGCGCCCGAGCCGCCGCAAGCCGCGCAGCAGCGACGCGTCGTTCGCGCCGAGTTCGCTCAGCGGAAACACGCCGAGGCCGCGCGCCGCGAACACGGCCATCAGCGCGCTGTCCTCGAATTCCCCGGCCACGCGCGGCACGATCCGTTCGCTTTCCAGCCACACGTCGAGGCGCGCGCGCAGCGCCGAATGCGCGGTCGGCAGCAGAACGGGCAGGTCGGCAAGGCACTGCGGAAAGTGCTGCCGCGCGGCCGGCGTGACGAGCGCGGCGGGGCCATACCAGTCGACCGGCGACGCGACGAGCCGCTCGCTCGTCACGCGCAGGTTCGAGCCGGACGGCGCGCCCTGGCCGGCCAGCACCAGATCGAGATGATGCAGCGCCAGCTCCGCGAGCAGCGCATCGTGCTCGCCCTCGTGGCACAGCAGCCGCAGCGTGGGCGTATCCAGCACGGGCGCGAGGGTCGCGTGCGCGGCGAGCTTGGAGATGCCGTCCGCAAGGCCGACCGCGAGCCGAACCGTCGGCTGGCTGGCCGCCGCGCGCACTTCGTCGGGAATCAGCCGCCCCATCTCGAAGATCACCTCCGCGCGCGCAAACGCGGCCTGGCCGGCGTCGGTCATCGTGACGCCGCGCCCGGCCGGGCGCAGCAACTGGTGCCCGAGCGCTTTCTCGAGCTCGCGCACCTGCGCACTGATGGTCTGCACGGCCATGTCGAGCCGCGCGGCCGCGCGCGCAAAGCCGCCTTCCTTCACGACGACCCAGAAATAGTACAGATGTCGGAAATTGAGCATCGGAGCGTAATTTCGTAAAAACCGAACTTAAAGTCAGATTCTCTCTGATTTTTCCGAAGTTCGGGGCGGCATATCATCTGGCTTTCCACTTTCGTATCGGCCCATTTCATGGACTACCTGCTGACGCTTGCCGTCGACCCCGCCGTCTGGGCTGCGCTTCTGACGCTCGTCGTGATGGAAGTCGTGCTCGGCATCGACAACCTGATCTTCATCTCGATCCTCAGCAACAAGCTGCCCGAGGTGCAGCGCGCCCGCACGCAGCGCCTCGGCATCGCGCTCGCGCTGGTGATGCGCCTCGCGCTGCTCGGCAGCGTCGCGTGGATCGCGAGCCTCACCGAACCCGTGTTCACGCTGTTCGACCATGCATTCTCGTGGCGCGACATGATCCTGCTGTCGGGCGGCCTGTTCCTCGTGTGGAAGGCGACCACCGAGATCCATCACCACGTGTCGCACGACGGTGAAGGCGAGGGCGGCGCCGGCGGCGCAGCCGGCCTGACGATGTGGGCCGCGATCGGCCAGATCGTGATGCTCGACATCGTGTTCTCGATCGACAGCATCGTGACCGCGATCGGCATGACCGAGCACGTGCCGATCATGTTCGTCGCGGTGATCGTCGCCGTCGCCGTGATGTTGTTTGCCGCGCAGCCGCTCGCACGCTTCATCGACCGCAACCCGACCATCGTGATGCTCGCGCTGTCGTTCCTGGTCGTGATCGGCATGACGCTGATCGCCGAAGGGTTCGGTTCGCACGTGCCGAAGGGCTATATCTACGCGGCCATGGCGTTCTCGGCTTTCGTCGAGGGCATGAACATGCTGGCGCGGCGCGCGAAGGCGAAGCGCTCGGCACCGACGGAAGGCCGCTGAGCCATCGCGTGTGGCGCCGGCCGCTGCGGCGACCGGCGTCACGCGCCTCATAGGGAATCCAGACGACATTCGCACGGAAAGGAGAGACGCGATGAAATGCCCAGTCTGCAAGACGCCCGACCTGTTGATGGCCGAGCGCCAGTCGATCGAGATCGACTATTGTCCGACCTGCCGCGGCGTGTGGCTCGATCGCGGCGAACTCGACAAGCTGATCGCACGCGAGACCGGTGACGCGCCGCTGCGTCGCGACGAGACACCCGTGCGGCACGATGCGCAGGCGCCGCGCAGCCACGACGGCGGGTGGGGGCGCGACGGTCGTTCGCATGACAGCCGCGGCAGGCACGATGGCCGCTCGCACGACGAGCGCTACAAGCACGACGGCCAGCGCGTCGCCGGAAATCGGTGTTCGACCTGTTCGACTTCGACTGATTGCACCGCATGTCGTAAAAAAGCCCCGCCGGGAGCGTACCCGGCGGGGCTTTTTCATGCGTGCGGGACGATCGCCCGCGTTGGTGCTTATGCGTGACCGGTCGTCACGTCGATGCGGCGCGGACGCGTTTCCTCGCGGCGCGGAATCGTCAGCGTCAGCACGCCGTCGCGCAGGTTCGCGTCGATCCTCGACGTGTCGAGATCCGGGCTCAGCACGAAGCTGCGCGCATAGCGCGTCGCGCGGATTTCGGCATGCCGCACGCGCAGGTCGGCCGGCGTATCCAGGTGCGTGTCGGCTTCGATCGTCAGCGTGTTGTCGTGCACCTTCACGTCGAGGTTTTCGCGCGGCACGCCGGGCAGATCGGCCCGCAGCGTGACGCCGAGATGATTCTCGACGACGTCGACGGCCGGCGTGATCGCGGGCCGGCGAGCTGCGTCGGCGGCAGCGGCAGCGGGGTGAACGGTGTTCGTCTGGCGCTCGGCCAGGGTCGGGTTCGCATTCATGTCGGTATCCTGACTATTATTGAACGGTGATTGCACGCGGCTTCGATGCCTCGCGCCGGCCGACGCGAATCAGCAGGCAGCCGTTTTCGTAGCGGGCGCTGACCTGCTCGGGATCCGCGTCCCGCGGCAGCTCGACGACGCGGCGGAATGCGCCGTGAAAGCGTTCCTGCGCATAGGTGCGCAGATCGTCGCCTTCGCCGCGCGGCGCAGGCTTGCGCTCGCCGCTGATCGTCAGCAGGTCCTTGTCGATCGATACGTCGAAGTCGGCCGCGGCCATGCCGGGCGCGAACGCGACGATCTCGATGGCGCCGTCGGTGGCGCCGACGTTGAGCGCGGGAAAGGCACCGGGCCGCACCGCGCGAATGCCGGCTGGACGTTCGCCCAGCAGATTCGCTACTTGCCGCTGCACGCGGGCAAATTCGTCGAACAGGTCGCTGCCGAAATGAATACCGCTCATGTTGGTCCTCCTGAACAGGGAACACGGGAGACGTGACGGCGCGACGCCTGCGGCGGGCGCGACGCGGGAGCTCCACTGGGTCGAAACGGGGGCGGTGCGTTGAACGGTGCACTGCCCGACGACGCGTAATTAGTGGCAGCCGAAGCGCATTTCAAGAGGGAATCTGCAAACTGCGTCAACACAGGCCCGCGCGATTCGATGCGACAATCGCCGCGATCTATTGGCAGACCAACGACACGGGACAATCATGGACATTCGACGCATCGCGATCGTCGGCGCCGGCGTGATCGGCGCGAGCTGGACCGCTTTCTATCTGACGCAGGGCTTCGACGTCGTCGCGACCGATCCGGCGCCGCAAGCCGACGCACGGCTGCGCGACGCGCTGGCCGCGTTTCTCGGCGACCGGGCTGCCGAACTGTCCGCGCGGCTGTCGTTCGACGCCGATCTCGTGCGCGCGCTCGACGGCGCCGATTTCGTGCAGGAGAACGGCCCGGAACGGCTCGACCTGAAGCGTGCGCTGTACCGGCAGATGGACGACGTGCTGCCCGCGCACGTGCCGATCGCGTCGAGTTCGTCGGGCCTGAAGATGTCGGACATCCAGACCGCATGCGAGAAGCATCCGGAACGCTGCCTGATCGCGCATCCGTTCAATCCGCCGCACCTGATTCCGCTCGTCGAGCTGGTTGGCGGCGACGCGACCAGCCGGGACGTGATCGCACGCGTGAAGGATTTCTACGACGCACTCGGCAAGCAGACCATCGTCCTCAACAAGGAGATGACCGGCCACGTCGCGAACCGGCTCGCGGCCGCGCTGTTCCGCGAGGTGTATCACCTCGTCGGCGAAGGCGTCGTGAGCGTTGCCGACGCGGACAAGGCCGTCGCATGGGGGCCCGGCCTGCGCTGGGGGCTGATGGGACAGTGCCTGACCTATCATCTCGGCGGCGGCGCGGGCGGGATCGCGCACTTTCTCGAACACCTGTCGGGGCCGATCACGAGCTGGTGGGACGACCTCGGCACGCCTTCGTTCGATCCGGACGTCGATCGCCGGCTGAACGACGAATTGCGCGCGATCCAGGGCGAGCGCTCGATGCAGGAACTGGCGGCCGAACGCGACCGCCTGCTCGTCGAGCTGATCGACGCGCGGCGCCGCAGCTTCCTGCCGTGATCGCGCCGCGGTCCGCTACTGCTGCGCGGCGGTTTGTGAGGACGGCGGCGTCTGCGCGAGCCATGCCGGGCTCGCGGCCTGCACGAGTTCGCGGTTGCGCGCGCGTGTCGCGGCGTTCGGCGGGTAGTTGCTGTCGTTCGTCGGCAGTTGACCGTCGAGATAGGCCTGCTTGAGTTGCGCGATGACTTCCGCGCGGGTCAGCCCCTGCGCGGGCGCCGCGGCGTCGGACGTCTGGGCAAAGGCGGGGGACAGCAGGGCGGCGGCGGCGGTCGCGACGGCGAATCGCAAGACATTCATGGCGTGCTCCGATCAAGGGGATGGGACACCGGATGCGCGCGGCGGGTGGCCGTGCGTTCCGATGGGCCCCATTGTCGCGAGCGGGTGCTGCGCGGACGATGACGCGTTCCGGGCAAAGCTGTCAGTTGCGGGCGCGCCCCCCATGTGCGTGTCGCGCCCGGCGCGGTTACAACCCCGACGCGGCGGCAATCAGCGTCGCTTCGAGCGCGAGCGTCGAACGCGACGCGGCCGCCGGCCGGTCGATCACGTATTCGAGTTCGCCGAGTTCGGGCAGCCCCGCGTCGAGCCGCGCAAGCCCGGCCGGGATCACGTAGCCGGCGAACGCGCTGACGCCGAGCCCCGCGCTCGCAGCGGCGCGCAATACCGCAACGCTGCTGCTCACGACCGCGATCCGGTACGGCCGCCCGACGGCTTCGAGCGATTCGAGCACGCGGCGGCGCGACACGCTCGGCTCCGGATGCATCGCGAGCGGCAGCACGGCCTCGTGGCCGGTGATCCGCGAATCGGGGCCCGTGCACCAGTACAGCGGCTCGCTGCGGATCACGCGGCCGCGCCGGCTGCCGGCGATGCGCTTCGCGAACACGAGATCGTGCCGTCCTTCGTCGAGCGCGTCGAACAGGTCGCCCGACAGCCCGGTCGAGATCGCAAGCTCGACTTCCGGATTGCGCTGCACGAAGCTCGCGAGCGCGGCGGTCAGGTGCGCCGACGCGAAATCCTCCGACATCGCGAGCCGCACCTTGCCCGACAGCGGCGGCCCGCATACCGACGTGACGGCTTCGTCCATCAGCTCGAGGATGCGCACCGCGTAGCGGAACAGCGCGTCGCCGTGCTGCGACAGGTGCACGTTGCGCGTGTCGCGCTCGAACAGCGGCCGGTCGAGCAGCTCCTCGAGGCGGCGGATGTGCTGGCTGACGGTCGACTGCGACAGGTTCACGCGCTCGGACGCGGCGGTGAAACTGCCGGACTGGGCGACGGCGACGAAGCTGCGCAGCAGCTCGGGCGGTAACGGACGCATTGCTAAATCCACTGAATCGGTTTCGACAACTTCATAAATGGCCGGGTATTGCGGCGCTAGTATCGGATCACGCCCCGGTGCGGCCCGCGCAAACGGGGCGAACCGGATGCGTAGCCCGTGTCGGGCCGGCGGCTGCGTCAGTCAGTCTACGGCATCCGGTGTCCGGCCCGAAACCGCATCATCCCATCGACCGCCCGAGAACGCGCCCGCACGACGGGCCGCCGGGCCGCGGCGCACCGCCGCAGGAGACAGTCCGCGCACGGGATCGACGTGCGGGCCCGCTTTCTGCACGCGTCAGGCGCCCGTCACGAAGAGACTGGAGACGACTCATGATCATCTACGGAACCGCGCTGCTGGCGTTCTGCCACCTGGCCGGACTGTTCCTCGGCGACCTGCTCGGCAGCGCGATCGGCGTGAAGACCAACGTCGGCGGGGTCGGCATCGCGATGCTGCTGCTGATCTGCCTGCGCCTCTGGCTGCACCGGCGCGGCTGGCTACCGAAGGAGACCGAGGCCGGCGTCGGCTTCTGGGGCGCGATGTACATCCCGGTCGTCGTCGCGATGGCCGCGAACCAGAACGTCGTCGCCGCGCTGAAGGGCGGCCCGGTCGCGCTGCTGGCCGCCGTCGGCGCGGTCGCGATCTGCGCATGCTGCATCGCGGTACTCGTGCGCACCGGGCGCGACGACACGGCCTTCGCGGGCGTGCCGCAATTCGAAGAACAGTGACGGAGGCCGCCATGCTGCAGATGCTCGAAAAAACCGTCGCCCACAACGGGCTCGTCGCGTCGTTCGCGCTGGTCGGCCTGATCATGTGGCTGTCGTCGATCGCGTCGCGCAAGCTCACGTTCGGCCGCGTGCACGGCTCCGCGATCGCGATCGTGATCGGCCTCGCGCTGGCTTACGTCGGCGGCGCGTTCACCGGCGGCGAGAAGGGGATCGCCGACGTGCCGCTGTTCGCGGGCGTCGGCCTGATGGGCGGCGCGATGCTGCGCGATTTCGCGATCGTTGCGACCGCGTTCGAAGTGCAGCCCGCCGAGGCGCGCAAGGCCGGGCTCGTCGGCGTCGTGTCGCTGCTGCTCGGCACCGTGCTGCCGTTCATCGTCGGCGCGTGCATCGCGCGCGCATTCGGCTACACCGACGCGGTCAGCATGACGACCATCGGCGCGGGCGCCGTCACCTACATCGTCGGCCCCGTCACGGGCGCGGCGATCGGCGCAAGCTCCGACGTGATCGCGCTCAGCATCGCAACGGGGCTCGTGAAGGCGATCATCGTGATGGTCGGCACGCCGGTCGCAGCCAGCTTCATGGGCCTGAAGACGCCGCGTTCCGCGATGATCTTCGGCGGCCTCGCCGGCACCGTCAGCGGCGTAAGCGCGGGGCTCGCCGCGACCGACCGCCGGCTCGTCCCGTACGGCGCCCTCGTCGCGACGTTCCATACGGGCGTCGGCTGCCTGCTCGGCCCGTCGGTGCTGTTCTTCACGACGCGCGCGCTGGTCGGTGCATAGGTCCGCGCGACGCGGCCCGCGTGCGGGCCGCATCCATCGCGGCGCCCTCTGAGTCGCATTCGTCAACATCATCAATCGGCGGCGGCGCCAGGCTTAGAATGCCGCTGAACCATCGAAGCGGGAGAACAGTTCATGACGGGATGGAATCACGCGCGGCAGGCGCGCGATGCACGACTCGCGGCCGGCGCGGCTTACGCGCAGGGCAAGCGGGTCGATGCGCGCGACACCGTGGCGTTGCTCGAAGCGGTGCTGCGGCCGGGCGACCGCGTCTGCCTCGAAGGCGACAACCAGAAGCAGGCCGACCTGCTCGCGACGGCGCTCGCCGACGTCGACAGCGCGAAGATCCACGACCTGCACATGGTGCAGTCGGGCGTCGTGCTGCCCGAGCATCTCGACGTGTTCGAGCGCGGCATCGCGAAGCGTCTCGACTTCGCGTATTCGGGCCCGCAGTCGCAGCGGATCGCGAAGCTGCTGTTCGGCGGCAAGATCGCGCTCGGCGCGGTGCACACCTATCTCGAACTGTTCGCACGCTACTTCATCGACCTCACGCCGCAGGTCGCGCTGATCGCCGCGGTCAGCGCCGATCGCGACGGCAACCTCTATACCGGCCCGAACACGGAAGATACGCCGACCGTCGTCGAGGCCACCGCGTTCAAGGACGGCATCGTGATCGCGCAGGTCGACCGCATTGTCGACAAGGTGCCGCGCGTCGACATCCCGGGCGACCGCGTGCATTTCGTCGTCGAGGCCGGCCGGCCGTTCTACGTCGAGCCGCTGTTCACGCGCGATCCGGCCGCGATCACCGAAACGCAGATCCTCACCGCGATGCTCGCGATCAAGGGCATCTACGAGCCGTACGGCATCAAGCGCCTGAACCACGGGATCGGCTTCAACACGGCCGCGATCGAGCTGCTGCTGCCGACCTACGGCGAGAAGCTCGGATTGAAGGGCAAGGTCTGTTCGCACTGGGCGCTCAACCCGCACCCGACGCTGATTCCCGCGATCGAGTCGGGCTGGGTCGAGCAGATCCACTGCTTCGGCTCGGAAGTCGGGATGGACGACTACATCCGCGCGCGCTCCGACATCTGGTTCACGGGCCCCGACGGGTCGCTGCGCTCGAACCGCGCGTTCTGCCAGACCGCCGGCCTCTATGCGTGCGACATGTTCATCGGCTCGACGCTGCAGATCGACCTGTCCGGCCATTCGTCGACGGTCACGGCCGAGCGGATTGCCGGTTTCGGCGGCGCGCCGAACATGGGCAGCGACGCGCGCGGCCGGCGCCATCCGAGCGAGCCGTGGCTGAAGGCCGGCGCGGAAGCCGACCCCGACACGCCGGCGGCGCTCAGGCGCGGCCGCAAGCTCGTCGTGCAGATCGGCGAGACGTTCGGCGACAAGAACGTGCCGATGTTCGTCGAGAAGCTCGACGCGCTGAAGCTCGCCGACAAGCTGCAGCTCGACCTCGCGCCGATCATGGTCTACGGCGACGACGTCACGCACATCGTCACCGAGGAGGGGATCGCGAACCTGCTGATGTGCCGCGACAAGGACGAACGCGAGCACGCGATCCGCGGCGTCGCCGGCTATACGGAAGTCGGCCGCGGCCGCGACCGGAAGATGGTCGAGCGGCTGCGCGAGCGCGGCGTGATCCGTCGCCCGGAGGATCTCGGCATCGATCCGCTCGACGCTGATCGCCGCTGGCTCGCCGCGCGTTCGATCAAGGATCTCGTGCACTGGTCGGGCGGGCTCTATGCGCCGCCGGCCCGGTTCCGCAACTGGTGAGGAAGAGGGCATGGAACAGTTGAACTATCGCTTCACCGCGCGCGAGCGCGCGAAGGGCGAGCAGGCCGCGGCGCTCGTCGGCGTGGTCGCATCGGGAAATCTCGAAGTGCTCGTCGAGCGCGTGTTGCCGGGCAACGAATGCGAGGTCGACATCCGCACGGCGGCGGTCGGTTTCGGTGCGGTGTGGCAGGCGGTCGTATCGGATTTCGTCGAGCGGCGCACGCCGGGCGGCCTGAAGCTGTCGATCAACGACGGCGGCGCGCGGCCCGACATGGTGTCGCTGCGGCTCGCGCAGGCCGTGCGAGCGATCGAGGGAGATGCATGATGAACGACGCGATCCACGACGCGCCCGCGTTCGTCGCGAATGGCGCGAGCTGGTACGAGGCGTCGGCGCGGCAGCGCATCGACGGCCTGCTTGACGCGGGCAGCTTCGGCGAATTCCTCGGCCCGGCCGAGCGCGTGACGAGCCCGCACCTGCCGTTGTTCGACCTGCCGCAGCAGTTCGACGACGGGATGGTGGTCGGCCACGGCCGGCTCGACGGCCGGCCGGTGTTCGTCGCCGCGCAGGAAGGCCGCTTCATGGGCGGCGCGTTCGGCGAAGTGCACGGCGCGAAGCTCACGGGGCTGCTGCGTGCCGCGCGCGAAACCGGCAAGCCGGTGTTGATCCTGTTCGATACGGGGGGCGTGCGGCTGCAGGAAGCGAACGCGGGCGAACTCGCGATCGCCGAGATCATGCGTGCGCTCGTCGAAGCGCGCGCGGCCGGCGTGCCGGTGATCGGGCTGATCGGCGGACGCGCGGGCTGCTATGGCGGCGGCGGGTTGCTCGCCGCGTGCTGCTCGGCGCTCGCGGTGTCGGAGCAGGGGCGCATCAGCGTGTCCGGCCCTGAAGTGATCGAGACCAATCGCGGCGTCGAGGAATTCGATGCAAAGGACCGCGCGCTGATCTGGCGCACGATGGGCGGCAAGCACCGGCGGCTGATCGGCGGCGCGGACCGCTACGTGGCCGACACGCCCGACGCGTTTCGTGCGGCGGCGCTCGAGCTGATCGGCCGTGCGCCGAAGTTCGATGCGGCGATGCTGCGCGCGGAACAGGCGCGCCTCGAAGCGCGCGTCGAACGGTTCGGCGCATGCGCGGATGCGCTCGACGTGTGGCGCGCGCTCGGTGCGGACGCGCCGGAAGCGATTCCCGGGATGCCCGACGAGGCGTTCGCGAAACTCGCCGACCAACTGCAGGAGCCGCAGCATGACGCTCGATGAAGTCCTGAACTCGCTTTTTCCCAAAGGCCATTCGATCGCCCTTGACGGCGGCCTGCTGAGCGGCCACGCGGAACTGGCCGGCACGCGCGTCGACGTGATCGGCGTCGCCGAGCGTTTGCCGTTCGGCATCGACGAGGCGCTGACGCTTGCATCGTGCGTGCTCGACACGATCGTGCGCGGCGGCGACACGCCGATCCTCGTGCTCGTCGACAGCGACAGCCAGCGGATGAGCAAGCGCGACGAACTGCTCGGCCTGAACGAAGGGCTGTCGCATCTCGCGAAGTGCCTGATGCACGCGGATCTCGCCGGGCACCGGACGATCGGCGTGCTGTACGGCCACACGGCCGCGGGTGCGTTCATCGCGACCGCGCTCGCGACGCGCACGTTGCTGGCGGTGCCGGGCGCCGAGCCGGAGGTGATGGACCTGCCGTCGATGTCGCGCGTGACCAAGCTGCCGATCGACGTGCTGAAGGAGATGGCGCGCTCGACGCCGGTGTTCGCGCCGGGGCTCGACAATCTCGTGAAGATGGGCGCCGTCGACGCCGTGCTCGATCCGGCCCGTGCGCTCGACGCACAGGTCGGCGAATGGCTCGGCAAGCCGGCCGACCGCGTCGACCGGCGCGCCGCGCGCGGCCGTCCGGTTGCCGCCGATGTGGCCCAGCGTGTCGAGGCGCTCGCGCGTGCCGCACGCTGAGCTGCCGCTGCGCCGCCACACGCTCGTCACGCTGACGGCGGCGGGGTGGGGCGCGGCATTCGCGCGTGATCCCGCGCTCGCGGCCGATCCGCTCGTGCGTGCGTGGGCCGAACGCGGCTGGCCGCTGATCGTGCGCCGCGCGTCGCCCGACGAGGCCGACGCCGGCTGCGTGCCGCTCGGCCTGCCGCTGCCGCCTTCCGCGGGCAAGCGGCGCGTCGCGCTGAACGCGGCTGCCGACGCGCTTGCGACGGTCGGGCCGCTACCCGCGTTGTCCGACGTGCTCGCCGCCGCGCCCGACGCATGGCGCACGGCGTTGCGCGAACTCGATACGCTTGGCGCGCGTTGCGGCGTGCAGGGCCGCGTGTTCGGCAGCCTTGCATGGCAGGCGCTGACGGGCGAGCCCTACCTGGGGGCGTCGTCCGATCTCGACATCGTGTTCCCGCTGCCGGATCCCGCATCGCTCGCGTCGCTGCTCGACGGCCTCGCGGCGATCGACGCGCGCGCGCCGATGCGCATCGACGGCGAATTGCTGCGCGACGACGGCGCGGGCGTCAACTGGCGCGAACTGCAGGCGCGGCAGCCTGAAGTCGCGGTCAAGACCGCGATCACCGTCGAGCTGATGCCGGCCGACGCATTCACCGGAGGGGCGCGATGAGCGCATGGGCTGCCTGCCGCGTACCGGCGCCGTCCGAAGCCGAGCGCATCGCCGAACTGGCCGAGCGCAGCCTCGTGTTCGAAATCGAGACCTATCCGAAGCCGGGGCTCGTCAGTCACGTCGACACCGGCAGTCACACCGACATGGATGCCGCGACGTTCGCGCGCAGCGCCGCCGCGTTGCGGCCGTACTTCGCCGAGTTGGCCGACGCGGGCGCACGCGATGCGGACATGGCCGTGCTGCGCAAGATCGGCCTGCGTGCCGAGCACGCGATGCTTGCCGCGACCGGCGGCGTCAATACGCATCGCGGCGCGATCTTCGGGCTCGGGCTGCTGTGTGCGGCGGCGGGCCGGCGCGCGGTGCCGGGAACCATGCCGGCCGGGATGACGCTCGGCGCGTTCGTCTCCCGCCGCTGGGGCGCCGATATCCTCGGCGGCCCGCGCTTGCCGGACAGCCACGGCGAACGCGCGAGCCGCCGCTACGGCGTCGGCGGGGCGCGTCGCGAGGCGGCCGGCGGTTTCACGACCGTCTACGCGATCGGACTGCCCGCGCTGCGCCGCGCGCAGCGCGACCTGCCTGGCGATCCGGAAGCCGCGCGCGTCGATGCGTGCTTCTCGCTGATCGCCGCGCTCGACGATACGAACCTGCTGCACCGGGGCGGGCAGGCCGGTCTCGACTTCGCGCGGGCGACCGCACGCGCATTCGTGGCGCGCGGCGGCGTGCGCGCGCGCGATTGGCGGCTACGGGCGGCTGCCGCGCATCGTGCGTTCGTTGCACGGCGGTTGAGCCCGGGCGGCGCGGCCGACCTGCTCGCGATGAGCGTCTTCGTCGATGCGCTCGAAGTTGACGAGGGCGCGCGATGACGCTGGCCATCCTCTGTTCGGGACAGGGCGCGCAGCGCGCCGACATGTTCGAGCTGACCGGCACCGCGCCGCAGGCCGACGCGTTGTTCGCGCACGCCGGCCGGCTCCTCGGTGACGATCCGCGCGCCTGGGTCCGGCAGGCCGGGCCGGATGCGCTGCGCGAGAACCGTGCCGCGCAGATTCTCTGTACGGTCCAGGCGCTCGCCGCCGCCGCGCTGCTCGACGCTCTGTGGCCGCGCCGACGCTGCGTCGCCGGCTACAGCGTCGGCGAAGTCGCGTCGTGGAGCGTCGCGGGGATGATCGAGCCGGACGCCGCGCTCGACCTGGCCGATGCGCGTGCGCGCGCCATGGATGCCGCGAGCGGCGGCGACGAGCGGATGGTGTTCGTACGCGGCCTGACGCGCGCGCAGCTCGTGTGGCTGTGCGACGGCCGCGACGCGGCGATCGCGATTGCGAACCCGGGCGACGCGTTCGTGGTCGCGGGGCGGCAGGCCGATGTCGATGCGGTGGCCGACGATGCGTCGCGTGCCGGCGCACTGCGTGTCGCGCCCGTCTGCGTGCGGATCGCGTCGCACACGCGCCGGCTCGCCGCGGCTGTGCCGGTGTTTCGCGCGTCGCTCGCCGCGACGCACGTGCGGCGGCCGCTGCCCGGCACGCGGCTGGTTTCGGGGATCGATGGCGCATCGGTGCTCGACGTCGACGCGGGCCTCGACAAACTTGCGCGGCAGATCGCGGAGCCGGTCGAGTGGGCGGCCTGTCTTGCCGCCTGTGTGGAGGCCGGGGCGACCGCGTTCCTCGAGCTGGGGCCCGGCCGCGCGCTGGCCGAGATGGCCGGCGGCGCCTATCCGGCGCTGCCGGCGCGCAGCCTCGCGGATTTCCGTTCCGTCGACGGCGTGGCGAGCTGGCTCGCACGCGTCGCGGCGGGCTGACCGACGGCGTGATAACGGGCCTGTCACCCGTTCGCCGGGGGCGGGTTCTGCGCTGTGTGTTGCGCCGGCGCAGCAGCCTCGCAGCCGGTGCTTGCCACGCGAACTGGCGTCGCTAAAATGGCGCCCGCCATGAGACCAGCCGCCTTCCTTCTCGCCGCGCTTTGCTGTGCGGCGAGCGCCCACGCCAGCCAGATTCCGTCCGATGCCGCATCGGTCGGCACATACTTTTCGTATGACAATGCAGCGGCCGACGCAACCGTCGATCTGATCGGGCAGGCGCATCGTCGTGTGTTGCTGGCCGGCTATGCGCACGTGCCGCCGGCGGTCGCGAGCGCGCTGCGCGCGGCCCGCGCACGCGGGGTCGAGGTGCGTGTCGTGCTCGTGCGTTCGCCGCGCGCGGGCCGGTACAGCGGCGCGGGCTATCTGAAATCCTCCGGTATCGACGTGGCGATCGATTCGCGGCATGGCGATCCTGCGCCGCGCTTCGTGATCGTCGACGACAGCGTCGCGCTGACGACGCTGTCCGAAGGCGCGGCCGCGCATGCGGAAACGGTGAACGTGTTCCAGCGTGCCCCCGAGCTCGCGCAATCCTATGCGCAGTCGTTCTGGCGGCTGTACCGGCAGGCCGGCGGCCTCTGACCCATACCCTCGGCGCCGCGCGCGCCGGTGTGACCCTGCTTGCATCGGCGCGGCCGATGAATCATGCTCGCTGACAGGCGCCGGCGCGGGTTTCGCGCATCCGGCGCAACGGCAGGGAGCCGATCGTGTTCGAGTGTTTTGCCGATCGCGCCGATGCCGGCCGCCAGCTGGCCGGCGCATTGCGCGATTACGCGGGGCGTAGCGATGTCGTCGTGCTGGCGTTGCCGCGCGGCGGCGTGCCCGTCGCGTATCCGGTCGCGTGTGCGCTGCATGCGCCGCTCGACGTGCTGGTCGTGCGCAAGCTCGGCGTCCCATATGATCCCGAGCTCGCGATGGGCGCGATCGCGACGGGCGGTGCGATTCATCTGCAGCGTTCGGTGCTCCGCTCGATGCACGTGTCCGACGAACAGCTCGCCGACGTGATCGCGCGCGAGACGGCCGAACTGCATCGGCGCGAAGCGCTGTATCGCGGTGCCGCGCCGCCCCTGCCGGTCGAAGGGCGTATCGCGATCGTCGTCGACGACGGCGTCGCGACCGGCGCGTCGATGCGCGTCGCGCTGCAGACGTTGCGCGAGCGTCACCCGGCGCGGATCGTGGCGGCTGTCCCGGTCGCGCCGGCGGGCGCGCGCCATGTGTTCGACGATCTGGCCGATGCGTTCGTCACGGTGTCGCTGCCGCAGCCGTTCTTCGGGATCAGCCAGTTCTACGCGCGCTTCGAGCAGACGAGCGACGACGAGGTACGGGCATTGCTCGACGCGGCGCGGCCCTGACGCGGCATCACGTCCGCCTGATGCGGCGCGGGTGAGGGCGGCGGGTTTCGGCCCATACGAACACGCGCTGCAGCATCGGATGCACATCGCCGTGCCAGCGCGCCCCCGTAAACAGCCCGTAGTGATCGCAGTCGTCGATGTCGATCCGGTAGCGTTCGTCGTCGGCGAGGCCGCTGCACAGGTCGAGCGCCGCGTGGGTCTGGCCGGCGCCCGTGACCTTGTCGCATGCGCCTTCGACGGTCAGCAGCACGACGCCGCGCAACGCCGCCGGATCGACGCGCCGGCCGCCCACGTCCCAGGTGCCGAGCGCGAGGCTCATGCGCTGGAACACGATGTCGACCATATCGAGGAAATACTCGGCCGGCATGTCGAGCAGCGCCGTGTATTCGAGCAACGCGCGCCGCGCGCCGGCGAGTCCGCTCATGTCGAAGCGCGACGCGGCCAGCGCGTACGTTTCGATCAGCGACAGGAAGTGTTGCGGGTACACGAGCGCGATTTCGCCCTGTTGCAGATAGGTCGGAAATACGTGGCGACCATGCCCCGCGAAACCGGGCGGCACGATGTCGATCAGGTGACGGCGGCACCAGTCGAGCGAATGAGCGGCAGCGGCGGTGCCGAGCGCACTCGGATGCCGGCGTGCGTCGAGCGGGCCGCCGATCAACGTGACGCTCGCGGGGGGCGGGAGGCCGCGCGCCGCGCGCAGCGCGAGCGCGCCGAGCACCGGCACGGTCGCCTGGCACACGGCGACGACATGCAGCGGCCGGTCGTCGTGCGCGAGCCCGTCGACGAAGCCGTCGAGCGTCGCGACATACTCGTCGAGCCCGAAGCGGCCCGACGCGAGCGGCACGTCGCGCGCATTGCGCCAGTCCGTCACGCAGACGTCGCCGTCCGCGAGCAGCGTCTCGACGGTTTCCCGCATCATCACGGCCGCATGCCCGGCCAGCGGCGCGCACAGCAGCACCGTGCGCGGTGCATCGGCGCGCGTGAAGCGCCGCAGGTCACAAAACGGCGTGCGCGCGACGACGCGCTCGCCGACGGCCGGCCATCCGATGTCGAAGTGTGGGGGCCCGTCCGGCGGCCCGAGCAGCGGCTCGAACAGGTCGTCGTAGCACGACGACGCGGCGTGCGGCAGCGTGGCCGCGGGCCACGCGTCGAACGCATGCCGCGTCGCCGTGCGCCAGGCGCGCATCCATTCCCGCTGCTGCTCGACGAGGGCATACCACATGGCGAACCTTGGGGCGGAAGGGGCGTGAACTTGCATTATGGTCACTGTGGCCGGACAACGTGAGTCCCGCGCGTGTCCGGCTGATGCGCGTCAAGCGCGGGGGCGCAAGGGCTGGCCGCGTTCGTTCCGTCATTTCGGCAAACTCGCTCGTGGCGCCGGTACCCGCCCGTTGCTCCCGGGAACGGGCCCTAGTCGATGCCGCGCGACGCTGCTACAGTCGTCGCTCCCATTCCCCTTAAGCGGAGCGTTCGCGATGAAGCTGATCGGCATGCTGGATTCCCCGTTCGTACGCCGTGTCGCCATTTCGGCGAAGCTGCTCGACCTGCCGTTCGAACACGAGTCGCTCTCGGTGTTCCGTCATTTCGAGCAGTTCAGGGTGATCAACCCGGTCGTCAAGGCGCCGACGCTCGTGACCGGCGACGGCGCGACGCTGCTCGATTCGTCGCTGATCGTCGACTATCTCGATCACCTGGTCGCGCCCGAGCGGCGCTTGCTGCCCGATACCGCCGATGCACGGCTGCGCGCACTCGTGCCGGTCGGTTTCGCGCTGGCGGCCGCCGAGAAGACCGTGCAGGTCGTCTACGAGCAGGCGCTGCGTCCGGCCGACAAGCAGCATGCGCCGTGGCTCGAGCGCGTGCTGAGCCAGATCGAGGGCGCATACGGCGAACTGGAGCCGCTCGTCGCGGCCGCGAACGGCTGGTTCGGCGGCGCGCGCCTGCTGCAGTCCGACGTGACGGTCGCGGTCGCGTGGCGCTTCACGCAGTTCATGGCGGCCGACTACCCGGTGCTCGCGCGGATCGATCCGGCCCGTTATCCGGCGCTGGCCGCGCATTCGGCGCGGGCGGAAGCGCTGCCGGCGTTCGTCGAAACGCCGCTCGTCTAAGCCCGGCGGCCCGTGGCGGCGCGAGGCCGCCCCGCGCTGTTGCCTGCCGCCAGCCCGGCCCCGCCCGGCAAGCCGCGCCGATTGTTCTCGGCGGCTGACAAGTGACTTCGCATTCGCGCCGTTTATCCGGAAGCGGCCGGTCCCTAGAATCCACTCCATCGAATCACGCATTGCCAGATGGAGCCGATGATGAAAGCCCTGATCGAATCGAGCCTGTACCACCCGTCCGTCGTGTTGCCGCTTGCCGCGCTGACGCAGTTGATGGTCGAGCGCGATTTCAATCTCGGCCAGATCGGGCTGATCGTCGCGGCACGCGGTGCGCAGGCGGCGGTGTCGCGCTCGCGTGCGCTGTTGTTCTGCCGTCACTGCGAAGCTCAAGCGTGAGGGTGCTCGCGGCTGAAGGATGAAAAAAAGCCCGGCCGGCGCAAGCCGGTCGGGCGGATCGGATTCGATCGGGCCCCGGCTTCGGCCGGGGCTTTTTCATGGGCGACGCTCAGGCGCGTGCGGGCGACACGACGCCGTAGATCTCCGATTCCTCGTCCTCGCGCATCTGGCGCACGAGCTGTTGGGCTTCGCGGCGCGACGCGACGGCCGGCGGCGAACCCTTGAGCGGCTGGCGCGCGGTTTCGGCAAGCGCGACCACCGACACGATGCCGATCACGGCGGCGCCCATCATGTAGTACGCGGGCATCATCAGGTTGTGCGTGACATCGACCAGCCACGCGGTCACGAGCGGGGTCGTGCCGCCGAACAGCGACACCGACACGTTGAAGCCGATCGCGAGCGCACCGTAGCGGATCTCGGTCGGGAACAGCGCCGGCAGCGCCGACGGCATCACGCCGGTGAAGCACGACAGCAGCACGCCGAGGATCAGCAGGCCGCCGAACACCGACACCGTGGTGCCCGCATGGATCAGCATCATCGACGGGATCGACAGCGCGAGCAGGCCGACGCAGCCGGCGAGCATCACGGGCTTGCGGCCGATCCGGTCGGACAGGCGGCCGGCGGCGAGCGTCAGCGGCATCATCAGCACCATCACGATCAGCACGAGCACGAGGCTGTGCGATTCGTCGAAGTGCAGCGTCGACGACATGAAGCTCGGCAGGTACGACAGCACCATGTAGTCGGTCACGTTGAAGATCAGCACGAGGCCGACGCACAGCAGCAGTGCACGCCAGTTGCGCATCAGCGTTTCGCGGAAGCGCGCCTTCGGCACGGCCTTGTCCTGCGCTTCGCGCTCTTCGGCCTGGCGCTTGAACGCGGGCGTTTCCTCGAGCCTCATCCGGATGTAGAGGCCGATCAGGCCGAGCGGGCCGGCGATCAGGAACGGCACGCGCCAGCCCCACGACAGCAGCGCTTCCTGCGACAGCGACGCGGTGAGCAGCGCGACGACGCCCGCACCCATCACGTAACCGATCAGCGTGCCGAACTCGAGGAAGCTGCCCATGAAGCCGCGGCGCTTGTCGGTCGAGAATTCGGCGATGAAGGTGGCTGCGCCGCCGTACTCGCCGCCGGTCGAGAAGCCCTGGACGAGGCGGGCGACGAGCAGCAGCACGGGCGCCATGATGCCGATCGATGCGTAGCTGGGGATCAGGCCGATTGCGAACGTGCCGACGGCCATCATGATCATCGTGGCGGCGAGCACGCGCTGGCGGCCGATGCGGTCGCCGAGCGGGCCGAACACCATGCCGCCGAGCGGGCGCACGAGGAACGCGGCCGCGAACGTGCCGAAGGTTGCAAGCAGCTGCGCGGACGGGCTGCTGGACGGGAAGAACACCTTGCCGAGCGTGACGGCGATGTAGCTGTAGACGCCGAAGTCGAACCATTCCATCGCATTGCCGATGGCCATCGCGCTGACGGCGCGCTTGAGGAGGCTCTGGTCGACGACGGTGATGTCGTCCGCGACGAGCGGGGCTTCGCCGGACGACGAAGCGGAGGAAGAGGCAGCGGTCGGGCTGACGTGTGTTGCGGTCAAGGTCATGCACTCCTTTGACTGCGCCGAACGGACGGGCCGTCCGACACGGTTTGCCGGCGAGCGCGGTGTCGCGTGCGGCGCGTCGGGGCAGGCCATTAAGCACTTACAGCACAAAAGGCGGTAAAGGGCCGTAAGGGGCTGCTTCGACGCGGGCCTGATGGGCCGTCGCGACAGTGCGCTCATGAAGAATGGGCCGCGTGATGCAGGCGGCAGATGCCGGTGCGGACGATGTCCGGCGTTCCGGCAAGCGCCCCGGAGGGGCAACGAAACGAGAAAAGCGGGCCTGTCGGGCGGGCTTTCCTGTGGGTGCAATTTCGGTCGAAGGGCCGATCCATCACGCGCGGACGGACTTCTCTCGAAATCGAATAGACAGAGATTGAATGTTGAAACAGGCGACATGATAGCACGATGACGGATGATCGTGCAAATTGCCGGGAGGCGCCCGTCTGGCGGGGCGTTCGGCGAGGGCGGCTCGGGTATGATCGGCGGCGCGCGGCGGGGCCGTGCCGCCTCTGGTGACGGGGGCCGAATTCACGAGGAACCGGATGACCGAACTGATGAGGATCGCGGCCCTGTTTGCCGCCACCGCGCTGGCCGAAATCGTCGGCTGTTACCTGCCGTGGCTCGTGCTGAAGGAGGGTCGGCCGGTGGGGTTGCTGGTGCCGGCCGCGCTGTCGCTCGCGCTGTTCGCGTGGCTGCTGACGCTGCATCCGAGCGCGGCGGGGCGCACTTATGCCGCGTACGGCGGCGTGTATATCGCGGTGGCGCTGGTGTGGCTGCGGGTGGTCGACGACGTCGCGCTGACCCGCTGGGATGTGGCCGGCGCGGCGCTCGCGCTCGGCGGGATGGCGGTCATCGCGCTGCAGCCGCGCGCGTGAGCGCGGCCGCGGCGCGTGCCGTCTGCCGCTTGCTTCAAGCCGTTTCGGCGGCGTCCGCGTCGGCGGACCTGCGCCACACGCAGGTGCCCTTGACCGACTTGTCGAGCTCGTCGAGTTGCGCGAGGTGCGCGGCCAGTTCGTCGTCACTCGCGGCCACCACGGCCAGGTCGAGCGCGGCGAGCGACACGCGCTGGCCGTTCGCTGCGCCGCCGTCGGCGCCTGCGTCGTCGAGCATGTCGATCACGAGGCTGTCCTGGCCGCGCGTCATCGCGAGATACACCTCGGCGAGCAGCTCCGAGTCGAGCAGCGCGCCGTGCAGCGTGCGGTGCGCGTTGCTGATGCCGAAGCGGTCGCACAGCGCGTCGAGCGAGTTGCGCTTGCCGGGGAACATCTGCTTGGCCTGCACCAGCGTGTCGATCACGCCGCCGCAATGTTCGGTGAACGGCGGCAGGCCGAGCCGCGCGAATTCGGCGTCGAGGAAGCCGAGGTCGAACGGCGCGTTGTGGATGATCAGCTCGGCGTCCTTCACGAAGTCGAGGATCTGGCTCGCGACTTCCGCGAATTTCGGCTTGTCGCTCAGGAATTCGGTCGTGAGCCCGTGCACCGCCAGTGCGCCCGGATCGCTGTCGCGCTCGGGGTTCACGTAGAAGTGCAGGTTGTTGCCGGTGAGCCGCCGGTTCAGCAGCTCGACGCAGCCGATTTCGATGAGGCGGTCGCCCGTGCGGGCGTTCAGGCCGGTGGTTTCGGTATCGAGGATGATCTGGCGCATGTCGGGGAAAGCAAAGGAAACAGGGGAGTGGACGGCGTTCAGGCCGTGAGCGATTCGACGCCGCGATTCGCGAGTGCGTCAGCGCGCTCGTTTTCCGGATGGCCCGCGTGACCCTTGACCCAGCGCCACTCGATCTCGTGCTGCGCGACGAGCGCGTCGAGCCGCTTCCACAGGTCGGCGTTCTTCACGGGCGTCTTGGCCGCGGTGACCCAGCCTTTCTTCTTCCAGCCGTGGATCCACTCGCTGATGCCTTTCTGCACATATTGCGAGTCGGTATGCACGATCACCTGGCACGGCCGCTTCAGCGCCTCGAGTGCGGCGATCACGCCCATCAGCTCCATGCGGTTGTTGGTCGTGTTGGGCTCGCCGCCGAACAGCTCCTTCTCCTTGTCGCCGTAGCGCATCAGTGCGCCCCAGCCGCCGGGGCCGGGGTTGCCCTTGCAGGCGCCGTCGGTATAGATGTCGATCGTATCGGTTGTCATGAATGTTCTTGATGGGTAGTCGGGGAGGCCGCCGGCGTCAGGCCTGGTGCGAGCACGGGCTTCTTCATCTTGATCTGGCCGACGAGGCGCATGCCGCGCACGCGCTTGACGGCCGTCACCATGTAGACGGCGCCGAAGATCGGCCACCAGCGGTCGCCGGCGGCCTCCATGAAGCCGTAGCGCGCCAGCCACTGGTCGGTGACGAGCGGCGGCCGGTAACAGCCGAAGCGGCCGCGTTCGAGGTCGAAGCCGAGCAGCTTGATCCAGTCCTTGAGCCGGATGAACGCGATCTGGTCGCGCGTGGCCGGCACGAACGGACGGTTTGCCATGCGCCCGAACGATTGCCGCATGCCCCACAGGCTGAGCGAATTGAAGCCGGTGATCACGAGCTGGCCTTCCGGCATCAGCACGCGCTCGGCCTCGCGCAGCAGGCGGTGCGGATCGGACGTGAATTCGAGCGTGTGCGGCATCACGATCAGGTCGACGCTCTGCGACTCGAACGGCAGGTCGAGCAGGTCGCACCAGGTCGTGCTGCGGCCGTCGGGCGCGTGCTCGGGCGCATGCGCTTCGCGGGCCCATGGATACTGGTAGGGCGCGCTCGCGCCGCTCGCCGGATCGAGCACGAGGCCGCGATACGGCATGCGGTTCTCGCGCAGCGCGTCGAGCTGCGGCAGGCCGAGCTGCAGTGCGTGGAACCCGAAGACGTCGGACACGATCCGGTCGAGCTGCGCCTGCTCCCAGCCCAGCACGTAGCGGCCGGGCGGTGAGTCGGTCCAGGCGGGCCAGTCTATAATTTGACGGTCAGACATAACGATGATTGCGCGCCCATGAACGAGCTGGAATACGTGCCGGTTCCGGCATTCGATGACAACTATATCTGGCTCGTCTCGGACGGCCGCGATGCGATCGCCGTCGATCCGGGTGAAGCCGCGCCGGTGCGCCGGGTTCTAGCCGAGCGAGGCTGGCGGTTGACCGCTATTTTACTCACGCACCATCACGCCGACCACGTCGGCGGTGTCGCGGCACTGCGCGATGGCCAACCGGACGATGTTCCGCTCGCCGTTTACGGCCCCGCTGCCGAGGCGATCGGCGTGGTCACGCGACCGCTTTCGGGCGGCGCGCGCGTGACGCTCGACGCGCCGGCCGTCGCGTTCGACGTGCTCGACGTGCCGGGCCATACGCGCGGCCACATCGCCTATTTCCAGGCGGCCGGGCAGGGCAACGCGGCGCCGCACGTGTTCTGCGGCGACACGCTGTTCTCGTGCGGTTGCGGGCGCCTGTTCGAAGGCACGCCCGCGCAGATGCTCGCATCGCTCGACGCGCTCGCGGCACTGCCGGGCGACACGCACGTGCATTGCGCGCACGAATACACGCTGTCCAACATCCGCTTCGCGCTCGCGTGCGAACCCGGCAATGCGGCGCTCGCCACGTGGCGCGACGACGCGCAGGCGCTGCGCGCGCGCGGCGTGCCGACACTCCCCACTACGATCGCGCACGAGCGTGCCGTTAACCCGTTCATGCGTGCGGACAGCGATGCGATCCGCGCGACGCTCGAGGCCGAGTTGCACGAAACAGTGCCGGATCGTCTGACGGCGTTCACGCTGATGCGCGAGTGGAAAAACCGGTTCCGATGATGATTTCCGGAGGACTCCAAAGCTCATGCGGTGCCTGTAAAAATTGCTCCAAATGTAGGATTTCGCTGAGTTTTCGGTGTTTTTATTGACGTGAAGCACGCACTTCCGTAGTATCGCCTGCAATTTCCAGCCGTCGGAAGCAGAGAATTTCATGCGACTTATATTGAGTGCGATGGTGGTTCTGCTGCTCGCCGCTTGTGCGAGCCAGGCCCCTGTCGCCAACAACGCCGCCGATTCGCAGGCGACGTCCACCTACCTCCGTAAATCAGCCACCGCCAAAGAAACTGTCGACGTCGACAAGCAATCCGTCGGCGATCTGACCAGCGCGGATTCCGATCTCTGGGGTCGCATCCGCCGCGGTTTCCAGATGCCCGACCTGCAGACCGACCTCGTCGACATGCAGACCACGTGGTATACGCAGCGCCCGGATTACGTGCAGCGCATGACCGAGCGCTCGCAGAAGTACCTGTACCACATCGTCGAGGAACTCGAGGCGCGTCACATGCCGACCGAGCTCGCGCTGTTGCCGTTCATCGAGTCCGCGTACAACCCGCAGGCGCTGTCGGTCGCGAAGGCGGCCGGCATGTGGCAGTTCATGCCCGGCACGGGCCGCACGTACAACCTGAAGCGCAACATGTGGCAGGACGAGCGCCGTGACGTGCTCGCGTCGACGAGCGCCGCGCTCGACTACCTGTCGCGCCTGCATGACATGTTCGGCGACTGGTATCTCGCGCTGGCCGCATACAACTGGGGCGAGGGCAACGTGCAGCGCGCGATCGCGCGCAACCAGGCGGCCGGCCTGCCGACCGACTACCTGAGCCTGCGCATGCCGAACGAGACGCGCAACTACGTGCCGAAGCTGCAGGCGGTGAAGAACATCATCGCGAATCCGCAGCAGTATGGCCTGGCCCTGCCGGACATCCCGAACCACCCGTATTTCGTGACGGTCACGACGTCGCGCGACATCGACGTGGCGGTGGCGGCGAAGCTCGCGAACCTGTCGCTCGACGAATTCCGCTCGCTGAACCCGTCGTTCTCGAAGCCGGTGATCCTCGGCGCGACCGAGCCGCAGATCCTGCTGCCGTTCGACAACGCGTCGGCGTTCGAGAAGAACCTGAAGGCGTACAACGGCCAGCTCTCGTCGTGGACCACCTATACGGTCAGCGAACGTGCGCGGCCGGCCGCGATCGCGGAGAAGATCGGCGTGGACGCCGATACGCTGATGTCGATCAACAAGATTCCGGCGGGTATGCGCCTGAAGCCCGGCTCGACGATCGTCGTGCCGCGCGGCAATGACGACGACGAGGACATCAGCGCCGACGTCGCCGAAAACGGCGTGCTCGCGATGGAACCCGATGTGCCCGACACACGCAAGATGCTGATCCGCGTGCGCCGCAAGCAGTCGATGGCGGCGATCGCCGGCCGCTACGGCGTGTCGGTCGGCCAGCTCAAGGCGTGGAACCGCACGCACCGCGATCTCGTGATGCCGGGCCAGGCGCTCGTGCTGCACGTGCCGGTCGGCCGTTCGGTGCCGGCGGAACCCGGTCCGGAGCGGATCGCGACGTCGGCCGGCGGTGCGCACATCGAGCGCGCGAGCCTGGCGGTGGGCGGCAAGTCGCACGGCGCGAAGCGCGGCGCGGCAAAGCCGGTAGCCAGAACGGCGAAGGCGGCGCCGGCCAAGGCTGCAGCGCACAAGGGCAAGAAGAAGTAACGCACTCGCGAGCGCATCGTGCGGCCGGCCCGGTTCGCGCGATTGCGCTATCATCCGACGAAATGCGACGAAACGCCGTCACCGAGGTGACGGCGTTTTTGTTTGTGCGCGGCGCGGGGCGCCGCCGTGAATGTCTACATATAACAAGGGGAAGGGATGTCGTCGGTGCAGGTGAGGGTGCTCGCGCTGTTTTCGGTCGGGTATTTCGTGTCGTATGTGTTTCGCGGCGTCAATCTGGGCTTCGCGCCGTTCGTCACGCACGAGCTCGGGTTGTCGGCCGCCGATCTCGGTTTGCTCACCAGTCTGTATTTCCTCGGCTTCGCCGGCGCGCAGATCCCGGCCGGCGTGATGCTCGACCACTTCGGCCCGCGGCGCGTGACGGCCGGCATGCTGCTGTTCGCGGCCGCCGGTGCGGCCGTGTTCGGCGCCGCGCACAGTCTCGGCACCATGATGGTCGGCCGGCTGCTGATCGGTGTCGGCGTATCGGTGTGTCTCGGCGCGGCGTTCAAGGCGCTCGCGCAGCATTTCCCGGTGGGCCGGCTGCCGCTCGTCAACGGCCTCGTGATGGCCGTGGGCGGCCTCGGCGGCGTGATGGTCGGCTCGCCGCTGACCTGGCTGCTCGGCTGGACGAGCTGGCGCGCGATCTGTTTCGGCCTCGCGGTGCTGACGGTGATTGTCGCGGCGGCGATCGGGCTAGGCGCGCCGGAAGCGAAGCAGGTGCGCCACCAGGGCGGGATCGTCAGCCAGTTCAAGGGCACGTGGCATATCCTGAGCAGCCGTGCGTTCTGGAAGATCTCGTCGTTCTCCGTGGTCACGCAGGGCGTGTTCTACGCGATGCAGTCGCTGTGGGTCGGGCCGTACCTGCGCGACGTCGCCGGGTTCGATGCGCCGCATGCCGCGCGCCTCGTGTCGGTGCTCGGCTTCGCGATGATGGCCGGCTGCGTCGGCTTCGGCGCTGCCGCGCGCGTGCTCGAGCGGCGCGGCGTGTCCGTGTATGCGTTCTGCGGGGTCGGCATGGCGCTGTTCGTCGCGACGCAGGCCGCGATCGTCGCGCACGTGCCGTTGCCGCCCGCCGTGCTGTGGGCCGCATACGGGATGTTCGGCGGCGTCGGCATCCTGACCTACGCGGTGATGGCCGGGCATTTTCCCGCTCACCTGATCGGTCGCGCGAACACGACGCTCACGCTCGTGATCTTCCTGCTGATCTTTGCGTTCCAGATCGGTGTCGGCGCGGTGCTGTCGCACTGGCCCGCGGTCGACGGCCACTATCCGGCCGCCGCACACTTCACCGCATGGGGCGTGCTGCTCGCGCTGCAGCTCGCGAGTGCGCTCTGGTACGTCTGGCCTGCGCGCGGCGCTGGTCAAGCGCACTGATCCGGCGGTACGCTGGGGGCAGGGCGGCCGCGTAAATGGGGCCGCAGCGCATTGCGTCGCGTCGCCGGGCGCGGCATGCGCACGATCGGACGGCCATATCAATTGAAGATAGGGCCATTTTCAGGCTATAATTTGAAAGTTTGTGCTGATCAACCTCGCACCCTAGCGCCTACCTCATTCATCCCGTTCATCCGCCGCACGCCGCCTGCCGGGCGATGCCGCGAAGCCTCGTGCGCCACGCGCCGGGTTCGCGTCTCGACAGCGCAGGCCGCGTCCAGCAAGCGACCACGCGCGCTCACGCAGCGCGGCGCTCGCGCGGCAGGGTAAACAGGTCGGCAGCAGGGTGTTCCCCAAGGAGCCTCCCGTGTTGCCGTCTTTTACTCCCGCCTTGCTTGCACTCGCCGACGGCACGGTCTTTCGTGGTTATTCGATCGGGGCCGAAGGCCATACGATCGGCGAAGTCGTGTTCAATACCGCGATCACCGGCTATCAGGAAATCCTGACTGATCCGAGCTACTCGCGCCAGATCGTCACGCTCACCTATCCGCATATCGGCAACGTCGGCGTCAATGCCGAAGACGTCGAAGCCACGAAAGTCCATGCCGCCGGCCTGATCATCCGTGATCTGCCCTCGCTCGCATCGAACTTCCGCATGGACCGCACGCTCGGCGATTACCTGCGCGAAGAAGGCGTCGTCGCGATCGCCGGTATCGACACCCGCAAGCTGACCCGCATCCTGCGCGACAAGGGCGCGCAGAACGGCTGCATCCTGACGGGCTCGGACGACGAAGCGAAGGCAATCGAGCTCGCGCGTTCGTTCCCGGGTCTCGCGGGCATGGATCTCGCGAAGGTCGTGTCGACCACGAAGCCGTTTGAGTGGAAGCAGACCGAATGGCGCCTCGAAGGCGGCTACGGCATGCAGGAAGCGCCGAAGTACCGCGTCGTCGCCTACGATTTCGGCGTCAAGTACAACATCCTGCGCATGCTCGCGGAGCGCGGCTGCCACGTGACGGTGCTGCCGGCCCAGGCAAGCGCGGAAGATGCGCTCGCGCTCAATCCGGATGGCGTCTTCCTGTCGAACGGCCCCGGCGATCCGGAACCGTGCGACTACGCGATCGCGGCCACGAAGCAATTCATCGAGCGCGGCGTGCCGACCTTCGGCATCTGCCTGGGTCACCAGATCATGGGCCTCGCGGTCGGCGCGAAGACGCTGAAGATGAAGACGGGCCACCACGGCGCGAACCACCCGGTGAAGGATCTCGGCGACGGCCGTGTCGTGATCACGTCGCAGAACCACGGCTTCGCGGTCGATGCGGATTCGCTGCCGGCGAATGCGCGTGTGACGCACGTGTCGCTGTTCGACGGCACGCTGCAGGGTTTCGAGCTGACCGACAAGCCGGCATTCTGCTTCCAGGGCCACCCGGAAGCGTCGCCCGGCCCGCACGACATCGGCTATCTGTTCGACCGTTTCACCGCGCTGATGGACGCGGCGAAGCAGCGCAACGCCTAACGTCAACGACGCAACTGAAGCTCGGGAGATTCGCATCATGTTCGGCCACGCACTCGGCATCACGGATATCTGGACCTACGTGTTCGGCGTGATCTTCATCATCCTGCTGCCGGGGCCGAACTCGATGTACGTGCTGTCGCTCGCGGCGCAGCGCGGCGTGAAGGCCGGCTATCGGGCGGCGTGCGGCGTGTTCGTCGGCGATACGGTGCTGATGGTGCTGTCCGCCGCCGGCGTCGCGTCGCTGCTGAAGGCGAATCCGCTGCTGTTCTCCGTCGTCAAGTACGGCGGCGCCGCGTATCTGCTGTACATCGGCACCGGGATGCTGCGCAGCGCGTGGAGCAAGCTGCGCGCGCGTGGCGATGTGCCGGTCGATGCACCGCCGGCCGTCGACGGCGAGCGGCCGTTCCGGAAAGCGCTGATCGTGAGCCTGCTGAATCCGAAGGCGATCCTGTTCTTCATCTCGTTCTTCATCCAGTTCGTCGACCCGGCATTCCCGCATCCCGCACTGTCGTTCGTCGTGCTCGGGGCGATCGCGCAATGCGCGAGCTTCCTGTACCTGAGCACGCTGATCTTCGCGGGTGCGCGGCTCGCCGAGCACTTCCGCCGCCGCCGCAAGCTTGCAGCAGGCGCGGCGAGCAGCGTGGGCGGCCTGTTCATCGGATTCTCGGTGAAGCTTGCGCTCGCCACGATGAGCTGAGCGCAGCCGGCCGACCCACGACAACGATTACTTATTGAATTCACAAGCCATGCCAAAACGCACAGACATCAAGAGCATCCTCATCATCGGCGCCGGCCCGATCATCATCGGCCAGGCGTGCGAGTTCGACTATTCGGGCGCGCAGGCTTGCAAGGCGTTGCGTGAGGAGGGCTACAAGGTCGTTCTCGTCAACAGCAACCCGGCGACGATCATGACCGACCCGAACACGGCCGACGTGACCTATATCGAGCCGATCACGTGGGAAGTCGTCGCGCGCATCATCGAGAAGGAGCGCCCGGACGCGATCCTGCCGACGATGGGCGGCCAGACCGCGCTGAACTGCGCGCTCGACCTGCACCACCACGGCGTGCTCGAGAAGTTCGGCGTCGAGCTGATCGGCGCGTCGCCGGAAGCGATCGACAAGGCGGAAGACCGCCAGAAGTTCAAGGAAGCGATGACCAAGATCGGTCTCGGTTCCGCGAAGTCGGGCATCGCGCACTCGATGGAAGAGGCGACCAAGGTGCACGCCGAGATCATGGCGGAGACGGGCGGCAGCGGCTACCCGGTCGTGATCCGTCCGTCGTTCACGCTCGGCGGTTCGGGCGGCGGCATCGCCTACAACCGCGAAGAGTTCGAGGAAATCTGCAAGCGCGGCCTGGATCTCTCGCCCACGCGCGAACTGCTGATCGAAGAGTCGCTGCTCGGCTGGAAGGAATACGAGATGGAAGTCGTGCGCGACCGCGCCGACAACTGCATCATCGTCTGCTCGATCGAGAACCTCGACCCGATGGGCGTGCACACCGGCGACTCGATCACGGTCGCGCCGGCGCAGACGCTCACCGACAAGGAATACCAGATCCTGCGTAACGCGTCGCTCGCGGTGCTGCGCGAGATCGGCGTCGACACGGGCGGCTCGAACGTGCAGTTCTCGATCAACCCGAAGGACGGCCGCATGGTCGTCATCGAGATGAACCCGCGCGTGTCGCGTTCGTCGGCGCTCGCATCGAAGGCAACGGGCTTCCCGATCGCGAAGGTCGCGGCGAAGCTGGCCGTCGGCTACACGCTCGACGAACTGAAGAACGAAATCACCGGCGGCCAGACCCCGGCGTCGTTCGAGCCGACGATCGACTACGTCGTCACGAAGATCCCGCGCTTTGCGTTCGAGAAATTCCGCGAAGCCGATTCGCGCCTGACGACGCAGATGAAGTCGGTCGGCGAAGTGATGGCGATCGGCCGCACGTTCCAGGAATCGTTCCAGAAGGCGCTGCGCGGCCTCGAAGTCGGTGTCGACGGTCTCGACGAGAAGTCGACCAACCGCGACGAGATCGCGATCGAGATCCACGAGCCGGGCCCGGACCGCATCTGGTACGTCGGTGATGCATTCCGCATCGGCATGACGGCCCAGGAAATCTTCGCGGAAACCGCGATCGACCCGTGGTTCCTCGAGCAGATCGAGCAGATCATCCTGAAGGAAAAGGCGCTCGGCGGCCGCACGCTCGCGTCGCTGTCGTTCGACGAACTGCGCTACCTGAAGCAGAGCGGCTTCTCCGACCGCCGCCTCGCGAAGCTGCTCGGCGCGACGCCGGAAGACGTCCGCAAGCGCCGCGTCGAACTCAACGTGCGCCCGGTCTACAAGCGCGTCGACACCTGCGCGGCGGAATTCGCGACGAAAACCGCGTACATGTACTCGACCTATGAGGAAGAGTGCGAGGCGCAGCCGACCACCAACAAGAAGATCATGGTGCTGGGCGGCGGCCCGAACCGGATCGGCCAGGGCATCGAGTTCGACTACTGCTGCGTGCATGCGGCGCTCGCGATGCGCGAGGACGGCTACGAAACGATCATGGTCAACTGCAACCCGGAAACGGTGTCGACCGACTATGACACGTCCGACCGCCTGTACTTCGAGCCGCTGACGCTCGAGGACGTCCTCGAGATCGTCGACAAGGAAAAGCCGGTCGGCGTGATCGTCCAGTACGGCGGCCAGACGCCGCTGAAGCTTGCGCTCGACCTCGAGGCGCACGGCGTGCCGATCGTCGGCACGTCGCCGGACATGATCGACGCGGCCGAAGACCGCGAACGCTTCCAGAAGCTGCTGCAGGACCTCGGCCTGCGCCAGCCGCCGAACCGCACCGCGCGCGCGGAAGACGAAGCGCTCAAGCTCGCCGAGGAAATCGGCTATCCGCTGGTCGTGCGCCCGTCGTACGTGCTCGGCGGCCGCGCGATGGAAATCGTCCACGAGCCGCGCGACCTCGAGCGCTACATGCGCGAGGCCGTGAAGGTGTCGAACGATTCGCCGGTGCTGCTCGACCGCTTCCTCAACGACGCGATCGAGTGCGACGTCGACTGCATCTGCGACGGCGAAGCCGTGTTCATCGGCGGCGTGATGGAGCACATCGAGCAGGCGGGCGTCCACTCGGGCGACTCGGCATGCTCGCTGCCGCCGTACTCGCTGTCGAAGGAAACCGTGGCCGAGCTGAAGCGCCAGACGGGCGCGATGGCGAAGGCGCTGAACGTGGTCGGCCTGATGAACGTGCAGTTCGCGATCCAGCAGGTGCCGCAGGCGGACGGTTCGAAGCTGGACATCATCTACGTGCTGGAAGTGAACCCGCGCGCATCGCGCACGGTGCCGTACGTGTCGAAGGCGACCAGCCTGCCGCTCGCGAAGATCGCGGCGCGCGCGATGGTCGGCCAGAAGCTCGCGCAGCAGGGCGTGACGAAGGAAGTCGAGCCGCCGTACTTCAGCGTGAAGGAAGCGGTGTTCCCGTTCGTCAAGTTCCCGACCGTCGATCCGGTCCTCGGGCCTGAAATGCGTTCGACCGGCGAAGTGATGGGCGTCGGCCAGACGTTCGGCGAAGCGCTGTTCAAGTCGCAGCTCGCGGCCGGCTCGCGCCTGCCGGAGTCGGGCACGGTGCTGCTGACCGTGATGGACGCCGACAAGCCGAAGGCAGTCGAAGTCGCGCGCATGCTGCACGACCTCGGCTACCCGATCGTCGCGACCAAGGGCACGGCTGCCGCGATCGAAGCGGCCGGCGTGCCGGTGAAGGTCGTGAACAAGGTGAAGGACGGCCGTCCGCACATCGTCGACATGATCAAGAACGGCGAGATCGCACTCGTGTTCACGACGGTCGACGAAACGCGCCAGGCGATCGCCGATTCGCGTTCGATCCGCATGAGCGCGCAGGCGCACAAGGTCACGTACTACACGACGATGTCGGGCGCGCGCGCGGCGGTTGAAGGCTTGCGCTACCTGAAGGATCTGGAAGTCTATGATTTACAAGGTCTTCACGCTCGCCTAAACTAAGCGGTCAGTTTCCTGTCGAAGCAATACGTGCCGCGGTTAAGCGGTGTTTCCGGTTCATCGGAAACGCGCTTAATCGCGGTGATTTTTTTTAAAGCCGTTTTTAGCGATTGAGCCGTTTATGAGCACCATTCCGTTGACAAAGCGTGGCGCAGAACTCCTGCGCGATGAATTGCAGCGCCTCAAGTCCGTCGAGCGGCCGGCCGTGATCAACGCGATCGCGGAGGCCCGCGCACAGGGCGACCTGTCCGAAAACGCCGAATACGATGCCGCGAAGGAAAAGCAGGGCTTCATCGAGGGTCGTATCGCGGAACTCGAATCGAAGCTGTCGGCCGCGCAGGTCATCGATCCCACCGTGCTCGATGCCGAAGGCCGTGTGGTTTTCGCGTCGACCGTCGAACTCGAGGATCTCGAGTCGGGCGACACCGTCAAGTACCAGATCGTCGGTGACGACGAAGCCGATATCGATCACGGCCTGATCTCGGTCAGCTCGCCGATCGCGCGCGCGCTGATCGGCAAGTCCGAAGGCGACGTCGCTGCCGTGCAGGCGCCGAGCGGCGTGCGCGAGTACGAAATCATCTCGGTCAGCTACATCTGAAGCGGGGCGACGTGATGCCGCATCGCGTGTTCCGTCTGCTGTCGGCCGTGTGGGTCGGCAGCCTGCTGACGATCGGGTATGCGGTCGCGCCCGTGCTGTTCAAGACGCTGGAGCGGATGACGGCCGGTTCGGTCGCCGCCCAGCTGTTCCGTATCGAGGCAATCCTCGGCGTCGTGTGCGGCGTGCTGCTGCTCGCGTTGTCGAACCAGCAGGTGCGGCGCGGCAGTAGCGACTATCGCCGCGTGCGCTGGATCGTCGCCGCGATGGTCGTGTGCGTGCTGGTCGGGTATTTCGCGCTGCAGCCGTTCATGAACGCGCTGCGGGTGGCTGCGATGGACGCGGGCACGGATATCGCGAACTCGCCGTATGCGAGCCGCTTCGGGATGCTGCACGGCGTCTCGAGCGTGTTCTACCTCGTCGAGAGCGTGCTGGGGCTGATGCTGATCTGGCGTTTGCCGGCGCGCGACGCCTGAGGCGAGTGCCACGCAGGCCCGGTCGATGCCGGGCCCGCGGGCAGGGTGGCGGTACGGCGTAGCCGTGCCACCCCGGTGCTTACTTGTCCTGGAACGGACGCTTGGTGCTGGCCTGGCGCTTCTTGGCGCGCTTCACGTTACCGCCTGCCGTCACGCGCTCGTTGCCGCGCACGACGACCTTCGTCGGCTTCGGACGGCGCACGGGGCTCGCGTTCGGCGACACCTTGACGACCTTGACGGTGCGCGGTGCACGGCCTTTCTTGTCGTCGACGGCTTCAGCCGCGCTCGGCACGGTGCCGGCACGACGGCCGCGGGCCGGGGCCGCTGCGGCGGCTTCGGGCTTCCAGATCACCAGCAGCTTGCCGATGTGCTGGATCGGCGCCGCGCTCAGGCGATCGCAGATCTCGTCGTAGATTGCGATGCGCTCGTCGCGCTCGTCGCCGAACACGCGGATCTTGATCAGTTGGTGCGCGTCGAGGTGCACCTTGATTTCCTTCAGCACGGCTTCGGTCAGCCCTTCGGCGCCGATCAGCACGACGGGCTTGAGCGCATGGGCCTGGGAGCGCAGCGCGGAGCGCTCGGCGGGAGAAAGCGAAAGGGCGGGCATGGAAATGTCGAAATCTAAATAAGGGCGCGCTGACTGGAAAGCAATCGCGGGAAGTTACCGCGTCAGCCGTGCGCCGAAACCACGTAAAATCGCGGCTTGGGCCTGAAAAGGGGCCGCAGCCGCGCGAAGAAGACGCGTATTATCCGCTAAAAGCGCGGCTTCACGAAGCAATTGGCAGCAATCTCTCTCTCGAATGGCAAAAAACCGCTTCAACCAGCACTGGCTGCACGACCACATCAACGACCCCTACGTCAAAATGGCGCAGCGGGAGGGCTATCGCGCGCGCGCCGCGTACAAGCTGAAGGAAATCGACGAGCAGGACAAGCTGATCCGTCCGGGTCAGGTCATCGTCGACCTCGGCGCGACGCCGGGCAGCTGGAGCCAGTATGCCCGCAACAAGCTCGCGCAGGGCAAGAAGCGTGACGCGGAGCGCGAAGGCGGCATCGACGGCACGATCGTTGCGCTCGATATCCTGCCGATGGAGCCGATCGCCGACGTCCACTTCCTCCAGGGTGACTTCCGCGAGGATGAAGTGCTCCACCAGCTCGAGGAAGTGCTCGAAGGGCGCGCGGTGGACCTTGTTATTTCCGACATGGCCCCCAACCTTTCCGGCGTGGCCTCGGCGGACGCGGCGCGCATCGAGCATCTCTGCGATCTGGCGCTCGAATTCGCGCAGAATCATCTGAAGCCGGACGGTGCGCTGCTCGTGAAATGCTTTCACGGCAGCGGCTACAGCCAGATCGTCGAGAAATTCAAACAGCAGTTTAAGACCGTCGCGCCGCGCAAGCCGAAGGCGTCCCGCGACAAATCGTCCGAAACGTTCATTTTGGGTCGGCATCTGAAACGTCCGCGCTGATGCGCGACGGGGTGCCGCAAACGGGCTCCGGCCCTTGCCAGACAAGCGAAGCGCTATCGCGGCGGTTGTCAATGCTTATGGCGAGGGTGGTCGGACTGGATTAGAATGACCGAGGGGCGCCGCAAGGAAAATGTAGGCGCTCGTCTACGAGTGAAGGAGTGGTGCTTTGAACAACAATATGTTTTCGAAGGCAGCGGTGTGGCTAGTGATCGCACTGGTGCTGTTTACGGTGTTCAAGCAGTTCGACAAGCCCCGCGTCCAGGAAGGCGTGTCCTATTCGCAGTTCATGGACGACGCCAAGAACGGCAAGGTCAAGAACGTCATCGTTCAGGGGCGCAACCTCACCGTCACTCCGGCTGATGGCCAGAAATACCAGATCGTGTCGCCCGGCGACATCTGGATGGTCGGCGATCTGATGAAGTACGGCGTGCAGGTCAGCGGCAAGGCCGATGACGAGCCGAACGCGCTGATGTCCGCGCTGTACTACCTCGGGCCGACGATCCTGATCATCGTGTTCTGGTTCTACATGATGAGGCAGATGCAGGGGGGCGGCAAAGGCGGTGCCTTTTCGTTCGGCAAGTCGCGAGCGCGGCTGATCGACGAGAACAACAACGCGGTGAACTTCTCCGATGTCGCGGGCTGCGACGAAGCGAAGGAAGAAGTGTCCGAGCTCGTCGACTTCCTGCGCGATCCGCAGAAATTCCAGAAGCTGGGCGGTCGCATTCCGCGCGGCGTGCTCCTCGTCGGGCCGCCGGGTACCGGTAAGACGCTGCTCGCTCGCGCGATCGCGGGTGAAGCGAAGGTGCCGTTCTTCAGCATCTCGGGTTCGGACTTCGTCGAAATGTTCGTCGGCGTCGGCGCGGCCCGTGTGCGCGACATGTTCGAGCAGGCGAAGAAGCATGCACCGTGCATCGTGTTCATTGACGAAATCGACGCGGTCGGTCGTCATCGCGGCGCCGGCATGGGCGGCGGCAACGACGAACGCGAACAGACGCTGAACCAGATGCTGGTCGAGATGGACGGCTTCGAGGCGAACTCGGGCGTGATCGTGATCGCTGCGACCAACCGTTCCGACGTGCTCGACAAGGCGCTGCTGCGGCCGGGCCGTTTCGACCGCCAGGTCTACGTCGGCCTGCCGGACATCCGCGGCCGCGAGCAGATCATGCGTGTGCACCTGCGCAAGGTACCGATCGCGAACGACGTCGATGCGGCAGTCATTGCACGCGGCACGCCGGGCTTCTCGGGCGCCGATCTCGCGAACCTCGTGAACGAGGCTGCGCTGTTCGCGGCACGCCGCGGCAAGCGTATCGTCGAGATGCAGGATTTCGAGGATGCGAAGGACAAGATCTTCATGGGTCCGGAGCGCAAGTCGGCCGTGATCCGCGAGGAAGCGAAGCGCGCAACCGCTTACCACGAGTCGGGCCACGCGGTGGTCGCGAAGCTGCTGCCGAAGGCAGACCCCGTGCACAAGGTCACGATCATCCCGCGCGGCCGTGCACTGGGTGTCACGTGGCAGTTGCCGGAGCATGACAACGAAACGTACTCGAAGGACTACCTGCTGGATCGCCTCGCGATCCTGTTCGGTGGCCGGGTGGCGGAAGAGCTGTTCATGAATCTCGTCAGCACCGGCGCATCGGACGACTTCAACAAGGCAACGCAGACGGCGCGCGCGATGGTCGCCCGCTTCGGCATGACCGATGCGCTCGGACCGATGGTCTACGTCGACGACGAGAACGATGCGTCGCCGTTCGGCCGCGGTTTCACGCGCACGATCTCGGAAGCGACGCAGCAGAAGGTCGACGCGGAAATCCGCCGCGTGCTGGACGATCAGTACAACCTCGCGCGGCGCCTGCTCGAAGAGAACCGCGACAAGGTCGAGGCGATGACTGCCGCGCTGATGGAGTGGGAGACGATCGACGCCGATCAGATCAACGACATCATGGACGGCCGTCCGCCGCGTTCCCCGAAGAGCTCGCCGGCTGTCGGCGGCGATTCGTCGGGTGGTGGCAGCAGCGCCGAGGTGAAGCCCGGCACCGCGCCGGCGCCTGCTACGCCGGCGGCATAATCTCCGCTTTGGTGCCTTTCACGGGCTGGTGTGGCTTCACACCGGCCCGTTTTGCATTCATTCACGCCAGTTGCTCGTGTCCGATCCCGCTGTTTTTCCATTCATTCCCGCGCCACTCCAGTGCGGCCGCTTCGAACTGACGTTCGAACGCCCGCTCGTGATGGGCATTCTCAACGCCACGCCCGATTCGTTCTCCGACGGCGGCCGCTTCCTCGCGCGCGACGATGCGCTGCGCCAGGCGGAGCGGATGATTGCCGAAGGCGTGGACCTCCTCGATATCGGTGGCGAATC
Organism: Burkholderia mycopellens; assembly: GCF_964265025.1. Lineage (NCBI taxonomy): Bacteria > Pseudomonadati > Pseudomonadota > Betaproteobacteria > Burkholderiales > Burkholderiaceae > Burkholderia > Burkholderia mycopellens. The sequence goes on from NZ_OZ183802.1 coordinate 1,433,520, forward strand.
GACGCGCCCCGGCGCGCCGCCCGTGCCGCTCGACGAGGAACTCGCGCGCGTGATCCCGCTCGTCGAAGCGCTGCGGCCGCTGAACGTGCCGCTGTCGATCGATACCTACAAGCCGGCCGTGATGCGTGCGGCGCTGGCCGCAGGCGCCGACCTGATCAACGACATCTGGGGGTTCCGCCAGCCGGGCGCGATCGATGCGGTGCGAGACGGCAACTGCGGGCTGTGTGCGATGCACATGCTGGGTGAGCCGCAAACGATGCAGGCCGGCGAACCCGATTACGGCGACGTCGTGGCCGACGTGCGCGATTTTCTCGCCGAGCGCGCACAGGCGCTGCGCGATGCCGGGATTGCACCGGAGCGGATCTGCGTCGATCCCGGCTTCGGATTCGGCAAGGCGGTCGTCGACGACAACTATGCGCTCCTGGCCGCGTTGCCGGACACGGCGCCCGCACGGCCCGACGGGCGCGCGTATCCGATACTCGCGGGCATGTCGCGCAAGTCGATGCTCGGCGCGGTGATCGGCGGCAAGCCGCCGATGGAGCGCGTCGCGGCGAGCGTGGCGGCTGCATTGTGCGCGGTTGAGCGCGGGGCGGCGATCGTGCGCGTGCACGACGTTGCGGCGACGGTCGATGCGCTGAAGATCTGGAATGCCGTGCGCGAAGCCGCGCGGCAACGATAAGTCAGAAGACGAAGGAGGAAGATTCGCTATGGGACGTCGATATTTCGGCACGGACGGCATTCGCGGCACGGTGGGCGAGGCGCCCATCACGCCGGATTTCGTGTTGCGTCTCGGCTACGCGGCAGGCAAGGTACTGGCCAGCTCGGCCGACGTCGCGGCGGGCTCGCGTCCGACCGTGCTGATCGGCAAGGACACGCGCGTGTCGGGCTACATGCTCGAAGCTGCGCTCGAGGCCGGATTCTCGGCGGCGGGCGTCGACGTGATGCTGGCCGGCCCGATGCCGACGCCGGGCGTCGCGTACCTGACGCGCGCGCTGCGCCTGTCGGCGGGCGTCGTGATCAGCGCATCGCACAACCCGTATCACGACAACGGGATCAAGTTTTTCTCGGCCGACGGCAACAAGCTGCCGGACGACACCGAAGCCGCGATCGAAGCGTGGCTCGACAAGCCGCTCGAATGCGCATCGTCCGACGGTCTCGGCAAGGCGCGCCGCCTCGACGATGCGGCCGGCCGCTACATCGAGTTCTGCAAGAGCACGTTCCCGGCCGCGTTCAACCTCCGCGGGCTGAAGCTCGTGATCGACTGTGCGCACGGTGCCGCGTACCAGATCGCGCCGCACGTGTTCCACGAACTCGGCGCGGATGTGATCCCGATCGGCGTCGCACCGAACGGCTTCAACATCAACGACGGTGTCGGTGCGACCGCGCCCGACGCGCTGGTGCGCGCGGTGCGTGCGAACCACGCCGATCTCGGCATCGCGCTCGACGGCGATGCGGACCGCCTGCAGGTCGTCGACGCGACCGGTCGCCTGTACAACGGCGACGAGCTGCTCTACGTGCTCGTGAAGGACCGGATCGCGACCGACGGCAAGGTCGAAGGCGCGGTCGGCACGCTCATGACGAACCTCGCGGTCGAAGTCGCGCTGCAGCGCGAGGGTGTGAAATTCGTCCGGGCGGCGGTCGGCGATCGCTACGTGCTCGAACAGTTGCGCGAGCACGGCTGGCAGCTCGGCGCGGAAGGCTCGGGCCACATCCTGTCGCTCGATCGCCATTCGACCGGCGACGGCATCGTGTCGGCGCTGCTTGTGCTCGCCGCGCTGAAGCGCAGCGGCCGGACCCTTGCGCAGATGCTTGACGGCGTCACGCTGTTCCCGCAGAAGCTGATCAACGTGCGGATGAAGCCGGGCGCCGACTGGAAGGGCAGCACGTCGATCCGCGCCGCGATCGCCGCAGCCGAAGCCGCGCTCGCCGGCAGCGGCCGCGTGCTGATCCGCGCATCGGGCACGGAGCCCGTGCTGCGCGTGATGGTCGAGGCGCAGCAGGCGGCCGACGCGGTCCGCCACGCGGAGACGATCGCCGACGCAGTGCGCGCAGCGACGACCTGATGCGCGGGCCCGGCGCAGGGCGGTCAAACGCCTGCGCGTCGGCGCGCCTGTGAACTGGCATGCGGCGCCTTCGGGGCGCCGCGATTTCATCAGACGCAAAGGACCCGCCTCGAGCGGAGGCTTTCCGTGACGCTGGCACTGCGCTACGATCCGCTCGCACTCAGGTGAAACGGGTAGTCTCCCGTCCCCTCCAGGCAGGCAATTCTTGCCGCCACAGCCGTTCTGGCACCGCCCGGGCGCCGCGCGCACCGCCCCCGATACTCCCTTTCAACCAGTCATGTTACTGTCACGCCAGTTTCATCGATTGTCACATTACCGTCATGAGGAGCCCCTAACCTTCGCGGTGCCGTAGTCATCCGCTCACACACTGGAGGTCTCATGAAATTGATGCAAACCGCGATTGCCGGCCTGGCTGGCGCGCTTTTCGCCGTCGCCGCTCACGCTGCCGACATCACGGGCGCAGGCAGCACGTTCGCGATGCCGATCTATACGAAATGGGCTGCTGACTACCAGCAGACCGGCGGCGCGAAGGTCAACTACCAAGGTATCGGTTCGTCGGGCGGCCTGAAGCAGATCGTCGCGAAGACGGTCGATTTTGCCGGTTCGGACGCTCCGCTGAAGGATGACGAGCTCGCGAAGGAAGGCCTGTTCCAGTTTCCGACGGTGGTCGGCGGCGTGGTGCCGGTCGTCAACGTGCCGGGCGTGAAGGCCGGTGAACTGACGCTGTCGGGCCCGGTGCTCGGCGACATCTACCTCGGTAAGATCAAGAAGTGGAACGACCCGGCTATCGCCGCGCTGAACCCGAAGGTCAAGCTGCCGGACACGGACATCGCCGTGGTTCGCCGTGCTGACGGCTCGGGCACGAGCTTCATCTGGACGAACTACCTGTCGAAGGTCAACGACGAGTGGAAGTCGAAGGTCGGCGAAGGCACGACGGTCAACTGGCCGACGGGCACGGGCGGCAAGGGCAACGACGGCGTCGCAGCCTTCGTGCAGCGCCTGCCGGGCGCAGTCGGCTACGTCGAATGGGCGTACGCGAAGAAGAACAACATGGTCTACACGGCCCTGAAGAACTCGACGGGCACCGTGGTCGAGCCGAAGACGGAAACGTTCAAGGCTGCTGCTGCCGGCGCGAACTGGTCGAAGTCGTTCTACCAGATCCTGACGAACCAGCCGGGCAAGGAAGCATGGCCGGTGGTCGGCGCGACGTTCGTGCTGCTGCACGCGAAGCAGGACAAGCCGGAGCAGGGCGCGGAAACGCTGAAGTTCTTCAGCTGGGCGTTCAAGAACGGCGAGAAGGCTGCTGACAGCCTCGACTACATCTCGCTGCCGCCGGCAGTCGAAGCGGAAATCCGCAAGCAGTGGAAGGTGAAGGTGACGGACGCTTCGGGCAAGTCGGTCGCCGCCGAGTAAGCATTGCAGCGGTTCGCTGCCCGGCCGCACCGGTCGGGCAGTGTGTGCGGTAAAGCCGGGCGTTACGGCGTCCGGCAATCAAAAGCAGGCACCCATGTCTGATATTTCCTATACGTCCTCACGGTCCGCCGACGTTGCGCAGCAACGCGCGCCGAGCCGCCTCGGGGATGTCGTATTCGGCGGCCTTGCACGGCTTGCCGCCATCGTGACCCTGCTGCTGCTCGGCGGGATCATCGTTTCCCTGATCGTTGCGTCGCTGCCGACCATCCAGAAGTTCGGCCTCGGCTTCCTGTGGCAATCCGAGTGGGATCCCAACTCGGACATCTACGGCGCGCTCGTGCCGATCTACGGCACGATCGTGACGTCGATCATCGCGCTCGTCATCGCCGTGCCGGTCAGCTTCGGCATCGCGCTGTTCCTCACCGAGCTGTCGCCCGTGTGGCTGCGCCGCCCGCTCGGCATCGCGATCGAGCTGCTCGCCGCGATTCCGTCGATCGTGTACGGCATGTGGGGCCTGCTCGTGTTCGCACCGATCTTCGCGGAATATTTCCAGAAGCCGCTCGGCCGCCTGTTCAAGGACGTGTGGGTGCTCGGGCCGCTGACGTCCGGCCCGCCGATCGGCATCGGCATCCTCGCGGCCGGCGTGATTCTCGCGATCATGATCATCCCGTACATCGCATCGGTGATGCGCGACGTGTTCGAAGTCACGCCCGTGCTGCTGAAGGAATCGGCGTACGGGATCGGCTGCACGACCTGGGAAGTGATGTGGAAGGTCGTGCTGCCCTATACGAAGACCGGCGTGATCGGCGGCGTGATGCTCGGCCTCGGCCGCGCGCTCGGCGAGACGATGGCCGTGACCTTCGTGATCGGCAACACGAACCTGCTCGACAGCGTGTCGCTGTTCGCACCGGGCAACAGCATCACGTCGGCGCTGGCAAACGAATTCGCGGAAGCGCAACCGGGCCTGCATACGTCCGCGCTGATGGAACTGGGCCTGATCCTGTTCGTGATCACGTTCATCGTGCTGTCCATCTCCAAACTGCTGCTGCTTCGTCTCGAGAAGGGAGAGGGCAAGAAATGAGCGAGCCCATCATGAATTTCCCGGGGCCGGACGGCGCCGTGCTCGACGCGATGCGCAATCGCCTGCAGCGCAAGCGCAAGGCCATCAACGCGATCGCGCTGGCCGCATCGCTCGGCGCGATGGCCTTCGGCCTGCTGTGGCTCGTGTGGATTCTCTACACGACGGTGCATCTCGGCATCAGCGGCCTGTCGCTGCAACTGTTCACGGAATCGACGCCGGCACCGAACACGGAAGGCGGCGGTCTCGCGAACGCGATCGTCGGCAGCTTGCTGCTGTGCGGTTTCGGCACGCTGGTCGGCACGCCGATCGGCATTCTCGCGGGCGTCTATCTTGCCGAATACGGCCAGAAGAACCTGCTGGCGGGCACGATCCGCTTCATCAACGACATCCTGCTGTCCGCGCCGTCGATCGTCATCGGCCTGTTCGTGTACGCGATCGTCGTCGCGAAGTCGGGGCGCTTCTCGGGCTGGGCCGGCGTGATCGCGCTCGCCCTGCTGCAGATTCCGATCGTGATCCGCACGACCGAGAACATGCTGAAGCTCGTGCCGAACGCGCTGCGCGAAGCGGCTTTCGCGCTCGGCACGCCGAAGTGGCGCATGGTGATGAAGATCACGCTGCGCGCATCGGTCGGCGGGATCGTGACGGGCGTGCTGCTCGCCGTCGCGCGGATCGCCGGCGAAACGGCGCCGCTGCTGTTTACCGCGCTGTCGAACCAGTTCTTCTCGTGGGACATGAGCCAGCCGATGGCGAACCTGCCCGTCACGATCTACAAGTTCGCGATGAGCCCGTTCGCGGAATGGCAGTCGCTCGCATGGGCGGGCGTGTTCCTGATTACGCTCGGGGTGCTCGGACTCAACATCCTGGCGCGCTCGATCTTCTCGAAAAAGTAACGGCGGAGCAATCCGATGAATATGGCAGAAAGCCACCTGAATCCTGTCGAGCGCACTGCAGCGCCGGCCGGCGTGCAAGAAGCGGCGCACGGCCGTCCGCTCGAGCCGCTGAACGCGAAGATCGAGGTCAACAACCTCAACTTCTTCTACAACAAGTTCCATGCGCTGAAAAACATCAACCTGAGCATTCCCGAAGGGAAGGTGACGGCGTTCATCGGCCCGTCGGGCTGCGGCAAGTCGACGCTGCTGCGCACGTTCAACAAGATGTTCGCGCTCTATCCGGAGCAGCGCGCCGAAGGCGAAATCCTGATGGACGGCGAGAACCTGCTGACGACGAAGCGCGACATCTCGCTGCTGCGCGCGCGTATCGGCATGGTGTTCCAGAAGCCGACCCCGTTCCCGATGTCGATCTACGACAACATCGCGTTCGGCGTGAAGATGTTCGAAAAGCTCACGCGCTCGGAAATGGACGACCGCGTCGAGTGGGCGCTCACGAAGGCCGCGCTGTGGAACGAAGTGAAGGACAAGCTGAACCAGAGCGGCTACGGCCTCTCGGGCGGCCAGCAGCAGCGTCTGTGCATCGCGCGCGGCATCGCGATCCGTCCGGAAGTGCTGCTGCTCGACGAACCGTGCTCGGCGCTCGACCCGATCTCGACGGGCCGCATCGAAGAGCTGATCGCGGAGCTGAAGAGCGACTACACGGTCGTGATCGTCACGCACAACATGCAGCAGGCCGCACGCTGCTCGGATTTCACGGCCTACATGTACCTGGGCGAGCTGATCGAATTCGGCGAGACCGAAAAGATCTTCATCAAGCCGGTGCGCAAGGAAACGGAAGACTACATCACCGGCCGCTTCGGCTGATGACGGAGAACAACAGCCATGTCGGATAAACATCTGTCGAGCCAGTTCGACGCGGACCTGAATGCCGTGTCGTCGAAAGTGCTGGAAATGGGCGGGCTCGTCGAGTCGCAGATCGTCGGCGCGATGCACGCGCTGAACGAATTCGATCGCGATGCGGCCGAGAAGGTCATCACGGCCGAGGAAACGCTGAACGCGATGGAAGTCGACATCGACCAGGAGTGCGGCAACATCATCGCGCGGAGGCAGCCTGCCGCGCGTGACCTGCGCCTTTTGATGTCGATTTCGAAAACGATTACGAACCTCGAGCGCGCTGGCGACGAGGCCGAGAAGATCGCGAAGCGCGTGCGCCGCCTGGTCGACGAGCCGGCCGCGCGCGCGGTCAACATCGCCGAGATCAAGGTGTCGGGCGAAATGGCCGTGACGATCCTGCGCCGCGCGCTCGATGCGTTTGCGCGTCTCGATACGGTGGCCGCCGCGCAGATCGTCAAGGACGACAAGGAGATCGACCAGGAATTCCGTGCGTTCGTGCGCAAGCTCGTGTCGTACATGCAGGAAGATCCGCGCACGATCTCGGTCGGCCTCGAATACCTGTTCATCGCGAAGGCGATCGAACGGATCGGCGATCATGCGAAGAACATCGCCGAATTCATCATCTATATCGTGAAGGGCACGGACGTGCGGCACCAGCCGCGCGACACGCTCGATCGCGAAGCCAACAGTTAATCGACTCCGTACAGGGGAAAAAAGAGGTGCCGATGCCCAGCAACATTCTCGTCGTTGAAGATGAGCCCGCGATTTCCGAACTGATCTCGGTGAATCTCCAGCACGCCGGTCACTGCCCGATTCGGGCGTACAACGCCGAACAGGCGCAGAACCTGATCAGCGACGTGCTGCCCGATCTCGTGCTGCTCGACTGGATGCTGCCGGGCAAGTCCGGTATCGCGTTCGCGCGCGACCTGCGCAACAACGAACGGACCAAGCACATCCCGATCATCATGCTGACTGCGCGCGGTGACGAGCAGGACAAGGTGCTCGGCCTCGAAATCGGCGCGGACGACTACGTGACGAAGCCGTTCTCGCCGAAGGAGCTGATGGCGCGGATCAAGGCCGTGCTGCGCCGCCGTGCGCCGCAGCTGACCGAGGACGTCGTGTCGATCAACGGGCTGCGCCTCGACCCGGCCACGCATCGTGTCGCCGCGCATGCGGAAGGCAGCGAGATCAAGCTCGATCTCGGCCCGACCGAGTTCCGCCTGCTGCATTTCTTCATGACGCATCCGGAGCGCGTGCACAGCCGCACGCAACTGCTCGACCAGGTGTGGGGCGACCATGTATTCGTCGAGGAGCGCACCGTCGACGTGCACATCAAACGATTGCGCGCGGCCTTGAAACCGGCCGGCTGCGATGCGATGATCGAGACCGTGCGCGGCAGCGGCTACCGGCTCGCCAAGCACGCGTAACGTATTCACGCATGCCGTGTGCCGCGGCATGCCGTTCATTCTTTCGGGCGCTGAATCATGAACATCATCTGGGCGCGCTTTCTGGTGTCGCTCGTGCTGCTCGTGCTGATCGGCGTATTGGTCGGCGTCTTCGCCGGCCCGACCGCGGGCCTCGTGTTCGTGGTCGTGATGCTGGTCGCGCAGGGCTTTTTCAGCACCTTTCATACGCAGCGTCTGTGGCGGCTGCTCGATGCGCCGGTCTACGGCGAAGTGCCGAGCGCGCCGGGCATCTGGGGCGAGATCTACTATCGTCTGCACAAGCTCGCGAAGCAGTGGCATGCACAGGTGCGTCAGGTCGAGCAGCAGCACTCGCGCTTCATCCAGGCGATCCAGGCGTCGCCGAACGGCATCGCGATGCTCGACGACCACGACCAGATCGAGTGGTGCAATGCGATCGCCGAGGTCCACTTCGGCCTCGACGCGAAGCGCGATCTGCGCCAGCACATCACCAATCTGGTTCGTCATCCCGAGTTCGTACGCTATCTGAACGCGCAGCATTACGACGAAACCCTGGTGATGCGCGGCATGGGCGATTCGCGGCAGAACGTGCTGGAAGTGCAGGTGTTTCCGTACGGCGAGAACCGCAAGCTGCTGCTCACGCAGGACATTACCGAGCTCGAGCGGACCGACGCGATGCGGCGCGACTTCGTCGCGAACGTGTCGCACGAATTGAAGACGCCGCTCACCGTGCTGTCGGGTTTCCTCGAGACGATGCGCGAGCTGCCGCTGAACGAGGAAGACCGCGCGCGCTATCTCGAGATGATGGAGCAGCAGGCCTCGCGGATGCGCCACATCGTGACCGACCTGCTGGTGCTCGCGAAGCTGGAGGGCGAGAGCAAGCCGCCGGTCGATCGTGCGATCGACATGCGTGCCGTGTTCGACCATCTGAAGGAGGACGCGCAGACACTGTCGAACGGACATCACGACATCGCGTTCTCGATCGACGAGACGCTCGGCGTCACCGGCGCGCAGACGGAGCTGTTCAGCGCGTTTGCGAATCTCGTCACCAACGCGATCCGCTATACGCCGGAAGGCGGCAAGATCGTCGTGACGTGGCGGCGCGAAGGCGCGCAGGGCGTGTTTTCGGTCACGGACAGCGGCTTCGGTATCCCGGCCGCCGACCTGCCGCGGCTCACCGAACGCTTCTATCGCGTCGATCGCAGCCGTTCGCGCGACACGGGCGGCACGGGGCTCGGCCTTGCGATCGTCAAGCACGTGCTGCAGCGGCACGACGCACACCTGTATGTGCAGAGCGAGGAAGGGCGCGGCAGCACGTTCACCGCGCGGTTCCCGGGCTCGCGCATCATCGCGATCCGGCCGGCCGCATACGAGGCATGATCGCGTCACCGCATCCGTCGCTCGTTCGGCGAGCGGCGGCATGCCGGATCCGCAACAAAAAAGCGCAGCCCGCGGGCTGCGCTTTTTATTGGTGGCGCGGAGCGCGACTCGCGCCGCGCCGCCGGTTCAAGAACAGAACTTCGCGAGCAGCCCGAGTTGCGCGTTGCGGATCGTCTTGCCGGCGCGACGGCGACGGTAGTGGCCGTCGCTGTGCATCTGCCATGCCGACTGGTTGTCGCCGAGGCACACCGACAGGCCTTCGGCGATCACGCGCCGCTTGAGCTTGCGATCGCGGATCGGGAACGCGACTTCGACGCGGCGGAACAGGTTGCGGTCCATCCAGTCGGCGCTCGACAGATAGACGTCTTCGGCACCGTTCGCGTGGAAATAGTAGATCCGGTGGTGCTCGAGGAAGCGGCCGACGATCGAGCGCACGGTGATGTTTTCCGATAACCCCGGCACGCCGGGTTTCAGCGCGCAGACACCGCGCACGATCAGGTCGACCTTGACGCCGGCTTGCGACGCTTCGTACAGCGCGGCGATCACCGTCGGCTCCAGCAACGCATTCATCTTCGCGACGACGCGTGCGCGCTTGCCGGCACGCGCATTGTCGATCTCCGCGCGGATTGCGTCGATGATGCGCGGATGCAGCGTGAACGGCGACTGCCACAGCTCGTGCAGCGTGAGTTCGCCGCCGATGCCGGTCAGCTGCTGGAACACGTGATGGACGTCCTCGCAGATCTTCTGGTCGGCCGTCATCAGCCCGAAGTCGGTGTAGAGGCGTGCCGTGCGCGGGTGGTAGTTGCCGGTGCCGAGGTGCACGTAGCGGCGCAGCGACGCCTTGCCGGCCTGCACGACCCGTCGCACGATCAGCATCATCTTCGCGTGGCACTTGTGGCCGACCACGCCGTACACGACATGCGCGCCGACGGCTTCGAGCTGCGACGCCCAGTTGATGTTGGTTTCCTCGTCGAAGCGCGCGAGCAGCTCGACGACGACGGTCACTTCCTTGCCGTTGCGCGCGGCTTCCATCAGCGCGTCCATCAGCGGCGAATCGGTGCCGGTGCGGTAGATCGTCTGCTTGATCGCGACGACGCTCGGATCCTTCGCGGCCTGCTGAAGCAGTTCGAGCACCGGCTGGAAGCTCTCGTACGGGTGGTGCAGCAGGATGTCGCCGTTGTCGATCGCGTCGAACATCGTCGGCGCGTTCGTGATCACTGCCGGGGTCGACGCGGCGAACGGCGCGAACTTCAGGTCGGGACGGTCGACGAGATCGGGAATCTGCATCAGCCGCACGAGGTTCACCGATCCGGTCACGCGATAGCAGTCCTTCTCGCCGAGTTCGCTTTCCTCGAGCAGGCGTCGCACGATGTGCGACGGCGTGTCGGCCGACACCTCGAGGCGCACGGCATTGCCGAGGTGGCGCGCGGGCAGTTCGCCCTGCAGCGCGACGCGCAGGTTCGTGATTTCGTCCTCGTCGACGAACAGCTCGCTGTTGCGCGTGATGCGGAACTGGTTGCAGCTCTTCACGACGAGTTGCGGGAAGAGTTCGCCGACAAAGCGCTGCATGAACGAGCTCAGCAGCACGAAGCCGTGCTCGAAGCCGGACAGCGCGTGCGGCATGCGCACGACGCGCGGTAGCGCACGCGGGGCCTGCACGATGCCCATCACGGCCTGGCGGCCGAATGCGTCGCGGCCTTCGAGCTCAACGACGAAATTCAGGCTCTTGTTCAGCACGCGCGGGAACGGGTGGGCGGGATCGAGGCCGATCGGCGTCAGCACGGGCAACAACTCGTCGAGGAAGTAGTGCCGCGCCCATTCGAGCTGCTCGTCGTTCCACGTGTCGCTCGCATGGAAGTAGATGCCTTCCTGTTCGAGCGCGGGCAGCACGGTTTCGTGCAGCATCGTGTACTGTCGATGGACGAGCCGTTGTGCGCGTTCGACGACGAGGTCGTAAGCATGCTGTAACGACATGCCGTCGGGCGTCAGTGCACCGGGGTTGTCGCGGATCTGCTCCTGCAGCCCGGCCATCCGGACCTCGAAGAATTCGTCGAGGTTGCTGCTGGTGATGCAGATGAAGCGGAGGCGCTCGAGCAACGGGACTTGAGGGTCGGCTGCCTGAGCCAGCACGCGCTCGTTGAAACCGAGGATGCCGAGTTCACGATTGAGAAGCGGATAACGGACGGACATCGGCAGAGTAGGGGGTGATTCGGGCGATGATTCGAAAGGACGCTCGGAAACTCTCACGGTACGATGACGTGCTGATGACAATAATGTATTTATATCGGGAAATTCTACGCCGTAACCGTTTCGTCTCATAAATGTTTCGGCTATATGCAATCGAGCAGCATGCATGCCCGTGAAGCGTGGCAATGGCAAGCGTTCCACGCTTAAAATGTCGCCTTTGATTGATCGCCCAGGGTGGCCGACCGGCCGCCGCGGGCGAACGCGCACGGAGCCCCATTCGATGGTTACAACCCCCCACTTGCTGGCTGCCGTGGATCTCGGCTCGAACAGCTTCAGGCTGATCGTCGGGCGTGTCGAGGAAACGTCGGCGGGCAGCCAGATCTATCCCGTCGATGCGTTGCGCGAGCCCGTCCGGCTGGCCGCGGGCCTGTCGAGCGACAAGATGCTCGATCGCGCGTCGCAGGAGCGTGGCTGGGAGGCGCTCAAGCGGTTCGGCGAGCGCCTGCGCGATTTCCATCCCGATCATGTGCGCGCGGTGGCGACCAACACGCTGCGCGTCGCGAAGAACGCAGCCGAATTTCTCGGCGAGGCCGAAGCGGCGCTCGGTTTCCCGATCGAAGTGATCGCGGGCCGCGAAGAAGCGCGGCTGATCTATGCGGGCGCCGCGCACTCGGTGCCGGCGAGCGCCGGCAAGCGGCTCGTCGTCGACATCGGCGGCGGCTCCACCGAATTCATCATCGGCTCGCACTACACGCCGATCGTGATGGAGAGCCTCTATATCGGCTGTGTGAGCCACAGCCGCACGTTCTTCCCGGCCGGCAACGTCGACGAATACACGATGCGGCAGGCCGAACTCGCGGCCAAGCGCGAGATCCAGATCATTTCAAGCGAGTACAAGAAGGCCGGCTGGGACCAGGCGATCGGCTCGTCGGGCACCGCGCGTGCGCTTGCAGAACTCGTCGAGGCAAACGGCTTCAACGATCCGGGCATCACGCACGGCATTTCGCGCGGGGGCCTCGAGCGGCTGAAGCGTGCGCTGATCAAGTCGGAGAACGTCAACCGGCTGAAGCTGATCGCGCTGAAGCCCGATCGCGTGCCGGTGCTCGCGGGCGGCCTCGCGATCATGCTCGCGGTATTCGAGGAACTCGGTGTCGACTACGTCGATACGACCGACGGCGCGCTGCGCCTCGGTGTGCTGTACGACCTGCTCGGCCGGACGCAGCACGAGGACATGCGCGCGGTGACCGTCGAGGGCTTCACGCGCCGCTACGGTGTCGATCGTGCGCAGGCCGAGCGGATCGGCGCGCTGGCGGCGCGCTTCTACGATGAACTCGAAGAAGCGGACGAAGAAGCGCGCGAGGAAGGGCGGATGTTCCTCGGCTGGGCGGCCGCGTTGCACGAGATCGGTTTGTCTATCTCGCACAGCGCGTATCACAAGCACTCGGCTTATATCGCGAGCAACGCGGACATGCCGGGTTTTTCGCGCACCGACCAGGCGCGCCTCGCCGCGCTCGTGCTCGGTCACGCGGGCAAGCTCGGCAAGCTGTCGCAGGCGCGCGACGTCGAGTGGCCGCTGCTGTTCTGCCTGCGGCTCGCGGCGCTGCTGTGCCGGCGCCGGACCGATGCCGGGCTGCCGGACATTTCCGTCTCGCAGATGAAGAAGGGCGGGTATGAAGTGCGCCTGCCGAGCGCGTGGGTCGAGCAGAACCCGCTGACCGACTACAGCCTCAGCCAGGAAGCGGCGGAGTGGGAGAAGGTCGGTATTCCGTATCGCGTGGTGTATACCGGCGCGTAAAGGGGCGAAAGCGGGGCCGGGAGGGGGCGGCAGCAGGCTGGCTTGGGCGCCCCCCCCTCATGAATGCCGCATGATCGCCCTGACGGCTGCTCAGTCCGACGAGCAGACGATCGCGGTCAGGAACGGAAACGCCTGCTTGACGGTCGCGTCGCTGCCGGCCTTGCGCACGGCTTCCTCCACCGCGCTTTTCGTGCCGCGCACCACGACGCCATAGGCCCAGTCGCCGATCGGTGTGCCGTCGCCCGTGCGGAAAATCGGGTCGTTCGCCTGGTATCCGAGTACGACATAGACGCCGAAGCCGTATGCCGTCAACGCGTGGTTCGTGCGGAATGCATTGACCGAGTTCGATTCGACGTGCATCGGCTCCGACTGGATGTCGCCGGCGGCAAGCAGCGGCGCGACGAACTTGTGGCCGGTCGAGTGGCAGTCGAGTGCGTCGTCGAGCGCCTTGGCCGATGCGGTGCCGGAGGTCGCGAGCGCGAGCAGCGATGCGCAGAGGGCGGTGTTCAGAATGTTATTTTTCATGCGCGGATGCGGGTTGTTCATACGTATTATCGCGTGTTCCGGCAAGTGCCGTATGCGGGCCGCAGGTGGCACGTTGGCACGTATGCCGCCGGCATTCCGGCATTCCGGCGTGCCGGCGAGGCGGGCCCTTGATCTTTTCAAGTCAGTCTTTCCTGCGTCGAGAGCGACAGGCCATAAGCCATTTGCTTCGTGTTGACCGTCGAAAAATGGCCGCCGAGGGCTGCGTGGATCGTTGTAGCGTCGATGCCCCAATCGATCACCGCAATGAACCGAGGCGCTGCGAACCGGAATCCCGGCTGACGCTCAAAGGGGCCAGAAACGGAAAAGGGGCTACGGTATTTAACCGTAACCCCTTGATTCCTTTGGTCGGAGCGATAGGATTCGAACCTACGACCCTCTGATCCCCAATCGGGTGCCCCTGCTATTCTCAACGTCACTGGCGATCGATAAAAATTATAAGCCATTGATTTGATGCAAAATTTAAGCTCGCTGCGATTTTGTGTGCTGACCCACAACGCTCCATGTTGCCGCTGCCCTTGGGATGTCGCAGTCCGCGTACTCCAGGCTCCAGGCTCGAGTCGGGGGAGTCAGTCCTAAATTTGTCGCAGCTGCGGAACGTCTGTGCCCACCTTGATGTTAGCCCGGCACAGGTTCTGCACCAGGCCGAGGAGTATGAAAAATTGCTGCGTAGCCAAAGCGTCAACGTGATTTCGGAAAAATCCATTAACCCGGCCGCGATCGCTATTGGTCTAGGCTTGCTCGCCGCACTCTTGTTGAGCAGTAAATAGTTCTTACTTCAACGACGTAAGTCGCCCCGTCTCGGTCCATCCAGGCGTCGCAGATTGGAGCGGTGGACGATGAATCGGCCCTACCTGATGAGCGCGCATCCGGGAGGTTGCTACTCGCGCTAGAATCCAGCGCCGCCAGCGCATGAAATTACTTAGAAAGAAATTTGTTATATAAATGAAATATTCGGTGGCCCTGACTGCGTCGAAAACAACTCTCACTAGGCGCTGTATTTGAATTTTTTGTCAGACCATATTGTTGTTTTCACGATCAGGGTACATTCTCATGACTTGTCGACATCGCTAGAATTGCGGCGATATAACGGGGAAGCCGTTCCCGTGAGAGCGTGGGCCGTTACGGGCCTGCAAAAAACAAGAAGATAGATAACGCATGAACATGACCGAAGTGGTTCAGGCTATTCGTGGTGGTCTGATCCAGCAAGATCGCTTGCTCAAGACAAGCATCCCATCGCTACCGGAAAACGCGCTTGTGCCACGGCGAGCAGTGACCTATTCCGAGCTTGGCCGTGACTTCAGTGTCACGCTCGACATGGTATCCACGGCGGGCGATATTGAGCTCAAAACGTTGATCGCCCAGCCGATGACGCTGTGGATTCAGCAAGCGGGCGGGTCCTATCTGCCCATCAATGGATACATCCATACAGCTCGCAGGCTTGGGGCTGACGGTAGCCTTTCAAGTTATCAATTGGCTTACGCTTCATGGATGCATTTCCTCAAATTCCGCAGCGATATGCGGTACTGGCAGGACAAGAGCGTCGACGCCATCATCACGGATGTATTTAATGCACATCCCCAAGCTCGAGGGCAGTTCGAATTTGCCTTGCTGAAGCAGCTACCCCCACGCTCATATTGCCGCCAGAGTGAGACTGACTGGAGTTTTGTCCATCGATTGATGGAGGAAGAGGGCTTGTTCGGTTTTTGGCGTCAGGACAATGATGGGAAGTCGCATAGGTTCGTCGTGACGGATGACATCTACTTCCTCGATGAGATGTCGTCCAATTCAATTGGATTCTCCAGGTCGGGTACGAGCAGCGAAACGGATGCTTTTACGCAGTGGGCGGGCTCGCGGACGCTGCAGAGTACCGTGCATACGACGCGCACGTTCGACTATAAAACCCCATCGTCTGTCGCTAATCCCAAAGGCACAACATTGCCGACGATGGCTGGCCAAGGAAATTTGCCGGAGCAGACCGAAGTCTACGAATACACAGGTGCCTACACGTATTTGAACCGGGATCGCGGTGAGCATCTCTCGAAGATTCACCTAGAGGAATGGGAGTCGAGAGCGAAGCGATTCCTTGGTATGGGGGCGGTTAGGGCTATCGATGCCGGCCGTCGGTTTGTGCTGACTGGCCATCCTGAGCACGATCGTGATCAAACCGGGCAGCGAGAATTCGCTGCGATCAAAGTGCGCCGGTACATCGAGAACAACCTGCCGCTTTCGACTCATGAAGCGAGCTTTCCATATAGCTTGCAGAGCGAACTAGCACAGGCAAAGTTTGAACAAACGGGAGAGGTCGTCACTCATGAAGACGGCTCGGCCGGTTTTTATCTGGTCGAAGTCGAGGCACAACGCGTGGTGGTTCCGTATCGGAGTCCGTTCGAGCACAAGAAGCCGTCGATGGAGTTGGAGACAGCAATTGTCGTCGGGCCGCAGGGCGAAGAGGTGTACACGGACACACTGAACCGCGTCAAGGTTATGTTCGTTTGGGATCGACAGAACTCGGGTGACGCGAATGCCTCGTGTTGGGTGAGAGTCGCACAGTCGGATACGGGCGGTGGCTATGGGAGTGTACACATTCCGAGAGTCGGGGAAGAAGTCCTAATCGGCTACATAGGCGGAGATTGTGATAGGCCTATCGTTCTGCATCGCGTTTACAACGGGAGCGTCCAACCGCAGTGGCATAGCAACGGCATCTTGTCCGGCTACCGGTCGAAGGAGTATTCGGGCAGTGGTTATAACGAGATGGTCCTTGATGATGCGACAGGACAAAATCGAACCAAATTGTTTAGCAGTACCGGGAGCAGCATGCTTCATCTCGGATATCTGATTGAGCAAAACGGAAACACGCGTGGGGCATATCTTGGCTCAGGCTTTGACCTGAAGACGGACTCGTACGGTGCCGTGCGTGCAATGCAGGGACTCTACGTTGCAACGCATCCGAAGTCGGGAAATGGTCAACAGCTTGATGTGCGTGAAGCGCAACAGCAACTTGTTAACGCAGAAAGCACGATTGAAGCGATGTCGCAACTGAGCCAGACTCACGAGGCGGGGAGCCTGAACGACGGGCACGAAGCACTGAAAACTTTCACTGACGCGACGCAGAGCAACGTGCAGGGTTCGCAGTCGGGAGGCCGGACGGCAGGGGGCGGAACGGGTAGCGCGAATGGGTTCAAGAAGGCGTTGATGTTGCTCGCGAGCCCATTTGGGATTGGTGCGTCTACACAGGATTCCATGCATGTAACAGCCGACCGCCATATCAATCTTGTAAGCGGTCTGGACACGTATATAGCAACGGCTCGGTCTCTCATTACGAGCGCCGCCGGCGTCGTTAGTATGTTCGCGAAAACGAGCATGAAAATGTTTTCTAAAGGTCCGGTTCAGATTCAATCGCATCAAGCGAATGTCGAACTGCTGGCGAAAGCGGTCCTTAAACTTTTGGCGCAAGGCGATGTAGAGATTGCTGCGGGCGGGAAACTTGTTCTGACAGCAGGGGGAGCATCAATCACGCTAGCGGGTGGCAATATCCTGGCGCATGCCCCGGGGATGGTTGATGTTCGGGGTACCCAGCATAGTCTCAATGGACCTGCGCAGATGAACTATCCATTGCCGTTGCTGCCAACGGACGATTTGCATTCTGGCTGGTTTAAGGCTGTTGATCATACGGGCCAACCAATTGGAGGATTGCCTTATAAGATCGTGCACGGTTCGCAGGTCCACTACGGCTTCACGGACGATGACGGTAAAACGCAAACAGTGATGGCGGCATCGCCGGATCACATGGAAGTGACTTGGAATCCTGAGCACTTTGAAGAACCATCGACTGACGATGACACCCCAACCTGCTAGAAGAGATAACAATGGCGACAAGTAATCTGACACTGTCCCAAAGCGGCACTGAGCAAGTTGCGACAGTGACGGCTGCGACGGTTCGTTTCGAGTTCGTAAATGCCGTGGGGAAGCTGACATCATTGAAGTATCGGATTGTCAAAAATGGCACGATGCAGCTAGCGCTCAACAAGTTGGGCGCCGATGAAAAGACCGCTACCGTGCAGGTCAATGCGGGTGACAGAGTCGGTATCCAATTAGGCGCTGACACGAAGCCGATGTTCCGCAGGCATGTGCTGTACGAAATCGTCGCGGACCCCGGCGTGAACATCGTTACGATCCGGGAGCATCGCGGCAAGGTTGACAAAGACGCGTGGAACAACGACAAGGTTGGGCAAAACGCGTTCAAGGTCGTACCCAATCAAAACGGTCGATGGCAAGGAGAATTGTGGGGCGACACATGGGCGCTCTTCAGTCCCAAGTACACGACGACCGAAGCAACGACGCTTTTGCACGGAGCCGGAGCGTCGGATGACTGGGTAGCGGTGGTTTGTCGTGTATATAGTGATGACCTTGCCGATACGGGGGACGCGGAATACGCACAGCTGCGCGGCGCACATACGGGCGTTAAACGCCTGCGCATCGCAATTGTGCCTACTCATCCTACGACCATCTTCTGGGAAGTCGATGCGTTCAATAACTGCCGTCAAAATATCCGAGGTGTCTATATGGCGGCAGATCCACCAGATACGCTTCCGTTGATCGAATTCGTTGGGCGGGTATCGCCGCTTGCGTACTATGCTGCGTTCAAAGCTGCCGTTGATTCGAGCATCGCAGAGATACACCTGAGCAGCGGTTGGCGTCCGATGATTGGGAGCGTTTTGCATCGTGTCGGAGTGGGGCTCGACGTGAACTACTTGCTCAATGACGGTCCGAACCATGATGCGCCGACGATGGACCACATCGCGATGCCGAGTCAGCAGGCTCAGCAGCGCTACCACGAAAGTGTTGAGATTAGTTCGCTGGAGAAACTACCCACCCGCACGCCGGAGCAGGAAGCCCATCTCGCGCAGCTGCGTAGCCAAGCTGATGCATTGAAGGAAAAGCCACTCGTCACTGCATACCGGACGCAGCTAAAGCAGAGCCCGCAGATTCGCCAGCTCTTTGAGCCATGGTTTATGCGTGCGACGAATCCGAATGTGCCAGATGCAGTCGAGGATATGAACAAAGGTCATTCATCCAATGAAACACTCCACAAAGACCATCTGCACATTACTGCAAATGATCCGGAAATCTACTAACACGAGTCAAATCGTGAAGCGCACGTGCAGATTAGCTGCACTGCTATTTGGACTAGGCGTATTGAGCTTACCGGCGATCGGTGCGGCGCAGGACGTTGAGGAGGCAGGGTGCCATTCAATTTACCTGAAGCGGGCTATTACGCTGTCGGGGCAGTACGCTGTCGACTACGACGACGAGGCTATCGGCTCCGACGTTTGGTTCACGGAGGATGATGACTCGGCGAAACGGCTTCCGGATCGTTCGCAACGATCAGGCGTACTTGTGTTCACGAATCAGGCTGACGCGATTCGCCGCCTGCGGATTCCGGCTGCGCGACCAGGCGGCGTATGTCGGCTGGAAGGGACCGCGAAAATAGTGATTCGGGATTTGGAAACGACGTGCCCTGGGCAAGAGGCGCCGGATCACGCTTTTCTGGCAAAGGTGATCCGTGCGAGTGTCCCCAAGCGGATAGCTTGCGACGCCTCTACTCAATGAGCGACGAGCTGCGGAACTGACTGGTCTTGTGTCGATTTCGAATGGTTGATGGGAGTATCAGGGGTGAAACGTAGTTATATCATTTTGGGCGACATGACAACTGCAGGTGGTGTCGTAATTCAAGGCGAGCCCGTATATACGGCTAATGGGAAACCCCTGGCATACCACGAGGCTAAAGTCTATTGTCATGCATGTAAAACAGAAGGGTACATCCGCAACATCGGGCCAAGTCGACCGATGATGTTGATGGGAAAGCAAGTTGCTCTGGAAAATGATCTTTGTATTTGCAAGTGTAATCCACCGCCTCAATTGATTGCGTCGCAGAGCAGTGCGTTCATGGAGTTCGGTTCAAAAGAACTCGAGACGATGGGCTACACCCCTAAAGGTAGGTACTTTGGTGACGCATCGTATGATCAACATTTTCTGTTGAAAGACAAGCGTACGGGACGACCACTTCATGACGTACCCTATAGGATAGTGACGGATGAAGGGGGCGAGATTGAGGGGCGTACTGATGCGAACGGCTATACAGAGAAGATATATGCAAAAAGTGCGGTGATTGCAACTATCGACGTATTTGAAGAGCACGTGCCGCTGAATCCAGACTGGGATCGTAATCTATGACGGGTAAGAAGGTCATTCAAACGCAAAAGGCGGCAGCAACTCCGAGATCAGAGACTGATCCGGTTGGTGTGCCAATCGATGATTCGGCGAGACTCCGTGAAATACGTAAGCTTGTTGAGGAAAACAATCGATCGACGCTTGACGAAAACTTGGTCATTTGTCAGATATACATGGAGTCTCGATTCGACGCGCGTGCTGGTGCTTCTCACGATGCAAGAGGGCTCTTGCAAATGCAACTTCGAGGTGTTCAGCAAGTTTATAAATATCGGAAGCAGAAGGAGCGTGGCGGGCACATGCCTAGCGACGCACAAACAAAGCAGGCCTTTAGCGAGGGGGCAGCTCTGCATAATAGCCCTGCTATATTTGATGAGGCTACGAACATACAGATCGGCACAGAGTACATGCAGTATTGGATCGATCAGTCTAGTTCCATTGAGGATGCGTACAAGAAATACCGAGGTGTCAGCAATGGAATTTATTACCAAAAGATTAGTGCGGCTGCAAAGCGGCTCGCTGCCGATCCTGACTCAATGCAGGTACTTCGCGACATGGTGAAGATTAAATGAGAATTCTAGCTCTAGGCCTTTTATTGATCGCGACGGCAACGCCGAGCATCAGTGACGCCGGCGCTTTGCGTTCGATAGTTTCGTGCCCATTAGAGGGCGGGAGTCGAATTACCCTTATGGCGAAATCACGTGGAGTGGATGGGGATTCACTGTTCGTGCAGACGAAGGGGAAAATCGAACGTGCGTTTCTTGATATGCCAGATACTGATTTTGTTGGACGTATTGTATTGTCGAGGTGTGTCAATAAAACTCTCGTTTTTGCACTGGACTATGGACCACCCTACCTAAAGGGAGTCGCAATTCGACAGAACCCAAAGACACATGTTGAAGAGCGTATCTATTTTGCGGAAAAGTCCCTGCCCCGGTGGCTGTATTCCGGTCGTCAGGAAATGTTGGTGATTATCCCCAACGAAGGCTATGAGACAGACAAGAAGTACCTTGTCTATCGATATGTCGTCGGGAAAGGGCAGTCGACGGAGAGCGCGCCGACGGATCGATTGCCAATCGCGAAGCGAAATCTAGTTGAAATTAGGTGACTAGAATTTGTTGTTGAGAAATTTAACGCGAAGAGAGGTGGTCTCACTCCTTCGGACAGTATTCTGAGATTTTTAAGCCAGTATGACTTTCCGTGAGGCGAGGGCTGGCTTGTCGTGGCGAATTCAACGCGGGTTAGCATCGCTGCCATAGCTGCACGGCATGGGCAATGCCACACCGGCGATTTCCACCACGGAGGCCAGCATGAAGAACGATAGCACGGTGTACGTTGGATTGGATGTGCACAATGAATCGATTACGGTCACGATCCATTCCTCTCCCGTTAACCATAGAGATTGCTGTTGGAAACGTCACTGAATGATCGGTGAAGAATTGCGCGCCGCACTCCGCCTAGATGGTCGACCAGGAATGTCTAGTGCGGCGCGGCTCGAAAGGATTCTTGAGTACCTCGTCGACGCTGGATTTACACTGTTGGCGCGTTTCGATCATGCTGATCTCCGGTTACGCCGAATTGGCATGCGTAGACTAATGTGTGATCCCCGCAGACGAGCTGATACGCATGATCTAGCCACTGGTTGATCAGGCGTGGATCATGCCGCCCATCCTTGAAGGGGTGTTGTTCGAAATATCGGCGTAGGGCTCGATTCAGGTCTTTGCGAATGCGCCGGTGTTCCTGAATGTAGAGGGGAGACCAAAGCGCAGTCCGGATCAATCGATAGGTCCAGGTCGCGGACATCTACTCGGGGGAAGTGATCTCGCTTTTCGCTTATCTGGTCCGCAAGCGTGCCTGCTTCCAACGAACAACCACGCGAGTTCGTTGCGTGGTTCACGGTTGGGATGCAGGTCTGCGACTTTGGTAGCAGGTAGTGCCGGGTCGATCAGGCAAGTTATACCCCCGCGTTCTCGAACATGGTCTAGGAGCGGGAGTACAAGGTGGTTGGGATGTTTGGCCCCGTACTGTTCGTAGGTCATGCCCGGATCAGGTTCTGGGACGCAGAAATACCCCTTTAGGGACATTTTGGGGAAACGGGATCGGGGGAAAGTCCGTAACTCGCTGATGCCAGTCGGCAAAATCCTGTGTGTACTGATTGTTGCGTCGGAGCAGTTCCCAAGCCCCGATAGACGGATCCTGAAGTTCGGTGGACGGGTGCTTGGCGTCATCGCGCCAGTCTTCACGGGCGATGAAAAGACGGTGCCGGGCGGGGGCAAGACGGGCAGCCATCGGGCGCGGTTCCTTATGGAAGTCGCCCTAGACGGTAGCAAAATAGTAACAATAGCCCCGCGACGCCCCAAAGAAAAAGGGGTTAGCATCAGCTAACCCCTTGATTCCTTTGGTCGGAGCGATAGGATTCGAACCTACGACCCTCTGATCCCAAATCGGTGGGGCTGATTGTTTCGGGGAATTGATTCAGGTTGATTGTCGTTGATTATATTGAAGAAAATTGAGTGTTTTGATAGTCTAAGAGGTATGGGTCGTGATCAAAGTTGACCTCTTTTGTAACCCCG
This sequence comes from Burkholderia mycopellens, assembly GCF_964265025.1. Taxonomy (NCBI): domain Bacteria; kingdom Pseudomonadati; phylum Pseudomonadota; class Betaproteobacteria; order Burkholderiales; family Burkholderiaceae; genus Burkholderia; species Burkholderia mycopellens. The sequence continues at coordinate 1,455,994 of NZ_OZ183802.1, forward strand.
GCGTAACCCCAAAATGGCTGACGGCACCCACATCAATTTCACCAAGGCGGCTTTGCTGGCGTTACCTGTGCCGGCTACTGGGCGAGCTACCTTTCACGACACTCGAACGCCGGGGTTGCAGCTAAGGATCACGGCAACCGGCGTCAAGACGTTTTCCGTATTTCGTAGGGTCAAGGGCGGCAGCCCTGTTCGGGTTACGCTCGGCCGCTTCCCGGACGTTTCGATCGAGAAGGCGCGTCAACAAGCGATGACGTTTACGGCGGAGCTTGCGGCCGGGACCGACGTTGCCGACCGTCAGCGTAAGGCTCGATCGGTTATGACGTTCGCCGAGCTGTTCGCTGAGTACATGCGACGGCATAGCAAGGTTAAGAAGCGCACGTGGTCGCAGGACGAAAGCCAGTACATGCAGTATCTCGATGCGCCGCTCGGGAAACGGCGTCTGTCGGAAATTACCCGTAAGCATATCGCCGAGATTCATTCACGGATCACGATTGACGGGCACGCGACGACCGCCAACCGAGTACTGGCACTAATTTCGAGTGTATTTGGCTGGGCTCATTCGGTCGATCTTTGGAGCACAAACCCGGCTGTTGGGGTTCGCAAGAACGCTGAACATTCCCGAGATCGTTTCATCCAGGGCGCAGAGTTGCCCCATTTCTTCATGGCGCTCAATGCTGAGCGCAACGAGTGCATCCGGGATTTTTTTCTGATGTCGCTCCTGACAGGCGCAAGGCGTTCGAACGTCCTCGGAATGGCGTGGCACGACTTGGATCTTCTGGAGGCGTGCTGGCGAATACCACGTACGAAAAATGGAGACGCGCAGGTTGTGATGCTGGTTCCCTCTGCTGTCGATGTTTTGAAACGGCGAAAGGCCGAGTGTGGCGGTAGTGGTTACGTGTTTCCAGGAAGTGGTTCGTCGGGACATCTCGTGGAACCTAAAAGCGGATGGTTCCGAATTCGGGTTCGTGTCGCTGGCCTAGCGATCTTACATTCCCTCAGCGAGCGTGAAAATTGGAAGCCCGAGGAGCGTGACGAGCGTGCCAAACAATTCTTGGAGGTGGTTGACCTCGAAGCAGCACTGGACTTGCTATGTCAACAGTTGGTGCAAGCGAGGTTACCGATTCCGTCCCCGCTTTTGCCAGACATCCGTATACACGATCTACGCCGAACGTTGGGTAGCTGGCAGGCGATGACGGGTGCTACCTTACCGGTCATTGGGAAAAGCTTGAATCACCGTTCGCCTTCGGCGACGGCTATCTATGCCCGCCTCGATTACGATCCGGTTCGAGCTGCGGTGACGAAGGCGACCGACGAAATGCTGAAGGTGGGGCAGGCCCATGCGCGGCTGAAGGACATTCTTGTCTCTGCACCTGAACCGGACGACGCGAAGTAGACGGAGTACCGTGTTCGAAGCAACCGCATGGCGCTTCTCGAACAGATCTCCTGGGCTTCAGTGAAGCACAAGCGCCTTGATCTGTTTGAGTTCGTCCGAGTTCAGCGCTTCGCTTCGTGCGAGGGGGGCGAGCGTGCTGAGAAAGTCTTCGGGTGCTTCCCTCGGGCGGCGCGTCTGAAGCTCAGCAAGCACGTTCTTCTTGCGTTCGGCGAACTCCGTTTCGTCGAGCAAATCGGCCTTGAACAGGCGATGCAGCTTGTCGATTTGGGCAGAAAAATCTTGCGCTGTCACCGTCTCGGAAGCCAGTTTTGCGGCCGCGGCGTGGGCTTCCACTTCTTCTTGTCGAGCTTGTTGCAATCGAGCGTTGATCTTTTCTGCTGTCCGGAACGCGTCGATTGCGCCGTAGAGGATAAGCGGAATCACCAGTATCCATGCGGCGAAGCCGAACAGTAGGCCGCTGACGACTGCACCGCCGAACATGAGTGCTGCCTTCGGCATGTCACCGTTATAGAGTTGCCCCGCGCCGACACAGACGACGCTCAGAAAAGCGGCCAAGGCCGGGCTTTTTTCGGCGGGGAGGGTGTGTTCGCTTTCGAGTGGGGTGGTCATACGCTGCTTGTCCTGCTCGTCGAGTTCATGTCGTCTCGATCATAAACCATAAGGTTTATTGAAACAACTATATGGTTATCACGGGCGTGCGTGCTTTTCGCACACTGGCGGCATGCCCGATCTCGATGAAAAGAAAGCCTTTGCCGACCGCCTGAAGATGGCCCTTAAACGCAGCCCGAAGCCTGTCGAGACTGCGTCGGAACTTGCTACACAGTTCAATCTTCGCTATCAAGGTGAACCGATTACGGTGCAAGCTGCTCAGAAGTGGCTCACGGGATCAGCTCGGCCAACGGTCGACAAGATCAAGACGTTGGCAGACTGGCTCGATGTGTCCGATCAGTGGTTGCGCTTTGGTGTCACGGATATGAAACGGAGCCGGCCACCGAAGGGTACAAACGCGGTCGACGATGTAATCCAGCCAACCGCTGACGAGCTCAAGCTATTGCGTCGCTTACGTAGGATGTCCGCCTATCGTCGTCAGCTTGTCGAAGGAATGATTGAACAGTTCAGCTTGGACGACGAAGTATGGAAATAGCAAATCGCCTTTCGCAATCTTTTGTCGGATAATTTATTTCCCTCTAAGCAACGCTACCCCAAATTTATCCGGTGCCCCGTTAGGCCGAAATACGTCAAATGACCGTACCAGAGACGGTTCCAACTTCACCTTGGTTGCATCCAAACCGTTCTTGCGGCCGAAGCTGGCTTGAAGGGCGAGTAACGGATCGGCTGCGGTAGCAGCATCTTGACGAAAGAACGCCAAAAACCAATTGGTTCCATTGGGATTCAGTGATTTGATCTTTGCAAGATCTCGATGCACCTTCCCGACGCTGAAATCACCAGCCTCAATCAACATCGGTATGCCGCCATTGCACGGCCTTAACCAAAGGTCCACTTGTTTCGGCGCACCCTTTTTACTCGATTTATAAGGCTCTTCGTGGCGAATGTCGTACCCAGACAGAACAGCACTCATTAGCATTGCTTCATAGATAGCGGTAACGATGCCGGTTTCATAGAAGGTGCTAACATTCGGTTTGGATTTTTTCGAACCCTTCCTGTCCGTTGTCAAGATCAGCAGACGTGCGGCTAGCGTCCAGACTGCCGGCTCAACGAGTCTAAAAATTGTAGTTGGGATTTTTCCGGGCATGGGTGCGCTCCATCGCTTTTAGATTCTACATTAAGTTTATATTTTAAAAAAATATCAATTCGATCAGCTCCATATGCGATTCTTGGTATAAGAAAATGTGAAAGAACGTTAATCCTCCATCCAACCAAGGAGCCACGATGAAAAATGCTGCTGTTAGTTTCGTGTTGGTCGTTCTGATCGAGGCGGTAAGCGCAGTTGTTGCATATCTCAAGGCTCAATTAATGGGCAACTTGCGCCGAGCCGACGACGGTCCCGACTGCGCCGACTGCTGAAAGACGCCCCGCCAATCTTATCCCTGTCGTTCTGACGGGTCATTTCCTTTTCATCGCAACATCCGCTCGCATTGTCCGAGCTGGATCCGCTCGTCTGTTCATGGAGCTCATATGCATCTCGTCAAATCAATGGCCTACGTCGGGGAAGTACCTTGGCACGGTCTCGGAAATCAACTCGCCCCTCATCAACCGCTCGAAGTTTGGGCCCAAGCTGCCGGCATGGACTGGAACATTGAAGCTTCCGAGGTTCGCTTCGTCGCCGGCGACGATGGTCTCGGCTCGATCCACGCTTTCCCGGAGCAAAAGGTTCTGTACCGAAGCGACACGAAGGAGCCGCTGTCTGTCGTGTCGAATCGATATCACGTCGTGCAACCCAGCGAAGTTTTGTCGTTCTACAGGGACCTCACCGAAGTCGGCGGCTTCGAGTTGGAAACCGCTGGCGTTTTGAAGGGTGGTCGGAAGCTCTGGGCGCTGGCTCGGACCGGGCAGACGGTCAATCTGAAGGGCAACGATGAAGTGAACGGGTACCTGCTGTTGGCGACAGCCTGCGACGGAACGATGGCGACGACAGCGCAGTTCACAAGTGTGCGTGTCGTCTGCAACAACACCCTGCAAATTGCCTTGGGAGACAGCAACGGCGCAATCAAGGTTCCGCATCGAAGTCAATTCGATCCGCTTGCCGTGAAACGACAGCTCGGCATTGCTGTGTCGTCGTGGGATGCCTTCATGGTTCGGATGCGTGCCTTGTCGGAACGGAAGATCAAGCAAGACGCGGCTCAAGAGTATTTCCGACGTGTATTCGCCTATACCCATACCTCGCTCCCCGGCTCCGCCGATGCCGGGACAAGCGACCGAGCTGCCAAGGCAGCGGCCGAGTTGTTCGCCGGACGTGGGAAAGGCTCGGAGCTCGCTTCAGCAACCGGCACGGCATGGGGGCTCGTCAATTCGGTCACGGAGTACATCGACCATCATCGCCGGGCTCGAAGCGACGACTATCGCCGAGATACAGCTTGGTTTGGTAACGGTGCAACGCTGAAGCAGCGAGCGTGGGATGAGGCAATGCGTTTCGTCGTTTGAAAAGCATAGTAGTCCAGATGTTATTTCGACTTAATATGCCCGGTCGAACTTCGGTTCACTGGGCTTCTTTCATTTGAAGGAGCGAAACATGAGCATTGCAACAGGCAATGTTGGGACGGCACGCAGACGAGCGGCGCTTCGTCTTGTCGAAACCAAATCGTTGGCCCGTGACGACTGGCTTGAGGCGAGGAGATCTGGGATCGGGGGAAGTGATGCGGCGTCTGCGGTCGGTTTGAATCCGTACAAGAGCCAGCTCGAACTGTGGTTGGAGAAGACCGGCCGTGACGCAGAACTCGAAAAGCCCGATCCCAAGGACACAACAACACCGGCCTATTGGGGAACGCTGCTCGAACCGATCGTTGCCGCGGCCTACACCCAGCAGACGGGAAATCGGGTGCGCAAGGTCAACGCTGTTCTTCGCCATCCGTCCATACCGTTCATGCTAGCTAATCTCGATCGGGAAGTGATCGGTGCCAACGTTCAGATTCTCGAATGCAAGACGGCCGGAATCAATGGAGCGAAGCTCTGGCGGGAAGGCGTGCCCGAATATGTGCAACTCCAAGTCCAGCATCAGCTTGCCGTGACGGGCAAGCGAGCTGCGCACGTTGCAGTCCTCGTGTGCGGCCAGCAACTCGACGTTCATCGCATCGACCGTGACGACGAACTCATCGAGAGGCTGATCGAACTCGAAGCTCAGTTCTGGCAGTACGTCGAAACCGATACACCGCCATCGGCTGACGGCTCCGATTCAGCTGATCGAGCCTTGCGTTGCCTGTTCCCGAGAGACGCGGGAAGCACGGTCGATTTCTCCGAGGACCGTTCGCTATCTGCAGCGTTTGCCGATCTCGTCAGCGTTCGGGCTGAAATCGAAACTCGGGAACAAGTCGAGGCTCAGCTCAAGCAACGCATCCAGCAGGCGATGGGCGACGCATCTCGGGCCGTCTTCGAAACCGGCGAGGTCTCATTCAAACGAAGCAAGGACGGCTCGGGCATTGACCTAAAGAAGCTTCTCGCCGATCACCGGGAACTGGCATCGCAGTATGTCGTCACCAAACCCGGCTCCCGTCGATTCCTCGTCTCAGTCTAGCCCAAGGAGGTAGCAAATGTTGAAAGGTCTTGCAATCACGCCGCCTGTCATTGGGCGGATTTCGATTGGCCGTGTTGTCGAGAAGAACGGCAAGCGTCTCCCCGAGAAGGACGATCAGTTCACGGTCACCACCCAAGTTCAGAATCGGGATGGGTGGATTCTTCATCCCTTCGACGAGGCACTGCGCGTGGCCAGCGGTAACGGAAAGCTGCGCTCGATTCCGATCCAGTTGCTGTTCAACGATCCTGACCTGAATCTGCGGTCAGAATATTCGCTGTTCGATCGGGACACTGGCCGGCCGATGTGTGTGGGCAATGGCGAGACATGTCGGCGGGTAACAAATGAAGGGATCGAAGCTCTGCCTTGCCCGTCGCCGGACGCCTGCTCCTATAGTAATGGGCAGTGTAAGCCGTACGGTCGGTTGAACGTCGTAATCGGCGATGATGACGAATTCGGCACGTTCATCTTCAGAACCACCTCGTATAACTCGATCCGGACATTGGCGGCGCGGCTTCATTACTTCAGTGCGGTGTCGAGCGGATTGCTTGCATCCATGCCGTTGGAGCTTCGACTTCGGGGGAAGTCAACCACGCAAAGCTATCGCACAGCCATCTACTACGTCGATCTTGTTGCCAGATCCGGCTTCAAGTTGACAGAGGCCATTGCATATGCTCGCAAGGTCGAAGGTGAGCGGAAGGCTGAAGGCTTCGACCAAGCCGCACTCGACGTTGCAGCACGGCTCGGGTTCGGCAACGGTGTGTTCGAGGAGTCGAGCGAAGACGTTCCTGCTGTTGTCGAAGAGTTCTACCTGGAAGATAGCGGTGGAGCCGATGCTGAAGCTGGTGGCGGTGCTGGCAATGCGAGTCTGAAGTCCAAGCTCGATCGTCGTGTCGCTTCGAGACAAAGGAATGAGCAATGATCCTCCTCCACGCTATCTTCTGGCTCGTCATCGCTCCGGTCGTCTGGATCGTCATCGGCGTCGCCTGGCTCTACTTCGGACAGAGGTTGCTGAACTGCTTTATCGGGCAGTGAAATGTCTGTTGCTCTTGCTATGGCGAGAGCTTTTTTAGCTTGGCGGAGCTATCAGGGCCTGTTTAGGCTCGTCGGTGCGTTGACAGGATCCTAAGAGGCAGTGATTCAATAGAGAATTGCTAAAGACCTCTTCTAGTAAAAATTTCTTGCAGTGTGTTGGGTGTGGCTAATTTGGTTTCATCAACTAGATGCTCGTTTCGTGAGGGAAATGTCAATATTTTCATGAATAATCAATGACAAGTTGTTAATTTATTAGTATTTGTGGGATTCGGTGGGGTAAGTTCTTTCAAAAATAATTCAGAAATATTTCGTAATGTAATTGTGCCAATCTGTTCATATGTGAATTGTTGCTATATTTGACATCGACTGGTAAATTTGTCCGATAAATTGCGTGTTCAGTCAGGTTTCGAGTGATGTCATACAATCATTGATCTTATCGATTGACTTTATTTTTCCATTTAAAATGAAACAAATTAAAGAAAAGATCGCCATAATTTTGAGTGTGTTTTCCGTTCTTTTTTGTGCGATGGGGCCTTCCGTTTCAGCAGGTAAGGATTTGAAAACTGCTAATGATATGGGCGGGAATTCAGGCGCGGATGATTTTTTGGGGAAAATTAAATTATTCGTTTCTAGTAATAGGCTCAATGATGATGCATATTTCTCCAATTTGTTCGGTATAAGGTTGGCCGGCGGCGAGCCGGAAAGCGGCGTGGGCAACATGGTCTATGAATGTTCAATAGGTAATCAAAATTTAGGGAAATGGACTGGCCGACGCTATCGCTATCAAAGTGCTCCATCTTATATCGCAACTCAACCAAATGCATCTACTTCAAAATGCTTCAATCCGTACTCTATTGATGTGATTAATCCGATGCATCGTAAAATATTTATCCAATTCGACATCGATCCGAATAAGTTATGTTTGTCGGAGACGGAGATTAAGAGATATTTTCCTAATGCGTATTATTCTGAATCGCCGGGGCGATTAAGTGTTAGGAGTCGATGGGGAACGCTCGATGATCCGATTGTTATGGGAATTGAATCATATGGGGTGAATGGGGTATGCGCAAGATCTATATTCTTCAGGCAAAATAATTTTACTTCAGATGAAGCTGGATTTTAGTATCAGAAGAGTGGAGTGCTGCTTTCTTCTGGATGTATGTTGTTTCGCTGAGCTTAATTTCGTTCCTTACTCGTTAAAGTGAGGATCTGTCTGTTAATTTTATTTTTAGAGAAATGACGATGGCGACGCCGATAACTGGTAACGAAACCTTCTGGGGCGGTCTGACGAAGCCTACCGCTGCGACCCTGGCGCTGATCAACTCGAGTCCAACCTTGGTTCAGGAGTTGAATGACTACCAGGCTGCCGTGAACGATGGCAAGGCGTTGCCGTTTAGCATTGATAACTTCAACACGGGCACGCTTAACACTGCTACGAATAATCTGGGGCAACTTCAAATTGATGTCGGAGTAAATAGAAATGGTGCGTATCAAAGTAATCAAAACAATATAATTACGGATTTGAGCTATGAGTTGGGTAAATTTGAGGAATATCAGAATGATCAGGCCCTTTATGAATCACTCCTTCTTTCGCCAAACGATCCCAGTTTTAGCGGAATTGCAACTTCAGTGGCGATACTGTCAGAGCAGCAATCATTTGCGAACAATGCAGTTGTCCAGCGGGAAATCTATTTGGCACAAGGGGTTCAGATAGGTTTAAATGGGGAAGGCGCTGCGCATGCCAACGGTGCTCTGCAAGCAATTGCCGATTCGGTATACGCTGGTGCCTCTAGTGGAACCCCGCCTGCTGACTATTTTTCGGCACTGGTTGATGCATCATCAGGGGTTATGGGGAATTTCCCGGCAGTACCCAATTCGACAAATTCTGGATATCTGACGTTCACGCAATTGTATTCCGGTAACGTCACTGGAGTGAATCAATTTTTCAGGCCAGCGCAGGAGAATCTGATTCATTCAAATTTTGGATTGAATGGCTCAGAAGACTTGACTAACGTATCGGTAAATTACAATTCAAGTGCCAATACGATCACGTCAACGACGATGTATTTCTCGGATGGAACGAAGGAGACGTTGAATTTTGCGAATTCCCAGATTAGTACGGCTGTTTATTATGGCTCAACTGGGGGCATTGCATCCACCATCACCTATACTCATAACTCGGACGGCAGCTATTCTGCAACCATGAGCGACGGCACGGGCGCCGTAGTGTCAACGCAAAACTTTTCGGGTTCCGGCGCGGAGACACAGACGTTCACCAATCCGTCTTCCACTGCAGATGTGAACGCATCTGGTGTAACTTTTACTACGAACGCCAACACCATCGATGTAAACGGTGCAGACTACGACACGACGATCCTCAACGGTAATCACGTAATTAACGCGCAAGCTGGCGACACCTTCCAACTTACCGGTGTCGGTTACAACGTGAACTTGTCGGCGACCGGTGCTGCATCGACTGTGACGTTCCAGGCAAACTCAGGTGGTGCCGTCAATGGTTCGGGAGCTACGGTTGATGCCGCAGGGTCTGACGGCGTCACAGTTAACGGCAACTCGAATCAAGTCACCGGTAGCAGTGGCGATACCTTGAACATCTCGGGCGCTGGCAACACCGTCAATACGACAGCAGATACGTCAGTGACGCTGAGTAACACGGCAAATACTTTCGACACCATCAACGGAAGCGGCGACCAATTCGGCAGCACGACGGCGGGTAATCAAGCAAGCGGAATTCACCTTGCTGGCGATGCGTCAGTCAACGTCAATGGCAGCAACAACGGCATCAGCGAAGCAACTGGCGATAACGTTGGTGTGTATGGAGGTGGTGACACGATCAACGCGACCGCAAACTCGCTGACGTACGTTGCCAGCACCAACGGGTCCTATGACAACGTCAACGTAAGCGGAGACACGTTCGGCGGTACGGTGGCCAACGGACAAGGAACGGGCGTCTGGCTGGCTACGAACGCACAGGTGAACGTCTATGGCAATAACAATGGCATCACGGTGAACAGTGGCGACAGCATGGGCGCGTATGGAGGTGGTGACACGATCAACGCGACCGCAAACTCGCTGACGTACGTTGCCAGCACCAACGGGTCCTATGACAACGTCAACGTAAGCGGAGACACGTTCGGCGGTACGGTGGCCAACGGACAAGGAACGGGCGTCTGGCTGGCTACGAACGCACAGGTGAACGTCTATGGCAATAACAATGGCATCACGGTGAACAGTGGCGACAGCATGGGCGCGTATGGAGGTGGTGACACGATCAACGCGACCGCAAACTCGCTGACGTACGTTGCCAGCACCAACGGGTCCTATGACAACGTCAACGTAAGCGGAGACACGTTCGGCGGCACGGTAGCCAACGGACAAGGTACGGGTGTCTGGCTGGCCACGAATGCGCAAGCCAATGTCGACGGCAATAACAATGGCATCACGGTGAACAGTGGCGACAGCATGGGCGCGTATGGAGGTGGTGACACGATCAACGCGACCGCAAACTCGCTGACGTACGTTGCCAGCACCAACGGGTCCTATGACAACGTCAACGTAAGCGGAGACACGTTCGGCGGCACGGTAGCCAACGGACAAGGAACGGGCGTCTGGCTGGCCACGAATGCGCAAGCCAATGTCGACGGCAATAACAATGGCATCACGGTGAACAGTGGCGACAGCATGGGCGCGTATGGAGGTGGTGACACGATCAACGCGACCGCAAACTCGCTGACGTACGTTGCCAGCACCAACGGGTCCTATGACAACGTCAACGTAAGCGGAGACACGTTCGGCGGCACGGTAGCCAACGGACAAGGAACGGGCGTCTGGCTGGCCACGAATGCGCAAGCCAATGTCGACGGCAATAACAATGGCATCACGGTGAACAGTGGCGACAGCATGGGCGCGTATGGAGGTGGTGACACGATCAACGCGACCGCAAACTCGCTGACGTACGTTGCCAGCACCAACGGGTCCTATGACAACGTCAACGTAAGCGGAGACACGTTCGGCGGCACGGTAGCCAACGGACAAGGAACGGGTGTCTGGCTGGCTACGAACGCACAGGTGAACGTCTATGGCAATAACAATGGCATCGCGGTGAACAGTGGCGACAGCATGGGCGCGTATGGAGGTGGTGACACGATCAACGCGACTGCGAACTCGCTGACGTACGTCACCGACACGAATGGTGTTTTTGACACCATTAATGCCAGTGGAGATGTATTTGGCGGAAAAACAGCGAACGGTCAGGGTACGGGGATCTGGATCAACGCAAACAGTCAAGCAAACGTCGACGGGAGTAACGATGGAATCTCATTGGATGGCGGAAACACGATCGATATCGATGGCCAGCATGATCAGGTAGACGGCAGTGGAGATACGGTCGATTTTAGTGGATCCACAACGGGCGATATCGTAACAGGCAACGACGATTCTGGTAGCGGCTGGAGCGGTGTTGATTATGTTGACGATGGCACATCATCGGGTGGAAGCGGTGGTACGGGCGATCCCAGCGGCGGAGATGAGGAGCCTCCCCCCGATGATGGAGGAACCGGTCTTGGCTTTTCAGGCAATCGGCAAACAATCAACGCCGAATTGGACCAAGGTGCGGCGCAACTCGCACAGCTCGAACAATCACAAGGCCTGAGTGCTGCGGCTGTGAAACAAGGTCTGGCGCAAGCAACCGAGATGTCGACGGATACGGCTACGTCGGCCGGCAATAGCGCCAACGTCCTGGAAGGCGCTCGATGGAATGATCCAACGGTGACGTGGAGCATGGGCACAACGAACGGTGCGTTCGACCAGACTGAACAGCATCAAATTGATCAGGCATTTGCCACCTGGGCGGCAGCGTCGGGGCTCCAATTTGTCGAAGTGTCCTCACCTTCTCAAGCCGATATCAGTATCGGTTGGGGGAATCTCGATACAAGTCAAACGGGCGCTATTGGACTGACAACGTATAACAGCTCGAAGGGCGTGTTTTCGGCAGGAACGCAGATTCAGTTGGAATCGTCAGCTCAAGATGCGCTGACCCCGGGTGCCCATGGCGAATTGAAGTATTCGGGAACCGATGCGACGTTCTCACAGACGGTGCTGCATGAGATCGGTCACGCGTTAGGGTTGGCCGAGAATGCGGATACGACGTCGATCATGAACTACGACCTCACCTCCAGCAATCAGACCTTGGATCAAACGGACCTAAATGGGATCCAAGCTCTCTATGGTTCTTCGGCTCAAACCGCAGCGTTGATTCAAGCGATGGCGGGTCATGCTCCATCATCCTCGGCGACCAGCACGTCGATTGCTCCAGCAGAACAGGCGTCGCAGCATGTTCAGTTGCTAGCTGGAGCGCACTAGCTAAGGTAGGGTCACCTCACTTTCGCAGGCGACGAAGTCTTGTCGCCTGCGGAACTTGTGATTTGAAAACCAAGTATAAGATTTTCAATGATAACGAAACTGCATTTGATTTCGGGGTTGCCACGTTCGGGTTCGACTTTGCTTTGCGCATTACTTCGTCAGAATCCTCGCTTTTCCGCTGCGATGACAAGCCCTGTCGCCCTGCTTTGTGGGACTGTGCATGGAAAGATGTGCGGTGGAGAGTTCAGCACATTCTTTGATGACGAAAAGCGATCGAATATTTTGCGAGGGATATTCGATTCTTATTATCCTGGTGCTGCCGACCAAGTGGTCTTTGATACCAATCGAACGTGGACTGGTCGAGCCTCGTTGCTCGCAGCCTTGTATCCTCAGGCACGCATCATCTGCTGCGTTCGTGAAATCGGGTGGATTATCGATAGCGTAGAGAAAATGCTGTCAAAAAATCCACTCCAGCTATCCAGGATGTTCAATTTCCAACCTGGCGGTTCGGTGTATGCACGCGCAGAGTCTTTGATGGAGACGGAGCGTGGCTTGATCGGGCATCCTTGGAGTACGCTGCGTGAGGCGTGGTTTGGAATGGAGGCGAAACGCCTCATTCTGGTCTCTTACGATCGATTGGTTCGAGAACCCGAGAAGATCCTGAAATCACTCTATCGTGAAATCGATGAGCGGTGGTTCGAGCACGATTTCGAGAACGTGGTGTACGACGAGCCCGACTACGATGCGCACTTGGGCATGCCCGGTTTGCACAAGGTAAGAAGCAAGGTTGAGTACCAATCTCGGAAGCCCTGTATTCCACCGGACCTCTTCGCAAAATACGCAGGAACCAGCTTCTGGGATAAACCAGAGCTCAATACGCGACAGGCAAAGTTACTTTGAGCTACGACGTGGGTGATCGACCCATTGAGCTTTGATAGAGGTACGGCAAGTGAACGCCCCCGAAAAAAACGAAGAATTTACACACGCCTCAACTGATCCGGCTTTGGCCTGTCTGGTCACCATTGCACGATTCCACGGTATCGCTACAGATTCCGCTCAATTGCGCCATGCTGCAGCTCAAGGCGAGCAGCCGTTCGATGCTGAAGCATTGATCTTGTGTGCCCGGTCGATAGGATTGAGGGCCCGACTTGCGCCGCTGCGAACGGATCGACTGGATAGGTCGCCACTGCCGGCGCTTTGCCTCGACAAAGAGGGGCGACACTTCATCATCGCACGCCGTGATGGCGCCTCCGTGCTCGTGTTCGAGGCTAACTCAACTCAGCCCACGCTTCATTCGCTGGAGGAAATCATCAGTCGCTCGACGGGAAGTATGCTCTTGTTCGCATCCCGAGCGTCCCTTACCGGCGAGTTGGCGAAGTTCGATTTCTCATGGTTCATCCCAGCTGTCGTCAAGTACCGCAGGCTGCTGTTAGAGGTGCTGGCAATTTCGTTCGTCTTGCAGGTATTCGGTCTCGTGACGCCGCTGATGTTCCAGGTGATCATGGACAAGGTGCTCGTCAACCATACCTACAACACCCTGGCTGTCGTCGGTATCACGCTGCTTCTCAGTTCGACGTTCGAGGTCATGTTGACCGGCTTGAGAAACTACATCTTCTCGCACACCACAAACCGGATCGATGTCGAGCTTGGGGCACGCCTCTTCAAGCACTTGATCGCTTTGCCGTTGTCGTATTTCGGCGTGCGTCGAGTTGGTGACACGATCGCCCGGGTTCGTGAACTCGAAAGCATTCGAAACTTCCTGACGGGCCAGGCATTGACGGCCGTCATCGATCTGTTCTTCTCGGTCGTGTTCATCGCTGTCATGTGTTTTTACAGCGTCTGGCTCACGATCGTAGTCGTACTTTCTCTGCCGATCTACGCTGGCATATCCGCATCCATCGTTCCTGTCCTGCGTCGTCGACTCAACGAGAAATTTGCACGAGGTGCCGACAATCAATCGTTCCTTGTCGAGACCGTATCGGGTGTCGAAACAGTCAAGTCGATGTCGGTTGAACCGCAGTTTGCCAAGAAGTGGGAGATGCAACTGGCTGCGTATGTAGCCTCCGGATTCCGTGTTACGCAGCTCGGCAACATCGGTCAACAACTGATTCAGTACATCGGCAAGCTCGTGTCATTGGGCACGCTTCTGTTGGGCGCCAAGCTCGTGATCGACGGCAAGCTGACGATCGGCGAATTGATTGCGTTCAACATGATGTCGCAGCGTGTTGCTGCACCTGTTTTGCGACTCGCTCAACTTTGGCAGGATTTCCAGCAAGTCGGCATTTCGATGAGTCGGTTGGGAGACATTCTCAACACTCGAACCGAGCTGCGGCAGAGTAGTCAATCGATGCCGGCGATCAAGGGCGATATCCGATTCGAGCATGTTCGGTTCCGATACCGTCCGGACGGCCAGCCGGTTCTGGACGATGTATCGCTGGATATACGAGCGGGTCAGGTCATTGGCATCGTTGGCCGATCGGGGTCCGGCAAAAGCACGCTCACCAAGCTTCTGCAACGTCTCTATGTGCCCGAACACGGAACAGTGCGTATCGATGGCGTCGACCTGGCACTTGCCGATCCTGCGTGGCTTCGGCGATACATCGGCGTCGTGCTTCAAGAGAACTACTTGTTCAACCGATCGATCCGAGAAAACATTGCCTTGGCGGACCCGGGTGCTCCGATGGCGGCCATCATGCATGCGGCCAAACTGGCTGGGGCGCATGACTTCATTTGCGAGCTTCCGCAAGCCTACGACACCCTCGTGGAAGAGCATGGCAGCAACCTTTCAGGCGGGCAGCGACAGCGAATCGCCATCGCCCGTGCGTTGTTGACCAATCCCCGGATTCTCATTTTCGACGAGGCGACGAGCGCACTCGATTTCGAGACAGAACGCGTGATTCAGAACAACATGAGTGCGATCTGCGCCGGCCGCACGGTGATCATCATCGCCCACCGTCTGAGTACGGTTCGCCATGCGGACCAGATCATCGCAATGGACAAGGGGCACATTGTCGAACTCGGTACGCATGAAACATTGCAGGCGACCGGCGGCTACTACGCCCACTTGCTTTCTCTTCAGGCGGGGTGATGACGATGTCGATTCGTTTTCACGCCTTGCTTGATCTCCTGCGCCGATATCGATCGGTCTGGGCAGCCGCATGGAATATCCGTCATCAGCTCGACGGTCCGGCCAAGCTTGAGTACGAGCTTGCCTTCCAGCCGGCACATCTTGAACTGGTCGAAACGCCGGTGCATCCAGCGCCTCGCTGGACCGCCCGCTTGATCATGCTGCTGGCCGCATCGACGGTATTGATAGCCTGCTTTGCCAAACTCGACATCGTTGCGACGGCGAGTGGAAAGCTCGTTCCAGATGCCAAAGTGAAAGTGATACAGCCGGCGATCACGGGTGTGGTCAGGGAGATCGCTGTCCAGGATGGCCAGCGCGTCAAAGCCGGTGATCTCCTGGTGAAGCTCGATACGACTCAAGCCGCTGCGGATGAAGACAAGGCTAAATCGTCCAAGCAGGATGCTGCCTTCGCCGCTGCTCGGGCAGAGGCATTGCTAGGTGCGTTGCAATCCGGGCGAGAGCCGGAAGTTTCCAGGATAGACGGAGCAACACCGGAGCGCCAGGACGAGGCGAAACATCTCGTTGCCGGTATGTATCGTGAGTACCAGGACAAGCTGAGCGCCGCTCGAAGCGAGCTCGCTAAGCGGGAGGCCGAACTCGACAGTACCAACCAGGAGATCGCCAAACTGGTTGCGACGGCTCCGTTGGCGCGTGCTCAGGCAAATGATTACAAGGCGCTGTCGGCTGACAAATACGTCGCAAAGAACGACTACCTGGACAAGGAACAGACCGCTTTGAACCAAGAGCACGAGTTGGCCGCACAGCGCAGTCATGCACACGAACTTGCGGCCGGCATAGCGGAGCAACGGGCGGACATTGCGCAGACGGCCTCGCAGTTTCGCCGAGAACAACTCGACGATTTGGAGAAGGCCACGGAACAACTGAGGCAGAGCACCAACGATGAAACCAAAGCCCAAACTCGCCAAGCCTTGCTCAGTTTGACGTCTCCAGTCAGTGGCACGGTTCAGCAGCTTGCTACCCATACCCTCGGTGGGGTCGTCACGACCGCTCAGGCGCTCATGGAAATTGTTCCCGATGATGCCGTTGAAGTGGAAGCGACTGTTGAAAACAAGGACGTGGGTTTCCTGAAGCTGGGTCAACGAGCGGCGGTCAAGCTTGATGCCTTTCCATACAGCCGATACGGGATGCTCGAAGGCACGGTGGTCGATCTGTCCAACGACGCCGTGCAGGACAAGAAGCTCGGTTTGGCATTCACCTTGCGCATTCGATTGGCGTCGAATCGAATGCGAATCGACGACCGCTGGATCGCGTTGACACCCGGCATGACCGTGAAGGCGGAGATCAAGACAGGAAAACAAACGGTCGCTCAGTATCTGCTGGGTCCGCTTGTCGAAGGCGCTCAGGAGAGCATGCATGAGCGTTAAGCCATCGATCTGGCTGCTCATGGCAGCAACCGTTGTGATGTCGACCATCCCGCCGGCCGTCCTTGCGTTCGATCCACTGCGTGCCGAACAGTCCATTCCAGTCAGCGCGGCCGACGATATGGTCCCGGCCAACAGCACCTGCGAATTCGGTTCGTTGAGTTCTCCATTGACACTGAATGATGCGGTTGAACGCACGCTGTGTCGCAATCCGAAAACCCGAGAGGCATGGGCGGACGTCAAGGCTCAAGCAGCCGCTGTCGGTGTCGCTCGTGCGGCATATCTGCCGACCATCACTGGTAACTGGCAGGGTGTTCGGGATAGCTCCGTCAGAAACGTCACCGATCATCCGACGCTCAGTTCGAACTACGCGTCGACAGTCCAGTCGGAAGGCGTCTCGTTGAACTGGCTCCTGTACGACTTCGGGGGGCGTGAGGCAGCACTCAGAAATGCGTCATCGCTTTTTCAAGCTGCACGGGCGACACAGAATGCCTCGCTGCAATCGACCTTTGCCGCTGTTGCCAAAGACTACTATGCGGCCCAAGCTGCTCGGGCGGCGCTTGATGCGGCCCAGGATATAGAGGTAATGACGAGGCAAAGCGCAGCGGCCGCTCAGGCCAAGGTCGACAAAGGAGTGGTGCCGATTACTGACGCACTGCAAGCGCAAGCACAGCATGAGCAGGCGCTTCTGAACCTCGCCAAGGCCCGCAGTGACGCCCGATCGACGATCGGAACGCTGGCTTCGGATATGGGCTACGATCCCTCCGCTGTGACCGACGTACCGGCTGTCACCGAAACCGTCATCCCAGGGAAGACTTTTACTGAGTCTATCGCCAGACTGATTGACGAAGTCAAGCGTACTCATCCCAGCGTTGTAGCGGCGCAGGCGCAGTACGACGCCGCTGTGGCGAAGGTTGCGCAAACCCGTGCGCAAGGACTGCCGAGCATCAGTCTGGTCGGGAAATACAGCCGGGACAACCAGCCTCAAAGCTTGGGATTGGGACTGCCGACGTATCCGTCAACTGGCCACGACGCCTACATTGGCATTCAGGTTTCCATTCCGATATTCGAAGGGTTCGGGAGAGGCTATCAGATCGACCAAGCTCGTGCCGTGGCGGAGAGGCAGCAAGACACGCTAGAGGAAACTCGGCTCAAGGTTGGATTGGACGTTTGGAACAGCTACTACGCATTGGAAGCTGCGTCCGAGAGCGCAGCCCATAGCACGTCGCTGCTAGCGATCGCTCAACAAGCGTATACCGCTGCGGAGCATCGCTACAACGTCGGCGTTGGCAACATCCTCGAATTGCTCAACACGCAGACTACTTTGGCCAATGCCAAGGAGCGAAAGATTCAGGCGCTGACGGATTGGGACAACGCTCGCATTGATTTGGCAGCGAAGCTTGGGCGCTTGGATATGTCTTCTATCTCTACACTTGGCTCGCCTTGAAAATGCACAAGCTCTGGAAATTTTGTCTGCTCATTGCCGTTACGTATCTTCACGCATACGTGCCTCTTGCGCATGCGGACGATGTAGATAGCGTAAAAGCTCCCGAGGCTGCTCTGCGTCACGAGCAAGTTATCTCGATTCCGAGTGCTGACGGTAATTCAATCCTGCTACAAGCGACACTGTACGTTCCGGATGGACCGGGACCATTCCCCCTAGCTGTTATGAATCACGGTGCGAATGGAAGCATGCCACCGCCGGAACAACCTCGTTACCACTTGACCTTTTCGGCTTACTACTTTTTGTCGAGAGGGTATGCCGTTGTCCTGCCGATGATGCGTGGCTATGCCGGATCGCAGGGCCATCAAGCACATCATGGATGCGACTATGCTGCGACTGGCATCGACGATGCGCAAGATATCAGAGCTGTGATCGAGTATATGAAGACGCAGCCGAAGATCGATGGCGCTCGAATCGTCGTTGCCGGACAAAGCTTTGGTGGATGGAACACCCTTGCGGTTGGAACGATGGACGTGCCGGGCGTACACGGCTTGGTCAGCTTTGCCGGTGGCATGGATGAGTCAGATTGTCTTTTTTCCAGCCGCGCCTTGATCAACGCAGCTGGAGAATTGGGAGCACATAGCAAGTTACCCTCGATCTGGTTCTTTGGAGACAACGACAAGGTGTTCTCGAAAGACACGTGGCACGCCGAATATGAGCGCTATGTTTCAGCAGGAGGATCGGCGGAACTGGTCGCATACGGTGCATTCGGCACAGATTCTCATAACATGCTTGGGTCGGCCGAGGCTTTGCCACTGTGGGTTCCGAAGCTCGACGCATTTCTGTCCCGGATAGGTATGCCTCATACGGAGGTTAACCCCGAATACATGCCAACGCCAGTTCCGCCAGCGAGCGGTTATGCGGCGATTGACGATGTAGACGCTTTGCCGTACTTGGGCGTCGCTGGGCAAGCGTACTACAAGAAATTTCTCGAACGGCCGTTGCCCCGAGCATTTGCGATTGGGTTGCACGGCGCCGCGTCTACAACGGGCGGCTTTGATCCGATGGTGCAGGCGATAAAACTATGCAGCCAACGGGGACCTGGCTGCCGTCTTTATGCCGTGGACAACACGGTCGTTTGGACCCGGCCGACACCGGCACCTCCCGCCAGCAACTTCGCCAAGCTGGACGACGCGACAGCGGTTCCGTATCTGAACGACAGTGGAAGAGCCGGATATCAAAAATTCCTACAATTTCCTCGACCTCGAGTATTCACCATTGCCCCCGATGGTGGCTGGGATGCCTCGGCGCTCGGTCCCGACCCGGTCAAGTACTCGCTCGACCATTGCGGTCAAAAGCATCAAGGGTGCAGGGTTTATGCGGTCGACGGCTCTGTTGTTTGGCAGGGAGCGAAATAGCCACCGCCTCCGACTGTTCTACGGTGGACTAAAGTATTCGACGAACGGGCCATTGAATTTCCAAGTTGCGAGGAGTTCTATGATTCGACTTGAAACGGGGTGGAAATGAGTCAAATAAATAATTGGCAGTGCGTCAGAGGGGCATGGAAGGATGCAGTGTCAGCTGTTGCTGCGAAACCCGTCCTGGCTATTGCGGTGGCAGCGATATTGCTTGGGTATTACCGGGCTCAATATATCATTTCTCAATATCTGATCGGAGGTGCTGGTGTCTATGCGCATTTCAGTCAATTTTCGAGAATCTTGAATTCGATTGTGTTAGCTGTTGTGGCATGTGTTTGGGTGTTCGTTATGCGCTACACGGTG
The DNA here is from genome assembly GCF_964265025.1 of Burkholderia mycopellens. NCBI lineage: Bacteria > Pseudomonadati > Pseudomonadota > Betaproteobacteria > Burkholderiales > Burkholderiaceae > Burkholderia > Burkholderia mycopellens. The sequence goes on from NZ_OZ183802.1 coordinate 1,475,721, forward strand.
TCGAGTAAAAGTGAAGCAAGGTTGAGAAGTATATTTAATCGAGGATTGTGGGGGTTTATAAAACTGTCCGTGGTGGTCGGTTTTGGGATCTTGCTGATATCAGGTATTGTCGCAGTTTTAATAACGTTCGGTATTGTTCGGTACGGATCGGGGTGGTCGAGGGCGCAGATAATTTCTGCGTCATGTGTTTTGATTGTTTTGATATTATTGGTTTTATTCTATTTAATGGCCCGGGTAAGTTTGTTGTACTGTCAGGCTGCGCTTGAACGGAAAATGCTTTGGCGAGCTGGCTGGCATGACACCAGCGGCCATGTGGGGAGCATCTTGATTACTCACTTCATCGCAGGTTTGCCGAACTTGTGCTTGATGTTTGTCGGCTACGTCGGCGCCTGGATGTTGGCGAAGAGAGGATTTGTTGGCGTAACTTATTTGAGGTTGGCAATAGAGACGCTGACAATGTTTGTCGGTACGTACGTTGGGGCGGCTTGCTCAGGCTGGTTGTATCGACGGTATGCCAACGAGTTGCTCATCTCGTCGGGATCAGGTGGGGTAACACGCACTGATGGAGATTTCGTGCGGCGTGAACCTGAATAGCCATATTTGCAAAAAGGTGGGTGATTGGGCGTAGTGATAAGGTTAAAAAATTGAAGACTTCTTTGGAATTTAATGGATCATGCGTAGAGCAAAATTCCTAATTTGTTTTTTCGTTACAGCTCTTTCGGGTAATGTTTTATCGCAGAGTTCCGTTTCGGTTGTCGATCAGCTTCTGTCGCAAAGGCAGAAGCTTGCGCAGGACAATAAAATTGACCTCCAACAACTCTCACGTGACATTGAGGCGACAGCAAAGGAAGCGAACGAACTGGACCGAGCAGGAAGAGGAGGGGACGCCCTTCGTCGTCTGTCGGAACTGACAAAATACGCACCGTTGGATGAATTCCCCGACTACGACGTGCAGGCATTGTGTTCCAACATCTACGGGCATTTCAATCGGCCACTGTCAGATGATTGTCGTACTCGTGCACACGCAATGGCCGATATTCTAAATAATCATATCGGTAGTGGCAGTAACCCTGATGATCCTGTTCGAGTCATCACATTCGCCGAAGTTCATGAGTGGATGAATTTGCACTCGGCAAGCATTTCAAATATTCAAGGGTATCAATATCATGACGTATCCTTGCAGAAAGTAACTTATTCAGGCCAATCAACTGGCGGTCAGCCAGCTCTTGTATATTTCGAAATCAATCCTCGGGCGATGGCGTCGATCTCCCGCTCGACTTCCAACCCGTTTGATCCATTGCCACTGCCTTTTAGTGGGCAGTATGCAGAAGCCTATAGGAAAGCTCACGAGAAACGCATTCAGTTTTTAGCTGACAACAGCTTCAGCTATCCTGATCTCATTAATTTGTGTCGAAAGTTGGGAAAGCAAGCCATGCAATTGGCTCAACAAGGTAACTTTAGTGGAGCTCTAGCCAAAATTCGGGAGGTCGAGAAGGTTCGGCCGATTCATGATATTCCGATTTTTAGCCTTATCTCCAATTATAGTTACTTGCTCGGCAAGGCAGGCAATGCCGATGCTCAATCCAAGATGCGACTCTATCTCTTTGGTATCACTCAGGACATCGCCCATAGCGGGGATGGATTGTCTCCCGAAACGGCCATTCACGTTGCCGATGACGGTGAAGAATATTCATGGCTCATAGCAAGAAAGCTACGTTTGACGCGGCAGACTCTCATCATGAGAGGCGATTCTCGGTACGACGCGCTTGATACTACTGATGTGAGCGGAAATGCGAAGACATATTACTTCGAAGTAACGAAAATTTATAATAGGCAAATCGAAATCGTACATGGAAAGGGGGCTGAATAGCAAGGACAGGGCTAAATAACCCTGAGTCGGATTGGGCTCGTAACCTTCCAGGTTGACAGGGAATCTTAAGTCAACCTCGCTATGTACAAATCCGCAGATGCTAGTCGGGCAAGATTTGCAGATTCTTTATGTAATGACATGATTTTAAATTGGCCACTCAACTGGAGTCCCTCGAAACGGATTGCCGGACATGAGTGCGACAAGTCGCATGATGCGAACGCCCTGAATGCCTGTAATGAGCGCTGGCCGATTAGTCAACGTGGCTTCGAGGGCGGCAAGACTTTGGTGGAGTGCGGTAATTGGATCAGTGGGATGCATGCGCGTGTATCAGGCGTTGGTGTCGGTCTCGGATGAGCTTGGAAGATTTGCTCTCCGTCCCGTCCAGGCGACGGAGGATTGTCATTTATGTTGTACTGCATCCGTATTGATTTACTTCCATGCTGTAAGTCAGTGGCGTGGACGACTGTCGGCTACAAGCGCTACAGCGGGTAATTCGAGGCTTATTAACTATCCTCTTCGCCCCTACCAAGGTATGCAAAATCAGTGATTTGTTGTGATTTGCGTCAATCAACGCGGTAAATGCGAAATCGTATATGGTGAGGCTCCGGCTGCATGGGCAGATGTATTTTTGTAGAAAATAGCTGTCCCTCGCAAGGGTGCCCTCTCGAACATCGAGGAGGCGCTCAATTTTTGAAATATCCTCTTCATTCGATTTCGTGTATTTTTCGGGATTCTCAAATTCAGAGCGTGGGATTGTTTTTTTGAGGAATTCTTCTTCCGTAATAGACTGAACTGTATCATATGTAATTAACATTTCTGGTCTCCGTGGTCTTTTGGTAAGTGCCGCCAGGATACCCAACGTAGGACCGAAGTTCTTGTCGGGTCTCTGACAGACTATCACGCCAGTAATTCAGTATGGCGATGATCGACGCGCTCGTTGCCGCATGGAAGCAATCCAAAGTATTGTGTGCCTGCTGCCGATTTTCATCGTCGGCGTAGGCTATGGATCCCTGACAGATTGTCGGCCGAGGAACTCTGATGCCGGTGATTTAGGTGGGAGGCGGCTTGGTGTAGGGTGATGTAGGGCTGGTGTAGGGTCTGGCTTGTACCCTACACTCGGGAGAGCCTTATAGATAAAGGGTTTGCTGGAATTGGTGTAGGGTCTGTGGGGTTTTGAGCAAATTTCTTATGAAATTTATTGTGGGGCCTATTCTGGCTTTTATCTCAATTGGATAAGAAATTTTCCAATTGTTTGAGAAAAACCCTACATACCCTACACCACTTCCCGCTCAGCCTTGCTGGGTAAGGTATTGCGAGGTGTAGGGTGCAAGTCAGACCCTACACCAGCCCTACATCACCCTACACCTTTCCTCAGACCTGATACTGGCTTGCGGCATCCGGGTTGACTGCCGAGACTTCAATTGAGGGCGAATCCCGAGCATAGGCGGCTTGCCAGCGAATCCCCTCCTTGAGCCGAATTTTCTCGAACCCGACGGCTTGCAACCTCTCGGCAAAAAGGTTGCTAGCGCAGGGAACGAAGCCGTTATCACGCGCCCAATCCCTATACTCCTGGTAGAGCAGTGCGCTGCCGAGCCACGTTGATTTGTCAGTGTTCGGCGTCAAGAACTCTTCGGCAAACTGCCGGACAGGATCAGAATTGAGCCTATAGCGTTGTACTTCCTGCTCCGAGCTTGGTGGGAGAATGAAGCGGCCACGGGAAAGTAGAGTCTGAAGTCCGGCAAGTGCCCAGTTGAGGATGCCAGGAAGCTCAGTTTTCAGTTTATCTTCCAACCGGGGATCTCGCTCAGCTTCGGAAAACTGACGATTGAAGCGAACGATGACCGCTCGGCGAGCAAAGCCATCGCTATGATCCAGCAAGCGAGGAAGCGTGTTGGTGGCCCCGATCAGCTTTGCATAGGGCTTGAAGGAAAACGACGGTTCGAATTTTCGTTCGGCCTCGATGCAGTCACCGCTGACGATTTGTTTGAGATAACTGTCCGAAACGGTCGCTTGGGCTGACATTTCGGCACTGATGTTGATCAGCTTGCCCTGGAGTTCGGCCCGGACGTTCGGGTTTTCCAGCCTTTCGATGGCGGCATGACCGACATTGTGCGTGCCGATCAGGTTTGCGACGACGGAGAGTACCAACGACTTGCCATTGCCGCCGGCACCGACCAGCCAGAGAAACTTGTGCATGCGGGTGTCGGGGATCAGGCAGTAGCCGATGAATTCCTGAAGAAACTGGATACGTTCCGCCCGATCCGGATCAGGCTGAAAGATGCCGGCGAGCGTCGACAACCACAGTGGGCATTCGGCTGCGGCATCGTAGTCGATTTCCAGCCTGTTCGTCAGGTAGTGTTCGGGCGCGTGTGGAAGTAGCTTGCCAGTGATCGGGTCGAGTGTGCCGTTCCGAAGACAAATCAACGCCGAGGCATGGCCGAAATCTTCGTCCTTCTTGCCGTGTGCGATGCGAAGCAGTTCCACCGCTTCGTTGATCTTTCCGCTCGTAGCCGCGTCCCCCAAATCACGGAGCAGGCGCTGCTTGATGTCGCAGTCTACATTCAGCGCATTCCAGCAACCGGCTTCATAGGCCCGGAACTGGTTGCCGAGATGAACCAGATGGCCGGCATAATGGCGTTCGGCAAAAGTCTCGGCGATTTGCAAGGCCAGGGTTTTCTTTGTCGCCGCTTTCTTCTCAGGACCCCGGGGAGCCGAGTTGTTGATGGTCTTTGGTTCTAGCGGTGCGGCCGGTGGTGCGACAGATGAAGCGATCGGTTCCCACAAAGTGTCACCGAGGCCGGCCAACCGTTCTGCCGTCCACCCGTCGCTTTCGGCATCGGCGAGATCGTAACCCTTGGGCAGTTCTCCGTCACCTTGACGAAGGGTTGTCAGGTTTAGCGTTGCGGCGACCTCGGCCCCGGCGCGACGAAGTAGGTCGATGAGTTTGTTCTTGTAGGACATCCCGGCTTCGTCGTTGTCGGGAGCAATGTAGATTCGTCGGCCTGCGAAGGGCGTGAAATCGGTATGCTCGGGCGACTTTGCTCCGTTCAGGGTTGTAACAGCAACGAATTCGGGGAGGAGGCGCTGAGCAGCGTCGGCCGATTTTTCTCCCTCAGCGAACAAGACTGGGGCATCCTTCTTGGCGGCGAGACGATCTAGACCATACGCTGGTCTCGGGGAGGGCGGAGCCGCGTTTCGCCATTGCTGCCAACCTGTCGAATCTTTCCAGACGGACAGAGGGCGAAATTCTTTTCCTTTGGCCGTGTCGAAGCGTTGCTGATAAAAAAGCAGTCCCCCTGTTTCGTCTCGATATTCCCAAACCTTCGAAGGTCGGCCGAGTGCAGCGCCGAAGAATATCGGACGACGACTGAGCATGTCGTCAGGAACCGGCATGACGACGGTGAGGTCGTCCGATGCACTTGTTGGTTTTCGGGACGGGCGTGGCGTGCTGGGTTGCTGTTTGACCGTCGGAGACTCGCCGGGGGATTCACTGTTGCCGTCGGCCAGAAAGCGAAGAATCGCAAGGGCTGCATCCGATTGGAATTCGTATCCGCTGATGTATTTGACGTAGCTGATAATGTCGCCGCCGCTGTCGTCCGTCGCAAAGTCGGACCATCGCCCCGTGTTCGTGTTGAACTTGAACGAGCCGGGTTCGTAGTCGTTCCGAGTGGGGTTGCAGGCAACGTATTCAGAACCTTTCCACTGGCCGTCAGGGATGAAATGATCAAGAACATTCTCAATTTCATTCATTGCTCGCTCATTGACGATCGAGAAATCGATGGTGCTAGGTTGTGCTTCGTACTGCTTTAAGAGATTTAGGTTGTCATTTGAGTTAAAATTCATGATATAGATTAAAAAAGGTACTTCTGGCCTGTGTTGAGGTTGTAGCCTCACACGGGCTTTATTTTTTGCTTCAATGATCAGTGCTCGATGTTGAGTGGGAGACTTCCGGCTGTCAACTCGCAAGAGCGAGGGGCGGGCGAAGATCGAACACATTGCATTTCAAAGCTTCAGCCATCTTCCGGGCTATTCTCAAGTTTGGCACTCTGCCGAGTCGAATCCACTTATAGACAGCGCTCGTGGATACGCTGAGTTCTTTGGCGGCCATCGTTGCTCCGCCCATGTTGTATATTGCTTCACGGATTGTTAGATTTCGATTCATCTTTGCCTTTTCGTTTTCTTGTTGATGACGTAATGTTCATCAAATATGTACTTATGTTAACTCTGGAATTTGGATTGTTCATCGAAAGTAATCGGAATTATGAATTATTTTTCCAATGATCAAGTGCTGAAAAATGAGTAATAGACGATGCCCCGATCAGAGCATCGCCATTTCTCGAAATTCAACTTGCTAGAAACTGCCGTCGCCGATCGTGCTGCCGTCGATCCTTGCTTCCCACGTTGCTTTCCTGGCAGCGCGGTTGTGGCGCAAGGCAGGCGAAGTGGCGAAGAAATCGTGAAGCTTGTCGAAAGCATCCTTGATGACTTCACCGTGGTTCTCGGGATCGACATCGCCGGCCAACTGGAGGACGACTTCAGCCCACCCGTCGCCGAAAGCAATTTTCGAAACTGCGCCAACTTTGAGGGCACGACTTCGTTCATCCAACAAACGGGCGAGCTCCAGCACTTCGGCCGATTCGGATGCGGTGCCGTACGCGCCGTTGATGGGAAGGTTGGTCTGGATGTAGGCGATGTGAGCCTGGCGAGGTTTCGTCTCGGCTGTATGCGTTGCCAGTCGACCTGCGAGTTCTGATGCCGGAAGCTTGGCGAAGCGACCCTTACGTTTCTTGGGCGTAAGCGTGGCCGTGTCGATCGAGTTGACCGAGCTGTTCGATGCGGGCGGAGTATACGTATTAGGCAGCATGACGAACCTCCATTGCGCCGAAGTCGCGGCGGTTGGCCAGGACGAAGGCTTCAAGGTCGGCGAGGCGATACATGACCCGACGGCCGATCTTTACGAACGGGAGGGGGTAGCGCTGGGTGCACGCCCATGCGGCAAGCGTTTGAGGCTGAACGCCGAGATAGGCTGCGGCGGCGGGGCGACTGATGAGACTCTCTTTCACAACGTTCTCCAAGGTTGAGGGCCACTGCCGTGTTTGGCAGGGTGTATTCGGAGTTTGATGAAAGCGAGATCGGAAATTGAGGGGCGATCAGTTGTCGGTCATCGCCCCTTGACAGCCTCGGGGTCTCATGACTTGACTGGTTGTACGGGGCGTCGTGCCTCAGCTTCTTCTTGCAGCGCTCGATGGGTCAGAAAATTGATGCAATCGAACGCCTTTTTTAGGGCAACCATACGGTCGTCCAAGGTGTCGAGATCGTCAATGCCAAGCAGGGCGTTCGACACACGTGCGGGAAGGTGTTTGCCGGTCAAGGTCGCGTATAGTCGCAGGTCGGTGTAGGCGAGCAGGGAAATGTCCGCCCATCGCGGCAGGTCGTCGCTGGGCACCTTTCGGGCGGGCGTGATCGCGTCGTGCGCATGCCAGTAATCGATGAATCGGCTGAAGTCTCGGACGAGCTGCGTTTTTGTTGCGCCGAGGTTGATGGTCAAGTGAGAGTAGGGACTGGCAAACGGCATGGACTGACTGTCCTGCAATCGGCCAAGTAGAACATCGACGGGTCTCGGACTGGTGGGTGTTACCTTGCCGTGTGTCCCGTCTAGGGCGTCGAGGAGGCCCAGTAGGACGGTGTCAGTGAGCAGCTTGACGGTTTGGGTATCCGACTCGTGACTGTTTCGCCAGTGGACGGTAAATACCGCATCTTGGAGGGGATTGGCCTTCAGGCGCTCAAAGATGTCAGTCGCACGCTGGAGGTTGCCGTCGACGTCTCGCTTGTCAAGGAGGTCCTTGAGAAAGGCGCGGTCGCCGACTAAGCGAGCCCAAGTTTGCAGGTAGGCTGCCGTGCCGGGGGGCAGGTCGCTGGGGAGGTGATATTTATCGAGCGAGAACCACTCGAAGTCTGCGGGTGTGAGTTTCGGGGCCTTGGGTTTCGCCGGCTGTCTGGGCATCGGAACCTCCATAGGGATGGATGGTGATGGATGTTCAGTGTAACCCCGGCGTAACCCCAAAAGGAAAAGGGGCTACGGTGTTCAACCGTAACCCCTTGATATCCTTGGTCGGAGCGATAGGATTCGAACCTACGACCCTCTGATCCCAAATCAGATGCGCTACCAGGCTGCGCTACGCTCCGACGAGCCAAAGATTGTATCGTCGAATGTCCGATCCGGTCAATCCCTATATGCGGGTAAATGCTGCGGCGGCGAACCGTCCGCAATTTGCGACAATTCGGACGGTAATCGGCGCGCCCGGACGCATAGGCGCGGGGCCGCTCGCCGAAGCAAGGAGAACACCATGATGAACCTGATCCTGTGGCGCCACGCCGAAGCCGAAGACTACGCGACGAGCGATCTCGCACGCCAGTTGACCGTCAGGGGGCGCAAGGATGCGCAGGCGATGGCCAAATGGCTGCGTGGCCGGCTCGAGACGAATGCCGTGATCCTCGCGAGCCCGGCGGCTCGCACCGTGCAGACCGTCGAGGCGCTGACCGACCAGTACCGGACAGTCGACTCCCTCGCGCCGGGCGGTAGCGTCGACGACGTGCTGGCGGCGGCCGGCTGGCCGGAAGGCATCGCACCGACGGTCGTGATCGTCGGGCACCAGCCGACGCTCGGCAGCGTTGCCGCGCAACTGATCGCCGGCGGCGACGACAGCTGGAGCGTCAAGAAGGGCGGAATCGTGTGGCTGGCGAGCCGCACGCGTGACGGCAGCCGGCAGGCCGTGCTGCGCGCGATATTGACGCCCGACCTGCTGTGAAGCCGGCCTGACGGGCTTTGAAGGGATTCATCATACGGTTTCGCAAGCTTTCTGCTAAAGTCAATTCGGCGACACGTCATTGAAAGGACACGGTCGTGCCACATAACGGTCACGGCCGATTACTACATTGGCGGGCATGTCGTCCTATTCCTTACGATCAGGAAAGCCTAATGCGAGAACTGCCGACGCCTACGCTCCCTTTTGCCTCGCTGCCACTCGACACGTCGCGGCGCCACCTGCCGCGCGCTGCTGAAACCGTCACATCGGAGTATCGCCTGCGCGCCGCGTGGGCGCGTACGGAAGACGAATTGCGCGAAGCCCAGCGCCTGCGTTACAGCGTGTTCGCCGAAGAGATGGGCGCGCAGGTCAGCGGTCCCTCCGGTCTCGACGTCGATCCGTTCGATGCGTATTGCGACCACCTGCTGGTTCGTGATCTCGACACCCTGAAGGTCGTCGGCACGTACCGCGTGCTGCCGCCGCACCAGGCGGCGCGTGTCGGCCGCCTGTACGCGGAAGGCGAATTCGACCTGTCGCGCCTCACGCACCTGCGCGGCAAGATGGTCGAGGTCGGCCGCTCGTGCGTGCACAGCGACTACCGCAGCGGCGCCGTCATCATGGCGCTGTGGGGCGGCCTTGGCGCGTACATGATGCAGAACGGCTACGAGACGATGCTCGGTTGCGCGAGCGTGTCGATGGCCGACGGCGGCCACTATGCGGCGAACCTGTACCAGTCGCTGTCGGCAGGCTCGCTGACGGCGCCCGAATATCGCGCATTCCCGCACACGGCCCTGCCGGTCGACGAACTGCAGACGGGCACCGTCGTGGCGCCGCCGCCGCTGATCAAGGGTTACCTGCGTCTCGGCGCGAAGATCTGCGGTGCACCGGCCTGGGATCCCGACTTCAACTGCGCGGATTTCCTGACGCTGTTCCGCCTGTCCGACATCAACGCGCGCTACGCCCGTCACTTCCTGGGCTGAGCCGCCGGAATCGCGTTGTGCCCGTCCGGGCGCGCGCAAGCGAACGCCGTCGCGTGGTACGAGCCGCGCGACGGCGTTCGTCCATCTGACCAACGCGCGTGAATCGGACCCTGTTAATTTCGGCGCTACGCGGTTCCCGGCGTGCCGCGGGACGGTACGTTCGAGAACGGCCCGGGGAAGGGCCGGGCGGCAGCGGCGCGCTTAGTGCTTGCGCCGCCAGTCGAGCAGGTGGTGTTCGGCCATCCAGTGATGGATCATCCCTTCGCCGTGATGGCTGCGCTTGTATTCGCGCGACTCGAAGAACGACAGGGCGACGAGTACCATCAGACCGACGAACAGGCCAATCAGGCCGGCAATTTCTTCAGACGACATGGCAGCCTCCTTTCCTCGGCTGAGTGCCATGCGTACATAGTAGGACATGCGCGGCCCGACTCCGAAACGGGAATTCCGCTAGACTCGGCGCGGTCCCGGCGTGCGATGGGCGCGCCGATTTCCGGAGCCATACCCGATGACCCGTTTCATGCTGGCCGTGCTGGCCGCATCTTTCCTCGCCGGCTGTACCAGCGATCCGCATCAGGCCCGTCGCGGCCATCCGCCGGAAGATCCGGCCGACTATCATGGCGTGCCGACCGACATGACGCCGCCGTCGATGCTCGACGCGCCGCCGCCGAAACCCACGCAGTAATGGCCGGTTCGGCCCGCCGTCAGGCGCGGGCTGCGGGTGTGTCGGTGCCGATATGCCGCAACAGCGCCGGCAGGTAGCGCGCCAGCGTCGCGCCGCGTGCGGCCATGAACAGCAGGAGCGCGAACCAGAGGCCGTGATTGCCGAACGTGCCGACCGCGGCGAGCGTGGCCACGACGAAGATCGAGAGCGACGCGACCATTGCGCGCATCAGCGATTGCGTCTGCGTGGCGCCGATGAAGACGCCGTCGAGCAGGAAGCCCCAGACCGACACGATCGGCGAAATCGCGGCCCACGGCAGGTAGCGCAGCGCCACTTCGCGGATCTCGGCCTGGTCGGTCAGGCGCGCGACGATCCAGCCCCCGGCGGCCCAGTACACGAGCGCAAACAGCAGCGCGCCGAGCGCTGACCAGAACAGCGTGACGCGCACGGCCTGCCGGAACGCGCGGCGGTCGCGCGCACCGGCGGCCGCGCCGACGAGCGCCTCGGCCGCATGCGCGAAGCCGTCGAGGCCGTACGCCATGAACGTCTGGAAATTCAGCAGCAGCGCGTTTGCCGCGAGCGTCGCATCGCCCTGCTTCGCACCGAGGTGCGCGAACCAGCCGAATGCGCCGAGCAGGCACAGCGTGCGCAGGAAGATATCGCGATTGAGCGCGATCAGCCGCTTGAGCGCGACGCGGTCGGCAAGCGCACGTACCGCGATCGGGCCAAGGCCGCGCGGCCGCAGCCGCCACAGCATCCATGCGCCGAGCGCGAAGCCGCATGCGTCTGCGGTGGCCGTCGCGGCGCCGATGCCGGCAATGCCCCAGCCGAAGCCATACACGTAGAGCAGCACGGCGCCGATGTTCACCGCATTGATGAACACCTGCGCGACGAGCGCGAGCCGTACGCGCTGCGTGCCGAGCAGGTAGCCGAGCACGACATAGTTCGCGAGCGCGAACGGTGCGGCCCAGATGCGCGCATGGCTATACGCAAGCGCCGTTGCACGGACGGCATCGCTGCCGCCGAGCGCGGACAGCGCAAACGACAGCAGCGGCACCTGCAGCGCCAGCACCGCGGCGCCGAGTGCGAATGCGACGATCAACGCACGCAGCAGGTTCAGGCGGATCCCGGCGGCGTCGCCGGCACCATGGGCCTGCGCGACGAGGCCGGTGGTCCCCATCCGCAGGAAACCGAACCCCCAGAACACGAAACTGAAGAACAGCCCGCCGAGCGCGACACCACCGAGGTACTGCGCGCCGTCGAGGTGGCCGGCGACGGCCGTGTCGACCGCACCGAGGATCGGCTGCGTCAGGTTCGCGAGGACGATCGGGAACGCGAGCGCGAGGACACGCCGATGCGTGACGGCGGCCGAGCCGGCCCCGTGCGGTAACGCGGATTCGGACATGGGACGCGTCAGGCGCGTTCCTGCACGCAGACCCACGGCGATACGACGACCGCCCACAGCTCCGGGTTGCGCGCCGCGTAGTCGGCGGCGGTTTCGGCCGGCATGCGCGCGACGAGGCCTGCCGACAGCCAGCGCGTGACCTGCTCGGCATCGTCGGCCGCAACGGCTTCCGCGACGCTGACGAGATCGAGGTCGCGTGCGACGGACAGCAGCTTGCCCTGCGCGAAGAAGCGTTCGAGATCACACCAGTCGATCTTGGCGGTTTCGCCGAGGAGTTTGGCGTAGAGCGGGCTGTGCGACGCGCTCGCGTCGGAGTGGTGATCAGAGGAAGAGGACATCGTTTTCTTGGAATGACTGCGTAGTGGCGCCACTATAAACCATCCGGCCGGGCGGGCGGCGCGGGTGGCGGCCGGCCTACGCGTCGCGCAGCGCGCGGCGCACGATCTTGCCGGTCGCGGTCATCGGCAGGCTGTCGACGAATGCGATCGCGCGCGGATACTCGTGCGCGGCAAGACGTGTGCGCACATGTGCCTGCAGCGCCTGCACGAGCGCGTCGTCGCCGGTGTGGCCAGGATTCAGCACCACGAACGCCTTGACGATCTCGGTGCGCGTTGCGTCGGGCACGCCGACGACGGCCGCCATCCGCACCGCAGGATGCGTGAGCAGGCAGTCCTCGATCGGGCCCGGGCCGATCCGGTAGCCGGCGCTCGTGATCACGTCGTCGTCGCGGCCGACGAAGCGCACGAAGCCGTCAGTGTCGATCATGCCCGTGTCGCCAGTGAGCAGGTAGTCGCCGGCGAACTTGTCGCGCGTCGCGTCGGCGTTACGCCAGTATTCGAGGAACATCACCGGGTCGGGGCGGCGCACCGCGATGCGCCCTTCGACGCCGGGCGGCAGCGGCATGCCGTCCGCGTCGACGATCGCGACGGCATGGCCGGGCACCGCCTTGCCGATCGCGCCTGGCTGCGCGTCGAACAGCGCCGCGCACGACGACAGCACCATGTTGCACTCGGTTTGTCCGTAGAACTCGTTGATCGTCACGCCGAGCGCATCGCGCCCCCAGGCCGTCAGTTCGGTGCCGAGCGATTCTCCGCCGCTCGCGACGGATTTCAGCGACAGCGCGTAGCGTTCGCGCGGTGCCGGGACGGAGCGCATCAGCTTCAACGCGGTGGGCGGCAGGAATGCATGGGTGACGCCGTGCCGTGCCATCAGCGCGAATGCCGCGTCGCCGTCGAATTTCTCGAAGCGGCGCGCGAGCACGGGCACGCCGTGATGCCATGACGGCAGCAGCACGTCGAGCAGGCCGCCGATCCATGCCCAGTCGGCCGGCGTCCAGAACAGGCGCGCGTCGCGCGGGAAGCACTGCTGCGACATCTCGACGCCCGGCAGGTGGCCCAGCAGCACGCGATGTGCGTGCAGCGCGCCTTTCGGTTTGCCCGTCGTGCCGGACGTATAGATGATGACCGCCGGATCGTCGGCGGCCGTATCGACCGGTATGAAATCGGGCGTTTCGGCGGCGAGCGCCGCGTCGTAACGCAGCACGCCCGGATGATCGGGCGCATCGTCGCCGATGCAGTAGACGGTATGCAGTGCCGGCAACTGGGCGCGCAGCGGCGCGATCTTCGCGTAGCCGGCCGCGTCGGTGACGAGCGCTGCCGCCTCGCTGTTCGCGAGCCGGTATTCGAGCGCATCGATGCCGAACAACGTGAACAGCGGCACCGCGATTGCGCCGAGCTTGTACGCGGCGAGGTGCGCGATGGCCGTTTCGGGGCCCTGCGCGAGAAAGATGCCGATGCGATCGCCTCGCCCCAGGCCTGCGCGCACAAAGCTGTTCGCGAGCCGGTTAGAGGCGTTCCTCAGGTCGTCGAACGTGAGGCGAAAAACGTCGCCTTGCGCCGTTTCGTGGATCAGTGCGAGGCGTCCGCTGCCGTCTGCCCATTTGTCGCAGACGTCCACGCCAATGTTGTAGCGCGCCGGAACGTCCCACGCGAAGCGGGAGAGCAGGTCGTCATAGCGGTCGGCGGCGGGCAGCATCGAGGTGTCTCCTGGAGGCGAACGTGGTGTCGAGCGAACGGCTTACATCAGGATTTCACGCAGACGAATCCACAATGGCGTCTGAGGGTAGGGAATCTTCGTACTCGTCCAATAGCCTCGGCTCAGTGCACGATTCCACAATGACGCATAAGATCACTAAAAAATCAGTGTGTGACCATGGATTTGCTTCTGATAGCTGCGGGGTTCAGCCTGATTGGAATCGGCGTACTGGTGGCGTTTGCTCGCCACGTCGATCCGTTGTCCGGCCGTTTCACCGGACGTCTGCGCAAGCGCTGACATCACCTTTTCCGATTCTCACGCCGACGGCACGCGATGCGCGCCGGCATCGCGTGTCGCCCATCGGGCGCTCAACGTGCCGGCAGGTAGCGTGACGGGTCGATCGATCGGCCGCCGTAGCGTAACTCGAAATGTACCGCGACGCGATCGCTGTCGCTGTTGCCCATCTCGGCGATCGATTGCCCCTGCGTGACCGATTGGCCTTCCTTCACCAGCAGCGCGCGGTTGTGCGCGTAGGCGGTCAGGTAGTCGGCGTTGTGCTTGAGGATGATCAGGTTGCCGTAGCCACGCAACCCGTTACCGGCATAGACCACCACACCCGGCGCGGCCGCGACCACCGGCGTGCCCGGCGAGTTCGCGATGTCGATGCCCTTTGATTTCGAGCCGTCGAACGTGCGGACTACGTTGCCGGCTGCCGGCCAGATCAGCGCGATGCTCGTGGCCGGCTTGACGGCCGATTCGACCGGTGCGGAAGGCGCAGGGCGGGCCCGGCCGGCACTGCCGGTGCCGGTGGTCGACGGCGTCGACGCGGTGGTCGTGCCGGGCGGCGGCGCGACGCGCAGCACCTGGCCGACTTCGATCGCATCGGGGTTCGTCATCTGGTTCCAGCGCACGATGTTCGATACTGACGTGCGGTTGTCGCGCGCGATCTTGTAGAGCGTATCGCCGCGCTCGACGCGATAGAACCCGGGGCCGACAGGCGCGGAGCCGCACGCGACGAGCAGGGCGGCGCAGGCGGCTGCGAAGAGTCGCTTCGTTGTTGTTCCGAACATTGAACCTCGCAAAACCCTGCCGCTCGTGACGCGGCAGGCAACACAAAACATCCGATTTTAACGGGTTCGACCCGCGTACCGCAGTTTGGGCCGTCGCCGGGGCTGTCGCGTGCCGGCTTGGCACGCTGTGAATTGATGTCTCAGCCGTCGAATCAGCCGGCGAGCGGGAGGACGCGAATCCGCAGGGTGGCCGTTTCGGTCGCGCCCGGCGCGAGCATGCGCAGCCCGAGGCCGTTGTGGATCGCATCCGGGAGGCCGAGCCACGGTTCGACGCAATAGAAGTCCGAATCCGGCTTCTCGGTCCAGGTCGTGACCGCGTACCACGGGATCGAACCCGGCACGTCGAGCGCGATCTCGATCGTGCGGCGGCGGCCCGGCATCACGATGCGCACCGGCGTGGACGGCGCGCCGTCGACGCAGTGGAAGCGGTCGAGGATGTCCGGGTTGTCGAGCTGATAACGGGCTTCGCCCGGTTCGGGCGTGCTGATCGAGCCGTCCGCCTGCTGCATGCAACGATGCGTCGGCGGCAGTTCGAGCGTGGTTTCGGCGCGTTCGCCGTGCGGCAGCGCGAAATAGAAATGATGGCCGGCGTAGTAGGGCAGCGGCGCGTCGCCGCGATTGATCGTCGTCAGCGCGACTTCGAGCGTGTGCGAGTCGGCCAGCCGGTAGGTCGTTTCGAACCGGAAGTCGAACGGGTAACTGGCGCGCAGCGCGTCGGTCGCGTCGAGCGTCATCGACAGCGCGGCGCCATCGGCCGACGGCTGAGCGGCGAACGGCAGGTCGCGCGCGAAGCCGTGCATCGGCAGGTCGCGCACCACGCCGGCGGCGTCGCGCCAGCGGCCGAGCTCACCGTCGACGCGGTGACGGCCGAGGAACGGGAACAGCAGCGGGTTGCCGCCGCGCACGCGCGCGAGGTTGCTCCAGTCGGCCGTTTCCGGCCAGAAGATCACCGGTTCGCCGTCGACGTGCCATGACAGCAGGCGGCCGCCGAATTGCGGAGCGACCCGGATGAGCGACGGGCCGGCGTGAAGTTCGTGAATGTCGTGTTGCTGGAAAGTCGGCATGGAGAATCGGCTTGGGCGGGTGGACGGGAACGGCGCGCTCCATTATCGGGCCGTGGCGGCTCGGGGAAAACCCTTCTCGGGAAATTGCGAGTTTTTAACAATCGCAACCGTCTGGATAATGCCTCTAAACCGGTGACGTTGCCGGGTCATGACACTTCGTGGAGGGGGCCATGGATCTGGCAATGGCAATGGGACTCGCACTGTTCGGCATGTTCACCGGCAGCACGGTATTATTTTTCTATCAGCTCGGCCGCTGACGGCAATTCCTGCCGAAGTCGAAAGGCCCGCCATGCGAATGGCGGGCTTTTTGCTTTCCGAGTGCTTACAAATTGCAAGCGTTTGTGTGCATTGCCGCAATATCCAGCCAAATGCCTTGGCGCAGTAATCCGGGCTCGGCATAATCGGGGCGCGTTTTTTCGGACGCGCATCGCGTCGTCCGCTTCTCTTTCCGCTCAAACTTCACTAAAAGGACCGACGCGTGAGTCTCTGGTTTCTGGTATTTCTGAGCGTCCTGCAGGGCGTCACCGAACTCTTCCCTGTCAGCAGCCTTGGCCATACGCTGCTCGTGCCGGCACTGTTCGGCATGCACATCGACAAGCACGCACCGCAACTTCTGCCGTTCCTCGTCGCGCTGCACCTCGGCACCGCGCTGGCGCTGCTGTGGTACTTCCGTGCGCGTTGGATCGCGCTGATCAGCGGCTTCTTCGCGCAGCTCGGCGGTCGCAGGAACGACGACGGGCACCTGATGTGGGCGCTCATCATCGGTACGATCCCGACCGGCATCGTCGGGCTGCTCCTCGAAAAGCGCATCGAACGCGTGTTCCATGACCTGCGGATCGTCGCGATCGCGCTGATCGTGAACGGCGTGCTGCTGTGGCTCGGCGATCGCATCCAGCGTAGTCGCGTGCATCAGGCGCCCGAGAAGATGACGTTCAAGCAGGCGTTCTTCGTGGGTCTCGCGCAGATCGGCGCGCTGATTCCGGGTTTCTCGCGCAGCGGGCTGACGATGATCGCCGGCAATGCGGCAGGGCTGACGGCGGAGAAGGCCGCGGAATTCTCGTTCCTGCTCGGTACGCCGATCATTTTCGCAGCGGGTGTGCTTGAGCTGCCGAAGCTGTTCCATGCGCGCGACCAGCTCGCCGATGCGCTGCTCGGCGGCGTGTTGACGGCGATCGCCGCGTACCTGAGCGTGCGGTTCCTGATGCGCTACTTCGAAGGGCGTGGCCGGCTGGCTTCGTTCGGCCTGTATTGCGTGATCGCCGGCGTGTTCTGCCTCGGCTGGTTCATGCTGCATCCGCAGCCGGTTTGATGCTGCGAAGGCTGGTCTCGCGTGATGTGACGCGATGATCAGGTATAATTTCGGGCTCGGCTTCATGCCGGGCCCGTTTTGTTTCGGGGCTTCGGGTTGGGTGGTTGTTGCTGTCGATCGAAGCCTTGCGTCAAATGCGGTCCGGATTGGCCGTGTCTTTTCTCCCCGACCGCCCTTAGCTCAGTTGGATAGAGCAACGGCCTTCTAAGCCGTAGGTCACACGTTCGAATCGTGTAGGGCGGGCCAGTAAAATCAGTGCGTTAGCTGATATTTTCACATCCCCCGTCCTCTGCCGGCATGGTCGTGTAACCGCTATGTAACCCAATTGGGTCAACGTGGATGCACATCGATGCTCTTTTGTTCGCCGGACGGGCACGAGTTTGGCTTGGGCGGCTGCGAGGAGTGTTCATGCTACGAAGCGCGGCTCCGACGCTCGGATTCGATGGGTGGCCTTAGCGGTTTTTGGTGCCGTATCAATTGCGTGTCCAAGTGGTGGCGCGGACGTGGACGAGTTCCGCGAAGTTCTGGTCCGGGTGCCTGTCGGAGACCTTCACGTATGTCGCGATAAAATCAAGTCACCTGGAGCGGTGAAACCGGGGCCGTGTCTGCCTAATCACCGGGAGCGGTGAGTGGTTCCTGACGCATCCGATGACCAGCCGAGTCGATATATCGTTCAGTTTCCGATTTGCTAAAAGCCATGACAGTGCAAGAACCGAAGGTCCAGCGTGCCGCGGAGCCGTTGTACGACAAAGATTTGCCAAAGACCCCGTGTATCACGCTCGATAACGTGATCAGCTTGATTGCAAAGCACGGCGTTGACATTCCTGAGGGGGAGGCCAAGCAGATCGAAGATTTTATCGAGAAGCGGTTCGGTAGTTCGCCGACGTCTCAGCTCCAATATGGGCTGCCGCTGACCCTTGTAATGGAATCTCTCTATCGTCGTTGGTTTGCCGCGAGTCGCCTGCACTGGGAACTGATGGAGCACGCGGAGCGAAGCCCAAAGTGGCGAAACTGGGGTGTGACTGGGCAACCCATTCGTCTAGACGTCGAAGACAGAAAGCGGGCTATGGCCATGCTGGAGCGCATGATTGCTTACAACCAGGATCGATTCAATGATTTTCTGTCTGGACGAGAATCGCTGACCCAACAGTCGGTTATTGATGACTCTGCGGCGTTTGACGCTGCAGATCGGAAGTGGTTGAGCTGTCTTGGTTTTGAGACAGAGGAGATACTCGGATTCTTCCGTGCGGACTCGACCGAAAATGAAGTGGTGGATCAGCCGTCCGAATCGCATCCAAGCATGACGGATAAATCTATCCCCAATGTCGAGGTAAGCGTCAGCGCGGAGATCGTGGCCGGCGACGTGGGGGCGGCCGAGGGGACTCGAAAATTTTCGCGGCTGAAGCAACGGCGAAACGAACTAGACGATCCAATTGATAAGGCCATTGCATCAACGGGCTCATATAACACCTCAACAGTTTGGCAGGCTCTGAGAGAACTCGCTCTGAATGAAGAACTGCCTTTCACGGGAGTTATAGATCGCGACGGTGCTTTGCTGTATACGAAGGACCAGCCTTCGACAGATGACAAGGAGCCACCCAGATTCACTAAGAATGCTCTTGATAACCGTTTGAATCGCCGCTGGGACGCTTTGAAGAAGAGCGGCCGACGACATTAAGCTTCTTCGATAGTTCACGACAAGCTTCGGTAGCCTTCGGTAGGCTTCGAAGCTGTTTCGGATCTCTTCGCCCACAAATATTGTTCGCTCCACGCTGTTCGCGGTGATCTAGGTTGACCGGGATCGAGATGTGTTGATCCTTTCAGCCCCGAGACACTGCGACGCGGATTTCCCTAATCCATTGGAGCGAACAATGAGTCTCTATGCTGTTCCCGGCGCTACCGCCCAACTTGCGGCTGATGTCCCATTCCGGGCCTCAGCCGCAAGTCACGTATCCGCCCCGTCGTTTGGGCGCGAATATCTCACGACCGACGAGGCTGCGGATCTTCTCGGCCTCCGTCCGCAGACGCTCCGAAAAGCTTACTCCAGCGACGGCTGCTATTTCTCTGTCGTTCCGAAGAAGGCCGCAAACCGCCGCCTGTACTGGAAGGCCGATCTGATTCGTGCATTGATCGAGGGGGCTTGAATGTACACGCGATACGCCGGCGGCTTCCCTCTGTCCCTCAACCTCGTGCGCTTTCTGAACGCGGATCTTCCAACTGAAACTCGTCGGCCCCAATCCAGCAGCACTGCCGTAATCAACCTTTTGAAGTTCGGAGCGATGTTCGCCACGATAGTATCGATCGGCGTCGCGATGTATGCCGGTTGGTATCAAGGCGGCTTGACCGTTGAGCGGGGGATGAGCGTCTCAATCGGGTGTGTGGCCGTGCTGTATGTCCACATGTTGCCCGCAGCGCGGCAAGCCTTGGCCGGTCTCGCTCGGCCGTTCGCCTTTGTGTTGTGGGTTGTCGGCCTGATTGTCGTGCTGTACGGCCAAGTCACGTTCGTTCTGATCTCCCGGCAACACGCGGGGGACCAGCGAGCGGCAATGGTTCCGACGACCACTCCAGGATCGCGCGGAGAAATGCCGGCGAGACGTACGTTGACGGAAATTGCACAAGATAATTCGAAGGCCCAGATTGACCTGGCCCGAATGGAGGTCCGTCCATGTGATGGCGATTGTCAGCGGATCAAGGTTCGTCGGACGATTCTCGCGGCGCAGATCGCGACGCTGGAGGCAGAGGCCAGCGAAGTCCGGCGGCACGAAGCCGCAGAGGACCGACGCAACCGGCTGGCGGATCAAGAAGCAGCGTTACGCGCGGATTTGCGAGCCGATCCGGTCGCGCGCCAGGTTGCGG
Source organism: Burkholderia mycopellens (assembly GCF_964265025.1). Classification (NCBI taxonomy): domain Bacteria; kingdom Pseudomonadati; phylum Pseudomonadota; class Betaproteobacteria; order Burkholderiales; family Burkholderiaceae; genus Burkholderia; species Burkholderia mycopellens. The sequence goes on from NZ_OZ183802.1 coordinate 1,495,779, forward strand.
CGTGGTTCGGTACGACGGAAGGCGGACTGGAGTTGTTGTTGGCTATCGCGTGTTCGGTTGTGCTCGAAGGTGCGGCCATTACGGGCTGGTTGCTGGTATCGGTCGTATCGAGTCGCGTGAGTCCTTGTGGCGTAGTCGTGTCGGGGCGCAACGAGACAGCACCGGAGCAAAGGGAGGGCGCGTCAGGGTTGGGAATCGCCTCTGACGACTGCCCGGAACCGATTTCCAATCGTGAGGTGATCTCGACGGACGACGTGACGGTCATCCGCGACCCCGGGATCGACACTGGGTGCTCCGACGAAGATCTCCGTCAACTCCGAGTAATTCACAGAGCGGTCGTTGCTGGACATCTGAGACCCACGCAGGCGGCGATTCGCGGATTTCTGAAATGCGGGCAATCGAAGGCCGGCAGGTTGAAGCGGGAGTATGAGGTTCAATTTGGTGGGGTGCTCGACCACGGAGGCCAAGCACATGCGCGCTAATCCCTGGTCCAATCGTGAGGCAAATGGGAACGGTCCGGTCCTTGAGGCGGCAAATGAGATTCCCATACTCCCGATCGTTTGGTTGTGGAAATTTTGGCTGGCACGAGGAAAGCTACATCTCCTCGCCGGCCCGCCATCGACAGGGAAGACCACGCTTGCACTTTCGATCGCCGCAACGCTATCGGTCGGTGGATGGTGGCCAGATGGGAGTTGTGCTCCTTGGGGACGTGTGTTGATCTGGACCTGTGAAGATGGTGTGGAGGATACGTTGATGCCCAGGCTCGCCGCAAGCGGGGCAAATCTTGACAACGTCTACATCCTGCGGGAAACGAGCGAAAATGGACGCCGGCGTGCGTTTGATTTTCGTGTCGATTTACCGCGTCTTACTGCAAAGGTTCAAGAGCTTCGCGATGTCGTTCTTGTCATCATCGATTCGATCGCGCAGATCGTATCGGGCAACTCGAACAGCAACACTCAGGTGCGGAAGGATCTTGAACCCGTTGTTAGTTTTGCCGAGCAAACCGGCGTCGCAGTATTAGGGCTCACACACGTAACCAAAGGATCAAAAAAGAAAGATCCGCTTGAGCGTGTGAACGGGAGCGTCGCCTTTAGCGCGGTCGCACGAGTCGTGTTGATTGTTGCGCCCGACGAAAGCGATCGGGCGGGCGACGGTGTGCCGCGCAGCATAATTGTGCGTGCCAAGTCAAACATCGGTCCGATAGAGGGTGGCTTCGCGTATCACGTCGAACCGGTCAATATTCCGGTGCCTAACGGAGTCGTGGAAAGTTCGAAGATCGTTTGGGATGAACCGTTGCATGGATCGCCCAAGGAAATTCTAGGCGAGGCCGCAGGCGCGACAAGTGTTGTAACGAAAGACAGTCGACTGCAGGAGGCCAAAGATTTTCTGGAAGCGATGCTCGCAACTGGCCCAGTGCTAAGCGAGGTCATTCGAGCAGAAGCTGAAGGTGCTGGCTTAGCGTGGGCGACTATCCGTCGTGCATCCGGCGAGCTGGGCGTGAGTACCAATCGGCCGGTGGGTGAGAAACGTTGGTACTGGTCTCTGAATTGTGGTGCTTCGATGGCGCCAAGGTCGATGGGCGCCCCATATTTCAGCAACAGTCAGAGGCAGGTGCATCAGGTTGGGAGATCGATTTTCGACACCGCGGGAGTATCTAACCTAGGCGTTATGTCGCTTTCCGACTACGCGCCATCCGATTTCGGAGACGCTGCCGAGCCCGGGTCGCACAATGTTGCTCAAGTTGCTCAAGTTGCTCAAGTTGCTCAAGTTGCTCAAGTCGGTGATGTTGAGCAAGTTCAACTCGAAACCGACAGTGCTGAGTGGGACCTCCTCGTTCGCGCTTGCGTTAAGGAGTACCGTCATCTGAGTCAGCATCGACGATACGAGGATGCAGACGATGAATGGCGCGTTCGTGAGGAGGCGATTGACGATGTCCTCAAGGGAACGCCTGCCAATGACGAGTGGAGAGACCAGATGAAGGCGCGACTCCTCAAATTGAACTTCGTTGAACTAGCTGGTTAAGCTCAATCCACTGCGGTGTATTTTTTATGCCGCTGTCGATGAGTAATATCAAAAACACTAACTTGAACATCTGCCCGGAACATGCCGATGCCTGGAATGTTCGATCACGCATGCAGGTATTGTCTGATTATGATTGGTGTTCGTTGTAATCACGAATACCGGTACTTTCATAGTTAGGTTCAAGTGCACTCATTTAGATCATAAATCCAATCTCTCTGTTTCTCGGAGGATTTGATTGCTTGCGCATGTCTGCACTGATGCGATCTTCAATGCATGACGGACGGAGCTTCATAAGAAAAGTGATATGAACGCATCATTTCAAGAAAATCAACGTAATCAAGATCAAGCAACCAAGGAGGAATGGCTGCTCGATTATGCTATCAATTCGATGAAGAAATTCGACAAGCGCACATCGGTTGACGGCACGTGTACCCGAGCGGAAGACGCAGCGTCGATTACGAAGTGCGTCTGGCAGATCATCATCTCCGACGACACGCTGTTTCGCGTCGTACGCAAACAAGGTGTCGTCTCCAGTGCTTCGAGACAGGTGAAGCTCGTGCCGACGCCGTTGGGAGCTTCATTTCTGAGCTGCTTGGCGATTGATCTTGAATACCTTTCGATGATCGACCCTATCGATCGTGCGAACCCATTCGTCGCTCTGTTCAAGCGCAACGTTGCTCGTGATCCAAACGCTGACGTTGCGGCCGGATTGCACTTGGATCCAGTGCGATACATGTTGCAGTATTGGTCGAACATACGTCGTGGTCTGTCCGATGAAGACCTGTGGGCGTTCTCGTACGGACTGAACGATGTGGTAGCGGCAATTCGCGAAGAAGGGCGGACCCAATCGTTTTGCGACGAGTGGCGACGCCATACGCGACCAGCGGCGAAGAACTACGATTCGCTGCTTGAGATGATTCGGGAGTTGTTCAAGCAACACCATCGCCTGTTGGTCGTCCGCGTCGACTTCGGATATGGGAAGGCGCATCAATCGATTCCGTACGCTGACGTTCGTAGGCATCGAGAGGCTTTGGTGCGATATTTGAGGAGAATGAAGTTGTCGAAGGGAAATGTGTTTAAAGCCTACGCGCTGAAGCTCGAACACGGGCTGCAGAAGAAGTGGCACTTCCATGCATTGATGTTCCTCGACGGCAACGAGGTACAACGCGGCGTTCATCATGCGATGGTGTTCGGTGAGCACTGGAAGAACACCATCACGAAGGGCAAGGGCGTCTACTACAACTGCCACAAGAATCGCAGCAAGTACAAGAACGTGCTGGGTATTGGCAAGATCGAAGCCCACACAGTAGGTCCACGCCGCGCCCTGGAGGCGAATGTGGCAGGCTACATCGTGAAGCCGGACTTCTATGGGCAGATGATGAAGGACGCGGGTGATCGCATGTTCTTCAAGAGTGAGCTCCGCGAGGCCGCAGGGCGCAAGCGCGGACGAAAGCGTACGAAGCCTGATGTGTCGGCTCAATTGGCTAAGATTCCGCTTCCGTTCAAGTCGAAGTTGCGCTATCGACCGCCAATGAAGGCGACGCCACGCAAGGTCCCGATGAGCGATTTACTCTTGAATTAGAAAGCGATCGCGGTTCTTGGCATCCTTGATCCAAGCGGGTGCGCGACCACGGCCGGACCACGTAGCACCGGTCTTCGGATCAAGATACTTCGCTTCTGCGGGTGCTTTGGTTGATCGACTGAGCTGTCTGCCGAAGATGTCTTTCTCGGTGATGCCGTATTCGGCGACCTTGGCTCGAATGTCATCGAGGACCGCTTGCAATTCGGCGAGACGTGCAGCCTCGGCTTTCGCGGCGAGCGCTTCTGCTTGTGCTTTCAGATCCTTGTAAGAAGTCGCCATATTTTCCTCGCTTGGTTGTGATGCACCGGTAGTATCGCTTTTGCAATGTAATGGGTGAAAACGGACCGGTAGTAGGTCAATTGGGAATGAGCGACGGAGGGCAGGGGCGATAATCGGACCGGCAACACATCGCAGCTGAAGACGATCTACGAGAAGTGTGGGCACGGGACCGGCATCGGCCAGACCAATTAGAGCGAGACGAAGAAGCCGGAAGCGTTATGTACGAACCTCGAGTATCTCGCGAAATTCTCGCAGTACCTGATGATCAAGGGCGATGATCGTATCCGTACCTCCGACATGGGACAGATTCCGAAGAAGGTGAACGCAGGGCGGCCTCGTATGGATGCAGGCACGAACGAGACGAGTGCAGATTTGTCAGTAGGTGAGCTGACTGATTCGAGCACAACCAAACCGTATTCGGATTAAACTGGTTAAAGTATGCTAGTCCTCCGGATACGTGCGCCGTTTCGATTTTCATCTGTGGTCGCTGGCGAATCGAAACGACCCATCACGTTCTTCGTTCAAGGTTTCGCGAGCAGGGTTGCCGCCAATTGTTGCGGGAGCACGAATGTCAGTTAGCAAGAGTTGGGCGTATGTTACGGAGTTCGGTCGTGAGCGGATCACCGCCTGGGCGATCAAGCAAGAACGCGCGAAGTATGATGGAAAGCCGCTTGGCAGGACATACTGGAGCAACCATAAACCGGGTCGACGAAAGGCGGTCAAGCATGTCCAGAAAGCGGGGACAGCATTTTTCGCCTACATCAACCCCGCCGACGCAGAGGGCGGCGGTGAGGGCGAGTCCCTTTCGCACCGGTTGTTGAAAGAAGCCATTGCTGGGCTAGCCGGCACGAAACTCAAGCTCGGTAATTATGGCGACCACGACGTCACCATAACGCACGGCGAGATAGAGACACTTTTTCCCACGATCGAAGGAACATATTACGCTGACGCCTTCCTGCGCTTCACCTGCTCGACTCGACTAGCACTCAGATGGTCGGGGGAGATCTATATTGAAGTGCACAACACACACGCGGTGCCCGTTGACAAAGTGAAGGAGCTTCGCCGTTCACGCGTGCCGGTTGTGGAAGTGCCGTTATTGAAGGTGTTCGACTATCCGTACCAGGATGAAGACACAACTGATCTGCGCGAGGCGGCACACGTGGAGAGGATTCGGAGCATGCTGGAAAACGGCTTCCTCGCAGGAAAAGTCATCAGCGACCGTCGCTCCGTCGAATTCCTCGAACAGGACGTGTCGCTCCTGAGGGCCTCGCTTCGGGAAGCGCGCGACGGTTGGGACCTGGCAAAATTGGCGACTGCTGGTGCAAATGATCAACTGGCCTTAGCCCGCGCTCGGATTGCGGAACAAGGGAAATTGATCGCTGACGAGGCTGGGAACGTGAAGCGATGGACTGACCAATGCGGTGATCTGCAGCTAGAGCTCGACGAAGAAAAGGCTAAGGCTGGCGCGCTGAGCGGCGATCTGGCAAATGCTAAAGCGACAATCGTTGCGCTACGCAAGAAAGCGCGCCGATATTCGATTGCGGGAGGTACCGGAATCCTTCTGGGCTTGTGCAGCGTGCCCGGCTATTGGCAGTTTTTAAAGCCCCCTTCAGTTGCGCAGAACCTGTCGGCGCAGCCTACCGCGCTTGCGCCGATGGCGCAACCAACGGTCGCGCATCCGCCATCGGTGCCCGCAAGACGTGCAGCGCGGATCGTGACGTCACGTCATCGTCATGCCCCAGCACGGGCTCCCGCCGTCGACAACGAGGACGCGAATGCAGCAACCCAGTAGGAGGGAGACGCCTGCCGCCGTCTCGGTAGTGCCCTCGGTGTGACTAGGCGATCTAGCGGCGGCCAGATCCGAGTCCGACATCGTATCGGGCGTTACGCTGTCGGCTCATAGTCGAAACAGCTTTCTGATCTGGTCGAGCCATCCGCCGAAGATTGTTGCGAGGAGAAGGGGAAGGCGACGCAGCAAGGCTGCGCCGCGCTGTACTGTCGACAGCTTAGGACAGTTGAAATAGCTCCTCTCGAACTCGCTCGACGGTGATGCCACGCTCGAGCTGAATTCGCACGGGAATAACCAGTTCAACGCGCTCCGGTAAGTTGGAGGCGTGCGCTAGACAGCGAATGGCGCCGGTCACGGTGCCTGCGGTAGCAGTGTCGGGCCGAAAGGTTATCTCCAGAGCATGCGGTTCGTGTTGATGCCGGAATTCGTCGCATTCCAGTACCCATTCCGTAGCTTCTTCTGTCGGCTGGTGTGGTTTCCAGTAAAACCCATTTGGATCGTGACGTTGCGTCGTCCATAAGCTCGATAAGTCAGGAATGCGGCGCTCGAGGTTTGGAGCGAAAACGTTGGGCATCGCGCTGAGTGCCATAAAGCGATCCGCAATATTCACATACGCGCCAGCTGGGGGGGCGGCGGCGGGGCTGTGAACAGCGGTTTCTCAGTGTCGGTGTCCTCGTCGTCATCACTTACTGCAGGTACGCCGAAGACAATCGAGCCTTCGGCATGAAACGTGACGAGCAGATTTTTCGCCGGTTGTTGCCCGGCACGCCTTCGACGAGCTGCGATGGAACATGGACGATGAAGTCGTTCGGATCGGTATTCAGGCTGTGTTCGTAGCTGACGCGGTAGTCCATGATTCTCCCTGGCTGGGCCAATGGTCCAGCTTCTCGACTTGATATTATCAGCCCGGACGCGGTACGAGGATCTCGTCGGGCACGATTGTGATTGCCCGAGCGCGACCGGACGAACGCGATCTTTTGACAGCGGGCGATGGAACCCAACCGCTTGAAGTCCCCTTGGTGCTGTCGGTTTCCTAATGTGTTTCCTTATTGCACGCGACCATGACGGCGTGTAGTCTCGTCCCAGAAATCAAACCGATAGTTCGAAAGTCACATAGCTCGGGGGAATAGCATGGACTTTGTTATCTTCAGGGGGTGCTTAAAAACATCTCGATGCGTTGGCGCGTTCGCGGCATTGGTTATTTTGTCAGGTTGCTCAGCACTTGATATCAAACCTCTAGACGCTTCGCAGTTTGACGTTTCGCCTCAGGCATCGTCCTCCCAAACTTCCACTTCTCGTACTGCCCCGCCAGCAGGTTATCAGCCGCTAGACCCGGCCCCCGTAAATGTCATCGCAATAGGCGGTGTGGTACCGCCGCCGCAAGACATACTCGATGCACTGCCGGACGAAACAATGCGGCTGGCGATTGGGCAGATCGACATTAGCGGAAATATTACCTATGGTCCGGTGGCGCTTAGCGCCGCGAATAGCAGCTACATTGTCACCGTCGACTATATCAAGTCGAATACTCACCCGCTGTTCGTGAAGAAAGGCCCCATCCGCCAGGATGGGTCATTTGCCGCATACGTCGTAGATGACGCGAAGGTCGCCGATATTTCGCTTCCGGTTTATATTGGTGTGGGCCTGAGAGTAACAGCAACGCTTAGCACCAAGAGGGCTGGCATCAACTTGGGGAATTTGATTGCTATTGGTGCTGCAGCTCAAGCCAATCAATTGACTGGAACACTCGTGGTACAAACGCTCGGCTTGACGGGTGAAAATATCTCGACCGCACTTCCAATTCCAAGCGACGTCAGTGTTGGATCTATCCAAAGTGCTATCCAAGCCCTCGGCACCATGAAAGCCAAGCTGTACGACACGAGCAAGACGAGAATAGAGCCCAGAGTGGTTGGTGTGTACAACAATCTTGGTGGTAGCACGAGTAGTACGATCAATGGAATTATCTCGTCCGTTCTCGCAAAACCCCTAGATTTTAAAGTTGCCGTCAACCAACGACGATCAAGGTAGCCGCCAATGTGGCACACGCTTCGGTACCGTCCAGCCCAGCCCGGCGAGGGGGTGTGCAAATGCAGATTGATTCATGATTGTTTTTTCAATTTACGCGCGTGCGGAAGATGACTTCGGAATTGCCGTTTTATCGTAAGCGGCTCGGGTAGGCCAGTCCCCCATTCGCGCGCGCGTGAGGCATGATGGTGATGGCGTGGTGGAGTCCGTGACCTACACGGTTAGGATGTAGGTGGGGTCGCCGGCTTCAGTTTGCCGGCCACGTTCCAGGGAAGCAATTCGTCGATGCGAGAGATCTTGTGATCAGCGATGTGGGTCAGGACGTATTCCAGGTAAGCACGCGGGTTGATTCCGTTGAGCTTGCACGTCCCGATCAAGCTATACATCGCAGCGGCCCGCTCGCCCCCGCTGTCGGAGCCGACGAACAGATAGTTTTTGCGTCCGAGCGCGACACAGCGCAGGGCGTTCTCGGCAAGCACGTTGCTGATCTCGGCCCGACCGTCCTCGCAGTAGAACACGAGCGCTGCCCAGTGGTTCAGCGAGTAGTTGATCGCTTTGGCGAGCGCGGACTTCGTCGACAGCGTCGCGAGTTTCGCCCTGATCGTCGCTTCGAACTTCGCGAGCAACAGCTTGGTCTTCTCCTGCCTCACGCGCAGACGCTCGTCAGGCGCCTTGCCGCGGATGTTGGCTTCGATGCTGTAAAGCTCGCCGATCATCTCGAGCAGTTGCTGGGTATCCGGAGTCGGCGTGCGCACGTGAACATCGTAGATGTACCGCCTCGCGTGATCCCAGCATGCCACTTGCTGGATCTCGCCGCTCGCGTACAGTTGATCGAATCCGGCGTAGGCATCGGCCTGCAGGATGCCGTGGAATGCGACGAGCCGGGTTTGAGGGTGAACCCCTTTGCGATCCGAGGAGAAGTCGAACCATACCGCAGCCGGGTCAGTCGAGCCCGAGCGGCGATCGTCGCGCACGTAGGCCCAGAAGCGTCCGGTCACCGTCTTTCCGTTGCCTGGTGCGAGCACTGCGACCGGTGTGTCGTCGACGTGCACCTTGCCGGGGACCAGCGCGTAGCGCTGGATCGCTTCAACAAGTGGCACGCAAAGCTCGGCAATCTGCCCGAGCCAGCGCCCCATGCTGGCGCGATCCAGCGTCACGCCGTCGCGTGCGGCAATCTCCGATTGGCGATACAGCGGTTGGTGATCGGCGAACTTCGATACCGCAATATCGGCCAGCAGGCTCGGATGGGCAATGCTGCGCTCGATCGGCAGGCTGGGCATCGCGGGTTGTTCTATGTGGCCGCAATCAGGACAGCACAGCTTGTGGCGGATCGTGCGGATTACTTTGAACGCGGCCGCCACGCGGGCGAGCTGCTCGGATACATCCTCGCCGAGCCGCTGCATCAGCGTCGCGCACTTGGGGCAAGCCGGATCCGGCGTAAGTTCGATTTCATCGCGCGGCAAGTGCGGCGGCAGCGGCTCTCGCGTGGGCGCTCGACTGGGGGGCGCTTTCGACGCCTTGTCTCGATGCCCTCGCGTGTCTGCCGCACCCTGGCCGGCCGTCAGGTCTTCGAGTTGCGCCTCGAGTCTATCGATCTGCCGGGCCAGTTTCTCGGACTTGCTCCCGAAGTACATTCGCCTGAGCTTGTCGATCTGCACCTTCAGGCGCTCGATTTCGTCGTCGCGGGCGGCGATCTCCCGCACCATGTTTGCGATCGATGCCTGCTGCTCAAGCAGCGATGCTTGCTGCGCGAGCACCAGGGCCTGGAGCTCAGCGACGGTGGCAGGAAGCGGCGCATCTTTGGACATGCGTCGCAGTTTACGAGCCTTCGACGCGGTTTACAACATCGACAGCGCGGCGGTGCGGCGTGGCTGTCGCCAGTCGATGCCCTCGAGCAGCATCGACAGTTGGGCGCTCGTCAGATGGATCTTTCCGCCGTCGGCCTGCGGCCAGATAAAACGGCCTCGTTCCAATCGTTTCGCGAGCAACCAGAGCCCGTCGTCGGTCGCCCAAAGCAGCTTCACAAGATCGCCGCGGCGGCCGCGGAAGATGAATACATTGCCGCCCAGCGGATTCTCTTCGAGCGCGGTCTGCACCTTCGCGGCTAGCCCCTGGAACCCGCAGCGCATGTCGGTCACGCCCGCTGCGAGCCAGATGCGCGTACCCGGGGGCAGAGAGATCATGGCCGCAGGCTCCCCAGCACCATTCGGAGCATCTCGGTGTCGACCACGCCGTCGACCTTGATCACCGCTCGGCCGATTCGAACCTCAATCGTGCCGGTGGGCACAGCCGGTTTCCCGATCCCAGATTCGATGGTGGGCACGGGCAGAGGCACCGCTTCTCGCGACGCCTCATCCACAATCGCCACCGGCAACAGTGGCACCACCGCAGCCTGCTGTTCCGCGCGATACTGGCGGCGCCACGTGAACACGAGATTCGCGTTCAGACCGTGCTCGCGAGCCAACTTGGCGACCGAAACACCCGGCTCGCAAGCTGCCATCGCCAAGCGACGCCGGAATTCGGCACTATGGTTCGGGCGTCCTTTACGACTACCCTGTTTCTCCATCGTATCTGACAAAGTGGTGTCCATCACTTCGAAAATGATGGGCATCACTTTGGCGTCGGTCCGCGCTGCGGTCTATAACGGCCATCGCGAGTCGCTTACGTTTTATCCCGAGGAATTGATGGACCTCTCTCAGTGTCACTCGACATCTAAGAGTCACCTGCGGAAGTAACGTTGTAATTCCAGCAGTGCTTGTAACTGCAAAAAAATCGAGCCCGCAGCGGAGTCACTGCTGCCTCGCACAGATGCGATTCTCGCCGCGGATTCGCGACGCTATCAAAACTGGATTCTTTGCTAATAGAGGAAATTTCAATGAAGAACTCATTAAGAATTATGGTAAGCGCTCGACATGTACCGTCTGTTCGTGAGAGCGCGGCATAGGCAATCTGATTCCCATCAGATGTAATGGGAATCAGATCGATGAAGCCAGTAGTGCATGGAAGACAACCGGGATCGAGGAACTACACGAAGGAGTTTCGGGAAGCGGTTGCTGCTGAAGCGAACGATCCGAATCGTTCAATTGCCGAAGTGGCCCGTGCGCATGGCTTGAATGCCAATATGGTCGCGCAGTGGCGGAGAAGCTTACTGGAAGCGCAACGTGCAACTTCGACACCAAGCATCGCGCTGCTGCCAGTTGATGTGATCGATCTGCCATCGAAAAACGTCCCAAACCACTCTCTGCCGCAAACGCTGGATGTGTCGGCGAGCCCGGCGATGTCGCCGAGCTGTGAAATCGAGATCGAGGTTGGCAAGCGACGTATCCGCATCCGCGGCGTGTCACAGGAGTTCGCTGAACGGTATCTACGAGAGTGCCTGAAGTGATTCCGCCGAACACGCGAATCTGGATCGCGGCGGGCGTCACGGACATGCGTTCCGGCTTTAACTCGTTGGCCTCGAAAGTACAGACGGTGCTAGAGAAAGATCCGTTCTCCGGACACGTGTTTGTGTTTCGGGGCAAGCGAGGTGACTTGCTGAAGTGCTTGTGGTGGTGTGACGGCGGCCTGTGCCTTCTCTCGAAGCGCCTCGAGAAAGGACGCTTCGCGTGGCCGCGCGCCGATGCCGGCGTTGTCGCGCTGACGACCGCTCAGCTCGCGCTCTTGCTCGAGGGTTTCGATTGGCGGCAGCCGATCGATGCAGCGCGCCCGCGAAGCGCATTGTAAACGTTCATTACGCGTGGCGAGCTTGAGGGTGGCGTCGTGTAAGCTCACTGCATGTCTGCTGCTCCCGCCGATCTCCCCGATGACATTGACGCGCTGAAGGCGATGGTCGCCAATTTGCGCGAGCAGCTCTCGTCGCGCGCGATCGAGATCGAACATCTGAAGCTGACGATCGCCAAGCTGCGCCGGATGCAGTTTGGCCGGAAATCGGAGAAGCTGGATCGCCAGATCGAACAGCTTGAATTGCGGCTGGAAGACCTGCAGGCCGATGAAGGCTCGGCCGATATGGCCACCGCTCCTGCGTTGAAACGGCCGAGTCGCGAAGGTGTGGGCCGCAAGCCGTTGCCCGATCACCTTGAGCGCGAAGAGCGCATCCATCTGCCCGCGGACGATGACTGCCCCGATTGCGGCGGCCAACTCAAACTGCTGGGCGAAGACGTCGCGGAACAGCTCGAATACGTCCGGGCGCACTTCCGCGTGATCCGCCACCGCCGTCCGAAGCTGGCCTGCGCATGCTGCGATCGCATCGTACAGGCCGCGGCACCGAGTCGACCGATCGATCGTGGCATCCCGGGTCCGGCGCTGCTCGCGCACATTGCCGTGTCGAAGTTCGCGTACCACATCCCGCTGCATCGCCAGGCAGTCATGTACGCGCGCGACGGCGTCGAGATCGAGCCGGGTGCGATGGGGTATTGGATGGGAAGCATCACGGCGCTGCTTGCACCGCTGGTCGACACCGTACGCCGATACACGTTAGCCGGCGGCAAGGTTCACGGGGACGACACGCCGCTGCCTGTGCTGGCACCCTGCAACGGTCGCACAAAGACAGGACGCCTGTGGGTCTACGTGCGTGATGACCGGCCGAGTGCCTCCGAAGAGCCGGCGGCGGTCTGGTTCACCTATACGCCGGATCGACGTGGTGAACATCCCCAGCAGCATCTCGCGCACTTCGCCGGCGTGCTGCAGGCCGATGCGTTTGCCGGCTATGCCGAGCTGTATCGCGGCGGCACCATCCAGGAAGCTGCATGTATGGCCCACGCTCGCCGGAAAATCCACGACCTGCATGCGGTGCGTCCCAATGCCGTAACCGAAGAGGCACTGCACAGGATCGGCGCGCTCTACAAGATCGAAGAGCAGATCCGCGGCAAACCGCCCGATGAACGACGCAGAGTACGTCAGGCACAAGCGGTGCCGTTGCTCGACGACATGAAGCTCTGGTTCGAAGCGACGCTCGCCACGCTCTCTGCGAAATCCGACACGACCAAGGCACTTCGGTATGCGATGAATCGCTGGTCGGCACTGGTCTATTACTGCAGCGACGGGCAGGTGGAGATCGACAACCTGATCGCCGAGCGGGCGCTGCGTGGCGTCGCGATCGGGAGGCGCAACTACTTGTTCGCCGGCGCCGACTCCGGTGGTGAACGGGCCGCCGCGATGTATAGCCTGATCGGCACGGCGCGCCTGAACGGCCTCGATCCGGAGGCGTATCTCGCTTACGTGCTCGAGCGTATCGCTGACCATCCGGTCAATCGCGTCGATGAGCTGCTGCCGTGGCATGTGGCGCCGTTGTTGCCGTCTACCGCTCACGTCGATCCCATCCGATAGCATCGCGGATACCCCTCCGTCAACGACATGCGCTACGGTGCTGATCGGGTGCTTACGAATTATGCTCGATCTAGCCAGAATTGCCGGGATTGTGGCACTGGGATTTTCTGTACGTGCGACCATCGCCGTGCCAGCGGCGACCTGTCCGGGGCCGGCCATGATTGGTGGTCTTCCAGGCGCGCGCTTTCAGGATGGAAGCTTCGGTGTTAATGGGCCTTTGGCAGTCAATCCTGATGGCGCCAAGGCGTCGTATACAAAGGGTGACCATGGCTTCACTTATATCTCCAATGGCATGGACCTGTTCAATCCCAAGGCCAGTTGTCAGTCGCGGGGCTCCGATTGCGGCAGGAAATTTCGGGAAGCCGAAACACATGGGTTTGGTCCAGGGACGCCCGAGTTCTGCGTGTATGCGATCGACGTTGAGCCGATCCCGCCAAAGACCGCAACGATTGATTGTGGCAATGGTAAGAAGGTGATCGGAAACGGGAAAGGGCGGCCCCGCGTCGGAGAGGATCAGTTAGATACCGTCGACGGTGGCAAAACGAGCTATTACGTATCAATGACGCGTCTCAACCAACTCCTTGATGGAAAGGCTCGGCCGATCGACTCGGCAATCGTGCCTAGCATAGTGGTCCCGACTGGCGAGTCCGATCTTGTCGGTCGTATTGTTTACGTGGCGTATCAAGGTCGCAGCACCTTGGCGGTGGCGGGCGATACCGGGCCGCGCTTTGGCGAAGGCTCCATTGCCCTGCATGAAATGCTGCGCTACGGCGATCTTCAGACTCCACCCAAGATCGGCCCGATTAGCCTGAGTAGTCGGTGCGGTGAAGACGAACGCGCGCTTAAGCCGCCGTTCGAGTCTCGTCCCGATTTGCGCGGAGACCAATGTACTCAGGGAGTCGTTAGTCAGCGCGGCGGCGCAGACATTCGGGCCTACGCGGGAATTGATAGTGGCGTGACAATGGTTGTGCTGGGGAAGGCAAGTCTTCCGATGAAGAGTGCCGTTTCACAGGTGCCAGTTACCTTAGACGCGCTCAAGGAGGCCGCCAACAAGGCTGGTTACACGGATGCGTCCTTGAAGGCAATGGCGTCGTGTCTTGAACAACGCTGACTCTCCTATCGCCGGGCAAGAGCGGACGCCGAATACTGCGTGACTAAAGAAGGAGGGTTGTCTCCAAACGGGCCATTGCCGTCGTGCCCTGTATGGCTGCGGTGGGTCTGGCTGCAGAAGTAGGCAAAGGCGTTGCAAATGCGAATGTTGATCGGAGGAGACAAAAAAGAAGGTCCGTTGCAGCGTCGGGCGCGTTTTCGCGCGCCTGACACTTATGTCGTCTCCAAGTGCCAGGCGCGCGAAGTTAGCGTGCTAATCGGGCAGATCCTCACGGCCGGACTCACAGGCGCACCCGACCTGAACTCTGCGATCAAGCAGATCGTCGACCTCTTTGGGGCGTTCGACGTCGCGCTGGCGAACCTTACGCATTGCGAGGCGGCGGTGCTGACCGTGGCGCACAGTTTCAAGAGGCCGGAGCGCACCCCGCGTTGGCTCTGGCGTTGCAACGATCTGCTGGCCCGGTGGAGCAGTCCGAACAATGATCTACGCATGGAGGAGGACGAGTTTTTTCAGGAGCTTCTCGCGCTGGTCCAGCGTGGCATCGAAGTCGAAGTGCCGCACGACGGGCAGCGGGATGCCCCGCTTCTGACCGCGACGGACAATCCCGGCATTCTGTACGAGCGCAAAGTGTGCATTCGGCCGATGATCCTGCTCGTCAACTGGTGACGCAGGCGGACGGCCGCTGCACGTGACGGTATTTTCGTGTCTAGTAACGGTTCGCAGTGCGTCGTCATGTGTCAAGCGCATCCGCTCGCCATTAGGAGGCCGTAAAAAGACAACGAGGCCGTCTTGTTTCCAGGACGTAACCTGCTACAGCCGGTGGCCGACGGTGGCGAGCAGCGCGCCCAGCGAAAACCACCATACCCAGCCGAGGCGCTTGTTCAGCGCCTGTATGACGGCGCCGACTTGTTGGAGTCCGACGCGGGTGTTCGAGCCCGCCAAGGTTTCGAGCACGCGATGCACGTCGCCGCGAGTGGCTGGCACATCAAGATCATCGGGATCGCTGGTCACCACATCACCGAACCATGATGGGTGCTCGCGCTCCATCCGATCCCACATCCCCGTGAACAGATTGTGCGGCAGCAGGTCGGAGTGCGGATCGGCATTGACCACAGCCCAGGAAGCCGAGCGTAGCGCTTCTCGGTGCTCTTCGTCTCGCCAAAGCGACTCGTTGCGCACCATCTCGCCAAACCCCATGGGGCCGTCACGCTCCACGGCGGCGGCGATCTGATCCGCGTCCAACGAACGGGATGCGTACACCGCCGCACGCAGCGCAGGGTCTTCGCTTGCCAGGAACTCATCGACCCGCCTGCCGCTTTTTGCCAGGGCGAGACGAGCCAGACCCTTGCGCACGCTCTGGAACGGCGAGAGTGCCCCGTGTTTGATGCCTTCGTCATCGTCCGGTGTCCATCGGGCTGCGAAGACCAGCGGATCGTCGATGCCGTGACCGATGGGAAGCAATACATCGAACAGCCAGCCGAGCGCGAAGGCCCACGCTCTGGTGTTCGGCACGGTCGCCGCCATCTTCCAGGCGGCCTCGAACACCTTGTTGTGCGAGAACTCGGCGTAACCGTCAGCGAACGACTGATCGTACGGTGTGCTCATGCGCGGGTTGTTTGTCAGGGCGCGCAGTGCGGTCAAACGCTGCGGTTCTGACAGGCAAATCCAAACCGGACCGCCGTTGAAAAATGCTTCAAAAAACTGATTGTTCAGGGACGGGTTTTTAAAGAACGTGGTCAGCTCTTCGTCCGTCGCAGAGGGGAACCAGTCAAGAGGGCCGTCGCCGAAGAACGCCGTCGGCCCGTTGCTCATAAAACTTGCGCCGGCGGTGACGTTTGAGAGAAGGGACAGCCGGACTGCGAGGTCATGTGTGCTGTTGCCAGGATGGGCATTAAGCAGGGCTCGACCCGTCGGAAGGTGGCAGCACCAGCGTGCAAGGGCGAGGTCTATCAGGGGATCGTGCCGATCCAGCAACGCCTGCTCGAACTGCTCGTCAGCCGTCTCGCTGAACGGCCGCTTTGCTACTTGCGCGCCGCGGTCCTCCAGGTACTGGACCACCGTCTCAGCCGGACTGACGACCAGCCGTGCCTCGTCCACCACGCTGTTGAAACTTCGCACGTTGATCCCCCGTAGTTTTGTCGGGGAAATGTAGCACGCCGATCACATGACTTGACTGTCCTCGTCGAGGGGAAACCTGTGTCGCAGGTCACGGCGTCGTTGGCGGAGCCGGCGGCGCGGCAGGGGCATGGCCCGCTGGCGCGATTGGTACCGGTGCTGGCGGCGGCACAACCGTGGCGGGCGCGGGCGGCGGCGCTAGCGGTACCAGGGTCGCTTTCCAGGCCGCGATCAGGACATCAGCAATCTCAAAACAAAGGCACTCGTCGTGCCCCGTTCCCATGTACGCACCGCGCTGGGCCACGCCAGCCACACGGAACCGGTCATCCGTGAACGGGCCACCGCTGTTGCCGGGACGGATGCTCCCGGAGTTGGCGATCGTGAAACTGTTCATCCCCGCGTTTGGCATTGTCCTGTTCAACACTTTCTGATCGTTGAAATCTGGAAGGTTCCAGTTCTGGTAAGCCGGGAAGCCAATCAGAATGCCGTCGGCGCGTGCCTGGATCGGATTGTCCATCACCGAGAAATACCGATGCTGCGGTACGGGATCGTCGAACGCGACGAGCGCGAAGTCCATTTGCTTGTTGCGATACAGGATGTGCGCCGGCCACGCCTGTTGCGTGCCGGGGCGCACCAGTTGCAACGTTTTGTTCGCCATTTCGACGGCCTGAAAATCGGTAGGGACCGTCATTTTTCCGACTTTGGCTTCGGCCTCGAACACGTGATCACACGTGACTAGGAGATTCAGTTCACGGTAGACAAACGCGGTTCCTTGGGCCATAACCATGTCGTCGGTATGCCCGGGCTGGCTTTGGTAGTCGCCGAACCATTCGAGGACGAACACGGCTTCTTGCGCGGTGTCGTGATCGCGTACCACAGGCTCGACGGGAAGTTTCGGGGCGGCAAACAGTCCTGCCGCCATTTCTTTGTCCACCGCTGCGTTGTAGCGCTCGGCGAGCCTGGTGTAGATCAAGTCGTCCTTACCGCGGACCATCCGCAGGTACAACAGTTTGCCCCACAGGACGTTTTTCAGTTTCGGAACACCACTCCCACGCGTCTGGCGTTTCCATGGCTTCTTTTCGTAGGCACCAGCAGACGCCTTTTGAACCCGATCCTGCCAGCCGTTTTCGGCGGCGGCATAGTCGTTGCGCTCCCAGGCGTTCAGGGCTCCGCGTATCCGGTCAATGAAAACGCGGCGCACGTTCGGAAACTTGTTGATCGTGAGGCCAGTGACCTCCATCCGTCGGAACCTGTCGCTCAACCGCGTCTTTGCCGCGTTGATCGTGAAATGGTGCTTGGTCGCGATCAGGTCGTGCAGTTCCGCACCGATGGTCACACCGCCATCGTCGTCCACGACGCAGATGGCCGCCGGTAGGCGAGACGCCTTTTTCACGGGAAAGGAGAACGTGATGTCGTCAGCGTATCGGGTGTAGCGCGCCAGGTTTCGGCGGGCAAGATCGGTCAGGTCGCGATCCATCGACCGGCACACGAGATTCGACAGGAACGGCGACGTGGGCGCGCCCTGCGGCAAGGTGCCGTCGAGAGTGCAGATGTGGGCGATGACCGTTGCGACGTGGTGCGAGAAGTTGAACGGATGCTTGCGCAGGACGCCGCGCACCCGATAAAACGTGATGCTCGGGAAGAAATCCTGCAGATCAAGGTTGAGGATGTGGTGGTTCTTCGGTGAGCAGTGAGCGCGTGCGTTGGTCACGATGCTTCGCTTGCTCACGAATCCGTGGACGGCGGGCTTCAGCGGAACCGAGCGGGGTTCGAGAAAGGCAAGGACACGCTCCTGGATGATTCTCAGGCGCTTACGCGGTTCCGAGATGACCCGAGGGCTGCCGTTGCGCTTCATGATCGTGAAGTGCTTATACGGTGGCCGCGGGTAAATCATCCTCTTGAGTTTTTCGTAATCGACGCCCAGCGCATTGCGGGAGAACCAAGTCACGTGGTTGCGCAGCATGGCTTCTGCGAGTTCGTCGGCACTCGGAATGGCAACCATGTTTCCCCGTTAGTGAGTGCCGCCCCTTAGCGTCTTTCTCCTGTAAACACATCGCCGCAAATCGGACGAGCGATCATGTACGGTACGCGCGGGGATACCTCGTGGAAAGTCTGCGTTAAACGCGGACCTGATTAAGCTCCGTTCAGGGGCGGCATCCGATTGTAAGCTGCCATTTCAGTTCAGGCAATGCGCTACCGATCGTGTGGGACGGATCTTGCGGGTGGACAATGGTCCAGCGTTCTCCGGGGCGGCGAGCACTGGACCTGACGTGATCTCGCGAGGCAAGACCGGGCCAAGCGATGGCATTACAAGTAGAAGGCGCAGGTACGGAACCGATGACCGGGCGTAAAGCTGCCGAATGGAATCCAGGCAGCGGTTTAGAAACCAGGCCACGTCCATGGCGTTCCCCCGATCGGATGTGCGCGAAACGTTGCGCCCGGCACCATGCGCGAAACCGGGCGCTTGTGCGCTTACGCTGTTGCGCGAGACTTTTTTCTTTTGACGTACTCGTCAACGAAGGCCTTGATGCCGTCGTTTCGTGGGAATGCCTTCTTAACGTCTACGGGCGCGACGATGCCCGACTCCAGGAGACCAGCCAGCCCATCCTTCCAACGTGTTAGGAGGTTGTCTTTCAGGAACTGTTCGACCTGCTCGAACGTGACCATGCTCTCGATCGGCGTGCGTGTTGTTACGTAGAGGTCGGCGATCACCTTGATCCCATCGTTGGATGGGATGGGCACGGTCGCAGCAATGGCGACGACGCGAGTCAGCAGATCCGCTTCCTTGTCCGTCCCACCGCCTGCGCGCATCGTGCTCATGAACACGTTCATGACGTCGGCACCAAACGTGCCACAAATGAGCAACGCGTCCTCACTGTACTTCAACAAGAGTTCGGGCTCGGTGTAGCTGGGATGGTAGATAAGGCGGCGATAGCCTTGGGCATAGGCGCTTTCGATCGACGGCAAGAAGGGCAGTTGCCGGATCGCTTCTGGCACGTCCCAGTCCTTCGATGGCGTCGAGCGGTGGCGCGCCATGATGCGGGCGGCCGGGCCGGCGTGCGCGGTCAGCGCCAACGAGGCCGCCACGAGGTCCATCGCGGAATGTTCGGCGATGACGGCGGACCCGAACAGCAATAAGCCGTTCGCACGTTCAGCGAGCGCATCACGCAAAGGTCCCATGAGCGGCGTCGGCAAAGCGTCGGCGGTTCCCGCCGGCGTGACCGGTTCTAACGTCGGCCATGCTTCGGAGAACGGCACGCGCGATTGCAACTCGCCTTCGTCGGTGACGATGCCGATCAGCGCCGTTTCTTCGTCCACGTGCCCATCCCTAGACGTGACCATGAGCCGGACGTCCTGGTGGAGCATCTCGGGCGTCGGGGAGTCGAGCAGCACTGCGACACGGTGCCCTGAGTCCAGCGCATACTTGCAAGCCGTTTCCAGACGGCTCGCGGTTTCGTCCCAGGATTGCTGGTCGAGTTCGAGAGGGCCGACCACCAGCAACGTGCCGCTGGGCACACGATCCAGGCCGGACGACCAGAGGCCGTATTCACCCAGGTCGATGGCGCTGGGACAACCATTGCCGGCGCGTTCGGCGTAGAGCAGCGCGCCGTCGGTGGCGTCCTCGTACACCTCCAGCAGGGCGTCGATCGCCTTCTGGGCGGTCGCGATGTAGACGCCGGGAACGGGACCTGCCGGCCAGATCTGCGGGGCCCTGCGGGCGACGACCGCGCCGGGCGGAGACAGGACGACGAGCAACTCCTGGGGCGACATGTCGACCGCGTAGCGCTTCTTCAGGCGGAACGCCAGGCGACCGATCGAGGTGGTATCCAGCTCGGCGGCGGCGACGCGTTCGGGGAACGCCATCACCTCGGGCCAGTTACGAAGCCCGGGCAGCGCTGCGATCAGATCGAGCGCCTGGCCATGACCAAGGGAAGGGTGCGTGGGCTGCAAAAGGCCGCGGACGAGCCCGGCCAGCAGCTTCAACTGCTGCGTATCCATTGCTTTCTCCTGGACGGCAAATCCGGTGCACGCTTTGCGGACCGCCCATCGAAAACAAGGACCATGGAATGGGGTAGGTGCGGCGACACATCGTCTTCGTCATGCCCCGAAGGGCGCGTGCGGCAGGCGACGACAGCCTGCCACCACTATATCAGGAATACAGGGTCGTTCGGCACAAGGTCAGATAGTCCTCGTACACCCGTGCAAACTGCGCTGCGAGTTTGTCGAGTTCGGCCGCATCGGCCAGGTCGTCAGCGTTCGGACGATCCCGAAACTGTTCATGCACGACCCATATCCGATCGGCCGCCTTGCCGTACAGCGATGTGCGATCGCCCAGCTCCTCCGACAACGTGTCGCACGCGTTGTACAGTCCGCTAAACGCTTCACGCAGCGTCTCGTCGTAGAACGCGGTGGCGATCGTGCGCCAACCGTGCAGGAACGTGTGCAGGACGGTCACCGATTTGTACGGGAACGGGTGCCGAAAATCATGCTCGGCGAACTGCAAGACGGTCGTGTGGGGCAACGCCGCCTGCAGCTCGTCGAAGCGCGCCCGATCCTTGACCAGTCGTGCGTCGGGGCCACCCAACGCATCCAACCCGAAACCCCCGTAATGCTTGCGCAGCGCGTCTGGGCTGTTGCACAGTAGGTCTTGCAAATCAGCCCAGAACAGCACCTCGACGGTGAACTTCCGCTGTTCCTTGCGTTCGTCCGAGAGCAACAGAACCTGGCGCTCGACGGGGCCATTCTTTTTCGCCGACGTGGCGATGCGGTAATGCTTGATCGCCGGCTCGAACGCTTCCGCTTTCTGGATCTCGTCGAGGATGATCTCCATCGTGATTCCGTCGGGCATGTTCTTGCATTGGTACGCGATGAAGCGGTCGTCCTTGTCCCGCCCGTAGACATCGACGCCAATCTGCTGTTGCCCGGCACGAGCGTGCAGGCGGAAATCTTTTGTGTCCCAGCGCAGATTCGCGCAGGCGCACACGATCTTTTCAAACGCTTGAAAACCTTCAGGCACGGGGAGGAATGTTTCGATTGGACTGGGCATGGCAGCAGACGGCAGTGGGCAAGACGTGAGTTTAGCGTGCGGAGAACGCGCTTGCTCACCGCGCTGTGGGCACTCACCCCCACTCGGTGGTTTAGCTCGGGGTCTTCGCGTTCTAGCTCATATGCCAGGCCTGGCGATCCTCGACGTTCCCCACCCGCAGGGCCCCCGGGTCCGAAGCGGTCGTTCACGGCATCCAGCGCGGCCATCAGGTGCTCCTGTCGTGGAGCCGGGGCTTTTGATTACAATCGTTGGACATAGGGTGGGCTGACGACACTGCTTGGCAGCCTCGCAATGCGTGTCGTAGCGTGAGGGCGGGAGAATCCCGGGCGCTGCGGTGGCGCCCAAAACGACGATAGACGGGAGCGGTTTTGAGCATTCAAACGGTTTCGGGGTCGCAGTTCGCCACAATGTTTTGCCTTCGCCCTACGCAATACGCATGGTTTTTGGGGGCGGGTGCCTCAGCCGCTGCCGGAATACCCACCGGCTACGCGATGATCACCGACTTCAAAAAACGGATCTTTTGCGAGCTGTCCGGGGCCAAGCTCAAGGAGGTTGACGCTGACGATCCGCTTTGGATTCAGCGCATCGACGCGTTCCTTGCGTCACGATCGGTCCTCCCCCCGCCGAACGATCCCACGGAGTACGCTGCGGCATTTGAGGCGGTCTACCCGACACCGCAGGACCGGCGAAACTACATCAGCCTGGCGGTGCAAAAGGGTACGCCGTCCTACGCGCACCGGGTGCTTGCAGGGTTGATCACCACCGGTCGCGTCCCTTGCGTGTTCACGACCAACTTCGACAGCCTGGTGGAAACCGCGGCAACGGTGACCGACCAGCTCGTGGCTCCCGATGAGCGCGCTAACTTGTCGGTGTCCGGGATCGACAACGCGGAACGTGCGATGCACGCCCTGGGCGAGAGCCGCGCGCTCTTGGCGAAGATCCACGGCGACTATCAGTCGGTCAGCCTGAAGAACACGACCGACGAGCTGCGCGAGCAGGACGCGCAAATGCGTACGGTCCTGACCAGTGCGTGCGGGCGGTATGGTCTGGTCGTGATCGGCTACAGCGGGCGCGACGCTTCCGTGATGAAGGCTCTGAACGATGCCTTGGTCCAGCCCACGCCGTACCCCGCGGGGATCCATTGGGTAGCCCGATCGGCCGAAGGATTGTTGCCAGACGTCCAGGCCTTTCTCGAGGCCGCGGCGGCCAAAGGCGTGCGGGTGACGGTCGTCGAGTGTCAGACGTTCGACGAGTTGGCGGCGGACATCGCCGATGGTTCGACGTGGCCACAGCAGCTCGACGCCCACATCGGGTCGTTCGCTCCGCCCAGCGTGGTTAGACCGGTGCCATTGCCAACCAAGGAGCACCGCGCTTTCCCCATTCTTCGTTGTTCGGCCATCCCAGTGCTGGAGATGCCGAGGGTGGCGAGGCGCATCACGCTGGAGCGGAGCGTGACCACGCTGGATGCTCGTCAGATGCTGAGGGACGCCGACGTGTGGGCGATCGTCGCCAGCAGAGGAAAGGAAATAGCCGCGTTCGGGAATGACGAAGAGCTAGCTCGTGCCTTCGGACCAGCAGGCGGGCGGCTCGACGGCACGGTCAACCTGGCGCCCGCCGACGACAGTTGGGCGCTCGGACTGCTCTACGACGCCTTGACGCGAGCCGTCTGCAGAAATCGTCCGTTGAGGGTGCGCTGGCGGCGCAGTGGTCATGCGGTGATGGTTCGAGGTGACTCAGACAAGGAAACGCCCGAAGCTCGCGAGGCGCGGCTGGCCCGGCAGGCTAGGCTGCGGAACGCGTACTCGAGCGCGCTGTACGGGAAGACCCCGCAGGGGTACCCGTTCCAGGAAGGGGTCGAGCTTCACCTGGAACGGGCTGCGGATCGCTGGTGGTTGACGTTCGAGCCGGCCACGTTCGTCGACGTCCCTTATCCCGAACCCACACAGGGTCGCCCGGACACCGAGACGAGCCTTGAGCGACCGCGCTTCGTCGACCCCACCATCGACTGGCGGCGGGAGCGATGGGCTCAGCGCTACAACCACGTTTGGTCGGCCATCATCGACGCGTGGGCCGATACGCTGGCGGGCGATGGGAGCCGCGTTCTGCTGACGACGGGAGTTCCCCAGGACGAGGGCATCGACGCCGTGTTCAAGGTTTCGCCCATCACGGCGTGGAGCCGTCCGAGCCACGAGCATGCGTACTTCCAAAGGAACCAGTAACGATGGACTACAACCTTTCGAAGGCGCCATCGTTTTCCTTGCTGGACGAGCCGGCCCTCACGTTTAACAGCGAAGACACAGACCTCGACGAGAACCCGCTGCGCGGCCTTTTGCGTTTCGGTGCCTACAACGGCAAGACGTTCGAGGGGTACACGCCAAAGCTTCGCGTCGCGACGATCGCCCCTGCGTCAGGGTGGCCGAAGCTCCGAGGGCTGGTGGACACCATCCGATCGGGCCACGAAGCGAGCGACCGGCGCAACTACGTGCCGCCGTTCCCCGGATTTGAAAACCTGTTTCGCGTTCCGCTCGTTGCGGGGCCGAAGGACGTGCACATTAAGTGGCCCGACGATCTCATGGCCCTGGCGCGCACTGGGGCGCCCCATGAGCGGTTGTTTTCGGCGATGTCGGAAGCCATGGCGCGTCTGGATGCGTTGCACGACCAGTTTGATGTCGTTTTGGTGCATCTCCCCGATGCGTGGGCTACGGCATTCACGGCCAACGGATTCGACGCGCATGACGCGTTGAAGGCCCTTGGTGCCCGGTACGCCATCCCAACACAGGTCATCAACGATCGTGTTTTCACATTTCGGCTCAAGGCGTCGTTGGCGTGGCGCCTCGCCATCGCGCTCTTCACCAAGGCGGGTGGCATTCCTTGGAAGCTCGCGCCGCTGGCCGGTGTGCCAAAAGACACGGCCTATATTGGTCTCGCCTACGCGTTGCGCGGCGACCCCAAGTTCGCGCAGTTCGTCACATGCTGCTCGCAGGTGTTCGATGCGGACGGGGGCGGCATGCAGTTCGTCGCTTTCGAGGCCAAGGAGCAGGTGGCGGATCCGCGCGAAGCCAGGCGTAACCCATTTCTCAGTCGAAGCGACATGCGGGCGGTCATGGCACGTAGCCTGAGCCTCTACCTTGGGCGTAATGGTGGACGGCTGCCGCGACGTCTCGTTGTCCACAAAACGACGTCGTTCAAGGACGAAGAACTCCGGGGCGTTTTCGACGGCCTGTTGACGGTCCCAGAGGTGGAGTGCATCGAGATCGGCAGCAGTGCCACTTGGCGTGGCGTGTGGCTGAAGCAGGGGAAGAAGGGTGGACCCAGAAGTGTGCCTGATCGAGCGCCGGTGCCACGGGGAACTGTCCTCACGCGAACGGACCGGTCGGCGCTGTTGTGGGCGTCGGGCAATGCCCCGTCAGCAGCGCTCAGCGGGGCCTTGTTTTTCCAGGGAAGCAAGAGCATCCCGCGCCCACTCAACATCATCCGGCACGCGGGCAGCGGTCCGCTGGAAGTGGCTGCATTGGAAACCCTCGCGCTGACCAAAATGGACTGGAACAACGATGCGTTGTACGACCCGGTTCCGGTGACCATTCGCTATTCGCAACGGCTCGCGCGGACCATCGCCAACGTGCCCGACCTTCCGGGGCATGCGTATCCCTATCGCCTCTTTATGTGACTGCTATGTCGAGCCTGACCTCACGCGATCGTCGCTGCCTAGAACCGTTCCTCGCCATGGGCAGCGGGTTCGTGCTCAACTTCTCCGACCGAACGATGGGCGAGTTTTTCCAGGAGCAGGTTGGCGTCAACATCTACGACGAGAAGTACCAGTTCAAAGGCACGTCCAAGGCTAAGCGGATGCGCGCATTCTGGGAACTGGAGTCTGACCACCTAGTGGCTCGGGCGCTCACCGCGTTGATCGAATGGGGTGAGGAGTTCCAATGCTTGCCGGACGATTCGCAACTGCGCGCTGCCGTCGAAGCGATCGTTGCCCGGCTGAAACTCAGCAGTCGGGTCCCCGAGGCCGATGCCTTTACGGCGAGCGTCAACGCGTTGGATTTCGCCGCTGCGGCGAAGCACATTCGGGCCGCGATCGAGGCGAACGAGCCTGCTACGGCTTTGGACCGCGTGCACGTCTTCATGATGAAGTTCTTGCGCACGCTCTGCGAGCGGCGCGGCATTGCCGTTACGCGCGAGAAACCGTTGCACAGCCTGATGGGTGAGTACGTGAAGTGCCTGCGCGGCGCCGGCCACATCGAAAGCGAAATGACCGAGCGAATCCTCAAGACCAGCATATCCAACCTGGAAGCGATGAACGCCGTGCGCAACGACCAAAGCCTGGCGCACGACAACCCCATGCTGAATCACGACGAGGCCGTACTGATCGTCAGCCACATCGGTGGCCTTGTCCGTTTTCTCAAAACCATCGAAGCGAAGATCCAGGCTAACCGGTCATGACCACCCAGAAGACATCCAAACGCGGCGAGTTCAACCCCAACTGGCCGGTGCCCGATGAATACCTGCTCGAACTCGGGCGCATGGTGAGCGTGTGGGGCTCCCTCGAGTCGACGGCTGCAATCGCAATCTCGAAACTGGCCGGCTATGAGTCTCCGACCGACATCCGCGCGTTGGCGATGGTAGCGCACAGCAACTTCCAGCAGCGGGTGGACATCGTAAGCTCCCTGTGCGGACAGCTCGTGGATCAGGTACCTCACTTAAAGGGCTACGAGATCGTCATCAAGAAAGTTCGGGCGGCCCAGGCGGGGCGCAACAAATACGCGCACAACGCGCTTTCTCTGGACAACGATGGCCAGGTTCACATCGCATACATGTCGGCTAGGGGCACCTTCAAGACCAACGTTGAGATCGTGCGGGTCGCCGATATTAGGGAGGTCACAGCGAAGATCCACGAAGCGGTGGTGGCGTTGCATGGGTTGATCACCAATACCGCAGCCAAACCCATGTGGGAGCGCTGAGCACCGGGCGACCACCCCAGTTTCGGGTGAACATCAAAAGCTTAGCCTTCCGTCAGGCGTGCGTGGTGCCGTGACCGATTGTAGAGTAGTGGTTCCCCACGCTGTACACTGCGGTTCTGCTGAGATGTGGCGAGGATGCGTCCAACGAAACGAGAGGCGCATTGCGAGCCATCTGTCGCATGAGTAAATGCACCTTCTTTAATCAGAAACAGCATCTCACGGGGGGCGCGCCGAAGAGTATCCGCGCTGGAGTGCCGCCTACGGGCTAGTGACGCTGGCGGCGGTGCGAGGCCGGAAGAAACGGAGTTGCGGCGATTGATGCGAATCGCTCTTGAAACGATGATCATGCATCGCAACCAGGTGGAGCGGAAGGTGGGCCAGCAGCTGCGGCACCTTGGTAACTGGTCATAGGCGTTTGCGCAGACGGAATGTTTGGAGGCGGCGCGTCCACCAGGTCCGCTCGGGGTACGGGTCCGGCAGGTTGCGGAAGCGGCTGGTGCCACGGCTCTCAGAGGCGTCCAGGAACGTCCTGAGTCCGACATTGCCCTTGCGCGGGTCCGTCTCCTCGAAGATTCGATCGAAATCCGCGCGCTCGATCGGGTCCTGGCGATGCTTGGGCCACTTCGCGAACGCGTGGACGATGACGGCAGAATGCGGCTCGATGCCGTCGCGGCGCTGTGCCCGTGGTGCGATTACTTCCCGGTAGTAGGTCGGTTGGTGGTACGCGTCACCTTGGAGCGCGAGGTAGAAGAGGTAGCGCCAATGTTCCTCGTGGTCGTCGGCGATCCGGCGGTGGACATTCACGCCGATCTCGCGCTTTAGTGCCTTGTAGGTTTCCAGGTTGCGCGCGGCGGTCAGCCAGTTCAACCGGTCGGCCGGGACAGGAGCCGTCTGGGCTCCGTTAACGGTCAGGGCGTTGTATGCGCGTTCGAGCGCGCGCACGGCTTGGTCGAGCAGCGCCGCGCTTTTCTGGTAGCGTAACGGGCGGGTGATAGCGAAGACCGAGATGAGCACGGTCACGGCCGACACGGCGCCGCCCAGTAAGCGCAGCTCGCCTTCGTTGAGGTGCCCGACGAACGATACCACCGAAGTCGAGGCGTGCGACAACCACGCGATCATGCCCGATCTCCCGGCGCCGGCACGTTCAGCGCCACCGGTGCCAGCTCGACGCTCAGGCGGTATTCCATGAGTTGCACGCGCGGAGCGACCTTGCCGGCGTATTTGAGCTTGTCGCTGATCGAGTTCGCCACGATCACCCCGGACACATTCTTGCCCTCGGCCACGTGGTGCTCGATCCACCCCATGTAACGCTGCACCTGGCCCAACGCCGCATCGGGGCCCCGGCCCAGTTTCAACTCGAAGACCACGAAGTTTCCGTCACGATCTCGGAATACCAGATCCGCGGGGCCGCAGTCGGTCTGGAACTCCACGCCGTCCCTTCCGTCGGCGTCAACGAATAAGCTGAGGGGGCCGTGTGTCGTGGTGCTGGGAGGGTTGTGCGCCAGGTAGTCACGCAGGTGGCTTTCGAGCGCGAACGCACCGCCGCCGAATCCGTCGTCCAACGGTTCTGCCGCGTCGATGTCCTGCGGGGCCATCACCGCCTCGGTGGTTTCGTCCACGCGACGCACCGCTAGGCGGTTCGACGTTGGCAACGTCTGCTCGATCGACCACATGCCGTGCTTGTCTGGGTCGTACCACGTGACCTTGCCGCGGTTGGTGGCAAAGAGGAAGTCATATGGACCGTTCGCCAGGCGCGGCTTCTTGTTCTCCGGATAGTTGACCCGGCTGACCCGGTTGACCGTGCAGATGGCTATCTGACAGGCGATGGTAGCCTCGTTCAGATCCGGATACGCAAGCAGCAGGAGCTGCTTGATTTCCGCGTTGGTGGTCTCGCGGGCCAGTGGGGCCACGGCATCCCGGATGAGTTGCCAGATCGGCGGACGGTTGGTGGTGCTCACGGCTCAGGTTCCTCGTGTTGGTATGGTCGCTGGGCGACATACCCAAGCAGAACACGATTGAACCATGGTGCGACGAGCCGGCGCCAGAGGAAAAGTGTTGACCTGTCTGCGATCGCCAACCCGGTTGCAAGGACCGGATTTCAGCCGATGCGCGGGTCTGGCTGCTAGAAGAGCCGATGCAGCGGAAAAAAATCAGGCTTGGCTCTTCGACCAACAGGAGCGATCCTTGACTTGTCGTTCTGGAATTTGTCTGCGCCGTTCGTAGCGGTCGGCGGTTCGATGGTGGAGTTGCCTCGCGCGAGGTGGGGAGCAGGAACGGGACCGTGGCAGTCAGTTCGGCAAACGTTCTATCGAGTCGGGCCGGCCAGCCTAATCTTGATCTGACACGTTATGTCCCGATGATCTGCTTGAGAGCCCAGCCTGCGAGCATCTTGACGGCGTCAAACGTCAATTCGATGCCTTTCGTTTGGGCTGTCGCTTTGATCTTTTCCCAGACAGGTTGAGAACGCATCGTGTCGAGCAGATCGTGACCAGCCATCGTCAGCCGCGGGGAGAATCGACTCACCATGAAATGGCCATTCAGGCCCCGCGTTACCTTGAGTCCGTCAACGTAGCCGTTATCGATCAACAGTTCGAGGTGCCCTAGAATCCGTGATTCAGCGGCACGGTATTCTGCGTCTTGGTGGGCAAATTCTTGTTCCGATTGATCCGTCCATTTTGGCTTGGCAGGAATGTCGGCGAGTACATCGTGCTCTTCTTCAATGTCGATAAGCTGCTTGCGCAGCAGATCCCAGTCACGTTTCAAGGTTTCCTCCCGAGATGATGAGTAGGTCGGTGTCGAGCGTGCTGTTGTTACACATTGGTCGACAATGCTTGGGGAGTTGCTTGTTGCACATCGTCATCTTGATTGTTCTTCGACACACGACGCCTTCGCGTTTTCGGCGCGGAGTCGGCGAGCGAAGGGTTTGCGCCCGATTGTTTAGTGTATGGCAGCGGATAGATTGTGTCGGCCTTGAGCAATCTGCCGGCGGCGTCAGCTCGTAAGGCAACGAAAATCAAAAATGGCACAGCGATCAGGTCGAGCGTGAACATTGCAGCGAGCGCGAATGGATCGATGAGTTTACAGATAATGCCGAACAGTACCAACCCAACATAGGGGACGATGATCAGCAGCATCATGATCTGAAAGATGCTTTGGAACGATAGCCTAGGATTTGGGCGTGCATCCTCAAAGCACTGCTCGTCCGCTCGGAATTTTATGATGGGGCCCGCCTGCTTGATGCTGCGAAGGACCGTCAGTGGGTGATCGCGCATAAGTGCAAACCGAATGGCATCACCTGATAGCTCGACACCGAGCATGTCCTTTGTCGCCAGCTGCAATGCACCGGAGGAAGTCGTATACCCACCATTCCTGCGGTTCATGATGTCGTATAACCGTTTGGTGCGGCCTTGCGCTAACCTTAGACTACCATGTCGGAGTTTGAGCCACGTCACGGCCCCGAGAATCGGGGCCGTGAAAAAAGAGAAAGTCCCAATTGTTGCAATGCGGCTCTGTTGGACGAAGTCTACGATCGAGTTGATGTCCATGCATACTCCCAAACAATCTGATGTTGATGAGTATGGCAGATTGCGAGCGTGTGGAGTTGCCCCTGTATCTCCGGACACGCGCTAGAACAAACTTGTCAATATTGCGAATCAGGTGTTCGACAGATGTCCGTAATGACGCCATCCGCGAAGATCTTGCCCTCCCACATCTGGATTTCCTTGCCGACAGCCAGAAGTGGGGCAACCAGGGCGAAGGACAGAAACTTTACCGGTACATCGTGTTCGTGACCAAGTTCGAGAAGTCGACCTTCCAGCAACCAGCGACAATCGAAGTGCCGACCCTCGATGACCAGGGGGCAACCGAAGTGCGTACCCGGATTTACGAATACCGGCCCATTTCGTCCTCCTTCGGCCGTGGTTCTGAGCCGGAGGCGAAGTAGCACATCAGGTTGCATCAGACTCCCTCCCTGACCATAGTTCGCCTGAACTCACGTGGAGAGCGATATTTCAAGGCGCTATGTGGATGCTGCTCGTTGTAATGCTCAAAGGCGATGGCGAGATTGCGCACGGCCGTCGCCGCGTCGGGCTTCGGCATGAAGGTCACGTAGTCGCGTTTCATCGTCTTCACGAAGCTCTCCGCCATGCCGTTACTTTGTGGGCTGCACACCGGCGTCGTCAATGGCTTCAGGCCGATGTCGGCAGCGAAGGCGCGGGTCTTCTCGGCAATGTAGCCCGAGCCGTTATCCGTAAGCCATTCTATTTCCGCTGGCGCCTGCAAGGCGTCGCCAAAGCGGTGCTCGATGGCCGCGAGCATCACGTCACGCACGATGTTCCCGCTGTGGCCGCCGGTCGTCGCCGCCCAGTTCATCGCTTCGCGGTCGCAGCAGTCCAACGCAAACGTCACGCGCAGCGGTTCGCCGTTGTCGCAACGAAACTCGAAGCCGTCAGAACACCAGCGTTGATTGCTCTTCGCCACGGCGACCTTGCCGTCATGCCGACGCTGCGGGCGCGGCGGCATGGTCCTGCGCTCGACCAGCAAGCTGTGTACGCGCATGACGCGATAGACCCGCTTGACGTTAACGGGGGCCGCGCCTTGGTTCTCCCGCAGGCTTCGCAGCCTGCCCCAGACGCGCCGGTAACCCCAGCTCGGCAAGTCGGCGATGATGTGCCGGATTTCCTCGACCAACTTGGCGTCGTTGGTGTGCCTCACCGTGCGCCCGTCACGCCAATCGGCAGGTCGGGCGAGCTTCGCCGTCACATTCGAGCGCGCTACGCCGAGAACTTCGCAGACCTGTTTCACTGGTCGTCCCCCGGCAACGATGGCGAGCGCGCAATCCATTTTTTTGCTCGACCGTATTCGACAGCTTCGCGCAGGATTTCCGCCTCCATCGTTTTCTTGCCCAGCAGCCGTTGCAGCTCCTTGATTTGCTTGAGCGCGTCGGCCAATTCCGAGGCAGGCACAACTTCCTCACCGGCACTCACCGCTGAAAGACTGCCGTCGTGGTAGAGCTTGCGCCAATGAAACAACTGATTCGGATTCACGCCGTGCAGGCGAGCCACCATCGAGACCGTCTTGCCCGGCTCGAGGGTCTCCCTGACCATCGCCACTTTTTCCTCTACCGACCACCGCCGCCGGCGCTCGGGCCCCGTCAACACTTCCATCACTTCTTGCTTGGTGTTAGTCAAAAACACAGTCGTATGCCTACCCGTTATTGTAAGTGGGTAACTGTGTCCGGTGTTTCAGGGGGCTGCTCCAGCGTGACGCACTGAATCGGCGAGTCTTGTTTGTGCTCCATTCTTGGCGCTGAAATCGAATAGGTGTCGTTCCAGCGATGGAAGTTAGCGCATACCTACGTTCATGTTGATGTTCGATTGCAGTAATGATGGCGGCGGCTGATGATGCGACACACGTTGCGATCGCTAACCAGAAAAAAAGAAAACGGCGCAGTGGTAAGGGATGCGCCCAGAAGCGCATCCCTAATATGCTGGTTGCTGACGACTGGCTACGACGGGCGCTTGCCGTCTTTACACCAGGATCGCCATTCGCCAAGCTGATCTGCCGTAACGACGGCGTCGTCGCCGTTTTCACGGTGAAAGGCCGCAGTCCAGATCGATACACAGATCTCGTCGTCCGATGAGCTAGTCGTCGCCGTTGATTCAGATCGCTGTGTCGAGCCAGCGCGGTCCACGGATTCTTCCTTGCATTCGGCTTCCCACTGGTTTCGTTGTTCGCTATTGACGTTTTCGCGAGGGTCGCCTGAGCTATGAAAGGCAGTGTATCGACGGTCGAGGCACGCGGTGACTGTGGGGACCGGCGGCGATTCTTGCCCGTTCTGATAATCCTTTTCGTAGATAAGCTTGCCGTCAGCATTCCAGCGTTTGACGTTGCCGCTCAGCAGCCCATTTGTATATTCAGCACGACCGGTAAGTTTGCCAGTCGTCGGATCGTAGGTTTCCTCGGTACCTTGTGGTTTGCCGTTGACGAATGTTGCCCGGTAGGTGATCTGCTTGCCGTCTGGCGCATAACGCGTGAAAGGGCCATTGAGCTGTCCATTGACATACGTCGCGAGCAGAATGCGATTTCCGGTCTTTTCGTCGAATCCTTCTTCTTGCCCTTCAGGGGCACCCTTGCTCCAGTTCGAGACGTGAACCAGTCGATGCGTGGTCGGGCTGTAGATTTCCTGTCGCCCATCCGGTTCGCCGTTCCTGAACGCGATGGTGGCGAGCTTTTGACTCGCACCGTCTGGTGTGTAAACGGTCAACTCGCTGTCGGGGCGCCCCTCCTTGAGTGCCATTTCCAACCGTATATTGTCCGTGTTCGCCGCTTTGCAGACGGTCTTACCGTCCAGAATCCCGTCGGCCACGTGTGTATCGCAGTAGACCGGAACCGGAATGCGTGGATCGGTCGGAAAGTTGCCGATGCCGACAGACTGAACGTAATCGTATGTGAGCATTGGCAAGACGCGTTCAATACTCGAGACGACTTTGCGGAAGCCTGATTGAGAGTCCAGGATAACGCCGCTCGGTACGTTGGTCAGCGTCCCAGAGAATGGTTTGTTCGCGTCGCCGGAATAGGCCTTACCGTTGGAGAATTGGACGTTGCGGTAGTCGAGTACGTCGCCTTTGCAGCCACCCAACGCGAGAGCCGCAATTAGACTTGAAAGAATCAGTGGGTAGCGGTAGTTCGGTACTTTCATGTGGATGGTCCTGTTCTTATGTAGAAACGGAATCAGTCGAATATCAACCCAAAAGGATGAATCTCAACCCTGTAAGTCCTTCATGTCAAGAAGTCGATGCCCAACCATCTAGGTGGAATGGGAGTGGACATGCGGGATACGGAAGAATCACGGCTCGCCCGGCGGGTTGGCAAGGCGATCGCCCGGCGTCGGGAGGAGAGCCAACTGACGCAGGAGGACGTGGCTGAACAGCTCGGGGTCGGGAATGAAGCGATTTCGCGCATCGAGCGCGGCATCGTCATGCCGACGGTTGCTCGCTTGGTCCAGCTGGCCAAGGTGTTTCAGTGCAATGTCGCCGATCTGCTGACGGAAGCCAGCCACCGGCCCGACGATCAGGCTCGGTATCTCAGCCAGTTGCTGACGAAGCTGAACCATCAGGATCGCGAGACGTTGGTGTCGATCATCGAAACGCTCGCGGCTCGACTGACACACAGATGAAAAAGAGCCGACCGCCTTGGCGGTCGGCGAAACGGTTCTGGCGATCCGAGGGTGATGTTTGCCAGAACCCAGGCACGGGACGGACTACGACGTCTTTTCGGCCAGCACGGTCAAATGCGTCCGGTTCGAGATGCAATGAGCGGACAGGACCTTGAAGCCTTGGTCCGTCATGAATTGCCTCATGGCCGTCACCGAGAAGTACCAGAGGTGTCCAGGAGGCCCGAAGTGCTTCCAGTTCTGTCCGCGGCGGACAGCGGAGAAATGCGTGACACACGGCACGACGAAGTACACGCGGCCGGCAGGCGCGAGCACGCGACGCACTTCGGACATGAACTCACCCAGGTGCTGAACATGTTCGAGTACATGGAAGCCGACGATGAACTCGAATCGGTTGTCCGGATAGTGCTGATCGGACAGGCTGCCTTGGGCCACATCAATGCCGTTCGCGCTCATGTACGGCATGGGCCCGGTCGCATAGTCAACGCCCCGTAGCTCGAATCGTCGGGTTTGCTTGAGCGCCATCAACAGGTGTCCTTCGCCGTAGCCGATCTCCAGCAGGTTACGCCGGCCCGCTGCGCATCGAACGAGGTTGCGCGCATGCCACCAGTTCTCGACCGATTTCGAGAAGCGCTTCGACAGCCGCTTCCGGGAGACCGGCACGAATTCGTTGGCGTCGCCGTAGTAGCCGGAATAGAACTCGGCGAGCGTCGCATCGGACGGTACGTTGCGGACGTAGACGAACCGGCATTCCGGACAGCGGTCGATGTAGTAGCCGTCCCGCTCGAAGTACGGCATCGGCAGGCTGCCACATATAGGGCAAGCCAGATTGAGGTAAGCATCCCCGCGGTGATGAACATTTTTGGTCGTTTGCAACATCGTTTTTTCCTTATAGGGGGCGGCCGGGATCGTCGTCGGTCACCTGCGATGGAGTGGGAGTGGTCTGCTCCGCCGCGACAGGCGTTTCTGCGTCCAGGGCCGCAGAGCACGCCCGGTAAATCACCGGGCCTACCGAGCCCACGCTCCCGAGAGCGGTTAGCCGTGCCCGTCGGACTTGAACGGGAACGGCCTGGTCGCCGACGAGTACCCAAACCGCGTCAATCAACGCTTGCCGTGTTGCGCTCCGCCGGCTCAGATAGATCGCCCCCGCAATGGGACCGAGGCATACGGACGCAACGCCCCATCCGATCGGTGGCAAGCCGACGCGGCGAGCGCCGAGCCGGCGCATGTCGAAGACGACGGCCAGTGCAGTAGCGACGCCGCCGCCCAGCCAAATCAGTTGAAACATGTAAGCCTCTCGAATATACTGTATACGGATACAGGATATTCGAAATGCGTATCTAGAATCTCTTCATGACCCATCCAATCCACGATCCCCGCTATCAACGGATCGCGACGCTGCTCGCCGAGCTGCGCAAACAGCGCGGCTTGTTACAGCAGGACGTCGCCGACCGGCTCGGGCGCCCACAAGCCTTCGTCTCGAAGGTGGAAAGCGGCGCTCGCCGTGTGGATGTGGTGGAATTGCTCGATTTCCTGAGGGCGCTGGACGCGGATCCGCACACCTTCATCGACGCGCTGCTCAATGCGCCGATTTCGTCGCTACCGCGCTGACACCTAGTAATCGCCGGGCAGCAAAAACGTCGTCGATGAGCGATCCCATTCGGTGATGACCCAAACGGTGTGGCCGCCGGGCAGGACGTAGCCGGACAGCAGGCGCAGCCCGGCGGTGATCGACAGCTCGTTCTGCTGGCGGTCGGATTCAGAGAGGTCACCCCAGTCGCCGCGGATGTGGCGGATCAACAGGTCGATGATCGACACGTGCGCGTCGGCGATGACTTCCAGCGCGGCGGGTGTCGCGAAGATCCGGCCGAGCTTGAAGCGCGGACCGGCGTTTTGTGTGGAAGGCAGATTCACGAAAGACTCCGGGGTAACGGGCGAGCACGGGCCGCCAGATGAGCCGGATACCGAATTCGCTGAATGGATGGAGAAAGGCGAGACGCAGGACGCGTCCCGGGACTACCGCACTTCGGACGCGAGTGCGTTCGGATAGAGCTTCGCGAGAATCCGGTTCATCTTGTCGACCAGATCAACACGCTTGAACGTCAAGTGCCCGTTGCCGTTCTTGAACCAGCGCAGGTGGAAATAGCCGTTCTCGGTCTCTGTTTTCCGTTGACGCAGAGCGTCCGAAATGAGGGCCGACATGCCATGCCGATGATCCGGCTCCGGCTTACCATCGAGCACGCTGAACACCCGCATCAGATCGTCCAGTTCGTTCGTGACGTGATAATTCGAGCTGCCTTGCGAGAGTAGATACCGGACGATGATGCGCTTCCCGAACTTGAACGGCTGGTTTGTTTTGTAGTTCCACGACAGTCGCTTGAAGCACTGCAGTACGCCGCGTTCGAACATGTCACCGCGCGCCCCGTAGAGCTGGGCGAAGGTGGCTTCGATGTTGGCGGCCGTCAATTCGGGCACGTCGCCTTCGGCAATTTGGTTGCTCCATTGGTCGCGAGCCTTGGCGTCCATGAAGGTACGTAACCCCGATTCCGACAGCAGGTAGTCCCAGCCCCGGATGTCGATGAGGCGCACGATAGCGGCCTCTGCTTCGTCGCGTTTCGCATACTCGCCGGTCACGGTCGGGCGGCCACGACAACCGTAGCTTTCATCGAGCACGAGTCGTGGAAATCCGAGATGCGCAGCCTTGGCGAGTTGCTGGGCTTCGCCGAGCAGATCGAGCGCGGCGCGCACCCGTTCGACGACGGCGACGCGCTGGTTGGCGAGGTTCACGATGCTGATACTTGGAACGAGATTGTGCTGATCCATGTTTCATGGTGATGTGGAAGTGGATGAATACAGACATGAAAAAGCCGGGCTCGAGGCCCGGCTGTTTATGCAGTCACGTTGAGTTCGACGAGTTGGCGCCGTAGCGTGGCGGCGCGGGCCTGAGAGCAACCCAGATGACGTCGAATGTCGGCGACGGTCGGTCGGACGCGACCGGCCTCGACATCTCCAACGAGTCGTGACAGGTTGTCGTCGATCGGGACTGCGGTCGGTAACGACGTGATCGGATCATCGCGCGGCGCATGACTGCTGGTCGTGCTGTCGTGATGGGGAGTCACGGAATTGCGACTAACGGTCTCGTCGTGGTGACTCGCCGTGACTGGCGTGACGGGCTGCTGAGTCGCGTCAGTCATGTCCGTGACCGGCATGACTTTCGGCTGAGTCACGTCGGCCGTTATCGTCACTGCTGGCAGCGCAACGCCAATCGTGACCGGGGCTGACTTCGATAACGGCGACCGAAGCGTGACGACCCACAACAGGCAGGCGACCCCTTCGAGCACCGCCGCGAACATCAACCCCGACAGCAGGTCGACGCGGGCAGTCGTGACCCCGAGTAACGCGGCAAGTCGCGACGTGACCGGATCGGCGAGTAACGCGTCATGCTGCATCGTGACTCGATCCGTGGCGGCCTGCTGGCGCCGCACCTCATCGGCCTCAGCGTTCAGCGCATCTACCTTGGCGGTAAGCGTCGCGCGACGGCCTTCCAGCGTGACGCACTTCCCGACGCAGTAACGCGCGTTCGCCGCGGCGAGCCGCGCCGTCACGGCG
The DNA here is from genome assembly GCF_964265025.1 of Burkholderia mycopellens. Lineage (NCBI taxonomy): Bacteria > Pseudomonadati > Pseudomonadota > Betaproteobacteria > Burkholderiales > Burkholderiaceae > Burkholderia > Burkholderia mycopellens. Next base: position 1,532,821 of record NZ_OZ183802.1, read on the forward strand.
GCGCGTTCTGCCATGACGACTGTAAGGCTGCGAGCAGGGGACGACGCTGGGAGCGCCTGGACAGCCGATGCGCGTTGCTCGCCGGCATGCTGTTGAGCGAATGTGAAAAACACCGCATGTCCGTAACACGCCGTCACCAGACACGCGCCCCATAACAGGCTGCCGACGCTTCGAATGACGATCGGCATCTCGCGGATCAACGCCGGCAACAGATGCGCGCTCGTGACGAGCACCGTGCCGATGGCGATCCAGATGAGCCGTTCCGGTAACGTGCCGCCGCGCTGCCAGCCGGCGAGCACCGAAAGGCAAAGCGCGGTGGTGGTCGCGGCGATCGCCAGAACGAGTGCCCAGCGACGCGTACTCATGCTGCCTTGCCGCCCAGCAGTACGGCCCTGCGTTCGAGTTTCTGGCGCAGCGTCGGAGAGCCGTCGGTGGCGTTACCGTCTCCGGAATCAGAGGGGTCCGCCGTGTCGGGATAGAACTCTTCGGCGACGGCCGCCCGCTCGTCCGGACTGTCCTCGAACGCGCCGTTGGCGAACCCGAGCTTCGCTGCGGTATCGAGCGCGGCTTGATTGAAACCGGCGGCGCGTCGGCGCGTGTCCAGTTCCCTTGCCTCGATCAGCGTTTGTTCGAGCGTACTGCCGGAGCGAACACCCAGGTCGACGTAATAGATGGCCGACCTGTAGCTCTGCGTGGTCGACTTGCCGCGCAGTTTCAACTCCAGCGGCAGACAGGCGAGCAGATTACCCGATACGGCGCGGAAGTAATGCAGGCGCGCGGCGAGCGTCCGGATACTGTTATAGGACGTGGTGCGGAAGATGAACGAGCCCATCTCGTCTTCGTCGCCGACGATCACGTTCAATCGAGCGTAGGGCTTGCAGCCGCCCTGACGACCGAAGACGCAACCATCTGGAGACGGACAGGGAAGGGCCTCGATACCGGTGTCAGTGACGCGCCGGCATTGTTCACCATTGCCGACGCACACGGGGCGCCCGGTATCGCGATCGAACAGCGAGTACTCGGTCCGAAGGTTCAGGTCCGGGTCGTTGAACAGTACGCGAACCGGAATCGAGCGCAGCTTGCCAGCCGTTGCCTTGCGCAGCGTTTCGTTGAGCGGATGCAACATCCACTCGCCGCGCTGCTGGACCTGGGTGGTGAGCGTGAACTGGTCGTCTTTCTCCGGGATGCGTTTACCGTTCTTCTCGACGATGCGCCCGATGGAGATTCGCCCGACAACGGGCGGCGTGATGGCGAGACCTTTGAGCATGATGGTCCTCAAAAATTGAAAGGGAGAGGAGAGAACTGCGAGCGATGCGGACTACCGGGAAAAGTGCGCTTCGAGCTTGGCGTGGATTTCCAGGGCGACGCCGTGCCAGGCGCGAGCCCTGATCATCGGGTTGACTTGCAACTGTTCGGGTGGTGTTGTGGCAACACGCGCTGCGTGCTGGCTCAACGCATCCATTACGAACGCTTGTGCGAGCGCGCCGTATCGAGAGAACGTCATGATCTCGGTGACACACTCGAGATTCGTTACCGGTTTCGACATGAAGGGCCTCCGGTCAGGTGGAAACAAGGAAGCGCCGGGAACCCGGCTTCAAGGTGGCGTACTGCGTTTCGAACTCGGGGTGATCCGCCAGCAGGCGAGCCAGATCGACGGTGGATGAATCCTTGCTGCGCTTGAACGACACGGAGCCCGTCGCGAATACGGCCCGGATTGCGTCACCCATGGCTTGCTGGATCGTTTGCTTGAACTGCGCTTCGAGCTGCTGGCGCGTCTCGATCTCGGCCTGCACCGCGACCAGATCGGCAAAGACCGACGACAGGCGGTGGTCGTCGCTGAAGTCGATCGTTTCGCCATTGCCCGGATACAAGTGACGCAGCGCGCGATCGGCCGATTCCGATCCGTCGGCAGGGGGCGGCGTATCCGTCTCGACGTAGCCCCAGAATCGCTGCTCCAGTTCGATGAGCCGACCGATCAATGCGTCGTCCCGGTCGATTCGATGGACTTCCAGCGCCTGTCCGCACAGCAGCACTGCGACGTGTGCGGCAGACTTGCCCGTGACGGCCAACTGGTGCTGGACCTGGATCTGTACATACTCCGGCACGCCTTCACGCCAGAGCCGCGCACCGAATTCGCCAGCGGTCTTGCATTCGAGAATTTGAATGTCCGGCACACCAACAACCTCCCGGTCAATGTTGGCGAGCATCCAGGGGATCGATGGATGACGTAGTACCGCATTAACCTTGCGGACCATGTTGCCGGTCTGCTGTGTATAGACCGCCGCGACGATGGGCTCCAGTAATGTTCCCCAGTAGGTCGGCGAAGTCGTATCGTTCGGATCGGGGCATGGCATACCTTCGGCGCGTCCGGTCTTGTCGAGCCACAATTCCAGCGCGCTTATGTAGGGATTCAGGCCGACAGCCGCAGCGGCATCGGAACCGCCAATGCCGGTACGACGAACAGCCAGCCAATCGTCTCGGCTCAAGTCTTGCGTCTTGACGAGCTTCAGCGCGGGCTTACGTGCGCGCGGTGGTTCGGGGTGAGGGGTGTTCACGGGACCTCCAGAAACGAAGAAGCCCGGTAGACGAATCTGACCGGGCCAACGGTGAGTCAATACGGGGGAACGACGCTACGCTGAGGTGGTGCGTCGGAATGCGTCCTGCAACGCGTTGTGGGCGAAGGTTACGAGCTTGCCGTTTCTGAGGTGGACAGTCGTGCCTTGAGGTTTGATTTGCAGGATCGTCGCGTATCGGCCGCCGAACCGTAACCCGGTTCCGCGCGGGATCTGGATTCGTGTGCCGACGATCAAGGGAGAGGGCAGTTGGGTCATGCGACAAGCTTCATCGCCTCGTCCCAAGCACGCTGCTTGAGCGTTGCTCCTGCACCGAACCAAGCGGCGTCGAGACGGTGGTCATCGCTGCGCGCGCGGCGGTAGTGGTCCACATACTCCACGACAGCTTGGAGCAGCCCGAATGCTGTACCGGAAGCGGACGGCAGATCCGCACCCTTGCCGCGACCGGCATAGAGCTGGCCAACCGCCTTGATCGCACGCTCGTTGACGGCAACCGTATCGCGATCGGGGAGATTGGCGGTGGAGTAGGTCAGCACACGCCGCAGGAACGCTTCCGCTGCCGAGTCCGTCACCTTGCGTTCGGATAGCGCCTTGGTGCGGACCATAAAGGCGTCCCATGTGGAAACGGCGATGCCGAGCTGCCGCTTCACGGCGGCTGCATCGAACTGAGATCGATGCGAGACCTTGATCGCACCGGCGTTGTTTCCCAAGGCTATTTGCAGGGTGTTGTTGCAAACGACTCTGATCGACGTGAACTGCGCCGTCGTCGCGAGCGTGCCATCGCAAGCGGTAGCCAACAGAAGGTAGCCGTTTACCTCGTCTTTTCCCTTGAGCGTGCCGGATTGGCCTGTGCGCGCGAGAGCCCAGAGTTTGCGGCCTTCCTTCAACACGCCAGCCGTCTCGAGCTGGAAGCCGCCGATCTCCGTCAGGTCTCGATAAAACTCCAAAATCTCTTCGGGTTGCACGACCTGATAGCGCGCGGAGACGACCGACAGCGGTGCCTTGGTGTCCGAGCGATACAGTACTTTCTGTTCGGGAAAAGCGTGTATTGAGCCGAGATTGCGGTTGCCAGCGGCGACGAAGCGGACTTCAGCTTCCTCGATAGTCCAGTCCATGCCGGCGGCACGCCTCCAGACTTCGAGCGGTTGTTTCGGGGCGAGTTTGTTTCCGAGACCGTGCCAGGGTTCGGCTCCGACGTAGGCCATTGTTTGAACGAGATGCATGGTTGCTCCTTGTAAAAAGACGAGGGCATACAGCCCGGCGAGCGCCGGACGGAAAGGGAATTGAGGGGAGAAAGGCGAGAGGGAGAGGCGAGCCGTTCAGCACTGCGCGGCACTGAATGCGTGGCCGCACGCGAGGCAGTGGTGATTGTCCAGCACGTTGTCATCGATTGCGCCACCGACAGCGGAACCGGCCGCGCAGCCCGCGGCGCTGCCGACGAGCCCGGCGATTACTGCGCCGGCGAGGCCGCCGAACACGGTGCCGATCGGGCCGGCGATCGAGCCGACGACCGCGCCGGTCTCCGCACCCGCGAGCGCGGCGGCCATACCGCCCGTGGCTCCCGCAACGCTGCCGATCGTGCTGCCGGCTTTGCGGGCGCGATTGCGCGTATCGATACGCGAGGACAGACAACGCGGACATCGGATTGTCGATGCGGGCGACGGCGTGATGGCGGGCTTGGGTGGCGTCGGCTTGTCCGGCTCGCCCATCAATGACTCGATCGCGTCGTGCAGGTCGTGGCGGGCGTCAGTCGCGTGGGGGGTATGGGCGGGTTCTTCATGCCGGCCGAATGGCGGATAGCTGTCGTGCAATTCGGTGGCCGCTTCGTGCGCTGCTCGGACGACATGATCGGGATACGGCGCGAACGCTTCCCATTCATCAGCTTCGTCGACATCGAAGGTACGCGTGGCGGTGGCGCGGTGAGTTGGCGAGGGCGGGATGGGCGGATGAGGGCGTGTTGGCCGGTCCTTGGTGGCGAGCCAGTAGAAGCCCGCCGCGAACATGGCGACGAGCGCGAGGCCCAGCACGATCAACACAAAGGTAGGGGGATCAGAGATCACGGAAACTCCTGAGCGAAGTGCGCCGGTGCGGGAATGCATCGGCGGAGCGGCCGTAGCTGGCCGTGCTCGTGAAGGTGATATAGGTTTGAAAAAAACTAGATTCCAGCTACAACAGAGCGTCGGTTAAAGATCGTTAAAAACCAACGGGTGCACCAATTGGAGGCGGTGATAGCAAATTCATCAAGCAGATTTGCAGTATCGTGGAAATAATCAAGGCTGTTGCTGGACTATCATGGACTACAGCGACATCGAGTAGAGCAGGTAAATCGCGCGGGGTAGTGACGTTGTCGGCTGATCAATTGAAACGATTACGCGAGGCGCTTCTGCCTTACGGGTTCAAGCTGCTGAAATCCGAATGGCGCGGATGGAATGCGCAATATCGCGTCCGATGCCGCAACGGCCACGAGGTCAGCCGATCGGGTTCCCATCTGTACTACCATCTTGTCGCGTGCCCGACTTGCCGCGACGAGGAATCCCTGCGGCAACTAGACGGGCTTGCGCGACAAGCGGGAGGGCGTTGTTTGTCCGAACGGTATTCTGGCAGGACAGCCCGCTACCGGTTCATGTGCCGTGAAGGGCATGTCTTCGAGAAGACGGCCGCCAATTTGCACAAAGGCTCGTGGTGCGTACCGTGCTCACATGTGACGCATTCGAAGCGGATGGCCGATCCGGACGGGATGGAGCGCATGCGTGCAGCCGCTCGGGCACGAGGCGGCGAGTGCTTGTCAACGACGTACACAAAGCTTTCAGATCGTCATCGCTTTCGGTGCGTGGTAGGGCATACATGGCGACGATCTTGTCGTCGAAGTCCGTGAGACGTCGCTCATGCTTGGAAATCAGCAACGGTTCGAAGCTGCCATCGCGGTCGCGAGGCACCTCGATACGGATCGGGCCGTCCTCGGTCAGGACTGTCTTGGCGCCAGTACCGTTGCGCTGATTGGTCACGGTGATTGGCTTCGCTGCACCAGCTGGGTAGCCGAGATGGTGGCTCATCTCGCCGCCCAGCGCTCGCTCGATCAGCGCCTTCTTGAGGGCCAGCGTTGCGGCGTCGATCGCTTCGGCCGTCGTCGGACCGCTGCCGAATTGCTCAAGCAACTCGGTGGGAATCGCCGACAGGTCTACCGGTTTGGCTTTCGGTTTGCGAGGCATATAGTCTCCTTCGGAGTATCATATGCCTTGAACACGAAATTGCTGACACCCCCTGACAGGCCCGCCGCCTGGCACTACACCTTGTCGTTGATGCGGGAGGTCAGCACGTGATCGGCCCAGCTTCCGCTTATTTTAAGATAAGCCCGCGCCTTACCCTCAATTTCGAAGCCTAGACGCTTCAGAAGTTGCTCGCTACGAACGTTCTCCGGTCGGTAATTCGCCATTACACGATGTAGTGCATAAGTCCCAAAGACAAACTCGATCGCCCGCTCCAACGCTTCATACATCAGCCCTTGCCCTTGAGCGCTCGCTGCGACGGAAAATCCAAGATGGCAAGCCTGAAAAGGGCCGCGCACGATATTCGTAAAATTGCACTCTCCAATCATCGCATCACTGTCGATGCTTCGGATCAGCAAATGAAGTGAGTTCCCCTCGTTCATCTGATGCACCATGCCCTCGACTCTTCGCTTGATTGCCTCCAATGTAAAGAACTCGTCGTTACGCAAAGGTTCCCACGGCTGCAAATGCTTTCGATTCTCCAACTGGTATCGCAGTAGTTGGGCTGCATCGTCGGTACGCAGCGCCTGCAAAATCAAGCGACGAGTCACCAAGCCGGAAGCGGGAATATTGTGCGCTGACATGAATATAAACTCTCGTGATCAAAAGCGAAAAATTATGCCTGTGCGTCATCCAGGCTTACACGGTTAGCACCCTTAAACGCAATGACGTCGCAGGCGATGGTAAGGCTAATTATAGTGCCGGCTAGCACCATCAACTGTATAAAAATTCGATCAGGGCTGTCTACACCTGTACCATTGACCGTCAGCAGCGCGGAGTAGGATCCATATGCGACTAGCACGATGATTTGGACAACGCTAAAGACGGTGGCACGCAGATGGTTGGGTACGTCAACGAGAAACTTCGATTGCAGCGTCATATTCCCAGGGGAATAAAGTGCATTAAAAAAAAGTGCAAATCCAATGACCGCGACAATTGAGTGACCAGCACGCGAACAAAAGAACGCCAGCAGAGCTAGAAAAATTTGGGCGATCAGCGAAAAATATATCAATTGGCTAGCATTAAGTTTCCTTGAAACTGCAGGTGCGATCCAGCCTTTTGGGTAGTGTGCGAAGTCAAATGCAGCTACAACGAGAAATCCTATTAGTACGACGTGCCACGAACCATCTCGCAGGCTAATCTGCCGCAGTTGCGACACCATAAGATAGGTGTGAACATGTATGATCGTCAGGATTGATAGAACCATTCGAAGGAGCGTCATCAAGAACCGAATTCTCTCAGGAGTCTCGCGCCGCCGAAGCTCGGATACGAATAGCACGACCCTCTGCCCATATTCTCGGCAATGTCGACGGAACGTGTTGCGTGACTTTGGTGATATATTTATCTCGGTTTTGGTGAAAAAGAATAATGTGGAAAGTCCGGCATAAATTATGGTGGGAATAAGTAATGACCATTCGCTATGGCGTGTGAGATAGTAATTTCCAAACACTAATGCCAATACCAAAACGGGAAGAAAAGCAGAAAAGAAATTTCCGTAGGATTGTGAGAGGGGCAGTGCTTTTGTGCGCAATTCATTGGCTTCCTCGTCCCGAAGACCAGACTTGGAAACGTGCAAATCGATAAAATCCTGCATGAACGCCTGCAGACATCCTGAGACGAGCGCCCCGCCGAACGCGCTCAAACTGGTGCTCACGATCAATAGCGTCAATGAAGCGGATGTTTGACTATAGTGGCACGCCAAGAACAAGAATAGGGTGGCAACCGAGCAAATTGCGTAGCCATATACCAACGTACGTCGATGTCCAAATACGTCGGCAAATACTCCTGCGGGCAATTCCAACACAGCGCTAAGGTAAAACCCGATGCCGACCCGTAAGGAGACCGCGAAGCCCGGTAGCCCACTCAACACGCCTACGATCAGATGAGACATCTGATTTGAAATCGATTCTCCGCCTTTTGCGATATTGTAGAAATACCCCAACTTTTTGAGCCATGTCATGGATACTCCTAATTCAGGCAATGTTCTTCAAAAAATACTTTGACAGGAGATTGCAGGCACTAACTGCATCTCGAACCTTGGGGTTGTGCCCCACGTCTTCCCACAACGCGAGGAACTCCCCCTTGATCTGTGGATCGCCTACGCGGCGCGCAAGAATTTCACCGGCAAGAAGTGGATTGCGCTCGTACCAGGGAATCGCGCGCAGATCTTTTAGAATGAGCCGCCGCACTATATCGCTAAACGTTCGCCGTACTGTCAATACGCGGATGAGGTGATCAGCATGAGCAAGCGAGACACTCAGTTCACGTTGCGCCTTTTGGTCGTAGAGCACAGCAACATCAGCATCCGAATGAAAATAGCCGGTGCGATAGCTGAAGAATATGTCTCCTACTCCGATCATGCCCACACGACAGCAATCTGCTGCACGAAGCGCGCCCATACTGGAGGAGCCCATCAGGATCCACCCCGCCTCCAGCATGTCTATACATTCGATCGGCGAGACTGATAGGCTTTCACCGAATACACCATCCGTAATCAAGACGCATCCTCGCGATGCGGATCGCTCGGCCAGTAGTTCATGCAGATCGCCGCGGCGGACGGGCGGACGATAGTCGAAGCTATACGGGTAGAGACGCCGCACTTCGCGCAATGAAGGGCCGCCAAATACGACGGGAGGCCTACGCCTTTGCAGCAGCATGACTTTTCCTCGAAGGATTGACCCGAGTATCGAACAACCCGGGCGCGATGACTTTTGCCACCTTTAACGGTATCTCAGGCCGGGATAAATCGCATCGGTATACCTCGTCGAACCCGTTGGAACGCAATTGACTGAGCAATCGATGCAATGCATCTTGAGCGGTCAGTGGCATTGGTATTGAAGCCAACGATTCGAATCGTCGGGTGGGATTTCGGCGTTCCAGCATGGCTCGTATGCGGTAGAACGGGTTCTCGCTGCTAGCAGATTGGTCGCGGTACGATTTGTCAAAGCGTACGAGATCTTCCCGGGCGCCTTGCGCCGCTATGACAATTCCTTGCATGGACTCAAGCAGGGCAGCTTCAAGTGCATCTATTTCATTCAGATGTGCTGCCACGCCGCCAACCATGAACTTTGGGCCGAGATTCGAAGCATCCAGAATAGCCACGTAATACACCGGCAGGAACGCATCGATCCGGAACAAAAGACACTCGTAACCGTTGTCGTTAAGATTGTGTATCGTTGCAGTAACTCTCGGAGAAAATTCACTGTCGAGATCGATGAGGGTGCCTGTTCCAATGCTCCTGCAGGCCTCGAAGAAAGCCGACGATGCATGACGTTCGATGACTTCAATCAAGCCGAACAACGTCGCTTCGTCAAGCGTGGCGCCGCACGCGAGTCCAGATGTATGCGGACGAATAAGTGTGTGCTGCAAGTCGACGCCATGATAGGGAAAACATACCTCGAGAGCCGGCACGAGATAACGGTCGTTCGACAACAATTCGTCCGAAACACAGAAATCCCTCGGCATAAAGCTAACCTCATGTCCCCAACGAGACAGATCGGCCGTCGGAAGTGATTTGACAATGCATGGGTCAGGCGCAGTCATATGCGCCGCACAGTATCTTTCGCTTGCTTCGCCTAGGGCACCACAGATAGCGTCACGGAGATTCCATCCCTTTCCGGTCGTCGCCGAGACCTGCCCCTTCACTAGCGCGACTCGAACAGCCTGTACGACCCGGACGTTAAGCGTCGTAAACGGACCGAGGTCGGCAATACGAGAAATACCGAGCTGCTCTTTCTTTGCCAGAAGCATTGTTGTGACCTGCTTAGGCGTGAGGCTACGCAAACTCATGGCTTTACCGTACGGGTCCGGTTCAATATGCGCAGTCTCACGTAGCGGTGCAACGTATCAAGACACTTTGCGGTGTCTTGTCCGGCGCGGCTTGTTGCATCCGCCACTGTGCATCCGATGCTTAATGCCTGCAATACCTTAATCATCGACGCGGAAACACGGAACATTTTTCCCTGGCTTCGAACTTTCACGGCACCTCGCGTACCGTCTGTGTCGGCTGTGAACTCGAAGCCGGTTCCCGGTGAGAACATGAGGCGTTCCTCCGCGCCAAGCGTGTCAGGTGCATCCATAATTTCGACAAGTAAGTCCCCGAATATCACGCCACTCAATTGCGTACTCAACAGCATTTCGATGGCGTGAATAGGTTGTTCAACGACTGGCTGCCCTCGCACGTTGAACGACGTATTCATGAGGACGGGAAATCCGGTCTTCGCATGGAATGCTGCGAGCAAGGCATAGATCTCCGGATCTTCACTTGAAGATACGGTTTGCACGCGTGCGCTTGCGTCCACGTGGGTGATTCCGGCGAGTTCTGATCGATAAGCTTCGCGTACTTTTACTACCTCCAACATATACGGGTAGTAGCCTCTCGCCTCGAAATAATCTGAAAGCGCATCTGCGGCCACCATGGGTGCGAATGGCCGAAACTCTTCCCTATACTTCACCCATTTGTTGACGAACTGCCAGACCGAACGCTTGCGAGGATCGGCGAGGATAGATCTTGCGCCTAGCGCTCGTGGACCGAATTCACTACCCTTGCGCAATGAGAAGAAGCCGTAGACCGCGCCATCCGCGATGCCGGAGGCTATATCACCCGGCGTGACTCTACGCACCTTCAGACGATCAGCAAATTGGTTGATAGCTAATGCAACGTCGCGATCGCTATACCGGTAACCTAGGAAGTCGTGTCGAAAAAATCGGCTAGGCACCTTTCCGCTCGAACGGAAAACAGCTGCCGCCGCGGCGCCAATCGCGACACCGGCATCGTGCTGCGCCGGCAACAGAAAAAGCTCCCTGGGACGAATCTCCGAACGAATCCTAGAGTTGGCCACCGCATTTAATGCAATACCGCCTGTGAATACGACGTTGTCACCCGCCTCAACGTGCCGCTGAAAGCGATCAAGAATGGCGATCTCGAGATCTTGCTGGATTCTTGCTGCGAGGTTGCTGAATCGCATGACGTCCGACGAATCGGACACACCGTCGGTCGATAACTTCCATTTGAATGAGAAATTAAGCTCGCCGTCTTCGCCTCTCTCCAAATAGCTCTGATCCGGTGTAGCAGAGCCATACGGTGCAAGCCCCATTAGCTTGCCAGAGGCCTGCCACGAATTGAACACGAACTGACTAACTGATGCATAGGTTTCGCCCAGCGACTCGCTTCCACTACGAACATTGAACGAACGCGCATATTCACGATGCTTGAGTTGAAAGCCAGCCTGGTCGAATGTATAGACGGAGAAAGTATGGAGGCGGAGTTGATCGGCGCCTTTTCCCTTGCCCAGGTACTCGCCGAGTTGACGGCCATCGAGGATGAGGTCGCTGGCGCCCACCGCGACGCCGCCAGATCCATCGGCCACGATGACAGTCGCACTGTCGAACGTGCTCCCGCTGAAACCCGCGAATGCGTGGCATAGGTGATGGCTGACAAAAAGAGCCTTATCACCCAGCGGGTCGAACAGAGTGAACGATTTGCGGGCCAGCGGCTGGCTCAGCCCGACATACCCCGGCGTCAACGCCTGTATATTAAAGGCAAAAGTGTCGACGTCCGTGGCCGTCAGTCCAGCCGTGGACAAACAATACTGGATCGCGTCGTCGTGGCTCAACGAGGACTCGCCGTCGTGCTTGACGCGAGTTAAGCGCTCGAGCTGAATACCAGCGATCAGCTCACCGTTGACCGACAGAACCGCTGAGGCATCGTGGCTGGCGGATATTCCTACGACTACGTGATCGCCGACATTCTTAACGGGAACGATCGAATCATCCAACACCTCAAGTTGTGCCCCCGTCCACGCAATTGCGCATCCCTCTGCCAAGCCGCTGACTTCTAACGTCACATCACGCCGTTCGCCTGCGCCAAGCTCGTCGAACGCCAGCACGACACGTTGGCCTTGTGTCCGTCGCGCTATCCCGTCCACGGTTGATGTCACTGAAAGAGCGAATTGGTGATTGGGTGCCAGAGATTCCGCTACGCAGGCATCACCCACCAACGAGAGCCGGCACCGTGGATCCGTATTGCGCGTCACGCGTATTCTTACCGAACGACGACGAGACTTCGTTGCTTCAAGCAACTGGGTGCCAACCGCCTGGTGCAGCACGTCAATCTGATTCAGGAGGAAAGTATCTTTAAAGGGCGATGTCAACAACAGAAGTCCTGCGTAGAGCTCTGACGGAGTTGCCGGTTGTGTCGAGCGCTCGTAAAGCATGGCGGCGAGGCCCGCAACAAATGTTACGGCCGGAGATGTTCCCGTCACGGGAACCAGACGCCCGTCGCGGCTCAGCGCTGGAAACGGCTCATCACTCAACAGCAGCGCGGGCTTGAGCAGATCTCCAAGCCCTGCGCCTACCACTGTTCCGTCCGAGCGCACTAGACCGACTGAAACAACGTTGTTCGAAGTTGCTGGGAATCGCACGCGAAACGGGTCATGTCCAGGTGAGCACAGAACCAGACTTCTCAGCTTCGAGTCGCGCGCATTTCGCGTGAATTGCCCCTCAAAGGCAGCTGTCGCCTTACCTGCGGGGCATGAGTAGGCATGCGCTTCAATGTGAATGAGGCCGTGAGTATCCACGAGACGCGTCTTAACAACGTCATAGCCTTCGAGGATGCAATCGAGTGCATTGACCGAAATGACTTCGCTACCACGTGCGATGCCATGCAAGCGTTCGTCGGTCAGGAAACCTGTTATACGGCGCACGTGCTCATCCGGATCGAGCACGTCCTGTATGCGCCTAAAGGCGCGGCTATTCGTATCGTCGTATACCGCGATTCGGCAACCGGCTCCGTTTAGTGAAAGCGCCGAAGCCGCAATTAGATTGGCGTTCATATCGGCATGGTCTTAGTTAGGCGGGGTACGAAGTGTTTCGCCTCCGCAATGACTTGCAATCGCGTGATTTCTCGATCGACAAGATCGAGCGAAATGCCCAGTCCTATTTCGTATGTAATCGCTCGCAGGTTTTGACAGTGATCAATCGCAGCCGCAAGGATCGGAATGACTTGCTCCACAATCGGCTCCACGTGGGTATCTCGATAGCGCCATATGTGCTCTGGGTGAACACTCCCTCCGGCAATGTGAATCTCTACCACGCGATCAAGCGGCAGCGCACGCAAAACTTCAAGTGGATCTTGGTTGCAATAGATCGCGTAAGAGAAGACATGGCTGACGTCAAGTACCATCCCGCAGTCTGTCTCAGCAAGCAGTTCGCCGAAGAAATGCTCGAGTGTCATGTCGCCAGCGAGAAAACTGAACGACGGCAATTCAGCCAAAAAGGGCACCGGGGTTTCGCATTTGAGACGGCGAAGACCATTGATGGTCTGGTCCAAGACCTCACGGCAAAGCACCGGTGGCGCGAAGTACGGTATGTTGTACGGGCCAATATGCCAGATACCGATGTCTTCCAGACACCAGACCGCGTCAAGCGCGCTACTGATTTCGCACTGTCTTTTCAGATTGACGAGATTTATGCCGTCTGCCCCGCCAGGCGCGACTCCCGTGAAATGATGTAGAATCGGGAGTGCGGTCATTGCCTTAAAGTCGCGCACGTCGTCATCTGTCACTAAACCAACAATCGACACATGGGACAAACGTGGTGCGAGTGAATGCAACAAATCTCCGAGCGACAGACTGTAGCTTTGTCTGTGCTGATAGTCGAGTCCTAGACCAATTTTCTGCATGTCTAGTCCTTTATGAATTTCACGTTGATCTTTGCGCCGGATTTTCGGATCACGCAGGTAACCGGCTGCTTTGTCGGTTGAAAGTCAGACTTGGAGTCGAAAATCTGCTTGAAGGGCAAAGAGAACGGTGCGAGAAAGGTTTCCGTAGTAACATCGCCGCGTTGCTGCATATCGTGTTCGTCCCAAGGTGAAGCGACTGCAGTCTTAATGGATAGTCCCGAACACACGCCCTCAATGCAGGCCAGCAACTTATGTACTGGTGTGGCCGATGTGTGCTCAACAAAGTATAGGCAGAAGTCTTCGATGAGCGTGCGGCCGCGATGCAACCAAAATAGATCTGATTCCGCGTAAGCCTTCACGTGAGGCAAAAGCGACGCTTTGTCCAGGACCTTTTTGAGAAGACGCATATCGTCGTGCAGTACGGTCCGCAGATTTCGGATGCGGGCCGCATGTTCGACAATCAAACGCTCCGCAGAAGATTGTGCGATAAAGAACGCATCCTCTTCAGAGGAGACCGTTGCTGGAGCGCCGGTATACATCGCCCGAAGATAGGCCTGTTGTAGTTTCCTTGCGTCCATGTGTCAGCCACCCGCGATCGCGACATCGAAGGACACCCGGTCTCCGTCATTGAGCGAACCTTCGATTGCAAAAACCTGCTCACCATTGAGAAAGATGGCCACGAAGGCTTTCGGCACGATGCCGGTATTGCGCTCGCGAAACAAAGCGTCGAATACAACTGGGTTCGATTTTCTAATTTTGACAAAAAGATCGTTGACATTCTCGGCTTCGATTTCCAGATTTCGCTCTCTGAAAATCGAACTGGGAAGGGAAACGTTGATTAGCGGCATTTATAGATAAATCTCAAAATGTTGAGTGAGACGTCCGGATGCAGCATCATTTCCAAAAATGCCCGTGGACGCATGAAAGCAGCGAGCCATCAAGACGATCAAACGATTGAAACGCATTGGAAGTTCTCCTATTTGCGTCCAATTTGACCAGTCGAGGCAGTAGTTTTTCACCAATGTGGCGAAATCCGGATCTTTAATGCCGACTCCGAATTTCTCGCTCAACATATTGAACCATTTTAGATTCATCGACGTCTGTCCACTTAGCTTACACTGATACAGACCGACGCCCCCCACGCAGTCGGCGTCGTGTGCTAGATAAACGATGGCCGAGTAACGTTGCGTATCCTGGTGAACAGCGTCGGGACGCGTTTTTTCGTGCTGCTTCATTGCGAGTCGGAACTTACCTTGCGCAAAATTTTTTCCGGGAATCGGCGTTTCGACGGAACCCGCACCCAGTTCTCCGATAATTCTTTGGCGAACGCTCTCCCAGTCCATTGCGTTTGAATAGGCTTCGCCGCCGGGGTACATTGCATCGTCTTTGGGACGAAATTCTAGGCTTAATGCCAAGTCACGAACTGCCATCGGCTCGTCATAAAAATCATCGAGAATCAAAACTGAACGTTGGGGCACAGCGCCTCCGCTTCGGTATGTTAGACCTTCGGTATTATTGACTCGTTGCCGGATCGACATGTGCAATTCGCCCGCGCTCGGAGTTTACGCTTGCTGAATGCGTCATCGAGCGCGTGATAAATCAGCGAAAAACCCGGCTCGACGTCCAGATCCAAAACGAGCTTGATCGCCGTGGCAGCCTGCAACGTACCAATAACGCCTGGCACCACACCGATCACCCCCGCCTCCGAGCACGTTGGTGCGATTTCCGAGGGCGGTGACTCGGGATAAATGCAGCGATAGCACGGGCCGTGACCGTGATTGAGTAGGGCGACCTGACCTTCGAATTGAAAAACAGCGCCATGTATCACCGGCAAATTCAACGCGATGGCGGTATCGTTAACCAAATATCGGGCAGTAAAATTGTCTGTGCAATCGATGAGAATGTCGAAATCCCGGCAAATAGACAGGGCATTCGCGGCGTCAAACTTGTCGGAAAATGTGCTTACGCGCACATCTGAGTTCATCGCCAGCAGTCGATCTCGAGCGGCCGACACCTTCGGCTTGCCAATATCCTGAACACCATAGATCACCTGCCGTTGCAGATTACTCAGGTCGACACTGTCATGGTCCACGATTCCGATCGTCCCTACGCCTGCCGCCGCGAGGTATTGCAGGCATGGCGCACCCAGCCCACCAGCTCCGATCACGAGGATCCTAGCGCGTTTGAGCTTTGCCTGACCATCAATGCCGACCTGCGGCAAAATGATTTGGCGACCATACCGATTGCGCTCGCCACTGCTTAGCGAAGCACCTTTGACGACCGGTAGGCCCTCTGCTTTCCAGGCGGCTAGACCACCCGCGAGTGACATGACGTTTGTATATCCTAGAGCGCGCAGGGAGGCCCCAGCGACCACCGAACGAACACCGCTCGCGCAATAGACGACCACCGGCAAGCCGAGATCGGGTACCTGCTCGGTAACCCTCATTTCCAAAAAGCTCCGCCCGCACGCCTGAGCGCCAGGGATTATTCCCTGATCAACCTCGCTTTCCTCACGCACATCAAAAAATGGAACATATGTGGCTAGGAGCTCCTGCGCATATTCAGCCGATATTTCGCGAACTGAGCTTCTTGCTTTTTCAAGAAAATCACCGAATATCGCAGAATTCATCTTTATATATTTACAATGGTTGAATTCAAAGGCGCACTAGTAATTTGTCGTGCTCGCCTTGCGGAATTGATAAAATCAAGGTGTATAAAACAGATGAAAATGCAGCCATTCCCGGGATATGGCTGCATTCACCCTAAAAACCGAGGGTGCTTACTCCTGCCATTCCTTGTTCGACAAAATCTGGCTGAGCGAGAACGTCACTTCTTCTTCCGAAATTTGCTCGGATTCAAGCAATTTTGCATCTTCTTCAACGATTTTGACTTGCTCGTTCATGATTCCTCCAAAAAAATGCCACTAAAGGAGCAACATTGCTCTTCAATTGGCTGTGTCAGCTTATGAGAGACGGAAATTTGATGCAAGTGCCAAAAATGGATTGAGCATACAAATCGTTAGAGGATTTGCTCTACATGAATGCGGCAAGAATCGAAACAAAATCTATCATTGTTTATAATAATGCCTTGCGACTTTCGTTCTGTTTTCTTTCATTTTCATGCGGAGGCCACATCTAGTATTCGATGTGCTCGGCCTAAATATGCCATGTGCTCAACTCTCCGAGTTGAGTACAGTGACGGTGTAGAGTCCGTTCCAGAGGGGAGCAGCAATACAAAGCGATTAGCCAAAGAGAAAATCGTAGGGATTTTGAAAGAAGCTGGTGCAGGCTTGAAGCCGGCGGAGCTGTGCCACAAGTACGGCATCTCGGAAGCGACCTACCTCGCTCAATTTGGGCCGACGTAGGCCACGCGCTTGGGTCACATCCGGACGCCAACATAGACGCAACCGTGTGAGAGTGATTTCTGCAAACTGGACGTATGTCACGCTTAGAACGCAACGAGAGCACTTTGGCAGCGCTGCTCTTCGTTGGAGCGGGGGCTGTGAGCCGTCCATTGGCAAGACGTTGCTCAGTGTCAGCTTCGATTTGCTGTACGTCGCGGCATGGGACGAGCACCTTTCGCTTGAGGAACAGCAGATTCTTGGCGGCCGGCTACCTGGTGGGTCGACGTATTGGTCGTGGGACCATTGTAAGAGGCTCACTCGTGCTTGCTTGGACGCGCTGACGCGGACCAGTTCTCGGCGGGTTGACCTTTTGGAGATGAGTGTCAGCTCCATGACTGCAGAAGCGGTTATGCGTGGGATCGTGTCGAGTGACGATTCGCTAGTTAAACTAAAAGCTCTAAGCTTGAAACTTGGCGATCTACCTGATGCCCGACGGCTATGGGAAAAAGCAGTGAAGGACGCACTGCGGCAAACGCGCGCTTCCGACCGATATGGTGGTGACGGCGAGAGGCAGGGCCTCGGTGGAGGCGCTCGATTGTCGAAGATTGAACGATGCCCTAGCGGTAGGGGTTTTTGGGCAGGAACAGACAGCTTACAGGCGTGCTCGTAAGCCCTTATGCCCCTTTAGTCTGCCGAAAAGACGTGTTGAGCCCACGCTTCCATCAGTGGCCGTCGCTGTTCCAGTAGGTCGGTACGGTGCGGTGATATGCGGCCCCGACCTGATTTTTAACGGTGTGAGCCAGTGCACGTTCGGCAAGATTTCGAGCATAGCCGTGTTCGCTGGCCCAATGCCGGAAACTGGAACGGAAGCCGTGAGCGGTTGCAACGCGATCACACGTATCGCTCTCAACTTTCACGCGACGGAGGAGGGCCGATAACCGCGGTGAGTATTAGATCGTTGGCACTGACTCTGCCTGTCCGCCGTCAGTAAACATCTCGGAAGCAGACGCAACGAGATGGCCGAGGCCGGCTTGCTGCAGCATCCATCGTTCGATCAAATCGTGCCATTTCCTCAAGAGGTCTAGAGGGCGCCGCCGATAGTGCTTTTCGGCCAACGCGGATGGTTTGTGCCCCTGAATCTGTGCGACAACTCCGACGGGGACCTCGACCCATTCGGAGAGTGTGCCGAAGGACCGCCGCAATCCGTGCAGGGATAGGTGAGGTAGGTCGAAGGCAGTCAGTGCACCGTTGTGGGCTTTCCTGGGCTCAGCAATTTTTCCGTCCTCCGATCTGTTACTGGCGAACACCCATTCAGATGGCATCCATGACTTCCCTTGTTCAGTTAGGCTGGCCAGTTGCCGCCTGTTCGGCGGTGTCTCGTTCACTAGCTTAAGGTTCGACAGGAGGCTTGCCAGATATGGCGTGAGCGGGATCGTACGGCCGCCGGCGCCCTCGACCTTGTCGTTCATGGTGAGGCTGCGCCAGCGAAAGTCCACGTCCCTCCAACGCAGTGCGGCGAGCTCTTCGCGCCGAGCCCCAGTAATCAGGAGACCCTGCAAATACGTGCTGATAACGGGATTTTCTATTTGGCGTACAGCCGCGAACCATGCGCGCAGTTGTTCCCGTTGCAGGCAATCACTCTTGGCTTTGGTGCGTGGTACGGCGGCGCGTACTGCTCGAGAGGCGTACGCACTTGGTGCAATGCACCCCGAGTATTCCGGCTGGTCATCACACCATCGAATGCAGGCGCGAAGTTTACGATAACTCTGTTCAGCATTCGTCGGGCGCTTCTTTGCCTCGGCTTCCAACCATTCAGATACGACCTGAGCGGTCAGGTGTGACAGCTTTAATGGCATCAGGGCGGCAAGTGGCCCAGCGATCGTTAAGCCTCTGCCGCGTTTCTTTGGTTCGCCACCATTTTGTGCCAGCTTCTCATGGTCATACAGATGACGCTCACTCCATCGGTTTCGGTTGGCTTCGATGTATGCGGACCACGCCGCCAGCATGGTGACATCCTGCCGGAGTGTTTCTGCGCGACGCTGTTCGGCGGCGGCACGCAGTTCTGCAGCTTCTTCGCGGGGATCCTTCCCGCTGTCTGTCAAGCGTTTGAGGCGCCGCGCCTCGTCTCGTGCTCTATCGATGCTCCAATCTTTCGGAGCTCCAATCGTGATGCGAATGGTTGCCCCATGTAACTTGCCTTGCCAAACGTAGGTTAGGGCGCCTGCTGTCGTTGCGCGCAGTCCGAGGCCGGTTGCACCAGAATCCCATACGAACGCTTGAGATTTGCCGACGGGGCAAAAATGTCCGTTGACCCGCGCCGCCGTGAAATTGATCTTTGCCACTCAGACTGCCCTCTTGTGAAAGTCGGGTTACGTGCATCCGCATGTAACCGCCATGTAACCGGATTCTAGGTGGCTCGATCAATTCAGGTCAACATGGTAGGGGTGTCATCATTTATAAGTGACTGTAAATAATGAATTTTTCAAGATTAGTGGAATTCGATCAACGTCGCGGAATATTGTATCTTTCGGCCTTCTAAGCCGTAGGTCACACGTTCGAATCGTGTAGGGCGGGCCAGTAGAATCAATGAGTTAGCCCAGTTTTTGTAACTGGGCTTTTTGCTTTTCGGGATAGCCGGAACCAATCCGGAACCCAGTTTCCTCAACGTTGCGGCCGAATCGGCTTAACGAACGCCGCATAAGGATTTTCAGCAGGCACCGGCGGCGGCGCGTCAATGGCCTGTCGTCCACGCGGACTCAGGCCGAACGCATCGAGTAGCCGGGCCGATTGGGCGCGCGCATCGCTCAACGCGCGCAGCGCCGGATGCGCTTTACTTCCGCCCGACCCGGTCGCAATCGTCAATCCTTCACGGTCCAGCGTCTCGCGTAACTGCGCCTCCGTTGCCAAGGTTTCGGCCAGTAGTTCAAGCGCGCGCAGGTCGGACGCGCTCAATAGACCCAAGCTCACGACGAGCGGCGCGACGCGGATCCATTCCGCAGCCGCCCGCGATGACATGCCGTCCGGCGGTGGCGGCGCGACGGTCAATTGATCGGCCGCGATACCCTTAAGCCGGTCGGCACGCAACGTACCCGAAAGCGCCTTCGTGGCGTTCGATTTCTGCGGCATGATTCGTTCCCCAAAAATGGTTTTGGTGCTGACGCTGCAAAAATTCGCGTTGCGCGACGGTCACTAGCCGGTCGCGCCGGAGATTGCCTACCCCCTACCCATCTTCATACGGCCGCGCTGACGACCCGCAAAGCCCGCCCACATGGTTCGCGCGCGATCAACCAAGCCCGCATACGGAGTACACACCGACCGCTCAGGGCGCCTGTATTCGCCGATATCGTGGCGCGCTCGGTTGCCGCGTGCCCCTGTGAACCCGGACAACCGAATCTAACCCCCGCTGTCCGATTAGTACTGCCCCTGCTGCCTGTACATCGAGCGTTCTCGGGTGAGCGCGCGCCTCTTACGTTGACGGCTCGATATGGTCTAGCTTCCGCCGGGCATCGTTCATCGCCCTGCGTAATGCACAACGTGCGCGCCGCTTTTGAGGCAAAACGGACACTCTGGTGCTAACATCTGCGCGTGCGAAAAATGATGCCTGCAGGGGAAAGAAATTGGAAAATCAAACGGGTATAAAAAGTCTCGCAGTGGAGGGTCTCCACGAGCAATTCGATGTCGAACTGGAGCTAAAGCCAGGTCTTAATATTATATATGGCAAGAATGGCAAAGGGAAAACCACGGTCCTGCATATTCTGGCCAACGCTCTCGAACTTGATTTCAAGCGCTTTAAGTATCTCAGCTTTCGCCGAATAGCCATATCGACATTTTCCGGCACTAAACTCGAAATCTCCAAATCGGGTAGCCCGGAAAATGTTGAGGTACTTATTAATGGCGAAGCAACATCTTTACTCAATAGCTCCGAGAATCTCTCGGAGCTTGAGATGGTTTCAATACGGTCGGCACTGGGCGAAAGATCAACTTATTTGCCCGCATTTCGATCTGTTCTGGAGCGTGTTCGCGACGAAGCTAGTCTTTATTATCGGGATCGAGCACGTGACCCGAACATCGATGAGCTTGAAGCAATCGAATTTCACGCACTGCGAGAAAAGTCTGGCATCCGCCGAGGGCGGGACATGGTCGCAACTCGCGCTCTGAAAGAAGAAGCGAGCATAACAGCACGCAAGACATCCCAATGTCGACAATGGTTTGGCTCTTTTGTACCGACGATCCGATATCCATCAATTATGGAAGTCGACGAAGGCTTGACTGCCGAATGGAGATCGGCTCAGCTTGCAATGGCCGAGCGCGAACAAAACATGTTTGCCGACGTGTTTGTAAAGGTTTTTCGAACTATCGTTGGGCTGGACAACCCGCAAAAACCATTCGAGATAGAGGATGCTCTTGCATCGATTGCGGATTCCTTGGACAGCAAGGACTATCAATTGGGGAATCGACGCTCAGAATTTATTTCGGCACAGTTGCTGGATGCGATGCAGTTTGTTAAGAACAAGCCAGCGCATGAAACGAAGGGAATCGAGAAATCAGTTCTTGGCCTCTATCTAGAAACGTTGATCGAACGAAAGGAGGCTCGCAAAAACGCGCTACAAAGCAGTCGTGATTTTGAAACTTCGATTAACACCCTTTTCGGTAAGCAGAAAACCCTTCGGATAGGTGAAACGGCTGGTCGAGAACATTTGAGGTCGGCGGTTACGGTCGGCACTGAGGGTGGTCGTGCATACGGCCTTTCGGCCTTGTCGTCTGGCGAACGCCAAATCTTGACAATGCTTTACTCTGCAAGTCGATCTCGTTTTAGAGACGGAATTTTTCTTATCGACGAACCTGAGTTGTCATTGCATATCGACTGGCAGAGAATGATATTGAATGAACTCATGTCGCTAGCACCAAATCGCCAGATTATTGCGTGCACCCATTCACCCGAGGTTGGTGCCGATCATTTCGAGAACACACAAGATTTTGAGCCGCGACTCACGAAGCGGCCCCAGGAAGATCTATTCGACGAAATGGACGATGCAGTTGACGGGGAATGAAAATGAGCATGCAGGGGTACTCTATTGGGGGATACTTGAACGCCGTGATGCGTCGGACGCAGAAAACCATGCTAGTTGAGGGCGTCTCAGATCGATCTGTTTTGCAGCGTTTGAAAAGCGAACGCTGTGCGATAGCGAAGGAGGACCTTCCCGGCGTTATCGATGTCGCAGATCTTCTCACGGATGAAGCGATCAAGGGTTTGGGGAAGAAGGAGGTAATCAAGACTGTATTAAACCGATTGGCCCAGTCGCCGACAATGTTGGCGAAAGCCGCAGAGAAATTCGGCACGCTCACGGACCGAGAATGGGACGGTCTAACTCTAGATATGGAACTGCAAAATCCATGGTTTGCACCAGAACAGGGAAGTCCGAATTTCATTACACTCGGCCATTCGGTTGAAAATTATTTCTTCAGATTGCCACCAATAGAGGCTTTTCTAAGACAGTTTTTTAGCGATCACTTGAATCAACGATTCTTTGGCGATCTATCCAATAGATTTCACTCTATCATCGGATTTGCGGTCGTTTATTCGCTAGCGATACGACATATTGGGTGCATAAGTCGCGCCGATCGACTTGTCTCGCGGAACATGATTGAGTGGTGCGACTCGATGTATCTTGCGACTCCCGGATTGAATGCAGCCTTAAGGGGGCGCGGAGCGGATTTTCATCAAAACGCTTATTTATTGATAAATTCCGGAATTCAAAATTATTTATCAAGATTTACTGCGTCTGAGCCTGGACATTGGTTGTGCCACGGCCATTTGGGCGAGCAAGCAATTTGGGCGTGCGTGGCTAACTTGGCACGTGAGCAGGGCGTGGACAATGACGTCGCGACGCAAATTGAGCGCGGACTAAATGACGTGCGATTTCGGCATTGTGTCGATTATCTTTGTCGCGATGAAAATCAGATGCATGCACCGCTGGATTCGGCTGTTGACTGGCTTATTGCATAATGATGCAAATTTATATTAAAATTGATCGTTTTTGGTTCAAGAAAATGCAAAATTAAAGTGATAGATATTTATGAGGAAGGAGGTGCGCTGAAAATAAAATCTTCATGTATTCAGCGTTTGAGCAACGGCGGCGCGGCTTGCCGCCAATCGCCTTGACGCTAGCACCCGGCTAGGCACCCGCTGACACTTTATAGAAGGTTATGGCTAAAGTTCTCTGAAAGCCGCCATCAGTGGCGGCGGGTTCGAATGATCCGTCCAGGTCGATAAGCGACCTTCATCTCTGCACAAATCTACGAAAAACCGTAAGTTTGACGTTTGCTTCGAAATCGATCGCTTGTGAAGCGGCGGGGCTATCCAGGAGCAGCAGACGCCGCTGATGAACGCGGCCATACCCATCTAAAGTGCAACCCGCGACCTACAATTCGTCCCGCATGTCCGGCGTATCGCCGCAGGCGAACGCCGCCGCCTGCCGTCCGCCGGTCATCGCCGGATGACTGTTGCCGCGTTCGCCGAGGTCGTTCTTACCGCAAACGGCGGCGCGCTTACGTTTGACTTGGTATGCCGTCAGCACCACGTGCGCGACCATGTCGAGTACCGGTTTAGCCTCGCCGTTGCGGTCGGTCCAAACCTTCGGGGTCAGCGTACCGGCCAGCGCGACGGAATCGCCGTCGTCGAGCGCCAACAGCGCGGCCTTCGCGTCGTCCGAGAACACAATCACGTTCACGAACAGCGCTTCGCCGTCGCTAACGGCAGCGCGGATCTTAGCTGTTGCGAACGGCCGGCCGCTCGCGCCCATGCGCTCGACCGGCTTGCCGAAAATGCGCCCGCTCAAAAGACCGTCAAGCATGCTCATCCACCTCTGTAATTCAGTGAAACGTCTCAGTGCGCGCGCAGCCCGGAGGATTGCACAAGCTGTCGAAAAACAAGCCGCCGGGTGAAAACATGCAGCGCCCACCCGATTGACCGTCGCGCGTTGTCGTCAGAAAGTCGATGAATACCTGATTTACGGCATGAAACAGCGGCCCATCCTTACGCTCAAGATGTCGGCTCGCTGCGGAATCCTCCTTCCCATGATCGAAGATCAGCGCGGCCAGCCCGTCGGATTCACTGAGCCCGTTGCGGTCGGCTACGTTGACGTTCAACAGTTCGCAACGCTGAGCCAGCGTCGTACAGGCGTCGATGATTGGCGCAGCGTTCATCAACGCGTAGCCGCACTCGCGCACGAACGCGTAATCTTTCGATGCGATGGCCCGTCGAAGGTCGCGTCGCAGGAAAGCGATAACGTTGGCGATTTCTCCGAAGGACGGCTTGCCCTCGATCCGAACAAACATGATTCCACCTCCCATTACAAAAAATCGACTTCCCGAAATTTCCTGAATACGGCGAGCGGCGGGCCTTCACAACTTCACGAACGCCGAGCCACGATATGCAGGGTACGTTTAGGTACACCCCTAAAGGGTGGTGTACCTAAACGTACCTTCGCGTACCTTCTTCATTTTGCAGCGTCCGCGATGCAAACCATGCCGGCGGCTTCGTGGATGGCAGCGGCGGTGACCAACGCTTTCATGGCGCGATAGACAGACCCCTTCTCATATCTTCCCGAGAAATGCGCAACTACGACGCCTTTCTTGACGCCGACCTTCTGGGACGCCAGATATTCGATGACCGCGCCCTCAACCTCGCCGACACGCTTCGCACGAACCTTTTCGGGCGGAGGCGCATCGGTCGGCACGACGACGCAACTCGTCGCGAGCTTGCCCCATTTCGTCGTGCCGAGTCCTACAACGTCGAGTCGAAAGCCGATACGCTCACCCTTGGTCGGCAAGTCGCGCTGTTTTGTAATTTCGGCACAACGGCCGCCTGCACCGTCCGTTACCTCAATTTCGGTATCGACGGCCGCGCGCAAGCCGGACCATCCGCGCGCGCCGGCGGCGGCGTTCTTGCCGCTGTGGTGAATCAACATGAAATGGGCTTCGCACTCCGTACGGATGCGGTCGAAGCGCTTGATGACGAGGCCCATATCTTGCCCTGCATTCTCGTTCGCACCGGCACTCAGGCGAGCGAGGGTGTCGCCCACAATCAGGCGAACTTTCATTCCGCGTTTAGCCTCCAACCGTTTCACGGTCGCGATGATTGCCGATGCATCGAAGTCGCTTTCGAACAGGTTCACTGGGCTTTGGACGATGGCGAGGTTAGGGACGCGCAGGCCGTAATATTTTTGGTACGCCTGAAGCCGGGTGCGAACCGATGCGGGAGATTCGGTCGCCAGGTACACGACGAGGCCTTGTTCCGTTTGGCGTCCCATCCACGGCACGCCGCGCGCAACGGCCGCAGCCACGTCGAGGCCAAAGAACGTCTTGCCGCAGTTGGTATCGCCGTACAACACACTCCCGCCGTCTGCCGTAAGCACACCTTCGATCAATTCGTCGGGCGGTTCGTACTCGACCGGCAATTCATCCGCAAAGGCAACGTTGAGGGGCAATTCTTTGCCCACCGAAATCGCCTCACGCTCGGATTGCTTCGGGATGTGCCTGCCGTTTGCAACAGCAACGCGTACAGCATCAGCGCCACCTTCGGCCGCCACATCATTCAAATCACGCCCCGTCATGACCGACCTCCACAAGCGTAACCTCTCGATCAGCGAGCGCCCACCGCTCCGCGCATGCATGCCCGGCTGTTACTCCGGCCGGGTCATTGTCCGCGCCGATCACCAGGCTTTCGACGCCGAACAGGTGCGGGAACGCGGCGAGATTACCGGCGTCGATGAGCGCCCAAACCGGCGCATAGCCCCATGCGAGCGAAAGCGCCGATTCAATGCCTTCCGCGATGCCGAGCCCGCTCGTTACGGCCTCGTTGGGCCACAAGCGAATGACGCCGCCCGCCTTGCGATGGCCGCCGAGCAGCAGGCGCGGTGGGTCAACGTCAGCCTTGCGGCCATCGGTCCGAATCCAAGTTTTGTGCAAGGTCATGAATTCGCGCGTTACCGCGTGCGTCACGAGCCCAACAAGCGCCGGACCGGCGTAGCCGGTCGGATGCTTCAACGAGGGGTGCCAGCGCAAATCACCATCGGCGGGCGGGATGCGGCAGTGCCGAGCGTCGAGATAGGCCAGCGCGTCGCCGGAAATGGCGTGACACGCGTTCCAAAGGTCGAACCCGTAGTTAGACAGGACGCGTTGCTTCGCGAACGGCGTAACGACCGGAATGCGCACCATGCTATGCGCCGAGCCGCACACGCCGCGTTCGGGGCGGTACGTTTCCGTGATGTCGCATCGGAAACAGTGCGCGACGCCCGCGCCGCTTGCGGCGATGGTCAACCCGAGCGTCTTATCGCGTTCGCCGCGCCCGCAAACGGGGCAACTCACGCGGTAGTTGCCGGTCGCGTATTGGCTCCATGCAATCGCGCTCATGCGACCTCCCGCGCCTTGAGCCAGCGAGCGACCTTGCGACGGTCGGAGGTGGTGAGGTGATAGACGCCGCGCAACACTTCGCGACCGTCGCGGTCGATGTACGGGACGCGCTCGCACGGCAACATGAGGCCTTTCGTGCGCAGGCTTGCGATGAGAGCGGGGGAGTTCGAGCAGCCGGCGAAATGGTCCAGTTCTTCACGCGGCATCGGACGGTGTTGCAGCACAGTCAATGCGCGAAGCTGACGGCGATTGGCGGTTCCGGTAAACTCGCTTTGACGTTTGGCGCTCGATTCGGCTTTGCTGGGTCGGGCGTTTTTCATTATTGGCCCCCGGCCAACTTTTCGATGGCATCTGCGGGCCACATGAGGCGACCGTTCGGCAGTTTGACGGGGCGCAGCGTGAAGTACGCGCCGGTTTGGCAATAGCGCTTGCGGATGGACTGTGGGCGAATCGAGAGGAGGTTCGCCAACTCCTCCGTCGTGAGGGGGCGACACGACCGAGTCGCCGTGAATTGTTGCGCGTGCATGTGGTGCCCTCCAAGGTTGCGCGATTCAACGCGAATCGCTTGGAGGCACCGTGAATTACGGGTATGCGCGCGGCCAATACGGCCGTATTTGATTTCTAGGTTGTTGATTTCCACCGAGTCTTAACCCACCGATTTCATCTAAATCTGACCCACCCTGAGACAGCGTAGTACATCTATTCCGGTGTGGATAACTCTTCGTTACCCGCTGGTTTTGCTGCTCTTTTTCTTGTTGTCTTTGCCTTGGCAGAACTGGTCCTGAAGCGCCACGATTCATTGCCCGTTTCGACGATGTGGCAGTGATGGGTGACGCGGTCCAGCAGCGCTGTCGTCATCTTTGCATCCCCGAACACGCTCGCCCACTCGCCGAAGCTGAGATTGGTCGTGATCGCGACGCTCGTGTGCTCGTAAAGCTTTGAGAGCAGATGGAACAGCAATGCACCGCCGGTCTGGCTGAACGGCAGATAGCCCAGCTCATCGAGAATCACCAGATCGACGTACATCAGCTTGTGGGCGATCTGGCCTTGTTTGCCGATGGACTTCTCCTGCTCCAGGGCGTTGGTCAGCTCGACGGTCGAGAAGTAGCGCACACGCTTGCCGTGGCGCTGTACGGCTTCGATTCCGATCGCTGAGGCGAGGTGCGTCTTGCCAGTGCCCGGACCACCGATGAACACGACGTTGTGCGCGCTTTCGAGGAACGACAGCTCGCTCAGTTCGCGCACCAGCGCTTCGTCGACGTGTGCCTGCGCGAAGTCGAAGCCCTTCAGGTCGCGGTGGGCCGGGAAGCGCGCAGCGGTCATTTGATAGGCGATCGAGCGCACCTGCCGTTCGGCGGTTTCAGCCATCAACAGCTGCTTCATGAAGCGCTCCGGCTCGAAGTCAGTGTGGCGCGACTGCGCGAGCAGCTCCGGCCACGTGCTCGCCATGCCGTGCAGTTTAAGACCCTTGAGCTGGGCCGCGATATCGTTAGACATGACGATCCTCCGGTGGGTTGGCACGCAGCGTCTCGTAACGGTTCACGTCGGCCGCGGGCTCTTCCTTGAGCTGGAGTTTCGTCGTGGCGAGGCTGCCATTCGTGACGGGCGCCTTCAGCCGGCTCAGCACGTTCAGGACGTGCTCTGCGCTGGGGCGTCCTGAATCCAGCGCAGCCTGTACGGCGAGCAGCACCGCATCGAGCCCGTGTTCGCGCACCGCAGCGAGCACCTGCGTCATGACGCGATCGCCGCCCGGGTGTTTCAGCAGATGCCGCTGCAGCAGTTGCAGCGGCTGCGGCATCGTGATGAACGGTGCGCCGTTGCGCAGTGCGCCGGGTTTGCGCTCGACCAGCGTGACGTAGTGGCGCCAATCGTAGAAGGTCATGTGCCGCTCGAAGCTGCGTTCGTGGCGTGCGATCTCCTGGGCGTTGGCGACGACGCTGAGATATGCCGGATAGCAGCGCACGCTCACCAACTGGTTCGTGTACTCGGTGGGCACGCTGTAGCGGTTGCGTTGGAAGTGAATCAGGCTGGTCGACGAGACTCGCAGGG
This sequence comes from Burkholderia mycopellens, assembly GCF_964265025.1. Taxonomy (NCBI): domain Bacteria; kingdom Pseudomonadati; phylum Pseudomonadota; class Betaproteobacteria; order Burkholderiales; family Burkholderiaceae; genus Burkholderia; species Burkholderia mycopellens. Next base: position 1,561,147 of record NZ_OZ183802.1, read on the forward strand.
TCTGCTCGATGTAGCCGTCGAACGGCCGTGGATTGGGCATCAGCCGGGTACGCTCGTCCTGCAGCACATCCTCGACTGTCAGCTCAGGCCACTGCGGGTGCCGCATGTGCCACGCCTCACGACACTGACCAGCGACCCATTCGTTCAGGATCTCCAGCGTTTCCCAGCGCCGTAGCGCTGCTTCGTGCCAGATCTGACGTCGCCGGTCCTGAACGTTCTTCTCGACGATGCCTTTCTCCCAGCCTGCAGCCCGGTTGCAGAACTCCGGCTCGAACAGGTAGTGACTGCACATCGCTTCGAAGCGCGCGTTGACCGCACGCTCCTTGCCGCGGCCAACCTTGTCCACGGCGGTCTTCATGTTGTCGTAGATGCCGCGCCGCGGCACGCCGCCGAACGCGGCGAATGCGCGGGCGTGCGCATCGAACAGCATCTCGTGACTCTGTGTGGGATAGGCGACGAGCCAGAACGCGCGGCTGGAGTTAAGTTTGACGTGGGCGACCTCCAGGCGTCGCCGTAGCCCGCCAACAAACGCGTATTCGCAGCTCCAGTCAAACTGGAAGGCTTCGCCGGGTTCGAAGGCGAGCGGCACGAAGGCCTTCCTGCGAGGCGCCTCAGCCTGCTCCTCGTGCCAACGCCTCACGAACGCGCTTACGCGGCCGTAGCTGCCGGCGTAACCCTCGGCGCGGATCGCCTCGAACATGAACCGGGCGGTGCGCCGGTCACGCTTCGGGCGATGACTGTCGGCACGCAGCCAACCTGTCAGCTGTGCGGCCCAGTCGTCGATGACGCTCGGGCTGACGCGCTTCGGATACTTCGGCTCGACAGCATCAGTCTGCCGCAGCCAGCGGCGCACCGTGTTTCGGGACAGGCCCGTACGCCGCGCAATCTCGCGCAGTGGGACCTTCTCGCGGAAATACATCCGCCTGATCTTGGCCAATATGCCCACCGTGATCACCTTTGTATCCCCTGCTCAAAGATTGAGCAGGGCATTCAATCACGTGGGTCAAAATTCGATGAAAATTTTCAGCTCTAGTGGGTCAGTTCTGTGCGGACATCAACACGCATGAAGTTACGAACGCGGGTAGTGACCGCGCGCAGCTAAGTTCAATGGCGCAAGCTGCTCGGGATGCCATGGGTAGAACCAAATTGAAGGCTATCGCTGATCGAGGGTATTACAGTGGCCCACAGATAAAGGCTTGCGAGGACGCAGGCATTGCCGCCATTCTGCCCAAGGTCACGACATCCAGCGCGAAGGCTGATGGTCGCTTCGATCGGGCCGACTTTATTTACACTGCCCGGGATGACGAATATCTATGCCCGGCCGGGCAACGTGCGATCTACCGCTTTACTGGTCTGGAACATGGCATGTATCTTCGTCGTTACTGGAGTAGCGCCTGTATCGGCTGCGCCATAAAACCACAATGCACGCCAAGCAATTACCGGCGGATCACGCGCTGGGAGCACGAATCAGTGCTGGAAGCTGCGCAGCGAAGACTGGACCGAATGCCGAATGCGATGACGGTGCGAAGGCGGACAGTTGAGCATGTGTTCGGGACGTTCAAACACTGGATGGGCTACACGCACCTTCTGACTCGCCGGTTTGCCAACGTGAGCACCGAAATGAGTTTGCATGTGCTGGCATACAATCTCAAACGCGTCATAGCGATACTCGGGTTCTCGAAAACCATGAAGGCGATGCGGCTGGTGGGTGCGTGAAGCACTCCAGGGTGCGCTTACATGCCGAGGGACGACAGCAACTCGGCACTGAAGCTATGGCGACATTCCTCGTTCACCTGAAGGCTGCGAAAATGCGGCACGGGATCTGCGCCCGCCGACGCTGAGTTACGGGTTTCCACACAGCCTCGACCCACTTCTGCCCTTCGATATCCCGAGATCTTAAGGGCGGCTTTAAAGGTGCAGCGGCCATTTCCCGTTCGGTTAGTACGCAAATCCCAGGGAACTAAAATTTCCAGGTCACGACCTGGTAGTAACCGCCGCACTGCCCCGTGTCGACCCCCGTTTCTCTCCACTTCCTGCCGCAGCGATAAACGCTTGCAACGCCGGGAAGTCGGCATTCGTGTTGAGATGAATGAGCGAGATGGTTCCCGTGGGCATCTTTAGAAGGCTTTTCAAGAATTGAACGGATCCCGAGCGCTGATAGAGTTCAACCGCAGAGCGTGGAGCGATAGTCAGTGCGTCCAATGCTCCGACCATCTGAAGGTTGGTGTGGAAAGACATTGACTCTACGACCGGTCTTGGCGGCATCAATCCTTCATTGAGGAATAGAGAGTCGAACACGCGGCGCGTTTCCGAACCTGTGGCCGCCACAATCCAGTCCTCGCCCTGCAATTGTCTTACCGTCACGCGCGCTGCCCGCGCAAGCTTGTGGCTAGGCGCGCAGGCAATGGAGAGAGGCTCAACCATCAGCGGCAGAACGGTCAGATCGTATCCCGCTGATTCGATGAGCATGTCGGAATCCACTCGTCCAACGATGCAGTCAATTTGCCCGGCGACAAGCGCCTTGAACAATCCACCCACAGTCGATTCGTGTATTTCGAGCAGGGGCCGAAGCCTACCGTCGAGCCGGCGCAGCACAGCCGGCAGTAGCGAGACCGCAACGACAGGCAGCATCCCGATACGCAGGAGCGGGCGTCTGCCGTCGCCCTCGTCTCCGACGACGGTCAGGGCGGTGTCGAAATGCGCAAGAGCAAGCCGCAGGCGCTGCAGCACGACCGCCCCTTCACTAGTTAGTCGTCCACCGCGCGCGCCGCGTGTCACCAGATTCCTGCCAAAAGATATCTCCAGCTCGTGCAGCATTTTCGTCACTGCTGGCTGAGACAGATTGAGTTCGCGTGCGGCTGCCGCGAGCGACCCGCCAAGCGAAATCAACTCGAGCAGCCGCAGGTGTTTGATGCGCAGAAAATTGCCCGCATAGCGGCGGCTTGAATTAGGGTCAGTATTCACGTTCTGGAAATGCCCGTTCACTAGTTTTCAATTTTCAAGTAATTCTCGGTCGATCACAATCACTGCCACAACTCAGGAGACGTGGCATGCCAACAGATTCCGCAGAAACGACTTTCAGATCCGGTGCAGTATCTTCCGGGCATCGTCAAGTGGTCAAGGCGAGGTCCGCATCGTGATCGGCTTCAAACCGCTAAACGGTATCAGGGTGCTCGACTTCACCCACGTGATCGCAGGGCCGCTTGCGACGTTCTATCTTTCCCAATTGGGCGCGGAAGTCGTCAAGGTGGAGAGTCGGAGCGGCGGCGACGTCATGCGGCGAGGCAAGGGGCTGGCCGCCTTCGTTGCGCTGAATGCCGGAAAGCAGTGTCTCTCGCTGGATCTGAACCATCCTGCTGATCGCGAGCAGGCATTGGCACTCGCGCACGAAGCGGACGTACTGGTGGATAGCCTGCGCCCTGGCGTACTCGATCGCCACGGCTTAAGTGACGCCGATCTGAGGGCAGCGAATCTGGGTCTCATCTACTGCTCGATCAGCGGCTGGGGACGTGAGGGCGCATGGCAGGATCGACCGGCCTACGACCACGTGATCCAGGCTGCCACCGGCATGATGCTGATGGGCGGCAACGAAGGCGAACCGCCGATCAAGACTGGCTTCCCCGTGATCGATGCCGGAACCGGAATCATCGCTGCGCTGGCAGTGATCGCGGCGCTTCGCGAGCGGGACGTGAGCGGCCAGGGCCGCTTTCTCGATATCTCGATGACCGGCGCGGCGTTGCAACTGATGTATCCGTTCGCCTGTCACGCGCTCACGGAAGGCGTTACCCCGCCGCGAGTCGGCAATCAAGGTTATTCGGGAAGTCCGGCGGCCGATCTGTTCGAAGTGCGGGACGGTTGGGTCGCCCTCGGCGCCAACACGCCGCGTCAACTGATCGCGCTGCTGAATGTATTGGGACGTAGCGACATCGCCCGCAATCGCGGGTATTTCGAGCAAGCGCTTGATGCCGATGCGCCTGCGGCATTCCTGCGTTCTCACAATCCGTCGGCATTGCGCGCTGAACTGGCGGCCGCAATCGCAGACTGGAAAGCAGCCGAACTCGAAGACGCATGCGCAGCGGCGGCCGTGCCCTGCGCGAAGGTTCGCACGATCGCCGAATTCACCGAGCAGGCGCGCAGCGCCGGCGCGCTGGATCCTGTGACGTTGTCCGATTTGGGTTGCGAAGTCGAATCGCCCGGTCTGGGTTTCCGCACGCGCATCCCCGACACGGCTTGCGGGGGCCCGACATGAAACTCGACTCGACATTGTCAATCGAGCCGGCTGCGGACGGGTCTGGCTGCGCGCCCGAACCCGGCGCGGTATACGGCAAGATCACCGCGAGGCTCGTCCCGCTGCTCTTCCTTTGCTATCTGATCGCGTTCGTCAACCGCAGCAACATCGGTCTGGCCAAGCTTCAGATGCAGACGGCGCTCGGGTTCAGCGACACGGCCTACGGAATCGGTGCAGCCATGTTCTTTATCGGACTCGTGCTGTTCGAGGTGCCGAGCAACCTGCTGCTGCGCCGTATCGGCGCACGCAAGACGCTTCTGCGCATCATGGTGTTGTGGGGCGCCACCTCGGCGGCGACACTGTTCGTCAAGACACCGATCCAGTTCTACGTGTTGCGCTTCCTGCTGGGCGCATTTGAGGCGGGTTTCTTTCCCGGCGTCATTCTGTATCTGACGTTCTGGTATCCCCACGAGCGCCGCGCACGTGTGATCGCGCTTTTCATGACCGCGGCCGGCGCGGCGGGTTTCATAACGGGTCCGGTGTCGGGCTCAATCCTCAAATCGCTGCACGATGTATGGGGTCTGGAGGGCTGGCAGTGGCTGATGCTTCTTGAAGGCATCCCGAGCATACTGCTGGGCGTCGCCGCATTTATGCTGTTGCCGGAGAAGCCGGCTAACGCCAGTTGGCTGTCGCAGCCGGAGCGGCGCCTGGTGGAGAACGCGTTGCGTGGACAGTCCACCTCGGCCGCCGCGCACCCGCCACGCAATCAGGTGCTACGCGATCCGCTTGTCTATTTGCTTGGATTCGCCGCATTTTCGGTCGCCTGTGCAGTCAACTTCCTGGCCTTCTGGCTGCCATCGATCATCGCCGCGACCGGTATCACCGATCTGCAGCACGTCGGCTTGTATGTGCTGATTCCGAATGCGCTCGGCACCGTTGCGATGGTGATGTACGGCCGCCATTCAGATCGTCACCAGGAGCGTCGCTGGCATTTCATCTTCGCGGCCGGCGTCAGCGCTGCCGGGTTGGGTACCATCGCCGTGCTGCATGGCTCTCTCGTCGGTGTAGTGATTGCCGCCATCGCCACGACATGTGGCGTCGCGTCGGCGTATCCACTCCTCTGGGCGATTGCGACCCGCTGCCTTTCACGTGAAGCCTCCGCCGTGGGCATCGCGGTCATCTCGAGCCTCAGTTCGCTTTCCGGCATCAGCGCGGGACTCGTTGGCGCGATCAAGACACACACCGGCAGCCTCGATACAGCCATCTATCTGCTCATCGCGCTTCTTGTTGCCGGCACCCTCGTATTGGCGTTTTGCGTGCGCAGCGATGCCGGCAACATCAGCACGCGAAATTCGACCGGGGAATGCGACGAACCATCGTGATTCGCGTGTGCCGTGCGATGTCAGCCCGGCACCACTCTCGATGTGAGGATGTCGCTCAACCAGAAAATTCTCACAATTGAATTAGATATACTAATAATATGGAGGCGCAATGAGATTATCAGTGCCCGCTCTGGCGAAGGTGACATCGGTAGCAGCGCTGACCCTGCTTTCAGGCGCATCGTATGCGCAATCCAGCGTGACGCTTTATGGTGATATCGGCGGCGGTATCCGCTGGACGAACGGAATGAAGGGCGGCGCAGGGCTTGGCTACGACAACAGCATTATTTCCATCAATCAGTTCGGCTTTACTGGCAGCGAGGATCTGGGCGGTGGAATCAAAGCCATCTTCAGGCTGGCGGGGGCGTTCAATAGCGGAACGGGCGCACTGAAAACAGCGGGGACCGAGTTTTCGCAGCAAGCCCTCGTCGGCTTGACTGGAGATTTTGGCCGTCTGACATTTGGGCGGCAACTCAATGCAAACACGGACTTCGGCATTCTCATCGACCCGATCGGAGGGAACGGCGCGTCCCTCGCAACCGAGCCGGGCGTTGTGTACGGAACGAACTACTTCACGCTGGACTCACGATTCAATAACACCATCAAATACATCGGGCAGGTCGGCGGATTCCGCTTCGGAGCGAGCTATTCGCCGGGCGGCGTCGCCGGCGACACGCGTGCCGACACCAACTTCTCCGGGGCGGTAATGTATCAATGGGGGCCGGCGCTGGGTGGCGTCTCCTATCAAAAGACCTGGAACGCAGCGGCAACACAGTGGGCGCAGACCTTCCAGACGGGCGGAACGCTTCAGATCGGGAATGGGCGCCTCTATCTGAGCTACGACGATCTGAGCGTCACGGGCGCCACCGCGAACGCACCCAGCCGGCGTGACAAAATTCCGGGCGGAGGCGTCGTGTGGTCCGTCACACCAACATTCCAGCTCACCGCGGCGTGCATTTACGATATGGCTAGCAGTCTCGGTAATGTCGAAGGTGCGAGCGGCCACAAACTTACGACCTATGCGATCGCGGAATACTACCTCTCGAAGCGAACCGAACTCTATGCCGAGCTAGATCACAACGGCTTCTCCGGCGTGTATCGCTTCGATCCGAGCAACATCGCGGCCCTCGGATTGAATCCCGGTGGTCACTCCCTAACCGGCGCATCGGTCGGTCTCCTGACCCGGTTCTAGGTATTAGCCGCAGCGTTATAAAGCAGTTGCGCTACCCGCTCGTTGATATTGACCGAAGGAATGACATGAATCATCACAATCGTGTTCTGCAGGGACTGTTTGTTATCACGCTTCTGGGTGTTATCGGTAGCGTCTGTGCTCAGCCCGCGAGCAGCGCCATAGATAGCGTGGCTGAAGCTTCCAGTGCATCTGCCGCGACGTCGGCTAAAGCGGCGAAGTCCGAGGACAGAAAACTTGCACATCAGGTTTCGACCGCGCTCGGTCGAACTCGAGGCTTGAACGCCACGCGTATCATCGTCAGGGCTCGCGATGGCAGCGTCACGCTGTCTGGCTCCGTGACGGATACTGGACAGATTTCGCTGGCCGTCGACGCCACACAGAAGGTCGAGGGCGTGAAGGCAGTCAAAAACGTCCTGCGTATTTCTGAGCAGCCGATGTAACGAGCTGAGGAGCCGCTTTGCTTCTGTAGCTGGCGGCTCCCGACTCGGTTCGTGCAACTGTTGATATCCTCTCCCAGACATACTATTCGAGTTTCCTGACAGCATTCGCGACCGCGTTGTCAGGTCGCCTTTGGCGAACGCTTATTTACGCAGAGGCCTTGACGACGTCCAGCGGGTGTCGAATGGCCGGTAGCAGGGTGCAACCGACATCGGAGCGTCCTGACAAGACGTCGAACAAAGGCCGCTCATGGCCGGCAGCCGCCGGTCGTGATCTCCGGCAACTGGCCGAACGGCGAACTTCGAGCGGTCCCGTCTGGCCCGCTGGTAAACTCAGGCAACCCCACCACGCAATGGCCGGAGAGCGCGTTGACCGATCTCGTCACACTGCAGGCCCCCATCGACTACGAAATCGCGAATTCGCTGATCATTGGTAAGCCGTCAATAAACGACGCCCTACCAATGGTAGGAAAAAGGTCAGATGCTAAGTGTCCGCGTGGACACATGCACTCAGACCGTGATGACAGAGAAACAGGACCTTCGAAGCAGACTGGTGGTTGGCCGTCGACGGGATGGTCGGCGGGAATTTGATGAAGAGGCCGTGCGTGAGCTGGTCGAGTTTTGCCTGAAGCCGGGGGTATCGATCGCCCGGGCGGCCATGGACCATGATGTCAATCCGAACCAGTTGCGTCGCTGGATCTCGCGTCATCAGCAGCATACGCTGCAAACGCCACCGAGACCGGACCCGCTGGTGATAGACGGTGTATCGATCGACATCCCGGGTTCGGCACGTGGTGTTCCGATGAGTGAAGCGCCGGCATTTGTCCCTGTCGTCACCGCGCCATCGACAGTGCCCGCCGTTTCCCCTGTACTGCCACCGGACACGTCGTTGATGGCGCTCTCGTTACATGTGCGCTTATCGAATGGTGTCGAATTCGATCTTGGCGAGGCGAGTGTCGATGAGCTGGCCACGGTGATCCAGATGCTCGGGAGGCTGCCGTGTTCCGGTTCGACGAAGCGCTGAAGGTCTACCTGCATCGCGATCCGGTCGACTTCCGCATGGGCATCAACGGGCTGTCGATCCTGGTCGAACAAGCGATGCGCCTGAACCCAATGACCTCGGCGCTATTCGTCTTCGGCAACCGCCGTCGCGATCGTATCAAGATTCTCGGCTGGGGTGGCAATGGCTTCTGGTTGCTACTCAAGCGACTCGAAGCCGATCGCTTCATCTGGCCGAACGGAGGCGACACGATCACGATCACGCTCAACGCCGAGCAGTTGCACTGGCTGCTCGACGGAATCGACCTGGCGGTGATCCAGAAGCATCCCCAGCGATATTACGCGCGGATGAGCTGAACACCACGCGAGAGGCATAGTCTAATCGGCCATGCCGAACAGCCCCGTCATGCCGAGTGTTGAGGAATACCAGGCACTGCTCGCCGAACGCGATGCGCTGCGCGGTGAGCTTCGGCTCGTGACGGCTCAGCGCGATCTGGCCGAAGAGAAACTGCGGGCCTACAAGCACGAACTGTTCGGCGCCTCGAGCGAGGCGCGCCATGCCGACCAGCTCGGCCTGTTCAACGAAGCAGAGGCATTGGCGACGGCTACCGACGCGCCCGCACGCGAGGATATGCCCGGCACATCGGTCGCCGCCCGCACGCGTGGCAAGCGTGGGCGCAAACCACTCGATCCGAACCTGCCGCGCGAGGTCGTGCGGCACGAGTTGCCCGAGTCCGAACGGTTCTGCGCGCATGATGGCCATGCTCTCGTCGAGATCGGTGTGGAAACGAGCGAGCAACTCGACGTGATTCCCGAGCAGGTGCGCGTCGTTCAGCACCAGCGGGTCAAGTACGCATGTCCGTGCTGCGACCTCGGCATCAAGGTGACGCCCGCACCGGTGCGCATCATCCCTCGCGGGCTGCTCACGGAATCTGCGCTGGCGTGGATCATCACTGGCAAGTACCAGTACGGTATGCCGCTGTATCGCCAGGCCACCCTGCTGCGTCGCTTCGGCGGCGACATCTCATCGAACACGCTGGCCGCCAGCGTGGTGCGGGTAGGTCTGGCCACGCAGCCGGTGATCAACCTGATGCGCGACGCGCTGCTCGAATCGGACCTGATCTGCGGCGACGAGACAACGTTCCAGGTGCTGAAGGAGCCGGGACGAAGGCCGCAGGCGAAGAGTTACCTATGGGCGCAGGTTAGCGGCTCGGGGCCGCCCGTGCGAATGTTCTCGTACTCGCCGGGACGCGGCGCCCAGCATGCGCAGAAGCTCTATGCCGGCGTGCAGCCTGGCACCGTGCTGATGACTGACGGGTACGAGCTCTACAACGGCATCGCCCACGATCACCATCTCGTGCATCTCGGATGCTGGGCACACGTACGCCGCGGCTTCATCAAGGCCGAGGAGTCGGTGCCGAAGGCTGCACGCTCGCCTGATCTGCTAGCCACGCGATTCGTCGTGCTGATCGGCAAGCTGTTCGCGGCCGAGGCGCGCAGCGCGAAGTGGAAGTCTGAACGCCGGCAGCGACTGCGCGCCCGATACAGCGCCCACGTGCTCTCTCTCATCGAGCACATGTTGGTCGAACATCTGCCGGGCGTCGTACCATCGAGTCTGCTCGGCAAGGCATTGCAGTACATGAGCGGACAATGGCCGAAGTTGGTCCGCTACGTCGAGAACGGCACCTGGCCGATCTCGAACAACCCTTGCGAGAACGCGATCCGGCCGTTCGTAATGGGGCGTTCATTGTGCACCTCCTTCCGGAGCCTCGATAAACATTGGGATTTGTCCTTCGCCATCGTTGCGACACGGGCGATATTTGCGCGCCAGGGCCGCCGTAACGGCGTCGCTGTGCAGATCGCTTGCACGAATCTGCCATGGGGCGTCGGGCATGACTTGCTCCGCTGGCAGAATCCGATCGTTGATAAGACGCCGGATCATGTAATGAGTGACGCCGAGCAGTTTCGCCGCGTCAGACATCGTCAACCATTGTCCATCCTTATCCGCCGACTTGTAGGCTCGAATGTCGCGCACTTGCCGTATCGATCTGACACGGTGTGCGGTCCAGGTCTTGCCTTGGCCGGTGCGAATTCCCATCCGATTCAGCGACGCTGCGATGTCCTGGTCTGACCACCGGGTGATCATGCTGCGAATGACCGCGAGCGCGTCGGCAGAGGTACTGCATCCATGCTCGCCAGTCCGAGGCTTGCGGACTCGAAGCTCGGAATGCTGGCCACCTTGCCAGTGAATCGTGAGGATGACTTCGCGAGCGGCTTCGTTCACGTCGGCAACGATGTCGGCAATCAACGCGCGAACAAGCTGTTGACGTGTGCGCATGGTGACGCCCGGTGCATTCCACGCAGCACGAAGATCCTCGGCGAGCTTCGTAAAGTCAGGCAGGGGAGCCTGCGCGTCTGGTTCAGTGACCGTCTCCAGGCGGGCCTGGCAGGCCTGTACACGACGTAATGCCGCTTCCCAGTTCTTCTCCAGCTGCGCGGCAATCAGACGGTTCTCAGGATCACAGGCGGCGTAGCGCCGCTCAGCCAGCGTGGCCTCGTACCGAGCCCGCTGCAGTTCAAGCTCCACGATTCGCCGCTGCTCGTTCAGGGTATCCATGTGCATTTGCTCGGCCTGTTGGGCAACTTCAATCGCCAATGGCTCCACGACGCGCAGAAGCTCCTTGCCGATAGCGGCATCGATGCGTGAGCCGCCGAACGTCATGCATCGCGGCGGCATGTCGAAGCGATTGCACCGGTAGACTGCCTGCGGGATGCGTCCTGCATAGGCTACTGACAGGCGACGTCCGCAGCGGGCGCAGGCAAGCAAACCGGTAAGCAGCGCGCGTCCACCACGACTGGATTTTACGTCACCAGCCTTGCCATAGGCGTTGGTGGCCAGCTTCTCCTGGTTGCGCTCGAATTCGGCCCAGTCGATGTAGCCTTCGTGATGCTCTCGGAGCATGACGTCCCAGTCTTCAAACGGCTTGCGGTGCTTGTAGCTCTTGCGAGCACGGCCTTCGACGATCGTCGTCTGCTTACCGCTCTTGCCATACGCGTAGACACCAGCATAGAACGGATTCTTGAGCACCGAGATCACGTTACGGTAACGTATCGGAGTCCAGTCGACCTGCGTCAGCGTCCGGCCATCAGATGGACGCGGAAAATGAACCTGCTCAGCCCTCATCGACAGCAGGACTTGCCGCGCGCTGCCCAGTTGCCGGAATCGGGTGAAAATCAAGCGTATGACTTCCTGCAACCGCGCGTCTGGATCGAATCCCAGACCGACATCACGATGCCAGATATAGCCAACCGGCACGCTGATACGTAATTCACCGCGGTGTGCCTTCTCTCGTTTGGCGTCGTGCATGCGCGTTCGAAGCACGTTAAGTTCGAACTCGCTGATGCTGCCCTTCATGCCAAGCAACAGCCGGTCATTTGCCCGACAAGGGTCGTACACGCCGTCAAGGTCGATTACCCGCGCTTCAACGAGACCGCAGAGCTCGAGCAGATGATGCCAGTCGCGTCCATTGCGAGCAAGGCGTGAGGCATCGAGGCAAAGCACTGCGCCGACGTCGCTAGCGCATAATAACGCGACCAGACGGTCGAAGCCCGGTCTCGCAACCGTGCCGCTCGCCGAGCGCCCTTGGTCGTCGTCGATGACTTCAACGTCGCGAAATCCATGTCGCTTTGCTTCATGCACGAGGTCATACTGCCGGCGCTGGCTCTCGAGGTTCAGTTGGACCTGTGTCTGGCTGGACTGCCGGACATAAACTACTGCCTTGCGTTTAAGAAGATCTGCGGGCAAACGATCATCATTCTTCATCGTCAGGCCCCTTCGCAGTCGAGATGCCTGCGGCCTGCATCAGCAGGCACGCGAGATTCCTGAGCGCGTTTGCTCGCTGCACCGCGTTCATTCCCTGAAGCTCGACCGTATCGAACGTCAGGTTCATCTGCTGCGACATCGACCGCGACGACTGTTGATCTGCTAGAACGACGTTTGGCAGAGTGGCCATTGCGTTTCTCCCGGACGTTGGTGGAACCGTCCGGAGAGTGTCCCCGCAAATGCCGATCGGCCAGTAACTGATGCAAATTGTGCAGTGCCGCTACGGAAACCCTCGGTTCGCCGAGAACCATGGCTGAACATACAGCGGCATCAAGCATCCACGCTGCGATCATCTTGATTACGGCACCGTCCGTCTCCACGTGGATGACTTGGCTTCCGCCACGATGTTCGACGTCTCTGACCTTGACGTGACGTCCGTACAGCGGATGCCAGCGATAATGGACTTCGACTTCCTGCCCGATATGGGCAGAATGAGCGCGAAATGGCTACTGCGAGGAAATCGTGGTTGTTCAGCGACACGGTCGCCGGCGCGAAGGCGAGCGCGGTGGTCTACAGCTTGATGCTTACATGCCGCGCCTGCGGCGTCGAACTACACGTGTTGACCGAATTGCCGCAGCGCGCCACAGACGCGGACATCAGCGACCTGCTGCCGTTCAACTACGTGAAGCAACAAGCCGAGGCGAGCGTGAGCTGACACAACGAGCGCGCCCCGGCCATCGCGCCGGCACACTCGACCGAGACTCAGTTGCGGACATCGCCGGTCAACCTCGACCGTCGCGATGCGGCTATGCGCGCCCGTCAGTTGCAAATGATTCTCCATTCGGTATGCTGAATTTACCGCTTACCTTTAATTCGCAACGTGCAACCTCATGAATTCACGACGGTTTCGCCCTTCATCGCCGGCGCGAGGCGGCGAAGTGACATTTTTTACTTCGTAAACAGTGACGACTTTAATTTGGTCTACGATTATGAAAGCTAGAAATATTTCGAGATTTACAGGCGCATTTTTATGCGAAAGAAGTAGATCCATGGTCGACACCTTCTTTCAAAATAGAAAGAAATATTATGAAACATGAATAGTTGCAGTAAGGTTAATGGTGAATTGTAATATCACCATTTGCAAATAGGGAAACATGGAGTACCATCAGACGTAAGGAGCATCGGTAATTGATATCGGTGTTTGAGAACATGCAGAAATAACAATTAATGCGGAGGGCTTCCATGCATCAAACAGGCTTCCATATTCCGGCCGCCGATCCAAATAGGTGAGAATATTTTCTTTCGGATAATGGGTTTTCCGATTTAAAACATTCTAATCGGAATTTTTATAATCCCGCATGCTGGCTACAGCCGATGATGACGAAATATAAATGCACTGGAAACGCCACGACAGATCGATACATTTCGGCTTTCCGGCTCACCTATATGAGCTGGCAAGAATGAAGCGTGCAGATATCTCTTTGACTTCTATCGCATTGCCAATTAGGGGATAAATTATATTTTTTGATCTTAATGTGAAATTCGTGGTGGCCAATATTTTTCTCGCGCGCGAGTGGAATGCGGGGCGCCATAAATTTATACTCCACTCCATTTATAAATTAATTAAAATGCTCGAGCGCGAAGCGTGTTGATCAATTTTGGAATGATCAAGCCGAAATAGTGGCGCACATGGACGGGAATACTTTAAAGTTGATGATATTTTTCATATTGTCAATTGCCTTCATCGTTGGTGGAATTGGCGGGCTATGCAACGAGCATATTAAAGATATGCGCGGAATTCCCGCGATGATGTTCGCTCCGATCATGGCAATAGGGCCGATCGTGGCAATTTTTTCATTCGCCTCCTCACTTGCATCCAGCAAAATCTCGCCAAGAGTCAAGCTAGCAGTCTTGATTTTATTCCTTATCACAATTGTGCTATTGATTTCTGGATTGAAGGAATATATGACAAATGCGTGCTTCGTGAGAAAAGAATGGAAAATATTGTTGATGACCTCACCTGTTCAGACGGCGAGGGTGCTGGGAATGCCGGTGTGCAAGGGTTAGCCGAGACGCTTACCAAATCCCATAATTTCCTGGATTGATGGCAACATATGATGCGGCATACGCGAATTCCGTTGCTGTTGATGCCACTCATATGTGGGGCGAGATATTTTTGAGACAAATTGCGATGATGTGTTCTGCCACTTGAGGCTTCCTGAATTATCGGGGTATAGCAGTGGCGCCGGGGAGGACAATTGAGGAACAATGGCTTACTTGAGTATATAAGGCTAATTTTATCGGCAATTGGTTCAGTGCTGCTTATCGGGATGATTTTCTTTATACGATGCCGGACAAATATCCCATATTTACAATTTTTATCAAATCCAAGTTTGGCATTCGTCTTGATTTGCCCATTTGTCGTTGCCGCCTCCATAGTCTATACGGCCTACAGCTACTTCTCTGTTTTTAAATTTAGAGATGAGCGCCGTGGCGGGAGAAGTGTTGTTTCGTATCGCGCGGGGGTGTCACTGATTGCTGGCTTCTTTTTTATTTTATATCTGGCCAATTTTTTGGCATCGCGGATTTGCAAGTGAGATGTCTTGATAAATTCATGAAGGAGAGATCGTGAGCTCGATTACCAGTTCAATTTCCGTCGCCGGATTCTCTGTTGCAAATCTTGACACATTTGCGAATGTCCAAAGTGCCTATCAAACATGGGCTGCCAATCCAAATAGTGGAACTCTGGTGGCATATCAGGCTGCACTTGCCAATACTGCTGCATCGATCACGTCTTTGATTCCTGGGGAGGGTGCCGCATTTGCTGGTAACGCCATTATGGCAAATCTTGTTAATATAACGACAAATTTTAACACGATGAGCCAAAATGACTTGCATAGCGCAATCGCCTCCATTACGGGGGAGATTATAACGCTCGTCGGTCAAGGCGTTGAAATTCTAGGGCTGTCGGAGAGTAATCTCAATCCGCTCGTCGGAGGCGGGACATTTACGGTTGGCGAACTTGTAAACGGCATTGGCTTTCTGATTTCAGCTGCCGGTGTTGGTATCGATGCAGCAACCATAAAAAGCATGGTTCAGCAAGACCTTCAATCGGCGGGATTCTCGCCAGATTCGAATGGAAACTATACCCCTACCGGCCAGAGCAGTTCGAATTTTATATGCGATGGCAGCAATGCCGCTACGATGTGGGATATTGTTCAGGGAAATAATACCGATCAGATACAACCGCCTGGAGTTACGTCAGAAGAAGTCAATGGCAGCCCAGTGGCAACCGTAATAACGAATCAGCAAGGTCAAGATGTAATTATTGCGCCTGGAGTAAATGGTGCTCAATTGAATCTTGACTCGAGTGGCGGAAATGGTTCAGTGTCTGGTGTCAATTCTCAAGCAGTGTCTGGAGGGCAATATAATTTCTCTGGCACCGGCAATGTTGCGAATATATCGAATGCTCAGGTAAATGTTGGCTCCGGAGGCCAGCTTCAGCTATCAGGTAGCGGCGACTTGGTTAATCAGGATGCGGGCTCGGACGTTTCAGTTAGCACCCAGGGCGTCACCACGATCAACGACGATGTGACCGGCCGAGAGGTCACCGTGTCAAACGGAACAGTCGATGTTGGAGGGGGCGCCACGGCGATCGGTGGCGGCACAACGGACAATGTTTCCATCAATAGCGATGGCTCGTTGACGGTTGCAATTTCAAATGCCGTCGGTGCGGAAACGAGCAGTGAGGCTTTCAACAGTCTGGGGGACGGAACGGAGATTGACAATTTCTCTGGTACGGCTGCGAATGACTATTTGACTGATGCTATTGCACTTAATCCGATGACGGGTTGGGCCACCACAAGTACGCAATTCAATTCGACGGGCAACGAAACCGCACAGGAGACTTACGCTGGCGCTGCAAACTCGTCTGGCGTCGATGTGGAAACCGGATACTTCACCTTCAATCCGTCGAATGAGGCGGAGACGAGCAGCGAGCAGTTCAACAGCGCAGGCCAGCAAACCGGCTTTACCGACTACGCCGGGACAGCGACCGACAACTACGCGACCAACGTGGGCACGATGAACACGTCGACTGGCTGGGAGGCGTCCGACACGGCTTACAACTCGGCCGGACAGGAAACCTCAAACGAGACCTACGCAGGGGCTGCCAACGCTTCCGGTATCGATGAGGAAACAGGGTTCACCACGTTCAACCCATCGACGGGTTGGGAGTCGTCATATACCTCGTTCAATGCAGGCGGGCAGGAGACGTCGGACGAAACATTTGCCGGAGTTGCGAACACGTCGGGTGTTGACGAGGAAACCGGGCTTGCCAATTTCAATCCGTCGAATGGTGCCGAAACGAGTAGCGTGCAGTTCAACAGCGCGGGGCAGGAAACCGGTTATACCGACTACGCGGGTACTGCGGCGAACGATTACGTGACCAACGTCGCCGCCATTGATACTTCAACGGGCTGTGAGACATCCGACATCTCATACAATTCCGCCGGTCAGGAAACATCTTCCGAGACGTTCGCCGGGACGGTTAACGCATCGGGGGTCGATGTGGAGACCGGATATGCCAGTTTCAACCCGTCGAATGGCGCTGAAACGAGCAGTGAGCAGTTTAATACCGCTGGGCAGGAAACCAGTTTCACCGATTACACAGGAACTGCGACGAACGATTACGTGACCAACGTGGGCACGATGAATACATCGTCCGGCTGGGAGGCATCCGATACCTCGTACAACTCGGCCGGGAAAGAGACCTCAAACGAAACCTTTGCAGGGGTGGCGAACTCGTCGGGTATCGATGAGGAAACGGGGTTCTCCACCTTCAATCCGTCGACGGGTTGGGAGACTTCCTTCGCATCTTTCAATTCGACAGGTCAAGAGACGTCGGACGAAACCTATGCTGGCACGGCGAACTCGTCTGGAATCGATGTAGAGACAGCGTTTGAAACCTATAACGCGTCGAATGGCTGGGAGACTTCCTACACATCGTTCAATTCCGCAGGCCAGGAAACATCCGACGAGACGTTTGCAGGTTCAGGAAGTTCAAACTTCAATGCGGAGACTGGGTTTGAAACGTTCAACCCGTCAGATGGCTGGGAGACATCTTACGCGTCGTTCAACTCGTCTGGTGACGAAACGTCGATCGAGACGTTCGCAGGAACGGGGACGTCGAACTTCGATCCCGAACTCGGGTTTGAAACCTTCAATACATCAACAGGCTGGGAGACTTCGTTTACCGCTTTCAATTCCCAGGCGCAGGAGACATCGGTTGAAACGTACGCCGGCGCGGCCAACTCATCGGGTATCGATCCAACGACAGGGGTCAAGAATTATGATCCTTCGAGCGGTGCCGAGACGAGCAGCGAGCAATTCAACAGTGCTGGCCAGGAAACCGGAGTCGTCGATTACGCGGACAACCCATCCGACGACTACGAGACTCAAGCGATCGCATTTAATCCCTCGACCGGCTGGGAAACGTCGGACACGATTTTTAATTCTTCCGGACAGGTAACGCAGATCGATGACTACGCGGGTTCCGCGAACGCCTCCGGAGCAGATCCGGAGACAAGTATCACCGACTATAACCCTTCAACTGGCGCAGTGACGGGCAGTTCCTCCGGCGACGGCACCGGCTACTTGACCGCCAGTAACCCGGCGCCTGACGGGGGGGACGGTATCGATGGCGGTTATGGCGGCTATGGGTTTGCAGGCAAGCAGTCCGTGATCAGCGCCACGCTGGGAAGCGACGTTGGCTCGATCGCATTACACGATCTCGCTATCGGTGATCAGAAAGACGCAGCGACGGCGGAGAGTGCATTTCATCAGGCACAGAATATTGCAGGAGTTACTCCGACGAATGGCACCGGAACGGCCGTCGATTCCGGAAATCGATGGAGTGGCAATGCGATCACGTGGAACCTGGGTGCCGATATGGGCATTCAGTACGACGCGGAAGTACAGCAGGCCTTTGCGACCTGGGCGGCGGCATCGGGATTGACCTTCAAGGAAGTCTCGGGGGCGTCGTCTGCCGACATCCACGTTGAGTTCAGCGATCTCGATACGCCCACGTCGGGCGTGGCGGGCTACACGAGCTATCACGCCAGCGCCGGGCAGATATCGTCTGCAATGATCCAACTCGAGGATCCGAGCCAGGATGCGGTGATTGCGGGGGCTGCTGGAGCACTCACGTACTCGGGTACCGATGCGACGCTGGAGCAGGTGCTACTGCACGAGATCGGGCACGCGCTGGGGCTGGCGGACGATTCGGATCAGGACTCGGTGATGTACTACGAACTGACCTCCAGCAACCGCATGCTCGACGGTACGGACGTGACGGGGATCCGGTCCCTGTACGGGTCGAGCAGCATGGCTGAGCAGTCGGAGCACGGTGGGCCGGGGATCGCTGCCCGATCGGGGCAAGGGGCCGGCCAGACCACGGTCGATCACCAGCTTGGCCAGTTGATTACGGGAATGGCCTCGTTCAATCCCCCGTCGGCGGGCAGCTCGAGCCCGATCCATGACGCTGTACACGAGCGTCACATGGTACTGGCCGCCAGCGGGCACTGATCGATTACCGTCATAGAAAGGAGCAGGGCGTCGCATGGTTACCCGACTGCATTTGATATCCGGGCTTCCCCGCTCGGGATCGACGTTGCTGTGCGCGCTCCTGCGCCAGAACCCCGGCTTTTCAGCGGCGATGACGAGTCCTGTCGCGTCGCTATGCGGTGCGCTTCACAAGAAGATGTGCGGCGGTGAGTTCAGCGTGTTCTTCGATGACGAGAGGCGCGCCAGTATGTTGCGCGGCGTGTTCGATGCCTACTATGCCGCCGTACCCACCGGCAGTACCGTGTTCGATACCAACCGGACCTGGACGGGGCGTGCTGCGCTGCTGGGTGAGTTATATCCCGGAGCGCGCATCGTCTGCTGCGTACGAGAAGTCGGATGGATCATCGACAGCATCGAACGGATGCTCGCGAAGAATCCGCTTCAGCTTTCCCGCATGTTCAACTTTCAACCCGGTACCTCGGTGTATGCGCGCGCCGAGACCTTGATGAATTCAGAGAGCGGACTCATCGGCTTGGCCTGGACCACGCTGCGCGAGGCGTGGTTTGGCTCGGACGCCGCTCGCCTGATTCTCGTTCCCTACGAAAAACTGGTTCGGCAACCCGACGCAACGCTGCGGCGGCTATACGACGCACTCGGCGAGCCGTGGTATGCGCATGACCTGGACAACGTCGTCTATGACGAGCCCGACTATGACGCGCTGCTCGGCATGCCCGGTCTTCATAAGGTCCGGCAGAAAGTGGAATATCAGGAGCGAAAGCCGTGTATCCCACCGGATCTCTACGCGAAGTATGCAGGCGCGAGTTTCTGGACGAAGCCGGAGCTCAATACGCGCAACGTCATGATCGTCTGAAGTGCGGTTCGGCGCGTGCCGCAACTGCGTATCCACAGAAAAATCACTGTCCGACGAAATACTTCGCATGTTCGACGCCAAACAACACGCTGTCCCCGACAGCGATCCGGGGCTTGCCGCGCTCGTGCTGATCGCACGCTTTCACGGGATCGCGGCGGATGCAAGCCAATTGCGTCACGCAGCCGGATTCAAGTCGGCGGCATTTGATGATGGTGAGTTGACCCTGTCGGCCCGGTCGCTGGGTCTCAAGGCGCGAAAGGTAAAGATCTCGACCGGCCGACTGGCTCGTACGCCTTTTCCGGCTCTAGCGCTCGATCTGGAAGGTCGCCATTTTGTCGTGGCAGGTTGCAATGCAGAGCGCGCACTGATCCTGGACTCCGGTGCAAGTACCACCACCACCTGTTCACCGGACGAAGTCATTGCCCGCTGTGACGGCCGCATGCTGCTTTTCGCATCGCGTGCGTCGCTCGCAGGCGAGCTCGCACGTTTCGATTTCTCGTGGTTCATTCCCGCCGTCGTCAAGTACCGACGGCTGCTGCTCGAAGTGCTGCTGGTGTCCGCCGTATTGCAGTTGTTCGGGTTGGTATCGCCACTGATGTTCCAGGTTGTGATGGATAAGGTCCTGGTCAATCGGGCTTTCGATACGTTAAACGTAGTATGCATAGCGCTGCTTGTCAGCTCCCTATTCGAGGTGCTGCTGACGGGGCTGAGAAACTATGTGTTCTCGCATACGGCAAATCGGATCGATGTCGAACTCGGCGCACGGCTTTTCCGGCACCTGCTTGCATTGCCGCTTGCCTACTTCGGCGCGCGACGGGTCGGGGATACGGTTGCACGCGTGCGCGAGCTGGAAAATATCCGGAACTTCCTGACTGGTCAGGCGTTGACTGCGGTCATCGATTTGTCCTTTTCCTTCATCTTTCTGTCGGTCATGTGCTTTTACAGCGTCTGGTTGACGCTCGTCGTGGTGATTTCACTCCCCGCGTACGCGGCCGTCTCGATGACGCTGAATCCGGTGCTGCGTCGACGTCTCAACGAAAAGTTTGCACGTAGTGCCGACAACCAGGCATTCCTGGTCGAGACCGTCTCCAGTGCGGAAACGGTGAAATCGATGGCTGTCGAGCCGCAGTTCACGCGTCGATGGGACAACCAGCTCGCAGCCTATGTCGCGGCGGGCTTTCGGGTGAGCGAGCTCGGCAATATCGGCCAGCAGCTCATCCAGCTGATCGGCAAGCTCGTGACACTCGTCACGCTGTACCTTGGCGCGAAGCTGGTTATCGACGGCAGGCTGTCGGTCGGTCAGCTCATCGCGTTCAACATGATGTCGCAGCGCGTTGCCGCGCCGGTCTTGCGGCTTGCGCAACTATGGCAGGATTTTCAGCAGATCGGCATTTCGATGGGGCGGCTTGGCGATATTCTCAACAGCCGTACCGAACTCCCGCAAAGCCGCCAGGCGTTGCCGCCGGTCAAGGGAGATATCAGCTTTCAGAACATCCGTTTCCGGTACACGCCGGATGGCCCGACGATCCTCGACAATGTCTCGCTCGACATTCGTGCAGGCGAGGTGATCGGCATTGTTGGCCGCTCCGGATCGGGGAAGAGCACACTGACCAAGTTGCTGCAGCGGCTGTATGTTCCGGAGCATGGGCACGTGCGCATCGACGGAATCGACCTCGCGCTCGCCGATCCGGCATGGCTGCGGCGACAGATCGGTGTTGTGCTTCAGGAGAACCTGCTGTTCAATCGATCGATCCGCGACAACATTGCGATCACTGACTCGGGCATCCCGCTCGAGGCGGTCATTCGCGCGGCACGCCTCGCGGGTGCTCACGAATTCATTTCCGAAATGCCGGAGGGCTATGACACGCTCGTCGGCGAACACGGCTCCAATCTTTCCGGTGGTCAACGACAACGAATTGCCATTGCCCGTGCACTGGTGACCAACCCGCGCATTCTCATTTTCGACGAGGCGACGAGCGCACTCGACTTCGAAACCGAACGGATCATCCAGAACAACATGAGGGCGATGTGCGCGGGGCGTACTGTCATCATCATCGCGCACAGGCTCACATCCGTTCGACATGCGGATCATATCGTCGCGATGGACAAGGGAAGGATCGTCGAACGCGGCGGACACGAGCAACTGCTCGCGTTGGGTGGCTACTACTCCCACCTGATTTCGCTTCAGAACGGCTGATCCAACAGGCAGACACTGCATATGTCCTTGGTCAATTCGATAAGAATGCGGGCGTTCGGAGACTTGCTGCGACGCTACATTGCGGTCTTTCGGGCCGCCTGGTCGATCCGCCATCAACTCGACGGGCGGCCGCGTCTTTCACACGAGCGGGCCTTTTTGCCCGCCAACCTCGAGCTGGTGGAAACGCCGGTGCATCCGGCGCCGCAGTGGGCGATGCGGATCATCGTCGCGTTGGCTGGCCTCGTCACGCTCATTGCGTTGTTCGGCCAGCTCGACATCGTGGCCGTCGCGAAAGGGAAGTTGCTGCCTGGCGTGCGAGTGAAGGTCATTCAGCCGGCCATAACCGGTGTCGTTCGACAGATTTTCGTTCACGACGGGCAGCGGGTACACGCCGGGCAGTTGCTGATGCAACTAGATCCGACCCAGGCCGCGGCGGATTCCGACAAGGCCCGCTCGTCCCGGATCGAGGCGGCGCTCGCCGCAGGACGCTCGCGCTCGTTGCTGGACGCCCTGAGTTCGGGCCAGCCACCCAAGGTTGCACACGTCGATGGCGCATCGGACAGCGAGCTGCAGGATGCGCAACGTTATGCGGACGGACTCTATCGCGAGTATCGCGACAAGTTGAGCAGCGCGCAGGCCGAACTGCTCAAGAAGGAAGCCGAGCTCGACGAAACGCATCAGGAAATCGCCCGACTGGCCGCGACGGCGCCGCTCGCCCGCCAGCAGGCCAACCAGTATCAGTCCCTGGCAGAAGACAAGTACGTGGCGCGGACCGACTACCTGGACAAGGAGCAGGCCGCACTCGAGAAAGAGCATGAGCTTGCCGCGCAGAAAAGTCATGCACATGAGCTGATCGAAGGGATTGCGGAGCAGCGGGCAGACATTGCTTCGACGACGTCGCAATTTCGAAGCGGTCAGCTCGATACGCTGGACAAGGCGACTCAGCAACTCGAGCAGAGCCGGAACGACGAGACGAAAGCGGATACGCGCCAGAAGCTGATGAGCCTGACTTCTCCCGTGGACGGCACGGTCCAGCAGCTGGCCATTCATACGCTCGGCGGTGTCGCTACCGCTGCCCAGTCGGTGATGGAAATCGTGCCCGACGATTCGGTCGAGGTTGAAGCGAACATTGAAAACAAGGACATCGGGTTCGTGAAAGCCGGCCAGACGGCGACCGTGAAGATCGAGGCGTTTCCCTATACGCGCTATGGCTATCTGACCGGCAAGGTCGTCTCGGTTTCCAACGACGCGGTACCGGACAAAAAGCTCGGCCTAACGTTTGTCGCACATGTTCGCCTGCCGACGAACCGGATTCTCGCTAACGATCAATGGATCAATCTGACACCCGGCATGGAGGTGACAACCGAGATCAAGACAGGAAAGCGCAGTGTTGCGCACTATTTTCTTGATCCGGTGATGCAGACCGGCCAGGAGAGTCTGCGTGAACGTTGAGCACAAGCGAGATACCCGCGAATCCATGCGGCGAATGCAAGCGCAGTTGATCGGGCTGACGCGGACCTTCCTCACGGGCTTGCTCGTACTGTCGTCGATCGGTTGTGTATCGGATTCCGTCTGGGCGTTCGATCCACTGCGTACCGGTGGGGTTGTGTCGTCGACACCTTCCGGCACGATGCTCGACAACGACGCCGCGAATGTCTGTGTATTCGGCCCGCTGCCTCGTCCCTTGCCGCTGCAGAATGCCATCGAACGCGGCCTCTGCAACAATCCGACGACACGCGAAGCGTGGGCCCAGGTCAAGATACAGGCGGCAGGTGTCGGCATCGGCCGCGCCGCTTATTTGCCTACGGTATCTGCAACGTGGCAAGGTGTGCGCGATGAAACGGTGACAAACATCACTGGGCTGCCGCAGTACAGTTCTGTTTACCGGAATAGCGCACTCAGAACCGATAGCGTTTCGTTGAGTTGGGTGCTCTACGATTTCGGTGGCCGCTCGGCGGCGCTGAAAAACGCTACGGCTTTGCTGGCGGTGGCGCAGGCGAACCAACAGGCCGCACTCGAAACCGCTTTCGCGAGCGTGGCCAAGGACTACTATGCGGCGCAGGCGGCACAAGGCGCGTTCGCCGCGGCCGACGAGATCGAGCAAACGGCCAACGGCAGCTTCAAGGCGGCAACGGTTCGAGTGGACAAAGGCATCTCGCCGATCAGCGACGAGTTGCAGGCTCAGACGTCGTGGGCCGAAGCCGTCGTCGAGCGTACCAAAGCGTTGGGCGCATGGCAGACTGCACTGGGTTCACTCGCGTCGGATATGGACCTTGATCCTGACGTACAGATCACGCTACCGGACGTCGGGGACGGTGTAGCACCCGATGGGGAATTCAATGAAACCGTTGCGGATCTTATCCGGGAAGCGAAGCGATCGCATCCCAGTGTATTGGCTGCCCAGGAGCAAGTAGCGGCCGCCGTCGCCAAGGTTTCTCAAACCCGCGCCGCCGGGCTACCCAGTTTGAGCCTTGTTGCCAAATATAGTGAGAATAACGAACCGACGACGCTCCAAATTGGCGTACCTCAGTTTCCAACCACGGGACATGAATGGTATTTGGGGTTCCAGTTGACGATACCGATCTTCGAGGGATTCGGGCGGACATACCAGATTCGGCAGGATGAAGCACGAGTCGAATTCCAGCGAGATACGCTCGACGAGGTACAGCAGCAGGTTGGCCTGGATGTATGGACAAGTTACCAGGCTTTGCAAACAGCAACGCATAACATCGGTAACAGTGCGACGCTACTTGATGTCGCTCGCCGTTCCTACACGGCAGCGCAACACCGGTATCAGGGTGGTGTCGGGAATATCCTTGAACTGCTCAGCGCCCAATCATCGATGGCAACCGCCAAGCGGCAGCGCATCCAGGCGTTGACCGACTGGCGCTCCGCACGATTACAACTGGCGGCGAAGCTCGGAAAACTGGGGATGTGGAGTCTTGCGGACTATTCTACGGATAGCTTGAAGTAGTCAGGGAAAGCGCAGTTTTACTCGGCGGCATATGACAAGCAGGCGTCCAATCTTGACAGTGGTCCGCTTTGCATGGCCGAGAAATGGATGGTCATCCATGAGGGAATGAGCGGGCGCACCACCAGGGTGTGCGTGCATGAACATCGCCGATCGGGCGTTCGGCGATGTTCATCGATTAGCGAGTGGTTCGAAAGGCTTTGCGCATCTCTTCCGCGAAGAGAATGGGCTGTTCGAAGGCCGCGAAGTGGCCACCCTTGTCGACCTCGTTCCAGTAAAAGAGGTTCGGCCAGTGGGTCTCGGCCCAGGATTTCGGCGCACGGTAGATCTCTTTAGGGAAGATGGTCGCCGCCATCGGGAGCTCGATACGGCCGGCGTCGAAGCCGCCGCCACTGCGGGTGTTCTCCCAATAGATGCGTGCCGAGGAGGCAGCCGTATCGGTGAACCAGTAAAGTGAGATGTTGTCGAGCATCTCATCCACCGTTAGCACATCTTCCGGCTCGCCATGATTGTCTGTCTAGGCCCGAAACTTCTCCGGGTCGCCCCCGCGAACGAACAGGCCGTGCCGAATCGGATCGTCCGGACGGGAAAGTTCGGTCGAGGCCTTGGAAACCAGCACATCGATGCAGCTGTAAGTGTTCAGTATTAACGCTAGCCGTGTCCAGTAACGTTGCTAGCAGAAATTTGCGGAAAGGCCCCGGATTTAAAGGCTTTTTATAAAGTTTCTTACGGGTGAATAGCTGTTGCATTCCTACAACAAAATCCGTGCCGATGTTCACTAACGTTGCTAGCACGTTGCACGTGTTCTTTAATAGTGCTACCGCACGTGTCGCGTGGATTGATAGGGATCCATATGGCTTCGATCGAAGAGCGGGCCGCTCGAGCAGCGAAGATTGCGTCCGTGCTTCGACCGCTTGGCAACGGTGTGCTTTCCCGACAGCAGGCTGAACGAGCAGCACAGCTATTAGGCGTTCACTGCACCACCGTATATCGCCTGCGTCGACGTTTCCTCGCAGATCCGGTCGCCAGTACATTAGAGCCAAGGCAGCCGGGTAGGGCGACCGGGGGCAGACTGGACGCCGCCGTCGAATGCGTCATCGACGAGGCCGTGCACGAATGGCTCCCCGATCAGCGGCACCTTGCGCATCCTGCAACTGATCTTGTACTTGAGGTGAAACGTCGCTGCAGCGTTGCAGGTCTATCGCCTCCGAGCAGATCAACAATAGCTCGACGGTGGCTCTCCTATCGCGAGCAGGATGCTTTGGCACGAGCGGCCCTCCCGAACGCTGCAGTTGCCCCTGGCACATTCCAGGTCCGGCATCCATTAGATATCGTGCGGGTTGATCACACGCAAGCGGACATCCTGCGCGTTAGCGAACTGGACGGACAGATTATCGGTCGACCGTGGCTGTCTGTGGCTCTCGACGTTGCTACGAGATGTGTGCTTGGCTTTTATGTCGCAATGGAGAGGCCGGGGGCTGCCACGGTAAGCTTGCTCCTCTCGCGCGTAGTTCTACGGAAAGAGCCGTGGCTCGAAAGACTAGGCGTTGAGGCTGACTGGCCGATGCGCGGTATCCCTCGGACGCTGCATCTTGATAAACGCGGCCGAATTCTAAAGCCGTGCCCTTCGCAGTGGATGCCGCGAGTACGGCATTGAGCTGATGTACCGACCGGTGGGCAAACCGCACTTTGGTGGCCACATCGAGCGGCTGAACAGGACCTTGATGGAGCGCGTGCGTGGCCTCCCTGGTTCGACTGGATCGTCAGTCAAAGGGCGCAAGGCGCGCCAGGCCGAAAAGACAGCTTCACTTACGTTGAAGCAGTTCGAGCAGTGGCTGGCTGTCGAGATCGGCAGGCGTTATCACTGCAGCCTCCACTGCGGTTTGTTGGGACTTCAGCCCGCGCAAAAGTGGCAGGAAACATGGCGAGCAGCGGATTCACGATGCTTGCCAACTCAACCGGATGCCGAACTGAAGTTTCTGATCCGGTTCCTGCCAGTCGCATCCAGGACCATTCAGCGGGACGGCCTCAAGCTCTTCCTGATCCGCTATTGGCATCCCTTGTTCGCCGCATGGCGGGAAACACGCCGGTCCGTGACGATCCGCTATCACCCAGAAGATCTCTCGCGCATCTTCGTAAGCGCTGGCAGAGGCAGTTTCGTTGAAGTGCGATACGCGGACTTGCGTCGGCCTCCCATCTCGCTGTTCGAACAGCGGGCAGGTTTGCGAACTATCCGGGCTAGGGGACAACGGGCAGTATCGGAGAAGGAGATATTCGAGACTGTTGAGCAGCAGCGACAACTGGTCGTCAGTTCTGCGTGGACATCAACACTTCGCGGATCTTGACCCGCAGCGCGTCGAAGAACACGACCGGGTACATGGGTTCGAGCGGCCGGGCTTGCCAGGCGGTTACTTCGGCCATCACTTCGTCGGTCACTGAACTGATGAAGTCCGGGGAGACCTCTGTGCCGTACTGCTCCAGCAGGAAACCTTGAATCTCGCGGACCGTCATGTCGCGCGCATACATGGCGACGATCTTGTCGTCGAAGCCGGTGAAGCGCCGTTCATGCTTGGGGATCAATATCGGCTCGAAGCTGCCATCACGGTCGCGGGGCACCTCGATGCGGATTGGGCCGTCTTCGGTCAGAACCGTCTTGGCACCACGGCCATTGCGCTGGTTCGTGGCGTTGGCCGGCTTGGCGGCACCCGGCGGATAGCCGAGATGGTGGTTCATCTCGCCGCCCAGGGCGCGCTCGATCAGTGCTTTCTTGAGCGCCATCGTGGCCGCGTTGATGGCTTCAGCCGTCATCGGGCCATTGCCAAACTGTTCAAGCAGCTCGGCGGGAATTGCCGGCAGGTCTACCGGCTTGGCTTTCGGTTTGCGAGGCATAGTCACTCCTTGGCGACATGTTATGCCTCAAACACGAAATTCCTGACAGGCCCCATCCGGGATGCGTGTTATGCAGAGCATCCTTAGACCCGTGAATTTCATTCGCATTAATACGTAAAGCAGTTCTCGGGAGGTTCGCCCTTTGACGCGCTTCTTCACTTCGCCGCCACCGGCGGCCGCCGCTCGCTGCAGCCGTCCAAGATGAACTGCATCGCCATGTGAGCGGAAGGGGAACAGGTACGCCCCGCGAGCCGCACGAGGCCGCAGCCGATCATCCCGACAGGTTCGATTGTGGGTGACAACAGCATACCGATATCCACGATTTGCCCCGTTTTCAGTTCCTCATCCAGCCAGTGGTGCCACGACCATAACAGCGTATCGGTGCCGAGCACGACATCGCGCAACAAATCGAAGCTGCTGCAAGCTAGTGAAAGGGGGCGCTTTGCTCGATGGTCCGGTACGCGCATCGCACGCAGGCGAGGCAGAAATTCACCGGACATCTGTACGGCCGCCCATGGGTAATCCAGTAGAGCCTGAGCCGCTATCACCTTCTGGCCAGCAAGTAGCGGATGGTCCGCGCGACAGAATACCGACGCCTTTGTCGCCGCGAGAGGCGTGATTATGAGGTTCGGGTCGTTTGAGAGCACGTCAGTGAAGGACACAAAAAACTCGATCCGCTCTTCAACAAGCTGTTCTCGCAAGCGTCCCCAGCTAGCAACCTCAACGTTCAGGTGCAGCCCGGGATACTGTCGGCGCAATTCAACGATACGGCACCGCAACGTGGCGTCCATCGCCATCGGACTCACGCCAAACGACAGGTCGCCGACCTCTATCAGTGTGGTCAGACTCATGTCGTGTGCGATGTCGTTCGCGTCGGCCAAGAGCTTTTTGCCACGCGACACGAATCGCTTGCCGACCAGCGTCAGCCTGACCGAACGAGTGTCGCGATCAAACAACTTGTAACCGAGTTCAGTCTCGAATGCCTGAATACTTCGGCTGAATGCCGTCTGTGACAAATTCGCGCGCTCAGCAGCCCTTGAGAAGTTCAACTCCTCCGCCAGAAAAAGAACGTGTTCAAGACGTTTGAAGTCCATGCCTAAAGCCCACTATTGCGCATTTTGCATAGATGATAACTAAATTGTGCATTGGACGCAGCATGAAATTTGGTGAATGATTCCATTGACGCTTACCCATCGAATCTAAATTGCAAATCAGGAAACGACCTTGAGCAACATGCTTATACGGAAATTTCGCTTTCGCAGTGTGGTGTCCAGCGTAGTTCTCGCAACCACACTGGCCGGCGTGGCGATGCAGCCTTCCGAGGCGTGTACCGACGTAAATATCGTCGCGCAGGATGGTTCCGTGTTGAGCGCACGCAGCATGGAATTCGGCATGCCGATGAAATCGCGCTTGGTGATTCGCCCAAGGGCGATGCACTTCACATCCGCTGCGCCGGACGGAAAAAAAGGCATCACGTGGGCGGGTAAGTACGGTTATGCCTACCTTGATGCGCTCAATCAGGATGTGGTTGTGGACGGTATGAATGAAACCGGTCTCAGTGTAGGTGCACTCTACCTGCCAGGCTTCGCGGCATATGAAACGATTGATCCGACACAGGACAAGACCGCGTTGTCGAATCTCCAGATCGGCGCATGGATTCTTTCGCGATTCGCATCGGTAGACGAGCTGAAAGCGGCGCTGCCGGATATTCACGTGTGGGGGGAACCGGTTCACATCTTTGGCGACCATTACGTGCCGCTTCATTACGTTGTTCACGACGCGGCCGGCAAGAGTCTGATCCTTGAATGGGTTGATGGCAAGCTGAAGACCTACGACGATGCGGTCGGTGTAATGACGAATTCGCCTCCGTACGACTGGCAGATGGCGAACCTTCGCAACTACGTGAATCTGTCCGCGACCAATGCGTCGCCGCTTAAAATTCGTGGGCTGTCCGTGCGTGGCACTGGCGAGGGCTCCGGGCTGCTTGGGTTGCCGGGGGATCCGACTCCACCCTCACGCCTAGTTCAGACGGTCTTTGCGCTGAATCTTGCGACACAGCCGAAAGACATTGCGGGTTCACTCGTGCTGGCACAGAAACTGATGGACCGGGTAGATATCCCGATGGGCATGGTCCGCGATCAGAAAGCGCAAGGTGACTGGACACAATGGAACGTCTTCTACGATCACCAGAACAGGCGCTTTTACTACCGCACTTACCGCGATTCAACGCTGAGGATGCTCGACCTTAGGAAAGTCGACTTTGACCAGCCCGCAAAACGTATGCCGATTGGCGATGGCAAGCCCGTTATCAAAGAAATTGTCGCCGCTAAAATTCCTGTTCTCTGAGCGTGGAAGAAAACTGCTGTGCTGAAATAGCACAGCAGCAGATACATCGAACGAAGGGAAATCTGGCGACAGTGTGAAAGCAGTAATCTCGACAGCGATCGCCACTTGCAGCGGCAGTCGGGGCATTCGCTCCGGACGGGGCTGACGCACGATCGTCCACCACGTTCTATGGGCGGATTACCGGCAGCATTTTCCAGCAGAGAAACGAATTGTGCACTGACGTACGGTCAACCGGTCGCGCTGGACATTGGCGCAGCCTTGCGCCACGCGGGGTTTGCCACCGATCGGCAATCCCGCTTGCTTGCTGCCGCGACGGTCGATGGCGAAGCACACAACTTCAGCTACTCAGTGAAAACCGATCTCGCCATATTGCCGCAGGCCGTCAAAGCCTATTCCACGAGCTAGAAGCGGGTCCCGACGAGCGCGCTGCCAGGATTGGCGAGCTCACCAAGCGCCTGGATGCACTGGAAGAGCAATATCGTCTCGCAAAGGCCAGGCAGCACGCACCAAAGAGCGAGAAGCGGCGGGACCGCGTGTTCAACGAGGGCGAAGGAGCAAACCTTTCCCGTTGCGCAACAACCCTCAGAGAACTTGGTCAGCGCTGTCGGCCACCGCTTGCAACCATGTCAGAGTGCAATGGGCCGTGCAGCGCTTCTGATTGAGCCCGGCATATCGCGTGGCGAGAAGACACCGGCCGAAGCTCTGGACGAGCACCTAAAATCTGTTCAACAATCTCGTGTTGCGACGACCGGTTGAATCCGCCCAATACAGGATGCCCGAATACCGCAGGCTGCTTGACGCACATGCCACGAAGCAAAGCATGTCGCGCAAAGGCAATTGCCTCGACAACGCCGCGATGGAGAGCTTCTTCGGCACGTTGAAGTGCGAGCTTTACTACTTGGAGAAATTCCGCAGCGTAGAAGAGCTGCAAGCAGGCATCGATAAGTACATCCGGTACTACAATCATGATCGCATCAAGCTGAAGCTCGAGGGTCTTAGCCCAGTCGAGTACCGACTTCGATTCGCGTGAGATTCGTTTGATCCACCGTCCAACTTCTGGGGTTCAGTTCAAAAATAGGTGGACACCTATGCTCCTCGCTCAGAGCGCCGTCGGGTAGACGCCGATAATGGATCGCTTGCGTTTAATGATGAGGTACCAATTGAGCTTTGAATATTGGCGATAGCAACAGGAGTTTTGGTGATTTTCTACAATCCCAATCGCGAAGGACCTGCCCTATGATCAGGCTTTCACTGGCGGCTCATGTCAACTGGCGTCGCCCCATTTCAGAGACAAACATCAAACGTGATCGGTCGGCCGCGTTGCTCAGTTCCCCAGCCGTTGGAGACGAACAGAATGGAACGAAGGGTTGTAATCGTAGGTGGCGGAGCCGGCGGCGTGGAACTTGCCTCCACACTGGGGCGCCGATCGCGTCGGCTAAACATGCAGGTATCACTGGTCGATTGTGCTTCGCGACATCTCTGGAAGCCACGACTGCATGAGGTGGCTGTCGGTCTTCGCGGCGACGGTGATGCAGTCCCCTACCTCGCGCTCGCGCAAGCCAACGGCTTCCGCTTCAATCTCGGCGCACTGACCGGGATGGATGCAAAGGCCCAAACCATTTCCCTCGGACCTGTCGCGACGTCACAGGGTGACACGCTTCTCAGTGAGCGCGTGTTGCAGTACGACACCCTGGTCCTCGCTTTTGGTTCCGACGTCAATGACTTCGGCACACCGGGTGTCCGCGAGTATTGCCTCATGCTTGATGACAGTGAGCGCGCCCTGGGGTTCCAGAGGCAGTTGCTGGAAGCGGCCGTGCTCGTCTCCCAGGGCACAGTCGAGCGCCTGCGCATAGGCATCGTTGGTGCCGGTGCGACCGGAGTCGAACTGGCCGCGGAACTCTGTCATTCGATTAGCGCCATGCATCGCTCCGGTGGTCTGATGCTCACCGACAAGTTTGATATCACACTGATTGACATGGCTCCGCGCGTTCTCGCGAACAGCGCCCCTGCTGTATCCGGTTTTGCAGCGCACGCCTTGCAACGACTTGGCGTAACGCTACGGCTGAACTCGGGTGTGGCAATGGTGACAGCGAACGGCTTCGTGCTGAAGGGGGGCGACGTCGTTCCCTGCGACCTGAAGATATGGGCATCTGGTGTCATCGGGCGCCCCGTGGCCGCCAACCTCAATCTCACGCTGGATCGTTCACGTCGTATCGTCTGCGACCAGTTCCTGCGCTGCACGGGAGCTGAAAACATCTATGCGTTGGGCGATTGCGCCTCTGTCTCTGATCCCGCAACCAATCGCCCGCTGCCGACAACGGCCCAGGTCGCACACCAACAGGCGGCCTATCTGCTCAAGTCGCTTTCGCTGAAACCCGCCGACATGCCGTCAAAACCCTATCAATACCGGGATCGCGGCTCTCTTGTATCCCTCGGTACGGAGCCAACGACGGGAGAGGTCCCAATCCACAAGCAGAAAGCGTGGACGTTCAACGGGATATTTGCGAAATTCGCGTACGTGTCTCTTCAGATCATGCATCGCGCCACGCTACTTGGCTGGCCCCGGGCGGTAACCCTGATGCTCGCCGATTGCCTGCGACGGACTGTCGCTCCGCCTGTAAAGCTTCACTAGGGAAACACTGGTTAATTCAGCTTGGCAGTCATCGCAGACGGCGCCGAGGATGTTGTAAAAAGAGGCTTGCGGAACGGTGCCACGATCATGAAGCGGAAGAGGCAGATCGGTTTTGCAGAAGCAGCAACCCTGGGGCAAGAGGCGCGTGACGAAACGGCGGCGCTTCCTGACAGAGATGAAGATGTAAGTGTTCAGTATTAACGCTAGCCGTGTCCAGTAACATTGCTAGCGGAAATTTGCGGAAAGGCCCCGGATTTAAAGGCTTTTTATAAAGTTTCTTACGGGTGAATAGCTGTTGCATTCCTACAACAAAATCCGTGCCGATGTTCACTAACGTTGCTAGCACGTTGCACGTGTTCTTTAATAGTGCTACCGCACGTGTCGCGTGGATTGATAGGGATCCATATGGCTTCGATCGAAGAGCGGGCCGCTCGAGCAGCGAAGATTGCGTCCGTGCTTCGACCGCTTGGCAACGGTGTGCTTTCCCGACAGCAGGCTGAACGAGCAGCACAGCTATTAGGCGTTCACTGCACCACCGTATATCGCCTGCGTCGACGTTTCCTCGCAGATCCGGTCGCCAGTACATTAGAGCCAAGGCAGCCGGGTAGGGCGACCGGGGGCAGACTGGACGCCGCCGTCGAATGCGTCATCGACGAGGCCGTGCACGAATGGCTCCCCGATCAGCGGCACCTTGCGCATCCTGCAACTGATCTTGTACTTGAGGTGAAACGTCGCTGCAGCGTTGCAGGTCTATCGCCTCCGAGCAGATCAACAATAGCTCGACGGTGGCTCTCCTATCGCGAGCAGGATGCTTTGGCACGAGCGGCCCTCCCGAACGCTGCAGTTGCCCCTGGCACATTCCAGGTCCGGCATCCATTAGATATCGTGCGGGTTGATCACACGCAAGCGGACATCCTGCGCGTTAGCGAACTGGACGGACAGATTATCGGTCGACCGTGGCTGTCTGTGGCTCTCGACGTTGCTACGAGATGTGTGCTTGGCTTTTATGTCGCAATGGAGAGGCCGGGGGCTGCCACGGTAAGCTTGCTCCTCTCGCGCGTAGTTCTACGGAAAGAGCCGTGGCTCGAAAGACTAGGCGTTGAGGCTGACTGGCCGATGCGCGGTATCCCTCGGACGCTGCATCTTGATAAACGCGGCCGAATTCTAAAGCCGTGCCCTTCGCAGTGGATGCCGCGAGTACGGCATTGAGCTGATGTACCGACCGGTGGGCAAACCGCACTTTGGTGGCCACATCGAGCGGCTGAACAGGACCTTGATGGAGCGCGTGCGTGGCCTCCCTGGTTCGACTGGATCGTCAGTCAAAGGGCGCAAGGCGCGCCAGGCCGAAAAGACAGCTTCACTTACGTTGAAGCAGTTCGAGCAGTGGCTGGCTGTCGAGATCGGCAGGCGTTATCACTGCAGCCTCCACTGCGGTTTGTTGGGACTTCAGCCCGCGCAAAAGTGGCAGGAAACATGGCGAGCAGCGGATTCACGATGCTTGCCAACTCAACCGGATGCCGAACTGAAGTTTCTGATCCGGTTCCTGCCAGTCGCATCCAGGACCATTCAGCGGGACGGCCTCAAGCTCTTCCTGATCCGCTATTGGCATCCCTTGTTCGCCGCATGGCGGGAAACACGCCGGTCCGTGACGATCCGCTATCACCCAGAAGATCTCTCGCGCATCTTCGTAAGCGCTGGCAGAGGCAGTTTCGTTGAAGTGCGATACGCGGACTTGCGTCGGCCTCCCATCTCGCTGTTCGAACAGCGGGCAACCAAACTGATTCATGGGAATGCGCGAACTCGCTGACAACTAGCGTCGCGCCGATGGCGCAGGTGAATCAAGTGGTCATACGGAGGCTGAACTGAACCCCGAAGGTTGGACTCCGACCTGAAGGGACTATGGGAAAATACACGGACCAAGCCAAGCTGGCGGCCGTCAGAGATTACTGCTCCGGCGAGTCCGGCCTAAAAGCTGTTGCACAACGGCATGGCGTCGATGTTTCATCGCTGCGGCAATGGATTGCCGGCTATCGGGCTCATGGCGAGGAAGGCGTGCGGACAAAGAAGCGGGCCCCCACGAATTTCAGCGCTGAATTCAAACTTTCGGTACTGAAGCGGATGCACGAGGAAGGCTTGTCGCAGCGACAAACTGCAGCTCTGTTCAATATCCGCCGCTTCAACGTGATCGGCGAGTGGGAAGATAAATTCAATTTATCTTGCTGGTACGTTCATTCCGACGCCAGCATCCCGTCGAATACCGTTGCCCGTGTGAGGTGGTGGGAGTGCCAGGTGCTTATTGCATGGTTATAGCTATTGGCAATTGAACGATGGTTGAAAAGGGCGACAACCTGCCCGAACACCAGGCAGCATAGAAAGACGATGCAGATCCTCCAGGCTTTATGTGCGCGAACGCGACCGTTCAATCCGAAAGCCGCGATGATCAGCGTGATCGGTATGGTGACGGCAAGCGCCAAGCAAAGCAGGATCGTCGGGTCCGATATCCCGTACAACATCATTATCGCGTCTCCGTTTGATTTAACTCTTCTTGACGAGGCCACAGGCACTGCAATTGTACGTCCCGTCGCGAACTCTTAGATCCGCTTATATGGACCAACTGATCACGCGAGACGCGAGGTTTGATCGGCGCGGCCGTGCCGGTCGCGTCGACACCGTGGGAGGCAGAAATGTTCTTGCGGAGATCGATTCCTACGGTAGATATAATCACGATTTCCCCCTCCAGTTGGTGTTGATGACCGTTGAAAACTTATCGGTCTGGTGCTGCCTTGGAGACCGTCGACACTGACGTTTTTCATCGCCACACTTTCTCAACGCCACGGTTTTACTTTTCGTCATCAACAAGACCGATCTTTCGTTCGCAGTGGTAGGAAGTAAAGTTGCCTACGCGGGCAGGTCAGGGCACGGACTCATGGCGTGTTCATTCGGGTCCGATGCACAACATTACTTCGCGGGACGGCTGGTGCAATGGGCCGTCGAACAGCTGCTCGTGACGCTGCTGGATCTGACCGAGCCGGAACGCCGGCGGCTGGACGAGCTCTCGCCGTACGCGTTCCGTCATACGTTCGGCATGCAGTCGGTGGTCGCCAACGTGCCGCTCGACGTCGTGCAGGCACTGCTCGGCCAGCCGACCGGCGCCGCGCCTGCGTGCATTCGCTGCGCCACACGTTCGCGAACCACGGCCTAGACGCCGGCGCCGAG
Organism: Burkholderia mycopellens; assembly: GCF_964265025.1. Classification (NCBI taxonomy): domain Bacteria; kingdom Pseudomonadati; phylum Pseudomonadota; class Betaproteobacteria; order Burkholderiales; family Burkholderiaceae; genus Burkholderia; species Burkholderia mycopellens. The sequence goes on from NZ_OZ183802.1 coordinate 1,596,891, forward strand.
ATCCGCGACATGGGGGAGTTGCTCTGCCCGGCGAGCCTGCGCACTACCACGCACTACATCAAGGCGGACGCGGTGCGGCAGGTCCAGTCGGTCGAGACGTTTTTCAACGCGGCGATCACGACCCCGTCGTCCGCGGCCCGCGTTGCGACGAGCTTGGTGTCGCACACAGTTGACGCGGAACTCGCCGGCGGGGTGCCGAGGGTTTGGTCTCAGCCACCGGTGGTCGATTGACTCGCGATAAGCTTCGCGCCACAGGCCAACTCGTCGCCGTCGCACGCGGCGGTCTGACCGTCGAAACGACCACGACCCGATTGACCCTGTCTCGATTCCACGTACAGCAAGAAGTTTGATAACTTTTTGACTGTATGGAGAACAGAATGGCAGAGAACGTGGTGCCGAGAAGGCAATACACGCAGGAATTCAAGGTGGAGGCGGTGCGCTTGTCGGAGAGCGTCGGTCAGCATGAGGCCGCTCGCAGGCTGGGTGTACCGGTGGCGACACTGGGCAACTGGTGCCGAGACCAGCGCAAAGGCAATGCTGAAGCGGCGACGGGGCCGTTACCCAGCACGCCGAGCTCCAGTCGTCGACCGGTCAGCGATCTGGAGGCCGAGGTCAGTAGGTTGCGCAAGGAGTTGGCCAGCGCGAAGCTCGACATCGATATCCTCCGAAAGGCAACGGCGTACTTCGCGAAGGGGTCGCGGTGAGGTACGCCTGGATCGACGCACACCGCGACCAGTACAGCGTGAGCCGGCTGTGCCGGGTGTTGGCCGTCTCGCGCAGCGGGTATTGCCAGTGGCGGGCTCGCCCGCCCAGCGTCAGGGCGCAGGCCAACCAGGCGCTGGATGCCGAAGTGGCGGCCATCTACCGGGCCAGTCGCGGCAGCTATGGCCGTCTTCGCATCGTGCGGCAATTGCGTGCTCAGGGCCGGCCGGCGAGCGCTGAGCGCGTGCGACGCAGCCTGCAACGTCAGGGGCTGCGCCCGGTCTACAAGCGCCCGTATCGAGTTACCACGGATTCGACGCATCATCTGCCGGTGGCGCCGAATCTGCTGGATCGGCGCTTCGATGGCTGGCAGCTGAACCAAGCGTGGGTGAGTGACATCACGTTCATCGCCACTGACGAAGGCTGGCTGTTTCTTGCGGCGATCCTCGATCTGGCAAGCCGGCGTATCGTCGGCGGGTCGATGTCGGAGCGAATCAACGCGGATCTGGTCTGCCAAGCATTACGCAGTGCGTACTGGCAACGCAAACCCGGGCCCGGATTACTGCTGCATTCGGATAGGGGCAGTCAATATGCCAGTTGGGCGTATCGCGATCTGGCCGCCGAATTCGGCATGATGGTCTCGATGAGCCGGCGTGCAAACGCGTGGGACAACGCGCCGATGGAGAGCTTCTTTAAAACCCTGAAGGTGGAGCGCATTTACCAAACGCGCTACGAGACCCGCGCTCAGGCTCGCCTGGACATCGTCGACTGGATCGAAGGCTATTACAATCGACAGCGCATGCACACGTCGATCGACTACTGCACTCCCGTCGAATACGAAACGCTACGCGCTGCTGCATGACATGCTGTACGTGAAAACGAGGCAGGGTCAATCAACGAAATCTGGAGCATGGATTTCTCTATGGTCCACCCGCAAACCGCAAGCGCAGACTGGTGGCGATAGACGACTCGCGTTTATCTATCCGGCCTGTAGCGATCCGATCGAAGCCGGATCTGGCCTGCATGATGTAGTCGCACGCTTCCGTCCCAATTAGTGGCGCGGCATGATGTCTTCCGGAAGTCCATACGGGTTTGGGGAAGCGACGGATGGTCGTTTGCGCCATGCTGATTGGCTGCGCGAGCTGCGGAAAGAAGCGGCATCGAGGGTAGCGTCCGTCTGGTATGCGTCAGGCGTGATAGTGCAGGTTAAACTCCGCGCCGCTTCGCATGACGGCCCATGCAATGCGTACGAGTTTGTTTGCCAGAGCGCAGACCGCAATGTGCGCATGCCGGCGTTCGGCAAGTTGGATTAGCCAGTGCTGGATCGGTTCGTTGGGATGCTTGTCTTTCCATACCCATAGCGCGCGGGCGCCCTGCACGAACAGGCGACGCAGATAACTGTTTCCCCTCTTTGTAATACCTAGCAAACGTGGCTTGCCGCCGGTTGTATGCTGCTGTGGCACCAGCCCTACCCAGGCGGCGAGATCGCGTGCCCGCCGGAACGTTGATGCATTGCCGACTGCGGAGACGATGGCGGTCGACAGCAAGACACCGACACCTGGAATCGTTTGAAGGCGTCGGCAAAGGTCACTCTCACGTGAGAGACATTTGAGCCGGTCGTTCATCTATTCAATGGTTGATTCCGTGCGGTTCCACATATCGAGCAGCATGCGTCCAAGATCGCGCATCATGGGAGTTAAGCCGGAGTCTTCCTTCTCGAGCAGAGCGGGCAACACTGTGCGAAGCGCATAGAACCCCTGTGCAATCTCGATGCCGCGATCCAGCAGCAGTCCGCGAATCTGGTTGGTCAATGCCAGGCGTTGCTGGAGCATGCGTTCGCGGGCGCGATGCAGCGCCTGGACATCCATCTGTTCCTCTGACTTGAGCGGCACAAACCGCATCGTCGGAAGTCGGACAGCTTCGGCAATAGCCTGAGCGTCGTTAAAGTCGTTCTTCTGCGATTTGACGAACGGCTTGACGTACTGTGCTGGCAGAAGTTTGACGTCGTGGCCGAAGCCCTGAAATTTGCGGGCCAGATACTGCGAGCCACAGCATGTTTCGATGCCGACAAGGCACGGTGGATGTTGTGCCATAAGCTGCAGGAGTTGATTACGCCCCAACTTCTCGCGCAGCACGACTTTGCCAGCAGCGTCGCAGCCGACGACGTGGAACCAACGCTTGCCGAGATCGATTCCTAACGTGACCGAGTTCATGGCAGCCTCCATGGGTGGTAGCGCCACTACGATAGAAGAAGCGGGTGGACCATACCATTAGTTGCAGATGCACTGTTCGACGGGAGACGTCTTCGGACACTGACCGTCGTCGACAACTACACACGGGAATGCTTGGCCATCGAGGTCGGCCAAAGTTTGAAGGGTGAACACGTGGTCGAAGCGTTGACGCGTATCACCGCCATGCGCGGCCACCCGGCTACGATCAAGGTCGACAATGGCAGCGAGTTCATCTCGAAGGCAATGGATCGCTGGGCGTATGAACATGGCGTTGAACTGGATTTCAGCCGACCGGGCACGCCAACTGACAACGCCAAGGTCGAAAGCTTCAACGGGCGCTTCCGGCAGGAATGTCTGAACGCGCATTGGTTCTTGTCATTGGCCGACGCGCAGAGCAAAATCGACGACTCGCGTACGTACTATAACGAAGTTCGTCCCCACTCCGCATTGCAGTGGATGACGCCTGCCGAATTCGCCCGTCAGGCAAGGGAATCCGCCTCGCCTGACAACTCAACCAAGTGACCCTGACCCAGGAAATAGTCCGGTTCAAAAGTAGAGAAATTCGGCATGATGTGTCCGAGCGGACACGAAGGCCATGTCATGAAGACGAGCAAGTTTACGGAAGAGCAGATCGCATTTGCACTGAAGCAAGCCGAGCTGGGTACGAAGGTCGAAGAGATCTGCCGCAAGCTCGGAATTAGCGAGGCGACTTTCTACAATTGGAAGAAGAAATTCGGAGGGTTGGGACCTTCCGAGTTGCGCCGGTTGCGCCAGCTCGAAGAGGAAAACGCGAAGCTGAAGCGACTCGTGGCGGACCTGAGCCTGGATAAGGCCATGCTGCAGGACGTACTCGCAAAAAAGCTCTGAAGCCTGCCCGTCGGCGCATGTTGATCGATGAGTTGCGTGATCGCTATCGAACGAGTCTGACGAAGACCTGTGCGTTGTTTGGCATGTCTCGTTCGCTGTATCGGTATCAGTCAGTCGCACGCGATTCGTCGGCACTGCTCATGCGTATCAAGGAGATCACCGCCACGCGCGTGCACTACGGGTATCGACGCGTTCACGTGGTCCTGCGACGGGAAGGCTGGCGAGATAATTGCAAGCGCGTCTACAGGCTGTATCGCGCGGAAGGCCTGTCGCTTCGGCATAAGCGGCCGCGGCGCAACAAGTCGGCACGACTACGGCAGCCCAAGCATATCGTGACTACGATCAACGAAATCTGGAGTATGGATTTCGTTGCCGATGCACTGTTCGATGGAAGACGTCTTCGGACACTGACCGTCGTCGACAACTACACACGGGAATGCTTGGCCATCGAGGTCGGCCAAAGTCTGAAGGGTGAACACGTGGTCGAAGCGTTGACGCGTATCACCGCCATGCGCGGACAACCGGCCACGATCAAGGTCGACAATGGCAGTGAGTTCATCTCGAAGGCAATGGATCGTTGGGCGTATGAACATGGCGTTGAACTGGATTTCAGCCGACCGGGCACGCCAACTGACAACGCCAAGGTCGAAAGCTTCAACGGGCGCTTCCGGCAGGAATGTCTGAACGCGCATTGGTTCTTGTCATTGGCCGACGCGCAGAGCAAAATCGACGACTGGCGCACGTACTATAACGAGGTTCGTCCCCACTCCGCATTGCAGTGGATGACACCTGCCGAATTCGCCCGTCAGGCAAGGGAATCCGCCTCGCCTGACAACTCAACCAAGCCGGAAATCTCCACTTCCGACCGGGACTAATTCCGGTTCAGGGTCACAAGCCGGAAATCTCCACTTCCGACCGGGACTAATTCTGGTTCAGGGTCAAGGCTAGTTTGCCGAAAAACTCGCTCTCGCATCGGTCTGGGATTCTTAAAGCGGGTCACTCACAATTGGATCTCCTTTTTACAATACAGGCGCTCAGAGTCGATACCGGCATCGCGGCATTGATTCACGAAGCGGTTCGACTCGATAATCGGGATAGATTCCTCGGTGTAAAGAACGGTAGTAAGGAATCCAAGCCATGGTTCCTGTCCCATAGCGTAGACGTACGCCATCCTACAGCGGAAGATCGTGACGATGTCGAACGCCTCACGACTGTTGCTGCCATTTAGGCGTCGTGTCTGGTCCATTCTCCGATCGATGGGCCGGCGCAATAGCGGTCCGTAGAGCCATGACATCGGTGCTCCGTCGCATTCCATGCCAATGAACACGACATCCACATCACCGAGCCACTTATGCAAACGCCGATACAGCTCAGAATCGACATTTCTTGAATCGGCAAGGCACAGGATCGAGCGATCGGCTCCCCGCACGTGGTATGCCAGTTTGGTTGAAATTCCGAGATCGCCATGCTCACCAAAGAAAGGTAGGCCAGTGATGCAAAGCCCTCCGGCGTCTATAGATTCCAACTCGTCAAGCTCAGTCACGCGAGAAAATCCGATGGCGCTCAGTACCCGCTTTAGAGAAGGATTGAGCAAAGTGCCGTTCGATGCTCGCGGCACCACAATCATACCGATGCGATGACGTAGCTGTAGAAGGAACTCCAAGCAGACGTGATCCTGATGGTCGTGTGTTAGTAGTACATAGTCGATATGTGGCGGAAGGTCGTCAATGGTATATCGAGCTTCGCTTGATGCGACTTGATGTCGGTAACTAATCGTCGGATCGACCAGAATTGACACGTGTGCAGTTTGCATCAGTAGGCAGGCGTGTCCAAGGTAGCGAATTCGCAATCCATCTATTGGCATGTCATCCCCATCGCCGGCAGGTGCCTCGTCGGTAAAGAGTTCCAAAAAACGAGAACGCTTCACGCCCTCTAGGCCAAAATCGGAGGCGAGTTCCGCAGCGCAAACGGGAGAATTGCGGGCGCTGAATAGCCTATCTACGAGTCTCGACTTGAATGGCACATCCAGTCGTACTTGCTGTTCACTCTCTATGCGAGGCGTTGTCAAAATGAAACTACGGTAGTCCGACTCAACGGTTGACAACAAGAGACTCTGATGCCGCTCGTCGTACACTCCGTTTTCTCCGTATAGCAGAGCTTCAATGAAGCGCATCGACGGGTGATTGTCATCGTCATACACAATCTCCACCAAACCTCGTAGCTGGTCGGGCAACTTTGAGTAAAGCTGATCAACGGAATAGCCAGTCGCACTTTTATCTATGATGCGATTGCCATCTGTTATTGCTTTTCCAAGTTCAATATAGCGGTAAAGATTTTTATTTGTTTCAGTCAACAGATTTTTTACGGCAGGCACAAGAGTCTCGTCTAGATCAACAAATGGGCCGCCCAACATCGCTGGATTCTTTACCGCTTCGATATGAACTTCCGGCGAATCGATGAATGACTCCATCACTGGAATTTGGAACTGAGATATATGTTGAGATGCAGTGTGTGGAGCTATAAGCTGGGTCCATGCGTACCATCCATTAAACAGTGGCTCGCACACAACGTTAGATTTGAGGTATTGTTTTTTAACTCTCATAGATTTCGCCATGTGTTTATAGAGTAACTCCGCAGTCTCTGGGAATTCGCGAAGGACCGAGAGGAGTTGTTTGGGGTGACAAAATTCATTTCGAAAGACGAAGTCCCGAGAAGTCCGGATACCTCGATGAGATTTTTAGCGATATTTACCGAGCATAAGGTCGATGGCTCGCTCGAACGCCACGTTCCATTGTTTGGACCACCGTGCTGTCCAGTTACGACTCGCAGTGCTATGTGCGGACTATGGCCAGAGGCCGGTGGCTCCAGCGTGAAGATGTGTCACATGCGTATCAACTGATGGCTACATGCTGGCAGCGCGTCGCGCGGACAAAGTAAACGGTCTGCGCAATACGAAGTCCGACAGCCCGGTGCACCGCATCGGCTCTGGCTAAGAGATGTGCAGTCAACGTTGGAAGTAACGCGGTATCGACGCGCTCAAAACGACGTCGCCCGTAGTGAGACCAAAGCCACGCCCACCACTGCTCAGCACTGGAGAACTCGAACTCGTGGCGGCATTGATGTGTTCCGTCTACCTTCCAGCCGAGCCTTTCCAAAGCCGTCTGGACATCCTGGTGGCTGCCACATGCAGGACGCGTCTCGATCAAGCCGGGCGGCGTATAATGCGCGAGTTCTTCTTTTAAGAAAGGCCAGGTATGGTCGGTCTCGCCGAGTAGTGACAGGGCAAATTGAGCGCGGTCCTCACCGATGCGATGCAATTCCAACGCAACGCGTTCAGGGCGCAGAAGGAATTGCCACGACAAGGCACAATAAAACGCGTCGAAGGATCTGTCAGGAAACGGCAGATTTTCAGCGTCTGCCTTGATTAGGTTAACTTGCAATCCTGCCGCGCCACATCGTGTCCTGGCAGACGCCAACATCTGCGCGGAAATATCGATGCCGGTTAGCGACAGCCGCTTCGATTTGGGGAACGACAACAGGCACGCGCCGTGCCCTGTGCACAAATCGAGCACTTTGCTTCCTGCCCTGGGTGGGTGCCATCGGACGAGCTCTTTTGCGAAGCTCGAGAAGTACGGCAGCCGTGTATCGTATTGGTCGGCAAGGCGGTCGAAGGTGGCCGCAATTTCCGCTAGTTCGCTTTCCATGGAAGCATTCTCAATGCCTTGCAATGGGTTGAATCGGAGGTGGTGGAACCTTTTAATATGTAATTACCTGCGTCTTACCAGGCCGATGATTTCATCCAAAGCATAAAACACCGCCTTGATGTCTGCTTCGTCGTTGTACAGATACCCGGAGATTCGCAGCACCTCTTGGTCTGTGAAACGGTCGACCAAAGGTTGGGCACACATATGTCCGGTGCGACAGAAAATACTATAGGAGTCGCTCAAGATCTGGGCAATCTCCTTCAAATGCGATACGCCGTCGATTGAAATGCTTAAGATGCCGCCGCGATCGATGTTCGAGATGGGGCCAAGCACGCGCAAGTAAGATCGACGCATCGCTTCCCTTGCCAAGCTTGCCCCCAACTCGTGATCGTGAGTGGACAGTCTGTCGAAGCCGATCGCCATAAGATATTCGATGGCGGCACCAAGTCCGTACACGGCCGAAATGTTAGGCGTTCCCGCCTCTAAGGAGTGAGGCAGCTTGCGAAGGTCATGGCGCTGCTCATCAACCCAGTCGACTGCACCGCCGCCAATTTGAACTGGTGCAAGGCGCCTGAGATACTCATGCCGACCACATAGTACGCCGAGCCCGGTTGGACCGAGCATCTTGTGGGACGAAAACGCGAGAAAGTCTACGTCCGGCGTGACAAGCCTCCTATGTCCGACGGATTGAGCGGCGTCGACCAACGTGATTGCACCAACTCGTTTAGCCATCGATGCCATCAATGCAACCGGCATGTAGACGCCAGATACGTTGGAGCAACCGGTGAGCACTACGACCGCAGGTTTGAGGCGCAACAAGTCCTCATATGCATCCAGATCGACGACACCGGAGTCGGACACCGGTATATAGCGGACGTCGGCTCTCCGTCGCCAAGGCAGCATTGCCGAGTGATGTGCGTCGAAAGGCACGAGTACTACATCGCCTTGCCCCATCGTCAGGCCTGATGCGACGAGGTTGATCGCAGCGGTTGTGCCGGCAGTGAAAATGACCTCGTTGCTGAGAAAGCCCGTGAACTGGGCTACGCGCGCTCTGACGTCTTCGAAGTCCGCTGACGCTTGTTCGGAAAGAAAATGCTTTCCGCGATGGATGTTGGCTCCGATTTCCGAATAGTAGCGGACGACTTCGTTTATTACACACTGCGGCTTAAGACTGGTAGCCGCACTGTCGAGATAAACTATACGCCGTCCGTCGATGGCTTTGGTCAATAGCGGAAAATCCGGTCGACACTGCTCTGCTAGGGGGGGGGATTGACCCATGTGCGCTGAGCTTCGTCCACAAAAGACGCCGTATTGGTCGAGTCAAAATGCATGGGGGCTTTCCTCGGATAACGCAGATGTACATGAGGCGAACTTTCCGGAACGGGCGGCCGGAATGTAGGTCACGGACTCGATCACAAGCGGTGCTTCCGTGCCAAGCAAGTGAGTCAATCGATCCCTCAAGGATGTCTCGTTGACAGTTGAGCCAGTACTCGAAATATAGCGAAACTCGAGTTCCCCGCCGCGACGCTGATGCAATTGATAGATAGCAATATTAGGATCTGGACCGACGGCATCGTCGACATCCCGCGGACTTATGAGCGTGCGTTGCCCATCCTTGACCACCCGAACCATCGTTTGAAACCGTCCTTCGTGCCGTGCCAACGGCAGCGTACTGCCACACGCGCAGCGGCGGACATCGACGGTATAGATGTCACCTGTTCTATAGCGGAGATGGGGAGATAGCCTGTCTCCGATGCTTGTCACCACAAGTTCGGCGCGTTCGCCTGTGCGCGCAGGCCGTGATCCTACGAGGAACTCCGGAAAGAATTTGACATTATTGATGTGCATGCGCCCCGCGGGACACTCGATTGCAACCCAGCCCAGCTCGGTCATGGATACGATTTCGGCCGAGGGGGTATCGGCTCCGAAATATTCCTGAAGCTGTCGCCGAGCGACCCTGGTGACAAGAGTGTAGGTCAGTGCAATGGCTGAAACAGAGGGCGGCGGTTCACTACGTTCCTTCATGCGGCGAACCAAGAAGGCTAAGTGTGTCGCATCGGCGTAAAACCACTGAGGGCCAAACAACCCGATCTCGGAGACTGCCTGCTTGACTAGTGCTTCCGGAGTCGCGAGAACGTCGTGTGCGACGGGGAGCACCAGGGTTCCGTCAGGCAATGTGCGGTCGGCCATCGTACTGCCCGGGGTCGCACATTCGACATCCGAGCAATTCGGCGCGGCATAGCGGACAGGGCGGTTCATCTTGCAGCGCGCGAGCGCTTGACTCAATGCCTCGTTTCCTGCCAGCGTCGCCCACATCCTATCAGCTAGGCTGTACGTATGTGCGATCGTAGTCAGACGTTCTCCACCAGTACCGGAACTCTGGCTTATCAACGTTAGCGGCTCCGCCAGTGTTTTTCCTCGTGCCAGTATCCCCAAAGGGAAATTGCGTCGATAGTCAGCTTTCGTCGTGCAGGGAATCTGGCGAAAGTCTTCAGCGGTCGTTATGTCATGCAGTCGAATACCGGCTGCGTCGATGTGCTCCTTGTAAAAGGGGACATTCTCGTAGGCAAATTGCACTTCGGACAGCGCGCCCTCGAAGCTCTTGGCTTCGAAGCCGATATCGACAGAATAGACCATTCAATTCTCTCATTGCGATCGGATACGGCTGACTTGCTAACACCCCCCTCCAGGAATCGGGTCATGAACGCCAGCATCTTCCGTATTTGCCTGACGCCTGCCATCTACTTGTACGGCATCGATGGGCCATGCCGCGACCAAACTCGAGTTTCCACTGAACGTCTTCTCGAAGGGCGACTACGTGCTGGACCTACGGATACCATTCAATACCACGTAAGTCCTTTGTGTGAGAGACAGTACCATGAATAAAAAAATATTGGGTTTCAAAAAACGTTTCCGCATGTGGCGGTTCGAATGGTGAGAGGTGCATGGTGATTGCGTCGAATTGTGACGGAAGGCTTTCTTGTTCCAAAAGATCTCTTTCAGCGAAATCATTAAATTATATATTTGCAATATATATTACATAACGGTGATGGTTTGCTGCTGAATGGAAGTTATATGAAAGCAAGGCGACCCGATCAGCAACACATTGATATTAGCTATTTTATTTAAGGGGCAGACCATAGAGCCTTATCGCAGCTGGATAGTACTGCACGTGTAAGATATCCAAAGCTAGGGCTCCCAATATAACTAGTCGCGCAACTAGACGTGGTCGCTGTGTCGCCACTAGCCGATCTCTCATCTCATTTATCTTCCAATTAACTAACAATTTCTTGCGTCGCAAAGTTCCTGTTGACACTTTTTTTGAGATTCACTAGATTGCGCCCTACGGGATCAAACTTTTTTTGATGGGAAGTCTTTCCTCGATTGAAGGATCGCTCGGTTTTGCTTGGGGCCCAAGCCAATCATGGCCTGGTGTTTTTTTATTTTTTATTATTCGTGGTCGCGTCTTTTTTTGTATCATGCGTTTTTGTTATCCCGGTAGTATGAAGTTTGGGTAATAAGGGATGGTGATCGTAACCTGCTGGTGAGCACGAACTCGGTGCGCTGATGCGCTGCGAACTGAGGAGTCGAGTGCGAGATTTTTACGGGTCGTCCCTTGATTGCGATCAGGCGCAATAGGCTGCCTGATACATCCAATGCTAGATGCTGTTCGCTAATTAGGTCACGTCCGAGAGATCGCGGTGGCTGTGCGACGTGTTTTCTCCTCCGACTCAATGCTGGTGAGAGCACTCGCGTATGCGGCTATGGAGCGTGATGCGCGCTTAAATTTGGCCGATTGCTGACGTATTGAGACCATAGTGTGAGAGGCTTCCGCGGCGGGTCCGCTGCAATTCCGACTCCTGAGCTCCAGCAAAAAAATTCACCAGTGCTCGCGTCGGGGGAGGAAACAAACAGAAGGGTGGAAATGATCGACTGCGTCCTTGTAGGCTTCAACGACTACAGTTTCGATGACTATATCGAGTCACTGCGCGTCATGGGAAGGGAGGCCGTGAGCTACCGGGATGCCAATCTGTCTTTCATCGACCGTGGCGGCGAGAGACTACGTGCGCTAGATATACTGAACAAGCACGGCATTTTCACGGGCGAGAATGAGCAGCCTCTAGACAACAGCGATTTTATTTGGCCAGTTATAACTTATCTGGGGTCATACCTCGCTCGCCACGGCTTAACGTTCGACTACATCCGCCTTTTTCATCGCGACAAGGATCGGCTTGCTGCTTTGCTGAGAAGTAAAAATACGAGGTCAATTGCGATCACAACCACGGTGTATGTCACACCTGAGCCAATCGTTGAAATCGTCGAGTTTGTGCGCGAAGTCGATCCAGAGGTGAAAATTATCATCGGAGGACCGTTTCTCGCAGACAAGTCGAAGACCATGACTGCCACCTCGTTGCAAGATCTTCTGGAATACCTTGGTGCCGACTTTTATGTCTTTTCTGCCGAGGGCGAGGGAGCACTTAAAGAGCTGATCTCGGCATTAAAAAATGGCACGGAAGTCGAGAGTGTAAGTAACATCGCTTTCCGGAAAGGTGATTCATTCGTCACGAATCTAATTGTTCAAGAATTTAATTCCTTAGAAGATAACATGGTCGACTATCGCCTTTTTTCAAGGCGGGATATCGGACAGTTTGTTTCGGTTAGAACGGCGAAATCCTGCCCATTCGCTTGCGCGTTTTGCGGGTTTCCAGAGAGAGCGGGGAGGTACAAATATCTTTCGTTGGATTATGTAGAGAAAGAGCTTGATGCGATCCGCGATGTCGGTGGCGTCACGACCATCACCTTTATCGACGACACGTTCAATGTACCCAAGGGGCGGTTCAAGGAGATGTTGCGTCTTATGATCCGCAAGCAATATGGCTTCAGATGGAACAGCTATTTGCGCAGCGACCACGTCGATGAAGAAGCCCTGGAACTGATGGCACAAAGTGGCTGCGAAGGCGTCTTTTTAGGGGTCGAGTCTGGCAGCGGAAAAATTCTGCAGAATATGGCCAAGGCTAGTCGGCCAAGTGACTATCGATGGGTGATAGATAGATGCAGAGCGCTCGGTATTGTGACTTACGCGTCAATGATCGTAGGGTTTCCAGGAGAAGACCAGACGACCGTGCAGGAGTCTATCGATTTCCTCGATAGCTCTCGCCCAAATTTTTACCGCGCTCAGGTGTGGTATGCCGATCCGATTACGCCGATTTATCGTAACGGTGGAATGTACAGTTTAAAAGGTGAGGGGTTTGCTTGGAGCCATGAAACGATGACGGCGTTCGAGGCGGCCGACATCGTCGAAAAGATGTTTTTGACAGTGAAAGGTAGTAGATGGCTTCCTCAAAACGGATTCGAGCCATGGAGCCTTTACTATCTTCAGCGTCGAGGGATGAAATTTGAGCATATATGCAGATTTCTTGACAGTTTCAACGACGCAGTCGCGGAAAAATTGCGCACGGGGCATGAAGAAGCTAGCGATGCGCGTTTTGAAGAATTGGTTCGAGTGGCGAAAGGCGAAGCGCTCGATGAGCGTTTGATAGAAAAAAATTGTCGCGTTATCCCCGATGCAACTCATCCGCATCTTTGAGTGTGAAAAGCAAATTGTTTTTCAAACCAAAAATATATGGAGTAGATCATGGAGCAACAGGATCGGAAGTATATAGTAGTGCAGAATGATGAGGAGCAGTACTCCATCTGGTTTGCCGAGAGGGAGATCCCACTTGGTTGGCGGAAGATCGATATGGAAGGAACTAAGGATCAGTGTCTGTCCTACATCGAATCGGTATGGAAGAACATCCTTCCGCGTAGCGTCCGGGATCAGGCGGCGGAGTAGGCGGAACGGAGTCTAGATCGGAGAGCGCATCGCTCGTTGCTCTAGCCCCTGTACGTAGCATTTCTATGCAAACAACGCAACAAGGGGCAACACAGCCAGGGGCTTTCCGCAAGCGATTAGAACAATTGGCCCAGTCGGAGTTTGTGCGCAAAAGAAATATAGGCTGACTTATTATTGGCCCGCGTCCACCGTGAAGGGAGCCGAGCGTGGCGACAGATGAAAGCGCATGAATGAGACGACGGTCGAATCACCTTTGCGGATACGAATTATGGTCCTTCGGACGCAGAAAATTGGAGTTTTCTATACTGGTGTGGCATTGGCGTCTTTCGGGACGGAGTTTATTTCGTTGCTTGTTGTACTGCTCGCGACGAGAGAGCTCAAGCTAAGCGATACAACAGTGGGTTACATTATGGTGGCAGCGTTCCTGCCGTCTATCTTGTTGGGCGTTTTTGCCGCACCTTTTATCGATTGATTGCAGCTACCCGGAGTGATGAGAGCTTCCGGATGGCTTCGAGCTGTCTTGGTTCTAACAATGGCGATATTTCTGTATACAGGAAAATCTTCATTGCCTATCCTCATCTGCTTCGTCTTTCTCCTTGGCTCCCTGCGAGTCATGTCGGATATCGCGCAAAGCACCCTTATTCCTGCCATGATGAATGGTAAGGATAAGCTTGTGTTAGCAAATTCAAGGGTTGCGACTTGCCAATCTATTGCGGCGCTCGCTGCTCCGACCGCCGCTGGCTGGCTATTTGCCGTATGTGGAGCAATGTCGGCATTTCTGATTCAGGCGATAGTATTTGCTGTGGCCACATTGGCATTTTTGGCATTCGAATTTCCTCTGCATGAAGCACGTTCCGCCTCTGAAAGAAGTGAACCGCGAGTATTTGCGAAGGTCGGAGAGGGCATCGCTTTCATTGCAAATGAGCCGCGGATCAGGTGGCTCGTACTTGTTGCGTTCTGCTGGAATGCAACTGCTGAGTCTTTCATGATAAGTGTCAAGATATATATGTCTAACTCGGCAGTCGTGTCGTCTTCGATTATCGGACTGTCTTTGTCTGTAGGCGGTGCGGCGTTCCTCGCCGGCTCGTTATGCGCTCGTTCAGTTGCAAAGCGAGTGTCCAGTTACGATTCAATACGCTTGACGATGTGCGCTCCGCTCATTGCGGCACTAGTGATGCTCGTTTCATTAGCGTCAGGTGTTTTGTCCATATGGGCAATACTTGTTTCGTTGATGCTCGTCAATTTTGCTGCGCCTGTGCATGGCGTGTGCTCGGTTAGCTTACGGCAGTTGATTACGCCACGTGACATGCTCGTTAGGGTGCAGTCAGCTTCAAGGACGGTCGTGTCTAGCGCTATTCCAATTGGCTCTGTTACAGGTGCGCTAATTACCGGAAAACTGTCTCCTCTAATGATATTCGGAATTTTATCTTTGATATCGATTGCGTCTTTGTGTGTGACGATGGGGTTCAGAGGCAAAGGAATATCGGAAAGCATGTACAAAGAATTCACATCATAGCTCACGAATTAATGGTGAGAAGGTATCCGGAGAGAAACAGTCAGAAAGCAACACTCGTAAGCATCGCGGATCGAGGGTCGTTGGAAATAAATTGCGAGACAGAAGATGATGTCAATATTTGAAGAGCGGTTATCGGAAATTTGCGAGTGTTTTGGAACGCGTATTGCGCTTTCAAGCGCGTCGACGAGTTGGTCGTATCGTGACATGTACGCGCAGGTTCGTCTTACATCCCTGTACCTCCAGGGCGAAGGAATTCGACCAGGAGCGCGTGTTGGCTTGATCTGCGGACGCTCTCCCGAGTTGGTGATCCTTATGCTCGCTCTACTCTCGATCGAGGCGGCCTATGTCCCACTGGATCCGATGTATCCGGTTACGTTGATTGAACGATTAATCGTGACAGCCGACGTGGAGCATGTGATAGTCGATGAAGATGTCGTGGCTGCGCATTTAGACGTTGCGCGCCAGAACGGCGTTTCGATTCATGCAGCGAGACCCTCGACTGACATGGGAAACGTGAGGCAGATTGTAAAAACCGCGCGTGCTTGTAATCCGTTGGCTTATGCTATTTGTACCTCGGGTAGTACAGGCAATCCAAAAGTGGTCTCCGTTACGCTTGAAAGCTTACTTGCATCTACTGCCGCTAGGACGAAGTTTTATGCAAGCCATCGGATGCCGTTAAAAAATCTATTGATCTCATCCGTTGCGTTCGATAGTTCAATTGGGGTGATTTTCGGAAGTTTGTTTGCTGGTGATGAACTGCTGCTTGCAACAAACGCCGACATCAAAGATCCGAGGAGACTACTGGAATTGATTGTTCGTGAGAGTGTCACGTCGCTTCTAATACTACCTTCCTATGTACGCGTGTTGTATGAGTTCGAGGACAGCAGGCAGGCATTCGAGCAACTCGAGCGACTAATCTTCGCGGGTGAGCGCGTACTTGCGTCAGATGTCGATCAGGTCTTTGAAAGAGCGCCGCAGATTCATGTCTATAACGAATATGGGCCAACGGAGGCCGTCGTATGGGCGGCGGCGACATCGCTCGTCCCTAGGAAATATGGACCGGGCACCGTCCCTATCGGCTGTGCTGTCAATCATGTTGAGGCATATATTCTCGATGACGAGCTTCGCCCTGTTCCAGACGGCCGAGAGGGAGAGATCTATGTTGGCGGAGCATCGATTGCAAGTGGCTACTTGAACGATCCGCGCCAGACCGCAGAGCGATTCATTCCGAACCCGTTTTCACGCCATCAAGGCTCGCGTATGTACAAAACGGGAGATCGAGCGATGATGGGGGCTGACGGCCAAATCGTATTTACCGGTCGCGCGGACCGCCAAATCAAGTTGTACGGTTATCGAATCGAACTCGGTGAAATAGAGATCGCAGCAATGAGCCTACCTGGCATCAAGGCCGCCGCCGCCGTTTATGCCCCAGCCCCCAAGGACCGAGTCGAATTATTCGTCGTCGCAAGCCTTTCGATAAAGCAAATCCGTGATCGGCTGGAAAGCCGTCTGCCAGAACATATGATGCCAGGACGAGTCGAGTTAGTGAAGAGGTTTGCACTGCTCCCGAACGGAAAGGTCGATTATGGGGTGTTGACGCAGTGCCACATCGCGGCTGATAACGGCGTAGCCGAGGAGCCCCCTGATTCCGGTCTGGAATCGAAGATTCGAGGCATTTGGGAGACGGTGCTACAAGAGCGCGAAATCTCGCTGGACGACGACTTCTTCGAGCTTGGCGGTAGCTCTATCAAGGCCGCGATGATCGCAAACCGCATCCAACGATTGCTAAGTTGCCGGATTTATGTCGGCCAGCTATTTGAACAACCGACCATACGAGGGCTCTGCGTCTATCTGCGTAGCACTTTTCCCCTCGCGGTGCGTGAACTTGAGCGACAGTAAGATGCGTTGACGTTCAGCAGATTAACCCCCTTTCATCGAAGTTGATGCCGATCATCATGTCCCAGTCGTTAGATCTAGCATTTGCCGACGCTGCTAAGCGTCACGCAGACCATATCGCCGTGACGTGTGACGGCACTGAATTGACCTACGAGGAGCTGGAAGCGCGGGCAAGATCGCTGTCGGTGTATTTGCGTTTGCGATGCTCTGTCCGCCGAGGAGACCGTGTCGGGATATATATGGCACGATCGGAGCGACTTGTTGTCGCGACGCTTGCCGTCGTGATGGCGGGAGCTGCATATGTGCCGCTAGATATGAGCTATCCACTGGATCGAATCGACTATATGCGCAACGATGCCCAAGTCCGGGTCGTGCTATGCGATAAGCCTGATGCACTCCAGCCGTGCCGGGGTGAGGACATTTGTCTAGTCTGTCTCGACGACGCATATTTCCGTACCTTCATGCCTACGGGGTTGCAGGCGCAATGCACTGGTGGACCAGACGATCTCGCTTATCTAATGTACACGTCGGGTTCGACAGGAAATCCCAAGGGCGTCGCCGTGCCACATCGCAGCATCGTGAGTCTCGTGACGGACACGAACTATATTTCGATTGCGCCAGGTCACCGCATCGCTCAGGTTTCGAATAGCTCGTTCGATGCCGCAACATTCGAGATATGGGGGGCCCTGCTCAATGGTGCGACACTTGTTGTTATAACGGGCGCCGACGCATATGAGCCGACACGGCTCACTCATCGTTTGAAGCACGATCGTATCGATGCGATTATGTTGACCTCTGCCGTCGTGTCACAAATCGCCTTGCACGATGCCTCTGCGTTTTCCTCCGTGTCAACGTTGCTATTCGGTGGCGAGAAGATTGATTCGCGCTTCGTTGAAACTCTTCTAGCGTCTCATCCGCCGGAAAATCTTCGTCATATGTATGGGCCGACCGAGACAACGACTTTCGCGTCCGCTGCATTGGTCAAGAAGGTTGGCGAGAATTCGCAGAGCATTCCCATCGGTTTTCCGATTTCGAACACGCAGATCTACCTGCTGGACGAGGACATGAACGAATTGCCCCGCGGAGCGACGGGCGAGCTCTATATTGGTGGAGCAGGAGTGACGCACGGGTATCTGAACCGTGCAGCGCTGACAGCGGAGAAGTTCGTCCCAGATCCGTTTGGTGGAGCACCAGGGGCAAGACTGTATCGAACAGGCGACTTGGCGCGCTATCTGCCCGGGGGCGACATCGAGTTCGTTGGGCGCAGCGACCATCAGGTGAAGGTGCGTGGCTACCGGATCGAACTGGGCGAGATCGAATCGAGCCTGAGAGAGCAGCCTGGAGTCAGGGACGCGGTGGTGATGGCCCGCGCAGGGGATGATGGCGAGAAGCGGCTGGTGGCGTATGTGATGTGCGATGCGCAAGCGCGCGAGGCGGATTCACACAAGCTCAGGGATGCACTGCGCGAGGTCCTGCCACCTTATATGGTACCGAGCGCGTTCGTACAGCTCGAGAAGTTTCCGTTGACGCCGAACGGCAAGATCGATCGTCATGCGTTGCCGGAACCGGAGTCGATGAACTGGGGCACGTCCAGTGAGGACGGCATGCCCCGCGGCGCAACACAAGCGAGTGTGGCGGCAATTTGGGAGAAGTTGCTCAAGGTCAGCGCAGTTGGAATCCAGGACGATTTCTTCGCGCTAGGCGGGCATTCGCTGCTGGCGATCAGACTGGTGGCACATATTCAGCGCGAATTAGGGGTGACCTTTCCGATCGACGTATTGTTTGACGGTCCCACGATCGAGCAAATGGCGGCGTACATCGAAGCGCAGAAGGAGGTGCAAGAGTACGAGGTAGCCAGGATTCCGAGGGCGGAGCGGGACAGTGTGATCCGGATGTCGTTTGCACAGGAGCGCATGTGGTTCTTGGAGCAGCTATCTCCGGATACGGCGTTTTACAACATTCCAATGGTACTGAGGCTGAGGGGAGAGGTGAAGGCCGAAGCCTTGAGCGGGGCGCTGCAGGATGTTGTGGATCGGCATGAGGTCCTGCGTACTGCGCTGATGCTGGTGAACGACGAGCCGGCCCAGGTGATCCGTGACGAAGTGCCGGTGGAACTGCGCAGCGTAGATCTGAGTGGGCTGGGGGAACACGAGCGTGAGCTGGAGACGTTGCGGCTGGTGAGAGAGGACGCAGCGCGACCGTTCGACCTCGGGCATGCACCGTTGATGCGGACGTTGTTGATGCGGCACGGGGAGCAAGAGTATGTACTGCTGGTGAATGTCCATCATGTGGCATTCGATGGCTGGTCGCGCGGTATTTTTGTTCAAGAGCTGACGGAGTGTTACCGAGCGCGAGTGGAGGGAGGGCAGGCTGCGCTTGCGGCATTGACCACCCAGTACGCCGATTTTGCGCAGTGGCAGCGTAGCTGGCTCAAGGATGAGGAGTTGGAGCGGCAGCTCACGTACTGGAAGACGCGGTTGGCGCAGGCGCCGCAGATACTGGAGTTGCCGAGAGATTTCAAACGGCCGCAGCGCGCAAGTCATCGTGGGGCGACGCAGCGGTTGGACTTGCCGCCGGAGGTTTTCGCGCAGATTACCGAGGTGAGCAGGCAACACCAGGTGACGCCGTTCATGCTGGTGTTGGCCGCGTTCAACGTATTGCTATACCGATATGCGGGGCAGGGCGACATTTGTGTCGGTACGCCAGTGGCCAACCGTAATCGCGAGGAAGTGGAGGGATTGATTGGTTTGTTCGTGAACACGCTGGTTCTGCGAACAAAGGTAAGAGGGGACCGCCCATTCTCCGAGCTGTTGCAGCAGGTAAGAGAGATGACGCTGGAGGCTTATGCGCATCAGGACCTTCCGTTTGAGTTATTGGTGGAGGCGCTCAATCCGGACCGACGTCTGGATGCCAATCCGCTGGTGCAGGTGATGTTCGCGTACGAGACGGAGCGGGTACAGGAGGTGACGGGCGGGGGTGTGAATTGGGCGTTCGAACATCCAGGCATCGGTGCAGCGAAGTTCGATCTGTCGGTGTTCGTCTACGAAGCGGGAGGGCGGCTCACGCTGAGCGCGCAGTATGCAACGGATCTGTTCGAGGAAGCGAGAGTGTCGGAGCTGCTGCGCACGTTCGGGGAAGTACTGCGTATAGCGACGTCGCAGCCGCAAACCGAGGTGGGTGCCATACCTCTGGCATTTGATGAGGTAGTAAATGTACGGCAGCAGGCGAAATCGAAGCGCGAAGTGTTCGAGCCACGGGCGCTATGCGTGCACGAGCTATTTGAACAACAAGCGCTGAAGACGCCTGAGGCCATTGCGGTACGGCTCGGTGAGCGGAGCTGGACTTTTGCGCAGGTCGATGCGAGTGCTGAGCTGTTGGCGTTGCGCTTGATCGAAGCGGGGGTAGAGAGCAACGATCTGGTAGCGATCCATCTGGAGCAGTCGCTGGCTGTTGTGGTCAGCCAGCTGGCGATCCTGAAAGCAGGTGCGGCGTTCTTGCCATTCGATATGAAGCATCCGCCGGCACGGATAAGAGGCATGTTGGAGGACGCTCGGCCGCGGGTGGTTGTGATGAAGGCTGGGGGGCGAAGTATGCCCGAGGGGTATGAGGGCAAGGTGATCTGGATCGATGAGCTTGGTACGGCCGATACGCTGGGCTTGCCAGTAAAGACAAGCGTGGCGAAGCGGGTCTCACCGGATCAGGCGGCATATTGCATCTACACATCGGGTTCGACGGGACAACCTAAGGGGGTGCTGGTGCCGCACCGCTCGGCGGTCAACCTGGTGGACACATTGGCCACCACATTTGGACGCGGCGGTACTTCCTGGGAAGGGGCCAGAGTCGGGTCTACCCTTTCGCCCGCATTTGATGGATCGCTCCACCCTTTGCTCACAATGGTGCTCGGCGCCGTTAACTGTGTGTTCCCCGACTATGTCCGAGAAGACCTGCACCAATTGGTGACATATGTCGATGGTTATGCTCTTGACTGCGCTATCTTCACGCCGTCATTGTTCAAAGCGTACGCTGAGGCTCGACGCTGGAGCCATTCGACGCTGCCGTGGCCGCGTACGCTGTTGCTCGGCGGAGAGCAGTTCGACCAAGGGCTGTGGGACTCGTGCGCATCGTGGGAACAGACGTCAACGTTCAACGGTTACGGTCCGGCCGAGTGTACGGTCCACTGTGCCGTGGGTGCAGTGAAGTCGAAGGGTGAAGTCCCACATATCGGTTTTCCGATTTCGAACACGCAGATCTACCTGCTGGACGAGGACATGAACGAACTGCCCCGTGGAGCGACGGGCGAGCTCTATATTGGCGGAGCAGGAGTGGCGCACGGGTATCTGAACCGTGCAGCGCTGACAGCGGAGAAATTCGTCCCAGATCCGTTTGGTGGAGCACCTGGGGCAAGACTATATCGAACAGGCGACTTGGCGCGCTATCTGCCCGGGGGCGACATCGAGTTCGTTGGGCGCAGCGATCATCAGGTGAAGGTGCGTGGTTACCGGATCGAACTGGGCGAGATCGAATCGAGCCTGAGAGAGCAGCCAGGAGTCAGGGACGCGGTGGTGATGGCCCGCGCAGGGGATGATGGCGAGAAGCGGCTGGTGGCGTATGTGATGTGCGATGCGCAAGCGCGCGAGGCGGATTCACACAAGCTCAGGGATGCACTGCGCGAGGTCCTGCCACCCTATATGGTACCGAGCGCGTTCGTACAGCTCGAGAAGTTTCCGTTGACGCCGAACGGCAAGATCGATCGTCATGCGTTGCCGGAACCGGAATTCGGTGCCACGGACCTCGATCGCGGAGAGCCGCTCGCGGGCGGGCTCGAAGAGTCGGTCGCTCAAGTATGGCGGGACGTTCTCGGAGTGGAAACTGTCTATCGCAACAGCAACTTTTTCGACCTCGGTGGGCACTCGCTGACGATCATTCAGGTTCACTATCGCATGAAAAGGCAGCTTGGTATCGAGGTCTCCATTGAGACACTCTACGGGAACCCAACAATCGCAACACTGTGCGAATCTCTTGTTGAGCTTCCGCGCCGACAGGGGCTGGCCACGGTCCTTGTTCGACGGGGAAGGACCCCCGCGACGTTGGCTGTTGTGCACCCTATCGGTGGCGATGTTGCGTGCTACCGCGGCTTGGTCGAGTGTCTAGACGAGAATTGGACTGTTCTTGGGTTTCAAAGGCCAGAATTCGACATGTTTGAACCGCCCGAGTTTTTGACAATCGAGGCGCTTGCACAACTATACGTCGGACAACTGCGACTGAGGCAGCCGCGGGGGCCATACCGACTAGCTGGATGGTCACTTGGTGGGGTTGTTGCGTTTGAAATGGCCCGAATACTCGAGCAACAAAGCGAGTCGGTAGATTTTCTGGGTCTTATCGATTCTTACTTCGCATTGCGTAACCGTAAGATCGATTCCGATGTTGATATCGAAAAGATTAGGTATACAGATCATAACGAGCCAGATTGTAGCGATAACTCGGATATCGTGGCTGCTTGGAGATCAATTGCGAGGCATCCGGTGCACAGCACCATAATCAATGGATTTAATGATGGCCAGACTGCTGGATTTATGAATGATATTTACTTTTTCAATTGGCTCGCGCTGGAGAAATTCAATCCTTCCGGTCAAGTTAGGCATATAACGTATTTCACTGCCGCGAAAAGTGAGCATGGGATCGATGTTACAGAACGCGTAGATCGTGTCCGCAGCCTCTCACATGAAAAATTGACCGTCCACCACCTTGCCGGAGATCATTTTTCTATCATTGTCGGGGACGACTCACGAGTCACTGCAGATTTGTTAACGTTCGAACTTTCTCAGCGGTTGGTATCGAAAATTGAGGTATCAGCAAACGGCTCTTAGTTTCAGAGAGATTAAAGAATATAGGTCTGGGAAAAGAGTTCTGAAATTTAAGAAAGGAGTCGAGAATTGAGTAAAGGCAATGTGCAACCAGCTCGCGGGATGAGAGATTTTTTACCCGATGATGCGGAATTTCGGGATGCAGTAGAATCTAAGATTGTTTCTGTGTACCGGTCTCACGGTTACCGAAAAATAGAGACTCCAACGATGGAGGCTATCGATCTTCTCACCGCGGGAAATGGTGGGGAGAATGAGAAACTCATTTTTAAAATCATCAAGCGCGGCGAAAAACTGAATCTGAACCCGGGTGCAACAGAGGCCAGTATCGTTGAATATGGATTGCGCTTCGATTTGACGTTGCCGTTAACGCGATTTTTCGCCTGTAATGTCTCTAACCTTGTCCTTCCTTTTAAATCTATTCAGGTGGGACCCGTCTGGCGTGCGGAGCGTCCACAGAGAGGACGATTTCGGCAGTTCGTTCAATGTGATATCGATATTATAGGCGAGGAAAGCATGCTCGCAGAGGTCGATCTTATTACTACAACGGCACGCTGCCTCGAATCCTTCGGTTTGGAACGTTTTGCCATTCGCATCAATGACAGGCGTTTGCTAGAGGGCTTGCTGTCGTCGCTTGGATTTCAAGTGGTGGACCACTCATCGGTTATGATCGCATTAGATAAGCTAGACAAGATCGGGATAGATGGAGTGGAGGCTGAGTTAAATCGATTTGATAAGAAAAATGTCCATGAACTCGTTGAATTTATGAAATTGAGCGTCGATTCGCCTGCCCGTATGGCGGAGCATTTTTCGGAGAGTGAGCGCCAAAGTTGTGCCGACGCGTTGAACCGTTTGCAATCGGTTATCGATGCAACCGTTAATTTATCTGAACAAAGATATCAAATAATATTTGATCCCTACCTGGTCAGGGGGATGGGATATTACACAGGCCAGATATTTGAGATTTCCTATAAGGATTTCCCGTTTTCCATTGCCGGAGGGGGGCGATACGATCGAATGATCGGAAATCTCCTTGGGCGTGATACCCCAGCATGCGGTTTTTCCATCGGATTTGAAAGACTGATTGATGTGCTCCGAGATGAACGACGCTCGTTGGATGGCACGGCTCGCAAAGCGGTGGTTCTGTTTGAGGATGAGCGCGACCTGTGCGCTGCTCACGAAAAAGCCGCATCGCTACGAGACAGTTTTGAGGTCGTAGATGTAGCCCGTAAGCGGGGGAACCATCGGTCTCAACTAGCTGCGTTCGAGCGTCAAGGATATGGGTACACGTTCCACTTCCGGTCCGGAGTATGGACGCAGTCAGCTCTTGGCGCTAAAGAAGTGGACTAACGCCCGCACATCGTCCCGTAACATCCTCCAAAATATCAGGCCTACCAAATGACCACCCTAAGTATGGCGGTGACCTCGCTGAGCCAAGACCGATTTTTGTTCAATCAAGCCTTGAACAAGGAAGACTGGTCGTACAACATTCCAATGGTGATGACGCTGGAAGGGCCGTTGGATGGAGAAGGGTTGGAATGGTCATTGAATGAGGTCGTGAGACGACACGAGGTGTTGCGTACGGGTTTTTCGATGAATGAGGAGGGTGAGCCAGTGGCGGCGATACGAAGCGATATCTCGCTGGCGCTGCCGCTGGTTGATTTGAGTGGTTTGCCGGAGGAAGAGGCACAGACGGAGGCCGAGCGACTGGTGAAGGAGGATGCGAGACGACCATTCGACTTGAGTGATGCCCCGTTGATGCGCGTCCTGTTGGTGAGGGTGAACGAGACGAAACATATTTTTTTCGTCAATGTCCACCATATTGTTTTCGATGGGTGGTCTGGCAACATTTTTGTGCGGGAGCTGGGCGAACTCTATCGCTCGCGCAAGGAGGCGTGTGAGCCGGAGCTTGCGGATTTGCCGATCCAGTACCGGGACTTTGCACAGTGGCAGCGCGACTGGCTAGAAGGGGAAGAACTCGAGCGTCAGTTGTCGTATTGGAGAAAGCAGCTAGCCGACGCGCCGCAGACGCTGCAATTACCCTGCGATTATGAGCGTCCGGCGAAGTCGGGACACCATGGGGCGACACAGGTATTCGAGTTGCCCGTGGAGTATGTCGGCAAAATAAGCGAGTTGGCCAAGAGATACCGCGCTACGCCATTCATGGTGATGTTTGCGGTGTTCAATGTGCTGATGTACCGTTACACGGGGGCACCGGATATCTGCGTCGGCACACCCATTGCCAATCGTAATCGGGAGGAGGTGGAGGGGTTAATCGGTTTGTTCATCAACACGCTCGTGTTAAGAACAAAGTTGTCTGGCGACATGACGTTTGCGCAAGTGCTTGAAGAAGTGCGCACAACTACACTCGATGCATACTCCAATCAAGATCTACCCTTCGATAGATTGGTCCGCGGATTGAACCTGACTCGCAAGTCGGGACAGTCTCCCCTCGTAAATACAATGTTCGGCTACCATTTGACGGCTGATCGCGCGTTACGCCTGCCCGGTCTCCGTGCCATGACAACCTTCCTGCACAGCGACGTTGCACGCTTCGATTTGATTATGAATGTCTTTGCGTCAGACGCGACACTGACCGGCTACGTCGAATATCGCACGGAGCTCTTCAAAGCATCGACGATTCAGAGTATGGTTGTGCATTTCAAAGAGCTTATTTGCCGAATCTGTTTATCAACGGGCACAAAACTTCCCATTTTGCGGTTGGTCGATTCGAATTTTTCTGTCACCTACTCTGATTGATTTCGGAAGTGTATTCGTCAATGTCGCCTTCATTGCAGTGCTCCGGACCGAGGGAACTCCAACACACCTTGAGCGTCTGTGTTGATGTTCACGCAGAACTGATCCACTGGGGATGCGGACAAAATCTTGGACTACTTTGGAGGTAGTCCATGTATTCATACGAAGACCGCGTTCGGGCGGTCGAGCTGTACCTGAAACTCGGGAAGCGCATCAAGGGTAAGCCGTCAATAAACGACGCCCTACAAATCGGCGGCAGAAGGTCTGATGCTAAGTGTCCGCGTGGACACATGCACTCAGACCGTGATGACAGAAAAACAGGACCTTCGTAGCAGACTGGTGGTTGGCCGTCGACGGGATGGTCGGCGGGAATTTGATGAAGAGGCGGTGCGGGAGCTGGTCGAGTTTTGCCTGAAGCCAGGGGTATCGATCGCCCGGGCGGCCATGGACCATGATGTCAATCCGAACCAGTTGCGTCGCTGGATCTCGCGTCATCAGCAGCATACGCTGCAAACACCACCGAGACCGGACCCGCTGGTGATAGACGGCGTATCGATCGACATCCCGGGTTCGGCACGTCGTGTTCCGATGAGTGAAGCGCAGGCATTTGTCCCTGTCGTCACGGCGCCATCGACAGTGCCAGCCGTTTCCCCTGTACTGCCACCGGACACGTCGTTGATGTGACCTGCTCCCCGCGTTTAGTACGTAAGCCCCCGGCGAAGTCATCTTGACGGGACCGATCGCCGAGATGGTCAAGCGACGGTTGGCGTCCAGCGATGGGGCAGCAGCTGCGCGATGTCGGCAGCACGGTGGGTCGGCAACCGGGTCAACACGTCTTTCAGGTAAGCTAACGGATCGTGTCCGTTCAGTTGCGCGGAACGGATCAACGTCATGATCGCTGCTGCACGCTTTCCCGCGCGCAGTGACCCGGCGAACAACCAGTTCGACCTGCCGATGGCCCATGGGCGGACCTGGTTTTCCACCCAGTTGTTGTCCGCAGGCAGATGCCCGTCGTCCAGATAGCGCGTGAGCGCCTCCCAGCGTTTCAGGCTGTAATCGAGCGCCTTGGCAATCGCCGAGCCCTCGGGGACACGTTGTCTCTGCTCGAGCAGCCAGGTGTGGAGTGTGTCGGCGATCGGTCGAGCACGCTCCTGACGCACGATGCGTCTTCGGTCTGGTTCAAGTTCCGCTACATCACGTTCCACTTCGTACAGCGCGCCGAAGTACCGCAGCGCTTGCCCGGCGAGTTCGCTTTGGTGCTTGACGTGTAGATCGAAGAACTTCCGGCGGGCATGGGCGAGACATCCGATCTCAGTGATCCCGTTTTCGAAGCCGGCCTTGTAGCCGCCGTAGTCGTCGCACACCAGCTTGCCGCGCCACTCGCCCAGGAAAGCGCGCGCGTGTTCGCCGGCACGACTGTCTGCGAAGTCGTAGATCACCGCTTTCAGATCGGTGAACTGCGTGGTGCTGTACGCCCATAGATAGGCGCGATGGGTCTTGCCTTTGCCCGGTGCGAGCCTCTGTACCGGCGTCTCGTCAGCGTGCAGCACGTGTTGCTGCAACAGTTCCTGCTGTAGCGCGTCGACCAGAGGCTGCAATCGCACGCCGCATACCCCGACCCAGGCACCGAGCGTCGATTGCGGTATCGCCAAGCCAGCACGTGCAAAGATGCGCTCCAATCGATAGAGCGGCAAGTGATCGGCGTACTTTGCCACCAGCACCCACGCGAGCAGTGCAGCAGTCGGGATGCCCTTGTCGATCACCTGCGGCGCAACCGGCGCCTGCACCAGCGTCTCACATGCCTTGCATACCCACTTGCCGCGGATATGCCGCTTGACCGTGAACACGCCGGGCGCATAGTCCAGCTTCTCGCTGACGTCCTCGCCGATGCGTACGCGCTGGCAACCACACGCACAGGTCGTATCGTCCGGTTCGTGATGGATGTCGGTGCGGGGGAACTGCGGTGGCAGAGGCGCACGTTTCGGTTGCTGACGCGCCTGGCTGGCCCGCTTCTCCGGTTGCAGCGCTTCGAGCTCGGTTTCAATCGCCGCCAGATCCGCGTCGATCGCTTCGTCGAGCAGGCTCATTTGCTCTTTGTTGAGCTGTTCGCTGCGCCTGCCGAACTGCTGCCGCTTGATGATCGACAGTTCGTGCGTCAGCTGATCGATCCGCGTTTGACGATACCGCAGCTCCCGCTCCTTCTCATCAACCTCGCGGTCCTTCTCCCTAACCTCGACGATCAACGCCGCGGCCAAGGCGCGGAGCTGTTCGGGACTGAGGGCATCGAGGTCGGGTGGCAGGTCCATGGCAACCAGTCTGCCAGACGCCAACCCGATACGAAGCGGAACAGTTTACGTCCGGCGCAGCATCATAGGACGGTGATCGCGTGGTCCGGCGTGAGCGTGCGCCACGGCAATCCCGTCACCAACGCGCGCAACTGCACCGGATTCAGCGGCAGCGCGATCGCTTGCTCACCGTTGGTCCAGACGAATCGCCCCTTGTTCAGACGTCGTGCGGCAAGCCACACACCCAAGCCGTCGTAGACCAGCACCTTCATCCGCGTCGATTGCCGGTTGGCAAACAGGTACGCATGGTGGGGCCGCACCGCGCCGAACACCTTGACCACGCGTGCCAGCAACGTATCGACGCCGGCACGCATGTCGACCGGCTCCGTCGCCAGCCAGATGGTATCGATGCGAATCATCGCAGCCAGTCCTGTAACCACGTCGCACATTCGCCGGCCGCGGACACTGGCCAGCGCACCGTGACCGTCGCGGCTCCCCGGTGGATTTCGATCTGGATGTCAGTGGAACACGATGCGTTAGCCGGTGCGTCGAGTTGCAACGGAACGAACGCGGCAGGAACGTCCTTCGTTTCGACAGACGCCACAGGCGCCCCCGATGCCTCTCGCGTAGCCGCCACCCATCGACGCAGCAGATTGGCATTCAATCGGTAGTGCAGCGCCACCGCCGCAATCGACACGTGCGGCTGCAACGCCGCGCGGATCGCCTTCTCCTTGAATTCCTTGCTATGTCGCCGACGTCCCCCGGTCGGGCGAAGCTCGTCGTCAAGTGGCGTTGCCTTCGTCATCATGTACACCTGTCCATCAAAAATTTTAATGGACACGATGCTCCTTGCTTTCGATGGCCGCCTTCAAGATGACTTCGCCGGGGGCTTACTTTAGTACGGTGACGGTGTAGAGTCCGTTCCAGAGAGGAACGGCAATGAAAAAGCGATTCACCGAAGAACAAATCATCGGCATCTTGAAGGAAGCTGAGGCTGGCCTGAAGCCGGCGGAGCTGTGCCGCAAGTACGGCATATCGGAAGCGACCTACTACAACTGGAAAGCGAAGTTCGGCGGGATGACTGTCTCCGAAGCGCAGCGCCTGAAGGAACTGGAGCAGGAGAACAACAAGCTCAAGCGCCTGTTGGCCGAATCAATGCTCGACAACGCCGCGCTGAAGGACCTGCTGGCCCGAAAGTAGCAAGCCCGCAGGCCAAGCGCGAAGCGGTCCGAATCTTGATGGCCGAACGCGCCATGGGTGTTACCCGGGCCTGCGGGCTGGTAGGGATTTCGCGCTCGCTGTTCCACTACGAATCACGCCGCCGAGTTGACGACGAAGCGCTGACTGGCCGAATGATGGCCATCGCCGCGCAGAAACGCCGTTACGGCTATCGCCGGATTCACGTGCTGTTGCAGCGGGATGGTTGCTTCGCCAACCACATGCTGTAATTGCGTCTCCGGCTAACGACGGAGGCTGCCATGGAAACGTATGTGGGTCTCGATGTATCGCAGAAGTCAACGGCGGTTTGCGTAATCGATGGGGACGGTAATCCCGTCTGGCGCGGAACAGTAGCATCGGATCCGCAGGCTATTGATAGCATCATCCGACAGCAAGCCCCCGAGGTCCGGCGCGTCGGAATGGAAACTGGCCCTCTCGCAGTATGGCTCTATCACGCACTGCGAAATCGAGGTGTTCCTGTTGATTGCATTCATGCCCGCCACGTGCACGCAGCGCTCGCGACGCAACTGAACAAGACTGACAGCAATGATGCGCGCGGCATTGCTCAACTCACGCGCAGTGGCTGGTATCGTGCCGTCGAAGTCAAAAGTATCGCGAGCCACGAAGTCCGGCTGCTTCTTGGAGCGCGCAGTCAATTGGTCAGTATGCGTACCGGCCTGTACAACCAGATCCGCGGGGTGCTCAAAACCTTTGGTGTTGTGCTGCCTCCTGGTACGCGCGGCACATTCGAGAAACTCGTCGAGCAACATACGCCATCGACATCGCTAATCCGTGGCGTAGTTGACATCCTGCTCGACAGTTGGAGGCATATAGACAGGCAAGTCCGTGAGACCGATAAGGCGCTTGAACGGATTGCGCGCGCCAGCGATGTGTGTCGTCGTCTGATGACGGTCCCCGGTGTCGGCGTGAAGACAGCAGTGGCATTCGCTGCTGCAGTCGACAATCCGGATCGATTCCGCCGTGTCGGCGATATTGGTCCGTATCTTGGTCTAACGCCACGGAAGTACCAATCAGGGGACGTCGACCATAACGGTGGAATATCCAAGACCGGCTGCCGGCTGACCAGACACATGCTGTTCGAGGCGGCGTCGGCTTTGCTCCTGCGTCATAAGCGCGACTGCGCACTCCGACGTTGGGCGCAGGCACTGATTCCCCGGATAGGCTTGCGCAAAGCACTGGTTGCAACCGCTCGCAAACTCTCAACGCTGCTGCTCTCAATGTGGAGAAGCGGCAAGGAGTTCATACCGGGATAGCCACACGCTCGCCATCGCAAGTCGCTTTACCTGCAACAACTGCGGTACCGGTTCATCCAGGCTGATTACGTCGCCTCAACGATTCCTTGACGCGCTTTGCGGGAAAACCGCGGCAATCACATCGGAACGTTGTAGCGACTCTCTGACGGCATGTTGTGGCGTGAACACGACCACGAAGACGACAAGGAAACGGCTGGTCTGAACCCTTTCTAGGAGGATGATCTATTGACAGCAATTAGACGACAAGCGCATCTGGCGCCTGTACAGCAAGGCGGGACTGAGCGTGCGCAAGCGGCGACGCAAGCGTATTGCGGCTGTCGAGCGCACGCCGCTGCCGTTACCAACAGGCCCGAATCAGAGTTGGTCGATGGACTTCGTTTCTGACGGGCTAGCCTATGGTCGGCGGTTTCGATGCCTGTGAGCGGCCCCCAGTAAACAGTGCCATGATGTAAGCGAGTTTTCGGCGGACTTTTTCAGTATGAAAGGAGCCGTACGATGAAACGCAAGCGCTTCAGTGTCGAGCAGATTGTGGCGGTGTTGAAACAGGCCGAAGCAGGCATGCCGGTCGCGGAACTGACTCGTCACGTGGGCATTTCGGAGCAAACTGTTGATGTCCGCACAGAACTGACCCACTAGAGCTGAAAATTTTCATCGAATTTTGACCCACGTGATTGAATGCCCTGCTCAATCTTTGAGCAGGGGATACAAAGGTGATCACGGTGGGCATATTGGCCAAGATCAGGCGGATGTATTTCCGCGAGAAGGTCCCACTGCGCGAGATTGCGCGGCGTACGGGCCTGTCCCGAAACACGGTGCGCCGCTGGCTGCGGCAGACTGATGCTGTCGAGCCGAAGTATCCGAAGCGCGTCAGCCCGAGCGTCATCGACGACTGGGCCGCACAGCTGACAGGTTGGCTGCGTGCCGACAGTCATCGCCCGAAGCGTGACCGGCGCACCGCCCGGTTCATGTTCGAGGCGATCCGCGCCGAGGGTTACGCCGGCAGCTACGGCCGCGTAAGCGCGTTCGTGAGGCGTTGGCACGAGGAGCAGGCTGAGGCGCCTCGCAGGAAGGCCTTCGTGCCGCTCGCCTTCGAACCCGGCGAAGCCTTCCAGTTTGACTGGAGCTGCGAATACGCGTTTGTTGGCGGGCTACGGCGACGCCTGGAGGTCGCCCACGTCAAACTTAACTCCAGCCGCGCGTTCTGGCTCGTCGCCTATCCCACACAGAGTCACGAGATGCTGTTCGATGCGCACGCCCGCGCATTCGCCGCGTTCGGCGGCGTGCCGCGGCGCGGCATCTACGACAACATGAAGACCGCCGTGGACAAGGTTGGCCGCGGCAAGGAGCGTGCGGTCAACGCGCGCTTCGAAGCGATGTGCAGTCACTACCTGTTGTCAACGTCGGACGTAATTTCCCCAGAAGTGTCGAAGTAAAATTCCCCACCCTGTTCGGACGGTGATCAGCCGGCGATGTGATCGGATGAGCTCCTTCGCGGACGGCCCGGGCGCCGACGAACCGGTTCAGCGGACGGGTGATTCAGGGAAGATGGTCGGTTGCGCAGATGGTCGGGCAGCAGATCGGCGTGTTCTCGTAGGCGGTACGATGTGCCTTCAATCTGCACGACGATCGCGTGGTGCAGCAGCCGGTCGAGCAGCGCCGCGGCGACCACGCTGTCGCCGAACACTTCGCCCCATTCGCCGAAGCTGCGATTGGACGTCAGGATGATCGCGCAGCGCTCGTAGCAGGCGTTGACGAGCTGGAAGAACAGATTGCCGCCGTTGGAGCCGATCGGCAGGTAACCGATCTCGTCGACGATGAGCAGGCTGTTGCGTGCAAGGAAGCGCACGCGCTGCGCCAGGTTGCCCTCCCGCTCGGCCTTGGCCATCGAGTTCACGATCTCGGCCAGCGAGCCGAAGTAGACGCTCTTGCCGGCGCGCACGGCTTCCACGCCCAGCGCAATGGACAGGTGCGATTTGCCCGTGCCGGGCGGCCCAAGGAAGTGCACGGTCTGCCGTCGTTCGATGAACTCAAGTTGCGCAAGCGTCATGATGCGATCTCGGTCGAGGCTCGGCTGGAAGCTGAAGTCGTAACCGGCCAGCGTCTTGATCGTGCCGAGCCGCGCGGTCTGCAGCGCCATCCGGATGCGGCGGGTCTCGCGCGTCGTGAACTCCTCGCCCAGCAGCGTTTCCAACACTTCCAGCATCGAGCTGTCGCCTTGCTCGAAGCGATTCAGGGTGGCGTCCAGCGTTTCGAGCGCGCGCGGCATGCGCAAGCCGACGAGATAGCGCCGGATGCGTTCCAGTGTCGAGGCAGGCATGCCGCTCATGCGGTCCTCCCAGCATCTGCGAGGCGTCTTGCGACCTGGTCATAGAACGACAGAGGCCGGCGAGCTACGGCTACCGTTACCGATGGTGATGGGTGTCGTGCTGGCTGCTTGCGCTGATTTGCGCGCCGATGGCCGGGCAACAGCGAGGTTCGTCGCCGGCCTTCGAGCACGGGATGAACCGCCAGCAGTTCACCGTCTTCGTAGATGCGGATCTCGTGGGCCAGACTGTGGACGTCGAGCGTGCGCTTGCGTGTTCGATCGGGCACGCTGTAGTAGTTGCCGCCGACCGAGACGAGGCCTTCGTGACTCACGCGACGCTCGAGCCGGATCACGCCGTTGAAGGTGCCGGCCGGCAACGCCTGCAGTGCGGGACGCTCCTCACCGAAGTGCTGGGCGACGACGCGGTGCGTCGTGCCGTGCACGCGCACATTGGCCACCGTGTCGAGCCACTCGCGCAACTGTCGGTTCAAGTCGGCGAGATTCTGGAAACGACGCGCCAGGAAGAAGTCCTGCCGGATATAGCGGTACGGCCGCTCGACCTTGCCCTTGGTCTTGGCGCGATATGCCTTGCAGGCGCGCGGCGCGAAGCCGTAGTGCTGCGCAAACGCGACCAGCTTCGCGTTGTAGACGATGTGCTTCTCGACTTCGCCCAGCACGGCCGCCTTCATCCGGTCGTACAGAATCTCGCGCGGAGCGCCGCCGAGGTGCTCGAACGCATCCATGTGGCAGCGCAGGACGGTCTGCAGGTCCTGATGCTCGACGAAACGTCCCCAGAGATAGCGGCTGTGCCCAAGCACGATCGAGAATAGCCAGATCGAGCGTCGCTGGCCAGGCGCGTCGCCGAACTCGACATTGAAGTGGGCGAAATCCACCTGCGCTTGATGCCCGGCAGGCGTCTCGAAGCGCACCTCGAAGCCACGTTGGCGGGGCGGCCGGACCTCCCGAACCAGGTCGCCCAGTGCCGTGCGGCCACCGGTGTACCCCATGGCCCGAATCTCGCGCAGCAGTCGCTCGACGCTCAGGTCGGGAAACTCGCGCACACGTTCGGTGACGTAGTGGACGAACGGATCGACCACGCACGGTCGCGGTGCGCGCGGACCGTAACGCGGCGCCTGAACGCCATTCCTGATGTATTTACGAACGGTCTTGCGGTCCATACCCAGTCGAGTAGCGATGGCCGAAATACTCAGCCCTTGCCGATGCAATTCCAGAATCGTCATCACTTCCTCCAGCTCGACCACCGACACCCCCACGACGGATCTCCAGGGCGATATGGTCGGCGATCGACAGGACGGCGCCGCTACCGCGGCGCCATCAGATAAAAAACTGGGGAAAATTACTTCGACGAAAGTGGGGAGTATCTATCCGACGCTGACACCTGTTCGAGCCGGAGTTCTGCAACCGGGCTGCAGGCTGGGAGAAAGGCATCGTCGAGAAGAACGTTCAGGACCGGCGACGTCAGATCTGGCACGAAGCAGCGCTACGGCGCTGGGAAACGCTGGAGATCCTGAACGAATGGGTCGCTGGTCAGTGTCGTGAGGCGTGGCACATGCGGCACCCGCAGTGGCCTGAGCTGACAGTCGAGGATGTGCTGCAGGACGAGCGTACCCGGCTGATGCCCAATCCACGGCCGTTCGACGGCTACATCGAGCAGACCCTGCGAGTCTCGTCGACCAGCCTGATTCACTTCCAACGCAACCGCTACAGCGTGCCCACCGAGTACACGAACCAGTTGGTGAGCGTGCGCTGCTATCCGGCATATCTCAGCGTCGTCGCCAACGCCCAGGAGATCGCACGCCACGAACGCAGCTTCGAGCGGCACATGACCTTCTACGATTGGCGCCACTACGTCACGCTGGTCGAGCGCAAACCCGGCGCACTGCGCAACGGCGCACCGTTCATCACGATGCCGCAGCCGCTGCAACTGCTGCAGCGGCATCTGCTGAAACACCCGGGCGGAGATCGCGTCATGACGCAGGTGCTCGCTGCGGTGCGCGAACACGGGCTCGATGCGGTGCTGCTCGCCGTACAGGCTGCGCTGGATTCAGGACGCCCCAGCGCAGAGCACGTCCTGAACGTGCTGAGCCGGCTGAAGGCGCCCGTCACGAATGGCAGCCTCGCCACGACGAAACTCCAGCTCAAGGAAGAGCCCGCGGCCGACGTGAACCGTTACGAGACGCTGCGTGCCAACCCACCGGAGGATCGTCATGTCTAACGATATCGCGGCCCAGCTCAAGGGTCTTAAACTGCACGGCATGGCGAGCACGTGGCCGGAGCTGCTCGCGCAGTCGCGCCACACTGACTTCGAGCCGGAGCGCTTCATGAAGCAGCTGTTGATGGCTGAAACCGCCGAACGGCAGGTGCGCTCGATCGCCTATCAAATGACCGCTGCGCGCTTCCCGGCCCACCGCGACCTGAAGGGCTTCGACTTCGCGCAGGCACACGTCGACGAAGCGCTGGTGCGCGAACTGAGCGAGCTGTCGTTCCTCGAAAGCGCGCACAACGTCGTGTTCATCGGTGGTCCGGGCACTGGCAAGACGCACCTCGCCTCAGCGATCGGAATCGAAGCCGTACAGCGCCACGGCAAGCGTGTGCGCTACTTCTCGACCGTCGAGCTGACCAACGCCCTGGAGCAGGAGAAGTCCATCGGCAAACAAGGCCAGATCGCCCACAAGCTGATGTACGTCGATCTGGTGATTCTCGATGAGCTGGGCTATCTGCCGTTCAGCCAGACCGGCGGTGCATTGCTGTTCCATCTGCTCTCAAAGCTTTACGAGCACACGAGCGTCGCGATCACGACCAATCTCAGCTTCGGCGAGTGGGCGAGCGTGTTCGGGGATGCAAAGATGACGACAGCGCTGCTGGACCGCGTCACCCATCACTGCCACATCGTCGAAACGGGCAATGAATCGTGGCGCTTCAGGACCAGTTCTGCCAAGGCAAAGACAACAAGAAAAAGAGCAGCAAAACCAGCGGGTAACGAAGAGTTATCCACACCGGAATAGATGTACTACGCTGTCTCAGGGTGGGTCAGATTTAGATGAAATCGGTGGGTTAAGACTCGGTGGAAATCAACAGTCAGGCTGGGCTCAGGCATGAGGGCCCTCCTGGCGCGCGTGCGCGCCCCGCAACATTGCCGTGGCGGAGATGAGCGCCATCAGTTCCCGGTGGCCGCAGTCGCGGACGGTCGTGCCCCACGCGTCCGCGGTCGTCACGGCGTCAACGTCGGCGCCACCAGCAATGCGCAGCAGCACGTGGCGGCACGCCTGGGCGACGGTTTTCATCGGGAAGTCGATCGGCCCCGCGTAGCGCGGCGGCAGCGTATCAAGCATCGCCTGCATCAGCGCGGCAGCCTGGTGCTCCATTCGGAACCCGCCAGCCCATGGGCGTGGGGCCAAGCCTGCGGTGAATGACTTCCCCGAACCGGGCGGCCATTCGCTGCTGTCGTCGTACCCGCGCATCACATAGGCGAGTTCATCGGTCGTCCGAACGCAGTGAAATGGCTCGGCGGCCAACATGAAGCGCGCCGCGACATGAGCGCTCCCCGCGAGCGCGAGGCCGAACGGTTCGTCGAAGAACTGCAGCGACGCGATCGAAAACACGCACAGCCGAATTCGTTGCTTCTCAAGCAAGCTGTGCAATTCGACCAGCCACAGCCACTCGCGCTGGCTCATGCCCTGCGCTTCGTCGATCACCAGCACCAGGAAGCGTCCGCCGCCCTGGGCGGCGAGCTCGATCCAGCGCTCGACCAGCATGGTTTGCCGTTCCAGCGGGCTGCGCCGTGCCTGAGCGAGCCTGTGGCCGCTCGCATCGAGCAGGTGCGCGTAAAAGCTGCCGACAGCCTGACTGCTGCCAGAATCCGTGTGGCTCCAGATCACCAACGGCAGGAAACCTCCATGGCGCTCGGACAGCAGCCGCTGCAGCCAGTGATCGACGGCACTCGACTTGCCGAAACGCGACGGCCCGAAAATGGTCGCGCCGTCGATCTGGTCGTCCAGCCAACTGCCGATGCGTTCGGCCATGTCGTGAATCGCGATCGTGAACAGCGAGTAGTCGCGCGTCACGACCGGATGATCGCGCGGCACGTGGGCCGCCACGAGCGGATCCCGGATTCCGGCGGGCGTTACCATTGCTGAGCTCGACGCATCGGAGGCAAAGGCACGCTGGTGCGCGCAGGCGCGGCGGATGCCACCTCAGCATTTGTCGCCGGTGTTTCCGGGCGCTTGGCCAGGCTGACCATCGACTGTGCGGCCACCCGCTCCGCATTCAGTTGCAGAATGCGCCGCGCCTCAAGATAGGCCGGGTGGACCGGCAATTTGCCACCGGGCGACGCCTCGCAATACTGGATCAGAGCTTCAACCGCGTCGCCGTGGGTCGCCAGATGCAGCAGCCGGCGCTTTTCAAGGGAACGGATCGCCGTGCGTACGTACAGCGAATGCGGCGACAGATGCCACGGAGGTGCAGCGCGGACCACGCCGAGAAACAGGCCCCGCTGTGTCGAGACCGTCGCAAAACGCGCATCGTCCTCGTTGTCGAGCTGCAGCCAGAAGGCCTGTCCGAGCAGGTCAGTGCGCAGGCACAGCCACTCGGCCGAATACCGCGCATTGGCGAAATGGAAATGCGGCCGGCGCCCTGTCTTGACCCCACCCAGCAACGTACACTGCTTGCGCACGCCAACTAGGCGACGCACTGCGTTCGGATCGGCCTGGCGAGGTGTCCACGTGCCGGTTTCCAATAACCATGCGAGCTGCTCGAGCGGGCTGCGATAGCCCAGTCCCGAGTGTGGCGTGGCGTTGTAGTTGGCAATCAGCGTGTCGAGCAACTCCTCCGCGTACTCGAGCTGGAACTGCGTCGCCACGGCCGCGGCGTTGGGATCGGCACCATGCCTGTCGCTCGGCGCGCTACCGGTCGTCGTCGCGAGCCGGTGAAACCCACCGGCCGCCAGGCGCCCGAAGAACGACTCTACGAATGGCCGGTCGTCCTTGCTGCGCCGGCTGCTGTAGCTTGCAGCATCCTGCGGCTTGACGATTCTGGCGTCGACCACGTCGCGCAGCACGTTTTCGACGCGCGCGCAGATGTTGGCCAGCGCTCCGTCGACGCTGAATTCGTTCCAGCACGCGCCGGCGAGCTGCGGCAATACATGCGACGGCAGGCCGGCGCCCGGTACGTACGCGGCGTCGCTGAACTGCAGGTCGCCCGGAGTCCACTGCGTGAGGGCGCAGCGGACTGCGCGCAGCACGTCTTCGGCGGAGCACTCGCGTCGCAGGCTGAGGTGATAGCCGAGCACCGCGCGCGAGGCCACTTCGACCAGCACGATGACCCAGAGGCGGTGAATTATGCGCGGTTCAGCGCCGCCGTGCGGAGACGGTAGCATGACCACCATGCGGGCATCGAGCTTATGCGCATCGCATTCAACGCGCTCGAACGGGGCCAGCGGCGGCCGACGCGTGCTATCGCCGGCGCGCGCCTTGCGCGTCGCTTCTGGCCCGCCGGCCAGTTCGCGGGCCCGTGCCGGATGCTCCGCGAGGACGCGATCGATGTAGCGGGCCAGCGTCACGTATCCGCGCTTTTCGACGTTGAACGGCCATTCGCCGCGGCGCTCGAAGCCGCGTGCGCGCAGTTCGGCGAGAAACCAGCGAAAGATAGCTATGCGCGGCCGGCGCGACGCCTCAAGTGCAGGACGTTTGCCGAGAATGCGTTCGCGCAGCATGTCTTCGAATCCGCGCCCCGCGGGCGACTCGAACACCCATTGCAGGGCGCCAACGGCCCCGCCGCTCCAAGCGTTGAGGGCAAGCGGCGCCGTCCGTTCGTAGGCCTTCACGCGGGCATGCGGTAACAGGCCCCGCCAGCCATAGATATGTCCGTCGGGATGCGGCTTGAGGCAGCGCTCGGTCAGCAGTCGATAAGCCTGACCGCGGCCCATCCCGCATGCCGCTTTGATCTGAATGTCGGTTGCGCCCTCGAGGTAAAGGCGAATCGCGCGCTCGCGCCGCAGATATAGGGCAGTACGCTCAGCAGGCAATGCCAGCGGGTCGACCGCAGGCCAGCTTTCCAGATCGACGTCGCCCGGCAGCTCAGCTTCGCCGTCCTTTGCCGCAATGCTTGCCAGCAACCGTGAGCGCCGTGCCATCTCGCGCCTCCGCCATCGCGTCGACCATTACGACACAAGATTAGTTGAGATCGAGCATAGCGCCACAACTTGTTGACGATGGGCTCATAGGTCGAAAAGTTGTGAAACCTGGAGTTGCCCCTGTATCTCCGGACACGCGCTAGAACAGACTTGTCAATATTGCGAATCAGGTGTTCGACAGATGTCCGTAATGACGCCATCCGCGAAGATCTTGCCCTCCCACATCTGGATTTCCTTGCCGACAGCCAGAAGTGGGGCAACCAGGGCGAAGGACAGAAACTTTACCGGTACATCGTGTTCGTGACCAAGTTCGAGAAGTCGACCTTCCAGCAACCAGCGACAATCGAAGTGCCGACCCTCGATGACCAGGGGGCAACCGAAGTGCGTACCCGGATTTACGAATACCGGCCCATTTCGTCCTCCTTCGGCCGTGGTTCTGAGCCGGAGGCGAAGTAGCACATCAGGTTGCATCAGACTCCCTCCCTGACCATAGTTCGCCTGAACTCACGTGGAGAGCGATATTTCAAGGCGCTATGTGGATGCTGCTCGTTGTAATGCTCAAAGGCGATGGCGAGATTGCGCACGGCCGTCGCCGCGTCGGGCTTCGGCATGAAGGTCACGTAGTCGCGTTTCATCGTCTTCACGAAGCTCTCCGCCATGCCGTTACTTTGTGGGCTGCACACCGGCGTCGTCAATGGCTTCAGGCCGATGTCGGCAGCGAAGGCGCGGGTCTTCTCGGCAATGTAGCCCGAGCCGTTATCCGTAAGCCATTCTATTTCCGCTGGCGCCTGCAAGGCGTCGCCAAAGCGGTGCTCGATGGCCGCGAGCATCACGTCACGCACGATGTTCCCGCTGTGGCCGCCGGTCGTCGCCGCCCAGCTCATCGCTTCGCGGTCGCAGCAGTCCAACGCAAACGTCACGCGCAGCGGTTCGCCGTTGTCGCAACGAAACTCGAAGCCGTCAGAACACCAGCGTTGATTGCTCTTCGCCACGGCGACCTTGCCGTCATGCCGACGCTGCGGGCGCGGCGGCATGGTCCTGCGCTCGACCAGCAAGCTGTGTACGCGCATGACGCGATAGACCCGCTTGACGTTAACGGGGGCCGCGCCTTGGTTCTCCCGCAGGCTTCGCAGCCTGCCCCAGACGCGCCGGTAACCCCAGCTCGGCAAGTCGGCGATGATGTGCCGGATTTCCTCGACCAACTTGGCGTCGTTGGTGTGCCTCACCGTGCGCCCGTCACGCCAATCGGCAGGTCGGGCGAGCTTCGCCGTCACATTCGAGCGCGCTACGCCGAGAACTTCGCAGACCTGTTTCACTGGTCGTCCCCCGGCAACGATGGCGAGCGCGCAATCCATTAATAGGATGGTCCGCCCCTCCCGTAATCGCGTAATCTGGGCCGACTGTTGATTTCCACCGAGTCTTAACCCACCGATTTCATCTAAATCTGACCCACCCTGAGACAGCGTAGTACATCTATTCCGGTGTGGATAACTCTTCGTTACCCGCTGGTTTTGCTGCTCTTTTTCTTGTTGTCTTTGCCTTGGCAGAACTGGTCCTGAAGCGCCACGATTCATTGCCCGTTTCGACGATGTGGCAGTGATGGGTGACGCGGTCCAGCAGCGCTGTCGTCATCTTTGCATCCCCGAACACGCTCGCCCACTCGCCGAAGCTGAGATTGGTCGTGATCGCGACGCTCGTGTGCTCGTAAAGCTTTGAGAGCAGATGGAACAGCAATGCACCGCCGGTCTGGCTGAACGGCAGATAGCCCAGCTCATCGAGAATCACCAGATCGACGTACATCAGCTTGTGGGCGATCTGGCCTTGTTTGCCGATGGACTTCTCCTGCTCCAGGGCGTTGGTCAGCTCGACGGTCGAGAAGTAGCGCACACGCTTGCCGTGGCGCTGTACGGCTTCGATTCCGATCGCTGAGGCGAGGTGCGTCTTGCCAGTGCCCGGACCACCGATGAACACGACGTTGTGCGCGCTTTCGAGGAACGACAGCTCGCTCAGTTCGCGCACCAGCGCTTCGTCGACGTGTGCCTGCGCGAAGTCGAAGCCCTTCAGGTCGCGGTGGGCCGGGAAGCGCGCAGCGGTCATTTGATAGGCGATCGAGCGCACCTGCCGTTCGGCGGTTTCAGCCATCAACAGCTGCTTCATGAAGCGCTCCGGCTCGAAGTCAGTGTGGCGCGACTGCGCGAGCAGCTCCGGCCACGTGCTCGCCATGCCGTGCAGTTTAAGACCCTTGAGCTGGGCCGCGATATCGTTAGACATGACGATCCTCCGGTGGGTTGGCACGCAGCGTCTCGTAACGGTTCACGTCGGCCGCGGGCTCTTCCTTGAGCTGGAGTTTCGTCGTGGCGAGGCTGCCATTCGTGACGGGCGCCTTCAGCCGGCTCAGCACGTTCAGGACGTGCTCTGCGCTGGGGCGTCCTGAATCCAGCGCAGCCTGTACGGCGAGCAGCACCGCATCGAGCCCGTGTTCGCGCACCGCAGCGAGCACCTGCGTCATGACGCGATCTCCGCCCGGGTGTTTCAGCAGATGCCGCTGCAGCAGTTGCAGCGGCTGCGGCATCGTGATGAACGGTGCGCCGTTGCGCAGTGCGCCGGGTTTGCGCTCGACCAGCGTGACGTAGTGGCGCCAATCGTAGAAGGTCATGTGCCGCTCGAAGCTGCGTTCGTGGCGTGCGATCTCCTGGGCGTTGGCGACGACGCTGAGATATGCCGGATAGCAGCGCACGCTCACCAACTGGTTCGTGTACTCGGTGGGCACGCTGTAGCGGTTGCGTTGGAAGTGAATCAGGCTGGTCGACGAGACTCGCAGGGTCTGCTCGATGTAGCCGTCGAACGGCCGTGGATTGGGCATCAGCCGGGTACGCTCGTCCTGCAGCACATCCTCGACTGTCAGCTCAGGCCACTGCGGGTGCCGCATGTGCCACGCCTCACGACACTGACCAGCGACCCATTCGTTCAGGATCTCCAGCGTTTCCCAGCGCCGTAGCGCTGCTTCGTGCCAGATCTGACGTCGCCGGTCCTGAACGTTCTTCTCGACGATGCCTTTCTCCCAGCCTGCAGCCCGGTTGCAGAACTCCGGCTCGAACAGGTAGTGACTGCACATCGCTTCGAAGCGCGCGTTGACCGCACGCTCCTTGCCGCGGCCAACCTTGTCCACGGCGGTCTTCATGTTGTCGTAGATGCCGCGCCGCGGCACGCCGCCGAACGCGGCGAATGCGCGGGCGTGCGCATCGAACAGCATCTCGTGACTCTGTGTGGGATAGGCGACGAGCCAGAACGCGCGGCTGGAGTTAAGTTTGACGTGGGCGACCTCCAGGCGTCGCCGTAGCCCGCCAACAAACGCGTATTCGCAGCTCCAGTCAAACTGGAAGGCTTCGCCGGGTTCGAAGGCGAGCGGCACGAAGGCCTTCCTGCGAGGCGCCTCAGCCTGCTCCTCGTGCCAACGCCTCACGAACGCGCTTACGCGGCCGTAGCTGCCGGCGTAACCCTCGGCGCGGATCGCCTCGAACATGAACCGGGCGGTGCGCCGGTCACGCTTCGGGCGATGACTGTCGGCACGCAGCCAACCTGTCAGCTGTGCGGCCCAGTCGTCGATGACGCTCGGGCTGACGCGCTTCGGATACTTCGGCTCGACAGCATCAGTCTGCCGCAGCCAGCGGCGCACCGTGTTTCGGGACAGGCCCGTACGCCGCGCAATCTCGCGCAGTGGGACCTTCTCGCGGAAATACATCCGCCTGATCTTGGCCAATATGCCCACCGTGATCACCTTTGTATCCCCTGCTCAAAGATTGAGCAGGGCATTCAATCACGTGGGTCAAAATTCGATGAAAATTTTCAGCTCTAGTGGGTCAGTTCTGTGCGGACATCAACAATCCACAGTTCCTGCGGACGCACGCGGTGACGATTTTAGACGACAGTTATTGCGGATACGCGTGCGCACATATAACGGTGTCAATCCATTTCGCGCGGACATTTAGACGCATGGGGAGTATCGCGTTGTGCGACCTCGTTATCGTTGTCGAGCCAATATCAAGCGAGGACGAATATGATCGCGTTGTTATTGCAAGCCACTTGGTCGTAGCAGTCCCTTAGTAAGGGAAGAAGCGCGATCTCATTTCGATAGTCATCCGAAAGCTTCGCAAATTCCGTTTTCGAGAATAGGTCAAGGAAATAACTTTCCGGTTGGCGCAAGGCCTTTGAGATAGCACGCACAAGACTGGCGCCCAGAAAACCAACGTCCGGGTCAGGACCACCTCGCGCCGACATCTCGCCGATAAAGAGCAAGCGAAGGGGCGATGGCGCGTGTTCGGTAGCTTCAACCCAGAGAGGCCACGTTTCCTGCAGATCGTAAACCAATCGTCCGGTCTGCCCGACATGGAGCTTGCCGAGCTCAACGTACCAGTCGGACTTCGTCTCGAGTCGAGCCAGGCGATCCCGCACACTGTCTGGGACTTCGAAGAGATTCCACGACAAGTCGTCTTCTCCTTGCAGTGCTGTAATCGATTTCCGTCAAAACGACACCGCGATCCAACCGCCGCGAAACCCATGCCGGTCGCGTGCGGGGCGGCCAGTTCTACTGGAGACGCGCGCACGATTCCATGTGTATTGGAGCCTCACAATGCTCGGTTAGGCTCATGTGGGTATGCCCGCGAAGTCGCCGTCGCCAGATGTTACCGCAGCCATTACGGCAACGACGGAAAGACGGCTTGTCCGTCCGGTCGCTGCTTCTTGAGGTCGACGAGGGGTGACGTGGCTTTGCCCTTGCTCGGCGAATTTCCTGACCAAGGTATCATGCGGTTGCGTTCACGACCGGCGAAGCAGAGTCGAATGTTTCAACGACGGTGCACCGGACGAGGGGATCGGCATCCACATCGCTTCGACCGGCTTCAGCATTGCGAGTGGCCACGTTTTAAAAGAAACGATGCGAAAGAGAATGGGATAACGGCGCGACCCCGCGTATAAACGGACGAGGGAATGAGACTATGAACGAACGGGCAACAGAGTTGCTGATCGAACTCGCTCAGCATGTCGTCGAACAGATGCGAGTTCATTTTCCTGGGTGGAACGAGGCCTACGTTCGCCTGGAAGCACCGAGCGATTCGCAATTTGGAGGAAGGGCTTCCTATCGCAGTGGCACTTGCGTCGAGCTGATTGCTTCCACGGTTCACAAAGAATTTTTTGCAGGCGTACTTCGCATTCTTCCCGACCTCCGCAATGCATTGGAAAATAACGGCCGCAAGTTTTGCGTCGGGCTATT
This sequence comes from Burkholderia mycopellens, assembly GCF_964265025.1. NCBI lineage: Bacteria > Pseudomonadati > Pseudomonadota > Betaproteobacteria > Burkholderiales > Burkholderiaceae > Burkholderia > Burkholderia mycopellens. The sequence goes on from NZ_OZ183802.1 coordinate 1,640,760, forward strand.
CAGGGTGAATTCGCACCTCCAGTATCAAATGGACTACGAGTGGAACGATCCTGCACGCTGGAATATTACGAAGCTCAACGGTAGGTCTGGGCTCCCCGACGGACTGGACGGTCTCCCTCCGTTGCCGGTGATTCCCCGGGAATAGAGCATCGCCGGTTGCCCGTTGATTTTCGCAACTCTCAGCGTCACTACGTCTGGCTTTGTATGGGATGGCCTGGACGCACCTTGTTCGTCGTCAACTCCTCGTGCGCGTGACGCGTCTTGTCTGCAATGTTCCATATCCAACGTAGCTGACGGTGATGACCGGGGCGCCGATGCCATAGGAAATGGACATTGGCGTCCAGGCGCTGGAGGGCTCTCAAATCATCGGGTCGCTATCTATGCTTAGAAAGCGGAGTTGAATCGCACCGAATTTGGTGGAGGCTCGTATTCTTGAGAGAATCGAGCCATGAACAAGAAGGCAAACAAGTTTTCCCCGGAAGTTCGAGAGCGTGCAGTGCGCCTGGTACGCGAGCAGCGTAGCGAACACCCGTCGATGTGGGCGGCAGTCGAATCGATTGCACCGATGATCGGCTGTACGCCGCAGACGCTGCTGGATTGGGTCAAACGCGACGAGGTCGACCGTGGGGAGCGCGATGGCGTGAACACGGCCGAGCGTGAGCGTATCAAGGCGCTAGAGCGCGAGGTTAAGGAACTGCGCCGGACCAACGAGATTCTCAAGCTGGCGAGCGCGTTTTTCGCCCAGGCGGAGCTCGACCGCCGTTTCAAGTTCTGAAGACCTTCATTGATCAGCATCGCGACACCTTCGGGGTCGAGCCGATCTGCAAGGTCTTGCGGATTGCCCCGTCGGGCTACCGACGCCATGCTGCGCAGCTTCGAGATCCGTCCAAACGCTGCGCCCGCGCCAAACGTGATGAGATTCTGCAACCGGAGATCAAGCGTGTCTGGCAGGCCAACATGCAGGTCTATGGCGTACCGAAGGTCTGGATGCAGATGAACCGGGAAGGTATCGTGGTCGCACGCTGCACAGTCGGGCGGTTGATGAAGCTGCAGGGTTTTCGAGGCGCAGTTCGCGGCAAGCGAGTTCGCACAACGATTCCCGATGCGATTGCGCCACGCCCGCTGGACCGGGTCAACCGGCAGTTCAAGGCCGATCGACCGAATCAGCTCTGGGCGTCGGATTTTACGTATGTCTCGACTTGGCAAGGCTGGCTGTACGTGGCATTCGTGATCGACGTGTTTGCCCGCCGTATCGTTGGCTGGCGCGTCAGTTCGTCGATGACCACGGACTTCGTGCTGGATGCACTTGAACAGGCGCTGTACACCAGGCAACCGGGCGAGGACGGGACGTTGATTCACCACTCCGACAGAGGGTCCCAATACGTCAGCATTCGCTACAGCGAACGGCTGGCCGAGGCGGGCATCGAGCCGTCGGTTGGCAGTCGGGGCGACAGCTACGACAATGCACTGGCTGAAACGATAAATGGCCTGTACAAGACGGAACTGATTCATCGCCGCGCCCCTTGGAAAACGAGGGAATCCGTCGAACTGGCAACGCTGGAATGGGTGGCCTGGTACAACCATCATCGGCTGATGGAGCCGCTCGGCTATATCTCGCCCGCTGCGGCTGAGGCAAACTACTACAGGCAACTCAGAAATACCGCTGACGTGCCTGCATTAACTTAAACCAACCAGCCTCCACGATTCCCGGTGCGGTTCAATCAGGACCTGGCGGGTTTGCTGTCGGCGCTGCACCGTTACGATCCCGGGCTGACGATCGAGCTGCGCGTCGATCACGCACGACAGGTGCTGGACGATCTCGACAGCGGGCGTCTGGGCGCGGCGATCGTTCCACGCGTCGAAGGGCGCGGTGATGGTTATGTGGTGAAACGCGAGCGCTTCGGCTGGTACGCCGCGCCTGAATGGGACGAGACGCCCGGTAGCCCGCTGCGCCTCGTGTCGTGGCCCGCTTCCAGCGACACGCGGGCGTTGGTGCTGCGTTCGCTCGACGACGTGCCGATTCCGTGGCGTGAGGTATTCGTCGGCGAGACCGCGAGCGCGGTGTCCGCCGCCGTGTCCGCGGGACTCGGGGTGGCAGCGATGATGTGCGGAACCGCCCCCGCCGGGGCCGTTGAAGTCAGCGGCCGCTACGGCCTGCCGCGTTTGCCGGAGATGGAGGTGAGGTTGTATCCGGGCTGCGTCGACGAGCGCGTCGCGCGCGCGTTGGGCGCAGCTGCCGGGATGTGTCGCGGCAAGGTGGAGGGCGCGCACGCGTCCATCTGACCGACGCCGCGACAGGGGCGTGACGTCAGGCCGTCAGGTCTACGCGTCGTCGTGGATCTCGCCCAGTACGCGGGATTTCCACTGGCATTCGCGCCATTCGAGATCGGGCTCGGAGTCGAACACGATGCCGCCGCCGACGCCGTAGACGCCCGAGCCGTCGCGACCTAGGACGAGGGTACGGATCGCGACGTTCAACGAGAAGTCGCCGTTGGGCGCGAGCCAGCCGAGGCTGCCGCAATAGAGGCCGCGGTCGTCCACTTCGCGTTCCCGGATGCAGCGCATCGCCGCGAGCTTGGGCGCGCCGACCACCGATCCGCACGGAAAGAGCGCGCGCAGGATCTCGAGCAAGGTCGTGGTGTCGCCCACTTCCGCCTGGATCGTGGAGGTCAGGGTCCAGATTGACGGATAGCGCTCGAGGTCGAACAGGCGAGGGACGCTGACCGAACCGGTCCGCGCGATCTTCCCCAGGTCATTGCGCAGCAGGTCGACGATCATCGCGTTCTCGGCCCGGTCCTTGTCGCTCGCGAGGAGCGCGTCGGCGGCGCGCTTGTCCTGCTCCGGGTCCGCATGCCTGGGCGCCGTGCCCTTCATCGGGCGGCTGGTCAGCATGCCGTCGGCGTGCGCCACGAACAGCTCCGGCGAAATGGACAACGTGTACGAGTCGCCGTCGTCGATATAGGCCGCGTGCGACACCGGATGGTGGTGGATCAATTGCCGGTACAGCGACGCCGGGTCGCCCTCCATCTCGACGTCGACCGGCAGTGTAAAGTTGACCTGGTACACGTCGCCGTTTTCGATCTGCTGCTTGATGGCGAGGATGTGCCGCGCGTACTCCGGGAAGCGGATGCGCGGACGGGCGCTGACGATCCTGGCGGGCGCGTCGTCCGCGCGCGGTTGCCACGTCGACTCGCGAACCGCGTCCTCGAAGACCAACGCGATCAGGCGCGGCGCGCCGCCCGAGGCCGCGGTGCGCCGGTCTTTCAGCCACGCGGGGTCGAGCCATTCGCCGAGCGCATAGGACAGCTTGAGGCCGATCCAGTATCCTGCCCGCTGCGCGCGCTGGATGTCGGCGAGCGCGGCGGGCAGATCGTCGAAGGCGCTGACCGTGATCTTCCGGACGAATCCGCGCAGCTCGAGTGCCTGATCCTGGACGGCATCTTCAAAGCGGCAAATGGGCATTCGATACTCCGAGCTGCCGGGTCACGGGCTTCAGGAAACAGGAAGAGGAGGAGATCCGGGCAGGCTGTCGCAGGGGCACGGGACGCGGATCGAGGTCCGCGCGACGGCGGCGGTCGACGCTGCGCGAGGCCGCGGCGCGCGAGGAGACGGAGGCGCGTGTCGTCTGCTGTCGATAGGTGGGGCAGCAGGAGCGAAAGAAACCGGGACGCATGTTTCCTGAGCGTGAATTGTGTCGGAGAAGTCGGCCCAGGCGCGCGGCAAGATGTCAAGGTCGCGCTTCCCGATAGTGGTCTATCTATTGGCGCCAGTCACGCGACACGCGGATTCTCTCACAACCGAAGCGCGTTTTGGCATGCGCGGCCAGGCCGCGCGCGGCGTGCGGACGTTCAGGGGCAGGTGTCGACGAATGCGGGATGCCGCGCGAGCGCGTCGACCACGGCTGCCGGCGTCGGCGCGCGGGACGGCAACGCGAGATCGGGATGGGTGGCGTGCGCGTAATCGGACGCGACGACCGCGCTTAACGTCGCGATGCCGAACGCGTTCGCGCCGATCTTGCCGCTCGTGCGCGCAGCCTGCTCCAGTGTGCCGCGAAGCCGCCGAGCCGCTGGGCGCTGTAGCGCTCGATCAGCGCGGACTGGATGCGGCCGTCCGACCCTCCCCTCACTCCACCGTCACCGATTTCGCCAGATTCCTCGGCTTGTCGATATCCGCGCCGCGCAAGCACGCCGCGTGATACGCGAGCAGCTGCAACGGCACGACGTGCAGGATCGGCGACAACAGCCCGTAGTAATCCGGCATCCGCAGCACCGACACGCCTTCGCTGTTGTCGATCCGCGTATCGGCATCGGCGAACACGTAAAGCTGCCCGCCGCGCGCGCGCACTTCCTGCATGTTCGACTTCAGCTTCTCGAGCAGCGCATCGTTCGGCGCGATCGTCGCGACGGGCATCGTGTGAGTCACGAGCGCGAGCGGCCCGTGCTTCAACTCACCCGCGGGATACGCCTCCGCGTGGATATACGAAATCTCCTTCAACTTCAGCGCACCTTCAAGCGCGATCGGGTAGTGCAGCCCGCGCCCGAGAAACAGCGCATTCTCGTGCTGCGAGAATTCCGCCGCCCAGCGTTCGATCTGCGGTTCGAGCCCGAGCACATCCTCGAGCGCGCCAGGCAGACGCCGCAACTGCATCGTGTAGCGCGCGAGCTGCGCATCGTCGACGTAGCCGCGCAGTCGGCCGAGCGTGACGGCGAGAATGAACAGCGCGACGAGCTGCGTCGTGAACGCCTTGGTCGACGCGACACCGATTTCCGGGCCGGCCCGCGTCAGGAAGCGCAGGCCGGTCTGCCGCATCATCGCGCTGGTCGGCACGTTGCAGATCGCCAGCGTGTCGATATGGCCGAGCGCCTGCGCGTACTTGAGCGCGGCGAGCGTGTCGGCGGTCTCGCCGGATTGCGACACGCTCACGACCAGCGTATTCGGCATCGCGAGCGCGTCGCTGTAACGGTATTCGCTCGCGATCTCGACCTGCGCGGGCACGCGCGCGATCGTTTCGAGCCAGCGGCGCGCGGTCAGGCCGGAATAGTGACTCGTGCCGCACGCGAGAATCAGCACGTTGTCGATCTGCTCGAACGCCCGCGCGGCGTCCGGGCCGAATACGGCCGGATCGAACAGCCCCGCATCCGGGATGGTCGCGGCCACGGCCTGCGGTTGCTCGAAAATCTCCTTCTGCATGAAATGCCGGTACGGCCCGAGTTCGACCGCGGCCTGTGCGGAGGAAATGGTTTGTACCGCGCGCTCGACCGGTGCGCCGCCACGATCGAGTACGCGCACGCCGCCCGGCGTCAACTCGACGATGTCGCCTTCCTCGAGAAAGATGAAGCGGTCGGTGATGCCGGCGAGCGCGAGCGCGTCGGAGGCGAGAAAGCATTCGCCGTCCTTCACGCCGACGACGAGCGGTGAGCCGGCCTTTGCGCCGATCAACCGTTGTGGCTCGTGCTTGCTGAACACGGCGATCGCGTAGGCGCCGTGAAGCTGTGAAGTCGCTGCGCGTACGGCGGCGAGCAGGTCGCCGCGGTACTTGCTGTGGATCAGGTGCGCGACGACCTCGGTGTCGGTCTGGCCATCGAATTCGTAGTGCGCGTCGGAAAGTTGCTTGCGCAGCGTTTCGTGGTTTTCGATGATACCGTTGTGCACGAGCGCGATTTCATCGCGCGAGAAGATCGGATGGGCATTGCAGGTTGCCGGTGCGCCGTGCGTCGCCCAGCGCGTGTGCGCGATGCCGGTGCTGCCGGTCAGGCCGGCGGTGCGTACATGCGCATCGAGATCGGCAACGCGCGACACGCTGCGTTCGCGACGCGCCTGGCCGTTCACGACCGTCGCCACGCCGCATGAGTCGTAGCCGCGGTATTCGAGACGACGCAAACCTTCAATCAGAATCGGGACGATGTCCCGTTGCGCGACCGCGCCGACGATGCCACACATGACACGTCACCTCCCTGTTAGTCATCATGAGCCGCACGCACCGTTGCGTCAGCGCGATGCGGTTGCCGTTGCCGCCGCCGTCGTGAATCCGCATCGAGCGGGTATGACGGGGGCGGTCATCCGGCTTTCGAATGCCAGATAAAGCGACTCCTCCAGTACGTTCCAGTGTGCGCCGTGCCGATATGGGCCCGACCGTGCTTTCCAGCAGGCAACCGTGCCCCAATCGTTCATCTTGAGCGCGACCAGTGCGATCAAGCTCCACGGATAGTCCGTGTCGGCGAGTTGCGGCCAGCTCTTGCCGTACTTTCGCATCCACTGCGCATAGATCGTCTCGCTGGATTGTTCGGGTACCTGAATACCGGACAGGAGCGGGAGGATCTGCGCGATCTTCGCCGGATAGAAACTCGTATCGCTGACCTGCTGCGTGCTGGCGCGAAAGCCGGATTCGGCGCCGCGCCAGAAGACCTTCAGGATCGCGGATGCCAGCCGGTCGGCGCGCTGGCTCCACGGTCCCGCATGCGTGTAGTCGGCGCGTCTGACGTAGTACGCCGCGAGGGCCTGGAACGCGCTGTGTACTTCGACGTTGTCCATCAGCAATGCGACGTGCAGCGACGACGAGACCTGGTAGACGCCGGAGGACTTGTCGAGCAGCGTGTCCAGGTGCACGCCGGCGCGGTTCAGGCTGAGTTCCCACGCGGCTGGCAAGCCGTCGGGCGGCGCGAAGCGGGCGAGCAGTTCGATCCAGGTCGCCGTCATCGCGTCGTCGGTTTCCGCGCTGGCACATGCGCGGTAGCGGTCGTTCTTCGCGCAGTAGCGATCGAAGCTGCCATCCGGGCGCTGGCGCGGCAGCAACCAAGCGATCCACGCGAGTGCAGCCTGACGGGCGTCGAGTTGCGCGTCGGACGCGGCGAGCAGTGCCTTCGCCGCGAAATACGGGTCGATGCCGACGCCGTTCAGGCGCACGGTGATCGCACCGTCGGCGCGTTGATACAGGCCGTTGAGGCGGAGTTCGGCGGCGCTCGCGTGCAGCGCGAAACCGCACGCAGCGATGCAGCAGGCGACGTGCCACCGGCGACACAGCGCGACGGTGGCCGCGACGCGCGAGCGTACGGTCGGGCAAAGCGCGGGCCGGTTCATGGTCTTGGGCTCCTGCGCGGCGGTCCTGTGCAATTGTCGCCGGGCGCGGCGTTGGCCGCGTCGCACCCGGCGAGCGTGTCGACGTTGCGGCTCGGTTCACCGTGGCGCGGGTGAACCCGAGGCTGGTAACGCTATTGGCGTTCACGGGCCGGTTCTTGACTGCGAAGCCGGAACCAGGCTCGTGGATCGCGCGTGCTTTAACAGGGCACGTCGGCACGATCGGCACTGTCGGCGCGCAGGAGCGCTTGTCTTGCGCTCCAGGCGGACGCGTCGCGTTTCCTTCCGGCTTCGTTGCCCGGGCGTCCCCGTTCGTCCGCTGTCGGACGAGTGCTTCGGGGCACCCTTGACTGTCATTAAGCAAGGCATGAGCCATCGGCCGCGATGCCGCGCGCAGCAAGGGACGAGGGGGAGGGCGGGCGCGTGGCGCGAACGAAGGCGGTGAATTTTGATTCATCGAAGAATCAGCGTGCGCGCGGGTCGAATGCCCGTACACGATCGGCGTCGCTGCCCGCACGCGTCGTGCGTCGAGCGAATTGTCTGCCGAACCGGTGCCGCCTTGGCAGCACGACTCTGCGCGGTGATGTGCACCGCGTCGTTCGTTGCGAGTGCATCGGCCGGAATGCCGATGCGTTCCATGAGGGCGTGTGCGTTGCATGGGCCGGACTCCGATGCAACAGCCCCGTTCCGCACCTGCGTTACACATTCGCAACATTTCCCGCCCCGTTGATTCGTGCGACGTGAATGACGTTGCATGGCGGGTTAAGCCCTCGTGCGTGACCGTGGCCACGCGCTCGACCGCACCGCCGGCTGCACAGACAAAAGTGGCTGATCAAGGACGCGCAACGCGCGTCGACAGATGCGGGAGATCCGATGCGCGATGGACGCTCGACATGCGTTCGGGATTCGTCGGACGACGTCGTCGAAGCGATCGTGCGACTGTCCCGGTGTTTGCCTGTGTCGCGCTTGACCGGCGCTGCGACACGCGTAGCAGTTGTGAAACATTCCGTCGCGCACCGCGTGTGTGCGGGGCATGCAATGCGAACCGGAGACGGTCACGGGGGTGGCTGGTTTGAATATTGCTGTAGAGGAAGAAGCGTGACGAAAAGACGTGACGCGTGGCCAAGCGAGGAACGACTCATGACGTGATTGACCAAGCGTAACAGGACGCCGGTAGTACGACGATTCGCGTGGCGCAGACCGCGCGAACCGGGCGGCGCGCTCGCTCCGCGACACCGCAACGTGTCGATCGCGTGCGAGTACGGGAGGCGCCGCCTGAATACATGATTCGCGCAACGAGGAGGGTCATTCGGCGCGAAATGGCTCAACGAGGATAACGATGAAAAAGATATTGCTTGTGTTCGGGACTCGGCCGGAGGCCATCAAGATGGCACCGCTGGTGCGTGCATTGAAGGCACAAGCGGATGTCGACGCCAGGGTATGCGTGACCGCGCAGCACCGTGAAATGCTCGATCAGGTGCTGACGCTGTTCGACATCAAGCCCGATTACGATCTCAACGTGATGCGCCAAAGTCAGACGCTGACCGACGTGACGACCGGCATTCTTCAGGCAATCGGCATCGTCTTCGACGAATTGCGTCCGGACGTCGTGCTGGTTCACGGCGATACGACGACCACGCTCGCGGTCAGTCTCGCGGCGTTCTACCGTTATTTGCCAGTCGGGCACGTGGAGGCCGGCTTGCGTAGCGGTGACATCTGGTCGCCCTGGCCGGAGGAGTTGAACCGCCGCGTGACCGACGCGGTGTCGTCGTGGCATTTCGCGCCGACCGGGCAGGCACGCGACAACCTGCTCAGCGAGGGCGTACCGGGCGGGGCGGTCGTGCTGACCGGCAATACCGTGATCGATGCGCTGCACGAGGTCAAGCGCATGCTGGACTCCACTGCGGCGCTGTCGGAGAAGGTCGCAGGACAGTTTCCGTTTCTCGAGCCGTCGCGGCGCGTGGTGCTGATCACCGGGCATCGTCGCGAAAGTTTCGGCGAGCCGTTCCAGAATTTCTGCGACGCGCTCTGCACGCTCGCGAACCGCTATCCCGATGCGCAGTTCGTCTATCCGCTGCACATGAATCCGAACGTGCGGGAGCCGGCGCGTGCACGGCTCGGCCACGTACCGAACATCTACCTGATCGAGCCGCAAGAATACCTGTCGTTCGTATTCCTGATGTCGCGCGCGCATTTCATCATCACCGATTCCGGCGGCATTCAGGAAGAAGGGCCGGCGCTGGGCAAGCCGGTTCTGGTGACGCGCGAGACGACGGAGCGGCCGGAAGCGATCCAGGCCGGTACCGCACGGCTCGTCGGCACCGATCAGGAGCGGATCGTGTGGGAGGCGTCGCGGCTGTTCGACAGCGAGAGCGCGTACGGGGAAATGGCGCGCGCGAGCAATCCATACGGAGACGGTCACGCGAGCGAGAGGATCGTGCATGCGCTGATGCGCAATCCGGGGGTGCCCACGAAGGCGACGAGCTTTTCGATGGGGGCGTCGGAGATGCCGTTCAACGCGCTCACGCTGGGGTTGCAGGCGTTGAGATCGCCGTGAGCGTGGCGGGGCACCCGCATGCCGTGCAAGCGGGATGCCCGGCGCTCGATTCGCACGGCGACCTGACGCATGCCACGTTCACGCTCGATCGCGTCAACGACCACAAGAAGGCCGGTGTGGACGCGATCCCGATGTAACGAAGCACTGCGGCGAACCGTCGGCGCGTTGGTGCGCGGCAGCGTCGCGCCGTCATCGCTCGCCGGGACCGGCGCACCGATCGGTTCCACTCGCGTGACAGACGTCATGCGTCATCGATTCCCTTTCGACCTCTCCCCGGTTTGCCTCGCCCATACCGCTATGCACCGGCGGCGCAAAACTGGCGCACATCAGGTAGAGTTGGAGCCCGGGTCATTCCGCATACGATTCCGGTTCCCCTGAGCCGTGTCGAAGCCGCCGGGGCCGAACCTGGCACGCAGGCGCCGCGATCCGAGTCGCCGTTTCTGGCAGTCCCGACATGATCGCGTTGCCTGAATGACGGTTTGCACGGAGCAGAATCCGGGCTGGTGCGTGTCCGCTATCGATCCGGATCGCATGCCCGATAGCCTCCCCAGCCAGCCGCACCGATAACCACGCATTGACCGCTGGTCCTGCCGGCGGAGCAGTCGACAAGACGGCACGGGCCGGCGCATCAGAACGCACCCGCTGCCGTTCGAATCCCCACCCGGCACCCGTGGTGCGACGCGGGCGCCTCGACCAGGAGGTGAACGATGATCACGCTGACCGTCAACGGTAGCGAGCAGCACTTCGACGGCAATCCCGATATGCCGTTGCTCTGGTATCTGCGCGATGTCCTCGGCCACACCGGCACCAAGTTCGGCTGCGGCATGGCACTGTGCGGTGCTTGCACCGTGCACCTCGACGGCGTTGCGATCCGGTCGTGCATCACGCCGGTCGCCGCGGCTTCCGGCAAGCGCGTGACGACGATCGAGGGACTGTCGACGGCCCTCGATCATCCGCTGCAGCAGGCCTGGCAGGAACTGAACGTCGCGCAGTGCGGCTACTGCCAGTCCGGGCAGATCATGCAGGCCGCGTCGCTACTGAAAACGAATCCCCATCCGACCGACGCCGACATCGACGATGCGATGTCCGGGAACATCTGCCGCTGCGGCACCTACACGCGCATTCGCGCGGCCATCCGCCTGGCCGTTCGCCGCGGAGGTGCCGCATGAGTGCGTCCGAACTCTCCGTCCATAACGAAAGCCGCCGTGCGCTGCTGCTCGGCTTCGCATCCGGCGGGTTGCTGCTCGCGTTCGGCGTGCCGTCGCTCGCGCGCGCAGCCGTGCCGGTGCAGCCGCCCGTCAGCGCGAATCCGCAGTATGGCGGCGCGGGGATGCCGCACGGGTTGCGCGACGATCCGCATCTGTTCGTCGCGATCGCGCCGGACGGCACGGTCACCGTGACCTGTATCCGCTCCGAGATGGGGCAGGGCGTGCGCACGAGCGTCGCGCTCGTGGTGGCGGACGAACTGGGCGCGGACTGGGCGCGCGTGAAGGTCGCGCAGGCCGTCGGCGACGAGCCGCGCTATGGCAACCAGAACACCGACGGATCGCGCAGCCTGCGCCAGAGCTTCGCCGCGCTGCGCCGCGCGGGCGCGGCTGCGCGCACGATGCTCGAACAGGCGGCTGCCGCGGTGTGGGGCGTCGATACGCGTCAGGTCAAGGCGATGGTGCATGAGGTCGTCGACACGAAGAGCGGGCGCAAGCTCGGCTTTGGCGAACTGGCGGCGAAAGCGGCCGCGCTGCCGGCGCCGGATCCGGCAATGGTGGTGCTGAAGGCGCCGGCCGAATTCCGCTATATCGGCAAGGGCGAAACGGCGCTGATCGACGGGCGCGACATCGTCGGCGGTCGCGCGCACTACGGGATCGACACGCGGCTCGACGGCATGCTGTATGCAGTCGTCGCGCGACCGTCGGCCTATGGTGACACGGTTGCGTCGTTCGACGCATCGGCAGCGGAGCAGCTGCCGGGCGTGGTCAAGGTCGTGCCGCTCGCGCCGACACCGCTGCCGTCCGGCTTCCAGCCGCTCGGCGGCGTGGCCGTCGTCGCCCGCGATACGTGGACGGCGATCCAGGCGCGTGCGCAACTGAAGATCGACTGGAAGCGCGGGCCCCACGCGAACTACGATTCGGCCGAGTATCGCAAGACGCTCGAAGCGGCTGCCGCGCAACCGGGCGACGTGATCCGCAACGACGGCGACGCGGCGGCAGCGCTGGCCGGCGCCGCGAAGCGCGTGCGTGCGACGTACTACGTCCCGCATCTCGCGCACGCGACGATGGAGCCGCCCGCGGCCGTCGCGCGCGTGGCCGACGGGCGCTGCGAAGTGTGGACCTGCACGCAGGCGCCCCAGACCACGCGCGACGAGGTCGCGAAAGCGCTCGGGTTGCCGACGGAGCGCGTGACGGTCAACGTGACGCTGCTCGGCGGCGGTTTCGGCCGCAAGTCGAAGCCCGACTACGTGGTGGAGGCGGCGCTGCTGTCGAAGGCGGCCGGCGCGCCCGTCAAGCTGACGTTCACACGCGAGGACGACATCGCGCACGACTATTTCCACGCGGTGTCGCTCGAGGCGTTCGATGGCGGGATCGATGCGTCGGGGAACGTGGTCGCGTGGCAGCATCGCACGGTCGCGCCGTCGATCCAGTCGACGTTCCGGGCCGGCGTCGTACACGAGCAGCCGGGCGAGCTCGCGCAGGGGATTGCCGACCTGCCGTTCGCGATTCCGAACGTGCGGATCGAGAATCCGGCCGCGCAAGCGCATACGCGAATCGGCTGGTTCCGTTCGGTCTACAACATCCCGCATGCATTCGGCATCCAGAGCTTCGTGTCGGAGCTGGCGCATGCGGCCGGTCGCGACCCGAAGGATTTCCTGCTCGAATTGATCGGTCCCGCGCGGCGATTCGAGCCGCACATCGCGGTGAAGAACGTGAACTACGGCGAGGATCCGGCGCTGTATCCGGTCGATACCGGGCGGCTACGGCGCGTGGTCGAGACGGTCGCGCGCGGAGCAGGCTGGGGGCGCGCGCTGCCGAAGGGGCACGGGCTCGGGATCGCCGCGCATCGCAGCTTCGCGTCGTACACGGCGGCGGTGTGCGAGGTGCAGGTCGATGCCGACGGCAAGATCGCGGTGCCGCGAGTCGATATCGCGATCGACTGCGGGCCGCAGGTCAATCCGGAGCGGGTACGCTCGCAGCTCGAGGGCGCGGTGGTGATGGGGCTCGGGATCGCGCTGCACGGGGAGATCACGTTCAAGGACGGCCACCCGGAGCAGAGCAACTTCAACGGCTTCCAGGTGCTGAGAATGAACGAAGCGCCGCGCGAAATTCGCGTGCATCTCGTCGCGCCGGACGATTTTGCGACGCCGCTCGGCGGCGTGGGCGAGCCGGGCCTGCCGCCCGTTGCGCCGGCGCTGACCAATGCGATCTTCGCGGCGACCGGCACGCGCATCCGCAGCCTGCCGGTCGCCGATCAGCTCGCGAAGCGCCGGGCGGGGTGACACCATCCCCAGGCCGGGCCGCATCGTGCGGCCCGGTACGCATCCATCCTTGAACAAGGAGTGTCGACGTGGCCTCATCCGATGTCAGCGTGAAGCAGGCAGTTTCCCCCACCGAATGGGATGCGCGAGTCAACCTGGCGGCGGCGTATCGCCTCACCGCGCTGTTCGGCTGGGACGATCTCGTGTTCACCCATATTTCCGCGCGCGTACCCGGCCCGGAGCACCACTTCCTGATCAACCCGTACGGCATGATGTTCGACGAGATCACGGCATCGTCGCTGGTCAAGGTGGATCTCGACGGACGCAAGGTGTCCGAATCACCCTACGAGATCAATCCGGCCGGCTTCACCATCCACAGCGCGGTGCATGCGGCCCGCGACGACGCGCTGTGCGTGATGCATACGCACTCGATCAACGGCGTCGCCGTGTCGGCGCAGGAAGGGGGCTTGCTGCCGCTGTCGCAGCAGTCGCTCGGCGTGCTGGCGTCGCTCGGTTATCACGACTACGAGGGCATTGCGCTCAACGAGGGCGAGAAGGCGCGCCTCGTGCACGACCTCGGCGCCAACACGAACCTGATGTTGCGCAACCACGGCCTGCTGACCGTTGGCGCGACGCCGGCAGACGCGTTCGTCGCGATGTACTTCTTCGAAGCGGCCTGCATGATCCAGGTCCGTGCGCAGGCCGGCGGCTCGGCGTTGCTGCCGATCGCGCAACCGATTCTCGACGGCATCAAGCAGCAGATCGCCGCGGTGACGCGCGGGATGGGCGCCGGGGCGCTCGTCTGGCCCGGCTTGCTGCGCCGGCTCGATCGGCGCAATCCCGGTTACGCGAACTAGCGCATCTGTCGTTGTCGGTTTAGAACGACCGTGCTAAATTCCCGGCAGCACCTGCAGTCACGGAACCCTTCATTCGGCTGACGATGCCGGCCCCGGGAGGCAGCACGATGAGCTTGTTGATGTCGCGACGCGATCTCGCGTTCCTGCTGTATGACTGGCTCGACGCGGAAGCGCTCGTCGCGCTGCCGCATTACGCCGAACACAGTCGCGAGACGTTCGGCGCGGTGCTCGACACCAGCGAGCGGATTGCCGAAGACCTGTTCGCGCCGCATGCGGCGCGTGGCGATCGCGAGGAGCCGCACTTCGACGGCGAGCGCGTGACGCTGATCCCGGACGTCGAACCGGCCGTGCGCGCCTTTGCGGACGCCGGGCTGATCGCCGCGGGCCATGACGAAGCGCTCGGCGGCATGCGCTTGCCGAAGCTGGTCGAAGCCGCGTCGTTCCTGTACTTCCAGGCCGCGAACATCGCGACGGCCGCCTATCCGTTCCTGACCGTCGCCAACGCGAACCTGCTCGTCGCGCACGGCAGCCCCGCGCAGATCGACGCGTTCGCGCGCCCGGAACTGGAAGGGCGCTACCTCGGCACCATGTGCCTGTCCGAGCCGCAAGCCGGTTCGTCGCTGTCCGACATCGCGACGCGTGCGGATTTCGAGGGCGATTCGCCGCTCGGCCCGCGCTACCGGCTGACCGGCAACAAGATGTGGATCTCGGGCGGCGAGCACGAGCTGGCGGAGAACATCGTTCACCTCGTGCTCGCGAAGATTCCCGACGAACATGGCCGGCTGCTGCCCGGCACGCGCGGCATCTCGCTGTTCATCGTGCCCAAGTACCTGCCGGGCAGCGACGGCGCGGCGCAGGGCGAGCACAACGACGTGGTGCTCGCCGGGCTGAACCACAAGATGGGCTACCGCGGCACCACCAACTGCCTGCTGAACTTCGGCGAAGGCACGCGCTACCGCCCGGAAGGGCGCGCAGGCGCGATCGGCTATCTGGTCGGCCAGCCGAACCACGGTCTGGCGTACATGTTCCACATGATGAACGAGGCGCGCATCGGTGTCGGCGCGGGCGCGGTGGCGCTCGGCTACACGGGTTACCTGCACGCGCTCGACTATGCGCGCAACCGGCCGCAAGGGCGCCCGCTCGGGCCGGCGGGCAAGGATGCCGCCGCGCCGCAGGCGCCGATCGTCGGGCATCCGGACGTGCGGCGCATGCTGCTCGCGCAGAAGGCTTATGTCGAAGGCGGTCTCGCGCTGATCCTGTACTGCGCGAAGCTAGTCGACGAAGCACGCGCGCACGTCGACCCCGACGCGCGCGCCGACGCCGCGCGCCTGCTCGACATCCTGACGCCGATCGCGAAAAGCTGGCCGTCGCAGTGGTGTCTTGCGGCGAACGACCTTGCGATCCAAGTGCACGGCGGCTATGGCTACACGCGCGATTACGCGGTCGAGCGGCTCTATCGCGACAATCGGCTCAACCCGATTCACGAAGGCACGCACGGGATCCAGGCGCTCGACCTGCTGGGCCGCAAGGTCGCGCAGGACGATGGCGCATTGCTGCGCGCACTGGATGCGCGGATCGGCACGACTATCGAACGTGCGCGCACGCTCGATGCCGGCCTGCGCGAGCAGGCCGACGCGCTGGCGCGGCGCTGGGCGCGGCTGGTCGAGGTCACGCGGCAACTCGGCGCGATCGGCGATCCGCAGGTGCGGCTCGCGAATGCGAGCGTCTATCTGGAAGCGTTCGGCCATCTCGTCGTCGCATGGCTGTGGCTCGACGTGACGCTCGCCGCGCACGGGCAAGCCGACGATTTCCACGACGGCAAGCGTGCGGCCGCCCGTTACTTCTACAAATGGGAATTGCCGAAAGTGGATGCGCAGCTCGATCTGCTCGCGAGCGTCGATACGACGACGCTCGACATGCGCGACGCGTGGTTCTGATCGTTGCTTCATCGACATTCCGGAATGCAGACGATGTCGCGGATGCCGATTCCGTCGGCTGTCGCGTATGCGTCGTGAACCGGCCGTGCGGGCGTGCCCCGCAGGCTGACCCAATGCGCGGCCACGCCGCACAAGGAGAGAGAAGCGCATGAAAGCCCTGTTGTGTACCGCATTCGGCCCGATCGACAGCTTGCGCATCGAGGACGTGGCGACTCCCGAGCCGGCCGCGGGCCAGGTCCGGGTTCAGGTGAAGGCCGCATCGCTCAATTTCCCCGACGCGCTGATCGTCCAGGGGTTGTACCAGGTGAAGCCGGCGCTGCCGTTTTCGCCGGGCGCGGAATTCGCCGGCGTGATCGACGCGGTGGGTGAAGGCGTGACCGCGTGGCGGCCGGGCGATTCGGTGGTTGCGTTCACCGGGCACGGCGGGTTCGCGCAGCAGTGCGTGGCCGACGTGCACCAGATTGCCGCGCTGCCGCCGGGCATGACGTTCGAGCAGGGCGCGGCGCTCGTGCTCGCGTATGGCACGTCGCTGCACGCATTGCAGCAGCGCGCGCGGCTGCAGCAGGGCGAGACCTTGCTCGTGCTGGGCGCGGCGGGCGGGGTCGGGCTCGCCGCGATCGAGATCGCGAAGGCGCTCGGCGCGCGTGTGATCGCGGCGGCGTCGAGTGCGGACAAGCTGGCGTTGTGTCGTGAGGCGGGCGCCGACGAGACGATCGACTATGCGACCGAAGACCTGCGCCGCCGTGTGGACGAACTGACCGGCGGGCGCGGTGCGGACGTCGTCTACGATCCGGTGGGCGGCGCCTACAGCGAGGCGGCGTTGCGCGCGACTGCCTGGCGCGGCCGGTTCCTCGTGGTCGGTTTCGCGGCCGGCGAGATTCCGAAGATCGCGCTGAACCTGGCGCTGCTCAAGGAGCGCGACATTCTGGGCGTGTTCTGGGGCGATGCCGTGCGCCGCGATCCGAAGCAGCATGTCGCGAACATGCACCTGCTTGCCGAGTGGTTCGCGGCCGGCAAGGTGCGACCCGCGATCACCGAGCGTGTGTCACTGACAGGTGCGGCCGATGCGATTGCGCGGATGGCGAACCGGCAGGTGAAGGGCAAGGTGGTGATCCTGCCGGACGCGTGACGGCTTTGCGCACGCGGCGTGCCGGTGGACGCCGCGTGGTTGTGGCGCAGTGCTCGCGCGCGTCAGGCACAACCCTTCTTCAATGACCCGCCGGCACGCCGGTCCAGCGCTCTTCGCGCGCAAACCGCTCGAGTATGCCGGCACGCGTCATCGGGCCTGTGCCGTGCGTGTTCGAATCGCCGTGGCAGAGCACGGTTTTCTGCGTCATCGTCCTTTCCTCCGTCAGCCGGTCAGTCTTTCGGCGAGCGCAGCACGTCGAGCGCCTGCTGCGAGAACTCGACCCAGAACCGCTCGTTCGCGATGCCGGCTTGCAGTACCAGGTGCTGAAGACGCTTCGTGCGCGAATCAGTGTCTTCCGGGAAATCGCGCGCCTCGATCTGCAGATACAGGTCGAGCTTCTCCTGGTGCAGCGCGATGCGCCGCCTGATTTCGTCATCGAGGCCGGCCGGGCCGAGCACCGCTTCCGCGCGCAGACGCACCATCAGCGCTTCGCGCAGCGGCGTCGGATCCTCCTGTTCGGCGATCCAGCGCCGCAACTCCTTCTTGCCGGCCGGCAGGATCCGGTACGTGCGCTTGCGGCCGCGCCCCGATTCGGCCGGCAGCGATTCGATCCAGCCCGCTTCTTCGAGGCGCCCCAACTCGCGATAGATCTGCTGGTGCGTCGCCTGCCAGAAATAGCCGATCGAGCGATCGAAGCGGTCGGCGAGTTCGGAGCCCGAACCGGGGCGTTCGGCGAGGGCGGTGAGGAGTGCGTGGGGCAGGGACATGTCGGGTCGGAGGAGGCCGCGGAATGAACCGCATCTTGCCATATCGGGGTCACGGTACAAGATGATGGATGCGTTTATGCAACGGGTTGCATAAACAAAAGCGGTCGACTAACATCTGTGCAACTTGTTGCATAAAAATGGGTGACCCCCGATGACACAGCGCTATCCGCATCTGACGACCCCGCTCGAGCTCGGCTTCACGTCGCTCAGGAACCGTGTACTGATGGGATCGATGCACGTGGGCCTCGAGGAAGCGCCGAACGGCTTTGAGCGGATGGCGGCGTTCTATGCGGAGCGCGCGCGCGGCGAGGCCGGCCTGATCGTGACGGGCGGATTCGCGCCGAACGAACGGGGCCGTCCGGCCCCGGGCGGCGCGATGCTGACGACCGAAGCGGAGGCAGAGCGTCATCGTGTCGTGACGCGTGCGGTGCACGCGGAGGGCGGCAGGATCGCGCTGCAGATCCTCCACTTCGGGCGCTATGCGTATCACCCGGCGCTCGCCGCACCGAGCGCGCTGAAGGCGCCGATCAACCCGTTCATGCCACATGCGCTGAGCAGCGATGAAGTCGACGAGACGATCGCCGATTTCGTGCGATGCGCGGCGCTCGCGCAGCATGCGGGTTACGACGGCGTCGAGATCATGGGGTCGGAGGGCTACCTGATCAACGAATTCATCGCCGCTCGCACCAACCATCGCGACGACGCATGGGGCGGTGCCTACGAGAACCGTATCCGTTTCCCGGTCGAGATCGTGCGGCGCGTGCGCGAGCGGGTCGGCACGAACTTCATCCTGATCTACCGGCTGTCGATGCTCGATCTCGTCGAAGGCGGCTCGACGCTCGACGAAGTGATCCGGCTCGCGCAGGCGATCGAGGCGGCCGGCGCAACGATCATCAATACGGGTATCGGCTGGCACGAGGCGCGCATTCCGACCATCGCGACGAAGGTGCCGCGCGCCGCATATGCCTGGGTCACGCGGCAGTTGATGGGCAAGGTCGGCATCCCGCTCGTCGCGACCAACCGGATCAACACGCCGGAAGTCGCGGAGCCGCTGCTGGCCGACGGCTATTGCGACATGGTGTCGATGGCGCGGCCGTTTCTCGCCGATGCCGCGTTCGTCCGCAAGGCGCGCGAAGGGCGCGCGGACGAAATCAACACGTGCATCGGCTGCAACCAGGCCTGCCTCGACCATACGTTCAGCGGCAGGATCACGTCGTGCCTCGTGAATCCGCGCGCGTGCCATGAAACCGAGCTCGTGATTCGCCCCGCGCGGCAGCGCAAGCGGATCGCCGTGGTCGGCGCCGGGCCGGCGGGCCTCGGCTTCGCGGTGACCGCGGCCGAACGCGGTCATGCGGTGACGCTGTACGAAGCCGGCGCCGAGATCGGCGGCCAGTTCAACATCGCGAAGAAGGTGCCCGGCAAGGAAGAGTTCAACGAGACGCTGCGCTATTTCCGCCGCCAGATCGTACTGCGCGGCGTGACGCTCCACGTCAATACGCGGGCGACCGCCGAGATGCTGCTGCAAGGCGAATTCGACGAAATCGTGATCGCGACGGGCATCGTGCCGCGCACGCCGCCGATCGATGGCGTCGGGCATGCGAAGACGCTCGGCTATCTCGACGTGTTGCGCGACGACAAGGCCGTGGGCCGCAGCGTCGCGATCGTCGGCGCCGGCGGCATCGGCTTCGACGTTGCGGAATATCTCGTTCGTCGCGAAGACGGCGAACAGGGCGCCTCGGACCGCTTCTTCGCCGAGTGGGGTGTCGACCCGTCGTATGCGAACGCAGGCGGCTTGCGCCGTGCGCAGCCCGAACCGGCGGCGCGACACATCCATCTGCTGCAGCGCAAGGCGTCGAAGGTCGGCGACGGGCTCGGCAAGACCACCGGATGGATCCACCGCACGGCGCTGAAGGCGCGCGGTGTCGGCATGTCGTCGGCGGTGACCTACGGACGGATCGACGACGAGGGATTCCACGTGACGATCGACGGCGTCGAACAGACGCTGCCAGTGGACAACGTCGTGATCTGCGCGGGACAGGAACCGTTGCGCGAACTGGCGGAGCAACTGGAGGCGACCGGGCGCAAGGTGCACGTGATCGGCGGCGCGTACGAAGCGGCCGAACTCGACGCGAAGCGCGCGATTCACCAGGGTACGACGCTTGCCGCCACCCTCTGAGGCTTGAGACTGGTTCGCTTTTTTCCGCCCGACGATACTGGAGTCTTCGATGACGAACGCACCGCTGCATCTTCAACCCGCTGTCGCGCAATCGCTCGACAAGTGGCATGCGATGATCGAACGCAAGGATTTTGGCGCACTGGATTCGATCGTCCATCCGGACGCCGTGTTCCGTTCGCCGATGGCGTTCAAGCCCTACGGGCCGGCGCCCGCGCTATTGCTGGCGCTGCGCACGGTCATCACGATCCTCGAGGATTTCACCTATCACCGGCAGTTCGTTACCGGCGACGGCAAGAGCGTGGTGCTGGAGTTCAGCGCGGCCGTCGGTGACAAGGCGCTGACGGGGATCGACATGATCCGTTTCGACGACGAAGGGCGAATCGTCGAATTCGAGGTCATGATCCGGCCGTTCAACGCGCTGCAGGCGCTGGGCGCGGAAATGGGCGCGCGGCTCGGGCAGCAGTTGCCGACGTTCAAGATCGGCGGCTGAGCGTCGCATCGCCGGACGGCACGTCGACGCGTTCGATGCGCTTGCCGGACCAACGCGCGAGACCGTGCGACGCGTCGACGAGCCGCGCATGGCGCGCGTGCTTGCGCGGATCGTCCTCGTTGACGGCCTGCCCGAGACGTGGCGGATCATGCGGCGCGCGCCGCAGGATTGAGCACGAAGTCGTAGTCGAGCGTGTAGAACGGCGTGTCCATGCGCGATCCGTCCGGCGCGATGCCGGGCGCGTGCCGGACCCAGTCGGCAACGAGCGTCGACCGTACGCCGAACACCGCATCGGAGTCGAGATAGCGGTCGCCGTCGCGGAACACGTGCGTGATCAGCGTTTCGTAGCCGTGCGCGTCGATCATGAAGTGCAGGTGCGCGGGGCGCCACGGATGACGGCCGAGCGCGTCGAGCATCGCTCCGACGGGGCCGTCGTGCGGAATCGGATACGGCTCGGCGAGGATCGAGCGGAATGCGTAACGGCCGTCGGCGCCGGTGCGCAGCCGGCCGCGCGCGCGGTGCGTGACCGAGCCGTCGTCGGCCGGCAGTTGCACGTCGTAGTGCCCGTCCTCGTCGGCTTGCCAGACTTCCAGCGACGCATGCGCGATCGGCATGCCGTCGATGCCGCGCACGTGGCCCGACACGAAACAGGGTTCGCCGCACGCGCCGTTCGCGATGTCGTCGAACATACCGAAGTCGCGGCTGCCTTCGACGTAGAACGGGCCGAATACGGTCGCTTCGGTACAGCCAGCCGGCTTCGCATGATTCTGCGCGGTGACGAGGGTCGACAGCCCGAGCACGTCGGAAAGCAGGATGAACTCCTGACGCTTGTCGTCGGTGATGTGGCCGACGGCGGTCAGGAAGCCGATCGCGGCTTGCCATTCAGCCTCGGTGAGCTTCGTCTCCCGCGCAAACGAATGCAGGTGCTGGACGAGACTGGTCATGACCGTGCGCAACCGCTCGTCGCGACAGCCGGCGAGCGACGCGATCACGGCCTGCGTAATGGTGTCTTCGTCGAGATTGCGCATAGGGGGTGTCTCCTGATGTCGTTGGATGGCGCGCAGACGTAACATTAATTCTTCCTGGAATCGTAAAAAAGAGGGCGGGGAGGAGTTTTGTTCTCCGCCAGGTGGAAGAATCGAACCCATGGACAAGTGGACCCAGATCGAATTTTTCGTGCAGGTCGCCGAGTTGGGCAGCCTGTCGAAGGCTGCCGAGCGGCTCGGAATGTCGAGCGCGGCGGCGAGCCGCTGCCTGAACGCGCTGGAGGAACGGCTCGGTGCGCGGCTCGTCGAGCGCACCACGCGGCGCCTGTGGCTGACCGACGCCGGGCATGAATATCACCGGCGCTGCGTCGCGATCCTGATGGAACTGTCGGAGGCCGATGCGGCGGTCAACGAAGCGAGCGTCAACCCGGCCGGCACGCTGCGCGTGACCGCGTCGGTATCGTTCGCGTCGATCTATCTCGCCCCCGCATTGCCGGAGTTTCACCGGCGCTACCCGAACCTGAACGTGCAGATCGTC
This sequence comes from Burkholderia mycopellens, assembly GCF_964265025.1. Lineage (NCBI taxonomy): Bacteria > Pseudomonadati > Pseudomonadota > Betaproteobacteria > Burkholderiales > Burkholderiaceae > Burkholderia > Burkholderia mycopellens. Next base: position 1,662,740 of record NZ_OZ183802.1, read on the forward strand.
GCGGCGAACCGCTATCCGGATTTCATCGAGGCCGGCATCGACGTGGCGATCCGCACGCGCGAGCATGAAGCGGATTCGGGCATCACCGTGCGCAAGCTCGCCGAGACGCGGCGCGTGCTGGCCGCGTCGCCCGGGTATCTGGCGAAGCACGGCGCGCCGGAGACGCCCGATGCGCTGGGCGACCACCGGCTGCTGGTCTACAACCTCGCGAACGACCCGTATGTCCTGCATTTCCGCCACGGCGCGAAGAAGCGGTCGGTCACGATCAAGAGCGTGCTCGATGCGAACGAAGGGCAGGTGATCCGCGCCGCGGCGCTTGCCGGGCTCGGCATCCTGATCCAGCCGCTCTACATCATTCACGACGATATCGTCGCGGGGAAGCTGGTCCCGGTGCTCACCGACTGGCAACTGCCGGTGCTCACCGTCAACATCGCGTACCAGAGCCGCCGTCACCAGCCGGCGAAGATCCGCGTTTTCACCGAATTCCTGATCGAGCGTTTCGAACGTCTCGGGCTCGCGCGCAAATGGAAGGAAGTCGGCCGCTGAGCGCAGGCGGGTGCGGCACCGTCGCGTATTTCTCCGTGTCACGAAGAACGGTTCTCCCGAGCGTCGTCGGTTCCGCCGCAGTCGTGCGCCTTGCGTGGCGTCGCCCCGGGCCTGTGATGCGCGGCTCGCGATGACGCGATAGCAATCCGGCCTGGGGGCGACATGACGTTCGCATTGCGACGGGCGCCATTGGCATTCCTGATCGCCGGGGACATTCAGGTTGCGGCATCGGCCCCGGAGAACGGGCAGGTCAGCTATCCGTTCGGCGTCGACACGGTGCCGAACGGGCCGCTTCCGCCGCCCGGCAACACGCGGTACTTCAACGACACGCCGTACTCGGCATCGAACCGGTTTGCCGGGCCGGACGGCGATAGCGCGGCGCGCGACGCCCGTCGGCAGGGCGGCCGGCATAACCTGACAAACTCCTGACGAATCAGATTGATATATTGTATCATCTGACGTTTGCGTTGCCGGCCGCCCGGGCTGCCCGGTGTGGCCGCGCGCGGCGACTCCATCCGAAGATCGATACGACGTGACGAACACCAGATTCAACCCGGCGCGCGGGGAGCGGCACGCTGCCGCGCCGCGCCGGCAGGCTCGCGCGTGGCGCGCACGCGGCTGCACGACCCTGCTGGGTTGCGCGATGGCGACCTCCGGCGCGATGGCCGGCGAAGCGGCCGCACCCGCACCGGACGAGCGGCATGCGCTGCCGGCGATCAACATCAGCGCGCAAGCCGCACCGGCCGACCCGCTGACGCAGCCGCTCGAGACGGGCTCGCGGCTCGGGCTCGCGAGCCTCGACACGCCCGCGAGTGTCGAGACGGTCACGGCCGCCACGATCGACGCGCGCGGCGATCGCACGGTGCTCGACGCGGTGACGCGCACCGCGGGGTTCTCGAGTGCGATGGCGCCCGGCAACGGCGGCACCGCATTGAGCGTGCGAGGCTTCAGCGGGCAGGAATCGGTGATGACGCTGCTGGACGGCGTGCGGCTGATGCCGGCTGCCGGCACGATCACCTTCCCGTTCGATACGTGGTCGGTCGAGCGTATCGAGGTGCTGCGCGGCCCGGCGTCGGTGCTGTACGGCGAAGGGGCGATCGGCGGTGTCGTGAACGTGGTGCCGAAGCGGCCGCAGCGCATGCGCGAGACCACGCTGCAGGTCGGTGTGGGCCCCGACGGCGCGAAGCGCGCCGCGTTCGATACGACGGGGGCGCTCGGCTCGCAGCTGTCGTATCGTTTCTATGCGAGCGATGCGCGCGCGAACGGTCTCGCCGAGCGCGCCGATACGCATACGACGGCCGTTGGCGGCGCGCTGAAGTTCGACGTGAGCCCGAAGCTCACGCTGACGCTCGACTTCGACTACGGCCGCCAGATGCCGGCGACCTACTATGGCGTGCCGGCGCCGAACGGCGTGCTCGATCCGTCGCTGCGCAAGCTCAACTACAACGTCGCCGATGCGACGATGTCCTACTACGACCAGTGGACGCGCCTGTCGGCTCGCTACCGGCCGACGGCCGGCGTGACGATCGACAACCAGCTTTACTACCTGACGTCGAACCGCCACTGGCGCAATGCCGAATCGTATGCGCTCGATGCCGCGACGGGTCTCGTCACGCGCAGCGACTATCTCGACATCGGCCACCATCAGCGCCAGATCGGCGACCGGCTGAGCGCACGCTTCGACGGCACGCTGTTCGGCCGTGCGAACCGCTTCGTCGTCGGCACGGAATTCAGCCAGATCACGTTCAGCGGCACCAACAATTCGCCGTATGGCGGTGAATCGACCGTGCCCGCGCATGGCTTCGATCCCGGCGTGTTCACGAGCCCCGACCCGACGGTGCCGCAGTTCAGCACGCGGGCGCGGCAGGCCGCGGTGTTCGCCGAGAACCGGCTCGAAGTGCTGCCGCGGCTCGCGTGGGTGAGCGGCCTGCGCTACGACCATATCGCGTTCAGTCGCGAGCAGGCCGCGACCGGAGCGGGCTTCGACAAGCGTTTCGCGAACGTCGGCTGGCGCACGGGCTTCGTGTTCGACGTTGCGCCGACGCTCAGCGCGTATGCGCAGTACACGACGGGCGCGGAGGGCCTCGGCTCGCTCGTGACGCTGTCCGCGTCGCAGGCAAGCTATCGGCTCGCGACCGGCGAGCAGTGGGAGGCCGGGCTCAAGCAGACGCTGCTCGACGGCCGCGCATACTGGACGTTCGCCGTGTACGACATCACGAAGCGCAACCTGCTCAGTACCGATCCGTTCAATCCCGCGCTGCGCCAGCAGGTCGGCCGGCAATCGTCGCGCGGCATCGAGCTGACCGGTGGCGCGCGGATGCCGCACGGCTGGACGGTCGATGCGAACGTCGCGCTGCTGCGTGCACGCTACGACGCGTTCAACCAGACGACCGGCGGCGCAACGGTGTCGCGGGCCGGCAACGTGCCGTCGAACGTGCCGCAGCAGACCGCGAACCTCTGGCTCGGCTGGGCGTTTGCCGAGCGCTGGCAGGCGAATGCGGGCGTGCGCTACGTCGGCGCGACGTACGGCGACGACGCGAACCGCGTGCAGGTGCCGTCCTACACGGTGTTCGATGCGTCGCTGCGCTGGCAGCCGACGTCGCGCACCGAGCTGGCGTTGTACCTGCGCAATCTCGCGAACCGCACGTATGCGGTGACGACGTCGAACGGCGGCGAGCAATGGCTGCTCGGCCCGTCGCGGTCGGCGGAGCTCGTCGCGACGATGCGCTTCTGATGCGGCGCGACGAGCCTCCCGTGGCGCATATGCTCGATATCGAGCGCGTGAGCTGGTCTCCCGGCGGCGCGATCACCGTGCTCGATTCGGTGACGCTGAGCGTGGCCGAAGGCGAGTTCGTCGGGCTGGTCGGCCCGAACGGCAGCGGCAAGACGAGCCTGCTGCGCTGCGTGTTCCGTTACGCGCGGCCCGATGCCGGCCGCGTCGCGCTCGATGCGCAGGACGTGTGGCGCATGCGGCCGCGCGCGGTCGCGCAGCGCATCGCGGTGCTGCAGCAGGAGACGCCGGACGATTTCGGGCTGACGGTCGACGAACTGGTCGGCATGGGGCGCACGCCGCACCTGCGGCCGTTCGATGCGGAGACGGCGGACGATTGCCGGATCGTCGAATCCGCATTGCACGACGTCGGCCTCGTCGAGCGCCGTGCGCAACGCTTCGCGTCGCTGTCGGGCGGCGAGAAGCAGCGCGCGCTGCTGGCCCGCGCGCTCGCGCAGCAGCCTGAATTGCTGCTGCTCGACGAGCCGACCAACCATCTCGACCTGCGTCACCAGCTCGAACTGCTCGCGCGCGTGCGACGCCTCGGCATCGCGACGCTCGCCACGATTCACGACCTCAATCTCGCGGCCGCGTATTGCGACCGGCTCCACGTGCTCGCGCACGGCAGGGTCGTCGCATCGGGCGTGCCGGCCGACGTGCTGACCGAAGCGCTGCTGCGCGACGTGTTCGGCGTCGCCGCGCTCGTCGATCGCCATCCCGTCACGGGCCGGCCGCGCATCACGCCGCTTCATCCGGAATGACCGCCATGCCGTTTCCTGTCTTGTCCTCCGCTTTGTCATCCCTGTCCCGTCGGCTGGTTGCCGCGACCGTGCTCGGCTGCGCGGCCGCTCATGCGGGGGCCTATCCCGTCACCGTGCGCAGTTGCGATCGCGACGTGACGTTCGAGCGCGCGCCGACGCGTGCGGTGAGCAACGACGTGAACCTGACCGAGATGATGCTCGTGCTCGGCCTGAAGGACCGGCTCGTCGGCTACACCGGGATCGGCGGCTGGAAGACGGGCACCGCGCGCGTGCGCGATGCGCTGCGCGGCGTGCCTGAACTGGCAAGCCAGTATCCGTCGCTCGAGGTGCTGGCGGCCGCGCGCGCCGACTTCTATCTCGCGGGCTGGAACTACGGGATGCATGTCGGCGGCCCGGTGACGCCCGCGACGCTCGCGCCATTCGGCATCCGTACCTACGAGCTGACCGAATCGTGCTCGCACGTGATGAAACAGTCGGCGGCCTCGTTCGACGATGTGTTCCGCGACCTGACCAATCTCGGCCGGATCTTCGGTGTCGACGCGCGCGCCGCGCAGGTCGTCGCCGCGATGCGTGCGCGTCTCGCGGCGGTGTCGCGCACGGTCGGGCGCCCGCAGCCGCTGCGCGTGTTCGTGTACGACAGCGGCACCGACAAGCCGATGACGGCCGGCGCTCTCGCGATGCCGACCGCGTTGCTGTCGGCGGCCGGGGCGCGCAACGTGATGGCCGACCTGCCGCGCAGCTGGACGCAGGTGAGCTGGGAAAGCGTGGTCGCGCGCGATCCGCAGGTGATCGTGATCGTCGACTATTCGGCCGTGACGGCTGCGCAGAAGCAGCAGTTCCTGCTGAGCCAGCCGTCGCTCGCGCGCGTGGCCGCGATCCGCGATCGGCGCTTCATCGTTATTCCTTACGACGCGGCGACGCCGGGCCCCGAGAACGTCGCGGCCGTCGAGACGCTGGCGCGCGCGTTGTATCCGGCCGCGTTCGCCGGGCCGGCGCGATGAGCGTGCGCGTGCCTGCATCGCGGCCCGACATGCGCGTGGTGCTGCCGGCGCTAGCGCTGCTGCTGGTCGTGTCGATCGTCGCGTCGGCCGCGTTCGGCCCGGCGCCGATTGCGATCTCGACTGCGGTGCGGATCGTCGCCACGCACATCGTGTCGGCGTTCGGCGAGACCGGCGCGTTCGCGGCGGGGGCGGGCGACGACAGCATCGTCTGGCTGATCCGGATGCCGCGCGCGCTGCTGGCCGCGATCGTCGGCGCGACGCTGGCAGCGGTCGGCGTGGCGCTGCAGGCCGCGACCGCGAACCGCCTGGCCGATCCGCACCTGCTCGGCGTGAGCGCGGGCGCGATGCTCGGCGCCGTCGCGGTCACCGTGATGACCGGTGCGGCATTCGGCCCGTTCACGCTGTCGGCCGCCGCATTCGCGGGCGCGCTCGCGGCGACCGCTTGCGTCGTTGCGCTCGCTTACCGGCGTGGCCGGCTCGAATCGGACCGGCTGCTGCTCGCCGGCGTATCCGTGTCGTTCATGATGGCGGCGTTCGGCAACCTGCTCTTGTATCTCGGCGACCAGCGCGCAGCGTCGTCGGTGCTGTTCTGGATGCTCGGCGGCGTCGGGCTCGCGCGCTGGGATCTGTTGCCGGTGCCGGCCGTATGCGCGACGCTTGCCGGCGGCGCGTTGTACGCGCGCCGGCGCGAACTGAATGCGCTGATGTCGGGCGATGCTGCCGCGGCTGCGCTCGGCGTGCCGAGCGCGCGGATGCGGCGCGAGGTCTTCGTCGTCGCGTCGTTCGCGACCGGCGCGATGGTGGCGGTGAGCGGGGCGATCGGCTTCGTCGGGCTCGTGACGCCGCATCTGTGCCGTCGCGTCGTCGGCGCCGAGCACGGCAGGCTGCTGCCGGTGGCCTCGCTGACCGGTGCGATTCTGCTCGTATGGGCCGATGTGGCCGCTCGCACGCTCGCGGCACCGGAGGATCTGCCGATCGGAATCGTGACCGCGATGTTCGGCAGCCTGTTCTTCGTCGCGCTGCTGCGCCGCCGCTGAGCGGCGCGCACGCCCCGGCGGCAGGCGGTCAGGCGAAGGCGGCCGGGGCGCCTGCCGCGCGCTTCATTGCCGCGGAGCGGCCATGCCGGCGTTGCCGCCGAACGCGTCGGTGCGCGTGAGGGGGTCCGGCAAATCGAACAGATTGTCCGGCAGCGTCAGCGCGGGCAGTGTGATCACGAAGCGTGCGCCGCCAAGCGGCGAATCCTCGAGCCGCACGTCGCCCCCATGCACCAGCGCAACGCGCCGCACGATCGCGAGCCCGAGCCCGAAGCCGCCGGTCTGCCGGTCGCGGCTGGAGTCGAGTCGCTGGAACGGCTCGAATACGCGGGCGCGTTCGGTGGCCGGAATACCGGGGCCATCGTCATCGACGCTCAGCACGAGCGCGCCGGACGCGTTGCGCTCGGCGGCGAGCAGCACCGTGCGCGATGCGTAGCGCGCGCCGTTGCGGATCAGGTTCAGCAACGCGCGGGCGACCAGCTTCGGGTCGCACACGTGGGTCGCGGGTGCGCCGAGCGCCGACACGTCGAGCGCCGACACGTCGAGCGTGATGTCGCGATCGACGATGTCGTTCGCGACGTTGCCGGCGACGCTGTCGAGCAGCGCATCGACGACGACTTCCATCGGCGCGAGCTGGCTCGCGCCCTGTTCGAGCCGGCCGATCGTCAGGAGCTCGGTCACGAGTTCGTCGAGTTCGCGCACGTCGCGCCGCAGCGCGTCGCGGCGTTCGCGCATGCGGCCCGTCTCGTCGGGCTCCGCGAGCAGCGCGAGCCCGAATTCGAGCCGCGCGAGCGGCGTCTTCAGTTCGTGCGAGATGCCGTGCATCATTTCGCGCTGCTGCTTGATCGACGCTTCGATGCGCTCGGCCATGTCGTTGAACTGCTGCGACAGCTCGTAGATGTTCGACCGGCCCGACAGCTTCACGCGCGTCGACAGGTTGCCCGCGCCGAACGCGCGCGCGGCCTCCTGCAGCCGGCGCAGGTCGCGCCAGTGATACGAGGTCCACAGCGCGACGGCGAACAGCGCCGCGAACGCGATCACCAGGTACGCATAGATCTTGATGTCGAGGTCGGCGGGCTCGATCGGGCGCGCATGGAGCACGGAGCCGTCCGCGAGCGGCATGTAGTAGTTCCTGCCGTCGTAGCTGATCGCGATCTTGCCGGCGTCGAGGTCGCGCAGCGGCGCGCCGCTCAGTTGCGCACGGGCGTCGGCCATCGTCACGAAACCGAATCGTTCGTTGCCGTGTTGCGCGAGTTCGCGCAGCGCGAGCATGCGCTGCGCGCCCGGATGGCGTTCGAGGTAGTCGTTCAGCACGAACGCGTAGGTGGTCAGCGAATCGCGCTGCGCCTGTGCCGCGCGCTCGTAGAAAATCCTGTCGAACGAGAGTTGGATGAACACGATCGAGGCGGCGCCGCACAGGATCACGATGAGGTACAGCTTGATCAGCGGGCGCAGCATTTACTCGTCCCAGGCGGAAGGGCTGAACAGGTAGCCGCGGCCCCAGATCGTCTTGATCCGGTGCGGCTCCGACGAAACGTCCTCGAAGCGGCGGCGCAGCTTCGAGATGCCCGAGTCGACCGAGCGGTCGAGCCCGTCGAACTCGATCCCGCGCAGCTGCCTCAGGATGTCGTCGCGACTCAGCACGGTGCCGGCCGCACGCGCGAGGATCAGCAGCAGGTTGAATTCGGTGGTTTTCAGGTCGACCGGCTCGCCGCGCCACGTGACCGTCCGGTTCGGCGGCGAAATCGTCAGCTCGCCGAACACGAGGGCTTGCGGCTCGGCGGCGGCCGGTTCCGGCGCGGCGGGCTGCGCGCGGCGCAGCAGCGCGCGGGCGCGCGCGACCAGCACGCGCGGCTCGATCGGCTTCGTCACGTAGTCGTCGGCGCCGGTCTCGAGGCCCGCGACCTGGTCGTAGACATCGGCGCGCGCGGTGAGAATCAGCACCGGGATGTTGGTGAACGCGCGAATGCGCCGGCAGACTTCCATCCCGTCGAGATTCGGCAGCATCAGGTCGAGTATCACCAGCGCCGGCCGGTGCTCGCGTACCGCGGCGACGGCGAGATCGCCGCGCCGCACGACCGTCACCGCGAATTCGTAGCCGTCGAGGTATTCGCGCACGAGCTGCGCGAGGCGGTCGTCGTCCTCGATCAGCAGCACACGGTATTTGAGCGGATTGTCGTTCTTCATGGTCTCCTCGGAATGCGCGCGTCGTCTTCCACTTCTGCGCGCGGGCGCGCGGCACGCGAATTCTATCCGGCGTTCCGACGGCCGGGGCGGCCGTACGACAATCAGGAACAATCGAACACATTTGCGCACAGATTCACCGCAGATTCCGGACAGTCCCGGCGCGCGGCGATCCCTAGACTGCGGGCTCCGTCACTCTTATTTCAATATTGTGCGCCCATCTCTCCGCTCCTTGCGCTATTGCATGCCGCTTGCCGGCCTGACTCTTGCCGCCGTCGCCCACGCCGAAAACCAGTATGCGATATCGCTCGGCGGCGGATTCGCACCGCGCTACCAGGGGAGCAACCAGTATCGCGGCGTGGCCGCGCCGTCGTTTTCCGCGATGTTCGGCAATGGCTTCTTCATTGACGGCACGCAGGGCGCCGGCTACCGGCTGGACTTGCCGCACGGCGCGTTCGTGTCGGCGGCGTTGGGCTACGACGCGGGCCGCGCCGACGAAAACCGCTTCGACCTGCCGGGTTCGAACCACCTGAAGGGGATGGGGCGGGTGCCGGGCTCGGTGCTCGTCGGCTTGCGTGCCGGCGTGAAGCTGCTGGACGGCGGCGAACTGACCGTCGCGATCGACGCGCCGGTCACGCATGCGTCGCGCGGCCTGTCCGGGCATGTCGACCTCGCGGTGCCGGTGTTCACGGCCGCGCGACACACGATCGTCGTGACGGGCAGCGTGCATGCCGGCACGGGCCGCTACATGCAGACGTTCTACGGCGTGACCGACGCGCAGTCGATGACGAGCGGGTTCCGGCCGTATTCGACGAGCGGCGGGGTCGACAGCGCGACGCTGTCGCTGGCGTGGAACTGGGATCTGTCGCAGCACTGGTCGGTGCGCGCGACCGGCGGCATGACGCGGCTGCTCGGGCGCTATGGGGACAGCCCGATCGTCCAGACGCGCAGCAACTATTACGGCATGGCCGGCGTGACGTACAAGTTCTGAGCGGATTGTCGACGGCGGCCCCGAGTGCCGCGTTGCATCGGCAGGCATGGGGCGGCGCGATTGAGCCGCGGCGCTGCGCGATGCATGGGCGCCGCGCCGTGGCGGCCGACCGCCTGCGGTAACATGCAGGCGGCTTTGGCTTTGGCTTCGGGCCGGCCCCGAGGCTCCGCTAGCCGAACCGGCGCGGCCGAAGCGCGCGAGGTCGCGGTTGGCCGGCCGGCATCCGCCGGAAAACGGCTGGCGATGCGCGCAAACCAATCATGTATGCAACGCCAGGCGGGCGAGGCGCGCCGCACCTGTTTCGCCGGGCGCGCAAGGGAGAAACCGATGAAGAAGACGATCGCGATGATGATGGCGCTGGTTGCGGGCGCAACGTTTGCGGGATGCACGGACATGAAAACGAAGAATGCGACCGCGGGCGGCATGATGATGAACGGCGAGCCGGCAGTCACGTCGCAGGCATGCAAGGCGGACGCGGGGCCGGACGACGCGCTGGTCGGCAAGGCCGAGGCCGACGCGGCCGCGCTGCTCGACGGTTGCCCGTGGCGCGTGCTCGAGCGCGACGGCAAATCGTTGCCGGGCACGATGGATTACCGGCAGGAACGCCGCAATCTCGGCATTCGCGACGGCAAGGTGATCTGGGTGCGGCGCGGGTGACGGATTCGGCCGCCGCCGACGATCGGTCGTGGGCGACGGCGCTTGCGCACGCGGGAAATTGGAGGCGTGCACGGCGTGCAAGGCCGATCGAGCGGCGGCACGCGTTGCAATTCGCCGCCGCGGGGCAGCGGCATCGGTAGCCGCGCCGCTCATGCGCTTCGATACCAGTGTAGACGGACGCGTGCACGCGTCATGACGCACCCGCCGGCGCGTCCGCTCATGCGGCGACCGTTCCGGATTGCGGCGCCGCCGCCGCGGTGTCGACCGTCATCGCCGGCGTGACGAGCATGACCCCGCGGACGAGCGGATCGCTGACCGATGCCGCAAATACCGCTTGCCCTCCCTCTGTCGCGCGATCGGCGGCGACGGCCAGCGCGGCGAGTGCGAGCGCCGCGCCGCTTGTTCCGTTGGCAAGCCCGAGGTGGCGGCTGCGCTCGGCGGCAGTGTTGCCCCAGAGCTGCTCGCCGACCGTCACGACTTCGGTGCGGCGACTGCTGCGTTGATCGGCGTCGGTGACGAAACCGGATGCCGACAGTTCGGGACGCAACGTCGACAGTCGAGTATTGACCGCCGCGAGCAACTGTCCGAGCGTTGTCGATTCGGCCTTGCCGTGATCGGCGGAGCCCGCACGGCGCGCGGACGCGAGCCGATGGACCGACGGCACGGGCGTCACATGCGGCGCGTCGGGATGACCGAGCAGCAATGCACATGCGCCTTCGCCGGGGGGCATGCCGTTCGGCCGATCGCGGCCGTAGAGCCGGCCTGCGCGATCCAGCGCGTCGACCGCGTCCCGGCTCGCGGTGGAGTCGAACGCGAGGACGAGGTGCAGATCGCCGGACGGTTGCAGGTGCAATGCCTGGATCAGTTCGTCGACGACCGCCCAAGCTTGTACGGGATCGGCGACCGTGCGCAGTTGCGCGCGCGCGATGCCCGGTGCGACGGCTTCGCGCGCGGCGTGAGCATCGAGCCATGCGGCGAGCGTGGCGGCGACCGGTTGCCAGCGCTCCGGCATCAGCAGGTGGAGCCTGATCGGTGGCGCGTCGGCGCCCGCGCAGGACAACACGGCATGACGTTCGCGCAATTCGTCAAGCGCATCGGCGGCGAGCAGCAGCCCGCGCCAGTGCTCGTCCTGCAGCGCTTCCCGCGCGTCGGGCGCGAGCAGGCTCGCATCGAATCGGTCGAGCGAGACCGAGTCGACGGTGCTCGCGAATACGCCGGTTCCGTCCGGGCGTCGCAGTTCGGGATGAAGCGCGACGGAACGTTCTTCCCGGGCCGCCGCATCGATGTCCGCGGTCGTCGCCCCCGTCGGCAGCCTGACGCTGCTGTCGAGCAGCAGGGCCGCCCAGGTGTGCGACGCGGGGTCCTGCGCGGCAGAGGCGTCGGTCGATGCCGGTGCGCTCGGCGGTACGGCGGCCGCGAGCGCCGGACGCTGGCCGAGCCCCCGGCGCAGCCATGCCGCGCAGACGGCGAGCGCCGCCGGCAGTACGAGCCCGCACAGCAGTAACTCCTTGGTGGTCGGTGCATGCCGGCTCGTTTTCCACCAGGCGAACACGGCGACCCACACCGCGACGAACAGCGCGGCGACGAATGCCGTCTTGCGCAACCCCGTGATCATTTCCCTCGATTCTCCCGTGACTTGCGGCGGCGCGTGTCAGTTGCCGTCGCTGCCCGCCGTCCGGCTCGCGACCAGTGCGGCGCCGCAGGCCGTCTTGTAGCCGTCGCGCGCGACGCCTTCGCCCTGCACGATCATCGTGTCGTCGCCGTCGACGATGTGATTCGGGCCGTGGATCGGACACGTCACCGTGTCGTTGCGGCGTGCGATGCCGCGGCCGTCGACCGACGATTGCGTGGACGCGCTGGTCACGGTGCCGCCATGGCTATGCTTGTCCCCGAGGACGATGAAGGGTTGAGTCATCCGGATGGGCCTCCTGGCTGGATCGTCGGCGATGCATCGGGCTTTCGCCGCCGGGTGCGGGCAGCGTCGCGACTGCGATCGGCAACGCTTTTCGAATTGATTCCGGTCGAATCAGGTATTTATTACCTTTCGGGAATAATTGCCTGATTCGATTGGATCGTAATGTATCTTTCGAACTGAAGGCAGTCATTATCGTGCGTGAAGACCGCACGTCAAGGGATGAATTTTTAAATCTAGGCTGTTTGCCTATGGCGAATGCTGACGGTGTAATTTAAAATAGCTTACTTAAAATGGGGGCGCATCACTCGGCCCAACTGGCGCGAGTTCAGCGCGCCGACGAGTGGTGTTGCGGGGAATCCCGCGCGTTTCCTGCCGGTTCGGCGTGGCGATCGCGATGCCGGCAATCGTGCATCGTCCCGTGTTGGTCGCAGCAATATGCATTTAAAAACGTCAAATCCTGAGAGAGCGGGAACCGCATGAGCGTCATCACGGAATTTGCGTCTCTTTTCGGCGCATTCAATCGCCTGTATTCGCTGGACGGCTCCGGTGCGCTCGCCGCATTTCAAATCGAGCGCTGGGCCGGCCGCGAATCGCTCTCCGATCTCTTCGAATGGAACGTCGATGCGCTGTCGACGGATCCCGCACTGGATCTCGACGCGATGCTCGGGCAGCGTGCCGCCATTCGCACCACGCTCGCGAACGGCACGACGACGCTGCGCAGCGGCCTCGTCGCCGAGGCCGAGTGCATGGGTTACGACGCAGGCCTCGCCCGCTACCATCTCCGGATCGTGCCGTGGCTCGCGGCACTCACGCATGCCCGCGACGAGCGGACCTTCGTGAACCAGACGCTTGCGGGCGTGCTCGACACGGTGTTCGCGCCGTACGCGGGGATCGCGCGGTGGCGCCTCACGCCGGATGCGGGTCGGCGTCTCGACGCGGTGGGGCCGGCCGCATATCGCGTGCAGTACCGAACCCATACGCACTACGAATTCGTGCAGCATCTGCTGGCCGAGGCCGGGCTCGGGTTCTGTTTCGTCGAGGACGAGGACGCGCCTGCCGGGCACACGATGCTGGTGTTCGACGACAGCGCGCAACTGGCCGAGGACGATACGTCCGCGCGACGCGGCGGGGTGCCGCGCCGCTCGAGCGGCGCGGCGACCGGCGCCGACGACGTGATCCTCGGGATCGGGCAGTCGCTGTCGCTCATGGCCGATCGCATCACGCTGATCAGCAGCGACTACCGCGTGAACCGGGCGACCACCGCGAGCACGACGCTCGGCAGGCCGGACGGTGTGCGCGAGCTCTACGACGACGTCGGGCCGGAGGCGTTCGACAACTTGCGCGAAGCGGAAGACACGGTACGGCGCCAGGCCGATGCGATCGTGTCGCGCGCCAGTGTCTGGACCGGCTACGGCACGCTGCGCACGGCGCGGGCCGGACGCGCGCTGAAACTCGTCGATGCCGGCTGGCAGGCGGTGCGCGGCGCCGCGGCGCCCGAGGATTTTCTGCTGACGCGCGTCGAGCACGTCGGGATCAACAACCTTCCGGCGACCGTCATGGAAGCCATCGAACGGCGGCTCGGACCGTTGCCGGCGGCGGCGCTGGATCCGCGCGTGCTTCGGCAAGCGAAGACCGGCGGCTACGCGAACCGGTTCGATGCGGTGCCGCGAACGCAGGTCTGGCGGCCCACGCTGGCCGACGGAACCGGGCAGCGGCTCAATCCGGCGCCGACGGCGCTGGGCGCGCAGACGGCGATCGTCGTCGGTCCGACCGGTAGCGCGCAGGCGGGTTCGACGGGGCCGGTGCACACCGATGCGCAGGGCCGCCTGCGCGTTCGGTTTCACTGGCAGGCGCAGGACGATGCGGGCACCTATCCGACGCGCGCCATACAACGGCTTGCGAGCGACGGGCACGGCCTTCAGCAGGTGCCGCGCATCGGCCATGAAGTGCTCGTGCAGTTTCACCACGGGCTGATCCACCGGCCCATCGTGCTCGGCGGCCTGTTCAACGGCCGCGGCGAAGGCGGCGAGCCGCCTTCGCCGGGCGGTGCGGCCGGCAAGCCGCTCGACGCGTCGATCTACACGCAGGCGGGCGATCATGCGCCGAGCGCGCAGGGCAATCTCGCGGGCGGAATGAGCCCCGCGTGGCACGGCGCCGGCGGCGGCACGGATCGCCACAATCACGCCGGCGCGCTGTCGGGCTTCAAGAGCCAGGGCTTCGACGGGCAAGGCCACAACCAGCTCGTCGCTGACGATTCCGACGGCATGGGACGCCTGCAGATGGCGACCACGCACGCGGCGACGCAACTGAACCTCGGTCATCTGCGTCATCAGGCGGACAACTATCTCGGCAGTTTTCGCGGCCAGGGCCTCGAATTGCGCACGGATGCATACGGTGCGATGCGTGCGACGCGCGGCCTGCTCGTGTCGAGCTATGCGCCCGCCGGCGCCGCGCAGCCGGCGGGCGATGCATCCGCGCTGCAGGCGCTGCTCGCGCGGCACGCGGCACTCGTCGGCCGGTTCGACAAGACTGCCGATACGCACGGGACGCTGCCGTTCGCCGCGCAGCGCGGCGTCGAGCAGGCGGGCCAGTCGTCGCTCAACGGCAGTGCCGCGCCGCTCGACGCGCTCGCGCAGAGCTTCGCGACGACGGTCGGCGCGAACGGCTACACGCAGGCGTCGGCCGACGCCGCACAGCGATCGGCCGGCAACGCACTGCCGCATACGGGCGACCCCGTGCTCGGCATCGAGGCGCGGGGCGGCTACGGGATCGTCGCCGGGCAGGCGCTGCAATGGGCAGCCGGCGAAACGCTGTCGCTCGGCAGCGGTGGCGACTTCAATCTCGCCGTCGCGCAGCAGTTGCGCGTTCATAGTGGGCAGGGCATCGGCTGGCTGGCCGGTGCGAGCCATGCGGACGGCGTCGGCATCAGCATGATCGCCGGCAAGGACGGACTGACGCTGCAGGCGCAGCGCGATGTGCTGGGCCTGCGCGCGCGCGACGACCTGAAGCTCGCATCCGCGAGCGCGGACGTCGAGATCGCCGCGAAGAAGACCGTGCATCTCGCGGTGAGCGGCGGCGCGCACGTGACGATCGAGGGCGGCGACGTCACGTTCGGCTGCCCGGGTAAATTCGTCGTGTATGCCGCGCAGCACGCATTCGTGGGCCCCGATCAACTGAATACGCCGTTGCCGCAGTTTCCCGAAAAGGTCTGCGTCGAATGCCTGCTGCACGCGATGCAGTCCGGCAGCGCGCTCGCGGGCAAGGCGATCTGAACATGACGATCGACGCGACCGACTGGATCGACCGCTATCCCGACGACACGCCGGACCGGCTGAATGCGCTTGTCGAGCGCGCGCCGGCGGGCGGCCGCTGGCATCTGTTGCTCGACATGGGCTTCGCGCCGGCGCTGCGTGAGCGGATGCACGCAGTTGCGCGCAATGATGCCGTCATCGTGTTGTACGAAGGCGTGTACGACGGCGACGACCTGCTGGCGATTTCGCCGTGCGTCGTGCCGTTGCCGGCCGACGCGGCGGCGCGCGGGGCGATACTGGAGACCGTGCTGCGCGAGACGTCGGGACGGCCGATGGTGAGCCTGCTGCACGGCGCGCGCGAGACGGTCGCGCTTGCCGCGCATCTGCGTGGACAGATGGAGGCGATTGCGGCGGTCGACGACGAAGCGTTTCTGGTGCGTCTCGCCGATACGCGTTGCCTGCCCGCGTGGCTCGCGGCGCTGACACCCGCCCAGCGCCGCCGCTTCACGGACGGCATCGATGCGTGGCACGTGTTCGACCGCACCGGGGCGCTCGTCGCACTCGATTTCGGCACTGCGGGCGAGGCGGCTGACGGTGAGGCGGACGCAGGGCGCAGCGGCGAGCCATACGTGCTCGACGACGAACAGATCGAACGGCTTCGGCAGGCAGCGAAGATCGACACGCTGATTTTTCATGTTCGCCAGCGTCCGGAGAGTTTCGGCCGTCTGGTGGCCACGCCATCGCAAGTCCATGCGTGCGTGAGCACGGCGTGGGCGCGGCACGACGGGCCGCCCGCGGCGGCGTCGCGGGCCGCGCTCGATGCGCTCGTGGCGGCCGGGTTTCTGGTGACGGAACTGGCACCGGCGACGTCGTCCGCATAGAACGATACAGGTTGGTGTGCAGGCGACGACACGGACGTGTCGGCAATGCATGCGACGGGGTACGCAATGGATAGCGATTCGCGCCGGACGGCGTCGGACAAGAGGATGACAAGATGAGTTTGAATGCCGGTTCCACGACGTTTGCCGCTCGACTGCTGATGTTCACGGCCATCCTGCTCGGCACGGCCGGATGCTCGCGCGCGACCGACGTGTCGCCTGCCGCGTCGAATGCGGCCGGGGCGGCAAGCGGTGCGTCGGGCGTCGCAAGCGCGGCGGCCGAATCCGGCACGATGGGGTTGAAGCTGAATGCGCTCAACTACACCGACGTTCCGATCGGCACGTTCTACGTCGACGGCACCTGGGGCGGGACGGTGCCGGCGCGCATCGGCAGCGGCGGCGGCGCGATCATCTGCTGCGTCGCGTTGCCGAAGCAATGGCATCCGGGGCTGACCGTCAATCTGCAGTGGCGGGACGACAACCTGTACAGAAAGGATCCGAAGGCGCTCGCGAGCCGGGTCGTGCCGGTCGAGCGCTACGACACCTTCTCGGACGGCTTCCTGTGGGTCCTGTTCTTTCCGCACGACCGCATCAAGGTCTATGCGTCGCAGTGGATGCCCGGCTACCGCGGCTTCCCCGAAAATCTGCAGGCGCCCGACGAAGCGTGTCCCGGGCACTTCACGCTGCGCAACAGCGACCCGCAGTGCCCGAATCCCGACAGGAGGATCGCGCGATGAGTTTCCGCTTCGCGAGCGCCGATCGGCCTGACGTCGGCGTCGTCACGCGGGAGGAGCAGGACGCGATCATGCGCCGGCTGCACGACGACGACGGGATGAGTTGCTGCAAGACGCTGCATATCGGCATCTTCTTCGACGGCACGCGCAACAACGCCGATCGCGATCGTGCGGGCGGCAAGCACAGCAACGTCGCGCGGCTGTTCGACGTGTTTCCCCGCGACCAGTATCACAGCGCCATCTACGTGGCCGGCGTCGGCACGCCGTTCGTCGACGAGATCGGCGACCAGGGCGTCGGGCTGCAGGCCGCGGCCGGCGCCGCGACGGGGTGGGCCGGCGAGGGACGCATCAACTGGGCGCTGCTGCAGATCCATAACGTCGTGCATGCGCACGCGTTCGGCAATTCGCTGTCCGCGGCGCTCGGCAAGAGCGACAAGGAACTCGCGAAAGCCGTCAGCGTCGACCTGAACTTCAAGGGCATCGATCTCGGCGGTACGCCGCCCAAGCCGGGCAGTCTCGGCGACATCCACGCGCGCGGCAGTTCGAGCGTCGGAGCGCTGAAGCTGATGGCCGCCGAGCAGAACGGGATCGAACTGACCTGGGATCGGGACACGATCTGGGCGCAGCTCAAGGGCGAAGTCGATACGGCGAACTGGACCGCGACGATGCGTGCGTGGGACGAGAAACGCCGCGTCGCATTGCGGGCCCGCTGCGCGCAGTTGAAGGCCCGCGTCGGCGATCTGCTGGTGAAGGGCAAGCCGAAACTGCAGCGCATTCGGCTGTACGTGTTCGGTTTTTCGCGCGGCGCGGCCGAGGCTCGCACGTTCTCGAACTGGCTGGCCGATGCGCTGGACTCCGATTTCAGCCTGTGCGGCGTACCCGTGTCGTACGACTTTCTCGGCATCTTCGATACGGTCGCGTCGGTCGGCATCGCGCAAAGCACGGCCGCGACGCTGTTCGACGGGCACGGCGGCTGGGGGCGCAAGGAACTGATGAGCGTGCCGCAGTACGTGCGCCGCTGCGTCCACATGGTCGCGGCCCACGAGCCGCGCGGATCGTTTCCGCTCGACCTGATCGACGCGTCGCTGGACGGGCGTGAGGAGATCGTCTATCCGGGCGTGCATTCGGACGTCGGCGGCGGTTATGGGCCGGGTGAACAGGGGCGCGGCACCGGCGATGCGGACAAGCTGTCGCAGGTGCCGCTGCTCGACATGTATCGCGAAGCGCGCAAGGCCGGTGTTCCGCTCGACATCAAGGGTCCGGGCGTCGCCGCCGAAGCGGCGGCGGCGTTCGCGATTTCGCCGGCGCTCACGCGCGCGTTTTCCGCGTACGTGAACACGAGTGCGAGCTACTACTACGCGAAGGAGTACGGTACGCCGGGCCTGATGCGTGCGCACTACGGGCTTTACCTGCGCTGGCGGAAGATGCGGCTCGACAATTTGCGTTCGCAACCGTCGTTTCTCGCCGCCAAGGCCGCTTATCCGCAGGATGCCGTCGATCTCGACAGCGCGAACGAGGAACTGCGGCTCGAATGGCGCGATCTGCTCGAATGCGAGAAAGCAGGCGGACCGACCGTAAGCCGGTACGCGGGCAACGCGGTCAGCCGGAAGATCACGCAGAACCCGAAGGCGGCGGCCGTCATGTCGCCGGCCGTCCTGCCGATCGCCGCGGGCCTGCAGTCCTCGATTCCGTTCGTTGGCCCGCTGGTGCGCGCGAGCGCCAAGCGCGCCGAGGATTTCTTCCAGCTGCAGCTCGACGAGAAATGGAAGCAGTGGCTCGAGGTGCGCGGCGACTGGAACATGGGGCCGCCGGAAGCGCCGATCAGCGCGCTGTACGACAACTTCATGCACGATTCGCGCGCGTGGTTCAAGCCGCTCGGCGACGACGACGACGTGTGGAATCACAACCAGATCAACGCGCTGAAAACGCGCCAGGCCGAGTTCGAGCGCCGGCATGCCGAGTGGAGGAAGCGTCAGCAGCTCGGCGTGCCGGGACCGTCGCAGATCATGCAGGCGATGGGAGCAGGGGCGTTCGGGCTCGGGCCGGCCGTCAACGTAGCGCCGGAGCCTGAACCGCGTTCGCCGTTGACCGCGCAGCAGATCGATGTTCTGAAACGCTACGACGCCGCGCAGCAGGCCGCGCAGAAGGCTCGTGCGGCCCGAGACGCAACCGCGCCGACCGATAGCGCGATCCTGACCGACCCGAAAGTCACCGGGGGGCTCGCGCTGCAGGATTCGGGGCGCGAGTTTTCGTTCGTCTGGGGCTACCTGCGCTGGCGCACCGTCTACGTGAACGGCGCGCGCTGGGACGCGCCCCATGTGCCGAGCGTGCAGGAAGACATGGAAGCGATGCGCCAGCAACTGCAGCGCAACGTCGACATGAGCAAGCTGTTCCGATGAACCGATTCGATACGAACCAGCCGGCGCGACACGCATGCGCGCGCGATTGCCGAGAAACGACATGGATCTAGTTGCCGCATTGACAGGGTACGGGCAGGCGACCCGTCATATCCAGATCGACACCGCGATGCCGGGGGCCTTCGTGGTCGAGCGCTTTCACGGTCGTGAAGGGATCAGCGAATCGTTCCGGTTCGAGATCGACGTGCTGTCGAGCGAGCCGTTTCTCGATCTCGCGCCGCTGATCGGCAGCGCCATGCGGCTGCGTCTGGCGACGGCATCGGGCGAACGATGCTGGAACGGCTACGTCACGCATGCCGCTTATGCGGAGAGCGACGGCGAATTCACGCGCTACCGGCTCACGATGGAATCGTGGCTCGCGTTGCTGCAGCTGCGCCGCAATTGCCTGTATTTCGTCGATCTCGATGTCGAGGGTATCTGCGATCGCGTGTTCGGCGACTATCCCGAAGCGAAGTGGCGCCATGAACGCGTCGAGCCGCTGCGATCGTTTCGCTTGCGCGGCCAGTATCGCGAAACCGATCTCGAGTTCGTGTTGCGGCAGTTGTCCGAAGCCGGGTTGTCGTTTCGCATGGAGCATGGGCAGGATGCGGGGAAGGCGCCGTCGGGCGACCATACCGTCGTCGTGTTCGACCGCCATGCGCGGCTGCCCGACGGCAGCGCGATCGCGTTCAACGCGCAGGACGTCGGCGATCCTGACGGCGTGATGACGCAATTCTCCGATCGGCGTCAGCTCGTGCCGGATCGTGTGGTGGCGACGAGCTGGAAAGCCAGCGAACTCCATGCGCTCGCCGGTCATGCGCAACAGCCGGCCGACGCCAACGCGCCGCTGCTGCCGGTGCGGGAAATCTTCGACGGCCAGCGCGCCGGCCGCTTCGACACGAGCGGCGACGCGCAGCGTTATGCCGAACAGCGTCTCGACGCGCTGCAGCTCGCGAAGCGGATCTACCGCGGCGGCGGCTCGTCGCGCACGCTCGAGACCGGCAACGTACATACGCTGAACGATTATCTGGGCGGCGCCGTTCGTTTCGTGCCGCTGTCGATCGAGCACGAGGCCGTGAACAACCTCGGCGCGCAGATCGGGCAGCTGTTCGGACGCGGCGAGCTCGACAAGGGGCTGTATCGCAACCGTTTCGTCGCGGTGCCGGAAGGCGCGCCGATCGTGCCGCCGTTCCGCGACCGGCCGACGGTATATGGCGTGCAGACCGCGATCGTGGTCGGCGAGCCGGGCGGGCGGGTCAGCAGCACGCGCGATCACCAGGTGCGCATCCAGTTTCCGTGGATGCGCGGTGTCGCGCCGTTGCCGGGCGGGCTGACGGAGACGGCAAGCCGGTCCAATCCGGCCGGCCATGCGCCGGGCGATCACCGTTCGGGCATCCTGGTTCGCGTCGCCGAACAGGCGGCCGGGCCGAATTTCGGTCATGCGTTTGCGCCGCGCGTGGGGGCGGAAGTGGTGGTCGGCTTCGAGTCGGGCAACATCGATGCGCCGGTCGTGCTGGGCCAGGTGTATGGCGGCCGCGTACGTCCGCCGTTCTCGGCCGGCGAGGGCAGCGATGCCAATCATCCGGGAACGCTGACGGGCCTGCAGACGCAAACCCTCGATGGACAGCCGGGCAGCCGCTGGGTGATGGACGATGCGGCCGGGCAACTGCGTCACGAACTGAGCAATTCGACTGCCGGCACGCGACTCGCGCAGGGCTATCTGATCGACCAGCAGGGCACGATGCGCGGCGCGTATCGCGGAGAAGGCTTCGAGCTGGCGACGCAGGGGTGGGGTGTCGTGCGGGCCGGCGCGGGCGTGCTGATGTCGAGTACCGCGCGCCGGCTCGGCGCGTCGACGCAGATGGATGTCGCCGAACGCGTGGAGCAATTGAAGGACGCGGCGAAAACGGCGCAGGAACTCGACACGGCGGCGACGGGGGCGCAGGCGGTCGGCCTGAGCGCGAACGCGGCGCAGACGGATTTCCTGAAGGCGATCGATCCCGCGCAGGACGGCAAGTATGCGGGTAGCGTGGGCGGCCAGAGCGCGACCAAGCCGACCGGGACGCAGCGCGACGGCGGCAACCCCGTCGAGCGATTCGCGACGCCCGCGGTGCTGATGGAGTCGCCGGAGAACATCGTGGTGACGACGCCGGAGAGCGCGGTGTCGTATGCGGCACAGCATGTTCACCTGACGTCGCAAGGCGATGCGCACGTGGGCGCCGGTGCGACCGTGGCCGCTGCGACCGGCGATGCGATGAGCCTGTACAGCGTGGCGGGCGGGCTCAAGGCAATCGCGGGCGAAGGGCCGGTGAGCGTCGAGGCGCACGCGTCGACGATGGAGATTCTCGGCGACCAGACCGTGCGCGTGACGTCCACCGACGAGCGCGTCGACGTGCTCGCGCAGGAGGCGATCGTGCTGCAGCAGGGACCGAACCGCATCACGCTGAAGGGCGGCGACATCATCGTCGAGACGCCGGGGCAGTTCGCGGTGAAGGCAGGCGGGCATCCGTTCCCGGGGCCGCGCGCGACGAGCGTGAAGCTGCCGGCGCTGCCGGTGTTGCCGCAGGGCGATCCGTGCGACTTTCTCGTGCAGGCGCTGGCGGCGAGTCCGGCGGGGCGGGGGGCGGTGGCGGCGGGCGGAAGTCTGGCGGGTGCGGCGAGTTTGATCGCCGGTGCGACGGCATCGGGGGCGGGTGGTGCGGTGGGCGCGGCGCGGACGTTCGCGAGTGCATCGAACCAGCCGATCTCGACGCCGACACTGCCCGCTCAGCCGGCCGCGTCGATGGGTCCTGGCTCAGCCGACTCCACGTTGCCGCGGGAGCCGCAACTCGGACATTCGGCTCCCGTGCCGGTGTCGGACGAACTCGAGGGACTACCCAAGAGCGGCCCTAGCGGATCCGTCGCCCCATGCAACCTTCATATTCCGCCACTCAAGGAGCTGGAATATCAGCCGGATATGGGGCTTGTCGACTACTATCAGACCGACGCGAACGGCCGAGCAGTGCTCGAAAATCAGAAGCCGATTCTGCTTCGCTTTTCCGGGTCGACCGGCATGTACGACATCGAATACACGCCGGCAACGGCCACGTTGACCGCAACGGTTCGCCTTCGGGTCGTGCTCATGGATCAGCATGAGTATACGAACGGCCGGTTGCTGGTGGACAGGAAAACCGGTAAGCCAGTTTCGATACCGTACGACGGCGATGGGCCGCAGGATGACAGGGTCGTCTGGGAGAAGGTCGAGCGGCCTGGCAATTCGGCCGATCTCGCGGGTTTCAAGCAGCGGATCGAAAGCGGCCTGAACCGAAACCACTACTACATGCAGCCGAGGAAATGTCCGCTCGGCAAGAACTGTACCTGCAAGGTGAAGTTGAAGCAGGAAATCGAATTCGTCACGACGACCGGGCGATTTCACAGCACCATCAGTCTGTACCCGATGGAGGCGCGGGCAAATTCGGAGAACTGGGGCGAGGTGCAGGTCACGTGGGATCCAGAGAAGAAGAAGGCAACGCGTGAGGCTACGCAAAACGCCATCATTCACGAGGCAGGACACCACTATGGGTGGCCGGACGAGTACTTCGAGAACAAAGGGACCGTTTACGGCGCCTATATTAATGCGCAGAAACTAGTCGACGTCACGATGCCGCAGCTCCAGGACAATTGGCAGCGGACTTCTTCGACGAATCTGATGGGGGAGGGGATGTTTCTGCCGCATCCCGAGATTCCGAAGTACTACATGTACGGATTCCGCGACTGGTTCCAGAAGAAGACCGACATCGAGTGGGAAGTCCTGAAATGATGCGTTTTACACGGGTTCTGATGGCGATGACACTGATTCTTGGAGTGACGGACATGGCGTCTGCGAAAAACGAGCGTGGCTATTTCGAAATCCGCAGCGGGTCCGGACAGACCAACCCCGCGCCGACCATGGTGATCAAGGATGACGGCAAGACGCTTTCCTACTATTCGCGCGGAAGAGACCTCGATCACAGTTCGCAGGGCCGCTATCTGGGCATCGGGAAATATACGGTCGAATCGAGCGACACCTATGCGGGACAGCTCGCGGAAATTCGACACGTGTTGAGCAAACGTGATGCGGCGGTCCGGGACGCGGTCAACGCGGGACCTGTTCTGTCCTATTCGTTCGACATGGATGGACACCACTACGAAGGTGCGTTCAACTACCAGGCGGAAAAGCCGGTACAGGACAAAATCATCGCGTTGTATTCGCTCGCGAAGGAACTGCTGAGCCACGGAGAACCCGAGATCAATCTTCGTCCGGCATTGTCGATTCGTTCCGACTCGAATCGCTTGCTGGTCGAAGTCGAATTCCGTAACGAAGGCCGGCGCGAGGTCGTCATCGATGGTCCGGATACCTGGACGGACAACCTTGCGATCCCGAGTCGGCAATACGTCGAAATCCGGGGGAGCAACAGCGCGGGCGCCGACTTCAAGGTCCGCCTCGGCAGCAAGTATCTGATCGAAGCGTCGCGCCGCTACGCCAGTGGAATCACCGTCAAGCCGGGCGACGTGATCCGGCTCGGGTTCGCGGTTCCCTACGATGCTTTGTCGTTCGACAGCGATTCGCCCATTCAGCGCATGGAAACCGGCACCTACGATTTTGTCGGTCGCATGCAGGGCAATGTCGACAAACCGGACGAGATGTCCGGCAGGTTCATCACATGGACGGATCCGGTGCCGTCAGTCGGTTTGACGCGGGAATGACATGATTCAGACTGAACGCACGCCACGCGCGATAGCGATGATCCGGAGGAGAAAAGGTGCTCGCCGAGCGGGAAGCCGCACGGACGGAATCGCGCGACGCGTGCCGTATTTTCTGGCGGCGGTGTTTCTGTTCGGCGCGACGGAAGCCGCATTGGCCGGAGAAGCCGGGGATTACTTCGCGATGGAAAACAGTCCAGGGCAAACCAATCCTTCACCCCCACTGGCGTTCACGTTCGATGGCAATCGCGTTGCCTACTATTCGCGCGGACGGGATCTGGATATCATGCCGCCGGCGAAGTACACGGGCATCGGAAAATACACGGCAGAACTGAACGATCGTTTCCGACCGGAGATCGAGCAGGTCAAGCGGATTCTCGCCAATCACGAGATTGCTTCGGTACCGGGCCGGAATATCGGATCGGTCCTGAGATATTCGTTCGAGCAGAACGGGATGCGTTACGAGGGCCAGCTTCAATATCGATCCAGCGACGCGTTCAGTGGCAAGCTGGCGTTTCTTTACGACCTCGCGCAGGATCTGCTTGACCACGGCACGCCCGAAATCAATCTGCATCCGGAGTTTGCCGTGCACTCTGCATCGCGGGATCTGGTGGTGGATGTCGTGTTCAAGAATGATGGGGAACAGGAGGTCGTCATCGACGGTCCGGAGCAATGGTCGCCAAAGTGGGCACACCCGAGCGTGCAATACTTTCAGATCCGGGCATTCGGTGACTCCGGTATCAAGTTCAAGGTCAAACTGTTTGCAAAGTATCTGAGCGCTGTCTCCCGCTCTTATGCGTCGGCGATTTCCATCAAGCCGGGACAGCCGGTCAAGATCGAATTCGTGGTGCCCTATGCGGATCTGGAGTTCGATCCGGATTCCTCGGCACGGCAGATTCTGGCGGGTGCGTACCGGATCGGAGCCGTGGCCAACCTCAATATCCAGACGCCCGATGAAATGAATGGAAAGGTGTTTACGCGAATGGATTCGCTGCCCGCCGTCGAACTGACCGAACAGTAATGCGAATGCCGGGCACGTCGAACTCCCTGATTCAAGATACCGCCCCCCGCGAACCCCGAACCTACCCACCATGTCGACCCAATCCGACCTCATCCAGACGTTCTTCCGCGGCTGGTCGCAGCACGACCGGTTTCTATGGCTGACCACGCCGCTTGGCGCGGACAAGCTTGTCGCCGAGAGCCTGCACGGATGGGAGTCGCTCGATCGCGGCGGCTTCCGGTTCCAGGTCACCGCGCTGACCGAGCGTCCTGACGTGCCGCTAGACAAGCTGATCGGTGCGCCGATCCTCGTCGAATGGCAGGTCGCGGACGGGCACGACGCACGGCGCCCGTTCCACGGCCATGTGATGGCTGCGGAACTCGTCGGCTACAACGGTGGCCTCGCTCGCGTGCGGCTCGTCGTCGAACCGTGGCTCGCGCTGCTGCAGCAGCGCGTCGACAGCTACAACTTCGTGAACGCGAGCGTGATCGAGATCAGCGAGCAGATCTTCGCGCACTACGCGCGTGGCGCGATCGCGCCGGCATGGCGCTGGGCGCTCGCCGATCCGGCGAGATATGCGAACCGCAGCCTGACCGCGCAGGCCGGAGAATCGGATTTCGCGTTTCTCGAGCGACTGTGGGCGGAAGAGGGCATCTTCTACTGGTTTGAACACGAAGGCGATGCGCAGTCGACGGACCTCGGCAAGCACACGCTCGTCCTCGCCGATACGAACCAGCGTTTCGTGCCGGCTGAACCCGAGGTCGTCGGTTTCCATCAGACGAGCGATGGCGACCCGCGCGGCGGTATCCGGCAATTCATGAACGCGCGCCGCTGGCGCATCGGCAGCGTCGCGCGCGCCAGCTGGGATCATCGAAGCCTGTCGACCCGTCCGGTCGGCGCGCTCGCGAGCGGCGCGGTCGCACCGGGCGAGGATCGCGATGTCGCGGGTCCCTACGCGTTCCAGACTGCCGCGATCGGCGACCAGCGTGCCCAGCAGCAACTCGATGCGCAGCGTGTGGCGGCGCTGCAGGCCGAAGGCATCGGCACGCGGCGCGATCTGCGGCCGGGGCTGCACTTCGCGATGTCGCAGCATCCGTCGCTCGACCCGTCGCGCTCGTTCGTGTGCCTGCGCGTCGAGCACGACGCGCGTGCGAACGTGGGCGCCGACGTGCATGGTGCGATCGCGCAACGGCTGGGCGCGATTCCGCCGATGCTCGATGTGGCGCCCGGCGAGGGCGGCGGCGCGCAGGCGCTGCACGCGGCATTCGACGCCGCGACGCATGCCGGCGGTGCGCTCGTGGACGGCGACGTGGTGTACCGGAACCGCTTCACGGCGCTGCCGTTCGACCAGCCCTACCGTCCGTTGACGCCGAACGGGCACGGTGCGCGCGTGCATCCGGTCGCGGTGATGCCGGGCGCCCAGACGAGCATCGTGGTGGGAGCGGGCGATCCGATTCACACCGAACGCGATCACCGGATCCGGATCCAGCATCATGCGCAGCGCGGGCCGCGTTCCGCGAGTCGGGAGGAACATCCGCGCGCGGCGAATGCGCCGGCCGATCACGGTGCGGGCACCTGGACGCGCATGGTGACCCCGGTCGGCGGCGACAACTGGGGCGGGGTGAACGTGCCGCGCGTCGGTCAGGAAGTCTGGACCGAATGGCTGGAAGGCCAGCCCGACCGGCCGGTCGCGGTCGCCGCGCTGTACAACGGGCAGGGCAACGCCAACGCGCAGCACAATGCGCTGGCGGGCGGCCCGAGCGGCAGCACGGCCAATGCGGCGGCGTGGTTCGCCGGCAACGACCACGTGGCCGTGCTGACCGGCTTCAAGACGCAGGACCTGGGCGCGAGCCAGACCGGCGCGGGCGGATCGCGGCAATTCATGCTTGACGATACGGCCGGCCAGTCGAGTGCGCGCCTTTATACGACCGATCACGGCAGCGGCCTGACGCTCGGGCACATCAAGCAGGTGCAGGACAACCGGCGTCTGGCCGATCGCGGCTACGGCGCGGAACTGTCGACGCAGGCGGCCGGTGCGCTGCGCGCCGGGGCCGGCTTGCTGATCAGCACCGCGCCGGGCGTCAACCAGATGGACGCGAGCGCGGCGAGCCAGGTGCTCGCGCAGCAACGCGAGATGCTGCAGGGGCTCGCGAACTTCGCGCGCAAGCAGGGCGCGGAGCCGGGCGCGAGCCCGGCGCAGCCCGGTGCCGCGACTGCAGGCGGCACGACCCAGCAGCCCGCGGCGATCGAGGGGCTGCAGCAAAGCCAGGCATCGATCGGCGCGACACGCGAAGGCAGCGGCGCGGGCGGTGCCGGCGGCGGCACCGCGCTCGCGTGGCAGCATCCGCATCTCGTCGCGCACGGCGCGGCCGGCGTCGTCGCGCTGACCGCCCAAAGCCACGTGTGGACGTCGGGTACGCAAACCGTGCTGAGTGCCGGACGCGACGTGCAGGTCACGGTCCAGGGCAAGTCCAGCATCGTTTCAAAGGAAGGTATCGCGCTGTACACGCACGGCAACCCGGGCGGCAGCCGCCCCGTGTCGGCTGTCGGGATCGCGCTTCATGCTGCGACGGGAGCAGTCGCCGTGCAGGCGCAGAACGCCGGGACGCTCGACGCCCGTGCGCAACGTGCGGTGACGGTATCGAGCGCGCAGGCGAGTGTCGCGCTGCAGTCGCCGAAGCGGCTGTTGCTCACGGCCGCCAACGCGTTCCTGAAGATGGAAGGCAACGACATCGTGATCGGCGCGCCCGGCAAGGCGACGTTCCACGCGGCCCAGCACACGCTGACCGGCCCGCGATCCGCGAACGTGCAGCTGCCGCCGATGAACAAGCCCGCATGTGTCGAATGCATGCGGGATCTCGCGCATCGCCACGAAGCGATCGCCACGCGCGGGTGACGACGATGCCTACGCTGCTCCAGGCATGGGAAACGACGGCAGCCGCCGAGCAAGCGGCGTTTCCGGATGCTCATCGCTATCTACTGGCCGATGGGTCGCAACTGCCGGTCAACGCGGCGCCCTGGCGCGAGTTGATCGCGCAAGGGCAGGTTCACAACGTGCTCGCGGGCCAGCCGGAGGCGAGCCATCCGGAGGTCTGTGCACTGGTGTGCGATTACCGTGCGCCGCACGTGCCGGCGTTGCTCGAACGGCAGATCGCGCGGCGGCCATTCGCGTTTCTGTCGCTGGTCAGCGTGTATCCGCTCGAGGAACTCGCGCCGAAACTCGCCGTGAGGACGCGCGTGACGCTACCCGACGATCGCGACGGGCTGCTGCGGTTCTACGACGCGGCGGTGTTCCAGGCGCTGGCAGGCGCACTGTCCGAGTCCCGCTATCAGGCGCTGCTGTCGCCGTGCGTGTCGTGGACCTGGGTGCGTCGCGATGGCACCGTCGGGTCGGTGCGGCATCCGCGTCGGCACGAACGGCTCTTCTACCCGCGTGTGGATGTCCGCGAGCTCGACGCGTTGCGGCGCGACAGCCGGCCGGACGCCGTGCTCGCCGAATTGCGACGCAACGGCCGGATCCCCGTCGACGCGGATCCGTTCGACACCTATGCGCGGATGCGTCGCCTGTTCGACGTGCTGGACGCGCAGGAGCCGGGTGACGAGCGGCTCGCGTACCGGATCGGCGCGACGCTGGCGATGGTCGGCCACGTGCAGCTCGACGATGCGAGCGTTGCCGAATGCATCGCCGCCCATCGGCACGATCACGACGCGCTGTGCGATGCATTGCTCGATCGCCTGATCGAGCTGGGCGATGCCGCGAATGCCGAGACGGAGCCGGAGGCGCAGCGATGAGCGTGGCTGCTTTGTTTTCATTGCGTGGCCGGGCTGGGCGCATGCAATGGTGGAGCGTCACCGTGCCTTTGCTGCTCGCCGGCTCCGTGCTCGATGCGCTCGCCGATCTGCCCGCCGCGCAGCGGGCGCAGACATTCGTGGATCTGGCCGGATGGGCATTCGCGATCGTGATGATCTGGCTGCTCGTCGCGGTGTCGGTACGGCGCTGGCACGACATCGGCAAGTCAGGATGGTGGACGCTCGTCCATGCGGTTCCCGTCGTCGGCGCGTTCGTCGCGATCGCGATGAACGGGTTCGTCCGCGGTGACGACGCACATAACCGGTTCGATCCGCCGTTGCGCGGTGAACGCAACAACGACGCAAGTTTGCGAGGGTATCGATGAAATTCAGGGCAGGGATGCACGTTTTGGCGCTGGTCGGGCTCGGTGTGCTCGCCGCATGCAGCAAGCACGGTGTCGACGTATCAGCGCAGCCGCATGACGTGTGTGTCACCGGATACAACGAGTACGGCCGCAAGCTTCACGAATTCTGGCTCGACAACGAGCACAAGTCCGGATGCTTCGGCAATCCGTCGGCGCGCGAGGACGGCGAGGCATTCGGCGGCGGCGGCGGCTTCGCCTGCGGCTGCAAGGTGACGCCGGGACAGACGGTGAAACTGTTCTGGGAATTCGCGCAGCCGCTGGACGACATTCAGCGCGGCATCCAGCCCGAACGCAAGACGATCGACGTGACCATTCCTCAGCCGGAATCGCCGACGTCGCGCTATCTGCGTGTGTATTTCCGCAAGAACGGCACCGCCGAGCTGCAGTGGGTCGACGACATGAACGCGCCCGAACTCAAGCCGACGCAGGAGAAGTGAGCCCCATGGCCGACATCAACCTGAAAAAGGACGCCGTCTCCGCGGAGACGGACCGCGTCAAGGCGGAGGCCGAACAGATGTGTCCCGCATGCGAACACATGCTGTGGGTCAGCTTCTATTTCGACGGCTTCAGCTTCGGCGAGAAGGACGGCCCGC
Organism: Burkholderia mycopellens; assembly: GCF_964265025.1. NCBI lineage: Bacteria > Pseudomonadati > Pseudomonadota > Betaproteobacteria > Burkholderiales > Burkholderiaceae > Burkholderia > Burkholderia mycopellens. Next base: position 1,692,387 of record NZ_OZ183802.1, read on the forward strand.
GAACCAACATCCTGAAACTGTTCAACGCCGCGTACGACAAGAAGAACAAGAACATGCGACGCTTCTACTATCCGGGGCTCGGCGCGGATTTCGATCCCGAGACCGGTGTGCTGAGCGAGGTCCTGAAGGACAAGGCGACGGATACGCTCGGCGAGAAGGCCGGCGACAAGCTCAAGGAGCAGACCGTCGACAAGGCGAAGGAAAAGGCGCAGAAGGCCACCGAGGACGCGTGGAAGCGGAGCGGAAAGATCAGGCATCCTACGTTCGGAAATCGCGTGAGCGACACGTTCGATACGCTGGTCGGGAAGGCGAAAGACGGCTTGGGTGACGCGCGCAAGCGAATCGAACGCGCGATCGAGCGGCCCGGGTCGGAAAAGAATCGTGCGCTGCGCCATCTGCGGCACGAATGGAAAGGTTTCTGGCGCGATGTCGTCAAGTATCCGTACCGGATTCCGAAGACCGTGCTGAAGGAGGTCGGCAAGGAATCGCTGGGCGCATTGGCCGAGTCGTTCCAGCTCACGCGCGATACGAAGCTGGGCGCCGCGCTGTTCAATACGGGCGTGGATACGCGCCTGAAGGCAGCGGAAGGGGATTTCAAGGCGGCGGTGGCCGGCGCGAAGCAAGCCGGCACGGTGAACAAGATCCATGTCGCGATCTTCGGCTACGACATGGGCGGCGGCCTTGCGCTCGCCTTTGCCAAGCAATTGCTCGACGAGGTGGCCAAGGGCGGCCAATACGACGGCGTTCCGGTCAAGATCAAGTTCATGGGACTGTTCGATTGCGTGACGAACCGCTTCGACGACAACCTGCTGACGGGCTACATCCCGCTGAGCAACGCGGTGTCGTCGGATCTGATCCTGTCGCCGGACATCGAGAAATGCGTGCACTACGCGGCCGCCCACGAACTGCGCGTGTACAAGCCGCTGACCATGCTCGGTGTCGACCCGTCCGACATGCGCGGCCGGCGCCAGGAGCGCCTGTTTCCCGGCGCGCAGGTGGACGTGGGCGGCGGTGCGATCGAAGGCGAGGACGGCATTTCCGACAAGCTGGCGCGCGTGCCGCTCGAGATGATGTACCACCGCGCATATGGCGCGGGCATTCCGATGCCGAGCCTGAGCGCGCTGGCGAACGAGGACGGTGCGCTGTATCAGCAGATCGTCGCGCCGCCGGAGATCCAGAATTTCCAGCTCGACTACCGGATGGCGGTCAAGAAGCTCGTGGCGACGACGCGCGAAATTCCGCCGCTGATGCCGCTGGGCACCGGCATCGGCTATCCGTCGGCGGCGCTCAAGCCGTCGATCGAGCCGCTGGACTTCCTCAACCCGAAGCCCGTGCCCGACATGACGGACGGGTGCCGCGTGCCCGATCCGGCGCCGCCGCGCCCGGTCGTCGTGACCGATCTGCCGAAGGACATCCAGGGCGAGCTGAAGGGCCACATGGTCGTGTATGTCCAGTGGCTGCGCATGTGGTACGACCAGGCCGAGAATCGCACGGCCGCGGCGCAGCGCAAGCCCGGCTGGCTCGGCGGCGCGGCCAATCCGCTGGCATACGGGCGTTACGAGAAGCTGGTGCGCGAGATCGATTACCAGAAGCAGCACGGCACACGCCCGGGATATGGGTTCGATCGCAAGCAGGCGATGAAGCAGCTCGACGGCGAGTTGCCGCCGTCGATTTTCAACACCGATCCGCAGGCGCAGGCGCTGTTCTGGCTTTGGAACAATCCGGGCGAGCGCCTGCCGCAAGTCGAGGCGATGTATCCGCTATTCGTGAAGCACGTGCACGACAGCATGGCCGAGAGCGACATCGAGTCGGTGTGGAGCCACCTCGTGTCGATCAAGAACTACATGAATACGCGGGCAATGCAGAAAATCGCGACCGCGCCCGACAAATCGTTCCTGGACCGCGTCGCGGACGTGTACCACTCGCTGGTATCGACCGTCTCGGCACCGTCCGGCACGACCGTCGCCCGATAGCCCGATAGCCCGATAGCCCGATAGCCCGGCTCGCGCCGGCCGACCGCGCGCAGCCTGCCCGCGCGCTATTTCGAGATATACCAGAGTGCGTCGGTGCTGACGCGCGTGGCCGGCTTGGCCGCGGCGGGCGCCTGAGGCGTCGCGGGCGGCGGCGTGTTCGACGTGACCGCGGTGGGCCACGTGGCCGGCGGGTTCGACGGACTCGACGCGGGCGGGGTATTCGCCGTGCTCGCGGTCGATGCCGAACCCGACGTCGACGGCGTGTCCAGATACCAGAGTGCGTCGGTCGACGCCGTGCGCTTGGTCGATGCATTCGCGGCCGGTTGTTTCGCTGCGGGCGCCGCGGTAGCCGTCGGCGCGGGCGCGCCCGAGCGCTGCGTTCCCGTTCCCGTCCCGCCCTGAGCGGTCATCCCCGCCGTCCCCCGCTGCGCGCGCGCCTCGAACGGCCCGAGCTGGAAGATTAACGTTTGCGCCGGACGCGTCAGGACGGCATACGGAAACTGCAGCTCCCACGACATCAGCACGCGTCCGGACGACGTCTCGGTGAAGATCGCCGGCACGTGTTTCATGTCGCTGAACTGCACGTACACCCGCGCGCCATCGTCGAAGACCTGGGTCGGCTTCGCCTGGTCGGCGCCCGTGACCGTCCATCCGAAGTTATACGAGCCGGCCGGACCGGCGGGGCCGCCCTGCGGCGGCGGGGGCGGCGGGGCCGACGAGATCGTGCGCGGACGCGTGACCTGCTGCGGTGCGGACACGCTCAGGCTCGCGAACGGGTTGTACGCCTGGGCCTGTTGCGGCGGCGTAAAGGACGGTGGAAGGATAGGCATGGGAGTATCCGGCGAATCCGGCATGGTCCGGATTGCATCATAGACCTTGCGTGCATACGCGAGGCGCTTGTCGGGCGATGCGGAGTTGTACGCGCCGATCGCGTTCCAGTTGGCGCCGAGCTGGCGAATGTTCTGCGATAGGATCCACGCGCCGACATACGCGTTCGTGCAAGCATCGAACAGGCTTTCCCGCGTGATGCCTTCGCGCGCGAGCGTCGGCAGCCAGGTGCTGTTGATCTGCATCAGGCCGATGTCGACCGTGCCGTTCGTATTGGTGTTGACGGCGTTCGGATTCATGCCCGACTCGACCTGCGCGATGCCGCGCATCAGGCTGACACTCACGTGCTGGAACGCGGCCGCGTCGTCGAGGCAATCGGCCCGGGCGACACCGTGCAGCGCGCACGACATCGCGATCGTCGAGGCGATTTTCAGCGTTTCTCGGCTGATCGAACGGGTTGTCTGACGCGGCATGGCAGGATGGGGCGGAATCCGACCGCCCGGTGCAAGGAAATTACGCAGACGCGAAGTGTGCCATAGCGAGCAGGCAAATGGCTCGCGTCAAACTTTCCTTTGCATTTGCCCATGCGTTCGCCACGCATTTCCATCGCGTCCAATCGCGGGGGCGGCGAAGCATTATCGGTAAAAATGGCCGGATTATCGCGTGAATACCGGGGCAGTGACGGCGCCGGAATACTGACGCATTGCGTCATTGGCTTGGGGAATTCGGTGCTGAATCAAACTGGATGGTAATCGCGCGGCAGTCGATAGCCGGGCTGAAAAGGGCGATGACAAGGCGATCCGGAATCAACGGCAGCCGATGCCGCCGTGTCGGCCAATGCGGATTCGACCGGCCGCGCGACGCGCAGCCGGCCGTTGTTTTGCATCAGAAGCGGTGACGCAGGCCGAGGTTGACCATCGTCTGCGAGCTCGTGCCCGCATAACCGTACGACCCGATCGAGGCCTGCGCGGCCATCGAGCCGCCGTTGCCGTCGCCGGTCCGGCCGCTGGCGTGCTGGTACGCGGCGCTCAAATAGACGTCGGTGCGCTTCGACAGGGTGTAGTCCGCGCCGGCCGATACCTGGTGATAGGTGGCCGACGTGTCGCCGCCCGAGCGCGTATAGCTGTAGCCGACGCCGACCAGCAGCGCGTTGGTCGCCTGATAGTTCACGAAGCCTTGCCCCGTGTTGTAGTGCTCGTTCGAGCCGAACACCGAGCTTCCGTCGCGGCGGTACTGCGCGTTGCTGTAGCCGAGGCCGAACGTGAACGGGCCGGCGACGTACTGGCCCGCGATGCGCGCGATGCCGATCGAATGCGCGCTCGCATAGCCGCTGTTGATCGGGCCGTCGAACGTGCCGTCCGACGTGCTGGTCCAGCCGCTGCGCAGGCTGCTCGACGCAGGGCTGTTGGTCGCGTGGAAGTAGCCGCCCGCGACGCTGAACGGCCCGTTGTTGTACGACACGGCGGCCGAATACGAATTCGCGGCGCCGGTGCTCCCGGCGATGCCGCCGAACGAATACATCGCCGAGAACTGCAGGCCCGCATAGACGGCCGACGTGTACTTCACCGCGTTGTCGACGCGGAAGCTGTTGTCGTAGTTGTCGACGTCGCCCGGCGTCGCGAACACGCTGCCCAGATAGTTGTCGGCGGTGATGCCCTGCACGAGATCGACGAGCGGATCGTACTGGCGGCCGAACGTGAGCGTACCGTAGCGGTCGCTCGTCAGGCCGACGAACGCCTGCCGGCCGAACATGCGGCCGCCCTGGCCGAGCCGGCCGTTGCTCGGGTCGAAGCCGTTCTCGAGCTGGAACAGTGCCTTCAGCCCGCCGCCGAGATCCTCGCTGCCTTTCACGCCCCAGCGGCTGCCGGCCAGGTTGCCCGCGCTGCTGTTGCCGAGCATCCATGCGTTGTCCTTGCCCTGCGCATGGTTCACGTAGGTGATCGACGTGTCGATCACGCCATACAGCGTGACGCTCGACTGCGCATGTGCGACGGGTATTGCCGCGAATGACGCGATGGAAACCAGAGAGAGGGTCGTGCGTTTCATTTCATCTCCTTGCGCATTGGCTTGTGCTCGTGATCCGGAATGGCAGGAGACTACCGAGCCCGATGAAAACGGCAAAAATGAAATTCTCTTTTGTGGCCTGACGCAGACAGGAATGTCCTTCGTTCTCGACGATCGGGGGATTTGAATTGTTGAAAATCGCGTATCAATTGATTGCTATTTCGCGATTTCGCCATTGCGGCTTGCATATGTCGCGATAATTTCGCGCAATTCAGGGAGGAATTGAGATGGTCGGAACATTGTTATCGATCTGTCAAATAATTATTGAATGAATCGAATTGGCCGGGGTGCAATGAATGTGTTAGCGACGGGCGCGCGTGCCCTTTGACGGCCACGTCCTGGCCATCCAATCCGGTCTCGTTGTCGCTGCGTGCGTGGCGCGCCGTGCGTGTGCCGCGCCGGAGCATGACCGCCATCGGTGCGTCGCCCGTCGAAGAGCGGCAGCGGTCATTGCGCACCGGAACACCGGTCGCCGGCCAGGCTTGTATATAATAATCATTCTCATTTACAAAATCGTTGACGCGTGCGCACCCCGGAACCCGGCCATGTCCGCTGACAAGCTGCTTCTTCATCGAGAAATCGACGCTCTCTACACCGGCCACCACGCGTGGCTGCGCGGCTGGCTGAGCCGGAAGCTCGGGTGCGCGCATCGCGCGGCCGATCTCGCGCACGACACGTTCATGCGCCTGCTTGCGCGCGACGAGCCGATCGGCGCCGACGAGCCGCGTGCGTTCCTGACGACGGTCGCGCAGCGCGTGCTGAGCAACCACTGGCGGCGCGAGCAGATCGAGCGCGCGTATCTCGATGCGCTCGCGCTGCGCCCCGAAGCGCATGCGCCGTCGCCGGAGGAGCGGGCCGTCGTGCTCGAGACGCTGCTCGAGATCGACCGGTTGCTCGACGGCCTGCCGCTCGCGGCGAAGCGGGCGTTCCTGCTCGCGCAGCTCGACGGGCTCACGCAGGCCGAGATCGCGCGCGAACTCGGCGTGTCGCTGGCGACGGTGAAACGCTATCTCGTGAAGGCCGGCACGCAGTGCTTCTTCGCGATGGCGGCCTGACCGATGGCCGCCCCGGGAGTGCCGGCGGTGCCGCCGCAGGTTGCGCGTCGCGCGGTCGAATGGTGGGTCGACCGGCAGGCCGGCCGTACCGACGAAGCGTTCGACGCCGCGCTCGCGCGATGGCGCGCGGAGGATCCCGCGCACGACGCGGCATGGCGCCACATCGAGACGATGCAGCGCAGGTTCGGCGGGCTGGCAGCCGGGCTCGACCCGCAGGCCGCCCACGCGGCGCTGCTGCCGCCGCGTGCGGGCCGCCGCCGTGCGGCCGTGAAGACGCTGGCCCTGCTGCTGTTCGCGGGCGGTGCCGCATGGATGGCCGAGCCCGCGCGGCGGGCGGCGATCTGGCCGGCGGACCTGCGCACGGCGGTCGGCGAGCGGCGCACGGTGACGCTCGCGGATCGCACGGTCGTCGTCCTCGATACCGACACGGCGCTCGACGTGCGCTTCGACGATACGGTGCGCCACTTGCGCCTGCTGCGCGGCACGGTCATGGTGACGAGCGGCCACGACGATCGCGTGCCTGCGCGGCCGCTCGTCGTCGCGACCGCGCAGGGCGAACTGCGGCCGCTCGGCACGCGCTTCGCGGTGCGTCAGCGCGACGGCGCGACGCGTGTCGAGGTGTTCGCCGGTGCCGTGCGCGTGCGGCCCGACGATGCGTCGGCCGGCGCGCGCGTGATCGCGGCCGGAGAGGGCGCGGATTTCACGCGCGACACGATCGATGCGCCGGCGCCGCTCGATGCGTACGCGTCCGCGTGGACGAGCGGCATGCTCGTCGCGTCGCGCATGCGGCTGGCCGACCTCGTCGCCGAACTCGACCGCTATCGCCGCGGCAGCCTGCGCTGCGCTGCGGCCGTGGCCGACCTGCGCGTGTCGGGCACCTATCCGCTCGACGATCCCGCGCGCGTGCTCGACACGCTGAAGGCGACGCTGCCGATCGACGTTCACTACCTGACGCGCTACTGGGCGACGGTTGTGCCGGCCCGTTCGTGAGCGCGTCAAAATTTTTTTCGCCGACCTGAGCTGTTTCTCGATGGTCGCGTGACATGGGTAATGAAAGCAGCACTGGCCCATCGTCCACCGACTTCCCGATCATGGTTTCCATCCGTCTCACGTATCGGCGCCGTCCGGCGCCTGCCCGACATCTGCCGCGCGCGTCGCGCGCGGCTGCACCCGCTGCACCGGGTCGCCTCGCGCGCCGGCTGGCCGGCGCCGTCCTGGTGTCGGCGCTGCTGCCGCTGCCCGCGCTGGCCGACACCGACGCCGATGCGGCGCCGGCCGCGCAGCGCGCGGCGCGCCGCGCGTTCGACATTCCGGCCGGGTCGCTCGAAGCGGCGCTGAACCGGTTCGGCCGCGACGCGGGCATCCTGCTCGCGTTTCCGGCCGAGCTGACCGCCGGCCTGAAGAGCGGCGGCGTGCAGGGCCGCTTCGACGTCGATGGCGCACTCGACCGCCTGCTCGCGGGCACCGGGCTCGTCGCGTTGCGACAGCCGGGCGGCGGTTATACGCTGAAGCGCGCGGACGGTTCGGTCGCGCGGCCCGTGGCGGCCGGCGCGGCCGCAGGCGCCGAGTTGCCCGCGATCAATGTGCGCACGAGCGCGCTGCGCGCCGAAAGCTATCGCGCGCCGAAGGAAGCGGGCGTGCTGCGTTCCGAGATCCCGCTGCTCGATACCGCGCAGGCGGTCAACATCGTGCCTGCGCAGGTGTTGCGCGACCAGCGTCCGCGCAACCTGGACGACGCGCTCGGCAACGTCAGCGGCATCACGCAGGGCAACACCCTCGCGGGCACGCAGGACACGATCATGAAGCGCGGCTTCGGCGGCAATCGCGACGGCTCGGTCATGCAGAACGGGATGCCGCTCGTGCAGGGGCGCGCGTTCAACGCGGCGGTCGACAGCGTCGAGGTGCTGAAGGGGCCGACGTCGCTGCTGTACGGGCTGATGGACCCGGGCGGCGTGGTCAACGTCGTTACCAAGCAGCCGCAGCTCAAGCGCTACAACGCGATCTCGCTCGGCGCGTCGACGTTCGGGCACGGCAAGAACGGCGGCAGCGCGACCTTCGATTCGACCGGGCCGGTCGGCGATTCGCGGCTCGCGTACCGGCTGATCGTCGACCAGTCGAACGAGCAGTACTGGCGCAACTTCGGCGAATACCGGCAAACCTTCGTCGCGCCGTCGCTCGCGTGGTACGGCCGCGATACGCAGGTCGCGGTGTCCTACCAGTACCGGAAATTCCATTCGCCGTTCGATCGCGGCACCGCGCTCGACCCGCGCACCAACGCGCCGCTCGACATTCCCGCGCGGCGGCGCATCGACGAGCCGTTCAACAACATGGACGGCGAATCTCACCTCGCGCAGTTGAGCGTCGATCACCAGTTCAACGCGGACTGGAGCGCGCATTTCGGCTACAGCTACAACCGCGAGACCTACGACGCGAACCAGTTGCGCACGACGGGCGTCGATCCGGTGAAGGGCACGATGACGCGCAGCAACGACGCGACGCACGGCTCGCTCAGCACCGACAGCTACGGGATCGGCTACGTGAACGGCAAGCTGATGCTGGGCGGGATGCAACACGACGTGCAGGTCGGCTTCGATACCGAATACCGCCGCATCTACCGCAAGGACATGCTGCGGCAGGCCGTGAAGACGCCGTTCAGCTATCTCGATCCCGTCTACGGGCTGCTGCCGCCGTCGAGCACGGTGTCGGCGAGCGACAGCGACCAGACCGACACGCTGCACGATGCGTCGGCGTTCGTACAGGACACGATCCACCTGACCGACAAGTGGATCGTGTCGGGCGGGTTGCGCTACATCACGTACAACCAGGTCGCGGGGCGGGGGCGGCCGTTCGTCGCGAACACCGATCTCAGCGGCTCGAAATGGCTGCCGCGCGCGGGCGTGGTCTACAAGTGGACCGACACGTTCTCGCTGTACGGCAGCTATTCGCAGTCGCTGAAGCCGTCGTCGTCGATCGCGCCGATGACGGGCTACATCATCGACGGCGCGACGCCGCCCGAGGAAGCGACCGCGTGGGAAGTGGGCGGCAAGCTCGACCTGCCGGGCGGGATGACGGGCACGCTCGCGTTGTTCAACATCGACAAGAAGAACGTGCTCGTGTCGCAGTACAACGACGCAACCAAGCTGACCGACTGGCGCACGTCGGGCAGGGCGCGCTCGCGCGGGATCGAGCTCGACGTGTCGGGCAAGCTCGGCGAGCGCGTGAACGTGATCGCGAGCTACGCGTACATCGACGCGAAGACGACCGAGGATCCGCTGTACACGGGCAACCAGCTGTGGAACGTCGCGCGTCACACGGCGTCGCTCGCGGCCGTCTACGACTTCGGCACGGTGGCGGGCGGCGACGACCTGCGCATCGGCGCGGACGTGCGCTACGTCGGCGCGCGGCCCGGCGATTCGGCGAACAGCTTCACGCTGCCTTCGTACGTGCTCGCCGACGCGTTCGCCACGTACGACACGCGGATCGGCAAGCAGAAGCTGTCGTTCCAGCTCAACGTGAAGAATCTCTTCAATCGTACCTACTACCCGTCGAGCGCGAACCGTTACTTCGTCGCGATCGGCGACGCGCGACAGGTGTCGCTGCTCACCACGCTGCAGTTCTGACCACGCAATCGCCGCGCGGCCGTCACGGCGGCGCGCGGCTTCGGAGAAGATCCAGATGAAACGGAACATGAAGACCGGCGCCGTGCGCGCCGTTGCCGCCGGCGCGCGGCGTCGCGCATTACGCGCGATCGCGGGCTCGGTGCTCGCGATCGGCGCGGGCCTCGGCCTCGGCGCAGGTGCGGCCGCCCCCGCGTCGGCAGCCGATGCACCGCCGGCCGTCACGCGCGTCGCGATGCTCGTGCAGCTGCGCGGCCCGAACCTGAAGGTCGACGAGCGCATCGGCCAGCATCTCGGCGAACGCGGCTATGCGGTGCGGCTGATCGACGAGTCGGCCACGCCCGATGCGGCGCGCGACGCCGACCTGGTCGCGATCTCGTCGACGGTGTCGTCGAAGAACGTGCGGCCCGGCTGGCGTACGCTCGACAAGCCGCTCGTGACCTGGGAAAACGACCTGCTCGACGATCTCGCGATGACGGGCAAGCGTCATGACGTCGACTTCGGCGAAACGGGCAAGGAGCGCTACCTGTGGCTCGTCAATGCGCCGCACCCGATCTCGGCCGGGCTGCCGGCCGGCGCGACGAACGTGTACGGCAAGCAGGCGCCGATGAGCTGGGGCAAGCCGGGGCTCGGCGCGATCACGATCGCGACCGTGTACGGTCAACCCGACAAGGCCGCGATCTTCGCGTACGAGAAGGGCGCGACGATGGACTACGAAGCGCTCGCGCCGGCGCGCCGCGTGATGTTCTTCCTCGACAACGACACGTTCGTGAACCTGTCGCCGGCCGGGCTCGCGCTGTTCGACGCGGCCGTCGACTGGGCGGCCGGGCGGCGCTGATCCGCCACGGCTACGGCGTCGCCGGGCGTGCGACTCAGGCGGCCTGCGGCGGCGAGCGCCGCCGCGACGCCGCTTCGATCAACCGGGCCAGCACCTGCGCCGGTTCCGACATCGTCCGCCGCGCGCGATGCACGAGCCCGATGTCGCGGTGGAACGTATGGCGCCCGAGATCGATCGCGCGCACGCCGGCCGGCCAGCGGCGATAGACGGCAGTCTGCGGGACGATCGCGACGCCGACACCGTTCTCGACCAGCTTGACGATCGCGTCGAGCTCGTCGAGTTCACAGGTGTCGCGCGCCGGGATGTGCATCTTCCTCAGAAAACGGTCGACCTGGCGGCCGCCGAACGACGCGCGGTCGTAGCGCACGAACGGCTCGCTCGCGAGCAGCGCGGTCCAATCCTTGCCCTTCACGCTGCGCGGCACGATCAGCCGGAACGGTTCCTGCACGAGTGTCGTCCAGTGCAGGTCGCTCTGCAGCGAAAACGGCGGCCGGATGATCGCGGCCAGGTCGATCTCGCCCGCATCGACCCGGTTGACCAGCTCGATCGACAGCCCCGGTATCACGCGCGTGCGGCACGCGGGATGCCGGCGATGGAACTCGGCGAGCGCAGCCGGCAGCAGCGCGCTCTGCACCGACGCGATCGCGCCGATCGTCACGCGCACGTTGGCAGGCGAACCGGGGGCCGTCGAGCTCAGGTTCTCGTACAGGCCGATCAGCGCCTGCGCCTGGTCGAGCACGTGATGACCGCGCTCGTTGAGCCGGGCCGAGCGGCCTTGCCGGTCGAACAGCGCGAAGCCGAGCTCGGCTTCCAGACGCTGCATCTGCGCGCTCACGGCCGCCTGCGTGAGCCCGATGCGATTGCCGGCCGCGGCGAACGTGCCTTCCCGGGCGACGGCGACGAGGGTTTTCAGTTCGCGGATCATTCATCAATTCCATTTGTGAATGAAGAAACTATATATTGATTTAATTTCTGATTGACCTTGGCTACCATGGCGCCGTCCTCGCGCCACGCGAGCGTTCCATCACGAGGCAACCATGAGTCTTTCCCCGTTTCACCTGGCGATCCCGGTCTACGACCTGCCGGCCGCGCGCGATTTCTACGGCCGTGTGTTCGGGCTGGCAGAGGGGCGCTCGAGCGCGCAGTGGGTCGACTTCGACTTCTACGGGCACCAGCTCGTGATCCACGAGCATCCGAAGACCGCGTCGCAGGAAGGCGCGCATACGAATGCGGTGGACGGTCACGACGTGCCGGTGCCGCATTTCGGGATCGTGCTCGACTGGCCGAGCTGGGAAGCGCTGGCCGAGCGGCTGAAATCGTTCGGCGTGACCTTCGCGATCGAGCCGTATGTGCGGTTCCAGGGGCAGGTGGGCGAGCAGGCGACGATGTTCCTGTTCGATCCGTGCGGCAATGCACTCGAATTCAAGGCGTTCCGCGACATCGGCCAGTTGTTCGCGAAGTGACGGATCGGGCGAGTCTGCGCCGATTGAAATTGGGTGCGAGAATGCGGCCTCCGGCCCGGCTGCGCGCACGCGCGCCGGCCGGCGCCGCGCCGCACGGCATCCGTCCGTGCGCGACGTTCTCCAAGGAACCCGTATGGACAGTCACATCGCTCCGGTGGAGCTGAAGAAGGCCTACCGTCTCCTCAACCACGGCCCGACCGTGCTCGTGTCGGCCCGCCACGATGGCGTCGACAACGTGATGGCCGCCGCATGGGCGTGCGCGCTGGACTTCCTGCCGCCGAAGCTGACGGTCGTGCTCGACAAGACCGCGAAGACGCGCGAGCTCGTCGAGCGCAGCGGCACGTTCGTGATCCAGGTGCCGACGGCCGCGCAGATTCGGCTCACGCATGCGGTCGGCAGCCACAGTCTCGCGGAGCGGCCCGACAAGCTGCGCGAAGCGGGCGTCGCGCTGTTCGACGTCGAAGGCCACGATCTGCCGTTCGTCGCCGGATGTTCGGGCTGGCTCGCGTGCAAGCTGATTCCGGAGCCGCACAACCAGCAGGCCTATGACCTGTTCATCGGCGAGGTGGTCGCGGCGTGGTCCGATACGCGCGTGTTCCGCGACGGCCACTGGTATTTCGAATCGGCCGATCCGGCACTGCGCAGCCTGCACTACATCGCGGGCGGCAATTTCTATGCGATCGGCGAATCGCTGCACGTCGATCCGGACGCGAAATAAGCGCCGGGCGGGCTGCCGGTTCAGCCGATCCGGGCGCGCGGTTCACGCGCGCTTGTTCAATTCCATCAGCATGGTTTCGGCGAACGCCTGCGCGACGCGCGGCAGCGTGCGGCCGCGCTTCGTGACGAGTGCGATCGGCCGCACGAACGCGGGGTCGTCGATCGGCTTCGCGACCAGCTCCGGTTCGGCGCGCACCTCGCGCGCGGTCGCCGGCAGGATCGTCACGCCGAGGCCGCCGCGCACCATCGCGACGGCCGTCATCATGTAGGTCGGTTCGCACGCGATGTCGGGCGTGCAGCCGGCCGCGTCCAGCGCGGCATCGACGACGCTGCGCACGCTCGTGCCCTGCGCGGTGAGCACGAGCGGCACGGCCGCGACGTCGGCGGTGCTCACGCGGCGCTTGCGCGCGAGCGAGTGATCCTTCGGGCATACGGCGACGAGCCGGTCGGCGCCCGCATACAGCACCTCCAGCGACGTATCGAACGCGTCGCCGCCGGTCAATCCGAGATCGGCTTCCTCATTGCGCACGAGCGCGGTGACGAGGCTCGCGACGCCGTCGCGAATCTCGAAGCCCGCGCGCGGCACGTCGCGCCGGAACGACTGGATCAGCTCCGGCAGCATGCTGGATGCGAAGGTCGGCAGGCACGCGAGCCGCACCGTGCCGCTCGTGCCTTCGCCGAGCGCGCGCGCATCGCGCAGCACGCGCTCCATGTCGTCGAGCGAGCGCTGCAGTATCGGCAGCAGCTCGCGCCCGGTCTGCGTGAGCGCGACGCTGCGGCTGTTGCGGTCGAAGAGGCGCGCGCCGACGATCTCCTCGAGCCGGCGGATCTGCACGGTCAGCGCCGGCTGCGACAGATGCAGCCGCGCGGCCGCGCGCGTGAAGTTGCCGGCGTGCGCGACGGTGACGAACGCGCGAATGTCGCGAAGGTTCAGATCCATAACGGCTCGTGATTGCCGCGATCAAATCATTTCAATTGTGCTATCGCTGCGCCGACCTTACGCTCGTCTCCAACAAAAGACAAGGTAGGAGACACGGATGCTGCCGTTACTCGGGCTTGGCACGATCGTCGTGCTGCTGGCCGCGATTCTGTCGAAGCGGATGTCGCCGCTCGTCGCGCTGATCATCGTGCCGATCGCCGCATCGCTGATCGGCGGCTTCGGGCTGCACACCAGCAAGTTCGTCATTGACGGGCTGAAGGGGCTCGCGCCCGTCGTCGGGATGTTCGTGTTCGCGATCCTCTATTTCGGGACGATCACCGACGCCGGCACGCTCGACCCGATCATCGACCGCATCCTGCGCGCGGTCGGCACGCGGCCGACGCGCATCGTGATGGGCACGACGCTGCTCGCGCTGCTGATCCACCTCGACGGCTCCGGCGCCGTCTGCTTTCTCGTGACGATTCCGGCCGTGCTGCCGCTGTACGACCGGCTGAAGATGGACCGGCGCGTGCTGGCCGCCGCGGTGTCGATGGCCGCGGGCATCAACTTCCTGCCGTGGACGGGGCCGATGATTCGTGCGTCGGCGTCGCTGCACCTGCCGGTGTCGGCGCTGTTCAATCCGCTGATCCCGGTGCAGGCGATCGGGCTCGTGTTCGTGTTCGGCGTGGCGTACTGGCTCGGGCGGCGCGAGGAGAAGCGGCTCGGCCTGTCGCGCGACGATGCATCGGTTCCGCTGCCGAAGCGCGAGCTGACGCCCGACGAGCAGGCGCTGCGCCGGCCGCACCTGTTCTGGTTCAACCTGGTGCTGACGCTCGTCGTGCTCGGCACGATGGTTGTGATGGGCGAGAAGATCCCGCCCGCGATCATGTTCATGGTCGGGCTGTGCATCGCGCTGATGGTGAACTACCCGGACGTCGACATGCAGCGAAAGCGCATCGACGCACATGCGCGCGCCGCGCTGATGATGGCCGGCATCCTGCTCGCGGCCGGCGTGTTCACGGGGATCATGCAGGGCAGCGGGATGCTGAAGGCGATGGCGCAGGCGGCGGTCGGCTTCGTGCCGCCGTCGATGGCCGGCCACATTCCGGTGGCGCTCGGCCTCGCGTCGATGCCGCTCAGCATGCTGTTCGATCCTGATTCGTTCTACTTCGGCGTGCTGCCCGTGATCGCGGAGGTGGCCGGCCAGCTCGGCGTGCCGGCCGTGCAGGTCGGACAGGCCGCGCTGCTCGGCCAGATGACGACCGGGTTCCCGGTCAGCCCGCTGACGCCCGCGACCTTCCTCGTCGTCGGCCTGTGCGGCATCGAGCTGGCCGAGCACCAGAAATTCACCTTCCCGCTGCTGTTCGGCGCGTCGATCGTGATGACGGTCGCGTGCGTCGCGCTGGGCATCTTTTGATCTTTTCCGGCGGTGAAATCCGCCGGACGACGGTACGGACATGACAGCAAAGCAACCTGAACGGCGCGTGCGCATCGGCGCGGGCGCCGGCTACTCGGGCGACCGGATCGAGCCCGCGGTCGAACTGGCCGCACACGGGCAGCTCGACTATCTCGTCTTCGAATGCCTGGCCGAGCGCACGATCGCGATCGCGCAGCAGGCGCGGCGCAAGGACCCGGCACTCGGCTACGACCCGCTGCTCGATGCGCGGATGCGCGCGGTCTTGCCGGTCGCCGCGCCGAAGGGCGTACGCATCGTGTCGAACATGGGCGCGGCCAATCCGCGTGCGGCCGCACGGCGCACCGCACAGATCGCGCAATCGCTTGGCCTCGCGAAGCTGAAGGTCGCGGCGGTCGAAGGCGACGACGTGCTCGACGTGGTGCTGCGCGGCGCATTCCGCTTCGAGGAATCCGGCGACGACGTCGCCGCCTATCGCGACCGCATCGTGTCCGCGAACGCGTACCTCGGCGCCGCGCCGATCGTCGATGCGCTTGCGGCCGGCGCGGACGTCGTGCTGACCGGGCGCGTCGCCGATCCGTCGCTGTTCGCCGCGCCGCTGATCCACGCGTTCGGCTGGCGGATGGATGACTGGGACACGCTCGGGCAGGCGACGGTCGTCGGCCATCTGCTCGAATGCGCGGGGCAGGTGACGGGCGGTTATTTTGCAGACCCCGGCTACAAGGACGTGCCGAACCTCGCACGGCTCGGGTTTCCGATCGGCGAAGTCGCGGCCGACGGCGCGGTCGTGATCACGAAGGTGCCGCACGCGGGCGGCCGCGTGAGCGCGGCGACCTGCAAGGAACAGCTGCTCTACGAGATTCACGACCCGGCGCGCTATCTGCAACCCGACGTCGTCGCGGATTTCACGCGCGTGGCGGTCGTGGAGGAGGCGATCGATCGCGTGCGCGTGACGGGCGGGCGCGGCACCGCGCGGCCCGATACGCTGAAGGTGTCGGTGGCTTACGTCGACGGCTGGATCGGCGAAGGCCAGATCTCGTACGGCGGCCCGGGCGCGCTCGAACGTGCGCGCCTCGCGCTCGAGATCGTCCGCGAGCGGCTGGCGTTGACCGGCGTCGCCGCGACCGAGTTGCGCTTCGACCTGATCGGTGTCGATTCGCTCTATGGCGACGCGACGCCGGCCGTGCGCGGCGAGCCGGCCGAGGTGCGCGTGCGGGTGGCGGGCCGCGCGGCGAGCGCCGATGAAGCGGCGCGCATCGGCAACGAAGTCGAGACGCTCTATACGAACGGCCCGGCCGGCGGCGGCGGCGCGTTCAAGTCGACGCGCGAGGTCATCGCGGTGCAGTCGGTGCTGCTGCCGCGCGCGGCCGTGACGCCGTCGTTTTCATTCGTGGAGGCATGATGCAACTGCGTGAACTGGCGCATGCGCGCACCGGCGACAAGGGCAATACGCTGAACGTGTCGGTCATCTGCCGCGATCCGCGCCACTACGATCACCTGCGCATGCATCTGGATGCCGACGCAGTGAAGGCATGGCTCGCGGGCATCGTGCATGGCGACGTCGTGCGTTACGAATTGCCGGCGCTCGGTGCATTCAATTTCGTGCTGCGCGATGCGCTCGGCGGCGGCGTCACGCGTTCGCTCGCGCTCGACGCGCACGGCAAGTCGGTCAGTTCGGCGCTGCTGGCGATCGAGGTGCCCGACCCGACGTAACGGATGTCGCCGCCGCGGGCGGGCAAGCGCTTACGGAATCAGCAGTTCGCGAAGGCCGTTGGCGTGCTCGATGCGTTCGCCCGCGATGGGCAGGCGCTGATCCCGGCGATAGTCGTAGACCGCACGCGACGCGGCGAGCTGGTCGAAATCGAGTTCGACCGCATGGCGCGATTCGGTATGGCCGGCCTCGAAGATCAGGTTGCCGAACGGATCGGCCGCGAGGCTGCCGCCCGCGAACACGACGTCGTGCGTGCTGCCGCCGACGCGGTTGGCGACTACCGCGAACACCTGGTTCTCCATCGCCCGCGCCGTTGCCGACGTGCGGTGGACCGGGCGGTACGGCTCCATGTTGCCGTCGGTGATGAGGATCAGCTCGGCGCCGAGTGCGGCGAGCGCGCGGCCGGTTTCGGGGAATTCGTTGTCGTAGCAGATCAGCAGGCCGATCCGTGCGCCGCGCCATTCGATCGTCGCGTAGCGGTCGCCGGGCAGGACGACGCCGCGCTCGCTCACCCACAGGTGGGTCTTGCGATAGCGCAGCGCGATGCCGTCCGGCGTGACGAACACGGTGGTGTTGTAGAAGCGGCCGCCGTCGTTCTCGATCAGCCCGACCACGACTGCCACGTCGTGTGCACGCGCGGCCGCGATGATCGCGCCGACGCTCGGGCCGTCGAGCGGTTCCGCGCATTCCGCGAGGTTGGACGGATCGAGGAAGCCGGTAAGCTGCGCTTCCGGAAACATCACGATGTCGGTGCCCGGGGCGCAGGTGGCGATCGCTTCGAGCGTGCGCTGCAGGTTGTAGTGCGTGTCGCCGTCGCGGCCGGCGAGTTGGACGATATCGAGCTTCAGTTTCATGGCGATGTCGGTGGCAGGGGCCCGTCGCCGGTGGCGCCGGAAGGGAGGGTAAGGAGGCCCCAGTATGCGCCGAAGCGGCGGATTTCCCATCCCGCCGGCGCGTTAACCCGTCAGGGGTATTGATCCGTGACGCCGCCAGTGGCGGCGAGCGCTGGCCCGCGAGACCCGCGACGCGTGTCAGGTACCGGTCTGTGCGTTCAGGAACAGCGAGAACAGCTCCGATTGCGAGTTGATGGCGAGCTTTCCGTAGATGTTGCGGCGATGCACCTTGACCGTTTCGGCGGAAATCGACAGCTTGTTCGCGACTTCCTTGTTCGAGCGCCCGCTCAGGATCAGCCGGATCACGTCGAGCTCGCGTGCGGTCAGCGGTGTGCCGAGCCGCGCCATCGCCTGCTCGAAGCCGTCGTGCGCGCCGGGCCGGCGCGACGGCGCAGCGTCCGCGGATGCAGGCTCGAACGCGAGCCGCTGCCGCATCAGCGCGGCCACCCACGGCCGGATCAGGTCGAGCAGCGCAACCTGCTCGGGGCTGAAGCGCCGCTTGCTGCCGAGCGACAGGCACAGCGTGCGCGCGTCGTCGAGCACGACGTTGAACTGCACCTCGTCCTCGACGACGTTGTGCGTGAAATAGCGCGTGTAGTACTCGGTATCGCGGAAGCACTCGGGCGCAACGTCGGACAGCCGGAACAGGCCGCTCTTCGGTGCGTCGCGGTTCGCGATGTAGAACGGGTCGAGCTGGTACAGGCCCTGCACGTAGTCGCGGAACAGCGGGTCGGGGCCGCCGCCCTCGTACGGGCATTCGGCGAACACCTGCGGGCGGCCGTCGCCGAACGTCAGCGCGACCCAGCTGTCGACCGCGACGTATTCCTCGATCAGCCGGATCAGTGCCAGCCAGAAGCCCGGCTGATCGAGCGACTCGATGAGCCGCCCGACCGAGCGGTGCCATGCGACATCCTGCAAGGTGAGGTTCATGCGTGTTCCGGGTCGGGCGGGACCGGTCGGGGCGCATCGTGCCGTCGTGCCGTACGCATCGACCGGATCCTGGAATGAAGTACGAGATCGTAACGCCGGACGACGCGGATGGCGAGGCCGCGCACCGTCTCCGTCTCCTGATAAGCTATCGCGATTCCGAGAGGGAGCAGTCGTCGACTCCCAGTGCCAATACCAATTCCAAGACCGATAGCGATATGACAACGATGCCTTTGATGGGCCAGCCGCTCGACACGTTGATGAATCGGCTCGAAGCCGATCTTGAAGAAAGCGACTCGAGTCGCGCGAGTGACCTTGCGGCAAGACTGCGGGCCCAGCCGTTGCGTGCCGATTCGCTCGACGCGATCGCACGCCTGCACACACTTTGGATGCACGCCGGCGATCCGGCCGCTGCGCGCGCCGTGCTCGATGACGACGGCGCGGCCGTGCATGACGCGGCGCCACCCGACGCGCGGCCCGATATCCGCATGCAGCTCGCGCTGTACCGGCTGCAGGTCGCCCGGCACCTGGGCGAGAACGACGCCGTCACGCACGCGATCGGCGAGATGCACGACGTCGTGCGCACGTCGCCGACGCTCGATGCCGATCGTTTCGTCCGCGCACGCATTCTCGATACGCTCGAATACGATCACGCGGAGCACGCGCTCGACGCGATCGAACTGCGGCATGCGTTGAATGGCGCGCTTGCCGACCGGGCCGCGTTTCGCGCGTGGGACGAGGCGAACCGGCAATGCCTGCGTGCGTGGGCGCTGCGGCGGCTCGGCCGGGACGACGACGCGCGGGCGGCGGCCGAGGCCGCGGTGGCGGCCGTCGCGTCGGCAGGGGCGGACCAGGACATCAATGCCGATGACTGGCTGCGGATCGGCCACGCGATGATCGAGATTGCGCCGCTGCAGTTCGACACGATTCGCCAGGCCGTCGAGTCGCGCATAGCCGACTGGGCACTGCCGCCGCGCCGCGAGGCCGAGGTGAGGCTCGCGCGGCTTGCCGCGCGCGCGGCATACGCGCAAGGCGATCTCGATGGCGCGCTCGCGCGTTGCGAGATGGCGCGTTACAGCCTCGAGTCGGACGGCGGGGATGATTTCATCGAATACGAGCTGCCGTGGTTGCTCGAGGCCGGCCGCTTCGACGACGCGGGGCGGTGCGCGTTCTTCCACGTGTACCAGCTCGAAAGCAGCATGCTCGACCGGGTGGGGCGGATCATCCATGCACGCCTTGCCGAGCCGACCGATACGTCGGTCTGGTGGCCGCTGTGCGCAATGCGCGCAGCCGGTTTCGAGCCGACGCTCGAGCGGCTCGTCGAGCTCGGCGCGCAAGAGCGCGATGCGCTGGCCGCGCGTTCGCCCACGCATGGCGAGATTTTTGCCGCGCTGGGCTCGCTCGACGGCGATGCGTTGCGTTACGCGGTGGCCGACGCCGCGCGCGAGGTCGCGCTGCGGCGCGCGCCCGGTCATCCGTGGATCGCGCGGCTCGCGGCGGTCTACGATGGCGAAACCGGCCGCATCGACGCGACGACCCAGGCCGCGCGCCTGCTCGCCGCCGCGCAGGAAGGCGAGATGCACGACAACCGCACTGCGATCATGCTGACCCAGGCGCGCATTGGCGCGCTGGGCGTCGCCGCCGCGCTGAAACTGCCGCTGCCGCCGTCGCTGCGCAGCGGCTTGTGGAGCTACGTATTCTCGGCCCGGGTCGAGGACCTGGCCGAGGAGGCGATCGATGCGCTGCCGGCCGCAGAACAGGCGCCGGTGCGCGCCGACCTTCAGCGCCTGCGGATCGCCGCCTACGAGCAGGGCCGCGCGTGCATGGAACGCTTCTTCGAAACCGGCAAAGGGCACCCGTACGACGCGTGTGCGCACCTGTATTCGATGCTCTGCAACAACCTCGCGATTCTCTACCGCGACGAGGACCGTTACGACGAGGCGCTGGTCCTGCATCGCAACGGGATTGCGGCGAGCTCGTTTGCCGAGCATTACTCCGGTGTCCGCTACGTGCTCGCCTGCCAGGGCAAGGACGACGAGATGGTCGAGGCCGCCGAGCAGCTCTGGCATTACGCCGCCGAATACGGTTTCAGCCGGCATGACCCGAACTGGTACGTGCGCGACGTGGTGCGCGCGCTGTATCGCCTCGATCGTTGCAACGAACTGCCGATCTGGCTGGAACGCCTCGTCGGCTGGCAGCGGGAACACGACCAGGTCGACGGCAGCCTGCCCGACGAGGCGCTGATCGCCCGCTTCGTGTTCGCGTCCCACATGGCGGCGTCGCATCCGGACCAGGCGTCGGCGCTGTACGACGCCGCGCGCGGGCAGGCCGATACGTCGAGCGATCTGGACGTGCTGATCCGGGCCGCCGATGCGGCATACGAACTGGGCCGCCGGTCCGATGTGAAGTATTTCTACGAGCGCGTGCTTGCCGGCAACCGGCACGCCGCCGAGCCGCTCGACCTGATGGAAGACGTGATCGAGCGACGGATACGGGAGGCCGATGCGCCGGCCTCGCCGGATTCACCGACCGCCGCGCCGAACAAGCGCTGGTGGAAGTTCTGGCAATGACGGCAGCAGATCGGCGGGCCGGCTACGCGCCACGCAACGCGCTGAACGCCGATGCGCTGAAAGCGGCGATTGCCGCCCGCAGCACCGCGCGGGGCGACGCCGACGCGGTGCGCGCGTGGCTGCTCAACCATTTCTACCGGCATGTCGTCGCGAACTTCGAGCCCGCGCGCACGATCGGCTCGCTCGACGATGCGCGGCAGGCGCTCGGCCACGCCGTGCCGTCGGCGTGGGTCGCGCGACGCTTCGGGCCCGGCGCGAAGACGATCGGCGAAGCCGACGCCGGCAGGCAGGCACCCGTCGTCTGGGTCGACCCGTCCGATCCGCGTCTCCTCGCACTCGAAACCACGCTCGTCGAGTTTCTCGAGTCGCGCAAGGGAACCGGGCTCGAGGGCAAGCTCGACCGTGTCAATTGCCCCCAGGCGCTCGCGATGTGGGAACGCGAGCATGCGGAGATGGCGTCCCGGATCGCGCGCGGCTGGCGCGAGAGCCAGCCCGATGCGCTGCGCACGTGGTGCGAAACCGCCAACGGACGCTTTGTCGAATTCCTGCCCGACAGCCCGCTGCTGCGCGCCGAAATGGCGTTCGAGAGTTACGTGATGCGCCATTGCCTCGGCCAGTTCGCGGACCGGCAAGCGCTGGCGGGCGGCTACGGCGGGCGCTATGCGGAAGCGATCGAAGCGCGCCGGCTGCGGTTGCTGAGCTTCCGGGATGCGGGCGGCCAGCCGCACATCACGATCAGCGTCGAGGTGCGGGCGGACGGCGGCCTCGACGTCGATCAGGTCAAGGGCAAGCAGAACCGGCCGCCGGTCGAGCGCTACGTCGACGACGTGCTGGCCTGCCTCAATGCGCTGGGGACGACGGATCGCACGCCGCCCGACTGCATCGCGCTCGGTGTCGTCCATACGCCATCGGGGTGGTGCAGGATCGAGGACGTGACGGATGCCGCGTCGCAAGCGCGGCTCGTCGCGCGCCATCCGCAATTGTTCGGGCGGCTCGCCGAGCCGACGCCGACCGTCGAGTGGCTGGTCGCCGCGCGGCAGCCTGAACTGCTGCAGGCGTGGCCGCCGCGTGCCGGTTCGGTGCGTTACGCGGTGCGCGCGACGCTGGCGCCGGCCGTGCCGTCCGCACCTGAGGACGCCGCGCCTCCGGCCTTTGCAACCGAGGACGTGCACTGGCCCGGTTACGTCGCGCCGCGTGGCGTCGGTGTCGCGCAATGACGGGGCGAAGACCATGATATTCAAGGTGATCATTGCCCTGTTCGTGCTGTGGCGCATCGTGCGCTACTTTCGCCGGCGCGGTGGGCGCTATTCGGCCTTGTCGGCCCGCAAGCATTGGGCGCTGCTGCTCGCGCATCCGTACGTGGACGCGACGGAATTCTCGGGTTTCGATGATGCGGACACGAGCCACCTGAACGAGACGTCGCGCAAGTTCCTGCGTGCCCAGATGCTGCACCAGATGGAGTTGCGCACCGACGCGACGGACGACGATGCGCGCGCACATCTGGCGCGCGTGCTCGAGACACAGTGGTTTCGCGCCGACCTGCATGCGCTGCAACCGACCGACGACCCGCGTGCGGCGCTTGCGTTCGCCTGTGCGCGGATGGCGTTCCTCGCGCGCGTGGCGATGCTGATGGGCTGGACCGAACGGGACACCGCTTGGCGCGTGTTGTTGCTCAACGCGCAGCGCGCCCAGGATTGTTTCGACAGCTGGGCGGATTTCGGCCACGCCTACGTCGCGGGCCGCAAGCAGTGGGTGGCCGGATTTCGCGCCGATCCGTTTGGCAAGGCGTTCGACGATGCGACGCTGCAACGCTGGCTCGCACCGGGTGACGGTGCGTGGGGGCAGGCGCCGTGGCCTGGGCTGGCGGCGTTCGATCCCGAGCCGGTCGCGCAACCGCGTTGATGCGTGGATACCGCCGGTCGTTTTCCCGGGCATCGCTTTTTATCGCTATCGACACTGACATGATTTCATCCATTCATCCCCTGGTGCGACGCCTGGTGCTGTCCGTCACGTGCGCGGTGCCTGCGTTCGTGTTGCCGGCTGCGGCGCACGCGATCCAACCGGCTGTCGCCGACCCTGTGCTGCGTGCGTTCATCCATGACACTTACGGCAATTGGCGCGCGGACCGCAAGGGCTGGCAGGCGGATGCGGACGATTTTGTCTATGCGTCTTGCGGCTCGCTGCGCGTGGCAACGGCCGACGGCCCGCGCACCCTGCTCGCGATGTGCGGCGAGACCGCGGCAGCGGTGCAGAACGGGATGCCGGGCATGGATTCGGACGCGACGACCGGCACGATCGACCTGTACGTGCTGAAACCGGCGGCCGACGGCAAGACGCTCGAGCCGGTCATGAAGAAAACGGAGATCGCGTCGGGCGGGCGCGGCGAGCCTGGCACCGTGCGCATCGAGCGGCTCGGGCCGCACCTTTTCGGTTTCGTCATCGGCGAAAGCGACACGCGGCAAGGCTATTCTCAACGCTTCCGCGCGATCTGGCTGCCGGTCGGCAATGCACTGGTGCTGGCGGCGGCGCGCATCGACGAGGCGCTCGACAACGCTGAGTCGACCGAATGTGCGAACGCGCGGGCGCGCTGCGAGGAACGTCGCTTCGAGATCGCGCCCGACACGACCGGCGCCGGCGACGTCTATCCGCTGACGGTCACGGAAACGGGCATGCGCGGCGACAGGGCGATCCGCGCGCGCCATACGGTGAAGTTCGACGCGGCGCGTGGCCGCTACGTCGTGCCGAAGGCATTGCGCGAAGGGTACTGATCCTTCGCGCGCGGGAACGGGCGGCGTTGCGCCGCCCGCGCATCACACGTACAGATACCGCACGAGGTGGAAGAACACCGGCGCGGCGAAGCAGATCGAGTCGACGCGATCGAGCATCCCGCCGTGGCCCGCGATCATCGAGCCCCAGTCCTTGGTGCCGAGCGAGCGCTTGACGGCCGACAGCACGAGGCCGCCGACGAAGCCCGCGATCACGATCGCGAGCGAGATGCCGAACGCCGACCCGAAGCTGAACGGCGTCACGCGATACAGCGATGCGCCGCACAGCGTGGCCAGCAGGCCGCCTCCGATGAATCCTTCGATCGTCTTCGACGGCGACAGCTGCGGCGCGATCTTGCGCTTGCCGAACAGCTTGCCGACCACGTACTGCAGCACGTCGCTGATCTGCACGACGAACAGGAAGAAGAACAGCAGCAGCGCGTTCTGCCCCGTGTAGTGCGGAATGTCGAGGATCAGCACGGCCGGCGCATGGCTCAACCCGTAGACGCACACCATCAGCGCCCAGTTGATCTTCGCGTTGCGGCTCAGGAATTCGCGGGTGTCCTGCGTGAGCGCCGACACGAGCGACATCGCGAAGAACAGGTGCACGGGCACGAAGATCGAATACATCCCGTACCAGTTGATCCCGAGCAGCAGGTACTGCACGGGGATCGCGATGAAGAACGCGATGAACAGCGTCGTATGGTCGCTCGCGGTGGTGGGCGTGAGCGTGATGAATTCACGCAGCGTCAGGTAGGACAGCACCGCGAACACCAGATACGTGATGTTGTTGCCGAGGCCGATCGCGATGGCCATGATGGCGATCATCGCCCACCATGCGCGGATGCGCTGGTTCAGGTTGACGATGGTCGCGTTCGTGCCGCCGCTGCGTGCGCCGAGGATCGCGCCGATCACGGTCGCGACGACGAGCACGCCCGTGACGCCCGCGACCAGTTCCCAGAAAATTGTTCGCATATTTGATATCCGGAAAGGGAGAAGAGGGCGCCGCGTTCAGCCGGCCGGCCGTTGCGGCGGCGCGAGCGAGACGACTGCGTCGCGCATGCGGGCGAGGAAGGTCGGCTTGTCTTCCTGGGCGCCGAGCGCTTCGTTCGCGCCGAAGTGCACCTTGCAGATCAGCGGCACCGGCCAGATCGCGCCCTTCGGCATGATCCGTTGCAGGTTCTCGAGATAGACGGGCGCGAGTGCGACGTCCGGAAACTCGGTCGCGAGGTGGAACAGCCCGCTCTTGAACGGCTGCGGCAGGATCTCCGCGCCGCGCGTGCCTTCCGGGAAGATGATGATCGAATGGCCCTGCTTGAGCGCGTCGCGCACCGGGTCGAGCGGATCGCCGCCCGATTCGCGGTGGCGGTCGATCAGCACGACGTTCAACAGCTTTTGCGCGATGTGGCGCTTCATGTCGCTGCTGTCCCAGTAGTCGCGCGCGGCGACCGGCCGCACGACCGCGCGCACGTTGCGCGGCAGCGCGGCGAGGATCGCGAGCGTGTCGATGTGGCTCGTATGGTTCGAGAAGTAGATCTTCTGCGTCGGCGACGGCGGCGCCTGATGCCAGACCGGATACGCGCCGGCGACGAGCCGCACGATGGACAGCAGGAAATCGCGCTGCCAGACGTTGAGGATGTTCATCGGCGCTGCGCCTCCTGCCTGCCTGCATGGCCCGCTGCGCGTGAGCGGCGGGCGGAGCCCCGGAATGCCGGCGCGGCAGGATGCGCGCCGGACGGCCCTTGTTTAAATTTTTTCAAATTCGTGGCTGCCTGTCGCAGGTCCGCGATAATCGGACGATTCGCCGTCTCACGCTGATGCGTCGCGGCGAATGAGCCGGCCGGCGGCGTGATAATCGGCTGTTGCACGAGTGCCCGTTTGCAGTTCGAATGGATCTCGCTGCGATCGGGCCAGCGGATTATCGCGAGTTTCCGTCAAAAACGCCAGATTCGCGCCGCGCGTGCGGGCCGGGCGCATGCTTGACGCATCGGGGCCGCTCGGCGACGATTAGGCCCGTCCATGGAAGGCCCTTCAAGGCCCTTCAAGTCCGTTTCGCCGCCCGGGGCATGGCGGCGGGAAACGTATCCGACTGTGCCGCACAAATAAAACGATGAGCCTCTACGCACTCAAACCCAAATTCCAGAACCGTCTGCGCCCGTTCGCGAACGCGCTCGCCGAGCGCGGCGTCACGGCCAACCAGGTCACGCTGTTCGCGGCCGGCGGCTCGATCGTCGTCGGCGCGCTCGCCGGCCTCGGCGTGTTTGCCCGCGCACTGTTCCTGCTGATCCCGCTGTGGCTGTTCGCGCGGATGGCGCTCAACGCGATCGACGGGATGCTCGCGCGCGAACACAACCAGAAGAGCACGCTCGGCGCCTACCTGAACGAACTCGGCGATGTCGTGTCCGATATCGCACTGGTGCTGCCGTTTCTCGCGATTCCCGTGTTCGCTCCGGCAGACGTCTGGCTGTTCGCGCTGACGGCGGTGATCGTCGAATGCGCGGGGCTGATCGGCCCGCTGGTCGGCGTGAGCCGCCGCTACGACGGCCCGTTCGGCAAGAGCGACCGCGCGCTTGCCCTCGGCGCGTTCGCACTGTGGATCGGGCTCGGGTTTCCGGTCGGCGGCGTTGCCGCATGGCTGTGGCGGCTGCTGATCGTGCTGTCGATCGTGACTGTGGTGCGGCGCGTGCAGGCCGGCATCGCGGAAAAGGGCGGTTGAAAGGGGAGTTGGAGCGGTTGCGGTACCGGGCGCCGGAGGGCGGCGTACCAAGATTCGAATAACGAAACGAGAGAGAAACGCATGAGCGCACGCATGGCCCGCGAGGCCGACTTCATCACGCACGACGGCGAAACGCTGTTCTATCGTCACTGGCCTGCCACCGGCGCACGCTGTCGCGGCGCAATCGTGCTGCTGCATCGCGGCCACGAACACTCGGCGCGCGTCGCGCACCTGGTCGACGAGCTCGACCTGCCCGAATTCGCGTTCTTCGCGTGGGATGCGCGCGGCCACGGCCGCTCGCCTGGCGCGCGCGGCTACAGCCCGAGCGCGGCCGCATCGGTGCGCGACCTGCAGACCTTCGTCGAACATATCCGCGACACGCACGGTATCGCGATCGAGGACATGGCCGTGGTCGGCCAGAGCGTCGGCGCGGTGCTCGCGGCGACCTGGGCGCACGATTATGCGCCGCCGATCCGAGCGCTCGTCGTCGCGTCGCCGGCGTTCCACATCAAGCTCTACGTGCCGTTCGCGCGGCCGGGCCTGCGGCTGATGCACAAGCTGCGCGGCCTGTTCTACGTGAACAGCTACGTGAAGCCGAAATTCCTCACGCACGATCCCGAGCGGATCGCGAGCTATGCGTCCGATCCGCTGATTACGCGGCCGATCGCGGTCAACATGCTGCTCGACCTGCACGACACCGCGCGGCGGATCGTCGCCGACGCGGCCGCGATCACCGTGCCGACGCAGCTGCTGATCTCGGGCGCCGACTGGGTCGTGCATCGCGGCCCGCAGGACCGCTTCTTCGAACGTCTCGGCGCCGCGCGCAAGGAGCGCATCGTGCTGCCGGGTTTCTATCACGACACGCTCGGCGAACGCGACCGTGCACAGGCGCTCGCGCCGCTGCGTGCATTCGTGTTGCGCGAATTCGATGCACCGAGCCCGCGCGTGTCGCTCGTCGACGCCGACCGGCGCGGCGCGTTCCACGATGAATACGCGGCGCTCGGCCGGCCGCCGGCGAATGCGTTCGCGCGGGCGTACTGGGCGCTCGCGCGGGCCGGCCTGAAGGCCGGCGGCGCGCTGTCGGACGGCATCGCGCTCGGGCTGCGGCTCGGCTTCGATTCGGGCTCGACGCTCGACTATGTGTACCGCAACCGCGCACAGGGGCGGTTCGGCGTCGGCGCGCTGATCGATCGCACGTATCTCGATTCGCCGGGCTGGGTCGGCATCCGCCAGCGCAAGGTGCATCTGCAGGAACTGATCGGCGCGGCGATCGGCCGCTTGCGCGGCCACGGCGCGCCGGTGCGGATCGTCGACATCGCGGCCGGGCACGGGCGCTACGTGCTCGACGCGATCGCGTCGGCCGCCGAACGCGACGGCGCGGCGCCCGACGACATCACGCTGCGCGACTACAGCCCGCCGAACGTCGAGGCCGGGCGCGTGCTGATCGCGCAGCGCGGCCTCGAGCCGATCGCGCGCTTCGAGCGCGGCGACGCGTTCGACGAGGCGTCGCTCGCGGCGCTCGAGCCGCGTCCGACGCTCGCGATCGTGTCGGGCCTCTACGAGCTGTTCGGCGA
Organism: Burkholderia mycopellens; assembly: GCF_964265025.1. Lineage (NCBI taxonomy): Bacteria > Pseudomonadati > Pseudomonadota > Betaproteobacteria > Burkholderiales > Burkholderiaceae > Burkholderia > Burkholderia mycopellens. The sequence continues at coordinate 1,720,431 of NZ_OZ183802.1, forward strand.
GAATTCGCTGATCGAGCGCTCGCTGCGCGGGCTCGCGCAGGCCGTGCCGCCGGGCGGCTATCTCGTCTATACGGGGCAGCCGTGGCATCCGCAGCTCGAATTCATCGCGCGCGCGCTGAACAATCACCGCGGCGAAGCGACCTGGGTGATGCGCCGCCGCTCGCAGGCCGAGATGGACGAGCTCGTCGCGCGCGCGGGCTTCCGCAAGCTCGACCAGCGGATCGACGCAATGGGCATCTTCACGGTCAGCCTCGCGCAGCGGGTCGACGCGTCATGAGCGCGCTCGACGGCGGCGCGAGCGGCCTCGCCGACGCGGCTTCGGCGGCCGGCGCGCGCGACGCGTCGTTCGCGCTGCGCTTCGGCTGGCTCGCGGCGATGGGCGCCGTGTTCTTCTCGACCTACGGCTTCGCGAACTGGCTCGCCGCGCGCCGCGCGGCGGTGCCGACCTTCGCGTTCGGCTGGGAGCACGCGATCCCGTTCGTGCCGTGGACGATCGTGCCGTACTGGTCGATCGACCTGCTGTATGCGCTGTCGTTCTTCTTCTGGACGCGCCGCGCCGACCTGCTCGACCACGTGAAGCGGCTGTTGACCGTGCAGTTGATCTCGGTCGCATGCTTCATCGCGTGGCCGCTGCGCTTCGGGTTCGAGCGGCCCGACGCGGGCGGCGTGGCCGGTGCGCTGTTCACGCTGCTGATGGGCTTCGACAAGCCGTTCAACCAGGCGCCGTCGCTGCACATCGGGCTGCTCGTCGTACTGTGGGCCGTCTATGCGAAGCACCTGCGCGGCACGCTCGCGCGTGCCGTGCTGCACCTGTGGTTCGCGGCGATCGGCGTGTCGGTGCTGACCACTTACCAGCATCACGCGATCGACGTGCCGACCGGCGCGGCCGTCGGCTGTCTCGCGCTGTTCCTGTTTCCGCTGCGCGATGCCGCGGGCCGGCTGCCGGGCGCCGATGCGTCGCCGGGTGCGGCCGGCCGTGCGCTCGCGCGCCGCTATGCGCTCGGCGCGGCGGTGGTCGCGCTCGCGGCGCTCTGGTGCGTGCCGCGCGCGCCCGGCTGGGCGCTGGCGGCAGGGTGGGTCGCGCTGGCGCTCGCGTGTGTCGCGTGGATCTACCGGCGCGGCGCGCCCGGCGCATTCCAGAAGGACGCGCACGGGCGTTTTCCGGTCGTCATTCGCTGGCTGCTCGCGCCGACGATTGCGGGCGCGTTCATCAATTCGCGGCTGTGGACGCTCCGGCAGCCGGCGCCGGTGCGGATCGACGAGCGCGTATCGATCGGCCGCACGCCGACGACACGCGACGTGCGCCGCCACGGCTTCACGGCGCTGGTCGACCTGACCGCCGAGATGCCGCGCTGGACGTCGGTCGATGCAGCGCTCGCGTATGCGACCGTGCCGCAGCTCGACCTCGTCGCGCCGACGGCCGGGCAACTCACGCAGGCCGTCGCCGCGCTCGAACGCCTGCACGGGGAAGGGCGCGACGTGCTGGTCTGCTGCGCGCTCGGCTATGGGCGCAGCGTGCTGTGCGCGGCCGCATGGCTGGCGGTGCGACGCGGGTTCGGCGATGCGCGCGACGCGCTGGCCGCGGTGCGCGCGGTACGGCCGCATGCGGTGTGGTCGGATGACGGCGTGGCCGTGCTGCAGCACTGGATCGATCGCCGTCGGGGTGCGGGAGGTACGTGATGCGCGACCCGTCCGCAGCGTTCAGGATTGCCGCCGCGCGCGGCGCGCTCGATGCGGGCGCGTGGGCGATCGCGGCTGCGCTGGCCGCGTCCGGCGCGGGCTGGTGGATCGCATCGGGCTGGGCGCCGGCGACGATCGCCCGCGTGCTGCTGGCCATCGTCAGCACCGGGTCGGGGATCGCGGCGCTGTGGTACGCGGTGAGGATCGAGATCGACCGCCGGTTGTTCGGCGCGCTCGCGCGGGCGGCGGCAGGCGACGGATCGGTCGACGACGGGCTCGCGGCGCTCGACCGCGCGCTCGCCGATCTCGGCTGGATCGATGCGTCGAAGGCCGGACGCGCACTCGATGCACGCGTGCGCGGTGCGGTCGGGCTGTGCCGGGCCGGCGTGCTCGTCGCGATCGTCCAGTGGCTCGCGGTCGGGCTCGCGATCGCCGTTCCGCCGATCGGCTAGCGCCCGTTCAAGCCAGCCGCGGGCGTTTGACGGCGTCGTTCCGCCCGCCGGCTCGTCAAGGTAGCCGCCTTCGAGTGCGCGTCATGCGTGCGCCGTCCGTTTCGACCGCGTGCGCTTCACTTCATACATCGCCCGGTCCGCATGCTCGATCAGCGCGTTCATGTCGGTGCCGTCGTCGGGCAGCAGCGCGATGCCGACGCTGACGCCGAGTTGCATCGGGCGCCCCTCGAATTCGAACGGCTCGCCGACCTGACGCGCGAGCCGCGCGCTTTGCGCATGCGCATCGTCGCGGTTGCCGATGTTCGGCAGGATCACCGCGAATTCGTCGCCGCCGATGCGCGCAACCGTGTCCGAGCGCCGCACCGCGCCCCGCATCCGCGTGGCGATCTCGCGCAACGCCGCATCGCCCGCACGGTGGCCGAACCCGTCGTTGATCGGCTTGAGCCCGTCCATGTCGATGTTGAGGATGCCGAGCCGGCCGTTCGCGCGCAGCGTCGTGTGCATCGACTGCCGCAGGCGGTCGTAGAACAGCGCGCGGTTCGGCAGGCCCGTGAGCGCGTCGTGCGTCGCGCGCAGGTACAGTTCGTTCGCCTCGTTGCGCGCCGCGTGGAACATGGCGGCGGCGATCAGATCGGCCGTCAGCCGCAGCGTGCCGGCGTCGGCTTGCGAGAAGCCGTCGACTTCCGGCGACATCACCTTCAGCACGCCGACGGTCGTGTCGGCATGGGTGAGCGGCATCACCAGCATCGAGCGCAGGCCGACGCGCCGGCATGCGTCGCGATCGACGCGCGGGTCGGTTTCCGAATCGGTGCAGTGCAGCAATTCGCCTTGCTGCACGCACAGGCCCGACAGGCTGCCCGAGCGCCGCAGCCGCAGGCCGAGCATCCCGGCCGCGGTGCCCGACGCGGCGCGGTACACCATGTCGTCGCCCTCGGCGAATTCGACCGCGGCGGCGCTCGCGCCGGTGAGCTGCGGCACCTGCTCGGCCACATAGGCCATCACGCTGCCGAGATCGAGGCCGAGCTTCGCGATCTCGGTCTGCGCGGCAATGATGCGCAGCAGCGTATCGGGGGACGGAGTAGCAGTGCCGACGATTTGATTCAAGTCAGTTTTCCGTGAAAGAAAGCACGTCCGTGCGGCGCAGGATTGCGGTAGCATACGCGCCGCCTCGCGGCAGCGAGTTCCGGCGGGGCGGTTCGCAACGAACCGCCGCCGGCCAGCCGCACCGCGCCGGCAGTATGCCGTTCGGCTTGCCGGGCGACAACGGCGCAATTCTTACCATTCATCCCTCTCGCGCAGCATTTCCGACCGGATCGAGGTTTTTTTCGCTCGAACGTTGCGAATCGGGGTAAGTTTTGTCCTATTTTTGAGATAGTGTGACGAATGGGCATGTGCCGGTGCCAGGCGCGTAGCCCGACGACGCGCGATTAAAGAAATCGTCGCGTTGTTTCGATAAATGAATCAGGCCAGTTAGAGATATGAGGGGAAGCAGTGGGGATGTTCACTCACGGGCATAGCTGCTTTGCGCGCATCGGTTTCGATGCGACGGATGACCGGATGATCCTGACGAAACGGAGCGGCGCATGAAGCCGGCCGTGTCGCTGCTCGTCCTCTCGGCCGCCATGGTCGGCGCTTTGCATGCCGCCGCGTTGTCGGCCGCGCCGATGCCGGCCGTGCCGGCCGCCGGCGCCGCATCCGGCGCTGCGCCGGCGCCGGTGCTCGCGGCTGCGCCCGCGGCGGCCAGCGCGGCCGCCGCCGGCCTGCCGGCGACGACGGTGCGCCTGCCGTTCGCGTCACTCGGCGCGTTCGATCCGCTGCGCCTGCGCGGGGCCGATGATGCGCGCACGATCAATGCGGGCGTGCGGCTCGATCGCGTGGTCACCGGCGCGCGGCTGCGCCTGACCTACGCGTATTCGCCGTCGCTGGTGTTCCCGATGTCGCACCTGAAGGTGTCGGTAAACGGCGAGGTCGTCGCGACCGTCCCGTTCGACGCCGCACAGGCGGGCCGTACGGTCACGCAAGAGATCCCGATCGATCCGCGCTACTTCTCGGATTTCAACCAGATCGGCCTGCGCCTGATCGCGCACTACACGCTCGACCATTGCGAGGATCCGGCCAACTCGGCGCTGTGGGCCGACGTGAGCCCGAAGAGCGAGCTGATCCTCGACGAATCGCCGGTCCGCCTGCCGAACGACCTCGCGCTGCTGCCCGCGCCGTTCTTCGACCGGCGCGACAACGGCCGCGTGCGGCTGCCGTTCGTGCTGCCGGCGTCACCCGATTCGGCGACGCTGCGCAGCGCGGGCGTGCTGGCGTCGTGGTTCGGCGCGCTGGCCGACTACCGGCACGCGCGCTTCCCGGTGTCGTCCGGGCTGCCGGCCGACGACCAGGCGGTGGTGATCGGCACGGCCGCGACGCTGCCGGCCGGCCTCGCGCTGCCGTCGATCAACGGCCCGCTGCTCGCGGTCGCCGACAACCCCGCCGCGCCGGGGCGCAAGCTGCTCGTCGTCACGGGCCGCACGGCGGCCGAGGTCGACGATGCGGTCGCGACGCTCGTGCTGGGCCGCGTGGCGCTGTCGGGGCCGTCGGCGACGGTCGCGCACGTCGATCTCGGCGCGCCGCGCAAGCCGTATGACGCGCCGCGCTGGCTGCCCGTGAACCGGCCGATCGCGTTCCGCGAGCTCGTATCCGACGTGCGCGAACTGGAAGTGCGCGGCACGACGCCCGACGCCATCCGCCTGAACCTGCGGGTGCCGTCCGATCTGCATTCGTGGAATGGCGCGGGCGTGCCGATCACGCTGCGCTACCGCTACACGGCGCCGACGGTGCAGGACAACTCGACACTCGCCGTCGAGATCAACGACCAGCTCGTGAAGTCGTACCGGCTCGGGCCGGCTCATGCCGAGGACGCGCACGGCCGCATGCAGTTGCCGCTCCTGTCGGTGCCCGAAGGGCGCGTGACGAGCGACGTCGACATCCCGGCGTTCCGGGTCGGCAGCGGCAACCAGCTGCAGTTCCGCTTCACGCTCGACTCGCAGAAGACGGGCCTGTGCTCGAGCACGGCGACCGAGCCGCAGCGTGCGGCGATCGATCCCGATTCGACGATCGACTTCTCGCACTTCGTCCATTACGCGCAGTTGCCGAACCTCGCGTTCTTCGCGAACAGCGGCTTCCCGTTCACGCGCTTCGCCGACCTGTCGCAGACGGCCGTCGTGATGCCTGACCGGCCGTCGCCGCAGGAGCTCGAGGCCTACCTGACGATGCTCGGCCACATGGGCGAATGGACCGGCTTCCCGGCGCTGCGCGTGCAGGTCGCGCGGCCCGGCGACGTCGCCGCGCTGTCGGGCAGCAAGGATCTCCTCGTGATCGACGGTTCGCCCGCGTCGCCGCTGCTCGCGCACTGGCGCTCGGCATTGCCGCTCGTGATCGGCGAGCAGGGCAGCGCCGGCGGCGAAGGCGCCGCGCGCGTCGCGTTCTCGGTGAAGGAGCGCTGGCGCAACGGCGTCGGCCTGACCGAAGGCGGCGCGCATATCGAGCAGACGGGCTCGCTCGCGGCGCTCGCCGGGTTCGAGCTGCCGGGCAGCCAGGGGCGCAGCGTCGTCGCGCTGACGGCGACCGACCAGCCGCGCCTCGGCGATCTGCTCGACGTGTTCGAGAACGCCGGGCTCGTGTCGCAGCTGCAGGGCGACCTTGCGCTGGTGCGGCCGGGGCAGGTGGACAGCCTGCGCGTCGGCGAGCCTTACGTGGTCGGCTTCGTGCCGTGGTATGAGCGCGTGTGGACGCATGCGGCGCGGCATCCGGTCGTGCTTGGCGCGGTCGGCGTCGTGGCGGGGCTGCTGCTCGCGCTCGGCGTGTTCAGCGTGCTGCAGAGAATCGCCGCGCGTCGACGGGGGATGTAACGGATGGCGCGGGCAATGGCGAAGCGACGGGCAATGCGGCCGGCGCGGCGCGGCGGCGCGGCACTCGCGCTGGCGGTTGCGGTGGCGGTGACGTGCGCGGCGGCCGGCATGGCCACGCGCGCGCAGGCCGCGGGGGCCGGTGCGATCGACGCGGCCGACGAGGGATGCGGCGCGGCGTGGCCGCGCTGGGACGCGTTCAAGCGCGATTTCATCTCGGCCGACGGCCGCGTGATCGACGTCGGTTCGGCCGATTCGCGCACGGTGTCGGAGGGGCAGGCGTATGGACTTTTCTTCGCGCTGGTCGCGAACGACCGGCGCATGTTCGACACGATCCTCGCATGGACCGAGAACAATCTCGCGCAGGGCGACCTGAGCGCGCACCTGCCGGCGTGGCTGTGGGGCCGTGCGCCCGACGGCGCGTGGCGCGTGCTCGACGCGAACGCGGCGTCGGACGCCGACCTGTGGATCGCGTATGCGCTCGTCGAGGCCGGGCGGCTGTGGCACGAGCGCAGCTACACGGCGCGCGGCGCGCTGCTCGCGAAGCGCGTGCTCGACGAAGAGACGGCGGCCGTGCCGGGCCTCGGCCTCACGCTGCTGCCCGGGCCGACGGGGTTCAAGCTCGCCGACGGGCAGTGGCGCGTGAATCCGAGCTATTCGCCGCCGCAGGTGATCCGCGCGCTCGGCGCGCGCCTGCCCGACGACAAGCGCTGGGCCGCGCTCGCCGCCAGCACCGGACGCGTGCTGCTCGACACCGCGCCGAAAGGCTTTTCGCCCGACTGGGCGCTGTATCGCGCGGGCACGGGTTTCGGGCCCGATCGCGAGACGAAGGCGGAGAGCGCGTACAACGCCATCCGAGTGTATCTGTGGGCCGGCATGCTCGACCGTGCCGATCCGCTCGCCGCGCCGATGCTCGCGCGTTTTGCGCCGTTCGCCGACACCATCGCCGCACGTGGCGCGCCGCCCGAGCGGGTCGATACGACGACGGGCGTCGCCGGGCCGAACGACGGCAACGGCGGGTTCTCGGCGGCGGCCGTGCCGTTCCTCGACGCACGCGGCCAGCGCGCACTCGCGGATGCACAGGTGTCGCGTGTCGATACGCTCGCGCGCCAGTCGGCGCCCGGTTACTACACGAGCGTGCTGACGCTGTTCGGGCTCGGCTGGCGCGACGGGCGCTACCGGTTCGGCGCGGACGGCACGCTCGACGCCCGCTGGGGAGGCCGCTCGTGCGCCGCCCGCTGAAGCGCGCCGCGCCGCACGTCGCGGGATTCGCGTGGCTCGCGTCGTCGGTGTGCGCGGCGGCGCCGGGCACCGCGGCGGACGCGACGATGGCGAACCGCGCGACGCCCGCAACGCCCGCGACTTCCGCGTCCGCCGACGCGCGGCGTGAGCTCGACACGGCGCGGATGTGGGGCGTCAAGCATCGCGACGACCTCGCACGCGATGCCTTGCGCAAGGGGCTGCTGATCGCGCCGGGCGATCCCGAACTGCTGGCCGAACAAGTGCGCGTGCTGCTGCGGCTCGGCGACGCGAAAGGCGCACAGGCGTCGCTCGTGCGCCTGCAGGCGCAGTCGCCCACTGCGCCCGCCACGCGGCGGGTCGCCGACGAATACCGCGTCGCGACGAGCGGGCGCGGCGAGATGGCGCAGATCCGCCTGCTCGCGCGCAGCGGCCGCGCCGACGAAGCGGCCCGGCGGATCGTCGCGTTGTTTCCGAACGGCGCGCCGTCGGGGGCGCTCGGCGCCGAGTATTACCAGATCGTGTCGAATGCGCCGGGCGGGCGCGAGCCGGCGATCGCCGCGCTGCGCCGCGCGGTCGCGGCCGATCCGCAGGACACGAGCGCGGCGATGGCGCTCGCGCGGCTCTTGAACCAGCGCGCCGACACGCGGCCGGAGGCGAACCGGATTGCCTGGGCGCTTGCCAGGCGCGCCGACGCCGACCATACGGAGGCGATGGCGCTGTGGCGGCGCGTGCTGCAGTCGGCCGGCAGCGATCCCGCGTATCTCGATGCGCTGCATGCGTATCTCGCGCTCGTACCGGACGATACCGAATTCGTCGACCGGGCGGCGACCCTGGATCGCCAGCGCGACGCGCAGCGCCGGCTCGAACGCAATCCCGACTACATCGCGCAGCAGCGCGGCCTGCAGGCGCTCGCGCGCGGCGACCTGGCCGGCGCCGATCCGCTGCTGACGCGCGCCGCGCGCGCGCGCGCGGACGACGCCGACGCGGTCGGCGGGCTCGGCCTGCTACGCCTGCGCGAAGGGCGGCACGACGAAGCGCGTGCGCTGTTCATGCGCGCCGCGACGCTTGCGACCGACCAGCGCGGCAAATGGCAGGGCCTCGCGCGCACCGCGCAATTCTGGGGACAGCTCGCGCAAGGCCGCGCGGCCGCCGCCGCGGGGCGTCCGCAGGACGAAGAGCGCGCCGCACGCGCGGCGCTCGCGATGCAGCCGGACAGCCCGGACGCGAAGCTGCAGCTTGTCGACGCGTTGCTCACGCAGCGCGACTGGGCGCGCGCCGAGCCGTTGCTGCGCGCGCTGCTGGCCGCGCGTTCGCCTGACCTCGCCGCCGTGCGCGGCACGGCCATGCTGTATGAGAACACCGGCCGCGCGGACCAGGTCGGCCCGCTGCTCGACGCGCTGCAAGGCCGCGTGACGGGCCGCGACGATCGGCGTGCGCTCGACGGCCTGCGTGCCGACCTGCTCGCGAACCAGGCGCGCGCGCTTGCGGACAAGGGCGAACGCGGGCCTGCGGCGCAGCGCTACGAGGCGGCCGTGCGCGCCGCGCCCGACGCGCCGTGGACGCGCTTCGCACTGGCGCGCCTCTATCGCGACATGGGGTTGCCGCAGCTCGGCCGCACGGTGATGGACGACGGGCTTGCGCAAAGCGCGACGCCCGAGATGCGCTATGCGACCGCCTTGTACCGCAATTCGCTCGACGACGTGGCGGGTGCGCGGGCCGCGCTCGCGCCGGTCGACGATGCGCACCGTTCGGACGGGATGCGTGCGCTCGCGCGCAAGCTCGACGCCGAAGGCGCACTGGCCGATGCACGCGGCACGCTCGCACGCGGCGACCGCGCGGCGTTCGCCGCGTCCCTCGCCCAGGCGCAGGCGAGTGCGCCGGACGACCCCGACATGCTCGCCGCGATCGGCGCGCAATGGATCGACGCGGGCGAACCCGAGCGCGGACTCGCGCCGTTGCGCGACTGGATCGCGGCGCACCCGCGCGAAGCCGATGCGGACGTGCGGCTGCGCTACGGCGACCTGCTCGGCAGCGCGGGGCGCGACGACGCGCTCGCCGCGTGGCTGGACACGCTGCGCCGCGAACTGTCGCTGACGCCCGCGCAGACGGCGAGGCTCGAGGACCAGTCGCTGCGGCTCGTGCTGCGGCAGACGGACGACGCGATCGCGCAGCAGGACTACGCGCAGGCGCGCACGCTGCTCGATCGCGCGAGCCCGGCCGGCCGCGCGGACAAGCGCTATGCGCTCGAACTGGCCGATCTCGAGCGCGCGCAAGGCCATTACGACGCGGCGCGTGCGGCGCTGGCACCGGTCGTCGCCCGCACGCCGGACGATGCCGATACGCAGCTCGCGCTGGCGCGCATCGACGAGGACAGCGGCAATCGGGCTGCGGCGCTGGCACGCGTGCAAGCGGTGCTCGCCCGCACGCCGGACGACGACGTCGACACGCAACTGTCGGCCGTGCGTCGCCTGAACGCGCTGCGTCGCCCGGACGAGGCCGCGCAAGTGACCGATCGGCTGCAGGCCGCGTATCCGGCGCGTGCGGACGTGACGGTCGCGGCCGGGCGCGTGGCCGAGGCACAGGGTCGCTACGACGACGCGGCGTCGCTGTACCGGTTGTCGCGGTCGCAGGAACGCACGGCGGGCGTGAGCCCCGGCCGCGACGGCCTGACGCCGGCGCAGGCCGCATTCGCGGATCTCGAACAGCGGCGCAACCCCGAGATCGAGACCGGCTGGACGCCGGCGTACAAGTCGGGCGACGAAGGCGTGTCCTCGTATCGCGCGCAGCAGGTGCCGATCTACATGCAGATGCCGATCCGCTACGACGGGCATGTGTTCGCGCAGATCGACACCGTGCATCTGGACCCGGGCACGCTCGATACGAGCAACCCGGACGCGTATTCGCTCAGCACGTTCGGCAGCTACGCGTCGCTCAAGGCGCGGAACGCGCTGACACCCGCAGAGATCGCCAATCCGCCGGGCTCGCTGCACCAGACGGCCACGGGTGTCGCGCTCGGCGCCGGCTATCTGACGGACGCATGGCGCTTCGACCTCGGCACGTCGCCGCTCGGTTTCCCCGTGCATTACCTGGTCGGCGGCGTGCGCTATCGCTTCGACGCGGGCCCGGCCAGTTTCTCGGTGAATGCGTCGCGGCGGCCGGAAACGAGCAGCGTGCTGTCGTACTCGGGGATGCGCGACCCATGGACGGGTGCGGTCTGGGGCGGCGTCCGGCGCGACGGCGTGAACCTGCGCGCGTCGGTCGACGTCGGCCGCACGAACCTGTTCGCGGAACTCGGCGCGGGCGTGCTGTCCGGCCGCGATGTCGAACGCAACGCGGAAGTCACGCTGCGCACGGGCTTCACGATGCCCGTGTACGAGCGTTCGACGATGAAGGTCAGCACCGGGCTCGTCGGCAATGCGTGGCACTACGCACAGAACCTGCGCTACTACACGTACGGGCAGGGCGGTTACTACAGCCCGCAACGCTACCTGTCGCTCGGCGTGCCGATCGAATGGGCGGGGCGGCACGATGCGCTGTCATGGGACCTGACCGTCACGGGCGGGATCTCGAACAGCTACGAGAAGGATTCGCTGTATTACCCGCTGTCCTCGGACCAGCGGGCCGCGCAGGTGGCGGCCGGGTTCGTGTACGCGGGCAGCTCGACGCGCGGCGTGTCGTTCTCGTACGGCGTCAACGGGATCGTCGAGTACCGCGTGAACCCGCACCTGAGTGTCGGCGCGCAGTTGCAGGTCGACCGGTCGCACGACTACGCGCCGAGTTCGGCGCTCGTGTACCTGCGCTATGCGTTCGACGCGCGCGCGCAACGCAGCTGGCTCGTCACGCCGACGCCGGTGCGGCTTTATTCGGATTACTAGGGGAACGCCGTGACTACGGAACTCGATGCCACCCGTCCCGCGCTCGGCGCCGCCGGCCTGCTGGGCCGCCTGCGTGCGCGGCTGGGCGCGGGGCCGGCCGGCGGCCGCGCCGGCCCGGTGAGCCGGCTCGCGATCGACGGCTTGCCCGATGCCTGGACGCAACTGGAAGCCGGCGGCCTGTACGCGATCTATGCGGCTGGCGGCACGCCGGCCTGCGATGCGCTCGTGTGGGAGAGCGCGCGACAGGCGCGCACGCGCGACGTGACGGTCGTGCTCGCGCGCGAGGCGGCGCACGTCGCCGAACAGATGCAGGCGCGCGGCTTCGCGGGCGGCGCGCTGCCGGCCGGCTGGCCGCGCAACCTGAACGTGCTGGCGATGCCGCCGGCGGCGGAACCGGCCAACGGTGACAACACCGGCGCCGGCGCCGCGGCGGACGCACCGCGCCGCGCGGCGCCGGGCCCGTTCGCCCGGCTGAGCGGCGGCCTGCGCGCGATGAAGCGCTACGGCTTTCGCGCGCGCTCGCTGTATTTCGTCGAGGGCGCGCAGCGCTGGTTCAGCTGGGACGACCCGATCGCGCTCGCCGACGAGGCGCACGCGCTCGCCGAATGGTGCCGCACGCGCCGGATCGCGCTCGTGCTGCTGCTCGATCCCGAAGCGACCCGTGCGGGCGACGCAGCGCGCACCGACGATGCTCCGCTCGTCCGCGACACGGCTCGCACGACGCGCGGCGGCTTCCACGGTATCTGCTCGGGCGTCGCGCAGTTGCAGCGCACGCACGGCGAGCTGCTGTGGGTCGTCGATTTCTGGCGTGCGGGCGATACGCTCGCGGCCGGCGAAGTACGGCCGCTGCGCTTTGCGCCGGGCGGCCGGCTGTCGGCGAGCATCGACGGCGGCGCGACCGGGCCCGCGCACCGGATGAAGCTCGCGAGCGACGAGGATCGCGTCGTCGCCAGCCGCGCGGTGCTCGACGGCGCGAACCGCGCGCCGGACGGCTGGGAGATCGTCGAGGACAACGCGGCCGTCGTCGCGGCGTGCGCGCATGCCGAGGCCGCGACCGCGGTGCTCGTGTTCCGCTCGCACGCGCAGCTCGAAGCGCTCTGCGCGGACGTGCACACGCTGCGCCGGCAGTGCGGCGGTGCGCTGAAGATCGCGGTCGTCGAGCGCGGCGAAGTGCTGCGCCAGCAGTTCGAGATGCTGGTACTGAGCGTCGGCGCGAGCCGCGTCGTCGCGCGCGACCTGCCGGTATCGAGGATGCAGGCCGCCGTGCACGCGCTGCGCGGCCAGCTCTATGCGCGGCCCGTCGCGGCCGACTATCGTGCGGCGCTCGCGGCCGCGCTCGGCGATTCGGTGCTCGGCTACCTGCCGGTCGGTGCGTTCTGCCAGCGGATTCGCGCGGTGCTCGATCGCGGCGCCGTGCTCGCGCTGCCGCACACGCTCGCGAAGATCGCGCTGCTGCCGGGCGTGTCGCACGTCGACGCGCTGCGGTGTTGCCGGCCGCGCCGCACGGGCGACATCGTGACGGCCGATGCCGCGCACCTGTACGTGTTCCTGTTCGCGTGCGAGCCGGCCGATGCGGAGGACGCGCTCGCGCGCATCTTCGACGTGCCGGTCGAGACGCTGTCCGACCGTGTCGTGTGCCTCGGGTCCGGCAGCATCGACACCGAACTCAATGTGCTGAAGGCCGAGAACCGGCGCGCGCCGATCGCCGACTACAGCGATCTGTTCGCGGCCACGCAGCCGGCGGGCGCCGGGCGCACGCCGGCTGCGCGCACCGATCCTGGCGCGGCGCTGCCCGACCCGCGCGAAGTGAGCGTGGCGATCGACGCGATCGATACGATCGTCGCACTCGAGGCGATCGGTGCGACGCCGTCGGCCGCGGCCGCCGACGCATCGGCGCCGGCACCCGTCATTCCTGCCGCGCGCAAGCGCGGCGCCATCCGCAGCGCGATGCCGCTGCGCAAGCAGGGGGTCGCATGATCGCCGACATCGTCATCGGTTTCATCGTCGGCATCGTGATCGCGGTGCCCGTGTGGATCGTCGCGCAGCATCTCGGCATCGGCCGCGGTTTTCAGGCGCCGCGCGGGATCGACCGGCGCGACGCCGTACCCTGCGAACTCGTGCCGGTGGCGCTGCGCGGGCGGCTGCTGCCCGATGCCGAGCCCGGCCAGCGTGCGGACGAGGCGGCCCGATGAAGACGATCGCCATTACGTCGACCACGGGCGGCGCGGGCCGCACGACGCTCACGGCCGCGCTCGCGGTGCTGCTGGCGCGCCGCGGCCGCCCGGTCGTCGCCGTCGAATTCGACGCGCAGAACCTGATGGGCGCGACGCTCGGCCTCGACACGCTCGCCGAGCACGGCCTCGCGCAAAGCGTGCTCGGCGGCGCGGAGCCGTGGCATGCGCAGACGTGGCGCAACGCCGACGGCGTGCTGTTCGTGCCGTACGGGCAGCTCGACGCGGCCGGCGCCGCCGCGTGCGATGCGCGGCTCGCGGCCGATCCCGCGTGGCTGTCGCGCGCCCTCGACGAAATCGCGCTGCCGGCCGACGGCGTCGTGCTGATCGACACCGCACGCTATCCGTCGACGCAGGCCGAGCAGGCGATTCGCTGCGCGAACCTGACGCTCGTCGTCGTGCCGCCCGAGCCGACCGCGTGCGCGACGACGGCCGCGCGGCTCGGTGCGCTCCGGGCCGGCGGCGGCGAACTGCAGATCGTCGTGAACCGGCTGAATCCGGCGCGCGACATGCAGCGCGACGCGCTGGGCATGCTGCGCGCGGTCGCGGGGCCGGCATCGATGCTCGAGCAACGCATCCACGTCGATGCGGCCGTGCCCGAAGCACTCGCGCGCGGCAGCTGGATCTTCGACGACGCGCCGTATTCGCAGGCGTCGCACGACCTGAACGGCGTCGCGAACTGGGTCGATACGTGGTTGGCGGCAGGTGCCGCCGGTCGCCGCGGAGCGGCGCGATGAACGCGGGCTTCGCGCCGCGCCTGCGCGCAGTCGGCCGCCGTGCGGCCGACTGGCTCGCACGCGGCATCGGGTTGCCGGCGCAACGCACGCTGGTCGACTGGTTCGTGCGGCTGTTCTTCCACGCGCCGCCGCCGGGCCGGCCCGACTACGTGCGCCGCTGGGTGCGCGTCGCGTCCCTGCGGCTTGCGCACGAGTGGGGCGTGCTGCAGCCGCTCAGCCCGCGCGAATGGCTGTGGCGCACGATCGTGCGCGCGCCGCGCACGGCCGACGCCCGGCCCGCGCGCGATCCGCTCGCGTGGTTCGACAAGGTTGTCGTGCCCATCTACGTAGCCGGGCGCGCGGTCGGCCGGTGGATCAACGCGAGGCTCGAACGCCTGCCGTGGGTGCGCTGGGGCGGCTGGCTCGATGCGCGCGCGAACGGCGTCGGCCGGCGCCGCTGGCTCGCGCCGCTGCTGCTCGTGGCCGGCGCGCTGCTGTGGGCCGCAGCCGGGATGTCGCCGCTGATGCCCGGCGCGCAGTTCGCGTTCTTCGCGATCGTCGCGGTGCTGGCGCTTGCGCTGCGCCGCCTGCCGGGCCATCTGCCGACGCTCGCGCTCGCGTCGCTCGCGCTGCTCGCGACGTTGCGCTACGTGTGGTGGCGCACCACGCAGACGCTCGATTTTCGCGGCCCGGTCGAGGCCGTCGCCGGGTACCTGCTGTACGGCGCGGAAGCCTATACGTGGATGATCCTGCTGCTCGGCTTCGTGCAGACCGCATGGCCGCTCGACCGGCCGATCGTGCCGCTGCCCGACGATCCCGACACCTGGCCGACCGTCGACATCTACATCCCGACCTACAACGAGCCGCTGTCGGTCGTGAAGCCGACGGTATTCGCCGCGCAGAGCATCGACTGGCCGAGCGCGAAGCTGCGCGTGTACCTGCTCGACGACGGCAAGCGCCCCGAATTCGAGGCGTTCGCGCGCGAGGCCGGCATCGACTACGTGACGCGCGACGACAACCGCCACGCGAAGGCCGGCAACATCAACCGCGCGCTGCCGAAGACGCACGGCGAATACATCGCGATCTTCGACTGCGATCACGTGCCGACGCGCTCGTTCCTGCAGACGACGATGGGCGTGTTCCTGCGCGATCCGAAATGCGCGCTCGTGCAGACGCCGCACCATTTCTTCTCGCCCGATCCGTTCGAGCGCAACCTCGGCACGTTCCGCGAGATCCCGAACGAGGGCAACCTGTTCTACGGCCTCGTGCAGTCGGGCAACGACCTGTGGAACGCGACGTTCTTCTGCGGCTCGTGCGCGGTGCTCAAGCGCAGTGCGCTGGAAGAGGTGGGCGGCGTCGCGGTCGAGACCGTGACCGAGGATGCGCACACGGCGCTCAAGCTGCACCGGCGCGGCTATACGTCGGCGTACCTGCCGACCGTGCAGGCGGCCGGTCTCGCAACCGAAAGCCTCGCGGGCCACGTGAAGCAGCGCACGCGCTGGGCGCGCGGGATGGCGCAGATCTTCCGCATCGACAACCCGTTCCTCGGGCGCGGGCTCGGCCTCATCCAGCGGATCTGCTACGGCAACGCGATGCTGCACTTCTTCTACGGGATTCCGCGGCTGGTGTTCCTGACGATCCCGCTCGCGTACCTGTTCTTCCACCTGTACTTCATCAACGCGTCCGCGGTCGCGCTCGCGAGCTACGTGATCCCGTATCTCGTGCTGGCGAACGTCGCGAACTCGCGGATGCAGGGGCGCTACCGCCATTCGTTCTGGGCCGAGGTCTACGAATCGGTGCTCGCGTGGTACATCGCGCTGCCGACCACCGTCGCGTTCTTCAGTCCGAAGCACGGCAAGTTCAACGTGACCGACAAGGGCGGCAAGATCGACGAAGGCTACGTCGACTGGTCGACGTCGAAGCCGTACCTGGTGCTGTTCGGGATGAACGTGCTCGCGATCGTCGCCGGCCTGTGGCGGCTGGTGGCCGACCAGGGCGACGAGGCGTCGACGATCCTGATCACGCTCGGCTGGACCGTGTACAACCTCGCGATGCTCGGCGCGGCGCTGGCCGTTGCGCGCGAGACCAAGCAGGTGCGCGTCACGCACCGGATCGCGATGCGCGTGCCGGCCACGCTGCTGCTCGCCGACGGCTCGACGGCCGCGTGCTTCACGAGCGACTACTCGACCGGCGGCCTGGGCCTCGAAGCGGTGCCGGGGCTTGCGCTCGCCGTCGGCGACACGCTGACGGTGTGCGTGACGCGCGGCGACCGGCCGTTCCCGTTCCCGGTGCGCGTGAGCCGCGTGACGCCGACCCACGTCGGCGTGAGCTTCGAGGAGCTCACGCTCGAACAGGAGCGCCAGCTCGTGCAATGCACGTTCGGCCGCGCGGACGCGTGGCTCGACTGGCACGCAGGCGAGCGCCCCGACACGCCGCTCGGCGGGCTGAAGGAAGTGTTGCGTATCGGCCTGGACGGCTATGTACGGATGTGGAAGGGTGCGGCGCGCGGCCTGCAGGCGATGCTGGCGCCGAAACTCGATCGGGCGCGCGACTGACGCGGCGCTCATCACGGAGTGGGTTAGATGACGTTCTGGAATCTGTATTTCATCCTGAAGTTCGCGCTGTTCGCGACCGGGCACTTGGAGCCGTTCTGGCTTGCGAACCTCGCGTTCGCGGTGGCGCTCGCGGCGAGCGCGCCGATCCGGCGGCGTGCGTGGCGCCTCGTCCGGCAGCTCGTCGCGATCGCGATCGCGGTGCCGCTGCTCGCACGCGAGATGCATGCGCCGCCGCTCGCCCGGCTCGTCGAGGCCGCGCGCGAAGTGAGCACGTTCCGCCTCGACTACTGGATGGAGCTGCTGCCGCGCCTGCTGCCGCCGGTGCTGCTGCTGACGGTGGCCGGCGCGCTGATCGTCTACTTCGTCGTCAATCGCTGGCTGCGCGTCGCGACGTTCGTGCTGGCGGTGCTGATCGTGATGCCGCTGTGGCAGGCCGGCAGCGGGCTGATGGCGCGCGTCGTCGCACCGCCTCCGCAGCAGGCGAACACGACGGGCACGACGCTCGCCGGCCAGCCGGAGGATCACAACGCCGCCCTCGCGACGTTCCGCACGCAGGAATCGCAGCGGCAGGTCGCGTTCGGCCATCTCGGCAACGATCCGGCCACGCAGTTCGACGTGATCGTGCTGCACATCTGCTCGCTGTCGTGGGACGACCTCGATGCCGCGAAGGTGCGCAACCATCCGATGCTGAGCCACTTCGACTACCTGTTCACCAACTTCAGCACGGCCGCGAGCTACAGCGGCCCGGCGGCGATCCGCGTGCTGCGCGCGAGCTGCGGGCAGGAAGCGCACGCCGACCTGTACAAGCCGGCGCCGCAGCAGTGCTACCTGTTCTCGCAACTGGCGAGCGCGGGCTACAAGGTGCAGTCGCTGCTGAACCACGACGGCCATTTCGACAACTTCCTGCAGGTGGTCCACGACAACATCGGGGTGCCCGACGCGCCGCCGGTGTCGAACGCGGCCGCGCCCGTCGCGATGCACGCGTTCGACGGCTCGCCGATCAAGGACGACTACTCGACGCTCGCGAACTGGTATGCGCAGCGCGCGTCGGTGCCGGGCCCGGTCGCGTTGTACTACAACACGATCAGCCTGCATGACGGCAACCGGCTCGTCGGCAGTTCGCTGACGAGCATCGACTCGTATCCGCAGCGCGCCACGAAGCTGATGGACGACTTCGACCGCCTCGCCGACCTGATCGCACAATCGGGCCGCCGCGCGGTGATCGTGTTCGTGCCCGAGCACGGTGCCGCGCTGCGCGGCGACAAGAACCAGGTCGCGGGCCTGCGCGAGATCCCGACGCCGCGCATCGTGCACGGGCCGGTCGGCGTGCGGCTCATCGGCTTTACCGGCAACCACGGCGCGACGACCGTAATCGATCAGCCGACCAGCTTCCTCGCGCTCGCGCAACTGCTGTCGAACCTCGTGTCGAACAGCCCGTTCAAGCCGGGCACGACGCTCGCGCAGTACGCGGCCGACCTGCCGCGCACGCGGATGGTGGGCGAGAACGAGGGCACGGTGACGATGCAGACGGCCGCGGGCTACTCGGTGAAAACTCCGGATGGTGTATGGATCGACGAACAGTAATGCTTCCCGGCGACGCCGATGACGATCGCCTGTCGCAACCGAACGACGTGATCGGTCTCGCGCGGCATCTGCCCGCGCTCGATCCCGAGCGTTACGTCGACGAACAGGCGCGCCGCGCGTTCATCGAGTCGCTCGACCGGTGGCCGACGCTCGCGAAGCTGATGGGATTGAAGCGCTGAAAGGCGCGGCGGCCGGAGCGGTGTGCGGCGGCGGTTGACCCGATACCGCCCGGGTTCGGTCGACACCAAACCCGGGCATTCAGCCATCTGTCGCAGCCTGGCCGGGCACGTGTCTCACGACTCTCCCGCAGGGGGGCGCATGTCGCGTCAACGATCCGACGTTGACTGCACCTTGCGTTCCGGCTGGCGCGTCCACTCGTTTTCTTCGCCCGGCACCTTGCCGAAGGTCTGATCGGCCCACGCCGCACGGGCCGCGTCGATCTTCGCGCGTGCGCTCGACACGAAATTCCATTCGATGAAACGCTCGCCCGGCAGGTGCGCACCGCCGAGCAGCATCACGCGTGCGCCGTTCGCACTGGCGAGCGTCACGGTCGCGCCGGGTTCGAGCACGGCCATCGTCGCGGGGGCGAGCGGGGTGCCGTCGATGGCGAGGTCGCCGTCGACGAGGTACACGCCGCGCTCCTCATGTTCGGCGTCGAGCGCGAGCGTGCCGCCCGCCGCGAACTCCGCATACGCATAGAGCGTGGGCGAGAACACGGCGACCGGCGACGTGAGCCCGAACGCGGTACCCGCGATCACGCGCACGCTCGCACCGTCACGCGTGAACGACGGCAGCGTCTCGGCCGCATGATGGACGAACGCGGGCGTGGTGTCTTCATGCTCGACCGGCAGCGCGACCCAGGTCTGGATCCCATGGACCGGCTGATCATGCGGCCGGTCTTCGTCGGGCGAGCGCTCCGAATGCACGATGCCGCGGCCGGCCGTCATCCAGTTCACGTCGCCCGGCACGATCTTCTGCCGGAAGCCGAGGCTGTCGTGATGCATCAGCGAGCCGTCGAACAGGTAGGTGACCGTCGCGAGGCCGATGTGCGGATGCGGCAGCACGTCGATGCCGCGGCCGGCCGGCAACACGGCCGGCCCCATCTCGTCGAAGAAGATGAACGGGCCGACGAGGCGCGCGGCGCGCGCGGGCAGCACGCGACGCACGACGAGGTTGCCGATGTCGCTTTCGCGCGGCGTGAGCAGGGTCTTGATCGAGGCGGACATGGTGGGGGTCTCGTGGTCGAGGCGGGACGCGTCAGGCGATCGCTGTGTCGATGGCGATCGGATGCGTGAGGATCTTGTGCACCGGGCACGCGTTCGCGATCTGCAGCAGGCGCTCGCGCTGCTCGCCCGACAGGTCGCCTTCCAGCGTGATGCGGCGCACGATCGTGCTGCCGGTGCCGGCCGATTCGTGCGCGAGCTTCACGTGCACTTCGGTGAGCGGCCAGCCCTTGCGCTGTGCGTACATCTTCAGCGTGATCGCGGTGCATGCGCCGAGGCTCGACAGCAGCAGCGCGACGGGCGCGGGCGCCGCATCGCCGCCGCCCAGTGACGCCGGTTCGTCGGCGCGCCACTGGTGGACGCCGTCGCTGAAGTGGACGAGGTAATCGACGGAGCCGATGCTCGCTTCGACGGACAGTTCGCTCATTGCAGTTCCATGGGGAGAAAGGGGAAGGCCGGCGGCGTGGCCGGGCGTTACGGTTCGAGCAGCCGCTGCAGCCGCAGTTCCTCGAAATCGAGTTCCGATTCGATCCGGTGCAGCACGGCGTCGTCGACCTTGCCGTCGCGATGCAGGTCGAGCAGCGCACGGCGCGACACGCCGACGAGTTCGAGTTCGACGCGCAGCATGCGCGAGCGCACGTTGGCCGGTTCGGCGCCGTGGCGATGCGCGCGTTCGTTGAAGGTGACGCGGTTCCGGTACTCGACGAGCAGGCGCTCGAGCGACGGCCGCTCGAGGGTCGACCCGCGCTTGTCGAGCGCGTCGAGTTCGGCGAGCGCCGCGCCGAACGCATGCGCGCGCACCGCATGCTCGGACATCGTATGCCGCGCGGCCGGGCGCAGCTTCAGCACGCGGATCAGCGGCGCGAGCGTGCCGCCCTGCACGACGAGCGTGGCGATGATCAACAGGAACGTGCTGAACAGGATCAGGTCGCGGCCGGGGAATTGGGCGGGCAGCGCGATCGCGGCCGCGAGGCTGACGACGCCGCGCATGCCGGACCAGCCGAGCACGACGGCCTCGCGCCACGACCACGGTGCGTGGCCGGCGCGCGGCGCGCGCAGGCGGCCCGGCAGCCACATCGCGACGAACACCCACACGATGCGCGCGGCGATCGCGGCGGCGGTGGCAGGCAGCGCGACGCGCAGGCCGGCCATCAGCACCGCGCCTTCATGGTTCACGCGTGCGAGGATCGCGTGCAGCGCGAGGCCGATCAGGATGAACACGAGTGCGTCGAGCACGAACACGATCGCTTCCCACGTCGCCTTCGCCTTGATCCGCATGTCGGCGTCGAACACGCGATGCTGGCGCACGCCGAGCACGAGGCCGCAGGTGACGACCGACAGCACGCCCGAGCCTTCGACGGCTTCCGCGATCCCGTAGCTGCCCCACGCCATCGCGAAGGTCACGACGATGCCGAGCATCGGATCGCGCAGGCGCGGAAGCACCCAGCTCATCGCATGGCCGCACGCGAGGCCGACCGCGATGCCGATCAGCGTGAGCGAGAAGAACAGGCCGGTGGCGCTCGCGGCCGTGATCGACACGGCGAGCGCGGCCGACACGGCCATCTGGTACAGCAGCAGGCCCGACGCATCGTTGACGAGGCTTTCGCCTTCGAGCACCGCGACGAGCCGAGAGGGCAGCGGGTGGCGCTGCAGGATCGCCTTCGCGGCGACCGCGTCCGGCGGCGACACGATCGCGCCGAGCGTGAAGCATGCGGCCCATGGCAGCGCCGGGTTTGCCGCATGCACGGCGAGTGCGACCGCGACGGTGGTGAACACTACCGCGCCGAGCGCGAGCGACGCGATCGGCGCAAGCTCCTGCCGGAATTCCTTCCATGCGGTGTAGAACCCGCTCGACATCAGCAGCGGCGGCAGCACGGCCGCGAGCAGCAGCGCCGGGTCCATGTCGGGTACGCGCTTGCCGGCCACCGCGACCACACAGCCCCCGAGCAGCAGCACGACGGCCGGCGGAATCGAAATCCGTTCGGCGAGCCACGTGAGTGCACCCGCACCGCAGATCAACAGCAGCAGGTAATGAAACAGCTCGACGTTGGTCATGCGTGGCCGGCGGCGAACGATTGCGTCATGACGGCTTGCGATCGTTCGTGGTGCCGCCGGGCAGCGCGCCGAACATGTGCTGGCTGCATTGTGCATCGCGCCAAGCGGTGTTCAGGCGATGGCCCGCGAACATCCGGCGCGCGACGGGCAGGATCTGTTCGCCGGCCAGCATGCCAAGCAGGCCGGTGAGCGCGATGAGCGGCGGCGCCGGCGAATTCACGCGGAGCGCGCCGTAGACGACACCGGCGAGGATGCCGGCAAGCAGCGACAGGCAATACGGTTTCATGGCGGGCGACCCGGGATGGCAGGCGAGCGGCGCGGTGCGCGCCGTCAAGATTTCGAAAGCGTATCGGGTTTGCGCGAAGAATAAAAGCGCGGGGAGCCCCGAACCGGCATCGATTCCGTTTCCCGGGTGTTCGCGCCGTGCGTTTGCGGATTAAATACTTCGAGCCGGATGACGATCCGGCGCTGACATACCTCCGGCTCCTGCCGTTTCGACGGTCGCGGCAGGCCCGTCTTTTTTTCGTTCACGGGACACCTTGCGCCATGAGCAATCCGAAGCGCGTGTGCAGGTGCTCGCGTATTCGGACGAGATGCTGATCGTGCGCTGCGCCCGGGCCGCTGCGTGCTGTCCGGCGAGAAGATCATTTGCGGCGACGCCGTTTTCAGCCCGCGCGGGCGGGCGCCGTTCGAACCGAATTCGATGATCCTGGCGGCGGTGCTCGACTGTCCGCGCGCGTCGACGGTCCGCCCGCACGGTCAGGTGCTCGCGCGTTCGGCGCAGTTGCTGGTCGTACGCCGGGTCGAACCGGGCCGCGCGCACTTCGGCGAGCAGCACTGGAAACCCGGGCGGGCACGGCAGGCCGGGGTCTGCGTGCTGTCCGGCGCACGGATCGCGTGCGGGGACGACGTGTTCCGCCCGCGTGGTCGGCCGATGCCGCCGAATGCACGCGCGATGATTCTGGCCATCGCACTCGACGGCGCCGGGCTGAAGTACGGCGGGTGACGCGGCGCGTTCGTGCTTGCGTTCGCGTTTATGCCATGACAAAGGGCGGCCGAAGCCGCCCCTTGCCGTGTCGTGGCCGGCAACGCACTCGCCGGTGCGTTGCCGCGTCGCTCCGCCGTTACAGGTTCGGCGACAGTTGCAGCGCGTTCGTCAGGTCGCCCATCGGCTGCCCGCCGTTCGCCTTCAAAGCGTCGTCGCGCTGTTGCAGGCCCGCGAGGCGCGGCAGCGAGAAGCGGCGCGTGATGAAGCGCAGGATCGACGCGGTGTCGTATTGCGTGTGGTCGACGAAGCCCTTTTTCGAGAACGGCGACACGATGAGTGCCGGAATCCGCGTGCCCGGGCCCCAGCGGTCGCCCTTCGGCGGCGCCACGTGATCCCAGAAGCCGCCGTTTTCGTCGTACGTGACGACCACGACCATGTTCTTCCACTGCGGGCTTGCCTGCAGGTGGGCAAGCACGTTCGCGATGTGCTGGTCGCCGCTCGCGACGTCCGTGTAACCCGGGTGCTCGTTCAGGTTGCCCTGCGGCTTGTAGAACGCGACCTGCGGCAGCGTGCCCGCGTCGATCGCCTTGATGAACTCGCTGCCGTCGGTGCCGCCGTCGAGCAGGTGCTGCGCGCGGTTCGCGCTGCCCGGCGCCTGGTTCGCGTAGTAGTTGAACGGCTGGTGGTGCGGCTGGAAGTTCGGCGCTGTCATGTTCGGGCCGTAGATCACGTTCGCCGTGCCGCTCTGTGCGGCTTGCAGCGCCTGGTTCCACGCGCCGCTGTACCATGCCCACGACACGCCCGCGTTGGTCAGCAGGTCGCCGATGTTCTGTTGCGACTGCGGCGGCAGCGTCGTCGCGGCCGACGGATCGGCGAGGGTCGGGTCGCCGCCCGATGCGGCCTTGTTGCCGCTCGGCTGGTACGGCGGCTGCATCGTGTTGATCGCGTAGAAGTCCGGCGTCAGGTTGCCCGAATTCACGAACTTCGGCACGCCGTCGAGCGCCGAGGCCGGCGAGTTGCTCGCGAGCTGCAGCGACTTGCCGTCCGCGGCGACGGCCGAGATCGAGCCGGCCGCGGGGCTCTTGTTCGCGTTCGCGTAGAACGGCGCACACGCGCAGATCAGGTACTGGTGGTTCAGGAACGAGCCGCCGAACGCGCCCATGAAGAAGTTGTCGGCGAGCGTGAACTGCTGCGCGATCTTCCACAGCGGCAGCTTCGTCGCGTCGGGCGTGTAGTGGCCCATCACGAGGCCGCCCGAGTCGGCCCACGCGGCGAACATGTCGTTCTTGCCGCCGTTGATCTGCATCTGGTTCTCGTAGAAGCGGTGATACAGGTCGCGCGTCGTCACGCTCATCGGCGTGTTGAAGCCGTTCGGGTCGTCGATCGCGAACGGCGCGTTCGGCAGGTTCGCCGTCATCGCTTCGGTCACGGCCGGCGTGACGCCCTTCGCGGTCAGGCCGCCCCAGGCCTTCGGCAGCGTCGCGAGCGGCTGGCCGTTGCGGTCCTTCTGCTGCGCGCTTGCCGCAGTCACATTCTGCAGGCCGTTCGCGCCCGGGAAGTTGCCGTACAGGTTGTCGAAGCTGCGGTTTTCCGCGTAGATCACGACGACGTTCTTCACCGTCGACAGGCCTTGCTGCTGCACGTCGTCGCCGCCGCAGGCGGTCAGGGCGGCGGCCGCGGCAACGGCGATCGGTGTAAAGCGAATCCAGGCGTGGTTTTTCATCCGTTGTACTCTCTATCTCTCTTGTCGCGTGGGAAACCGGCGCATTCGTGTACCGCCGGTTCGCGAGGGGAACCGTGGCATGTCCGGCTGTAAGCATTTTGAGGGTGCGATTTGACAGCCGGGTGTAGGCGTCCTTTCGATTACCTGTCGATTGGCCGTCATGTAACGGTCATGCGGTTGACATAAACTCCGGCCGCTCCTGAACCCACTTTCCGACGA
Source organism: Burkholderia mycopellens (assembly GCF_964265025.1). Lineage (NCBI taxonomy): Bacteria > Pseudomonadati > Pseudomonadota > Betaproteobacteria > Burkholderiales > Burkholderiaceae > Burkholderia > Burkholderia mycopellens. The sequence continues at coordinate 1,744,867 of NZ_OZ183802.1, forward strand.
ATCGATGAAGCCTCGCCAACCGACAGCCGGCGCGTTCGCGCGTTCGTGGCTGCACCTGACCGGCGCATTCGCGCTGGCCACCACGCTTGCAACCCTTGCCGGCTGTGACGGACAGCCGGGGGCGGGGGCGCCGCCCGCGCAGTCCGCGCGCGCGGCGAGTGCGCCGGGCGCCGAGAACATGGTTGCGTCCGCAACGGTTTTCGCCAGCGGCGCGGTGGTCGAGACGGACCGGCCGCAGACACGGGCACAAGTTTACGAAGGCGTGCGTCGGATGACGGCGCTCGGCAAGCAACTTTTCTTCGACCCTACGCTGTCAGGTTCCGGCAAGCTCGCGTGCGCGTCGTGCCACAGCCCCGATCACGCATTCGGTCCGCCCAATGCGCTGGCCGTGCAGTTCGGCGGCGACGACATGAAGCGCCCCGGTTTTCGCGCGGTGCCGTCGCTGAAGTACCTGCAGGGCGTGCCGCAGTTCACCGAGCATTTCCACGATTCCGACGACGAAGGCGACGAGAGCGTCGATGCGGGCCCGACGGGCGGCCTCACGTGGGACGGCCGGGTCGACACGGGCGCCGAGCAGGCGCGCATTCCGCTCACGTCGCCGTTCGAGATGAACAGCTCGCCCGCGAAGGTGGCGCAGGCCGTGAAGGCCGCGCCGTATGCGGACGAGTTCCGCGCGGTGTTCGGCGTGAAGGTGCTCGACGACGACGCAGCCGCGTTCAAGGCCGTGCTGCGCGCGCTCGAGACGTTCGAGCAGACGCCCGAGCTGTTCTCGCCGTACACGAGCAAGTACGACGCGTATCTCGCCGGCCATGCGCAGCTCACGCCGGCCGAATTGCGCGGCCTGCAGTTGTTCAACGACGAGAAGAAGGGCAATTGCGCGAGCTGCCACATCAGCCAGCGCGCGCTCGACGGCACGCCGCCGCAGTTCAGCGATTTCGGGCTGATCGCGATCGCGGTGCCGCGCAATCGCGCGTTGCCCGTCAATCGCGACCCGCGTTTCAACGATCTCGGCGCGTGCGGCCCCGAGCGTACCGACCTGAAGGGCCGCGACGAATTCTGCGGGCTGTTCCGCACGCCGTCGCTGCGCAACGTCGCACTGCGCAAGACGTTCTTCCACAACGGCGTGTATCACACGCTGGAGGACGTGATGCGCTTCTACGTCGAGCGCGACATCCATCCGGAGAAGTTCTATCCGGTCGTGCACGGCAAGGTGCAGATCTACGACGACCTGCCCAGGCGCTACTGGCCGAACATCAACCGCGAGGCGCCGTTCGATCGCAAGCGCGGCGAGCAGCCGGCGCTGAACGCGGCCGAGATCAAGGACGTGATCGCGTTCCTGGGTACGCTGACCGACGGATATCAGCAAACGGCCGCGCCGGCCGGCCGCTAGGGCCAGCGCAAGCCCGTCATTCGCGTGAACAGGCCCTAGCAGGCGGCGCGAACGGCACGCATGCTATCCTCGCTCGCTGACAGGCGCAGTGTGCGTGCCGGTTCGCCGGCATGCACGGCGCCGTTCGATCGAACATCCAAGGAGAACAACATGTCGATGCGTGCATCCCTTTCCGTCGTCACGCGCGTGCTGGCCGGCGCCGCGTGCGCAGCAGCGATGCTGCCCGCCCATGCGCAGAACAACCTGAACTTCCTGAACGACACGCCGCTCAGCTACTTCAGCAAGACCGATCGTGCGTCGCTTTCCAAGGCGGTCGTGCAGGTGCGCGACGAAGGCAAGGACGGCGAGACCACGACGTGGCAGAGCACCGGCCGCGGCACGCAGATCGATGCGAAGCTCACGCCGACCACGACCGAGACGGACGGCAAGACCTGCCGTGAAATCGCCACCGACATCACCGCGAAGGGCCAGACGATGACGCTCAAGCCCGTCTATTGCAAGAGCGACGCGGGCAAGTGGCAGCTGCAGAAACGCTGAGCGCGCGCGTGATGAAGCGGGGCGGCGCGGCGCGCACGGTGTCGTGCGGCGTCGTGATCCTCGATGGGGCCGGTCGCGTGTTCCTCGCCCACGCGACGGATACCACCCACTGGGACATCCCGAAGGGGCAGGGCGAGCCGGGCGAGTCGCCGGTCGATGCGGCGCTGCGTGAACTGCTCGAGGAAACCGGCATCGCATTCGCGCCGGCCCGGTTGCTCGATCTCGGGCGTTTTGCTTACCGGCACGACAAGGACCTGCACCTGTTCGCGGTGCAGGTGGCCGACGGCGAGATCGATCCCGCGCAGTGCACGTGCACGTCGCTGTTTCCGAGCCGTCGCGACGGCTCGATGATTCCCGAGATGGATGCGTATCGCTGGACCGTGCCCGGCGACATCGACGCGTATGCAAGCCGCAGCCTCGCGCGGCTGTTTCGCACGAAGCTGTCGCTGGTGGCGTTGCATCGGCGGTTGACGGGCGGGTGAGTGAGCGCGGCGGCTTGCGCTGCGTCATGACGGGGCTTTCGCTTCGCAGCACGCAATAAAAAACCGGCCCTGGGGCCGGTTTTTTTATGGTCACGCGACGGCGGCTTGCGAAGCCGCGCGCCGCGTGCGGAGCATGCCGTTACGCCGGCTTGCCCCAGCTGTCACGCAGCCCGACGATCCGGTTGAACACGGGCTGGCCCGGCTTCGAATCGACCCGGTCGGCCACGAAGTAGCCGTGACGCTCGAACTGCAGGCGCGTTTCCGGCGCGATGTCGCCGTTGCCCGGCTCGAGGTACGCTTGCACGATCTTCTTCGAATCGGGGTTCAGTGCCTCGAGGAAGTTCGCGCCGCCCGCGTCCGGATGCGGCTCCTTGAACAGGCGGTCGTAGATCCGCACTTCCGCCGGCTGCGCATGCTTCGCGCTGACCCAGTGGATGTTGCCCTTGACCTTGTACGCGTTCGCGCCTTCGGTGCCCGACTTGCTGTCCGGGAAGTAGTTGCAGTGCACGGCCGTCACGTTGCCTTCGGCGTCCTTGTCGAAGCCCGTGCACTCGATCACGTAGCCGTAGCGCAGGCGCACCTTGTTGCCCGGGAACAGGCGGAAATAGCCCTTCGGCGGATTCTCGACGAAGTCCTCGCGTTCGATCCACAGCTCGCGCGAGATCGGGAACGTGCGCACGCCGCGATCCGGGTGGTGCGGATGCACGGGCGCCGTGCACGCTTCTTCGAGGTCTTCCGGGTAGTTGTCGATCACGAGCTTCAGCGGATCGAGCACGGCGACCGTGCGCGCGGCCTTGTCGTCGAGGTCATCGCGCAGCGCGCCTTCGAAGATGCTCATGTCGATCCACGAGTCGATCTTCGTCACGCCGATCCGCTCGCAGAACAGGTGGATGCTCTCCGGCGTGAAGCCGCGGCGGCGCACGCCGACGATCGTCGGCATCCGCGGGTCGTCCCAGCCGTCGACGTGGCCTTCGGTGACGAGCTGCAGCAGCTTGCGCTTGCTGGTGATCGCGTACGTGAGGTTCAGTCGCGAGAATTCGATCTGTTGCGGCAGCGGACGCGTGAACACGCCGGCTTCCGCGAGTTCGTTCAGCACCCAGTCGTACAGCGGCCGGTGATCCTCGAATTCGAGCGTGCACAGCGAATGCGTGATGCCTTCGAGCGCATCCGAGATGCAGTGCGTGTAGTCGTACATCGGGTACACGCACCATGCGTCGCCGGTACGGTAGTGGTGCGCGTAGCGGATCCGGTAGATCACCGGGTCGCGCATGTTCATGTTCGGCGAAGCCATGTCGATCTTCGCGCGCAGCACGTGCTCGCCTTCCTTGAACTCGCCGGCCTTCATGCGGCGGAACAGGTCGAGGTTTTCTTCCGGCGTGCGATCGCGGAACGGCGACGGCTTGCCGCCTTCCGTCAGCGAGCCGCGGTTCGCGCGCATTTCATCGGCGCTCTGGCTGTCGACATACGCCTTGCCGCGCTGGATCAGCAACTCGGCGAACTCGTACAGCTTGTCGTAGTAGTCGCTCGCGAAGTACTGGTGATCGACCGCGTCCTTGCGCCAGTCGAAGCCGAGCCAGCGCACCGCGTCGACGATCGAGTCGACGTACTCGACGCTTTCCTTTTCCGGGTTGGTGTCGTCGAAGCGCAGGTGGCACACGCCGCCGTAGTCGCGCGCGACGCTGAAGTTCAGGCAGATGCTCTTGGCATGGCCGATGTGCAGATAGCCGTTCGGCTCGGGCGGAAAGCGCGTTTCGACGCGGCCGCCCCATTTGCCGGTGCGGTTGTCGTCGTCGATGATGTTGCGGATGAAATTGGAAGCCGCGGGGGCGTCGTTGCGTTCGGTGCTCATGCGGATAGCGTCAGGTTGTGTCGGCGCGTCGTGCCGGTTTAATCCCGTGATTCTACCTGACCGGGGTCCGTCCCGCGCGGCTTGCGGCATGGCGGGGGCGGGTTTCGAGCGATTATCTCGATATTGTGTCGGCTGTAACACGACGTAAATCGGATTGCCCGGGCCGTTTGCTGTTGCCTATGATGGCTGCACCGATTCAATGCCGCCGCCCGGGTTGCCGCGCGGCGGGAGGACACCAAAAATCATGATGAAGAAGACCACGTTTATCGTTCGTACCGCCGTGATCGTCGCGGCCCTGTCGCAACTCGGCGCATGCGCGATGACGCATACGCAGCGCAACGCCGGTATCGGCGCGGCCGCGGGCGGCGCGCTCGGCTACCTGGTGACGGGCGGCCCGCTCGGCACGGTTGCCGGCGCCGCGGCGGGCGGTATCGTCGGCGCGAACGTGCGCTGACCGACAGACATGACGCGAGCCGCCCGTAGCGCGGCTCGCCGTCCGGTCGCGACGCCGCGCTCGACGCGTCCCGACCCCACGCACATCCTTCCGGTATCAGACAGGCAGCATCAGGGAGGAACGGGTGTGCGACACTGCGTCGACGCAACATAACGATTTCACGCGTCGACGCACTTTCCATGAGCCGATTTCCCGTTCGATTCCCCGTTCTCGTCCTGCCGGGCTACGCCAATTCGGGCCCGCTCCACTGGCAGAGCCGCTGGGAGCGTGCCGACGCGCGTTTCTCGCGCGTCGCGATGCCCGACTGGGACCGGGCGTTCCGCAACGGCTGGTGCCTCGCACTCGATCGTGCGGTCGAAGCCGCGCGCGGGCCGGTGCTGCTTGCCGGCCATAGCCTCGGTACGCTGACCGCCGCGTGGTGGGCGACGCGCTATGCGCGCCCGGCCGGGCTCGCGAAAGTGCGCGGCGCGTTGCTGGTCGCGCTGCCTGATCCCGACGGTCCCGCGTTCCCGGCCGATGCGCACGGCTTCGGGCCGGTGCCGTACGAACGGCTGCCGTTTCCGACCTGCGTCGTCGCCAGCAGCGACGATCCTTATGGCTCGCTCGCGTTCGCCCGCACCTGTGCGAACGCATGGGGGAGCGCCTTCCACGATATCGGCCCGCGCGGCCACATCAACGCGGACAGCGGGCTCGGCGACTGGCCCGAGGCACGCGCCTGGCTCGACGCGCTCGCCCACCGCGATTGACGACGCGGGGCGGTGGCTGAGGCTGCTGCCGCGCGCCTGCCCGCACCCGCACCCGCACCCGCACCCGCACCCGCACCCGCACCCGCACCCGCACCCGCACCCGCACCCGCACCCGCACCCGCACCCGCACCCGCACCCGCACCCGCACCCGCACCCGCCACCGCGTTCAGATCGCCTGTTTCGCCCGCAGCGTGGCAATCTTCGCGTCGTCGTAGCCGAGCATGTCGCGCAGCACGTCGTCGGTCTGCGCGCCGAGCAGCGGCGGGGCCGTGCGTGCGTCGGGCGGCGTCGCGCTCATCCGGATCGGGTTGCGCACGAGCTTCGCGTCCGCGCCGCACGGGTGCGGGAGCGACACCTGCATCCCGCGCGCGACGACCTGCTCGTTGTCGAATACCTCGTCGAGATCGTTGATCGGCCCGCACGGCACGCCGGCCGCTTCGAGCGCACCGATCCAGTCGGCCTTGTCGCGCGTCTTCACCATCTCCGCGAGGATCGGCACCAGCGTGTCGCGATGGCGCACGCGCGACGGGTTCGTCGCGAAACGCTCGTCGTCCGCCAGCTCGGGCTGGCCGCCGGCCTCGACGAACTTGCGGAACTGGCCGTCGTTGCCGACCGCGACGATGATCCACCCGTCGCGCGTCTGGAACGTCTGGTACGGCACGATGTTCGGATGCGCATTGCCCCAGCGCACCGGCGGCTTGCCGCTCGCGAGGTAGTTGGTGTTCATGTTCGCGAGCAGCGCGACCTGCACGTCGAGCAGCGCCATGTCGATGTACTGGCCTTCGCCCGTCCGGTCACGGTGTGCGAGCGCGGCGAGCACCGCGATCGTCGAGTAGAGGCCGGTCGCGAGATCGGCGATCGCGACGCCTGCCTTCTGGGGGCCGCCGCCCGGCTCGCCGTCGCGCTCGCCGGTGATGCTCATGAAGCCGCCGATCCCCTGGATGATGAAGTCGTAGCCCGCGCGGTGCGCGTACGGGCCGGTCTGGCCGAAGCCCGTGACCGAGCAGTAGACGAGGTCGGGCTTCACCGCGCGCAGCGAGTCGTAGTCGAGCCCGTATTTCTTCAACTGGCCGACCTTGTAGTTCTCGAGCACGACGTCGCTCTGCGCGACGAGCTCGCGCACGATCTGCTGGCCTTCGGGCGTCGCGATGTCGACCGTCACCGAGCGCTTGTTGCGGTTCGCCGCGAGGTAGTACGCGGCTTCGGCGGTATCCGCGCCGTCCGCGTCCTTCAGGTACGGCGGCCCCCAATGGCGCGTGTCGTCGCCGGCGCCCGGGCGCTCGACCTTGATCACGTCCGCGCCGAAATCGGCAAGCGTCTGCGCGCACCACGGGCCCGCGAGGACGCGGGTGAGGTCCAGCACGCGGATATGGCTCAGGGCACCCATCGTCGAATCGTCTCCTTTCATGGCTGGCCTTGTCGGGCACGGCCGGTTGGCATGCCGAGCATCTTAAGGCGAATCGGCCCGGCGGGTGGCCCAGCCGGGCCGGCCGGATGGCCGAGCCGCTTTCCGGCGCTTTGCCCGGAAGCCGGCCCCGATCCCGTATAATCGATCGTTTCCGAATCCATGCCGCCGCGCGCTCCGTCAAGGGCGCCGGCGTTTGAAGCCGTCTTTGCCAGACTGTCCCCGCACGCCATGAAAGCTGCCGAAATCCGCGAGAAATTCCTCAAATTCTTCGAATCGAAGGGCCACACGATCGTCCGCTCGTCGAGCCTCGTGCCCGGTAACGATCCCACGCTGATGTTCACGAACTCGGGCATGGTCCAGTTCAAGGACGTGTTCCTCGGCACGGACCCGCGTCCGTACTCGCGCGCCACGACGGCGCAACGCAGCGTGCGCGCGGGCGGCAAGCACAACGACCTCGAGAACGTCGGCTACACGGCGCGCCACCACACGTTCTTCGAGATGCTCGGCAACTTCTCGTTCGGCGACTACTTCAAGCACGACGCGATCAAGTTCGCGTGGGAACTGCTGACCACGGTCTACCAGCTGCCGAAGGACAAGCTGTGGGTCACCGTGTACCAGGAAGACGACGAGGCATACGACATCTGGGCGAAGGAAGTCGGCGTGCCGACCGAGCGCATCATCCGCATCGGCGACAACAAGGGCGCGCGCTACGCGTCGGACAACTTCTGGACGATGGGCGACACCGGCCCGTGCGGCCCGTGCACGGAAATCTTCTACGACCACGGCCCGGACGTGTGGGGCGGCCCGCCGGGATCGCCCGAGGAAGACGGCGATCGCTACATCGAGATCTGGAACCTCGTGTTCATGCAGTTCAATCGCGACGCGCAGGGCAACATGACGCGCCTGCCGAAGCAGTCCGTCGACACCGGCATGGGCCTCGAGCGCCTCGCCGCGGTGCTGCAGCACGTGCACAGCAACTACGAGATCGACCTGTTCCAGAACCTGATCAAGGCCGCCGCGCGCGTGACCGAGATCAGCGACCTCACGAACAACTCACTGAAGGTGATCGCCGATCACATCCGCGCATGCTCGTTCCTGATCGTCGACGGCGTGATTCCCGGCAACGAAGGCCGCGGCTACGTGCTGCGCCGGATCGTGCGCCGCGCGATCCGCCACGGCTACAAGCTCGGCCGCAAGGGTTCGTTCTTCCACAAGCTGGTGGCCGACCTCGTCGCCGAGATGGGCGTCGCGTATCCGGAGCTGAAGGAAGCCGAACAGCGCGTGACCGACGTGCTGCGCCAGGAAGAAGAGCGCTTCTTCGAGACGATCGAGCACGGCATGTCGATCCTCGACGCCGCGCTGGCCGACGTCGAGGCGAAGGGCGGCAAGGTGCTCGACGGCGAGCTTGCGTTCAAGCTGCACGATACGTACGGCTTCCCGCTGGATCTGACGGCCGACGTGTGCCGCGAGCGCGGGATGACGGTCGACGAGCCGGCATTCGACGACGCGATGGCGCGCCAGCGCGAGCAGGCGCGCGCGGCCGGCAAGTTCAAGGCCGCGCAGGGCCTCGAATACACGGGCGCCAAGACCACCTTCCACGGCTATGAAGAAATCGCGTTCGACGACGCGAAGGTCGTCGCGCTGTACGTCGACGGTTCGTCCGTCAACGAAGTGAAGACCGGCCAGGACGCGGTGGTCGTGCTCGACCACACGCCGTTCTATGCGGAATCGGGCGGCCAGGTCGGCGACCAGGGCGTGCTCGCGAACGCCGCGACGCGCTTCGCGGTGGCCGACACGCTGAAGGTGCAGGCCGACGTGATCGGCCACCACGGTACGCTGGAGCAGGGCACGCTGAAGGTCGGCGACGTGCTGCGCGCGGAAATCGACGCGCATCGCCGTGCCCGCACGCAGCGCAACCACTCGGCCACCCACCTGATGCACAAGGCGCTGCGCGAAGTGCTCGGCGCGCACGTGCAGCAGAAGGGTTCGCTGGTCGACGCGGAAAAGACCCGCTTCGACTTCGCGCACAACGCGCCGATGACCGACGACGAAATCCGTCGCGTCGAGCAGATCGTCAACAACGAAATCCTCGCGAACGCGCCGGGCATCGTGCGCGTGATGCCGTACGACGAAGCAGTGAAGGGCGGCGCGATGGCGCTGTTCGGCGAGAAGTACGGCGATGAAGTGCGCGTGCTCGACCTCGGCTTCTCACGCGAACTGTGCGGCGGAACGCACGTGCATCGCACCGGCGACATCGGCTTGTTCAAGATCGTCGTCGAAGGCGGCGTCGCGGCCGGCATCCGCCGCGTCGAGGCGATCACCGGCGACAACGCGGTGCGCTACGTGCAGGAACTCGACGCCCGCGTGAACGAAGCCGCGGCCGCGCTGAAGGCGCAGCCGTCCGAACTCACGCAGCGTATCGCGCAGGTGCAGGACCAGGTGAAGTCGCTCGAGAAGGAGCTGGGCGCGCTGAAGTCGAAGCTCGCATCGAGCCAGGGCGACGAGCTCGCGCAGCAGGCCGTCGAAATCGGCGGCGTGTACGTGCTGGCCGCGACGCTCGACGGCGCCGACGCGAAGACGTTGCGCGAAACGGTCGACAAGCTGAAGGACAAGCTGAAGAGCGCGGCAATCGTGCTGGCAGCCGTCGAAGGCGGCAAGGTCAGCCTGATCGCGGGCGTCACGCCTGACGCGAGCAAGAAGGTCAAGGCCGGCGAGCTCGTGAACTTCGTCGCGCAGCAGGTCGGCGGCAAGGGCGGCGGCCGTCCGGACATGGCGCAGGCAGGCGGCACCGAGCCGGCGAACCTGCCGGGGGCGCTGGCTGGCGTGAAGGGCTGGGTCGAAGCGCGGCTCTGATCGTTCCGACCGATGCGATGCCGCCTCGTTGCGGCATCGCGTGAAATGAAAAAGACCCGATCGGCATGCGCCGGTCGGGTCTTTTCGTTGGTACGCCGGGACACCGTGTGCCGGCCGCCTGACGATTCAGGCCGGCGTGGCGACCGGCGGCTTCGCCGTCCCGTCCGGCCGTCGTGCGGCCTCGGTGAGCATGTCGCGCAACGCGGCCAATGCGGCCGACGCATAACCCTGCCGCCATGCGAGCAGCGTTTCGATGCCTTCCAGTGCGGGGATCACGTGCGCGGTGATGTTGCCGGTCTCGGGCTGCAGGTCGAGCACCGAACGCGGCGCGACCGCGATGCCCGCACCTGCCGCGACGCACGCGACGATCGCATGATACGACCCGAGTTCGAGCACGCGCGCCGGCTTGACGCCGTGCGCCGCGTACCATTGTTCGACGTACTTGCGATACGAGCAGCCGCGCTCGAACGCGATCAGCGTCGGCAGGATCACGTCGCGCGGCGTGCGCACCGGCGGGTGGCCGCGTGGCGTGAGCAGCGCCAGGTCCTCGCGGAAGATCGGCACCGTCTCGAACGTGTCGGGCAGCGTGTCCGGCGCGGGCGGGCGCGCGAACAGCGCGGCGTCGATCTCGAAGTCGCGCACGCGGTCGATCAGGCAGCCCGTCGTGCCCGTCAGCAGTTCGAGCGACACGTCGGGCCACGCATGGTGATAGCGCGCGAGCACGGTCGGCAGGCGGCTCGCAGCCGTGCTTTCCATCGTGCCGAGCCGCAGCCGCCCGCGCGGCGTGTCCTCGCGTACCGCGTCGCGCGCCTCGTCGGCGAGCGCGAGCAGGCGCTCCGCATACGGCAGCAGCGTGTGCCCGGCCGGCGTCAGTACGAGCCGGCGGCCGTCGCGCACGAACAGCGCCGCGCCGAGTTCCTCCTCGAGCTGCTTGATGCGCGTCGTGACGTTCGACTGCACGCGATTGAGCTTGGCCGCCGCGCGCGTCACGCCGTTCTCGCGCACCACGGCCCGGAAAATCGCCAGCGCCGCCAGGTCCATGATTCTCTCCAAGCGATGAATGGATTCTTAATTATTCATTTTTCAAGAACGTTTGGTCAAGCTAGGATGACACCATTCCGATTGCCGATCCGGCCGGCGCGTTGAACGCCGGCCCATGCCGCCATGTCACGCTCCGATGCCCCGACCGCCGCCGCCGGCGCGCCTTCCGTCTATCAAGCCGACCGCCGCGCCCGCACGGCCGCACTGGCCTGCATGGTCGGCCTCGCGGTCGTGCTCGGCGTCGGCCGCTTTGCGTTCACGCCCTTGTTGCCGCTGATGCTCGCGGACGGCTCGATCGGTCTGAAGGCCGGTGGCTGGCTCGCATCGGCGAACTACGCGGGCTACTTCGTCGGCGCGGTCAGTTGCGCGGCGCTGCGTGCGGCGCCCGCACGCATGGTGCGCTTCGGGCTCGTGGCCACCGTGCTGCTCACCGCCGCGATGGGCGTTGGCCACCTGCTGCCCGTGTGGCTCGCGGTGCGCTTCGTCGCGGGCGTCGTCAGCGCATGGACGTTCGTGTTCGTGTCGCAATGGGGGCTGCGGCGCCTGGCCGAACTGCATGCGCCGGAGTGGAGCGGGGTGATCTACGCCGGGCCCGGCGTCGGCATCGTGGTGACGGGGCTGATCGGCAGCGCGCTGGCCGGCCGGCACGCGGCGGCGGGCTGGCTCGGTTTCGCGGCGCTGTCGGCCGTGCTGTCGGTCGTGATCTGGCGCACGTTTGCAACGGCCCCGGCGCAAGCCGGCGCGCCGGGCGGCGGCACACCGCACGCGGCCGCCGTAACCGCGGCGACGCCGGCCGATACGCGCCGCCATCGCGCGGACGCGGCCTGGCTCGTCGTGCTGTACGGCCTGCCGGGCTTCGGCTACATCATCACCGCGACGTTCCTGCCCGTGATCGCGCGCGGCGCGCTGCCGGCCGGTTCGCCGTGGCCCGACCTGTTCTGGCCGATGTTCGGCGCGGCGCTGATCGTCGGCGCGATCACCGCCGCGCGGCTGCCCGGGCACTGGGACAACCGGCTGCTGCTGGCCGCCGGTTGCGCGACCCAGGCGCTCGGCATTGCCGCCGGGATCGTGTGGCCGAACGCGGCCGGCTTCTCGGCCGGCAGTGCGCTGCTCGGCTTGCCGTTCACCGCGATCACGCTGTTCGCGATGCGCGAGGCGCGGCGTTTGCACGGCGAGCGGGCCGCCGGGCTGATGGGCTATGCGACCGCGTCGTACGGGGTCGGGCAGATTCTCGGCCCGCTTGTCGCGGCGCCGCTGGCCGCGCGCTTCGGGTCGTTTTCCCCCGCGCTGTGGGGCGCGGCGGCCGTGCTGCTGCTCGGCGCCGCCGGCTTCGCGGCGACTGCCGCACGAGGGCGCCTGCAACCGTGATATCGGCGGGGCCGGATCGTCTGCGGCGCGGGCAAACTCGCTAGAATGAAGCCTTTCCCGCGCCGAGCGGGTGCGCGGGCAGCCGGCAGGCGGCCGTCCGGCGCCTGCCAGATCCCCATCGATGACCACCGCCGATTACCGCTTTTGCCCGCGCTGCGCGAGCCCGCTCGCCGAGCGCGCCGATCCCGACCATGAAGGCGGCCGCATTCGCCAGGCGTGCCCCGACGACAGCTGCGGCTATGTCCACTGGAACAACCCGCTGCCCGTCGTCGCCGCGATCGTCGAGCTCGACGGCAAGATCCTGCTCGCGCGCAACGCGGCCTGGCCCGAAGGCATGTTCGCGCTGATCACCGGCTTCCTCGAGAGCGGCGAGACGCCCGAGGACGGCATCGCGCGCGAGGTGTTCGAGGAAACGGCGCTGAAGGCCGAGCAGGTGTCGCTCGTCGGCGTCTACGAATTCATCCGCAAGAACGAGCTGATCATTGCGTACCACGTGCGTGCGTCGGGCACGGTCGCGCTGTCGCCGGAACTGCTCGAATACAAGCTCGTCGATCCGCCGCTGCTGCGCCCGTGGCGCGCCGGCACGGGCGTCGCGCTCGCCGACTGGATGCGTGCGCGCGGCCTCGATTTCGAGTTCGTCGACCGGCCGGGGCAGTGAAGGGCCGGCCCGTCGGCAGGGTTGCATCCGCCGTGCCGCGAGCGATCGCGGCGCGGCGCTCCGCTTCTTGCCGGTGCGCCGTGTTCCGCGGCCGCCGCGCGTCGTCCTCGTCGCTTCCATCGTCCTGACCGCCATCGCCATGTCCGACAAGCCGCAACCGCGTCCGCGCGACGCCTATCGCCACTTCCTGCCGATCACGACCCGCTGGATGGATAACGATGTCTACGGGCACGTGAACAACGTCGTCTACTACAGCTACTTCGACACGGTCGTGAACGAATACCTGATCCGCGCCGGCGTGCTCGATGTCGAGCACGGGCAGACGATCGGCCTCGTGGTCGAGACGCAGTGCAACTACTTCGCGCCGCTCGTGTTTCCGCAATCGGTCGATGCCGGGCTGCGGGTCGTGAAGCTCGGCACGTCGAGCGTGCGCTACGAGGTCGGGCTGTTCGCGCAGGGCGACGCGGCGCCCGCCGCGCAGGGGCACTTCGTGCACGTGTACGTCGATCGCGGCACGCGCCGGCCGGTGCCGCTGCCCGACGCGCTGCGCGCCGCGCTCGAGCCGCTCGCGGCCTGACTGCGCGGTGCACGCGTTCGCGCTCCAGGCCTTCAACGGCCTCAGCTACGGCTTGCTGCTGTTCATGCTGTCGGCCGGACTCACGCTGATCTTCAGCGTGCAGGGCGTGCTCAACTTCGCGCACGCGAGCTTCTACATGCTCGGTGCGTATGTCGGCTACAGCATCGCGGCCAGCGCGGGTTTCTGGCCCGCGCTGGTGCTCGCGCCGCTCGCGGTCGGGCTGCTCGGGGCGGGCTGCGAGCGCACGATGTTGCGCCGCGTGCAGGCGCGCGGCCATACGAGCGAGCTGCTGCTGACCTTCGGCCTTGCCTACCTGATCGGCGAGGGCGCGAAACTCGTGTGGGGGCTCGCGCCGCTGCCGGCACCCGTGCCGGCGCTGTTCGATGGCGCGCCCGTGACCGTATTCGGCCTCGCGCTGCCGCGCTACCGGCTGTTCATGATGGGGATGTCCACGGCGATGCTGGTCGCGCTCGGCGCACTGCTGCGCGCGTCGCGCATCGGGCTCGTCGTGCGCGCGGCGCTCACGCACCGCGCGGCCGTCGAGGCGCTCGGCTACGACGTGCCGCGCGTGATGACGGCGCTGTTCGGCGCGGGCACCGCGCTCGCGGCGCTGGCCGGCGTGATCGGCGCGCCGCTCGCCGTCATCGAACCGGCGCTGGCTGAAACCGTCGGGTCGGTCGTGTTCGCGGTCGTCGTGATCGGCGGGCTCGGCTCGCTCGGCGGCGCGTTCGCGGCGTCGCTCGCGGTCGGCTTCGCGCAGACCTTCGCGGCTGCGAGCGACACGTCGCTGCGCGACCTCACGGAATGGGCCGGCATCGCGCTGCCCGACAGCGTGGCCGCGGTGTCGATCGCGCAGCTGGCGCCGCTGGTGCCGTACCTGCTGCTCGTCGTGGTGCTGGTCGCGCGGCCGCGCGGGTTGTTCGGCGAGCGTGCCGATGCGTAACCGTACGCTCGCCGGCGTCGCGCGCGGGTCCCTGTTCGCCGCGTGCGTCGTGCTGCCCGCGTGGCTGTGGCCGCATGGCGCGGTGCTCGGCTATCTCGCGCAGACGGCCGCGCTCGTCGTGCTCGCCCTGTCGTACAACCTGCAGCTCGGCACGACCGGGCTGCTGTCGTTCGGACACGCGGCGTTCGCGGGCGTCGGTGCGTTCGCGGCCGCGCACTGGTTCAACCATTTTGGCGGCCCGCTGCCGCTGTTGCCGCTCGTCGGCGGCGTGGCCGGCGCCGGTTTCGGCTTCGCCGCCGGGCTGCTCGCGACGCGCCGTGCGGGCACCGCGTTCGCGATGATCACGCTCGGGCTCGGCGAATGCGTCGCCGCCGCCGCGTGGAGCGTGCCTGCCTGGTTCGGCGGGATCGGCGGCGTGCCGATCGACCGCGCGAGCGGGACGCCGTGGGGCGGCTGGCATTTCGGTGCACCGGTCCAGGCGTATGCGGTGATCGCGGCCTGGTGCCTCGCGTCGGCGTGGGCGATGCACGCGCTGACGCGCACGCCGCTCGCGCGGCTCGCGAATGCGGTGCGCGACAACCCCGTGCGCGTCGCCGCGCTCGGCACCGATCCGCGCCGCGTACGTCTTGCGATGGTCACCTGCGCGTCGTTCTTCGCCGGCGTCGCCGGCACGCTGACGTTGATCGACGTCGAAATCGCGACGCCCGACAGCGTATCGATGGCGCGGTCGGCGACCGTGCTGATCGCCGCGGTGATCGGCGGCACCGGTTCGTTCTTCGGGCCGGCGGCCGGTGCGGCGGTGCTGACCGCGCTGAGCGTCGTCGTCGCCGGCGTGTCGCGCGCGTGGGCGCTGTATCTCGGCGTGCTGTTCGTCGTGATCGTCATGGCCGCGCCGCGCGGCATCGCCGGGATCGTGCCAGCGCTCGCGCAGGCCTTGCGGCGCGGCGCGCCGGCGGCCGAACGGTGGCGCATGCTGTGCGCGGTCGGCGCGTGCGTGTTCTGGGGCGTCGCGCTCGTCTGCGCGGCCGAGCTCGGCTATGCGTGGCGCTTCGCGCAGGACGACGGCGCGGGCTTCGCGTTCGGCGCCTGGCGCATCGACGCCGATACGCCGGCCGGCTGGGCCGTCGCGTGCTCCGCGTTCGGCATCGGCACGCTGCTGTGGGGCTGGCGTGCGCGGCTCATGCCGGCCGGCAAGCGGGAGGACGGGCGATGAACGGCAACGCGATCGCGCTTCACGGGGTGGTGCGGCGCTTCGGCGCGCAGACGGTGCTCGACGGCGTTGAGCTGAGCATCGCGGCCGGCGAGCGTCACGCGCTGATCGGGCCGAACGGCGCGGGCAAGTCGACGCTGTTCGGCGTGATCGCCGGTGCGGTGCGGCCCACGCGCGGGCGCGTCGTGCTGCACGGCGTCGAGTTGCGCGGGCGCGGCCCGGTCGTGGCGAGCCGGCTCGGCATCGGCCGCAGTTTCCAGCAGACGAGCGCGTTCGCGCGGCTGACCGTGTTCGACAACCTGCGCTGCGCGGCGCTGCATGCGCCGTCCGAGCGGCGGCGTTGGTGGAACCGGCTGCGCGAATCGGCGTCGGTCGATCTCGCTGCCGAGCGCGTGCTGCACGACGTCGGCCTCGATGCGCACCGCGATACGCCGGCCGCCGAGCTGAGCTACGCGGAACAGCGCGCGCTCGATCTCGGGATCGCCCTCGCGAGCGGCGCACGCACGCTGCTGCTCGACGAGCCGACGGCCGGCATGAGCCGCGCGCAGGCGGCGCGGATGATCGCGCTGATTCGTGCGACGACGCAGGGGCGCACGGTCCTGCTGATCGAACACGACATGGATGCGGTGTTCGGCTTCGCCGAACGCATCACGGTGCTCGTGCGCGGCACGGTGGTCGCGACCGGCGCGCCCGATGCGATCCGCGCCGATCCGGCCGTGCGTGCCGCCTATCTGGGCGAGGGCGGCCCATGAGCGCGTTGCTCGACATTCGCGACCTGCGCGCAGGGTACGGGCTGCAACCCGTGCTCGACGGCGTCGATCTCGCGCTGGCGCCCGGCGAGACGCTCGCGCTGCTCGGCCGCAACGGCTCGGGGCGCTCGACGCTCGCGAAGGCCGTGATGGGGCTCGTGCGCACGGCCGGCTCGGTGCGCATTGCCGGCGCCGAATGCGTGGGGGCGCGCACGTTCGAGATCGCGCGGCGCGGCGTCGCTTACGTCGCCGAAAGCCGCGACGTATTCCCGCTGCTGACGGTACGCGACAACCTGCGGCTCGGGCTGCGCGGCGCCCGCGGTGCGGCCGAGCGCGCGGCGCTCGAGCGGCTGTTCGAGCGCTTTCCGCTGCTGGCCGCGCGCGCGGACGTGAAGGCCGGGCGGCTGTCGGGCGGCGAGCAGCAGGTGCTCGCGCTGGTGCGGGCGCTGGCCGGCTGCCCGCGCGTGCTGATCGTCGACGAACCGGCCGAAGGGCTCGCGCCGCTCGCGGTCGATGAGGTTGGCGCGTGCCTCGCCGCATTGCAGGCCGACGGTGTCGCGATCATGCTGATCGAGCAGCGGCTGCAGTTCGCGCCGCGGCTCGCGCGGCGCGTCGCGGTCATGGGGCGCGGACGGATCGTCTACGACGGCGCGCTTGACGGCCTGGGCGGCGAGGTCGCCAACGCATGGTTGAGCGCCGGCTGACAGCGCGCGCGATTGTTCGGAAAACGCCGCCAGTCAATTCGTGTCGAGCCGCTTTATCGCTGCCGCACCGCACAGTAAATTGCCAGTCATGCCGGGTGCGCATCGAAGCATCGACGCAACGACGGGGCAACCGGCGCTATCCATCGATAGTCTTCTGACTGAGGAATGAAATCATGAGCAAGCTGGCAAACAAGGTAGCGATCGTCACGGGCGGATCGAAGGGCATCGGCGCGGCGATCGCGAAGGCACTGGCCGCGGAAGGCGCGTCGGTGGTCGTCAACTACGCGAGCAGCAAGGCGGGCGCCGACGCGGTCGTCGGCGCGATCGTCGAAGCCGGCGGCCGTGCGGTCGCGGTCGGCGGCGACGTGTCGAAGGCGGCGGATGCGCAGCGCATCGTCGATACGGCGATCGACACGTATGGCCGTCTCGACGTGCTCGTCAACAATTCCGGCGTGTACGAATTCGCGCCGATCGAAGCGATCACCGAAGAACACTACCGGCGGCAATTCGACACGAATGTGTTCGGCGTGCTGCTGACCACGCAGGCCGCCGTCAAGCATCTCGGCGAAGGCGCGAGCATCATCAACATCAGCTCGGTGGTGACCAGCATCACGCCGCCCGCCAGTGCGGTCTACAGCGGCACCAAGGGCGCGGTCGACGCGATCACCGGCGTGCTCGCGCTCGAACTCGGCCCGCGCAAGATTCGCGTGAACGCGATCAACCCGGGGATGATCGTGACCGAAGGCACGCACAGCGCGGGCATCATCGGTTCGGATCTCGACAAGCAGGTGCGCAGCGAGACGCCGCTCGGCCGCCTCGGCGAGCCGGACGACATCGCGTCGGTCGCCGTGTTCCTCGCGTCGGACGATGCGCGCTGGATGACCGGCGAGCATCTCGTCGTGAGCGGCGGGTTGAACTGACCGGATCACGCCGCACCGGCAGCAGGGGCGGCGAAATCCGGCGCACGCCGCGGCGATCGTGCTTCGGCCGGTCACGCAGCGTGCCGCCGATTGCCGTGCGGCCCGCGACATTCGATGCCCGAATGCGGGATGCATACGATGCCAGTAGAGGCCACCCTCTGATCCTGCGCCGCACCGCGGCATAAAAGTGTCATGCGGCACGCGCGGCCACGGTGCATGCAGCGTGCCGCACGTGACTGAAGCTATCCCGCCGAATTCTCCTCGACCGCCCGTCGCGCAAGGCTGACGGGCGTTTTTTATGGCGCGCCACGGTATCGGCGGATGCCGGTCCGATGCGTCACGCGCACGCCACCCATTCAAGTTGCGAATGTGTGCATCGCAACAATCCATTTCATCCGCGGCGCGCTGAGCGGTATGGTGAACGCACGTTCGAAATTCATCGACCGATGCACATCCCTCACGTGAAGGCGCCATGAAAACGACTCACGATCGCTCCGGGCACGCGGCACAGTCAGCCGCCGGCGGCCCGCCCGAAGACGGCGACGACCGACGCAACGCAGGTCTGCGCCTGCCGGCGAAGCTGGTGGGGCCGATCGTGCTCGGCACACTGCTCAACGCGCTGAACTCGTCGATGATCGCCGTCGCGCTCGTCAGCATCCAGCAGGCGTTCGCGCCGCATGGCGCTGCGCAAGAGCGCATCGATACGCTGTGGCTCGTGTCGGGTCTCTATCTCGCGACGGCCGCCGGCCAGCCGACGATGGGGCGGCTCGCCGATCGCTTCGGTGCGAAGCGGATCTTCTGCCTCGGCCTCGCGATCGTGCTGGTCGCGTCGTCGCTCGCGCCGTTCGCGCCGACGCTCGGCTGGCTGATCGCATCGCGCGTCGCGCTCGGTATCGGCACGTCCGCCGCCTATCCGGCCGGCATGGCGATGATTCGTGCGTGGTCGCAGCAGCACGCGAACGGCGCGACGCCGACGGGCGGCCTCGGCGCGATTTCGATCGCGGCGCAGGTCGCCGTCGCGTTCGGCCCGCCGCTCGGCGGCGCGCTCGTGCAGTTCGCCGGCTGGCGCGCGATTTTCTGGATCAACGTGCCGATCGTGCTGGCTGCCTTCCTGTTCGCGTGGCTGTGGATTCCGGCCGATCCCGTCCGTCGCGGCGCGCAGGCGCGCGACACGCTGAAGGAACTGGACCTGCCGGGCGTCGTGCTGTTCGTGCTGACGCTCGCGAGCCTGCTGCTGTTCCTGCAATCGGTGACGCACGAACCCGATTGGCTGCTGCTGGCCGCGACGCTCGTGCTGGTGCCGCTGCTGATCCACCGCGAGCGCCAGGCCGCGGCACCGCTGATCGACATTCGCATGCTGGCCGAAAACCGCCCGCTGCTGGGCACGTATCTGCGCTGCGTCGGCACCTATGCGGTGTTCTACGCGATCTTCTACGCGCTGCCGATGTGGCTGCAGGAGGCGAGGGGACTGTCGGCCGCCGATGCCGGCCTCGTGATGCTGCCGGTCGCCGGCATCGGCACGGTCACGACGATGCTCGCGACCCGCATCGTGCACCGTCACGGCCCGCGCCCGGTGCTGGTCATCGGTTCCGCGATGCTCTGCATCGGCAGCGTCGTGATGAGCTTGATGACGAGCAGCCTGCCGATCGCGGTGATCGTACTGCTGTCCATCGTGTTCGGTATTCCTAACGGGTTCAACAATCTCGGCAATCAGGCCACGCTCTACCAGAGTACGCCGCACGACCGGATCGGCACGGCCTCGGGGCTGTACCGCACCGCGCAGTACGTCGGCGGCAGCCTGTCGTTCGCGCTGGTCGGTCTCGCGCTCGGTCATCCGGCGAGCGATCACGGCCTGCGCGAGCTGGCCGTTGTCCTGGCGGTCATCAGCGTGCTGCTGTTGCTCAATGCCGTATCGAGCCGGCACCTCGACGCCGCCATTCCTTCCGTTCCACAACAAAAGTGAGGGTTTTACATGTCCATTCCGACGCTCAATCGCACCGCCGCGCTCGTCGCCATCGATCTGCAGAACGGCATCGTCTCGTTGCCGGTCACGCCCTATACCGGCGCACAGGTGGTCGCGAAGACGGTCGAGCTGGCGGCGGCTTTCCGCGCGCTGGGGCTGCCCGTCATCTACGTGCACACGAGCTACCGGCCGGATGGCGGCGTCGCGCTGAAGGTGAAGACGGATGCGCCGTCGTCGCCGCCGAATCTCGATCCCGAATGGAGCGCGTTTGCGCCGGCGCTCGGCGTGCAGCCGCCCGACATCGTCGTGACGAAGCATCAGTGGGGCGCGTTCACGGGCACCGACCTGGACGTGCAGCTGCGCCGCCGCGGCATCACCGACATCGTGCTGACGGGTATCGCGACCAATATCGGCGTCGAATCGACGGCGCGCCAGGCATATGAAAACAACTACAACGTCGTCATCGTGAGCGACGCGGTCAGCACCTCGTCGGCCGATGCGCAGACGTTCGCGCTGACCCAGATCTTCCCGAAGCTCGGGCAGGTCGCCGCGGCGGCAGACGTGGAGGCGGCACTGGAGCAGGCTCAGTCGCGCTGAAGCCGGCGAATCGTTCGGCGCGCTTTTGCACACATCAATCGTTTACCGAGGAATGGCGATGATCAAGACCGATGCATGGGTTCTCTACGCGGGACCGGAACCGACCCGGCAGCAGCCGCCCGTTGCGGGCGAGCTGCGCCGTGAAACCTTCGAATTTTCCAGTCTCGAAGCCGATGAGGTGCTCGTCGAGCCGCTGTACGGATCGTGGGAAGCGAACCTTGACCATGCGCTGTCGCGCAATCCGGTCGATATCTGTCGCCAGCGCCGCGAGGACAAGATCGTGCTGGGCAACGGCGCGCTGGTGCGCGTCCTGGAGCGCGGCAGCGCGGCCAATACGCTGAAGGACGGCGAGATCTGCATGGTGATGCCGTTCGGCAAGCGTGACGAATACGGGTTCGCCGAACTCGTCTACGCGTACGACGCGCCGGGCACGATCGGCGTGATGGCGCAGCGCACCAAGATGCGCGCCGACAACCTGGTGCCGGTGCCGACCGACAGCCGCCACTCGCTGCTGCAATGGGCGACCTACGGCCGCTACTTCACCGCATGGGACAACTGGAAGGTCGCGTCGGCGTGCTGGCGTTCGCAATTGCCCGACGTCGATCCGGCCGACAACCTGGTGTTCGGCTGGGGCGGCGGCACGACGCTGGCCGAACTGCAGCTTGCGAAGCGCGAAGGCTTTCGCGTCGCGATGACCGCGAGCAACGATCGCCGCCTCGAGGAGCTCGCGAAGCTCGGCATCACGCCGGTCGACCGCCGCAAGTTTCCGGATCTCGCGTATGACGAGGCGCGCTACCGGGCCGATCCGGAATATCAGGCACGCTACCGCGAGTCGGAGCGCGTATTCGCCGAGACGATCGCCGAGCTGAGCGGTGGCCGTGGCGTCGCGATCTTCCTCGACAATCTCGGGGGCGCGCTGTATCGCGCGACGATGCGCGTGACGGGCCGCACCGGCATCGTCGCGACGGTCGGCTGGAAAACCGGGATGCGCCTGTGGAACCTGCGCGCGACGGAGTGCATCAACCGCCGCCTGCATATCCATACGCACGCGTGGCGCTACGACGACAGCATCACGATCCGCGATTTCCAGGAGTCGACCGGCTGGATCGGCCAGGAACCGACCGAAATCTTCGATTTCGACGACGTGCCGAAGCTGGCGTCCGATTACCTGAACGGGAAGATCGAGACGTATTTCCCGATCTATCGGATCAACGCGGTCTAAGCCGCGGGGTGCGCGCCGTGCATGCATCGTCGCACGATGATTAGTCATGCAGATGATGGCGGCGCACGGCGCGCCGTGCAATCTGACTCGCAGGAGAACGCCATGGCCTTTGTGGAAACCGGGGAGGTCGACGCCGGCACGGCGTCGGACAGCTCCAGCCGCGCGCCGCTCGGCGGCATTCGCGTGATCGACGCCGCGACGCTGTTCGCCGGCCCGCTCGCGGCGACGATGCTCGCCGACTACGGCGCCGACGTGATCAAGGTGGAACATCCGACGGGCGATCCGGCGCGCAAGTACGGTGCGCGCCGCGACGACGTGCCGTTGTGGTGGAAGGTGGTCGCGCGCAACAAGCGGGCAATCACGCTGAATCTCGGCGCGGCCGACGGCCAGCGGATCTTTCGCGAGCTGGCGGCGCAGGCCGACGTGGTGGTCGAGAATTTCCGGCCCGGCACGCTGGAGCGCTGGGGGCTCGGCTACGACGTGCTGTCCGCGATCAATCCGCGGCTCGTGCTCGTTCGGGTGACCGGCTTCGGCCAGTTCGGCCCGTATGCACGCCGCCCCGGTTTCGGCACGCTCGCGGAGGCGATGAGTGGGCTGGCGGCGGCCACCGGCGAGGCGGGCGGGCCGCCGCTGCTTCCGTCGTTTCCGTTGGCGGACACGGTGGCGGGGCTGACCGCCGCATTCGCGATCATGACGGCGCTGAGGGCGCGCGATCGTACCGGGCGCGGGCAGGTGGTCGATCTCGCGATCATCGAGACGATGCTCGCGGCGATGGGCGCGCAGATCGCGAGCTACGACCAGACGGGGCGCGTGCCCGAGCGCACCGGCAACCGCTCGCCGAACAATTCGCCGCGCGGCGTGTATCGGACCTCGGACGGCAAGTGGGTCGCGCTGTCGACGTCGGCGCACAGCATCGCGGAGCGCGTGATGCGGCTCGTCGGCCGCGCCGACCTGATCGACCGGCCATGGTTCGCGAACGGCGTCGAGCGCGCGAAGCATGCGGACGAGCTGGACGCGGCGGTGGGCGGCTGGATCGGGCAGCGCACGCGCGCCGAGGTGATCGACGCATTCGAACGCGCGGAGGCGGCCATCGCGCCGATCTACGACGTGTCCGACGTGCTGGACGATCCGCAGTATGCGGCGCTCGGCTCGGTCGTTTCGGTGCCCGACGCCGAACTCGGCGCGTTCCGCACGCACAACGTGCCGTTCCGGCTGTCCGACACCCCCGGCGCGATCCGCTGGGGCGGGCCGTCGCGCGGCGCGCACAACGATGAAGTATTCGGCGCTTTGGGACTGGAGCCGCAGGACCTTGCCGACTTGACCGAACGAGGTGTGATTTGAAACAGAGCGCAACCTGCCGCAGTTATCTGTACGTGCCTGCGCACAAGACGCAGGTGGTCGAGAAGGCCTACGCGAGCGAGGCCGACGCGATCGTGCTGGATCTCGAGGACGCCGTGCCGGCGAGCCACAAGGTCGACGCCCGCAAGGCCGCCGCCGCGATTCTCGCGGGCGGCCCGCCGAAGCCGACCTACGTGCGCGTCAACCCGATCGGGAGTCCGTGGTGCCGCGACGACGTCGAGGCGATCGCACTGCCCGCGCTGCAAGCGCTGCGTCTGCCGAAGTGCGATCTTCCCGCGCACATCCAGGAAGTCGCGGGCTGGCTCGACGCGCTCGGCAGCGAAGCGGGGATCCAGATCCTGATCGAATCGGCGTATGGCGTGGAGACGGCCTTCCAGCTCGCGACCGCGTCGCCCCGGCTGGAACGGATCGGGCTCGGCGAAAGCGACCTGCGCGCCGACCTGCGGATCGGCGTCGACAACTTCACGCTCGAAGTGTGTCGCGCGTGCTGCGTGGTGGTGTCGCGCGCGGCGGGGCTGAACGGGCCGATTCAAACGGTCTATCACACGCTGGGCGATCTCGAGGGCCTGAAGGAGTCGACGTTGCGCGCGAAATCGATGGGGTTCGTCGGCCGCTTCGCGATTCATCCGTCGCAGGTTCCGGTGATCAACGCGGTATTCACGCCGTCGGACGAAGACATCCGCGCGGCCGAGCGCGTGCTGGAGGCGGTCGATGCGGCGGACGGCGAATCGTCGGTGTTCGTGCTGCCCGACGGCCGCGTCGTGGCGCCGCCGCTGATCGCGAACGCACGTGTGACGCTCGCGCTGGCCGCCCATCTCCGGCGCGACGGAGTACCGGCATGAGTACGCCCGACACGCTTTCCGCACCGGCCGCTGTCGCCAGGCCGGCGAGTCCGGACGGCATCATCGGCGCGCTCGGCCGCTTCGCGGCGGCAGTGCGCGCCGACGGGCTCGACCGCACGCTGCGCGTCGAGGCGGCCGCCCGCGTGCTCGACCTGATCGGCAACAGCCTGATCGCGCACGACGAAGCCGTCGCGCAGTCTGTGCTGCAAGTCGCGCGGCGCTGGGCCGGTAACGGCCCGGCGAGCGTGATCGGCGCGCCCGACCGGCTGCCGGCCGCGAGCGCCGCGTTCGTCAACGGCACGCTTGCGCATGCGATGGATTTCGACGATTCGCACATGCTGTCGGTGCTGCATCCGAGCGCGTCGGTGATTCCGGCCGCGCTTGCCGCCGCACAGGCGAGCGGTGCATCGGGCGCGGCGTTGCTCGATGCGATCACGGTCGGCACCGAGATCTGCATCCGGCTCGGCGTGGCCGCCTACAACCCGCAGATCGGCAATTCGGTGTTCTTCGAGCGCGGCCAGCATGCGACGTCGATCTGCGGGACGGTCGGCGCGGCCGCGGCCGCGGCGATGCTGCTCGGGCTCGACGCCGCGCAAATCGCCGCCGCGCTCGGGATCGCCGCGAGCATGGGCGCGGGCCTGCTCGAAGCGAATCGCACCGGGGGCTCCGTGAAGCGGGTCCACTGCGGCTGGGCCGCGCATGCGGGCGTGAGCGCGGCGGAACTGGCGGGCGCGGGCGTGACCGCGCCGCCGACCGCGCTCGAAGGCCGCTTCGGCTTCTTCCGCGCGTGGTGCGGCGAGCTGGCCGACGCCGACGCGGTGCTGCGCGAACTCGGGGACGACTGGGAGACGAGCCGGATCATCTTCAAGCCGTATCCGTGCAACCACTTCACCCATCCGGGCATCGACGCGGCATTGCAGTTGAAGGCGCAGGGCGTGACGGCCGACGACGTGGTGTCCGCCGAACTGCGGGTCGCGGCGTCGACGCTGCGCACGATCGGCGAGCCCGCCGCGCTGAAGGCCAGTCCGCCGGACGGCTATGCGGCGGCGTTCTCGGGGCCGTACACCGTCGCGGCCGCGCTGCTCGGCGGCGGCGGGCTCGGCGTCTGGTTCGACGATTTCGACGACAAGCTGGTGCACGATCCCGCGCGCCGTGCGCTGGCCGCGAAGGTACGCTGCGTCGCCGATCCGTGGTGCGACGAGCGGTTCCCGCATTTCCTGCCTGCCGTGCTGCGGGTGGAACTGCGCGACGGGCAGGTGCGCGAGGCGCGAGTGGAGTCGAGCAAGGGTACCAATTCGCGGCCGCTGACCGAACGGGAGCTGGTCGCGAAGTTCGTGCTCGCGGCGAGCTCGACGATCGGCTTGCCGCACGCGCTCGAACTGCGCGACGCGGTGCAGGCGCTCGCAGACGACGCGCCGCTCGACGCGCTGGCGGCGTTGACGTCCGGCGCGCATTCGAACCTGAAAGGAGGCGATCCATCTTGAGCACACCACGCTGGAACAAGCGGCCGCCCGGCTCGAACTGGGGCGATTTCGGTCCGGACGACCAGAAGGGACGGTTGAACTGGCTGACCCCGGACAACGTGCGGCAGGGCGTCGCCGAGGTGCGCGAAGGCCTGTCGTTTTCGTTGAGCCTGCCGCTCGACGTGCCGCGTGGCGGCGGGCTGAACGCGCGCCGCCGGCCGCCGGCGGTCATGCCGGCGCTACTGGGCGGCAAGCCGTACTTCGGCTATCGCGCGGACGAACAGGTTGCGAACGCAACCGACGTGGTCTGCGACGATTCGTTCTGCATGCATTCGCAGTTCTCGACGCAATGGGACGGTCTCGCGCATGTCGGCGGCGTATTCGATGCGGATGGCGACGGCGTGCCCGAAATCGTGTTCTACAACGGCTTCCGGATGGGCGAGCATCTGCGGGTGCCGCAGGAAGGCGACGCCACCGGCGGCGCGCGCGCACTCGGCATCGAGGTGATGGCGCGGACCGGCGTGCAGGGGCGCGGCGTGCTGATCGATCTGCGGCATCACTTCGGCGATGCCCGCACGAAAGTCGGCTACGCGCAGCTGATGCGCGTGATGGACGAAGACGACGTGCGCGTCGAGCAGGGCGACATCGTCTGCATTCACACCGGTTTCGCCGACCTGCTGCTGAACGACGAGAGCGGGTCGCCCGCGACCGTTGCGAGCGCATGTGTGCTGGACAGCAGCGACGCCCGCCTGCTGCAGTGGATCGACGAGTCGCGGCTTGCCGCGCTCGTGGCCGACAACCATGCGATCGAGGAGCGGCCGCAGCATGCGCAGCCGCTCGCGCAACCGGGTGCGCTGATGCCGCTGCACGAGCTGTGCCTGTTCAAGCTCGGCATCCACCTCGGCGAGCTATGGCATCTGACGCCGCTCGCGAACTGGCTGCGTGCGCATCGGCGAAACCGGTTCCTGCTGACCGCGCCCCCGCTGCATATCCGGGGCCTGGTCGGTGCGCCGGTGAATCCGGTCGCGACGGTCTGATGCGCGGGTAGGCAGCGGCCCGCGCGCGATTGCCGGCGCGAACCGTTTCCACTCGCCGATTCGTGGTTCCGATTGACTCGTTTTTTCAGAAAAATTCCAGGGAAACGAGTCATTTAAATAAAAAATCGAATCAATGGCGGCGGGTATATAAAAAATATTGAAACGTCAAGGTTGGACTATTCTCGTTTATTGCACTAAATATCAGGGGATTTCCCCATTGCGATAATCGTGAGCCGGGGGCGATTAACCCGTTTAGTGGATGGTCACAATCATGAATCTACGTTCGATCGACCTGAACCTGCTGGTCATACTCGATGCGCTGCTGACCGAGAAACAGGTGACGCGGGCCGGCCTGAAGGTCGGCCTGACGCAGCCGGCCGTCAGCAATGCGCTGTCGCGCCTGCGGTATCTGTTCAACGACGAGATCCTCGCGCGCGGCGCCATCGGGATGGAGTTGACGCCGCGCGCCGAGGCACTGATCTCGCCGGTCCGGCAAATCATGCAACAAATCGGGGAATTATTTGAATCGGATTATCAATTCCAGCCTTTTACGTCGGAGCGCCATTTCACGGTCAGAATGTCGGATCTGACCGAATTGCTTTTGCTGCCCGAATTGCTGCGGCGCATGCGCACGGCAGCGCCGAATATCAGCCTGGACGTCGTGCATCCGAGCGCGGCCAAGACGGCCGAAGCGCTCGAAGCGGGGCGGCTCGACATGGCGATCAGCGCGGGCCTCGAGCATTCCGGCACGCTGTCGTCGGAAACCGTATTTCACGACCGGATGGTCTGCGTGCTGAGCCGCCACCATCCCGACGCGGACAAGCCGCTGACGCTCGAACGGTTCCTCGCGCTCGACTTCCTCAACGTGTCGATCAATCCGGTCGATCACAGCCTGATCGACAACCTGCTCGCGAACATGCACTGCAAGCGCCGCATCGTGCTCAACGTGCCGCACTGGCTCGTCGTGCCGAACATGCTCGATGCGCTGCCGTACGCGGTGATCATGTCGGAGCGGCACGCGCTGAGCCTCGGCGATCCGCGTCTCGTGATCCGCGAACTGCCGCTCGCGATGGAACGGGTCACATGGTCGCTGTACTGGCATCACCGGTACGATGCGAGCAACGCGCACGGCTGGATGCGTCGCATGATCATCGCGGTTGCCGAGTCTCTCGCGGACGACGTCGCGGCGCACGCATGCAGTGTCGGCTGAGTGCGATGTCGCGTGGCGCCGATCGTGCTCGGGTCAGCCCACGACGAACAGCGGCGGCAGCGTCGTGACGTCGGGCTGTTCATCGAGCCGCCACAGGTAATCGAGTGCGGCGCGCGTGCGTGCCGCACTCCACTGCGGCCGGCAATTCTTCGCGAACTTTGCTTCATAGTCGTCGCGCTGCATCGGTTGCGTCGGCGAACCCGGCAGATCGTCCACCTGTTTCGCATGAACCGAGCCGTCGTCGCACACGGCCGTCACCCGATTCGGCGCATGGGCGGGATAGCGGGCGGTCAGCGCCGGATCCGCGCTGACGGTGATTTTGCCGATCAGCGTGCGCAATGCCGGGTCGCGCAGCGCGGCGCTCGCGTAGCTGCGGGTCGTGATGTCGCCGTCGAGCATCGCCCGGCCGACGATGTACGGCAGGCTGTGATCGGCGGTTTCGTGGGTCGACGGCGCCCACTTCTCCGGATCGCGGCCGGCCGTCACGTAGCCGACTTCGGTCGTGTGGATCTCGATGCGGCGGATGCGCCGCAGGTCGCCGACCTGCGCGGCGACCGCGAGCGCGGCCGGAATCGCCGTTTGCGTGAGCCCTTGCGCCGGATAGAACTTCACGAAGCATTTGCCGACCCTGAACGTGCCGCTGCGCCCGCCGAATTCGCCCGTATCGAGCGTAAACGGCCCGGACACCTGCTCGAAGAACCCGGCCGTCCCTTCGAAGATCGGCGCGGGGCCGGTGAGGCCGGCGCGGGCGAGTTCGGTCGAAAACACCGCGTTGCGCGCCGCGTCCGCGTCGGCGAGCGCCTTCCAGTTGGACAACTGCTGCACCCGTGTCTGGTTCAGCGCGAGATGGCTGTTGAGCGACAAGTTCACCGCCTGCACGAGTTGCGGCGCGGGCAGGCGCATCAGCTTGCCCGCGGCGAGCGCGACGGCGGGCAGGCTGTAGCAGGTGTGGTCCCAGCCGCGCGGGCTGATGGCGGCGGCGTCCATCAGCCGGCACGCGATTTCGTACGCGATCGCAATCGACAGGATCAGGTCGCGGCCCGTGGCGTGCTGCGCTTCGGCCACCGCGAGACACGCGGCGACGTTGTCGCTCGGATGGCCGGTCTCCTTGCCGGCATACGCGTCGTTGAAATCGAAGTAGCGCAGCGCTGTGCCGGTCGCGAATGCGGCGAGTGCGGGGCTCGTGCGCCGGTTCGTCCCGATTACGGTCGCGACGCCGCCGGGCGTTGCGAGCGCCGCGTTGCGCGCGATGCGCACGGGCGGCTCGTCGTGCGCGGCGATCGCGCAGCCGAGTGCGTCGATCAGGTGCGCCTTGATCGTTTCGACGGTCGCGGCGTCGAGGTCGCGATACTGCAGCCCGGCTGCGTAGTCGGCGAGTTGCCGCGCGAGTTCGGGCCGGTCGGTGTCGCGCATGTCGGCACGGCCGGCGACGCTTGCGGCGGGCGACGCGTCGGCGCGGGCGCGCATGGCGGGCAGCGTCAACGCGGCGCCGGTCAGGGCGGAAAGGAAATGGCGGCGGTTCATGGCGATGGACTCCGAAAATTTCAGGTGCGGGGAGAAGGGGGCGAGGTCAGAACGCCTTGCGCAGGCCGAGCGCGACGCCCGCGCTGCCCGAGCGATCGGCGGCGAGCGAGTAGTGCAGAAAGTTGTAGTTGTCGTTGTCGAAGTCGAGCGCGGCGCGATGCGCGTAGCCGCCCGCCAGGTACAGCGTCACCGTCTTGGACACGAAGTAGTTCAACTGCAGCGTGATCTGCTGCGGACTGGCGGGAAGCGACGCGGGCGTTGGTGCATGGGCAGGATTCTGCGCCCGGATGTTTTCGTAATAGACCGCGCCGATCACCTGCAGGAAATCGGTGACGGCGTAGCGGACGCCGGCCCACCAGAACGTGAAATTCGTCACGACCGACGGCGCGGCGATGTCGCTGCGCGCGTGCTCGACACCGGCCAGCAGTTGCGCGCGGCCGAGCGGCACGAGTGCGGAAGCGGCGTAGCGGCGAAAATGCGCGAAGCCGCCGGGCTGCGGCGTGTGGACATCGTCGAACGCCGCGGCGAACGAGAACGCCCCGCCGGCATAGTCGAAGCCCGCGCCGTACGCGGCGTTCGACTGGAACGCGCCCGCCGTGCCGCCGAATGTGTAGTGCGTTTCGAGCGTCAGCGCACCGAGCTTCGCCAGGTATTTGACGACGTTGTTCTCGCGATAGTTGATGCCGACGATCGCGCCGTCCGGCTCGTACAGCGTCGAATAGGCGCCCGTCGGCGAATAGCGCTCCATGATGTCGAACAGCGTCGTGTACTGGCGGCCGAGCCGCAGTGCGCCCCAGCGATCGTGCTGCAGTGCGACCCAGGCGGAGCGGTCGAAGCCGCCCGAGCCGGCGCCGGTGCCGTTGGTCAGGTTGATGCTGCTCTCGACGCGAAGCGCGGCCTGCCAGCCGTCGCCGAGATCCTCGACGCCCTTCAGGCCCCAGCGCGAGCCGCTCTTGCCGCCCGAGGCCATCCGCACGAGCGACGCCGACGATTTGCCGTCCGGCGCGGCCTGGCCGGTGAGAAATTCGGTGTAGACGTCGGCGACGCCGTACAGCGTGAGGCTGGCCTGCGCGCAGGCGCCGGCCGATACGAGGCCCAGTCCGCACAATGCGGACATTCGCTTGCCCATGGGGCTGTCTCCTTGTTTTGGGTTGTTGTTCGCGATGTGCGCCGCGTGGGTCGAGGGGCGCGGCGCGGGCTCGCTATCCGGGGCGGACGGCGAATGGGGCGTGCCGCGCCGGGCCGCCCGCACGCGTCGTGCGGCGCACGCGGGCGACTCCCGGCAGCGGGATCGGATGAGGGGGCAGGCGCATCGTCGGGGCGCGCGGGTCAGCGCGCGCGGGCTCGCACGGCTGCGTCGCGCGCGAGTACGCGCGCCGCTTGCGCGACGCCGGCGGCGTCGACCATCCGGCCGTCGACGCGCAGCGCGCCGCGACCGTTGGCGCGAGCGTCGTCGTATGCGGCGAGTACGGCCCGCGCGCTGCGCACCGCGTCGTCGTCGGGCCGGAACGCGCGGTTCAGCGCATCGACCTGCAGCGGATGGATGCAGGTGGCGCCCGCATAGCCGAGCGCCGCGGACGCGTGGGCGATGCGCTCGAACGCCTCGAGGTCACGCAACTCGTCGAGACCGTCGATCAGGCCGAGCGGCAGGATGCCGGCCGCTCGCGCGGCGATGATCAGCAACTGCTTCGGCACGCGCAGCACGTCGGCGCCGGTGCCGCTTTCGCAGTTCAGCGCGAAGTCGCCGCCGCCGAGCATCATCGCGACGACGCGCGGCGATGCGCGCGCGATCCGGTCCATCGCCTGGAACGCGCGCGGCGTTTCGATGATTGCGACGATACGCGTGCTGCCGGGCGCGGCGCCGGCTTCATCCTCGAGCGTGGCCAGCAGTTCGTCGATCGCCTCGACATGCGAGCCGCCGCGCACCTTCGGCAGCACGACGCCGTGCACGCCGGCCCGCACGGCCGCGCGCAGGTCGGGCACCAGCAGGTCGAGCGGGCCGTTGGCGCGGACCAGCACGTCGCGGCCGGCGGCACGCAGCATCGGCACGGCGTCGGCGAGGCCGGCGCGGGCGTCGGGCTTGCAGGCGAACGGGACGCTGTCCTCGAGGTCGAGGATCAGCGCATCGGCCGTGCTGGCCGCGGCCTTCGCGACGAAGCGGGCGACGTGGGCGGGAACGTAGAGAAGCGAGCGCCAGACCGGTTGGGAAGAGGAATTCATCGTTGTTCTCGAAAAATGAAAGCTACTTTCATTTTTGTGATCGATTGGGGTATTCGTCAAGATTATCGTTAACGCCTATATTTGCGAGCAATTGAAAGAAGATGAACGCATGAGGTCATGCGAATTCATGTTGATGTCATCGTCGTCATGCGTATAATGAAAGTAACTTTCATTTTTTGATGACCCTGGGCGATGCGGGTTGCACCGTCGCCCGGCACGGTACGAGGCGGACATGAGCAAGGTGGAGACGAACAATCAGGCAGAAGGCGGCGTGGCCGCGGTCAATCGCGCGCTGACCGCGCTGCTCGCCTTCGCGGGCGCGCCTGGCGGGCTGATGCTCGCGCAGGTCAGCGATGCGACCGGGCTCAACATGAGCACGCTGTTGCGGATGTTCGAATCCCTCGAACAGTTCCGCTTCATCAAGCGCCTGCCCGACGGGCGCTATGTGCTGGGGCCGGCCGTCTTCCAGCTCGGCGTGATGTACCGCGAATCGTTCCAGCTGCGCGAGCACGTGATGCCGATCCTGTCGACGCTGTCGGCGCAGACCGGCGAAACCGCCGCGTTCTACGTGCGCGAGGGCGACCAGCGCGTCTGCCTGTTCCGCATCCAGGCACAGCGCTCGGTGCGCACGCATCTACGCGAAGGCGACCGTTTTCCGCTCGACGCCGGCGCGGCGGGGCGCGTGCTGCTCGCGTTTTCCGGCACGCGCGGCGGCGAGTACGAGAAGACGGCCGAGCAGGGCTATGCCGTGTCGATTGCCGAGCGCGATCCGGAGAGCGCGGCGATCGCGTGCCCGGCGTTCGGCGTCGGCCGCGTGCTGAGCGGGGCGATCTCGCTCGGCGTGCCGCGCTATCGCTTCAACAAGAAAGTGCTGGCCGATTACCTGCCGTACGTGCAGGCCGCCGCTGCCGAGCTGACGCACGCGCTCGGCGGCGATCTGCACGCGGCGAGCGCGCCGTTCCCGGCGGCCGACCAGCTTGGCGCGCTGCTCGAATAGCGCAGGCGCGCGGCGCGCGCGTCGCTGATTCACCGACCCATACCAACCAGGAGACAGTCATGTCCGTACCCGACACGCAGGCCGCCCGCGCGGCCGGCGCGCATCGTCGCGCGTCCACCGGCCCGATCCGTCCGAAATCGTTCGACGCAGATGCGCGCGGACCGCTGTCCGGCGTGCGCGTGGTCGACCTGTCGCGCCTGATGGCCGGCAACATGCTGAGCGTGCAGCTCGCCGACTTCGGCGCGGACGTCGTGAAGGTCGAAAGCGAGCGCGGCGATACGCTGCGCGCGGTCGGCGCGGGCGGAATCAGCACGAACTGGAAGGTGTACGGACGCAACAAGCGCAGCGTGTGCGTCGATCTGCGCACGCCGGAGGGCGTCGACATCGTGCGCCGGCTGGTGCGCGACGCGGACGTGTTCGTCGAGAGCTTCAAGCCGGGCGTCGCGGAGCGGATGGGGCTCGGCCCCGACGACCTGCTCGCGATCCGGCCGGAACTGGTGATCGCGCGGATCTCCGGCTGGGGGCAAACCGGCCCGTATCGCCACAAGCCGGGCTTCGGCACGCTCGCCGAAGGCTATGCGGGCTTCGCGGCGATCAACGGCTTCGCCGATCGTGAGCCGGTGCTGCCGCCGATGTTTCTTGCCGACATGACGGCCGGGATGTCCGGCGCACTCGCCGTGCTGGTCGCGCTGCATGCGCGCGGGTCGCAGCGTGCGGCGGGGCAGGTGATCGACGTGTCGCTGTTCGAGCCGCTGCTGTCGATCCTCGGGCCGGCCGCGGCGAACTACGTGATGACGGGCGAGATCAAGCCGCGCACCGGCAGCCGCTCGACCAACACCGCGCCGCGCAATGCGTATCGCACCCGCGACGGCAAATGGCTGTGCCTGTCGAGTTCGACGCAGGCGATGGCCGAACGGTTGTTCCGCGCGATCGGTCGCGCGGACCTGATCGACGATCCGCGCTATGCCACCAACGCGCTGCGCGTGCGGCATGCGGAAGCGCTCGATGCGATCGTCGGCGAATTCATCGGCGCACGCGATCTCGACGCCAATCTCGCGTTCTTCGAGGAAGCGGGCGTGACGGCCGGGCCGATCCAGGACATCGCGCAGATCGTCGCGGATCGCTACGTGATCGAACGCGAGGCGCTGGTCGAACTGCCCGACGACGACGTCGGCAGCCTGCCGATGCACAACGTCACGCCGCGCCTGTCGGGTACGCCCGGCGCGTTCCGCCGGCCCGCGCCCGCGCTCGGAGAACACAACCGCGAGATCCTGCAGCCGCTGCTCGGCGAGCACGAGTACGCGCGGCTCGCCGCATTGGGCGTGATCCGTTCGCGGTAAGCGGGCCGCGTATCGACCGACACCGGATGCACCGGACATTGCATGGAGGAGACACCATGAATCCGCGTTGGACCCATCGGGCGCCAGGCTCGAACTGGGGCGATTTCGGCCCGGACGACCAGAAAGGGCGCCTGAACTGGCTGACCCCTGACGCCGTGTTGCGCGGCGTCGCGGAAGTGCGCGAAGGCCGCGTTTTTTCGCTGAGCCTGCCGCTCGACGTGCCGCGCGGCGGCGGATTGAATGCGCGGCGGCGTCCGCCGGCGATCATGCCGGCGCTGATGGGCGACACGCCGTACTTCGGCTATCGCGCGGACGAACAGGTTGCAAACGCAACCGATGTCGTGTGCGACGACGCATTCTGCATGCATTCGCAGTTCTCGACGCAATGGGACGCGCTGTCGCACGTCGGTTCGCTGTTCGATCCGGCGGGCGATGGTGAAAAGACGCGCGTGTTCTACAACGGCTACCGGATGGACGAGCATATCCGGGTGCCGCAGGCCGGTGCGCCGGAAGGTGGCGCGCAGGCGCTCGGCATCGAGGTGATGGCGCGCACGGGCGTGCAGGGGCGCGGCGTGATGGTCGACCTGCGGCGTCACTTCGGCGACGCGCGGCGCAAGGTCGGTTTCGATGACTGGATGGCGGTGCTGCACGCGGATGACGTGAGCGTCGAGCGCGGCGATATCGTGTGCGTGCACACCGGTTTCGCCGACCGGCTGCTGGAAGCGGCCGCGCGCGGCGAGACCGGTACGCCGCATGCCTGCTGTGTGCTGGACGGCGCCGACGAGCGCCTGCTGAACTGGATCGACGCGTCGGGGCTCGCGGCGCTCGCGGCCGACAACCACGCGGTCGAGGAGCGCCCGCGCGATGCGCAGCCGTTCGCGCAGCCGGGTGCGCTGATGCCGCTGCACGAGCTGTGCCTGTTCAAGCTCGGCATCCATCTCGGCGAACTGTGGCACCTGACGCCGCTCGCGGGCTGGCTGCATGGGCATCGCCGCAGCCGCTTCCTGCTGACCGCGCCGCCGCTGCATTTGCGCGGGCTCGTCGGCTCGCCGGTCAATCCGGTCGCCACCGTGTGATTGCCCGCCGCGCGGCCCGTGCCGCGCCATGACCGCCGTCCCGCGCGCCGCGCGGGCGACTACCGAGGACACGCCATGTCTGACTCCCTTGCGGCATCGCTCGCCGCGCGCATCGATCGCCTGCCGGCGACAGCCGGTATCTGGAAGCTCGTGCTGTTCCTGAGCATCGGCGGCTTTTTCGAGGTCTACGACCTGTTCCAGATGACCTACCTGCCGCCGGGGCTGATTCGCGACGGCATCTTTCACACCGGCGCACGCGGCGTGCTCGGCATGTCGGACCAGGGCGCGCTCGGCGCGGCGACGTTCATCGGGCTGTTCATCGGCGAAATGTTCGTGTCGCGTCTGGCGGATCGCTACGGGCGCCGCGCGCTGTTTACCGGTGCGCTGCTGCTCTATACCGCGGCGAGTCTGATGATGTGCGTGCAGTCGAGCGCGCTCGGCGTGCTCGTGTGCCGCTTCGTCGCGGGCTGCGGCGTCGGCGCGGAGTTGATTACGATCGGCGCGTTCCTGACCGAACTGGTGCCGAAGGCGGTACGCGGCCGGGCATTCGCCGTCTGCTTCGCCGTCGGCTACCTGGCCATGCCGGTGCTTGCGCTGGTGTCGTGGCTCTGGGTGCCGCGCGATCCGCTCGGCTGGTCCGGGTGGCGTTGGGTCGTGCTGCTCGGCGGAAGCGGTGCGGTGGTCGTCTGGTGGCTGCAGTCGCGCTTGCCGGAGTCGCCGCGCTGGCTGGTCGGCGCGGGCCGGGAGGCGGAAGCCGAGCGCATCGTGCAGCAACTCGAACGCATGGTGGAGCGCGAATCCGGTCGGCCGCTGCCCGCGGTCCGGTTACCGGCCGCCGCCGTGCCGCCCGCGCAGCACGCACCGTCGATGTGGGGGGCGCGATACCGCGGCCGCACCGCGATGCTGATTGCGTTCAACGGGTTCCTGAGCATCGGCTTCTTCGGTTTCAGCCAATGGCTGCCGACGCTGCTCGCCGCTCAGGGCGCAACCGTCACGAAGAGTCTCGGCTATGCGTTCGTGATCGCGTTCGCGTATCCGGTGTCGCCGCTCGTCGCCGGCCTGGTCGCGGACCGGATCGAGCGCAAGTGGCTGATCGTTGCGTCCGCGTTCGGCGTCGCGCTGTTCGGCAGCGCGTTCGCGATGTCCGCGCAAGCGTCGTTCGTGATTGCGTTCGGCCTGCTTGTCACGCTGTCGAGCACGGTGCTCGCGAGCAACGGCACCGCGTACCAGTCGGAACTGTTTCCGACCGCGATCCGCGGGCGCGCGCTCGGTTTCGTGCATTCGATCGGCCGCCTGACCGGGGCCGTCAGCAGTTTCATCGTCGCGCTGCTGCTCGAGCGGGCGGGCGTGTCGGCGGTGTTTGCGTTGATCGGCGGCAGCATGCTGATCGTGATGCTGTCGATCGGTGCGTTCGGGCCGCGCACCAACAACCGGTCGCTCGACGATATCCCGGACGAGGCGGCCGACGCCGCCGTGGCGAAACGGCCGGCGCGCACGCTCGACGCGCTGCCGACGCGCCGTTCGTGACGGCGTGACGGCGTGACGGCGCAACGGCGCAACGGCGCAACGGCTGCTACGTGCTCATCGCCAGCGCGTGCGCGCCGACGTGCCACCGCAGGCACTCGACGACGAGCGCATGATCGCGCGCGTCGTCGAGCCCCGCGATCGTCATCGCGCCGACGATGCCGGTTCCGGCGAGCCGCAACGGCACGCCGCCGCCGTCGAGCGCATAGTCGTCGTCCGACAGCCCCTGCGACTGCAGCGACCAGCCGGCGCGGCGAAAGCGCTCGCCGACCGCGAGCGAACTCAGGCCAAAGCGCAATACCGTGTTCTGCCGCCGGCGGATCGCGTCGCTGTCGCCGGCGCCGCTGCCGTCGAGCGCGCAGTAGAACAGCGGCGCCTGCTCGCCGACGATGCTCACCGCGATCGGCAGCCCGCGGCGCGCGGCAAGGTTGAC
Organism: Burkholderia mycopellens; assembly: GCF_964265025.1. Lineage (NCBI taxonomy): Bacteria > Pseudomonadati > Pseudomonadota > Betaproteobacteria > Burkholderiales > Burkholderiaceae > Burkholderia > Burkholderia mycopellens. The sequence continues at coordinate 1,781,563 of NZ_OZ183802.1, forward strand.
TGCAATTTCACCGATCCGGCGCGCGATGGCCGCATCGAAGCGCGGCAGCGCCGGGTTCGACGCGTCGTCGTCGAAGGGATGGGGTTCGAGGCGAAAGAGGGTCGTCACCATGGCGGCTCCGTGGCGTCGCCGGCTCTGGGTGCGCGTGCCGGGCGTCGCATCGTCACGGGCCGCGCGCGGGCCCGTCTTTCCATCAGCGCTTCGGTGCGTCGAGCATCCACTCGTGCGCGGGATCGTTCTTGAACGCCCATGCGCGGCTCGGCCCGGCCATCACGTTCAGGTAGTACAGGTTGTAGCCGTGCGGCGCGACGACCGGATGGTAGCCGCGCGGCACCATCACGACGTCGTGGTCTTCCACCGCGCACGCTTCGTCGAGGCTGCGGTCGTCCGTGTACACCCGCTGGAAGGCGAAACCCTGCGGCGGATCGATCCGGTGGTAATAGGTTTCCTCGAGCGACGTCTCGTCGGGTGCCGCGTCGCGGTCGTGCTTGTGCGGCGGATAGCTGCTCGAATGGCTGGCCGGCGTGACGACCTCGACCACGAGCAGCCGGTCGGCCGCCGGGTTGTCGCCCATCAGGATGTCGCACACGTAGCGCGTGTTGGTGCCTTGCCCGCGCACCGAGCGGCGCATCCGCTCGCCGTCGAGGCGCCGCACGGGCTTGTCGCCGCTCGCGTACGGCGCGGTGCACAGCGCGATTTCCGCATCGCGCGTCGCGACCAGCGTGACCGTCTTGCCGCCCGGCACGTACAGCGCGTCCGGCGACACGTCCTCGAATACGCTGTCGCGCTTGCCGAGCGCGTCGTAGGTCGTGCCGTCGACCGCCGCGCGCACCGTGCCGGTGAGCACGACGACGCACAGCTCGCGCGCGCCGGTGTCGAGCGTTTCGGTGTCGCCGGCCTTTAATCGCAGCGCACGAAAGCCGACGTGCTTCCAGCCGGCCGACTCGGGCGTGACGTTGCAGATTTCGCGCTCGGCAGAGGCTTTGACCAGCAGGGGGGAAATCGTCATGGGGTGGGGCTCCGCAATAGGGTAGGGCTTACGCACTCAACCGGTCGACGATCGCGCGCAGCGATTCGTAGCCTTTCTTCGCATACGCATAGCTCGGCGCCACGGCCGGATCCTGCTCGGCCTCGACGACGAGCCAGCCTTCGTAGCCGGCGTCCTTCAGCGTGCGCAGCGTCGCGTCGTAGTCGAGCGCGCCGTCGCCCGGTACCGTGAAGGTGCCGTTGATCACGCCGTTCAGGAAGCTCCAGCCGTCGTTGCGCGCCTGCGTGACGACCTGCGGCCGCACGTCCTTGCAATGCACGTGAACGACGCGCGACACATGTTTCTTCAGCAGCGTCACCGGGTCGGCCGCGCCGCCGAAATACGCGTGGCCGGTATCGAACAGCAGGAACACCTTCGCCGGGTCGGTCAGCGCCATCAGCCGGTCGACGTCGTCGGGCGACTCGACGTACGCGCCCATGTGGTGATGGTAGGCGAGCTTGATGCCGTACGCGTCGAGCAGGTACGCGCCGAACGCGTCGAGACGTGCCGCGTAGCGCCGCCAGGCTTCGTCGTCGACGAAGCGCGGCCGCTTCGCGACCGGCGTGTCGATGTTGCCCTGGATCGTGCCCGCGCATTCGCCGTAGACCACCACCTTCACGTCGTTGTACTGCAGCTTCGTCATGTGCGCGCGGCAGCGCTCGATTTCCGCGGCGACCGCCTCCGCGTCGCTCATGCCCGGTTCGACCTCGGCGAGGAAACCCGAATACCAGCCGGACACGCACACGAGGCCGAACTCGGCGAGCTTCGCCTTCAGCTCGGGGCCCGTCTTCGGAAACTTGTTGCCGAGCTCGAAGCCCGCGTAGCCGATTTCGGCGCCTTCCTTCAGCGCCGTTTCGAGCGGCGTCTCGCCGCCGAGCGACGGCAGGTCGTCGTTCATCCACGACAGGGGATTGATACCGATGCGGACGTTCCAGCTCATGACGTGCTTCCTTGGTTCGAATGGGTTTTTCGCGGGGAGGGTCGGTGGGCAGTGCGCGCGATCAGCGCCGCTGCCGGGTCTTCGCATCGAGATACGCGCGGTGCGCCGCGTCGACGCCGGCGCGTTCGGACACCTGCGGCACCGCGACTTCCCACCATGCGCCGCCGTCGTCGGTCGTGCGCCGGTGCGTGGTGTCGATCACGAGCATCTGGCTCTTCTTCGCCGCGCGGGCGCGCTTCATCTCGCTGCGCAGCTCGCCGATGTCGCGCACGTGCACGGCTTCGGCGCCCATCGCACGCGCATGCATCGCGAAATCGATCGTCGAGCGCTCGCCGCCTTCCGGCACGCAGTCGTCGAGCATGTTGTTGAAGCTCGCGCCGCCGCAATTCAGTTGCAGCCGCTCGATGCAGCCGTAGCCGCGGTTGTCGAGGATCACGACGATCAGCTTGCGGCCGAGCATCACGGACGTCGCGAGTTCCGCGTTGAGCATCATGTACGAGCCGTCGCCGACGATCACGATCACTTCGCGCTCGGGCCGCGCGAGCTTCGCGCCGAGGCCGCCCGCGACCTCGTAGCCCATGCACGAGTACGCATAGTCCATGTGGTAGTTGCCCGGCGCGCCGCTGCGCCACAGCTTGTGCAGTTCGGCAGGCAGCGTGCCGGCCGCGCATACGACGAGGTCGTCGCGCGCGCTGTCGCGGCCCGCGTCCGCAGCGGAGTCGCGCACCGCGCCGATCACTTCCGCGTCATACGGGAGCGTGTCTGTCGGCACGCGCGTCGTCAGCTCGGTCACGCGCGCCTGCCATGCGGCGGCCTGGTCGCGGTTGCTTGCGGTCCAGGCCGGATCGGCGCGCCAGCCGGCCAGTGCGGCCGACAGCTGGCCGAGGCCCGTGCGCGCATCGGCCACCAGTTGATGGCCGCGTTTCTTGCCCGCGTCGAACGGCTGCACGTTCAGGCTCAATAGCGTCGCCTTGCCATAGAGCGCGTGCGAGCCGGTCGTGAAGTCCTGCAGCCGCGTGCCGACCGCGAACACCACGTCGGCCTGCGCGGCCGCGCGGTTCGCGGCGGGCGAGCCCGTCACGCCGATCGAGCCGAGATTCAGCGGATGGTCCCACGCGAGGCTGCCCTTGCCGGCCTGCGATTCGGCGACCGGCACGCCATGCGTATCGGCGAACGCGCGCAGCGCATCCCATGCCTGGCTGTACAGCACGCCGCCGCCCGCGACGATCAGCGGCTTGTTCGCGGCCTTCAGCACGTCGAGCGCATCGGCGAGCTCGAGCGCGTCGGCCGGCGGCCGGCGCATCCGGATCACCGGCGGCGCGAAGAAATCCTCGGGCCAGTCGTACGCGAAGGTCTGTACGTCCTGCGGCAGCGCGAGGCACACCGGGCCGCACTGCGCGGGGTCGGTCATCACCTGGATCGCGCGCGGCAGCGCGACGAGCAACTGCTCGGGCGACGTGATCCGGTCGAAGTAGCGCGTCACCGGCCGGAAGCAGTCGTTCGCGCTGACGTCGCCCTGTTCGAAGTCCTCGACCTGCTGCAGCACGGGGTCGGGCAGCCGCGACACGAACACGTCGCCGGGCAGCAGCAGCAGCGGCAGCCGGCCGACGTGCGCGAGCGCGGCCGACGTCAGCATGTTGGTCGCGCCGGGGCCGATGCTCGACGTCGCGGCCATCATCCGCTGGCGGAAATGCGCTTTCGCGAACGCGACGGCCGCATTGGCCATCCCTTGCTCGTTGTGCGCGCGGAAGGTCGGCAGGCGGTCCTTTTCCGCGTGCAGCGCTTCTCCGAGCCCGGCCACGTTGCCATGGCCGAAGATCGCGAACACGCCGCCGCAGTACGGCAGGATCTCGGTGCGGCCGTCGGGCTGGACGACTTCGGCGCGCAGGGCGGCCAGGTAGCGCACGAGCGCCTGGCTGACGGTCAGTCTTACGGTAGAGGTCATGTCGGTCGGTGAAGAGGGATCGGGTGGATCGTCGCGGGTGTCGCGTCAGGCCGCGGCGGCGCGGGCGGCCGCGGCACGGCGGCCGAGCCACGCGTCGACCAGCTGCGCGAAGTTGCCGGCGACTTCGTCGATCAGCGCCTGGTCGTCGATCCGGCCGGCGAACCAGTTCAGCGATGCATCGGCCCACAGCGTGCGCCCGACCATGAAGCCCTTGACGATCGGGTTGGTCGCCGAGCGGAAGCTGTCGACGAGGTATTGCAACGGCTGGTTCAGCCCGAGGATCACCGCGCCGCGGCAATGCGGGTCGCGCTCGGCGATCAGCGCGGCGAGCCGCGCCCAGCCGTCGGCGCTCAGCGGCGTGAGCTTCCACCATTCCGGCATCACGCCGAGGTTGTAGAAGCGCGCGATCGTGCGCAGCACCGCGTCGTCCTCGGTGCCGGCCGGCGTGACCGCGCGCGGCGGAATCATTTCCAGCAGGAGTTCGTTGCCGCTCTCGCGCGTGGCTTCCCACAGCTCCAGCACGCGCTGCTCCTGTTCGACGCGCAGGTCGACCGGGTCGTCCGGGTGATAGTGAACCAGGCACTTCACGACCTGTTCGGTCGGCCAGTGCGTGAGCGACGAGCCGATCGAGCGCGTTGCGTCGAAACGCAGCGGCCGGGAGCCCGGCAACTCGACCGGGCGGCCGACCCACCAGCCGCGTCCGGTGGCCGACGCAAGCGCGTCGCTGCCATAGCCGCCGCCGTCGATCAGCACGCCGACATGGCCTTCGATATGACGATCGCGCTCGACCTGTTCGACCGCGCGCACGAGCAGGCGCTTCAGCGTCTTGATCCGCGCTTCGTCCGCGCCGGCCTGCATCGCGAGTTCGTAGAACTGGCTGCGATGGTCGAACGCCATCACGCACAGGTCGTCCCATTCGCGGCGCGGCACCGTCACGCGATGCAGGTGCGCGAGCGTGTGGTCGGCGTCGACCACCGGATTGCGGCTGCCGTCGAACCAGTGCGCGAGTTCGGCCGGCGTCGGCATCGCCGCGGAGCACGCATGGCGCGACACGACGATCGCGCCGCACGCGTTCGCGATGCGCGTCGATTCGGCCCAGTCGCGGCCGCGCAGCAGCCCCGACAGCAGGCCCGACAGGAACGCGTCGCCCGCGCCGAGCACGTTGAGCACCTCGACGCGTTCGCCGAGGAAGGTCGGCGCATCGTCGATGCGGGCGGGAATGTCGCCCTCGATCACGCAGCAGCCGAGCGCGCCGCGCTTGACGACCAGCGCCGCATTCGTGATCTTGCGCACCGCCTGCAACGAGCCGATCAGGTCGTGCGGCACGCCGCCCGCGATCAGGAATTCCTCCTCGGTGCCGACCAGCAGGTCGAATTCGCCGAGCGCCTGCTGCAGTTGCCGCGTCACCTGCGCGTCCGGCACGTAGCGGTTCTCGCCCGCACCGCGCGCGGTCAGCCCCCACAGCACGGGCCGGTAGTCGATGTCGAGAATCCGCACGACGCCGTGGCGACGCGCATAACCGAGCGCGGTCAGCGACGCCTCGCGCGTGCCCGGCGTCGACAGATGCGTGCCGGTGATCGCGAGCGCGCGGCAGCCGGCGATGAAGTCCTCGTTGATCTCGTCGGCGCGCACCGCCATGTCCGCGCAGTTCTCGCGCATGAACAGCAGCGGGAACGTGTCGCGATCCTTCAGCCCGAGCAGCACCAGCGCGGTGAGGCGCTCGCGGTCGGTCTGCAGCTGGCTCGTGTCGCAGCCTTCGCGCTCGAGCGTCTCGCGCAGGAAGCGGCCCATCTGTTCGTCGCCGACCCGCGAGATCATCGCGGTCTTCAGCCCCAGCCGGGCCACGCCGAATGCGACGTTGCCGGACGAGCCGCCGAGGTACATCTGGAAGCTGCGCGCGTCCTCCAGGCGGCTGCCGTACTGCTGCGCATAGAGATCCACGGCCACGCGGCCGAGGCAGGCGAGATCGATGGGGCGGTCACTCGGAAAGTTCAGCAGGCTCATATCACGTGTCACGCTCGCAGCCGGCGTTCGGCGATGCCGGCGAATTAGGGGACCGATCTTCCGGCGACGATCCGCACCGTGGGCTGCACGACGCGGGACTGCCTGCCGCAAGGAATCGGGCTACGGAACGGAGTCTAGACTTTTTGGAAATCCAGTTCCCTAGGTGAAATCACGTAGAAATAAATTTCCAAATTTTCGAGGAAGTGATCTACAGTTTCATCCGGATGCTTCAGTCCCGATCGGATCAGATCGGACTCGGCCCGGCGGCGCGCAACGCGCCGTCTTCCGCCCCCCGGAGATGAGGAGACAGATTGATCATGAAGACCAAGCTGATGGCCGTCGCGGCCGCCGCGATCCTGGCTGCGCCGCTCGCGCATGCCGAGAAGATCGGCGTGACGATGGCGTCGTTCGACGACACGTTCCTGACCATCCTGCGCAACAGCATCGCCGATTCGGCGAAGAAGGACGGCGCGACGGTGCAGATCGAGGACGGCGGCAACGATGTCGGCAAGCAGTTGAGCCAGGTCCAGAACATGATCGCGCAGAAGGTCGACGCGATCATCGTGAACGCGGTCGATACGGACGCGACGCCGAAGATCACCAAGATGGTGACGGCCGCGAAGATCCCGCTCGTGTACGTGAACCGCAAGCCGGTCGATTTCGACAAGCTGCCGGCCGGCGTCGCGGTCGTCGCGTCCGACGAGAAGCAGTCGGGCACGCTGCAGGCGCGCCAGGTGTGCAAGCTGCTCGGCGGCAAGGGCGACCTCCTCGTGCTGATGGGCGAGCTGTCCAACGAATCGGCGCGCGCCCGCACGAAAGACATCGAGGACGTGATCGCGACGAAGGATTGCGCGGGCATGAAGATCGTCGACAAGCGCGAAGGCAAGTGGAGCCGCACGCAGGGCCAGGACATCACGATGAACTGGCTGAGCTCCGGCACGAAGTACGACGCGATCATCTCCAACAACGACGAGATGGCGATCGGCGCGATCAACGCGCTGAAGGCCGCGCGCAAGTGGACGCCGAAGACGATCGTCGCCGGCATCGACGCGACGCCGGACGGCCTCGCGTCGATGAAGAGCGGCGAGCTGAAGGTGTCGGTGTACCAGAACGCGGCCGGGCAGGGGCAACAGGCCGTCGCGGCTGCGCTCAAGCTCGCGAAGAAACAGCCCGTCGACCGTTACGTGAACGTGCCGTTCGAGCTCGTGACGCCCGAGAACATGAACCAGTACGCGAAGCACTGACCGGTGATCCGTTGAACTGCGCGGGCCCGGCCTGGCCGGGTTCGCGCGCGACTTGTCGAGGAACGTCCATGTTTACAGCCAGAGTCGCGCGCCCGATGGCCGGCGACGATGCGCCGGCCCCTTCGTCAGGCTCGTCCGGCGCGTCGGCCCCGCCGGCTTCTTCCGCGGCCGACTGCGTGCTCGAAGTGCGCGGCGTCGGCAAGGCCTTTCCCGGCGTCGTTGCGCTCGACGGCGTGCAGTTCCGCGTGCGTCGCGGCACCGTCCATGCGCTGATGGGCGAGAACGGCGCGGGCAAGTCGACGCTGATGAAGATCATCGCCGGCGTCTACACGCCCGACCAGGGCGAGATCCTGATCAACGGCGAGCCCGTCGTGCTGAACGGCCCGCTCGATGCGCTCGACCGCGGCATCGCGATGATTCACCAGGAACTCAACCTGATGCCGTACATGACGGTCGCGGAGAATATCTGGATCCGTCGCGAACCGAAGAACCGCTTCGGCCTGATCGATCACGCCGCGCTGCGCCGCCAGACGGCCGAGCTGTTCGAACGGCTGTCGATCGACATCGATCCGGAAACCGACGTGCGGACGCTGACGGTCGCGAGCCGCCAGATGGTCGAGATCGCGAAGGCCGTGTCGTTCGACTCCGACGTGCTGATCATGGACGAGCCGACCTCCGCGCTGACCGACAAGGAAGTCACGCACCTGTTCCGGATCATTCGCCAGTTGCGCGAGCAGGGCAAGGGCATCGTCTACATCACGCACAAGATGAACGAGCTGTTCGAGATCGCCGACGAGTTCTCGGTGTTCCGCGACGGCAAGTACATCGGCACGCATGCATCGAGCGACGTCACGCGCGACGACATCATCCGCATGATGGTCGGACGCGAGATCACGCAGATGTTCCCGAAGGAGGAAGTGCCGATCGGCGACGTCGTGCTGTCGGTGAAGAACCTCGGCGTCGAAGGCGTGTTCCGCGACGTGAGTTTCGAGCTGCACGCGGGCGAGATCCTCGGCGTGGCCGGCCTCGTCGGCTCGGGGCGCTCGAACGTCGCGGAGGCGCTGTTCGGCGTCGTGCCGGCCACGTCGGGCGAGATCCGGATCGACGGCAAGCCGGTGCGCATCACGACGCCCGCGCAGGCGATGAAGCACGGGATGGCCTTCCTCACCGAAGACCGCAAGGACACCGGCTGCTTCCTGAATCTCGACCTGCTCGCGAACATGGAAGCCGCGGTGCTCAGCCACCGCTACGTGAAGTTCAATTTCGTGCGGCAGGCGCAGCTGAAACGCGACTGCGAGGAAATGAGCCGGATGCTGCGCGTGAAGTCGCCCGGGCTGCACGAGGAAATCCAGAACCTGTCGGGCGGCAACCAGCAGAAGGTGCTGATCGGCCGGTGGCTGCTCACGCAGCCGCGCATCCTGATCCTCGACGAACCGACGCGCGGCATCGACGTCGGCGCGAAGGCCGAGATTCACCGGCTCGTCAGCGCGCTTGCCGGCAAGGGCGTCGCGGTGCTGATGATCTCGTCGGAGATGCCGGAGGTGCTGGGAATGAGCGATCGCGTGATGGTGATGCACGAAGGGCGCATGACCGGCATCGTCGATCGCAAGGACGCCGACCAGGTCCGCATCATGGATCTCGCGTCGCGCTGAGCCGAAACAAGATTGGAGACATAGCAATGGGCAACCTGAACCCGGTCGCGGATGCGCAGACCATGACCGTCAAGACGCGGCACATGAAATGGCCGCCCGAACTGAGCATCTTCCTGGTGCTCGTCGGCATCAGCCTGTTCTTCGAGATCGTCGGCTGGATCGTCGTCGGCCAGAGCTTCCTGTTCAACGCCGAGCGGCTCGAGATCATCGTGCTGCAGATGGCCGTGATCGGCATCATCGCGGTCGGCGTGAACCTCGTGATCATCACCAGCGGGATCGACCTGTCGTCGGGCTCGGTCGTCGCCGCCGCGGCGGTCGTCTCGGCGAGCCTCGCACAGGTGTCCGACTTCCCGCGCGCGGTGTTTCCGCACCTGACCGACCTGCCGATCATCTGGCCCGTGCTGGCCGGCGTATGCGTCGGGCTGCTGGTCGGCCTGCTCAACGGCTCGCTGATCGCGATGACGGGCATCCCGCCGTTCATCGCGACGCTCGGCACGATGGTGGCCGCGCGCGGCTTCGCGAAGTGGTTCACCAACGGGATGCCGGTGTCGATGCTGACCGACCAGTTCGCGGCCATCGGCGCGGGCGCCAACCCGGTGATCATCTTTCTCGTGATCGCCGCGATCTTCCACGTCGTGCTGCGCTACACGCGCTTCGGCAAGTACACCTACGCGATCGGCGCGAACCGTCATGCGGCCGTCGTGTCGGGCATCAACGTCACGCGCCACCTGATCTTCGTCTACGCGATCGCGGGCCTCCTGAGCGGGATCGCCGGCACCGTGACGGCCGCGCGTGCGATCTCGGGCCAGTCGGGCATGGGCGTGATGTACGAGCTCGACGCGATCGCGGCGGTCGTGATCGGCGGCACGTCGCTGTCGGGCGGCCTCGGCCGCGTGACGGGCACCGTGATCGGTGTGTTGATCCTCGGCGTGATGACGTCGGGCTTCACGTTCATCCGCATCGACGCGTATTACCAGGAGATGGTCAAGGGCGCGATCATCGTCGCGGCCGTGATCGCCGACCAGTACCGCAACAAGAAAAAACGCCGCTGACCCTTCGTGCATTGCGGGACGAGCGCGGCACGTGCCGCCGCCTTCGTCCGGAACCCGCCACCGTCGAGGACTTTCGATGAAGATCGCGCTGGACCCCTACATGATTCGCCACCTGCCGCTCGACCGCCTGCCGTATGCGGTGGCTGAGCTCGGCTACGACCAGATCGAGCTGTCGCCGCGCAGCGACTTTCTCGACTGGTGGGTGATGCCGCGCGCGACCCGCGAGCGCATGGCCGCGTTCCGCCAGGCGATGCGCGCGAGCGGCGTCGGTCTCGCGTCGCTGCAGCCGATGTACCGCTGGGCGAGCCCGTTCGACGACGAGCGGCAATGGGCCGTGCGCTGCTGGAAGAAGGCGATCGAGGTGGCGGTCGAGATGGAGTGCGCGCTGATGGTGTCGGAGTTCGGGCGCGGCGCGTCGCCCGAGCGTTCGGTCGGCGAACGGCCGGGCGCGAACCCGAAGGAGCTGTGCGAAGCCGCGTGGTTCCGCTCGATGGACGAATTGCTGCCGATTCTGGAGCGCGAGCGCATCGTGCTGTCGGTCGAGCCGCATCCGGAGGACTGGATCGAGCAGCTGCAGCCGGCGATCGACATCGTCACGAACCTCGGCTCGCCGTCGCTGAAGCTGTCGTATATCGCGCCGCACACGTTCTACTACGGCGACGACATGGCCGCGATGATCGCGCAGGCCGCGCCGATCCTCGCGCACGTGCGCGTGGCCGATACGTTCGACCACCGCAAGAGCAGCCAGCTGCGCTACATCGTGAACCCGCCCGGTTCGAACCAGATCCGCGTGCACCAGCATCTCGACATCGGGCAAGGCGAGATCGACTGGGACGTGTTCTTTCGCGCGCTCGGCGCGGCAGGCTTCGACGGCGTGATGTCGTCGTGCGTGTTCGCGTGGGAGGACCGCGCGGAAGCATCGTCGCGCTACATGCGCGACACCATCCAGCGCTACGTCGATCGCCATTTCGACCGCACCGCGCGCTGACCGATTGTTGACCGGCGCGGCACGGGCCGCGCCGCTGATGAACGACTGGAGACTCGTAGATGACCTTGCAAATCGGCGTGATCGGCTGCGGCGCGATCGGCCAGGACCATATCCGCAGACTGACCCGCACGCTGTCCGGCGCGCGCGTCGTGGCCGTCAACGACATCGATCCGCGGCAGGCGCGCGACGCGGTGACGAAGTACGGGCTCGAAGCGGAGATCTACGGCGACGGCCACGAGGTCGTCGCGGCCGCCGACGTGCAGGCCGTGCTCGTCACGTCTTGGGGGCCGACGCACGAAGCGTTCGTGCTCGACGCGATCGCGCACGGCAAGCCGGTGTTCTGCGAGAAGCCGCTGGCCGTCACGGCCGACGGCTGCATGCGGATCGTCGAAGCCGAAGTCGCGCACGGCAAGCGGCTCGTGCAGGTCGGCTTCATGCGGCCGTACGACGAAGGATACCGCGCGCTGAAGCGCGTGATCGACAGCGGCGAAATCGGCGCGCCGCTGATGCTGCATTGCGCGCACCGCAACCAGTCGGTCGGCGAGCGCTACACGACCGACATGGCGATTACCGACACGCTGATCCACGAACTCGACGTGCTGCGCTGGCTGCTCGGCGAGGACTATGTGAGTACGCAGGTCGTCTATCCGAAGAAGACGCGCCATGCGTCCGCGCATCTCGCCGATCCGCAGATCGTGCTGCTGGAAACCGCGAGCGGCGTGCGCATCGACGTCGAGATCTTCGTGAACTGCCAGTACGGCTACGACATCCAGTGCGAGGTGGTCGGCGAGCAGGGCATCGCGAAGCTGCCCGATCCGCCGGCCGTGGGGCTCAAGCATGCGGCACGTCAGTCGGTCGAGATCATGACCGACTGGAAGGAACGTTTCATCGCGTCGTACGACGTCGAGCTGCAGGCGTTCATCGACGGCGTGCGGCAGGGCGCGCTGACCGGCCCGTCCGCGTGGGACGGCTACGCGGCGGCGGTCGCGGCCGATGCGTGCGTGCGAGCGCAGAAGAGCGGCGCGGTCGAACCGATCGCGATGGCCGAGCGTCCCGCGTTCTATCGCGGCTGACCCGCGGCCACCCGCCGCTTGTCTACAGGACCGACCGACATGACGATGAAGATTGGCTGCGCACCGTGCTGCTGGGGTGTCGACGACGTGAAGAACCCGCATCTGCCGCCGTGGCGGCAGGTGCTCGCCGAGGCCGCGCAGGCCGGCTACTCGGGCATCGAGCTGGGGCCTTACGGCTACATCCCGCTCGAACTGGACGTGGTGAGCGCCGAGCTCGAGCGGCAACGCCTGAGCATCACCGCCGGCACGATCTTCGACGATCTCGTGTCGCCGGAGAACCTGCCGAACCTGCTGCGCCAGACCCGCGACATCTGCGCGCTGATCACGCGGCTGCCCAGGCTGCCGACGCAGGACGGCCAGCGCCATGCGGCGCCGTACCTGGTCGTGATGGACTGGGGCCACGAGGAGCGCGACTACGCGGCCGGCCACGGCGATCGTGCGCCGCGGCTGTCGGACGAGCGCTGGTCGGCGATGGTCGACCATATCCGGCAGATCGCGACGATCGCGCGCGACGAGTTCGGCGTGCGCGCGGTGATTCATCCGCACGCGGGCGGCTACATCGAGTTCGCGGACGAAATCGACCGGATCGTCGCGGGCGTTCCGGCCGACACGGCCGGCCTCTGTCTCGACACGGGCCACCTGTACTACTCGGGCATGGACCCGGAAACGTGGCTGCGCCGTCACGCAGTGCGCGTCGACTACGTGCATTTCAAGGACATCGACGCCGCCGTGTACGACGCGGTGATGGGCGAGCACATCGCGTTCTTCGCCGCGTGCGCGCGCGGCGTGATGTGCCCGATCGGCACCGGCGTGCTCGACTACCGCGCGATCCGCCACGCGCTCGACGAGATCGGCTACGCCGGTTACATCACGATCGAGCAGGAGCGCGATCCGCGCAACGCCGGCACGAGCCTGCGCGACGTCGCCGCGAGCCGCGCGTTTCTCGCGTCGGCCGGTTTTGCATGATCTTCTGAACACGCACCAGGAACACCACCATCATGATTGACGGACAGATTCTCCTTGGACATTCGATTCGCTGGGGCATGGTCGGCGGCGGGCTCGGCAGCCAGATCGGCTACAGCCACCGGTCGGCCGCGTTGCGCGACGGCAGTTTCGAGCTGGTCGCCGGCGCGTTCGACCTCGATCCCGAACGCGGCCGCCAGTTCGGCGTGAAGCTCGGCGTCGCGGCCGAACGCTGCTATTCCGATTACGCGACAATGTTCGACGCCGAGGCGCGGCGCCCGGACGGCATTCGCGCGGTGTCGATCGCGACGCCGAACAATACGCACTTCGAAATCTGCCGCGCCGCGCTGAACGCGGGGCTGCACGTAATCTGCGAGAAGCCGCTGTGCTTCACGACCGAGGAGGCCGAAGCACTGCAGCGGCTGTCGGTCGAGAAGAACCGGATCGTCGGCGTCGCGTACGGGTATTCCGGACACCAGATGATCGAGCAGGCGCGCGAGATGATCGCGCGCGGCGATCTCGGCGAAATCCGCATCGTGCAGATGCAGTTCGCGCACGGCTTCCACAGCGAGGGCGTCGAGGCTGCGAGCGCGGCCGCGCGCTGGCGCGTCGACCCGAAGTTCGCGGGCCCGAGCTACGTGCTCGGCGACATCGGCACGCATCCGCTGTACCTCTCCGAAGTGATGGCGCCCGAGCTGAAGATCCGGCGGCTGATGTGTTCGCGGCAGAGCTTCGTGAAGAGCCGCGCGCCGCTGGAAGACAATGCGTTCACGATCATGGAATACGACACCGGCGCGGTCGGCTACGTGTGGTCGAGCGCGGTGAACGCGGGCTCGATGCACAGCCAGAAGGTGCGCGTGATCGGCTCGAAGGCGAGCGTCGAGTGGTGGGACGAGCATCCGAACCAGTTGCGCTACGAAGTGCAGGGGCAGCCCGCGCAGGTGCTCGATCGCGGGATGGGTTATCTGCATCCGCACGCGTTGCGCGAGGATCGGATCGGCGCCGGTCATCCGGAAGGGCTGTTCGACGCGTGGTCGAATCTCTACGCGCGCTTCGCGCTCGCGATGGATGCGGCCGATCGCGGCGACGCCGCCGCGTTGAAGAGCATCCGCTATCCGGACGTCCATGCGGGCGTGGAGGGCGTGCGCTGGGTCGAGCACTGCGTGCGATCCGCCGATGCGGGCGGCGTGTGGGTCGACTATCGCTGAGCAGGGCAGGCCGGTTGCGCCACGCGCTGCCGTGGCGGCCGGCCTTGGTAGACACCCTGATCTTTACGACGCCGCGAGAGCGTCGGACAATCGCTTCCAGTATCGCCGTGGAGCGTAGGCAAGTGATGATCGAGCGCGTGGGAGCGAGCGTGCGGCGCGGGCCGGGCCGCAAACGTGATTAAATTCGCCCTTCATGCATGTATCCAGGTGAGCCCCGGGCCGCGCCCGCCCGCATCGCGCGCGCATCGGGGCCGTCAACTTCGCGCTATCCGATGAGTTCATCCGAGAAACCTCCCGCCACCGTCGAGCAGTTCCTGCAGCATCTGACGCAGGAGTACGACGGCCTCAGCAATCGCCTGAAGGTGATCGCGCGCCACGTGGAAACGCATCGGGACCAGCTTGGGCTGGAAGGCATCCAGTCGCTCGCGGAGGCATGCGGCGTCCAGCCGTCGGCCGTCGTGCGCTTCGCGAAGCACTTCGGCTTTTCCGGCTTTTCCGAGATGCAGCGGCTGTTCCGGGAGGGGCTCGCGCAGCAGATCGCGCCGGGGCGCGCGTACAACCTGCGGTTGCGTGACGTGATCGAAGCGGGCTCGTCGAGCCTGCAGCCCGAACAGATCGCCGACGAATTCATCAAGGGCAGCATCGCCGGGATGCAGCAACTGCGGCAGACGCTCGATTCGCAGGCGCTGGCGCAGGCCGTCGACCTGCTCGCCGACACGCAGGCGATCTGGATCGCGGGCTCGCGCCGCGCGTTTCCGATCGCGGTGTACCTCGACTATGCGCTGCAGCACACCGACAAGCGCATCGGGCTGTTCAGCGCGCTCGGCAGCATGCATCTCGGGCAGATCCGCTCGGTGCGCGAGGGCGACGTGATGATCGTGATCTCGTTCATGCCGTATGCGGAGGAAACGGTGCAGGTCGCGCAGCAGGCCGTGCAGCGCGGCGCGCGGCTGATCGCGATCACCGACAGCCGGATGAGCCCGCTCGCGCGGGAGGCCGAGGTGACGCTGATGGTGCAGGACAGCGCGACGTTCGGCTTTCGCGCGCTGACCGCCACGATGGGCCTCGCGCAGAGCCTGTTCGTCGCGCTCGCGTACCGGCTCGAACTGTCGTACCTGCCGACCGCCGACGGCGCCCACGACACGAAGGCCGGCTGACGCATCCCGCCGCCGCGCCGCCCGCTCGACTGATCCGCGGGCGGCGTGCCGTCAGGCGGTTACTTCGCGGTCGGCATCGCGAATTCGGCGCCCTTGCCGATGCTCGACGACCAGCGCTGCATCACCGACTTCTGGCGCGTATAGAAGCGCACGCCTTCCTCGCCGTACGCATGCATGTCGCCGAACAGGCTCTTCTTCCAGCCGCCGAAGCCATGCCACGCCATCGGCACCGGAATCGGCACGTTGATGCCGACCATCCCGACCTGGATGCGCCGCGAGAACTCGCGCGCGATGCCGCCATCGCTCGTGAAGCACGACACGCCGTTGCCGAATTCGTGCGCGTTGATCAGTTCGACCGCTTCGCCGAAATCCTTCACGCGCACGCAGCCAAGCACGGGCCCGAAGATTTCCTCCTTGTAGATGCGCATCTCGGGCGTCACGTGGTCGAACAGCGTGCCGCCGGTGAAGAAGCCTGCCTCGCGGCCCGGCACGCGCAGCCCGCGGCCGTCGACCACCAGTTGCGCGCCTTCGTTCACGCCTTGCTCGATATAGCCTTCGATGCGCTTGAGTGCGTCGCCGGTGACGATCGGGCCCATCTCGACTTCCGGCGACATGCCGTCGCCGATCACCAGCTTGCGCGCGCGCTCGGCTACCAGCGGCACGATCTTGTCCGCAATGTCGCCGACCAGCACCGCGACGCTGATCGCCATGCAGCGTTCGCCGGCCGAGCCGTACGCGGCGCCGATCAGTGCATCGACCGCCTGCTCGAGGTTCGCGTCGGGCATCACGACGAGGTGATTCTTCGCGCCGCCGAGTGCCTGCACACGCTTGCCGGATTGCACCGCGCGCTGCTGCACGTAGGCCGCGATCGGCGTCGAGCCGACGAAGCTGACGGCCTGCACGTCGGGGTGGTCGAGCAGCGCGTCGACCGCGCCCTTGTCGCCCTGCACGACGTTGAACACGCCGGCCGGCAGCCCGGCCTGCGTGAGCAGGTCGGCGATGAACAGGGCCGCCGACGGGTCGCGCTCGCTCGGCTTCAGCACGAACGTGTTGCCCGTCGCGATCGCGACCGGGAACATCCAGCACGGCACCATGCACGGGAAGTTGAACGGCGTGATGCCCGCGACGACGCCGAGCGGCTGGCGCATCGTCCAGTTGTCGATGCCGGTGCTGACCTGGTCGGTGAAGTCGCCCTTCAGGAGCTGCGGCACGCCGCATGCGAATTCGATGATGTCGATGCCGCGCGCGACTTCGCCCTGCGCGTCGGAGAACACCTTGCCGTGCTCGGCCGTAATGATCGCCGCGAGTGCGTCGCGGTGCTCGTTCATCAGTTGCAGGAAGCGGTGCAGGATGCGTGCACGGCGGATCGGCGGCGTCGCGGCCCAGGCCGGGAACGCGGCGTTGGCCGACGCGACGGCCTGCTGCACTTCGCTGTCGTCGGCGAGCGCCACGCGGCGCACCACGCGGCCGAGCGCGGGATTGAGGACGTCCTGGAAGCGGCCGCTGCGGCCGGCGACGGGCGCGCCGTCGACGTAGTGGCCGACGTCGGCGTCGGAGGTGTACGCGGGAACCGGATTCATCGTGTCTCCTGAGGTAATCGGGTGGGGGGGGACAGCCCCAAGTCTAGGCAAACGCACAGGGCGGGAGAAGGCCGTGCAGCTTGATTCACTGTTCAGAATTCTGAATAATCACTGGATGAATCAGCAAAATGTCCAGGCGCTCTGGCCGCACATCCATTCGCTGACGGTACTGGCTGCGGCCGGCAGTTTCACGGCCGCCGCGCAGCGGCTCGGCATCAGCAAGGCAGCGATGAGCCAGCGCATCGCCGATCTCGAAAAAGCCGCCGGCGTGCCGCTCGTGCGTCGCACGACGCGCAGCGTGCGGCTCACCGACGCGGGCCAGACGCTCGTCGACAGTACGCGCGACGCGTTCGAATCGATCGGGCAGCACTTCGCGCGCGTGAAGGACCTGGCCGGGGAACCGCGCGGCCTGCTGCGCTTGACGGTGCCGGTCGCGCTCGGGCGCCAGCAGGTCGTGCCGCACCTGCCCGATTTCCTGCGGCAGCATCCGGGCGTGCAGATCGAGCTCGACCTGTCGGACCGGCTGCATTCGCTGACGCAGGAGGGTTTCGACCTCGCGATCCGCCATACGACCACCGCGCCGCAGACCCACGTCGCATGGAAGCTGTGCGACACGCGTTCGCTGCTGGTCGCGAGCCGCGACTACCTCGACGCGCGCGGGTCGCCGCGACACCCGGGCGAGCTCGTCGAGCACAGCTGCCTGTGCTACCTGCGCGACAACGAGCCGGCCGCATGGAGCTTCGAGCCGCACGGCCGGCGGCGCGAGCGCGTGAGCGTGCCGGTGCGCGGCAGCTTCGCGGCGAACAACAGCGAGGCGATGCGCGAGGCCGCGCTCGGCGGGCTCGGCATCGCGCTACTGCCGGATTTCAGCGCGCAGCGCGATCTCGACGCCGGCCGGCTGGTCGCGCTGCTCGACGGCTGGCGGCCGTCGGGCGCGTTCGGCGACCACGTCTTCGCGATCCGCCCGTACAGCCCGGTCGTGCCGAGCGCGGTGCGCGCGCTCGTTCGGCACCTGCGCGAACGGCTCGCGGGCGGCTTTTCGGGCGCCTGAGCCCGGTGGTCGCCGGCGCCGGGCTGCCGGCGGTCCGGGCAGGCACGGCGGCGCTGCGGTAAAATCCCGGCTTCTCTCCGCGCCTTGGATGGCGCGACATTCGAAGGTCGACAGCCGATGCAGATTCACAAGGAAGTGGACGCGCGCGGGCTCAATTGCCCGTTGCCGATCCTGCGTGCCAAGAAAGCGCTCGCCGACATGGAAAGCGGGCAAATCCTCAAGGTGCTCGCGACCGATCCCGGTTCGCAGCGCGATTTCGCCGCGTTCGCGAAGCAGACGGGCAACGAGATCGTCGAATCGACGACGCAGGACAAGACCTTCGTGTTCCTGATGCGCCGCCGCTGACGGCACGCATCTCGGTGCCGGCCACGCCTGGCGCCGGCCGCACGTCGCCGGCCACGCTTCTCTGACAATTCTTAAACCTCGCTTCGTGATCGGCTGCGTATACTGACCCGGCCGGTCGTCCGCTCCCAGCGGATGCGCCGGCCACGGTACGTCGTATGGCAGGCACGGGGGCCATGCCTGACGCTACCGTCGTACAACGGGGAGAGGACATGTCCTTCAGACCAGGGACCATTCGAAGTCCGTCCGGAGCGGAACGCAGCGCATCGGGACTGAGCCGTATCGAGCTTGACCCGCAACAGGATCGCCACGCGCGTGCCGCGTTGGAGGCCTACGCGGATTCGGCCGCGGCCGAGATGCCGTGGCTGGCCGAGTGGCTCGACGAACGGCTGCGCGATGCCGCGCAGGACGACGGCGCGGGCCTGACCTACTGCGGTGCGACGATCGAGCGCGTGTTCGATCTGGCGCAGGCGTGGGCGGCGAGCCAGCCGGACTACGCGGCCACCGCGTGGGAGCGCGTGCGCGGCCAGCTGCAGCGGATGCTGGCACAGGCGGCGCGTCCGGAGCCGCTGTCGCATCGCGTGCCGGACGATGATGTTGCCGAGCAGGTGGCAGGCATCGATTAGGCGCTCGATTGCACGGCGGGAAGGATTATTCGAAGAAAAGACGGCAGTCCGCGCAATTTATTGGCGAATTTCATACTACTATGATGAAATCGCCGGTTCGTCCGTGCCCCGTTTTTTGAGATATTTAGCCGGGGTCGCCGGTTTGCGCAGGTGGCGCGAGCGGCGAACGACGACTCGCCGGCCGGTATCCGGAAGCCGCGCGCATGCTGCGCGGCCGGGTGGGGGCGGGGAGCTGAACTGGACGAATCGATTTCGATTTGCGGGGTGCTATGAGAATTGCTGTACTGGATGACGATCCGGCCCAGACGGATTTCGTCAGTCAAACGCTGACGGCCATTGGCCATACGTGCTATGCGTTCAAGGAAGGCAAGGCCCTGAAGAAGCGCCTGCAGCGCGAGACCTTCGATCTGCTGGTGCTCGACTGGAACGTGCCCGACATGTCCGGCGAGGAAGTGCTGAAGTGGGTGCGCGCCAATCAGACCGAGCACAGCCTGCCGATCATCTTCATGACGAGTCGTGACGACGAGGCGGGGATCACGCAGATCCTCAACGCCGGCGCCGACGACTACGTGGTCAAGCCCGTATCGGGCCCGATCCTGCGCGCACGCATCGGCTCGCTGCTGCGTCGCGCGTATCCGGTCAACGCCGAGGCAACCGTTCGCGAATTCGATCAATTCCGTTTCGACGTGAACCTGAAGCAGGCCTACGTCGGCGACAAGGCCGTGAGCCTCACGCAGAAGGAATTCGAACTCGCGCTGCTGCTGTTCCAGCACCTCGACCGGCCGCTGTCGCGCGCGCACATTCTCGATCTCGTGTGGAAGCAGGCGACCGACATCCCGTCGCGCACGATGGATACGCACATCTCGATGCTGCGCACCAAGCTCGGCCTGCGGCCCGAAAACGGCTATCGCCTCGCGCCGATCTACGGCTACGGCTACCGGCTCGAGCGGGTCGGCCAGGGAGAACCGGAGTGACCACGGGAATCATGCAGCGCACCGCGAACCTGCGCACGGTAGCGCTGCGCACAGCGTGCGCGGTCGCGTTTGCGTTCGCCGCGCAGCATGCGGCTGCCCAGCCGCCCGAGGCGGCGGGCAAGATGGCCGTCTACCGCACGCAGGCGGGCGATACGCTGTCCGACGTCGCCGCGCGCTACCTGCAGGGCGCTGACGACTGGCAACTGCTCCAGCGGATCAACGGCGTACCCGCGCCGAAGCATCTGCAGCCCGACATCGCGCTGAAGCTGCCGGTGGCGCGCCTGCGCAAGGAAAAGCTGACCGCGCGCGTCGTCGCGGTGCAGGGCTCGGCCGAACGTGCGTCCGGCGACGCTTATGCGCCGCTCGCGAACGACGCGACGCTCGCCGAAGGCGATCGCGTGCGCACGGGCCCGAACGGCTTCGTGACGCTCGAGCTCGCCGACGGCACGCACATGAGCCTGCCGCCCGACAGCCAGCTCGCCCTGAAGACGCTGCGCCGCACGGTGCTGACCGGCACGCTCGATCGTGAGTTCGAACTGACGCGCGGCTCGGTCGACAGCGAGGTCACCCATCTGAAGAAACGCGACGACCGCTTCCAGATCCGGTCGCCGTCGGTCGTGGCAGGCGTGCGCGGCACGCACTTTCGCGTGAACTACGACGCGGCCGGCAATGCGTCGACGCGCGTCGAAGTGCTCGACGGCACCGTCGGCGTGGCGGGCGGCCGCCAGCAGGCCGATCCGACGCTCGTGCATGCGAATTTCGGCAGCGTCGCGACATCGTCCGGCGCGGTCGGCGCGCCCGTCGAGCTGCTGCCCGCGCCGGCGCTCGCGCATCCCGACAAGGTGCAGGACGAGCCCGACGTCGCATTCGACGTCGCGCCGCTCGACCAGGCGCATGCATATCGCGTCCAGCTCGCGCACGACGCCGGGCTGCTCGACCTGTTCCGCGAAACGCGCACCGATTCGCCGCGCGCGGTCTTCCACGACGTGCCGAACGGGAACTACTTCGTGCGGGTCGCCGCGATCGATGCGAACGGCCTCGAGGGCCGGCCGCGGACGTACGCGTTCGAACGCCGCGTGATGGGGCTCGACGCGAGCGCGTCGCCCGGCGCCGGCGGCTACGAGTTCCGCTGGTCGCCGAACGGTTCGGGCAAGGGTGCGCGCTACCGGTTCGTGCTGTCGCGCTCGAAGGATCTGAGCGCGCCGGTCGTCGACCAGGTCGGCCTGCATACGCGCCAGATCACCGTCGCGCACCTGCCCCCGGGCGACTATTTCTGGGCCGTGACCGTCGAGGAGTTCGAAGGCGGCAAGTTCTACGAGAAGACCAGTCCGGTCGGCGCATTTACGCTGTCGCGCTGATCCGCGGCGCATGAAACCCGATTCTGTTTCCCCGCGGCGGCACCTCGGCCGCCGCTTCCTGATCGAATGGATCGCGATCGGCTGCCTCGGGATCGCGGTGATCCTCGCGTGCGCACTCGGCAGGCTGTCGGCCAGCGTCGACGGGCTGCTCTATGACCGGCTGCTGATGCTGCGCAGCCTGCCGTTGTCACCCGACGTGGTCGTCGTCGACATCGACAACCAGAGCGTGTCCGCGCTCGGCCGCTGGCCGTGGTCGCGCGACGTGCACGCGCGGCTGCTCGACACGCTGGCGCGCGCGCAACCGGCCGCCGTCGTCTACGACGTGCTGTTCACCGAACCGTCGCCGGAAGATCGCGCGTTCGCGGACGCGATGAGCCGCGTGCCGACCTTCCTGCCGGTGCTGCTGAGCCCCGAGCAGGCCGACGGCTCGCGGACCGTCGAGCCGCCGGTGGCCGCGCTCGCCGCGCGCGCGACGGGGCTCGGTCACATCAACCTCGAAGTCGATCCCGACGGCATCGTGCGCAGCGTGGCGCTGTTCGAAAGCGACGGCCGGGTGCGCTGGCCGCAACTGATGGTGCCCGTCTACCGCGCGATCCAGGCCGGCCGGCTGCATCCGGTCGGCGGCGCGCCGGGCGCGAACGCGCACGACCTGTCGCGCGACGCGGCCGACGAAGGGCGCTACCTGATCCCGTTCAGCCGCAATACGCCCGCGTATCCGACGCTGTCGTTCGACGACGTGCTCGAAGGGCGCGTGAAACCCGATGCGCTGCGCGGCAAGATCGTCGTCGTCGGCGTGACGGCGTCGGGGCTGTACGACCGGTTCGCCACGCCCGTGTCCGGCGAATTCGGGCCGCTCGCCGGCGTGTATATCCATGCCAACGTGCTCGACATGCTGGCGACCGGCAGTGCGATCTCGCCGGCGTCGCGCGCGGGGCTGTTCGCCGCGTCGCTGCTGCCGCTCGCCGCGCTGCTGGGCGGCTTCCTGATGCTGTCGCCGTGGCGCGCGCTGCTGCTGACGCTGAGCCTTGCCGCGCTCTCGGTCGTCGCGAGCATGGCGCTGCTGTTCGAGGCGCGCGTCTGGCTGTCGCCGGCGCCCGCGATCTTCGGGCTGATCGCCGTCTACCCGATCTGGAACTGGCGGCGCCTGGAAATGACGATGTCGTACCTGCGCCGCGAACTGCAGCGGCTCGCCGACGAGCCGCACCTGCTGCCCGAGGCGCCGCGCACGCGCGACGTCGGCGGCGACGTGCTCGAGCGGCAGATGGCGCTGATGGCGCAAGCCGCGCAGCGCGTGCAGGACATGAAGCGCTTCGTATGGGACAGCCTCGACAGCATGCCCGAGCCGATCTTCGTGACCGATCTGGCCGGTACTGTGCTGATCGCGAACCATGCGGCGAAGCGCTACGGGTCGCGGCTCGCGCTGCCGCTGCCGGAAGGGCGGCCGCTGCGCACCGCGCTCGGCGAGCTGACGTTCATGAAGACCGTCGACGGCAACGCCGAACACGATGCGGCGATCCGCGAGCACTGGCCGGCCGTGCTCGACCCGACGCTCGAGGCCGAGCATGACGCGATGGCGCGCGGCATCGAGGTGCGCGACCGAGACGGGCTCGACCATCTGTTACGCTACGCCGCATGCACGAACGCACAGGGCCGCGTGACGGGCTGGATTGCCGGCCTCGTCGACGTCACCGAGCTGCACGCGGCCGAGCGGCATCGCGAGGAAGCGCTGCACCTGCTGTCGCACGACATGCGCTCGCCGCAGTCGTCGATCCTCGCGCTCGTCGAGATCGAGCGCGATCGCTGCGAGACCGACGCGATGCGCGAGCTGCTTGCGCGGATCGAGCGCTACGCGCACCGTGCGCTGTCGCTCGCCGACGAGTTCGTGCAGTTGGCGCGCGCGGAGTCGCAGGCGTACCAGCTCGAGGTGACGAGCCTCGTCGACGTGCTGATCGATGCGAGCGACGAGGTGTGGCCGCAGGCGCAAGCGAAGCACATCCGCATCGACACCGAGGTTGGCACCGACATGTGCTGGGTGCGCGCGGATCGCTCGCTGATCACGCGCGCGTTCGTGAACCTGCTGAACAACGCAGTCAAATACAGTCCGTCTGCGACCGTGATCACGTGTACGCTAGCGGTCGAGCACGCGTCGAAACGGATGTTCTGTACGATTCGCGATCAGGGATACGGCATTGCGCCGGAAGATCAGCGGCATCTGTTCGAGCGTTTCAAGCGATTCCATGCCGGCGAGCGGCCCGAAATCCCGGGTTCCGGGCTCGGCATGGCATTCGTGAAGACGGTCGTCACGCGCCATGGGGGCAGCGTGTCGGTCGACAGCGTGGTGGGTGTCGGCACCGCGGTGACGGTGTCGCTGCCCGCGATCGACGAGCCGTCCGCCTGACAGGGCCGGGCGCGACGGCAGGCATTTGGGGAAAGCCATGAGAAAGGAATGGGCAGCGACCGCGCTGGCGGCGTCGCTGTTGACGGGTTGCGCCGGCGTGACGAGCGGCGTGAGTGCGGTCGGGCAGCCGAACGCGTTCGCATCCGATGCGCACAGCTACGATTTCGTGCGAACGGCCGCGCAGGCCAATGATGCCGAATACCGGCAGATCGAGGCGCTTGTGCGCGACGAACTCGCGCACCGCGGCTTCGATGCGAGGCCGCTCGCGGCCGCGCGCTACCGGTTGTCGATCGCGTATGCGACGCAGCCGGCCTCGGTCGCGGCGCGCGCCGACGGGTGCGGCGCCGCGAGCAGCGCATGCGTGACGGTCGACGGGCCGGCGCCGTTTGCGCTGCCGTTCATGGGCCGTGTGTATCGCCATGTGCTGACGCTGCGCTTCGTCGACGCGAAATCGGGCGTCGACGTCTACCGCGTATCGGCCGCGCTGCGCGATCGCGATCCCGGCACGCAGCAGGCCGCGCCGGCGCTCGTGAAGAGCGCGCTCGCGAAGGTGCCGTTCGACGGCGGCGGTGGCTGGCTCGTCAAGACGAAAAAAGACGACGCGGGCGGGATGCCGGGCATCGTCTCGGTGAAGCCGGCCGACGCGCGCTGAGCGCCGGCGGCCGATGAGGTGAGGGCGGGCTCGCCGGAGTGAGCCCTCGTGCCCTTGCCGTGTTCAGTCGGCCGGGTGTGCGCCGCCGCGTGCGCGCAGGTACGCGTCGAACTCCGCGCCGACTTCCGCGTGCCGCAGCGCGAATTCGACCGTCGCCTTCAGGTAGCCGAGCTTGCTGCCGCAGTCGTAGCGCGTGCCCTGGTACTTGTAGGCCAGCACTTGCTCATCGGCGAGCAGCGCCTGGATCGCGTCGGTGAGCTGCAGCTCGCCGCCCGCGCCGGGCTTCAGCGCACGCAGGTGCTCGAAGATCCGCGGCTTCAGGATGTAGCGGCCGACCACGCCGAGGTTCGACGGCGCGACTTCCGGCGCCGGCTTCTCGACGATCGCCGACATCTTGACGATCGACTCTTCCCACTCCTTGCCGTCGACGATCCCGTACGACTTCGTCTCCGACGGCGGGATCTCTTCGACGCCGATCACCGAGCTGTGATAGTGGTCGAACACGTCGACCATCTGCTTCATCACGGGCGGGTTGCCGTCGAGCAGGTCGTCGGCGAGGATCACCGCGAACGGGTTGTCGGCCACGAGCTTTTCCGCGCACAGCACCGCATGACCGAGGCCGAGCGCTTCCGGCTGGCGCACGTAGAAGCAATCGACATGGCTCGGCTTGATGCTGCGCACGAGTTCGAGCAGCTTTTCCTTGCCGCGCGCCTCGAGTTCGGCCTCGACTTCGTACGACTTGTCGAAGTGGTCCTCGATCGCGCGCTTGCTGCGCCCGGTGACGAAGATCATCTCGGTGATACCGGCGGCGATCGCTTCCTCCACTGCGTACTGGATCAGCGGCTTGTCGACGACCGGCAGCATTTCCTTCGGGCTTGCCTTCGTTGCCGGGAGGAACCGTGTGCCGAGACCGGCAACGGGGAACACCGCCTTGGTAACTTTCAACATGATCGAACCTTTATTCCTGTAATCGACTTGTCAGACGGTCTATGTTCACGTTGCAATTATAGTGAACGCAAACGACCTTACGGTTTGTTACGCAGGCAACCGATCGAGCTGCGCGCGCAGTTTCTCGAGCGTGCTCTGGAATTCCGCGACGCGCTTTTGTTCCTGTTCGACCACGGCTGGCGGCGCTTTCGCGACGAATGCCTCGTTGCCGAGTTTCGCATTGCACTTCGCGATCTCGCCGGTCAGGCGCGTGATTTCCTTCGACAGGCGCTCGCGTTCGGCCGCGACGTCGATTTCCACCTTCAGCACCAGCTTGTTCGGCCCGACGATCGCGATCGGCGCGCCGTGCGCTTCCTTGTCGAGCGTCGCTTCGTCCGCGAGGATCTGCACTTCCGACAGGCGCGCAAGGGCCTGAACGTACGGCGCGAACGAGCGCAGGCGCTCGGCATCGCCGGCCGCGAGCAGCGGCACCTTGGTGGCCGGCGACAGGTTCATCTCGCCGCGCAGGTTGCGGCACGCGTCGACGATCGCCTTCAGGTCGGCCACCCATTGCTCCGATGCTTCGTCGATCTTCTGCAGGTTCGCGATCGGGTACGCCTGCGTCATCAGCGACGCTTCGCCCTCGGCCTTGCCCTGCGGATATCGGCCGGCGAGCGGCGCGACCTTCTGCCAGAGGGCTTCGGTGATGAACGGGATGACCGGGTGCGCGAGGCGCAGCACCGTCTCGAGCACGCGCAGCAGCGTGCGGCGCGTGGCGCGCTGCTGTTCCGGCGTGCCGTTCTGGATCTGCACCTTCGCGAGTTCGAGATACCAGTCGCAGTACTCGTCCCACACGAACTTGTAGATGCTGCTTGCGATGTTGTCGAAGCGGTAATCGGCGAAGCCCTTCGCGATGTCGGCCTCGGTGCGCTGCAGCAGCGACACGATCCAGCGGTCGGCCGCCGAGAAGTCGAGGTAGCCGCCCGGGCCGCAATCGCCCGCACCGCAGACTTCCGGCTTGTCGCTGCCGCAGTCGTGACCTTCGCAGTTCATCAGCACGAAGCGCGTGGCGTTCCACAGCTTGTTGCAGAAGTTGCGGTAGCCTTCGCAGCGCGCGAGGTCGAAGTTCACGTTGCGGCCGAGCGTCGCCATCGACGCCATCGTGAAGCGCAGCGCGTCGGTGCCGAACGCGGCGATGCCGTCCGGGAATTCCTTGCGCGTCTTTTTCTCGATCGTCGCGGCCTGCTTCGGGTTCATCAGGCCCGTCGTGCGTTTCGCGACCAGCGTGTCGAGGTCGATGCCGTCGACGATGTCGATCGGGTCGAGCGTGTTGCCCTTGCTCTTCGACATCTTCTGGCCTTCCGCGTCGCGCACGAGGCCGTGCACGTAGACGGTGTGGAACGGCACCTTGCCCGTGAAGTGCGTGGTCATCATCACCATCCGGGCGACCCAGAAGAAGATGATGTCGAAGCCCGTGACGAGCACCGACGACGGCAGGAAGTGCTTCAGTTCAGGCGTTTCGTTCGGCCAGCCGAGCGACGAGAACGGCACGAGCGCCGACGAGAACCACGTGTCGAGCACGTCTTCGTCGCGCTTCAGCGCACCCGTGTAACCCTTCGCGGCAGCCTGCGCGCGCGCTTCTTCCTCGTGGCGCGCGACGAACACCTCGCCGTTCTCGCCGTACCACGCGGGAATCTGGTGGCCCCACCACAGCTGGCGTGAGATGCACCAGTCCTGGATATTCTCGAGCCACTGGTAATAGGTGGTCGTCCAGTTTTCCGGGACGAACTTGATCTGGCCGCTGCGCACGACGTCGAGCGACGTTTCCGTGATCGACTTGCCGGGATTGAACGTGCCTTCCGGCGCCGGCTTCGTCATCGCCACGAACCACTGGTCGGTCAGCATCGGCTCGATCACGACGCCCGTGCGGTCGCCGCGCGGCACCATCAGCTTGTGCGGCTTCACCGAGTCGAGGAAGCCTTGCGCGTCGAGGTCGGCGACGATCGCCTTGCGCGCGTCGAAGCGGTCGAGGCCGCGATACTGCTCGGGGCCGTTGTCGTTGATCTTCGCGTCGAGCGTCAGGATCTCGATCGGCGCGAGCTTGTGGCGCTGGCCGACCTGGTAGTCGTTGAAGTCGTGCGCCGGCGTGACCTTCACGACGCCCGTGCCGAACTCGCGGTCGACGTAGTCGTCCGCGATCACCGGGATCTCGCGGCCCGTCAGCGGCAGCGTGACGAGCTTGCCGATCAGGTGTGCGTAGCGCTCGTCTTCCGGGTGGACCATCAGCGCGACGTCGCCGAGCATCGTTTCCGGGCGCGTCGTTGCAACGGTCAGCGAACCCGAGCCATCGACGAGCGGGTAGCGGATGTGCCACAGGTGGCCGTTTTCCTCTTCGCTCACGACTTCGAGGTCCGACACGGCGGTCAGCAGCACCGGATCCCAGTTGACGAGGCGCTTGCCGCGATAGATCAGGCCCTGTTCATAGAGCGTGACGAACACGTCGCGCACGGCGGCCGACATCTTGTCGTCCATCGTGAAGTATTCGCGCGACCAGTCGGGCGACGCGCCGAGGCGGCGCACCTGGCCGGTGATCGTCGAACCGGATTTTTCCTTCCATTCCCACACGCGCTCGACGAACTTCTCGCGGCCGAGGTCGTGGCGCGACACGCCCTGTGCGTCGAGCTGGCGCTCGACGACGATCTGGGTTGCGATCCCCGCGTGGTCGGTGCCGGGCACCCACAGGGTGTTCTCGCCGAGCATCCGGTGGTAGCGGGTGAGGCCGTCCATGATCGTCTGGTTGAACGCGTGGCCCATGTGCAGCGTGCCCGTCACGTTCGGCGGCGGCAACTGGATCGAGAAATCGGGGCGGGCCGGATCGAAGGCCGGGGCCGCATAGCCGCGCTTTTCCCACTCCGGCCCCCATTGGGACTCGATGGTGTGGGGCTCGAAGCTCTTCGCAAGCGTGTTGTCGCTCATGTTGGAAATCTGCCGAAAAATGCGTGAATTGGATGCCGAATCTGACGATTATAAATGGATGCACATCCACCAGCCATCGCCTTGCCGGCGCGGGCCCGTCGCGACGCGGCCGCAGCGTGCCCGCGACCCGCTCGCGACGTGCTGTCGAACGGATCGGGAACAGCATCGCGCGGCCGACTTATAATGTCGGGTCCGCATTTTTCTCGCCCGTTCGCTGCCGCTCCATGCCCGACCTGCTCGCCAATCTGAACCCCGAACAACTCGCCGCCGTCACGTTGCCGAACGAACCGGCGCTGATCCTCGCCGGGGCGGGCAGCGGCAAGACCCGCGTGCTGATCACCCGCATCGCGTGGCTGATCCAGCAGGGCTACGCATCGCCGCCCACCGTGCTCGCCGTGACCTTCACGAACAAGGCCGCGCGCGAGATGATGGCGCGCCTGTCGGCGATGATGCCGATCGACACGCGCGGAATGTGGATCGGCACGTTCCACGGCCTGTGCAACCGGATGCTGCGCACGCACTGGCGCGACGCCGGCCTGCCGCAGACCTTCCAGATCCTCGATACGGCCGACCAGCTGTCCGCGATCAAGCGGCTGATGAAGGCGGCGAACGTCGACGACGAGAAGTACCCGCCGAAGAACGTGCAGTACTTCATCAACAACGCGAAGGAGCAGGGGCTGCGTCCCGACAAGGTCGACGCGTCCGACAACTTCAACCGCAAGTTCGTCGAGCTGTACCAGGCTTACGACCAGCAGTGCCAGCGCGAGGGCGTCGTCGATTTCCCCGAGCTGCTGCTGCGCTGCTACGAACTGCTTGCGTACAACGCGCCGCTGCGCGCGCATTACCAGGCGCGCTTCAAGCACATCCTCGTCGACGAGTTCCAGGACACCAACAAGCTGCAGTACGCGTGGCTCAAGATGCTCGCGGGCGGCCAGAACGCGATCTTCGCGGTCGGCG
Organism: Burkholderia mycopellens; assembly: GCF_964265025.1. Taxonomy (NCBI): domain Bacteria; kingdom Pseudomonadati; phylum Pseudomonadota; class Betaproteobacteria; order Burkholderiales; family Burkholderiaceae; genus Burkholderia; species Burkholderia mycopellens. The sequence continues at coordinate 1,810,657 of NZ_OZ183802.1, forward strand.
ACGACGACCAGTCGATCTACGCATTCCGCGGCGCGAACGTCGGCAACATGCGCGACTTCGAAGACGAATTCCGCGTGCGCAACCTGATCAAGCTCGAGCAGAACTACCGGTCGCACGGCAACATCCTCGACGCGGCGAACCAGCTGATCTCGAACAATGCGCACCGCCTCGGCAAGAACCTGCGCACCGATGCGGGCCACGGCGAGCCCGTGCGCGTGTACGAGGCGAGCACCGATTCGCAGGAAGCCGGCTGGATCGTCGAGGAGATCCGCTCGCTGATCAACACCGGGATGGCGCGCAGCGAAGTGGCCGTCCTGTACCGCAGCAACGCGCAGTCGCGCTCGATCGAGCACACGCTGATGTCGTCGGGCATCCCGTATCGCGTGTACGGCGGCCTGCGCTTCTTCGAGCGCCAGGAAGTGAAGCACGCGCTCGCGTACCTGCGCCTGATCGACAACCCGAACGACGACACCGCGTTCGTGCGCGTCGTGAATTTCCCGACCCGCGGCATCGGTGCGCGCTCGATCGAGCAGCTGGCCGACGCCGCGCGCCTGTACGGCTGCTCGATGGCTGCCGCGATTCCGTACGTGACGGGCAAGGCCGGCACGAGCCTCGGCGGGTTTGCAAACCTGGTCGCGAAGATGCGCGCCGATACGCAGCACATGAACCTGCCCGATACCGTCGAGCACATCGTGCGCGCCAGCGGTCTTGCCGATTTCTACCAGGGCGAGCGCGAAGGCCAGGACCGTCTCGAGAACTTGCAGGAACTGGTGAACGCGGCCACCGCGTTCATTGCCGAGGAAGGCTACGGGCTCGACACGCCGGCCCGCTCGATCCCGCTGCGCGCAGGTGCGATCGCGGCGCCGGCGCTCGGCACCGCGACGGACGATCCGGCGCTCGACGTGCTCGATCCGGTATCGCCCGCCGACCCGGCACAGAACCCCGACACGATGACGCCGCTCGCCGGCTTCCTGTCGCATGCGTCACTGGAGGCCGGCGACAACCAGGCCCAGGCCGGGCAGGACGCCGTGCAGCTGATGACGGTGCACGCGGCGAAGGGGCTCGAATTCTCGGCCGTGTTCATCACGGGTCTCGAGGAAGGGCTGTTCCCGCACGAGAACAGCGTGCTCGAATCGGACGGCCTCGAGGAAGAGCGCCGGCTGATGTACGTTGCGATCACGCGCGCGAAGGAGCGGCTCTACCTGTCGTTCGCACAGAGCCGGATGCTGCACGGCCAGACGCGCTACAACGTGCGCTCGCGCTTCTTCGACGAGCTGCCCGAACACGTGCTCAAGTGGCTGACGCCAAAGGTCGAGGCCGGTTCGCGCTGGGGCGGTCGGTCGGACAACGCCGGGTACGGGCGCGACTGGTTCGCGCGGCCGGGCGGCGGCAGTCGCGAGCAGATCGTCGACCCGGCCGTGTCCGCACCGCTGCCCGCGTTCGCGGACAAGCAGCGCGCGGCCGATGCCGGTTTCCGGGTCGGCCAGCAGGTGTTCCACACCAAGTTCGGCGAAGGGACGGTCACCGCGCTCGAGGGCAACGGCACCGATGCGAAGGCGCAGGTGAAATTCAAGCGGCACGGCGAGAAGTGGCTCGCGCTCGCGGTCGCGAAACTGCAGGCGGTGGAATGATGGGCATCGACAACTTTGCGACGCCCGTGGCTCGCCCGCTCGGCATTCTGGCCGCGCTGCCCGAGGAACTCGGCGACCTGATCGCCGCGATGCGCGCCGACGGCGCGATGAAGACGGTCACGCTCGGCCGTCGCGATTATCACGTCGGCACCGTGCATGGCGCGGCCTGCGTCGTGACGCTCGCACGGGTCGGCAAGGTCGCGGCCGCCGCGACGGTCAGCGCGCTGATCCACGTGTTCGGCGTGGCGGGCGTCGTGTTCACCGGCGTCGCGGGTGGCGTGTCGCGCGCGGTGCGCGTCGGCGATGTCGTCGTGGCCGATACGCTGCTGCAGCACGATCTCGACGCGTCGCCGCTCTTTCCGCGCTACGAGGTGCCGCTGCTCGGCATCACGCGTTTCGCGACCGACGCGGCGCTGACGGCGAGCCTGCGGGCCGCGTGCGCGCAATTCGTCGAGGAAGAGGGCGCGCAGTTCGCCGCGCGCTTCGGTCTGGCCGGTGCGACGCAGCATGCGGGGCTCATCATCAGCGGCGACCGCTTCGTGTCGAGCGAGCGCGAGGTCGTCGCGCTGCGTGATGCGCTGCCGGATGCACTCGCGGTCGAAATGGAAGGGGCCGCGATCGCGCAGGTGTGTGCGGAGCACGACGTGCCGTTCGCGCTCGTACGGACGATTTCCGATACGGCCGACGATCATGCAACGCAGTCGTTCTCGCACTTCCTGTCGGCGATCGCGAGCAGCTATTCGTCCGGCATCCTCAAGCGTTTCCTGACGCTGCATGCGACGACGGCGGCCTGAAGCCGCCGTCGTTTGCTTCACTCCTTCATTCAAGCCATTCGACCGGCCGCGGCGCGCACGCCACGGCCGCCTCGTCACGCTTTCTTGCGCCGGCTGCTTTCGAGGTTCGGCAGGAACACCGTCAGCACGCCGATCAGCGGCAGGAACGAGCACACCTTGTAGACGAACGCGATGCTCGTCGCGTCGGCGAGCTGGCCGAGCACGGCCGCGCCGACCCCGCCGAGGCCGAACGCGAAGCCGAAGAACAGGCCCGCGACCATCCCGACCTTGCCGGGCATCAGTTCCGTCGCGTAGACGAGGATCGCGGCGAACGCCGATGCGAGCACGATGCCGATGATCACGGTCAGCACGCTCGTCCAGAACAGGTTCGCGTACGGCAGCAGCAGCGTGAACGGCGCGACGCCGAGGATCGATACCCAGATCACGTACTTGCGGCCGATCCGGTCGCCCACCGGCCCGCCGATCAGCGTGCCGGCCGCCACGGCCGCGAGGAACACGAACAGGTGGATCTGCGCGGCCTGCACCGACAGGTGGAACTTGTCGATCAGGTAGAACGTGAAATAGCTGTTGATGCTCGCAAGGTAGAAGTACTTCGAGAACACGAGCAGCACCAGCACGCCGATCGCGCCCATCACGCGGCCGCGCGACAGCGTCGGGTGGCCGGCCGCCGCGGCCTTCTTCTTCATCGACGGATGCTTCTTGTACCAGTGGCCGATCTGCGTGAGCACGATCATCGCGACGAGCGCGGCCGCCGAGAACCACGCGATGCTGTGCTGGCCGTGCGGAATGATCACGAGTGCGGCAAGCAGCGGCCCGAGCGCGGAACCCGCATTGCCGCCGACCTGGAACACCGACTGCGCGAGCCCGTGCTGGCCGCCCGACGCCATCCGCGCGACGCGCGACGATTCGGGATGGAACACCGACGAGCCGCAGCCGACGAGCGCCGCGGCGACCAGCAGCATCGGGAAATTCGGCGCGACCGACATCAGCAGCAGCCCCGCGAGCGTGAAGCCCATGCCGACCGGCAGCGAATACGGTTTCGGACGCTTGTCGGTATAGAGGCCGATGAGCGGCTGCAGCAGCGATGCGGTGATCTGGTAGGTGAGCGTGATCAGGCCGATCTGCGCGAACGACAACGCGAACTGGCTCTTGAGCATCGGATAGATCGCGAGGATCAACGACTGGATCATGTCGTTGAGCATGTGCGAGAAGCTGATCGCGCCGAGCACCGGGTACACGGTGCGGGAGACGGGGGGCGCGGGCGGCTGGGTAGCGGCTGCGCCGGCGGAGCCGGTGTCGAAGCTGGTTTCCATGTGAGAGCTGAACGAGTTGAGGTGGCGGGCGCGCTCTGCTGGGGATGGGCGCGTCTTGAATCGTTGCTGCGTCAAAGAAGTGTAATGTGGCGTATCGAGAATGTCCGGACAAGTTTTGTCGTGAATCGGACATTCATCCGATGGATCGGCCGATGCCCGCTTTTTTGGCCGGGTATAACGCTGGCGGCGCGCCTGCCCGTCAGCGGGGCCGCGCCCGGGGCCGGTGCGTGGTTTCCCGGACTCAAGAAACGGCGGTGGCGGCCGTAGAACGACCCAATGACAACAGGCGCGCCGCGCCCGGCGCCGGCTATCCGCCGGTGCGGGCGCAGGACGCGCGGCATGGCCAGCCATCGCGGGAATGCCGGGACCGACCTTTCCGGCTGCGTGATCAATACGGGGATAGTTCGATGAAAGCAGCATCTTTGCATCCACAGCCAGGTGCGGCGCCCGCCGCCCCCGACGTTGCCGCCGGTCGCGCCGCCCGGCGCCTGCGGGCGGCGCGTCGCGAGCGCCGGCCGTGGACCGTCAAGGCGACGTTGCGCGCCGCATTCGCGATCCTGCTCGCCGGCACGCTGGCGATCGGCATGTTTTCACTGTGGCAGATCAGCCGGCTGAATGCGTCGATCGCGTCGGTCTACGAGCAGGGTCACGTCGCGAGCCGCGCGGCCGAGGAGGTCCGGGCCGAAATGCTGCGCGCGAGCCGTGCCCAGAAGATGCTGCTGACTGCGACCACCGCGAAGGAGCGCGACGAACTGGGCGCCGAGGTGGGCGCGGGCCTCGCGTCGATCGGCCAGGCGCTCGGCACGCTGCAGCGCTACGCGGATCCTGCCGATGTCGACGATTCGGCGCGGCTGCGCGCATTCTCGACGGCGGTCGGCACATGGCGTGCGCACCTGCGCGATTTCGTCGAACTCGTGCGTGCGCAGCCGCTCGACCTGTCGCAGATGAACTGGCAGGTCGGCACGCAGGACGTGTCGCTGCTGGTCGAAACCGGCAAGCTCGAGAAACTCGTCGCCGAACTCGTGAAGACGCGCGGTGCGAAGTCGAAGGCGACGCTCGATGCGTCCGCCACCATTTTCTCGTCGTCGTTCGCGATGATCGCGGCGATGACGGTTGCGTTGATCGTGCTCGCGGTCGTGATCGCGGAGCGCGTCGTGCGCCGTCTCGCGTCGCAGCTCGGCGGCGAGCCCGCGCACGCGAAGGCGATCGCCGCGGACATCGCGCGCGGCGACCTGACGCGACCCATCGAGCTGGGCCGGCACGACCGCGACAGCATGGTGCGGGCACTGGCCGAGATGCAGACGGGGCTCGCGGCGACGGTCGGCGAGATCGCGGTCAGCGCCGAGGCGATCGCGGCCGCGTCGGGCGAGATCTCCACCGGCAATCTCGATCTGTCGAAGCGCACCGAGCAGCAGGCCGTCGCGCTCGAACGCACCGCGGCCAGCATGGAGCAGCTCACGTCGACCGTCCGGCAGAACGCGGAGAACGCGCGGCAGGCGAGCGCGCTCGCGGCCAATGCGTCGGCCGTCGCGGAGACGGGTGGGGAAGTCGTCGGGCGGGTGGTGGCGACGATGAGCGAGATCGACGACAGCGCGAAGAACATTCGCGACATCATCGGCACGATCGAGGGGATCGCGTTCCAGACCAACATTCTCGCGCTGAACGCGGCGGTCGAGGCCGCACGCGCCGGCGAGCAGGGGCGCGGCTTCTCGGTGGTTGCGGGCGAGGTTCGCCTGCTCGCGCAGCGCTCGGCGACCGCGGCGAAGGAGATCCGCGCGTTGATCGGCGCGTCGGTCGAGCGTGTCGCGAACGGTGCGGCGCTCGCGCACGATGCGGGCCGCACGATGGGTGACGTCGTGCGCGCGGTCAAGCGCGTGACCGACATCATCGGTGAAATTTCAGCCGCTTCGGACGAGCAGAGCGCCGGGATCGACGAGATCGGCCGCGCGGTCACGCAGATGGACGCCGGCACCCAGCAGAACGCGGCACTCGTCGAACAGGCGGCCGCCGCGGCGAACGCGCTCGACGAGCAGGCGCAGGCGTTGAAGTCGCTGGTCGGGCGTTTTCGCATCGCGGCCTGAGCGCGCCCGGCAGCGGGCCGGCTGGCCGTGACGCGCGCATCCGGCGGGTTGCCGGCTGTTCCGGGAAGGAAGCGCCCGGGCGGGGCACCGTCCGGGCGTGCCGCGCTTACGACTTCTTCTGCTTGTCGGGATCGATGATGACCGTGCAGGTCGTGCCTGCCGACAACACGACGTCGGCAGGCACGTCGTCGATCTTGATGCGCACCGGCACGCGCTGCGCGAGGCGCACCCAGTTGAAGGTCGGGTTCACGTCCGCGACGAGGTCGCGGCTCTGCGGGTTGTCGCGATCGTAGATCCCGCGCGAGATGCTTTCGACGTGGCCCTTCATCACGCCGCCGCTCATCAGCCGCATCTCGGCAGGCGCGCCGATCTTCACGCGCGGCAGCTTGGTTTCCTCGAAGTAGCCGTAGACCCAGAACGAGTGGCTGTCGACGATCGCGAGCTTCGCCTGGCCGGCCACCGCGTAGTTGCCCTTGAACGTCTGCAGGTTCGTGATGTAGCCGTCGACCGGCGCGACGACGCGTGTGCGCTCGAGGTTGAGCTTCGCGGCATCGAGCGCGGCGATCGCCTGCTGGTACTGCGCATCGGCGCTCGACGCGCTGTGCGCGGCGTTCTCGCGGTTTTCCTTCGACACGACGAGCGCGTCGAGATCCGCGCGGCGGGCCGCGTCGTCGCGGCGCATCTGCAGTTCCGCGCGACGGGCGGCGACGGCGGCTTGCGCCTGCTCGACCGCGATCTGGTAGTGCGACGGGTCGATCTGCATGATCAGGTCGCCCTTTTTCACGAGCTGGTTGTCATGCACGGGCAATTCGACGATCGCGCCCGACACGTCCGGCGCGACGTTGACGATCTCGGCGCGCACGCGCCCGTCGCGCGTCCACGGATCGTCCATGTAGTGCACCCACAGCGAGCGCCCGATCAGGATCGCGACGAGAAGAATGACGGCGGTCGCGACGAAGCCGAAGAGTTTTCTGAGAATCATGATGGTTCGGAATCAACGGTAAACGGCAAGACTCAGTCCGCCGCAAATGCAGACGAGAAGGCAGGCCCGGAACAGCGACGGGTGCCAGACGAGACGGTAGAGGCCCGTATAGGCGAGCAGGCGGTCGACGGCCCAGGTCGCGAGCGCGCCGAGGACGAACATCAGCACCACCGTGGGCATGTAGGCATCGAGAATGGCGATTTCACGCGGCATCATGACGAGGCTCCTGGTTGGGGACGCACGGGGCGGTTGCGGTTGAGCGCGGCGAGCGGCGATTCGGGATCGAGCAGTGCCGTGCGCACGAAATGCAGGTGGCTCAGGATGCGCTGCAGCCGGTGGCGTTCCTCGCGCGTCGGCGTGAACGCGTCGAGCGTCTGCCGGGTCGCGTCGATCGCATCGTTGACCGCGGCGAGCGTGGCGTCGAAGCGTCCGGCGTCAGGCCGGGTGAACAGCGACGCCAGCGCGGCGCGCATCGTCTCGATCGCGCGTCGCCACGGCGTTGCCGGCGCGTAGCGCTGGTCCGGCGGCAGCGTCGCCAACTCGTGGCGCAGGTCGATGGCCGCATTGCCGGTTTCGAGCACCGCGAACATCCAGCGCAGCGCGTCGCGCTGCACGTCGGGCTGGTCGGCCGACAGCGTGTGCGCCTGGTACATCAGGTCGCGCGCGCCGCTCTCGAAGCGCGTGCGCAATCCGGCGAGCCGCGCATGGCAGGCCGCGACGGCCTGGCGACGCAGGTCGGCGAGCAGCCGCTTCTTGAGCCACGGCGCGGTCGGCGGGAACAGCACGGCAAACGCGATCGCCGATACCAGCATCGACAGCAGCAGCGCGAGCGCGTCGTTCATGAAGCTGGTGGGATCGTAGTGCGTGATGCTGTCGGGGCCGGCCAGGAAGCAGAAGAAGATCAGGTAGCCCATTCCGTAGCCCGCGAGCTTCGGCTTCAGCGTCATGTAGATACCGATCGCCAGCAACGGCGCGAGCGCCGCGCACAGCAGCCAGAAGCCGTCGATCCGCGGGTAGATGCCGAACATCAGCAGGAAGCCGGTGCAAACGGCCAGCGCCGTGCCCATCCCCATCTGCGCGGCCATCGCGGTCGGGCGCGGCGCCGACGACGCGAGCGCGCAGGTCGCCGCGGCGTTCAGCACCAGCATCACGCCGCTCGGCCAGGCGGTCTCGATCCAGAACCAGCCCAGCGCGAGAATCACCGTCGCGGTGCGAATCCCCGCGATCGTCGCGGCCGTCCGGTTGGTGCGCGGCTCGTAGCGTTCGATCCAGCGTTCGCGCTCGTGCGTCGCGGTCGCGAGCGACGCATAGGTCGCCGCGTATTCCTGCAGGTCGGTGATGAAGCGGTACAGCAGTTCGGCGGCCGTGTCGAAGTCGAGCAGCGGGAAGTCGGGCTGCGTTTCGAGTTCCGCGCGCGTCGCACGGATGCGGCGCGGCAGCGCGTCGCGCCACGCGAGCAGTTGCTCGGCCGAGTGCGCGGCGTCGATCGACGTGCGCACGGGTTCGCCATCGCGCGTGAGCAGCGGCGCGATTTCGCGGAAATACGGTTCGATCGCATCGATCGCGGCCTGCGCACCGGCTGCGTGCAGCCGGTTCATCAACTGATGCAGCGCGTGAAAGCGGCTCGACGCGCTCATGAACTCGCTGTTCAGTCGCGCGAGGCGGCCGCTGCGCATGCGCGTGTCCGGGTTCTCGAACACGGCCATGCTGCGCGCGGCCTCGAAGCCGACTACGTCGGCGACGAAGCGCGTGTGGATGGTCTCGATGTGCGCGCGGTCGAGCTGGCCCGACAGCGCCGACGCGACGTAGTCGACGAAGCTGCCGAAGCGCTTGCGCACCGTCGTGCGCATCTGCTCGCCCGTGTACTGCGGAAACACGAGCGCGCTGACGACGCCGGCCGACACGATCCCGATGATGACTTCCGAGACGCGCGTCATCGCGCTCATGAATGCACCGTCAGGGTGTTGCGACGCGGGCAGGCCGATCAACGCGGTCGTATAGCCGGCGAGCAGGAAGCCGTAGCTGCGGAAGTTGCGGTTGCGCGCGGCGCCGGCGGTGCACAGCGCGATCCACAGCGCGATGGCCAGCAGGAACAGCTGCGGCTGCTGCGGGAACAGCCCGACGAACGCGAGCGTCGCGACGAGCCCGAAGATCGTGCCGGCGACCCGGTAGAAGCTTTTCGCGAGCACGGCGCCGCTTTGCGGCTGCATCACGATGAAGACGGTCGTCATCGCCGTCTTCGGTGCCGGCAGGTCGAGCCGCATCGACACGCCGAGCGCGATGAAGGTCGCGAGCAGCGCCTTGAACAGGTAGAGCCACGCGGCGCCGTCCGTGCGGGCCCAGTCGCCGAACGCGGCGCGCCAGGCAGAGAACGGACCGCCGGCGGGCGTGGAAGCGGGGGGGAAGGCTGACATGGCGTCGCTCCGCGTTACCGTGCGGCCGGCACGCCGGACGCACCGGCGGCGGCCACCTGCGCGGGCCGGGCGACTGCCGCCACGGGCTTGGCACCCGGCGCGGCTGCGCCCGCGGCGGATTCGTCGTGCGACGGATGGCCGTCCTGCAGGTCCGTACCCGTCTCGACGCCGCCGCCGAGCGCGGCCATCAACTGCGCGTGTGCGGCGAGGCGTTCCGCATCGATGCGGGCGGCCGTCTCCTGCGCGCGCAGCAACTGCTGCTGCGCGACCAGCACGTTCACGTAGTCGGTCAGCCCGCGGCGGAACCCTTCGCGCGACAGTTGGTAGCTGCGGTCGTTGGCGGCCACCGAGCGTGCGGCGTCCTTCTTCTGCGTATCGAGCGAACGGATCCGCACGACCTGGTCGGCGATGTCCTTGAGCGCGCCGACGATCGTCTGGTTGTAGCGCTCGACCGCCTGGTCGTAGCCGGCATTGGCCGCGCCGAGCTGCGCGCGCAGCCGGCCGCCTTCGAAGATCGGCAGCGACAACGCGGGGCCGGCCGTCCAGCCACCGTTCATCGCGCGCAGGAAGTCGGTGAACGGTGCGGTCACGCCGAAGCCGCCGACCGTCGCGAGCAGATCGATATTCGGGTAGAACGACGCCTTTGCCACATCGATGCCGCGCGCCTGCGCGTCGACCGTCCAGCGCGCCGCGACGACGTCGGGGCGGCGGCCGAGGAGGTCGGCCGGCATCGCCGACGGCAGGCCGGCAGGCGCGTCGAGCGACAGCTGCGGCCGCTTGATCGCGTCGCCCGCGCCCGGACCCTTGCCGGCCAGCGCGGCAAGCTGGTGCCGCGCGAGCTGGATCGCTTCCTCGTAGCTGTCGATCTGGCGCTCATAGTCGGGCAGTGTCGATTCCGCCTGGCTCACCTCGAGCTGCGTGCCGAGGCCGGCCTGCAGCCGCTTGCGCGCGAGATCGGCGAGCGAATGCTGGCGTTCGAACGTCTGGTGCGCGAGATCGAGCAACGCGTAGTTCATCGACATCTGGACATACGCGCGCACGACGTTGACCTCGAGCTCGAGCTTTGCCGCACGCGCATCGGCGGCGCTCGCATGCGCCGTGTCGAGCGCGCGCTCGGTCGCGTTCTTGTCCTTGCCCCACAGGTCGAGGTGGTACGACAGGCCGAGCGTGCCGGTGTTGTTCCAGGTATCGGCGTTCGCGAGCGGCCCCGGGCCGTAGTACACGTTGTCCGGCCAGTGCTCGCGCATCAGCGAGAGGTTGCCGTTGATCTGCGGCAATTCGGCCGAGCGGGCCACGCGCGCCATCGCCTGCGCTTCGCGCACCCGGGCCTCGGCGGCCGCGAGCGTCGGGTTGCCGGCCTGGGCGGCAGCAATCCAGGCATCGAGCTGCGGATCGCGGTAGGCGCGCCACCAGTCGGCCGCGGGCCAGCCCGCGTCACGGTCGGCCGCACGGATCGCGGCGCCGGCGTCGAGTGCGTTCGCCTCGATGCGGGCCGACTGCGGCTTGTTGTCGCCCATGCTCGCGCATCCGGCCATTATTAATGAGACTGCAAGAACCGCCAGTGCGAGCGTCCCTTTTGTCGCCGGAGACTGCACGATTTTCTCCCTTTCGGATATAGATGAGTCGGATGCGATTATATTTTTCAGTGATTCCTGAATAAATGGACAAGGGTGCAAGTCATTTTTACGAATCCTGAGACAATACTTGTTCGCCTCTGTGCAACAATCCGTCCGGATTCAAATGGGCAATGGGATGGATACGTTACAAAACATGCGGGTATTCGTCCGCGTGGTCGACGCGGGAAGCTTTACCGCGGCCGCCCAGCAGATGAATTCGACCACCGCCTACGCGTCGCGCGCGGTTTCCGATCTCGAGGCGCACCTGCGCACGCGCCTCCTGAACCGCACGACGCGCCGGATCGCGCTGACCGAAGCCGGCGAGCGCTACCTGCAGCGCTGCGAGCAGATCCTCGCGTATGTCGACCAGGCCGAAGCCGAGGCGGGCGACGCGCATGCGCGCCCGTCGGGCAAGCTGAAGGTTCATTGCTTCACGAGCCTCGGCCAGCACTACCTGGTGCCGGCCGTCGCGCGCTATCGCGAGCGCTACCCGGACGTGCACGTCGAGCTGACACTTGCGCAGCGGATGCCCGACCTGCTCGACGAGGGGTATGACGTCGCGATCGTCGTCGGCCGCGACCTGCCGGATTCGGGGCTCGTGTCGCAGCGGCTCGGCGAGAGCTACAGCGTGGTGTGCGCGTCGCGCGGCTATGTCGAGGCCCATGGCGTGCCGCAGCGGCCGGCGGATCTCGCGCAGCACATATGCCTCGGGATGGTCGCGCCGGGCTTCCAGTTCGACGAATGGGCGCTGGCGGGGCCGAACGGCGACGAGGTCGTCCCGATCACGGCGCCGCCGTTTCGCGTCAACGTCGCCGAGGCGCTCGCGGTGGCCGTGCGGGAAGGGATGGGGATCGGCGGTCTGCCGCTTTATTCGGCGATCGGCTGGTTGCGCAGCGGCCACATCGTGCGCGTGATGCCCGAATACCGGTCGCACGTGATGAACATCTACGCGCTGTATCCGTCGCGCCAGTACCTCGACGCGAAAATTCGCACCTGGGTCGATTTCCTGCGCGACGAACTGCCGGCCACGCTCGCAGCCGACGAAGCCGCGCTCGAGCAGTACACGCGTGCGGCATGACAGCGCGGTTGACTGCAATCTGACGAGATTTGTCCTTCACGCAACATTTTTTTACGAACGCGTGTCAGACAGTTTGATACTGTGGGAATTAACGAGATACGCAACCCCGGAGTAGCAATGGATACGCACCTGATGATCGGCCTTGGAGTCCTGCTGGGCGCGGCCGCGGCCGCCGCGGCGACCCGCGACCTGCTGCGCGCGATGAAGGCGAAGGCGCAGATGAAGCCGGTGCCGGTGCGGGTGCGCGAGCAACGCCGCCCCGGCCGCTGATCCCGCTGTCACGCTCCGGGTCGAACAAGGCCGCGCAGTGCGGCCGGGCGGGCCGGCGTTCAGCCGAGCTCGACGACCTTGTCCCACGCGAACGCGGTGTTTTCCAGTTCGCCGGTGCGCCGGTGGATGTAGCCGCGCGGGTTGCACACCACGCGTGTGCCGCCGCCCGCCACGTAGTCGAATGACGTATGCGTGTGGCCGTGGAGCCACAGATTGACCGGCGGCTGCACGAGTGCCGCCATGTCCGTCACGAATCCCGCCGACGCAAGATCTTGCGCATAGCGCTCCGCCAGCGAGCGCCGGTGCGGCGCGTGGTGGGTCACGACGATCGTTTGGCCCGCGAACGGCATCGCGAGCTGCGCCTCGAGCCACGCGCGGCTGCGTCGATGCAGCGCGATGGCGTCGGCCGGCGCGAAATCCCGTTCCGGCGTGCCCGGCACCGCATGCAGCGCCGCGTCGTGCGGCCAGGTCACCTGGATCAATCCCTTGAAATCGAGCATCACGCGCAGCCCGGCCTCGATCGATCCGGCAAGGCTGGCTTCGTCGGCGCCGAACAGTGAAAAATCGCTCCAGAGCGTCGTGCCGAGCACACGAAAACGCTGCCCGGGATCGACGTAGACGTCGTTGTTCAGGTAATGCACGTTGTCGAGCGCCTGCGCCGCATCGCGCATCGCCGCCTCCAGCGCGCCGAATTCCCCGTCGTAGTACTCGTGGTTGCCCGGCACGTAGATCACCGGCACGGCCGGGTCAAACGTCTCGGCGGCCCAGCGCAGGCCTTCCGCGTGATTGTGGATGTCGCCGGCCAGCACGACGAGATCCGCGTCGGCATGCGGGATCGCGTCGGGCAGGTTGCTTTCGAGATGCAGGTCGGACAGGACGCGGACTTTCACGGACGTGGCTCCGGAGTGGGTGGCTTCAGCGCAGGACCTTGCCGGGATTCATCAGGCCGCGCGGATCGAGCGCGGTCTTCAGCGTGCGCATCAGCGTCGTTTCGACCGGCGACTTGTAACGCTGCGCGTCGTCGATCTTCAACTGGCCGATGCCGTGCTCCGCGCTGATCGTGCCGTGGTGGCGGTGCACGTTGTCGTAGACGATCCGGTTGATCGGCGCCTGGAACGCGGCCAGGAACGCTTTCGGGTCGCCGCCTTCGGGCATCTGCACGTTGTAGTGGAGGTTGCCGTCGCCGAGGTGGCCGAACGTGACCATCCGCGCGCCCGGCGCGGCTTGCTGGATCGCCGCGTCGGTCTCGTCGATGAAGCGCGCGATCGACGAAATCGGCACCGCGATGTCGTGCTTGATGTTGAGCCCCTCGTCGGCCTGCGCGAGCGGGATGTGTTCGCGCAGGTCCCAGAATGCGCGCGACTGCGCGAGATTTTCCGCGACCACCGCGTCGACCACGAGCCCGGCCTCGAACGCCTCTTCCATCAGTTTCTCGAACAGCGCGCGCGCATGCGCTTCGCTTTCGTTGTCGGACAGTTCGAGCAGCACGGTCTGCGCATGCGTCTGCGCGAACGGGTAGCGCAGTTGCGGGTAGTGCTTGCCGACGAGCTGCATGCAGAAGTCCGACATCAGCTCGAAGCCGGTCAGCAGCGGCCCGGCCGCGCGCTGCGCGAGGGCGAGGAAATCGAGCGCCGCGTGCGGCGAATCGAGCGCGGCGAGTGCCGTGACCTGCGCGGCCGGCAGCGGATGCAGCTTCATCACGGCCGCCGTGATGATCCCGAGCGTGCCTTCCGCGCCGATGAACAGGTCGCGCAGGTCGTAGCCGGTATTGTCCTTGCGCAGTCCGCGCAGGCCGTCCCAGATTTCACCCTGGGGCGTCACGACCTCGAGCCCCAGACACAGCTCGCGCGCGTTGCCGTAGCGCAGCACCGCGGTGCCGCCGGCGTTGGTCGACAGGTTGCCGCCGATCGTGCAGCTGCCTTCCGCCGCCAGGCTCAGCGCGAACAGCCGGCCGCCTTCGCGGGCGCGTGCCTGCACGTCGGCGAGGATCACGCCGGCTTCGACGGTGATCGTGTTGTTGTGGGGATCGAGCGCACGCACGCGGTTCAGCCGCGCGACGCTCAGCACGGCCTGGCTGCCGCTCGCGTCGGGCGTGGCGCCGCCGGCCAGGCCCGTATTGCCGCCTTGCGGCACGAGTGCGATGCCGTGTGCATTGGCCAGCTTGACGAGCGCGGCGACTTCGGCGGTGTTCGCGGGCTTCAGCACCGCGCACGCGGCGCCCTTGTAGCGGCGGCGCCAGTCGGTCAGGAACGGTTCGGTATCGTGCGGGTCGGTCAGCACATGATCGGCGCCGATCGCGTCGCGGCACGCGGAAACGAAAGCTTCGGAGGACATCTTCACCTTGTCGCGTAAGGGTCAGGACGCAGCGCGCGACTTTTTCGCCGCGCGCTTGAACGGCGCGACGTACGCCAGCGCCGCCGCGAAGAAGGCGACGGCAAGCGTGGTCTCGCACCAGCCGAGCGTCGCGGACAGTCCGCGATCGGACATGCCGCGCACGACGCCTTCGGCGAAATAGACGAGTATCAGCATGCTCGCCCACTGCATCGTATAGATGTTACGCCGCCAGACGCCCGGCAGTGCGAGCGCGAGCGGGATGGCCTTGAGCATCAGCGCGGAGCCGCCCGGGCGCAGCGGTGCGAGCCACAGCTCCCACGCGAGCGACAGCGCGATCAGCGCGACGAGGCAAGCGGTGGCGACCCGCGCGTAGCGCGGCCGGGCAGCGACTGCGGGGCGGGCGGGGGCGTTCATGCGGCGTCGGCGGCCTGGGCGCTGGAGAGGGCGGCCGCCGCGCGCGCAAGCCGCACGCCGAGCGCGGCCGCGAGCGCCTTTTCGTCCGCCGACAGCCCGGCGGCTGCCGAGCGATCGTGCTGCGCGACATGCGACGCGCCGTACGGCGTGCCGCCGGTGCGCGTCGTGGTGAGCGCGGATTCCGTGTACGGGATCCCGACGATCATCATCCCGTGATGGAGCAGCGGCAGCATCATCGACAGCAACGTCGATTCCTGGCCGCCGTGCAGGCTGCCCGTCGACGTGAACACGCTGGCCGGCTTGCCGGACAGTGCGCCCGACAGCCATTGCGGTGTGGTGCCGTCGAGGAAATACTTGAGCGAGGCGGCCATGTTGCCGAAACGGGTCGGCGAACCGAGCGCGAGGCCCGCGCATTCCTCGAGATCCCGCAGTTCCGCGTATGGCGGGCCGTCGGCGGGGATGTCGGGGGCAGTGGCTTCGCAGACGGCCGACACGGGCGGCACGGTGCGGATGCGAGCCTGCATGCCTGGCACGCTGTCGATGCCGTTCGCGATCGCGAGCGCGAGATCGCGCGTGGCGCCGTGACGGCTGTAATAGAGGACGAGAATGTCTTTCATGGGCGACGGAGCCGTGTGCGGCCGCGCGCGTGCCCGGTGCAGTCGGCCCCTGCTGGAATCGAGCGGCTATTATAGGGGCTGAAGCCGTCGCGCAGCGCGGCGGCGGCGCGCCGTCGGGCGCGCGGAATCAGGAAGGAGAAGCCGTTTGCCGAAGTTGAGCGTCGATCTCGACACCATCAAGCGCCTGGCGCAGTTCGCGGCCCGGCGCAGCGCCGAGGATCGCATCCCGCAAGTGGCGGGCAGTCTGACGTTTACGACGATGCTGGCGCTCGTGCCGCTCGTGACGGTCGCGTTCGCGCTGTTCACCGCTTTCCCGATGTTCTCGTCGTTCCAGATCTCGCTGCAGGGGTTCCTCGCGGATCACCTGATGCCTGCGCAGTTCAACATCCAGATCTTCAAGTACCTGAATCAGTTCGCGTCGAAGGCGAAGGGGCTGACGACGGCCGGCCTGATCGTGCTCGTCGTCACGTCGGTGATGACGATGATGACGATCGAGTCGGCCTTCAACCTGATCTGGCGCGTACGCAAGCCGCGGCCGTTCGCACAGCGCGTGCTCGCGTACTGGGCGCTGATCACGCTCGGCCCGCTGCTGTTCGGCGTGAGCCTGTCGATCTCGTCTTACCTGTTCACGCAGTCGCTGGCGTTCACGGGGGCGGCGCCGTCGACGTCGATCGTCGAATGGCTGCTCGCGCTCGTGTCGCTGCCGCTGACGGTGCTCGCGTTCACGCTGCTGTACGTGTACCTGCCGAACTGCACGGTTGCATGGCGCGACGCGGTGATCGGCGGGCTGTTCGCGGCCGTCGCGTTCGAGCTCGCGAAGCGCGGCTTCGGCTACTACGTGCGGCGCATTCCGACCTATACGGCCGTCTATGGCGCGTTCGCGGCGTTGCCCGTGTTCCTGTTATGGGTGTATCTGAGCTGGTTCATCGCGCTGCTCGGCGCGATGGTGGCCTCTGCGCTGCCGGCGATCCGCGTCGGCCAATTCCACCGTATCCACTATCCGGGCAGCGATCTGCTTGACGCGCTGGAAATGCTCGCGCGGCTGGCCGACGCGCGCACGGCCGGCAAGCGCGGCTACACGGCGATGCGGCTCGCGACCCTGCTGCGCTGCGACATGGAAACCGCGCAGCGCTTGCTGACGACGATGGAGGAGCGCGAATGGATTGCGCGGCTCGACGGCGGCGGTGAGGCCACGCCGCGCTACATCCTGCTCGCGAACCCCGAGCAGCTGACGCTTGCGCAACTGTTCGACGTGCTGGTGATCGACCGCACGGAGCTCACCTACCAGCTGCAGCGGCGCCGCAGCCACGTGGATGGCGCTGCGCTGCTCGCGGTGCTGTCGAGCGACCGGTTCGACGTGTCGCTCGCGTCGCTGATCGCCGCCCACCGGCTTGCGGGCGCGCAGCCGGCGGCGATCCCGGGGCAGGCGCCGGGCACCGTGTCCGACCCGCATGCGCGGCCGCCGCGGCCGGCGTGAGCGGGGTGCTCGACCGCTACAGCGGGATCTTGCCGGTGCAGATGTCCTTGAACATCACCCAGTCGCCCATCAGGCTGTAGATCGGGTGCCGGAACGTGGCCGGGCGGTTCTTCTCGAAGAAGAAGTGTCCGATCCACGCGAACCCGTAGCCGCAGACGATGGCTGCCGGCAGCCACAGCCAGTTGCCGGTCGCGATCGCCATCGCGACGCAGCCGATCACGCCGAGCGAGCCGATGAAGTGCAGCCGCCGCGACGTCAGGTTCTGGTG
The DNA here is from genome assembly GCF_964265025.1 of Burkholderia mycopellens. Classification (NCBI taxonomy): domain Bacteria; kingdom Pseudomonadati; phylum Pseudomonadota; class Betaproteobacteria; order Burkholderiales; family Burkholderiaceae; genus Burkholderia; species Burkholderia mycopellens. The sequence goes on from NZ_OZ183802.1 coordinate 1,827,946, forward strand.
TTCGTTCAGGTAATACGGGTAGAAATCGGCGAAGCTGGCGAATTGCTCCGAATGCGTATGCGCCATGGAGGTCTCCTCTGGCCGCTGTTCATGGGGCCATTGTGCTGCCGGCGGACCGCTTCCGCAAGCGGGGCGCGGCCCGCCGCGCGGGCCCGAGCTTTCCTTTTGACAGGCTTTCCGATAGGATCGAAAGAGGTTTTGCATTCAAGCATGAGGGGACTACGATGCGCGTCAGCGATATTCTGAAAGTGAAGGGCAACACGCTGTTTACGGTGACGCCCGATAAGCCGCTGCGCGAAGCGGTCGATACGATGGCCGAGCACGACATCGGTTCGCTCGTCGTGATGGAGTACGGCGATCTCGTCGGGATGCTGACGTTCCGCGAGATCATCCTGCGCCTGCACGTGAATGGCGGCGCGATCGGCGACGTGCAGGTGCGCAAGGTGATGGACGAGCCGCTCACCTGCACGCCGGAAACGGACGTCAACGAAGTGCGCCGGATGATGCTCGAGCGTCATGCCCGCTATATGCCGGTGCTCGACAAGAAGGTGCTGATGGGCGTCATTTCGTTCTACGACGTCGCGAAGACGGTCGTCGAGGCGCAGAGCTTCGAGAACCGGATGCTGAAGGCGTACATCCGCGACTGGCCGGAATCGGAAGCCGAAGCGCACAAGCCGTGAACCACGCCGCGCCCTGCGCCCTGACGCGCGGGCGTCGCCATCCGGCACGCGGCGGCGCAGGTTGGTCCTGCGCCGCCGTTTTTTCAACGACAACACGACAAGGCCCGCGCAGCTTCGCCAAGACGACGCGCGCGTATTCCGCATGAGCGATCAAACGCAAGCCACATCCGGGCAGCGCGACGAACGGCGCGCCCACGCGTCGCAGTTCGACCTGCTGCGCGAGCGTCGTTTCGCGCCGTTCTTCACGACCCAGTTCCTCGGCGCGCTGAACGACAACGTCTTCAAGATCGGCTTCACGTCGCTCGTTACCTATCACACCGCGCGGTTCTCCGGCGTCGATGCGAAGACGGCCGCCTTCCTGATTTCCGCGATCTTCATTTTGCCGTTCGTGCTGTTCTCGGCGACGTCCGGCCAGATCGCCGACAAGTACGACAAGGCGACTCTCACGCGCTTCGTGAAGACCTTCGAGATCGTGCTGATGCTGGTCGGCGCGGCGGGCTTCGTCACGCACAGCGCAACCCTGCTGTACTTGTGCACGTTCATGATGGGGATGCACTCGACGCTGTTCGGGCCCGTCAAGTATTCGTACCTGCCGCAGCATCTCGGCGAGCACGAGCTGGTCGGCGGCAACGGCCTCGTCGAGATGGGCACGTTCATCGCGATCCTGATCGGCACGATCATCGGCGGCGCGGCCGCAGGCATCGAAGGCAGCGGCGAGCGCGTGCTCGCGGTGAGCGTCGTCGTCATCGCGATCGCGGGCCGGTTCGTCGCGCAGCGCGTGCCGTCCACGCCGGCGCCTCAGCCCGATCTCGTGATCAACTGGAATCCGGTCAGCGAGACCTGGCGCAACCTCGGGCTCGCACGCCAGAACCGCACCGTGTTCCTGAGCCTGCTCGGCATCTCGTGGCTGTGGTTCGTCGGCGCGACGTTCCTCACGTCGTTCTTTAATTTCGCGAAGGACGTGCTGTCCGCGAGCCCCGACGTCGTCACGATCCTGCTCGCGACGTTCTCGGTCGGCATCGGCCTCGGCTCGTTGCTGTGCGAACGGCTGTCGCAGCGGCGCGTCGAGATCGGCCTCGTGCCGCTCGGCTCGATCGGCATCAGCGTATTTGCGATCGAGCTGTATTTCGCGAGCCATGCGCTGCCGTCGCCCGGCCATCTGCTGTCGGTCGGCGAATTCCTGGCCGGCGCGCGCCACTGGCGCATCCTGGCGGACCTGTTCCTGCTCGCGATGTTCGGCGGCTTCTACAGCGTGCCGCTGTACGCGCTGATCCAGAGCCGCAGCGCGCCGACGCACCGCGCGCGGATCATTGCCGCGAACAACATCCTGAACGCGCTGTTCATGATCCTGTCGGCCGTGATGGCGATGGGGCTGACCAAGGTCGGCGTCGACATCCCGGGGCTGTTCCTCGTCACCGCGCTGCTTAACGTGATCGTCGCCGCGTATATCTATCTGCTCGTGCCCGAGTTCCTTCTGCGCTTCGTTGCGTGGGTGCTCGTACACACCTTCTACCGGATTCGCCTCGTGCATGCGGAGCGGATTCCGGCAGAAGGGGCCGCCGTGCTCGTGTGCAACCACGTCAGCTACGTCGACGCGCTCGTGCTGGCCGCCGCGAGCCCGCGTCCGATCCGTTTCGTGATGGATCACCGGATCTTCAAGACGCGCTTCGCGAGCTGGGTGTTCCGGCATGCGAAGGCGATCCCGATCGCGCCGCGCCACGAGGATCCCGCGATGCTCGCGCGCGCGTACGACGCATGCGAGGCTGCGCTGAAGGAAGGCGAACTCGTGTGCATCTTCCCGGAAGGCAAGCTGACGAAGACGGGCGACATCAACACGTTCCACCACGGCATCACGGAGATCCTGACCCGCACGCCGGCGCCGGTGATTCCGATGGCGCTGCGCGGGCTGTGGGGTAGCTATTTTTCGCGGCATTCCGATGCGCGGATGCCGCGGCCCATCAAGCGCGGCGTCATGAGCCGGCTGACGCTGGCGGTCGGTGAGCCGGTCCCGGCGTCGGTTGCGACGCCCGAGTCGCTGCAGGCCGCGGTGACCGAACTGCGCGGCGCGCGGAAGTAGGCGGGGCGGGCCCGGCGGCATCGCCCCGGGCCGTAATGACCGCCGCGAACCGGCCCGTTCGACCGGAACGGCGCGGGTCGGCGATCGTCGCACCGGCCCGTTCCCGTGGCTGGCCAGTGTGGTCTGAACGGTTCACGCGGCCCGCAGGCACGGGACGGCTGGCATAATAGCGACTTACCTCTTTTTCTCGACCGGCAAACGATCGGCCTGCCTGCGGCCTCGGCAGCGCATCGGTTTGCCCATTTCTCTTTGGGCGGTTCCATCATGTCCGGCAATACCCTTGGCACGCTTTTCACTGTCACGACCTTCGGCGAATCGCACGGTCCCGCGATCGGCTGCGTGATCGACGGTTGCCCGCCGGGAATGGGGCTGACCGAAGCCGACATCCAGGTCGAGCTCGATCGCCGCAAGCCCGGCACGTCACGTCACGTCACGCAACGGCAGGAGGCCGACGAGGTCGAGATCCTGTCGGGCGTGTTCGAAGGCGTGACGACCGGTACGCCGATCGCGCTGCTGATCCGCAACACCGACCAGCGCAGCAAGGATTACGGCAACATCGTCGAGACGTTCCGTCCCGGCCACGCTGACTACACCTATTGGCAGAAGTACGGCATCCGCGACTACCGCGGCGGCGGCCGCTCGTCGGCGCGCCTGACCGCGCCGATCGTCGGCGCGGGGGCGGTTGCGAAGAAGTGGCTGCGTGAGCGCTTCGGCGTCGAAGTGCGCGGCTACATGAGCGGCCTCGGCGAGATCGACGTGCCGTTCGTCGACTGGTCGCACGTGCACGAAAATCCGTTCTTCTCGCCGAATGCGGCGGTCGTGCCGGAGCTCGAGGCGTACATGGATGCGCTGCGCAAGGACGGCGATTCGATCGGCGCGCGCATCGACGTCGTCGCGTCGGGCGTGCCGGTCGGCTGGGGCGAGCCGGTGTTCGACCGTCTCGATGCGGACATCGCAAAGGCGATGATGAGCATCAACGCGGTGAAGGGTGTCGAGATCGGCGCGGGCTTCGAAAGCGTCGCGCAGCGTGGCTCGATGCATGGCGACGAGCTGACGCCGGACGGTTTCGTCGGCAACCATGCGGGCGGCGTGCTCGGCGGGATTTCGACGGGGCAGGACATCACCGTGTCGATCGCGATCAAGCCGACGTCGAGCATCCGCACGCCGCGCCGCTCGATCACGAAGGCCGGCGACGAGGCGACGGTGGAAACGTTCGGTCGTCACGATCCGTGCGTCGGCATCCGTGCGACGCCGATCGCCGAGTCGATGCTCGCGCTGGTACTGATCGACCATGCGCTGCGCCATCGCGCGCAGTGCGGGGACGTCGAGACGCCGACGCCGAAGATCGCGGGCAGCGCGACCTGACGCAAGCGGGCAGGGCGCTGCACGTCTCGCCCGGCCGTTGCGCGGAGCATGCAAAACGGGGCGCTGCTTCAGGCAGCGCCCCGTTTTGTTTGCGGCGTCTGATCAACGCGCCGTTCGTGGCGGCGCGTTCCGGCAATTACATGTTCGGGTAATTCGGCCCGCCGCCGCCTTCCGGCGTGACCCACACGATGTTCTGCGTCGGGTCCTTGATGTCGCAGGTCTTGCAGTGCACGCAGTTCTGCGCGTTGATCACCAGCCGGTCGCTGCCGTCGTCGTTCTTCACGAACTCGTACACCGCCGCCGGGCAGAACCGCCCCTCCGGCCCCGCGTAGGTGCGCAGGTTCACGTTCACCGGCACGCTCGCATCCTTCAGCGTCAGGTGCGCCGGCTGGTTCTCCTCGTGGTTCGTGTTCGAGATGAACACCGACGACAGCCGGTCGAACGTCAGCTTGCCGTCCGGCTTCGGATACTCGATCGGCTGGCACTGCGACGCCGGTTTCAGCATCTCGTGGTCCGCGTGCTTGTGGTGCAGCGTCCACGGCACGTTGCCGCCCATCACCTTCTGCTCGAGCCCGACCATCAGCGTGCCGAGGTACAGGCCCTTCGCCATCCACTGCTTGAAGTTGCGCGCGCGGTACAGCTCCGTGTACAGCCACGACTGCTTGAAGGCGTCCGGGTACGCGTTGAGTTCGTCCGACTGACGACCGGCCTGCACCGCGTCGAACGCCGCGTCGGCCGCCAGCATGCCGGTCTTGATCGCCGCGTGGCTGCCCTTGATCCGCGAGGCGTTCAGGAAGCCCGCGTCGTCGCCGATCAGCGCGCCGCCCGGGAACACCGTCTTCGGCAGCGACAGCAGCCCGCCGGCCGTGATCGCGCGCGCGCCGTACGACACGCGCTTGCCGCCTTCCAGGAACGCGCGGATCGACGGGTGCGTCTTGTAGCGCTGGAATTCCTCGAACGGCGACAGGTACGGGTTCGTGTAGCCGAGGCCGACCACGAAGCCGACCACGACCTGGTTGTTGTCCATGTGATACAGGAACGAGCCGCCGTAGGTATCGGACTTCAGCGGCCAGCCGGCCGTGTGGATCACGAGGCCCGGCTTGTGCTTGGCCGGGTCGATTTCCCACAGCTCCTTGATGCCGATCCCGTACGCCTGCGGATCCGCGTTCGCGTCGAGCTTGAACTTCGCGATCAACTGGCGGCCGAGGTGGCCGCGGCAGCCTTCGGCGAACAGCGTGTACTTCGCGTGCAGCTCCATGCCGAGCTGGAAGTTCTCGGTCGGCTCGCCGTCCTTGCCCACACCCATGTTGCCGGTCGCGACGCCCTTCACGGAACCGTCGTCGTTGTAGAGGATCTCCGCGGCCGGGAAGCCTGGGAAGATCTCGACGCCCAGCGCCTCGGCCTGCGCCCCCAGCCAGCGCGTGACGTTGCCCAGCGAAATCACGTAGTTGCCGTGGTTCTGGAAGTTGGCGGGCAGCGCCCAGTTCGGCGTGGTGACCGCGCTTTTCTCGGACAGGAACAGGAAGCGGTCTTCCGTCACCTCGACATCGAGCGGCGCGCCGCGTTCCTTCCAGTCGGGGAACAGCTCGGTGATCGCGCGCGGGTCCATCACCGCGCCCGACAGGATGTGCGCGCCGATCTCGGAGCCCTTCTCGAGCACGCACACGCCGATCTCGGCGCCTTTCTCGGCGGCCAGCTGCTTGAGCCGGATCGCCGCCGACAGCCCGGCGGGGCCGCCGCCGACGATCACGACGTCGTATTCCATCGATTCGCGCGGGCCGTATTGCTCGATGAGGCTTGCGGGGGTCATTGGCGTTCCTCTAACCGTTAGAATGCTTTTATTCGGGAGCGTATTGTCTGCGAAACGAAACGCTTGCCGCAACAGCATGCGGCTAGATTAGCACGATCGTTCTATTTTTGTGCTAGGGTAATGCCGTTCGGGCCGTACTGCCCGTGGCGGCGAAACGACATCGAAAGGGGAAGTGCAAATGGGTCGGTCGATCAATCTGGAAGGCAAGGTTGCGCTGGTCACGGGTGCGTCGAGCGGCCTCGGGCAGCGCTTTGCGCAGGTGCTGTCGCAGGCCGGTGCGAAGGTCGTGCTTGCGAGCCGTCGCGTCGAGCGCCTGAAGGAACTGCGTGCCGAGATCGAGGCGGCGGGCGGTGCCGCGCATGTCGTGTCGCTCGACGTCACCGACGTCCAGAGCATCAAGGCGGCGGTCGCGCACGCGGAGACGGAAGCCGGTACGATCGACATCCTCGTGAACAATTCGGGCGTCTCGACGATGCAGAAGCTCGTCGACGTGACGCCGGCCGATTTCGAGTTCGTATTCGACACCAACACGCGCGGCGCATTTTTCGTCGCGCAGGAGGTCGCGAAGCGGATGATCATGCGCGCGAACGGAAGCGGCAACGGCAAGCCGCCGTGCCGGATCATCAACATCGCGTCGGTGGCCGGGCTGCGCGTGTTTCCGCAGATCGGCCTGTACGCGATGAGCAAGGCGGCGGTCGTGCAGATGACGCGTGCGATGGCGCTCGAGTGGGGGCGTCACGGGATCAACGTCAATGCGATATGTCCGGGCTATATCGATACCGAAATCAATCATTACCTGTGGGAAACCGAGCAGGGCCAGAAGCTGCAGTCGATGCTGCCGCGCCGGCGCGTCGGCAAGCCTCAGGATCTCGACGGGCTGTTGTTGCTGCTCGCGGCCGACGAGTCGCAGTTCATCAATGGCTCGATTATCTCCGCCGACGACGGCTTCGGCCTCGCCTGAGCGGACGACATTCAGCAACACAGAAGACTGCAATGAGCGATTATTCCCCCGTTTTTGAGATGTCGATGCCGATCCGCTGGGGCGACATGGACGCGTTCGGCCATGTGAACAACACGGTCTATTTCCGCTACATGGAACAGGCGCGGATCTCGTGGTTCGAGGAACTCGGCATCGCCGGCGGCAACGGCGAGGGGCAGGGGCCCGTCATCGTCACGGCGTCGATGGAGTTCCTCAAGCAGCTGCACTATCCGGGTGACGTGATCGCGAGGATGTCGGCTGCGAAGCCCGGCCGTAGCAGCTTCGACACGGGTTTCGAGCTGACGCGCGCCGACGATCCGCAGCACGTCTATGCGCGCGGCAACGCGCGCTGCGTATGGGTCGACTACGCGCTCGGCAAGTCGGTGCCGCTGCCCCAGTTGCTGCGCGACACGATCGAGCGCGCGCTCGCGGCGAAGGTCGGCTGAACGTCGATACGGCGGGGCCGGGCCGGCACAAGGTCGCCGGTGGCACGCCATATGTGCTGTTTCCCGAATCGGCCGCCATGTGCGGCCGATTGTCGTCAGGGAGCCGCCATTTACTGCCCGAGCAGGCGCTGCAGCAGCTCAGGGGTATTGTTGGTCCCGTACTTGCGCATCAGCCGTGCGCGGTAGATATCGACCGTACGCGAACTGATGTCGAGCACGCGCCCGATTTGTTTGCTGGTCTTGCCGGTCGCGAGCTGCGCGGCGATCTCGCGCTCGCGCGGGGTCAGTTCGACGGCGACCCGGCGCGTCGCACTCAAATCCTCGAAGGTCCACACGCCCGCCGCAAGTGGCGCGGTGCGGTCGAGCGCGCGGCCGGTGACGTGGCACCAGAACAGTTCGCCGTCCGCCCGTTTCATGATTCTGTCATCCGAGTAGATGCCGTTCGCGGCCATCACGCGCGAGATCCGTTCGCCGATTCGCTGGAATTCGTCCGTCGACGGGTAGAGCACCTTGTACGATTTTCCGATGAGGTCGGCCCGCACGCAGCGAAAGATCGACGCGAGCGCGTCGTTGCAGTCCTCGATCACGCGGTCGCGCGACATCACGAGGCCGAGCGGCGCGAGGTGGAAGGCAGTCTGGTAATCGAGAGCGGGCATGGCGCGGGCAACCGGAGGCAAACGCTTATGTATTTTTGCGTATTGTGCCGCATCCGCGCCGCATCGTACCCTTTCAGGCATCTCACGGCGGTTTGCCGCGACATAAAAACAGCGCGCCTCGACGCAGGCATCGCCGCGCATGCATAGAATGATGCGGCGGGCTTGCGGGCCAGGTGGGCGCGTGAACCGGTTTTGCTGGTTTCCATAAAGGAAGGGACAACAGATGAACAAAGTCTATCCAAGCGCGGCTGCCGCGCTGGAAGGGATCGTCCACGACGGACAGACCTTCGCGGTGGGCGGCTTCGGCCTGTGCGGGATTCCGGAGGCGCTGATCGCGGCGTTGCGCGATTCGGCCGTCAAGGGCATCACGTGCATCAGCAACAACGCGGGCGTCGACGGTTTCGGCCTCGGCCTGCTGCTGGAAACGCGCCAGATCAAGAAAATGATCTCGTCGTACGTCGGCGAGAACAAGGAGTTCGAACGCCAGTATCTGGCCGGTGAACTCGAGCTCGAATTCACGCCGCAAGGCACGCTCGCCGAAAAGCTGCGGGCGGGTGGCGCGGGCATTCCGGCGTTCTTCACGAACACGGGCTACGGCACCGTGATCGCGGAGGGCAAGGAAACGCGCCAGTTCGGCGATCGCCACTACGTGCTCGAGCCGTCGCTGACGGCCGATGTCGCGCTCGTGAAGGCCTGGAAGGCCGACAAGTCCGGCAACCTGATTTTTCGCCGCACCGCGCGCAACTTCAACCCGATGTGTGCGATGGCCGGCAAGATCACCGTCGCGGAGGTCGAGGAGATCGTCGAGAACGGCGAGCTCGATCCGGACCACATCCACACGCCGGGGATTTTCGTGCAGCGCATCGTGCTGAACGCGACGCCCGAAAAACGCATCGAACAACGCGTCGTACGCGCGAAAGGAGACTGACATGGCCTGGAATCGTGACCAGATGGCCGCGCGCGCGGCGAAGGAACTGCAGGACGGCTTCTACGTGAACCTCGGCATCGGCCTGCCGACGCTCGTTGCGAACCACGTGCCGGAAGGCGTCGAGGTGTGGCTGCAGTCGGAGAACGGCCTGCTCGGCATCGGCCCGTCGCCGACCGAAGACGAAGTCGACGCCGATCTCATCAACGCCGGCAAGCAGACCGTCACGACGCTGCCGGGCTCGTCGATCTTCTCGTCGGCCGATTCGTTCGCGATGATTCGCGGTGGCCATATCAACCTCGCGATCCTTGGCGCGATGCAGGTCAGCAAGCAGGGCGACCTCGCGAACTGGATGATCCCGGGCAAGATGATCAAGGGGATGGGCGGCGCGATGGACCTCGTCGCCGGTGTGAAGCGCGTCGTCGTGCTGATGGAGCACGTCGCGAAGGGCGATCAGCACAAGATCCTCGACGAATGCAACCTGCCGCTGACGGGTGTCGGCGTGGTCGACCTGATCATCACCGATCTCGGCGTGATCGAAGTCACCCCGGCCGGGCTGAAGGTCCTCGAGCTCGCCGAAGGCGTGAGCGCCGACGAGATCCAGGCGAAGACGGGCGCACCGCTCGACGTCAGCGCGGTGGCCTGAGCGTCACCTTGTTGCGTCATTCTCGACGCCCCGCGCGCCTGACGGAGTGCGGGGCGTTTTGTCGTGAATGCATGCGTCACGCGATCGCGCCGCCGCCGTCGATCAGTACCGTCGAACCGGTGGCATAAGGCGTCGCCGCGAGATACAGGATCGCATTCGCGACATCCTCCGGCTGGCCGACTCTGCGTGCCGGAAGCCGCTGTGCGGCGCCGGCGTACATCGCGTCGCGTGCGTCGGGAGCGAGCTTGTCCCACAGCGGCGTCGCGATCAGGCCCGGCGACACGGTATTCACGCGAACCGGCGCCAGCTCGAGTGCCAGGCCGCGAGCGAGCGCCTCGAGCGCCGCATTGATCGCGCCTTGCAGGACCGACGACGCGTTCGGCCGCACACTGAGGTAACCCGACACGAACGTCAGCGAACCGCCGGGCGCGATATCGATTGCGCGGGCGATGCGGTATGCGCCCCAGAACTTGCTGTCCATTGCCGCTTGCGCGTCGGCAAGCGGCAATGCACGGACGGGGCCCGTGGCGGTATTCGCGGCCGAAATCACGACGTGGTCGAACTGGTCGGCGCGCGCGCAGAATTCATCGACGTCCGCGGTATCCGTGATGTCGAGCGTTTCGGTCCGCATGTGCGCGCCTGGCATGGTGTCGATGTCGAACCTGCGTGGATGGCGCGAAGCGATTGTCACGAGCGCGCCGCGTCGCGCGAAGGCTGCCGCGGCGGCGGCGCCGATGCCGGAGCTTCCGCCGACGACGAGTACTTTCTTCCCGTGGAGCAGATCATTCATGAAGGTTTTTCCTGGGTGACACGTTGAACGGAGTCCGTTAGATCGTTTCGGTCTCGCGCAGCGTCGACGGACTCTGCAGCGCGAAGCGCGCAATGTCGTCCTTGCGCATGAAAGCGACACCTGGGTGTGATCGGGCGTAGTGCAGGAAGGCGTCCCACGCGCGGACCATCTGCGGGGTGCCGCTGATCCGGTCGTGCGCGCTGATCGACATCAGTCTGCGCCGCTGCCCGGCTTCCGCGTACAACTGGTCGAAATCGAGCTTGATCTGCTCGAGGAACATCGTCGGCGAGTAGTTGCGACCTTCGATCAGCAGGATGTCGTTGTTGCGCAGCGTGTACGGGACCACCACGAAATCGCGACCGCCGACGGTCTCGATGAACGGTTCGTCGCGACTGACGTCGTCGATGTGATACGCGTAGCCGAGTTCCTGCAGCAGCGACAGCGTATGCGGTCCGCGCCGCAGCCAGTTGCAGTTGTACCCGGTCGGCCGCTGGCCGGTCGCCGCTTCGACCATGTCGCGTGCTTCGGCCAGGAAGCGGCGCTCGTCGTCGCGGCTCATCGCGAATTGCGCGCGCCACGTCGGGCCGTGCGCGGCGGCTTCATGGCCGCGCGACACGATTTCGCGCGCCAGTTCGGGGTGGCGGCGTGCGGCTTCCCCGATCATGTGCGACGTGACCTTCACGCCGTGTCGGTCCCAGAGATCGAGAAGGCGGGGAATCCCTTCCCGGTAGCCATACGCGAACCAGGTGGCCGACGCGAGATCGACCGGCACCGACGGCGGGAACGCGACGGCCGGAAACGGGCTGTCCGCGCCGGTAGGCGGTTGTCCGCCCGCCTCGAACTGCATCGAGATCGAGATCACGATGCGTGCGCCGTCCGGCCAGAACGGCGTGACGCCCGGTGCCGCGGGTGCCGGCATCGATGCGGCGGTTGCCGGCAGGGAGGCGCCTGCGGCCGCCGCGACGCCAGCCGCGAGCCCGGCGCCGGCCTGGGCCAGGAACGTGCGGCGCGGCAGCGGCGTCGCGGGATAGTCGTGAATTTGAGTCATCGTCTCCTCCGTCAGCCGACGAGCCCAAGCTGGCGCATCAGCGTCAGGTTGTCCTCGATGTGCCAGTTTTCCGCGATCCGGCCGTGGTCGATCCGGTAGATATCGGTCGCGATGAAGTCGATTGCCTGTCCGCGCCCGGCCGTTCCGTTGAAAGCGCCGGTGAAATGCCCGCGAAAATGCAGGTGCACGACGACACGATCGCCCGCGACGATCATCTGTTCGATCTCGCAGCGCAGGTCCGGGATCGCGCCGCGCATCGTGCCGGAGGCCGCGAGCGGCCCAGGTACGCCTTGTTCGCGGCCGGGCGGCAGCGTTCGGTCGATGAAGCCGGCGGCGAGCGCCGCGCGGGCGAGGGCAGGGTCGCCGGTATTCCAGAAGGTGCCGTAGCGGCGTGCGGCCAGAATTTGCGCCCGGGCCTGCGCCGCCGGCAAATCCGCCGCGACGGTCAGGCTGTGCGGCGCGACGAGATCGGCGGCACGGGCGGCGGCGGGCCATAGCGCAATGACGCAGGCGGCCGCCGCGCATGTGCGCGCGAGGGAGCGGGTGGCTGAACGAAGGCGGATCGACATGGTTTCGGAGGTCCTGTGAAGCGCGTCATGCGACGACGCGGAACAGGTATGGTAGGTTTCCATTTCGCATGCAAATACGGGCAAACGGCGAATGGATTATTCGAAAAAAAGAAAGGTTGGGATGAGGCGGGTTCCATGATGCTGATCGACGATTTCCCGGCGCTCGATACCTTCGCGAGGATCGTGTCGACCGGCAGTCTGTCGGCGGCGGCGCGCGAGCTCGACCTGTCGTTGTCGGTCGTCAGCAAGCGCCTCGCGCATCTCGAGTCGCGGCTCGGCGTGCGCCTGCTGCACCGGACGACGCGGCAGCAAACGCTCACCGACGACGGTGCCCAGTTTCACGCACAGGTGCTGCGCATCCTGGCCGAGGTCGATCGTGCCGAAACGCTGATGCGCGATCGCCGCGGCACGGTCAGCGGCGTACTGCGCGTGACGGCGCCCGGCGAGCTCGGCCGCCTGCGGATCGCGCCGCTCGTGGCGGCATTTCAGCAACGCCATCCGCAATTGACCGTGCAGTTGATGCTGACCGATACGGTTGTCGATCTGCTCGCATCGGACATCGACGTCGCCGTGCGGATCGGCAATCTGGCCGATTCGACGATGATCGCGCGCGAACTGGCGCCGAATCATCGCGTGCTGTGTGCGTCGCCGGGCTATGTGGCCGCGCACGGGTTGCCTGCCCATCCGGCAGAACTCCGCGCGCATCGATGCATCGTGATGGGTGACCAGCCGCGTGCCGAATGGCGGTTCGACGGCGCTCAGGGCGGCGTGGCGGTCGAGGTGACGGCCGCGCTGCTGACGAATGACGGCGGCGCGGCGCGCACGCTGGCGCTCGAGGGGGCGGGCATTGCATTGAAGTCGATCTGGGATGTCGGCGCGGATCTCGACGCCGGTCGGCTCGTGCGCGTGCTGCCGGCTTTCGAGGCGTGCGCAGCACCGCTGCATGCCGTCTATCCCGGCGGCCGTCACGTGCCGTTGCGGGTGCGGACATTCGTCGATTTCCTGCGCGAGCAGTTGCGAGACGCGTGGCGCCGCGACGATTGAACCCGTCTCGGGCGATGGGCCGGGCGCGTGGCGCCTCGTCGTTCCGAAGCGGTTTACAATCGTTTGCATCAGGCGCCGCAGGCGTTGTCCCGCGCCGAGCCCCCCGTTCGACAGGATGCCAACGATGCCAACGATTCCAGTGAATCCCCCGGTTCCCCGCCAGCGGCGCGTGCAGTGTGCGAGCGCGGCCGGTCTTCACCACGTCGCCTATACCGAATGGGGCGATCCCGCGAATCCGCGTGTGCTTGTCTGCGTGCACGGCCTGACCCGCTCCGGGCGCGATTTCGACAGGCTCGCCTCCGCGCTGTCCGATACGTATCGCGTCGTCTGCCCCGATGTCGTTGGGCGTGGCCGGTCGGACCGGCTCTCCGATCCGCGGCTCTATGCGATTCCGCAGTACGTGGCCGACATGGTGACGCTGATCGCACGGCTCGACGTCGAATCGGTCGACTGGTTCGGCACGTCGATGGGCGGCCTGATCGGCTTGGCGCTCGCGGGGCTGCCGGGTTCGCCGCTGCGCCGGATGATCGTCAACGACGTCGGTCCGCGTATCGAACCCGATTCGCTCACGCGCATCGGCGAATACCTCGGCGTACAGCCGCGGTTTGCGACGGAGCAGGAGGGGATCGACTATCTGAAGTCGCTATCGCTGCCGTTCGGCGCGCTGAGCGCCGACGAGTGGCGCGAGATCAACGGGCCATTGCTGCAAGAACTGCCCGAAGGCGGCTGGACGATGCGCTACGATCCGCGCATCGCCGAGCCGTTCAAGGCGACGACGCCCGAACTGGCCGCACTCGGCGAGGCCGCGCTATGGCGCGCGATCGAGACGACGGACGCGTCGCTGCTGGTCGTGCGCGGCGAGACGTCCGACTTGCTGTCGCGCGAGACGGCGGCCGAAATGGTAGGTCGCGGCCGGCATGTGACGCTCGTCGAGATTCCGGGTGCGGGCCACGCGCCGGCGTTCGTCAGCGCCGATCAGATTGCGCTCGCGCGGCGGTTTTTCGTCGAAGGCAGCGCATAAACGCGTCATAATATGCGGTTCGGCGGCACGCGGGCCGTGTTGCCGCCCGATTCCTTACCCCATCACGACCGGAACATTTCATGGCAGTCATTCGTCACCACGTCGGGGCCCGACTCTCCGAAACCGCGATCCACAACGGTACCGTGTATCTGGCCGGCCAGATCGCCGAAGACACCACGCAGGACATCAGGGGCCAGACGCGCGAAGTGCTCGGCCATATCGACCGCCTGCTCGCCGAAGCGGGCAGCGACAAGGCGCATCTGCTGTCGGTGCAGATCTACATCTCGGATCTGGCGAACTTCGAAGGCATGAATGCGGAGTGGGACGCATGGGTCGCGCAGGGCAACACGCCGCCGCGCGCAACCGTCGAGGCGAAGCTCGCGGATCCGGCACTGCTCGTCGAGATCGTCGTCGTCGCCGCGCAACGGAGCTGAGCTGAGCGTTATCCGACGATGACCGTAATTCGCCAGACCGTGCAATGACCGAATCCGCTTCCGCCTCTTCCGTCGCGGCGCCGTCGTTCGACGACGTGCTCGCGTTCGTGCGCGAGCGGGCCGGCGACGCGCGCCTGTCGTCCGGCGAATTGCTGGCCGATCACTCGGCGGGCACGGCGGCGATCATGCGCACGCTGAACGTCGATCCGTCCGCGATGCAGGCCGCCGCGCTGTTCGTGCTGACGCCGCACCTGAGCGATCCCGAGCGCGAGCTGACCGAGCGTTTCGGCGACGAAGTGGCGCGGCTCGTGTCCGATGTGCGCAAGCTGCTGCGGCTCGGCACCGTCAGCCTGCGTGCCGCGCAGAACGCGAAACCCGACTCCGGGCGCGACGCGGCGGAAGAGCGGCGCACGCAGATCGAGGCGCTGCGCAAGATGCTGCTCGCCTTCGCGCAGGACATCCGCGTGGTGCTGATCCGGCTCGCGTCGCGGTTGCAGTCGCTGCGCTACTACGCGGCCGCGAAGATCGACCCGCCGCCCGACGTTGCGCGCGAGACGCTCGAGATTTATGCCCCGCTCGCGAACCGGCTCGGTATCTGGCAGCTGAAGTGGGAGCTCGAGGATCTCGCGTTCCGCTTTGAGGATCCCGTGACCTACAAGCGGATCGCGAAGCTGCTCGACGAGAAGCGCATCGAGCGTGAGGCGTACGTCACGCAGGCGATCGCGCGGCTGCAGCACGAACTGGCGGACGCGAACATCCAGGCCGAGGTGAGCGGCCGGCCGAAGCATATCTACAGCATCTGGCGCAAGATGCGCGGCAAGGAGCTCGATTTTTCCGAGTTGTACGACGTGCGCGCATTTCGCGTGATCGTGCCGGACATCAAGGATTGCTACGCGGTGCTCGGCATCGTGCATCACCTGTGGCAGCCGGTGCCGAAGGAATTCGACGACTACATCTCGCGACCGAAGCCGAACGGCTACAAGTCGCTGCATACGGTGGTGATTGGCGACGACGGCCGCGCATTCGAAGTGCAGATCCGCACGCAGGAGATGCACCGTTTCGCCGAGTACGGCGTCGCCGCGCACTGGCGCTACAAGGAAGCCGGCGCGCGCGGCTATGGAGGCCAGTTCTCGGCGAGCGACAAGTACGACGAGAAGATTGCATGGCTGCGCCAGCTGCTCGCATGGAAGGACGACGTCGAGGACGGCGCGGAAAAGTCGGGCGACAAGGCGTGGGCGCAATTGCGCGAGACGTCGCTCGACGACGATCACATCTACGTGCTGACGCCGCAGGCGCGCGTGATCGCGTTGCCGCAGGGCGCGACGCCGGTCGATTTCGCGTACCACCTGCACAGCGAACTTGGCCATCGCTGCCGTGGCGCGCGCGTCGACGGCGCGATGGTGCCGCTCAACACGCCGCTCGCAAACGGCCAGACGGTCGAGATCGTCGCGGTGAAGGAGGGCGGGCCGTCGCGCGACTGGCTGAACCTGCAGCTCGGCTATTTGAAGAGCTCGCGCGCGCGTCAGAAGGTGCGGGCGTGGTTCAACTCGATCGAGCAGGAAGAAAACGTCTCGCATGGCCGCGCGCTCGTCGAAAAGACGCTGCAACGCGAGGGCAAGACGTCGGTCAACCTGGACAACCTCGCCGCGAAGCTCGGCTTCAAGTCGCCCGAGGAACTGTTCTCGGTCGTCGGCAAGGAGGAGTTCAGCCTGCGCAATGTCGAGCACGCGCTGTCCGATGCGCCGCCTCCCGAACCGGCGCCCGAGGCGCCTGCCGATTTCGAGAAGCGCAGCAGCGGTGCGAGCGTGGCGCACGGCGCGTCGACCGGCGTGCTGGTCGTGGGTGTCGACGCGCTGCTGACCCAGCTCGCGCGCTGCTGCCGTCCGGCGCCGCCCGATCCGATCAGTGGTTTCGTCACGCGCGGCAAGGGGATGTCGATCCATCGCACCGATTGCCCGACCTTCCGCCGGATGGTCGAGCGCGCGCCGGAGCGCGTGCTGCAGACGACCTGGTCGGCCGACGTGCTCGGCGGGCGCGGCGCGTCCGTCTATCCGGTCGACCTGATGATCGAGGCGAGCGACCGGCAGGGGTTGCTGCGCGACATCTCCGAAGTGTTCGCGCGCGAGAAGATGAACGTCGTGGGCGTGAAGACGCAGAGCCGCCGCAACGCGGCATTCATGCAGTTCACGGTCGAGGTCTCGAACTCGGCGCAGGTGCAGCGCGCGTGCACACTGCTCGGCGAGGTGCAGGGCGTCGTGCGGGCCGGTCGGAAGTCCTGATATGGGGTCCGAACACCGTTATTTTGCTGCGACTGCATAAAAATACTTGCCAAGCGGGTAACGGCTCCATATAATCTTAGCTTCACTAGGCTCGTAGCTCAGCTGGTTAGAGCACCACCTTGACATGGTGGGGGTCGTTGGTTCGAGTCCAATCGAGCCTACCAACGAATTGAGAATGCCCGGTCCTCCGGGTGTTCGATGCAGTAAATAACTCAACGCAAACAAGGCGAATACGGTTATGACACCGCGAACGTTGACCGAAACCTTTTCGGAGCGACGCTAGTCGAGGAACCCTTTCGCCCTTTCAGTTTGAGTGAAGTATCGAATGCGGCCCCTCGAAAGCGGGGCCGCATTTTTTTTGTCGCGAAATTTTCCCGCGTGATTTTTAAATCGCGTACCTGGTCTGCCGCCCACTGTCGGCATCACGGAGATTGCTATGGTTTCGATACGCTTGCCTGACGGCTCAGTTCGACAATACGAGCATCCGGTGACAGTTGCCGAGGTTGCAGCCTCGATCGGTCCCGGCCTTGCGAAGGCTGCGCTTGGTGGCAAGCTCGATGGCGAGCTCGTCGATACGTCGGCCGTGATCGACCGCGACGCGTCGCTCGCGATCGTGACCGACAAGGACGCCGACGGCCTCGACATCATCCGTCACTCGACGGCGCACTTGCTCGCGTACGCGGTGAAGGAACTGTATCCGGACGCGCAGGTGACGATCGGCCCGGTGATCGACAACGGCTTCTATTACGACTTCTCGTACAACCGCCCGTTTACGCCGGAAGATCTGGAAAAGATCGAAAAGCGCATGCAGGAACTTGTGAAGAAGGACGAGCCCGTCACGCGCCGTGTCGTGTCGCGCGACGAAGCGGCGGGCTACTTCCGCAGCATCGGCGAGAAGTACAAGGCCGAGATCATCGAATCGATTCCGCAAAGCGATGAAATCAAGCTGTATTCGCACGGCGGCTTTACCGATCTGTGCCGTGGTCCGCACGTGCCGTCCACCGGCAAGCTGAAGGTCTTCAAGCTGATGAAGGTCGCGGGCGCGTACTGGCGCGGCGATTCGAAGAACGAGCAGCTGCAGCGCATCTATGGCACGGCCTGGACGAAGAAGGAAGACCAGGACCAGTACCTGCACATGCTCGAGGAAGCGGAAAAGCGCGACCACCGCAAGCTCGGCAAGCAGCTCGACCTGTTTCACATGCAGGAAGAGTCGCCGGGCATGGTGTTCTGGCATCCGAAGGGCTGGGCGCTGTGGCAGCAGGTCGAGCAGTACATGCGCCGCCGCGTGAACGAAGCCGGTTACCTCGAGATCAAGACGCCGATGATCATGGACCGCTCGCTGTGGGAAGCGTCGGGCCACTGGCAGAACTACCGCGAGAACATGTTCACGACGGAGTCGGAGAAGCGCGACTACGCGATCAAGCCGATGAACTGCCCCGGCCACGTCCAGGTGTTCAAGCACGGCCTGCGTTCGTATCGCGACCTGCCGCTGCGTTACGCGGAATTCGGTTCGTGTCACCGCAACGAGGCATCGGGCGCGCTGCACGGTCTGATGCGCGTGCGCGGCTTCGTGCAGGACGATGCGCACATCTTCTGTACGGAAGACCAGTTCATCTCGGAATCGATCGCGTTCAACACGCTGGCAATGAGCGTGTACAAGGACTTCGGCTTCGATCACATCGACATCAAGCTATCGCTGCGCCCGGAGCAACGCGCGGGTACGGACGAAACCTGGGATCGCGCCGAGCAGGGCCTGCGCGATGCGCTGACGGCCTGCGGCCTCACGTGGGAAGAGCTGCCGGGTGAGGGTGCGTTCTACGGTCCGAAGATCGAGTATCACATCAAGGATGCGCTCGGCCGTTCGTGGCAGTGCGGCACGCTGCAGCTCGACATGGTGCTGCCGGAGCGTCTCGGCGCCGAGTATGTCGCGGATGACAGCAGCCGCCGTCGTCCGGTGATGCTGCACCGTGCAATCGTCGGTTCGATGGAGCGTTTCCTCGGCATTTTGATCGAGCACCACGCTGGTGCGATGCCGGCCTGGCTCGCGCCGTTCCAGGCAGTTGTGCTCAATATCGCCGAAAGTCAGGCCGAATATGCGCAATCTCTGGCCCAATCGTTGCAAAAACAAGGGGTTAGAGTGACGGCCGATTTGCGCAATGAGAAGATTAGCTATAAAATACGCGAGCACACGCTGGAAAAGGTGCCTTATCTCCTCGTCGTGGGTGATAAGGAGCGTGATGCGCAAACGGTAGCCGTGCGTGCCCGTGGCGGCGTCGATCTTGGCGTGATGCCGGTCGATGCCTTCGTTGAGCGTCTGCAGGAAGACCTGCGGTCGTTCAAGTAACCGCCCTGGCAGCGCGGCTCGTTTTTTTAATTTTTAGAGGAAACGTAACATCGCTACTGATAAGTCGTCGCACCGCATCAACGGTGAAATCACTGCGCCGGAAGTGCGCCTGGTCGGGATCGAGAACGAGCCGCTCGGTATCGTAAAACTCGCTGATGCTTTCCGTAAATCGGAAGAACTGGATGTTGACCTGGTGGAAATCGCGCCGCAAGCGGTTCCCCCGGTTTGCCGTCTGATGGATTACGGCAAGTTCAAGTACCAGGAATCGAAAAAGCAACACGAAGCGAAGCTGAAGCAGAAGGTCATCCAGGTCAAGGAAGTCAAGTTCCGCCCGGGTACCGATGACGGTGACTACAACGTCAAGCTCCGCAATCTCGTGCGCTTCCTCGAAGAAGGCGACAAGACGAAGATCACGTTGCGTTTCCGCGGCCGCGAAATGGCTCACCAGGAAATCGGTATGCGGATGCTTGAGCGTCTGCGCACGGATCTCGAGGAAGTCGGCCAGGTCGAGCAGATGCCGAAGATGGAAGGGCGCCAGATGATCATGGTGCTTTCGCCGAAGAAAAAGAAGTAACGGGCCCGCGCGCTTCGCGCGCAGGTTCGCAGTGGTTCGGCGCGTTGCCCGGTCAGGGCGGCGTGCCAACAATGACGGCGGCTGCGCAAGCGGTTCGCCGTACACAAGTGGACTGGGTTTCGAAGGGCGGGTCAAGGGCGCAAGCCAACCGCACACCCATCGCCATCTAATAAACTGGAGTTGTTCGTCATGCCTAAGATGAAGACCAAGAAGAGTGCTGCAAAGCGCTTCGTGGTGCGGCCGGGCGGTACCGTCAAGCGCGGTCAAGCCTTCAAGCGTCACATCCTGACCAAGAAAACCACGAAGAACAAGCGTCACCTGCGCGGCGCAACGGCAGTTCATGATTCCGATCTGAACTCCGTCCGCGCGATGCTGCCGTTCGCGTAACCCCTAACTGATACTCTAAGGAGAGAAACATGCCTCGAGTCAAACGTGGGGTAACCGCACGGGCCCGCCACAAGAAGATCATCAACCTGGCCAAGGGTTATCGCGGCCGCCGCAATAACGTCTACCGCATCGCCAAGCAGGCGGTGATGCGCGCTGGTCAGTACGCGTACCGCGATCGCCGCAACAAGAAGCGTGTGTTCCGCGCACTGTGGATCACGCGTATCAACGCGGCAGTTCGCCAGCACGACATGACCTACAGCGTGTTCATCAACGGCCTGAAGAAGGCGTCGATCGAACTCGACCGTAAGGTGCTGGCCGATATGGCGGTGTTCGACAAGGCTGCTTTTGCTGCGATCGTCAAGCAGGTGAAAGCCGCCGTTGCAGCCTAATTGCGAAATTAGCACTGCGTGGTTAGTTGCAGCGATGTTCCGGTAGTCTCGGCCGCTGCAGCGAAAACGGGGCTCTTCCGAGCCCCTTTTTTGTTTGGTGGGCGATTTCGCTCGCCAAGACCGAATGACGTTGGAAATGATGGGATCTATGGATCTGGACCAGATTGTCGCCGACGCGCAGCAGTCCTTCGAACAGGCTGCCGACATCACCACGCTCGAAAACGAGAAAGCACGATTTCTCGGCAAGTCGGGCGCGCTGACCGAGTTGCTGAAGGGTCTCGGCAAGCTCGATCCCGAAGCACGCAAGACCGAAGGCGCACGCATCAACGTCGCGAAGCAGCAGGTTGAAGCCGCGCTGACCGCACGTCGTCAGGCACTGGCCGACGCGCTGCTGAATCAGCGCCTCACTGCCGAAGCGATCGACGTGACGTTGCCGGGCCGCGGCGCCGGAGCAGGCAGCCTGCACCCCGTGATGCGCACGTGGGAGCGTGTCGAACAGATTTTCGGCTCGATCGGCTTCGATGTGGCCGATGGCCCCGAAATCGAGACCGACTGGTACAACTTCACGTCGCTGAACAGCCCGGAGAACCATCCGGCGCGTTCGATGCAGGACACCTTCTACGTCGAAGGCAAGGATGCCGACGGCCGCCAGCTGCTGCTGCGCACGCACACGAGCCCGATGCAGGTGCGTTACGCGCGCATGAACCGTCCGCCGATCAAGGTGATCGCGCCGGGCCGCACGTATCGCGTCGACAGCGATGCGACCCACTCGCCGATGTTCAATCAGGTCGAGGGGCTGTGGATCGACGAAAACATCAGCTTCGCCGACCTCAAGGGCGTCTATACCGACTTCCTGAAAAAATTCTTCGAGCGCGACGACATCCTCGTGCGCTTCCGTCCGTCGTATTTCCCGTTCACGGAACCGTCGGCCGAGATCGACATGATGTTCGAGCAAGGCAAGAACGCCGGCAAGTGGCTCGAGATCTCCGGTTCGGGGCAGGTGCATCCGACCGTGATTCGCAACATGGGCCTCGATCCCGAGCGCTACATCGGCTTTGCGTTCGGCAGCGGCCTCGAGCGCCTGACGATGCTGCGCTACGGCGTACAGGATCTCCGGCTGTTCTTCGAGAACGACCTGCGTTTCCTGCGCCAGTTCGCGTAACGCCGCGCGCCGCGCCGACCTGTGCCCGCGCACGCCCCGACGGCCGATCCGACGGGGCCCGGGCGTCGATCTAACCTGTTTCGAACGTAGACATCCATGCAATTCCCTGAATCCTGGTTGAGAACCTTTGTCGACCCGCAGCTGACAACCGACGAACTGTCGCACGCGCTGACGATGGCGGGGCTCGAAGTCGAATCGCTGAGCAAGGCTGCGCCGCCGACGTCGAAGATCGTCGTCGGCCGCGTGCTCGAAGTCGTCAAGCATCCGGATGCGGACAAGCTCAATGTCTGCCAGGTCGACGCCGGCACCGGTGCGACGCTGAATATCGTCTGCGGCGCACCGAACGTCGCGCCCGGCATCAAGGTGCCGGTCGCGCTGGTCGGCGCGGAACTGCCGCCGGCAGAAGAGGGCGGCAAGCCGTTCGCGATCAAGCTGTCGAAGTTGCGCGGCGTGGAGAGCCAGGGGATGCTGTGCTCGGCGCGCGAGCTGAAGCTGTCCGAGGATCACAGCGGCCTGCTGGTGCTGCCGGAAGATACGCCGGTCGGCCAGGACATCCGCGAGACGCTCAATCTCGACGACACGATCTTCGAAATCAAGCTGACGCCGAACAAGGCCGACTGCCTGTCCGTGTTCGGAATCGCACGCGAGACGGCCGCGATCACCGGCGCGCCGCTGACGCCGGTCGACATCCGCCCGGTGCGCGTCGAGCTCGACGAGACGCTGCCGGTGCACATTGCCGCGCCCGATCTGTGCGGCCGTTTCTCGGGGCGCGTGATCCGCGGCGTGAACGCGCATGCGAAGACCCCGCAGTGGATGGTCGAGCGTCTCGAGCGTTCCGGCCAGCGCAGCGTGTCGGCGCTCGTCGACATCTCGAACTACGTGATGTTCGAGCTCGGCCGCCCGTCGCACGTGTTCGATCTCGACAAGATCCACGGCGGCATCGAGGTGCGCTGGGGCAAGCGTGGCGAATCGCTGAAGCTGCTCAACGGCAACACGGTCGAACTCGATGAAACGGTCGGCGTGATTTCGGACGACCGCCAGGTCGAAAGCCTGGCCGGCATCATGGGCGGCGACAGCACGGCCGTTACGCTCGATACGACCAACATCTACCTGGAAGCCGCATTCTGGTGGCCGGACAGCATCCGCGGCCGTGCGCGCAAGTACAACTTCTCGACCGATGCGGCGCATCGCTTCGAGCGCGGCGTCGACTACGCGACGACCGTCGAGCACGTCGAGCGCATCACGCAACTGATTCTCGAGATCTGCGGCGGCAAGGCCGGGCCGGTCGACGATCAGTCCGTGAACCTGCCGCAGCGTGCGCCGGTGAAGATGCGCGTATCGCGCGCGAACCGCATCATCGGCGTGCAGATCGGCGCCGACGAGATCGCCAGCATCTTCACGCGCCTCGGCCTGCCGTTCGAGCGTGAAGACGACGCGTTCCTCGTCACGCCGCCGTCGCATCGCTTCGACATCGAGATCGAGGAAGACTTGATCGAGGAAGTGGCGCGCATCTACGGCTTCGAAAAGATCCCGGCGCGTCCGCCGGTCGCGACGAGCGAAATGCGTGCGACCAACGAGACGCGGCGCTCGATCCACGACATCCGTCACGCGCTTGCCGCGCGCGACTACGCGGAAACCGTCAATTTCAGCTTCGTCGATGCGGAGTGGGAGCGCGATTTCGCCGGCAACGACAACCCGATCCGGCTGCTGAACCCGATCGCGAGCCAACTGTCGGTGATGCGCACGACGCTGTTCGGCAGCCTGATTTCCGTGCTGCGCCACAACCTGAACCGCCGCGCGGATCGCGTGCGGGTGTTCGAGGCTGGCCGCGTGTTCCTCGCCGATGCGGCGGCGAAGGCTGGTGAGCTGACGGTCGAGGGTTATGTGCAGCCGAAGCGCGTCGGTGCGCTTGCCTATGGTCCGGCGCTCGATGAGCAGTGGGGCGCAGCGACCCGCGCGGTCGATTTCTTCGACGTGAAGGGCGATCTCGAGGCGCTGCTCGCGCCCGCTGCCGCGCGTTTCGTGAAGGCGGAGCATCCGGCCCTCCATCCGGGCCGCAGCGCGCGGATCGAAGTCGACGGCCGTGCGGTCGGCTGGATCGGCGAGCTGCACCCGCGCCTGATGCAGAAGTACGAGCTGCCGCAAGCGCCGGTGATGTTCGAGATCGATGCGGATGCGCTGATTGCGCGTGCGTTGCCCGCGCCGACCGACGTGTCGAAATTCCCGCCGGTTCGTCGCGATATCGCCGTTGTCGTCGATCAGGCGGTCGAGGTTCAGGCACTTTTCGACGAAATGAAGAAGGCGCTTGCCGAAGAGGCCTGCCGATTCGTTCAGAAGGTTGTACTCTTCGACGAATTTCGTGCAAAATCAAATACTTCCGGTGGTCTTGCCGCGCACGAGAAGAGCCTTGCCTTCCGCGTGACGCTGCAGGACGCGGCTGGCACGCTGCAGGACGAGGTCGTCGATCAGGCGATCCAGACGCTGGTCGAGCGGATGGCTCGTGCCGGTGCGCGCCTGCGCGGCTAAGGAGAAGGTTCGCCCGCTCGCGGGCGGCCTTTTCCAATCGTAAGTTTTGATTTAACGCGCTGTATGGCAGATATGAACGACATGACCTCGAGTGAATTCGAAGCCCTCCTGACGGCGCAACGCAGCGCCATGAACCGCGACGCTTCGGCGCCGGCGTCCGCCGAGACGCCCACGCTGACGAAGGCGGAACTGGCGGAGCTGCTGTTCGACAGCGTCGGGCTGAACAAGCGTGAAGCGAAGGACATGGTCGAGGCGTTTTTCGAGGTGATTCGCGACGCGCTCGAAAACGGCGAAAGCGTCAAGCTGTCGGGGTTCGGCAACTTCCAGTTGCGCGACAAGCCGCAGCGTCCGGGCCGCAATCCGAAGACGGGCGAGGCGATTCCGATCGCGGCTCGCCGGGTGGTAACCTTCCACGCGAGCCAGAAGCTGAAGGCGCTGGTCGAAAACGGCGCGGAGTAAGCCCCGCGCGCTGACGCCCCCGCGCGGCCGCCGCGCACCCTTTACCGACGGTTAACCGACGATGACCACTACGGTTGAGAAAGTCGTCTTGCCTCCGATTCCCGCGAAGCGCTACTTCACGATCGGTGAAGTCAGCGAACTGTGCGGGGTCAAGCCGCATGTGCTGCGTTATTGGGAACAGGAATTTACTCAACTGCGGCCGGTGAAGCGGCGCGGCAATCGCCGGTACTACCAGCACCACGAAGTGCTGCTGATCCGGCGGATTCGCGAATTGCTGTACGAGCAGGGATTCACGATCAACGGTGCGCGCAACCGGCTTGATGCGCCGGCCGCCGAGCGGGCCGCGGCCACACCCGTCGAGCCGGAAGCGCAGGCTACCGATGCACGCGCGCCGGGCAAGCCGGGTGCAACCGTCGACGTCATTGCATTGCGGCAGGCGCTGCTCGACGTGATCGACGGACTGAAGCACGACTGAGCGCGAAGCGCGAAGGATGAAATGAAAAGCCCGGTTGGCGACGTGCCACCGGGCTTCTTTCATGCGTGTCGTGTGCGCTTCAGCGTGATGCGAGCGGGTTTTTCTGCCCCATGTCGACGACCAGCGTGCCGTCCGGCAGCATCCGCACCGAGCCTTGCGCGACTTGGCTGCGGTAGCCGTACAGGTCGAAACGCATCGGGCCGGCCTCGGCCGAATTCCGGATCAGCGCGCGCACGTTCAGTTCGAGCACGTTGAACATCTTCATGTCGCCGCCTTCCATCCACATGTAGCTCGGAGCATCGATCTGCGGCCGTTGCGGCGCGGGCGGGCCTGCCATGCGCCTGAACGTGAGGCGCAGCCCGTCGCGCTCGACCGTTGCCTGTCCAAGCTTGCCGTTCAGCACGGGTGGCGGGAACACGGTGTACTGGTCGAGCACGAGCGTGTCGCCACGTAGTTCCGCGCCGCGCCGCTGCAACGGCGTCAGCGAAGCGAGCTCGATGCCGAGCGAACGCAACAGCTTCGCCTGCGGAATGCCGAGCACCGACACCTGGGACGGCTTGAACGCGAGGTGCCGATCGTCGAGCACGGACAGCGTGCCCTTCATGTCGGTCGGCAGCCAGACTCCCGGCACGTGATTCCACAGCTTGATGCCGCCCTGGACACGCAGGTTCGTACCGTCCGCGCTCAGTTGCAAGTCGTTGAGCGAACGCGGCGAGTAGTCGAGCAGATAGCTGTTGAAGAGCGCGGACATCGCCTTCCACGACTCGACGACGGTGCCGCCGAGAATGCGGATGTCGTACTGGTTCGGGTCGTCGAGATCGACGGGGTCGCCGGGCCGCTTCGATACGAGTTCCACGTCGAGATCCTCGACGTGAAAGCCGATATCGCCGGACAGGTTGAAGTCGACGTTGCGCAAGTGGATCGTCGGGTTGCGGTTCGACACGTGCCGTTCGTTGAACGGCGTGGTCGACGTGCGGCGCATCGCAACCTTCTGCATGCGAGGGGAGGCGGTGTTTGCCGCGAGCGCATAGGCTTCCCAGTGCTGTCGTATGTCGCGCAGCGCATTCTGCTGCGCGGCGAGGAAGCTGTCGTTCAGGCGCGCGGCCGCGTTGCCGAGCGGCGCGCCGCTGGCCGGGCCCGCATACGAGGGCATCCGGATCGCCATCGCGCCGCTTTCGTCGAAGTTGAAGTAGCCGGCCGACACCTGGTCGCGGTAGTGATACAGGTCGAACACGAAAGTCTGGCCGGGCTTCGTGGAGTCGACCGGGCCGATCAGGATGTCCGCGTTCATCGGCATCGAGCGCATGAACTTCACGTCGCCGCCGCGAATGACCATCGCCTGCTGCGGTGCGTTCGCGGGCATCGCGAAGCCGGCGTGCGTGCCGTCGTCGAGCTTCAGGTCGAGGCCGGCCGGCGTCACGCGCAACGCGGTGATCGTGAGCTTCAGGCGTGGCGGCGGCATCAGCTTGTCGACCGACATCACGAGATCGTCGCCGGCGAGCTGCGCGATCGGCGTCTGGACTTTCAGCAGGTCGGCCATCTTCACGTTGGCCGCGCGCATCACGGGCTGCGCGTTGATGCCCGATACCTGCACACCCATCGGATGGAACACGAGCTGGCTGCCATCGCGGATCGCGAGCGTGCCGGTCAGCGAGAACGGCACCCAGCCGTCGCGCTGCATCTCGCCTTGCAGATGAATCACGCCGTCGCCGGCCGATACGGCGAGCTTGCGCAGCGGTGCGTTGCGGTAGCCGAAGATGTAGGTGTTGAAGAGGGCGGTCAGCTTCGCGTTGTCGAGCGTGACCGTGCCTTCATGCACGTCGATCTCGAAACTTGTCGGATCGTCGAATACGATCGGCGCGCCGGCCTGCGTCGGCACGAGCGTCGCTGACAGCTGGTGGATGAAGAAGCCGAGGTTGTTGACGATACGGAAATCGACGTCGCGCAGGAACGTCATCGCGCCGTTCTGGCCCGAGTCGCGCAGCGTGAACGGGCGCGATTGCGTGAGGCTGATCGATGCGAGCGACGGCACGGTGCGTGCGACCTGCTGCTCGCGGGCGAGGCGTTCGGCCTTGGTGCGTTCTATCTTCGTCGACGCGGCCGACGTGTTGCCGTCGCGCTGCGCGGATGATTCCGCGCAACCGGCACACAGCATGGCGAGCGCCAGTACGCCGCAGCCGAACGCGCGGGATGTCCTGGGCGAGATGGGGCGGGCCGCGCGTGGCGGGCCGGAAAACCAGTCGAAAATTGCCAAAGGCGAGCGATGGCCGCGCCGGACCGCATTCCGCATCGTCTGTCTCCATGTCTTGTCGTGATCGACGGCTGCGCGCGCCACTGCACGGCGCGAGCGTCGATGCGGTGCAGTGTGGCATAGCGCGCTAGAGCGGCGTTACCAAACAACGGGCGCCCGGGCGGGGCCGGCCGATGGGCTGCGGGACAACGGATTCGGGGTGGTTGGACGGCTGGATCAAACGGTCGTTTGGTTGACGCGACCCGTCATCGGCGGCTCTTGCTGCGCCTGGGCAAACCCGCTCCAGCCTTGGCCGGTGCGGGTTTCGTCGGATTTGCGTTGCAGCAGGCGCGGCGTGGATACGATCCGACCCCGTCGCGGCGGCGCGCAGGTCGGTCAGGTCAGCATGCGCTGGCGGATTGCGTTCAGCGTCGCCTGGTCGAGTTGCAGGCCGTTCGCGACATACGACGCCATCGAGCCGTACGACGCGGTGACCTGATCGAATGCCGCCTGCAGATAGTCGGTGTGTGCGCCTTGCAGCGCGGTCATCATGTCTGCCGCATTTTGCCCGCCGGCTTTTTGCGCCTGGGCGACCGAAGCGGCGATTTCCGATGCGCTATAGACGTTCGTTAGCAGATAGTCGGCGAGTATCGTCTGTTCGGACGCGCCGAGGATCGTGTGCAGGATCGCGGTTGCCCATCCCGTGCGATCCTTGCCGGCCGTGCAGTGGAACACCAGGTTTTCGCCGGAGGCAGCGAAGCCGGTGAAGAGCGCGTGATAGCTGGCATGCGCGGTGTCCGACGTGACGAACGCGCGGTACATGCTCGACATGAAAGCCGTCGCGGTGGCGCCGGTGGTCGGGATCGGATCGATGCTGGCGGCCCCGAGCACGTTGAGGTTTTGCCAGGTGGCGCCGGCCAGCGGCACATCCGGTTGCGTCTTGATCTCGGCGGGCGTGCGCAGGTCGCAAACCTGCCCGATGCCGAGCGTGCCGACGGTGGCGACATCCGCGGCCGACAACGCGAGCGCGGATGAACGATAGATCACACCTTTCTTCATCTTGGCACCGCTCGTTGTCATGTAGCCGGTTCCGTCCGGCCCGGCCGTGTCGCGAAAATTCGAAGCGGAACTCAGCCGCGGTGTCGTGACGGGCGAGACCGAAATCGAGTCGCCTCCGCATGCCGACAGAAACGATGCGCTTCCCAGCGCCATGCCTATCGTGCCGACGCCCAGCCGGAGAAAATGTCGACGGGAAATTTCGTTTTTCTGATGCATTCAATGCCCTGTGTCGGAGACGGTTACAAGAGGTCGCGACCGCGGTGGTGACCGAAACCGCTTCCTGTATCACGCGCGACGCGGCAAAGCCGGGGCGGCCGGATCGATCGGCAAGCAGTCGGACGGTTCGCCCGCGCGCATCGATCTCGCGCCGGGTAACCGCACGGTAGCGATTTACGGCGAACCGGCCATCGTCCTTTTCGATTAGGTTGGAAAGCGGGTTGCCACTGTCGGTTGCGCGTTGGGGCAGGTAGGATCGGTGGCAGCAGCGAGGTAAGATCGGTAGCAGTGACTATATCGACCAAAGCACGGTAG
Organism: Burkholderia mycopellens; assembly: GCF_964265025.1. NCBI lineage: Bacteria > Pseudomonadati > Pseudomonadota > Betaproteobacteria > Burkholderiales > Burkholderiaceae > Burkholderia > Burkholderia mycopellens. The sequence goes on from NZ_OZ183802.1 coordinate 1,856,851, forward strand.
CCATCACGGGGAAGCGTCATGGATCTCAAGGAAGTCGACGTATTGGGTGCGGGCGTGGGGGATCACTGGTACTACGCGTCGAAGGCGAGTGCGATCCGTCGGTTCCTGGGGGCGCCAGGTGCGAACCGGATACTCGATGTCGGTGCAGGCTCCGGCTTCTTCTCGAAGCACTTGCTGGAGCGTACGCAGGCGACGGAAGCTTGGTGTGTCGATACGAGCTACGCCGACGATACCGATGGCGAGGCGGCCGGCAAGCCCATCCACTTTCGGCGATCCGTTGATCGATTCGATGCCGATCTCGTGTTGCTGATGGACGTGCTCGAGCATGTCGACGACGATGTCGGTCTGCTCACGCAGTATGTAAAGGGCGCGCCTTCGGGCAGCCGCTTCCTGATCACGGTTCCCGCGTTCCAGTTCCTCTGGAGCGGTCATGATGATTTTCTGGAGCACAAGCGCCGATATACGCTCGGCAGTCTCGAGGACGTGGTACGTCGCGCGGGGCTCGACGTCGAGCACGGCGCCTATTATTTCGGCCTCACGTTTCCGCTCGCGGCAGCGTTGCGGCTCGGCGAGCGCGTGCGGCGGCAACCGAGTGTGCCGGCGTCGCAATTGCGTCGTCACCATCCGTTCGTGAACGGCCTGCTCAAGACGATCTGTCGGATCGAGCTGCCGATGTTCCGTTTCAACCGCGTCGCCGGGCTGACGGTCATCTGTGTCGCACGCAAGCGGTGAAGGCGAGGCCGTCTGGCCGGCGCGCAGCGTTGTGCCAAGCGCGTCGTTGCTTGCATCAGAACCGCTGCGCCCAAAAAATTTCACAAGAACATTCACAAAATGCATGCGACCCGTTCTAAATCGGAAAACTGTCTGTTATAATTTTTTTCTTTCGGGGCGTAGCGCAGCCTGGTAGCGTACCTGCATGGGGTGCAGGTGGTCGGAGGTTCAAATCCTCTCGCCCCGACCAGACAAGAACCCGCGTCAGCTTAAGCTGGCGCGGGTTTTTTCTTGCCCGTCGCTTTTTTGCACATCGTGGCGCGGCCCCGGTAAAATGCAAGGTTGATCCACGGAAAGCGCCGTGATTTAGCGGAAGAGGATTCCCCGAACATGACTGATCTTCGTCTTACCATGCGGTTCGCTGCAGTGCTCGCCACCGGCGCGCTCGTTGCCGGTTGCGGTACGTCGTCGCCCACGAAAGTGGACTACAAGAGCGATTCGAAATCGAAGGAAGCGTCGCTCGCAGTGCCGCCCAATATGCTCGACGAGACGGCCGATCAGCGTTCGCTGCCGCCCCAGGGCGGCGCGACTTCCCTTTCCTCGCTACAGCAGGTCCAGCAGGCAGCGCCTGCGCTGGACACTGTCGCTCCGGCCGTGCCCGGTATGCATATCCAGCGCGATGGCACCGAGAGCTGGCTCGTGATCGACGGCAAGCAGCCGGCCGACATCTGGCCGCAGGTTCGCCGGTTTTGGCAGGAGCAGGGCTTCCTGCTCGTCGTCGACCAGCGCGACAAGGGCGTGATGGAAACCGACTGGAACGAAACGCATCCGCAGATCAACGACGGCCTGATCCGTGGCGTGATCTCGAAGGCGATGGGCAACTCGTACGTGACGGCCGAGCGCAACAAGTACCGTACGCGTCTCGATTCGGCGCCGAACGGCGGCACCTATGTCTTCATCAGCCAGAAGGGGATGCGCGAAGCGATCACGGGCTCGAACAACGATTCGAGCAAGTGGGAACCGAAGCCGAATGATCCGGCACTCGAGACCGAATACCTGAAGCGATTGATGGCGGTGCTCGCACAGAACGAGCAGCGCGCGAAGAACGGCGAGCCGCCAATCGCGAACATCAAGGACAACACGATACCGAAGGACAAGGACAAGAAGGCCGACGCCGACGCATCGTCGAAGGCTGCTGCAGCGATTGCCGCGCAAAACGTCTCACGCACGTCGGCGCAAGGCAACGATGCGGCTGAAGCTGCCGTCCCGTCGGAAGTCACGCTTGGCGAGCCGTACGACCGGTCGTGGTTGCACGTCGGTCTCGCGCTCGATCGTGCGAACTTCACGGTCGACGATCGCGATCGCACGAAGGGCCTGTATTTCGTGCGCTATGTCGATCCGAAGGATCTGACTTCGGCCGAGCAGGGCTTCTGGAGTCAGTTGTTCCACGGCAAGAAGGAAAAGCAGGCGAAGCAATACCGTGTCAACGTGAAGGCACTCACGGCCGACCAGACGCGTGTCGCGGTCGTCGACGATTCGGGCGCAATTGACACCTCGTCACCGGCTCGTCAGATCATGGGGCTGCTCGTGAATCAGCTCCGCTGATTTCGGCGTTTCTCCCCGCCACTGAAAAGCCCGCCATATGGCGGGCTTTTTTATGGCCGCTCGCCGGCGCGCACATGTGCGGGAGGGTTCCGTCCCTCCTCGTGACGTTACGTAACATCCGCGTGTTACGGCTGAAAAACGTATGCGACATTGTCGATGGTAAAAAATTTTCCTTATAAATCAATAAGGTAGTCGATTGTGCGTGCCTGGCACGCAACCTGCTTTATAAGTTGAAATTGTTGAAACAGGGAGGATGGCGTCAGATACCGGGGGGTGTGCCGCGAGCGCCCGATCAACGGTATCTACGTCCTCGAATGTCGACGCGACGAGCGTCGGCGCAACTGATGACGATCCGCGCCAGCGTGCGGATCTCGATGGCCCCGTCGCCTATCCTCGTAGGGCGACGGTTTCGCCCGCGCTTCTCTGAAGCGCGGGCTATTTTTTTGGGGCCTCCGGCGGTGCGGTGCCGGCGCAGCCGATACGTGATGCGCGTATTCTCGTGCTTTTCCAGAGGAAGGAGGCGGGAATGGCGGAAATTGCAGTCGTGGCGCTGATCGTGGCGAAACCGGGCGCCGAGGAGAAGTTGCGCGCCCAGCTCGAAGGGATCGTCGAGCCGACCCGCAACGAAGCAGGGGCATTGCAGTACGACCTGCATCGGGACTTGAGGGAGCCCGCGCGGTTCGTATTCATTGAGCGCTGGGAAAGCGAGGAGGCGCTGGCTGCGCATGCGCGTTCCGCGCACATTCTCGCTTATCGCGAAGCGGCCGCGGACTGGATCGAGCGTTCCGAAATCCGCGTGCTGTCGAAGCTCGTTTGAGCCGGGTGGGGCGACCGGACGTGTCCGGTCGCGGGGTGCATCAGTGCGACGTGTTGGGTACGTCGAGGATCAGGATGATCGTCCAGTCGGCGTCGCCGTCGTGATGGTACTGGCGCTCTGCGACGATGAACGGTTGCTGCTTGCCTTGCGGGCCGAGGAAAAGCACGTCGCCCTCCATCGGCAGGCACTCGATCGGCGGCAGCGCGAGGAACGCGTCAGCCGAGCCGCGGGGCATCAGTTGCTTGATCTGGCGAGTGGCTGCTTCGGTCCACTCGATGTCGAGTTGAATGTTGCTCATGCTGTCCTCCGCACCGGGGTGCGCACGGGTGGAAAATTTCGGTGCGCGACTTTAGCACAGCGCACGGGCACCGCAACCAAAAAAGCCGAACCCGGTTGCCCGGATTCGGCTTTTCGCTTGTGCGGTACCGCCGAACTTACTGGCTGGCAGCGTCTGCGGCCTTGGCAGCCTTCTTCGCGGCAGCCTTGTGGTGAGCAGCCTTCTTGCCGTGGTGATGATGATGCTCTTCCTGCATCGCCGGCTGTGCGGCTTCAGCCGCTTGCTGCTGTTGCAGTGCCTGTGCGCGCTGCTCGATCTCGGAGATCTTGGCCGGATCGGTAATCGTCTTGATTTCCGTGCTCTCTTGCGCATACGCTGCGCCAGTCAGCGCCGACATCGCTACCAGGATAGCCAGGGACGTCTTCTTCATTGCTTTACCTCCGCTAAGTGGTGATGAACCCGAGTGTTGCCGTTTTGTCTGGCGACTGCAATCGAGTGCGTGTCGAGTGTAACAAAAGTGACGGATCAATGTGCATCGGATCGTGGCGCGGCGCAAGGTCCCGTTGAAGTCGCGCAACACTTCACGCACTTCGTCACGCGCCTGCCATCGTAGCCGCCGCAGTCATTTCCGCTCAGGTTTCCCCGCAGCAGCGGTCAGAACCATCCAAGCCATCGATAGACATGGAACTGAGCGATGCCGACCAGTTCGTGCAGCGCTTGCTCGGCATTGACCACATTGAGCCAGCGCGGCCGCCAACCCGTTTGAGCGCGTCGGCGATTCGCATAGACGGGTTGAGGATCGATCCCGAAACGGTGGAAATCGAGCAATGCGCGGCGCATCTGGTATGACGAAGTGACGAGAATGCGTGCGTCGTCATACTGTGAGCGTAGTATAGATGCAGTGAATTTCGCGTTTTCGTAGGTTGTGCGGCTATCCGGTTCCAGAACGAGATCCGCGGGCGCGACGCCTTCGGCGACGAGTTGGCGCCCGTATACGGCAGCCTCGGTTTCGCCGTGATTCTGCGGGTCGCCGCCCGACATTACCACGGTGCAGCGCTCGGCCTGCTGCCGGCAGGTGCGGTAGAGCGCGGCGATCTTGTGGATGCGGGCGGCTCCATCGGGTGGCGGCTGCAGCCCGGAGTCGGTGCGCTTCGTTCCGGCGCCGATGAGTATCAGTGTGGTCCGTCCGTGCATGTCCGGGTGCTCGACGGGTACGACGCCTGCCTCGCTCCAGGCGATCAGCGGCGCGGCGAGCCAGCCCGTCGCGAGCAGCCAGAGCAGCGCAACGGCGGCGATCGAGATGATTCGTCGCCGCTTGCGGCAGAGCATGAAACAGATGAAGAGAAGTACAAATGAATCGAACAGAATCAATTTGATTGGGGTATGGTGTCTTTTTATGGACGGCTGACGATCCGGCCCTGACGCGACGCCGAACGTCGGCCCCCAGAATCGGTGGCGGTATCGGCGGGCGGTGACGCCGCCCGGCGCGCCGCTTCGCATTGTCGCTGCACTTTAAGAAAGAATCGAGATGGCCACGTATTCCAATGAAGCGGTGCTCGACGCATTGAGACGAGTGCAGTACCGCCAGGTACCGTGGGCGCGCCGCCCGGGCGTGTTCGAGTATCTCCGTTCGCTCGGGCTGATGGACACGGTCAGGCAGAAAACCGTTGCTCCAGCGCCGGGCTTCCATGCACCGGTCGACATTGCCGTGCTGACCGAAAGCGGTCGAGCCGAATTCTCGCGCCTCGAGCGCGACGAGAAATTACTTTCCTGGACAGATCGCCGCATGGCCGACTACGCATTGAGCGAAGCGAGTGCCGTGGCGATTCTCGAAAGCCGCCTGTAGCGGCCGATCATCCCGCCGCCCGCATCGCCATGCGGCTGGCGACACCCAAAAAAAAGCCCGTATCGCGAGGATACGGGCGTACCGGATACTTTTGCTGTTGCCACGCTGTGCTCATGGCAACGTTGTGACTCGTCGCGTGCGGCGCAGTTCCCGGCCGCGGGTATTTTCTTGGGCGAAATCCCGAAATTGGCAGGACTACGGATGACGCGGTACGTCGGACGGCTGCGAGCCGATACGCGCTCGCGCATTGCTGGCGATGTCGCCGCGCAGGTCGCCACGCGGCACGGTCTGCCGGCTGGGCGGGTTGGCGGACGGCGGCTGGCGGAGCGTGTTCCGGTGATCCTGCTGGCGATGGGGTGGCTTCGCGCGATCGTCGGCATGGGCTGGAGCGGACAACGCCAGGGAAATGACAATGCCGCATGCAACGAGCAGTGACATTGGTTTCATGGCGGGGCTCCCTTCAAGCCGTCGACGCGGCCTGTTGATATGTCGCTAAGGTAAGCGCGGGAGTGCAGGCTTGCTGTAAATATTGGTAAATAGATGTATCGCGGCACGACAACGGTAATCGACGGCAACGCGGGCGTCGCGAGCAAGTCGCGTCGCAGAAAGAAACCGGGCGGCCGAGGCCGCCCGATCGAGCATTCGTTACGCCATCTTCACGGGCGCACGCCAGGATTCCGGGTTGGTCCAGAAGGCGCCGCGCAGCCGGTCGCGGCTCGGCGGTGCAGGCGGCTTCGCAGCGCTTGCGCCGATGCGCCCGCGCAGGGAGATCTGCCGACCGCTCGTGCCGAGTCGCTTCACGATTTCGGCGAGCGTGCCGTCGGCCTGCCATTCGTCGAAGCGACGGCGGCAAGTCGGCGGCGACGGATAGCGGCCCGGCAGCTTCGACCAGCCTTCTCCGGTCGACAGCACCCACAGCACGGCGTTCACCACCGAGCGGGCTTCCACCCGGGGGCGGCCGCGCCGCTCACTCCGTGCGGGTTCCGAGCAAAACAGACCCTCGACCAGCGCCCACTCGTTATCTCTCAAATCGTCGAACAGCATCATGTCCTCACCTCAGCGAAGCTAACTCCGGTGCGCTGCCCTGCGCCGCGCACTCTTCAAGCACTCGATCGTCGAGTGCCGGGTGGGGGCGTCCGGTTGGCCGGCAGCGGCGTTTCTGCTCTTCCGTCCGACGAAACCTGCGCCCTGTGCGTCAGGTAATGCACGAAGCGTGCCATGTCGGAGGTAATTCCCTCGAGAGCCGCTTGGCAGCGAGCTAACGGCTAAGTCAGCTAGGGGCGTATAAGACGCCAAAATAACCCACCAGCAAATCGGGACAATCACCAATCTTGTGCAGTTCGCCCGCACCACGTGCGTTCGCGGATGTATTGCACCGCAGCGAAACATGTGGGGCAGGTGCCTGATTCGTACATCGACGCCGGATTCGCGCATTAAAATCGCGCATCGATATCGACGATTGATGAGGTCAGGAAATGAACGTCACGCTGCGCCAGCTTCGCGTCTTCATCGAGGTCGCGCGGCTCAAGAGCTTCAGCCGCGCGGGTGGCGAGATCGGGCTCACGCAGTCTGCGGTCAGCCGCTGCGTGCGCGAGCTCGAGGCCGAGCTCGGATTAAAGCTGATCGACCGCACGACGCGCGACGTGCAATTGACCGATGTTGGTGCGAACCTGATCGCGAGCGTGTCGCGTCTGCTCGACGATCTCGACGACACGCTGCGAGAGATTCGCGAGATCGGCGAGCAGCGCCGCGGGCGCGTGATCGTCGCAGCAAGCCCGACGATTGCGTGCCGGCTGATGCCGCGCGTGGTTGCATCGTGCGAGCGCCAGTTTCCGTTCGTGACGCTCGGATTGCGCGACGACGTGCAGAGCGACGTGTTGCGCAAGGTGAAGTCGAGCGAGGTCGACTTCGGTGTCGTGATCGGGCCGCTCACGGTGGCCGATCTGGTCTGCGAATCGCTGATGACCGATTCCTTCTGCCTGGTCGCGCGCGCCGACCATCCGCTCGCGGCGCGTGCCGAGGTGCCCTGGACGGCGCTGGACGGCGAGCGCCTCGTGCTCCTCGATCATGCGTCGGGAAGCCGGCCTCTGATCGATGCCGCGCTGGCCGCCCATCGCGTCAACGCGACGGTCATGCAGGAGCTTGGGCATTCGGCGACCGTATTCGGACTCGTCGAGGCCGGCGTCGGCGTGAGTGTGCAGCCGTGGCTGTCGCTGCCGCTTCCGGCCGGCTCGACGCTCGTCGCGCGGCCGCTCACGCCACGCACCGAGCGTACGGTCGAACTCGTGCGCCGCCGCGACCGGTCGTTGTCGCCCGCTGCGCAGGCGATCTGGGAACTCGTGCGGCAGATGCCTGCGAGGGCGGAGGATCTCGACTGACGCGCTCCGACGCGCGCCAGTCCGGCTTAGGGGCCGGTACACTACGCGGATCGTGTTCCTCGAAGGTGGTTCTCGATGGCGCATTTCGCAGAGTCTTTTCCGGTGCCCGGCGCGCCTGCGGCACGCGACGCAGTGCACGCGTTGCGTCCGTCGCTGATCCGGGAGGTGGCAAACGCCGGCTTTGGCGTGCCGGACATGCTGCCGTTCTGGTTCGGCGAATCCGATCGCGTGACGCCGGACTTCATCCGCGACGCCGCGGCGGCGGCGTTGCGCGATGGCGCGACCTTCTACACGCACAACCTCGGCACTGCGCCGCTGCGCGACGCGATCGCGACCTATGTCAGCGCTCGTCACGGTGTAACGACGGCCGACACCGTGGCCGTGACGAGTTCGGGCGTGAGCGCGTTGATGCTGGCCGCGCAGATGCTGGTCGGTGCGGGCGAACGCGTCGTTGCGGTCACGCCGCTGTGGCCGAATCTCGTCGAGATCCCGAAGATCCTTGGGGCTCGGATGGAATGCGTCCCGCTCGGCTATGACGCTGCGGGCTGGCAGCTCGACGTCGGGCGGTTGCTTGCGGCGCTGACGCCCGATACGCGGATGCTGCTGATCAACTCGCCGAATAATCCGACCGGCTGGACGATGTCGCGCGACGACCAGCAAGCCGTGCTCGCCCATTGCCGTCGCCACGGCATCTGGCTGGTTGCCGACGAGGTGTACGAGCGGCTCGCTTTCGATGCAATTGGCGCGGGCGGCGCGCCGTCGTTCCTCGACATCGCATCGCGCGACGAGCGGGTCGTGGTCGTGAATTCGTTTTCGAAAGCGTGGGCGATGACGGGCTGGCGCCTGGGGTGGCTCATCGCGCCCGCGGCGGTGATGGCTGACCTGGCGAAGCTCGTCGAATACAACACGTCATGTGCGCCGGGCTTCGTGCAGGCAGCGGGGGAAGTCGCACTGCGCGATGGCGAACCGTTCGTGCGGTCGTTCGTCGCGGCGCTGCGCGATGCGCGCGATCACCTGGTTGCCGCGCTGCATACCCTGCCGGGTGTCGAGGTGCCGCCTCCGTCGGGCGCGATGTACCTGTTTCTGCGCCTCCCGGGCGCGTCAGACAGTCTTGCGTTCTGCAAGACGCTGGTGCGCGAGGCGGGGCTCGGTCTTGCACCCGGGCGGGCGTTCGGCCAGGAGGGGGAAGGGTTCGTGCGCTGGTGCTACGCTTGCGATCCGGCACGACTCGACGCGGGTGTCGAGCGGTTGCAGCGTTTCCTCGCACTCGGCGCAGCTGTCCGCTGAAGCGGGGCCGGAGCGGACGCGACGCGCTGGCGGCGGCTCGTTCGGCTCATCTTTACGCACCGGGCAATTTTGCGTAATATGGCGCTCAGTCACGCGGTTCCGTCGTTGAGCCGTGCTGTTCCGTCCGGTTTGGGCCTGGCCTGAAGTTGGTTCGCCGCCCCCGGTTCGTGCTCCCATCAATATGACCGATCAGAATCGGGCGAGCGCGTCTTCCGTTCCTTTCGTCTGTTTGTTGATCCGGTTCGTTTGACCACAGGGTCTGGCCTAGCTGCATGAATACCCAAGAGGCGAAGATCGTCCTCGAGACTGCTTTGATCTGCGCGCAGGAACCGCTGAAACTCGGCGATTTGCGCAAGCTCTTTGCCGACGGCGTGTCGGCTGACACGGTCCGCACGTTGCTCGAAGATCTGAAACAGGATTGGTCCGGCCGCGGCGTCGAGCTGGTGGCGCTCGCAACCGGATGGCGTTTCCAGAGCAAGCCGGCGATGCGTCACTATCTGGATCGCCTGCATCCCGAGAAGCCGCCGAAGTATTCGCGTGCGGTGCTCGAAACGCTCGCGATCATCGCATACCGGCAGCCCGTCACGCGCGGCGACATCGAAGAGATTCGCGGCGTGACGGTCAATACGCAGGTGGTCAAGCAACTCGAGGATCGCGGCTGGATCGAAGTGATCGGTCATCGTGATGTTCCGGGGCGCCCGGCGCTGTATGCGACGACCAAGCAGTTCCTCGACGACCTCGGCCTGAAGGCGCTCGATGACCTGCCTGCGCTCGAAGAGCCGGCCGCGAACATCGAGGCCGCGCTGCTTGCGCAGCAGGCGATGGATTTCGACGAGGGCATGGCGGTCGCAGGCGACGCAGCGGGCGACGCGCCGCAAACGGATGAGGCATTCGCCGGTCAATCGGCAGGATTGCCGGATGATCCCGCGGCGGACGTCGCGTCGACGCACGAAATCGCGAGCCGCGATACGCTCGATACTGATCGCGGGCAAACGGAACAAATCGAACAGGCTGGCGCCGAAGCAGTGCCAGCCGGTGTGCAGCCCGAGCCGCTGCGCGCGGATTGGAGCGAGGAAGATCGCAAGCCGGCTGCCGAAGCGGTTGCCGGAGACGGAGCGGAAGCGGCCGGCGACATGCCTGGCGAGGCTGGCCAGGCCGACGCCCCCCGTTCCCGTCCTGCGGACGACGAGATGCTGGACGACACGTCCGACAGTCTCGCCGATGCCGTACGAAGCGCCAGTGCACCCATCGGTGCCGACGCGCTGCCTGACGACGAAGCAGAACCCGAACAGCGTCGCGCCTGATCGCGGCCAACTTCTTGCCGCGCCCGCGCCGGGCGCGAGACCTGACATTTTGAGGTTGTTTTGACAGATATCCACGATATTGAATCGTCCGCGCCTGCCGTGCAGGCGGCGCGTGCCGACGATGCACCGGAGCAGGGCGCTTCGGCCGAGGGTGGCGACGAGCGTCCCCGCCGCGGTCTGCGGCGAGGCCCGCGCAGCCTGATCGCGCGGCGTCGCGCGGCGGCCAAGTCGAAGGGCGCCGACGGCGAGCCGCAGGGCGGCGAAGGCGCTGATGCGCAGCCGGCCGAAGCCGCCGAAGCGCAGCAGCCGGTGCGTGCACCGCGCAAGGAAGGTGCGGCCAAGGGGGCTCGCAAGCCGGCCCCCAAGCGCGAAGGTGCTGCGGCCAAGTCCCAGGGCAGCCAGAGCCGTCGCGGTGGTGCATCGAAGGCTGAAAGCGGTGCGGCGAAGGTGGAAGGCGGCGATGCGTCCCAGGACGAACTGTTCGCCTACGTGACGTCGCCGGCATTCGACGCTGACAACTCCGCGGGCGGTAGCGGCGTGCGCGCGCCGATGCTGCGTCGCGGCCGCAACCAGCCGGCGAACAAGCGCGTGCTGTCGCCTGACGACGACGCGCCGAAGCTTCACAAGGTGCTGGCGGAAGCGGGCATGGGCTCGCGCCGTGAAATGGAAGAACTGATCGTTGCCGGCCGCGTATCGGTGAACGGTGAGCCGGCGCACATCGGCCAGCGCATCATGCCGACCGACCAGGTGCGGATCAACGGCAAGCCGGTCAAGCGCAAGCTGCCGAACAAGCCGCCGCGCGTGCTGCTGTACCACAAGCCGACGGGCGAGATCGTCAGCCATGCGGATCCGGAGGGCCGTCCGTCGGTGTTCGACCGCCTGCCGCCGATGAAGACGGCGAAATGGCTCGCGGTGGGCCGCCTCGACTTCAATACCGAAGGTCTGCTGATGCTGACGACTTCGGGCGATCTTGCAAACCGCTTCATGCACCCGCGCTACAGCGTCGAGCGCGAGTACGCGGTGCGCGTCGTCGGCGAGCTGGCCGAAGGCATGCGGCAAAAGCTGCTGCACGGCGTCGAGCTCGATGACGGCCCGGCGAACTTCCTGCGCATCCGCGACGGCGGCGGCGAAGGCACGAACCACTGGTATCACGTTGCGCTGGCCGAAGGCCGCAACCGCGAAGTGCGCCGGATGTTCGAGGCGGTCGGCCTGATGGTGAGCCGCCTGATCCGTACGCGTCACGGCCCGATTCCGCTGCCGCGCGGCCTGAAGCGCGGTCGCTGGGAAGAGTTGGACGACACGCAAGTGCGCAAGCTGATGGCGACCGTCGGCCTGAAAGCGCCGTCCGAGGAAAAGGGCAAGCGCGGCGCTGCCGGCCAGGCCGAGCGACGCCAGCCCGATCCGATGCAGACGTCGATGGGCTTCATCAGCCGTGAGCCGGTGCTGACGACGCACGGGCAGCTGGATCAGCCGCGTCGTGGCGGTGGTCGCCGCGGCGGGCCGGGCCTGCCGGGCCTGAGCGGCTACGGCAGCCTGCCGGTCGCGCCGTCGGGCTACGGCAATCGCGCCGGCGGCGGTCGAGATGGCAACCGTGCAGGCGGAGGCGGGCGCGATGGCAATCGCGCTGGCGGTGGCCGTGGCGATGTCGACGGCAACCGCGCGCCGTATGGTGCAGGTCCCAAGCGCGACAGCGCGGGCCCCAAGCGCGGCGGCAGCAAGGGCGGTGGTAATCGCAACCCGAACGGCAATCGTGCCGACGGCGCCGGCAACGGCGGCGGCCCGCGCGGCGGTCAGCGTCCGCAGCGCAGCCGCACGCGTAGCCGCTGAGCATTCAGGCATGCGGTGCAAGGCCGTCGGCGTGCCGGCCGGATCGGCATCCGGCCGGTCTTGTCGGCGCGAGGCATTGCGTTTATTGCTTTCGACTGTATATATGTCGCGCGGTGCTGCATGGCCGCCGGCATGACCGATTACCGGCATGCGTCGATCGCGCCGGTTGATCGAGCAGCCCGATTTCGCATTTTTGGGCCCGTAAAGGCAGCCGACACGCTGCTTTTACCGGCTGGCTTGGCGTTTGCGCCAAAAATCGCTATAATCGCGAAGTCGCTGGGCGTACGGATTCAATGTGCGGCTCAGGTGCGACCACCAGTAAGAAGATGGGCGTTCCGCCCATTTTTTTTTGCTGAAACGGTTAGGCATCTCGGGTAGCGCTTCCTGCGCCGGCTAAGGCGCGCGCCCGCGGGTGAATCGCGAGCGGCGGGCGCGAACACCTGAGAGGACACAGTGCAACTGACGGAACTGATAGAAACCACGGTCACCGGGCTCGGCTACGAGCTGGTGGATCTCGAGCGCACCGGGCGCGGCATGCTTTGCATCTATATCGATCAGCCTGCCGGCATCTCGCTTGAAGATTGCGAAAAGGTCACGCGTCAGCTCCAGCACGTCTTGACGGTCGAAAACATCGATTACGAACGGCTCGAAGTCTCGTCCCCGGGGCTCGACCGCCCGTTGAAGAAGCTGGCCGACTTCGAGCGCTTCGCGGGCAGCGAAGTTTCCGTGACCTTGAAAAAGCCGCTGGACGGGCGCAAGACGTACCGGGGCATTCTGCACGCGCCGAATGGCGAAACGATCGGTTTGGAATTTGAGAGGAAGAAGGGCGAGGCGGCCATGCTGGATTTCACGCTGGCCGATATCGACAAAGCCCGCCTGATTCCGCAAGTTGACTTTAGGAGCCGCAAATAATGAGTCGCGAAGTGTTGATGCTGGTGGATGCGCTGGCGCGCGAGAAAAACGTCGACAAGGATGTGGTGCTGGGCGCCCTCGAGGCTGCGCTCGCGTCCGCTTCCAAGAAGCTGTTCGACGAAGGCGCCGAAATCCGCGTCCATATCGATCGCGAAAGCGGCGAGCACGAAACCTTCCGTCGCTGGCTCGTCGTGCCCGACGAGGCAGGCTTGCAGGAGCCGGATCGCGAGATCCTGCTGTTCGAAGCACGTGAGCAGAAGCCCGACGTCGAAGTCGGCGAGTATGTCGAGGAACCCGTTCCGTCGATCGAGTTCGGTCGCATCGGCGCGCAGGCCGCGAAGCAGGTGATCCTGCAGAAGGTGCGCGACGCCGAGCGCGAGCAGATCCTGAACGACTACCTCGAGCGTGGTGAAAAGATCATGACGGGTACGGTGAAGCGCCTCGACAAGGGCAACTTCATCGTCGAATCGGGCCGTGTCGAGGCGCTGCTGCGCCGCGACCAGCTGATCCCGAAGGAAAACCTGCGCGTGGGCGACCGCGTGCGCGCGTACATCGCGAAGGTCGACCGCACCGCGCGCGGCCCGCAGATCGAGCTGTCGCGTACGGCGCCCGAGTTCCTGATGAAGCTGTTCGAGATGGAAGTGCCGGAAATCGAGCAGGGTCTGCTCGAGATCAAGGCGGCTGCCCGCGACCCGGGCGTGCGCGCGAAGATCGGCGTCATCGCATACGACAAGCGGATCGATCCGATCGGCACCTGCGTCGGCATCCGCGGTTCCCGCGTGCAGGCCGTGCGCAACGAGCTCGGTGGCGAAAACATCGACATCGTGCTATGGTCGGAGGATCCCGCCCAGTTCGTGATCGGCGCGCTCGCGCCGGCAGCTGTCCAGTCGATTGTCGTCGATGAAGAAAAGCACTCGATGGACGTCGTCGTCGACGAGAACGAGCTGGCTGTCGCGATTGGCCGCAGCGGTCAGAACGTTCGCCTTGCAGGCGAACTGACCGGCTGGCAGATCAACATCATGACGCCGGACGAATCCGCCCTGAAGCAAGGTGAAGAGCGCGACCGGCTGCGTGCGCTGTTCATGGCGCGTCTCGACGTCGACGAAGAAGTTGCCGACATCCTGATCGACGAAGGCTTCACGAGCCTGGAAGAGATCGCGTACGTGCCGCTCAACGAAATGCTCGAAATCGAGGCGTTCGACGAGGACACCGTGCACGAACTGCGCAACCGCGCACGCGACGCGCTGTTGACGATGGCCATCGCGAACGAAGAAAAGGTCGAGAACGCAGCGCTGGATCTCAAGAGCCTCGACGGCATTACGCCGGAGTTGCTCGCGAAGCTGGCCGAACACGGCGTGCAGACGCGCGACGATCTCGCCGAGCTGGCTGTAGATGAATTGGTCGACATGACCGGAATGGAAGAGGATGCCGCTAAGGCGTTGATCATGAAAGCACGTGAACACTGGTTCCAGTGAGAAATGACCATGGCGCACTGATTTGATGGCGGCCGTATGGCCTGACCCGATGCTAACCGCAAGGAATCGGTCCTTGCACTAAGAGGAATGAATGGCGAGTAACAACGTAGCCCAATTTGCCGCGGAACTGAAAATGCCTGCTGGTGTGCTGCTCGAACAGCTGCAGGCAGCGGGCGTCCAGAAAGCGAGTGAAGACGATGCGCTGTCCGAAACGGACAAGGCGCGTCTGCTCGATCATTTGCGCAAGTCGCACGGCGCAACCGACGGCGACAAGCGCAAGATCACGCTGACCCGCAAGCATACGTCGGAGATCAAGCAATCTGACGCGACGGGCAAGGCTCGCACCATTCAGGTCGAGGTCCGCAAGAAGCGTACGTTTGTCAAGCGCGACGACGTGAGCGAGGGTGCGGAACAGGGTCAGGCGCAGGTCGCCGAAGCGGACGACGATGCAGAACTGAAGCGTCGCGAGGAAGAGGCGCGCCGCGAGGCCGAGCTGCTCGAGAAGCAGGCGCAGGAACTCCGCGAGCGTCAGGAACGCCTCGAGCGCGAGGAAGCGGAACGCCGCGCCCGCGAGGAGGCGGCCGAAGCCGAGCGCCGTCGCGCCGAGGAAGAGGCGGCGGCGAAGCGTGCCGCGGCCGAAGCTGCGGCGGCACAGCAGCAGGCGGTCGCGCAGCAGGCCGCTGCAGCCGAGCAGGAAGCGGCGCCTACGCAGTCGCAGTCCGCGCAGGACGAAGCACGCGCAGCCGCCGAACGTGCGGCGCAGCGCGAAGCGGCGAAGAAGGCTGAAGACGCGGCCCGCGAGGCGGCGGACAAGGCGCGCGCCGAGCAGGAAGAGATCAGCAAGCGCCGCGCGGCGGCGGAAGCCGAAGCGCGCGCGATTCGCGAAATGATGAACACGCCGCGTAAGGCCGTGGTCAAGGCAGTCGAGCCGCCGAAGCCGGTCGAGCCGCCGAAGCCGGCCGAAGCGAAGGGCACGTTGCACAAGCCGGCAAAGCCGGAAGGTGCGCAGGCGCGTCCGGCCGTGAAGAAACCGGCCGGTGCGGCACCGGCAACGACGCAGGCGCCGGCAGGCGCGGGCGACCGCAACAAGAAGCCGGGCGCAGGCAAGGGCGGCTGGCAGGACGACGCGTCGAAGCGTCGCGGCATCAAGACGCGCGGCGATTCGAGCGGCGGCGTCGACCGCGGCTGGCGCGGCGGCCCGAAGGGTCGCGGCCGTCATCAGGACAGCGCATCGTCGTTCCAGGCGCCGACCGAGCCGATCGTCCGTGAAGTGCACGTGCCGGAAACCGTTTCGGTTGCCGATCTCGCGCACAAGATGTCGATCAAGGCCTCCGAAGTCATCAAGGTGATGATGAAGATGGGCCAGATGGTCACGATCAACCAGGTGCTGGACCAGGAAACGGCGATGATCGTCGTCGAGGAACTGGGCCACCGCGCGGTTGCCGCGAAGCTGGACGATCCGGAAGCGCTGCTCGTCGAAGGCGAAACCGGCACTGACGCAGAGCAACTGCCGCGTCCGCCGGTCGTCACGGTGATGGGCCACGTCGACCACGGCAAGACCTCGCTTCTCGACCATATCCGTCGCGCGAAGGTTGCCGCGGGCGAAGCGGGCGGCATTACGCAGCATATCGGCGCTTACCACGTCGAAACGCCGCGTGGCGTCATCACGTTCCTCGATACGCCGGGCCACGAAGCGTTTACGGCAATGCGTGCACGCGGCGCGAAGGCGACCGACATCGTGGTGCTGGTGGTCGCCGCTGACGACGGCGTGATGCCGCAGACGAAGGAAGCAATCGCCCACGCGAAGGCGGGTGGCGTGCCGATCGTCGTCGCGATCAACAAGATCGACAAGCCGGAAGCGAACCCCGATCGCGTCAAGCAGGAGCTGGTCGCGGAAGGCGTCGTGCCGGAAGAATACGGTGGCGATTCGCCGTTCGTGCCGGTGTCGGCAAAGACGGGCGCAGGCATCGACGATCTGCTCGAGAACGTGCTGCTGCAGGCCGAAGTGCTGGAACTGAAGGCCCCGGTCGAGGCGCCGGCCAAGGGCATCGTGATCGAAGCGAAGCTCGACAAGGGCAAGGGCCCGGTCGCGACGATCCTCGTTCAGTCCGGTACGCTGAATCGCGGCGACATCGTGCTGGCGGGTACGGCCTACGGCCGCGTGCGTGCGATGCTCGACGAGAACGGCAAGCCGACGAAGGAAGCTGGCCCGTCGATCCCGGTCGAAATCCAGGGTCTGTCGGAAGTGCCGGGTGCAGGCGAGGAAGTGATCGTGCTGCCGGACGAGCGCAAGGCGCGTGAAATCGCCCTGTTCCGTCAAGGCAAGTTCCGCGACGTCAAGCTTGCGAAGCAGCAGGCCGCGAAGCTGGAAAGCATGCTCGAGCAGATGGGCGAAGGCGAAGTGCAGAACCTGCCGCTCATCATCAAGGCGGACGTGCAGGGCTCGCAGGAAGCACTCGTACAGTCGCTGCTCAAGCTGTCGACCGACGAAGTGCGCGTGCAGATCGTACACAGCGCGGTGGGTGGCATCAGCGAAAACGACGTCAACCTCGCAACGGCATCGAAGGCCGTCATCATCGGCTTCAACACGCGTGCGGATGCACAGGCGCGCAAGCTGGCCGAGTCGAACGGCATCGACATCCGCTACTACAACATCATCTACGACGCTGTGGATGAAGTGAAGGCGGCAATGTCGGGCATGCTGGCGCCGGAGAAGCGCGAAGTCATCACCGGCATGGTCGAGGTGCGCCAGGTGTTCAAGGTGCCGAAGGTCGGTACGGTCGCTGGCTGTATGGTCACGGACGGTATCGTCAAGCGCTCGTCGTCGGTTCGCGTGCTGCGCAACAACGTCGTGATCTTCACGGGCGAACTCGAATCGCTGAAGCGCTTCAAGGACGACGTGAAGGAAGTCAAGCAAGGCTTCGAGTGCGGTATGTCGGTGAAGAACTTCAACGACGTCATCGAAGGCGACCAGTTCGAAGTCTTCGAAGTGACCGAAGTCGCGCGTACGCTGTAATCGTCGCGCATCGGCTCATGGGCGGGGCAGGCTTGGGCCTGTCCCGCCCATTTTCATGGTGGCGTGCCAATACTGGCCGCCGCTTCATCCTGATAAAGGATACGGATCGATCATGTCCAGGAAACGGACTTCCCCCAATCGCAACGTTCAGATCGCCGACCAGATTCAGCGGGATCTGTCCGAACTCATCATGCGCGAGGTCAAAGACCCGCGCATCGGCATCGTGACCATCCAGAGCGTGGAACTGACGCCGGATTACGCACACGCGAAGGTCTACTTCACTGCGTTGACCGGCGATCCGGCCAAGACGCAGGAAGCGCTGAACCACGCGTCGGGTCACTTGCACAACCTGTTGTTCAAGCGCCTGCACATTCATACGGTGCCGACGCTGCATTTCCACTACGACCAGACGATCGAGAAGGCCGTGGAAATGTCGCGCCTGATCAAGGAAGCGAACTCGACGCGCGCGAAGGACGACGACGAGGCCGACGCGGCCACCAAGGACGACTGAGCTCGACCGGCCTATGACGACTGCAGCATCCCAACGTCCGCGCGTGCCCCGGCGCGTGCTGGACGGCGTCCTCCTGCTCGACAAGCCGGTCGGCCTGTCGAGCAACGACGCGCTGATTCGCGCGAAGCGCCTGCTGCTCGCGAAGAAAGCCGGTCACACCGGCACGCTCGATCCGCTTGCTTCGGGCCTGCTGCCACTGTGCTTCGGCGAGGCGACGAAGTTCTCGCAGGATCTGCTCGAAGCGGACAAGACCTACGAAGCGACGATGCGCCTCGGCCAGCGTACGGCCACCGGCGACGCGGAAGGCGAGGTGATCGACACGCGGGCCGTCGAATGCGATCGCGCGGCGGTGGAAGCCGCGCTCGTGCGCTTCACCGGCGAGATCGTGCAGGTGCCGCCGATGTATTCGGCGCTCAAGCGCGACGGCAAGCCGTTGTACGAATATGCGCGCGCGGGGCAAACCGTCGAGCGCGAGGGCCGCAACGTGACGATCCTCGCACTCGAGCTACTCGCGTGCGACTTGCCTGACGTGACGTTTCGCGTGACCTGCAGCAAGGGCACGTACGTGCGCACGCTGGCGGAGGATATCGGCGAGGCGCTCGGTTGCGGTGCGCATCTGACGATGCTGCGTCGCACGGGCGTCGGTGCGCTGACGCTCGAGCATGCGGTGACGCTCGATGCGCTGTCCGATGCCGATGACGTGTCGCGCGATGCGTGGCTCCAGCCGGTCGACGCGTTGTTGTCGACGTTTCCGCTGGTTCGTCTCGATGAAACCAGCGCGAAGCGGTTCCTGCACGGCCAGCGTCTGCCGCTGTCGGCGCTCGACCCGATCGATGCGGCCGAAGGTGAGCGTGTGCGTGTCTACGACGCGACTCGGCTGCTCGGTGTGGCTCGCAAGGCGAACGGCGTACTGGCACCGGAGCGGCTTGTCGTCACGGCGGCCTGACGCAGCCGAGCGGACGCGTTCCCGTCGAAATGAAAAAGCCCGGTCGACCGGGCTTTTTGTTTGCGTTCAGGCTGCGTGTTCAGTGCGCAGCCGATGCCGCGGCACCTGCATCGCCACCACCGGAGCGCTCGGGCTTCGTGATCCAGATCAGCCCGATCAGCAGCACGAAGATCGCTGCCGAGATGTAGAACAGGTCGTTCACGCCGAGCTGCGCGGCCTGCTGCGTGGCCATGTTGTTGATCAGCCCGTGCGCCTGGTCCTGCGTCAGCCCGAGGTTGCCCATCTGCGTGACGGCCTGGTTGAACGTCGGGTTGTAGACGTTCGCCTGCTCGACCAGTTGCGCGTGATGGAAGTTGTTGCGATGGTCCCAGGCCGTCTGGAAGATCGATGTGCCGATACCGCCGCACATGATCCGCACGAAGTTCGACAGGCCCGATGCCGCAGGGATACGATGGCCGGGCAGGCCGGACAACGTGATCGATACCAGCGGGATGAAGAAGCCGGCCATCGCGATGCCCTGCACGAGCGTCGGCAGCGTCAGCGACCATTCGTCGACGCCCGTCGTGTAGCGCGACCGCATCCAGAAGCACAGCGCAAACGTCAGGAACGACGCCGTCGAGATAAAGCGCGGATCGGTGCGCGGCAGATACTTCCCGGTGAGCGGGGACAGCAGGATGGCGAACAACCCGACCGGCGCCATCACGAGACCGGCGTCGGTCGCCGTGTAGCCGATCTGCGTCTGCAGCCACAGCGGCAACAGCACGAGGTTGCCGAAGTACAGGCCGTACCCGATCGACAACGCAACCGTGCCGCCGGTGAAGTTCCGCATGCGGAACAGCGACAGGTCGACAACCGGATGCTCGGCGGTCAATTCCCAGATGACGAAGAACGCGAACGCAATGACGGCAGTCAGCGCGAGCACGATGATGGTCGTCGACGCGAACCAGTCGAGATCCTTGCCCTTGTCGAGCATGATCTGCAGCGAGCCGACCCAGACGACCAGCAGCGCGAGGCCTACGCCGTCGATCGGCGCGCGGCGCACGGCCGACTCCCGATTGCGGTAGATCGCCCACGTCGCGGCGGCGGCGGCGATGCCGACCGGGATGTTGACGTAGAAGATCCACGGCCACGAGTAGTTGTCCGAGATCCAGCCGCCGAGAATCGGGCCGGCAACGGGCGCGATCAGCGTCGTCATCGCCCATAACGCGAGCGCCATCGGCGCCTTGGCGCGCGGATAGCTCGACAGCAGGAGCGCCTGCGACAGCGGAATCATCGGGCCTGCGACCGCGCCTTGCAGCACGCGCGACGCAAGCAGGAACGGCAGGGTGGGCGAGAGCCCGCACATCCACGACGAGATCACGAACAGGATGATCGACGCGAGGAACAGGCGTACCTGCCCGAAGCGGTCGGTCAGCCAGCCGGTCAGCGGCACCGAGATTGCGTTCGCGACCGCGAACGACGTGATGACCCACGTGCCCTGGTCGGACGACACGCCGAGGTCGCCCGAGATGGTCGGGATCGCGACGTTCGCGATGGACGTGTCGAGCACGTTCATGAACACCGCGAGCGATACCGCGATCGTCCCGATCACGAGTTGCCCGCCCTGCAAGGGCGGGTGAGAGACAGGAGCCTGTGCCATGTCGGTTGTTTTTCCGGAGTCGGAACGGTTACATCATCTTCGCGACGGCATTCGACTTCGACGCAGCCGGCGCTGATGCGTTGCCGCCTGCGTTCTCCGCGACGATGCGGGCGATTTCAGCATCAGCTTCGTCGCCGTACTTCGCGAACACGTTGGTCTCGTAGACGGTGTTCGGCGCGTTGACGAGCTGGTCGCCGCGTTCGTCCTTGATGTCCACGTCGACCTGCATCGACAGGCCGATGCGCAGCGGGTGCTTGTCGAGATCCTTCGGATCGAGTTCGATCCGTACCGGCAGGCGCTGCACGACCTTGATCCAGTTACCCGTCGCGTTCTGCGCCGGCAGCAGCGAGAACGCCGAGCCCGTACCGGCCGAGAAGCCGACCACCTTGCCGTGGTAGACCGCCGACGAGCCATAGATGTCGGCCGTCAGTTCGACCGGCTGGCCGATGCGCATATGCTTGAGCTGGACTTCCTTGAAGTTCGCATCGACCCACACTGCGTTCAGCGGCACCACCGACATCAGCGGCGTGCCCGGCGATACGCGCTGGCCGACCTGCACCGAACGTTTCGCGACATAGCCGGTCACCGGCGCGGGCAGCACGTTGCGGGCGTTCGCAAGATACGCGTCGCGCACCTTCGCGGCCGCGGCGAGCACGTTCGGGTGCGAGGCGATCGTCGTGTTCGCGGTCAGCGCGCGATTCGACGCGAGCTGCTGCTGCGCGGCGTCGAGCGATGCCTGAGCGGCCTTCACGGCGTCGCGCGCGTGCGAGATTTCTTCCTGCGACACGGCGCCCGTCTGCGCGACGGCCAGGCGGCGACGCAGGTCGTCCTCGGCCTTCGACAGGTCGGACTGGCGCAGCGCGACTTGCGCGCGGTACTGGTCGTCGTTGACGAACAGGCCGCGCACCTGGCGCACAGTTTGCGCGAGATTGGCTTCGGCCTGCTGCAGCGCGACCTGCGAATCGGCCGGGTCGAGCACGACGAGCGGATCGCCGGCCTTGACCGTCTGCGTGTCGTCGGCCTTCACCGCGATCACGGTGCCGGTGACCTGCGGCGTGATCTGCACGACGTTGCCGTTCACGTACGCGTCGTCGGTCCCTTCATGGAAGCGGGCGACGAGGAAGTAGTACAGGCCATACGCGATGGCCGCGATTACGATGACCGCGACGAGCAGCGTCATCATCCGTTTGCGCTTGCCGTTGTTCTGCGGCTGCACGCTGGCGGCGTTTTGTTGGTCGCTCATGGCGATTTTCTCCGTCCGTTATTTCGAGTGTCTGCGTAGTGGTGGCGCCGGATCAGTTGGCGGCCTGTTTTGTCGGCTTGTCGGCGTCGGGTGCGGCGAGCGGCGTGCCGGTCGCGTCGAACCCGCCGCCCAGCGCCTTGATCAGCGCGAGCTGCATGTCGCGGCGGCGCATCTTCAGGTTGGTCACCGTCTGCTCCGATGCGAGGCGGTTGCTGTCCGCGGTCAGCACCTGCAACTGCGGCGACAGGCCGGCCTTGTAGCGGATGACTGCGAGGTCATAGGCGCGCGTCGATGCGTCGAGCGCGCGTTGCGCATCGCCCATCTGGCGATCGACCGCGCGGATCGATGCGACCTGCGTCGCGACGTCGTTCAGCGCATTGATCAGCGTCTGGTTGTAGTTCGCCACCGACAGGTCGAAGTCCGCATAGCGGCCCTTGAGCTGCGCGCGCAGCGCGCCGGCATCGAAAATCGGCAGGTGGATCGCCGGGCCGAACTGCGCCTGGCGGCTCGCGAAGTTCAGGAATTTGCCCCAGCCGAACGCATCGAAGCCGAAGCCGGCCGCGAGGTTCACGTCGGGATAGAACTCGGCCTTCGCTTCCTTCACGTCGTGCATCGCGGCTTCGACCTGCCAACGCGCGGCGACGATGTCGGGGCGGCGCGAGACGAGATCGGCCGGCAGGTTGCCGGGCAGCGCCACTTCGCCGCTCGGGTTCAGCACGGGCGCCGCGATCTGCAGCCCGCGATCCGGACCCTTGCCGAGCAGCGCGGCGAGCTGGTAGCGCACCGTCGTGATCTGGCCGTCGAGATCCGACAGCGAAGCCTGGGTCGTGGCGATATTGCCGCGAGCCGTCTGGCGTTCGACGTTGGTGTCGAGACCGGCCGACACACGGCCGTCGGTGATCTTGCCGACCGTCTCGCGGTTGGTGATCTCGCGTTGTGCGATATCGCGCAGCGCATAGAGTTGCGCGAGCGAGTTGTAGGTGCGTGCGACCGACGACGCGAGCGTGATGCGTGCCTGCTGCATGTCGGCTTCGGCCGCCTTTTCCTGCGATACGGCGGTATGCAGGCGTTCGCGGTTCTTGCCCCACAGGTCGAGCTCCCACGACGCGCTCGCGAGTGCATTGTTCTCGCTGTACCACTGGCCGCCGTACGGGGGCGGGAACAGCGCGTTCGACGAATACAGCTCGCGCGTCCACGAATAGCTGGCTTCCGCCTTCGGCATCAGGTTCGAACGCGACGATTCAATGTATGACGACGCCTTTGCGATGCGCGCCTGTGCCTGCGCGATCGACGGATTGCCCTGCAGGGCCTCGTCGATCAGCTTCGGCAACTGCGGATCGCCGAACTGGCTGGCCCAGTCGAGCGCCGGCCACTGGCCGCCCTGGGCTGGCAGGCTCTGGGCGGATTCGAATTGCGACGCGGGGGCGATCTGCTTGTCGCTCTTGATGCCGATGTAGTTCGCGCAGCCCGCCAGCGCCAGTGCGGCGACCGCGGCGGCGACGGCGGTGCGGCACGACCCGGCGCGCACGGACAACGGGGAGGATTTCATCGCGCTGATCCCTGACTCGGAATGAATGATGGACACTGCAAGGATTTCCTTACATTAATCTGTCAAAAGTAATTGTTATGGCAACTATTACGTGATGCTGCCGCCGGCGGTCTCGCAGTAGTTGCTGAGAATGCGGCGCAGCATGCTCTTCAGGAACCCGACTTCTTCCGGCGTAAACCCGTCCAGCACCTGATCGAGCACACTGCGGAAAATCGGCGGCAGCCGCTCGGCGAGCGCACGGCCTTCGTCGGTCAGCTCGAGCCGCACGACACGCCGATCCTCGATGCTGCGGACGCGGGACAGCAGGCCGCGTTTCTCGACCCGGTCGAGCAGGCGCGTGACCGCGCTCGCATCGATCCCGTATTCGCGCGCGAGCTCGGCGGCCGTCGAGCACTTGCCGACCGCTATCATGAACAGCATGCTCGCCTGCGTGCCCGTGATGCCGAGCTCTTCCTGCGTGCGTTGCGTGACGAGGTTGGTCATCACCGACTTCACGCGCGACATCAGATAACCGACGCTGTCGTTCATCTGATATGAGGACAGCGGCGAAACAGGTGGTGGGGTAGAAGAATCCGACATAAAACCCTGAATCTGCAATAGTTGACTAGGCAGCAGTATAGGCACAGTTGCTTGCCGCGGCAAATGTTAATCGAACGGCCAAGGGCGTGCTTTACGTCACACAAATCCCTTGTCGCAATAAGGTTTTTGGGCTCGCCGGTGACGTGGGCTTCGATTGATGGGTGTGTTCGAGGGGAGGGCGAGCCGGCCGGCTCTTGTTGCGTCGCAACGCACCCGTCAGCTCTCGACATCCGCACGTGCTATAATTTGTGGCTTTCCAAGCTGCAATGCGCGCGCCCGTGAAAAACGAGCGGGCGCTTTTGCGCGTTCAAACGATTTCCAGGTTTCTATGACCCGCGCCCTTCGCAATATCGCCATCATCGCCCACGTCGACCACGGCAAGACTACGCTCGTCGACCAACTGCTTCGCCAGTCCGGCACCTTCCGCGAGAACCAGCAGATTGCGGAGCGGGTGATGGATTCGAACGACATCGAAAAAGAGCGCGGGATCACGATTCTCGCGAAGAACTGCGCGGTCGAGTACGAAGGCACGCACATCAACATCGTCGACACGCCGGGGCACGCGGACTTCGGTGGCGAGGTGGAGCGCGTGCTGTCGATGGTCGACTCGGTGCTGCTGCTCGTCGACGCGGTCGAGGGCCCGATGCCGCAGACGCGCTTCGTCACGAAGAAGGCGCTCGCGCTCGGCCTGAAGCCGATCGTCATCATCAACAAGATCGACCGTCCGGGTGCGCGGATCGACTGGGTCATCAACCAGACCTTCGACCTGTTCGACAAGCTCGGCGCAACCGAAGAGCAGCTCGACTTCCCGATCGTCTATGCATCGGGCCTGAACGGCTATGCGTCGCTCGACCCGGCTGCGCGCGAAGGCGACATGCGCCCGCTGTTCGAGGCGATCCTCGAGCACGTGCCGGTCCGTCCGGCGGATCCGGATGCGCCGCTGCAGCTGCAGATCACGTCGCTCGACTATTCGACGTATGTCGGCCGGATCGGCGTCGGCCGGATCACGCGCGGTCGCATCAAGCCGGGCCAGCCGGTTGCGATGCGCTTCGGCCCGGAAGGCGACGTGCTGAACCGCAAGATCAACCAGGTGCTGTCGTTCACGGGCCTCGAGCGCGTACAAGTCGAGTCGGCCGAAGCGGGCGACATCGTGCTGATCAACGGTATTGAAGACGTCGGCATCGGCGCAACGATCTGCGCGGTGGATACGCCGGAAGCGTTGCCGATGATCACCGTCGACGAGCCGACGCTGACGATGAACTTCCTCGTCAACTCGTCGCCGCTCGCCGGCCGCGAAGGCAAGTTCGTCACGAGCCGCCAGATCCGCGATCGCCTGATGAAGGAACTGAACCACAACGTTGCGCTGCGCGTGAAAGACACCGGCGACGAAACGGTGTTCGAAGTGTCGGGCCGTGGCGAACTGCACCTGACGATTCTCGTCGAGAACATGCGTCGTGAAGGCTACGAGCTTGCCGTGTCGCGTCCGCGCGTCGTGATGCAGGAAATCGACGGTGTGCGGCACGAGCCGTACGAGCTGCTGACCGTCGACGTCGAGGACGAGCATCAGGGCGGCGTGATGGAAGAGCTCGGTCGCCGCAAGGGCGAGATGCTCGACATGGCGTCGGATGGCCGCGGCCGCACGCGTCTGGAGTACAAGATCTCGGCGCGTGGCCTGATCGGCTTCCAGAGCGAATTCCTGACGCTCACGCGCGGCACGGGCCTGATGAGCCACATCTTCGACTCGTACGCACCGGTCAAGGACGGTTCGGTCTTCGAGCGCCGCAACGGTGTGCTGATCTCGCAGGACGACGGCGCTGCCGTGGCCTACGCGCTGTGGAAGCTGCAGGATCGTGGCCGCATGTTCGTGAAGCCGGGCGACGCGCTCTATGAGGGCATGATCATCGGTATCCACAGCCGCGACAACGACCTCGTCGTGAACCCGATCAAGGGCAAGCAGTTGACCAACGTGCGTGCGTCGGGTACCGACGAAGCCGTGCGCCTCGTGCCGCCGGTCCAGATGTCGCTCGAGTACGCAGTCGAATTCATCGACGACGACGAGCTCGTCGAAGTGACGCCGCAGTCGATCCGCCTGCGCAAGCGCTTCCTGAAGGAGCACGAGCGTCGCCGCGCGAGCCGCGAAGGCGCGGTCGACTAAGCGTTTCGTCCGTTCGCTGCATCACGGAAAAGGCTGCCTGCGGGCAGCCTTTTTTGCATCTGCGCGATGTGCAATCGGGGTGTCTGCAAAACACTGTTCCTGCGGGTCGTGGCAATCCGGCAAAACCCCGTCGCGCGGTGCTTTCAGGCACATTTCGCCGTGAACTTCGGTATCGGTTCTGTGATATGCTGCGCGCACGCAAGTTTTAGGTCCTTCCAAGCAAGACTTGATTCGCAATCCGCTAAACGGTCAGGCCGTGTCGCGGAAGGTTGAGCAACCCGCTATTTCTCGAGAAGCTCGAAGAAAGGTGAGCGTAAAATGTCAGATGTAATGAAGCAGTTTCAGCTGAACTCCTATCTGTTCGGCGGCAATGCTTCGTACGTTGAAGAACTGTACGATGCATACCTCAACAATCCGGCATCGGTGCCGGAGAACTGGCGAGAGTATTTCGACGCGCTGCAGAATGTACCTGCAACGGACGGTTCGAATGCCAATGACGTCGCCCATTTCCCGATCGTCGAATCGTTCGCCGAGCGTGCGAAGGCCAATGCCTTCATCCCGCGCGAAAGCACCACCAATCTGGCTGCGGCACGCAAGCAAGTGCACGTCCAGTCCCTCATCAGCGCCTATCGCTTCCTCGGCTCGCAATGGGCCAATCTGGATCCCCTGAAGCGTCGCGAACGTCCCGCCATTCCCGAGCTCGAACCCGCGTTCTACGATTTCTCCGAAGGCGACCTCGACCAGACGTACAGCGCAAGCAACCTGTACTTCGGTTTCGACCAGGCTTCGCTGCGCGACATCGTCAAGGGCCTGCGCGACACGTACTGCGGCACGATCGGCGCCGAATACATGTACATCAGCGACCCGGAACAGAAGCGCTGGTGGCAGGAGCGCCTGGAGTCGATCCGCGCGACGCCGAACTTCTCGGCCGACGAGAAGAAGCACATCCTGAATCGCCTGACGGCCGCTGAAGGCCTCGAGCGCTACCTGCATACCAAGTACGTCGGCCAGAAGCGCTTCTCGCTCGAAGGCGGCGAAAGCTTCATCGCGGCGATGGACGAAGTCGTCCAGCACTCGGGCAAGCGCGGCGTGCAGGAAATCATCATCGGCATGGCCCACCGTGGCCGTCTGAACGTGCTGGTCAATACGCTGGGCAAGATGCCGGCCGACCTGTTCGCCGAATTCGAAGGCAAGCACGTCGACGACCTGCCGGCCGGTGACGTGAAGTACCACAAGGGCTTCTCGTCGGACGTGTCGACGGAAGGCGGTCCGGTCCACCTGTCGCTCGCGTTCAACCCGTCGCACCTCGAAATCGTGAACCCGGTGGTCGAAGGTTCGGCGAAGGCGCGGATGGATCGTCGCGGCGACGAAGACGGCCTGCAAGTGCTGCCGGTGCAGATCCACGGCGACGCGGCCTTCGCTGGCCAGGGCGTCGTGATGGAAACGCTGAACCTCGCGCAGACGCGCGGCTACGGCACGCACGGCACGCTGCATATCGTCATCAACAACCAGATCGGCTTCACGACGTCCGACCCGCGCGATGCGCGCTCGACGCTGTACTGTACCGACGTCGTCAAGATGATCGAGGCGCCGGTGCTGCACGTGAACGGCGACGATCCGGAAGCCGTCGTGCTCGCGATCCAGATCGCGATCGACTACCGGATGCAGTTCCACAAGGATGTCGTGATCGACATCGTCTGCTTCCGCAAGCTGGGCCACAACGAGCAGGACACGCCGGCGGTCACGCAGCCGCTGATGTACAAGAAGATCGCGCAGCACCCGGGCACCCGTGCGCTGTACGCCGAGAAGCTCGTGCAGCAGGGTGTGATCACCGCGGAAGACGCCGACAACTACGTGAAGGCGTACCGCAAGGCGATGGACGACGGCCACCACACGGTCGATCCGGTCCTGTCGAACTACAAGAGCAAGTACGCAGTTGACTGGGTTCCGTTCCTGAACCGCAAGTGGACGGATGCAGCCGATACGGCCGTGCCGCTCGCGGAGCTGAAGCGCCTCGGCGAACGCATCACGACGGTCCCGGAAAACTTCAAGGTCCATCCGCTCGTCGAGCGCGTGATCAACGACCGTCGCAACATGGCGCGTGGCGACCAGCCGCTCGACTGGGGCATGGGCGAACACCTCGCGTTCGCGTCGCTCGTCGCATCGGGTTACTCGGTGCGCCTGACCGGCCAGGACTCGGGCCGCGGCACGTTCACGCACCGTCACGCGGTGCTGCACGACCAGAACCGCGAGCGCTGGAACGACGGC
The DNA here is from genome assembly GCF_964265025.1 of Burkholderia mycopellens. Taxonomy (NCBI): domain Bacteria; kingdom Pseudomonadati; phylum Pseudomonadota; class Betaproteobacteria; order Burkholderiales; family Burkholderiaceae; genus Burkholderia; species Burkholderia mycopellens. The sequence continues at coordinate 1,885,196 of NZ_OZ183802.1, forward strand.
ACGTACGTTCCGCTGCAGAACATCGCTGATGGCCAGGCGAAGTTCACGGTGATCGACTCGGTGCTGTCGGAAGAAGCCGTGCTGGGCTTCGAATACGGTTACTCGACCGCCGAGCCGAACACGCTCGTGCTGTGGGAGGCGCAGTTCGGCGACTTCGTCAACGGCGCGCAGGTCGTGATCGACCAGTTCATCTCGTCGGGCGAAGTGAAGTGGGGCCGCGTGTCGGGTCTGACGATGCTGCTGCCGCACGGCTACGAAGGCCAGGGTCCGGAACACTCGTCGACGCGTATCGAGCGTTTCCTGCAACTGTGCGCGGATCACAACATGCAGGTCGTTCAACCGACGACGCCGGCGCAGATTTTCCACCTGCTGCGTCGCCAGATGATCCGCCTGTTCCGCAAGCCGCTGATCGTCGCTACGCCGAAGTCGCTGCTGCGTCACAAGGAAGCTGTGTCGGACCTGTCGGAACTCGCGAAGGGTTCGTTCCAGCCGGTGCTGGGCGAAACCGACGGCGGCATCGACGCGAAGAAGGTCAAGCGCGTGCTGGTGTGCTCGGGCCGCGTGTATTACGACCTCGTCGCACATCGCCGCGAAACGAAGGCGAACGACGTCGCGATCATCCGTATCGAGCAGCTGTATCCGTTCGCGCACAAGCAGTTCGAAGCCGAAATGAAGAAGTACGAGAACGCGACTGAAGTGGTCTGGGTGCAGGACGAGCCGCAGAACCAGGGCCCCTGGTTCTACGTCGAGCACCATCTGAAGGAAGGCATGAAGGAAGGGCAGAAGCTGGCATACAGCGGCCGTCCGGCTTCGGCCTCGCCGGCGGTTGGCTACTACGCGAAGCACTACGAGCAGCAGAAGGCCCTCATCGAAGGTGCGTTCGGCCGCCTGAAGAGCGCATCGATCGCGAAATAACCGACGGAAGCGAAACGGGAAGGCGCCATGCGCTTTCCCGTCTCTTTTGGCCTGCCGGGCGCGTGGCGCGCCGCACCGGCCGAAGGAATCGCACGAACCTCGTCATACCCCAGATTAAGCATCCAGGAAAATCACATGGCTATCGTAGAAGTCAAAGTCCCCCAGCTTTCGGAGTCGGTTTCGGAAGCCACCATGCTGCAGTGGAAGAAGAAGCCGGGCGAAGCAGTTGCTCAAGACGAAATCCTGATCGAACTCGAGACCGACAAGGTCGTGCTCGAAGTGCCGGCACCGGCCGCGGGCGTGCTCGCGCAAGTGCTGCAGAACGACGGTGACACCGTCGTTGCCGATCAACTGATCGCGACGATCGACACCGAAGCGAAGGCAGGTGCAGCCGAAGCTGCGGCGGGCGCCGCCGAAGTCAAGCCGGCGGCAGCACCTGCTGCAGCCGCACCGGCAGCGCAGCCGGTCGCCGCTGCGGCATCGTCGGCGACCGCATCGCCGGCCGCATCGAAGCTGCTGGCCGAGAAGGGCCTGTCGGCGGGCGACGTCGCAGGTTCGGGCCGCGACGGCCGCGTCACGAAGGGCGACGCGCTGGCAGCAGGCAGCGCACCGAAGGCCGCTCCGGCTGCCGCACCGGCCAAGACGGCCGCTGCGAAGCCGTCGCTGCCGGAAGTGAAGGTGCCGGCATCGGCTGCGACCTGGCTGAACGACCGTCCGGAACAACGCGTGCCGATGTCGCGCCTGCGTGCGCGTATTGCCGAGCGTCTGCTCGAGTCGCAGCAGACCAACGCGATCCTGACGACGTTCAACGAAGTGAACATGGCCCCGGTCATGGAGCTGCGTAACAAGTACAAGGACAAGTTCGAGAAAGAGCATGGCGTGAAGCTCGGTTTCATGTCGTTCTTCGTGAAGGCGGCTGTCCACGCACTGAAGAAGTTCCCGCTCGTGAACGCGTCGATCGACGGTAACGACATCGTCTACCACGGCTACTTCGACATCGGTATCGCTGTCGGCTCGCCGCGCGGCCTCGTCGTGCCGATCCTGCGCAATGCGGATCAACTGAGCCTCGCCGAAATCGAAAAGAAGATCGCCGAGTTCGGCCAGAAGGCGAAGGACGGCAAGCTGTCGATCGAGGAAATGACGGGTGGTACGTTCTCGATCTCGAACGGCGGCGTGTTCGGCTCGATGCTGTCGACCCCGATCATCAACCCGCCGCAGTCGGCAATCCTCGGCGTGCACGCGACGAAGGAGCGTCCGGTCGTCGAAAACGGCCAGATCGTGATCCGTCCGATCAACTACCTCGCGCTGTCGTACGACCACCGCATCATCGACGGCCGCGAAGCCGTGCTGTCGCTTGTCGCGATGAAGGATGCGCTGGAAGATCCGGCACGCCTGCTGCTCGACCTGTAAGCCGAGTTTCACCGCATTGACCCGCACCGCACGGGCGCGCGACACGCGCGGCCCGTGCGGTTGCACAAGAAGAAAGGATTGTCATGTCCAAGGAATTTGACGTCGTCGTGATCGGCGCCGGCCCCGGCGGCTACATCGCCGCGATCCGCGCCGCGCAGCTCGGCAAGACCGTTGCGTGTATCGAGAAGTGGAAGAACCCGGCCGGCGCGCTGAAGCTCGGCGGCACGTGCCTGAACGTCGGCTGCATCCCGTCGAAGGCGCTGCTCGCGTCGTCGGAAGAGTTCGAGAACACGTCGCACCACCTGGCCGACCACGGCATCACGGTTGACGGCGTGAAGATCGACGTTGCGAAGATGCTCGGCCGCAAGGACGCGATCGTCGAGAAGATGACGAGCGGGATCGAGTTCCTGTTCAAGAAGAACAAGATCACCTGGCTGAAGGGCCATGGCAAGTTCACCGGCAAGACCGACGCCGGCGTGCAGATCGAAGTGAGCGGCGAGGGTGAAACCGAAGTCGTCACCGCGAAGAACGTGATCATCGCGACGGGCTCGAAGGCACGTCACCTGCCGGGCATCCCGGTCGACAACAAGATCGTGTCGGACAACGAAGGTGCGCTGACGTTCGACGCGGTGCCGAAGAAGCTCGCCGTGATCGGTGCAGGCGTGATCGGCCTCGAACTCGGTTCGGTGTGGCGTCGCCTGGGTGCCGAAGTGACGGTGCTCGAAGCGCTGCCGGCATTCCTCGGCGCAGCTGACGAAGCGCTCGCGAAGGAAGCGGCCAAACTGTTCAAGAAGCAGGGCCTCGACATCCATCTCGGCGTGAAGATCGGCGAAGTGAAGACGACCGCGAACGGCGTGTCGATCGCCTACACCGACAAGGACGGCAACGCGCAGACGCTCGACGCCGACCGCCTGATCGTGTCGGTTGGCCGCGTGCCGAACACCGACAACCTCGGCCTCGAGGCGATCGGCCTGAAGGCGAACGAACGCGGCTTCATCGACGTGGACGACCACTGCCGCACGGCGGTGCCGAACGTGTACGCGATCGGCGACGTGGTGCGTGGCCCGATGCTCGCGCACAAGGCGGAAGACGAAGGCGTGCTGGTCGCGGAAGTGATCGACGGCCAGAAGCCGCACATCGACTACAACTGCATTCCGTGGGTGATCTACACGTACCCGGAAATCGCATGGGTCGGCAAGACGGAGCAGCAGCTGAAGGCGGAAGGCCGCGAGATCAAGTCGGGCAAGTTCCCGTTCTCGATCAACGGTCGCGCGCTCGGCATGAACGCGCCGGACGGCTTCGTGAAGATGATCGCGGACGCGAAGACCGACGAACTGCTCGGCGTGCACGTGATCGCGGCGAACGCGTCGGACCTGATCGCGGAAGCCGTGGTGGCGATGGAATTCAAGGCGGCGTCGGAAGACATCGCCCGTATCTGCCATCCGCACCCGTCGATGTCGGAAGTGATGCGCGAAGCGGCGCTCGCCGTCGACAAGCGTTCGCTGAACAGCTGAGTGCGGTATAGCCGGCCATCGGCCGGCGCAGCCGTCTCATGACGAGGGCGGGCGGGGTTACCCGTCCGCCTTCGTTTTTTCCGGTTTGCCCGATGAACGTCACCGAATACTACACGCGCGAACTGACCACGCGCGGCTATCAGTCCGATCCCGCGCAGCGCGCGGCCGTCGATCGCCTGCAGCACTGTTTCGACGAGTGGGTCGAGTACAAGGCGCGCCGCTCGAACGCATTCAAGAAGCTCATCAATCATCCCGACCTCCCGCGCGGCGTCTACATGTGGGGCGGCGTCGGTCGCGGCAAGAGCTTCCTGATGGACAGTTTCTACGCGGTCGTGCCCGTGCAGCGCAAGACGCGCCTGCATTTCCACGAATTCATGCGCGAGGTGCACCGCGAGCTCGAGGAATTGAAAGGGCAGGCCGATCCGCTCGACGAACTCGCACGGCGCATCGCGAAGCGCTACCGGCTGATCTGCTTTGACGAGTTCCACGTGTCGGATATTGCCGATGCGATGATCCTGTATCGTCTGCTCGACCGCCTGTTCAACAACGGCGTGCAGTTCGTGATGACGTCCAACTACGATCCCGATGACCTGTATCCGGACGGCCTGCATCGTGACCGCATGCTGCCGGCGATCGCGCTGATCAAGTCCAAACTCGACGTGCTCAACGTCGACGCGGGCGTCGATTATCGCCAGCGCACGCTTGCGCAGGTGAAGATGTATCACACGCCGCTCGGCGCCGACGCCGATCGCGAATTGCGGCATGCGTTCCAGAAGCTCGCTGCCGTTCCCGACGAAAGCCCACTGCTGCATATCGAGAAGCGCGAACTGAAGGCGCTGCGCAAGGCGGACGGCGTCGTATGGTTCGACTTCGCGACGCTGTGCGGCGGCCCGCGCTCGCAGAACGACTATCTCGAGCTCGCGAGCCGCTTCCACGCGATCGTCCTGTCCGAGGTGCCGCAGATGTCGCCGCGGATGGCGTCCGAGGCGCGCCGCTTCACGTGGCTCATCGACGTGCTGTACGACCACAAGGTCAAGCTGCTGATGTCCGCGGCGGTGCCGGCGGAGCAGTTGTACGTCGAAGGCCCGATGGCCAACGAGTTTGCACGAACGGTGTCGCGAATCGTCGAAATGCAGTCGAAGGAATATATCGAAACGCCGCGCCGCATTGTCGATACGTCGCTGACCTGAGGGCGATTCCCGGCAACGGGCGGGATTTAAACGTCAATTCCGGTCAAATCAACGCAATCTCGGGGTATTTTCGGATTTGTCTTATATTCATTGTTGAGGTGAGTCGATATCGTTGTGTCATGGTTACTAAGGCTGGAGAGACCCATGACACCGTATCGCGATCTGACCGAACACGAGTGGCGCTGCGTCGCGCCGCTTCTGCCCGAAATGCAGCCGCGCACCGAGTTGCGCGGCCGTCCGTTGGCCAATACGCGTGCCGTCCTGAACGGTGTGCTCTGGGTGATCTACAGTGGCGCAACGTGGTCGGCCATGCCGCGCCGTTACCCTTCGTACCAAACTTGCCATCGACGCTTCAAGGTCTGGCACGAGACGGGTACGTTGATGAGTATCATGCGTGAACTCTATGGCGACGCAGGCGTCAATCTGTGCAATGAATTGTCCACGCGAATGCGCAAGCACACGCAATCGAAAGCGGCGGAAGCGCGCAGCAATGTGGCGCCCGTGTATCGCGCACCTGGCAGCTATGCGCCAGACGCGCTGAAACATGCAGCGTGATGTCCGCGGGTTCCAGTTACGCGCGCATCAAAACAAAATCGGCCTGACGACTTCGTCGCAGGCCGATTTTTTCATTGAGCCGCGCGTTTAAGCGCGAGTCGCATTATTGCTGGCGAACCCAGGTCTGCGAACGACCGAGCAGCGACACGCCGATGTAACCGCGCACGATGAGTTTCTGGCCGCCGTCTTCAAGCGTCATCTTGCACTTGTAGACCTTGCCGTTCTCCGGGTCGAGAATGTTGCCGCCGTCCCAGTGGTCGCCTTCCTTCTTCATTGCCTTGATGATCGTCATGCCCTTGATGAGCTGATCCTTGCGCTCGTCCGTGCAGGCGGTGCAGCGGCGATCAGGCGTATCGTTCGCACCGAGGCCCTTGACGACCTTGCCGGTCAGCGCACCGTCGCCGTCCTCGGCGATCTGCACGAGTGCCTTCGGCTGATGCGTGTTGTCGTCGATCGTCTGCCACATGCCGATGGGGCTGTCTGCTTGTGCGAACGTGGGGGCAGCGCAAGCGAGCAGTACGCCGGCGATGGCGATTGCACGAAACGGGCGGGTCAGTTGAATCATTGTCGTCCTCCTTGTTTTGCATGTCGTGTTCGATTTGCTCGCACGACCGTCTGCATGGGGCGGGCATGTTGCGAGCTTCGCCAGAATACGTGAAACAGCGCGCCACGTTTGATAGAGGGGACTCTAATCGAAACAGCCCGCGTGGCGCGGGCTGTTTGGTGACCGATCAGTTGAGCTGATAGGAGAACGCGGCGTTGATGCGCGGGCTGCGTGACGCGCTTTCGACGGGCGCGTCACCCACCGGCTTCGCGACGTTCAGGTCGAGGCTGTAGAAGCGGCTGTCGGTGAAACGCACGCCGATGCCGACCGACGACATGCGATTCGGCGACGGTGTGCCCGCGTGCAGGTACACACGCGCCATGTCGTAGGCGATGTACGGCGTAACGGACTTCATATACGTCCAGCCCGGCGTGAAGCCGCGGTTGACCTCCAGCGACATCCCCCATCCCGAGTCACCCGACGCTTCGCCCGGCTGATAGCCGAGCGCGTAACGCGTCGAGCCGAACGAGATCTGCTCGGACGTCGGCAGCGAGTCGGGGCTGTATTGCCCGGTTAGCGAGACCGACGTGCCGATCCGGAACGGCCATTCGTTGGTTTGCGTGAAGGTCGCGCCGGTGCGGACGAAGGTCAGTGATGTCGGGTCGGCGTACGTAATCGTCGAGCCGTTCACCTGGGCGACCTGCGATTTCGATGCGCCGAGAATGTCGAACGCCTTGGCTACGTTGATGCTCAACTTTCGCACCTGCTTCGGCTGGACGTTCGTGTAGTCGAGCTGCAGTTGCAGCACGCGAACCTGCGACCGGTTGTCGAGCGTCGCGCCGGTGATCTGGTTCTGGTAATTGTCCTCGTTGTGTGCCGCATAGCCCGACACCGTGCCGAGCAGGCTGCGCTGGTTGTTCAGCAGTATCGGATAGGATGCCGAAAGACCCAGCTTCTCGTTCTTGACTGTACGCTGCACGTATGACGGCAGCCCCGGGTTGTCGGTCGGCTTGCCGCGATAGGTGCTCGCGTCGAGGCGCGTGATCAGGCCGCTGCTGCCCACGGGTACCGCGCCGCTGAATGCGAAATAAGTCTGCTTGTCGCGCCCCGGCGGCGCTAGCGCGGAAATGCTCAGTTGCTCGCCGAACGACGTGAGGCCGTTCTCGGTGGCGGTGATGAGGCCCTGGACGCCCGGATGGTTGAAGTCGATACCGGTGCTGACGTTGAACGGCTTACGGTCGACCGCGAGCTCGAGCGTCGTGGCACCGTCGGTGGTTTGCGGCGGCGGTACGTTCGCCTTTACCGTGAGGCCGGGCAACAGGCCGAACGTGTTCACGTAGCGTTCGAACGTCGCGCGGCGCAGCGGGCGATCGGCAGTGATATGTGCGGCGATCGCACGAATCTTCGATTCCATCGCACCGGGCTTGCCGGTGACCTTGACGTCCGATACATAACCTTCGACAACCGTGATGCGCACGACGCCGTTCTCGAACGTCTGCGCGGGAACGAATGCGAACGACAGCGCGTAGCCGCGATCCTGGTACAGCTTCGTCACGCCGTTGGCGGTTTCGATCAATTCGCCGATCGTGATGTCCTTGCCGACGAGAGGGGTGAAGCGACGCGAGATTTCCTCGAACGGAACGGACTTCACGCCTTCGACCTGGAACGTCGTCGGCGTCAGGTGGCGCGACAACAACTCCTGCAATTGCGGCACTTGCGGTGCGACCTGCACGGTCACGCTCGGGCCGGTTTTCGGCGCGTTGATCTGCGGTAGGGAATCGAGCGGGTTACCTCCGACGCGTGTTTGTGCATGTGCCGTGCCTGCCGCCGCGATGGCGAGCATCATCATCCATCTGTCGAGTCTGGATTTCATTGTTCTTCCTCGTAGGCCTTGCTCTTCGTCTTCTTTGTCATGCCGGCGCGCGACACCAGGGTGCCGCGCGCCGCGTGCCGCAATGCCGGTTGTATTTGTACGGTCGCGCCATCCGCTCCGGCTGCGAAGGTGCGACCGTCCTCCTTACTTCCCAACGCTACCCAGCGTACCCAGCAATCCCGTTACCGGTGCCAGCAGACCCGTCGAGCCGCCGCCCGACGTCGCCGTACCCGTGACGCTGCCCACCAGCGACGTGACCGGCGCGAGCGGGCTCGCGCCACCGGATCCTGCTGCACCGCCCACTGCTCCGGTGACAGTATTCAGCAAACCGGTGACAGGCGCGAGAGGGTTTGCACTGCCTGCGCCACCCGTTGCGCCGCCGAGCGTGCCCGTGACCGTCGACACGAGATTCGTGACCGGGGCGAGCGGGCCGCCGCTGCCGCCCGCCGCACCGCTCAGTGCGCCGGTAACGGTGGAGACGAGGCCCGTGACGGGTGCGAGCGGGCTGCTGCCCGAGCCGCCGGTTGCGCCGCCGAGTGCGCCGGTGAGCGAGCCGAGCGGCGTCGAGCCGAGACCCGACAGCAGGCCGCCGAGCGGATTCGTCGAGCCGGAACCCGACGACGTGCCGTTCTGTACGGTCGCCGTCGAGCCGCCAACGAGGCTCGTGATCAGGCCGGGGATCGGTGCCGCGCCGTTCGGGCCGTTCGGGTTGACGAGGCCACCCGCGTTGGTCACGGTGTTGCCGACCGCAGTGACGAGTTGACCGACGTCGCCGACGAGCGGTTGGCTCGACGTGCCGCCAACCTGCTTGCCGGCCGAGCTGATCGCGCCGCCGACCTGGCCGAGCAGGCCCGAGACGGGTTGGCCGAGGCCGGTCGTCGTGCCGACCTGTTGCGTGACCTGGCCGGCGGTGATCACGAGCGGCGTGATCGCCGAGCTGAGCGGCTGCGTCACCTGCTGCACGGCGCCCGACGACAGCGTCGAGCCGATCGTCGTGCCGGCGGCCGTCAAGCCGTTGGCCACCGTGTCGAGCACGGTGCCGACCGGGGTCGTGACAGGCGCGAGCGGCGCGAGCGGGCCCGTGCCGAGTGCCTTGACCGTCGCGCTCAGCCCGGACACCGTGTTGCTCGTCGCACCGACCACATTGCCGAGGCCAGCGACGGTTGTGCCGACCGGATCCTTAGTCGTGCCGATCTGTCCCAGCCCGTTGCTCACGGCATCGGCGGCTGCACCGACGATCGTGCCGGTGCTGGAGAGCGTGCTGCCGACGCCCTTCGTCACGCCGTCGCCGAGGCCCGGCACGCTGATGTTGCCGACCGTGCTGCCGAGGTCGGTGGCCGTCTGGCCAACCGTGCTGACGACACCCTTGGTGCCGGTGGACGTGCCGCTGGTGCCGCTCGTGCTCGGCGTGCCGCTCGTGCTGCTGGGGTTGTTGTTGCTGCTGGTCGGCGGCGAGCTCACGCCGCCGCCGCCGCAGGCGGCCAGCAGGCAGGCGGCGGCGAAGGCGGTGAGGGGCACGCGCCACTGGCTCAGGGCGGCTGTCGTGAGGGAACGTTGCTGGGACATGATTGACTCCTCGCTGTCTTGTCGATTGATGGATGTTGGTTTACTTGCCGTGCGTGCCGCCGAGCAGGCCGCCGATCAGCGACGTGACGGGCGCGAGCGGATTCGACGACGAGCCCGAGTTCGTCACTGCGCCGGTACCGCCGGTCAATGCCGGTGCGCCGACCGTGCTGGTCACCGTGGACACGACGTTCGTCACCGGCGCGAGCGGGCTGCCGCCGCCAGCACCGCCTGTCGCGCTGCCGAGCGCACCCGTCACAGCGCCGAGGAGACCCGTGACCGGGGCGAGCGGGCTGCTGCCGCCACCCGTTGCGCCGCCGAGTGCGCCCGTGACCGTCGAGACGAGGCCGGTGACCGGGGCGAGCGGGCCGCTGCCGCCGCCTGCTGCGCCGCCGAGTGCGCCCGTGACCGTGGAGACGAGGCCGGTGACCGGAGCGAGCGGGCCGCTGCCGCCGCCTGCTGCGCCGCCGAGTGCGCCGGTGACCGTCGAAACGAGGCCGGTGACCGGAGCGAGCGGGCCACTGCCGCCGCCCGTTGCGCCGCCGAGTGCGCCGGTGACCGTCGAAACGAGGCCGGTGACCGGAGCGAGCGGGCTGCTGCCGCCGCCCGTTGCGCCGCCGAGTGCGCCCGTGACCGTGGAGACGAGGCCGGTGAGCGGTGCGAGCGGGTTGGTCACGCCACCGGTGCCGCCCGTGAGCAGGCCACCGACGGCCTTCACGGTGTTGCCCGTCGACGAGACCGTGTTGCCAAGGCCGGTCGTGACGGGGTTGCCGCCCGTGGACGCGAGCAGGGCGCCGGCCTGGTTCAGGCCGTTGCCGACCGTGCCGAGCAGCGTGTTGACGGGCGCGCCGAGGCCGGTCGCCGTGCCGATCGTCTGGGTCGTCTGGCCGACCATCGTCGTGATCGGCGTGATGGCAGAGCTGACCGTCTGCGTGACTTGCTGGATCGGGCCGGTCGACAGTGCGTTGGTGAGGGTGGCGCCGCCGTTCGAGACTGCACCGCCGAGCGTCGACACGAGGCCGCCGACAGCGCCCGTGACCGGTGCGAGCGGCGACAGGGGGCCGCTACCGAGGCTCGTGACCAGGTTGCCGGTCTGCGTGACTGCGCCGCCGAGCTGGTTGACCACGCCGCCCGTGCTGGCGAGCGTCGTGCCGAGCGGATCCTTCGTCGCGCCAAGCTGGCCGAGACCGTTGCCGAGGCCATTGCCGAGTGCGGTCACCGCACCGCCGACGCTTTGCACGATGCCGCCTGCGGCTTGCGTGGTGGCCGGGTTGACGCCCGGCAGCGACTGGCTGCCGATGACGGAGCCGAGACCGGAGACGGTGCCGCCGACACTCGTGACGATGTTGCTGCTGCTTGCGAGGACAGTTCCCACTGGGTTCGACGACACACCCGAGGTGCCCGAGGTACCGCTCGTGCCCGACGTGCCGCTGGTGCCGCTCGTACCCGAGGTTCCGCTGGTGCCGGACGTACCGCTCGTGCCTGAGGTACCGCTGGTGCCGGACGTGCCGCTCGTACCGGAGGTTCCGCTCGAGCCGGACGTACCGCCGCCCGAAGTCGAGATCGAATCGCCGCCGCCGGAGCTCGAGCCGCCGCCAAGACCCTGGCTGATGGAGCCGGAACCGCCGCACGCGGAGAGGGAAAGCATGGCTGCAACGGTGGCCGCGATCAGAGTCGTCCGGAACACGCCATGGGGGATAACCTTAATGTCCATTTTGTCCTCGCGTTAAAAATGTGTTGTGAACTGCGTTGTGTTGAGTGGTGCGAGAACTACTCTGCAACTGTCGTGCCATTTCGATGGTCGACGGTTCGGCAACAGGTTTTAAACGGGGCAATTCCTTGTCGGAAAAGGAAGGTATGGAAATTGAAAGATTGTTGAATCTGTTTAAGGGCAGACGAATGAGAACGGTTTCGAGCGTTGCGTAACGTAACGTCACAACATTGGCGTTACGCGCACGACGTAACGTGGGGTTGCGCAGGCTTGGTGGACGAGGCAATTGTTTTACTGGTGGATTAGGTGTGCACATCTAACCTATCGTAAATCCTATGTGTAAGCCGTACCGAAACGCCGTACAAATACGTTGTGCTTCCGGTCATTTTTTTCCATCCAAGTCGTTGAAAGAGGTTGGAAATTAAATGGGATCGGATATAGAATCGGGAGCAGATGTAAGGAAATGTACGGTTCGGTACACAGCGTTCGAGGAGGATCACTATCGCGAATGTTAACTTGCATCAAATGTTGAGCCATGCCCCTCGGGGCAATCTATAAAGAAAGCGCACCCGGTTGTCGTCGCAGCAGATGTGGCGAACAGCGTGGGGCAACCGGCCGGATATGCGGGGACGTTTACGTATAAAAGGCCAAAGAACGTACATTCAGGCACGAGGAATAAAATGAAAGCACTCATCAAGCGCTTCCTTAAGGAAGAAAACGGGGTTACCGCGATCGAGTACGGTCTGATTGCGGGTCTCATTGCTGTTGCCATCATTGCTGGCGCCTCATCGGTTGGGACTAATCTCAGCAGCACCTTCTCGAAAATCGGAACCTGTGTCTCGTCGCCGAGCTCTACGTGTTGGTCGGCCGCGACGGGTGCGTCTACCTGATAAGAAAAACTGCCGGCTCCGAATATCGCCTTGCGTCTTTGCGGCGGGCGAATTATTGACGTAATTCGCCCGCTGTCCTAGTCGCGGTAGATAGCGATGTGATGGCTCGTCTTTTCTTCATCGGGGTATTCCTGGGCTGGGCGGCGTTCGTCGCGTCTGGCGATATCCGCTTTCGGCGCATTCGAAACTCGCTGGTCGTCTCGGGGTTGATCGGCGCGTTGATGGCTGCGGCTATCAGTCGAAACCCATTCGGAATATCGCTGACCCAATCATTGGCCGGTGCGGCTGTGGGGTTGGTTTGCTTTTTCCCCCTGTTCGCATTGCGTGTAATGGGCGCGGCCGATGTCAAGGTATTCGCCGTACTGGGTGCATGGTGTGGTGCGCCAGCATTGCTGTGGCTCTGGATTGTCGCAAGCGTTGCCGCAGGCGTGCACGCGCTCTGGGTGATGCTTCTGTCGCGTACCTCGGTCTTCGCACTGTACAAGCGCGCGACGCCCACGATGACACTCGGTGGCCGCCGAGCGACGCCATATGCGGCGTTTCTTGTGATGCCTGCGGCGGTGTGGCTGCTGCATCTTGTGTATGTGAGGGGGATGTGATGGCTCGGGGGACGCAGGCGCGCCAGCCGTCCGCATGGCGGCGGCAACGGGGAGTGGCGGCGGTCGAGTTCGCTGTCGTGTTTCCTTTGTTCTTCCTGATCTTTTACGCGATCGTCACGTTCGGGATGGTTTTCATAATCCAGCAGAGCCTGACATTCGCGGCATCCGAGGGTGCGCGTGCCGCGCTGAACTACACGTCTGCGCCGTGTGACCGGCTGCAGGTCAATGCGCGGAACGCCGTTGCGCAAGCGTTGGCCGGCGCGCCGTGGTCGAGCAACGTCAGTTTCGCTGCGCAGGTTTCCACTTCGGTGCCAACACCCACATCGACGCCCGGCGTGACCTGCGGCACGACATTCACATCGACGTCCACGTCTGCCTTCAACGTGATGGTGACGACGACCTATTCATATGCGGCGAATCCGCTGATTCCGTGGATATTCCTGTTCAGTGCGCCGCAGTTGCAGAGTAGCGCGACCGTACAGGTTCAGCCCAGCATGCTTTGAAACTGAATTTAGTCACTCGACCGTTGCACGCTCCAGAACCTGATTCCGGCACTCCCATATCAACATGGCCAACAATCTGACAAAAATCATCGCGGGTTTGCTGATTGCGATCGCTGTTCTGCTCGGAATCTACGCATGGATGCTCGGGCGCAGTCCGTCGAGTCCCGTCCCTGTCCAGCAGTCCGTCGCTGCGAACCCGGTGCCGGTGGTCATTGCGACGCGCATGCTGCCGGTCGGTCAGCCGATTGCTGCTGATGCGTTGAAGGTTCAACCGACCGCACCTGCACCGGTCGGCGCGTTTGCCGATCCGACCGCACTGGTCGGTCGCGTTCCGGCGAGGGACATCCCGGCGTCGGCGCCGGTCGTGTCGGATGCATTGGTGTCAGGGCTCGCCGAGGACGTTCAGCCGGGCGAACGCGCGATTGCGGTTCGCGTCGACGAGACCAATGCGGTCGGCAACCGTCTGCGTCCCGGCAATTTCGTCGACGTATTCTTGAATCTGAAGCGTGAAGCGGGCGGCGGGATGCTCGACGGCGAAGTTTCGCAGACGCAAGCTCGGCTCCTGATGTCGAAGGTTCGCGTGCTGTCGTTCGGCGATGCGACACCCGAGCGCGATAGCGGCAGCAACACGAACGGCAATAACGGCCAACCGAGCAACGCGCGCATCGCGGTACTCGCGGTACCGACGGCGCAGGTCGATGCACTGACGCTCGGCGAGGCGAGCGGCCGGCTGACGCTCGCGTTGCGCAACCCGCGCGACGACGAGCTTGCGATGCAGACGGTGGCTGTGCGAACGGACAACAAGCTGTCGCCGTCGGCGCTCGCAGCGGCCGGCGTTTCGCTGCAACAGCTGTCCGGCACGCCGAGGATCGCAGTGGCGAACGCGAACATGCCGCCGCTGCCTTCGCGGTTGCCGCCGGCGGTGCGGCCAAGCGGTAGCGGGGGCAGCATCGAGGTGATCCGGGGCGGCCGGTCGGAAACGGTTGCGTATTGAACAACGTCGATGGCCATCGATATCAGCGACGACAAGTAAAGGCCGTGCGACGGTCCAACAAACAATGAAAAACACACTGATTGCATTCGCGATTGCTCTCTGGGCCCTGACATTCGCCTCCCTGGCAAGCGCGAGCGGCACGATCGAGCTTGCGGTCGGCGCGCAGCGGCAGATTTCTGCCGGCCGCGCGCTGCAGCGGGTCGCCGTCGGCGATCCGGCGATCGCCGATGTGCTGATCATGAAGGGCAGTCGTTCCGGTACCGTGCTGCTGACCGCGAAAGCGCCGGGGGCGACGAACGTGATGTTGTGGGAGCGTGGTCACGACGAGCCGACGGTCTGGAGCGTCGAAGTCGTCGACGCGGCTGCGCAAGCGGTACTCGACGGCTCGACGCCTCAGGTGAAAGCGTACGGCGGGACGTCAGTGCTGCGGGGAGCGGCGGCATCGCTCGACGCGCACGAGCGGGCCGTGGCGGTTGCCAAAAACATGAGCCCCAAGGGCACGGTGATCGATCGTTCCACGCTGGCCGGCAAGAACGTGGTGCAGGTCGATGTTCGGGTAGTGGAATTCAGCCGCTCGGTGCTCAAGCAAGTAGGCTTCAACTTCTTCAAGCAGAGCAACGGTTTTTCGTTCGGCTCGTTCTCGCCGGGCGGCGTGCAATCGTATAACGGCAGCTCGGGGCCGGGCACGGGCGGATATATTCCGACGCTCGGCGCACCGGTTGCGTCTGCATTCAATCTGGTTGTGAACGCTGCGGGACGTGGCATCTTCGCTGACCTGTCGCTGCTCGAAGCGAACAACATGGCGCGCGTGCTCGCGGAGCCGACGCTCGTCGCGCTGTCCGGCCAGAGCGCCAGCTTCCTCGCAGGCGGCGAGATTCCGGTGCCGTCGCCACAGGGACTCGGCTCGACCGCGATCCAGTGGAAGCAATACGGCGTTGGCCTTTCTTTGACCCCGACGGTGCTGAGCCCGAACCGGATTGCGCTGAAGGTCGCGCCGGAATCGAGCCAGCTCGACTTCGTGAACAGCGTGACGATCAGCGGTGTTGCCGTGCCGGGTATCACGACGCGCCGTGCCGATACGACGGTCGAACTCGGCGACGGCGAGAGCTTTGTGATCGGAGGCCTGATCGACCGCCAGACGATGTCGAACGTGAACAAGGTACCGCTGCTCGGCGACCTGCCGATTATCGGTACGTTCTTCAAGAACCTGAACTACCAGCAGAACGACAAGGAGTTGCTGATCATCGTGACCCCGCATCTCGTCGCACCGATTGCGAAGGGTGCGGTACTGCCGGCCACGCCCGGCGAGTTGTCCGAGCAGCGTGACGGGCCGGTCTGGCGATCCTATCTGGGCGGAGCGGCGTCGCCGGATGCCGCCCCGGGTTTTTCGAAATGAATGTGAGGCATTGTGCGTTGCGACACATCGCTACGCCTTGCGTAATCGGGGGTGTTCGACATGAATGCACGAACCCAATCTTTGTGTGAACCCGCCGTGACCGACTACTTCGTTTGCGCATCGACAAAGGAAGCGCATGTGCGCTGGCTGGCCGATACGCTCGTGTCGGCCGGGGCGGTCGAGGCCGCATCGCTGGAGCCGGGTGGACTTGCGCAGCGCATTACGGGGCTCAATCCGGCGCTGGTGTTCATCGATTTCTCTGAACGCAGCGATATGGCGAGCGTCGCCGCTGCGATGGTACGCGCAGCGCACCCCGGGTTGCCGATCATTGCGCTCGGCTCGCTTGCCCAGCCGGAGAGCACGCTCGCCGCACTCCGTGCGGGCGTGCGCGATTTCATCGACGTGTCCGCCTCGGCCGAGGACGCACTGCGGACGACGCGAGGTCTGCTGTCCAACGTCAGCGAGCCGACGAGCCGCCACGGCAAGGTCGTCGCGCTGCTCGGGGCGCGTGCCGGCATGGGGGTCAGCACGCTTGCAGCGAATCTCGCGGTCTGGCTGCAGAAGCGGGCGCTCGGCCCCGGCGCGACGGGCAGCCCGGACGGCGGCGCACCGGCCGGTCGCCAGACCGCGCTGATCGATCTGGGATTGCCGGCCGGTGACGGCGCGCTGTTCCTGAACACGCGCTGCGAATTCCATTTCATCGACGCCGTGCAAAACCTGCGCCGCATCGATCGCACGTTCGTGAACACTGCGCTCACACGGCACCGGAGCGGCGTCGCACTGACGACGCTGCCGCCGGACCTCGGTGCATTGCGCGACGTGTCTTATGCGTCATGCATCGGTTTGCTGAACCGCTTTCGTGCATTTTTCGACCAGCAGGTCGTCGACCTCGGAGGGTTCTCGAATCGCGAGTTCGTCACGCAGATCGCCGCGTCGGCCGACGAGGCGTGGCTTGTCTGCGATCAGGGCGTCGCATCGATCGTGTCGGCGGCCGACTTGCTCACCGGGCTGCGCGATGCGGGTGTCGATACCGACCGTGTCAAGCTCGTGGTCAATCAGTACGATCCCGCGCTGGACCTGATGCCGGGGCAGATCGCCGAGCGTCTTGGCTTGTCGCTGGTCGGCACCTTGCCCGCGCGTCGCGTCGCGATCGGCCATGCCGCGAACCAGGGACGGCTCATCGTCGATGCAGCGGAGCGCGATCCGTATGTGCGCGCACTCGAAACCCTCGCCGCGCGGTTGCCCGGCATATCGGGCATGGCAGGCGCGTCGCGCGCCGCGCCGGGCCTGTCCGTGCTCAAGCGTTTCATTCAACCTTCGTCCAAGCGGTCGTAAGCGATGGCACACGACATTCAATTTGCCGACGGCGCAGCGCCGTTCTCCCAGACGCAGCAATTCCACGACATCAAGAATGCTGCGCACGAGCACCTGCTGACGCGTATCGAGGAACTGGGCGCCGAGTTCGGCCGATGGTCCCGCCAGGCGATCAATCAGTTCGTCGATCTCGAGATTGACAGCTTCGTGCGTTTGCGCCGCATTCCGCTCAACGAGAACGAAGTGCGTGCGATCGCCGAAGCGCTGACGAAAGAACTCGCGGGCTTCGGGCCGATCGAGGATCTGCTCGCGGATCCCGCGGTCGAGGACATCCTGATCAACGGCTACAACGATGTGTATGTGTCGCGTCACGGGATCCTCGCGAAGCTGCCGGTGCGCTTCACCGACAATGCGCATTTGCTACGCATCGTGCGCCGGATCCTTGCGCCGATCGGGCGTCGTCTCGACGAATCGAACCCGATGGTCGATGCGCGGTTGCCGGACGGCGGACGCGTGAATGTCGTGATCGAGCCACTTTCGATCGACGGCCCGATCGTGTCGATCCGGAAATTCCGCAAGGATCCGCTCAAACCCTCGGACCTGCTCGGCAACGGCACGTACAACGAAGAGATCGGCGCGCTGCTCGAGGCGGCAGTCGAGGCACGCTGCAACGTGCTCGTGTCGGGCGGCACGAGTTCGGGCAAGACGTCGCTGCTTAACGCGCTCGCATTCCACATTCCGGATGCCGAACGTGTCGTGACGATCGAGGATACGGCCGAACTGTCGCTGAACCACCCTCACGTCGTGCGGCTCGAAAGCCGTCCGGGTGGTTTCGACGGCACCGGCGTCGTGTCGATTCGCGACCTGCTGCGCAATACGCTGCGGATGCGCCCGGACCGGATCATCGTCGGCGAAGTGCGCGGCGGCGAAGTACTCGAAATGCTGCAGGCCATGAACACGGGCCATGACGGCTCGATGGGCACCGTGCACGCGAGCTCGCCGCGTGAGTGCCTGTACCGTCTCGAGATGCTCGCCGGTTTTGCGGGTTTCCAGGGGACCGAGTCGAGCCTGCGTCGCCAGATCGCGAACGCGATCGACTTCATCGTGCAGATCGGGCGACTGTCGAATGGACGCCGCCGGATTCTGTCGATTACCGAGGTGACCGGGCTTTCCGACAACATCATCGCGACGCAGGAGCTGTATCGCTACGAAGCGCGCGTGACGCCCGAGGGCGAGGAGATCGATCACTGGGAATCGCTGGGTATCCATCCGCATTCGCCGAAACTCGCGCGGTTTCGCCAGACGTTGGCGAACAGCGGACCGGGTGGCGGCGGGTTCGGTGGCGGCTTTGGCGGAGGCGGGTTCGGTCGCGGCGGGGGCTTCAATGTATAGCGCGACGGTCTGGATGCTCGCGATCGCAATGTTGTGTGTGGCGTCGGCGCTGATGCTGTGGCGGCATGCGGAAACCCGGCGAGTGCGCACGGATGCGAAGCGCTTCATCGACAGCCGACTTGAACCCGGTGCACGCGCGGCGTCGCCGTCCGCAAGACCGGCCGCATCCGCTGGTTCGCGGACTGTGGCGTCATCCGGTGATGTGCGCAATGCGGTATCTCGTGATTTCTGGGCGCACTGGCACGCGGTCGCGACGGAGTATCTGAGCAACCTCGTGAATCGCGCCGGGATCGAAGGCGCGCGCGGCAAAGCGGTCGTTGCGCTGGCCGTGCTGGTCGCGATTGTGTCAATTGCGGGTAGCCGCGGCGGCGCGCTTGCATGCTTCGCTGCGCTGGTCTGCGGAAGCGCGATTTTTTGCATCTGGCTCACGTCGCGCATCCAGCGGCGGCGACTGAAGATCGTTCGGCAGATCCCGTCGTTTCTCGACGGCATCGTGCGACTGGTGACGCTGGGCAACAGCGTGCCGGCCGCATTTCAGGCAGCGCTGCTGACGACGGAGGAGCCGCTGCGTGGGTGTCTCGATCACGTGTCCCGGATGTTGCGCACGGGTGTCGAGATTGATCGCGCGATGCTCCATATCGCGAAGATCTACCGGGCGCAGGAATTCGAACTGCTCGGATCGGTGCTGCGGTTGTCGGTCAAGTATGGCGGTCGCGCGGACGTGATGCTCGAACGCATGGCCGTGTTCATGCGCGACCTCGAGCAGGCGGAGCGCGAGCTGACGGCGATGTCGGCCGAGACGCGGCTATCGGCGTTCGTACTCGTGATGCTGCCGATCGCGATCGGCAGTTTTGTCGTGATGACCAATCCGAAATATCTGGAGGGGATGTGGATTGATCCGCGCGGACAATTGCTCCTTATCGTCGCGTTCCTGTTGCAGGTTGCGGGGGCCGTGTGGTTGTATCGAATGGCTCGACTCAGGTGATGCGATGACGGCAACTCAGATCGGATCGGTTGCTCTGGCGCTTGGCGCGCTGGGCGTGCTGTTGTTCGGAGTGGTCGCGTTGCTGCGTGCGAGCGCCGCGTCACGTGCTGAACGTGCGCTGGCCCGTGCGCTCGACCAGCGCATGGCAGCGCTCGAAGCAGCCAAGGTACGGGCCACGGCGGAGGATATCCGCGAAACGAAACCGGCCACGCCGGGCCGTCAGCGCATCGAGCGCATGCTTGCGCGATTGTCGGCGGCGGGAATGCGCTTGCTCGATACCGGGTTCGGCAAGCACATTGTCGCGGAGGAGGATCGCCGTATTCTCGAGCAATGCGGCTACGTCGACACGCGCACGCGCGGACTGTTCCTGAGCGCGCGGATCGCTTGTGGGATCGGGATGCCGCTTCTGTTTGCGATATTCGCCAGTGGACGAATGAAGGGCGGATATTGGATGGTCGGGATGTTCGCTGCATTCGGGCTCGGCTTCATGCTGCCGAAGCTTTATGTGCAGCGCCGTGCCGCTGCTCGTCGCCAAAGCGTCGTCGACGAACTGCCGCTGTTCGTCGACATGTTGCGCCTGTTGCAGGGCGTTGGGTTGTCGCTGGATCAAAGCCTGCAGGTCGTGACCAACGATTTCCGGGGGATGATGCCGGTGCTGTCGTCGGAGGTTGGAATCGCACAGCGTCAGTTCGCAGCGGGCCGCACGCGCGATCAGTCGATGCAGCGGTTGTCGGGCGGTTTCGACAACGAGGACTTGCGCGCGATCACCCGGTTGATGGTGCAGGTCGACAAGCACGGCGGTGCGGTACAGGAGCCGCTCAAGCAGTTCGGCGACCGGCTGCGGGAGACGCGCCGCGCAATGCTTCGCGAACGGATCGGCCGACTGACCGTGAAGATGACGGGCGTCATGGTCCTGACGCTGCTACCCGCGCTGCTGATCGTGACGGCGGGACCCGGGTTGCTGGCAGTGATACATGCGCTGTCGGCGAATCATTGATGGGTGGAAGGGAAGACGATGAAGCGGATCACCAGGATGGCCAGGCACGCAGGTATGGCGGCAGCGGTGCTGCTGCTTGGTGCTTGCGCGACCAAGGAAAGCGGATATGGTATCGGCGCGCAGACCGAACGCGCGGCGCTGATTCAGGCTGCTGACCAGAAACA
Organism: Burkholderia mycopellens; assembly: GCF_964265025.1. NCBI lineage: Bacteria > Pseudomonadati > Pseudomonadota > Betaproteobacteria > Burkholderiales > Burkholderiaceae > Burkholderia > Burkholderia mycopellens. The sequence continues at coordinate 1,905,705 of NZ_OZ183802.1, forward strand.
AACGGTGCCGGATACGCCCGCGATGTATCTCGGGTTGATTCAGCGGATGCAGGCACAGGGCCTCTATTACGCATCGCTCGCACACATCGACGCTTACGACAAGGCGTACGGTGTGTCGCCCGACACGACCCTGCTGCGCGCGGACGCACTGCGAATGACCGATCAGCCGGCCGCCAGCGCGGCCGCCTATACGCAGTTGCTGAAGACGCCGCTGGCCGCTCGCGGTTACCGGGGACTCGGGTTGATCGCCGGTGCGTCCGGCGATTTCGGTCAGGCGGTACAGGCACTGACGCAGGCGTCCGAACTCGCGCCCACCGATGCGTCGCTGCTGTCCGATCTGGCCTATGCGAAATTGCGTAGCGGCGATGTGGTCGGCGCGCGCGTGCCGCTGATGAAGGCGGCGGAACTGGATCAACGCAATCCGAAGATCGTCAGCAATCTCGCACTGTATCTGCTCGCGGCCGGGCGCACACAGGACGCGCAGCGGCTGATGAACCAGCAGCATCTACCGCCGGATATCCGCAAGGAAATCGTTGGCGATGCCGCGAAAATTGCGGCCGCTGCACGTGCACAGCAGCGTGCGGTCGCAACGCCACCGGTGGTGTCGCGCCGCGCTGCGACCGCGCCGATCACGCCGATGGCAAACAATTTCGGCTATGACCAGACCGTGCCGTTGCTGCAACGGTTTGCACAATGATCAGAACAGACAGGCGGGGAACGACATGAATAACAACCATCATCGCGCCATGCGCGCGGGGCGGATCGCGGTATTGGGCGCGATCGTTTGCATGGCAGTGGGCACCGTATCCGTACATGCGCAACAGCCGGCGACGCCAGCCGTATCCGACGTCGATCGCTCGACCAAGGAATGGCTTTCTATGCAGCGAGACAATCGCGCGGCGGCACCGGTGCAGCCGATGCTCGGCGATGTCGCGTCGCTCGTTTATCAGCGTTATCTCGACTCGTTCAAGAACAAGATTCCGCAGTCGATGAGTACGCTCGGCAGTTCGTCAGGCGGTATGTCGGGTAGCGGGCAGAGTGCGCAGTAAGCGAGATGACAATGCTGGCAGATCAAGCACATGGGTTTCGGTGGCGCGGCACTCGCTGGCCGGGCAGACGACGGCAACGCGGCTCCATCGTGGTCATCGCAGCGATTTGGGTTACGGTCGCGATCATCGTGCTCGGCGTGATCGACATCGCGAATCTGTACTTGCAGAAGCGGGACCTGCAGCGGGTCGCGGACCTGGCCGCGTTGGCTGCAGTGCAGCCGATGACGAGCGATCCGAGCGGTTGCCTGACCGATGCAAAGAGCAATGTGACGGCGAGTGCAAACATCAACGACAAGGGTTATACGTTCACTTTGATAAGCGCGACGGCGACGGCAAGTCCTTCCACGGGAAACGATCAGATTGCCGTCACCTGCGGGAGCTGGGATGCGTCGACCGCCTACGTGACGCCGGCGTCGACTGCAGCGAATGCGGTGCAGGTGACGGCGTACCGGCAGGTGAACTACTACTTCCTGGGGCTCCTGAACCAGTTGAGCGGTCGGCAGGCCGTTGTCTCCGCGACGGCTACCGCACGTGCGGCGGCGATCGACACGTTTAGCGTGAGCTCGACGCTTGCGACCCTGAACTCCTCCTCGTCCGCGATACTCGATCCGCTGCTTACCGGGTTGCTGGGTGCCTCCACCAACGTCAACGTCGGCCTGGCCAATTACCAGGCGTTGGCCGGAGCAAACGTCACGCTGGGTCAATTGGCGAATGTCGCGACCCAGCTCGGCACGGCGGGCATGTCGAGTCCAGCCAGCGTCGGGAAGTTGCTCGGTCTCAGCCTGACCGTCTCGGATATCCTGAACCTCACGGCGACGGCGGTGGGCAGCAATACCACGGTGGGCACGGTGCTCACCGTGCTAAGCAACAGCGTTGGCGCCAATGTCAATGTCAACAAGATCTCACTTGGGAGTCTCCTCCAATACTCGGGCAGCAATGCAGAGGCGGCGGCGAACGCAAGCATCAATGTGCTGCAGTTGTTGCTCACGACGGCTCAGATCGGCGCATACAACAGCGCGCTGACGCTGTCGGTTGGTCAAGCAAGCTGTCCCGGCAGTGCGTTTTGTCCGCTCATTTCAGCGGTGTCGTCGCTGGTTCGAGTCAATAGCCTGCAATTGCAGGTGCTGGCGCCACCGTCGATCGGAATTGGCGAAGCCGGACAAGTGAATGGCATATGGCGCACGCAGGCGTCGCAAGCGGAGATCGGGCTCTACGTCGATGTGCAGGCGCTGTCGGATCCGCCCCCGCTGGGAATTCCCGGCCTGCTGACGCTGCAGATTTCGGGACCACATTTGCCTCTCTACGTCATTCTGGGCGGCCCCGGTCGGGCCTGGCTGGCCAATACGAGTTGCAAATCGACCCCGGCATCGAGCACCGCGACTTTTGGGGTATTGCCGGGCGTAGCGATGATTTGCGCCGGACAAAATACTGGGGGGACGCTGAACCTGAATTCCCCGAGCTGTGCGTCCAGCACCGGCACGATTCCGGTGGCGAAGTTGTCGGGGGCAGGGCTGCTCGGGAATTTTTCGCTTCTGCAACTCAGTCTGTCGCTGCCGAACCCCGTCGCGTACGTCGGGAGCAGCACGAGCACGCCGATCTACAGCGGCCCGCCATTGCCTTCGACCCCAGGCGCGTTGAGCACCAGCCTGCCGTTGTCGGGGACGGGGATCTTGTATCAGAACAATTCGCAATACTCGTTCTGCAACACCAAGCCGGGTAACGGTGCATGCACGTCGTCCGCCTGGTCTCCGGGACCCAATTGGACCACGTCGTCGACAGCAACCAACTCGCTCAACGTGCAGCTGGCCAATCTCTTGGGCACAACGTCGATCCAGCTCAGCGTGGCAGGGCTGGATCTATCGATCTTGACCCAGATTCTTCAGCCGCTCACGGGGCAGCTCATTCCTTTGCTGATCGGGCTTGTCAATCCGTTGCTCAACCTGTTGGTCACGCCGTTGTTGACGGCATTAGGATTGCAAATCGGCCAGGTGACCGTGATACAACATGGCCTGACTTGCAACGCCCCGCAAATCGTTCATTGAAAGCATCAACAATGAGAACCCCCTCCGCAATCGAAGAGCTCGACCTGTACGTCTGGGAAGGCAAGGCGGACATTGTCGACCGTGTCGCCCGATGCATGGCGAGCTTCGACGTCGAAGTGATCCGTGCCGACAACGCGGAAGTCTCGCCCGAGCGCGCCGCATTGCGGCCATCGCTGGCGATCATCAGCGTGTCGATGATCGAAACCGGCGCGGCATTCCTGCGCGACTGGCAGGCCAACATCGGCATGCCGGTCGTCTGGGTCGGCGCGGCGCGCGACCACGACGCGTCGCAGTATCCGCCCGAGTATTCGCATATCCTGCCGCTCGACTTCACCTGCGCCGAACTGCGCGGCATGATCGGCAAGCTCGTCACGCAGCTGCGTGCGCATACGGCCGAAACGTCGCAACCGTCCGAACTCGTCGCGCACTCGGAATCGATGCAGGCGCTCCTGCACGAAGTCGATACGTTCGCCGACTGCGACACCAACGTGCTGCTGCACGGCGAAACCGGCGTCGGCAAGGAGCGCATCGCGCAACTGCTGCACGACAAGCACTCGCGCTATCGGCACGGCGAATTCGTGCCGGTGAACTGCGGCGCGATTCCCGACGGCCTGTTCGAATCGCTGTTCTTCGGTCATGCGAAGGGATCGTTCACGGGTGCGGTTGTTGCGCATAAAGGCTATTTCGAGCAGGCGGGCGGCGGCACGCTGTTCCTCGACGAAGTCGGCGATCTGCCGCTGTACCAGCAGGTCAAGCTGCTGCGCGTGCTCGAGGATGGCGCGGTACTGCGCGTCGGTGCGACGACGCCGGTCAAGGTCGATTTCCGCCTGGTTGCTGCAAGCAACAAGAAGCTGCCGCAACTCGTGAAGGATGGCCTGTTCCGCGCCGACCTCTACTACCGGCTCGCGGTGATCGAGCTGAACATTCCGTCGCTGGAGGAGCGCGGCGCCGTCGACAAGATCGCGCTGTTCAAGTCATTCGTCGCGCAGGTCGTCGGCGAGGAGCGGCTCGCTCAGTTGTCCGATCTGCCGTACTGGCTGACGGATTCGGTCGCGGACAGCTATTTTCCCGGCAACGTGCGTGAACTGCGCAACCTCGCCGAGCGTGTCGGCGTGACGGTGCGGCAGACGGGCGGGTGGGATGCCGCGCGGCTGCAGCGGCTGATCGCGCATGCACGCAATTCGGCGCAGCCGGTACCGGCGGAAAGCGCGGCCGAGGTCTTCGTCGACCGCAGCAAGTGGGACATGAACGAGCGCAACCGCGTCATCGCGGCGCTCGACGCAAACGGCTGGCGGCGTCAGGATACGGCGCAGCAGCTCGGCATCAGCCGCAAGGTACTGTGGGAAAAAATGCGCAAATATCAGATCTTCGACGAGGAGCCCGAGACCCGCGAAAGTGAGTAATTAATGAGATAAAATCGCGCTGAATTACAACGACTCGGGCGGGAATAGAACTTCATGAGCCATATGACGGGGTTGGGAAGGGCGTGCGTGTTGCTCGCCGTGGTGGGAGGCACGCAGGGCGCATACGCGCAAAGTCTGGCAGATAGCGGTTCGCCGGCAGTACAGCAGGCGTCGGCGCCGGTGGCGGCGATTCCGGTGATCGATTCGCAGACATCGGTGCAGCCGCAGGCGGGCGAGTCGACGGGGCCGAGCACGGTCGACGACTTGCAGCGCCAGATCCAGGCACACGCGCTGACGGAAATGCGCACGAGCTACAACGGCAGCTACGGCGCAAGCCTGCTGTTCAACGTGAAGGACGGTGCGTACTTCGTCGCGCTGTTCCAGCAGAAGGCGTTCTGGCGTGTCATCAAGACTTACGACGAAACGCGTGCGGAAGCGATCTATCGCGATTTCTCGCGCCAGGCGGAGCGGCTGGCCGTGAACGAACTGCGGGCAGCGAAGCTGGAATCGCAGAGGGCGCAAATGGACAAGCAGATCGAAGTCACGCAGGATCGCGCGCGGCGTCTGCAGGCCGATATCTCGATCGCACGGCAGCAGCAGGCGGCGGTCGCGGATCGCCAGAAGAGCGTACGCAACGAGACGGCCGCATTGCAGGCGCAGCAGGCCGAGCTTCAATCGCAACTGCGTGCGTTGCAGCAGCAGGTGCGTTCGTTGCAGCGCGAGGCCGACGCGGGCCTGCCGACGACGGCGCGCTGAACCCGGCGACGGTGCGGCGACATGCCGCGCCGGCCGCACAAGTAAAAAGGGCAAGCCGGTTTTTGGCTTGCCCTTTTGCTTTACTGGCCGTCCGGCACGATTCGCCGGCGGCGCGTCACGATGACCGGCCCGTTGCCGCCGCGGGAATCCGACGGCGATGCGTTGCCGGATGAGTCGCCGGTGTCGCGCGGCGCGCCGTAGCTTTCGCGCGGTTCACGGGGTTCGCGCGGGGCACCGTAGCCTTCGCGCGGTTCGCGCGAGCCATAGCTTTCACGCGGTTCGCGGGAGCCGTAGCCGCCGTCGCCGCGCGATTCACGCGGGCCGCCGTGCGAGCCGTACGGGCTGTGACCGCCGCCTTCACGGCCGCCGGGGCGCCCGCCGGTGCGCGGCCCGCGGGGGCCGCTGCCGCCCGGGCGCGAGCCGCCCGTGTCGAGCTGGATCGTGGAAATCGCGCGCTTGTAGATGCCTTGCAGACCCACGGGGGTGCGCAGCATCACCAAGTACTGGTCGAACGACTCGATACACCCCGTCAGACGAATGCCGTTGACGAGATAGATTTCAACGCGCTTACGTTCCTTGCGCGCCGAATTGATGAAGTCGTTTTGCGGATGGGATTCTGCGGGATTGGCCATTGAGGTGCGGCAGGAGCCTGCGTCAGAGAATATGTTGTGCGTGTGTGTGGCGTGTTCGTCCACAAGGTGTTTGGCGGGATTCTACCCTGTTCGATCGGGGAGCGCGAAGTCGTGATTGTGTCGAACCGTAACCCACTATAGACGTTCCCACGCATTTTCGCGATTCGGCCAAACGGCTAATGCCATTTCGTTAGGCCGCGTTACGGCGCTCGCCGTGCCGTATCGCCTTGGTTCGCGCGCGACGCTTACATTGGTTTGGTCGCGCGAGCCGGGCGGGCCGGTGCGTATCAGGGATTCAGAACATGAACAAGAGGCGATGGACAGGGTGAGTCGGGCGCGTGGCGATGTCGACCTCCGGCAGTGCGATGGCGGGGCATGTCGACCTGTCAGCCGGCGCTGGCGTACCGGCCGCACCGGTCTATGTCGAGCCGGCGCCGGTCTATTGAGCGCCGCAGCCGGCCGTGGTCGCCTATCCGGGCTATGGATACGACTACCATGGCGACGACGATGACGATTGAGCCCGAGGTCGGCCCTGCCGGCAGCATCAGAATGCGTAGTCAGGGTTTTTCGGGTCGAATGCTGTGTCGTCGAGCGTCGCTGGCGCGATTTTCTCGATGACGATCCGCTCGAAGATCTTGCCGTCGTTGTCATAGGACTCGACGGTCCGGAAATAGGGCGCGTGCAGATCGAGCCCCAGGACTTCCTTTTTCGCGTAGAACTGCGGCTGGCCGGTCGGCGTTTCGTAGGTGAGCGCGACGACCCGCACGCCGTTGATCGTCCTGGCTTCAACATCGGTCGGCCGTTGCACGCCGGCTTCCACGTATTTTTTCCCTTCGGTCAGGTACAGGTTCGTGATGAACTCGGTGCCGAGATCCTTCACCTGGTGATTCGACTGGGCGCGCGCGAGTGCGCCGTCGATTGCCGTCCACAGCGGAATCTTGCCGAGCAGGCCACCGAGGTGGCCGTACATCTCATCCTTGCGCTGCGTCGTGTCGTAGATGGTCTCCTGGCCGGCATGCGCGCCGCCCGGCAGCCATTTCGCATAGACGCGCAGCGGCTCGCGGGTGGTCTTCACGAGCATGCGGTCGGGTGTCTCGGACCATTTTCCGCTGATGCGCTCCTGGCGCACCATCGTGAACTGGTAGGACGGATAGCCGTTTGGGCCGTTACGGATATAGAGCGGCACGGCAAGCGGATCGAGTGCCTTGAAGAGCGCGGTGAGCGTCGCGTCGTCGAGCTGCGCGAGCGTGCCGCGCTGCGCGGCCGTGCGCAGCCAGCGCGCCTGCTGCGCGACCGGCTCGCTCGTGACTTTCGCGAGTTCCACCGGCAGCGTGACGCCCGCCGCCGCACTCGCGGCGTCGGCCGTTTCCTGTGCATGCAGGCCTGCCTGTACGAGCGACAACAGGCAGGCGACGGCCACGGCGGGGGCATGCCGTGCGTGGCGCTTCTTTCCTTCGTTCATCGACGGCGTCTCCGGAGGCGATGGATCGTTCAGCCTTGCTTCGCGGCCTTGATTTTGGCGAGTTCCTCGTCGCGCAACGCGCGGCGCAGGATCTTGCCGACGTTGGTCTGCGGCAACGCGTCGCGGAATTCGACGAATTTCGGCATCTTGTAGCCGGTCAGGTTCTTGCGGCAGTGCGCGAGCACGTCGTCGACCGTCAACGACGGATCGCGGCGCACGACGAACACCTTGATCCGTTCGCCCTGTACCTCGTCGGGAATGCCGATCGCCGCGGCTTCGCTGATGCCCGGATGCATCACGAGCACTTCCTCGATTTCGTTCGGATACACGTTGAAGCCCGACACGAGGATCATGTCCTTCTTGCGGTCGATCAGGCGAATGAAGCCGCGTTCGTCCATCACGCCGATGTCGCCGGTGCCGAGCCAGCCGTCGGCGTCGATCACCTTGGCCGTTTCGTCGGGGCGCTGCCAGTAGCCGCGCATCACCTGCGGACCCTGCACGCACAGCTCGCCTGGCTCGCCGATGGACGCCCAGGTGCCGTCCTCGCGACGAAAGCGCACGACGGTGGACGGCGCGGGCAGGCCGATCGAACCGCTGAACGCGGCCATGTCGTTCAGGTCCACGGGGTTCATCGTGACGATCGGCGAGCATTCGGTCAGGCCGTAGCCTTCGACGACCGGCCGGCCCGTCACCTGCTGGAAGCGCTCCGCGACTGCGCGCTGCATCGCCATCCCGCCGGCCATTGCGAGCTTCAGCTTCGAGAAATCCCGCTTGCGGAATTCTTCGTTGTCGAGGAACGCGTTGTATAGCGTGTTGATGCCGGTGATCCCGGTGAACGTCTCGTTGCGAATGATCTTCATCACCATCGTCATGTCGCGCGGGTTGGCGATCAGGATGTTGCGCCCGCCGAGCCCCATGAAGATGAATGCGTTCACCGTCAGCGAATAGATGTGATACAGCGGCAGCGGCGTGAGCACGGTTTCGACGTCGCCCGATACCTGGTCGGCGATCCAGGCCTTCGCCTGCAGCAGGTTCGCAATCAGGTTGCCGTGCGTGAGCATCGCGCCTTTCGCGACGCCGGTCGTGCCGCCCGTGTATTGCAGGAACGCGAGGTCGTCGCGCGTGATCTGCACGGGCTGCGGCTTGCCGCGCGCGCCGAGCGCGAGGGCGGAGCGCAGCCGGACGGCCTGCGGCAGGTGGTAGGCCGGTACGAGCTTCTTCACGTGCTTCAGCACGAAATTGATCAGGCGTCCCTTCGCATTGAAGCCGTCGGCGAGCAGGTCGCCGAGCGCGGTGACGACGATGTTCTTCACCTGCGTTTCCGGCAGCGCGTCCTGCAGCGTGCGCGCGAAATTCTCGAACACGACGATCGTCTGCGCGCCGCTGTCCTTCAACTGGTGCGCGAGTTCGCGCACGGTGTAGAGCGGATTGACGTTGACGACGATCGCGCCGGCTTTCAACGTGCCGAACAGCGCGACCGGGTACTGGAACGTGTTCGGCAGCATGATCGCGACGCGGTCGCCGGGCTTGACGCCGATGCTTTGCAGGTACGACGCGAACGCGTCGACTTTCTGCGCGAGCGTGCGATAGGTCATCGATGCGCCTGCGCTCACGTAGGCGACGCGCTCGGCGAAGCGGCTCGTGCATTCGTCGAAAAACTGCACGAGCGATGCGTATTGCGTGACGTCGATGTCGTGCGGGACGCCGGGCGGGTATGACGCGTACCAGATGCAGTCGGTGTTCGGCGGAACCTGGGCCGCTGCGGTTGCTGCGGAAGATGACATGACGAGTCTCCGTTCTTTGCTCTCGGCGAGGGCGGACGTTTCAGCGCCGGCCCTTGCCCTGTGCCGCACGGCCGATCGACGGGGCGCCTCGACGCCCCGCACGACCGCGCGTTTCAATCAATTCGTGAACAGGAAGCCGCGCGTGGCCTCGCGCGCTCAGTTCGTGGAATGCAGCGTTGCCGTATCGACGGTGGTCGCAGCCGACTGCGGCAGCCCGAACGCTTCGCTTGCGCCCGCGTCGTCGAGCACGGCCGCGAAGATCGACAGTTGCGCACTGTCGGGCATCGGCGCTTTCAGCGCGGCGACGATCAGCGACGACAGTCGCGCGATCATCTGCACGTCGTTCATCGTGCGGCCTTGCGAGAACTCGTCGATCAGGCTTTCCGTTTCGGCGCCCGCGAGCGCGCCGGACAGCGCGCCGATCGCGAAGTGCAGACGCCAGCCGAGCTCTGTGCGCGGCAGGTGCGGCAATGCGCGCTGGAACGCATCGAAGAAGCGGCCCGCGACGCTCGCGTAGTGCGCGGTCAGGAAGTTGCGCACGAACGGCGACGGATCGGTGTACGCACGGCCGATCAGCCGCAGGAACCCGGGCCCGCCGCGCTCGGGATCGCGCGATGCTTTCAGCGCGGGAATGAACATCGCGCCGAGCACGTGCTCGCAGGTGATGTGCGTGCCGAGCTGCGCATCGAAGCGGTCGAGGATGCCCAGGCGTTCCTGGTTGAGCTGGTCGAGCCGACGCGACAGCATCGCGTGGATCAGCGCTTCCTTGCTGCCGAAGTGGTAGTTGACCGCAGCGAGGTTGACCGCCGCGCGCGACGTAATCTGGCGCATCGACATCGCCTCGAAGCCATGCTCGATGAATAGGTCCTCGGCCGCATCGAGGATGCGCGCCTTCGTCCCGCCGGTCTGCCGCGTGCCGGATGACCGTGCCCCGGACGGCCGTCCCGCGGATGGCCGTCCCTCCTGACTTACTGCCATGTCCCGCCTCCCATGCCGGTCGCCCGGCCGCGAACTGGTGATTTTTTGTCTGATTCAAACAGTCGTTTTTATTAAGATAAAAAATCGCGGACGGAGCGGGCAAGCGGGGAATCTGGACAAATTCCTCTAGTTCGATGTGCGGATGCGGAAAGTATCGTGCGTGCCCTCGACAGGACGGGGCACGCGCGATGATGCGGTGCGGCAATGCGCGAGTTCAGGCGACCGTGCTACGCGTATTGACCGATTGCGTCATGTCGATGCCGCGCCGCTCGCGGCTGAACAGGATCAGCACGGCGATCACGACGGCCACGATGCCGGCCACGAGCGCGAGTGCGAAGCTGTAGTTGTTGTGGTTCGAAACGGCGAGCGACGCCTGCATCGTCGCGTTGCCCGACGCGAGCAGGTTGCCGAGCTGATAGACGACGCCGGGGAAGGTCGCGCGGATCTCGTCCGGCGAGATCTCGTTCAGGTGAACCGGGATCACGCCCCACGCACCCTGCACCGAGATCTGCATCAGGAACGCGCCCGCGGCGAGGGCAACCGGGGCGCTCGAGAACGCCCACAGCGGCAGCACGGGCAGGGCGATCAACGCGGCGATGAAGATGGCCCGACGTCGGCCGATCCGCTCCGAGATCGTGCCGAACGACAGGCCGCCGACGATGGCGCCGATGTTCAGCACGATCGTGATCCACGACACGGTATGCGGATCGAAGTGATGCTGTTCGCGCAGGAACGTCGGATAGAGATCCTGCGTGCCGTGCGAGAAGAAGTTGAACGCGGTCATCAGCACGATCGCGTAGATCGTGAGCTTCCAGTTCTGCTGCAACGTGACGCCAAGGCTCGGGCGCTGGCGCTTCTCCATCTGTTTCCACGCCGGCGATTCGGGCACGTGAGCACGCACGTACAGCACGAGCAGCGCGGGCAGCACGCCGACCATGAACATCCCGCGCCAGCCGATGTACTGGTAGAACAGGCCGAACACGACGGACGCAAGCAGGTAGCCGCTCGGATAGCCGGCCTGCAGCAGCCCCGACACGAAGCCGCGCGCATGGGTCGGGACGGTTTCCATCGTCAGTGCCGAGCCGACACCCCATTCGCCGCCCATCGCGACGCCGAACAACGCGCGCAGCACGAGCAGCGCGGTCAGGCTCGGCGCGAAACCCGATGCGAGTTCGAGCAGCGAGTAGCACGCGATGTTGACCATCAGCGTCGGGCGGCGGCCGAAGCGATCGGCGAGCCGGCCGAAGATCAGTGCGCCGAGCGGGCGCATCGCGAGCGTCAATGTGAGCGCGAACGCGACGGCGGGAATTGTCGATCCGAATTCGGCGGCGATGTCCTTCAGCACGAAGACCATCAGGAAGAAATCGAACGCATCGAGTGTCCAGCCGAGGTAGGCGGCGATCGTGACGTTGCGTTGTTCGCGGGTCCAGCTCATGTCCGAGATCTCCTCGTTGGCTTGCGCGCTCATGATGTGCATGCGGATGCCGGCCGGCTTGCGCGCGGTGCGGGGGGCATTGATCGAGTGTAGGCCTCGGCGCCGGACGATGTGGGGCGCGATAACGTCGAATCAGGAATAATCCCTAGGAAATGAACTGTTTCGGAATGGGAAACGCCGTCGCACGAAACAGGCGGCACGCGTCTGTATCATTCCGGAAGGCTGTTTGTATCTGTTTTGTAATGTGCCCTATGCGCATCGTCACCGAATCAGGAGTCCCGATGACCGAACGTTCCGCCGCCACGCTGCCCGTGCTCGAAACTGCCCGGCTGTGGCTGCGTCCGCGTGTGCTGGCCGACCTCGATGCGTGCGTGGCGATGGATCGCGATCCCGAGGTCACGCGGCACATCGCGGGCCCGTGGCACGATCCCGTCGAGCATCGGCGCTTCGTCACGCACCGGATCACGCGCGACTATCCGCCGGGCCTCGGCTACTGGTCGATCTTCGAGAAGGCCGCGCCCGATGCGTTCATCGGCTGGATCCTGCTGATTCCCGACTATGCGGGCGGCGCACGCGACGTCGAGATCGGCTGGCGGCTGGTGCGGGCGGCATGGGGGCGTGGCATCGCGAGCGAAGCGGCGGCGGCGGTCGTGCGCCACGCCTTCGACACCGTGCATCTGCCACGCGTGATCGCCGATATCGCGGAGGCCAACAGCGGCTCGCTGAATGTCGCGCGCAAGCTCGGGATGCGTCGCGTGAGCGTCGTGCACGATGGTATTCCTTACATTCGACATCGTCTCGAACGCAACGATCTGCGTGCGTAGCGCGGCGCCGCACGGGCGTAGGCGGTTGTCAGAGATCGTTAACCGGATGCGTATCGAGGTCATGACGTATTAACGGCTCGCAGGATCAGGAGTATCGTTGCCGGAATTTCGCAACATGGGGTACGACCATGACGCTCGGCAACGATGTTCACCTGATTCCCGTCAAGCTGGAAGAACTGCGTCCCACGCAGATGACGGTTGGTTATCGCGAAGTCAAGGCGAAGCGCAAGCACTGGAAGGCGCTCAGCAAGCGCGCGCGCAAGACCGCGATCGAATCGCACTGGTTCCCGACGGTGCTCGGCCCGGATGGGCTGCACTACATCACCGATCACCACCACCTCGGCCTCGCGCTGATCGAGGAGGGCGAGGCGCGCGTGAACGCGATGCTGCTGAAGGATCTGTCGTGGCTCGACCACACGATCTTCTGGCGGATGATGGAGCACAACCAGTGGGTGCATCCGTTCGGCGCGGACGGCACGCGCCGTGACTACGCGAATCTGCCGAAGGCGCTGACGGGGCTCGTGGACGATCCTTACCGCAGTCTCGCCGGCGAGCTGCGCACGGCAGGCGGCTATGCGAAGGACGCGACGCCGTTCAGCGAATTCCTGTGGGCCGACTACCTGCGCCAGCACGTGTCGCTCGACCAGATCCGCAAGAACTTTGCGAAGGCGCTCGACATCGCACTGCATCGCGCGCATGAGCAGGACGCACGCTATCTCCCGGGCTGGTCGGGCGTCATCGCCGTCAAGCCCTGACCCGCTCATGACGACCGCCCCGATCCGCCCCGATGCCGGCCCGCAGCATGCCGACCATTTCGCCGCGCTCGACGCGGCCTCGCCGCCGCCCACGCGACGCATCGGCCTCGATGCGCTGGCCGGCCTGTCGATCGCGGGCCTGCTGATCCCCGAGGCGGTCGCGTACGCGGGGCTGGCGAACCTGCCGCCGCAGGCCGGTCTCATCGCATTGCTGTCGGGGCTCGTCGTCTATGCGCTCACCGGCAGCAGCCGCTTCGCGATCGTGTCGTCGACGTCCTCGTCGGCCGCCGTGCTCGCGGCGACCGTGCTGGCGGAGTCGGGGATGGCGCTCGCCGCGCAGCTCGCGCTCGCCGCGGCGCTCGTCGCGATGACGGGCGTGCTGTTCATCCTGGCGGGTGCCGCGCGCCTCGGCGGCATGTCGGACTTCGTCGCGCGGCCGGTGCTGCGCGGCTTCACGTTCGGCCTTGCGTTGACGATCGTCATCAAGCAGTTGCCGAAGATTCTCGCGATCTCCGTGCAGCACAGCGATGCGCCGCATGTCGCGCTCGACCTGATCACCGGTGCGCCGCATGCGAATCTCGCGAGCGTCGTGCTCGGTGCGATCGCACTGGCGTTGCTGTTCGCGCTCGGGCGGAGCTCGCGCGTGCCCGCGACGCTCGTCGTGATCGTGCTGTCGATCGCGGCCGGCTACGCGATCGACTGGCAGCGATACGGGATCGCGATCGTCGGCCATATCGATTTCAAGCATCTCGAGTTCGGCCTGCCGACCCTCGACCGCAACGCGTGGATGCAGACCATCGAGCTTGCGTTCGCGCTGATGCTGATCCTGTACGCGGAATCGTACGGATCGATCCGCAACTTCGCGCTGAAGCATGGCGACAGCGTATCGCCGAACCGCGACCTTGTCGCGCTCGGCTGCGCGAATCTCGTGTCGGGCCTGCTGCACGGGATGCCGGTCGGCGCCGGCTATTCGGCGACCTCGGCGAACGAAGCGGCCGGCGCGCAATCGCGCTTTGCCGGCCTGTGGGCGGCGGGCGTGGTTGCGCTGATCGTCTGGCTGCTGCTGCCGCAGCTCGCGCGCACGCCGGAGCCCGTGCTCGCGGCGATCGTGATATTTGCTGTCAGCCACTCGCTGCATCCGTCGGTATTCCGGCCGTACTGGGCCTGGCATCGCGACCGGCTCGTCGTGATCGCCGCGCTGCTCGCGGTGCTCGTGCTCGGCGTGCTGCACGGGCTGCTCGCGGCCATCGGCGTGAGCCTGCTGCTGACGCTGCGCAAGCTGTCCGAGCCGAACGTCAGCGTGCTCGGCAGGTTGCGCGACAGTCATGATTTCGTCGACGTGGCGAGCCATGCCGACGCGAAGCCGGTGCCGGGCGTGCTGATCGTGCGACCCGAGGCGCAACTGTTCTTCGCGAATGCGGACCGGATGCTGAACCGCGTGCGTGCGTTGATGAAGGCCGTGCCGGATGCACATACCGTGATGCTGAGCCTCGAGGAAACGCCGGATATCGACAGCACGACGATCGAATCGTTGCGCACGTTCGCGGCCGAATGCACGGCGCGCGGGTTGCGGCTCGCGATCGTGCGGCTCAAGGTGCACGCGCTGCACGCGTTGCGCCGCGCGGCCGACGATACGCTGCGCGACGACGCAATGTCGGAACTGAGCGTCGACGAGAGCCTGCAACTGCTGCAGGCCGGGATGCCGCCGGACGGCGACGCCGGCACGACCGCCGCGTGACGGGGCGGCGCGCCGGCGCGCGTTATTGGGAAACGACGACGCCGGCGGAGCGATCGATCATGCCGGTCACTTCGGCTGCCGTCGGCGCATAGGCGCCGGCATGCTCACAGGCGACCGCCGCGCACGCGGCTGCGTAGCGCAGATGGTCGGCGGCTGATGCATCGGGACGCGCGAGCTGGCTGGCGAGCCAGCCGCCGATGCTCGCATCGCCGCAGCCGACTGTGTCGGCCACTTCGGTCGGGAACGCGGGCTGGAACAGCACGGTGTCGCGATGCAGGAGCTGCATGCCGGATGCGCCGCGCGTGACGAGCATCGTCGCGTCGGGCGCCCACGTCCGCAGTTGCGCGAGCGCGGCGGCTTCATCGAGTTCGGGAAACAGCCCGCGCAGATC
This sequence comes from Burkholderia mycopellens, assembly GCF_964265025.1. Taxonomy (NCBI): domain Bacteria; kingdom Pseudomonadati; phylum Pseudomonadota; class Betaproteobacteria; order Burkholderiales; family Burkholderiaceae; genus Burkholderia; species Burkholderia mycopellens. The sequence continues at coordinate 1,920,954 of NZ_OZ183802.1, forward strand.
CTCGTCGGAGACCTTGATCCAGTCGGCGAGCCCGGCCAGCCGGCGCAGCGTGTCGCGATACGACGGCGCGGCCATCGGCGCACGAAAGTTCGGGTCGAACGAGATCCGCTTGCCGGCCGCCCGCGCAGCTTGCGCAACTTCAATCAGGCGCGATGCGAGCGGCTCGCGCACGACACCGAGTGAACCGACGTGCACGATCTCGGTCGCGTCGAGTGCGCCGGCGGGCAGGTCCGCCGGATCGAATGCGAGATCGGCGCTGTTCTCGCCGATGAAGAAGTAGTGGGGCGGCTGCTTCGACACGACCATCGCGAGCAGCGGCGCGCGATCGACCTGCCGCATGAAGCGCAGGTCGAGCCCGGCGTCGGCGCTCTTGCGCATCAGCTCGTCGCCGAAGGTGTCGCGGCTGACCGTGCCGGCGAAAGCCGTCGGCACGCCGAGTCGCGCACCGACACGCGCGACGTTCCAGCATGAGCCGCCGGCGACGCTGTGCCAGTGCTGCGCGTCGTCGCGGATGAAATCGGTCAATGCTTCGCCGAATACGATCAGGCGGGGAAACGTCGTCGTCATGTCGAAACCTTGTGCCGCGGCGTTGTGCGCGGCCATGCAGCGATTGATCTGAAAAGGCGGGCAGTGCGGGCCGTCGCACGTTGCGATGCAGCCGACACTGCCCGGTTGCGCGGGTGGACGGGCGGCGCGATCAGCGCGGCGCGCTCCAGCCCTTGTAGGTCTTCACGTTGTCGCGCGTGATGAGCGTCGGTTCGATCAGGATCATCGGGTTGGCCGGCTTCTGGCCGTTCATGATGCCGTAGCCGACGTTGACGGCCTGCTGCGCCATCGCCCACGGATCCTGGCTCGACGACGCCTGCACGAGCGTATTCGACTTGAGCGCGACCTCGATATCGGGCGCACCGTCGACCGACGTGATCACGATGCCCGGGCGGTTCAGCTGTTTCGCGGCGAGATCGCTGCCGATCGCCTGCGGGTCGTTGATCGTGAATACCGCATCGAGCTTCGGAAAACGCGTCAGGTAGCCCTGCATCGCATTCATCCCGCCTTCACGCGAGCCCTTGCCGTCCTGGTCGCTCGACAGCACCTTGATGCCGGCGTTTTTCGCGAGCACGGTCTTGCAGCCGTTGACGCGATCGATCACGGCCGACACTTGCGGGCCGTTCTCGATGATCACGTTGCCCTTGCCGTTGAGTTTCTTCGCGATGTAGTCGCATGCCAGCTCGCCGGCCTTCACGTTGTTGGTCTGCACGGTCGCGTTCGCGCCGGCGGCCGCGACGTCGACCGCAACGACCGTGATGCCGGCTGCCTGCGCCTTCTTCACCGCCGGCTCGATCGCCTTCGGATCGGTTGCGTTGAGCAGGATCATGTCGACGTGCGCGGAGATGAAGTTGTCGATCTGCGTGAACTGCTTGTTCAGGTCGTAATCGGCCGACACGGCCGTGACTTTCGCATTCGGGTTGATCTGTTTGGCGCGCGCCTCGGCGCCCTTGACGATCGTGACGAAGTACGGGTTGCCGAGCGACCCGACCGTGACGCCGATCGATTTGAGCGGCTTGTCGGCCGCGTGCGCGACGGAAGTGCCGAAGGCGAGTGCGCAGGCGACGGCGGTGAGGGCGGCTTTGTGCTTGAACATGTCGTTGTGTCTCCGTGAAGTTGCTTGTCGAGCGGGCGCAGGGATCGGCCTGCGCCGCAAGGTTGAATGGACGTGAAGGCGCTCAGGTACGCGCCGAATCGCGCTGGCGGTAGCGGTCGAGCGCGACGGCGCCGATGATCACGAGCCCCTTGATGATGTACTGCCAGATGTCGGACACGCCGAGCAGCACGAGGCCGTTCGTCAGCACCGCGATGATCAGCGCACCGATCAACGTGCCGACGATCGAGCCGACGCCGCCGACGAAGCTCGTGCCGCCGAGGATCACCGCGGCGATCGCGTCGAGTTCGTACGACTGGCCGAGCTGCAGGCCATTGGCCGCGTAGAGCCGCGCGGCCGACATCACCGCACCGAGGCCGGCGAGCAGGCCCGACGCCGCATACACGAACAGCTGGATCGCACGCACGTTGATGCCCGACAGGCGGGCGGCTTCCGGGTTGCCTCCGACCGAATAGATGCGCATTCCGAGCACCGTGCGGCGCAGGATGAACCACGAAATCGCGATCACCGCGCACGCGATCACGACGAGCCACGGCACGCCGAGGATCGTGCCGTTGCCGATGAACGCGAACGGCAACTGCGGATTGAACACGGTCGTGTCGTTGCCGATCAGGCGCGCGACGCCGCGCACGGCCGTCATCGCGCCGAGCGTGACGATGAACGGCGGCAGGCGCAGGAACGAGATCAGGCCGCCGTTGATCGCGCCGAACACGAGGCCGACGAAGAGCGCGAACGGCACGCCGAGCCAGCCCCAGCCCGGGATGGTCGACGCGAGCAGCGCCGCGACGGCGGCGGCAGCCAGCACCGAGCCGACCGACAGGTCGATGCCGCCTGTCAGGATCACGAAGGTCATGCCGGCGGCGAGCACGATGTTGATCGACGCCTGCTGCGTGACGATCGACAGGTTCTGCAGCGTGAAGAAACCGTCGGTCAGGAAGCCGAAGCCGATGCACAGCACGAGCAGCACCGGCAGCATGCCGGCGGTGCGGATCAGCGACTGCATGCGGGCGCGATGATCGGCGCCGCGCATCAGGGGCGTACGGTTGGCGACCGGGTGGGCCGTCGCGGAAGCGAGGTTCCGCTGCTTGGTCGGGTTGATCATTTCGGTAACCTGAATGTAAGAAGGGAATGAAATGGACGAGGCTCAGTGCGCGTCGGCGAGTTCGGCTTGCGACCCGGTGGCGAGCGCGATGATGGCTTCCTGCGTGATGGGCGTCTGCGTGTAGCCGCCGAGTTCTCCGGCGATTTCGCCTTCGCGCATCACGAGCACGCGATCGGCGACACCGATGATCTCCGGCAGTTCGCTCGAGATCACGATGACACCCACGCCGGCCCGGGCCAGTTCGTTGATGATCCGGTAGATCTCGGATTTCGCGCCGATGTCGACGCCGCGCGTCGGTTCGTCGAGGATCAGCACGCGCGGCTTCGTCTCGAGCAGCCGCGACAACAGCACCTTCTGCTGGTTGCCGCCGGACAGCGCGCCGACGTTGACGTTCGCGTGGGGAACGCGGATCGACAGCGACGTGATGGCGTCGCGCGCGCGTTCGGCGCCGCGCGCGAGGTCGAGTGCGCCGAGCCGCGCATCGCGGTTGCAGACCGAGATGTTGATGTTGTCGCGCACGCTCATGTCGAGGAACAGGCCCTGGCGCTTGCGGTCTTCGGTCAGGTAGACGAGGCCGGCATCGATCGCGTCGCGCGGCGAGTGCGCGCCGAACGTGCGCTCGCCCACCTTCACATCGCCGCGCACGCGCGGCTCGGCGCCGAAGATCAGGCGCGCGAGTTCGGTGCGGCCTGCGCCGACGAGCCCCGCGATGCCAAGCACTTCGCCCGCGTGCAGGTCGAGGCTGCAGCCGCGCACACGCGAGCCGTCGGCGATGTCGCGTACCGACAGCAGCAGGTGGCCGGGGTCGTACGGCGCGTGTTCCTTCTTGTAGAAGCCGGAGATGTCGCGGCCGACCATCATGGTGACGAGACGCTCGGCCGACAGCGATGCGCGTTCGAGCGTGCCGACGTACGTGCCGTCGCGCAGCACCGACACCCGGTCGGACAGTTCGTAGATCTCCGCCATCCGGTGGCTGATGTAGATGATCGCGAGACCCTCCTCGCGCAACTGGCGGATCAGCCGGAACAGGTGCTCGGTTTCGCGCGACGACAGCGGCGTGGTCGGTTCGTCCATCACGAGGATGCGCGCACGGGTGTGCACGGCGCGTGCGATCTCGACGAGCTGCTGCTCCGCGATCGACAGCGTATCGACGAGCGTGTCGGGCCCGAACGATGCGCCCAGGCGCGCGAGCACGTCCTCGCAGCCGCGCGCCATCGCCGCGCGGTCGATCGTGCCCCAGCGCCGGTTGCCGCGCCGCAGTTCGCGACCGATGTAGATGTTTTCCGCGACGGTCAGATTCGGCGACAGGCACAGTTCCTGGTAGATCACCGCGACGCCCGCATCGCGCGCGGCAAGCGGGCCGTCGATATCGATGCGGGCGCCGTCGATCAGGATCTCGCCGCCGGCGTCGGCGCGGTATGCGCCCGACAGGATTTTCATCAGCGTCGATTTGCCGGCGCCGTTTTCACCCATCAGCGAATGGATCTCGCCGGGATAGGCGGTCAGGCTGACGTTGTCGAGCGCGCGCACGGCCGGGAACGTCTTGCTGATCCCGCGCATCTCGAGCAGCGGGCGGGGCGACTCAGATCGCGACATGGTTGACCTCCTGCGAGTCGGTGCGGGCGCCCTTGAGAATGCCGGCCCGCGGAGAGAAGTTGAAGAACATCGGCAGCGTGGCCGCGCCGATCGCACCGGCGTCGGCGCCGAACGTGCCGCGCACGAGTACCGGCGTGCCGCGCGCTTCGGGCGCGGTGGCCACGAGTGCTGCGCGCAGGCGCGCCGTGACCGCGTCGAGCAGGCCCGCGTCGGTATCGGCGTCGAGCACGACCACCGGCGCATCGATCACGCACAGCATTGCGCGCAGTGCCGGTGCCAGCGCGTCGACGCAATCGTCGATCCATTCGTCGACGGCCGGCAGGCCGCGGGCGATGCACGCTTCGAGATCGGCCCGGTTGTCGACCGTCTCGCCGTGATGGCGCAGGTGGCGCACCAGCGCATGCAGCGATGCGCGCGCGAGCAGGATGTCCCACGGGCCGCGCGGCGGCGGTGCGGAAGCCAGCCGGCTCGGCGGCACGGGAATCACGGCGATGTCGCCCGCATTGCCGGTCACCCCGCGCAGGCAGTCGCCATCGATCGCGATGCCGCCGCCGATTGCCGGCCCGATGAACAGGTAGACGAAGTCGTCGCACTGCCGGCCGTATCCGTAGAACAGTTCGGCGATCGCGGCCGCGTTGCCGTCGTTTTCGCCGAAGACGGGCAGCGATTGCGTGCGACCGAGGTCGGCCGCGAAATCGACGTCTTCCCACGCGCGGAACGTGTCGGGTGCGAGGCCGAGTTCGCGCATCCACGCGCCGAGGTTGTAGGGCTGCGCGACGCCGATGCCGGTCAGGCGCGCGCGCTCGTGGTCGGGGAGCAGGGCCTGCATTGCGTCGATGTCGTGGCGGACGATCTCGAGCACGTCGGCGGGCGGCGGCAGCAGCGTATCGTGCGAGCGTCGGCCGAGCACGTCGCCCGCGAAGTTGACGAGTGCCGTTTCGATGCGCATGCGGTCGAGATGGACGCCGATGCCGAACGCGCCGCGCGGATCGAGGCGGATCAGCGAGGCCGGCTGGCCGCGCTGGCCTTCGGTGCGGCCCGCGAATTCGATCAGCTTCGCGCCGGCGAGCGACGTGATGATGCTGCCGACCGCCGTTCCCGTCATGTTCGCAAGGCGGGCGAGGTCAGCCTTCGACGCGCTGCCCGCGCGACGCAGCGTCTTCAGCAGCAGGCGCTCGTTGTAACGGCGCACGTTGGCCGAGTTGCTTCCCTGGCCGAAGTGCGGGCTTCTCATGGCGTCTCCTTCCATGGTGCGCCGTTCGGCGGCGCATTAAATAAATCACGTTGATTTATTTAACCGCGTGAGCGGCGGAATGTCAGCTTAGGGAAATCCCGGTTTGTGGTGGAGGCGGGGATGCTGGTGCGGGGTGTCCGGAATCGGGGATAGGGCGCGGAGATCGAGGAAACCAAGCCAAGGGTGGCTTGTGGGGTAATCCGAACCCGGAGCGATGGGTTGTCGCCGGGTTTGCCGCGTGCCCTTACGGGCTCGCCAGCGCTGGCCGCGCAAACCGAAGCGACTGGTTTGCTCTCGGGATGGGGGCGTAGCCGGAAATGAAAAAAGGCCGGCTAGAAGCCGACCTTTTTGAATACAGATGGTGCCCAGGAGAGGACTCGAACCTCCACGATGTTGCCACCGCTAGGACCTGAACCTAGTGCGTCTACCAATTCCGCCACCTGGGCACGTTTTGCAGTAGCTGCTTGCTGCAAAGAAGCGAAATTATAGCGTGTATTGCGTGGCTGTCAACAGAATTTGAGGTCGCGAACGAAAATAATTGGGCGGGCTTGTTCGGGGCATCGGGCGGGGTGCGCAAACGTCGCGGTCGCCGACGTGCACCGTCGAATTTGCGATTCCGGTTGCGTACGTGAGCACATCAATTCCGCAGTCGGGAATGAAGAGAGATCGACTGGAAGCAGGCCGCTTTTGACAGCAGATGGTGGTCAGGAGGGGCGGTCATGCATGCGCGACCTCGGTTTCACTTGCAGGCGCAGCCTTCCGAGACCTTGCGCAAAGCGAGTAGGCGCGTTGCTTCCTGGGCCGGAAATGAAAAAAGGTCGGCTAGAAGCCGACCTTTTTGAATACAGATGGTGCCCAGGAGAGGACTCGAACCTCCACGATGTTGCCACCGCTAGGACCTGAACCTAGTGCGTCTACCAATTCCGCCACCTGGGCACGTTTCGCTTATTACTGCAGTGCGAAGACCGCTATTTTAGCGTGTTGGCAGAGTCTGTCAACACAATTTCATTCAAGGCGATAAAAATATTACCCCTCGCGCGACAGATTCTCGCGCGCCCGTTGGATCAGCACGTTTCGCGGGGAAATTCCAGCGCTGGGCCCCTGGCTCGTGTCGACGCGGGCCGGCAGCAGTCCGGCGGTGACGAACGTGTCGGCGATCTTCTGCTGCTCGCCAAAGTTTCGCGCGACACTGCGCGGACGACGTAACTGCGGCGCGCGTTCGTCGTCGCGTCGAGCCCGCAGATCGGCGCGAGTGTATTCGCGGCCTCCTGCGGGTGGTCGCGCAGCCATGTGGCCGCCTGCGACAGCTGGTCAAACAGGATCTGAAACTGAGAGGGCGGGGTTCGTGCTCGTGAAGGCACGCAATCTGATCACGTCCGAGATGGATGCGGCGTTGAGGGATCTCGATATCACGGGGCAGCAAATGGGTGTCCTGCTGTCCCTGCGCGCCGGCAGTTCGGCGACGCCTTTCGAATTGTCGAAGCTGCTCGGCGTCGACACCGAGCTGATGACGCGTTCGCTCGACAAGCTGAAGGGGAAGGGGCTCGTCGAGCGGTCGCGTAGCGTGAGCGATCGGCGGGTGGTGAACCTCGCGCTGACCGAAGCGGGGTCGGCGGTTGCCGTGCAGATTCCGGAGATTGCGCCGAAGGTGCTCAACGCCCGCTTGCGGAAATTTTCGAAGGCCGAGTTTGACGAACTCATCGGCGAGCAAGCCAAGCGCCGTTCATTCGCGCCGGAAATGAAAAAAGGCCGGCTAGAAGCCGACCTTTTTGAATACAGATGGTGCCCAGGAGAGGACTCGAACCTCCACGATGTTGCCACCGCTAGGACCTGAACCTAGTGCGTCTACCAATTCCGCCACCTGGGCACGTTTTGCAGTAGCTGCTTGCTGCAAAGAAGCGAAATTATAGCGCCCCAATTATTCGTGTCAACACTTTTTTGCGATGCATCGCAAACCGGGCGCCGCCGCGCCTGCTGGCGGCATTCCGGTCTTTTGGTGACACAGGCGGATGATAGAATGACCCGCCGCCGTCAATATAGAACTGTCTGAAGGACACCTCTATGTTGATGCCGTGCACCATCAATCAACGCAACGAGAACAACCATCGACAAACCCTTGAGCAAATATCCGTACCCCATTCCGAGCCGTGAAGAAATTCTCGGCGTGCTGCGTACGAGCGACGCGCCGCTGGCCGCCAACGACATCGCAGAAGCACTGTCGATCAAGCGTCAGGAGCGCGAGGGGTTCTTCCGGCGTGTCGCCGCGATGGAACGCGACGGCCAGATTCGCCTCGACAAGCGCGGCCATTACCAGTTGACCCATCCGTCGAATTTCGTCGCCGGGCGCGTGCAGGGGCATCGCGACGGCTACGGGTTCGTCATCCGCGACGACGGCCAGGACGACCTGTTCCTGCCGAACGGCGAAATGCAGAAGGTGATGCACAACGATCGCGTGCTCGCGCGGATCGTCGGCTACGATCGCCGCGGCCGCCCGGAAGGGCATGTCGTCGAAGTCACCGAGCGCGCGAACAAGCGCGTGATCGGTCGCCTGCTCAACGAGAACGGCGCGCTGATCGTCGCACCGGAAGACAAGCGCATCGGCCATGACATCCTGATCACGCAGAACGTGAAGAAGGCGAAGGTCGGGCAGGTCGTCGTCGTCGAGCTGACCGATTTCCCGAGCCGCCATTCGCAGCCGCTCGGCCGTGTCGTCGAGGTGCTCGGTGACATCGACGATCCGGGCATGGAAATTGAAATCGCGGTGCGCAAGTACGGCGTGCCGCACGAGTTCAGCCAGCCGGCGCTCGACGAAGCGGCCGCGCTGCCCGACAAGGTGCGGCCGACCGACCTGCGTTTCCGCGTCGACCTGCGCGATGTGCCGCTCGTGACGATCGACGGCGAGGACGCCCGCGACTTCGACGACGCCGTCTACTGCGAGCCGGTCAAGGTCGGCCGTGGCGACGGCTACCGGCTGATCGTCGCGATCGCCGATGTATCGCACTACGTACAGCCGGGCAGCGGGCTCGATGCCGATGCGCTCGAGCGCAGCACGTCGGTCTACTTCCCGCGCCGCGTGATTCCGATGCTGCCGGAGAAGCTGTCGAACGGCCTGTGCTCGCTGAATCCGCATGTCGACCGCTGCGTGCTCGCGTGTGACATGGTGATCACCGCGCGCGGCGAGATCAAGGCGTACCAGTTCTATCCGGCCGTCATCCATTCGGCTGCGCGCCTCACGTACACCGAAGTCGCCGCCGTGCTGTCGAACACGAAGGGGCCGGAGGCTGCGCGCCGCGCGGACCTGCTGCCGCACCTGCAGGACCTGTACGGCGTCTACAAGTCGCTGTTCGCCGCGCGGCAGAAGCGTGGCGCGATCGACTTCGACACGACCGAGACCTACATCGTCTGCAACTCGCAGGGCAAGATCGAGCAGATCGTGCCGCGCCAGCGTAACGATGCGCACAAGCTGATCGAGGAATGCATGCTGGCCGCGAACGTCTGCGCGGCCGACTTCCTGAAGCGTAACAAGCATCCGGGCCTGTACCGCGTGCACGCGGGGCCGACGCCGGAGAAGCTCGAGAACCTGCGCGCGTTCCTGCGCGGCATGGGCCTGTCGCTCGGCGGCGGCGACAAGCCGCATGCGAGCGACTACGCGGCGCTGATGGCGCAGATCCGCGACCGGCCCGATGCGCAGATGCTGCAGCCGATGCTGCTGCGCTCGATGCAGCAGGCCGTCTACAGCCCGGACAACATCGGTCACTTCGGTCTGGCGTACGAGGCGTACGCGCACTTCACGAGCCCGATCCGCCGTTATCCGGACCTGCTCACGCACCGCGCGATCTACGCGATCCTGTCGGGCAAGAAGTATGTGCCGAAGGCACCGGATGGCTTCGAGCTGAACACCGCGCTGTCGCCGCGTGCCCGTGCGATGCAGCAGGCCGACGACGAAGCGCGCGGCCGCTCGCGCTCGAACAACACGGCGATCTGGGAAGAACTCGGACTGCACTGCTCGGCGAACGAGCGACGCGCGGACGAAGCGTCGCGCGATGTCGAGGCATGGCTGAAGTGCTATTTCATGCGCGACAAGCTCGGCGAGGAATACGGCGGGATGGTGAACGGCGTCACGTCGTTCGGCATCTTCGTGCAGCTCGACACGCTCTTCATCGAAGGGCTCGTGCACGTCACGGAACTTGGCTCGGACTACTTCCAGTACGACGAGATCAAGAACGAGCTGCGCGGCGAACGCACGGGCATCCGCTATCGCCTGTCGGATCGCGTGCGCGTGCAGGTGAGCCGCGTCGATCTCGATGCACGCAAGATCGACTTCCGTCTCGTGCGCGATACGCCGGTGAAGGTGCCGCGTCCTTCGCCCGCGCCGGCTTCCGCTGGCGGCGCTGTCGACCGCGGCAACGGCAACGGCCCGCGCGTACGCGCGCTGCCGCAGGCGGAGGAGCCTGCACTGCGTCGCAAGAAGGCCGCGAGCGCGCCGAGCGTCGCGGTGAAGGAAGCGCGCGCCGCGCGTGCCGCCGCGAAGAAGAAGGGCGCAAGCGGCGGCGCGGCGGCGAAGCCGGCCGCGAAAAAGACGCGCGCCCGCAAGAAGTATTGAGCATTCGGGGCGGCGTCAGCGTCCGCCCTGCAGTATCGAGAGACGCCGCGTTACCGGTCATCAGCCGGCAACGCGGCGCTTTCCTTTTCCATGGATCGCGGCTGCGCGCGTCGCGCGGCCGCATGTTTGATCGAAGGTTGTTCCAGTCATGTCACGTCTGAAGGTTCTTTACGGTTTTCATGCGGTGACCGCACGTTTGCGGCACGATGCATCGACGGTTGCGGAGGTGCTGTACGACCAGACGCGCCGCGACCGCCGCATGCAGGACTTCCTGCACACCGCGAAGGAAGCGGGCGTGCGGCTGATCGCGGCCGACGAAACGCGCCTGTGGGGCCTCGCCCATACCGAGCGTCACCAGGGCGTCGTCGCGCGTGTCGAGGACATCCCGCTCGCGCAGAACCTGTCGGAGCTGCTCGACGGCATCCAGGGCCCGGCGCTGCTGCTGGTGCTCGACGGTGTCACCGATCCGCACAACCTCGGCGCGTGCCTGCGTGTTGCCGATTCGGCTGGCGCGCACGCGGTGATCGCGCCGCGCGACCGTGCTGTCGGCCTGAACGCAACCGCGGCCAAGGTCGCGAGCGGCGCGGCCGATACGGTGCCGTACATCACGGTGACGAACCTCGCCCGCGCCCTGCGCGAGCTGAAGGACGCCGGCGTGTGGATCATCGGCACGTCGGACGAGGCATCGGCAACGCTCTACGAAACGAAGCTCGACGGCCCCGTCGCGCTCGTGATGGGCGCGGAAGGCGAAGGCATGCGCCGGCTTACGCGCGACACCTGTGATGAAGTGATGAGCATTCCGATGGCCGGCAGCGTGGAAAGCCTGAATGTGTCGGTCGCAAGCGGCGTGTGCCTGTACGAAGCCGTGCGCCAGCGGCGCGTGAAGGGCTGACGCAGCCCGTTCCGCGCGCCCTGCGCGGGCCTCGAATGACCCGAACGACGCGTGCCGCGATCCGATGCGGCACGCGGCTCTCCGGAGTTCGCAACCGATGACCCTGATTCGCGTTGGTGCATCCTGCGCCGTGCTGTGCCTGCTGGCCGCCTGCACGTCGCCGTCGCTCGTCGAACGCGGCACCTACTACGCCGACACGAGCTTGCACGCGCGCGGCGCCGATTCGCGGATCCGCTTCCTCGTGATGCATTACACCGAAAGTGACGAGGCGAAATCGCTGCGCACACTGACGGGCGATTCGGTCAGCGTGCATTACGTCATCCCGCCGCAACCGCGCAGCGAGCGCGGGATGCCGGTCGTCTACCAGCTCGTTCCGGAATCGGAGCGTGCATGGCACGCGGGCGTCAGCGAGTGGCAGGGCACGACCGAGCTGAACGCGGTGTCGATCGGCATCGAGAACGTGAACCGCGGGCCGCTCGATCCGCAGAACCGCACCTGGCAGCCCTATCCGCCCGAACAGGTCGCGGCGCTGACCCGGCTGTCGAAGGACATCGTCGCGCGCTACGGGATTCCGCCGACGCGCGTGGTCGGGCACAGCGACATCGCGCCGCAACGCAAGATCGATCCGGGGCCGCTGTTTCCCTGGCATGCGCTGGCCCAGGCCGGCGTCGGCGCGTGGCCGGACGATGCGACCGTGACCGCGCGGCTCGGCGGTCGTGATCCGCATGCGCCGGCCGACGTGCGCGAACTGCAGATCAAGCTCGCGCGCTACGGTTACGACGTGGCCACCGATGGGGTGCTCGACGCACGCACGCGACGCGTGTTCGCGGCGTTCCAGATGCATTTCAGGCCGTCCGACTACGCGGGCAACCCGGACGCCGAAAGCGACGCGATCGCGCAGGCGCTGCTCGACAAGTACTTCCCCGGCACGCAACCGGCGGACGACGCGCCTGCGGCGGGCGCACCCTGAATCCACAGTGCACGGCGTACCGAAAAACGCGGGCCGTCATCCGAGTCCGGTAAACTGGCGGTTTTCCGCAATCCCGCAGCATTACCACTCCATGACTCAAGACGAACTCAAACGCCTCGTCGGCCAGGCCGCCGCTGATTACGTGATCCAGAACGTGCCGGAAGGCGCCGTGATCGGCGTCGGCACCGGCTCGACCGCCAACTGCTTCATCGACGCGCTCGCCGTCGTCAAGGCGCGCTATCGCGGCGCCGTGTCGAGCTCCGTCGCCACGACCGAGCGCCTGAAGTCGCACGGCATCAAGGTGTTCGACCTGAACGAGGTCGACTCGCTGCAGGTGTACGTCGATGGCGCCGACGAGATCGACGCGAGCGGCGCGATGATCAAGGGCGGCGGTGGCGCGCTCACGCGCGAGAAGATCGTCGCGTCGGTGGCGGACACGTTCGTCTGCATCGCCGACGCCAGCAAGCGCGTGCCGGTGCTCGGCGCGTTCCCGCTGCCGATCGAGGTCGTGCCGATGGCGCGCACGGCGATCGGCCGGCGCGTGACTGCCCTGGGCGGCGTGCCTGTGCTGCGCGTGACGAAGGACGGTGCGCCGTACATCACCGACAACGGCAACGAGATCATCGACGTGAAGGGGCTGCAGATCGCCGATCCGCGCGGCTTCGAAGCGCAGGTGAACGCATGGCCGGGCGTCGTGACGGTCGGCCTGTTCGCCGAGCGCGGCGCGAATCTGTGCTTGCTCGGCACGGAAAACGGCGTTGAAACGATCGTCTATTCGGTTAATTGAAAGGCATGACAAGCAGTCCGTAATGACGTGTCATATACCGTAATGGACTGAATGTTTAAATCTTGTGGAAATCGGGGCCCGGCAGGCGCAATGCGCTTCCCGGGCCTTATTTTTAGCCGTATAAATCACCCCGACAAAAAGAGGGATAACCCTGTCAGGTGTTTACCAGATAGCGAAATGTCCTCGAACTCATCAACTTATAGATCATAAGAACAGTCGTAACCAGGGCCGGCGGAACTGCGGAGCAGGTGTTCGCAAATCGACGCACGGGGAGGTGTCATGGAGCAGGGCAAAGACCGGTCACTGGTCGCCAAAGTGATGGATGGGCTTGTCTCGGGTATCGTCGAGGACAAGTACGGCGGCATCTTGCCGCCGCAGGACGTGCTGTCGAAAGAGTTCGATGTGAGTCGCACCGTGATGCGGGAAGCATTGTCGATGTTGCTTGCGCGCGACATGCTCGACGTGCGTCCGAAAGTCGGCACGCGCGTGCGGCCGATGCGTGACTGGCGGATGATCGACGAAGACGTGGTGAGCTGGCGATTCCGGGCGAAACCCGATCCGCAGTTCATGCGCGATGTCATCGAATTCCGGATGCTGATCGAACCGCGTGCGACCGCGCAGGCGGCAGTGCGTGCAACGGCTGCCGACATCGCGGGTATCCGCGAAGCGTTCGATGCGTTCAAGGTGCTGCAGCCGGGAGACCCTGGCTACGACACTGCAGACGAGTTGCTGCACACGCGGATCGTCCAGGCGAGCGGCAACCAGTTTTTCCAGCAGATGGCGGCGATCGTGCGCGGTGCGGTGCGTCTCGTGAATCCGCGTGTCGTGCAGAAGGAAGGTGCGCACGACATCGTGGTGAAGGCGCATGCGCGTGTGGTCGACGCGATCGAGCGGCGCGACCCGCGCGAAGCCGAAGCCGCTTCGCTCGCGCTGATCGATTTCAGCGCCGACGAGATCTCGCGCGATTTCTCCGTCGACGTACCCATGCGCGCCTGACGCTGCGTTTGTCGCTCATCCGTGTGCCGCCGGGCCGTTTATCATGACGGCCAGCCGGCAGCGTGCCGGCCATCGTCATACGACCGACACGGAAGATCAGGATGAACGACAACGACCCTCACCCGGTGCGCTTCGGCATCGTCGGTGCAGGCAGCATCGCGCGCCGTTTCGCGCAAAGCCTCGCACACGTGCCGGGAGCCACGCTCTCCGGTGCCTGGGCCCGCCGCGCCGATGCCACGGCAGACTTTTGCGGCGCATACGGTGGTACGCCTGCTGCAAGCCTCGAAGCACTCCTCGCGAGCGATATCGACGCGGTCTACATCGCGACGCTCCATGACACTCACGCGCAGTACACGCTGGCCGCGCTTGCTGCGGGCAAGGCCGTGCTGTGCGAAAAGCCCGCGACGCTGAACGCGGCGCAGCTCGACACGGTGCTGCGTGCGGCATGCGACGCCGGGCGGCTTTTCATGGAGGCGATGAAGCCTCCGTTCTTTCCGCTGTACCGTCAGTTGCGCGCGCATCTGCATGACGATCCGATCGGCGAGATCCGGCTCGTGCGGGCAGGGTGTGCATCGTCGTCGGTCCCGGACGACCACTCCGTCTATCGCCTCGATCGCGCGGGCGGCGCGCTGCTCGATATCGGGATCTACGAGGCTTTTCTCGCGGTCGACTGGCTAGGCGCGGCGCTCGACGTGCAGACGCTCGGCCGCGTCGGCGCGACGGGTGTCGACCTGTTCGCGAGTCTGAACAGCGTGCATGCGAACGGCGGGATCGCGCAGCTCTTTTGCGGGCTCGACGTGATGGGGCGTGGCGACGCGCTGATCGCCGCGGCCGGCGGCCACGTGACGATCCACGAGAAGTGGTGGAACCCCGCGCGTGCGACGATCCGCTACGCGGACGGGCGCACCGTCGAACTCGATGCGCCGGTCGACGGCGGCGGGCTGAACTACGAGACCGCGCATTTCTGCGACCTGCTGCGCGCGGGCAAGACCGAAAGTCCGATCATGACGCACGACCATTCGCGGCGGATGATCGCGATGACCGATGCCGCGCGAGCGGCGCTCGGTGTGCGCTATTTGGGGGAATAAGCGGGAAGAAGGGTGCCGGGCGCGCGCGTGCGGCCCGGCGGACGGCGTGCGCTCAGTGCCGCGACGGCAGCGACAGGCGTTTTTCGTACCAGCGCTGCACCCATTCGAGGATCTGGCACAGGATCCAGTACACGGCCGCGGCGGCAAGATAGAGCGGCAGCGGTTGATAGGTCGCCGCGATCACTTCCTGCGCGCTGCGCAGCAGTTCGGTCACGGTGATCACGGACACGAGCGA
This sequence comes from Burkholderia mycopellens, assembly GCF_964265025.1. Classification (NCBI taxonomy): domain Bacteria; kingdom Pseudomonadati; phylum Pseudomonadota; class Betaproteobacteria; order Burkholderiales; family Burkholderiaceae; genus Burkholderia; species Burkholderia mycopellens. The sequence goes on from NZ_OZ183802.1 coordinate 1,936,117, forward strand.
CGTGTCCTTGATCAGGCTGATCAGGCTGTTCGACAGGCTCGGTACCGCGATGCGCAGCGCCTGCGGGCCGATCACGTAGCGCAGCGTCTGTCCCCACGACAGCCCGAGGCTGTACGCGGCGAGCCATTGGCCGCGCGCGATCCCGTTGATTGCGCCGCGCATGCTTTCCGACATGTAGGCCGCGACGTTCGCGGACAGCGCGATGACGCCGGCGGGCGTCGGGTCGAGCGAGATGCCGAGGCTCGGCAGCCCGTAGTAGATGACGAAGATCTGCACGAGCAGCGGCGTGCCGCGCATCAGGCTCACGTACGCGCGTGCCAGCCACGCGAGCGCGTTGACCCAGATGCGTTCGAAGCCGTCGAGCGCTTCGCTTTGCCGGATGCCCATCATCGCGAGCACGACGGCGCCAAGCAGGCCGAACACCATCGACAGCACGGCGAACTTGACGGTCAGAACGGCGCCCTGGGCGAGCACCGGCAGCGATTGGACGAGCAGGGACGTTGTCGACATGGAATGCGAATCGAAGGCGTGCGCGAAAGCGCAATCATAAACCGGACGAACAAAACAAAGGGCGGCATCGTGACGGATGCCGCCCTTTCCGGCCCGCCGTCAGGCGGGAAATGCAGGCGTGCTTACTTGATCGGCTTCGTCACGTCGATGCCGAACCACTTGTCCGAGATCTTCGTGAAGGTGCCGTCCGCTTCGAGTTGTGCCATCGCGTCGTCGATCGCCTTCTGGAACTTCGGGTTGCCCTTCTTGAACGGGATGCCCGACGGGTTCGCCGAGCCGACGTTCGCACCCGGGCGCAGCGGCAACTGCGAGTTCTTGGTCAGGTACGCGAGCATCAGGCGGTCGTTGAGCGCCGCGTCGAGACGGCCGGCCGCGAGGTCGCGCAGGTACTCGGGCGCGCCCGGGTACGTCTTCACGTCGATGCCGGGCACCGACTTTGCCATGTCCATGTAGTTCGTGCCGAGCGCGACGCCGAGCTTCTTGCCTTTCAGGTCTTCAAGCGACTTGAACTGGCGCGTGTCGTCGTTGCGCTGGATCAGTTGCGCGGACGAGTACGTGTACGCGGGCGAGAAGTCGAGCGTTTCCTTGCGCTTGTCGGTGATGCCGACCTGGTTGGCGATCACATCGAACTTGCCGGCCTGCAGGCCCGCGATGATGCCGCTCCATTCGGTCGTCACGAATTCGGCCTTCACGCCGAGCTTCGCGGCCACGGCCTTCGCAATGTCGACGTCGAAGCCGACGAGTTCGCCTTGCGGATTCTTCGAGTTGAACGGCGGGAACGTGCCTTCGAGGCCGACCCGCAGCGTGCCGCGTTGTTTCACCTGGTCGAGGAGGTCGGCCGCATGCGCGGTGGCGGCAGCGAACGACGTGCCGATCAGGCCGGCAACCAGCAGCTTCTTCAGCAGCGCAATCTTCATCGTGTGTTTCCTTGCCCTGTCCGGGTCATTGATTCTGATAACGGGGCCGATGATAGCAAAAATGCAATCGACCGCTAAATACCGTTTGTTTATGCCTATATTACGCGGTGCGTTCGCGGGCGACGGCCTTCACGCATTCCGCGACGAGCGAAGGGCCGCGGTAGATGAACCCCGTATAGAGCTGCACGAGCGCCGCGCCGGCCGCGAGCTTTTCACGGGCATCCTCGCCCGAGAAAATGCCGCCGACGCCGATGATCGGCACTTCGCTGCCGACTTCGGCGTGCAGCTTGCGGATCACTTCGTTCGACGCCTTGAACACGGGGCGGCCCGACAGGCCGCCGGCTTCGTCCGCATGCGGCAGGCCCTGGACGGCCGCGCGCGACAGCGTCGTGTTGGTCGCGATGACCGCCTCGATCTTGTGGCGCAGCAGCGTATCGCCGATTTCCTTGACCTGTTCGTCGTCGAGATCGGGCGCGATCTTCAGGGCGAGCGGCACGAGCTTGCCGTGCAGGTCGGCGAGGCGCTGCTGCTTGTCCTTCAGCGCCGCGAGCAGCGCGTCGAGCTCGCCCGCACCCTGCAACTGGCGCAGGTTCTTCGTGTTCGGCGACGAGATGTTGATCGTCACGTAGCTCGCGAACGGGTACACGCGCTCGAGGCAGTACAGGTAGTCCTCGGCGGCGCGCTCGATCGGCGTATCGGCGTTCTTGCCGATGTTCAGGCCGAGGATGCCGCGATAGCGGGCGGCCTGGACGTTCTTCACGAACTGGTCGACGCCGTGGTTGTTGAAGCCCATCCGGTTGATCAGCGCGTCGGCCTGCGGCAGGCGGAACATCCGCGGGCGCGGGTTGCCGGGCTGCGGGCGCGGCGTGACCGTGCCGACCTCGATGAAGCCGAAACCGAGCGCCGCAAGGCCGTCGATGGCCGCGCCGTCCTTGTCGAGGCCGGCCGCGAGGCCGACCGGGTTGCGGAACGTGAGCCCCATCACGGTGCGCGGCGCGTCGGGCACGCGGGCCGACAGCGCGCAGGCAAGGCCCGTGCGGCCGGCCGCGCCGAGCGCGCGCAGCGTGAGGTGGTGAGCGTCTTCCGCATCCATCTTGAACAGGGATGCGCGGGCCAGCGGATAGAGGGAACTGAACACGGGAATTGGGCGGGCAGCCGGAATGAATGACAACCCACTATTTTACCGGGAGTTCAGCGGCAGGGGCGCGCTTCGCTTCGTCGCCCCCGCGGCGCGCGTCAACCCGAGCCGGAATGTCCGCCCGGCAACGGCGCACGGGCCAGCGCCGCGTCGACGGGCGGCAGGTCGATCCGTTCCGGATCGAGGATCTTCCAGCGGCCATCGATCAGCCCTTCGAGCGGGTGGAAGTTTGCCTTGTACGCCATCTTCGGGCTTTCGCGGATCCAGTAGCCGAGGTACACGTAGGGCAGGCCGAGGCTTTTCGCCTGCTCGATCTGCCACAGAATGTTGTAGGTGCCGTAGCTCGTGTGCTGGTCGTCGGGCTCGAAGAACGTGTAGACGGACGACAGCCCGTCGCCGAGGATGTCGATCATGCTGACCATGCGCAGCTTTCCGGGCTCGCCGCCCGGGGCGTCGAGGTCGCGGAATTCGACGAGGCGCGAATTGATCCGGCTCTGCAGCAGGAATTGCTCGTACTGGTCGCGGCTGTCGCGATCCATGCCGCCGCCCGCGTGGCGGGCGGACTGATAGCGCATGTACAGCGCGTAGTGTTCTTCGTCGTAGTGCAGCGGCGAAACTGTCGCGACGAGCGCGCGGTGCCGCTTCCACATCCGGCGCTGCGTGCGCGACGGCGCGAACGCGTCGACGGGCACACGCACCGGCACGCAGGCACGGCAGCCGTCGCAGTACGGGCGATATGTGAAGACGCCCGAGCGCCGGAAGCCGGCCTTGACGAGCTCGGTGTAGATGTCGGAATTGATCAGGTGGCTCGGCGTCGCGACTTGCGAGCGCGCGACGCGGCCGTCCAGATAGCTGCACGGATAGGGCGCCGTTGCATAGAATTGCAACGCCGAAAGCGGTGAAAGCGGCAGCTCAGTCGGGTGAGTCATGGGCAGCTCTCGATGCAGGGGAGGAGTGCCGCGCTAGCGTTCGATTCCGGAGGGGGCCGCCGGTTCGGTGCGGGCCGTCAGCGCGGCGAGCACGCGCTTGTCGAATTCCCACGGAATCGGCGGTTCGGCTACCGCGCTGCGCACGTGAGCGACAAAGGCCTTGCGTGCGATCTCGCGGCCGCCGAGCGACGCTAGATGCGACGTATTCTGCTGGCAGTCTATCATTTCCAGCCCCTGCTCGCGAAGGTGTGCGACGAGCGTGGCCAGCGCGATTTTCGATGCGTCGGTCGCGTCCGCATACATCGACTCGCCGAAAAACATCCGCCCGAACGACACGCCGTACAGGCCGCCGACGCGTCGCCCGCCGTGCCACGTCTCGATGCTGTGCGCGTTGCCGGAGCGGTAGAGCGACGTGTACGCGTCGATGATCTCGGCCGTGATCCACGTGCCGCGCTGCCCGCGGCGCGGCGCCTGTGCGCACGCGCGCATCACGCCCGGAAAGTCGTGGTCGACGCGCACCTCCCATTCGGGCTCGCGCAACACGCGCTTCAGCGTCTTGCGCAGCGAAGGCGACACCTTGAATTCGGCCGGCACGAGGATCATGCGCGGGTCGGGGCTCCACCACAGCACGGGCTGGCCGTCGGAATACCACGGGAAGATGCCGCGCCGGTACGCGTCGATGAGGCGCGACGGCAGCAGGTCGGCGCTCGCGGCGAGGAGCCCTGGCGCGCCGGTCGCGGGACCGAGCGCGCGTTCGATGGGCGGAAACGGATCGTCCGGGCCGAGCCAGGGGACCATGGGGCGGGGGCTCAGCCGTTGCGCAGCGAGCGGAAGATGTCGCCAGTGTGCACGCCGTAGTCGCCCGCGGCGCGATCGGCGAAGAAGAATCGCAGGGTCTGGCTGACGGTCGGGAACGCGATCTCGTCCCACGGGATGTCGGCTTCGTCGAACAGCTTCACTTCGAGGCTTTCCTCGCCGGCCTCGAACCCCGGATCGGTGAGCCGCGCGAGGTAGAACAGGTGGACCTGATGCACGTGCGGCACGTTGAGCAGCGTGAACAGGTTCTGCACCTCGACGCGCGCGCCGGCTTCCTCGAGCGTTTCGCGTGCGGCGGCTTCAGCCGTCGTCTCGCCCATTTCCATGAAGCCCGCGGGCAGCGTCCAGAACCCGTAGCGCGGTTCGATCGCGCGGCGGCACAGCAGGATCTGATCGCCCCAGACCGGGACCGTGCCGACGACGTTGCGCGGATTCTGGTAGTGGATCGTGCCGCAGTGATCGCAGACGAAGCGTTCGCGGTTGTCGCCCGGGGGAATGCGCGCGATGACTTCGTGACCGCAGACGGAGCAGAATTTCATGTCGAGTGGAAGGGACGAGGTGATGCGAGTGTATCACCGGGGCGCGGCATTCTTGAACGCCTGCGCGTGCAGGCCGCGTGTCGCGCGAAGTGGCGGGCGCGGGTGCGCGAGGCGGGACGGCGAGTGCGACGGGAAAACAAAAAGCCCGGCGCTGGGCCGGGCTTTTTGCGTCATTCTGGACGTTGGTTGCGGGGGTAGGATTTGAACCTACGACCTTCGGGTTATGAGCCCGACGAGCTGCCAGACTGCTCCACCCCGCGTCCGTCGAAGAAATGAATTATAAGGAGTAACCCGAGTGCGTGCAAGCGCTTTCTGACAATTTCTTGTCGCCGCTTGTAGGGACGGTACGGCATGGGCGTGCGCTAGAATCGAGCGGTTTGTTTCGTTTCCTTGGCAGCGGGGCCGTGCGCGATCGCAGTGGCGCCGTTGCAACTCTCACTACTGTATCGACGGATTCATGGACATCGCTCACGATCTGCAATCGATCGGCGCGCAGGAACAGGCGCTCGTGTTTCCCCATTTCGACCCGGCCCGCGCGTGGGCGCTCGGCAACCGGATGCACGCGCTCGCGACGTCGCGCGGCCATGCGATCGCGATCGACATCGTCACGTTCGGCCAGCCGCTGTTCTACGCGGCGCTCACCGGCGCCACGCCCGACAATGCCGACTGGGTGCGCCGCAAGCGCAACGTCGTTGCGCATTTCCGCCGTAGCTCGTATGCGATCGGCCTGCGCATGCAGCAGGCCGGCGCGACGCTCGCCGACAAGCACGGGCTGCCGATCGCCGAATATTCGCCGCACGGCGGCTCGTTCCCGTTGACCGTCGCCGGTGCCGGCGTGATCGGCTCGATCACTGCGTCGGGGCTGCCGCAGCGCGCGGACCACGAATTCGTCGTCGAGGCGCTGTGTGCCGAGCTCGGCCACGACTACGCGGTGCTGGCCCTCGCAAGGAGCTGAGCGATGCAACTGCCCGGTTACGCATGGCTCGCGATCGCGATCGTCGCGGAAGTGATCGGCACGTCGGCGCTGCGCGCGGCGGACGGCTTCACGCGCCTCTGGCCGTCGTTGCTGGTCGTCGCCGGCTACGGCATCGCGTTCTACTGCCTGTCGCTCACGCTGCGCACGATGCCTGTCGGCATCATCTATGCAGTCTGGTCGGGCGCCGGCATCGTGCTGATCACGCTCGTCGCGATGCTGCTCTATCGCCAGGTGCCGGACCTGCCGGCCGTGATCGGCCTCGGCCTGATCGTCGCCGGCGTCGTGGTGTTGAACCTGTTTTCGAAGATGCAGGCGCACTGAGCATGCGACTGCCATTTGCCGGATGACCCTCATGACCGATTCCACTTCCGCTGCCGTTTCCGCCGAATCCGCTCAGCCCGACGTGCGCACGTATGTCGTGAACCGCATCGGCTTTCTCGAACTGAACCGGCCGAAGGCGCTGAACGCGCTGTCGGTCGGCATGATCCGGCTGATGCAGCAGGCGCTCGACGCGTGGCGCGACGATCCCGAAGTCGTCGCGGTCGTCGTGCACAGCCCGCATCCGCGCGCGTTCTGCGCGGGCGGCGACGTGCGTTTCTTCCACGATGCGTGGCGGCGCGGCGACCGCGATGCGATCGACACGTTCTTCATCGAGGAATACACGCTCAACCACACGATCTTCACGTATCCGAAGCCCTATATCGCGCTGATGCACGGTGTCCTGATGGGCGGCGGCATGGGTATTTCGCAGTCGGCGCGGCATACGGGCGGCCTGCGTGTCGTGACCGACTCGACGAAGATGGCGATGCCGGAAACGCGCATCGGCCTGTTCCCGGACGTCGGGATGAGCTGGTTCCTCGCGCGCACGCCCGGCGCGATCGGCCGCTATCTCGCCGTGACCGGCGCGACGCTCGATGCGGCCGGCGCGCTGTACGCGCAGCTCGCTGACGTCTATCTCCCCGATGCCGCACTGCCGGCGCTGCTCGATACGCTGCGCGGCGCGCGCATCGACAGCGGCGAGCAGGCGGTCGCGTGCGTGGCCGCCGCGGCCGCCGCGCACAAGGTCGTGCCGACGCCCGACACGTCGGCGCTGGCCGACGCGCGTGCCGGGATCGACCGGCATTTCGCGCAGCCGGACATCGGCGCGATCCTCGCGTCGCTCGACGCCGAGCAGGATTGCGCGGCCGTCGACGGATGGGTCGAGAAGGCGACCCATGCGATGCGCGAACAGTTGTCGCCGCTGTCGATGGCCGTGTCGCTGGAAGTCGTCGAACGCGCACGCGGCGCGACGATGGCCGACTGCTTGCGCCGCGATCTCGATCTCACGCGCTCGACGTTCGTGCGCGGCGACGTGATCGAAGGCGTGCGCGCGCTGATCGTCGACAAGGATCACCAGCCGGCCTGGCGCTTCAAGTCGTCCGCCGATATCGATCGCGCGGACCTGCTGGCGATGTTCGACAGCCCGTGGACGCCTGATACGCATCCGCTGCGGAAACTCCACGACTGACCGAAGCGCGAGCTGGAAACAAAATGGCCGCCTGCATCTGCAGGCGGCCATTTTCATGGGTATCGACCGGTTGGCGGTCGAAGGGCGTAGCGCCTGCGTCCGCGTTATTCGTCGCCGGCGTCGTCCGACATGAACGCGCGCATGAATACGAGGGCACCGAAGCCCCATACCGCGTTCGCCGCGAAGCCGGCTGCGAGCACGGGCATCATGTTGCCCGACGGCCAGATGCCGCGCAGCGGATCGATCGCGAACACGCGGGCGGCCGTCAGCACGATGCCGCCGAACACCAGTGCGCCGATCCACGATGCCTCGCGCTCCGGCGAGACGCGCAGCAGCCATGCCATCGGGATCGCACAGCACGCGCTGATCAGTGCATTCGCGACAAATTCAGGAATGCCGAGCGGCGCGAACGGCTGCGTGGAGAAGCCGGTTGCGGCGATCAGGTCGGCCGTATGGAGGAGTGCGAGCGTGGCTTCGCGGAAAAACAGGGCGGCCAGGAAGCCGGACAGGAATGGCAGGATGACTTTCTGCATCGATGAGTGCACCGCAGGCGCGCACAGCCGGGGCCGTCCGCGCGGAGTTATTCGGATAGGTGCGTCATTATAGGGCCCGCCCGCCGCGATATTCGCTCCAGCGTCGTGCTAATCACGAAAGCGGAAAACCTAAGCTCAAAAAAATCGTTCCAAAGCCCTGCACCGATCCCTAGACTGATTTCCCAGAAACAGCCGTGCAATCGCGTCCTCGCCCGCTGCACGGCCTGACCGGCGAGCCATCCCGATTCGAACGCACACCATGCATGCGCCGCTCATCCGCGACGCGAGCAGGGCGGTGTTTTTTCAAATTCCGGCAAGGACAGTCAAGCAGGAGCAGCAGATGAATGTGTTCTGGTTTATCCCCACGCACGGCGACAGCCGCTATCTCGGCACGGCCGAAGGTGCGCGCGCCGCGGATTACGATTACTTCAAGCAGGTCGCGGTGGCGGCCGATACGCTCGGCTACGAGGGCGTGCTGCTGCCGACCGGCCGTTCCTGCGAGGATGCGTGGGTCGTTGCATCGAGCCTCATCCCGGCAACGCAGCGCCTGAAGTTCCTGGTTGCCATCCGTCCCGGCATTGCATCGCCGGGGCTGTCGGCGCGGATGGCCGCAACGTTCGACCGCCTGTCGGGCGGCCGCCTGCTGATCAACGTCGTGACCGGCGGCGATGCTGCCGAACTCGAAGGCGACGGCCTGTTCGCGGATCACGATACGCGCTACGAAATCACCGACGACTTCCTGAACATCTGGCGCGGGCTGCTGTCCGCGTCGCACGACAACGGCGGGTTCGACTACATCGGCAAGCATCTGCAGTCGAAGGGCGGCAAGGCACTTTATCCGCCCGTGCAGCGTCCACATCCGCCGCTGTGGTTCGGCGGCTCGTCGCCGGCCGCGCATGAGATCGCGGCCGATCACATCGACACCTACCTGACCTGGGGCGAGCCTCCCGAGGCCGTCGCGAAGAAGATCGCCGATATTCGCGCCCGCGCGGAGGCACGCGGCCGCAAGATCCGGTTCGGTATTCGTCTGCACGTGATCGTGCGCGAGACCGAGGACGAAGCATGGCGTGACGCCGAACGCCTGATCAGCCGCCTCGACGACGAAACCATCGCACGTGCGCAGAAGGCGTTCGCGAACATGGATTCGGAAGGCCAGCGCCGGATGGCCGCGCTGCACGGCGGCAAGCGCGGCGGCCGCGAGGCGCTCGAGGTGTATCCGAACCTGTGGGCCGGCGTCGGTCTCGTGCGCGGCGGCGCGGGCACTGCGCTCGTCGGCAATCCGGAGCAGGTCGCGGAGCGCATGCGCGAATACGCGGATCTCGGCATCGAGACCTTCATCCTGTCCGGCTATCCGCACCTGGAGGAGTCGTACCGTTTCGCGGAACTCGTATTCCCGCTGATCAAGGGCAACGGTGCGGCGAAGGCGACCGGCCCGCTGTCGGGCCCGTTCGGCGAGATCGTCGGCAACAGCTATCTGCCGAAAGCGGCGCAGAGCTGAGCGACAGGAGGCCTGCGATGACAACGAAAACGTCGACGACGGGCGCGGCCGTGGCCGCCCGCGCATGGCGCGGCGTCGCACCGTGGCTCGTGCCGCTTGCGCTGCTGGTGGCATGGGAAGTCGGTGCGCGCATCGGCTGGCTGTCGACCCGCGTACTACCGGAACCCGTGGCGGTCGTGCGAGCGGCGTGGTCGCTCGTGGCGTCGGGTGAAATGTGGGCGAACGTGAAGGTCAGCACCTGGCGCGCGCTGTTCGGTTTCGCGATCGGCGGCGGCGTCGGCCTCGCGCTGGGGCTCGCGACCGGCTTGTCGAAGGCGGCCGAGGTTGCACTCGATTCGACGATCCAGATGATCCGCAACATCCCGGCGCTCGCGATGATTCCGCTCGTGATCCTGTGGTTCGGCATCGACGAGAAGGCGAAGCTGTTCCTCGTTGCGCTCGGCGTGTTCTTCCCGGTCTACATCAACACGTACCATGGGATTCGTTCGGTCGATGCAAACCTGATCGAGATGGCGAAGAGCTATGGCGTGCGTGGCTTCGCGCTGTACCGCGACGTGATCCTGCCCGGTGCGTTGCCGTCGATTCTCGTCGGCGTGCGCTTTGCGCTCGGGCTGATGTGGGTGATGCTGATCGTCGCGGAAACGATCTCCGCGCAGTCGGGCATCGGCTACATGACGATGAACGCACGTGAATTCCTGCAAACCGACGTGGTGGTGGTCGGCATCCTGCTGTACGCGGTGCTCGGCAAGCTGGCCGACGTGCTGGCGAAATGGCTCGAGCGTGTGACGCTGCGCTGGCACCCCGCGTATCAATCGGGAGCAAAGGCATGAATGCGACGACTTCGGCGGCCGCCTACGGCCCGCTCGCCGGCGCAGACCTCGAGGCCGAACTTGCGCAGGCGCGTGTCGCGGACAGCGACGCGCGGGACGCGGCGGTTCTCGAACGTGACGGCAGCGCATCCGTCGTTCCGCTCGCGCGGCGACGGCCAGGAAGCCCGGCACCCGACGATGCAGTGACATTGTCGGGCGTCAGCAAGCGCTTCGGGGCGCGCACGGTGCTAGACAACGTCGAGCTTGGCATCGCGCGCGGCAGTTTCGTCGCGATCGTCGGACGCAGCGGCTGCGGGAAATCGACGCTGCTGCGTCTCGTTGCCGGGCTCGAGCAGCCGAGCAGCGGCGCGCTCGAGACGCGCGGCGAGGGCGGCGGCGAACTCGATACGCGGATCATGTACCAGGATGCGCGCCTGCTGCCGTGGAAAACCGTGCTGCAGAACGTGATGCTGGGCCTCGGGCGCGGCGCGCGCGACCGGGCACGCGCAGTGCTCGATGAAGTCGGCCTGCTGGAACGTGCGAACGACTGGCCCGCGCAACTGTCGGGCGGCCAGCGGCAGCGTGTCGCACTGGCCCGTGCGCTCGTGCACCGGCCTCAACTGCTGTTGCTCGACGAGCCGCTCGGCGCGCTCGACGCGCTGACCCGCATCGAGATGCATGCGCTGATCGAGCGGTTGTGGCGCGAGCATCGATTCACCGCGCTCCTCGTCACACACGACGTGCAGGAGGCCGTCGCGCTCGGCGATCGCATCCTGCTCATCGAGCAGGGGCGGGTGGCGCTGGATCAGCCGGTGCCGCTCGACCGGCCGCGCGCCCGTGCGTCGGCGGCGTTTGCGGCGCTGGAGGATCGCGTGCTGAAACGCGTGCTCGCCGGCGGGCCCGGTGCGGCCGATCAGGGCGCGGTGCATGAGACAGACAACGTTCGACCGGTCGGGCAGATCCGCTGGGCCGTTTAAATCCGGGCGGCAGCGGCCGCCCGTTCTGAGATCTTTTTCTTCGGAGCGATCAACCTGATGAGCATCACTGCAATCAACGTACGTAACCAGTTCAAGGGCAAGGTCAAGGAGATCATCCGCGGATCGGTGGTCTCCGAGGTCGACGTCGAGACGCCGTTCGGCATCGTCACGTCGGTGATCACGACCCGTTCGGTTGACGAACTCGAACTGAAGGTGGGCGCGGAAGTCGTCGCGCTCGTGAAATCGACGGAAGTATCGATCGCGCGCCTCTGAGCCCGCGTGTCCTGCGCCGGCGCGGCGCCGCGGGCAACCTGTCCGTCGGCGCCGTTCGGCATTGGTGCAGCGCGTTTGCCTTGGTATTCGACGTCCGGACGAAGTGCTAGGATGGAGCGACACCGATGCCGGAGGCGAACGCATGACCCCCATCCTTTCCCCCGAAGCCATCGAGGCGCTGAAGTGGATCGACCAGTTCGGCGAAAGCCGACCGGTTCCCGCTGCGTTCGACGACGTCGTCTACGCGTTGCTGAACGAGGGGCTGATCTACCAGGCGACGGCCGACCGGGTCGACCTGACGGCCGATGGCAAATCCTTTTTATCCGACGAATACGATTGAGCGCACGGCGCCGGCCGCGCGGGCGGCTTGGCGCTGCGTCGCCACGGAGCGTGCGATGGAACCGAGAGGCAGCGACCTCGGCGATTTCAGCGAGCCGTACCGCGGCTTCGAGATCGAGGTGAAGACCGAGCAGGTCTGGGACGGCGAGCATGCGCATTACCGCGTGCTGCAGGGTGAGGCCGTGCGGATCGACTGGCGGCTCGTCAAGGTCGACGGGATGCTGCTGACCGAACGGCGCGTGATCGAGCGCGTGCTCGACGAGGCGCGGCGGGCCGTCGATGCGGAGCTGGGCGACGGGTAGTCAGCGTGCCGGGCAGGCACGGCCCGTCTTGCGGTAAAATATCGGGTTGTTTCCGCGCCGCCTGGCCTGTTGCCCGAAATCCATGTCCGTACCGTCCTCGCTTCCTCCCCGCCGCGTATCCGTCGCGCCCATGCTCGACTGGACCGACCGCCATTGCCGGTCGTTCCACCGTACGCTGACGCGCGACACGTGGCTGTATACGGAGATGATCACGACGGGCGCGCTGCTGTTCGGCGATGCCCAGCGGCATCTCGCGTTCACGCCGAACGAATCGCCGGTTGCGCTGCAACTAGGCGGCAGCGAGCGCGACGATCTCGCGCGCGCGGCGAAGCTCGGCGAGCAGTGGGGCTACGACGAAATCAACCTGAATTGCGGATGCCCGTCCGAGCGCGTGCAGCGCGGCGCGTTCGGCGCGTGCCTGATGAACGAGCCGCAGCTCGTCGCCGACTGCGTGAAGGCGATGCGCGATGCGGTGTCGGTGCCGGTCACGGTCAAGCATCGGATCGGTGTCGACGCGGTCGAAGACTACGCATTCGTGCGCGACTTCGTCGGCACGGTGGCCGAGGCTGGCTGCGAAACGTTCGTCGTGCATGCGCGCAATGCGATCCTGAAGGGGCTGTCGCCGAAGGAGAACCGCGAGATCCCGCCGCTCAAGTACGACTATGCGTATCAGCTGAAGCGCGATTTCCCGTCGCTCGAGATCGTCATCAACGGCGGCATCACGACGCTCGACGAGGTTGCGCAGCATCTCGAGCATGTCGACGGCGTGATGCTCGGCCGCGAGGCGTATCACAACCCGTACGTGCTCGCGGAGGTTGATACGCGCTTCTACGGATCGACCGCAGCGGTGCCGACGCGCGAAGAGGCCGAGGCGAAGCTGATCGAATACTGTGCGGCCGAACTGAAGCGCGGGACCTACCTCGGCGCGATCGTGCGGCACGCGCTCGGGCTGTATCGCGGCATGCCCGGCGCACGCGGTTGGCGTCGTGTGCTGTCCGACAACAAGAAGCTTGCGCGTGCGGATCTGGCCGTGTTCGACGAGGCGCGCGCGCATCTGAACGAGGCCGAAGAAGTTTTTGAAAAAAAAGCTTTGCAAGATTCAAAAGTGTTCGTATAATCTTGTTCTTCGCTGCTGAAACACAAAAGCAGCGAAGAACAAAAAGCAGTAACAGTGGTGGCTGTAGCTCAGTTGGTAGAGTCCAGGATTGTGATTCCTGTCGTCGTGGGTTCGAGTCCCATCAGCCACCCCAAAGAATTCCAAGCGGTATCAAGTCGTTAGAAACGGCACTGTCCCAAAAGGCAGTGCCGTTTTTGTTTTGGAATGCCCAATTTGGGAATGCCATAGCTCGTCGCTTTACGAGCGTCATTCGATCCTTGTGCCGTCCGCGCAACCGATCAACAACACGACACTCCGGTCTTTGGTCTACGCGAGAAACGCCAGGGCGAACTGAACTGAACTGAACTGAAACGACGACGACTTCGACAACGAACAATGCCGCTATACGCGCAACCCGCTCTTAACGATCGACCGCATTGCTCGCGATCCCCGCCCGAACCGTTCGAGTATTTCGAAAAACCACCCACGACCATAACGCGCCGCCCGCGACCTTCGCGACGAACTGCAATGCGGCGATCGTCGGGAACACTGTCCCGAATGCAATCAGTGGAAAGATGATGGAGTCGACGGCCGCGCCCGCGACGTTCGCGCCGTTTGCGCGTGCCAGTATCGGAAAGCGACGTGCGAGTTGAAACACGATTGCGCTCGCCAAGGCTGCCGAACCGAATGCGACGAGAGACGCGAGGGCGATTTCCTTGGCAGCCGGATTGAGCGCGTAACTGACGACGCCAGCGGCCGCGATCAACGCGAACATCCGTGACCAAAGCGCGCGGCCGCGCCAGTCCAGGTGGAGCCTGTCTCGAATCGCGAGATCGAGTCCGATCAGAAAGAACGCGATGATCGGTGTAGCAGCCGGCCCGAAATGAGCGACCATCAGGTTCGCGACAGCGACTGCTGCGATATAGATCAAGACGTACATGTTTTCCCTGCGGTAATGAGTGCGCGCTGCATCGATTCGGAGCCGAAGTTTGCCATACATGGCCGATTAAACGGACTGGCTAAACTAACGGGCGCATCGCTGCGAGCAAGCCGGATGGAATTGTGCACGATGGGCGGGCGGCCGGGGTTGGGAGCGACGGGTATCGCCACTGTGTCACAGGTTTTCATCCATGGACCTTCAACGCGAGCGTGTATGGCCGTATCCCGTCGACGTGACGTTGCGAAGTTTCGTTTTCTGCCTAATGTTCTTGCGCCCCGTGCCGTTATCTTTCATGGACAGCCCTCGTGCCTCGAATGCTGATCCGTTTTCTTGCCTGCTCGCGTTCCGCGTGAGCAGGCTTTTTTCGTTCATGGCCGCGCTTTGCCGCATGAATGGCGGAATGGGGCAGGGATTTGGCGCGAGCCGACAATGCGCAACAGTCTTACATGGGTGTAATGTGTCGACTTCCTCGTGCCCTCATGCTTTGCAGGGCCGTTCGATCCCGGCGACCAATGAAGGTGTCGGGATTTTTTTTGCCTGCATCCCGTTGCACTGGCAACGAGTTGCAGCGACGCCCGGCAGGCAGGCGCTAACGCGATCGGCTTCTATGAGCACAATGGCTGGCAACTGGCGGGTATCGAAACGAGCTGCATCGGCCAGGTGGAGGTCATCGACCGGATCTACGCGATACAGGCGTAGTGGCTTGGCGGCATCGCACGAATGGCCGCACGAGATGCCGCCATCGCCGGGCAACGGTCGAACGTACTCCGTCGTTACCCGCCGCAGTACCGCACGAGCAGATCGGCTTCCGTCTCGTGCACCTCGACGGGCAGGATCGTTGCGCCTGCATAGGCGAGATAACGCGCGCGATGCTGGCCGTTGCGGAACGACGCCACGCCGACTTTCGACAGGCCGGGGATGCCGAGCAGCGTTCGCGTTCTCGTCTCGCGAAACGTGATGTACGGCATGTCCGGAATCCTGTCCTGCTCAGGATCGAGGAATTCGCGAATGCCCGCGGCTTTTCCAGGGGCCCAGTACAGCACCGACGGCAACACGTAGTCCGTCGTGTCTCGGTCGGCGCATGCCAGCAGTTTTTTCACGTCGATCGTCACGACGCGGTGTCGCGTATCGTCGGACGCGAATACCCGCTTGAGATGCACATAGGCATAGGGGGCGTGCCCGGGAAGCTGGATAATCCAGACTTCTACGCCATTCTGTTGTGCGCGGGCGAGTGCCATGGTTTCCTCTGGTGCTGCAAGCGGTCTTCCTGACTGGAGTTTAGCCCTTCGATTGCGTTGGCGAAGCAGGGCCATACCCGGAACAGGAAAGTGGCGCGATTCGCGGCAGAACCTGAACCGCGAGCAAAAGCGCAGAGTGGAATGGTGGGTAAATCGAATGCGGTCATGCGGCGGCGATCAATATCGACAGGTCACGAGCGTATCGCGATACTGTCAGGGGCAATGGCGCACCGCGCGAATTTCATCGAAAATTCACACAGTGTCGTGAAACCCGGCATGCACGGGGCATCATAAGAACTGAGAGGGCAGATTGACTGGAGAAAACCATGTCGTCGAAACTTGAGATCGAGTACCTCGATTACCGTTTCACGGCGACGCTCGAAATCAAGGAGTCCGGTCGGACCGGCGTTGTCGATTGGCATCTCGAATCCGCTTCGCGAAGCAAGACGCTTGCGTGGATCGTATTCGACCGCTTTCTCGCGCGGCATGATTTCCTCGATGAAGAGGATGCGCGTGCCAACATCGTCGACTGGTTGGAACGGCTGGCCGATCCGAGATCGGGCGCGTCGGTCGACATGGCGAAGGCGAACGCGGCGGCTGCCGGAGTGGTGGCGACGGACGCCTCAACCACATCGACTGCCGAAATCGTCGGCGAAACCGTCATGGATATCGCCTGCGATCTCGACTGGATCGAGAGGGTTGCGGAATGGCTTTTCGGCTGACCGTCACGATGACGAAACCCGGTTGTCATGACATGAGTTCCTGTGTTCACGAAACGCGGTTTCGAAAAATTTGGTACGGAAAAAAGAAGCCAGAATCATGCCGATTGGAAAAATAGAATAATCCTGCTTTGACAACATGCGTGACATACCGGAAACTGGGCCCGGGCCTGAAAATATCCGATTGAATTAAAACAAAGCAAAATTCCAGACATGAAAAGAAGAGCGCTGCTGGCGGCGGGCGCGATCGTTGTCGCCGCCGGACTGACAGCCTGCACTGCAATGCTGTTCGAAGACGACAGATACGAAGCGACAGTCGACTAATTTCTCGTCCGCGAGGACGGCAAGAAATGCGTCGTGCTCGGCAAGCAATATCACTACACCTTCGATATACCGGAGCATCTCGGCGCTGTGCCGGCATCGCCTTACCGGAAATCGATCAATGCGGCGCTTTGTGGGCTCGTCGCGCAGGGCAGCAAGGTCTTGGGCAAGTTCTCGCTGCAGCTGCGCCGCGATACCGACCGCATCACGACGGCGGGCAAGACGGTGCGTGTGCTCGCGACGCCTGTCACGCTCGCGGCCGACGGCGTGATGACGATCGGGGCCGTGGTGCTGTCGTCGATCATCGAGGTGATGCTCGTGCCGGTCGCAGGCGTTGCGCTCGGACCGTGACGCGATCCGGGCGGCACGCGAGCGAACCGAATGCTGCGGCATCGTCACCAAACGGTGAGTTGCCGCACAGATCGTCGCGCGGCCCGCGCACACAATTTGGCCGGTTGACCGTTCTTCCCCGGCCCGGTCAACCGTTTCCCCGCTCGCTCGCGCAGGAGCGGGGCTTTTTGCCCGTCCGACGCCGGAAGGTTGCGTTGGCGGAACCGGACAGGCGTCCGGCGGGCGGCGTAATCGCATCGGTTGCGCGCCCCGGCGTCCGTTCGCCTGATCCGCACGAATCGCTTTCCTCGTGCCTGAGCGAACCCTCAGGCCCATCGCCGGCTTCGGCCGGTGATGCCTTGGTCCCGGCGGCGCGCAAGCATGCCGCCGGGATATTTTTTGCACCGGACGCTTCGCATCACGTGTCGCGCAGCGGGCAGGTCAACCCGCTCGGCCAGCCTGTTCGACGCTGGTTTCCCATCCGTCGTATTCCCCTCCGAGCGAACGTACTTCGCGGCTGATCGCGACCGTATGGCGCGTGATGTCAGCCAGCGCCATCGTGCCTTCGTGCGAAAACCGGACGGCCGACTTGCCGTCTTCGGTGGGCGCAACCGACTCGACCGGATAGCCTTTCGCTTCGGCCCAGTCCGCGAACTGATGCGCGTCGCTAGGGTCGGGGAAGTACGCCCAGTGCATCACGCGCCGGCTGATGTCGCTGGCGTCGCCTTTCTTCCGCAATTCATCCAGCACGCGCATGTCGCGCATGATCTGCCAGTCGTCGTCGGTCGGGTAGAGCGTCTGCCAGTACGCTTCCTTGTCCGGATCGACCTGGTGCGCGTACTGCAGTGCGTAGGTTGTCTGATCGGCCAGCGCGTCGACGATCTCCGCCGCTGCCTCTTCGTCGAACGGCACGTAGAAAAGGAAATCGCGATGGCCGTCGACGGTGATGCGGCCTACCTGCACGCCACCTTTCGCGGTAATGGTGGCGTCCAGCAGATCCTCGATCTGCGCGAGTCCGGTGAATTCGTCGCCGGTCGGCAGGCCTTCCGGCGTCGGATGCGCAAAGGGGACGCGCACGCTGAGCAGCGACGTGCGCGGATCGCCTTCGGCGATGTCCGCAAAGCCGTGGTTGAAGCTGATGAAGGCCTGATGGTCGCCCATTCGGGCAGGGAAGGTTCCCCAGGCGTCGGTCATGTGTTTCTCCCGTGCACGATTGTCTGTTGACGGTTGTAAAGCGTCGCAATGTATCATCGAAAATCGCGTTGGCCGGAGAAGCGCACATGATCGAGCGTCTGGGCATCCTCGTGCCGGTCGAGGACGATCGCTTCCGGGCGGTGGTGGATTTCTATCGTTTGGCGCTCGCGCTACCGGTGCATTCCGAAGGCGTGTCGGCTGCGGGGAATCCATGGCATCGCTTTGTCGTGGACGGGGCGACGCTGACCATTCATACGGGCCGCGGTGGCGAGTTTCCGTATCCGGAGTTTCGGCCGACCGGCCATGGTATTGCGCTGGCCATTGAAGTGGCGCGTATCTCGGAAGCCATTGCGCGACTTGAAGCGTGCCGCGTCGGCATCCTGAACGAGTGGGACTACGGCGACGGCACGATCGCGATATCCGTGGCGGATCCGGCGGGAAACGTCTGCGAAATCTGGGGCCGTCCGTGACCGCGCATCGGTACGGCGGGCGGGCCGCAAAAAAATTTTAAGGAGATGTCGATGTCGATGTTTGCGGTGAATGGCGTGCGAATCGATCCGCTCAGCGCGCGCGTGACGCACGTGCGCTGGGCGGCCGTGAATCCGGCTGACCGGTCGTGGGCGGCGAC
Source organism: Burkholderia mycopellens (assembly GCF_964265025.1). NCBI lineage: Bacteria > Pseudomonadati > Pseudomonadota > Betaproteobacteria > Burkholderiales > Burkholderiaceae > Burkholderia > Burkholderia mycopellens. Next base: position 1,954,646 of record NZ_OZ183802.1, read on the forward strand.
GCCAAGCGAGGCGCCGGTGGCGGACGTGGCGCGCGCGCTTGCGTCCGGCAACGATGTCCGCGCAATTTTCTCGGCATCGGATGCCACCGCGATCGGGCCCCGGCTGAAACGCGTGCTGTATCGCGATGCATCGGAAGGCATCGAACTCGACATCGATGCAACGAACGAGTCGCGTACGTTGCGCGATCTGCCGCAAATCTGACCGGCGCGGCATGCATCAGCGCAAGCGGGTGCCGCCGCATGGATGGCGGTGCCTGGCCGAACGGCCGGTCGCACGACGTCGATCGCGAGGCGTAGTATTGGATGACCGTCATGCTGTATCGGCGGTTGCGCCGGTCGGTCTGACGGGGCACGTGATTTTCCGCGAGCCCGTTTTACCAGAAGCGAATATCGCAAACGCGTACGAAACCATGTCCAGACCGCTCATCGCCCCGTTGGCATCCACTTTTTGTCTGGCGCTGTCGGCTTGCCAGGCCGCATCCGAGCCGCCTCTGCTACCGTCGCCCGACACCGCGTCGGCAGCCACTGCCGTTCCGGCATCGTCGCCGTCCGAGCCGATCCGTGGCGTCGGCCTGGCCCCTCATCTGGCAGGGCAGAGTCACTGGGCCGTCGGTCAATGCACGACCAACGGCGCCGTCAAGGTGTGCAACTGAAAATGGCCGATGCCGACGGCGTGCCGCCCGTTTCGTGCGGACAAAAGCGTGTTGTCGTGCGTCGATGCTTACGTTCGTCGATCTCGACCATTTCCTGTCGGCACGCTGTCCGTCTCGGCGGGTCGATAGGGTGTCCGACCTCGATGAGCCGATTGTCGTCGATGTGAGCGATCGTGCGATGAACGACGAAAGCGAAACCACGGATTCCGGCTGGCATGTCGATCCCGTCGCGGGAACCGTCGTCGGCCAGTTGCCGGTGACGCTGGCGGTCGACGGCCGGAGCCTGCAAAGAAGGGCGATCGCGTGCGCGGTCCTGGCCGCGGCGAGCCTGTGCGGTTATGCGGCCGCCCCGGCGCTCTGGCCGGTGGCGGCATTGGCCGTGTTGCTGGCGCTGGCGGCGGCCCTCTTCCTCGTGTCGTCGCGGCGCAGGATGGCGCTGCATGTCGACGAGACGGGCTTCAGGCTGATTGGGGCATTGCGCGAACAACCCGTCACACCATGGCGCGACGTCACCGAATTCCGGATCATCAGCGTCGCCGGCAATCGTTACATCGGCTATCAGTTCTCGGCGCATTCGTCGCGCACCCGGGTGCCGGGCGGCGTGATGCTGCCGATCGCCCGGTTTGCCGATCTGCCGCTCGATGCGGTGGCCGGATTGCTGGAGGCATGCCGCCGGCAGTTCGGTGCGCCGGACAACGAGGCCGGCCGAACGGGCCGATGACGCCCGGTGCGGGGAACCCGCGCGCCGATGCCCGAGAAAACAAAAAATGTCGGGCACCGTGTCGATTTCCGCCGGGTTCGTCCGTCGTAGCATCGGAGGCGTGCGCATCGCGCGTCCGTCCCGATTCCGATACGACAACCGACCGAAGGAGCGATACCCATGTCCACGTCCGTCAAACCGATCCCGGAAGGGATGCGCACGCTGACGCCGCACCTGATCTGCGCCGGCGCAACGGCAGCCATCGACTTCTACAAGCGCGCGTTCAATGCGAGCGAACAGTTTCGCCTGGCGATGCCCGACGGGCGGCTCGCGCACGCGTGCCTCGTGATTGGCGATTCCACACTGATGCTGGTGGATGAGATGCCCGAGCACGGCGCGCTCGGGCCGAAGGCGCTGAAAGGCACGCCGGTCTGCCTGCACCTGTACGTGCCGGACACCGACGCGGCGATCGCGAAGGCGGTCGAGGCCGGCGCGACGGTCACGATTCCGGCGGCCGACATGTTCTGGGGCGATCGCTACGGACAGGTCGAGGATCCGTTCGGCCATCGCTGGTCGCTCGCGACGCACCAGCGCGACCTGACGCCCGAGCAGATCGCCGAAGCCATGGCCAGCGCGCCGCCGTGCGGAAGTTGATGCAACCACGCAACCGAAGTTGAGCGGCGGGGCGGCGCCACGCGCCCGGTCAGCCCGTACTTACGCGCCGGCCGTCTTGCCGCGCTGCTTGTCCTCGTACATCCGTTGATCGGCCGATGCGAGCAGGTCGGCCACGTCGCGATGGTGCGCGGGATCGTAGTCGACGTGCCCGACGCTGAACCGGATGTCATAGCCGCGTGCGTCGGCCGCGTTGCGCAGCGCGAGCGCCCGCGTCACGCGTTCGACCGGCTCGGCAACGTCGGCCGGATCGGTGGCGCTCAGCAGCACGACGAACTCATCGCCGCCCAGCCGTGCGATCACGTCGCTGTCGCGCAGCGCGCCCGTCAGCGTATCGGCGAATGTCTTGAGCGCGTGGTCGCCTTCGGCGTGGCCGAAGTGGTCGTTGATCGACTTGAAATCGTTCAGGTCGAAGAACAGCAGCACCGCGTGACGGTCAAGGCGATCGCACAGCCTCAGCACGTGACGGGCCAGGATCTCGAAGCCGCGCCGGTTGGTCAGTCGCGTGAGTTCGTCGGTGGTCGCGAAATGCAGCGCGGCGATTTCACGTTCGGTCATGTGGGCGAGGTCGCCGAGCAGCGCGAGTTCGTCGGGCTCGAGCGAGCGCGGCCGCGTATCGATCAGGCACAGCGTGCCGATGGGCGCGCCGTTCGGCGCCGTAAGCGGCCGACCGGCGTAGAAGCGGATGCCGGGCGCGCCGGTGACGAGCGGGTTGTCGTGGAAGCGGTTGTCGCTCAGCGCATCCTGGATCACCGTCGTATTGCCCTCGAGCAGCGCATGGGCGCAGAACGACACGTCGCGCGACGTTTGCGTGACGTCGAGCCCGGCGTGGCTCTTGAACCACTGCCGATCGTCGTCGACGAGGCTGACGAGCGCGATCGGTACGTCGAACAGCCTGCGTGCGAGACGCGTCAGGCGATCGAAGCGCTCTTCGGGCGGCGTGTCGAGGATCGAGAGCGAATGAAGCGTATCGAGCCGGGCCGCCTCGTCGGCCGGTTTCGGTGCGATTTGCATGGGCGTTGTCTTTGGTCCCGGCTGCGAGGCCGGTCACGGGATCGTATGGCGGACAGTATCGCGCATTGTTCGGCGCGTCGCCACGGTGCAAATCCGCCGACGGGCGGTTTGGGCCTGGCGCGGATCGATGCTGATGGGGTGAGAAGCGGGCGCCATGGGATCGTGTTTCACGCCGATGCGCAATCGGAGGCGCGATGCCTCAAGGTGCCCGGCGCAGTGCCGTAAACAGGACGAGTCCACTCGTTCAACGCTTCCCATCGCACCATGGTTCGATTCCTGTACGCGGGCTATCTCGCGTTTGCGCTGTATCTTCTTTATCCGATGGTTCAGAACACGCTGGCATTCGGCGTCGTTTGCGTGAGCAGCGCGCTGCCAAGCGTCGCCGGCGGTTTGTCGACGTCTTCGGCAAGCGGCGCGAGCGGTCAGGCGAATCGTTGTGCACCGACGACGCAGGCCGGTGCGGCGATCGGGCGAGCGCCCGAAATCCATTGAGTGCGGCGGCGCGCTGGCCATTCGGCTGAATTGAACGTCGCGCCGTGCTCGCCGATCATCGGCAACACGGCGGATCGAACACGGAGGTGTGCGCCGCGCGGCTTGCCTCAGTAGCTGGAGCGGTACGGCGTGCCCTGGTCGAAGCGGCTTTGCCAGTGCGTGAGATAACGCGACGCGAGTTGCGGGTTGTTCCACACCACGACGACGTTCTCGGAATTGCGGCTGGCCGCCGACGCGCTGTAGTTGAACGAACCCGTTTCGACGTGCTCGGCGTCGATCACGAGGTACTTGTCGTGATGGATCGAGTAGGCGTCGATCGTGCGCGTCGGGATACCTGCGTTGACGAGGAGGTTCAACGCCTGCTTGCTGCTCTTTGCGCGATTGCCCTTGTCGTCGACGACCACCGCGACATTCACGCCGCGTCGCCTGGCGGCGAGCAGTGCGCGCGTGACAGGCGGCGACGTGAACGAATAGGCGGCGACACGGATCGAACTGCGCGCGGCGCCGATCGCTTTCAGCACGAGCGCTTCGGCACCGCCGTCGGGCGAAAACGCCGATTCGACGACCTGCGTCGCGGGCGCTTCGTGAGTGGGGGCCGGTAGCCAACGTGCAACGAAGTCGATCGCCTGCTGGAGCAGCGATTCGCTTTGCGTCTTGCCGAAGGCGGCGAACGGAGTGGCGAGCAGGGAAGCGGCGAGACAGGTAGCGGCGAGGCGATTGCGCGACAACATCTTGGACAGCGAACAATTTCGAGACAGCGGGCCGTGAGTGTAACGCAGACGTGGCGGCCCGGTCACGTGCGGATGAGACGGGGTGACTCATCGCGATGACCGGCGATGGCAGAGGCGGTGACGCAAAGTTGCGTTGTGCGGTATCCGAGTGCGTGATCGGTTCAATCAGCGGATGTGATCGAAAGCAGCATGCGATTGCGCGTGCGGCGGTGGCGGAATTGCGGCATGCAAGCCATGCACGAGTGCAGCCGGGCGGGCTCGCTGCGGCCCGCGACAGCAGCGCGAGCGCGACTAACGATCCGTGCGTGTCACGCGTTCATTCACATGTGCCCGACGCTGCGTCAATCCTCGGCCGCGGGCGCCCCGGCTGCCTCGTCTGCGATCCACCCTGGGCCACGCTCCGGCTGCACGTCGTGTGCGTCGAGCGGTTCGCCGCACGCCGAGCATACGGTGACCGCATGCATCAGATGGCCGCAGGTGCGGTGGCGCAACTGCACCGGCGGCCCCTGGCCGTCGTCTTTCCAGCGGTCGCCCCACGCCGTCAGCGCGAGCAGGGTCGGGTAGAGGTCGAGGCCCTTGTCCGTCAGCCGATATTCGAAACGCGGCGGCCGATCCTGATACGCGCGCTTGACCAGCACGCCTTCGTCAACGAGACGCGCGAGCCGCTCGGCCAGCACATGGCGCGTGAGGCCAAGCTGGGTCTGGAACGCGTCGAAGCGGCGGCAGCCGAGGAACGCGTTGCGGAGGATCAGCATGGTCCAGCGGTCGCCGAGCACGGCGAGCGTACGCGCGACCGAACAGTTCAGCGTGCCGATGTCATCCCATTTCATCGTCGAGTCTCTTGCGGCGGTTCAGCAAAATAGCGGGTTCGATTATAGAACCCGCCTTCGGTTGTAACGGGCCCGGCCACGTTGACAACGGCCGCCGTCGCTGTCAATAATGAGTTCCAATTTAGAACTTACTCGCGCGGCGACGCGCTTTCAACCCGGAGACAACCCGATGAACCCGCTTTCCCTGTCTGGTCTCGATCTGCTGCGCGCGGCGGTATCGGGCGATGCGCCGCTCGCGTCGATTTCCGAAACGATCCCGATGCGTCCGCTCGACGTCGAGCTCGGTTATGTGAGGTTTTCGGCGCGGGCGGACGGCCGGCACCTGAATCCGCTTGGTGGCGTCCATGGCGGGTTCGCCGCGACGGTGCTCGATTCGGTCACGGGGTGCGCGGTGCATTCGATGCTGGATGCGGGTGTCGGCTACGGCACGGTCGATCTGCATGTGAAGATGCTGCGGCCCGTGCCGCGCGATGCCGACCTGGTTGCGGAAGGGCGCGTGATTCACCTGTCGCGTTCGCTGGGCGTCGCGGAGGGCACGCTGAAGACCGCGGACGACAAGATCGTCGCGCATGCGTCGGCGACTTGCTTCATCCAGCGGCCGCAGTAACGGCGGGCGGCAACACCGTCGTTCGGGCCGGCGCGCGAACCGCCACGCCGGTGCCGAAGGCCGTCTGTAGGCGTATGCGGCGCCGGTCTGAAGCAGTCGCTGCAATGTGATAGCGTTCCTGCTTTCCACCGACGCGACAGGAACAGCATGGAATACCGCACACTTGGCGATTCGGGTATCGAGGTCAGCCTGATCGGCCTGGGCACGATGACGTGGGGCGAGCAGAATTCGGAGCGCGATGCGCACGAGCAGATCGACTACGCGATCGGGCAGGGCGTGACGCTGATCGATGCCGCGGAAATGTATCCGGTGCCGCCGAAACCCGAAACGCAGGGGCGCACCGAGGCGTACATCGGCACCTGGCTCGCGCAGCATCGCGCGCAGCGCGAGCGCATCGTGCTCGCGACGAAAATCGCTGGGCCGGCACGGCAGCCGCACAATCCGCGCCATATTCGCGGCGAAGGCAACCAGTTCGACCGCAAGAACCTGACCGAAGCGCTCGACGGCAGCCTCAAGCGCCTGCAGACCGACTACGTCGATCTCTACCAGTTGCACTGGCCCGACCGCAGCACGACGACGTTCGGCCGTCCTGCCTATCCGTGGGTCGACGACGCCTATACTGTGCCGATCGAGGAGACCCTCGGCGTGCTCGCGGAATTCGTGAAGGCCGGCAAGGTGCGCGCGATCGGCGTGTCGAACGAAACGCCGTGGGGCGTCGCGCAGTTCCTGCGCGCGGCCGAGAAGCTCGGGCTGCCGCGCATCGCGAGCATCCAGAATCCGTACAGCCTGCTGAACCGCACGTTCGAAAACGGCCTGTCGGAATTCACGCATCGCGACGGCGTCGGCCTGCTCGCCTATTCGCCGCTCGCGTTCGGCTGGCTGTCCGGCAAGTACGAGAACGGCGCGCGTCCGGCCGGCGCACGCATCACGCTGTTCGAACGCTTCCAGCGTTACAGCAAGCCGCAGGCCGTCGAGGCGACGTCGCGCTATGTCGCGCTCGCACGGCGTCACGGGCTGTCGCCCGCGCAGCTCGCGCTGGCGTTCGTCAACGGCCGGCCGTTCACGCGCAGCAACCTGGTCGGGGCGACGTCGCTCGAGCAGTTGAAGGAGAACATCGGCAGCATCGACGTGAAGCTGTCCGACGAAATCCTTGCCGAGATCGACGCGCTGCATGAATTGCAGCCGAACCCGGCGCCTTGACCTGAACCAGGCGGTGCGCGGTCCGTGCGGCAGCCATGCCGCGACGGGTCGCACCGGCGGCGCATCGCTGCGCCGTCGTTTCTTCCGTTATCGCATCTTGAGCCGTGTGCGCGCGACGAACAGCGCGGCGAGGCTCAGCAGCGCGCAGCCCATCAGATAGAGCGCCGGCGACAGCCGGTTGCCGGTCGCGCTGATCAGCCAGGTGATGACGAACGGCGCGAAGCCGCCGAACAGCGTGACGCCCGTGTTGTAGCTGACCGCGAGCCCCGTTGCGCGCGTCTGCGACGGGAACAGCTCGGCCATCAGCGCCGGCAGGGCGCCGCAGTACATCGCCTTCAGTGCACCGATCCAGACCAGGGCGGCGAGCATTGTCGCGAACGATGCGTGACGCGTGAGCCACGCGAATGTCGGGTACACGGTGACGAGCATCAGGATTGCCGCAACCGCCATCATGCGGATCCGCCCGGTACGATCGGACAGGTGGCCGACGACCGGCGTGACGAGCGTGAGCACGAAGCCGGTCGCGAGCGTCGCCGCGAAGCCCGTCGACGCGGGCAGCCCGAGCTGCTTGATCGCATAGGTCGGCATGTACAGCACCATGTAGTTGATCGCGGTCGAGATCACGAGCGCGCCGACCGACAGCAGCAGCCGCAACTTCTGATCGGCGAACAACTCACGCACGGGCGCTTCCGAGCGTGCCTGCGTCTTGAACTCGACGCCTTCGTCGACGTAGCGGCGGATGTACAGCCCGACCGGGCCGATCGCGAGCCCGAACAGGAACGGCACGCGCCAGCCCCAGCTTTCGAGTTGCGCGGCTGTCAGCGTGGATGTCAGCAGGGCGCCGAAGCCCGATGCGAGCAGCGTCGCGAGGCCCTGGCTCGCGAACTGCCAGCTCGACATGAAACCGCGCCGCTGCGGTGCGTGCTCGACGAGGAACGCGGTCGAGCTCGCGAATTCGCCGCCCGCGGAAAAGCCCTGCATCAGCCGCGACAGCATGATCCCGAGCGGCGCGAGTATGCCGATCGCCGCGTAGGTCGGCATCAGCGCGATCAGCAGCGTGCCGGCCATCATCATCGCGATCGACAGCAGCAGCGACGCCTTGCGGCCCGCGCGATCCGCGTACGCGCCGAGCACGAAGCCGCCGATCGGCCGGATCAGGTAGGACAGCCCGAACGTGCCGAGCGTGAGCATCAGCGACGTCGCTTCGCTCGTCGCGGGGAAGAACAGCTTGGCGATCGTCACCGCGAAGAAGCCGTAGACGATCAGGTCGAACCATTCGAGTGCGTTGCCGATCGACGCCGCGAAGATGATGCGCCGGATCTTCGCGGCGCTGGGGCGGGCGGCTTCCTGCGAGGTCAGGGTGGTCGTGTTCATCGTGTGAGCAGGTCCCGTGAAAGGGGCGAAGCGCGTTACAGGGCGGCGCCGGCCGCGGCGGGCGCCGCGCGGCGAACGGTCGGCGCGTCGTCGCCGAGATCCCAGAAGAGGCCGGCCATCATCTGCAGCCCCTCGCTGACGACGCTCGCGAGCAGGTGCTCGTCCGGCGCGTGTTGCGAGCATGCCGGGTACGAGTGCGGCACCCACAGCGTCGGCAGCCCGAGCGTGTCGGCGAACACTTCGTTCGGCAGCGTGCCGCCGAGATTCGGCAGGATCGCGGGCTTCTTGCCGGTGGTCCGCGCCAGCGACGCGACGGCCCAGCGGACCCACGGATCGTCCGGCGGCACGCGCGTCGCCGGGGCGCCGCGTTCGACATCGATCTCGATGTCGGCGAAGCCGTGCGCATCGAGGTGCGTGCGCAGATGCGCATGCAGCGCTTCCCAGTCGGTGCCGACGACGAAGCGCAACTGGCAGTGCGCATACGCGGCGGGCGGGATCGCATTGACGGGGTGCTCGGGGTTGCCGGCCTTGAACGCGAGGATCTCGAACGTGTTCCAGCCGAATACGCGCTCGGCCGCGGTGAGGCCAGGCTCGCCCCAGCCGGCGTCGAGCGCCGGATCGCCGGGGCCGCCGCCAACGGAGAGATCGGCGAGCGCATCGCGCACGGCGGCCGGGATCGGCGGCGGACGCAGCCCCGCGACGCGAATCGCGCCGCGCGCGTCGACGAGGCTCGCGAGCGCATGGGCGAGCACGATCGCCGGATTGCGCAGCAGCCCGCCCCAGTTGCCGGAGTGATGCGCGCCGTCGCGGGCGCGCAGGCTCAGCTTGAAATTGACCGAGCCGCGCGAACCGAGGAAAACCGTTGGGCGCGCGGCGGCGATGCGCGGGCCGTCGGACGCGATCAGCACGTCGGCTGCGAGCGCGCGGCGCTCCTGGCGGCACAGCGCGTCGAGGCCCGGCGAACCCGTTTCCTCGCCCATCTCGATCAGCAGCTTCGCGTTGAAGCCGAGCTGGCCGCCGCGCGCGTCGAGCACGCTCGCCAGCGCGGCCAAGTTGATGGTGTGCTGGCCCTTGTTGTCGGCGCTGCCGCGGCCGTACCAGCGGTCGCCGTCGGCCGTCAGCGTCCACGGCGACAGCGGTGCGCGCCATTGCGCATCGTAGCCGCGCACGACGTCGCCGTGGCCGTAGATCAGCACGGTCGGCAGTGCGTCGTCTTCGTGGCGCGATGCGAGCAGGAACGGGCCGCCGCCGTCGACGGGGTTGTCGACGATCCGCGACGTGAAGCCGAGGCGCGCGGCTTCGGGGGCGATCTCGTCGGTCAGGTACGCGCGCAGCGCGGCATCGTTGCCGCTTTCCTGACTTTCGGTGCGCAGGCCGACGCGGCGGCTCAGGGTCGTGAAGAACGCACCGGATTCGAACTGGTTCAGCGCGTGCTGGATGGCGGCGGTACGGCTCAAGTCGTGCTCCTCGGTCGGGTTCGCTGCACGCGCCGGATCGTGCCTGCAGCGTGAGGTGCGATCGATTCTAGAAAGCCGTTTTTTTTGTCACAATGATCGAATTTCGAACCTTTCTTTGCCGAAAAGGCAAGGCAGCGCGGCCGGCAGCCGGGCGGAGATAGAACGTGGCGGCTTTCCTGCATGGCCTGGCATTGCGGTATTTCGTCGAAGTGGCGCGCACCGGCTCGATCAGTGACGCGTCCGCGCGGCTGCACGTGGCCGTATCGGCGATCAGCCGCCAGATCGCGAAACTGGAGAGCGAGCTCGGCGCACCGCTGTTCGAGCGCCGGCCGCGCGGGATGGCGCTGTCGGAGGCCGGCGAGCGGCTCCTGGCGTTTGCGCAGCGCAGCTTGCTCGAGGCCGAGCACGTGATGAAGGACATCGGCGGGCTCGATGCGCTGCACGGCAGCTTGCTGAAGATCGCATGCTCGGAAGGGTTCGCGATCGATTTCCTGCCCGGCACGCTCGCTAGTTTCAAGGCACGCCATCCGGGCGTCGATTTCTCCGTCTGGGTGGTGTCGCCGGCGGACGCGACGCGGCGGGTGCGCGACGGCGACGTGGACATCGCGCTGAGCTTCAGCCTCGCGCCGGAGAAGGGCGTGCGTGTCGAGCACACCGAGCGCGCGCCGATCTTCGCGCTGGTGCGGCACGACCATCCGCTCGCGACGCGAGAAGCGGTGTCGCTCGCCGATGTCGCGCGTCATCCGCACGTGCTGCCCGAGGCCGGCACGACGGTGCGTCAACTGATCGACATCGCGTGCGCGCTCGACGGGCTGCTGCTCGAGCCCGAACTGACGAGCAACAACACGGCAGCGATGTACGGCTACGCACGGCGCACGGGCGCGGTGATGTTTACGGGGCTGCTGTCGGTACGCGATCGCTGCGCCGCGGACGGCTTCGTCGTCGTGCCCGTGACGAACCCGCAGCTACGCGAGCGCAGCATCCAGGTGCAGACGATGGCGGGGCGCGATCTACCCGCGTCGGTTCGTGCGTTCCGCGACCATCTGATCGATGCGATGCAGGCCGCCTCGGCACCGCCGACCGCCGCGCGCGTCCCGAGACGCCGGCCCGTGAGATAATCGTCAATCCGCCTTCCGCGCCCATGCGACTCATCGAGCCGCATCGCCCCTGTTCGACGCCAAATTGAAGAACCTGCTTGTCACCCTCGATCACGCCGGTGAGTTCGACGAGATCATCGACGTGCGCACGCCGCTCGAGTTCGCCGAGGATCATATCCCTGGCGCGCTGAACGCGCCCGTACTCAGCAACGAAGAGCGCGTGCTCATCGGCACGATGTACCGGCAGGTGTCGCCATACGAGGCGACCCGGGTCGGCGCGGCGATCGTCGCGCGCAACATCGCACGGCATCTGGATACGACGTTCGCCGATCGTCCGCGCAACTGGCGGCCGCTGATCTACTGCTGGCGCGGCGGCAAGCGCTCGGGCTCGATGACGACCTGGTTCAACCTGATCGGCTGGAAAGCGCGCCAGCTCGACGGCGGCTACAAGTCGTACCGCCAGTCGGTGTGCGCGACGCTCGCGTCGCTGCCGACGCGCTTTCGCTACATCGCGCTCGTCGGCCATACGGGCTGCGGCAAGACGCGCTTGCTGAACGCACTGCGCGACGTGGGCGCGCAGACGCTCGACCTCGAGGCGCTTGCGTGCCATCGCGGTTCACTGCTTGGCGCGCTTCCGGGCAAACCGCAGCCGGCGCAGAAGGGGTTCGACTCCGGGCTCGTCGAAACACTCGGGCGTTTCGACCCTGAATGGCCGGTGTTCGTCGAATCGGAAAGCCGCCGGATCGGGCTCGTGCAGTTGCCGATCGCGTTGATCGAAGCGTTTCACGCAGGGCCGTGGGTGCATGTCGACGCGGCGCACGACGAGCGCATCGCATTCCTCCTCGACGATTATGCGCACCTGTTCGACGAACCGGACACCTTCAAGGCGCAGCTCGATCGGCTGATCGGCCTGCATAGCCGCGAACAGGTAACACGCTGGAAGGCGCTGATCGATGCGGACGCGCGGGTGGAGCTGTTCACCGAGCTGATCGACAAGCATTACGATCCCGCCTATGCGCGCACCTATCGCGCGACGTACAACAAGCCGAACCGGGCGCTGACGTTCACATTCCGGCCCAACGCCGCCGACGGGCGCGATCAGGCGCGTGCGCTGCTGGCCGCACTCGCGCAAGCCGGGCTGCCCGCATCGGCCGCGCTTGCCGCGGGCGCGACATCCGAAACCGACCAAGACCAATCGACGACCACACGATGACGACAACACGCACCCAACCCAATCCGACCCTCGGCTGGATGACCTTTCTGCTGATCGCGGTCGCGGGCCTGTTCTATGTGAAATGGTTCCCGTACTACAACAAGGCGTTCGTTGCCGCCGAGCATCATTCGATCGGCCAGTCGATCCTGATGGGCACGTCGGCGGCCGCCCCCGAGCCGTCGCTGAAGGCCGCGCTCGATTACGCGTGGGCGTACGGCAAGGCGATCTGGCAGGCGATGGTGCTGGGCCTGCTGCTCGGTTCGGCCGTGCAGGCGCTGCTACCCGCGCACTGGGTTGCGCGCGTGCTCGGCCGCACCGGTTTCGGCAGCGTCGCCGCGGGCGGCCTGCTGTCGCTGCCCGGCATGATGTGCACGTGCTGCGCGGCGCCGGTCGTCGCGGGGCTGCGTGCGCGCCATGCATCGCCGGGCGGCGCGGTTGCGTTCTGGCTCGGCAACACGGTGCTGAACCCGGCGGCGCTGGTGTTCATGGGCTTCGTGCTCGGCTGGCACTGGAGTGCGCTGCGCCTGGTGCTCGGCATCGCGATGGTGTTCGGGATCGGCTATCTGCTGAACCGCATCGCACGCCCTGAAGACCGCAGCATCGACGATGCGCAGCTCGCCGCGCTGGCGGCCGAGCAGGCCGCGGCCGGCAATCCGTTTGTCCGCTGGATGAAGCTGCTTGCGCGCATGGCCGTGCGGCTCGTGCCCGAATACATCGTGCTCGTGCTGCTGCTCGGCGCCGCGCGCGCGTGGCTGTTCCCGCATATCGGCCCGGACATCGGCAATCATCTCGGCTGGATCGTCGCATTCGCGGTCGCGGGCATGCTGTTCGTGATCCCGACGGCCGGCGAGGTGCCGATCATCCAGGCGATGCTGTCGCTCGGCATGGGCGTCGGCCCGGCCGCCGCGCTGCTGATGACGCTGCCGCCGATCAGCGTGCCGTCGCTCGCGATGCTCGCACGTTCGTTCAAGCCTTACATGCTGGCCATCGTCGCGATCCTCGTCGTCGTGTTCGGGATCGCAAGCGGCCTGCTCGCGGTCGCGCTCGGGTTCTGACGCGCGCAAGCGGCGCGCCAATCGGGCGCAATCGTCGTATTCATCCGGCGCCGCCGTTTCACGCGTGCGGCGCTATTTACAAGAAGCAAACAGGAAAACGCATGACCCAACCGAAGATCCATCCTCGACTCGAAAAGGCGCTGACGCGCGGCGATCTCGCGATCCGCCAGGCCAATTCCGCGCGGGCGACTGCCGTGCTGAGCGCACTCGGCATGATGATCATCGAGGCCTCCGCAACGATCGGCGTCGAAGCCAGCATCGACATTCCGCAGGGCGATCGCATTTACGATCCGGTCAACGGCCTGTGGCCGCAGAAGATGCTGGTGTCGTTCGACGGCCCGGTGGATGAAGCTGACAAGGAAGAGCTGCGCTCGGTGTATCTGCTTGCCGATGATCCGGGCACGCAGTTCCGCGTCGAATGGCATCGCGCGGACGGCAAGCTGGGCCGCCAGGAAGGTGGCCCGCTCGCGACCGTCGCGTTCCTGACCGACGTCGAGATCCCGTGGAGCGACGACGACGAGTAACGTCGTCGCATGAAGCCGGCGCCCGGTGCGCCGGCCGTCAGCGCATCATCCGCCGCCGGAACAGCCATGCGGACAGCAGGAATCCGCCGACCGCGTAACCTGCGAGCACCGCGACATGCAGCGCGACGTCGGTCGCCGGCCGGCCGAGCATCGCGGGCCGAATCAACTCGACGGCATTCGCGAGCGGCAGCGCCTGCGCCGCATGCCGCGCGATCGGCGGCAACTGCGTGCTCGGGAAGAACACGCCCGACAGCAGCAGCATCGGCGTCAGCACGAGCGTCTGATAAAACATGAAGAAATCGTAGGACGGTGCGAGCGCCGTGACGATCATCGCGATGCTTGCAAACGCGAGGCCCGCGAGTGCGATCACGGGCAGCGCCGCGAGCATCGACGGAAACTGCGCATAGCCGAGCGCCCCCGCGACGAGCATGATCGCGGCCCCCGACAGCATCGCCTTGCTGGCTCCCCAGACGATCTCGCCGAGCACGATGTCGCCGAGCGCGAGCGGCGTATGCATGATTGCTTCCCACGTGCGTTGCACGTGCATCCGCGAGAATCCCGAATACATCGACTCGAAGCTCGCGGACATCATCACGCTCGACCCGACCGTGCCGGCCGCGAGGAACGCGATATACGAAACGCCGTCGACGTGGCCGAGCATCAGGCCGAGCCCGAACCCCAACCCGAACAGATAGATCATCGGATCGGCGAGATTGCCGAACATCGACGCGAGCGCGAGCTTGCGCCAGACGAGATAGTTGCGCCGCCAGACAGCGATCCAGTTGGTCGCGTTCGCGGGCATCGCGATCGCGAAACGTGATACGCGCGGTGGTGCCGACGGTGCGGCGGCGGAATAGTTGCGGACGTCCATGATCGATCAGTCCTGCATTTCGCGGCCCGTGAGCCGCAGGAACACATCTTCAAGATTGGCCGGGCGATGCAGATAGCGCAACCCCGTGCGGCCCTTGAGCCGCGCACTGAGCGGTTCCGGGTCGCTCACGTAGCAGAACAGCGTTTCGCCGCTGATCTCGGTGCGCTTCGCGAACGCCGACAGCTCGTCGCGTAGCGTGGCTGGATCGGGCCCGTAGATTTCGATTACGTCGCAGCCGATCTCCGATTCGATCAGTGCGTGCGGCGCGCCTTCGGCGATCTTGCGGCCTTCCTCGATCACGCACAGGCGGTCGCACAGGCGCTCGGCTTCTTCCATGAAGTGCGTGGTGATCAGGATCGTCTTGCCGCGTGCGAGCAGCGAGCGCAGCCGTTCCCACATGAGGTGACGCGCCTGCGGGTCGAGGCCCGTCGTCGGCTCGTCGAGCACCAGCACATCGGGATCGTTGACGAGCGCACGGGCGAGCGTCAGGCGGCGCTTCATGCCGCCCGACAACTCGCCGACCTTCGCATTGGCCTTGTTCTCGAGCTTCGCGAATTCGAGCAGCGGCTTCACGAGCGCGTGCGCAGCCTGCGCCGACATGCCGAAATAGCGGCTGAACACGAGCAGGTTCTCGCGCACGGTGAAGTCGGGGTCGAGATTGTCGAACTGCGGGACGACCCCGACACGCTGGCGCGCATGCCGTGCACGCGATGGAACCGGTTCGCCGCAGAGCGAAATGGTGCCTGCATCGGGATGCGTGAGGCCAAGCAGCATTTTCAGCGTGGTGGTCTTGCCGGCGCCGTTCGGCCCGAGCAGGCCGTAGCACTCGCCGGCCTGTACGGTGAAGGACAGGCCGTTGACGACGAGCTTGTCGCCGTAGCGCTTTTCGACGTTCCGGAAATCGATCGGTACATCGGACATGGGTTGGTTGTCGTTGTAAGCGGGCGCGGACGCGTTCCGCCGCCGGATGGGTGGCCGGTTGGCGAACCGATCGGACGATTGCGTGTCGCACGGGCATGGCCGAAGCGCACGACGCCGGCGCCTGTTGGCCTGCTGGAGTACGAACGGGCCATTCTAGTGCATTGGTTGCGTCTCTTCCGGGCATGCCTGCACGGTGCGATGCATGTACGCACCGATCGTGCACTGCATCATCGCGCAGGAGCCGAGCGGGGCGAATCAGCGTTTTCCATCCCTTGCATCCTGAATTGCGGCGCACCATGATGAATGCGTAGGCTCGTTGTTGCGATAGGGAGGCTTCATGGCTAGCTACAACAAGATTCTGTTGTGTTACGACGGCTCGCTCGAAGGACGCAAGGCCCTGCGCTGCGGCGCCAACCTCGCGATGGATCTGAAGGCCGAGACGCATTTGCTGTCGGTTGTCGATATGCGCTCGAGCATTGCACAGAGCGCAGGTTTGCTGACCGATGTCGCGTGCGGCCGGTTCGAGGAAACCGCGCGCGAAATCCTGCAGGAAGGGGTGAACTGGCTGCGCGAGCGCGGCGTGCAAGCCGAAGGCCATTTCGCGTTCGGCTATCCGATCGACGAAATCGCGAATCTCGCGGCGGAACTGAAGGTCGACCTCGTCGTTGTCGGCCATCGGTGCCGTAGCGGCTTATCGAGATGGTGGATGGGGTCGGGCAACACGCAACTGCTCGACCGCGTGAACTGCAGCATTCTGGTTGCGTGTTCGTCGGCGCAGGAGCAG
The DNA here is from genome assembly GCF_964265025.1 of Burkholderia mycopellens. Taxonomy (NCBI): domain Bacteria; kingdom Pseudomonadati; phylum Pseudomonadota; class Betaproteobacteria; order Burkholderiales; family Burkholderiaceae; genus Burkholderia; species Burkholderia mycopellens. The sequence continues at coordinate 1,970,841 of NZ_OZ183802.1, forward strand.
AAGGCCGAAATCGCGCGTGAGCGTGAAGCGGCCACGGCGAACGGCAAATGATCCAATGATTCGATGACTGCCTGACCGGCGAATCGCGCCGGTCAGGCGTCGTGCCGTATTCGTGGCGCGGGCGCCGACCGCGGCCACCCAAGACCTGTCAAGCGTGCAGGTCGATCGCGGACAACTTCCACGAGAACAGGCCGAAGCGGTGGAATATTGCCGCATAGCGCGTGCCGTCGGCACTGCGCTGGTAGGTCACGACGAATTCATCGATATTCCGGTAGCCGGCGCTGGTTTGCTGCTGGTGCGGCGCATGCGTTGCGTCGACCGGGCTTGCCGGTGCGGCAGCGGCGGGTGATTGCGATGGCGCTGCCGTGGTGGCCGTGTCGCTGCCCGGAGCGGTTGCGCTCGCCGGAGCCGGATTGGCTGCGGGTGCGGCCGGCGTGTTGCCCGGCGCATTGCCTGGCGCATTGCCTGGCGGCAAATTCGACCATTCAGGTGGACGCTCACCCGGATTGCCACGCGGCGGCAATCCGCTCATCAGCGCGGCCACGCCCTCCGGGGTTGCGTACGCATCGACCAGGGGGCCGATCAGTGCCGACCCGATCAGCGCACCGATCACCGCGAACGGATTGTTCTTCTTCACCGCGTCGATCCGGCGCATCAACTCTTCCGTGACCTGCTGCTTCAGGCTGATGCGCAGCGACGGGAAATCGACATACTCGCTGATGGCCTGCGCATCACGCGCATCGATCGCCGATTTCAGGCGACCGAGCGCGACGTACGGCGACGCGTAGCCATAGCCGATCGCCGCAATGATGGCGACGGCCAGCACGACGATCAGCAGGGGCTTGAGCCGCCATGCGCGGCCCGAAGATCCGGTCACGTTGCCTCCGGTGCGGGGATATTCCGCAATCAGAGACCGCCTGGCGTGGCCGATCGTTCCTCCGCGATGCAGCGATCGATCATCCGGCACACGGCATCGATCGTGCCGACCATGATCAGGCGCGAACGGCCGTGATAGACGCGCACCGGCGCGCGGCGCGCGGGTTCGGCGTGATTCAGGCCGGCGTTCAGCGATACCCGCGCGAAAGCGGGAAGCGCCGACGGCAGCAGGGACGCCTGCCGTTCGACTGCGACTTCTTCTTGCACGGGCGCCGCCGCGGACAGCGGTGCGCAGGGCGTGCGGCCGCGCAGGTGACGCAGGCGACCGAATTGACGGAAAGGCAGCAGACGGGAAAGGCGTTCCATGATGTTCTCCTGAGCGAGACGGAATGTCAGAGTTCGCCCGAGCGAATCAGCCCGACGGCGATGCCTTCCAGCGCGAATTCCGCGCTGCCGGCCTTGACGAAGATGTTTTCGTAATCCGGGTTCTCCGCGATCAGCTCGAGACCGCCAGGCCGGCGCATCAGGCGCTTGACCGTGACGTCGTCGCCGAGACGCGCAACGATGATCTGGCCGTCCTTCGCTTCCGTGCGCTTCTGCACGGCGAGGAGGTCGCCGTCGAGGATGCCGGCGTCGCGCATCGACAGGCCGCGCACTTTCAGCAGGTAATCGGGCTTGCTGGAGAACAGCGCGGGATCGCACGCGTAATGCTGCGAGATGTGCTCCTGCGCAAGGATCGGGCTACCGGCCGCGACGCGGCCGACGAGCGGCAGCGACAGCTGCATCAGGCCGGCGTGCGGCAGCGTGAACTGGTGCGGGGCATCGTCGATGCCGAGCAGGCGGATGCCGCGCGATGCGCCGGCGGCCAGCTCGATCACACCCTTGCGCGCCAGCGCGCGCAGGTGCTCCTCGGCCGCATTCGGCGAGCTGAAGCCCAGTTCGGCCGCGATCTCGGCACGGGTGGGCGGGAATCCGGAGCGCTCGATCGCGCGACGGATCAAGTCGAACACTTGCTGCTGACGGGCGGTGAGTTTGGTCATGGCTCAACTGTATGGATAGACAGTGAGCTGTATTTTTATACAGTAGTTCGCGAATTTCAAGTGTTACTTGAGGTTCGACGTGATCGCGCCGGTTCCGGCGCGATTTCGCGACGCCCCGACGCCGGTTCATCTGCCGCAACCGTCCATCCAGCCTGCGTTAGCACTTTTGAGTATTAAAAAATGAGGAACGATTATTTTTAATCATGTAACCCGTTCGTTAGACTGGCCCGACATCGCAATACCGACAACACTGGAGAACCAAGGATGGGCAAGCGCAACACGGGGCTGGTGGGCGGGGTGGGCCGCCTGATCGCAACACTCGCGCTGGGCGCGGCGGCGGCGCTGGGCGTCGCGACGCACGCGCAGGCCGATACGACCTTCCTGAACGTGTCGTACGACCCGACGCGCGAGCTGTATCAGGACTTCAACCAGGCGTTCGGCAAGGAGTGGAAGGCGAAGACGGGCGAGACCGTCAACTTCAAGCAGTCGCACGGCGGCTCGGGCGCGCAGGCGCGCTCGGTGCTCGACGGCCTCCAGGCCGACGTCGTGACGCTGGCGCTGGCGTACGACATCGACGCGCTCGCGAACAAGGGGCTCGTCAACAAGGACTGGCAGAAGCGGCTGCCCGACAACGCGTCGCCGTACACGTCGACGATCGTGTTCCTGGTGCGCAAGGGCAATCCGAAGGGGATCAAGGACTGGGACGACCTGACCAAGCCGGGCATCTCGATCGTCACGCCGAATCCGAAGACGTCGGGCGGCGCGCGCTGGAACTACCTGGCCGCATGGGCATACGCGGTGCACAAGCCGGGCGGCAACGAGCAGACGGCGAAGGAATTCGTCACGAAGCTGTACAAGAACGCGGGCGTGCTCGATTCGGGCGCGCGCGGCGCGACCACGAGCTTCGTGCAGCGCGGGATCGGCGACGTGCTGATCGCATGGGAAAACGAGGCATTCCTGTCGGTCAAGGAGTTCGGCACCGACAAGTTCGAGATCGTCGTGCCGTCGGTGAGCATCCTGGCCGAGCCGCCCGTCGCGGTGGTCGACAAGGTGGTCGACAAGAAGGGCACGCGCAAGCTGGCCGATGCATACCTGAACTTCCTGTACAGCCCGCAGGGCCAGGAGATCGCGGCGCGCAACTACTACCGGCCGCGTTCGAAGAATGTGCCGGCGGAGCTGACGAAGCAGTTCCCGAAGCTGAAGCTGTACACGGTCGACGATACCTTCGGCGGCTGGACGAATGCGCAGAAGACGCATTTCGCGGACGGCGGCGTGTTCGATTCGATCTACAAGCCGCAGTAACGCCATAACGACAGCGGCGCGCCACGATAGCGCACCGCATCCCCGACGGTCCGCCGGCGCGATTCACTGCGCCGGCGTTTGCGTCGGACCCATGAGCAGCATCGACACAGCAAGAGCATCCGATGACGACGTACACCTTTCGCAAGCCGAGCGCGCTGCCCGGTTTCGGCGTGACGCTAGGCATCACGGTGGCCTATTTGAGCCTCGTGGTGCTGATACCGCTCGCTGCCACGTTCCTGAAGACCGCGACGCTGTCGTGGGACCAGTTCGTCACCGCCGTCACGTCGCCGCGCGTGCTCGCGTCGTACCGGCTGACGTTCTCCTCCGCACTCGGCGGCGCGCTGATCAACGCCGTGTTCGGCTTTCTCGTCGCGTGGGTGCTCGTGCGCTACACGTTCCCGTTCAAGCGCCTCGTCGATGCGATCGTCGACCTGCCGTTCGCGCTGCCGACGTCGGTCGCCGGCATTTCGCTCGCGGCCGTTTACGCGACCAACGGCTGGGTCGGCCAGTATCTCGCGCCGCTCGGCATCAAGATCGCGTTCACGCCGGCCGGCGTGCTGGTCGCGCTGACCTTCATCGGGCTGCCGTTCGTCGTGCGCACGGTGCAGCCGGTGCTCGAGGATTTCGAGCGCGAGCAGGAAGAGGCCGCTGCGTGCCTCGGCGCGTCGCGCTGGCTGACGTTCCGCCGCGTCGTGCTGCCGGCCGTGCTGCCGGCGCTCCTCACCGGGTTCGCACTCGCGTTCGCGCGCGCGCTCGGGGAATACGGCTCGGTGATCTTCATCGCCGGCAACGTGCCGATGAAATCCGAGATCACGTCGCTGCTGATCATCACGAAGCTCGAGCAGTACGACTACGCGGGCGCGACCGCGCTCGCGGTCGTGATGCTCGTCGTGTCGTTCCTGATGCTGCTGCTGATCAACACGCTGCAGTGGTATCTGCAGCGCAGGACGAGCCGCGGCTCGTCCGGCAAGGGCGCAAGCGGCCCCGCGCCCGCCACCGTCACCGCCGTTGCGGCAGGAGGCCAGCAATGAGCCAGGAGGCCACCGTCGTGCTGAAAACCCCGTCGTCGGCCGCGCAAGGGCGCACCGCGAAGCGGCTCGACCCCGTCAGCGAGTCGCGCGTCGTGCGCTGGCTGCTCACGGGCATCGCGCTGGCGTTCCTCGCCTTCTTCCTCGTCGTGCCGCTCGCCGCGGTGTTCGTCGAGGCGCTGAGAAAGGGTGTCGGCTTCTATCTCGAATCGCTGGCCGACCCCGACGCGTGGTCGGCGATCAAGCTGACGCTGACCGTCGCCGCGATCGCCGTGCCGCTGAACCTCGTGTTCGGCGTGTGCGCATCGTGGGCGATCGCGAAATTCGAATTCCGCGGCAAGGCGCTGCTGACGACGCTGATCGACCTGCCGTTCTCGGTGTCGCCGGTGATCTCGGGTCTCGTGTACGTGCTGCTGTTCGGCGCGCAGGGCTGGCTCGGGCCATGGCTGCAGGATCACGACGTGCAGATCATCTTCGCGGTGCCGGGCATCGTGCTCGCGACGATCTTCGTCACGTTCCCGTTCGTGGCGCGCGAGCTGATTCCGCTGATGCAGGCACAAGGCACGGACGAGGAAGAAGCCGCGCGCGTGCTCGGTGCTTCCGGCTGGCAGATCTTCCGCCGCGTGACGCTGCCGAACGTGAGGTGGGGCCTGCTGTACGGCGTGATCCTGTGCAATGCGCGCGCGATGGGCGAGTTCGGCGCGGTATCGGTCGTGTCCGGCCACATCCGCGGCGTGACCGACACGATGCCGCTGCACGTCGAGATCCTGTACAACGAATACAACTTCGCGGCGGCGTTCGCGGTGGCGTCGGTGCTGGCGCTGCTCGCGCTCGTCACGCTCGCGCTGAAGCTGCTCGCCGAGCGCCATCTCGCCGCCGAACTGGCCGGCGCGCGCGACACCGTTCCCGCACATGCCGGCCCCGTCGCCGCCGTGTCGTCGAAATCGTAAAGAGGCAACCAGAATGGGTATCACCGTCCGTAACCTTCAGAAGCGCTTCGGCGATTTCACGGCGCTCGACAACGTATCGCTCGACTTCCCGCCCGGCGAACTGGTCGCGCTGCTGGGGCCGTCCGGCTGCGGCAAGACCACGCTGCTGCGCGTGATCGCGGGCCTCGAGCACGCGGATGCCGGCCAGGTCGTGTTGCAGGGGCTCGACGTCGCGTCGGTCGGCGCGCGCGACCGCCAGGTCGGTTTCGTGTTCCAGCATTACGCATTGTTCCGCCACATGACGGTGTTCGAGAACGTCGCGTTCGGGCTGCGCGTGAAGCCGCGCCGCGAGCGGCCGTCGGAAAGCGCGATTCGCGACAAGGTGCATGAGTTGCTGAAGCTCGTGCAGCTCGACTGGCTCGCGCAGCGCTATCCGTCCGAGCTGTCGGGCGGCCAGCGCCAGCGCATCGCGCTCGCTCGCGCACTCGCGGTCGAGCCGAAGGTGCTGCTGCTCGACGAGCCGTTCGGCGCGCTCGACGCGAAGGTCCGCAAGGAGTTGCGCGGCTGGCTGCGTCGCCTGCACGACGACCTGCACATCTCGACGATCTTCGTCACGCACGACCAGGAGGAGGCGCTGGAAGTCGCGGACCGCATCGTCGTGCTGAACCGCGGCCACGTCGAGCAGGTCGGCAGCCCGCAGGACGTCTACGATCATCCGCAGAGCGCGTTCGTCTACGAGTTCCTCGGCGCGGCCAACCGGCTGCCGGGCACCGTCGCCGGGCGTGGCTTCGTCGCCGAGGGCGCGGCCGCGCCGATCGAGATCGATGCCGATTTCGCGGGCCCCGCGAATGCCTATGTGCGCCCGCACGACCTGCAGCTGTGGCCGATTGGCGAAGGGCACCGCGACGGCATCGCGGTGGACGTGCGCCGCGTGATTCCGCTCGGCGGGTCGGTGCGCGTGGAACTCGAGGCGCGTGCGGGCGGGGCGCTCGAGGCGGAACTCGATCGCGATGCGTGGCGTGCGCTGTCGCTGCAGGTCGGCGATGGTGCGACCGCCGTGCCGCGCGCCGTGAGGGTGTTTCCCGCGCGTTAACGCAAAAATGCAGGGCAGGGGGCGGAAATTGCTCCGATTCGACAATCAAACAACGACAGCCTAAGAGGCATACCCATGAATTTTCAGCAATTGCGGTTCGTGCGCGAAGCGGTGCGCCAGAACATGAACCTGACGGAAGTCGCGAACGTGCTGTACACGTCGCAGTCGGGCGTGTCGAAGCAGATCAAGGATCTCGAGGATGAGCTGGGCGTCGACATCTTCATCCGGCGCGGCAAGCGGCTGACGGGGCTCACGGAGCCCGGCAAGGCCGTGCACCAGCTGATCGAGCGGATGCTGCTCGACGCCGAGAACCTGCGCCGCGTCGCGCGCCAGTTCGCGGATCAGGACAGCGGCCACCTCGTCGTCGCGACGACACACACGCAGGCGCGTTACGCGCTGCCGAAGGTGATCCGGCAGTTCACCGACGTGTTCCCGAAAGTGCATCTCGCGCTGCGCCAGGGCAGCCCGCAGCAGATCGCGCAGATGATCCTGAACGGCGAGGCCGATCTCGGCATCTCGACCGAGGCGCTCGACCGCTATCCGGACATCGTCACGTTCCCGTGCTATTCGTGGCACCACACGGTCGTCGTGCCGAAGGGCCATCCGCTCGTCGGCCGCGAGAACCTCACGCTCGAGGAAATCGCCGAGTATCCGATCATCACGTACGACCAGGACTTCACGGGCCGCTCGCACATCGACCAGGCGTTCACGGCGGCGGGTGCCGTGCCCGACGTCGTGCTGACCGCGATCGACGCGGACGTGATCAAGACCTATGTCGAACTCGGGATGGGGATCGGCGTCGTCGCGGCGATGGCCTACGATCCGCAGCGTGACACGGGGCTCGTCGCGCTCGATACGCAGCACCTGTTCGAGGCGAGCACGACACGGGTCGGGCTGCGCAAGGGCGCGTTCCTGCGCGCGTATGCGTACCGGCTGATCGAGATGTTCGCGCCGCACCTGAACGAAGCGGAAATCGCGGGGATGTTGCGCGAAGCCGTTTGACGGCAGCGCGTCGTGCGCCATCCACGCTATCACCGCTGATGGCGCGACGTACCTGCGCGGGTTGTCATGTATCGGGCGGCGGCAGGCGATCTGCCGCCGCCTTGGTTTTTCGACTCACGGAATCATCGATCGCCAGCGCGGTTTCCCGTCCAATTCTTCGCCGCACCCGGCGAACGACATGTATTCGCTTGCCGGCACAACGGCAAGAACAAGCAGGCGCGATTGAACGCCTCGTTTCGGCGGCGGCCGTCATCCATACCGGACGATCCGTATCGCTGCAGATATGATTCAATGCATGTGAATGCCGGCTGACGCAGGTTCGCGTGGCCCCGCGTCACGTTCCGGATGCGCCGGTGGCGCAATGAGCAACGCCGGGGCGAAGCGCAAAAGGCGCATCCGGCAGGCCGTCCACCTTCACCAAACAATGCACGCGAATTGCCGGTCCCGGCACACTTGGAGACATATCGCGCAGTTCGCAACACGCGTGACGAAGAGGTGAACAATGAACCTGAAATGGTTTCTCTTTTCCTTCGAAGGCCGGATCGGGCGCCTGCCGTGGTGGATCTACGCGCTGGCTTCCACGGTGCTCGGCGCGATTTTCGATGCGGGTTCACGTGGCGCGCCGGAAGAGGATATGCCGCTGCTGGCGATGCTGGTGCTCGTCGTCATTGCGGTCGTCGCGGTGTGGTCGTCGATTGCGGTCGGCGTAAAACGGCTGCACGACATCGACAAGGCGGGATGGTGGATGCTGTTGCTGTTCGTGCCGATCGTCGGCGCGCTTGCGTTGTTCGTGATGAATGGCTTCATCGCCGGCACGCCGCATGCAAATCGCTTCGGCGAGCCGCCGTCAGCCGGCGAAGACGAGCCGGCGCCGCAGGACCCGGCGTGACACGGGCTCCGAATAAACCCTTAAATATTGATCAGACAGGTTGCGCGCCGGCACGAATCGGTACAGCATACCTTCACTCCGCCGGCGTCCCGCCGGCGGTGGCGTGTAATCGACAGCACGCGTCAGGCAGTCGGCCGTCTGCCTCGCTTCCATTTCGTGGTACCGACAGCAGCATCGATGGCCATTGCCCGGGTAGTGTGGCGCAAACGTTTGCTCGCATTAAAACAACAGTCAAACAATAGTCCGGCCCTCAGGGCCAGTCGCCAGGAGATGAGTATGAATGTCCGCTTTCGCCGTCGCTTCCTGACCGCCGCGCTTGCCGCCGTCGCGGTCGCTGCCGCACCGGCCGTCCACGCGCAGTCTACGGCCAAGCCGAAGGTCGCGCTCGTGATGAAGTCGCTCGCCAACGAGTTCTTCCTGACGATGGAAACGGGCGCGAAGGAATACCAGAAACACAACGCGAGCCAGTTCGACCTGATCACCAACGGCATCAAGGACGAGACCGACACGGCAAACCAGATCCGCATCGTCGAGCAGATGATCGTGTCGAAGGTCGACGCGATCGTGCTCGCGCCGGCTGATTCGAAGGCGCTCGTGCCGGTCGTGAAGAAGGCGGTCGACGCGGGCATCATCGTCGTGAACATCGACAACCGACTCGATCCCGATGTGCTGAAGTCGAAGAACCTGAACGTGCCGTTCGTCGGTCCGGACAACCGCAAGGGCGCGCGCAAGATCGGTGATTACCTCGCGAAGCGGCTGAAGGCGGGCGACCAGGTCGGCATCGTCGAAGGCGTGTCGACGACGACGAACGCGCAGCAGCGCACGGCCGGTTTCCAGGACGCGATGAAGGCGGGCGGGATGAAGGTCGTGTCGGTGCAATCCGGCGAATGGGAGATCGACAAGGGCAATGCGGTCGCTGCCGCGATGCTCAACGAATACCCGAACCTGAAGGCGCTGCTGTGCGGTAACGACAACATGGCGATCGGCGCCGTGTCGGCCGTGCGCGCGGCCGGCAAGCAGGGCAAGGTGCTCGTGGTCGGCTACGACAACATCAACGCGATCAAGCCGATGCTGAAGGACGGCCGCGTGCTCGCGACCGCCGATCAGTACGCAGCGAAGCAGGCCGTGTTCGGTATCGACACGGCGCTCAAGGCGATCGCGGAGCATCGCAAGCAGGCCGACTTGTCGGGCGTGGTCGAGACGCCGGTGGATCTCGTGACGAAGTGACGCGGCCCCCGATGCGGCCGCCGTCCTCAAGAATTCGGCGCGGCGGCCGTTATCCGGGGTGAGCGCGATCACGGCCACTGCATGCACATGCACTTGTGAGCGTCCCACCCGCGCGCCGCGTGCGCGCGGCCGCAACCAGGATCGCGATGGACCCGACTTTCCAACCCTCCCGCGCAGCCACTCCCGTGCTGTCCGTATCCGGCATCGGCAAGACCTATGCCGAACCCGTGCTTGCCGACGTCACGCTGACGCTCGAGCCGGGCCACGCGCTTGCGTTGACGGGTGAGAACGGCGCCGGCAAGAGCACGCTGTCGAAGATCATCGGCGGGCTCGTCGAGCCGACCGCCGGCACGATGCAACTCGGCGGCCAGCCTTATGCGCCGGCGAGCCGGTCGCAGGCCGAGGCGCTCGGCGTGCGCATGGTGATGCAGGAGTTGAACCTGCTGCCCACACTGACGGTCGCCGAGAACCTGTTCCTGAACCGCCTGCCGCGGCGTTTCGGGATCATCGATCGCGCGCGGTTGCGCGACGATGCGCGGGCCGCGATGGCGCAGGTCGGGCTCGACACGGTCGATCCCGATACGCCGGTGGGCGCGCTCGGCATCGGCCACCAGCAGATGGTCGAGATCGCGCGCAACCTGATCGGCGACTGCCGCGTGCTGATTCTCGACGAACCGACCGCGATGCTGACCGCGCGTGAAGTCGAGTTGTTGTTCGAACAGATCGACCGGCTGAAGGCGCGCGGCGTCGCGATCATCTACATCTCGCACCGGCTCGAGGAACTCGCGCGTGTCGCCGAGCGCGTCGCGGTGCTGCGCGATGGCCGGCTCGTGCATGCGGGCGACATGGCGGCGACGACGTCCGACGGGCTCGTCACGCTGATGGTCGGGCGCGAGATCGGCGAGCACATCGATCTCGGCGAGCGCCATATCGGCGCGCCGCGGCTCGTCGTGTCGGGCCTCACCCGCGGGGCGGCGGTGCGCGACGTGTCGCTCGAGGTGCGCGCGGGCGAGATCTTCGGCATCTCGGGGTTGATCGGCGCGGGGCGTACCGAACTGCTGCGGCTGATCTACGGCGCGGATGCGCCGGACGCGGGGACGATCGCGGTCGGCCAGCCGCCGAAGCCGACGCGGATCGCCTCGCCCGTCGAGGCGGTGAAGCACGGCATCGCGCTGATCACCGAGGATCGCAAGGGTGAGGGGCTGCTACTGACGCAGTCGATCACCGCGAACGTGTCGCTCGGCCAGCTCGACCGGCTCGCGCGCGGCGGGATCGTCGACGGCGCGCGCGAAACGGCGCTCGCCGAACAGCAGATCGACGCGCTACGGATCCGCACGCACGGCGCGACGCAGGTGGTCGGCGAGCTGTCGGGCGGCAACCAGCAGAAGGTCGTGATCGGACGCTGGCTCGCGCGCGACATGGGCGTGCTGCTGTTCGACGAGCCGACGCGCGGGATCGACGTCGGCGCAAAGTTCGAGATCTACACTTTGATGGGCGCGCTCGCGCGCGAAGGCCGCGCGCTTGTCGTCGTGTCGAGCGACTTGCGCGAGCTGATGCTGATCTGCGACCGGATCGGCGTGATGTCGGCCGGCCGCATGACCGCCGTGTTCGAGCGCGGCAACTGGACCCAGGATGCGCTGCTGGCGGCGGCGTTCGCCGGCTTCGGCCGCGACGCGCCGCCGGGCGGCGCGCAGCATCCGGACGCAGGGCAGGCGCCAGGCGCCGCCCCGGGTACTTCGACGACAGGACGACAGCAATGACCCAGCCTCCCGTAACCCCGACCGACGCAGGCGCGCAGCAGGACGTGACCGGGCGCCGCGCGCGCACGCTGTCCGGCACGCGGCTCGGCCTGTCGAACTACCTCGGGCTCGCCGGCGCGCTCGCCGCGATGATCGTGCTGTTTTCGACGCTGAGCTCGCATTTCCTGACCTACGATACGTTCAGCACGATCGCGAACCAGATTCCCGATCTCGTCGTCATGTCGGTCGGGATGACCTTCGTGCTGATCATCGCCGGGATCGACCTGTCGGTCGGCTCGGTGCTCGCGCTCGCCGCGTCGATGGTCAGCGTCGCCGCGCTGAAATGGCAGTGGGGGCCGCTGCCGGCCGCGCTGATCGGCATCGCGGTCGCGACCGTCACGGGCGCGCTGACGGGCGCGGTCACGGTCGGCTGGCGGATCCCGTCGTTCATCGTGTCGCTCGGTGTGCTGGAGGCCGCGCGCGGCCTTGCGTACCAGCTGACGAATTCGCGCACGGCCTACATCGGCGACGCGTTCGATTTCCTGTCGAACCCGATCGCGCTCGGCATTTCGCCGGCGTTCCTGATCGCGGTCGCGGTAATGATCGCGGCGCAGTTCGTACTGACGCGCACCGTGTTCGGACGCTATCTCGTCGGGATCGGCACGAACGAAGAAGCCGTCCGACTTGCAGGGGTTAACCCGAGGCCGTATAAAATCCTCGTATTCGCGTTGATGGGCGCGCTCGCAGGGCTTGCGTCGCTGTTCCAGATTTCGCGGCTCGAAGCGGCCGACCCGAATGCGGGCGTCGGCCTCGAACTGCAGGTGATCGCCGCCGTCGTGATTGGCGGCACGAGCCTGATGGGCGGGCGCGGCTCGGTGATCAGCACGTTCTTCGGCGTGTTGATCATCTCCGTGCTGGCCGCGGGGCTGGCGCAGATCGGCGCGAACGAGCCGACGAAACGGATCATCACCGGCGCGGTGATCGTGGTGGCGGTCGTGCTCGATACGTATCGCAGCCGGCGCACGCGCGTGCGGTAGAACGACAGACAGAACAGACCAGAGAGAAACGGGAAATGGCGACGATCAAGGATGTGGCAGCCATGGCGGGCGTGTCGTTTACGACCGTCTCGCACGTGGTGAACAATTCGAGGCCAGTGTCCGCGGACGTGCGTGCGAAGGTCGAGGGTGCAATCCGCGAGCTGAATTACGTGCCGTCGGCGGTGGCACGCTCGCTGAAGGCGCGTGCGACGGCGACCATCGGCCTCGTCGTGCCGAACAGCACGAATCCGTACTTCGCGGAGCTTGCGCGCGGCATCGAGGATCAGTGCGCGGCCAACGGCTATTGCGTGTTCTTCTGCAACTCGGATGACGATCCCGTGAAGCAGCGCAACTACCTGCGCGTGCTGCAGGAAAAGCGCATCGACGGGCTGATCGTTGCATCGGCGGGCGAAGACGCGGTGCTCGCGCAGACGCTCGCGGACATCCATGCGCCGCTCGTCGTCGTCGACCGCAACATCGAGGGGCTGGCGGCCGACCTCGTGCAGATCGACCACGAGCGCGGCGCATACCTGGCGACGCGCCATCTGCTCGAACTCGGGCACGCGAAGATCGGCTGCATCACGGGGCCGACCGACACGGCGGTCAGCGCGATGCGCGTGCACGGCTTCATCCGCGCGATGGCCGAACGCGGCGTCGACATCGTGCCGGGCGCGATCGCGGAAAGCGACTTTTCGTGCCTCGGCGGTTATCACGCCGCGTCGCGGCTGTTCGAATCGGTGCGGCCGAGCGCGATCTTTGCGGGCAACGACCTGATGGGCGTCGGCGCGCTGCGCGCGGCGGCCGAGCGCGGCATGCGCGTGCCCGACGACTGTTCGATCATCGGGTTCGACGACATCGAATTCTCCCGCTACACGTATCCGGCACTGTCGACGGTCGGCCAGTCGGTGCGCGCCCTCGGCGAAATGGCCGCGCAGACGCTGATCGAGCGGATCGGCGGCGGATCGACCGCCGTGCCGAGCCGCCGCCGCGTCGTGTCGCCGCGCCTCGTGCTGCGTGAATCGACGGCGATCTACCGCGAACCGCCGGCATCGGGCGGTCGCGCATGACCGCGCCCGCAGCAGGCGCCGGCCGCGTGACGGTGGTCGGCAGCCTCAACATGGATCTCGTCGTGCGCGCGCCGCGTTTGCCGCTGCCGGGCGAAACGCTCGCCGGCCATGCGTTCGCGCAGGCGGCGGGCGGCAAGGGCGGCAATCAGGCCGTCGCGGCCGCACGGCTCGGTGCGCGGGTCGCGATGATCGGCTGTGTCGGCGCGGATACGCACGGCGCGGCGTTGCGCGCGGGCCTCGAAGCCGAGGGAATCGACTGTGCGGGGCTCGCGACGAGCGCGTCGGCGTCGACCGGCGTTGCGCTGATCGTCGTCGACGATGCGAGCCAGAACGCGATCGTGATCGTCGCGGGCGGCAACGGCGAGGTCACGACCGAGACGATCGCACGGCACGAGGCCGCACTGGCGTCGGCCGATGTGCTGATCTGCCAGCTCGAGACGCCGCCGGACGCGGTGTTCGCGGCGCTGTCGGCCGGGCGTCGGCTCGGCCGCACGGTGGTGCTCAATCCGGCCCCGGCCGTCGCACCGCTGCCGGCCGGCTGGCTGCCGCTCGTGGATTACCTGATCCCGAACGAGGTCGAGGCGGGTGCGCTGACCGCGCTGCCGGTGCGGGACCCGGCGGAGGCGGAAGCCGCCGCGCGCGTGCTGCAGGCAGGCGGGGCACGCAACGTGCTGGTGACGCTGGGCGCGCGCGGCGTGCTTGCGCTGACGGCCGATGGCGCGGCGCGGCATTATCCGGCGCCGGCCGTGCAGGCCGTCGACACGACGGCGGCCGGCGATACCTTCATCGGCGGCTTTTCCGCACGGCTCGCGGCCGGCGCGGACGTCGACACCGCCATCCGCTTCGCGCAGCGCGCGGCGGCGCTGTCGGTCACACGAGCGGGCGCGCAACCGTCGATTCCCACGCTTGCCGAACTGGCCTGATAGGGCCGGATCACGCATCGCGGCCGGCCACGTATCCGCGACGCTCGCCGGCAGCCGGGAACCTCCCATTGCCTGGCTTGCAGCACATGTTGAAGTGCGCATTTTTCATTCAGCTATTTGTAATAAACGGACGAATAATTCGAAAAAATAGCGGAAACACCATCAAGTTGTGCGGCGCATGGTCGTAAATGCACCGAGCGAAGCAATGCTTCGAAGCGACGGGCCTGTCCCGTCCATCACGACGCAACACAGGAAGGATGATGGTGTTCAAAAACCTGACGATTCGTGCGCGCATCGGTTTCACGATGGCGTTTCTGGCGGTGCTCCTGGGGGTGATCGGTGGGCTCGGCGTGTACGGGATGACGCGCGCGAACGATACGACGCGCGAGATTTTCACGAACCAGATGCCGAGCGCGGTCGACGTTTCGGTGGCCGAGATCTACGCTGCGCGCGAACGCCTGGCGCTCGACCGCGCGGCGCTCCTGGCCGGCTCGCCGGACGCGGCGGCCGCCATCGAACGCAGCCGCGCGATGCGCGCGCAGTCCGATACGTGGTGGCAGAAGTACCTCGCGTTGCCGCGCGGGCCGGAGGAAGACCGGCTCGCCCAGGACGTCGCCGCAAAGCGGCAGGCACTGCAGCACGAGTGTGACGCGTTCGCGAGCGTGATCGGGGCGAATCAGGCCGACCGCATCGGCGAAGGCGCGAAGCAGCTCCAGGTGCGCTACAACGACCTCGCGATGGCGAGCGAGGCGCTGCGCAACTTCCAGTTCACCGATGCGCAAGCCGGCTTCGATCATGCGGAATCGGTGTACGACACGCTGCGCGTGCTGGCGATCGTCGCGTTGTTGGCCGGCTTTGGCGCCGCGGTCGTGTCGTGGCTGACGCTGAGCCGCGCGATCGGCCGCCCGATTGCCGACGCGCTCGCGCATTTCGACGCCATAGCCGCGGGCGACCTGCGCCGGCCGATCGTCGTGGACCGGCATGACGAGATGGGCCAGCTTCTCGAGGGCCTCGGCAAGATGCAGCGCGGGCTCGTCGACACGGTGCGCACCGTGCGCGGCGGCAGCGAGTCGATCGCGACCGCGGCGCGCCAGATTGCGGCCGGCAACATCGACCTGTCGTCGCGCACCGAGGAACAGGCCGCGGCGCTGCAGGAAACCGCGTCGAGCATGGAGCAGCTGACCGGCACCGTGAAACAGAACGCGGACAATGCACGCCAGGCGAGTTCGCTGGCCGCGAATGCGTCGGAGATTGCAAACAAGGGCAATACGGTGGTCCGCCAGGTGGTCGGCACGATGGGCGAGATCAATGACAGCTCGGCAAAGATCGCGGACATCATTGCCATCATCGAAGGAATCGCGTTCCAGACCAACATTCTTGCGCTGAATGCAGCAGTCGAAGCCGCGCGAGCCGGCGAGGAAGGCCGCGGTTTCGCGGTCGTCGCGGGCGAGGTGCGCAGTCTGGCCCAGCGTTCGTCGACCGCGGCCAAGGAGATAAAGGTGCTGATCGACGCATCGGTGGAGCGCATCCGGTCGGGTTCCACGCTGGTCGATGAAGCAGGGCGCACGATGAGCGACGTGATCGGTGCGGTGCAACGCGTGACCGACATCATGGGCGAGATCGCGGCGGCGTCCGAGGAACAGAGTGGCGGGATCGACCAGGTGGCGCGCGCGGTCGCGCAGATGGACGAGGTCACGCAGCAGAATGCGGCGCTCGTCGAGGAAGCCGCGGCCGCCGCGCAATCGCTCGACGAACAGGCCGGACGCCTGCGTGAAACGGCAGCGGTGTTCCAGCTCGACGACGACACGTCACGCTCCGGCGGCGCCGCCCCGGTTGCGGTGCGTCACGCGCCGCGTGCGCCCGCCGCAGCGGTTGCCGCGCCCGTCCAGGCTGCTGCGCGCGACGATCGCGATGCGCCGCCGAAACGCGCGGCCGCAGCGGCGCCGGTGCGCAAGCCCGTCGCTGCTTCTGCGGCGCCGGCACAGACGGCCGTTAGCGCTGGCTCGGACGACTGGGAAACCTTCTGATTCGCGCTTGCCGCGCATCTCTCCCCATTTGGTGACGAACGACGCCCGCGACATGCGGGCGTCGTCGTTTTCGCGGTTGAAAAATGTGACAGGCGACGCGCACGAATGACGATCGCGCATCGTCGCGCGCATCGCGTGACCTGCATCGACGGAAGTGTGCACCGGTGCACGTGACGTTCCCACGTCCGTCGTACGGGTATCTCCGTAAGGGCACTGCGAAAAAAATTTGTAACGGCACGCGCAACGTGTCGTCGAAAACGACCGCTCGAACGTATAGGGATGAAGGGGAGAAGTGACGACGCCGGATGTGTCCAACACACAAGACGTTCCGTCGTTCGACGAGATGCGCCGGATGCAGTTTCTGCGACTCGGGAGATCGATTGTAAAACGACGAAATGTGTTGTCCAAGCGGTGTTGTCGAGAATGACGAACTTCGTACGAAGAGTTCGTGAAAAAAAATAAGAAAGGGTTTAGGATGAATTCGAACGCGCTTGCTTCTGCGCAGTCGTACGAAGGCAGGCAAGTCTTCAGACTCAGGCGAGGGAGGTAGCATGGATATTTACAGCAGCTTCGCGAACCGCTTCGAAAAAACGCGAGAGGAAGAGCTCTCGCTGGAGGAGTATCTCGCGCTCTGCAAGAACGATCCATCCGCGTACGCGACGGCTGGTGAACGCATGCTGGCAGCAATCGGGGAACCTGAACATGTCGATACCCGCAACGACCCGCGCCTGTCGCGGATCTTTGCGAACAAGGTCATCAAGGTCTATCCCGCGTTCCGTGAGTTCTACGGAATGGAGGAGGTGATCGAGCAGGTGGTCGCCTATTTCCGCCACGCTGCGCAAGGGCTCGAAGAGAAGAAGCAGATCCTCTATCTGCTTGGCCCGGTGGGCGGCGGCAAGTCGTCGATCGCCGAGCGTCTGAAGCAGCTGATGGAGCGCGTGCCGTTCTACTCGCTGAAGGGTTCGCCCGTCAACGAATCGCCGCTCGGGCTGTTCGACTACGACGAAGACGGCCCGATCCTCGAGGAACAATACGGCATTCCGCGCCGCTACCTGAAGAACATCCTGAGTCCGTGGGCCGTCAAGCGGCTGCACGAATACAACGGCGACATCCGCCAGTTCCGCGTGGTGCGCCGCTATCCGTCGATCCTGCGGCAGGTCGGCATCGCGAAGACGGAGCCGGGTGACGAGAACAACCAGGACATCTCGTCGCTGGTCGGCAAGGTCGATATCCGCAAGCTCGAACAGTACGCGCAGGACGACGCCGACGCGTACAGCTACTCAGGTGGCCTGTGCCTGGCGAACCAGGGCCTGCTCGAGTTCGTCGAAATGTTCAAGGCGCCGATCAAGGTGTTGCACCCGCTGCTCACCGCCACCCAGGAAGGCAACTTCAAGGGTACCGAGGGCTTCGGCGCGATTCCGTTCGACGGCATCATCCTCGCGCACTCGAACGAGTCGGAGTGGAAGGCGTTCCGCAACAACCGCAACAACGAGGCACTGCTCGACCGGATCTTCGTCGTGAAGGTGCCGTACTGCCTGCGCGTCTCGGAAGAGACCAAGATCTACGAGAAGCTGATCCGCAACTCGTCGCTGGCCGAGGCCGTCTGCGCGCCGGGCACGCTGAAGATGATGTCGCAGTTCTCGGTGCTGTCTCGCCTGCACGAGCCGGAGAATTCGAGCCTGTTCTCGAAGATGCAGGTGTATGACGGCGAGAACCTCAAGGACACCGATCCAAAGGCGAAGTCGTACCAGGAATACCGCGATTACGCGGGTGTGGACGAAGGGATGACGGGCGTGTCGACGCGCTTCGCGTTCAAGATCCTGTCGCGCGTGTTCAACTTCGATTCGAGCGAGGTCGCGGCCAACCCCGTGCACCTGATGTACGTGCTCGAACAGCAGATCGAACGCGAGCAGTTCCCGCCGGAAACCGAGCAGAAGTACCTGTCCTTCGTGAAGGACGTACTCGCGTCGCGCTACGCGGAATTCATCGGCAAGGAGATCCAGACGGCCTACCTCGAGTCGTATTCGGAGTATGGCCAGAACATCTTCGACCGCTACGTCACGTATGCGGACTTCTGGATCCAGGACCAGGAATTCCGCGATCACGACACGGGCGAGAGCTTCGACCGCGCCGCGCTGAACGCGGAGCTCGAGAAGATCGAGAAGCCGGCCGGCATCAGTAATCCGAAGGATTACCGCAACGAGATCGTGAACTTCGTGTTGCGTGCACGGGCGGCGAATGCCGGCAAGAACCCCGTATGGACGAGCTACGAGAAGTTGCGCGTCGTGATCGAGAAGAAGATGTTCTCGAACACCGAGGAACTGCTGCCGGTGATTTCGTTCAACGCCAAGGGTTCGGCGGAGGAACAGCGCAAGCATGAGGACTTTGTGAACCGGATGGTCGCGAAGGGCTATACGCCGAAGCAGGTGAGGCTGCTTTGCGACTGGTACCTGCGCGTGCGCAAGTCGTCATGACGCGCGCGGTACCGAGCCCGTACGGCGTCGCCGTACGGGCGCTTTCAGAGACGCCGCCCGCATGACGGGAGACGGCATGTGCGGCGAGCGTCCCGGCATATCGACTTTCGAGCGGGAGACCGGCAGTGCTTCATCAAATCATCGACCGCAGGCTGGCCGGCAAGAACAAGAGTATCGCCAACCGCGAACGCTTTCTGCGTCGCGTCAAGAACTACATTCGTCGCGCCGTGTCGGACGCGGTGCGCGACCGTAGCATCAAGGATATCCAGAGCACGCAGAGCATCACGATCCCGCGCAAGGACATCGCGGAGCCGAATTTTCGGCACGCGCCTGGCGGGCGTCGTGAATACGTGCACCCCGGCAACGAGGACTACGTGCGCGGCGACAAGATCCCGCGTCCGCAGGGCGGCTCGGGCGGCGGGGGCAGCCAGGCGAGCAACGAGGGCGAAGGGCAGGACGACTTCGTGTTCGAGTTGTCGCGTGACGAGTTCATGCAGTACTTCTTCGACGATCTCGAACTGCCGCGCCTCGTGAAGACGCACCTGCTGACGGTGCCGAGCTGGAAGAACGTGCGCGCGGGCTGGTCGGCGGAAGGCACGCCGAACAACATCGATGTCGTGCGGTCGCTGCGCAGCGCGCTCGGGCGTCGCATCGCGCTCGGCTCGCCGCTCGTCAACGAGCTGCGCGAACTCGAAGCGCAGCTGGAGGCGATGAAGAGCGACCCGGAAGACCGGCGCGCGGAGATCGCGGTGCTCGAGGCCGAGATCCATCACCTGAAGGGGCGCATCTGGCGGATTCCGTTCATCGATCCGTTCGACCTGCGCTACATCAACCGCGTGAAGCAGCCGCAGCCTTCGAGCCAGGCCGTGATGTTCTGCCTGATGGACGTGTCGGGCTCGATGGACGAGCAGCGCAAGGATCTGTCGAAGCGCTTCTTCATCCTGCTTTACCTGTTCCTCAAGCGGAACTACGAGCGCATCGAGGTCGTGTTCATCCGTCACCACACGCGCGCCGAGGAAGTCGACGAGGACACCTTCTTCCATTCGACCGAGAGCGGCGGCACGGTGGTGTCGAGCGCGCTCGAGCTGATGCGCAAGGTGATGAACGAGCGCTACTCGCCGACCGAGTGGAACATCTACGGCGCGCAGGCATCCGACGGCGACAACTGGACCGACGATTCGCCCAAGTGTCGCAAAATCCTGGAAGAGGATATCCTCACGAAGACGCGTTACTTCGCGTATATCCAGGTCGCGCCGGAAGAGCAGAACCTGTGGCTGGAATACGCGCAACTGGCCTTGTCACAGCCGCATCTCGCGATGAAAAAAGTGGAATCGGCTGCCGACATTTACCCGGTGTTTCGCGAATTGTTCGAAAAGCAGGTGGAAATGTCATGACGACCCGCCATCTGCACAACGAGTCGCGCGGCTATGCGCCGCGCCCTTCCGGCGACGACACGGCCGGCCCTGCCGCATCGCAGCAACGCGGGCAGGCCGAACCACCGCCGCCGGCCGCCGACTTGCCCGGCCCAGGGCAAAAGGAAGCGCGTATGAACGTTGCCGAACGCAAGCCGCTGCCGTGCCCGTCCGACTGGACGTTCGAACTGCTTGAGGAATACGACACGCACATCTCGCAGGTCGCCGAACAATACGAGCTCGACATCTACCCGATCCAGCTCGAACTGATCAGCGCCGAGCAGATGATGGACGCGTATGCGTCGGTCGGGATGCCCGTCAACTACCGTCACTGGTCGTTCGGCAAGCACTTCCTGTCGACCGAGAAGAGCTACCGTCGCGGCCAGATGGGGCTCGCGTACGAAATCGTCATCAACTCGAACCCGTGCATCGCGTACCTGATGGAAGAGAACACGATGACGATGCAGGCGCTCGTCATCGCGCACGCGGCGTATGGACACAACTCGTTCTTCAAGGGCAACTACCTGTTCCGGCTGTGGACCGACGCGCACGCGATCATCGACTATCTCGTGTACGCGAAGAACTACGTGGCGGAATGCGAGGAGCGCTACGGCCTCGATCGCGTGGAGGAGCTGCTCGATTCGTGCCATGCGCTGATGAACTACGGCGTCGACCGCTACAAGCGGCCGCAGAAGCCTTCGCTGTCGAAGGAAGCCGCGCTGCGGCGCGAACGCGAGGCGTACCTGCAGTCGCAGGTGAACGAACTGTGGCGCACGCTGCCGGGCAAGAAGCCCGAGCTGATGGAGGAGCAGGAAGACCGCTATCCGCCCGAGCCGCAGGAGAACCTGCTGTATTTCGCGGAGAAGAACGCGCCGTTGCTCGAACCGTGGGAGCGGGAAGTGATCCGCATCGTGCGCAAGATCGGCCAGTATTTCTACCCGCAGCGGCAGACGCAGGTGATGAACGAAGGCTGGGCGACGTTCTGGCACTACACGCTGCTGAACACGCTGTACAACCAGGGGAAGCTGGAAGACAGCTTCATGATGGAGTTCCTGCATTCGCACAGCAACGTGGTTTACCAGCCGCCCGTCACGAAGCCGTACTACAGCGGGATCAACCCGTATGCGCTCGGCTTCTCGATGATGAGCGACATCCGGCGGATCTGCGAAGCGCCGACGGAGGAAGACTACAAGTGGTTTCCGGAGATCGCGGGCACCCCGTGGCTGCCGGCGATGCACTACGCGATGCGCAACTTCAAGGACGAGAGCTTCATCGCGCAGTACCTGTCGCCGAGCCTGATCCGCGACATGCGGCTCTTCTCGGTGCTTGACGACGACATGCGCGATTCGCTCGAGGTGTCGGCGATCCACGACGATTCAGGCTACCAGTACGTGCGGCAGGCGCTGTCGAGGCAGTACGACATCCATCACCGCGAGCCGAACATCCAGGTGTGGGCGGTGAACACGCGCGGTGACCGCAGTCTCACGCTGCGCCACTTCATGACCGACAACCGCCACCTGTCGAACGACAGCGACGAGGTGCTCAAGCACATGGCGCGGCTGTGGCAGTTCGACGTGTTCCTGGAAAGCGTCGACGAGGCCGGCACCGTGCGCAAGCGCTACGAGTGCCGCTACGTGCCGCCGGAGGTGCGGATCTGAGCCTCGCCTGCAGAAAGTTTGCATCGAACGCCAGCCTGCGGGCTGGCGTTTTCATATGACGAACGCATGGCGGGAGAAGAATTTTCTACATCCGGACGAACCCGGAGAGCCTGTTACTTTACATTTCGCTAAAATCCCATAGCGCCGTGCGCCGGAACCGGTGCCACATGCGACCGCACGCGGCGGCCCCCGCCGTCTCGCCCAGAAAGCACTAAAAAAGGAACTGACCCATCCATGGACGTCCAGACCGACCAAGCCGCGCTGTCCGCGCACGACACCCGGCGGCGCGTGTTCGCCATCGTCGGCGCCTCGTCGGGCAACCTCGTCGAGTGGTTCGACTTCTACATCTACTCGTTCTGCGCGCTGTACTTCGCGCCGGCGTTCTTCCCGAGCGGCAACACGACGACGCAGTTGCTGAACACGGCGGGCGTGTTCGCGGCCGGCTTCCTGATGCGTCCGATCGGCGGCTGGCTGTTCGGCCGCATCGCCGACCGCCACGGCCGCCGCAACGCGATGATGATCTCCGTGCTGATGATGTGCGGCGGCTCGCTCGTGATCGCGGTACTGCCGACCTATGCGCAGATCGGCGCGCTCGCGCCGGCGCTGCTGCTGGTCGCGCGGCTGTTCCAGGGGCTGTCGGTGGGCGGCGAATACGGCACGAGCGCGACCTACATGAGCGAGGTGGCGCTGAAGGGCCGCCGCGGCTTCTTCGCGTCGTTCCAGTACGTGACGCTGATCGGCGGCCAGCTGTGCGCGCTGCTCGTGCTCGTGATCCTGCAGCAGACGCTGTCGGCCGACGACCTGAAGGCATGGGGCTGGCGCATTCCGTTCGTGGTCGGCGCGGCGGCCGCGCTGATCTCGCTGTACCTGCGCAAGTCGCTCGACGAGACGTCGACGAGCGCGTCGCGCGACAAGAAAAACGCGGGCACGATCCGCGGCGTGTGGCAGCACAAGGGCGCGTTCTTCACGGTGGTCGGCTTCACGGCCGGCGGCTCGCTGATCTTCTACACGTTCACGACGTACATGCAGAAGTACCTCGTCAACACGGCCGGCATGCATGCGAAGACGGCCAGCAACGTGATGACCGTCGCGCTGCTCGTCTACATGCTGATGCAGCCGGTGTTCGGTGCACTGTCCGACAAGATCGGCCGCCGCACGTCGATGATCCTGTTCGGTTCGTTCGCGGTGATCGGCACGGTGCCGCTGATGCATGCGCTGAAGGACGTGACGAGCCCGGTGGCCGCATTCGTGCTGATCACCGTCGCGCTCGCGATCGTCAGCTTCTACACGTCGATCAGCGGCCTGATCAAGGCCGAGATGTTCCCGCCGGAAGTGCGCGCGATGGGCGTCGGCCTGTCGTACGCGGTCGCGAACGCGATCTTCGGCGGTTCGGCGGAGTATGTCGCGCTGTGGTTCAAGTCGATCGGCAGCGAGGAAACCTTCTACTGGTACGTGACCGTGCTGTGCGCGATCTCGCTGATCGTGTCGTGGCGGATGCGCGATCCGAGCAAGGAAGGGTATCTGCGTCACGAGCCGTGATCGATTGCGCGCGGCAATTGCACGCTCGAGTGCAAGCTCATCGCGCCGCGCGCGATAACGATATCGAAATCGATTCGTTGCCGGCGGCGGGTGCGCCGCTTAACCTGATTCCGTAGTTCGTGTGACACCTCCTTGACTGGGATTCGCGCCCGCTGCCTGCAGCGGGCGTTTTTTTGTTCCGGTCGTTCGCGTGTCCGGGATATACAATCGGCAGCGCCGGTTCCAGGCGCCATCGACGATTGAAAAAAATATCCATGAAAGAACAACGATCATCCATTCCGGGCCTGACGATCCTGCTGGCCGTCGTCAACCTCGCCGTCTTCCTGCTGATGTGGCGGCAGGCATCGTACGGTGCGCTGCCGAACAGCCTGCTGCTCGACTGGGGCGCCAATTTCGCGCCGTATACGCTGACCGGGCAACCGTGGCGCCTGCTGACCAGCGCGTTCCTGCACGGCGGCTGGCAGCATCTGGCGCTGAACCTCTACATGCTGATCGTGCTCGGCACCGTGCTCGAGCGCGCGGGCGGCTCGCTGCGGTTCGGCATCGTGTACCTGCTGTCGGCGCTCGGCGGTTCGCTGCTGAGCGCGCTCTGGTCCGGGTATCACGAGGTCAGCACAATGCAGGTCGCGTTCGGCATCGTGGTGCCGACGAGCGGCATCCGCCCAGTCGTCAGCGTCGGCGCGTCGGGTGCGCTGATGGGGCTGGCCGGCGCGGCCGCCGCGTTCGCGTTGCACCGCCGCGTGGACAGCGGCCGCGATGCGCGCGTCGTCATCAATCTCGGCGCGGTGGCCCAGGTGATCGCCATCAACCTGGTGTCGGGGTTCTTCATTTCCGGTATCGACCAGGCCGCGCATCTGGGCGGCGTCGTCACGGGTTTTGTCGTCGGCTGGATACTGTACGGTTTTCGTCCTTCGGGCGCGTCGTTGCGCGGCGCGGTCCTGCCGGTTGCGCTGGCGGTGCTGGGCAGCGGCGCGATGCTGTTCGCGGCACAGCGCGCGGGCAGCACCGAGCTGCAGGCGCTGCGCACGGCCGTAGACCGCGAGCGCGCGCAGGACGATGCGCGGCAGCAGGCGAAGCGCGACGCGGATACGATCGCCGAGCAGATTCGCGACGACGAGCAGCATCGCGCCGCACCCGTGTCGGCCGAGCTGGCCGCGGGGACCGTCGTCCCGGTCGGCAAGGGCACCTATGCGATGGTGATGGGCGCGTCGGGCAAGCGCCTGTACATCACCGACAACGACGCGAACGCGCTCGTCGTCGTCGACGTCGACAAGCGCGCGGTGATCCGCACGATTTCCGGGGAGCCGTTCAAGACGGGGCTCGACGGTTGTCCGAGCAACATGTGCCGCGGCCGCGGCGCAAGCGGCGTCGTGGTCAGCCCGGACGAGCGCTATGCGTACGTGGCGTCGATGCGCGAGAACAGCGTCGTGCGCATCGATCTGGCGAGTGGAAAGATCGTCGACAGCGCGACGCTCGGCCGGTTTCCGCGCGCGATCGTCGCATCGGCATCGCACGACAGGCTCTACGTGTTGAACGGCGTCGACGACACGGTGTCCGTCGTCAGCATCACGCACTGGCCGCAGGTCGTCGCGACGCTGAAGCTGGGCGATGGCAACGGGGCGGGCGTCGAGTTCGGGCGACCGCTGTCGATGTGGCTGTCGCCGGACGGAAAACAACTGAACGTCAACGCCATGCAGAAAGGCACGATCGTCGCGTTCGATACGTCGACGAACGAGCCGGTCCGCTCGTATCCGCTCGATGCGGACTTCATCCAGGCGGAACCGGGCGCGCCGGGCGCGGGAACGTGGCTTTACGGCGCGTCGTCGGTCAAGTGGGTGGATCAGGCGAGCCTGGCGCCGCTGAAGACCTACCCGGTCTGCCAGACTTCGGCGCACGGCTTTGACGGCAGCGGCGACGGCAAGCTGATCGCCGTGAGCGCGTACGACGGCTCGCCGATGCGCGTGATCAAGGTGGCGACCCGCCGCACCGTCGGCGAATTTCCGGTGGCGGGCGGCGTGTCGCAGGTGATCTTCGCGCCGGACCATCGCACGCTCTACGCATTGGGCGCCGCGGGCACGCTGTCGTTCCTCAGCATGGACCGCTCGCTCGATTACCTGCAGGACGCTGGCGAAGGCGAGTTCCTGTGCGCGGCGTCCGCGGACGGGGACGCAGGCGGCGACGGCGATTGATCGCGTCGCTCGCTTCATCACGAAACCCGCTGAGCAAAGCACCATTTGTTGGTTCGGATTCGGCGCACGCGCTGATACGTTAGCGGCTTCGCGACGACACACTCCGTCGCGATGTTCTTCGAACCGGGCCGCCGCGCGATCCGCGGCGGCCTTCATAACAAATCAGGTCGTGCTCATGAAAATCCACACGCTCGCTACGTGGCTCGCCGGGGCTGCGCTCATCGCTGCAAGCACCGTCGCACATGCGGACCGTCTAGACGACATCAGGAAAGCCGGCGTGCTGCGCGTCGCGACATTCGACAGCAACCCGCCGTTCGGTTACGTCGACGGCAAAAGCAATCACATCGTCGGCCTCGACGTCGACTATGCAAAGGCGCTCGCCGACAAGCTCGGCGTGAAGCTGCAACTCCAGCCGACCAACCCCGCGAACCGCATTCCGTTCCTGACGTCCGGCAAGGTCGATCTCGTGCTCGCGAACTTCACGATCACCGACGAACGCGCGAAGCAGGTCGACTTCAGCATTCCGTATTTCTCGTCGGGCCAGCAGTTTCTCGCGAAGAAGGGCGTGCTGAAATCGGCCGACCAGCTGAACACGCTGCGCGTCGGCGCCGACAAGGGCACGACCAACGAGATCACGCTGCGCGAGAAATTCCCGAAGGCGACGATCGTCGCGTATGACGACACGCCGTTCGCGTTTGCCGCGCTGCGCGCCGGCAACGTGCAGGCGATCACGCAGGACGGCCCGAAACTGATCGGGCTGCTCGCGAACGTGCCCGACAAGCAGAACTACGAGATTCCGGCGTTCACGATCTCGAACGACTACATGGGCGTCGGCGTGCCGAAGGGCGAGACGCGCCTGCTCGGCTTCGTCAACGACACGCTGAAGGGGCTCGAGGCAAACGGCCGTGCCGGGCAGATCTACGACGCATGGTTCGGGCCGACGACGAAGACGCCGCTCACGCGCATCTTCCGGATCGGCGACAAGACCTGATCCGCATCGCAAGCGCGCCGCGACCGGCCGGACCACCGGCCTCGCGGCGCATTCCGTTTTCTTCCGATCGCGCGCTTCGCGCCCGCAACACGGCATGCTCGGGTTGGCTCCCAAATATCTGTCCTGGCTCTGGCAGGGCTTCCTGCTGACGCTCGGCCTCGCGGCCGCGTCGGCCGTCTTCGCGACCGCCGGCGGGCTGCTGCTCGCGGTCATGCGGCATGCGCGCGGCCCGGGGCTGCGCACGGTGGCGGCCGCGTACGTCGTCACGTTCCGCAACACGCCACTGCTCGTGCAGTTGCTGTTCTGGTATTTCGGCGTCGCGTCGTTGCTGCCCGACACGTGGATCGCGTGGCTCAACGCGCGCCATGCGTTGAGCATCGGCCCGTTCACGCTCGCATGGCCGTCGTTCGAATTCGTCGCGGGCTGGGTCGGGCTGAGCGCCTATACGGCCGCGTTCGTCGCCGAGGAGTGCGAAGCGGGCCTGCGCGGCGTGCGGCGCGCGCAGCACGATGCGGCGGCCGCGCTCGGCCTCACGCCGATGCAGTCGCTGCGTTACGTGGTGCTGCCGCAGGCGGTGCGCATCGCGTTGCCGCCGCTGTTCGGCCAATACATGAATCTCGTGAAGAACTCGTCGCTCGCAATGGCGATCGGCGTGGCCGAGCTGTCGTATGCATCGCGGCAGGTCGAGACCGAGACGTTCAAGACGTTCGCTGCATTCGGCGTGGCAACCGTGCTGTACGTTGCGGCGGTGGCCGCGATCGAAGCGGGCGCGTATGCCGCCACGCAATGGCGCGACCGGCTGGGAGCGGGGCGCTGACGATGGACTTTTCGCTGCTGCTCGCCAATCTGCCGTACCTGCTCGTCGGCGCGTTCCCGGAAGGGCCGCTCGGCGGCGCCGCGCTGTCGCTGCTGCTCGCAATCGCGTCGGCCGTCGTGTCGGCCGTGCTCGGCATCGCGCTCGGTGTTGCGATGGCGCTCGCGCGCGGCCCAGCACGCGTGCTGCTGCTTGCGTTCATCGGCTTCTTCCGCGCGATTCCCGTGCTGATGCTGATTTTCTGGACCTACTTCCTGATACCCGTGGTGCTGCACATGGACGTGCCGGGGCTCGCGACGGTCGTATGCGCGCTCGCGCTGATCGGCGGCGCGTATCTCGCGCACGCGGTGCATGCGGGCATCGTCGCGGCCGGCGACGGGCAATGGCAGGCCGGGCTGTCGCTCGGGCTCACGCGCTGGCAGACGGTGCGCTACGTGCTGCTGCCGCAGGCGATCCGGATCATGACGCCGTCGTTCGTCAACCAGTGGGTCGCGCTCGTGAAGGACACGTCGCTCGCGTATATCGTCGGCGTGCCGGAGCTGTCGTTCGTCGCGACGCAGGTGAACAACCGGCTGATGGTGTATCCGGCGCCGATCTTCCTGTTCGTCGCGCTGATCTATCTGGTGCTGTGCACGTCGCTCGACGGCGCGGCACGCTGGCTGCTGTCGCGGCGCCCGCGTACGGAGCGCGCGGCGCACGCGGCGGCCGGGGATGCGGAACCCGCGCGGTGACGGCATGCTGCGGCCGTTTTTGAACTGCCGACGAGGCAGTGTCGGTGAATGGGTGCAGCGGGCTGCGTGCCAGGCACGTCAGGCCCGGCGGGCAGGGGCAGGGACAAGGAAGGTAGAACGCCGGCTGCGCGCGCCGCTACCCGTCGGGCAACTGCGCGCGGCACGTGCGTCACGACGCGGAGTAATGCGTATTGAAGACCGCGCGCAGCGTCGATGAATCGGTCGCGAAATCGCCCCACAGCGGCCCGTCGTTCTGCGCGAACGCGAACGGCGCCGTATTGATCGATGCGAGGCGGAAGCGCCATTGCGCCGCTTCCTGGCGGAATGCGGTGAGCTGCATGTCGGACAGCGCGGTCTGCGCGCTCGCGAGCGTGACGAGCGGATCGACCGGATTGTTCGCGACGCGCACCTCGAAGTGCAGGTGCGGGCCCGTCGCGGCGCCCGTCATCCCGACCGAACCGATGCGCTGGCCCTGCTTCACGGTCTCGCCCGTCTTGAGGCCGCGTGCGAACGCGGACAGGTGCGCGTAGTAGGTCGAGTAACCGTCGGCGTGATCGACGATCACGTAGCGGCCGTAGCCGCCCGGATCGGTGCCGACGAACGATACGACGCCGTCGGCCGCCGCGTCGACGGGCGTGCCGGTGGGTGCCGCGAGGTCGACGCCCGTGTGGAACGCCATCGCCTGCGACAGCGGATGGATGCGCTCGCCGAAGAACGAGCTGATGCGCGTCCACTTGACCGGCATCGTGAATGCGGCGGCTTCGAGCGGCGAGCCGTCGAGCGCGTAGTACGCGCCGTGCTCGGCGCCCGGTGCGCGGAACCAGATCGCGCCGAACGTGCGGCCGGCGACGCGCAGCTCGAGTGCGGTAACGCGCGGTGTGCCGTCGTTCGTATCGAACGCGACGCGGTAGTAATCGCCGCGCTGCGCGCTTGCCCGCATCGCGACCTTGCCGCTGACGAGATCGCCGAGCTGGATGCGCACCTCGGGCGGCACGTCGAGACGATTCAGCGTATCGGACAGCGTGAGCTCGATGTTGCCCGCACGCATCCCGTGCCGGTTATCGGGGGCCGCGAACTGGAACAGGTTCGCATAGCCGAGCATGTCGTTGCGGTGCGCGCTGAGCGGCGCGAACAGGCCCGGCTGCTGGCTGCGGTCGCCGGCATCGTTGCGCTCGCCGAGCGTGCGGGCGAGCTCGCTCGTCACGAAATGCTGCGCGGTGGGAAACGGCGTGTCCGACAGCACGCGCTGCGGCAGCGCGGCCGTGCGTGAATCGACGGCACCCGGCAGTTGCGACACGGCGGGCAGCGCGGCGAGGCCGAGTGCGGCGAGGGCGCCGAGCACGGCGGCCGGCACGAGCGCGCGCGCAATGCGCTGCGCGCGGCCGGGTGCGAAAGCATCAGGGGTAGCGACAGGCTTGACCAAGGTGTCCACATCCAGGAAAGCGGTTCAAAGGGGTGTGGGCAGGGACCGCCGGCGGCACATCCGTCGGGCAGCGACGGGGCGGGCGGGCGTGCAACAAAACAGGCCCCGCCAGGGGCCTGTGTCGTTTCCGTTCGACCCAACGCGCGGGGCGGGCCCGCTTCGAACGGCGGCGTGCATTCCGGGTCGAACCCGGTTATCACGAAGACGCTAAAGAAAGATGACAGCGTCAGTCTACCGATGTTCCGCAAAACGTTAAAAATTTTAAAGGGGGTCAGCTCATTCGTTTCGCAGTGCGGTAAATCGGGTTAAATCAGCATTTATTACGACGATTTGCGTCAGTCCGGCAATTTGTGCGCGCGGATGCGCAAGGCGGCGGACGTGCGCACGGTGTCGAAGCCGGCGTCGAGCATGGCCTCGGCGTCGGTCCACAGGTTGCCGCGCAGCCGGTTGGTCCAGATCATCGACGCGAACACGCCTTCGAGCAGCGACACGAGATAGACGGCGGCCAGGTGCACGTCGAGATCGGCGGCGACTTCGCCGGCCGCGATCGCGCGCCGCAGCAGCGCCTTCGTGATCCGCAGCATCTGCAGTTCGAGCAGCATGCGGCGCCGCTGCAGCGCGCCGTTTTCCTCGCTCTGCTCGCACTTGGTATAGAGGATCACGAGCACGCGCTGCATCGGGCCCGGCTCGCCGCATTCCTGCAGATAGTGCGATGCGGCGCGCCGCAGCGTGGCGAGCGGGGGCAGCCCGTCGCCCGCGTCGAAGCCTTCCGACGTGCGCGCGAACGCGCGGTCGCACAGCGCGAGACACACTTCCATCTTGTTGCGGTAGTGGCCGTAGACAGCGCCCCGTGACATCCCGGCGGCCTCGGCGAGGTCCGCCATCGCGGTTTGCGCCACGCCTTTCTCGAGCAGCACGAGCTCGGCGGCGTCGAGGATTCGGTGCTTGATGGCGAGCGATTCTTCGCGGGTCTTGCGGGCCATGTCCTGAAATTCCTTACAGTTCGCTGTCGTTTTATTGAGACAGTGTGACGGTCAGATTGAAGCGGCGTGTATTTAATCAGTCGTGACTGATTATAATCGGCCACCCTGAGCCGCCGCATTTTATCGGTGGCGAACGATCCGAGGTCACACATGAACAACAATCGCTCCCTGTTGCGCCACCGTCTGGCGCCGTTCGCGCTGGCGGCCATGCTGGCCCTGGCCGGATGTGGAAAGGGCGACCAGGACGCCGCGCCGGAGGCCGCGAAACAGGCAACGGTCGTGACGGTGCGCCCGACGGCCGTGCCGATGACCGTCGAATTGCCGGGCCGGCTCGACGCATACCGGCAGGCGGAAGTACGCGCGCGGGTCGCGGGCATCGTGACCGCGCGCACCTACGAGGAAGGCCAGGAAGTGAAGCAGGGCGCGGTGCTGTTCCGCATCGATCCCGCGCCGCTGAAGGCCGCGCGCGACGCCGCGCAGGGTGCGCTCGCGAAGGCGCAGGCCGCCGCGCTCGCGGCGAGCGACAAGCGCCGTCGTTACGATGATCTCGTGCGCGATCGCGCGGTGAGCGAGCGCGACCATACCGAGGCGGTTGCCGACGACACGCAGGCGAAGGCCGGCGTGACTTCCGCGAAGGCGGAGCTCGCACGCGCGCAGTTGCAACTCGACTATGCGACCGTCACCGCGCCGATCGCGGGCCGCGCACGGCGCGCGCTCGTGACCGAAGGCGCGCTCGTCGGCCAGGACCAGGCGACGCCGCTCACGACCGTCGAGCAGCTCGATCCGATCTACGTGAACTTCTCGCAGCCGGCCGCCGACGTCGACGCGCTGCGCCGAGCGGTGAAGAGCGGGCGTGCGACGGGCATCGCGCAGCACGACATCGCGGTGACGCTGCTGCGCGCCGACGGCACCGCGTATCCGCTGAAGGGCAAGCTGCTGTTCAGCGATCTCGCGGTCGATCCGACCACCGACACCGTCGCGATGCGCGCGCTGTTCCCGAATCCGGAGCGCGAGCTGCTGCCGGGCGCGTATGTGCGGATCGCGCTCGACACGGCGGTCGACCAGCGGGCGATCCTCGTGCCGCGCGATGCGCTGCTGCGCACGGCCGAGCGCACGTCGGTGCGCGTGGTCGGCGCGAACGACAAGGTCAAGGACGTCGAGGTCGCCGCCGACCAGATGAGCGGCCATGACTGGCGCATCACGCGCGGCCTCGCGGGCGGCGAGCGCGTGATCGTCGACAACGCCGCGCAGTTCGCGCCCGATACGGCCGTCAAGCCCGTCGAGAAGGCGCCGCCGTCGAAGGCAGCGCCGGCAGCGGCCGCTTCGCAGGCGGCTGCCCGTCAAACCTGACCGGTTAACACCACACCACCATGGCACGTTTCTTCATCGATCGCCCCGTCTTCGCGTGGGTGATCGCAATCTTCATCATGCTGGGCGGCGCATTCGCGATCCGCTCGCTGCCCGTTGCGCAGTACCCGGACATCGCGCCGCCCGTCGTCAGCATCTATGCGACGTACCCGGGCGCGTCCGCGCAAGTCGTCGAGGAATCGGTGACCGCGCTGATCGAGCGCGAAATGAACGGCGCGCCGGGGCTGCTGTACACGTCGGCCACCAGCAGCGCCGGGGCGGCATCGCTGTACCTGACGTTCAAGCAGGGCGTGAACGCCGATCTCGCGGCCGTCGAAGTGCAGAACCGGCTGAAGACGGTCGAGGCGCGGCTGCCCGAACCGGTGCGGCGCGACGGCATCCAGGTCGAGAAGGCCGCCGACAACATTCAGCTCGTGGTGTCGCTGACGTCCGACGACGGACGGATGAGCGCCGTGCAGCTCGGCGAATATGCGTCGGCGAACGTCGCGCAGGCGCTGCGTCGCGTCGAGGGTGTCGGCAAGGTGCAGTTCTGGGGCGCCGAGTACGCGATGCGGATCTGGCCCGACCCGGTGAAGATGGCCGGGCACGGCCTCACCGCGTCGGATATCGCGTCGGCCGTGCGCGCGCACAACGCGCGCGTGACGATCGGCGACATCGGCCGCAGCGCGGTGCCGGCCAGTGCGCCGATCGCGGCGACCGTGTTCGCCGATGCGCCGCTGAAGACGCCGGCCGATTTCGGCGCGATCGCGCTGCGCACGCAGGCCGACGGCTCCGCGCTGTATTTGCGCGACGTCGGGCGCGTCGAATTCGGCGGCAACGACTACAACTATCCGTCATACGTGAACGGCAAGGTCGCGACCGGGATGGGCATCAAGCTCGCGCCGGGCTCGAACGCGGTATCCACCGAGAAGCGCGTGCGCGCGACGATGGATGAGCTGTCCGCGTATTTTCCGCCGGGCGTGAAGTACCAGATCCCGTACGAGACGTCGTCGTTCGTGCGCGTGTCGATGAACAAGGTCGTCACGACGCTGATCGAGGCCGGCGTGCTCGTGTTCCTCGTGATGTTCCTGTTCATGCAGAACCTGCGCGCGACGCTGATCCCGACGCTCGTCGTGCCGGTCGCGCTCGCGGGCACGTTCGGCGTGATGTATGCGGCGGGCTTCTCGATCAACGTGCTGACGATGTTCGGGATGGTGCTCGCGATCGGCATCCTCGTCGACGACGCGATCGTCGTGGTCGAGAACGTCGAGCGGCTGATGGTCGAGGAGGGGCTGCAACCCTACGACGCGACCGTCAAGGCGATGAAGCAGATCAGCGGCGCGATCGTCGGGATCACCGTGGTGCTGACGTCGGTGTTCGTGCCGATGGCGTTCTTCGGCGGCGCGGTGGGCAACATCTACCGGCAATTCGCGTTGTCGCTCGCGGTGTCGATCGGCTTCTCGGCCTTCCTCGCGCTGTCGCTGACGCCCGCACTGTGCGCGACGCTGCTCAAGCCCGTGTCCGGCGACCATCACGAGAAGCGCGGCTTCTTCGGCTGGTTCAACCGCTTCGTCGCACACTCGACGCAGCGCTATGCGACGCGCGTCGGCGCGATGCTGAAGAAGCCGGTGCGCTGGCTCGTCGTATACGGTGCGTTGACCGGTGCCGCGGCGCTGATGCTCACGCAGCTGCCGACCGCGTTCCTGCCGGACGAGGACCAGGGCAATTTCATGGTGATGGTGATCCGGCCGCAAGGCACGCCGCTCGCGGAAACGATGCAGAGCGTGCGCGAGGTCGAGTCGGCCATCCGCCGCGACGAGCCGGCCGCGTTCACGTATGCGCTCGGCGGCTTCAACCTGTACGGCGAAGGGCCGAACGGCGGGATGATCTTCGTCACGCTGAAGAACTGGAAGGAGCGCAAGCGCGAAGACGCTCACGTGCAGGCGATCGTCGCGCGCATCAACGAGCGCTTCGCGAGCACGCCGAACACGACGGTGTTCGCGATGAACTCGCCGGCGCTGCCCGATCTCGGCTCGTCGAGCGGCTTCGACTTCCGCTTGCAGAACCGCGGCGGGCTCGACTACGCGACGTTCAGCGCCGCGCGCGAGCAACTGCTCGCGACGGGCCGCAAGGATCCGGCGCTGACCGACCTGATGTTCGCCGGCACGCAGGACGCGCCGCAGCTGAAGCTCGACATCGATCGCGCGAAGGCGTCCGCGCTCGGCGTGTCGATGGACGAGATCAACACGACGCTCGCGGTGATGTTCGGCTCCGACTATATCGGCGACTTCATGCACGGCACGCAGGTGCGGCGCGTGGTCGTGCAGGCCGACGGGCTGCACCGGCTCGATCCGGACGACGTGAAGAAGCTGCGCGTGCGCAACACGCGCGGCGAGATGGTGCCGCTCGCGGCGTTCACGACGCTGCACTGGACCATGGGGCCGCCGCAGCTCACGCGCTACAACGGCTATCCGTCGTTCACGATCAACGGCTCGGCCGCGGCAGGCCACAGCAGCGGCGAAGCGATGACCGCGATCGAGCGGCTCGCCGGGAAACTGCCGGCCGGCACCGGCTTCTCGTGGTCGGGGCAGTCGTTCGAGGAGCGGCTGTCGGGTGCGCAGGCGCCGATGCTGTTCGCGCTGTCGGTGCTCGTCGTGTTCCTCGCGCTCGCGGCGCTCTACGAGAGCTGGTCGATTCCGTTCGCGGTGATGCTGGTCGTGCCGCTTGGCGTGATCGGTGCGGTGCTCGGCGTCACGCTGCGGATGATGCCGAACGACATCTACTTCAAGGTCGGGCTGATCGCGACGATCGGGTTGTCCGCGAAGAACGCGATCCTGATCGTCGAAGTCGCGAAGGACCTGGTCGCGCAGCGCATGTCGCTCGTCGACGCGGCGCTCGAGGCCGCGCGCCTGCGGCTGCGGCCGATCGTGATGACGTCGCTCGCGTTCGGCGTCGGCGTGCTGCCG
Source organism: Burkholderia mycopellens (assembly GCF_964265025.1). Classification (NCBI taxonomy): domain Bacteria; kingdom Pseudomonadati; phylum Pseudomonadota; class Betaproteobacteria; order Burkholderiales; family Burkholderiaceae; genus Burkholderia; species Burkholderia mycopellens. The sequence continues at coordinate 2,005,547 of NZ_OZ183802.1, forward strand.
CTCGCGTTTGCGTCGGGCGCCGCGTCCGGCGCGCAGATGGCGATCGGCACCAGCGTGCTCGGCGGCGTGATCACGGCGACCGTGCTCGCGGTGTTCCTCGTCCCGCTGTTTTTCGTGATCGTCGGCCGCCTGTTCGACGTCGGCCCGCGCCGGCGCGGCGGGGCCCAGCCGGCGGCGATGGAGGGTTCTCAATGATGTTTGCGCTGAATGCACGCGCCGCGCTGCGGGTTCAGGTTGCGCTGGCCGCCGCGCTCGCGCTGGCCGGCTGCACGCTCGCGCCGCGCTACGAGCGGCCGGCGGCGCCGGTGCCGGCGACCTATGCGCCGGTCGACGGCAGTGCCGCACCGGCGGCCGAGGCGTCGCCCGACGCCGCCGCGCTGCTCGACGACTGGCGCGCCTACTTTACCGACGCCGCGTTGCAGGCGTGGATCGATGCGGCGCTCGCGAACAACCGCGACCTGCGGGTCGCGGCCGGCCGTCTCGAGGAAGCGCGTGCGCTGTACGGCGTGCAGCGCGCGGACCTGATGCCGTCGGTCGATGCGAACCTGGGCTACGACCGTGCGCGGCAGTACGACCCGGTCGTGCGCGAAAGCGCGATCAGCGGGCTGTATCGCGCGGGCGTCGGCGTCAGCGCGTACGAGCTCGACCTGTTCGGCCGCGTACGCAGCCTGTCCGACGCGGCACTCGCCGAATACTTCGCGACGGCGAACGCGCAACGCACGGTTCGCATCGGCGTGATCGCCGACGTGGCGCTCGCCTATGTGTCGGAGCGCTCGCTGCACGAGCAGCTCGTGCTGGCGCAGCGCACGCTGGAGGCTCGCGAACGCATGGCCGCGCTCACGCAGCGCCGCTATGCGGCCGGCACGAGCGATGCGATCGAGCTGCGCTCGGCCGAGATGCTGGTGGCATCCGCGCGCGCGTCGCAGGCCGCGCTGCAGCGCGAGCATGCGCAGTCCGTGCGGGCGCTGCAGTTGCTCGCGGGCGACTTCGCGCGCAACGTACCCGGCGACACGACCGCGCTCGACACGCTGTCGATCGCGCCGGTGGCGCCCGGCGCACCGAGTACGCTGCTCGAACGGCGGCCGGACATCCGGCAGGCGGAGGCGCGGCTCAAGGCTGCCAACGCGCAGATCGGCGCCGCGCGCGCGGCGTTCTTCCCGCGCATCACGCTGACGAGCGACTACGGCTCGGTCAGCGACACATTGTCGAGCCTGTTTGCCGGCGGCACGAGCGTGTGGACGTTCGCGCCGCGCATCACGCTGCCGATCTTCGCGGGCGGACGCAATCGCGCGAACCTTGACGTCGCGAACGCGCGCAAGCACATCGCGGTTGCCGATTACGAGAAGACGGTGCAGACCGCGTTCCGCGAAGTGGCCGACGCATTCGCCGCGCGTGACTGGATCGATCGCCAGCTTGCCGCGCAGCAGGACGTCCATGCGGCCGACGGCGCGCGGCTGAAGCTCGCGGAGCGTCGCTACACGGGCGGTGTCGCGACGTATCTCGAACTGCTCGACGCGCAGCGCAGCACGTACGAGTCGGGGCAGGAGCTGATCCGGCTCAAGCAGCTCCGGCTCGCGAATGCGATCACGCTGTACCGTGCGCTCGGCGGCGGCTGGTCGCCGGCGTCGGCGGAGGCCGCGGCTTCCGCCTAATGCCCGTCGCCTGACGCGACAACGCACCGGGCGGCATGACGGCGGCGGTACGCTTCGGCGTGCCGCCGCCGCTTCCTTCGATCCATACCGCTGTTCCAGCGATAGCGTTCCCCACTGACAGGCCGGCCAGGACGTTCCTCATCCTGCAGCAACGCGCACGTACGCGTTCCGGAGCAGCCCTCGTCTTGCGACCGTTCGTGTCGCCATCCCGCGCAAACGTGCGCGGGTCATTTCTCCTTCTTTCTCCCATGCGATGCGGTCCGGATGTCGGGTTCCGGCAACCGCTTATATGGGCGCTTTACGATCCGGAATTGACAATCCAATTAACCATATATTGGAAATAATGAGGGTGGCAAAGTGTCGCAGCAAAACGTTTGCATTCGTATCGCAATCGTTTGCGCGAAAGAATCATATTGATTGAATCGCGAGTTAATTTCCTGTTTGTTGAAAATGATTTGATATTGGCGTTGCCGCCAGGCAACGATGGCGGCGTTGGACAAGATTTTGTCTTTTTCCCGGATGATTTGCCTGGAGCCAATGCCAGCAAGGAGAAGCGGGTTGGCAGCGACTGTCGATCGAAAATGTCTTTAATCTTCAATTGCTTCCATGGAATAAAAAAGGACTGCGGATAAAAATCTCTGGATTGAAAACGGGTGGGAAATGGTGCGGGTTTGGAGGGGTAAATCGAAGATTGTCAGAAGCATTTGACAATGATTTACAGAAAACTTTCATGGTTATCTCGATAATGCCGCCTCGTGACGGACGGAAGCCAACCACGCGCTGCCGTTTGTGTCCGCCACGTCATCTACTCCATTTGCACTCCATACGGGTAACGTCATGAAAAAATCCCTCCTGACCGCTGTCGCACTCGCGGCCCTGTCGACCTCGGCCTTCGCAGCGGGCACCGGCACGATCAACTTCACGGGCGAGATCGTCGCGGGCGCATGCGGCATCGATTCGGGTTCGGTCAACCAGACCGTGAACCTCGGCAAGGTGCCGACCAACGTGTTCAAGCAGGCCGGCGACAAGTCCACGCCGACCAAGTTCGACATCCAGCTGACCGATTGCGACACGAGCGTCGCGCAGAACGCGTACTTCACGTTCACGGGCACGTCGAGCGCAGGCCAGCCGAAGCTGCTCGCGACGATCGGTTCGGCAACCAACGTCGGCATCCGCCTGCAGGCCGCGTCGGGCGAATACCTGGACAACGGCGCCGAGCAGAAGGCACCGACCGTGCTGCAGAACGGCACGAACATCGCACGCTTCGCCGCCATGTACGAAGCGACCGCAGCCGGCGTGACGCCGGGTACCGCCGAAGGCGTCGCGAACTTCACGGTCCGCTACCAGTAAGCCGCCGTACCGGGGAAGGGTGCGCGCACCCTTCCTCGTTCGTTTTTCCTCCTTTTCCTCTTCCCTGGACTTCCGGTAGCGCCGCGTGCGAATCAGACATTCCTTCCTTTGCGTCTCCGTGCTGGTTGTCAGCAGCCAGAGCCATGCGACGGAATTCAATTCGTCGTTCCTGAACATCGACGGCTCGAACAACGTCGATCTGTCGCAGTTCTCGCAAGCGGACTTCACGCTGCCCGGCGAGTACATGCTCGACGTGCAGGTCAACGACCTGTTCTACGGGCTGCAGGCGATCGAATTCATCGCCGTCGACACTTCGGGGGCGGGCAAGCCGTGCCTGCCGCCGGAACTCGTCGCGCAGTTCGGGCTGAAGCCGTCGCTCCTGAAGGACCTGCCGCGCTTCCAGGGCGGACGTTGCGTCGATCTCGGCGCGATCGAGGGGGCGACCGTGCGCTACCTGAAAAGCGACGGGCGGCTCAAGATCACGATTCCGCAGGCCGCGCTCGAGTTCACCGACACGACCTACCTGCCGCCGTCGCGCTGGTCCGAAGGGATTCCGGGCGCGATGCTCGACTATCGCGTGATCGCGAACACGAACCGCAACTTCGGTACGGGCGGCAGCCAGACGAATTCGATCCAGGCCTACGGGACGGTGGGCGCGAACTGGGATGCATGGCGCTTTCGCGGCGACTACCAGGCGCAATCGAACGTGGGCAATACGGCCTACGCGGACCGCACGTTCCGCTTCAGCCGGCTTTATGCCTTTCGCGCGCTGCCGTCGATCCAGTCGACGGTGACGTTCGGCGACGACTACCTGACTTCCGACATCTTCGACACGTTCGCGCTGACGGGCGCGTCGATCCGCAGCGACGACCGCATGCTGCCGCCTTCGCTGCGCGGCTATGCGCCGCTGATCTCGGGCGTCGCGCGCACCAACGCGACCGTGACGGTCTCGCAGGCGGGCCGCGTGTTGTACGTGACGCGCGTGTCGCCGGGCGCGTTCGCGCTGCAGAACATCAATACGAGCGTGCAGGGCACGCTCGACGTCGCGGTCGAGGAAGAGGACGGCAGCGTGCAGCGCTTCCAGGTGACGACGGCCGCCGTGCCGTTCCTCGCGCGCGCCGGGCAATTGCGCTACAAGGCCGCCGTCGGCAAGCCGCGACAGTTCGGCGGCGCCGGCATCACGCCGTTCTTCGGCTTTGGTGAAATCGCCTACGGCCTGCCGTTCGACGTCACGGCGTACGGCGGCTTCATCGCCGCGTCGGGTTATACGTCGATCGCGCTCGGCCTGGGCCGCGATTTCGGCGCGTTCGGCGCGCTGTCGGCCGACGTCACGCATGCGCGGGCGACGCTGTGGTGGAACGGCGCGACGCGCAACGGCAACTCGTACCGCATCAACTATTCGAAGCACTTCGACGGGCTCGATGCCGACGTGCGCTTCTTCGGTTATCGCTTCTCCGAGCGCGAATACACGAACTTCGCGCAGTTCTCGGGCGACCCGACCGCGTACGGCCTCGCCAACAGCAAGCAGCGCTACTCGGCGACGCTGTCGAAGCGTTTCGGCGATACATCGACCTATTTCTCGTACGACCAGACGACCTACTGGGAACGTGCGAACGAGCAGCGCGTGGGCCTCACGCTGACGCGCGCGTTCTCGATCGGCACGCTGCGCAACCTGAACGTGAGCGTGTCGGCCTTCCGTACGCAGAGCGCCGGTGCCAGCGGCAACCAGGTCTCGGTCACCGCGACGTTGCCGATCGGCGGCCGCCATACCGTCACATCGAACTTGACGACGGGCAGCGGCAGCACGAGCGTGAACGCGGGCTACATCTACGACGATCCGGATGGCCGCACCTACCAGATCAACGCGGGCGCGACCGACGGACGCGCGTCGGCGAACGCGAGCTACCGCCAGCGCTCGTCCGCGTATCAGCTGACCGCGCAGGCGTCGACGCTCGCCAATGCGTATGCGGCGGCATCGCTCGAAGTCGACGGTTCGTTCGTCGCGACGCAATACGGCGTGTCGGCGCACGCGAACGGCAATGCGGGCGATACGCGCCTGCTGGTGTCGACCGATGGCGTGCCCGATGTGCCGCTGTCCGGCACGCTCTCGCGTACCGATTCGCGCGGCTATGCGGTGCTCGACGGCATCTCGCCGTACAACGTGTACGACGCGACCGTCAACGTCGAGAAGCTGCCGCTCGAAGTGCAGGTGACGAACCCGATCCAGCGCATGGTGCTGACCGACGGCGCGATCGGCTTCGTGAAATTTTCCGCCGCACGCGGCAGCAACCTGTACCTGACGCTGACCGACCCCGCCGGCAAGCCGCTGCCGTTCGGCGCATCGGTGCAGGACGTGGCGAACGGCAAGGAACTCGGCATCGTCGGCGAGGGCGGTGCGGCGTTCCTGACCCAGGTTCAGCCGAAATCCACGCTGGCGGTGCGGGCGGGCGAACGCACGCTCTGCACGATCGACACGCTGCCGAACCAGCTCCAACTCGAAGGCACGCCGATTCCGGTGACGTGCCAGACGCCCGGCGAGTCGCATGCAGCGGCCGCACGGGTCGAACGATGAATTCACGGATCCAGCGATGAAAAATTCCTTCTCCCTTTCCTTTTCGCGGCGCGCAGGGTGCGTGCTCGCAACCGCCGGCGCGCTGTTCGCGGGCGCCGCGCAGGCGGCGATCGTGCCCGATCGCACGCGCGTGATCTTCAACGAAGGCGAACAGGCCGCGATCGTCACGATCACCAACAAGAGCACGACGTACCCGTATCTCGTGCAGTCGTGGCTCGAGGACGCGAAGGGCAACAAGATCACGTCGCCGCTGATGGTCGTGCCGCCGCTGCAGCGCGTCGAGGCGAACGAGCGCAACGTGCTGCGGATCGCGAAGCTGCCGGGCACCGAGCTGCCGGCCGATCGCGAATCGGTGTTCTACCTGAACATCCGCGAAGTGCCGCCGAAGACGGATACGCCGAACACGCTGCAGATCGCGCTGCATACGCAGATGAAGCTGTTCTACCGGCCGAAGGCCGTGCAGCCGGCGCGCGACGAGGACTGGACGCTGCCGATGACGTTGCGGGTCGATCCGGCCGCGCACAAGCTGGTGTTCGACAATCCGACGCCGTATCACATCACGATCGTCGACCTGGCTTCGGGTGCGCAGAAGACGCATGTGCCGCTGGAGCCGGTGATGGTGAGCCCGATGAGCACGGCCGACGTGCCGTTCAAGGCCGCGACGCCGGCGACGCTGTTCGTCACGCATGTGGACGACTACGGCGGCCAGGTGGCGGTGGAGTATGCGTGTGAGGCCGGTGCGTGCAAGAGCGTGAAGAAATGAGCGGGGGGATGCGAAAGGGCGCGCCAACGATGACGGCGTGGTTGCGCTGGGCGATGCTGGCCGTGCTGGTCGCCGTCGTGCAGCCGGCGTTCGCGGTGCGCTGCGTGACCAGCGGCGGCGCGACATCGATGACGGAGCCGATCGGCGGCGTCGCGTCCTATCCGACCGACGCGCCCGACGGGTACGTGATCTGGGTGTCGCCGGTTCGCAATACGACGGGCTATTGCTTCAAGGATCTGGGCGGCAAGGGCAACATCGACATTTCCGACCCGATCTCGTTCTATGCGAATCCGAACAAGCAGAACCCGGCCGGGTGGGGGCTCGAGATCGGCATCCGCTACAAGGGCACCGACTATTTCGGTGCGGGGAACCAGCCGGGCACGGGCGTACCGACGGGCAAGACAGTGCCGCCGTGCACGGACCGGGAACTGAACGCCGGCCGGTGCCCGAAGATTTCGATCGACATTGCCTACCAGGTGGTGGTGCGCAAGCGCGGGTCGTGGGTGCAGCCGCCAAGCGACGTTTACACGGTGTTCCAGTTCGACGGCGCGAAAGGGCTGAACGCGATCAACCCGAGTTTCCAGTATCGCCTGAGCGGCCTGAGCAATCTCAAGCCGACGCCGTGCTTTGTCGACGTGCTCGTGACGCCCGAGCCGGGCATCGTCAATTTCGGGCAGGTGCAGGCGGTCGGCAACGGCTTCATGCCGGCGGTGCCGCGCAAGCGGTTCTCGTTGTCGTTGACCAAGAAATGCAACGTCGCGGTGCGCGTCGACGGGTACTTCGAAACGAGCTATCCGGTCCGGAACGGTTTGCTGGTGCCCGCGAAGGACAGCAATTTCGGCATCGGCATCGAAGACGGCACGGGCAAGGCGATTCCGTTCAACGAGCAGTTCACGCTGGCGCAGTTCGCGTCGAACGTGATGAACCAGAGCGTGCTGATGGACGCGGTGCTGAAGTCGTTCGGGCCGCCGAAGATCGGGCGATTCGATGCGACGGCGACGATCCGGCTGTTCATCTATTGATCCCGACGCAGGCGGCGGGCAACAAAAAACCCTCGCATCGGAGGGTTTCGGGGCGACTGCGATGTCCGGCAGCCTGCTGCGGTCGTCACGGTCATTTTCGCGATCGGACGGGACCGTGACGGAGCGGCGCCGGTTTCCCGGCGCGTTGCTCTGCTTACCGCACCCAGCGGCACATCTTGTGATGGTGATGATCGAAGTGACACACGCGGTGCGGATGCGCTTCGGCGATCGCCGGCACGAGCACGGCGGCGGCGAGCGCCGCGACGGTCAGGGTCTTGAGTAGCGTTTTCATGTTGAGGTCCTGTTGTTGAAGATCGAATTACGGGAAGAGGAGGGCATCACCACTGCTGCTGCGGCCGCTGATCGTCGCGATGGTCGTCACGGCGATCGTCGCGGCGGTCGTCATGTCCACCGGGATGCTGAGCCTCCCAGTCGCGGCGCTCCCAGTAGCGATTTCCGTCCCAGTAACGATCGCCATGCCAGCCGATCGTGACTTCGGCCGGCGCCGGATAGGCGACGCAGCCGGTGAGCATCACACTCGATACCACGCCCGCCATGACGGCGGATAACACGATGGATTTCATGTCGTTCTCCCTTGGAAACGGCAACCTGATCGTACGAGCCCTCAAAATTTCACGTGGTAATAAGTTGCTACCGCACATGACACGCGCAGGCGTATCGACAGACGCGTGAAAGATCGTGTCGGCGCGGCGCCGCTGGCGGCCCCGTCCTATCTGTCCGAGCAACGATTTGATCGATTATTCAGACAAATCCTGACAAACGAAAGGGGCATTTCGTAATCGTATTGAGAATGATTTGCGTTTACGTTAAATTGCGCTATCTCGGAATTTGACGGAGCAGATCGATGGCGATGGCGGAAGTGCTCGACCGACCGGCGGCGGCAGCGGCGAACCCGTTCCTCGGCAATTTTCCCGACCGGCCGCCGCGTGCGCGCCGTGCCGCAGCGGCCCGTGCGCAGGGTGCGTTGCTCGACGTGCTGATCTCCCATCGCGCGATGCTCGTCAATGTCGCGCGCGGTTTCGTCGGTTGCGCGAGCCGCGCCGAGGACGTCGTGCACGACGTGTTCGTGAAACTCGTCGAATTCCCGAACCAGGACGCGGTGCGCCAGCCGGTCGCGTACGTGACGCGGATGGTGCGCAATGCGTCGATCGACGCGTGCCGCCGGCAAAGCCTCGAGAACGTCTATCACACGGAAGAGGACGACGGCTTCGACGTGCCGTCGCCCGAGCCGACGCCGGAAGCCGCGCTGCTGACGCGCGACACGCTGCGGCGCGTGTGGGCCGCGCTCGACGACCTGCCGGCGCGCAGCCGTGCCGCCTTCGAGATGGTGCGGCTGCGCGAGGAGACGCTGCAGACGGCGGCGCGCGCGCTGAACGTGTCGCAGACGCTCGTGCATTTCATGGTGCGCGACGCGGAGCGCCACTGCGCGGAATGCCTCGACGCATGCCATCGCGGCGTCGCGTGCCCGGTGTTCCTGGGCGGCCGCGCACGCCGCCGGTAAAAAACCGCGCCGGCCAATCGTCTAACAGACAGGAGCGGCCGAAACCACCGCTTCGCCACCTTCAACCGCCTCAGCGATTTCCGATCATGACGCAAGCCACGACGCCTTCCGCCGACACCGACGACCTCGTCTATACGGTCGTCATCAACGACGAAGAACAGTATTCGATCTGGCCGACGTTCCGGCCCGTGCCGGCCGGCTGGCGCGAGATCGGCGTGAGCGGCCCGAAAGCCGACTGTCTCGCGCACATCGAGACCGTCTGGACCGACATGCGCCCCGCGAGCCTGCGCCGCGCGATGGACGGCGAGCGCGCGACCCGCGCATCGTGACCCGCTGCGCCGGGTTTCCGGCGCGCCACCTGAAGAGGACGTTGCATGACCCTGCTTTCGTTGCCGACGCTCGACGACCTGCGTATCGAGCCGGGGCTGCCCACCGTCGTGTCGCCGCGCGGCAGCGACGGGATGTCGATCGACGACGTCGCGCCGCTCGCGCGCGAGATCGCGGCCGACACGCTCGAACGGGCGGGCGGTGTGCTGTTCACGGGCTTTCACGTGCCGTCGATCGACGCGTTCCAGCAGTTCGCGGCGTCGTTCGGCGATCCGCTGATCGGCTATGAATACGCGTCGACGCCGCGCAGCCAGGTCGAGGGCGCGGTCTACACGTCGACCGAATATCCGCCGCACCGCGCGATTCCGCTGCACAACGAGCAGTCGTACACGCGTGAATGGCCGCTGCGGATCTGGTTCCACTGCGCGCTCGCGGCCCCGAAGGGCGGTGCGACGCCGATCGCGGACAGCCGCGCGGTATACCGCGCGCTCGATCCGGCGCTGGTTGCGCGCTTCGAGAAGCGCGAGCTGCTGTACGTGCGCAATTTCGGGCAGGGGCTCGACCTGCCGTGGCAGCAGTCGTTCGGCACCGACGAGCCGGCCGAGGTCGAACGGATGTGCGCGGCGCGCGGCATCGAATGCACGTGGCGCACGGACGACGACGGCGAACTGCTGCTGCGCACCCGCGAACGTTGCCAGGCCGTTGCGCGCCATCCGCGCACGGGCGAGCGCGTCTGGTTCAACCAGGCGAACCTGTTTCACCTGTCGGCGCTCGACGACGACATGCAGGAAGCGCTCGTCGACGCGGTCGGGCTCGAGAACGTGCCGCGCAACGTGTATTACGGCGATGGCGAACCGCTCGAGGCCGATGCGCTCGCTCAGATCCGCGGCGTGCTCGACCAGCAGCGCATCGTGTTCCCGTGGCGCACGGGTGACGTGCTGATGCTCGACAACATGCTGACCGCGCATGCGCGCGACCCGTTCGAGGGGCCGCGCAAGGTCGTCGTCGCGATGGCGCAGAGTCATACGGTCCCGCGCGACCGAACGGAGGATTGATGACGTGTAGTACCGCCGCGCTTGCCGCGCGCGGGCTGTCGGTAGGGTATCGCGACCATGTCGTGATCGACGGGCTGGACCTGTCGATCGCGGCCGGCCGCGTCACCGCGCTGTGCGGACCGAACGGCTGCGGCAAGAGCACGCTGCTGCGCACGCTCGCGGGCCTGCAGCCCGCCCGTGCCGGCCATGTCGAAGTCAACGGCCGGCCGCTTGCGTCGTTTCGCCGTCGCGCGCTCGCGCGCGAGCTGACGATGCTCGCGCAGTTCAACCAGATTCCGTCGGGCCTCACGGTGCGCGAGCTCGTCGCGTACGGGCGCTATGCGTACGGCGGCTTCCTGCGCGGGCTGTCGCGCGCCGACCATGCGGCGATCGACGAGGCGCTCGAGACGAGCGGCCTCGCCGACGACGCGAACCGCGACGTCGGTGCGCTGTCCGGCGGCGAACGCCAGCGCGCGTGGATCGCGATGGCGCTCGCGCAGCAGGCGCCGATCGTGCTGCTCGACGAACCGACGACCTACCTCGACATCCATCACCAGCTCGACATCCTCGATGCGCTGCGCACGCTGAACCGCACGCGCGGGCTGACGATCGTGTGGGTGCTGCACGACCTGAACCAGGCGGCCGCGTACAGCGACGAGATCGTGCTGATGCGCGCGGGCCGCCTCGTCGCGCAGGGCACGCCCGACGCGATGCTCGATCCGGCGCGGCTGCGTGCGGCGTTCGGCGTCGAGATGCTGAAGCTCGCGCATCCGCGCACGGGCGCCCCGATGTGCGTGCCGGCCTACGGGCCGTCCACCGACGGCGCGCCGCAGGCGGCCGGCGTCCTCGACCGGGATCTCGCCGTATGACGACGTTCGCGATGCGCAAGCGCCTCGCGGCGGCGGGGAAGGGCGCGGCTGCGGGCCGGGCAGGCGCGATCGCGTTCGGCCTCGTCACGTTGATCGCGCTGGTCGCGGCGCTGCGCGTCGCCCCCGATCTGCGCGTGTGGCGGGACGCCGTGCCCGGCAGTGATGCTGCTACGCTCGCGCACGTGTTCCTGTTCGACCTCAACCTGCCACGCGTCGCGGCCGCGCTCGTCGCGGGCGGCTGCCTCGGCATCGCGGGCGCGCTGTTCCAGTCGCTCACGCGCAATCCGCTCGCGTCGCCCGACCTGCTCGGCGTGACGGGCGGCGCCCAGCTCGGCCTGCTCGCGGCGATGCTGGTGCCGGCGCTGGCCGGTGTCGCGTCGGTGCCGCTGCTGTTCGTCTGCGGGCTGGCCGCGGCCGCCTGCGCGATCGCCGCGGCCGGCGGCTGGCGCGCGACGCCGTTGCGGCTCGTGCTCGCGGGCAGCGTGTGCATGCTGCTGTTCGCGGCGCTGTCGACGCTCGTGCTCGCCTTCTTCGAGCAGAACATCGCGGGCGCCGCGCTGTGGACCAACGGCAGCCTCTACCAGCCGGGCGCGACGGGCCTCGGGCTCGCCGCGCGCTGGCTCGTCGTGCCGCTCATCGCGTTGCCGTTCGTGATCCGGCCGCTGAATCCGCTCACGCTCGGCGACGATGCGGCGGCCGCGGCCGGCGTGCGCGTCGATGCGACGCGGCTCGCCGCGACGATCGTTGCGGTCGCGTTCACGAGCGTGGCGGTCAGTATCGCGGGCCCGCTGTCGTATGTCGGCCTCGTCGCGCCGAACCTGCTGCGCCAGGTGCGCGGCGCGCGCGCGGCGCGGCTCGGCGTGCTGGTGCCGCTGTCGGCGCTCGCGGGCGGCGCGCTCGTGCTCGTCACCGACAGCGCGGTGCTCGCGTCGGGCCTCGATGCGACGCTGTCGACCGGCGTCGCGATCGCGCTCGTTGGCACGCCGCTGATGCTCGCGATGATCCGGCGCGGCGCCGCGTGGTCCGGCGTGCTGCATGCGGATGCCGAACGCGCGGCAGGCGGCGGCGCGACGCGGCTCGTGGGCTGGCTCGAACGGCTCGGCTGGCCGCTGCGCACCGCGCTGTTCGTCGCGGCAGGCGTGCTGATCGTGTTGGTGGGCGTATCGGCCGGCCCTGAATGGCTGTCGATCGGGCGCTGGTCCGATGCGCTGTCCGGTCACGATGCGCTCGCGCGGATGCTGATCGACCTGCGCATGCCGCGCCTGCTGTGCGCGCTTCTGGCCGGCGCGCTGCTGGCGGTGAGCGGCGTCGCCATGCAAAGCGTCGTGCGCAATCCGCTCGCGGGCCCTGAAGTGCTCGGCGTCACGCAGGGCGCGGGGCTGGTCACGCTGTTCGCGTTGTCGACGTGGCCGCTGATGGGCCACCTGACGCTCGCGGCTGCCGCGCTGATCGGCGGCGGACTGTCGCTCGCGATCACGCTCGCGCTGAATCACCGGCATCGCTACGCGCCGCTCGCGGTGGCGCTGACGGGCATCGTGATCGGCGCATTGTGGACCACGCTCGCGCAATGGCTGATCACGCAGGAAAGCGTGCAGCCCGCGCGTTTCGTCGTGTGGCTCGTCGGCGGGACTTATGGCCGGAGCTGGGGCGAGGTGTCGATGCTGCTGCCGTGGTGCGTGCTCGCCGTGCCGGTGTTTGCGTGGCTCGCGAAACCGCTCGACATGCTCGCACTCGGCGACGATCAGGCGGCCGCGCTCGGCCTGCCGGTGGCCGTGCTGCGGCCGCTCGCGCTGACGATCGCGACGCTCGCCGCGTGCGCGGCCGTCGCGGCGGTCGGGCCGGTCGGCTTCATCGGGTTGATGGCGCCGCACGTCGCGACGATGCTCGGCGCGCGCCGGCACCGTACGCGGCTGTGGCTCGCGGCCGCGTGCGGCGCGCTGATCCTCGGGGTGGCGGATCTCGCGGCGCGTACGGTCGTCGCGCCGCGCGAAGTGCCGGCCGGCGTGCTGACCGCGTTGATCGGCGCACCGTACCTGCTCGGGTTGCTGATCCTCGAGGGGCGCCGCGCCCGGCGCGCAGGGCGATGACGCCCGCGCTCGACGGCGCGCCTGCCACGCGTTTTTCGACGTTCGCGCCCGAACCGTTCGCCGAACACCTCGACGTCGTCTGGCTCGGCATGCCCGACGACGCGCGCGCGCCGGGCCGCATCGTCGTGCCGGTCAGCGCGTTGCCCGCGCACCGCGACATCGTGCTCGACGCGATGGTCGGCCATTACGGCGGCGATCCGGCGCGGCATGCGCGCGCGCTGATGTCGCAATGGAGCAAATACTATTTCGGCCGCGCGGCGCCGGCCGGCGTCGTCGCCGCGCTGACGCTCGGCCGCCCGCTCGACATGACGCCCGAGCGCACGTTCGTCGCGCTCGACGGCGGGATGCCCGCCGCGCTGTACTTCCCGCGCGATGCGCTCGGCGAACCGTGCGACGCCCCGGCGCCACGCTATGCGGGGCTCGTCTCGCATCTTGGCGCCGTGATCGACGCGCTCGCGGCGATGGGCCGCGTCACGCCGCGCGTGCTGTGGAGCAACGCAGGCAACCTGCTCGACTACCTGCTCGATACGTATCGTTCGCTGCCATGCGCGGCCGATCCCGTCCGGGATGCGGACTGGCTGTTCGGTTCGAGCTGCATGCATGGCGAACCGAATCCGCTGCGCGTGCCGGTGCGCGATGCCGTGCCGCGCTCGGCGCTGCTGCCGACGCCGTTTCGCACGCGCCGCGTGTGCTGCCTGCGCTATGAAATTCCTGGAGAAACGCAACTGTGTGGAAGCTGCCCCCTGCTACTGACGATGGACGACGCGGCGCTGGCCGGGCAGGACGCGATCCGGTGACGGATGCCGGCCGCCGGCACGCGCTCGGCGCACTCGCGGCGCTCGGCGCCGCATGCTGCGGCGCGCTTGGCGCACGGTCCAGCGCCGTTGCCGCGACCCTCGACGCCCATCGCGCGCAGGGCGTGCGCGCGCCGGGCGCGGTGTCGCTGGCCGGCAATCCCGTCGTGTCCCAGGCGAGCGCGACGATGCCGGTGCGCCCGCAGCGCGTGGTCGCGCTCGACTTCATGTTCGCGGAAAGCGTGATCGCGCTCGACATCGTGCCGGTCGGAATGGCCGATACCGCGTTCTATCCGGGCTGGCTCGGCTATCAAAGCGACCGGCTCGCGCACGTGACCGATATCGGTTCGCGCCAGGAGCCGGGCCTCGAGGCGATCGCGGCGGTCAAGCCCGACCTGATCATCGGCGTCGGCTTCCGGCATGCGCCGATCTTCGACGCGCTCGACCGGATCGCACCGACGATCCTGTTCCAGTTCAGCCCGAACGTGTCCGATGGCGGCGTACCGGTCACGCAGCTCGACTGGATGCGGCGGATCTTCCGGACGATCGGTGCGGTGACGGGGCGCGACGCGCGCGCGCAGGCGATCGACGCGCAGCTCGATGCAGGCATCGCGCGCAATGCGGCGCGGCTCGCGGCCGCGGGCAGAACGGGCGAGCGCGTCGCGCTGCTGCAGGATCTCGGCTTGCCCGACCGCTACTGGGCCTATACGGGCAACAGCACGTCGGCGGGCCTCGCGAGGGTGCTCGGTCTCGATCCGTGGCCGAACAAGCCGACGCGGGAAGGCACGCTGTACGTGACGTCGGCCGATTTGCTCAGGCAGCGTGAGCTGGCCGTGCTGTTCGTGACCGCCTCGGGGATGGAGGTGCCGCTGTCCGCGAAACTCGATTCGCCGGTGTGGCGCTTCGTGCCCGCGATGAAGGCGCACCGGATCGCGCTCGTCGAACGCAATATCTGGGGCTTCGGCGGGCCGATGTCGGCGCTGAAGCTGGCCGACGTGATGACCGATACGATGCTGAAGCTGCCGGCCGTGCGTTGAGCGCGTGCGTGCGCGGCGCTCGATCGGCGGATGATGCGGCTTCGGCTTCGGCTTCGACGGGCAGGGCGTTGCGGTCGGCCTGATTCGCGGTGAACCGCCCGGGCTTTTCCACGATCGCGCTGCCCACCCGGAACCTGTCCTTCTGAAACGCAAATCGCCGACGCACTGCCATTGCAACGCGTCGGCGATTTTTTTGATCGACTGCGGTGTTACGCGCTCAGCGCATCGACGCCATCCTGCGCGCGCGAGCGCGCCGGCGTCGTGTCGCTGACGATGCGCCCATTGTCGAGCTTCAGCAGGCGGTCGGCGAGATCGAAGTAGCGGTCGTCGTGCGTGATCACGATCACGGCCTTGCCGCGCGCGCGCAGCTCGGGCAGCAGTTGCTCGTAGAACACGGCCTTGAACGACGGGTCCTGGTCGGCTGCCCATTCGTCGAACAGGTAGAACGGCCGGTCCTCCAGGTACGCGACGACGAGCGCGAGCCGCTTGCGCTGCCCGGTCGACAGCGCGCGGGTCGAGAACGCGCCGTCGACCACCTTCACCTTGTGGTCGAGCGCGAGTTTCGCGACGAGCGCGTTCGCGCGTGCGTCGGCCTGCGCACGGGACGGATCGTCGGGATCGACGATGCCGAGCAGCGCATCGAACAGGTGGAAATCGTTGAACACCGCGCTGAAGCGTTGCCGGTACGCGGCGCGCTCGCGCCAGCCGATCGCGCGGCCGTCGACCTCGATCGTGCCTTCTTCCGGCTCGTAGAGCCCCGTCAGCACCTTCGCGAGCGTCGTCTTGCCGCTGCCGTTGCCGCCGACGATGAACACAAGCTCGCCCGGCTGGATCGTCAGGTTGATCGGCCCGATGCTGAACATCCGTTCGTCGCGCTCGTGGAAGTACGCATGCGTGACGCCGCGCAGCGTCACGGAGCCGGCCGGCGGCACGTCGGGTGCATCGGACGCGGGCGGCACCGTGCGCAGCGCGCCGAATTCGGCCATCACGCCTTCGATCCGCGTGAGCGACACGCGGGCCGCGTTGACGGTCGGCAGGTTGTTCAGGAGTCCATCGAGCGGCACGAGCATGAACAGGAACACGACCACGTAGCCGGCGGCCGCGGCCGGATCGGCATGCACGCCGAGTTGCGGCCAGAACGACGCGATGCCGAGGAACACATAGAACAGGAAGATGATCCAGCCGACACCGACCGCATATGCGCTGAACGCGCGGCGGCGGTGATCGCGTACTTCGCCGATCGCGGCGCCGAGCTGGCCGTCGACGAACTGGCGTGCGCGTTCGTCGTGCAGCTTCAGTTCCTTCGCGCCGGAAAACAGCGAGCCGAGATAGCCGAACAGGCGGTCCTGCGCCTGGCCGGCCGCCTCGAGCGACGCGATCGCGCGGCGATCGCCGGTGTGATAGCCGAGCGAGCCGGCAACGATCGCGGCCAGCGCCAGCAGGCACACGGGCCACGACAGCCACGCGAGATAGCCGAGGCAGCCGAACACGATCGAGCCGTGCATGACCAGGTTCGGCAGCGCGAAGAACAGCATCGACACGTTGGTGGCGTCGTCGGTCAGCACCGACTGCACCGGCGCCGCGCCGATCCGCTCGATGTCGCGCAGCTCGGCCGCGCCGACGCGCCGCGCGAGATGCACGCGCAGCCGCGCCATCGTGTCCTGCGACAGGCGGGCAAACAGCGTGCCCGACACGATTCGCGTGACGAGCGCGATCACCGCGCACAGCGCGAAGCGCCACGCGAGCGACGCGTCGGCCGCGCCCGGCTGCGAGAGCGCGCGGTTCAGCGTCGCGACGAGCAGCACGCTCGCGACGCCGTTCAGCACGCACGCGGTGAGCGCCAGCGCGAGCGACGCACGGCTTTCGCGCAACAGCGCAAGGATCAGGCGCGCCGCGGGGCGGCCGGGGGAAGCGTCGAGGGGCGGCGGGGAAGAAGGCTCGTGGGCGGCAGTCATCGGCAACGTCGGTAAAGGGAAGGCAAGCGAAAACGCGGAAACGGCAAAACGGACGTGAAAGCGGCCGGCGAGGCGGGGCCCCGTTCCGGCGTTCCTCCCTGATAGACGAACGGGCCGCGCAAATATTTAGCGGCGTGTACAAAAAAAGCCTTCGCACGGACTTTGCGCACAAAACGGTAAAAAATCGGCCGCGCCGTTCGTCACACCAGTGAAGCCGCCCCAAGCGGCCCCGAGACTTGGCCGAAGCGGCCGGACCGAAGGACTTCACGCACATGACGAGTTTCCCGACTGCGCTGCATCACCGAATCCGCGAACTGGCGCGCCTCGCGCCCGCCGCACCCGCCATCGCGATTCCTTTCCAGAATGACTTGCGCCTGTCGCGCGGCGCGCTCGACGCGCGGGCATCGCGGCTGGCCCGTCAACTTCGCGCGGCCGGCGTCGGCGCGGAAGTGCGGGTGGGCGTGTGCGTCGAGCGTTCGTGCGAATTGTTCGTCGCGCTGCTGGCCGTGCTGAAGGCGGGCGGTGTGTTCGTGCCGCTCGACCCGCGTCATCCGGCCGCGCGCCTCGACTGGATCGTCCAGGATGCGCAGTTGCGGCACGGGATCGTCGATGCCGCTGGCCGTGCGGCGCTCGGTACGCCGTTCGAACACGAGGTTGACGCGGCAGTGGCAGCGGAAGCGGCGGACGGGCGAGACATTTACGCCGATGACGAAGCCGTGCCTGTCCACCCGCGTTCGGCCGCCTACATGATTTATACGTCGGGTTCGACCGGCACGCCGAAGGCGGTCGTCGTCGAACACGGGCCGCTCGCCGCGCACTGCGACGCGCTCGCGGCCGCGCTGCCGATCGAGGCCGGCGACCGCCTGATGCATTTCGCATCGGTCAATTTCGACGCCGCGCACGAATGCTGGCTGGCGCCGCTCGCGACCGGCGCCAGCATCGTCGTGGCGCCGCCGCAGCCGTTCGCGCCGGATGCCGCGCATGCGTTGATGGTGAACGAATCGGTCAACGTCGCCGCGTTCCCGCCTGCGTACCTGCGTGAATTCGCGGCGGTGGCCGCGCGCGACGGCGTGCCGCCGGCACTGCGCGTGCTCGCGTTCGGTGGCGAAGCGCTGCCGCAGCAGGCATTCGAATTCGTCCGCAGCACGTTCCCGTCGGTACGCCTGATCAACGGCTACGGGCCGACGGAGGCCGTCATTTCGCCGATGCTGTGGCCGGTCGAGCCGGGCGAGACGCCCGCGCTGGCCGCCACCGACGCGTATGCGTCGTTGCCGATCGGCCGCGCGATCGGGCCGCGCGTCGTGCGTATCGACGGCGGCGAAGGCGACGGCGTGGGCGAACTGCTGCTGGGCGGCGTGTGCGTCGCGCGCGGCTATCACGGCCGTCCGGCGCTGACGGCCGAACGTTTCATTCCCGATGCCGACGGCGAACCCGGTGCGCGCGTGTACCGCACCGGCGATCTCGCACGACTGCGCGAAGACGGCGCATTCGACTATCTCGGCCGCCTCGACGATCAGGTCCAGGTGCGCGGCGTGCGTGTGGAGCCCGCTGAAATCGCCGCGTGCCTGCGCTCGCATCCGACCGTGGCCGACGCGGCCGTGGTCGCCGAAACCGGCAACGGGCCGACGCGGCTGATCGCGTGCGTCGCGTTGCGCGCGGCGGCCGACGATGCGGCGCTGAAAGCACACGTGGCCGCGCAACTGCCGGCCGCCTGGCAGCCGCACCGGTTCGTGCGTTGCGATGCGCTGCCGTATACGCTGAACGGCAAGATCGACCGCACCGCGCTGCGCGAGAAGATTGCCGCCGCGCGCGACACCGCACCAGGCAGCGGCGACACGCCACGCACGCCGACCGAACGGCAGCTCGCCGACCTCTGGCAGACGCTGCTCGCCCTTGACGTCACGCCGTCGCGTGACGACCGGTTCTTCGCGCTGGGCGCCGATTCGCTCGCCGCGATGCAGTTGCAGGCGGCGATCCGCGCGGCAGTACGCGTGAACCTGCGGCTCGATACGCTGTTCGCCGATCCGGCGCTCTTCGAACTGGCCGAAGCGGTCGATCGCGCGGAACGCGAAACCGGCGAACCGCTGGCCACCATTTCCGCGCGCCGCGCGCCGGCCGAAGCGGCCGAATCGGACGCGCCGCACGTCGACCGTGCCGCATCGCTTGCGCAGCAACGTTTCTGGGTGCTCGCACAAACACGTGACGCGAGCGCCGCGTATCACATCGCCGCGCACTGGACGATCGACGGCATGCTCGATCGCACTGCGTTGCAGCGCGCGCTCGATCACGTGATCGAGCGCCACGAAGCCTGGCGCACGACGCTCGTCGACAACGACGACGGCGTCGTGATGCAGCGGATTCATGCGCATCTGCACGTGCCGATCGTCGACGTCGACCTGCGCGACCAGCCGCCCGCCGCACGCGACGCGCAAGCCGCGCGGCTCGCCGAGCGCGATGCGGCCGAACCGTTCGACCTCGCACGCGGCCCGCTGCTGCGCGCGACGCTGGTCGCACTCGCCGACGACCGTCACCGCCTGTTGCTGACCGGCCATCACGCGATCACCGACGGCTGGAGCTCGCGCTGCGCGTTTGACGAACTGTCGGCCGCCTATCGTGCGTACGCCGAAGGCCGCGAACCGTCGCTGCCCGAACTGCCGATCCAGTACGCCGACTATGCGGACTGGCAACGCGACATGCTGGCCGGCGGCGAGGGGGGACGTCAGCTCGACTACTGGCGCGGCGCGTTGCGCGACGTGCCGGGCCCGCTCGCGCTGCCGGTCGATCGTCAGCCGGGGGCGGTACGCACGCTGCAAGGCGCACGCGTGTCGGTGCGGCTGCCCGACGCGGTCGCGGCCGACGTGCGGCAACTCGCGCGCGACGCGCAGGCCACCCCCTTCACGGTGCTGCTGGCCGCGCTCGACGCGTGGCTGTCGCGCCTGACCGGCGCAACGGATGTCGTCGTCGCGGTGCCGGTCGCGCATCGCCAGCGCCCGGAAACGCGCGCGCTGCTCGGCCTGTTCCTGAATACGGTCGCGCTGCGCGTACGCGTGGCGCCGACGCTGTCGTTCCGCACGCTCGTCGATGCGACGCGCACGGCGGCGCTCGACGCGGTCGCGCACCAGGACGTGCCGTTCGAGCGCGTCGTCGATGCGGTGAAGCCGCCGGTCAAGCGCGGCGACGAATGGCTGCGCGTGAAATTCGCGCAGCAGTTCGACGCGCGGCACGACAGCGTGCTGCCGGGCGCGACGGCCGTCGCGACACCGGGGCCTGACCTCGCCGCACGCTTCGACTTCGCCGTGGATTTCACCGACGATGCTAATGGCATCGAACTGGTCGCGGCCTATGCGACCGACTGCATCGACGGCGACACCGCGCGCGCATGGCTCGACAGCTATGCGGCGCTCGTGGGTGCGGCCGCGCGCGATCCGCACCAAACGACGGCCGTCCTGCCGTGTGATGCATCGGCGGCTTCGCGCCAGCCGCGCGACGGCCGTGCGCTGCGCGTCGAACATGCGGACATCGTCGCCGCGTTCGCGCGGCAGGCGGCCGCGTATCCGCATCGCGTCGCGCTCGCCGACGCGTCGGCGTCGCTGACGTTCGCCGAACTCGACGACGCATCGAACCGCATCGCACGCGCGCTGACCCAGCGCGGCGTGGCCGCCGAAGCGTCCGTCATCGTCTGCATCGAACGGTCGGCGCGCTTCGTCGTCGGCTTGCTCGGCGCGCTGAAGGCCGGTGCACTTGCGGTGTTGCTCGATCCCGCCCAGCCCGCCGCGCGACTGGCCGCGGCGGCGGCCGACTGCGGCGCGCGCTGGGCGCTCGTCGCCGAGCCGGCCGCGTGGCCGGCCGGCATCGACGCACAGCCGCTCGACGTCGACACGCTCGCGCAGGACGCCACGCTCGCGCATGCCGCCGGCGTGCGCCTCGCCCCGCATCCGGAACAGGGTGCGTACCTGGTCTATACGTCGGGCTCGACCGGCACGCCGAAGGGCGTCGTCGTGTCGCACGGCGCACTCGCCGACTACGTGCAGGGGATGCTCGACGAACTCGCGTTCGCACCGGACGCGTCGTTCGCGATGGTGTCGACCGTCGCGGCCGATCTCGGCCACACGACACTGTTCGGCGCGCTGTGCGCGGGCCGCACGCTGCACTTGCTGCCGGCCGCGTGCGCGTTCGATCCCGACCTGTTCGCCGATGAAATGCGCCGCCGCGACGTCGGCGTGCTGAAGATCGTGCCGAGCCACCTGCAGGCGCTGCTCGATGCGCGCGTGCCGGCGGACGTACTGCCGCGCCACGCGCTCGTGACCGGCGGTGAAACGCTCACGTGGGCGCTCGTCGCGCGCCTGGCCGCGCTTGCGCCAGCCTGCCGCGTGATCAACCACTACGGGCCGACCGAAGCGACGGTCGGAGCGATTGCCTGCGACACGGCGTCGATTGCCGCCGATGCGCGCGATCCCGCGAGCGGCGTGCCGCTCGGCCTGCCGCTGCCGAATGCGCGTGCGCTGGTGCTCGACGCATTCGGCGCGTGCGTACCGGCCGGCGCGACGGGCGAACTGTATCTGGGCGGGCCGGGCGTCGCGCGCGGCTACCTCGGGCGGTCGGCGCAGACCGCCGAGCGCTTCGTACCCGATCCGTTCACGCCCGGCGCGCGGCTGTATCGCACCGGCGACCGCGTGCGCCTGCGCGCGGACGGCCGCCTTGCGTTCCTCGGCCGTATCGACGATCAGGTGAAGATTCGCGGCTATCGCGTCGAACCGGGCGAGGTGAGCGCGGCCGTGCGCGCAGCCGGCCAGGTCGCACAGGCCGAAACCCTCGCGATCGAACACGACGGCCGCATGCGGCTCGCGACGTTCGTCGTGATGCGCGACGGTGCGAACTTCGACGAGGCTGCGTTGCGCGAAGCGCTTGCCGCGAAGCTGCCCGACTATATGGTGCCCGCGCAGTTCGTCGCGCTCGCGCGCCTGCCGGTCACCGCGAACGGCAAGATCGATCGTGCCGCGTTGCGTGAACGGGCGGCCACGCCGGTCGCGACGGCATCCGGCGATGCCCCGCAGGGCGCGGTCGAAACGGTGCTCGCCGAAGTCTGGCAGGCCGTGCTGAAGGCGCCGAAGGTCGGCCGCGACGACAACTTCTTCGCGCTCGGCGGCGATTCGATTCTCGTGCTGCAGGTGATCGCTCGTGCGCGCAAGCGCGGCGTGCGATTCACGCCGAAGCAGCTGTTCGACGGCCCGACGGTCGCCGAACTCGCACGCATTGCGAAGACGGAGGACGTGGCTGCCGCTGCCGCTGCCGCCGCGCAACCTGCGGCCGCGGCTGGCGTGGCGGCGGCTGCGCAGGTCCTGACGCCCGCGCAGCAGCGCTTCTTCGCGCTCGATATCCCGCATCCGGGCCACTGGAACCAGTCGGTTGCGTTCGATGTGCGCGGGCCGTTCGACGCCGACGCCTTCGCGCGCGCCTTCGCATCGTTGCTGACGCATCACGACGCATTCCGCCAGCGTTTCGCGGGTCGCGCCGACGGTACGTGGCACGCCAGCGAGGCGGCGAAGCCGTACGACGCGCTGCCGTTCGCCGACGTCTCCGCCCGCGACGAAGCCGACGCGCTTGCGCGCTTCGACGCGCTGCAGCGTCGTCTCGACCTCGGCCGCGGGCCGCTTGCCTGCGCCTGCGCGGCGCGCTTGCCGGACGGCTCGACGCAGCTCCATCTCGCGATTCACCATGCGATCGTCGATGGCGTGTCGTGGCGCATCCTGCTCGACGACCTCGACACGGCGTACCGCGCCGCTTGCGAACGCGCGCCGGTCAAGCTGTCGCAGCCGGGCCTGCGTGCGGATGCATGGGCGGCTCGGCTCGCACGTGCGGCAACGGAACCGGGCTCGCCGTTCGCGGCCGAGGCCGCGTACTGGGCCGGCATGGCGCAGGGCGACGACATCGTGCCCGATCATCCCGACGCGGCGGCAACGAACGCCGATGCGGCCGTCGTCGTGCAGACGATCGACGCGGCATTGACTCGCGCGGCGCTGACCGATGCGCATGCGGCCTATCGCACGCAGACGATCGACCTGCTGGGCGCGGCGCTCGCACTGGCGCTGGCCGGCGTGAGCGGCACCGCGTCGTGCCGTGTCGAACTGGAAGGGCATGGCCGCGAGGCACTGTTCGACGACGCGGACGCCAGCCGCACGATCGGCTGGCTGACGAGCCATTACCCGGTGACGCTGCCGGTCGCGGCCACGGCGCGCGACACGCTGTGCGCGGTCAAGGACGTGCTGCGCGCGGTGCCGCACAAGGGTCTCGGCTTCGGCGTGCTCGCGCACTACGGCGATGCGGCGACGCGTGCGGCGCTGGCCGCCGTGCCGCGCCCGCGCGTCACGTTCAACTATCTCGGCCAGTTCGACGCGCCGCGCGATGCCGCGCTCGTGCCGCGCTTCGGCGGCGCAGGCGTCGAGCGCGATCCACAGGGGCCGCTCGGCAATACGCTCGCGATCCATGCGTACCTCGATACGGATCGTGACGGCGCGCGCACGCTGAAAGTGCACTGGGTCTACGGCGCACCGCAATTCGAACGCGCGACGATCGACGCATTCGCCGAACGCTTCGCGGCGGCGCTGCGCGAACTCGTCGACACGTGCGCATCGCGCGTGGCGCATCGCGGCGGCGGCGCGACGCCGGGCGATTTCCCGCTCGCGCAGTCCGCCGGTCTCACGCAGGCCGCGATCGAGCGCGCGCCGCTCGACTGGCGCACGATCGACGACGTGTATCCGTTGTCGCCGATGCAGCAGGGCATCCTGTTCCATGCGCTGTTCGCGCCCGGTCACGCCAGCTATGTGAACCAGCTCGTCGCGACCGCGATCGCACTTGACGCCGACCGGCTCGCGGCCGCATTCGACGCGTCGATCGCCCGCCACGACATCCTGCGCACGAGCGTGATGCCGGACGAAGCCGCGCCGCTGCAGTGCGTGCATCGCCATGCGCGGATGCCGGTCGAACGGCTCGACTGGCGCACCCGCGGCGACACGCTCGAGGCCGATTTCGACGCCTGGCTCGCGGCCGATCGCGCCCGCGGTTTCGACTGGCGCGAGCCGCCGCTGATGCGCCTCACGCTGATCCGCGTGACCGATGACGCATGGCGCGTCGTGTGGACGCGTCATCACGTGCTGCTCGACGGCTGGAGCACGGCGCGCCTGCTCGCCGACGTGCTGCGCGACTATCGCGATCCGGATGCCGTGTCGCCGTTCGCAAGCCGCCCGGCGCTGCGTTATCGCGACTTCATCGCCTGGCTCGGCACGCGCGACCGCGACGCCGACGAGCGCTTCTGGACGGAACGCCTCGCACGACTCGACGCACCGACGCTGATCGCGGCACGCACGGCCGACCGTGCGGATGCCGAAATGCTCACGTGGCGCGCAACGCTCGACGCCGGCGTGATGACGCGTGTCGCGCAAACCGCACGCGCGTTGAAGCTGACCGTCAACACGCTGGTGCAGGGCGCCTGGGCGCTCGCCCTGCAGCGGATGACGCACCAGCCGGCCGTCGCGTTCGGCGCGACCGTCGCGGGCCGCCCCGATGCACTCGCGGACGTCGATTCGGTGCTCGGCCTGTTCATCAACACGCTGCCGGTGATCACCGCGCCGGCGCCGCAACAACGCGCGGCCGACTGGCTGCAAACGCTGCAACGCGAGAACGCGGCTGCCGCCGAGCACGCGCACACGCCGCTCGCCGACATCCAGCGCTGGGCGCGCGGCGCGGGCGGTGCCCTGTTCGACACGCTGGTCGTGTTCGAGAACTACCCGGTGGACGACACGGCGCGCGACGCCGATCCGCGTGCGCTGGCGTTGAGCGGCGTGCGCAGCATCGAAGCCACCGATTTCGCCCTGACGCTCGTGATCGAGAGCGGCGCCGAGCTGACGATCGACTACGGCTACGACACCGCGCGCGTCGATGCGCGGCAGGTTGAAACCTGGCACCGCGCGTTTGCATGCGCGCTCGATGCGCTGGCCCGCACGCCGGATGCGCTGCTCGGCACGCTGTCGATCGCCGACGACGTGACTCGCGACGCGCTGGTCCGTGCGCGCAACACAGCGCACACCTGGCCGGACGCGCAACGCCAGCCGCTGCATCTGCAATTCGCCGATGCGGCGCGGGCGACGCCCGACGCGATCGCGCTCGAATACGCGGACGTTCACGGCGGTGTGCATCGCGCGACCTATCGCGAACTCGACGCCAGCACGTCGCGCATCGCGGCCGCATTGCGCCGGCGCGGCGTGCAGCCCGACACGCCGGTCGCCCTGTGCGTCGAGCGTTCGTTCGACATGGTGATGGCGCTGGTTGGCGTGCTGAAGGCCGGCGCCGCCTACTTGCCGGTCGATCCCGACTATCCGGCCGAGCGCATCGCGTACCTGCTGCGCGACGCGCGGCCGGCCGTCGCGATTACCCAGGCTCATCTGCGCGAACAAGTCGAAGCGGCGCTCGGTGACGGTGCAGGCACGCAGTTGCTGACGGTTGCCGACCTGCTCGCCGACGAAACCGCCGATGAAACCGAAAGCGATGCCGCCGGCGCGACCGCAGCGATCCACGACGCGCAGCTTGCGTACCTGATCTACACGTCCGGCTCGACCGGCAAGCCGAAGGGCGCCGGCAACACGCACGGCGCGCTCGCGAACCGGATCGCGTGGATGCAGCACGCTTACCGGCTGACACGCGACGACGTCGTGCTGCACAAGACGCCGTTCGGCTTCGACGTGTCGGTGTGGGAATTCGTGTGGCCGCTGGCGATCGGCGCGAAGCTCGCAATCGCCGCGCCCGGCGACCATCGCGACCCGGCGCGCCTGGCCGCCGCGATCCACGCACACGGCGTGACGGTGCTGCACTTCGTGCCGTCGATGCTGGCCGCGTTCGCCGCGTATCTCGACGATTTCTCGGCTGCCGCGCAGTGCGACAGCGTGCGCCTGATCGTTGCAAGCGGCGAGGCGCTCGCGCCTGAACTCGTCGCGAAGATGGCGCGGCTGCTGCCGAACGCGACGCTCGTGAACCTGTACGGGCCGACCGAAGCCGCGATCGACGTGTCGCACTGGACCTGCGGCCCCGACGATGCGGAGACTGCCGCGGTGCCGATCGGCCATCCGATCGCGAACCTGCAACTGCACGTGCTCGATGCGGCGTGGCAGCCGGTGCCGGCCGGCGCGACCGGCGAACTGTATCTCGCGGGCGCGGGCCTCGCGCGCGGCTATCTCGGCCGTCCGGCGCTGACCGCCGAGCGTTTCGTGCCCGATCCGTTCGTGCCGGGCGCGCGCATGTACCGCACCGGTGACCTCGCCCGACAGCGTGCCGACGGTGCGCTTGACTACCTCGGCCGCGTCGATACGCAGGTCAAGCTGCGCGGCCAGCGGATCGAGCCGGGCGAGATCGAGGCGCTGCTGCGCGCGGCGCCCGGCGTGAACGACGCCGTCGTGATCGTGCGCGACGAGCAACTGATCGGCTATGTCGCACGTGGCGACGCGGGCCCGCTCGACCAGGTGGCGCTGCTCGACGCGCTTCGTGCGCAATTGCCGGCCTACATGGTGCCGTCGCGACTGATCGAACTCGACGCGTTGCCCGTCACGCCGAACGGCAAGTGCGACCGCCATGCGCTGCCCGCGCCGGCGCGCGAAGCGGCAGCCGACGTCGCGCTCGCGACCGACACGGAACGCACGCTCGCCGGGATCTGGCAACGCGTGCTGCACGTGGAGGCGATCGGCCGCGACGACGATTTCTTCCTGCTCGGCGGCCATTCGCTGCTCGCGACGCAGGCCCACGCGCAGGCGAACCTGCACTGGGGGCTCGCGTTGCCGCTGCGCACGCTGTTCGACATGCGCACGCTGGCGCGCTGCGCGGAGGCGATCGACGCGGCCTGCGCGGCGCGCGGCGAAACCGACGCGGCGAGCGCGATCGATGCGCTGCTCGGCGAACTGGAAACCCAATAAGGACGACGGATGACGAAGGTTCAACCCGACTGGCTCGCGCTCGCGACGCGTTTCGCGCAACTGCCCGACGCGCAGCGCGCGGTCTTCATCGACAAGCTCGGCGCGGCCGGCATCGACTTCCGCGTGCTGCCGATCCCGCCGCGCACGCCGCGCAGCGAGCGCGTGCCGGCGTCGTTCGCGCAGACGCGGCTGTGGCTGCATGCGCGGCTGATCGATGCGCCCGACGCGTATCACATCACCGAGCGCCTGGCGCTGACGGGCCCGCTCGACGCGCATGCGCTGCGCCTGGCGTGCGACGCGCTGATCGCGCGCCACGAGGCGCTGCGCACGACCTTCGACGAAACGCAGGACGGCGTGGCGCAAACGATCCACGCGCCGTTGCGTTGCCCGTGGCGCGAAACCGATCTCGAAGCGCTGCCGGATGCGCAGCGCACGGCGCGCGCGCAGGAGGTCGCCACGGCTGACGAAGCCGAACCGTTCGATCTCGGCGCGGCGCCGCTCGTACGTGCTCACCTGGTGCGCTTCGATGCGACCCGTCACTGGCTCGCGCTGACCGTGCATCACATCGTGTCGGACGGTTGGTCGTCGGGCGTGATGCTCGAGGAGCTCGCGGCGTTCTATCGCGCGTATGCGTCCGACCGGCCGGTGCCGCTCGCGCCGCTGCCGATCCAGTACGCCGACTACGCGCTGTGGCAGCGCCGCTGGCTCGACGCCGGCGAGCGCGACCGCCAGCTCGCGTTCTGGCGCGAACGGCTCGATCCGCAACGCGGCGTGCTGGCGCTGCCGGGCGCGGCTGCGCGACCCGCACGCCGCAGTGCGCGCGGCGCACGCCATGGGTTTTCGCTCGACGCACGCGTCGGCGCGCAATTGCGCGCATTCGCGGCTG
Source organism: Burkholderia mycopellens (assembly GCF_964265025.1). Classification (NCBI taxonomy): domain Bacteria; kingdom Pseudomonadati; phylum Pseudomonadota; class Betaproteobacteria; order Burkholderiales; family Burkholderiaceae; genus Burkholderia; species Burkholderia mycopellens. The sequence goes on from NZ_OZ183802.1 coordinate 2,033,373, forward strand.
CCTCGGGCACCACGCCGTTCGCGGTGCTGCTTGCCGCGCTCGACGCGCTGCTGGCGCGCGCGACCGGCGACGCGCGGATCTGCGTCGGCGTGCCGGCCGCAAACCGCGAACGCGCGGAAGTCGCCGGCCTGATCGGCTTCTTCGTCAACACGCTCGCGATCGACGTCGACGTGCCCGCGCACGGCGATTTCTCGTCGCTGGTCGCGCGCACGCAGCGAGCGCTCGTCGACGCGCAGATGCACCAGGACGTGCCGTTCGAGCAGGTGGTCGACGCGCTCGGCGTGCCGCGCAGCGCGAGTCACCATCCGCTGTTCCAGGTGATGGCCGCGTACGGCGAGCGCCGCGCGCTGCCGGCGCTCGGCGCGGCGTCGGCGGCGTTGCTGCCGTCGGGCACGCCGTCCGCGAAATTCGACCTGACGCTTTCGGTCGAAGCGACGCCGGACGGCACGTTCGACGCCGCGTTCATCTACGCGCTCGACCTGTTCGACGCGGACGCGATCGCACGGCTGGCCGCGCGCTTCGTCACGCTGCTGGCCGATGCGCTCGCGCGCCCCGGCATGCCGGTCGGCGATCTCGACTGGCTGCCCGCCGATGAACGCGAACAGCTCTTCGCATGGAACGCCCCGGCGGGCGCCGCCGAATCCGAACCGTTCGTGCCCGTTCATGCACGCATCGCCGCGCATGCGCAGGCACGGCCCGACGCACGCGGCGTTGCCGATACCGATCGCGCGTTGACGCGCGGCGAAGTCGACGCGCGCGCGGCACGGCTGGCGCGCCATCTGGTGGCGGCCGGCGTACGGCCCGAAATGCGCGTGGGCGTCGCGCTGCAGCGCTCGGTCGACCTGCTCGTCGCGCTGATCGCGGTGCTGAAGTCGGGTGCCGCGTTCGTACCGCTCGATCCGGCGCATCCGCGCGAACGGCTCGCGCAGATCGTCGGCGACGCGCACATCGCGCACGTGCTGACCGACGGCGCGAGCGCCGCGTCGCTGCCCGAACTGCCGGATCTGCGCGTGTGGCGCGCCGATGAAGTCGACGCACTCGACGCAGCCGCGCACGTCGCGCTGCCGGACGTGCTGCCGGGCCACGCGGCCTATGCGATCTACACGTCGGGCTCGACCGGCAAGCCGAAGGGCGTGATCGTCGATCATGCGTCGTTCGCGCGGCATTGCGCGGCGATCGCCGAGCGCTACGGCGCGGGCGAGAACGACGTGTTCCTGCTGTTCCAGTCGGTCAACTTCGACGGCGCGCACGAAGGCTGGTTTTCGCAGTACATGTCGGGCGCCGCCGTGTCGGTGACGGCCGACGTGCTGTGGCCGCCCGCGCAGACCTGCGCGATGATGGTCCGCGATGGCGTGACGATGACCTACGTGCCGCCCGGTTGCGCCGCGCAGCTCGCCGAATGGGCGCTCGCGCACGGCGCGCCGCCGACGCTGCGTTCGCTGACCGTCGGCGGCGAGGCGACGTCGCGCGAGGCGTTCGCGATGCTGCGCCGCGCGCTGCCGAACGTGCGCGTGGTCAACGGCTATGGCCCGACCGAGACGGTCATCACGCCGACGCTGTGGATGTTCCGGCCCGGCGACGATCTCGCGAAGCTCGGCGACGCCGCCTACCTGCCGATCGGTACGCTGGTCGGCGCACGCACCGCGCATGTGCTCGACGAACGCCTGCATCCGCTGCCGGTCGGCGTGATCGGCGAACTGTATCTGGGCGGCGAGGGGATCGGCGTCGCGCGCGGCTACCTCGACCGCCCGGCGCTGACGGCCGAGCGCTTCGTGCCCGATCCGTACGGCGCGCCGGGCGCGCGGCTGTACCGCACGGGCGACCTCGTGCGGCGTCGCGCGGACGGCGTGTTCGACTTCATCGGCCGCGTCGACCATCAGGTGAAGCTGCGCGGGCTGCGCATCGAACTCGGCGAGATCGAGGCCCAGCTTGCCGCGCACGACGCGGTGCGCGAAGCATGCGCGGTCGTGCACGGGCAGGGCGCACGCGCGCAGCTGGTCGCGTACGTCGAGCTGACAGCCGACGCACGGGCGGCCGCGCAGCCGGTCGAAGCCGCGACGCTCGACGCGCACCTGCGCCGCACGCTGCCCGACTACATGGTGCCCGCGCAGTTGATCGTGCTCGACGCGCTGCCGCGCAACGCGAACAGCAAGGTCGACCGCGCACGGCTGCCGGCGCCGGTACGCGTCGAGCGCGCGTACGAAGCACCGCACGACGGCGACGAGGCCGCGCTCGCCGCGATCTGGTGCGACGTGCTGAATCTCGCGCGCGTGGGGCGCGGCGATCACTTCTTCGATCTCGGCGGCCATTCGCTCGCCGCCGTGCGCGTGGCGACGCGTGTGGCCGAACAGCTCGGCCGCGACGTGCCGGTGCGTGCGCTGTTCGAGGCGCCCGTGCTCGCGCAGTACGCGTTGCAGGTCGCCGGTGCGCCGCGCGCCGCGCATGCCGGTGCGGCAGCGCCGGGCGTCGCCGTCGCCCAACCGGACGCGCACGGCGTGTGGCCGCTGTCGCCGGCGCAGCTCGGCCTGTGGTTCCTGTGGCGCGCGCAGCCGGACAGCGCCGCGTACAACATTCCGGTCGCGCTGCGCGTGCGCGGCCCGCTCGATGTCGATGCGCTGCGTGCGGCCTTTGCGGATGTCGCGATCGTGCATCCGGCGCTGCGCGCGCGGCTGGTCGAGCGTGACGACGCACTTCCGGGCCAGCGGATCGATTCGGACGTTGCCGTCGAACTGCCGGTGGTCGACCTGTCGGCGCAAACCGATGCGCTCGTTCGCGCCGCGGCGCTGACCGACGAGGATGCACTCGCGCCGTTCGACCTCGCTGCCGATGCGCCGCTGTGGCGCGCGCGGGTACTGCGGCTCGGGGCGGAAGATCATGTGCTGTCGGTGACGATTCATCACATCGTGTCGGATGGCGAATCGATCGAGCTGTGGCTCGACGCGGTTCGTGCGCGCTATGTCGCCCGCGTGCAAGGCGGCGCCGCGCCGGCCGATGAGGCCGTTGCGGCCATTGCGTCCGTTCAACCGGCCATGCCGCTCGTGCTGCCCGCACTGTGCCATCCGGCCCGCGTCGCGTACTGGCGCGACGCGCTGGCCGATCTGCCGGCGCGCGTGCTGCCGCAGCGCGCGGACGCACCGGCCGTGCCGCAATGGCGTGCGGCCCGCATCGCATTCGAATTCGACGGCGCCCTGATCCGCGCCGCGCGCGATACGGCGTCGGCCGCGCACGCGACACTGCCGATGCTGCTGCACGCGGCGCTCAACACCGCGCTGTTCCGCGCGACGGGCGCGGCCGACCAGCCGGTCGGCGTGCTGGCGTCGACGCGCGAGCTGGCGGGCGACGCGGCCCGCGACGCGCTCGGCCTCTTCATCAATTCGGTCGTCGTGCGCACGCGGCTCGACCCGGCCGCGCGCCGCGCGGACGTGCTCGCACAAGTGCGCGACACGGCGCTCACGGCCTACGCGCACGCTGACGTGCCGTTCGCGGACGTCGTCGCGGCGCTGTGCGCGCCGCGTGCCGCGCAGGCCAATCCGCTGTTCCAGGTGATGTTCAATTACCTGCGCCCGGCGGGTGCCGCGGCGCGCGACTGGGCCGGCCTGTCGCTGGCCGGATTCGACGAGGTGCGCCATCGCGTCGTGTTTACGCTGGAGCTGGACGTCGTCGAGCATCCGGACGGCCGCGTGAGCGCCGCATTCTCGTATGCGGACGAGCTGATCGACCGCGGTTTCGTCGATGCGCTCGTCGACGTCTATCACGACGAAGTCGCGCGTTTCGCCGGCGCGTCGGAAGCGGCGCTCGGCGCGCCCGACCAGCATGCTGTCGCGCCGGCGTCGCATCGCTCGCGGGCGGAAGGCAACGGGCGCGCGGCAACGTCGTCACGTGCACCGCACGCGGCTGCCGCTCTCGCGGCGCTGTGGTCCGACACGTTCGCGACGGCCGCCCCCGAAGCGGACGCCAACCTGTTCGAAGCCGGCGCGACCTCGTTCGACGTCGTGCGCTTCGTCGACGCGGCGGTCCGTGCCGGTCACTCGCTGACGGTCGCGGACCTATTCGCGTCGCCGACGCTCGCGGCACTCGGCGCGCGACTTGATGCGCGACTTGATGCGCACACGGAAACGGGACAGGAGGCGCGCCATGCTGGCTGAAGTGCGTCCGGACGGATTCACGCTGCTCGATACCTGCCGCCTCGCGTTCGCGGACGGCCTGTTCGCCGTGCGCGACGGCGCGCAGATCCGCGTCGCGCAGGGCGACGGCATCGGCGCGCAGTTGCTGCGCGCGCAGCTCGGCGACGATGGCGCGCTGCGCCTCGTCGCGTACAACCATCGCGCGGCCCCGGCCGACCAGCGGCGTGCGCTGCTGGTCGCGCTGGCCGCGGCGTTTTCGGATAGCGCCCGCCACGCGGCGATCCGGCTCGACCCGGCCGCGTGGCCGGCGGTTGCGCTCGATGCGCTGCGCGCGAGCGGCGTGCTCGCCGACGGCGGCCTCTGCATGCGTGAAGGCTGGGCGCAGCAGGCCGATCTGTGGCTCGTCGGCCCGCATCTGCCGTGCGCGACGTTGCCGATGTTCACCGACGGCCGCCGTCATCCGCGCCGGCCGCCCGCGCCGCGCGGCGAGGTCTACGCGCGCGACCTGCCTGCGCTCGGCGTGCGTTTCACGCTGCGCGGCTGGCAGCCGGCCGAGGACGCCGCGCGACTCGCGCGCTGGTTCGACGAACCGCGCGTGCGCGACGGCTGGCCCGGCACGCCGCCCGGCGCGCAAGGCGCGGCGCCCGACACCGATCCGCACGTGATTCCGCTCGTCGGCTGCTTCGACGGCGAACCGTTCGCGTATTTCGAAGCGGTCTGGCTGAAGGAAGACGCGCTCGCGCCGCACGTCGCGGCGCGCGACTACGACCGCGGGCTGCGGATGCTGGTCGGCGAGTCGCGCTGGCGCGGCCCGCATTGCGTGGCGGGCTGGCTGCCGTCCGTCGTTCATTACCTGTTTCTCGACGACCCGCGTACCGAAGCGGTCGGCTGCGCCGTGCCGGCCGGCCGCGCGCGGGTTGCCGACCATCTCGCGCGGCATGGCTTCGCGCGGCAGCGCCGTCTCGCGCTGGCCGACGCGCAGCCGCTGTGGATGCGCACGCTGCGCGAGACCTTCTTCTCCGGCCGTCACGTCTGACGCGCCGGATTCACCGACAAGGGAGCTGAGACATGCAGAGAGAAACCGTATTCGACCTGATCGGCGTCGGCTTCGGGCCGTCGAATCTGGCGCTGGCCGTGCGCCTCGCCGAGCGCGGCGGCGCCCGCACGTTCGCCCATTGCTTCGTCGAGCGCCAGCCGGAATTCGGCTGGCATCGCGGCATGCTGCTCGACGACTGCCGGATGCAGATCTCGTTTCTGAAGGATCTCGTCACGATGCGCGATCCGAAAAGCCGCTACACGTTCATCAACTATCTGTTCGAACGCGGCCGGCTGAACGAATTCGTCAACCTGAAGAACTTCTATCCGACCCGCGTCGAGTTCCACGACTACCTGAGCTGGGTGGCGGAGGCGTTCGACGACCGCGTCCATTACAGCGAAACCGTGCTGGCGATCGAACCCGTGCACGGCGACGGCGCGCGGATCGACGCGCTGCGCGTGCTGTCGCGCGACGCGGCCGGCCACGAGCGCCAGCGCGTCACGCGCGCGCTGTCGGTCGGCGTCGGCGGCACGCCGGCGGTTCCGGACGCGTTCGCCGCGCTCGGCCGCGATCGCGTGATCCATTCTTCGTCGTACCTGACCGACATCGACCGGCTCGTCGCGTCGCCGGACGGCGAGCGCCGCCGCGTCGCGGTGATCGGCGCGGGGCAGAGCGCGGCCGAGGTGTTCATCGATCTCGCGCGCCGCTTCCCGCACGTCGACGCGAACCTCGTGATGCGCGCCGGCGCGTTGAAGCCGGCTGACGACAGCCCGTTCGTCAACGAGATCTTCAGCCCCGAGTTCACCGACGTCGTCTATGCGCAGCCGCACGACGCGCGCCGCGCGCTGCTCGAGCGTTATCGCGACACGAACTACGCGGTGGTCGACCGGCCGCTGATCGAACAGATCTACGAAATGCTGTACCTGCAGCGCATCGACGGCATGCCGCGTCATGCGCTGCTCGCGAACAGCGCGATCGAGGCGGCGGTGCGCACCGCCGACGGACGCATCGAGCTGACGCTGCGCGACCGGATGAGCGGCGACCCGCGCGTCGAGCGTTTCGACGCGCTCGTGCTGGCCACCGGCTACCGCCGCGACACGCATTCGGCGCTGCTCGAAGGGCTCGCGCCGCACCTGGGTGACGCGCTTGCACGCGGCGACGTGACGCGCGACTACCTGCTCGCGACGCCCGAGCACTTCGCGCCGCGCATCTACCTGCAAGGCTGCTGCGAAGACAGCCACGGCCTGTCCGACACGCTGCTGTCGGTACTGGCGCGTCGCGCGGACGAAATCTGCGCGTCGCTCGAAAACGAGATCGCACCCGCCCATGAAGAAGGCGCGGCCCGGGCATCACAGGAAAAACGACGGGACAACGGGGTGAGCGCGAGCCGGATGGCTTTCGCTCTTTGACAAAGGCGCGGTCGGAGACCGCATGAAACAAGTGGAGCAGAGAAAGATGGAGTGGGCAACAGGCACGCGTTTGCGTGCGATCGCAGCCGCGGCGAGCGTGGCGTTCGGTGTGGCGGCAGGGCAGGCACAGGCCCAGACGGCGCCGGCCGTGAACGCGGGCGCCGCGGCATCGGCCAGCAGTGCGCAGAACGGTGCGTCGGCCAGTGGGTCGACCGGCACGCTGCCGACGATCAACGTCAACGCGGCCTCGGAAGGAGACGGCACGGTCGGGCTCGTCGCGAAGCGCAGCCGGACCGGTACGAAGACCAGTACGTCGATCAACGAGATCCCGCAGACGATCAACGTCGTCACCGCGCAGCAGATCGAGATGACCGGCGCGACCGACGTGAATGCGGCGCTGCGCTACGTGCCGGGCTTCTCGTCGTACGGTTCGGACAACCGCTCCGACTGGTACGCGGCGCTGCGCGGCTTCACGCCGACCGCGTACGTGAACGGGCTGCAGGTGCCGAACACGATCAACCTGGCGAGCTGGCGTGTCGATCCGTACATGATCGACAGCATCAGCGTGCTGCGCGGGCCGACCTCGGTGCTGTACGGCGCGGGCGACCCGGGCGCGATCGTCGACGTGCAGACCAAGCTCGCCGACGGCGAGCGCGTGCGCGAGGCCGGCGTGCAGATCGGCAACTACGCGCGCAAGCAGTTCATGATCGACGTCGGCGACAAGCTCGACCCGGACGGCAAGTACGCGTACCGCTTCGTCGGCGTCGCACGCGACGGCAACGCGCTGACCGGCCCGAACAACGACCAGCGCGTCGCGCTCGCGCCGTCGTTCCGCTGGCGTCCGGACGCGGACACCTCGCTGACGCTGTCCGCGACGTACCTGCAGGACTGGGGCGACATCTCGTCGAACTTCCTGCCCGCGCAGGGCACGGTGCTGCCGAACCCGAACGGGCAGATCAACAAGGACGTCTACGAGGGCGACGGGAACTTCAACTACTACCGCAAGAAGCAGTGGTCGGTCGGCTACCAGTTCGAGCGGAACCTGACGCCGGCGTGGACGTTCCGCCAGAACACGCGCCTGATGCACCTGTCGCTCGACAACGGGTCGGTGTTCGGCAACGGCTTCGTCGACGGCAGCACGACCGACGTGTCGCGCTGGGCCGGCGTGTTCCAGATGAACTACAGCCGCTTCGACATCGACAACAACCTCGAAGGCCGCTTCGCGACGGGGCCGCTCCAGCACACGCTGCTGCTCGGCTTCCAGTACAACCGGCAGACGGCGACCGACAGCGAATGGCTCGCCGCCGCGCCGCCGCTGAACATCTACAACCCGGTGTACCAGCCCGTCACGACGGCGGTGTTCACGCCCGACGCGACGATCCGCACCAACACGTACACGACGATGAACACGTTCGGCCTGTACGCGCAGGACCAGGTCAAGTGGAACCGCTGGACGCTGACGCTCGGCGGCCGCGAGGACTGGGTCAACATGCGGATGGACGACCGCGCGGGCGGCACGTCGACGAAGGCGGACGTCACGGCATTCACCGGCCGCGTGGGCCTCACGTACCAGGGCGATTACGGGCTGTCGCCGTACGTCAGCTATGCCACGTCGTTCAATCCGCTGATCGGCGTGAACCTGCTCGGCGGCGGGCTGCCGCAGCCGACCCGCGGCAAGCAGATCGAAGCCGGCCTGCGCTGGCAGCCGCCCGGCAAGAACCTGATGCTGAACGCGGCGATCTACCAGATCAACCAGACCAACGGGATCACGCCGGCGCTGCCGAGCCAGGACGATAGCGGCACGAAGTCGGTGCAGACCGGCGAAGTGCGTTCGCGCGGGATCGAGCTGAGCGCGACCGGCAAGCTCACGCGCAACCTGTCGGTGATCGCGTCGTACGTGTACCAGGACGTGAAGGTCGTGAAGGCGAACGACAACACGCTGAACAACTGGCCGGTCGACATTCCGCGTCCGCGCCAGATGGCGTCGCTGTGGACCGACTGGACGTGGCACACGGGGCCGCTCGCCGGCTTCGGCCTCGGCGGCGGCGTTCGTTACCAGAGCGCTTCGGCCGGTGCGGCCGACAACTCGCTGACGGTATCGAGCGTCACGCTGTTCGACGCGGGTGTGCACTACGACACGCGCAACTGGCGCTTCGCCGTGAACGGAACGAACCTGTTCAACCGCCACTACATCAGCGGTTGCCAGTCGGCGAACGTCTGCGTGTTCGGGACCGACCGTACCGTGATCGCGACCGCGAAATACAACTGGTGACGATGCGCGCCGCGGCGCGCCGGCCGGCCTTCGTGGCCGGCGCGGGCGGGCCGCGGCGCCATCGTCCGCTTTTCCACGACGCATCCATGCCGAAGAAAAATCTCGTCTACATCCAGTCGCTGCGCAACGGCGCGGCCGATCGCGCCGGCCAGCCGGTCGCTTATCGCGGCGGCACGCGCTACATGAAGGCGCCGCTCGAATTCCTCGTCGAGCGCCTGAACGACTCGCCGCTCGGCGAGCGTTACACGCTCAAGGGCGTGATCGTCGACGACGACGAAGGCTCGCCGGCCGACCGCGCGAAAGTCGCCGACTACGGCTTCGCCCGTACGCCGGGCCGCCCGTGGATCCTGCCGGAAGGATTGGCGGTGCAAGGCCGGCCGGTCGACGAACTGTTCTGCACGATCCCGTCGACGTACCGGCGGCTGCCGCGCGACGCGCGCGAGCGCGCCGCGGCCAAGCAGGCGTTCGAGCGCCGTCTGCTCGAGCGCCTGCTCGAACTCGAAGCCGACGTCGTCGTGCTCGACGGGCTGCTCGTGATCCTCGACGAACTCGTGCGGCCCGGCGCGCGCTTTCACCGGCGCATCGCCAACATCCACCCCGGCATCACGGCCGACGGTTCGCCGTACCAGCGGCGTGGCGCGTGGGCGACGCTCGACGCACTGCACGGCGCGCGCGGCGAACGGGTGGACTGGGCGAGCGGCGCAACGTCGTCCGTCGAGCCCGTGATGATGACGGGCGCATCGTTCCACTACGTCGACAACGGCATCGATTCCGGCGAGGTGATCTGCGACGTGCTCGACACGCCGATCGCGCCGGACGACACGATTCTCGAACTGCGCTGGAACAACTTCCAGCGCAGCCTGTTTCCGGCACTCGAGCGGGGGCTGCACGTCCTCGCCGACCGCCACGACGCGGGAGCACTGTGATGGAAGACACGCTGACGAAACCGGCCGGCGCCTCGGGCTCCGTCGAAGGTGACGTGGCGGCCGCGCTCGACGGCGCCGCACGCGGACAGGCGCTGGCGGTCGCCGAGCACACGCTCGACGCGTGGCGGCCCGACGACTCGCCGGACGTACTGCTCGCGGCGTTCGTCGCGCTGTTCAACACCGACACGCGCTACGACGCGGCGACGATCACCGCGCCGCTCGGCGGCGCCGATGCGGCGGCCATTGCGTCGTACGTCGCGCGTGCGGTGCGCGAGGGCGTGATCGACGGCGCGCAGGTGGCCGGTGACACGCTGCGTCTCACCGTGTCGCGCACGACGTTCTGGCAGAACCCGCGGCCGTGGCTGAAGGCGCCCGCGTCGGGCGGCATGCCGCTGCGCCACGTGATCACGAATGGCCATCGGCACCCGGTGCGGCCGCCATCGCCGGCCGGCGAGATCTACTCACGCTATATGCCGCAGGTCGGGATGACGTTCAGCCTGCGCACGGTCGATGTCGACGCGCACGCGGATCTGTTCAGCGACTGGATGAACCTCGATCGCGTCGCGCAGTTCTGGGACCAGCGCGGCACGCGCGACGAGCACGCGGCGTACCTCGCCGAGCGGCTTGCCGATCCGCACATGCACCCGATGATCGGCTATTTCGACGACACGCCGTTCGGCTATTTCGAGTTCTACTGGGCGAAGGAGGACCGTCTCGCGCCGTTCTACGACGCGCACGACTACGACCGCGGGCTGCACCTGCTGATCGGCGACCCGCGCTTCCAGAGCGCCGGCAAGCTGCATGCCTGGTGGAGCGGGGTGCTGCACTACATGTTCGTCGACGAACCGCGCACGCAGCGCCTCGTCGGCGAACCGCGCGTCGATCACGTGCGACATATCGCTTACATGCACCGGCTCGGGTTCCACACGCTGAAGGAATTCGACTTCCCGCACAAGCGCGCGGCGCTCACCATGATCGAGCGCGATACGTTCTTCGACACGTTCCGGTTGCCGTGACGGCGCGATGTGGCGCGCGGCACCGTGGCTCGCGGGCATCGGTCGCGGTTCGTGCCGATCTCGCCGCACGCGGCGCGCCGATCGACGCGAACGATGTTTCGACCGCCGGGCATGCGATCGCGGCCGGTGCCGTGCGCGTCACCCGCAACAGCCGGGAGTTCGGCCGTGCCGCCGGGTTATCGCTCGAAGGCCGGGAGGCCGAATATCGAGGATGGGCGTCCGGTTCGGCTCCCCCCGCGCGCCTGTGGCAATCGTCCCGAAAATCGGTCCAGGCGCGTCCTGAGCGTCGAACCGATGGCAACTGCCAGTTGCTACCGTGACGACTTTTCGTCTGCCCGGTTGCCGTCTAACCCACTATCCTTGCCTGCATATTCCCCACAGGACAGGAGACGACACCGTGACGCACAGCGTGATTCCCGCAGGCCTCGCCGAAGAAATGATCGAGATCCGGCACCGCATCCATGCCCACCCCGAGCTCGGCTTCGAGGAATTCGCGACGAGCGACCTCGTCGCGGAGCAGCTGCAGTCGTGGGGCTACACGGTGCACCGTGGGCTCGGCGGCACGGGCGTCGTCGCGCAGTTGAAGGTCGGCAACGGCGCGCAGCGCCTCGGCCTGCGCGCCGACATGGACGCACTGCCGATCCACGAGGCCACGGGCCTGCCGTACGAGAGCAGGATCGCCGGCAAGATGCACGCGTGCGGCCACGACGGCCACACGGCGATGCTGCTCGCGGCCGCGAAGCATCTTGCCCGCGAGCGCCGCTTCTCGGGCACGCTGAACCTGATTTTCCAGCCGGCCGAGGAAGGGCTCGGCGGCGCGAAGAAGATGCTCGACGAAGGGCTGTTCGAGCTGTTCCCGTGCGACGCGATCTTCGCGATGCACAACATGCCCGGCTTCCCGACGGGCAAGTTCGGTTTCCTGCCGGGGTCGTTCATGGCGTCGTCGGATACGGTGATCGTCGACGTGCAGGGGCGTGGCGGCCACGGCGCGGTGCCGCACAAGGCGGTCGATCCGGTGGTCGTCTGCGCGCAGATCGTCATCGCGCTGCAGACGATCGTGTCGCGCAACGTGTCGCCGCTCGACATGGCGATCGTCACGGTCGGCGCAATCCACGCGGGCGAGGCGCCGAACGTGATTCCCGATCGTGCGCAGATGCGCCTGTCGGTGCGCGCGTTGAAACCGGAGGTACGCGACCTGCTCGAGACGCGCATCAAGGAGGTCGTGCATGCGCAGGCCGCCGTGTTCGGCGCGACCGCGACGATCGACTACCAGCGCCGCTACCCGGTGCTCGTCAACGATGCGGAAATGACCGCGTTCGCGCGCAACGTCGCACGCGAGTGGGTGGGCGACGCGAACCTGATCGACGAGATGGTGCCGCTCACCGGCAGCGAGGATTTCGCGTTCCTGCTCGAGAAGCGGCCGGGCTGCTACCTGATCATCGGCAACGGCGACGGGGAGGGGGGCTGCATGGTGCACAACCCCGGCTACGACTTCAACGACGCGGCGCTGCCGACCGGCGCGTCGTACTGGGTGAAGCTGGCGGAGGCGTTCCTGGCGTGACCCGTCGTACGAGCCGGTTGGCGGCTTCTCGAGTCACACGAAACGCAGGGGCGAGCATGGCAGGAAGCGTCGATGGCCGGGGAGGCATCGGGCGCGGCCAAGCCGTTCGACAGCAAGGCCGTCCTGGCCCGGATGCGGGCGACGCACCAATCGAACCCCATCCGCAGCCGCACGAAGTACGCACGGGATTGTTGCCACGGGGCGCGCCATCCCGGTACGACTCGAGCCATCCCGGGTCTAGAACGCTTCCCCGCTGAACATCGCCACGACCGCTTCCGGATTCGACGGCCAGTACATGTGCATGTACGTCGCGACGATCGCATCGCGTCGATAGACGGCTTCGCCGCTGCCCGACATCCCGTCGGGCCGCGCGGCGCTCGCGACCGGTTCGAGCGGCGTCGCGAGCCGCGAATAATGGAACGTGTGGCCGCGCATCGTCCCGCTGCGCGTATCGAGCTGCTGCATGCCGAGCGCCGCGAACCGGCGCTGCATCGTTGCCTGACCCGGCAACAGTCCAAGCATCGGCGTTGTCACGCCGTCCGCATCGGTCAGCGATTCACACAGGTACACCATCCCGCCGCATTCCGCGACGACCGGCTTGCCCGCCGCCGCGTGCGCGCGAATCGACCGTGCGGTCGCGGCGTTCGCCGCGAGGGTCGCCGCATGCAGCTCCGGATAGCCGCCCGGCAGGAACAGTGCGTCGCAGTCGTCCGGCACGGGTTCGTCGGCGAGCGGCGAGAAGCATCGCACCTGTGCGCCGAGCCTGTCGAGCAACGCGAGATTCGCCGGATAGATGAACGAAAAAGCGACATCGCGCGCCACCGCGATCCGCTTGCCGGCGAGCGCACGCGGCAGCGGCGCTGCCGCATCCGGTTCCGCGAACACGACAGCCGGCGGCAATTCGGCAAGCGCCGTGTGCGCGAGCACGTCGGCCGCGCGATCGAGCCGTGCGTCGAGATCGTCGATGTCGTTCGGCTGGTGCAGGCCGAGATGCCGCTCCGGCAGCGCGATGCCCGCATCGGCCGGCACGTGCCCGAGCCACCGCAGGTCGTCGGGCAGCGCCTGTTGCAGCAGTTCCGCGTGCCGGGCCGAGCCGACGCGATTCGCCAGCACGCCGTGAAACGGCAGCCCCGGCCGGAACCGCGCGAGCCCGAACGCGATCGCCGCGAACGTCTGCGCCATCGACTTCGCGGAAATCACCGCGACGACCGGCACGCCGAACGCGGCCGCGAGGTCGGCACTGCTCGGCGTGCCGTCGAACAACCCCATCACGCCCTCGATCAGGATCAGGTCCGCCTCGCGCGCGGCGTCGGCAAGCAGCGCACGGCAGCCGGCCTCGCCGACCATCCCGAGGTCGAGCGCATGCACGGGCGCGCCGCTCGCGCGCTCGAGCAGCATCGGATCGAGAAAATCGGGCCCGGTCTTGAATACGCGCACGCGCCGGCCGAGCCGGCGGTGCAATCGCGCGAGGCCCGCCGTCACCGACGTCTTGCCCTGGCCCGACGCGGGCGCACTGACGAACAGCGCGGGGCAGGCGGCCATGCTCAGAACTCCACGCCGCGCTGCGCCTTCACGCCCTGTTCCTTGTACGGATGCTTGACGAGCCGCATTTCGGTGACGAGGTCGGCCGCTTCGATCAGCGCATCGGGCGCATGCCGCCCGGTCACGACGACGTGCACCGCATCGGGCCGCGCGGCCAGCGTCGCGAGCACTTCGTCGAGCGGCAGGTATTCGTACTTGAGCACCGTGTTCAGCTCGTCGAGGATCACCATCCGGTAGTCGCCGCTCTCGATCATCCGGCGCGCCTCGTCCCAGCCCTTGCGCGCGGTCGCGATGTCGGCATCGCGGTTCTGCGTGTTCCACGTATAGCCGTCGCCCATCGTCACGAAATCGCATTCGGCCACCGCGCCGAGGAAGTCGCGCTCGGACGTGTGCAGCGCGCCCTTGATGAACTGCACGACGCCGAGCCGCATGCCGTGGCCGAGCACGCGCACCGCCATGCCGAACGCGGCCGTGCTCTTGCCCTTGCCGTTGCCGGTGTTGACGATCAGCAGGCCCTTTTCGTTGACGGCGGCGGCCTGCTTCTTCTCGTGGCCCGCGCGGCGGCGTTCGGTCATCCGTTGATGGGATTCGGCGTCGGTTTTCATCGGATTCGTCCTGTCGAAAGAAAGCGAAACAAAAGGGTTCAGAGCGGGCCGGCGAGTGCGACCGTCACACCGTCCCGGATGGATTTGGGGCCCAGCAGCCGGCCGTGCGGCGCCGCGAGCCGCGCGCACGGCTCGGCCACGCCCGCGACGCCGAAGCGGGCGAGCGCGGCATCCGACGGGCCGCTCGCGGCCAGTTCGGGACGGCGCGCGAGGTGCGCCGCGTCGAACGCGACGAGCGGCCAGCCGCGTCGCGCGCACAGCGTGCGCAGCGCGCGGGCACGCGCCTTGTCGGCGAGCGTGGCAACGAGCGCTGGTTCGGCGGCCGGGTACAGCGTCAGCGCCGCGCGGATTGCGGCATCGAGTTGCGCGGCCGTTGCGCCCGCACGGAAACCGATGCCGAGCGCGACGCGCATCATGCGCCGCCGCCGAGCGCGGCACGTACCGCGGGAGCGTCGGCGAACGCCGCGACGCGCCCGATCACGACGATCGCAGGCGAACCGATGCCGGTCGCGCCGACGCGTTCGACGAGCGTATCGAGCGTCGCGAGCGCGTGCCGCTGTTCGGGGCGCGTCGCATGCTCGATCGCCGCGCACGGCGTATCGCCGGGCAGGCCGCCTTCGCGCAGCGCGGTTGCAATCGCGTCGAGCCGGCGGATGCCCATATAGATGACGATCGTCATGCGCGTGGCCGCGAGCGCGTGCCAGTCGGGCTCGTCGGCGCCCGCGCCGTGGCCCGTGACGAAGATCACGCCCTGCGCGTCGCCGCGCTGCGTGACCGGGATGCCGATGGCGGCCGGCGCGGCGATACCCGCGGTGACGCCGTTCACGACTTCGACCGGGAATCCCGCCGCGCCGAGCGCGGCCAGTTCCTCGCCGCCGCGGCCGAACACGAACGGATCGCCGCCCTTGAGCCGCGCGACGCTGCGGCCCGCGCGCAGATGAGCGAGCATCGCAGCGACGATCGCCGCCTGCGGCGTCGACGCATGGCCGCCGCGCTTGCCGACGTGCTCGATGTGCGCATCGGCACGCGCATGGCGCAGTACGTCGGGATTCACGAGATCGTCGACGAGCAGCACGTCCGCCGCGCCGATCGCGTGGACGGCCTTGAGCGTCAGCAGGTCGGCGTCGCCGGGGCCGGCGCCGACGAGCCACGCGCGGCTCATCGGGCGCGGCACGGCGCGCACCGTGTCGAAACAGTGGAACAGGGCAGGCGGGCGGCGCGGCGGCGGCCGGCAGACAGGTCACGCATGGCGGATCGAACGAAGCCCGCGCGGACGCGGGCGGAATGCGCACCCCATCCGTCCCCCGCGGATCGGGCGTTCGGCGAGCGTCGGGCTCGCCCCTTGCGTCGGCCGGTATCCGGGCTGGCCGCTTGCCAGACCGCAGCCTTCCCGCCCGGCTGAAGGGCAGTGGCATCGTGGGCGGCATGGGCGCGTGCGCGGGGAAGCGCGTCGCGCGGGCGGCGTACCGTTGCGGGGACAGCACAGGCCGGGCGGCAGGCCGCCTCCTGTTTCCCGTTTAACTGCAGGCGCGGAATGCGCATGCGAGCACCGAACGCGGCGCTACGATAGCACAGCGATCCACCCGAACGAACCGCCGCGCACGGCTTCCAGCCCTGCGCGCCGGCCATCCGCAACCGGGCCGGGCGGCCCGCTTCGCCTTGACGCTCCCCGCACCGCCGCCTACACTCGCACGCGTTTTGGTGCTCGCGCGCGCCGCTCCGGTGCGCGCAGTTAAACGGGAAACAGGGCGCCCGCCTGCGCCGCAGTCGAGCCAACCTGTGCTGCCCCCGCAACGGTAAGCGAACGCGTCGCGCGCAAGCGCCACGCAACGCCGCTTCGCCGCATGCCGCGCGCATGCGGACGACCGCCACTGGATGCCGCGCGCATCCGGGAAGGCGAAGCGGCGTGTTCGTCAGCCCGGATACCGGCCTAAACATTGGGGTTCAGCGCCGCGGGGAGGCGGCGCATCGTCCACGGCCGCAGCAGGCCCGACGCCCGCATGTTGCCCGCTTCCTCCGCCGATCTGCCCATGCGCGAACCCGCGCCGGCCGTCGCGGGGAACGGCCGGCTGCGCGAGCCGGGCCGGCGGCAGCCGTGTTGGCATTCACGATGTCGACCGTTCGCAAGGAAGCACCATGTCCGATTCGTCGTTCCGCCCGCCCCGCGACTGTCCGTGCGGATCGCGCGGCGGCAGGCCCGCGATCCGCCAGATGAACTGCCACGCCGCCATCGACGCGACGATCCCGGCCTGATTCCATTTTCGACCCTGGACCTACCATGACCCTACGCAAGCTTCCCGTCACGATCGTCACGGGCTTTCTCGGCAGCGGCAAGACCACGCTGATGCGCCACATCCTGCAGCACGCCGAAGGCCGCCGCATCGCGGTGATCGTCAACGAATTCGGCGAGCTCGGCATCGACGGCGAAATCCTCAAGGGCTGCGGCATCGGCTGCGACGATGCCGACGGCGCGCAGGGCGAAGCGTCGGGCCAGCTCTACGAACTCGCGAACGGCTGCCTGTGCTGCACGGTGCAGGAAGAGTTCTATCCGGTGATGGAAGCGCTCGTCGAGCGCCGCGCGGACATCGACCACGTGCTGATCGAGACGTCCGGCCTCGCGCTGCCGAAGCCGCTCGTGCAGGCGTTCAACTGGCCGACGATCCGCAACAGCTTCACGGTCGATGCGGTCGTGACCGTGGTCGACGGGCCGGCCGCCGCAAGCGGCCAGTTCGCGGAAAACCCGCAGGCCGTCGACGCGCAACGCCGCGCCGATCCGAACCTCGACCACGAATCGCCGCTGCACGAGCTGTTCGCCGATCAACTGTCGTCCGCCGATCTCGTGATCGTGAACAAGGCCGATCTTGTCGACGACGCGGCGTTCGCGCAGATCGAAACCGCGATCCGCGACGAGATCCCGCCGCAGGTGAAGATCGTGCGCGCGACGCGTGGCGAGCTCGATCTCGCGATGCTGCTCGGTCTCGAATCGGCATCGGAAGCAACGATCCACCTGCGTCACGACCATCACGGCTCGGCCGACGACGGCGATCACGATCATCATCACGACGATTTCGACTCGGTGGTCGTGTCGGGCGACGCCGGCACGCGCGAAGCGACGATCGCCGCGCTGCAGCGCGTCGTCGAGGCGCACACGATCTACCGCGCAAAGGGCTTCGCCGCGCTGCCCGGCGCGCCGATGCGGCTCGTGATCCAGGGCGTCGGCCGCCGCTTCGACAGCTATTTCGACCGTCGCTGGCAGGACGGCGAAACGCGCGCGAGCCGCTTCGTGCTGATCGGCGAGGATCTCGACGCGGCCGCGCTGCAGCGCGCGTTCGATGCCGCGTGCGCGGCCGAACCGCAACAGGCGTAACGCACGATGCATCTGTTGCGCACCACGCCGGGCGGCTTCGTCGACGATACGCAGGGCGTCGTCCGGATCGACCAGCAGCCGGCCGACATCGTGATCCTGAGCTCGGCCGACACGACGCTGTCGCTGCTCGCGAGCGTCGTGCCGCATCTGCCGGCCGGCTTCCCGAGCGTGCGGCTCGCGAACGTCACGTTCCTGCGGCAGCCGGCGTCGGTCGACTTCTACGTCGACGACGTGCTGCAGCATGCGAAGTCGGTCGTGATCGATCATCTCGGCGGCGAGGCGTATTGGCCGTACGGGATCGAGCAGGCCGTGTCGCTCGCGTCGAAGCGCAATCTGCCGCTCGCGATGTTCTCGGGCGACCTGCAGGAGGACCCGAACCTCGTCGCGAAAAGCACCGTCGCGCCCGACCTGTGCCGGCTGTGGTGGCGCTACCTGCGTGAAGGCGGCGTGCACAACGCCGAGGCGCTGCTGCGCAGCATTGCATTCCACACGCTCGGCTTCGGCGACGAGCCCGAGCTGCCGCGCCCGCTGCCGGCCGCCGCGCTGTACCACCCGGCGCGCGACCGCGCGAGCGTCGACGACTGGCGGCCGCGCTGGACGCCCGGCGCGCCCGTCGTCGCGATCCTGTTCTATCGCGCGCACTGGCAGGCCGCGAACACGGCCGTGTTCGACGCGCTGGCCAACGCGCTCGTCGACGCAGGGCTGAATCCGCTGCCGATCGCGGTCACGTCGCTGAAGGACGCGGTGAGCCGCGAGGTCATCACGCAGCTCTGCGACACGCACGACGTCGCGCTCGTGCTGAACACGACCGCGTTCGCGGCCGGCGCGATCGATGCCGCCGAACCGGACGTGCTCGCCGGCGACGCGCCGGTGCTGCAGGTGATCCTGTCCGGCGGCAATCGCGACGCGTGGGTGGCCGACAACCAGGGCCTGCATGCGCGCGACATCGCGATGCACATCGCGCTGCCCGAGGTCGACGGGCGCATCGTCACGCGCGCGGTGAGCTTCAAGGGGCTCGCGTACCGCTGCCCGCATACCGAGGTCGACGTCGTGCGCTATCAGCCGGATGCCGAGCGGATCGCGTTCGTCGCGGCCCTCGCGCGCGGCTGGTGCCGGCTGCGCACGCTCGACCACGCCGACAAGCGTATCGCGCTGATTCTCGCGAACTATCCGCAAAGCGAAGGGCGGATCGGCAACGGCGTCGGGCTCGACACGCCGGCGTCCGCGCTGCGCGTGCTCGCGGCGCTGCGCGATGCGGGCTATGCGGTGGCCGACCTGCCGCCCGACGGCGACGCGCTGATCGCACGGCTCACCGAAGGCGTGACCAACGACACGGCCGTGCACGCGCTGCGCCCCGCATTCCAGAGCTTCCCGCTGGCCGACTACGTCGCCCGTTTCGCGCGGCTGCCGGCGGCCGTGCGCGACGCGCTGAACGCACGCTGGGGCCCGCCCGAAGCCGACCCGACGCTGCGGCAAGGGCGCTTCACGATCGCCGGCTGGCGCGCGGGCAACGTGTTCGTCGGCATCCAGCCGTCGCGCTCGCGCGGCGAGAACGATTACGCGAGCTACCACGACGCGGATCTCGTGCCGCCGCACGCGTATCTCGCGTTCTATTTCTGGCTGCGCGACGCGTATCGCATCGACGCGGTCATCCACCTCGGCAAGCACGGCAACCTCGAATGGCTGCCGGGCAAGAGCGTCGCGCTGTCCGACGCGTGCTGGCCCGACCTGACGCTCGGGCCGCTGCCGCACCTGTACCCGTTCATCGTCAACGATCCGGGCGAGGGCAGCCAGGCGAAGCGCCGCGCGCAGGCCGTGATCGTCGATCACCTGATGCCGCCGCTCACCCGCGCGGAAAACTACGGCCCGCTGCAGGATCTCGAACGGCAGGTCGACGAATACTACGAAGCGCTGATGGTCGATGCGCGGCGCGCGAAGCTGCTGCGCAAGACGATCCTCGCGACGATCGCCGAACATCGTTTGCATGACGAACTGAGCGTGTCGCCGCCGCGCGATACGGGCGACGAGGATGCGCTGCTCACGCGCGTCGACGCGTGGCTGTGCGAGCTGAAGGAAGCGCAGATTCGCGACGGTCTGCACGTGTTCGGCGTATCGCCGGCCGCGCGCCAGCGGCGCGACACGCTGCTCGCGCTCGCACGCTTTCCGGTCGGTGACGGCAAGGGGGCGCGGGCAGGGCTGATCGGGGCGCTCGCGCGCGATCTCGCGCTCGGCGACGATTTCGATCCGCTCGCGGCCGACTGGGCCGCGCCGTGGGCCGGCCCGCGCCCGGCGATCCTGCAGGCGCTCGACGCATCTCCGTGGCGCCATGCGGGCGATACGCGGGAGCGGCTCGAACAGCTCGCGCAGCAATGGCTGGACGGGCTGTGCGCAGATACGGATACCCATTCGACGCCTCCCGGCGACTGGCCGCACACGCTCGCCGTGCTCGAACGCGTGCGCGCGACGCTGCTGCCTGCGCTCGACGCGTGCGGCGGCGAGGAAATGCGTCAGCTGCTGCGCGGGCTCGACGGCCGCTTCGTGCCGCCGGGGCCGAGCGGCTCGCCGTCGCGCGGCCGCCCCGACGTGCTGCCGACCGGCCGCAACTTCTACTCGGTCGACACGCGCGCGGTGCCGACGCAGGCCGCGTGGGCGCTCGGCCTGAAATCCGCGCAGCAACTGATCGAGCGTCATCTGCAGGATCACGGCGACTATCCGCGCGCAATCGGCCTCTCGGTATGGGGCACGGCGACGATGCGCACCGGTGGCGACGACATCGCGCAGGCGTTCGCGCTGCTCGGCGTACGGCCGAAATGGGCGCACGGCAGCCACCGCGTGACCGACTTCGAGATCCTGCCGATCGAGATCTTCGACCGGCCGCGCATCGACGTGACGCTGCGCGTGTCGGGCTTCTTCCGCGACGCGTTCCCGAACCTGATGCACCTGTTCGACGCGGCCGTGCAGGCCGTGGCCGCGCTCGACGAGCCCGAGGACCTGAACCCGATTCGTGCGCGCATCGAGCGTGAACGCGAGACGTGGATCGCACGGGGCGTGGCACCGGACGAGGCGCGGCGCCGTGCCGGCTGGCGCGTGTTCGGCGCGCGGCCGGGCAGCTACGGCGCGGGCCTGCAGGACCTGATCGACCAGCGCCGCTGGCAGGCCGACGCCGATCTCGCCGACGCCTACCGCCGGTGGGGCGGCCATGCGTACGCGCAGAACAGCGCGGGCGACGCCGCGGCCGACGTGTTCGGCGAGCGGCTCGCGACGATCGACGTCGTCGTGCAGAACCAGGACAGCCGCGAGCACGACATCCTCGATTCGAACGACTACTACCAGTTCCAGGGCGGGATGACGGCGGCCGTGCGGCACCTGTCCGGGCAGCAGCCGAGCATCTACCACGGCGACCACGCGAACCCGGTCGCGCCGAAGATGCGCACGCTGCGCGAGGAAATCGCGCGCGTGATCCGCTCGCGCGTCGTCAACCCGAAATGGCTCGACGGCGTGAAGCGCCATGGTTACAAGGGCGCGGCCGAGATGGCGGCGACCGTCGACTACCTGTACGGCTATGACGCGACCGCGCGCGTGCTGTCCGACCACCAGTACGCGCTCGTCGCCGACGCGTACCTGTTCGACGACGCTACCCGCGCATTCCTCGAACGGCACAACCCGAAGGCGCTGCACGGCATCTGCGAACGCTTCGTCGAAGCGATGCAGCGCGGCCTGTGGCAGCAGCCGGGCGACTATCGCGACCGGATCGAGGCGGTCTGGCTCGCGAGCGAACAATTCCAGGAAGGGGGACGGCGATGACCGATCCGACGATGCACCGCGCCCGCGCGGTTTTTCCGTTTGCGGCGCTGGTCGCGCAGGATGCGCTGCAGCAGGCGCTGCTGCTGGCCGCGATCGACCCGTCGCTGGGCGGCGTGCTCGTGAGCGGGCCGCGCGGCACCGCGAAATCGACCGCGGCGCGCGGCCTCGCGGAGCTGTTGCCCGAAGGGCAGTTCGTCACGCTGCCGCTGTCTGCGAGCGACGAGCAGGTGACGGGTACGCTCGATCTCGCGCATGCGCTCGCCGAAAACGGCGTGCGCTTCCGGCCGGGACTCCTCGCGAGGGCGCATCTCGGCGTGCTGTACGTCGACGAAGTGAACCTGCTCGCCGACGGGCTCGTCGACACGCTGCTCGACGTCGCCGCGAGCGGCGTGAACATCGTCGAGCGCGATGGCGTGTCGCACGCGCACGATGCGCGCTTCGTGCTCGTCGGGACGATGAATCCGGAGGAGGGCGAGCTGCGTCCGCAACTGCTCGACCGCTTCGGTTTGATGGTCGAGCTGGAGAACTGCTTCGACGCCGCACAGCGCGAGCGGATCGTGAAGGCACGGCTTGCATTCGATCTCGATCCGGATGCGTTTCGCGCGCGCCATGCATCCGCGCAACGTGAGCTCGGCGACCGGATTCACGCGGCGCGCGCACGGCTGGTGGCGCTCGATTTCGACGATGCAGTCCATGCGCGCGTCAGCGCGCTGTGTATCGACGCGGCCGTCGACGGGCTGCGCGCCGATCTCGTGATGCTGCGCGCGGCGCGCGCGCTCGCCGCGCTGGAGCAGGCCGGCGCGGTGACGGTGTCGCATGTGGAGCGGGTGGCCGACGCGGTGCTGCGGCACCGGCGCCACGCGGGCATGCCACCCTCGTCCGGCGCGCCGCAACCGGGCGGCGAACGTGACGGTCACGGTGCGCCCGATGCGCGCGAGCGCCCCGGCGATCCATCGGGTGCGGCGAAGGACGATGCCACGCCGTCGCAGGGCGACTGGGGCTACCTGCCGCCCGAAGCGGCCGGGCTGCGCAACGTCAAAGGCGTCGTGCCGCTGCCGCTAAAAAAACGCTGAGCCATCGAGCCGGCGCCGCCGCGAACCTCGTTCGCGGTCCTCGATGGCCATCAGGCGCAGCCGTGCGCGTGCCGGGCACGGCGCGCGCCGGCACGGCCGTGGCGTGGCCGGCGACACTGGCCGCGAAACGCGGCGGCCCGCTGCATCGCGATCATCTGCGCTTCCGGAAACGCGCCGGCCCGCCGCACGCACTGCATTGCTTCGTGCTCGACTGTTCGGCGTCGATGCTGTCGCACGAGCGGCTCGCGTTGGCGAAGGGGCTGATCGTCGCGTATTTCGACCAGGCCGCGCGCGACCGGGTCGAAACCGCGCTGATCTGCTTTGGCGGCAACGGCGCCGCGCGACGCTTTGGCCCGGCCGTCCCGCGCTGGTGGAATGCACGCTGGCTCGAACCCGTCGAAGGCGGCGGCGGCACGCCGCTCGCGGACGGCATCGCGGCCGCCGCGCAATTGCTCGCGCGCGCGGCGCGGCGCGAGCCCGGCAAGCAGCGCTGGCTGTGGGTGCTGTCCGACGGACGCACGCGCGAGATGCCCGCGAAACCCGCGGCGGCCGATCACGTCGTGTTCGTCGACTTCGACGACGCGGCCGTGCGGATCGGGCAGGGCGCACGGCTCGCCGCTGCGTGGGGCGCGCAGTGGGTGATGGCCGATGCGCTGTGCACGGAGCTCGCAGGCTGATCGGGCCGATCGGGTCGAGTGCGGCGCAAGGCCGCGGCCGGCGGTGCGATATGATCGCCGCTTCTGCTTCTCCCCATTGGAAAACCCGCCATGCAAGTACTGGTCGATGCCGACGCGTGTCCCGCCGTCATCAAGGACATGCTGTTTCGCGCCGCGCGTCGTGCCGAAATCAGCGTGACGCTGGTCGCGAACCAGTTTCTGCGCACACCGCCGTCGCCGTTCATCAAGTCGGTGCAGGTGCCGGCCGGCTTCGACGTGGCCGATGCGCGCATCGTCGAGCTGGTGGAAGCGGGCGACCTCGTGATTACCGCCGACATCCCGCTGGCCGCCGCCGTGCTCGACAAGAGCGCGCATGCGCTCGACCCGCGCGGCAACTGGTTCAGCCGCGAGAACATCGAGGAACGCCTGTCGACGCGCGCGATGATGGATCAGCTGCGCAGCGCGGGCATCGACACGGGCGGGCCGGCGCCGTTCAGCGCGCGCGACGGCAAGGCGTTTGCATCGCAGCTCGACCGGTTCCTGGCGCGACACGGCAAGCCTTGAGGTTGCGTGGATGCGGCCGCGCGCCGTCATCGTCCCGCGTCGGGGTGCACTCACCCGTGTCACGCGCCACATCACCCGATCCGCATCGCGCTCATCGCCCAGGCCAGGATGCAGGTTCGTGCCGACGCTGCTATCGTGGCGCAAACCACAACACAGGAGCGCACGCGTGACACCGACCCAACTTCTCGTTCCGACCTTCACCCAGATGCTGCGCGCGCAGACCGCGTGGCTCGACAAGGCTGCCGCGCACCGGCAGGCCGCGGGCGACGCGCCCGACGCGGCGATGTCGCTGAAGCTGGCGCCCGACATGTATCCGCTCGCGGCACAGGTGCGCTTCTCGTGTTTCCAGGCGATGGAGCCCGTCCACCGGCTGCGTGGCGAACCGGTGCCGGCTGCGCTGCTGGCATTGCGCGAGGCGGGATGGAATGCGGATGCGCAACCCGGCTCGCTTGCCGACGCGCAGGCGATCATCGCCGGCACGCTCGCCTTTCTCGGCGAACTCGCGCCGGATGCGCTCGACGGCGGCGCCGCGCTGCCGATCGCGCTCGAGATGCCAAACGGGATCGCGTTCGACATGACGGGCGAACAGTACGCGCGCGACTGGGCGCTGCCGCAGTTCTACTTCCACGCGATCGCCGCGTACGCGATCCTGCGCCACCATGGCGTCGAACTCGGCAAGGCCGACTACGTGCCGCACATGCTCGCGTACATCCGGCCGGGCGCGATTGCGCAAGGATGAGCAGGGCGGTGTCGGGTAATCGCGAAGCGACATGATGCGGGCGCTCTTCATCTGCAGCCGCAACCGGCTGCGCAGCCCGACCGCCGAAGCGGTATTCGCCGCCTGGCCGGACGTCGAAACCGACTCGGCGGGCCTCGCGCCCGATGCGGATACGCGCCTGTCCGCCGAGCAGCTCGACTGGGCCGATGTCGTGTTCGTGATGGAGCGTGCCCACCAGGCGCGGCTGGCCGCGCAATTCGGCCCGTATCTGCGGCACAAGAAGATCGTGTGCCTCGACATTCCCGACCGTTACACCTGCATGCAGCCCGAACTCGTCACGCTGCTCAAGCGCAAGGCCGGCCCGTTCCTGCGCAAGTGACCGGCGCGGGTGATATCGGCGTCAGCGCGGCCGGCCGTTCGCGCTCGCCGAGAAACACTCGAGCCGCAGCAGCTCGATGATCTTGCGCGTCGGCACGCTCGCATGAAGCGTGTCGAGCCGGTCGACGGTAAACCACTTGCAGCGGGCGATCTCGTTGCTCGCGCGCGGCGTCAGGTGCGCCGGCACGTCGGCCACGAACACATGATGGAGCTTGGTCAGCCCGCCGAACTGCACCGCGTAGTCGAGCGCAAGCCCCTCCAGCCGCGTTTCCTCCGCGAGTTCCCGCAGCGCAGCATCGAGCGGCGTCTCGCCACGCCGGATCGTGCCGCCCGGCAGCGACCAGCGCGACGCGGCGCGGGCGACCAGCAGCACGCTGCTGCGCTGACGGCACACGATCGTGGCGCGTTCCTTGATGACGGCGAGAGTGTCCAGCCCGGTACTCATATTCGGTAAAGCAGGTGCTGAATCGTGGAGAAAATGCGCGTCGGCGGCTCGCTGCCCCGGCAGCAGGCCGCGACGGCGTACAGGCGCCCGCACCGATCTTAGCGGCCGTTCATGACAGTTCCGTGCACGGCTTCGCGGAACGGAAAACGGGTCACGCGTGCGTATAGATTCCGCTGCGCGCCGGCTTCGCGTGGCGCGGCTGGCGGCGCTTGTGAACGGCACGCCGATGGTGGGACGGCGGCGTGACGTGCCGGCGCGCGGGCGCGGGCCGCGCGGTCGATGAGGCCGCCTGCGGCGCGCCCCCCGGCATCTGGGTCTGTCCTTCGCCGAAATGGAACGTCTGGGTTTGCGCGTGGCCGACGCCCAGCGTCGACGCCAGCACGAAGGCCGCGAGCAGCATCCGTTTCATGAATAGTCCGCCTTGTTTTTTCGAGATGAAGATGGCCCGCCAGCTTAGCGAATGGCGGGGCGCCATCGCAACCGCGTCGTGTTCGGTGTCGGCCCCACTTGCGCACGGCGGCGCCGTCAGGCCGGCCTCAGGGTGCCGCCGGGGTTGACAACATAATTCCCGGGTGTGAATATAAATTCACACACAAGAATTATTCGTCGAATCCGGGAAGCTGCGCCGCAGGTGCGTGGCAACCGGAACCGGCCGTCCGATCAACCGGAACCAGGAGCGGGACGCATGGCGGAACACGAGCAGCAGGGCGCGCTGGCGGGATTGCGCATCATCGATCTGTCGCGGGTGCTGGGCGGCCCGTATGCAACGCAGATCCTGGCCGACCACGGCGCGGAAGTGATCAAGGTCGAACCGCCGTCCGGCGACGAAACGCGCACGTGGGGCCCGCCGTTCGACGGCGATACCGCGTCGTACTTCCTCGGCGTGAACCGCAACAAGCTCGGCATCGCGCTCGACCTGACGCAACCGGACGACCGCGAGCGGCTGCTCGGCCTGCTCGAACAGGCGGACGCCATCGTCGAGAACTTCAAGATCGGCACGATGGAGCGCTGGGGGCTCGGCTTCGACGCGCTGCATGCGCGGTTTCCGCGCCTCGTTTATTGCCGCGTGTCGGGCTTCGGCGCGGACGGCCCGCTCGGCGGGCTGCCCGGCTACGACGCGGCCGTGCAGGCGCTCGCGGGGCTGATGAGCGTCAATGGCGAAGCGGGCGGCGCGCCGCTGCGGGTCGGCGTGCCGATCGTCGATCTCGTCACCGGGCTAAACGCCGCGCTCGGCGTGCTGATGGCGCTGCGCGAGCGCGACGCGAGCGGCCGCGGCCAGTTCGTCGAATCGACGCTGTTCGACTGCGCGCTGTCGATCCTGCATCCCCATACGCCGAACTTCTTCCATTCGGGGAAGGCACCCGTGCGCACCGGCAACGCGCATCCGAACATCACGCCGTACGACAGCTTTCCAACGGCCACCGTCGACATCTTTCTGGCGGTCGGCAACAACGGGCAGTTCGCGGGGCTGTGCGACGTGCTCGGCACGCGCGACTGGCTCGACGATCCGCGCTTCACGGACAACCGCGCGCGCAGCGCGAATCGCGCCGCCCTGCGTGCGCTGCTCGAAACGGCGCTCGCCGGACACGACGGCGCGGCGCTCGCCGAGCAACTGATGCGCCGCGGCGTGCCGTGCGCGCCGGTGCTCGGGCTCGATGCGGCGCTCGATCATCCGCATGTCGCGCATCGGGAGATGAAGGTCGAGCTGGGCCGGCATCGCGGCATCGCGTCGCCGATCAAGCTCGGTCGCACGCCGGCCACGTACCGGCGGCCGCCGCCCGCGCTGAACGAACACGCGGCGCAGGTGTTCGCCGACGCTGACGACCGCGATCGCGCCGCACACCGGGATTGACCGGCTTCGCGGCCGCCGGCCGTGCCGCGCGCCGGACGGCGCCGCACGGCCACGTATGCCGCACGCCCCTTCGACCCCCCTGCCGGGCGCGACACAGGCACGCCGGCTGAAGAGGAGACGCATCATGCTTGCATGGATCGGCGCGATCGCCATCATCGCGCTGTTCGGCCTGATCATCACGAAACGGCTGTCGCCGCTCGTCGCGCTGATCGTCGTGCCGGTGGCCGCGTCGCTCGCGGCCGGTTTCGGGCTCGCGACCGGCAAGTTCATCGTGCACGGCGTACAGAACATCGGCCCGATCGCAGGGATGTTCGTTTTTGCGATTCTTTTTTTCGGGATCCTCACCGATGCGGGGATGCTCGACCCGATCATCGCGGGCGTGCTGCGCGTGATCGGCTGCCATCCGCCGCGCATCGTGATGGGCTCGGCGCTGCTCGCGCTGCTGATCCATCTCGACGGCTCGGGCGCCGTCACGTTTCTCGTCACGCTGCCGGCGATGATGCCGCTCTATACGCGGCTCGGGATGGATCGCCGCATCCTCGCGTGCGTGGCGTCGATGGCGGCCGGCGTCAATTTCCTGCCGTGGGTCGGGCCGATGCTGCGCGCGTCGGCGGCGCTGCACATTCCCGGTTCCGCGATCTTCATGCCGATGATTCCGGTGCAGATCGTCGGGCTCGTGTTCGTGTTCGGCACCGCCTACGTGCTCGGCGTGCGCGAGGCGAAGCGGCTCGGTCTCGATCGTGCCGGCGCGGCATCGCTCGCGATTGCGCCGCGCGCGCTGACCGACGCCGAACGCGCGTTGCGCCGGCCCGAGCGCTTCCGGATCAATCTCTTGCTGACGCTCGTCGTGCTCGTCACGCTCGTGTCGGGCATCGTCGACCCGATGGTGATGTTCATGCTCGGCACGGTCGCCGCGCTCGTGATCAACTACCCGGACGTGCAGGCCCAGCGCGAGCGGATCGACGCGCATGCGAAGGCCGCGCTGATGATGGCGAGCGTGCTGCTCGCGGCCGGCGCGTTCACCGGCATCATGTCCGGCACCGGGATGCTGAAGGCGATGGCGGACGTGGTCGTCGCACACGTGCCGGTCGAGCATGCGCGTCACATGCCGTTCGTGCTCGGGTTGCTGTCGATGCCGCTCAGCCTGCTGTTCGACCCCGATTCGTTCTATTTCGGCGTGCTGCCGGTGCTCGCGGAAAGCGCGAAGCTGCTCGGCGTGCCGCCGATCCAGATGGCGCAGGCCGCGCTGCTCGGCCAGATGACGACGGGCTTCCCGGTGAGCCCGCTCACGCCCGCGACGTTCCTGATCGTCGGCCTGACCGGCGTCGAGCTGGCCGAGCACCAGAAATTCACGATTCCGTTCCTGTTCGCCGCCACCGTGCTGATGGTGTTCGCCGCGGTGATCGTGGGCGTGTTTCCGTTGTGAGCGCCCGAGACCGGCCGCTTCGTGCCGACGCGCCGAGCGGGCCATCCCGCACGGGGACATCCTTCGGCGTGGAAACCTCGGTGCCGCATGGCGTTTTCTTGAGAGCGGCGCGACCGCTCGCCTTTTTCCGGGAGTGCATTCCATGCAGTTCGACCTGACCGATGACCAGCGCGCGATCGAAAGCGCGATCGAGAAAATCTGCGCGCGCTTCGGCGACGACTACTGGCTCGAGCGCGATCGCGCGGGCGGGTTCCCGGCCGATTTCCACGCGGCGCTCGCCGAGGCCGGCTGGCTCGGCATCGCGATGGACCCCGCCCATGGCGGCGCCGGGCTCGGGATGACCGAGGCCGCGCTGATGATGCGCACGATCAGCGCATCGGGCGCCGGCCTGTCCGGCGCGTCGGCCGTCCACATGAACATCTTCGGGCTGAACCCGGTGCAGGTGTTCGGCAACGACGCGCAGAAGGCGCGCTTCCTGCCGCCGCTGATCGCCGGGCGCGACAAGGCGTGCTTCGCGGTGACCGAACCCGATGCGGGCCTCGACACCACGCACCTGACCACGCAGGCCAGCCGGGACGGCGACCACTACGTGCTGAGCGGGCGCAAGATCTGGATCTCGACCGCGCAGGTGGCCAACAAGATGCTGATCATCGCGCGCACCACGCCGCTCGACCAGGTCGCGAAGCCGACCGACGGGCTGAGCCTGTTCTATACCGATCTCGACCGCTCGTGCGTCGAGGTGCGCGAGATCGAGAAGATGGGCCGCAAGGCGGTCGATTCGAACCTGCTGTTCATCGACAACCTGCGCGTACCGGAAGGCGACCTGATCGGCAACGAAGGCGACGGCTTCCGCTACCTGTTGCACGGGCTGAATCCCGAACGGATCCTGATCGCCGCGGAGGCGATCGGGCTCGGGCAGGCCGCGCTGCGCCGCGCGACGCAGTACGCGTGCGAACGTGTCGTGTTCGGCCGGCCGATCGGGCAGAACCAGTCGATCCAGCATCCGCTCGCGCAGGCGTGGATGCAGCTCGAGGCCGCGTGGCTGATGGTGATGAAGGCCGCGACGCGCTACGACGCGGGGCAGCCGTGCGGCGCGGAGGCCAACGCCGCGAAATACCTCGGCGCGGAAGCCGCGTTCCAGGCGTGCCAGACGGCGGTCGCGACGCACGGCGGGATGGGCTACGCGAAGGAATACCATGTCGAGCGCTACCTGCGCGAGTGTATGATTCCGAGGCTCGCGCCCGTGAGTCCGCAACTGATCCTGTGCTACATCGCGGAGAAGGTGCTCGGGCTGCCGAAGTCGTACTGACCGTACCGTCCCGGCGGCCGGCCCGGTGCGCGATCTCCCGTTCCGATTCAAGCGCTCGTCATGGACGTCAAACTCGTTGCCCGCACGCTCGACCTGTTCGAGCTGTTCGCCGCCGAACGGCGGCCGCTGCCGCTCACCGAACTCGCGCGCCTGCTCAATGTGCCGGCGTCGAGCTGCCTCGCGATGGCGCGCACGCTCGTGAGCCGCGGCTACCTGTACGAAGTGCGCAAGCGCGGCGGCTACTACCCGACGCGCCGCCTGCAGACGATCGCCGCCGCGATCGACGCGACCGATCCGGTCGTCGACATCGTCCATCCGCATCTCGTCGCGCTGCGCGACGCGAGCCGCGAGACGGCCGTGCTCGGCAAGATCCAGGGCGTATCCGTCACCTATCTCGACGTCGTCGAATCGGAGCAGGCGATCCGCTATACGCGCGCGCCGGGCGAGCTGCGCCCGCTGCATGCGAACTCGATCGGCAAGGCGATTTTCGCGGAACTGGACGGCGACGCGCAGCAGGCGCTCGGCGCGCAGTTGCCGTTCGAACGTTTCACCGACACGACAGTGGCGGACCTGCCCGCGCTCGTCGCGCAAACCGCCCGGTTTCGCGAACTCGGCTGGGCCGAGAACATAGGCGAGAGCGCGCCCGAACTGTCGGCGATCGCGGTTGCGCTGACGCTCGACGGCGACTGGTACGGGCTGTCGGTGGTCGGGCCGACCGAGCGGATTCGCCAGCATCGCGATACGCATGCGGCGCTGCTCGTCGACGCGAAGGCCAGGCTGCTGGCGGAGCACGCGCGCGGCTGAAAGCGAGCCGGGTAGTGCCGGCCAGTGGGCCGTCCGCCGGCGATCCAGTATCGATCGCCGTGAACGGCCCCTGATGCGCAAGCCTGGTGCCTAGCGACGGCCGCTACGCCGCATCACGACTTCACCCACACACCGCCCGCACTCGGGTTGTCGCCTTGCGTCCACCACTTCGCGCAGTATTTCGCGCCCTGGTACATCACGCAGGTGCCGCCTGAATACGCGGTGGTGGCAGACCACGTGGGCGTGCCGCCGCCGACCGGCTTCCACACCGCGGCCTGGCCGGGCACGTCGCCCTGCGTCCACCATTGCGCCTGATACGTCGTGCCCTGGTAGGTGACCGTCGCGCCGGCCGTATAGACCTGGCCGGCCACCCAGGGCGCGCCCGGCTGCGGCGTGCCGCCGTCCGAGCCGCCGCCGTAGTTCGGGTCCTGCGTGACGCCCGCACCCCACTTGCCGCCGAGCTGCTTGAAGATGGTCGCGAACGCGTACGGCTGCTGCGCGACGCCCGAGCAGGTCGGCGACGCAGAGGTGCCGCCGGACGGGCAGGCCTGGTCGCGGCCAATCGACCAGTTGCCGAAGAAGCCGTAACCGTTGCTGACCGCCGCGTTCAGCACGCTTTGCGCATTCGCGAGCGTGAAGGTTTCGCCTTGCACGTCGTTCACGCCGATCATCGGCGTGACGCCGACCATCTGCCAGAGCTGCGCATCGGTCTTCGGCTGGCCGGCCGACTTGAAGGCCGTATCGAGCTGCGAGTAGAGCGCCTGCGCGGCACTGATCGCGGCCGCGCCCATGTCGATGTTGGCCGGGCCGTAGTCCATCGCCATCACGTTCACCGCATCGAACGCGGTCTTGTTCGAGATCGCCGCATTGACGACGTTCAGGCCGTCCTGCGTGAGCCCGGTCGGCATCGTCGGCAGCGTGAGCGTGACGTGCAGCGGCTTGCCTTTCGCCGCATAGCTCGCCTGCAGCTGCGCGACCGCCTGGAAGTTGCGCGCGACCGCGGCCGTGTCCGTCTGCGACACGCCCTCGATGTCGAAGTCGATGTGCGTGAGGCCGTACGTGTCGATCACGGTCTGGTAGGCGCTCGCCAGCGCGGGGACGGTCGAGCACGCCTGCATCAGCGGCGTGCCGTTCGCGCCGCCGAACGACACGGCGACTTCGCCGCCTTTCGCGCGATAGCTCACGATCGACGTCGACAGCGCGGTCAGCAGGCCGCCGCTCGCGCCGTTGCCGATCGGCTGCACGCCGCCCCACGACGGCACGCAACCGTTGCCCGCGACCACGAACGCGAGCGTGAACTGCTGGATGCCTTGCCGGACGCCGATCTGGTCGACGAGCGGCGTCGGGTAGAGCGTCACGTCGACATAGGGCGCATAGACGCCGGCGCCCTGGGACACGCTCGCCACGGCGAGCAGACAACCCGCGGCAAAGGCGCGCGGGATGAAACGCGGCAACACATTGTTGTTCATTGTGTTCTCCAAGTGGAAGAGGGATACGCTGGCCCGCGTATCGCCGCCGGTCGTGCGACCAGGCATGCCCGGCCGGCGGCGTGCCCATCTTGGAGGATTCGCATCGAATAGTGAATAGTCAGGAGTTCTTTTCGTTATTTGATTCCCGATACGTAACGATCTTGCCGATTCCGCACAGTTGCGGCACGCGTGATGCGGGCGATTTTCCCGATCGATCGCGCGAACCCCGACGCGCCTCGCTCGCCGTGCATCAGGCCGATGCCGGCTGCGCAAGCGAGCGCGCCAGCGCGACGAAGCGCTCGACGCACGCCGACGCGAACGGCTCGTTCCACGACACGATCTGTTCGACCGCGCGCGTGCCGGCAAGCGGCACGTAGACGACGCCCGGACGCCGCAGCGTCGCCGTGAATCCCGGCACGATCGCGATGCCGCGCTCGGCGGCCACCAGCGACACGAGCGTCGTGATCTGGGCCGCGGTCGCGCCGATCCGCGGTGCGAATCCGGCTTGCGCGCACACGTCGTCCAGGGCAGCGGCCAATGCCGAGCCGAAACCGGGCGGAAACGTGACGAAGGTTGCGTTCGCAAGTTCCGCGACGTCGACGCTCGCACGGCCCGCGAGCGGATCGCCGGCCGGCACGGCCGCGACGAGCGGCTCGCGCGACACGACGAGCGACGCCACCGGCGCGCCGGGCGCACCGTTCCACGCCCAGCCGAAGCCGATGTCCATCGTGCCGTCCGCGATCTGCTGGCGCTGGCTGGCGGTCGCCGCCTCGCGGAACGTGAGCTCGACGTCGGGCATCGTCCGGCTCGCGACGCGGATGACGTCCGGGAATGTGTCGGACATCGGGATCGAGCTCGCATAGCCGATCACGATCCGCCCGGCGATGCCTTGCGCGATCTTGCGCGCGCTCGCTTCTGCCTCGGCGGCCGCGCTCACGACGTTGCGCGCATGGTCGAGAAACGCGGTGCCTTCCGGCGTCAGCCGCACCGCGCGCGTCGAACGTTCGAACAGCCGGACGCCGAGTTCGCTTTCCAGCGCGGCGATATGGCGCGTCAGCGGCGGTTGCGCGACCCGCAGGCGCAACGCCGCGCGGCCGAAGTGCAGTTCGTCGGCGACGACCACGAAATAGCGGAGGCGGCGCAGGTCGAGCATTGTTGTCGTTCCGGTATCAATCGCGATGAAAACGGTATTGGCGTGCACACGGCGCGCTCGTCAGACTGTCGGCATCGACGACCGGGCAGCTCCGATGAACGACAGGACCACGCGCATCGCGTTCTTTCTCTGCGGCTTCGCCGCGTTTCTCAATCTGTATTCGACGCAGGGCATCCTGCACGAACTCGCAGCCACCTTCGGCGTCAGCGCGGAGCGCGCGGGGCAGGGCGTGAGCGCCACCACGACGGCCGTCGCCATTATCGCGCCGTTCGTCGGCGTGCTGGCTGCACGCATCGAGCGGCGCGTCGCGATTTCGCTGGCGGCGGCGGCCGTCGCGCTGCCGGTCGTGTGGTCCGCGCATGCGGGCGGTTTCGCGTCGTTTCTCGGCGCGCGCTTTGCCGCCGGTCTCGTCATGCCGTTCGTCTTCGCGCTGTCGATCGCCTATATCGCCGAACGCTTCGATCGCGGCACGTCGGCCGAGATCAGCGCGCTGTTCGTCGCAGGCACGACGCTCGGCGGTTTCGCCGGCCGCTTCGCGACCAACCTGATGACGTCGATGTGGGGCTGGCGGCATGCGCTCGACGTCGTCGCGGCGCTGTGTCTCGTCACGGGTGTCGCGATCTATGCGAGCCTGCCGGCATCCGGTGCAAGCGCGCGGCGCGCCGGCCGCGAGGCGGATAGCGGCGCGGGGCCGTCCTGGCGCATCGTCACGCGCAGCCCGCTGCTCGCGTCGTTCGCGATCGGCGCATGCGTGCTTGCGTCGCAGGTCGCGACGTTCACGTTCGTCGGCCTGCGCCTGGCCCGTGCGCCGTTCGGCTTCGGCACGGTCGGGATCGGCGCGATCTATGCGGTGTTTCTGGTGGCGGTGGTCGTGACGCCGCTGGCCGGGCGCCTCGCGCGGCATCGCGGCCCGCGTGCACCGGGGCTTGCCGCGGCCGCGCTCGCAATCGGCGGCGCATTGCTCACGCTGTCCGACAGCGTGCCGGTGATCCTCGCCGGCCTCGCGCTCAGTTCGACCGCCGTGTTCGTCGAACAGGCGTCGGCCAACGCGTTCATCTCGCAGGCGGCGTCGAGCGCACGCTCGACGGCAATCGGCATCTACCTGTCCTGCTATTACTTCGGCGGCAGCCTCGGCTCGATCCTGCCGGTGCCCGGCTGGCATCGGTGGGGATGGGCCGGCTGCGTCGCGTTCGTGGTCGCGGCGCAGGCCGTCGTCGGCGTGCTCGTGTACCGGTTCTGGCGAACCGGCGGCGCGGCCGGCGCCGCGCATGCCGACGTGCGCGGCGCCGGGTTCACACGCTAGCCGCGTTCAGCGATACCAGCGCGGCGTGTAGACCCACTCCCGTGCGTTGCCGATCGCGAAACGCCGCGTCGTCGACGAGCCGACGATCACCATCGTGCGCATGTCGACCTGGTCGCTGCGCAGCGCACCGAGCGTCGTCGTCGTGAGCGTCGCGCCCGGCCGGCCGATGTCGCGGCCGAGCACGACCACCGTCTCGGCCGCGCGGTGCGCGCGCACGACATCGAGCGCACGATCGAGCTGCCACGGCCGCGCCCGCGAGATCGGGTTGTAGAACGCCATCACCAGATCGGCCTGCGCCGCACGCCGCAGGCGCGTCTCGATCACGTCCCACGGCTTCAGGTTGTCCGACAGCGAGATTGCACAGAAGTCGTGACCGAGCGGCGCGCCGGCCTGCGCGGCCGTCGCGAGCGATGCCGAGATGCCCGGCTCCACGCGCAGGTCGACCGCGGCCCAGCGCGGATCGCGCGCTTCGTCGAGCGCTTCGAGCACGGCCGCGGCCATCGCGAACACGCCCGGGTCGCCCGATGACACGACTGCGACGCGCCGGCCTTCGGCCGCGAGTTCGAATGCGTGGCGCGCGCGCTGCATCTCTTCGCGATTGTCGGTGCCATGCACGCGCTGGTCGGCGCGGAACGGGCCCGCCATGTTCACGTAGGTCGTGTAGCCGAGGATGTCGGACGCTTGCGCGAGCGCGGCGCGTGCGGCCGGCGTGAGCCACGCTGCGCCGCCCGGGCCGAGGCCGAGCACCGTCAGGCGGCCGCGCGCACGGCCGAGCGTGGCGGGATCGACCGGATGCGACGCGACCGCGCACGCGATACCGTTCGCCGTGGCGCGCAGCGTGTGTGCGACGCGCAACGCGCGGCCAAGCAGGGCGGCGGCATCGGCGATTGCCTCGTCGTTGCCTTCGGAATCGACATCGACATCGACGAAACGTAGCGGCACGTCGAGCGTTCGCGCCGCGTCCTCCAGCACCGCGTCGCCGATTACCGACGCGGGCGCCACGATGGCCGCGAGCGCGAGCCGTGCGAGACCGTGCGCATCGAGCGCGGCGTCGATGCGCGCAGCGAGCGCTTCATCGCCGTGGATCGCCTGCGCATCGACGCCCACCACCACGCTGCGCGGATGAATCACGAGTTCGTCGCGCGTGCCGCGCCATGCCTCGGGGGTCACGCGGATCGCATGCGCGGCTGCATCGTCGCGCGGCAGCGCGACATCGTCGAGCCACGGCGCCGCGCCGTCGATGCGCGTCGACGCGCCCGCGAGCAGATCGGACACGAAGCGCTTTCCCTGGGCGAGATCG
This sequence comes from Burkholderia mycopellens, assembly GCF_964265025.1. Classification (NCBI taxonomy): domain Bacteria; kingdom Pseudomonadati; phylum Pseudomonadota; class Betaproteobacteria; order Burkholderiales; family Burkholderiaceae; genus Burkholderia; species Burkholderia mycopellens. Next base: position 2,069,485 of record NZ_OZ183802.1, read on the forward strand.
GCGAGCGCATAGCCTTCCGGCGGATTGAGCACGCACGCGCCGAAGCGCAATTCGCCGCTCGTCGTGATTGCAGGCGCAACGCCGACGCATGCGGCGATTTCCCGCGCGACCACGTTGACGCCCGTCAGCCCGCCGAGCAGCGGCACGACCGCCGACCCGTCTTCCGCCACCGCGAGCACGGGCGGTTCGATGCCTTTGTCGGCAAGCGCGGGGGCGAGGCAGCGGATCACGATGCCGGCCGCGCACAGCGCGACGATCGGCAGCCCGCGCGCATAGAGTTCGCGCAGGTGCACGCCGAGATCGTCGAACGGCACGTCCGCCGCGACGCGCGACGCGAGGCCATGCACGAGGGCGCCCGGATAGCGCGCCTGGATCCGCCGCGCGGTATCGAGCGCGCCCGCGCCGAGAATCACGATCGCGGGCGGGGTCGTCATCCTTGCCATTTTTCCCCCGGCACGACGAGCAGCGAGAAATACGGCGACGCCATCGGATCGACTTCGTCGAGCGGCACGATGCGCTGGCTCGCCATCGTCGCGCGCTCGACATACAGCGCGCGCTTCGCGAGCCCCAGCTCGTCGAGCACGCGCCGCACCTTGTCGAAATTGCGGCCGAGCTTCATCACGACGGCCGCGTCCGCCTGGGCGAGCCGCTCGCGCAGCTCGTGCTCGGGCAGCACGCCCGACAGCACCGACAGGCTCTGGTTGCGATACACGAGCGGCTGGCCGAGCACGGCCGTGCCGCCGAGCATCGCGCATACGCCGGGGATCACCTCGGTGTCGTAGCGCGGTGCGAGGCGGTCGTGCAGGTACATGTACGAGCCGTAGAAGAACGGGTCGCCTTCGCAGATCACCGCGACGTCGCGGCCCGCATCGAGGTGCGCGGCAACGATCTCGGCGGCCGTATCGTAGAAGTCGGCGATCACCGTCTCGTAGCACAGCGGCGGCGGCAGCGCCTCGGTCGTCACCGGATAGACCAGCGGCAGTTGCGTTTGCCCGTCCTGCAGGTGCGCTTCGACGATGCCGTACGCATTGCCCTTCTTGCCCTTCGCGACGAAATACGCGACCACGGGCGCGGCCTGCAGCACGCGCAGCGCCTTGATCGTCATCAGTTCAGGATCGCCGGGGCCGACGCCGACCCCGAACAGGCGTCCGCGCGCGGTCGTCATTCGACCTCCGTCGCGAGCGCATTGACCGCCGCAGCCGCCATCGCGCTGCCGCCGCGCCGGCCGAGCAGCGTGACGTACGGCACGCCGCGGCTGTCGGCATCGAGCAGCGCCTTCGATTCGGCCGCGCCGATGAAGCCGACCGGGAAACCGAGGATCAGCGCGGGACGCGGCGCGCCGGCGTCGATCATGTCGAGCAGGTGGAACAGCGCGGTCGGTGCATTACCGATCACGACGACGCTGCCCGCGAGATACGGACGCCACAGTTCGAGCGCGGCGGCCGATCGCGTGTTGCCGAGATGGCGTGCGAGATCGGGCACCTCGGGCTCGCCGAGCGTGCAGATCACGCGATTGTCGGCCGGCAGCCGCGCGCGCGTGATGCCTTCGGCGACCATCCTCGCATCGCACAGGATCGGCGCGCCGGCTGCCAGCGCCGTGCGGCCCGCCGTGCCGGCACCGGCCGAGAAGCGCAGGTCGTAGACGACGTCGACCATCCCGCATGCATGGATCACGCGCACCGCGAGTTTCTCGAGGTCGGGCGGAACCTGCGACAGGTCGGCCTCGGCGCGGATCGTCGCGAACGACTGGCGGTAGATTTCCTGCCCGTCGCGAATGTAGTCAAGCATCGGTGGTGTCCTGGCTGTGCCGCGCGCCCGTCAATCGGACCGCGGCCTGGTCAATCGTCAGATGGCGCGCGAGCGGGGCGCCGAGGCCCGCAGCAGCGTCGCGCCGGTAAAGGTCGTAGTGTGCGGGCGCAACCGCGACGAGCGTGTGCGTCGCGGGATGCGGCAACGCGCAGTGGCGCTCGCAGCCGGTCAGGTGCACGTCGAGCGCATGGCCGATGCGCGTGGCGAGCGCGAGTGCGTCGTGTTTGGTGTCGGCGCGCGCCTTTGCGCAGCCCGCGCTGCCGGTGCATGCGACGAGCGACGCGAGGGGGTCGGACGACGCGCAGACGAGGCCGAGCGACGCGAGCGCATCGAGCGTGGCCGCAGCGCGTTGGTTCGGCACGCCGTGGAGAAACACGCCTTGCCACGGCGTCATCGACAGCGTGCCGTCGCCGTCGGCTTCGGCCAGCGCGGCGAGCCGCTCCAGTTGTGCGGCATCGAGCCGGCCGAGCACGAATTGCGCGCCGACGTTGCAGCGCGCCTCGTCGAGAGACGAACGCACGCCGAAACGCAGCGTCGGATCGGCATGCGTGCGGCGCCAGCCTGCGAGCGCCGGATCGGCCGCGAGCGGGAAGGGCAAATAGTGCTGCGCGCGTTCGAGCAACGCGCGTTCGCTGCCTGTTGCGAGCAGCGCGCGCATCCGCGAGACGTCCGCGGGCGCGAGATCGAGGAATGCAAGCAGCAGCGCGCGAACCAGTGCAGCGGTTTGATCGGGAGCGACGTCGACTGAAGCGGGTGGGTCGTCGTGCGCGACCGGAGGGCAGCCGGCCAGCCCGGCAGCGACGCGCACCGCGCCGTCGCCGCGACGCCAGGCGGCCAGCCAGATATCGTGCGGATGATCGAGCGCCGCAACCGATTCGCCGCCGTCGAGCTGGATCGAGAATTTCGGCGACAGCTCGCCGCGGCGAGGCTCGCGCGCCAGCAGGTCGAAGAGCGGCGCGACGAGCGCGCGGCTGTCGACGAGCGCGGCCGGGTCGTGGCCGGCGAGCGGGCTGAGCATCACGTTGCGGACGTCGTCGCTCGCGGCGAGCGCGGCCGCATCGGCGGCGGCATTCGAGGTTGTGTCGACGCGCGGGCCGAGGCCCGCATCGAGCAACGCGCGCGTCAGCGCGTCGGCCGCGCCGTCGCGAATGCCGCGCAGCTGAAGATTCGCGCGATTGGTCGCGTCGATCGCGCCGGAGCCGCAGGCACGCGCGGCGGCGGCGATCGCACGCGCCTGGTGCGCGTCGAGCCGCCCGCCCGGCAGCTTGATCCGGCACAGCCCGCCGTCGGCGGCCGCGACCACGCGCACGAGCCCCGGGCAGGCCGACGGGCGCACGACGGGCGACGCAGGAATCGAAACGGGGGCGGAACTCAACGGGGTAGCGGGACAGTGTCGCGCCGCGGCCAACGCATCGGTACACCCCGCCCGACGCCGACTGGCACGCACGCACTTTCTGGCCGGCAGGTCTCCTGGCTGACAGGTCGGCGCCGGCTCCCGGCCTTCCCGGTGGAACCAGTGGCATGAGGGGGAGATCGGCTCGCTGTCTACAGTTGCGGGGGCAGCCACAGCGGCGCGCGGCGCGCCCTGTGTTCCCTCTTCGGCCCCGAGGGGCACCGGCGAACGAACGGCCGTAGGATACCCGATTTTTGCGACGATCCGGCATTGTCGATATGCCGCGCAACCGCATCGCAGAACGGCCGCAGCCGGTTTTGCGCTATCTCGCAAATGGTACGATTGGCGGCTCGACATCAGATCGGCGACCGCCGGGATCCGCGATGAAACTCGGCAGGACGGAGCTGTTCGGCATGGGCATTGCACTGGGCTTGCTGGCCATCCCGGCCTGGATGCTGCTCGCGTGCATACTGATCCCGCTTGCACCGTCGGCCGAGTGGCCGAAGAATGTCGGGCTCGCCGGCCTCGGCGTGCCGATCGTGGCGGGTGGCACGTTCCTGTACAGGAAAATCGGTGCGCGGCCGCTCACGTGGCTGCTGCTCGGGTGGCTGCTGATCGCGTCGATCGGCGGCATGTATCTGGGCTTGCTGGTCTTGATTGGCCCTGTGCCGCGCGGCTGACGTCGTCGCCGTATCGCACCGGCCACGCTCGGCACATCAACGGATCAACGCGTGGCGGCCCGGCCGCCGCGCATCGCAACAAACGGTAGGGAATCGAACGATGGGGAAGGGTGCATGACGGCGTGGCTGACGGTAGTAGGCATCGGCGACGACGGTTACGCGGGGCTCGGACGCGGCGCGCGGCGCGCGCTGCTCGACGCGACGCTCGTCGTCGGCGCGAAGCGGCATCTCGACATGCTGCCCGCGCGGCTGCCGGCCGCGCGCGAAACCTGGCCGTCGCCGTTCGACCTCGCGGGCGTGCTGGCTCGACGCGCATCGCCCGTCTGCGTGCTCGCCAGCGGCGACCCGATGCTGTTCGGCGTCGGCGCCACGCTCGCGCGCCAGCTTTCCCCCGACGAATGGCGCGTGCTGCCCGCGCCGTCGTCGCTGTCGCTGGCAGCTGCACGCCTCGGCTGGGCGCTACAGGATGTCGGCGCGGTCTCGCTCGTCGGCCGCCCGCTTGCGACGCTCGCGCGTCACCTGCTGCCCGGCCGCCGCCTGTTCGTGCTGAGCGCCGACGGCCGCACGCCGGCCGCCGTCGCGGCCGAACTCGTCGCACGCGGCTTCGGGCCGACGCGCATCAACGTGTTCGAACATCTCGGCGGCCCGCTCGAGCGGCGTCTCGACGGGCTCGCACAGGACTGGCGCATCGACGAAACGGCCGCGCTCAATCTGGTGGCGCTCGACTGCCAGGCCGGCCCTGACGCGCCGCGCCGCGCGCTCACGCCCGGCCTGCCCGACGATGCGTACCGTCACGACGGCCAGCTCACCAAACGCGACCTGCGCGCCATGACGCTCGGCCGTCTCGCTCCCGTGCCCGGCGAGCTGCTGTGGGACGTCGGCGCCGGCAGCGGCTCGATCGGCATCGAGTGGATGCGCGCGCATCCGTCCTGCCAGGCGATCGCGATCGAAGCGCATGCGGAGCGGCAGCGCTTCATCGAGCACAATCGCGACGCGCTCGGCGTGCCGGGCCTGCAGCTCGTCGCGGGCCGCGCGCCCGATGCGCTCGCGGGGCTTGCCGCGCCCGACGCGATCTTCATCGGCGGCGGGGCAACCGCGCCCGGCGTGCTCGACGCGTGCTGGGCAGCGCTGAAGCCCGGCGGCCGGCTGGTCGCGAATGCGGTCACGCTGCAGGGCGAGATGGCGCTCGCCGCGTGGCGCGATGCGCATGGCGGCACGCTCACGCGCGTGTCGCTCGCACACGCCGAACCGCTCGGCCGTTTCGACACGTGGCGGCAACCGTTGCCGGTCACGCTGTACGACGTGCGCAAGCCCGACGCGGCCGGCATGGCCGACACGAGCGCACCGTCGGCCACGACGAACGCAACGGACGCGTGATGCGCGACGAGACCCCCGAACAGCCTGCGCCGCTACGCTTCGGCTACACGACCGGCAGCTGCGCGACCGCGACGTCGCTCGCCGCCGCGCGGCTGCTGCTCGCGGGCCGGGCGGACGACGCGGTCGAGATCGTGCTGCCGAAGGGGCAGCACGTGATGATGCGACTCGAGTTTTGTCGGGCCACGGCCGACGGTGCGGAAGCCGGCACGATCAAGGATGCCGGCGACGATCCGGACGTCACGCATGGCGCACTGATCTTCGCGCGCGTCGCGCTCGCGTCGGTGCCCGGCGTGCGGTTTCGTGCAGGGCCAGGCGTCGGCACGGTCACGCGCGCGGGGCTGACGCTGCCGGTCGGCGAACCGGCGATCAACCCGGTGCCGCGCCAGATGATGACGACGCACCTGGAAGCGCTGGCGATCGAGCATGGCTACGCGGGCGGCTTCGACGTGACGATCGGCGTCGAAGGCGGCGAGGCGCTCGCACTGAAGACGATGAATCCGCGCCTCGGCATCATCGGTGGTTTGTCGATCCTCGGCACGACCGGCATCGTGCGGCCGTTCTCGTGTTCGGCCTATATCGCGTCGATCCACCAGGGCATCGACGTCGCACGCGCGAACGGTATCGCACACATTGCCGCATGCACGGGCAACGCGAGCGAGGACGCGATGCGCGCGCACTACCAACTGCCCGACATGGCGTTGATCGAGATGGGCGATTTCGCCGGCGCGGTCCTCAAGCACCTGCGGCGCGCACCGGTCGCGCGGCTGTCGATGTGCGGCGGCTTCGGCAAGCTCAGCAAGCTCGCGGCCGGCCATCTCGACCTGCACAGCCGCCATTCGAGCATCGACCTGCCGCTGCTCGCGCAGTGGGCGGCAGAAGCCGGCGCAAGCGATGCGCTGCAGGCCGCGATGCGCGCCGCGAACACGAGCCAGGAGGCGCTGAAGCTTGCGCACGCCGACGGCGTGCCGCTCGGCGATCTCGTTTGCGCACAGGCGCTGCGCGTCGCGCGCGACATCGTGCCGCCGTCCGTCGCTGTCGAGATGTTCGCGATCGACCGGCAGGGCCGCTTCGTCGGGGAGGCGCGATGACGACGCGCATCCTGCTGCTCGGCGGCACCGGCGATGCGCTGAAGATTGCACGCGCGCTCGGGCCTCGTCACGTCTACAGCCTGGCCGGCCTCGGCAAGGTACCCGACGACCTGCGCTGCGACGTGCGCGTCGGCGGCTTCGGTGGCGCGGCCGGACTGGCCGCGTATCTGCGCGACGCCGGCATCGGCCTCGTGATCGACGCGACGCATCCGTATGCCGCGCGGATCAGCGCGAATGCCGCGGCCGCGGCGCGTGAAGCGGGCGTGCCGCTGTGGGCGCTGCGCCGTGCGCCGTGGGCGCCGCAACCCGGCGACGACTGGCGCATGGTCGACGACTGGGCCGGCATCGAGGCCGCGCTTGCGCCGTTCAGGCGGCCGCTGTTCACGCTCGGCCGCGAACCGCTCGCGCATCTCGACGCGATTCCGCCACATCAGTTCTGGCTCGTGCGCTGCCTCGACGCGCATCCCGGCAACGCGCGTGCACAGATCATCGCCGCGCGCGGGCCGTTCACGCTCGACGGCGAGCGCGCGCTGTTCGCGCTGATGGGCATCGACGTCGTCGTCAGCAAGAACAGCGGTGGCGCGGCCACCGAAGCCAAGCTCGACGTCGCGCGCGAACGCAGGCTGCCGGTCGTGATGCTGCGCCGGCCGGCGCTGCCCGACGCCGACCGCACGTTCGACTCGGCCGCGGCGCTCATCGACGCGCTCGATCCCGCCGCATGCGCATGATGCGGTACGGCGGGTCACCCCATGAATTGACGGAGATTTTTCGATGACGGTGTATTTCATCGGCGCGGGCCCCGGCGACCCGGAGCTGATCACGGTGAAGGGCCAGCGCCTCGTGCGCACCTGTCCGGTGATCCTGTATGCGGGATCGCTGGTGCCGCCGGCCGTGCTCGACGGCCATCGCGCGCAGCAGGTCGTCAATACGGCCGAGCTCGACCTCGACGCAATCGTCGCGCTGCTCGCCGGCGCGCACGCGAAAGGGCAGGACGTCGCGCGCGTGCATTCGGGCGACCCGTCGCTGTACGGTGCGATCGGCGAGCAGATTCGCCGGTTGAAGGCGCTCGGGATTCCATACGAAATCGTGCCCGGCGTGACGGCCACGGCCGCGTGCGCGGCGACGCTCGGCGTCGAACTGACATTGCCCGGCGTCGCGCAGACGGTGATCCTCACGCGCTTCGCGGGCAAGACGACGATGCCGGAGGGCGAAGCGCTCGGCTCGCTCGCCGCGCACCGCGCGACGCTCGCGATCCATCTCGGCGTGCGCCATCTCGCCCGCATCGTCGACGAAGTGCTGCCGCATTACGGCGCCGATTGCCCGGTCGCGGTGATCTATCGCGCGAGCTGGCCCGATGAAGAGCGCGTGACCGGCACGCTCGCCGACATCGTCGGCAAGGTGCAGGGCACGCAGATCGAGCGCACCGCGCTGATCCTGATCGGGCGCGTGCTCGACGCGGAGGGGTTCGCGGATTCGACGCTGTACGCGAGCGCGGGCTGATCGCGCGCAGGCCGGCCACGTTCGGGCAGAATGGGCCACTTCGCGCAATCACGGCACGCCGTGCAAGCGACCTGACAAGGACAACGTCGAATGCGTACCCTGACTCGATCACGCAGGTTCGGCCTGGCGGGATTGACGGCCGCTCTGCTGGCGGCCTCCACGGCCAACGCCGCCGCTGAAGCCAATGAAGCCCGCGCGGTGCCCTTGGTCGAGGTGACGAAAACCGCCGTGCCCGATCGCGACTGGCCGCGCAAGGTCTGCGCGTTGGCGTCGGCATCGTGCGGCGCCTCCGGCGAGTCAGGGGATGCGGACAGCGCGCCGTCGCTGTACCGGGCCAGGAACGACGCGGCGGGCCTCTACTATGCGATCCTGCCGGGCCCGCAGCTGCTGAAAGTGAGTTTCGCGTCCGGCACGGGCTGGAAGGTCGTGCGGCAGTGGGATTTCTCCGACTACCCGCCCACTGACCGGGTCGAAGGCGATGGCGAGCCGCCGCCGCTGCGGATCTACCCCGCGCTGTATCCGCTGGGCGGCGAGCGCTTCGCGGTCGCGGTACTGGCCGGTTGGTCCGAAAGTTATTCCGGCGGTGGCGGAAGCTGGGAAAACGCCGACTTCGTCGAACTGCGACCGGACGGCGGGCATGCCCGCTCGCCCCGTGTAGCGAAGCTCCCGTTCAGCTGCAGCAAGCAGATTCGCGCCTGCTTCACGGAGCACGACTATCGGCACTCGCCGCATTGCAGCGAAGACTTCGACGGTTCGCTGCGGCTGCGCTTCGTGCCCGGTGCGAGCGCCGGCGATCTCGACTGGATCGCCACCTGGAAGGAGAGTCATTGGCCGGGCCAGGAACCCCGGAGCAAGACCGGGCAGACGTCGGTTTCCGTCACGCTGCCGGCAGGGCGGGACCCGGTCGCCGCAGGCAACGCGCTGCGCGACAAGATCCCGTTTTGCGAGCCGGTCAACTGAGCGGCCGCCGACGCTACGCACGCGCCGCGTGCAGCACCCGCTTCGGCGCAAACCCGGCCGCCAGCGCGAACAGCGCGACACACAGGCAGGCCATCGCGATCCAGGCGGGCGTCAGGTCCGCGAGATGCTGGCGCACGATGCCTGCCGCGAACGGAAACAGTCCGGCGATCAGGTAGCCGACGCCCTGCACGAAGCCCGTCAGCGACGCGGCATCGGCCGGCGTCGCGGCATGGTCGACGGTGACGATCAGCGACAGCGGGAACAGCGCGCCGATCCCCGCGCCCAACAACAGCGCGGCCGGCAACGCCAGCGCTTCGGGCGCGGCCAGCATCACCAGCAAGCCGACGAACAGCGACGCGATCGCCGCATGCAGCGCGGGCCGGCGGTCGGGCAGGCGGTCGATCGTCGCCGAGATCGTCAGCCCCGCGACGACTTCCGCGAGCGTCACGCCGCCGAGCAGGCTGCCGGCCGCCGTCGGCGACCAGCCGAGCCGCATGTAGTACGGCGGCAGCCAGGCGAGCACGAGCGTGTACGCGCCCGTCGCGATGCCGAAGAACAGCGCGAGGCGCCACGCGCGCGCCGAGCGCGCCGGCTGCGCGTTCGACGCCGACGTCGGCCCGGCGGCAAACGCGTCGCCGCCGCGGCTGGCCAGCGGCCACGCCAGCGCGGCCACCGCGGCCGGCAGCGCCCAGCCCGCGAGCGCGGGGAGCCAGCCCCAGCGCGCCGCGGCGAACGGCGCGACGACGCTCGCGAGCACGGCGCCGCCCATGATCGACGTCGAATAGACGCCCATCGCACCGCCGATCCGCGTCGCGAAATGCGCCTTCACGAAGCCGGGCAGCAGCGCCTGCACCATCGCGATCCCGACACCCGCGCAGCAGGCGCTCGCGAGCAGCAGCCACGCGTGCTGCGCGCCGATGCGCGACACGCAGGCGAGCCCGATCAGCGCGACGCCGAGCCAGACGCCGCCCGCGATGCCGGTCAGGCGCTGCAGGCGCCGCGCACTCAGTGCGCCGAGCCCCATCAGCAGGATCGGGATCGTCGTCAGCAGGCTGGCCGCGCCGTCGCTGATGCCGGTCGCACGCTGGATCATGTCGAGCAGCGGGCCGACCGCGGCAAGCGCCGGCCGCAGGTTCAGCCCGACGAGCACGATGGCGGCGAGCCGCCATCCGGGGGAAGAGAAGCGATTCATTGCAAGGCCCTCGAAATCGGTGCGCGGGCCCCGGTGAGGCGCGGCGCGTTCTTCATGTAAAGTATCTCGACATCAAGATAAATGCTGATTTATCTCGACGTCAAGATAACTGGTGAGCCGAGGAGGGTTAATGGATCGAGCCGCGCATGCGCTCGCACAATGGCGCGCCGAGCGTCCGGATCTCGACGCGTCGTCGATGGTGGTGATGGGGCGGCTGCAGGAAGCGGCGCTCGTGATCGCGCGCGACCGTCTCAATCCGCTGTTCGCGCGCTACGGGATGCAGCCGGGCGAATTCGACGTGCTCGCCACGCTGCGGCGTGGCGGGGCACCGTTCGCGCTGACGCCGACGGCGCTGTACGACGCGCTGATGATGTCGTCGGGCGGGATGACCGCGCGCATCGACCGGTTGCAGAAAGCCGGCTGGGTGGAACGCCGGCCGAACCCGGCCGACGGGCGCGGCACGCTCGTCGCGCTGACGGAAACGGGCCGCGCGCTGATCGACGAAGCGGTCGTCGCGCACATCGACAATCAGCGCGCGCTGCTGGCCGTGCTGTCGGAGGCGGAACAGGCGCAGTTGTCGCAGCTGCTGGGAAAGTTGCTGGCGGGGCTGGCAGACGGGGCGCCGAAAGGGGCGGACGGCGAGTAGCGCCGCCGGATGCGCGATGCACACGCGCGGGGCGGGCAAAAAGCATGCTTCGTGAATGATCGTGGACGCCGCTTGTCGACGCGCCTGTCCGCCCCATTGCAGCCGGTCGAGCCGTTGCACGATCGACGGCCCATATCAGGGCATGACGGCCACGCGTTCCGAAGATCCGAAAGCGTGTCCTGCCTCAGCGGATCGGTTGCAGCAACCGAGCGCCCCGCGCACCATGTGACTGCCCCGACTCCAGCCCCGCACCCGGCAAGACTCGAGGCCCCAACGGCAAGCAAGGATCAGAGATCTCCGCGCACTTCGCCGGTTCCCAGCGCGCTCCGCTGCCGGTTGACTTCCGCCCAGAGCGCGTCGCTGTCGTCCTCGCGCAGCACGACCATCCAGTCCAGTTGATCGTCGGTCACGCCGAAGTATTCCAGGATTTCCCGGCGCATCGTATCGACGAACTGCGCGTACTCCGGGGTTGCCTGGGCCTGCGCGTGCAACGCGTCATATTCTGCATCGTCCGCTCCGCCGCCATGCTCGTCGATATAGCGCGAGATCCACTGGTCTCGCTCGTGGTCGTAGTCGGCCTCGGCGCGCATCGCTTGCACAGCCGTATATAAATCCAGTTGGGCAAACGCGGCGATCGCCGCCGTCGTTGCCGCGTCGAATGTAGTCGTCATTCCATTTCTCATGTCGGTCATCGCACATCGTCGCACGGGCCGCACCCGGGCAGGCGCCTCGCATCCGCACCGCGCAACACGCCGCCTGGCGTCGGCGTTCGATCCGGGCAAAGGCACCCTGACCGGAAGGTTCACGCCTTCCAGGGCGCCACGCATCGGGGCCGCCCGCGCGACAGGGCGCTCATTGTGCCGCACTGCAAGCCCGCGATGAAGACAACCGGGTGCGGCCGAGCGCACCACACGTCTCGAGCGTATCGCCGCAGGCGCCACGCCGGCACTTGAACGCCCATGCGGGCGCCGGTCGTGAACGGCGCGGCATGGGCGAACGCGAACGGCCAACCTTGGGCGGTGGCCGTTGCGCTTTCCTGGCCGATCAGCCTCGTGCCGGAATATTGAGCCCGCGCGCAACAGCCGGACGCGCGACGAACGCGTCGAGCACCCGCGCGACGTTCCGGAATTCGCTGAAGCCGACCAGGTCGCCCGCTTCGTAGAAGCCGACGAGGTTGCGCACCCACGGGAAGATCGCGATATCGGCGATGGTGTACGTATCGCCCATCATCCACTGGCGGTTCGCGAGGTGCGCGTCGAGCACGCCGAGCAGGCGCTTCGATTCGTCGACGTAGCGGTCGCGCGGGCGCTTGTCCTCGTAGTCGCGGCCGGCGAACTTGTGGAAGAAGCCGAGCTGGCCGAACATCGGCCCGATGCCGCCCATCTGGAACATCACCCACTGGATCGTCTCGTAGCGGCCCGCGAGATCCTTCGGGATCAACTGGCCCGTCTTGTCCGCGAGATAGATCAGGATCGCGCCCGATTCGAACAGCGGCAGCGGTTTGCCGTCCGGGCCGTCCGGGTCGATGATCGCCGGGATCTTGTTGTTCGGGTTCAGCGACAGGAACGCGGGTGAGAACTGGTCGTTCGTGTCGAAGCGCACGAGGTGCGGCTCATACGGCAGGCCGGTTTCCTCGAGCATGATCGACACCTTGACGCCGTTCGGCGTCGGCAGCGAGTAGAGCTGGAGACGGTCGGGATGCTGGGCCGGCCACTTTTGCGTGATCGGGAAGGCGGACAGGTCGGACATGGAGGTTCGCTCGTCGAAGTGGAGGTTCCGCGCTCCGTCCCGGCTGCCGCGCGCCACGGTCGACGGCGCGGCGGCGGGGCGGAACGCGCCGAAAACGCCCACTGTAGCCGATCCCGCGGCTCGATGCAGGCGGTGCCGCACGCGAGCGCCGCCGCATCGCCCGACGCCGCCGGAACCGTCAGAAGTTGTGCCGCAGCCCGATCATCGCGGCCGTCGTGCCGACGCCCGGCGCGACCGGCTGCCCGTACACGAGCATCTGGTCCATCGTGCCGCGGTTGTTCACGTGGCCGACCTGCGCATAGACCGTCGTCCGCTTCGACAGGCTGTAGTCGGCCGCGAGCACGACCGCCGTCGACTTGTTCGCCGAGACGTTGCGATCCTTCAGGTAATACACGGCCGAGCTCACCTGCAGGAAAGGCGTGAAGCGATAACCGATGCCGGCCGACAGCATGTCGAGGTTCACCTTGTCCGCATGCGACGGATTCCGGCCGTTGCCGTACGACGCCGACACCGAGAAATCGTGGATCGTGTATTTCGCACCGGCGTAGACGAAGCGGTTGTTGTCGACGCCGGTCGGCGCGACGCCCGGCGCCGGGTTCGTGTCGTGCCCGTTGTAGTAGACGGCCGACGCGTTCAGCCCGCCGTTCGCATACCTGAGCACGACCGATTCGCGCGTACCGCCCTGGAACTGGCCGGCCACGCCGCCCGGCGCATATTCGAGCGCGATCGACGCGCCCGCGAAGGTCGGCGATTGGTAGACGAGCGCATTGCTGTCGTACAGCGCGCCGATCGCACCGTTGGTGCTGGTTCCCGGCCAGCCGGCCGCCGTGTTCAGGCCGAGCCACGCGGTCAGCACGCTGCCGAAGAATTGCGCGTTGCGCACGTCGGTGTCGGCCATCGCGTAAATCATCGGCACGATCTGGCGGCCGGCCGTGAACGTGCCGAACGGGCCCGACACGCCGAGCGACGCCACCTGGTTGAAGATCGCGACGGCGCCCGGCGTGTCGCTCAGCTGCAGCTTGCCGGTGCCGCTGTCGAACGAGCCCTGCAGCTTGAAGTTGACCTTGTAGCCGCCGCCGATGTCCTCGCTGCCCTTGATGCCCCAGAAGCTCGAGTAGATGCCGCCGTCCTTCATGCGGAACACCTTGCCGGTATTCGGCGCGCTCGGGCTGAACGACGCCGCCGACGTGCTCTGGTACAGCAGGCCCGAGTCGATCACGCCGTAGAGCGTGACGGAGGATTGCGCGTGCGCGAGCGCCGAACAGCCGGCAAGCGCCGCGAGCGCGGCCAGTTTCGTCTTCATGAAGTCTCCAGGATCGTATTGGACCGGACGGGATCGAGCCCGTCCGGGTGAAGCGGGGATGTATCGAGGCGGGCGGGAAGGCGTGGCCTGCATCGCCCGTGCGAGCCGTGCGGAAAGAGTACGCAACGGCGGACGGCCGCTCCCCCCCATGCGCGGGGGGCAGGGTTGCGGAGAATCGGAGGAAGGCGGGCGCGGCCAGACGCCCAGTTGGCGGAAGCGGCGTTACGGCGCGCTTTCGAGCAGGCCGAGCACCAGCGCGCGGCGTACCGCATGCTTGCGCGAGCTGGCGTCGAGCTTGCCGAACAGGTTCTTCAGGTGCCACTTCACGGTTTCCTCGCCGACGGCGAGCGCCACCGCGATCTCCTTGTTCGACAGGTTGCGCGCGAGCAGTTCGAGGATCGATCGCTCCTTCGGCGTCAGCACGACGCTCGGCACCGCGCGCGGGCTGGCCGCGGCGCGCGGGGCGGGCGGCACGATGCGCGGCTGCGGCAGCGCGTGCCGCGCGGGGCCGGCGCCGGCGGCCGCTTCGTCGCCGGCGCGACGCGCCCAGTCGGCGATGGCCGGATGCGCGTCGGCGAGCGTGCGCGTCAGCCCGAACAGGTCCGCGAGGTTCATCGCCTCGTCGAGCAGCGCGCGGCCGCCGCCGCCCGACTGTTCGAGCGCGAACGCGCTGAGCGCCATGATCTCGATGCGCGCCTGCCCCATGCTCATTTCGCGGGCCAGCACCGCTGCTTCGTCGAGCGCCGCGCTCGCGTCGGCCCAGCGGCGCGCGGCCAGCGCCGCACCCGCGTGTGCGGTTGCCTGCAGCAGCACGACGGGGCGCCGCCACAGCGGCCCGTGCGACGGAAACTCGGCCGCCGCGATCGCGTCGATCCGCTCGACGAGCGCGTGGCAGGTTGCCTCGCGATAGCGCGCCGCATGAATGCGCACCTGTTCGGCGAGGCTCGCGACCGACAGGCGCGGCAGGCGGCGCGCGACGCCCATCGCGTCGAGCGCTTCGAGCAGGTCGATCGCGCGGTGCTCGACCCCGCGCAGCAGCGCGATGCGCGCGGCGGTGCGATAGCCGAGCAGCACGGTGTCGGGCGTGCCCGCATGTTCAAGCACGTCGAGCCGGTTCGCGAGCAGCGCGGCGGCCTGGTCGACGCGGTCGGCCTCGTAAGCGAGCGCCGCGCACATCGCCGCGAGCATGCAGGTCAGCGGATGGCGGCGCCCGAGATCGGCTTCCGCACGCGCCAGCGCCGGCGACAGCGCGTCGTCGGCCAGCCGGACCTGGCCCTCGCACAGGTAGCTCAGGCCCGTGATCAGCTCGCCCCAGCGCGCGACATAGCCGAACCCGGCCGCCGTCTCGCCGCGCGGCGCCGCGTGCTGGAAGCGGCGCGCCTGCGCCGGTTCGCCGACGATGATCGCGCGCGCCGACAGCCGGTTCGCGTGCATTTGCGCGAGCCACGTCGCCGCCGGCGGCGCGAAGTCGGCCCACGGTTCGAACAGCTCGACGAAGCGGTCGATTTCGTCGGCGTAATACGCGGCCGCGCTGAGGATCAGCGCGCATTCGTAGCGCATCGCCGCGGGCGTGCCGGGATCCGCGAGGATGCCCGCGATCTGGCGCTGCGCCTCGACATGGCGCTCGCCAAGCGCCAGCGCCCACGCCACCGCGACGCGCAGCGTCGGGCGCTTGTCGAGTTCCGCGTCAGGCAGCAGCGCGAGCCAGTCGAGCACGTCGTTGATGCGGCCCTGCTTGATCGCATCCTCGAGACAGCGCTGCGCAAGCCCATACGCCACCTCGACCTGGCCGGCCGCATACGCGTGGCGGGCGGCTTCCTCGGTCATCCCGTGCGCGTCGAGCCAGGCGGCCGCACGCGCATGCAGCGTGCTGCGCTCGGGTTCCGGGCCCGCGGCCAGGCGGTCGCGCAGCGTGTCGCGCACGAGCGGATGCAGCCGGCACCAGTCCGAATCGTCCGACGCAATGAACAGCGGCGTGTCGCGTGCGAGCCGCGCGAGACGGTCGGGCGCGGCCGCGTCGTCGAGCAGCGCGGCGCACAGCGACGGATGCAGGCGATCGGCGACGCTCGTGCGGGTCAGGAAAGCCGTGTCGTCGGCCGACAGGTTCGTGAGCAGCAGCTCGACGAGCCGGTCGCGCGTGCCGTCCACGCGGGCGGCGAGCGCGTCGACCGCCTGGCGCGGATCGGCCGAGCGCGCCATCGCGGCCATCGCGAGCTGCAGGCCGAGCGGCCAGCCGTCGACGCGTTCGAACAGCCGTGCGCACGCATCGGCATCAACCCGCTGCGCAAAACGCGCGCCGACCAGCGCAATCGTCTCGTCGAGCGTGAAACGCAGCCAGTCGGGGCCCGCGACCGTGCATTGCCCGCCGGCGAGCAGGTCGCCGGCCACGTGATCGAGCCCGCGCCGCGCGGCAACGACGACATGCAGGTTTTGCGGCGCGTTGTGCAGCACATACGTCAGCGCATCGAGGCCGGCTGGCGGCAGCCGCTCCGCATCGTCGACGATCAGCAGCGCATCGATCGACAGTTGCGCGACCTCGGCCAGCCACGCGGTCACGCCTTCCAGCGCGCGCGCCGCGTCGGCCGCGCCGACCGGGATCAGGCGCCCGAAGCCGGGCCGCGCGCAGCCGGTCCGCACCGCTTGCACGAGCCCCTGCAGCAACCGCGCCGCATCGTCGCGCTCGTCGGCCGACAGCCATACGACCGCGCGGCCGAGCGCAAGGGTTTCGCGGCGCCATTGCGCGAGCAGCGACGTCTTGCCGTAGCCGGCCGGCGCCTGCACGAGCGCGACCGGCCGCCCGTCGAACGCGGGTGCGGCGAGGCTCAGCCGCGCGCGGGCCAGCAACTGCGCCGGTACGCGCGGCGCGGTCGTCTTCAGGACCAGTTCGGTGGGGGGCGCGTCGGCGCGATCGGGTGGGTGGGCCATCGGGGCAGCAGTCGGAATCCGGCGGTGCCGTGCGGGCCAGCGTCCGGGGTGGGCGTGGGGGAAGGATCGGCCGAACCGCGTTCGCGCGTCAATCCCCCCCGTGACGAGTGGGGCCGCCCCGGCGCCGCATCGATAGCATGGGTTCCGATGCATCACGAACGCAACGAGGAGGGGGCCATGAACATCGTATCGACCGGCACGCGGCGCGGCGCGCCGCTCGCCGGATAAGCGGAGCAGCGCGATGTATCGCCATCTGCTCGTGACGGTCGACGGCACGCCCGGCGGCATCGACGCGATCGGCCATGCGCTCGAACTGGCGCGCGCGGTCGGCGCCCGGGTCACGTTCCTGCTGCCCGGCGCCGCGCCGGACTCGCGTTTATCCGGAGCGCGGCTGCCGGAGCACGGTGCGAAAGTGGAAGCCGCCGCGCGGGCGCAGGGGGTGTCCCATGCGATCGCGGGGGCCGGCCATCCGGGGGCCGGCGATGCGGCGCCCGGCACGCTTGCAGCCGAACTCGGCTGCGACCTGATCGGCGTCGCGGCGCTGCCGCACGATGCCGACGCGGCGGCCCGCGCGCAACGGCAGCGCCTGCTCGCGACGAGCAGTGTGCCGGTGCTCGTGTGCACGTCGCGGCGATCGCCTGCCGAGGCGCGCGTGATGGCGCGTTGTTTCGACGCGCATCGCGCGGTCGGCGGGTTGCTGCGGGCGCTGACGGCGTCCGGCGCAAAGGCGCACGTGGGCGCGCCGCCGCGGCAAGTGGCCGACACGCAGGACGCGCTGACCTCGCTCGCCGCACTGCAGCGCGCCCGCGTCGGCACGGCCGCCGAAGCGCGCCTCTGCGCGGCATTGCGCGTGCGCGCGGAGTGCGTCGCGGCCGAACTGGATGAACTCGACCGCCAGCGCCAGCGCGACGCACAGGCGCTCGATGCGCTCATGCGGATCGCGTCGGACGGGCTGCCGTCGGCCGCCTTCGACGCCGCGCTCGCCCGCTATGCGCACGGCGCGTTCGAGCAGATGGGGCGGATGGAAGGCGTGATTTTCCCGGCCGCGCGGCGCTATCTCGGCGACGCGGACTGGGCCGGACTGGATGCATCGCTGGCGGACGGCGCAGCCGCGACGCCGCCACGCGCGAACGAACCGAACGAACCCGACGATGCGCGGCGCGCATCGGACTGACACCCTACGGAGAACGACATGGCACATGCAGTGCGATTCCACGAAACCGGCGGCCCCGAGGTCCTGCGCTGGGAGGCAGTCGAGGTCGGCGACCCGGGCCCCGGCCAGGTGCGCCTGCGGCACGACGCGGTCGGACTGAATTTCGCCGACACGTATTTCCGCAGCGGCCTGTATCCGGTGCCGCTGCCTGCCGGCCTCGGCGTCGAGGCGGCGGGCGTGGTCGAAGCGGTTGGCCCCGGCGTGACGAACGTCGCCGCCGGCGACCGCGTGACCTACACGGGCTTCCTGAACACGCTCGGCGCATACAGCACCGAGCGGCTGATCCCCGCCGCGCCGCTCGTGCGGCTGCCCGCCGGCATTTCGTGCGAAACGGCTGCCGCGATGACGATGCGCGGCCTGACGTCCGCCTACCTACTGCGCCGCATCCATGCGTTTGCGCCGGGCGACGCGATCCTGCTGCATGCGGCCGCCGGCGGCGTCGGGCTGATCGTCTCGCAATGGGCGAAGCTGCTCGGGCTCACGGTGATCGGCACGGTATCGAGCGAACGCAAGGCCGAAATCGCCCGCGCGCACGGTTGCGACCATACGATCGACTACAGCCGCGAGGACGTCGCGAAGCGCGTGCGTGAACTGACGGACGGCGCGGGCGTCGACGTCGTGTTCGACAGCGTCGGCAAGGACACCTTCGAAGGCTCGCTCGATTCGCTGAAGCGGCGCGGGCTGATGGTGTGCGTCGGCACCGCGTCGGGCCCGATCCCGCCGTTCGATCCGCAGCGCCTCGCGATGAAGGGCTCGCTGTACCTGACGCGCCCGGCGCTGGCCGACTACATCGCCGATCCGGCCGAGAAGCACGACCTGGCCGGCGAATTGTTCGCGCACGTCGCGGCCGGCCGGATCCGGATCGAGATCAACCAGCGCTACGCGCTGCAGGACGCCGCGCAGGCGCACCGCGATCTCGAATCGCGCAAGACGACCGGTTCGTCGGTGTTCATCGTCTGAGGAGACGCGCATGCGAGTCGAACCCCTGACCTGCGCGATCGGCGCGGAACTGCTGGATGTGAGCCTCGCCGACGCCGTGCACGACGACGGCCTGTTCGCCGAGATCCGCGCGCAGCTGCTCCGGCATCGCGTGCTGTTCCTGCGCGACCAGGACATCACGCGCGCCGAGCACGTCGCGTTCGCGCGGCGCTTCGGCGAGCTCGAGGATCATCCGGTTGCCGGCAGCGATCCCGAACACCCGGGGCTCGTGCGGATCTACAAGTCGCCCGACCAGCCGAACGACCGCTACGAGAATGCGTGGCACAGCGATGCGAGCTGGCGCGTGGCGCCGCCGTTCGGCTGCGTGCTGCGCTGCATCGACGGTCCGCCGGTTGGCGGCGACACGATGTGGGCGAACATGGTGCTCGCGTACGAGCGCCTGCCGGCGCACGTGAAACAGCAGATCGACGACTTGCGCGCGCGGCACAGCATCGAGGCGAGCTTCGGCGCCGCGATGCCGATCGACAAGCGCCTCGCGCTGAAGGCGCAGTACCCGGACGCCGAGCACCCAGTCGTGCGCACGCATCCGGAAACCGGCGAGAAGGTACTGTACGTGAATGCGTTCACCACGCATTTCACGAACTTCCACACGCCGGCGCGCGTGCGGGTCGGGCAGGACGCGAATCCCGGCGCGGGCCAGTTGCTGCAGTACCTGATCAGCCAGGCCGCTATCCCCGAGTACCAGGTGCGCTGGCGCTGGAAGAAGAACAGCGTCGCGATCTGGGACAACCGCAGCACCCAGCACTACGCGGTGATGGACTACCCGCCTTGCGTGCGCAAGATGGAGCGCGCGGGCATCGTCGGCGACGTGCCGTTCTGAGCGCGTTCGCACCGTAACCGATCCGCACCCCTGAACGACGCGCCGGGCCGGCCGCCCGGCGCGGCGGGATACGCACGCCCGTACGCCCGAATACAACGATTTCCACTGGAGGACGACATGCAATTTCTCGACGATTCGCTGCACCCGGAAAACCAGGACAAGGTGGTCATCACGGTCGCGCCGTACGGCCCCGAATGGATGCCGGCCGATTTTCCGGAAGACATTCCGGTGACGATGGACGAGCACGTGCAGAAGGCCGTCGACTGCTACAACGCGGGCGCGACGGTGCTGCACCTGCACGTACGCGAGCTCGACGGCCGCGGCAGCAAGCGGCTGTCGAAGTTCAACGAGCTGCTCGGCCGGCTGCGCGAGGCGGTGCCCGACATGATCCTGCAGGTGGGCGGCTCGATCTCGTTCGCGCCGGAAGGCGAGGGCGCCGATGCGAAATGGCTGTCCGACGACACGCGCCACATGCTTGCCGAGCTGACGCCGAAGCCCGACCAGGTGACGGTCGCGATCAACACCGTGCAGATGAACATCACCGAGCTGATGAACCGCAAGGACATCGCCGGCACGTCGCTGAACGAAGCCGCGCTTTGGGACGCGTACCGCGAGATGACCGTGCCGGCCGGCCCCGGCTGGGTCGACGAGCACCTGCGCCGCCTGCAGGCGGCCGGCATCCAGCCGCATTTCCAGCTCACCGGCATGCACGCGCTCGAAACACTCGAACGGATCGTCCGGCGCGGCGTCTATCGCGGCCCGCTGAACGTCACGTGGGTCGGCATCGGCGGCGGCTTCGACGGGCCGAATCCGTACAACTTCATGGAATTCGTGCGGCGCTGCCCGGACGGCGCATGCATCACGCTCGAATCGCTGATGAAGAACGTGCTGCCGATCAACACGGTCGCGATGGCGCTGGGCCTGCATCCGCGCTGCGGGATCGAGGACACGATCATCGACCAGAAGGGCAACCGGATGACGTCGGTGCAGCAGGTCGAGCAGTGCGCACGGATCGCGCGCGAACTCGGCCGCGACATCGCGACCGGCAAGGAGGCGAAGGCGATCTACCGGATCGGCGTGCAGTACGACGGCATCGACGAGACGCTCGCGCACCTCGGGATGGCGCCGAACCGCCGGCCGGGCCAGGTGAACGTGCCGCTGCGGGCCGCCTGACGCGCATCCGGGCAGGCGGCCGTACTGGCCGCCGCCCGCCGATCGTTGTGGCGTGGCACCCATCCCCGCGCTTGGCGCGGGGGATGACTCCGATCAACGGAGCGGGGCCGCGCAAGCCGCGCCGGAGCACGACCGCTCCGGTGCCGGAGGAGACACGCATGCTGATCCATCATGTCGAGCCGTCGATGCAGGACGTCGCCGCCGCCGGCCGGCGCGCGCCCGCGTATGCGTGGCTCGTGTTCGGGCTGACCGTCGGCCTGCTGCTGTCGGACTACATGTCGCGGCAGGTGCTCAACGCCGTGTTCCCGCTGCTCAAGCACGCGTGGGCGCTGTCGGACACGCAGCTCGGTTCGCTGTCCGGCGTCGTCGCGCTGCTGGTCGGGCTGCTGACGTTTCCGCTGTCGGTGCTCGCCGATCGCTTCGGGCGCGTGCGCAGCATCGTGCTGATGGCCGCGTTGTGGAGCGTCGCGACGCTCGGCTGCGCGCTGTCGACCAACTATGCGGAAATGCTGGTCGCGCGCGGCCTCGTCGGGCTCGGCGAAGCCGCGTACGGCAGCGTCGGCGTCGCGCTGATCCTCAGCATCTTTCCGGCCCGGCTGCGCGCGACGCTGACCGGCGCGTTCATGGCGGGCGGCGCGTTCGGTTCCGTGTTCGGGATGGCGCTCGGCGGGCTGGTCGGCGCGCATCTCGGCTGGCGCTGGTCGTTCGGCGTGATGGCCGCGCTCGGCATCGTGCTGCTCGTCGCGTATCGCTGCGTCGTGACCGAACGGCGGCTCGCCGCATATCACATCGCACCGTGCCGGCGCGACGCCGGCGCGCCGCGCGACCTGCGCGGCAGCGTGCGCGCGCTGATGTCGGGCCTGTTCGCATCGCGTTCGGTGATCTGCGCGTATCTCGGCAGCGGGCTGCACCTGTTCGTGCCCGGCGCGCTGTTCGCGTGGCTGCCGAGCTACCTGAACCGCTACTACGCGATGGCGCCCGACCGTGCGGCCGTCCTCGCGGCCGGCTTCGTGCTGCTCGCGGGTGTCGGGATGGTCGGCTGCGGGATCGTCACCGACCGCGTCGGCAAGACCGACGGCAAGCGCAAGTGGCTGACCGCAATCTCGTATTGCGTGCTGACGGGCGCGTGCCTCGCGATTGCGTTCCGGCTGCCGCCCGGGCCGCTGCAGCTCGCGCTGATCTGCGTGGGCATGCTGGTCGGCGCGGGCGCCTCCGGTGCATCGGGCGCGATGGTCGCGAACCTGACGCCGGCCGCGATCCACGCATCGGCATTCGCCACGCTCACGCTCGCCAACAACCTGCTCGGCATGGCGCCGGGCCCGCTGCTGACGGGGTGGGTCGCCGATCGCGCGGGGCTCGTCGGCGCGCTGCAATGGATTCCCGTCGTGCCGCTCATGGCCGCCGTGCTGTTCGCCATCGGACGCGCGAGCTATGTGGCCGATCTCGCGCGCGTCGAACGCGAACGGCGCGCGTCCTCCCTTTCCTGAACGCTTCGGAGATTGCATGACCCTGACGACCGCACCCACCATCCTGATCGTGCCCGGCTTGCGGGATCACGTCGAAAACCACTGGCAGACGCACCTCGAACGGCGCCTGCCGAACGCGCGCTCGGTCGCACCGCTCGAAGCCGACAAGCTGAGCCGTGCCGCGCGCGTCGCGGCGCTCGAGGCGGCGCTGGCCGGGATCGACGGCCCCGTGATCCTCGTCGCGCACAGCGCCGGCGTGATGATTACGGTGCACTGGGCGCGGCAGGCCACGCGCAAGATCCACGGCGCGCTGCTCGCGGCGCCGGCCGATCTCGAATCGCCGATGCCCGCCGGTTATCCCACGCCCGATGCGATCGACGCGAACGGCTGGACGCCGGTGCCGACCGAGCGGCTGCCGTTTCCTAGCATCGTCGCCGCGAGCCGCAACGATCCGCTCGCGCGCTTCGAACGCGTCGAGGCGCTGGCGGCAGGGTGGGGCAGCCAGCTCGTCGATCTGGGGGAGGTCGGGCACCTGAACCCTGCGTCCGGCTACGGCGAGTGGCATGACGCCGAACGGCTGATTGGCGAGGTCGTGGCGCTCGGTGAAAGCCGCTCCGATATGACGGATTGACAGGCCGCCATCGCGTGTCTGCGCAGACATTCTGATGCGGTTCGTTGGATGCTATGATTATCAGCAGTGTGGCCGCCGCATGCCAATGCGGGATAAATGGCTGATTAATATCATTTTTATCGGAAATCCGTCATGGCTCCCAAAAGGAAAACGCTGTACGGCGTCGAGCTGAAACCTCGCACGATCATTCGCCCCACGACGGAGGTCAAGGTCTCGACCGAAGCCGAGAAAGGCGACGTGCTGCGTGCAGCACGAAAAGTCATTACCGAACACCGGGACGTGCTGATCGCGCTGAAGGACCGCTGATTTGCTGGATCTCGATTACGTCATCACCATTCACGACGAGATCATCCGGGACCTCGGCGGCCTCAGCGGTTTCGCTCATGCCGGCCGAGGTGGCGTCGAGGCCGCTCTCCATCGTGTCGAAAATCATGTTCATTACGCGGGCCTTGATGACGTGTTCGGTATTGCCGCGACCTATGCCGTCGCAATCGCGCGCGGCCATGTGTTTAATGATGCAAACAAGCGTACCGGCCTCACTTGCGCCTTGACGTATATGGAGCGGCAAGGTATCTCGATTCCTCGCCTTGCCGATCTCGAAGACCTCATGGTCGATGTCGCCGACGGCAGCGTCACGAGCGAGGAACTGGCTGAATATTTCAGTGCGGTCTGGGAATTGTCCCTGTCCCGTTAAAACCCTGCCTCACGCAGCAATTGGCCGGGCGTTCCCGACGCACCGGCCTACGCCAACATACGATGTCCTAACACGTTGCGCTCAACCTGCCGCAACACACCCGGCATCCGCTCGGCCTATTGGATCACACCATCGCAGAAGGGTTTTTGTCAGGGAAAGTCCCGCCCCGCGCGCCGTGGTTTTTTGTTGACCGACATCGTATAACGCCGTCATGATTTCCTGAAAAGAACGGTCCCATCCACCGACCGAAGTGAGGAGACATGAACGCCACCCCGATCGCTCGCCGTGTCCGCCGGATCGCACTCGCGCTGGGTTTCACGCTGTCGGCCGCGGCAGCCGTTGCCGCCCCCGTGTCGCTGAACATCGTCGATGTCGCGGGCAACCTGCAACTCACGCAGAAGGCCATCGAAGCCTTCCGCGACAAGAACCCGAACCTCGTGTCGAACGTTACGTTCACGAACGCGCCCGCGCCGCAGTTGCCGGGCAAGATCAAGGCGATGCAGGCGGCGGGGCGCTCCGACATCGACCTCGTGCTGACGGGCACCGACGCGCTGGCCGCCGGCATCGAACAGAACCTGTGGCTGAAGCTGCTGCCCGACGACGCGGCCGCATTCCCAGGTGTGCTCGACAAATACGCGCCCGGCCCGCGCAAGATGCAGGATCTCGCGCAGGGCTACGGCCTCGAAGTCACCTACATGCCGGCCGGCCCGCTGCTCGAATACAACCCGGCAAAGGTCGGCAATCCGCCGAAGACGCCCGATCAGTTGCTCGCATGGTGCAAGGCGCACCCGAACAAGCTGATCTATGCGCGCCCGGCGAACTCGGGCCCCGGCCGCACGTTCCTGATGGGGCTGCCGTACGTGCTCGGGGACAAGAATCCGCAGGATCCGATCAACGGCTGGGACAAGACCTGGGCGTTCCTCAAGGCGTTGAACGACTGCGTGCCGTACTACCCGGGCGGCACGTCGGCCGTGATGAAGGAGCTCGGCGAGGGCACGCGCGACATGACCGTGACCGTCACCGGCTGGGATCTCAACCCGCGCGCACTCGGCATCGTGCCGGCCGAGTTCAGGGTCCAGGCATTCGATAACATGACGTGGGTCAACGACGCGCACTACATGGTGATCCCGAAGGGCGTGCCGAAGGAAAAACTCGACGTGCTGTTCAAGCTGATGAACTTCCTGCTCGAACCGGCGCAACAGGCGATGACCTACGACGACGGCTACTTCTACCCGGGCCCGGCGGTGAAGGGCGTGACGCTCGAGATGGCGCCCGCGCACAGCCAGGAGGTGATCCGCAAGTTCGGCCGCCCCGAGTACGCGAAGCTGCTCGCGGATCGCCCGCACGTGCAGCCGCTCAACGCGCAGGCGATGGTCGCCGCGTTCCAGAAGTGGGATCGCGAGATCGGTTCGCAGAAGTCGAAGTAACGCATGGACCGGCGGGCGCCGCGGTGCCCGCGTCGACGGAGTTCGCGCAATGAAGCATAGTTTCGAACGGCTGCGGCTCGATGACGTGTGCCGCAGCTTCACCAATGCGCAAGGCGCGCAGGTCGCCGCGCTGGACGGGCTCGATCTCGAGATCCGGCGTGGCGAGTTCATCGCGCTGCTCGGCCCGTCGGGCTGCGGCAAGTCGACCGCGCTCAACTGCATCGCGGGGCTGCAGCCGCTCACGCGCGGCGGCATCTGGCTCGACGACACGCGCATCGACGTGCTGCCGCCCGAGCGCCGCGGCTTCGGGATGGTGTTCCAGAACTACGCGCTGTTTCCGCACATGTCGGTGCTCGACAACGTCGGCTTCGGCCTCAAGATGCGCGGCGTGCCGAAGCAGGAAACGCGGCGGCGCGCGCAGCAGGCGCTCGAACTCGTGCAGCTCGTCGGCCACGAGGGCAAGCTGCCGGGGCAACTGTCGGGCGGGCAGCAGCAGCGCGTCGCGATCGCACGTGCGATCGTGATCGAGCCGCCGCTCGTGCTGATGGACGAACCGCTGTCGAATCTCGACACGAAGCTGCGCATCGAGATGCGCGCCGAGATCCGCCGCATCCACACACAGCTCGAACGCGCGACGATCTACGTGACGCACGACCAGGACGAGGCGCTGTCGATGGCCGACCGCATCGTCGTGATGAAGGAGGGCGTCGTGCAGCAGGTCGCGACGCCGAAGGACGTCTACACACGCCCGCACAACCTGCATGTCGCGCGTTTCATGGGCTATCGCAACGTGCTGCCGTTCACGCTCGAAGGGATGGCCGGCGATTACGTGAATGTCGCCGCGGGCGGGGTGCGACTCACGGGCGTGCCGATGGCCGGGTTCGACGCCAAGGATGTCCTGGTCGCGCTGCGCCCCGACGACATCGAGCGCGCGGACGCAGGCGGCGACAACACGTTCGACGCGACCGTCGAATCGGTCGAGTACGGCGGCCGCGATTCGCTGATCCGCGCGATCACGCCGTTCGGCGCGATCTGGGCGCGCGTCGCCGGCGAATTCACGGAAGGCGAGCCGCTGCGGCTGCGCGTTGCGCCGTCACGCACGCTCGTCTACCCGGGAGCGCCGACATGAGCGGCGTGGCCGCGGCGCGGTTACCCCGGGAGGCCGCATGAGCACGCTCCCGGCCCGCGCGCCACGCGACGCGAAAGCCTGGCTCGTCACGCCCGCGCTCGCGTTCATCGTCGCGCTGTTCATCTATCCGTTCGCGTATGGCCTCGTGCTGTCGTTCCAGCCGATGAACGGCGGCGGCGCGCTCGCGAACTACGTGCAGTTCTTCACCGACACCGCGATGTGGCCGACCGTGCTCGTCACGCTGAAGCTCGCGGTGCCGGCGACGCTGATCAACGTCGGCATCGCGGTGCCCGTCGCGTTCGCGCTGCGCCGCCATTCGCCGTACCAGAAGTTCGTCACGACGCTGCTCGTGATTCCCGTGACGCTCGGCACGGTGCTCGTCGCCGACGGGATGCTCACGTATTTCGGGCCGAACGGCTGGTTTCCGCAGGCGTTGCAGGGGCTGCACCTGTACACCGACGAAGTACGGCTCACGCACAACTACTGGGGCGTGCTGCTGTCGCTGATCGTGTCGGGCTTTCCGTTCGCGTTCCTGCTGATGCTGTCGTACATCAGCGGCATCGACCCGACGCTCGCTCGCGCGGCCGCGACGCTCGGCGCAAACCCGTGGCAGCAGTTCCGCCGGATCTACCTGCCGCTGCTCGTGCCGGGGTTGACGATGGCCGCGTGCCTGTCGTTCGTGCAGGCGTTCTCGGTGTTTCCGTCGGCCGTGCTGCTCGGCGCGCCGGCGGGGCCCACGCGCGTGATCTCGATCGCGGCGGCGGAAGCCGCGTTCGAAAGCTATGACTACTCGCTCGCGTCGGCGATCGCGATCGTGATGGGCTTCGTGCAACTGCTGGTGGTCGCATCGATGCTCGGCGCGCGCCGCTTCTTCTATACGGGCGCGGTGACGGGAGGCAAGGGCTGATGGCGACCGACCAACATGCCGCCCGCACGTGGCCGCCGAAGCACGACGCGCCCGATGCGCGCGGTGAGCGCCCCGTCGACGCGAGGAAACCGCAGAAGATGACAAGCCATCTCGCCGGCCGCGCATGGAAAGCGCTCGTGTGGGGGCTGATGGCGTTCTTCCTGCTGAACGTGATGCTGCTGATCGCGACCGTCGCGGTGAATTCGGTCGCGACGCGCTGGTTCGGCACGCCGCTGCCGCAGGGCTTCACGCTGCACTGGTATGCGAAGGCATGGGAGGACTTCCAGCTCGCGAGCGTGCTGTGGGTGACCGTCGAGGTCGTCGGCGCGGTCGTGCTGCTGTCGATCGCGCTCGGCGTGCCGGCCGCGTATGCGCTCGCGCGCGTGCAGTTCCGCGGCAAGCGCCTTGCGCTGCTGGTGTTCCTGCTGCCGCTGATGGTGCCGCCCGTCACGTACGGGATCCCGATGGCCACCGTGATGTACAAGGTCGGGCTCGCGGGCACGCTGCCCGGCGTGATCCTTGCGAACCTCGTGCCGGCGCTGCCGTTCGTGATCCTCGTGATGACGCCGTTCATCGAGCAGATCGATCCGAATCTCGAGGCCGCCGCACGCATCTTCGGCGCGAACACGTGGCGCTATTTCCGCCACGTGCTGCTGCCGCTGCTGGTGCCCGGCATGCTCGCGGCGGGGCTGCTCGTGCTGGTGCGCACGATCGGGATGTTCGAGCTGACCTTCTTCACCGCGGGGCCGAGCACGCAGACGCTCGTCGTCGCGCTGTATTACGCGGTGTTCTCGACCGGCGTGCGTGCGCCGCAGTCGATCGACGCGATGGCGATGATCTACATGGCCATCACGCTCGTGTGGGTCGTGATCGCGCTGCAGTTCGTGAGCCCGACGCAGCTCGTGAGCCGCGTGAAGCAGGAGCGGCAATAGGCGAGGGCCTGTTCACCTCCAGGGCGACACCCGGGCACGCGGCGCCGCTTGCGCATCCGTGCAATTGGTTACAAATGGATACCGCGCACGACACGCGGACGTTGCAGACTACGCGGCGTTCACCCGATAACGGATACCCATGAAGTTCTACACGCTGCTGACACTCGCCGGGGCATCGACGCTGCTGGCCGCCTGCAACCTGCTCCACGACGGCCCCGGATCGAGCGACGTCGACGCCGCCGTGCGTCGCGCGCTCGAAGCGGAAAACCACGGCGGCCTGAACGCGTTGTTCGGCCAGCCGCTGCCTGTCTCGGCCGATGTCGTGTCGGCGAAGCCCGACGGCGACTGCAAGAAGCTCGGCGAGCGCACGTACTCGTGCGATGTCGTGGTCACGTGGCGCAACGCCGACTACAAGCCCTCGCGCGCGAACCTGACCTTCGTGAAGGCCGCCGACGGCTCGTGGCAGACATCCGGTGTCGACGCGGCGCTCGTGACCGGCACCGCGAAGTCACTGGTCGACGAAATCGGCAAGGCGTGGCCCGGCAATGCGGCGAGCGGCGCGTCGGCGCCGCGGTGACGTAGCCGCGTATTTCGCCGTTTATTCCGGCACGCCGCGGACGCCGGGTTTCCCCTCCGGCGATCAGGACATTCACGCCGGACAGGCGAGCTTCCGGCCGCGTTGCAGGCCGGAAGCCGATACCGTCTTTGAATCGGTCCCGGATCGCGTCATTGTCGCGCGCATTCATCGCGATTCGAATGTGCGAATTTCGGCAAGAAAATAGCGAATTAAAAATCGAATCGAAATTCCGAAAGCACAACGAAACACAGCTCGGCGCGACAACGTTCCTCACGTGAAGTGCAATGCCGTCGATTATCCGCGTTTATTCGCCCTCCGGCTTGCAGTCGCATTTGATGCAACCTATATATATGACTAATTGCTTCGTGCCGCGTCGGTAGTCCGGCATGCGGCGGCACGACCCGATATCTAAGAATCAAGAAGCCGGCGCGAGGGGGAACCCAGCATGGGCAATAGCGTGTCTGTCGCACGAATGTGTTCCGGTACCCGGTTTCCGCATGTATTGCACACGCTTGCCCGTGCCGATCGCCTGGCGTTTGCGCCGATCGTTCGATCCCTTGGCCGGCGCGGGCGGGGCTCGACGGCGCCTGCCGTCGAGCCCGGACACGGCTGCGCGATCCGCCGTCACGCGCGACGCGCGACGTTGCGCCGGACACTGACGCTCATGGCCTGCGTCGCCGCGACGATCGGCCCCGGCGCTTGCCTCGCGGCAGAGCCCGGCGTGACCGACAGCACGATCCGCCTTGGCATGGTCAACGCGCAATCGGGCAATTCGGCGGGCCTCGGGCGCGCGCTGCTGGCGGGTGCGCAGGCCGTGTTCGACGACGTGAACGCGCGCGGCGGCGTGCACGGCAGGAAGATCGACCTGGTGGTCGGCGACGATCGCTACGAGCCCGACAGGACCATCGATAGCACGCTGGACATGATCGAACGGCGCAATGTGTTCGCGCTGTTCGGCTATGTCGGCACGCCGACGACCTCCGCGGTGCTGCCGATCATCCGGGAGGCCGGCATTCCGCTCGTCGGCCCGTTCACCGGCGCGATGGCACTGCGCAAGCCGGTGGTGCCGGAGGTCTTCAACATCCGCGCCAGCTATGAAGACGAGACCCGCGCGCTGGTCGACCATTTCATCGCGCACGATGGCGCGAAACGTTTCGCGGTGTTCTATCAGGACGACGGCTTCGGGCTCGCGGTGCTGGCGGGCACGCGGCTGGCGCTGCAGCGCCATGGCCTCGACGTCGTCGCGACAGGCACGTTCCGCCGTGGGACCACGGCGGTCGACACGGGCCTCGCGTCGCTGCTGGACAGCCAGCCGGACGTCGTCGTCATGGCCGGCCCCTATACGCCGATTGCCGCGTTCATCCGCGCGGCGCGGCGCGAGGGCCTGAAGGCCCGGCTCGCATCGGTATCGTTCGTCGGCACCGACGACCTGCTGCGCCTGGTCGGCGACGAAGGGGACGGCACGCTGATCTCGCAGGTCGTGCCGCTTCCCCAGAACGACCGGGAAGTGATCCGCGATTGCGCACGGCTGATCGAGCAGCGCTTTCCGGGAGAACACGCGGGCGTGGTGCACATCGAGGGCTGCATCGACGCGAAGGTCATGCTGATCGGCCTCGAGCGGGCCGGCCCGTCGCCGACCCGGGCGGCGCTGAAGCAAGCGCTCGAATCGATCAGGCATCTCGACCTCGGCGGCCTGATCGCCGATCTGGGCGCGGACAATCACCAGGCGCTGAACGCGGTGTTCCTCTCCGAAATCGCGCACGGCCGCATCGCGCCCGTGGACGCATCGGCCAGATAACCCGCCGGATGGCCGCGCGCGGGCCGTCCCGATCCCGGAGGCTGCATGGACATCAAGGCCAAGCTTGTCACCGGCACCAGCCTGATGCTGCTGGGTGCGCTGGCGATTTCCGCGGCCAGCCTGATCTCGGTGCACGGCATTGCGTCCGGCGTGCGCACGCTGACGACCGAATCGCTGCCGTTGCAGGTGCGCAGCAACGAACTCCAGCGCGCGTACGCGGAGCTGGCGGTGGATTTCAGCCGGCTCGAACAGGCGCAAGACGCGTCCGAGCAGGAGCAGGCGACCTCGGAGATCGAAACGCAATTGCAGCGGACCGCCGCCCTCACGGCCGCCGTGCGCGCGATCGACGGGCACGGCGGCGACGCGCCGTCCGCCGACCTGCGCACGATGCTGCGGTCGATGAGCGAAGGCGTCGGCCAGCGTCTGCGGGACGAGGCGCGGCTGGGCGCCGAAAGCCGTCTGATCGAGCGCATCCAGACACGAGGCGACGCATTTCTGGGCACGATCCGCGCCGAAACCGAACGGCTGGACAGCCAGGCCGATGCGGCGGTGAGCGACGCGCTGGCGGCCAACACCGCGTACAACCGGACGATTCATGCGCTCGACCAGGTTCGCATGAACATCAAGGACATCATCGGCGTTGCCGCTCGCGTCGACGCCGCGCCGAACCGATACCGGCTCGCCCCGCTGCGGGAGCACCTGCAGGCGGCCATCGACGGTGCGCGCAATGCGCTGACGATCGCGGCGCCGAACCTCGAAGCTGCCGCGACGCAGGACGTCGCGAATACGCTCGGGCGCGTGGCGGCCGACATCCTCGACGGCAACGACGGCCTTGTCACGCTGCGCGGCAGGATGTTCGCGGAGCCGTCCGTCGCGACGCGCTACCACGCCAGGGCGGACAAGGTCCGGCAGTCCCTCGATGCACTGGACACGAAGCTGGCGGAAATCGCCGACCCGTTTGCGTTGCGGATCGTCAAGGCGCGACAGCGTCTCGACGAAACGATCGCGCTCCAGCGGCAGGCGGCCCGGATCCGATACCTGTCGACCGTCGTCAACGGCGGCATCAAGGAGCTGGCGGCCGATCTTCGCATCGTCGCGCAAAGCAAAAGTGCGGAACCGCTCAAGCGCGCCGACGGCGACGCACGGGAGAATCTCGGCAAGCTCGCCGCCGCCGCGAGCGCGCTTCGCGATGCGCTCGTCGCCAGCGGGCAGCGCGAATCGAGCCGCGCGCAGGAGGTGATTCCGCTGGCCGCGGAACTGGCCGGATCCGCACGCCGCATCCTCGCGGTGAGGTCGAACATGCTGTCCAACGACGCGAGCATGCAGCGCATCATCGCGGACGTGGAGACGACCGCGAATCGCCTCGCGGCCTATACGGAACAGGAGGCCGTGCGCGTCGATCTGCAGCAGCGCAGCATCGTGTCGCAGGTCAATCGCGCGGTGACGAGCGCCATCGTGATGATCGCTTCCGTGTCGTATTTGCTCGCGATCGCCAGCCTCGTGATCAGTCATCGCCTCGGCACGTCGATCTCGCGCCCGCTGGGGAATCTGACGCGCACCATGGCCCGCATCCGCAGCGGCAGCGACCTGTCCCTGCGCATGTCCCATCGGGGCCGCGACGAAGTCGCGACCCTGATCGCCGGCTTCAACACGATGCTCGACGAAATCGAGCGTCGCGACATCGACCTGCAGGCGGCAATCGCCGCAGCCGAAACCGCCAATTCGGCGAAGTCGGAATTTCTCGCGAGAATGAGTCACGAGATCCGTACGCCGATGAACGGCGTGCTGGGCATGACCGAACTGCTGCAACGCACGCGCCTGACGTCGAAGCAACGCAAGTTCGTCGACACCGTGTATCGATCCGGTCAGACGCTGCTCATCATCATCGACGACATACTCGATTTTTCGAAGATCGAGGCCGGCAAGCTGACGCTGGAGCGCATCGATTTCAACCTGCACCAATTGCTCGACGATGTCGTCGCGCTGCTGGAACCCAATGCGCAGCGCAAGGCACTCGAGCTGGTATTCCGCAAGACGGATACCGTGCCGCAATGGATGCGCGGCGACCCGGTCCGGCTGCGCCAGATCCTGACGAACCTGATCGGCAATGCAATCAAGTTCACCGAGCGCGGGCAGGTCGAGCTGGCCGTGTCGTATGCGGACGACGGCCGCGTCGTGTTCGCGATCGCCGATAGCGGCATCGGCATCGCGCCGGACGTGGCTGCGCAGTTGTTCCAGCCGTTCCAGCAGGCCGACAGCTCGACCGCGCGCAAATACGGCGGAACCGGGCTGGGGCTCGTGATTTCCCGCCAGCTGGCCGAGATGATGGGCGGCCAGCTCACGCTCGAATCAACGCCCGGCAAGGGCTCGGTGTTTACCGTGACCGCGCGGCTCGAGCCGGCGTCCGGCGTGGTCGACGTCGCGGCGGGCGCGAGGTCGTCGCTGGCGGGATTGAAGGTGCTGATCGTGGACGACAGCGAGACCGATCGCAGCGTGCTCGTCGAACATGCGATCGAATGGCAGCTGTGCGTCGCGACAGCCATCGGCGGCGACGACGCGCTGTCGCAGTTGCGCTCGGCCGTCGCCGACGGCGCGCCGTTCGATCTGGCCGTCGTCGACGTGCGGATGCCGGGCATGGACGGCATCTCGCTCGTTCAGCACATCCGCCACGACGCATCGCTGCGTGCGCTCAGGATCGTCACGCTGACCGCGTTCGAGATGATGGACAGCATCCAGGTCGCGCGCGAACTCGACATCGACGCCCGGCTGACGAAGCCGCTCCATGGCGCCGAGCTTTATATGGCCATCGCGTCGGCGATGCACGTGAGGCCGACGCCGCTGCCGTCGGCCGCGCCGGTGTCCGACGACGCCGGGCCGGACGCGGCGCCGCCGCCCGACGCCGGCTCCGCGCGCGTGCTGCTGGTCGAGGACAACATGGTCAACCAGCAGATCGCGCTGGCGATGCTGGAGGACACCGGCTATCGGGTGGCCGTGGCCGAAGACGGCCGGCAGGCACTGACGATGCTGGCGGACGACGCGTTCGACGTGGTCCTGATGGATTGCCAGATGCCGCTGATGGACGGCTTCGAGGCGACGCGACTGCTGCGGCAGCGCGAAGCGGCATCCGGCGCGCCGCGTCTGCCGGTCATCGCGTTGACGGCCAACGCGCTTAGCGGCGACCGCGAGCGCTGCTTGGCCGCCGGCATGGACGACTACCTGGGAAAACCGTTCCGTCGCGATGCGCTGCTGCAGATGCTCGCGCGCCATGCCCGCGGCGCGGCGTCCGGGCCGGCAATCGCGAGCGGCGACGCAGGACCCCGAGCGGGCATCGAAGCGGCCGCCGAAGCCGGCGAGGCGACCGCCGCCGATCGGGACGGTGAAGCCGACGTGATCGACCGCAAGGCGCTCGACGCATTGCGCGCGCTCCAGCGGCCGGGCCGCCCCGATATCCTGACTCGCATCATCGACCAGTTCACGCTGGATGCGCCGCGGCTGATCGGCGACATGCACGCGGCCGTCGTGGCGGGCGACGCCGATGCGCTGAGGCTTGCCGCCCATACGCTGAAATCGAGCAGTGCGAACGTCGGCGCGCACCTGCTGTCGGCCCGCTGCAAGGCGATCGAGCAGCGGGCGCGCGCCGCCGACGTCGCCGCGGCAGCCGAACTCATCGCCGGCATGGACGCCGAATTCGAGCACGCGCAGGCCGCATTGACAGCGGAACGCATGGTGGAGGATTGAGCGGGCCGCCGGACGAACGCGGTGGCGATCCCGGCGGGTCGAAAACAGGAGAACGGTCGTGAACGAGGAAAATGTCGATGCACCGGTGATTCTGATCATCGACGACGATGCGATGACGCGCCTGCTGGTCGTGGAAACCCTCGAGCCGGAGGGTTTTCGCGTCGAGGAAGCAACCGGGCCGCAGGAGGGCATCGACGCGTTCCTGCGTCATCGTCCCGCCGTGGTGCTGCTCGACGTCGAGATGCCCGGCGGCGACGGCTTCGCCTGTTGCCGCCGGTTGCGCGCGTTGCCGGAAGGCCGCCGCGTGCCGATCGTCATGCTCACGGGCAACGACGACGACGCGTCGATCGCCAATGCCTTCGACGCCGGCGCGACCGATTTCGTCTCCAAGCCGATGCGCTGGAAGCTGCTCGGCTACCGGATCCGCTACCTGCTGCGCGCCGCCGCGACGCTCGAAAAACTCGCGACCGCCGAGATCAGCCTGACGCATGCGCAGGCGCTCGCGCATCTGGGCAACTGGGAGTATCAGGCCGGCCGGATCGACGGCAGCTGGTCGCCGGAGCTGTACCGGATCCTCGGCCTCGACCCCGAGCGCACGCCGCCGACCTTCGATCGGCTGCTGCAAGCCGTTCCGGTCGACGAGCAGCCGCTCTTGATCCAGTCGTTCACGAGCCTGCGCACCGAGGGCGCGCCGTTCTCGCTCGAGCATCGGCTGATTCACCCGGACGGCACCGAGCGCCACGTGCTGCACCACGCGGAGGCGGGGCGCGACCTGAACCACGCGATCATCCTGCGCGGCATCGTGCAGGACATCACCGAGCGCAAGACGCAGCAGGGACGCATCGAATACCTCGCCAACCACGATGCGCTGACCGGCCTGCCCAATCGCAACCTGCTGAGCGACCGCATGGAGCAGGCGATGTCGCAGGCGCGGCGCACCGGGCACCTGGTCGCGGTGATGGTGCTCGATCTGGATCGCTTCAAGCACGTCAACGACACCTTCGGCCATTCGGTCGGCGACGGCCTGCTGCGAGCCGTCTCGGCCCGGCTCAAGGCTGCCGTGCGCGACGGCGACACGGTCGCGCGGCTCGGCGGCGACGAGTTCGTCGTGATGCTGGTCAACCTGTCGACCGCGACGGATGCGGACGCGGTCGCTCGCAAGATCCTGAACACCTTCAGTGCGCCGTTCATGCTCGACGGACACGACCTGCATGTGACGACGAGCATCGGCGTCAGCGTTTGTCCGACCGACGGCATCGACGCGGAGACGCTGCTGAAGACGGCCGACGCCGCGCTGTATTGCGCGAAGGAACGCGGGCGAAATGGCTACAGCTTCTACACGCGCGAGCTGGGCGCCCGCGTGGAAGAACAGGCCGAACTCGAAAACGCGCTGCACGAGGCCGTCGCGAACGGCGAACTGGAGCTGTACTACCAGCCGAAGGTCGATCTCAAGACCGGCCAGATCAGCGGCGTCGAGGCGCTGATTCGCTGGCGCCGCCCCGGAATCGGCGTGATTCCGCCCGACCGCTTCATCCCGATCGCCGAGGAAACCGGGCTGATTCTGCCGATCGGCGAATGGGTGTTGCGCACGGCCTGTGCGCAGGCCGTCGCGTGGCGTCGGGACGGGTATGCGCCGCTGCGGATCGCCGTCAACCTGTCGGCACGCCAGTTCCGGCAGCAGAACATGGCCGACGTGGTGCGCAGGACGCTGCGGGATACCGGCCTGGAACCGGCCTGGCTCGAACTCGAGTTGACCGAAAGCGTGCTGATGCAGGACCGCAACGCGATCGCGAACACGCTGCGCCAACTGAAGGCGCTCGGCGTCGTGCTGTCGCTGGACGACTTCGGCACCGGCTATTCCAGCTTGTCGTACCTGAAGGACCTGCCCATCGATGTCGTCAAGATCGACAAGTCGTTCCTCAGCGACGTCACCACGAGCGCGGAAGGCGCGTCGCTGACACGCTCGATCATCGCGATGGCGGAGTCGCTGCACATGGAGACGGTGGCCGAGGGCGTGGAGACGGAAGCACAGCTTTCGTTCCTGAACCGGCACCGCTGCCATGCGATGCAGGGCTATTACTTCAGTCATCCGGTCACCGGCACGGAAATCGCCGACATGCTCTCCGCCGGCTCCGAGCTTCCCGAGCATTGCCGGCAGCGCGAGCTGCTGCACCGGACGCTGCTGGTGGTCGACCGCGACCCGGCCGTCCTGCAGACGCTCAGGCAGGCGCTGGGCCGCGACGGCTACGAGATTCTCGGTACGACCGATCCCGCCGACGCGCTCGACCTGCTCGCGCAACATCGTGTCGGCGTGATCGTGTCGGACTTCCGCATGCCGAACCTGTCCGGGATCGATCTGTTGCAGCGTGTCAAGTCGCTCTATCCGGACATCGTGCGCATCCTGCTGTCGGGCCATGGCGAAGGGCAGTCGATCGCCGCCACGCCCGGCGACGGATCGGTCCAGAAGCTCCTGATCAAACCGTGGGATGTCGCGCTGTTGCGCACGCACATCGCCGAGTCGTTCAAGCGGTTCGAGCGCAGCATGTTGCACAACCGGATAGGCATCGACGCCGCCGGCGTCGGCATTCGCCCGTCCTCCGTCCGGCCCGTCGAAGCGGCAGCTCCCGGCGATCCCGCTTGAGCGGCGCGCCGACGCTCGCGCGTCCCGTCCGGTGCCCCGGGTGCGAACGGGCAGGCGAAACGACCACGAAAAGGGGGCGATCACGGCGATCCCCGGCATGCGGCCGGGGATATAGGGAAAACCCTTATTTTCGGCTATAATCATGGCCTAGAAGAAAGGTCGAACCATGCCTGAACGTTTCCAAACCCTTGAAAAATTTGTGTTTTCCCTCGTCGTGATGTCCGCGGTCGTGTGCTCGGCATTCCTCGCGTACGAGCGTCACCCCGAAATCAAGATCGCGCTGCACGAAGGCGAAGCGCTGATGCGCGAGAGCGCCAAGTATTCGGTCATCTGCTCGCCGTCCAAGGTCGATCCTTGCGTCGAGATGTCGGCGTACTGACATTCGCGCCGATAGCGGTGCGCTGCTGTCGAAACAGACATTTTCAGCATTCGTCCCATTCAGTTTCAGACTGGCCCTACAGCGTTGGCGATCTGGATTCCCTAAAGTAGCACCCATCAGGCATTCAGAAACCGGCCGCAAGATAGGGCGGATGCACGAACCCGTTACGTGCCGAGTCGCTGGCGTAAGCAGCCCCCGAATTCAGCCGGCCCCGCTTCGAGCCATCGAGCGGGGCCGTTCCGTTTGCGCGGTTCAAATCTCCCGCCGCCATGCCATGCGCCACGTGCGTCGCACCCCATGCCGCGGCGCGCCGCCCACGAACGCGGCGACGTTGTCCACGAGCTGATCGGCGAGCGCCTGCATCGCTTCATCGCGCCGGTGCCGCTCGACGACGTGATCGCGCACCTGAAGCGCGTCGAATGGCCGATCGTCGAAGGGCCCGTCGAACGCACGGGCGCGACGCGGAAGATCCGGTCGATCGACGTGCGCGATCCCGGCCTGCACCTGATCGAGATCTCCGAATTGATCTGAGCGCCCGGCGCGCCGCCGGCTGCATCGGGCCTTCACGCTCGCGCATGCGGACCTGATCACGGTGCGGCCGCATGCCGCGCCGATCTCCCGCCGAAAACGGACAGACGGTTTCCGCGCTCGCCGATTCCGGATAGCCGCCCCGTGCCGCGCTGCGGATAATGCGTGCATCGGCGACTGAGAAGCCGCCTTCGCACCGGACCTTGCGTCCGCGCTTCCGCAACCCGAACCAGGCAATTCCCGATGACGATCCTCTATCGCGGCATGGACCGCACGGCGCTCGACGCCGCTTATCTGAACACGCGGGCCGTTCCCGATTTCCCCGCGTTGCTCGCGTCGATGCAGGCGCGCAGTGCGGCGTTCTACGACACCGCGTCCGTGCGGCGCGACCTGCGTTACGGCGCGCAACCGGCGCAGCGTTTCGACTGGCTGTCGTGCGGCCAGCCCGATGCGCCGCTGTTCGTGTTCATCCACGGCGGCTACTGGCAGCACTGCGCGAAAGAGGATTTCGCCTACGCGGCAAGCGGGCCGCTCGCGTGCGGTTTCGACGTGATACTCGCCGAATACACGCTCGCGCCGGTCGCGACGATGACCGGCATCGTCGGCGAGATCGGTGCGCTGCTCGATTACCTCGCGAACGACCCCGACGGGCTCGGCACCGCGAAGCGGCCGATCCACCTGAGCGGCCATTCAGCCGGCGGCCACCTGACGGCCGTGCACCGCGCGCATCCGGCCGTTGTCTCGGCGCTCGCGATCAGCCCGCTCGTCGATCTCGAACCGATCTCGCTGTGCTGCCTGAACGACAAGCTGCAACTCACTGCGCACGAGGTCGAAGCGTACAGCCCGTTGCGCCATATCGGCCCCGGCGCGCCGACGGTCGTGGCGGTCGGCGAGGCCGAATTGCCCGAACTCGTGCGGCAAGCACGCGACTACGCGACCGCATGCGAAGCGGCGGGCGAGCGGAGCGTCCACGTCGGGCTCCCCGGCATGCAGCACTTCGACGTGCTCGACGATCTCGCGAAGCCGGACGGTGCGATGCTCGCCGCATTGTTGTCGATCGCGCCGCGCTAGGCGCGCCGTACCGCGCTCACGCGGCCGGGCGTGTGATCGGTGTCGGGCCGCCGGCGCAACAACCACCGGCAGCCAGGCGCTCGGGCTCAGTCAGCCGGCACGAACGCCGCCCCGTGAAACACGCGCACGGGGTTGCCGCGCTCCAGCGCAAAGTGCTGCATCCGCCGCTGCCGGCGCGCATCGGATGCGTGACGGTCGGCTTCCTGCTGGAGTCTGACCTTCAGCAACTGCAGCGCCAGGCGCTTGTTCGCGTGCTGGCTGCGCTCGCTTTCCACGCGCACCGACAGGCCGGTCGCGACATGGGTCGCACGAATCGCGGAGCTCGTCTTGTTCACGTGCTGGCCGCCCGGCCCGCGTGCGCGCATCGCTTCGAACCGCACGTCGCCATCCGGCAGCGGCTGCGCGTCGGCACAGCGCGTGACGCCAATGAACCAGTTCTTGCGCGGATGGTGCAACCGGTACGGGCTCGCGCAAATCCATCGCAGCGTGCCTGTCCAGCGATCCGCAAGCGCCTGCGCGCCGGCGCCGTCGAGATCGAGCAGCGCCGAGCGCAGCGTGCCGGGCCGTTCGCCCGGCTGCGCATCGAGCACCGTGACGACGACGCGCAACGCATCGGCTTCCGCCTGCAGGCGCCGCAACGCATTGGCCGCGGCAAGCTGGCACTCGAGCGGGCCGTGCGCCGAAGAAATCTGCATCAGCATCGGCCAGCCTCCCCGGACGTCTTGTAGGTCAGTACCGGCGCGAGCCGTGCCAGCCTGCGCAGCAGGCCGGCCGCCTCGAGCGCGTCGACGACGCTGTCGATCGGCTTGTAGGCCTGCGGTGCCTCCTCGTACAACAGGTCGCGGTCTTCGCAAATCACGTGGCTGCCGAGCGGCGTGCGCGTGAGTTGCGACGGCGTGAAGCGCCGTTCGAGGCGCCCCTTGCAATCGCCGCGCGCCCATTTGCGGCCCGCACCGTGCGCGAGCGACGCCAGGCTGGCGGCATCGTCGGGCCGCACCGGCGCGACGAGGTAGCTGTAGTCGCCGCGCGACCCGGGAATGACGACCGGTCCTGCGTCGGCCGGCGTCGCACCCTTGCGATGCAGCCAGCCCGGCTCGCCGTCGACGGTCGCACGGCTCACCAGGTTGTGGTTCACGTCGAGCACGCACCGGCCGTCGGTGCGCCAGCGCGCCAGCATGCGCCGTGCGATCAGGTCGCGATTCGCGATCGCGTAGCGCAACGCCGCATCGTGACGCGCGAGGTACGCCGTGCACGCGGCATCCGCGTCGTCGAGGCCGTTGTAGCCGTGCTCCCGCATGTGTTGCTCGAGGATCGACTGGCCGAAGCCGCGCGACCCGCTATGCACGAGCAGCAGCAGGCGATCGGGATCGAGACCGAGCGCCTCGACGGCATCGGTGTCGTACACCGCGTCGATACGCTGCGCCTCCGCGAAATGATTGCCGCTGCCGATCGTGCCGAGCGACGCCGCGTACGCATGATCCGCGAACCCGGCGGCCGCAATGAGCGGCTGCCAGCTCGCATCGGGCGCGGCGTCGATCGAGCCGAGCCGGCTCGCGAGCTTCGGCGCACTGACGCGCCGCGCATCGAGCGCGGTCTGCCACAGCGCCATCCCGCAGCCGATATCGCCGCCGATCAGCGCCGGATAGAGCCGGCCCGTCGAAAAGAACGCGGCGCCGACCGGGTAGCCGCGTCCGGGGTGAAGATCGGGCATGCCGGCGACGCGCCGCATGCCGGGGAGGGTGGCAGCGTGTTCGAGCTGCCGGATGGCCTCACCTTCGATCCAGGTGGTGGCGCAAGCGCACAACGTGATGCGCTCGCCCAGGTATTGCATGGAAGTGCCCATGGAGGTTTCCGTTCGATGAAAAAGTAGAACGGCGGGCCATGGCGCAGGCAGCGCACACATGCGCTGCCCGGCATCGGAAGTCGGGAAGAGGGCGGCACGACCGGACCGGAACGACCCGGCTCATCGCCGTGACGGCGATATGTCGTGCTGCTTGGCGTGAACGATGAAACGAACGGACGCGAAAAACCCGGACTACGACCCGCGACGGGAGGAGTGCTGGCGTGACGTCATGATTTTCTTCTCCTTGCGAGTGAGGGGTTGATCGGAATGGCGGCGACTCTAGCATGCACGCGACGGGCGCAGCAAGCGGGCGGCGCA
Organism: Burkholderia mycopellens; assembly: GCF_964265025.1. Classification (NCBI taxonomy): domain Bacteria; kingdom Pseudomonadati; phylum Pseudomonadota; class Betaproteobacteria; order Burkholderiales; family Burkholderiaceae; genus Burkholderia; species Burkholderia mycopellens. Next base: position 2,110,391 of record NZ_OZ183802.1, read on the forward strand.
GCGCAACCCACCGAATCATCCTTCGATGTGGCGAAAAACACACATATAGGAATCCGGATCATTTCACCGTCGATGACGCGCAAGGCGCGCCGCGGCAGGCATTCGACCTACGCAGACAGCCGCCACGGATATGCCCGACCACGCTTGACAGCGCAAAGGCCGTTTCGTAGCATCCGCCTGCTTCATCCCTGAACCCTCATCGAATCGGTGATCCAAGTGCCCGCAAACATTCGTCCCTTCGCCTGATACGCCGACGACTGCCGTCCCGGCCGCGTGTCGTCCTGCCCGTTTCCGTCTGCCTCGCGGCGCGGAACAGCGATCGCAGGGCCGCGCCCGGACACGCACTGACACCGCAACGCACACCCCATCGTTCGTTCACGTCGTCGGCTTCTTCCGTTGTTTCCGGAGAAAGACCATGACGCTGGATTTCCGCGCATACGCGCAATCGCTCGACCTCGCCCGCTACCCGCGCACACCGCACCTCGAAGGCTCGCGCCTGCAGGACGGCGACGAAGGTCACGACCACATTCCTTATCGCACCCTCGCGGGCGCGCATCTCGTCGTCGAGGAGAAGCTCGACGGCGCAAACACGGGCATCAGCTTCAGCCCGGCGGGCGAACTGCTGCTGCAGTCGCGCGGCCACTATCTGGCCGGCGGCGGCCGCGAGCGGCAGTTCGGGTTCGTGAAGACCTGGGCCGCCGCCCATGCCGGCTGGCTGCTCGACCGCCTTGGCGATCGCTACGTGATGTACGGCGAGACGATGAGCAAGAAGCACGCGGTGTTCTACGACGCGCTGCCGCATCACTTCTTCGAGTTCGACGTGTTCGACCGCGCAACGGGCCGTTTCCTGTCGACGCCCGCGCGTCGCGCGCTGCTCGCCGACGGGCCCGTGCTGTCGGTGCCCGTGCTGTACGAGGGTATCGCGCCGGTGCGGCTCGCCGACCTGAAGGCGCTGCTCGGCCCGTCGCTCGCGAAAACGCCGGACTGGCGTCGCGCGTTCGAGGAAACGGTGCGGCGGCAAGGGCTCGACCTCGCGCGTGCATGGCAGCAGTGCGACAAGTCGGAGCGCTCCGAAGGGCTCTATGTGAAGGTCGAGACGGACGACACGACGACCGCGCGCCTGAAGTGGGTACGCCACGATTTCGTGCAGGCCATTCTCGAATCGGCACGCCATCACTCGGAGCAGCCGTTCATCCCGAACCTGCTCGCGCCGGATGTCGACCTGTATGCGCCGCGCCCGACGGTCACGTGGCCATCGCGCCTCGCCGCGCATCCGGGCAAATGAATGCGGAACGGCCGTGCGCCGTTTCGAGAGGAGTCTTGATCATGAAGTACGAACAACTTCAGGCACTCGTGCCTGTACCCGGCCGGCAGCCGGACTATCGCGCGTGTCTCGCGGCGTTTCCCGCACTCGAACACGCGAAAACGACACCGCAGGAGCCCGCGCACCACGGCGAAGGCGACGTGTGGACGCATACGATGATGGTGATCGATGCGCTGCTCGCGCTGCCCGAGTACCAGGCCGCATCGCGCGCGGACCAGGAAATCGTGTTTCTGGCCGCGCTGCTGCACGACATCGCGAAGCACAGCACGACGGTCGTCGATCCCGTCACCGGCGCAATCGGCCATCCCGGCCACTCGCGCAAGGGCGCGATCGATGCGCGGATCACCCTGTGGGATGCCGGCGTGCCGTTCACGGTGCGCGAGGCGATCTGCCGGATGATCGCCGTGCACCAGGTGCCGTTCTTCGCGATGAGCGGATCGCGCCGCGGCACGCCCGAGTTCATCGCGCGCGAGCTGTCGTGGCAGGTCAGCCTGCCGCTGCTGTGCCTGCTCGCCGAAGCCGATATTCGCGGGCGCATCTGCGCCGATACGCAGCGCGTGCTCGACAACATCGAACTGTTGCGTGAACTGGCGAGGGAAGACGGCTGTTACGGCCAGCCGCGCGCGTTCGCCGATGCGCACACCGCGCTCAGCTACTTCCGTGGCGCGGACGTGCATCCCGACTATCCGCTGTTCCGTCCGCCGGGCTCGCAGGTCGTCGTGATGTCGGGCCTGCCCGCGTCGGGCAAGAACACGTGGGTTGCGCGGCATCATCCGGATCTGCCGGTCGTGTCATTCGACGATGCGCGCGATGCATTGGGGCTGCGTCACGGGCAGAACGAGGGCGCCGTCGCGCACCATGCGATCGACGCCGCGAAGGCGCTGTTGCGCGCGCGGAAACCGTTCGTGTGGAATGCGACGAACCTGTCGCCGCTGATGCGCAAGAAGACGCTCGACCTGCTGTTTGCATACGGTGCCGACATGACGCTCGTCTACCTCGAACAGCCGCGCGCGGCGCTGTTGCGTCGCAACGCGCGGCGCGACACGTCGCTGACGAACCGCGCGCTCGAAGCGATGCTGCTGCGCTGGGATCTGCCGCTGCCGACCGAAGCGCACGCGGTGCGGTACGAAGTCTGACGCGACAACGTCACGACACGGGCCGGTACGCCGCACATCACCGCGGCATACCGGCTCGCTTCATTTCAGCGCCGGATTCTGCTGCGTCGCGCAAGCGCGCAGCGCGGTGGCGAGATCGGCCTTGCCGAGCTTCTCGAACAGATCGGCCATCTCCATCTGTGCGACCGGATCGCCTTCGCGCGCCGCGCGCCAGCGCAGCGACGCGATCATCCCGCTCATGCCCTCGCCGGGTGTTTCGCCGTCGTAGCCCGACATCGCCTGCAGGACATCCGCGAGCTTGTTGTAGCCGGCCGGCACGTGATGAACGAGCAGCCATGCAATCGCCGGCTGCGCGCCTTCCCAATCCTCGTCGTCGAGCGAACTGCTCGCCAGGCGCGCGGCCGCACGCCACGAACCGAGCGACGCGGCCTTCGCGTACGCCTTGTCGGCGTCGCGACCGCGCGGCGACGGCGCCGCGTCGAACGCGGCCTGCGCGTCGGCCGAAGGCGGTGGCAATGCGAGCTTCGTGCATTGGAATGCGCCGGTATCGGGTGCGTTGCCGGGCAGGCCGGCCCAGCGCGCCTGGTCCTTCAGTGCGCGATCGAGCGTGGGCCGCACGTCGCTTTCCTTCATCGACGCGAACACCCAGTCGGTGCGGACATGCCGCGCGGCATCCCAGTCGCTTTCGGCGACGGCGTGTTGCGTGACGACCAGGCAGGTGGCAAGGCAACCGATACGGAACATCGTTCGGGCGGGAATTCTCATGGTGGATTCCGTTGAAGCGCGACGTGGACGTCGCATTGCGGCAACGCCGCGATGCCATGGCCCTAGTGGGCCAGGACGAGAATCGTGGTGAGTGCGATCGGGGCCAGCGCGATACCCAGCAGCCCGAGCGCACCATCGGCTGCCATCGTGATCGGCGAAAGCGCGAGCTTCGCTCCCTTGCCCAGCACCGACGGCCGCTCGATCACCTTGACGTCGTACGCGTGATTGAACGCCTGCGGGATCGACGAAGGCGTGACGTCGTTCGGCTGGTAGCGCTTGCCGCTGATCGTACCGCTCTCGGTCAGCTTGTAACCCCGGTCCTTGAAACCATCGGCGAGCGCGCGTTCACGCAATTCGGAGCCGGACGGTGCGTCGTCGCGCGAAAGCTGCAACACATAACGTCCGGTGATCTTGTCGCCGTGCGTCTCGAAATCGTCGAAATCGGTGTACAGCTTGGGGCGATAGGGGGCCGTGAGAGTGACGGCGAGGGCCGGCGGCACATCGAAAATGTAGTGATACTGCTTGCCGATGACGACGAGGCTCTTTCCGTCCGCGCTGATCAGAAATGCCGACAGCGTTTCCCGGTATTCCGGGTCCTTCATCATGCGATTGGTGATGGGACCGAAGTCGGCGTTGGAGCAGCCGGCGAGCAGGCCGGACGCTGCCACGGCGGGCAGCGCGAGAAACGTTCTTCTTTTCATGGGTGCGGGTTGGATGTTGTTCGTTATTCAGCGAAACCGCTTGAATGTCGGACGCTGCGTTCGATGAACGCGGCACCCTGACGGCCGATCATGCGGTTTCGTCGCCTGCGCATTGTAGGGCCAAAACGGCAAGTGCAGTATCCCCTTGGCAAAGCATCGCGCCCGTGTGCGACAGACTGCTCGCTCTCTTGCGGGCCGCCATCGCACCCGTTTCGAACGCGAAACGCGGGCGGAGATCGAGCGGATGCGGCGCGTGCCGGATTGATCGGACACCCGCGGGCGGCGAGCCGCAAGCAGATGCCGCGATCGGTGGCCGCACCCCGATCGCCGCCTCCATACGCCACAGTCCGCCGCCGATTTGCAATGTTCTGTATCTGCACGAACAGCGGATACATTGCGATACAACGCAGCTTCGGGCGTCCGCTATAAAGCAGGCATGACCTCTTCGGGAATCCACCATGTCTGCAACCTGGTTCAAAGGGTCCTGCCATTGCGGGGCCGTCAAATTCGAAGTCAGAGCGACCGTGACGCCGGCGGTTCGCTGCAACTGCAGCCTGTGCCGCCGGCGCGGCGCGCTGATGAGCCCGATGTTCGCCGCAAGCGAACTGAAGATCGTCGAAGGCGAGGGCGCGCTGACGTGCTACCAATTCAACACACGCACGGCCCATCACTATTTCTGCAGCCATTGCGGCATCTATCCGTTCCATCAGACGCGCATGGATCCCGCCTGCTGGCGCGTCAACCTCGGCTGCCTCGAAGGTATCGATCCGTATGCGCTCGACGCAACGGTCGCCAACGGCGCGAGCCTCTCGATCGTGGAGGACGCATGAAACGCTGGCTGACGATCCTGCTGTTTGCCGCAGGCGGGCTCGCGACCGAAATCGCGCATCCGGTGCAATGCACGCTGCTGTCGGTGAACCGCATGCAGACCGGCAAGCGCCGCAGGGCAGGCTGACGGCGCGCCGGTTCATCGAACACGATTACCATGCTTCCGATAAGATCGCACGCGATATATAATGCGTCCATCTGCGGCCGCTCGCGTCTCTGGAGGACGTTCATGAAACCGACCGAAGCCCCATCCGCCGCCGCGCCGAAGCTGTCCGAGTTCCTGTGCTTTGCGATCTACTCGGCGAACCTCGCGTTCGGCAAGGCCTACAAGCCGATCCTCGAAGCGCTCGGCCTCACGTATACGCAATACATCACGATCATTGCGCTCTGGGAGCAGGACAACCAGACGGTCGGCCAGCTCGGCGAGAAGCTGTTCCTCGAATCCAATACGCTGACGCCGATCCTGAAGAAGCTCGAGGCGATGGGCTATCTGGAGCGGCACCGCGATCCGTCGGACGAGCGCCAGGTACTCGTCAGCCTCACGAAGCGCGGCCGCCGCGTGCGCGAGAAGGGGCTCGACATGAATCTGGTCGAAGCCACCGGGTTGAAGCCGGACGAATTCGCCAAGATGCAGAAGGCGATCGTCACGCTGCGCGGCAACCTGATCCGCTCGACCGACGAATAAACGTCCGGACAAACCGCGGCCGGCACGTGCGTCGCGCCGGCCGCGTCGTCATGCGTGCTCGTCGCCCAGCACCAGCAGGTGCATCTCGCGGCGGACGACGAAACCGAGGGCGAGATAGCGCTCGATCGCAACCTGGTTCGACGTGAGGACGTGCAGGAAAGGCGTTTCCGCGCGCGCATCGATCTCCGCAATCAACGAGCGCATCAGACGCGCCGCCAGCCCTTGCCGCCGGAACGCGGCATCCACGCAGACGGCGCTGATCTCCGTATACCCGTCGACCTGCATCCGCTCGCCGGCCATCGCGGCCAGCCTGCCTTCGCTGCGAATGCCGATGTAATGGCCGAGCTCGAACGTGCGCGGGCCGAACGGGCCAGGCTGCGCGGCCGTGGTCAGCGCGAGCATTTCCGGCACATCGGCTTCGGCGAGCGTGACGTAGCCGGATTCAGGCGCAGGGTCGAGCGTCCGTTGCCAGATCATCTGCAACAGGTTCGCGCGCCGGATCGCCGACAATCCCGCCGGCGGCTCGATCACGTCCGGCGTGACCAGTGCCGCCGGCCCGTGTGCGGCGATCAGCATGCGCAACGCGTCGAACGATGCCGCGCTCGTGTCCTCGATCGCGGCGAACGGCGCGATGGCTGCCGGAAACCGCCACGCACGGTCATTGCCGAGCGCAAAGCGGCGCTGCCTGCCCGCCAGCGCGTTCCACACCCCATGGTCGAGCGGGTGCGCACTGTCTGGCGCGTTTCCGGTCGTTGCGTCGGACATCGGCGGCTCCTCGATTGACGGTTTCGATGGCACAGCATAGACCGGTATCGACCGGGCAGGGCGCGGCGCCTGCACCGGCCGGATTGTCGGCGCTCGCACTACCGCTGCCAGTGCGTCGGATCCACCCATATCGGGAACGACAGGACCACCGCCAGCCCGTCCCCCCCGATCCCGGTCGTCACCTCGACCGACCCGCCGTGAGACTCGGCGATTCGCGCGACAAGCGACAGGCCGATGCCGCTGCCCGGCTGCACCGTCCCCGGTACGCGATAAAAGCGTTCGAAGATCCGCTCGCGCTCGCCGACCGGCACACCGGGCCCGTCGTCCGCGATACGCAGCTTGACCCGCGCCCCGTCCGCATCGGCGGAAACGTCGCACGTAATCTCGACCCGCCCGCCGTCACGGCCGTATCGCAACGCGTTGTCGATCAGGTTGCGCACCGCGATCGCGATCTCGTCCAGATCGCCCCAGACGCGTACCGGTTCGACCGCGATTCGCACCGTCTGTCGGCGCGCATCTGCGGCCGCGTCGAAGTCGCTCGCGATCAGCGCAACGAGCCGCGACAGGTCGACCGGCCCATGCTGGTCGACGCGCGATCCGGCATCCAGCCGCGCCAGTTCGAGCAATTGCCCGGAGAGCCGCGCGCTGCGCTCGACGCCCGTGGCGAGCCGACGCAATGCTTCGTTCTTGTCCGCCAGACTGTCCGCCTGCAACGCGACTTCCGCCTGGGCGGACAACGCCGCCAGCGGCGTGCGCAACTCGTGCGCCGCATCGCCGATGAAGCGGCGTTCGGTGTCGACGGCCTGATTCAGGCGCGCGAGCAGGCGATTGAACGACTCGACGAGCGGGCGGAGTTCGCGCGGCAGCGTCACCAGCGGCAACGGCGAGAAATCGAACGCGGCCTTGTGCTGGATGGCTCGCTGGACCTCGCGCACCGGCCCGAACGACCAGCGGATCACCCACCAGATCACGACGCCCAGCATCCCGAGCATCACCGCCGTATTGAACAGCCCGAGTTGCAACGCATTGCTCGCCTTCTCCTGCCAGGTCGTGGCCGGGCCGCCCGTCTGAACGTGAATCCTGCCCGCCGGATCCGACAGCGAGTAGACCCGCCAGGTCTCGTCGTGCGCGGCGCCGCGACCGGCGCTCATACCGTATCCGTCCCGCAGGTCAGCCTTGAGCGCCGGCCCCGGCGCATCCGCGCTGTGCATCACGTTGCGGCCGTCTACCCAGACCTGGAACGCGATGTCGTACCTGCCATACGCGGCTTTCGGAACGACCGCCTGGGCGTTCGCTTCGGGCAGGCGATCGATCGTATCCGGCAACGACAGGAGCAGCAGTTGTGCGGCGCTTTCGAGCATGCCGTCGCGCCAGCCGCGCTGTTCGCGCCACAGGCCGATGCCGAGAAACGCCCCCCAGCTCGCCCAGAACACGACGACCGCCGCCATCACGGTCGCGAGCAGGCGCACGCGCAGCGACTTCATGCCGGGCTCTCCCCGACGCGATAGCCGAAGCCATGCACCGTCACGATCAGTTCGTCGCCGAGCTTGCGCCGAAGCTGATGGATGTACACCGCGATTGTGTTGCTTTCGATTTCGCTGTCGTTGCCGTACACGCGCTCTTCGAGCTGCGTCCGCGTGACGACGCGGCCTTGCCGCTCCATCAGCGCGAGCAGCGTGCGGTACTCGTGAATGCTGAGCGCAACGGGCTCGCCGGCGCGCGTGACTTCCTTGCGCGCCGGATCGACGTGCACGTCGCGGTAGATCAGGCGCTCCGACACGCGGCCCTGGCTGCGGCGCGTCAGCGCGCGCAGCCGTGCGTAGAGCTCGTCGAGCTGAAACGGCTTCACGAGATAGTCGTCGGCGCCTGCGTCGAGGCCGCGGATCCGGTCGCTCAGCTGATCGCGCGCGGTCACGATCAATACCGGCGTCGGGTCGTAGTTCGCGCGCATCGCGGCGAGCAGCGTGAAACCGGACGCGCCTGGCAGTTGCAGGTCGAGCAGCACCGCGTCGTAGTCGTGGCCGACGAGCGCGAGCCGCGCGGCCGGCACGTCGGCCGACCAGTCCGCGCGCCAGCCGTTCTGCCTGAGGCCCGCGCAAACGGCGTCGGCCAGCATGACATCGTCTTCCACCAGCAGGATATGCATGGGTTTCGCTCCTCGAATGTCGAGGTCGCCAGCCTGACCGACCGCGATTAAAAACTTCTTAAAGCCGGGGGGCCACGATGCGTGCCAATCGCCGCATTGCCGGTGCAATGCATCTGGCGTTTTCTCGAGAGGCTCGCGATGACCGTGTCACGTCCTGCAATTCCGTTGCTGCAATGCAATGCGGCACGAAGCGCCACCTTCACGCCGTCTCGGTGCGGGCCATTCTGGCATGGAAGGTCGCGCACGTTGTGCCTGTTGCGCGCCTGCCGCGCGGGAGCCGTGCGATGAACCAGCTCGCCACGCTCGTCCCGTTCGGTCTCCCGCTCAGTCTGGCCAGCGCCAACGGCATCGCCTGCCTCGTCGGCCTGTCACTGATCGAACGGCTGATCCCCGTACTGCCGTCGCACGTGCTCCTCACGATGATCGGCGTCGCCAGCGCGCAAGGTGCATGGACACTGCCGGAAGCCATCGTCGTCACGGCGCTCGGCAGCTTCGCGGGCTGCCTGTTGCATTACGCGCTCGGCAACCTGTGGCCGGAAGACAGCGTGCTGGCGCTGCTGCGCCGCGTCGCGCCGCTGGGCAGGTTGCAGCCCGCACGAATGGACGCGCTGATCGACGGAATCCGCGCGCGGCCCACGCGGCTCGCACTCTGGTCGCAACTGGTGCCGTTCGTGCGGCTCGTCGCACCGGCGCTCGCCGGCTTGCTGGAAACGAGCTTCGCGCGATTCGCGTCGGGCGCCGCGGCCGGCATCGCGCTCTGGAACACGCTGTTCATCACGGTGGGCTACCTGGCCGCGCAAGCGGCCGCATAGCCACCTGTCGTTGACCGATCGATCCCGCCTGGAGCCTGTCGATGCGAATCCCTGAATGGATGCTGTTCCTGCGTACCTGGTTGCGCAATCCACGCCGGGTCGGCGCGCTCGCGCCGTCCGGCCCGGCGCTCGCCGCGCTGATCACCGCGAACATCCCGCGCGACGGCGCTACCGTGATCGAGCTCGGTGCGGGCACCGGCGTGTTCACGCGGGCACTGCTCGCGCGCGGCGTCTCGAGCGACCGGCTGGTGCTGGTGGAAGCCGATCCCGCATTTGCGACCGCGCTGCGGCATCGGTTTCCCGCGTTGCGGATCATGCAGATGGATGCGGCGCAGCTCGGCATGACGGGCGACTTCTTCGGCGGGGCGCGCGCGGATGCAATCGTGAGCGGATTGCCGCTCGTCGCGATGCCGGTCGAACAGGCGGTCGCGATCGTTCATTGCGCGTTCGCGCGCCACCTGGCTGCCGATGGCGCGTTCTACCAGTTCACGTATGTGCCGCGCTGCCCGATCCCGGTGCGCTACCTGGAAGCCATGCGCATTCGCGCCGTCCGGGTTGGCGTCGCGTGGATGAACTTCCCGCCTGCCATCGTGTATCGCTTCGAACGCAGGACCGATGCAGCCGGCCATCAGTGGCCCGGTGCGCGTCCGTTGCTCGATGCGGTTGCGGAGGCAACGATTTTGCGAGGCGTCGATACCACGCCATCGCTCAATTCAAACGGCGTGGGGCCGTCGACGGAAGGAAGTCCGTCATCGTGAACGCGCTCGGGTATGGCGCGCTGTTCGGCCGGCCACGGCTGCCGTTCCTTCTTCGACAATCACCGGTCGCGAGAGCCGGCAGCCGCATTGGCGCTGCGCGGCAGGCACGTGTTGCATGTCGACCTGCAACGTCACGCTCCGTCGACGGCCGATGAGGAGCGCGCCGTGCTCGCGCGCTCCCGTTTCTCACACGTCGTATCGAACTGCCCGGATTGGCGCGACGACTTCAACGCGCCATGCTCAATGGCCAAAGTAGATCGATCGCTCGACCGTGCGAACCGGGCTACGGCTGCCGGACTGCACCGCACCGCCAACGTCGCTGCCGTATCCGGACGCCTGCGACTCGACGGCAACCGCATCGGTGTCGTGGGCCCGGCGCAGCGCAGCCTGCAGATTGTCCGGATAGTTCGGGTCGTTGGGCCGGTTCGGGAGGTAGCCGGCCTTCTGCAGCGCGGCCAGTTCCGCACGCAATTGCGAGCGCGTCACGGTGCCTTCGCCGGCAAACGCCGGCGCAGCGACGGCGGCCGACACGGCAACAAGAAGGGCGGCCATCAGTCGGGTATTCATCATTCACCTCGAGAAGAAACAAAGGAAATCGGCATTCGGCAAGGCGGCGCCAGGCCGCCTGATGCATCGTTCAAGCGATACGGATGTCGACGTCGATGTTGCCGCGCGTCGCCTTCGAATACGGGCAGGTCTGGTGCGCGGCATCGACGATGCGCTGCGCGACGTCGCGATCGAGCCCCGGCACGCTCACGTTCAGACGCGCCTGCAGGAAGTACGCGTTGCCGGCGGTGCCGAGATCCACTTCGGCGTCGACCGCGAGATCGGCCGGCAGCGTCACCTTCGCGGCACGCGCCGCAAGCTGCATCGCGCCGATGAAGCAGGCCGACCAGCCGGCCGCGAACAATTGTTCCGGGTTGGTGCCGCTGCCGGCGCCGCCCGGCGACGACAACTGGATGTCGAGGCGGCCGTCGGAGCTGCGCGCCGCGCCGTCGCGGCCGCCCGAGGTCGTATGCGTCTTGCCCGTGTACAGCACTTTTTCGATCTTGCTCATCATTTGCTCCGTCAGTTGGGTGGTTTGCTTCTGAGCGATTCGATCGCATGCGATGGAGTTTCGTCGAGGTGACCCTTCACGTCAATCTCATTCGATTAAATCGCATGCGATATTTTGTATTTCAATGTATCTGGAACGTGTACAGCTTTGCCGGACAAGGCTTTCAGACGATCGATCGCCGATATTCGACGAGCGGCAAATCCGGGCAGGGCGGGTGAAAGCGCTGTCGGGAAGGGGTGACCGCCTGGCGGGGCGGCCGATCGGTCAGGCGGGCACGAGCTTCGCTGACGGCCGTATAGCTGCCGAGCAGCGGGCGGCCAATTCCGTGGCTGTTCAACGATGGCTCGGAAGAACTCGACGTCGCGACGACCGGCCGCTACGGTACGTCGGGTGACTACCTTGCCGGTGTGCCGCTCGCGCGCAGCGGTGTGGGCCTGTTCCAGACGTATCGCTTCATCATCGAGCAGGATTTGTGCGCCGGCGCGCTCGTGGAAGTGCTGCCCGGCCTCGGCGGCCGGTCGCGGCCACTCATGCTGCTGTATCCGCATGCGCGCGTTTTGTCGTCACGCGTACGTACATTCGGCGACTTTCTCGTCGAGCATCTGGCGCGCGCACCGGCCACGCAGCCGGCCGGGACATGCGCCATACGGCGCCGGCGCATCGCGCCAGGCGCGCCAGTTGCAATCTCGAACACCCACCGTAGAGCAACAGTCATGCGTCGGGGGAACGAGTGCGGGGAGGGGCGGTGGACTGCGGTCAGCAGCCGGTCAGGACGTTCAGTGAGATTGCACGTCAACGGCTCGCAGTGCATTCGGGACAAGGGCATGCATTGCCGCGACGGTGTCGCGTGCCGTTCATACCAGGCGTCGACATCGCCCGGCCAGCCGCTCGCATGGTGATTCGGCCTCCATTTCGGCGAACCCGGATCGCTACCTCAGTCGTGTAATCGCGTGTAATCGCGTGTAATCGCTTTCGCAGTGCGCTCGACATACCTTTGCTTCGAGCGGAGTGCTTTCGCGCACGGATCACCAACGACGTCAATCGTCTTGTCCATAAGGAGCTCGAAATGCTGGAAAGAATCGTAGCGAAGCAGGCAGTCGGCAGCTATCAAAGCGGCGACCGGATTTCCTGGAAAAACCCGCCGCTCAATGCGCAGATCACGTTCCCGGGCACGTTTTCGACTGCTCCCGTCGTCATCGTGACGGCCCTGCAAGACCCCAACGACGCATCCTCTTATCCGGACACGTTCTCGGTGACGGTGACCAAAGTCACGACGACCGGTTTCAACGTCAATATCACTCGCGAAGATGCGGTGTTCCCCGATTATTCGGGCACTGATTGGGGGCAAAACCTCTACATTGCATACATCGCCGAGGTTCCGAGCTAATCAGGAAACATGCCGCAGTCATGCGGTTGCCGTCTCCTCTCGAGCTACACCGGTTCCACGACCGGTAGTTCGGCGGCTGGCCGCCATCGGAACGGATTGCCGTGCAGCATGCCCCGCGGCGAGCGTCATAGAGGCAGTCACGGTGCGTCGCTTGTCATATGCCGTCCACAAGGATCGCGACGCTGATCCCGCGGCCCTGATCCCGGAAGGGGCGAGCTTCGAAGGCCGGTGTGCTCGCCCGTCGATGCAGGATCACCGGCGTCGACAACCTGCCCGGGCGTTCGAAGCCGTCCGCCAGATCGGCTGCGTCCAATGATCCGGGATATCCGCCGGCCACCGTTACATGTCTGCCAAGGGGATCGGTTAGATATTCAAAACATGGGCTCACGGCATGCGTGAGAAGGATGCAATGGTGAAACTGCGCCGCCGGTGCCCACTCGTATCGTCAGGAAAGTCGAAAAATGAAAAGCACTCTGCACATTCCGGCCGGCTACTTGACGCTGGGCCTGGACTCCACCGGCGCTGTCGTCGAACTCATCGATTCCCGCAGCGGCCACGACTTCATATCGCCCGGGAAGTCCGTCCCGCTCGTCAGTCTCGTGATCAACGGACAACAGGTAATGCCCACTGGCGTCCGATGGTCGTCCGCTGACAACACGCTTTTCTTCGTGAGCGAGACGCGTCTCGGATTCGAGGCCGATGTGCGCGTCCTGCAGAAGAACGGCTACGCCACCTTTGAAGTCACCCGGGTGCTGATCGCCAACGGTGGCGACGTTCAGACGCTGCTGTGGGGGCCATTGCCCCTTGTGATCAACCACACCGTCGGCGAAGCGGCGGGCGTGGTGCGAAACAACGATTTTGCGATCGGCCTCAAGCCGCTCAACGATCGCACCGAAGGCGCGTGGCCCAAGGAATATCCGCAATACGGCTGGGAAAGCGACGTCAACCCGAATCCGTACAAGCTGACGGTGGCGGACATGGAACCGTGGAGCGTGGCCGCCAAGACTTCGTGGGGGGCCGTGCTGCGCGCCTTCACTTTTGACTATACACGCGAGCGTACGCGGCTCAACCCCAACGGCTCTCCGATTCCGCTCGGCCCGCTCGACATCAACGGCACGGTAATCGGATCGAAAATTGCGCTATACGGTTGCGAACCGGATCTCGTGACGACTCTGTTGTCGTTCATCGCGTCGGGCGAGAACCTCCCGTATCCGACCCAGAACGGCCAATGGCAGAAAGTCGCCCAGGCCAGCAGCCAGTCGTTTCTCGTGCTGGCCGATCTCGCGACCAGCAATGTCAACCAGGCTGCCGGCTTCGCCAAAAGCGCCGGAATCCACTACATCTACTCGCTTCCGCTGAACTATCGGGGGCCGTGGGCCTATACCGGGCATTATCGATTCGACGCCAGCTTCGGCAGCAGCGACACCGGCGCTGCACGGCTGGTGGCTGCTGCAAAAGAGCAAGGTATCCGCGTCGGCGTTCATACCATGTCGGACTTCATCAGCACCGGCTCGGATCTCCCGCTCGCCATCGACCCGTACGTTTCGCCCTCCCCGGACCCTCGTTTGGCTACGGGCGCACAAGCCGCTTTGTCCCGGCCATTGAGCGCGTCCAGCACGGCGCTCTCCCTGCCCGTATCCGGACCGGTGCAGGCCGCGATCAACGGAAAAATGCTGCGTATCGGCAATGAGTTCGTCTCGTTCGACAGTTTCCGAATGGTCGGCAAGGTATGGCAAGTCAGCGGGCTGCAGCGAGGCCAATGGGGCTCCGTCGCGGCCGACGCCCCGCAAGGTACGCCCGTGGCGAGGGTGATCGTGAATTCGTATGGCGGGGCCACGGGCGGCCTCGGCATCATCGACGAGATTGCTGTCCGGTTCGGGACGCTGCGGAACGACGTCGGCATCCGGTCCCAGTCGTTTGACGGTGTGGAATCCGCCAGCCTCTCCGGCTGGGGCAGCTTTGGCATTGCCCGTTTGATAAACGGTACCTACGCAACCCAGACCGGGCACGATGGATACATCAGCGAGACCAGCCGGATGACCTCGAATGCGTGGGACGTGCTGACCCGCGCGAGTTGGGACGACACGATGGATCAGATGTTCCTCAACAATGATTTCTACCAGGCCAACTACCTGCCGGGCATGCTTGGATGGCTCACTTTCACCCGCGTCCCGACACTCGACGCCGATATCCTGTTCCAGGTCGAGACCCGCCTCGCACGCGGCGCGGGGCTCAACGCCGGCACCGGCTTCTGGTTTACGATGGCCAGTCTGTCCTCGAAACAATCACTGACGCCTCAGATTCTCGACAAAATCAAGCAGTGGGAAACAGCCAGAAATCTGGGCGCATTCACCGAGCAGCAGAAGCTCGCGTTCCGCGATCTGAATACGCACTGGACCCTGACGGTCGTCGGTTCGGGGCAGAGTTGGTCGTTACAGCAGTTGAACCCCGACAAGACCCCGATGGGAAAGCCGCAGACCGTATCGGCGCCGACGCCGCAACTGAGCCCCACGGTTCTGCCGGATGCCGCGCGAGGCACGCTCTACGAAGCGAGAATCACGACGAATACGCCCGCGACAGTCCATTTTTCTGTGACCGGCGGGGCGTTGCCTCCAGGTCTTCTACTCAATCACGACACCGGCGGGATCGTCGGGACGCCCGGCAACACCGGGCGCTATTCCTTCACCGTCACGGCCACCAATGACGGGGGACTGGCTGACGCGCGAGCCGCTTACACGATCAGGGTGCGCTGAAGCATCGGCTCCCGCTCGGCGGTTTCGCGAGCAATCACGCTTGCATTCCGGACGCGCGTCGCGGCAGCGGTGCGGCGCGCGTTGTTCTGGTGATGCCTGCGGATTCGTCATGTGAGGAGCCGATTCGTCGGCCGTGGAGCACGCAGTTGGATAAATCGATGATGACGTCTGGATAACTTTTCTTATCACAACATCACGATTTAAAATCCAAACTCGTCGTTTCGAAAACGCGTCTGATGCCCGACGTATGGCGCGCCTTCATGCTGCTCGCCGTCGAACCGAGGGCAGGGAAGCGAACATTCGTCGCGCACGACTCCCTCGACCGGATCGTCAGGTTCTCGCCGAATCGATGCCGGTACTGTACTGCCAGGGGTGATAAGGGCGGGGCAGCTCAGCACTGCGCTATGGCTGCCTGCGCTTCGCGAAGTAGTGTGCGGGCGAATCGCCGAATGCGCGGCGGAACATCGCGATGAAGTTGCTCGGCGTCGCGTAGCCCAGCGCGTCGGCGATGTTGGCGACGCTGTCGCCGTTCGCAAGCCGTTCGAGCGCATGCGTCAGGCGCGCCTGCTGACGCCATTGCGCGAAGCTCGTGCCGGTTTCCGCGACGAACAGGCGGCTCAGCGTGCGGGCGGACAACCCGGCCCATTCGGCCCACGCTTCGAGCGTGCGGCTGTCGTGCGGCTGCCCGAGGATCGCGTTGGCGATGCGCAGCAGCCGCCGGTCGCGCGGCATCGGCAGATGCAGCGGCTCGTGCGGCGCACGGCGCATCTCGTCGAGCAGCACGACGCTGATGCGCGCCTGCTCCATATCGAGCCGATCCTGATCGGCCCACGACACCGCGCGCCGCACGAGCGCGCGCATCAGTTCGGTGATCGCGATCACGCACGGCTGGCCCGGCATCCGCCGGCTCGCGGCAGGCGCGATCACGACACTCCAGCCGCTCAACGCGCCGCTGATGCTGACCTTGTGCTGCTCGTCCGGCGGAATCCAGCCCGCGCGATGCGGCGGCAGCAGCCACGAACCATGCGGGGTGCGCACGTGCGCGAAACCGCTTTCGACGCAGAACACCTGACCGCGCAAATGGCTGTGCCAGTCGACCTCGCGGGTACCGAGCCGGTACGTGTTACCGCCGTCGTCCTCGCCCCAGACGGCGATCAGCGACGGGCCGTCCTCACGCTCGCTCGGATCGGAGTCGGCGCGCTTCGCGGTACGCGGCGGGGAAACGTGTCGGATGGGCATGGCCGGAATTCATTATTTTTTGTCTAAACAACATTATCAGCTTTGTCCGGGAGCGTCCAACAATGCGTGTCGTGTTCAAACCGATACGAAGCAGAGGAATGCGATGCATGCAGCACTTGCTCCCTGGACACGCGATGCCGGCGCACCGCGCGTCATGTCGCGAATCGCCGTCGCCGCGGCGCTCGTCGTGCTCGGCGCGTGCGCGAGCCGCGACGGGCTCGCGCCGGCCGGCACGCTGCGCGGCGCCGATACGCTCGCCGCATCGCGCAGCCTCGCGCACGCACCGGACGCCGACTGGCCGGCCGCCGACTGGTGGCGCACGCTGAACGATGCGCAACTGAGTGCACTGATCGACGAGGCGCTCGCCGGCAACCCCGATCTCGCGACCGCCGATGCGCGCGCACGCGAAGATCAGTCCAGGTTGGCCCACGATGCGCTCCGGCAGTTCGAACCGCCGCCAGCATGCGCCGAAACCCTCCAGCTACGACATAATGAAATGGCCAGCCCGATCCCAGCGATCGTTCTACGATAGGCAGTTCGGTCCACGGTAGAGGAGAGCGCCATGAACGAGGTCACGCTGATCGGCATCGATTTGGGCAAGCATGTGTTTCATCTGCACGCACAAGATGCAAAGGGTCACGAAGTATTTCGCAAGAGGCTGACGCGCGCTCAACTCTTGCCGTTTTTCGGGAATCTGAAGGCCGTGACAGTTGTCATGGAGGCCTGCGCGGGATCGCATTGGCTTGCACGCCAATTGATCGCCATGGGACATACCGCCAAGCTCGTTTCGCCTCAGTATGTCCGCCCCTTTGTGAAGAGCAACAAGAACGACTACATCGATGCCGAAGCGATTTGTGAGGCTGCAGCACGCCCCTCGATGCGTTTTGTAGAACCTCGCTCAGAGGCACAGCAAACGCTTGCTGCGTTGCATCGGGTTCGAGAGGGCCTCGTCGTAGAGCGCACGGCTACCATCAATCGAATTCACGGCATTCTTCTGGAATTCGGTATTAGTCTGCCAACGTCCAAAGCTGTTTTTCATCGCATTCCCGACACCTTGGCCGCCAATGAGTTGCCGCCTCGACTGGCCGAGCTGCTGCACCGATTGCACGAACATTATCGATATCTGGATCAACAGGTCCATGACATCGACAAAGATCTGACGATGCAGCTACGCGAGGACGAAAATGCAGTCCGACTGCTGTCGATTCCTGGTATCGGCGTCATCACGGCGAGCCTTCTCGCGTCCGAGATCGGGAACGTTAGTCAGTACGATGGCGGACGCAACTTTGCGGCGTCGATCGGTCTCGTGCCCAGGCAACATAGCACCGGTGGCCGAAACATCTTGTATGGAATCAGCAAGCGAGGCGACAAGCATCTGCGACACTTGTTGGTCCAATGTGCGCGAGCCGTCATCCAGCGAGTGGCGCTACGAACTGATCGGTTGGGGGAATGGATCAGATCGATGCTCACACGACGCCATTCGAACGTGGTGGCATGCGCGGTAGCCAACAAGCTGGCTCGAATCGCTTGGGCTGTATTGACGAAGCACGCGGTGTACGATCCGTCGCGCGGTTGTCGTGCTTGAAAATTTGTCCCGCCAGGTTTTGCGACTGCTGTAACTCTGATGATCTAACGGCACAGCGACCGGACGAAGAACCTGACAAGTTGTACAGCTCCCAGCAGCTGCTGTCAACGTCGGACGTAATTTCCCCAGAAGTGTCGAAGTAAAATTCCCCACCCTGTTCGGACGGTGATCAGCCGGCGATGTGATCGGATGAGCTCCTTCGCGGACGGCCCGGGCGCCGACGAACCGGTTCAGCGGACGGGTGATTCAGGGAAGATGGTCGGTTGCGCAGATGGTCGGGCAGCAGATCGGCGTGTTCTCGTAGGCGGTACGATGTGCCTTCAATCTGCACGACGATCGCGTGGTGCAGCAGCCGGTCGAGCAGCGCCGCGGCGACCACGCTGTCGCCGAACACTTCGCCCCATTCGCCGAAGCTGCGATTGGACGTCAGGATGATCGCGCAGCGCTCGTAGCAGGCGTTGACGAGCTGGAAGAACAGATTGCCGCCGTTGGAGCCGATCGGCAGGTAACCGATCTCGTCGACGATGAGCAGGCTGTTGCGTGCAAGGAAGCGCACGCGCTGCGCCAGGTTGCCCTCCCGCTCGGCCTTGGCCATCGAGTTCACGATCTCGGCCAGCGAGCCGAAGTAGACGCTCTTGCCGGCGCGCACGGCTTCCACGCCCAGCGCAATGGACAGGTGCGATTTGCCCGTGCCGGGCGGCCCAAGGAAGTGCACGGTCTGCCGTCGTTCGATGAACTCAAGTTGCGCAAGCGTCATGATGCGATCTCGGTCGAGGCTCGGCTGGAAGCTGAAGTCGTAACCGGCCAGCGTCTTGATCGTGCCGAGCCGCGCGGTCTGCAGCGCCATCCGGATGCGGCGGGTCTCGCGCGTCGTGAACTCCTCGCCCAGCAGCGTTTCCAACACTTCCAGCATCGAGCTGTCGCCTTGCTCGAAGCGATTCAGGGTGGCGTCCAGCGTTTCGAGCGCGCGCGGCATGCGCAAGCCGACGAGATAGCGCCGGATGCGTTCCAGTGTCGAGGCAGGCATGCCGCTCATGCGGTCCTCCCAGCATCTGCGAGGCGTCTTGCGACCTGGTCATAGAACGACAGAGGCCGGCGAGCTACGGCTACCGTTACCGATGGTGATGGGTGTCGTGCTGGCTGCTTGCGCTGATTTGCGCGCCGATGGCCGGGCAACAGCGAGGTTCGTCGCCGGCCTTCGAGCACGGGATGAACCGCCAGCAGTTCACCGTCTTCGTAGATGCGGATCTCGTGGGCCAGACTGTGGACGTCGAGCGTGCGCTTGCGTGTTCGATCGGGCACGCTGTAGTAGTTGCCGCCGACCGAGACGAGGCCTTCGTGACTCACGCGACGCTCGAGCCGGATCACGCCGTTGAAGGTGCCGGCCGGCAACGCCTGCAGTGCGGGACGCTCCTCACCGAAGTGCTGGGCGACGACGCGGTGCGTCGTGCCGTGCACGCGCACATTGGCCACCGTGTCGAGCCACTCGCGCAACTGTCGGTTCAAGTCGGCGAGATTCTGGAAACGACGCGCCAGGAAGAAGTCCTGCCGGATATAGCGGTACGGCCGCTCGACCTTGCCCTTGGTCTTGGCGCGATATGCCTTGCAGGCGCGCGGCGCGAAGCCGTAGTGCTGCGCAAACGCGACCAGCTTCGCGTTGTAGACGATGTGCTTCTCGACTTCGCCCAGCACGGCCGCCTTCATCCGGTCGTACAGAATCTCGCGCGGAGCGCCGCCGAGGTGCTCGAACGCATCCATGTGGCAGCGCAGGACGGTCTGCAGGTCCTGATGCTCGACGAAACGTCCCCAGAGATAGCGGCTGTGCCCAAGCACGATCGAGAATAGCCAGATCGAGCGTCGCTGGCCAGGCGCGTCGCCGAACTCGACATTGAAGTGGGCGAAATCCACCTGCGCTTGATGCCCGGCAGGCGTCTCGAAGCGCACCTCGAAGCCACGTTGGCGGGGCGGCCGGACCTCCCGAACCAGGTCGCCCAGTGCCGTGCGGCCACCGGTGTACCCCATGGCCCGAATCTCGCGCAGCAGTCGCTCGACGCTCAGGTCGGGAAACTCGCGCACACGTTCGGTGACGTAGTGGACGAACGGATCGACCACGCACGGTCGCGGTGCGCGCGGACCGTAACGCGGCGCCTGAACGCCATTCCTGATGTATTTACGAACGGTCTTGCGGTCCATACCCAGTCGAGTAGCGATGGCCGAAATACTCAGCCCTTGCCGATGCAATTCCAGAATCGTCATCACTTCCTCCAGCTCGACCACCGACACCCCCACGACGGATCTCCAGGGCGATATGGTCGGCGATCGACAGGACGGCGCCGCTACCGCGGCGCCATCAGATAAAAAACTGGGGAAAATTACTTCGACGAAAGTGGGGAGTATCTATCCGACGCTGACAGCTGCCGACATTTTGAGGATCGACCGGTGCGGTTTTCATCGTGGAACGAGGCTCTACCTCAGATTCCGGATAGATTTGCGCAAGCCAAAGACATCAGAACCAGGGGTTGCAAAATTCGGGCTGGCCATAGATTACTACTTTGCTCCTACACCAAATGTCATAGCCATTTCAAGATGTCGGGGCGCCAGCTAAATAGAAATGTCGTGTTTTCAGGGGTTCATGATTTGTTTCTCATGGGCTGCAGATCACGCCGTGTCGAAGAGCTGGTCCTGAACGGGCAGGGTGCTTACGCTTGCGTCATTGCCCCTTGCAGACCGACGGCT
The DNA here is from genome assembly GCF_964265025.1 of Burkholderia mycopellens. NCBI lineage: Bacteria > Pseudomonadati > Pseudomonadota > Betaproteobacteria > Burkholderiales > Burkholderiaceae > Burkholderia > Burkholderia mycopellens. The sequence continues at coordinate 2,131,047 of NZ_OZ183802.1, forward strand.
AGGTTTGCGCGCGGGCTGTTGCGGCTGTCTGCGTTCGGCGAGATCCACGATTACCTGCTCGACGTCGGCCTGCGTAAATGCACGTTGCTTCTTCGTGCCAACGGGTTGCTTTGAACCGCGGACGGCCTGACCTTGATTGGTTCGCGACGGCGATCCGGAGGTTCGACGGTTGTCGCGCTGAGCCTGAAGCGCTTGCGAAACTTGTAGCACGTGACTCAATCGCTTTTGCTCGATCACTGCACCTTGATCGACTTCCGCCAGCTTGTCGTAAAGACGGCAAGACAGAACCTTGCCATCGGCTCGGATTTCGATCCGCCCGTCGGGGTACTCCCATACATCGATGTAGCGGTGAATCAGCTTCCGGTTGACCGGCGTGTCGTCCAGCAAGTAAAGCACTCGGTCGTGGAGCACGGTCAGCGATTTCGATACCCGACGTGTTTCACGCCACGTCAATAACGTATCCAGATCCTCGTCGTCTCGCAGTGGCCGATGCGCATTGAAGTCGCTGCGCGGCGGCTTCGCGAAGCGTGTGTTGTAGGCTGCCATGAAGGAGGGCGCATACGCATTGGCCTCGGCTACCGTGCTGATCCCGCGCAGCCGCAGTTCCTTCACGAGCCGGTCTTGCAAGGTCAGATGCGCTCGCTCGACACGGCCCTTGGCCGAGCTGCTGTTCGCGCAAAACGTATCGATGTTCAACTCATACATGGCCCGGCCAAACTGCGTCACGCTGCTTCCGGTCTTGCTCGCGGTTGGGCTGCGGAACACGCTGTACTTGTCGCTGTAGAGCGCTCCAGGTTTGCCGTAACGCTCCAGATACGCCCGCGTCGCTTCGAAGTAGCTGAAGGTCGATTCGGTCTGCGTGAAGTGCAGATGCATCAACCGACTCGTCGCGTCGTCGACGTACACCAGCAGCGTGCAGGCCGGCGCCCGTTCCTCGAACCATCGATGATCGCTGCCGTCGATCTGGATCAGTTCACCCAAGCAGGCGCGCCGGGCCCGCGGCTGATAGACCTTCGGCGGCCGCTGCCGGCGTGGCACCCACAAACCGGCATCCGTCATCAGCTTCCGGACCGTCTCCTTGGCCAACTGGATGCCATGGCACTCGGACAACTTCTCGCAGGCCAGCGTCGGGCCAAAATCCGCGTAGCGCTCGAGAATGATCGCCAGCGCTCGCCGAGCCAGTTCCTCGTCCAATCGCCGGTTCCCCGGACGACCACGTTTGAGCGACGTCAGTCCAGCCGCACCAGATTCCCGGTACCGAATCACTAGCCGTTCGATCTGCCGGACCGTTAGGCCCAGTCGTTCGGCCGCGCGGCCAGGCTTCAGGCCCAAATCCACCACAGCCTGGATTACCTTCAGACGGTCGAGTTCTCGCATGTTCAATGTCACCAGTGCTGTTCGGTGCATCGCCGGCTCCATGATCTGACGGGGAGCCGGCAAGCTTACCGAGGTCCAAACGCGACATTTCTAAATGGCTAGAACACGACATTTCTAAAAAGCTACTACACCAAAACTATCGATAATCTTGATTATGTAAAATTCACTCAATGCGGCCTCGCATACACCACGGCGGCCCTCAGCAAGCTGACGGGATAGATTGACATCGCGACTGGTCAATTTAGAAAATAAATCTGCTACCTGTCAAACGTATCAGTTGAATCTAAATTAACGCCAACTTATTCTAATCGCCGTTCGATCGAGCAACCTCATAGAGCTTCTTAATCCCCATTGCCGAGTGAGTCGAGCCGAAGCCATCCTCACGTTCGGTTACTAGATTGCACAAATTTTCGCAAACGCTTTCTCTAGCCTTGGAGAAAGCGCTCCATTTCTCTCGGTTAAATTTCGAGACAGATTATTTACATTTTTATAACCGATTTTCGGAATGAGCCAAATTGGGCAGCGCCGTCATAATTTTTTAATTGAACGAATTCGAAAATACGACAGCAACGCTCTATAGCTCGAGGCTCGCACCGTTGAGTCAATTGGATGGTGATGCATCGCGTTTAATTTTCAGACCGGTTTCGGAGATTCGAATGCGTGATGGCTTAATGAAAGAAAGCATTCCCCGACCCGAACTCATTCTGGCGTCACCGGCACGCTTGCGCCCGACCGAAGAGTGTGTGCCGGATCGACTGATGGAAGTTACTTCCGACATCCTGCGGGATGGATTCTGGAAAGAACCTATTCTGGTCGAGCGCGGGTCGATGATCGTAATGGATGGCCATCACCGCCTGGCCTTTGCGTTGCAGCGTGGCCTTGCGAGCGTGCCATGCTTGCTTGTTACGTATTCGCACGTCTCACTCACAGCCTGGCGTAACGACGTGGTCGTCAGCCCCGACGAAATCATTTCCCGCGGCATGACCGGCAAGCTGTACCCGCCCAAGTCCACACGTCATACCCTGCTTACGCCCGTAGATTATGTTTGCAATTTCCCTCTCGCAATGCTATTCGAGAGCGGCCGCGTTTCGCTTGAGCATTTTCAGTCCGATTCACAGCAATCTTTATGCGTCGAGCGGACCATCTGAGCTCTTTTCTCTTCTCTTCTCAATCCAGGGCGTTGTAGATCATGCAAATCGACTCCATCGACAAGTTCGTGACCGACGATGTATTTTTGGAGCTGCGTCATTTTGTCCAGTCTCGCAACGTCCACCTGAAGCTGGAAGGATTCAACGCCGGCGGCTCGATCAAGCTCAAGACTGCCACCGCGCTGGTTCGAGATGCGGAAACGCATCGCAATCTCAAATCGAAGCGCAAGTTCATCGAATCGAGCTCAGGCAATCTCGGCCTCGCCCTCAGCGTGATCGCGGCGGCCCGCGGGTATCACTTCACCTGCGTGGTCGACAAAAATAGCAGCGAGCAAAGTATTAACATCATGCGCGCACTCGGTACGACGGTCGTCATCATCGATAAGCGCGACAGCCACGGCGGCTATCTTGGCAGTCGGTTGGAATACATTCATGCCGCCCTCGCGCGAGATCCGGATCAAATCTGGCTCAACCAGTACCAGAATCGCGCAAACCCTGAAATTCATGCTCAGCAGACTGCTCGATCGGTCCTGGACGAATTCGACCACGTTGATTATTTGTTCGTGGGCGCAGGCACCACCGGCACGCTGATGGGTTGTGTCGCCGCTTTCCGCGTTCATTCGCCCGCCACACGGCTCATCGCAGTGGATTCGATCGGTTCCGTCACGTTTGGAACGCCGGGACAACGGCGCCATCTGCCAGGTCTCGGTGCCAGCGTGATGCCGCATTTCTTCGACCGCACGCAAATCGACGACGTGATTCAGATTCCGGAAGCTGAGACGGTAGCAATGTGCCGAGACATTTCAGCTCGATACGGCTATTTGAGCGGAGCATCGACGGGCACAGTGCTCGCGGCCATCCGTCGGATGCACGCGACGATTCCGCCCGATGCGCGAGTCGTGGCAATTTCACCCGACCTCGGTCATACGTATCTGGACACGGTCTACAACGACGCCTGGTGCAACGAGACATTTGGCAGCGCCTGGCAGGAAGCTTTTGCATCGACATCAAAGGACATTCAGTATGCGTGACGACCATCCGTGCTTCAGCGTGATCTCCGGTGACTTCATTGAGGCCATCTTGTCGGAGACAAAGCCGCAGATCATCGATCTCGTGCAACAAGGGTACTTGCTCCACCATCACCGCAAGACAATCAATCCGGATAGCTACTTCCTGCGTTTCGACGACAAACCGGAAGCACGCATCATCGCGCTGCCGGCCGCTGTACGCGATCTTGACGGGGGGCTGTCGGTATCCGGTATCAAATGGATCGGGAGCTATCCGCGCAACATCGACGTCAATTTACAGCGTGCGTCGGCCGTCGTGATACTTAACGACTACGAGACCGGCTATCCTTTTGCGTGTCTCGAAGCCTCTCAGATCAGTGCGGCGCGAACTGCCGCTTCTGCCGTATTGGCGACCCGTCATCTGCACGGCGACGGTAAGCGTGCGCGATCGCTTAGCGTGATTGGTGCCGGTGTAATCGCGCGCACCATCCTTGCCTACTTCGACGCAGACGACTGGCAATTCGACGACGTGTGCGTACACGATCTGTCGACGTCGCACCGCGACGCGTTTGTGCGTAACGTGGGAAAAACTTCGCGTTGGCCCGTAAGGAGCGCGTCGCTCGGCGATGCGCTCGATGCGTCGATCGTCGTGCTGGCGACCACGGCCGCCGCTCCGTGGATCGACGCGGACCATTCATGGCGGGCGGATCAGGTCGTGTTGAACGTGTCTTTGCGTGATTTGCCGCCTGAGACGATTCTCGGCAGCAATAACGTGCTCGATGACGTCGATCACTGCATGAAAGCAAACACGTCGCCGCACCTCGCGTTCCAGCGATACGGCCATCGAGACTTCGTCAACGGCACACTCGCGCAGATCATCGAGGGCGAGGCCCGCCTCGACACGAAGAAGCCCACGATCTTCTCTCCATTCGGGCTCGGGCTGCTTGATCTTTGCGTCTCCATGTTTCTTTACCGACAAGGCGTGGAGAAAGGAAAGGATTATGCGGTGCCGAACTTTTTCCCGAACACCGAGCGCTGGAGCCGCTGAGCCATGACCATTCGTTACGATATACGGCCCATTGCCGATCACGTTCGGCATGTTTCGCGCGTAGTGTGCACCGAGGGCAAGGGTTCGATTGCCGATTTTTTCCAGAGCAGACCGATCGACGAAACGCTCGCGCGACACGGCGCGCTACTGTTTCGAGATTTCGAAGTCGCGGATGACGATTCGTTCAGCCGGCTGGTCGACACGCTTTCCACTGAAAAGCTCCGCTACCGCGAACGTTCGACGCAACGCAAGAAGGCCGCAGACAACGTCTACACGAGCACCGAATATCCGGCCGATAAAACGATTGCCAATCACAGCGAAAACGCGTTCCAGAACATCGTACCCGGGAAGATCCTATTCTACGTCAGGCACATCGACTGCCGCGGCGGCGAAACACCGTTCGCCGACAATCGGCGCATTCTCGAACTGCTCGGCGACGACGTCGTGGAATCGTTCCGTCGCCGTGGCATTCGCTATTTGCGCAATTTCGACGGCGGTTTCGACCTGTCATGGCAAGAAGCGTTTCAGGTCGACGATCCTGCGCTTGTCGAGGCTTATTGCCACGATAACGAAATCGAATTCGAGTGGCTTTCGCCGACGCATCTGCGCACATCGCAATTGCGCAATGCGACGCGCGTGCATCCTGTGACCAACGAGGAAGTCTGGTTCAATCAGCTGCACTTGTTCCATATCACCAACCTGGAACGGCCGGTTCGTCAGGCGTTGCTCAGCAGCGTAGGTCGGGCTCTGCTGCCGCGTCATGCAGTGTATGGCGACGGCGAGGAGATTCCCGACGAGATCGTCGATTGCATCCGCCGCGCGTATCTCGATGCCGAGTTCGTCTTTCCATGGCAAACAGGCGACGTCTTGATCGCCGACAACGTTCTGGTCAGCCATGGGCGAAAGCCGTTTGAAGGAGAACGCGCGGTCCGTGTCGCGTTGATCGATCCGATTACGTATCCCGCATTCGAGGAGGCAACTCGTGATATCGCATGATTTCGATTCGGCACGGACACTGATTCCGCTGCTGGAGCAAACCGCTGCACGTGCGCCCGAAATCGTTGCAGTGCAGGATGAACGGCGCACACTGAGTTTTGCTGCGCTCGTGAGCGAGATCGACGCACTGGTGATGGCACTTCGGTCCAGCATCGCACCCGGGGACCACGTCGCCGTAAGGTTGCCAAGAGGACTGGAATACGTCATTGCGGCCTATGCGATCTGGAAGGCAGGCGGTGTCTACGTTCCACTCGACGACAATTGGCCGAACGCGCGTATCGAGACGATCCTCGTCCGCTCCAACGTACGTGTGTTGATTCACGCCGGCCCTGCCCCTGCCGGCATGCAGGTCACGGCGCTTCCGCGTAATCCGGCCGTCGCGCCGATCGCGACGGACATGGCCGACATGACGGCCTATCTTATTCACACCTCCGGAACGACGGGCGTGCCGAAGGCAGTGCAGGTCGGTCACGCGTCGCTGCTGAACCTCGTCGCGAATCACCAGCGCTATCTTTACCGCCCTCATGGCGTGACAAGCGGTGCCGTCGCGCTCAACGCGTCATTCTGTTTTGACAGCGCACTCGAACGCATGGCGCTCGTCGCGCTGGGATACACGGTGCACGTCGTCGCGGATCCGGTGCGCAAGTCGCCGCACGCGCTCGTGCAGTATCTGCGGGACCATCAGATCCTGAATGTGGATCTTGTGCCTTCGCATTTGCGCGTGCTGATGCATACCGGCCTTGCCACAGCCGCGACCGCTCTCAAGCTCGTCATCGTGGGTGGGGAACCGATCGACGCACCGCTTTGGCAAGAATTGGCCGCTAGCCGCATTGCATTCTTCAACGTCTACGGGCCGACTGAAAACACCATCAACACGACGTTCTGCCGGATTCAAGGTACCGTTCCGCACATCGGCCGGTCGTTTGATGGCGTCGACTGCGACATCGTCGATGCCGACGGCCGACGCTGCGCAACCGGTATAGCAGGCGAATTATGGATATCGGGACGCCATCTCGCGCTTGGCTACTACAATGCCCCCGATGCGACGGCCAAGGCCTTCGTCGAGCGCGACGGCGTCCGATACTATCGAACGGGAGACATCGCACGAATCGACGACAGTGGCGACCTTCAGTTCATAGGCCGGCTCGACGATCAGGTGAAGATCAACGGTCACCGCTTCGAGTTGGCAGATGTGCAGCACCACCTCGCATGCCTGGCGAGGGTCCGCGAAGCCGCCGTTACGCTCATACGGCGACCCGATAGCGTACGGTTACTCGCCACGGTCGTACTGGAAGCCGGCCCGCAAGCGCCGACGTTCACCGAACTCGCCGCGCAACTTTCCGCGCGCGTTCCGGGCTATATGGTGCCCGAAAACTGGCAAGCGCTGGACGCGCTACCGCTCACGGACAATCTGAAGCTCGACCACAAGGCGCTATTGCACGCATGGGAGCGAACGCAGCAAATTGCCGGAGATATCGACGGCGCAAGCGACACATGGCGAGCAAGCGAGCGCGAGATCCGTTCCGTCTGGCAACGAGTGCTGGCGCGCAACGAATTTGCGCTTGACGATCATTTTTTTGCCAGCGGCGGTGACTCCATTGCTGCCATGAACCTGCTCGTGGAACTCGGCGTTCTGACGTCGGGCGAGGTCGAACTCAACGTCGTGTTCAAGCACCCGACGGTCCGCAAGATGGCAGCGTGGCTCGATACGCAGCGCACGCACGCAGCGACGACCGTCAGCGGCGCGCACTCATGACCGCACTACTCTACTGCCTCCCGCACGCCGGCGGCGGCGGTCATCAGTATCTGTCGTTGTCGTCTCATCTGCATCCCGATGTCGAGTGGGTGCCACTCGATTACCCGGGGCATTTCTCGCGAGCCGATGAGCGTCTCGAGCACAGTCTCGACGGGCTTGCCTATACGCTGAGCGCAGAAATACTGGCGCATGCGAGCGGACGGCAGTTCGCTGTGTTCGGGCATAGCATGGGAGGCGCGCTCGCGTTCGAAATCGCCCACCATGTCGCGGCGCGCGGCGCCGACACGCTGCGCGTGGTCATGATTTCGAGCGCAGCGCCGCCACAACGCGCGAGCCACACGGCCCATGAGCACTTTACGCTCGACGATGCCACATTCGTCCGTCATCTTGTGGACACGGGCGGCTTGAGCGAGGCGGCGGCAGCCAACCCGGCGCTGCTGCGCGCGGTCCTGCCGCTGATTCGCCACGACTATCGCCTCTATTTCGAGCATGTTCCACCGGCGCGCGCACCTCTCGACGTGCCATTGACCGTGTTTTGGGGCGAAGCAGAAACGGCCCTGGAACCGGTCATGCGGGCGTGGGCGGATTGCAGTCGGGGCGACTTCGCGGGCAAACGCTACCCTGGCGGGCACTTCTATTGGCAGTCGTCGACCGGCGAGCTGGCCAGCGACATCTCGGCCAGCGCACGGCATCACATGTCGGCACCTCTCCTTCGTTTCTCGGGTTAATCACCATGTCGATACTTCAGCGCAAGGACATTATCGTAATCGTCGACGGCTGGTCGGGCGGCAAATACCTGATCCCGGCATTCCAGAGTCTCGGCTATTTCTGCATGCACGTGCAGTCCCAATTCGTGCCGGCTGTCTTCGATGCGGACAATCGGCTCGCGATCGCGCGCAGTGACCGGCACGTGGTTCATGACGGCGACTTCGACGCGCTGCTGGCGACATTGACGCCCTACAGTATCAGGGCCGTACTGCCGGGTAGCGAAAGTGGCGTTCTGCTTGCCGACCAGATCAACGATGCACTCGGTTTGAGCTTCGCGAACGAATTCAAATACTCGCATGCGAGACGCGACAAACATGCAATGCAGGCGCGCATCGCGCAAGCCGGACTCGCGTCGATCGAACAGTGCTTGGTCGAAGATCGGACCGCGCTGCGTGCATGGCTCGCGCGCCATGATCGCTGGCCGGTCGTCGTGAAACCGGTACAGAGTGCCGGCACGGACGGCGTAGCGATCTGCCACACGATCGAGCAGGCGGACGCGGCGTTCGCGTCGATCGTCTCAAGGCACGACTTGTTCGGCCGGCGGAATGCAAGCGCGTTGTGCCAGGCATATCTCGATGGCGAGGAGTACGTCGTCAATGGTGTGGCGTGCGATGGCCGTTGCTTCTTCACGGAGTTGTGGCATTCGACGAAACGGCAGTATGAGGGCGTTCCCGTATATGAAACACAATATCTTCGTTACCGCGACGACGCGGTCTTTGACGCACTGACCGCGTATGCCGCTGAGGTCTGCAAGGCGCTCGGCATCAGGAACGGCCCCTTCCATGCGGAAATCATGCTGACAGCGCGCGGCCCGGTGCTGATCGAGATCGGCGCACGCATTGCCGGCGGAGCCGATCCCTACGTGATCGAGCAATGCCTCGGCCATTCGCAAGTCAGCAAGGTCGTCCAGGCGGTCGTCCGGCCAGACGAGTTTCTGCGAGAGCAGGCCGACCCGCAAGACCATCGCGGTCATCGTCGCGCGGCCTACATTTTCATGATCTCGCCGTACACGGGCGTCGTTCGAGATACGCCCGAGGCGAGCTTCATCGCGATAGACGGCGTCATCAGCGTCAATTATCACCACGTGCGCGACGACATTCAGCAGCGTACCCGCGATCTCATGAGTTCGCCCGGTGTCGTGATCGCGCTAGGCGCGGACGCGACGCAACTGGACCATACGATCGCTGCAGTCCGGGCTGCAGAAGCCGCGTTCTACCAAGAAAACCTGATTCAGCAAGCATGAGAGAGCCGTCATGGATCTTCACCAGTTAGTGCAACAACATGCTCAGACGTTTCCGTGGTACGGTGCGCTCGTGCGCGCGTGCGGCGCAGATGCCGGGCGCCTGGAAACGCTGCCGCCGATCACTGAAGCGATCCTTACCGATCACTACTATCACGATGAGCGACCGCTGCCTGAACCGGTCGATAGCTATTTGACGTCCGGTACGCGGACCGGAAGACGGAAGCGCATCCGCTATTCGCATCGCGATCAGCAACTGTATCTGCAACAACGCACCGAGATCATTCGCCGTTTTTGCGGTAACGAACTCACGCGCGCGTGCGCGGACCTGGGTACAGGCCATGCTGCCGCGACGGCCGGCCAGATTTTCCAGTCGATGGGCTGTCAGGTCGAACTGATCGATTTCGCCCGGCCGATCGACGAACACGTGCGGGTGCTTAACCGATTCAAGCCCGAGATTTTTTTCACGATGCCGATGATCCTCGATCGTCTCGTCGCGAGCGGGAAACTCGATTTTCAGCCAAAGAAGATTCTGGTGCTCGGCGACGTGGCATCGTCGAGCTGGCAAGCGAGTATCCTCGATTATTTCGCGCTTCCGCGCGGCAGTATTCTCGATCTGTACGGCAGCATCGAGATTGGCTCGATCGCCCATTACCGGCATGACATTGATCGATATGTGCTGGACGCCTATTTGCTTCCCGAGGTGGTAACGCCCGAAGCGATTTATCCCGGTTCCAGCTATCGGGGACGCGGCGGGCTGCTGCTGCTGACATCATTCGCGCGCGACTATTTTCCGGCGATACGCTTTGTTACCGATGACTTGATCGAGGGCTTTGCGCGGGAGATCGTCGACGGCCGCCCGTGCTACACCTTCGACCGTTGCCTCGGCCGCTTTGCAGCCGAATACAAGCACGGTGAAAAAATCAACCTCAGCGATATCAGCGACGCGATCGCCAAACATCTACCGCTACGCCGCTACGACCTCGAAGACGGCGGCGGCAAGCTGACGATTCGTATCGGCGACCGGTCCGTCGACAGTGCGGTGCTCGACGCAATCCGACGCGACATTCTGTCGCGCAACCCCGATGTAGCTCAAATGATTGCGTCAGGTCTGGTGGAAGACATTGGCATCGAGCGTGTCGACACCGAAGACATCGCCGATGACGCAAGCAAGCGTCGCTACTAAACGCGTCTGAAAGAGGAATGACCCATGTGCGGAATCGCAGGAATAGTTGACTTTACGAAGCGGCCCGTCTCCCGCGCGCAGTTGTCGGGCATGCTGGATACGATATGGCACCGGGGACCGGACCAAGAAGGTATTCACCATGACGGACATATCGGCCTCGGCATACGCCGGCTCAAAGTCATCGCACTGAACAACGGCGCGCAACCTAGTTACAGTAGCGACGGGCGTCATGTTCTGGTGTTCAACGGAGAGATCTACAATCATCACGCGCTACGACGCGAGCTGATCAATGACGGATATCAATTCAATACCGATTCCGACGCTGAGGTCATCGTCAATCTGTACGCGCGCGACGGCGAGCGATTCTATGCGCAGCTGGACGGCATGTTCGCGCTGGCGCTCTACGATCGCCACGAGGGCGCGTTGTTGCTGGCGCGCGATCGCGCCGGGAAGAAGCCGCTCTACTATCACTTCAGCGACGACACGGTCTGCTTTGCTTCCGAACTGCAGGCTTTGGTCAAGCACCCGTCGATCGGGCGCGAGCTCGATCCCGTTGCGCTCGACTATTACCTGCGCTTTCGAGTCGTACCGTCGGACCGGACGATCTTCCGGAGCGTAAAGAAGGTCCCGGCAGGCGGCAGTGTCCGCCTTAAACCCAACCGCGCCGATGTCACGCAGAATTGGCAGGTGGACTATACGCCGCAGTCCGCCCCGCGCACCGAGGCCGAATGGATAGACGAACTCGACGCGGCGCTCAACCAAGCGGTCGCGAAGCGTATGACCGCCGAAGTTCCGGTTGGCACGATGCTGAGCGGTGGGTTGGATTCCAGTCTCATCACCGCGATCGCAGTAAAGCAAGGACACCGCGCACTGAAGACTTTTGCAATTGGATTCCACGAAGCGCAATTCAATGAGCTACCGTATTCGCGCCGCCTGGCCGCGGATCTCGGCACGGATCATCACGACTACATCATCACTGCGCGGGAAGCCTTTGACGCGGCTCATGAACTGATCGCACATTTCGGCGAGCCATTCGCGTTTCCGTCATCGATAGCAAGCCACTTCATGTATCGCCTCGCACGGCAGCATGTGACCGTGGTGCTGGGCGGCGACGGTGCCGACGAGCTGTTCGGCGGCTATGCGCGATATTCGTTGGCAGCGGCTTTTCCCGATTTTCCCGCCGACTACGCATTGCCGCGCAAGGTCGATCTTGCAGGCGCATCGTGGTCGTCTGGGCAGTTCGACGTCTTCTATCAAGCGTTGCTGACGGATGGCCTGGGGCACGACGCGCGGAACGACTTGTACAGCGACTCGTTTAGAAAGCAGCTGATTGATGCACAGCAGGCCTGTCCGTATCGCGGCGAACTGCGTCGTCATGCGGATCGCCTGTCGGCTGCGATGGAATACGACTTCAATCATTGGATGCGCGAAGCGCAGTTGGTGAAGATAGACATCGCTTCCATGGCAAACTCGCTCGAGGTGCGTGTTCCGTTTCTCGATACTGAGGTGGTCCGGATTGGCAGCGGACTGCCCGGCGCACTAAAGCTCAGGGACGGCCGGGAAAAACACCTGCTACACTGCGTCGCACGCCGGTACCTCCCCGACTATATCCTTGATCGCAAGAAGCAAGAGTTAGCCATGCCGCTCGAGCAGTGGATCGTCTCGTCGATGCTGCCGACGATCACCAACACGTTGCTGAGCGACGAAGCGTTGTCCCGCGGGCATTTCAATCCGGATCGGCTCCGTGCCTTCGTCAACACATACGACGGCAGCCAAAGCTATGCACTATGGACCCTGTATGTACTCGAAAAATGGCATAAGCAGTTTTCCTGATGCGGGAGGCCGGTCATGACGACGCGAACTCACTACTGGGTCGGTGTCGTGTTCACGGTCCTCTATATTTTGATCGCGTCGGCCCAAAGCGTTGCATTGAATGCATGGCTGCACAGCGTCAACGTGTTTCTCGTCGTCGGCTTGTCGTTCTCTATCGTGACGGTTGTTTTCTCGATCGTCGGTGTTGCCAGGCAGCGGTATGCATATGCCGATCTGCTGTCGCGTTGGCGCTTTCTCTGCGCGCTCAATCTTGTGTCCGTCACAAACTGGCTGCTCTACTTCTTCGCGGTGAAGTACCTCGAGCCGTCGGTCGCCGTGACCTTAACGCAAGGCGTGGGGCCTGTCAGCATGACGCTCTACATGCTGCTCCAGCGCAAACGCGTCACCGCAACCACACGCGTATGTCACGGCATTATCTTGGTGGCGGCCGCGGGCATGTGTGCGTACGTTTTGGCGTACCGCGACGTGTACAGTCCGTACAGTCGCTTCGAGACATTGATGGGCATGGGGCTTGCCGTTGCGTGCAGTATCAGCATTACTGCAACCGTCCTGATCTCGAAGCGCTTTGCCGCACATCAAGTTCCGGCTGCGGCCCTTCTATCGTTGCGGTTTCCGCTACTGGTCGTGGTGTGCGCAGCTGCATTGCCGCTGCAACACGATTTGAGGATGACCGCGGATATTTTCGCGACCATCTTGTTGGTCGCCCTTGTCGGGGTGTGCGGATCGACCTATTGCTTGCAAAAAGGCATCGAGTTCGCACCGTCTCTCGCGGTATCGACCGTGCTCGCGCTGTCTCCACTGGCCGTATTCTTGATACAGTTGTCGAACGCACGCGCGCCGTTCAGCCTGCCGATATTCGCGCTAATCGTCACTATCGTGATCGTCTCGATAATTTCGATCGTCTACGACGCTCGCCGAATCGGCACTCACGAGGACGCGATCGCCGCGAAAATAGCAGACCCGGCGCAGAGCTGAGCCAATTGGCCGATTTACGGTCGGAAGGGGGCCTTCGATTTCCATGCGCTTTCCGGTTAGGCGCCTTTATACCTTGCAAGGCCTCCCTTCACTAACGTAGACCAAAGCAAAGTTGTCTACATGAACGCCCCCCTTTGCGCCGGACTTTCGAGTCTTCGAAAAACAGGATGGGCTGCAGCTCTACATTCGGCCTTGTTTCAGCCGGTTTAACGCTTTCGTAGTCCTTCTGGTAGGATCGTTGATGTGCCAGCATTGCCCAGATTATCCGGGCAAGCTTGTTGGCCATCGCGACGATGACGACGTTCAACGGACGCCGCTGTTTCATCTGCGTCACCCATAGACCTGGCTCTTTCACGTGGTAGATGATGCTTCGCGCGCCGTGAACGAGCAAAGTCCTGAGACAGGTATCACCTCGTTTACTGATTCCCTGTAGCTCTATCTTGCCACCGGAACCCGTCTGGCCCGGGACGAGACCGAGCCACGCAGCAAACTCGCGGCCGGATTTGAAGGCTTTCGCCTGTCCCATCGTTGCCACTGCCGCCGTTGCGGTAAGCAGGCCTACGCCTGGGATCATCGCAATTGCTTTGGCAGACGGGTCGTCTTTCATCCACTCGTGCAAACGGCGCTCGATCTGGCCGATCTGCCGATCGAGGTCATCCAGACCTTTCCATTGCTCGCGTAACGTTTCGATCAGTATCGCTGGCAGGCGTCCCGACAATCTTTCCAAAACCCCAACGACAGATTTGTCCAACGCAGCTCGACCGACACCCATCACCTCGCCATACTCGGTCAGCAATCCGCGCAGGCTGTTGATCTGCATCGTGCGGAACTTCACCAGTTGCTGCCGCATGCGATGCAGCGCGAGCACTGTCTGTTGAGCCTCGGTCTTCACGGCAACTTCCTTGCTGTCCATCTGCGTAGCCATCCAGATTGCTCGAGCATCGGCAGCATCGTTTTTGTTGCGGATGTTGAATGCCTTGACGAATTTCGCTGGCATCAGCTTCACCCGGTGGCCCATCTCGATCAATCGCCGCGCCCAGTGTTGGGATCCGCTGCAGGACTCCATCCCGATAAGACAAGGACTGCGATTTGCAAAATATTCGAGAACCGCTGCTCGTTTCACAGGTCTGTTCACGATCTCACCGGTTTCGGGGTCCACCCAATGCACCTGCATTACGTTTTTTGCGATGTCCACACCCACGATCGTATGCGTCATGATGGATCCTCCGGTTGAGTAGGCCAATATGATCTACCGATTTTTATTCAGTAGCGACCGCAGGGCACGAATGTACCGCCGACGCTACACGCAGCGATGGTGGGGGGCGTTCATATCATTCACTTCGCCGTCTCGCGCCGGCGATGAAGGGCGAAACCGTCGCGAATTCATGAGATTGCAGGTTGCGAATTAAAGTTGTCACCGGCCACGGTGTTGCGAAGACCAGTGCCAACTCCCGCCCACACCGTGTTTGAGCAGGCAATCATGCCGTGTGATAATAAGGATTAGATAGAAACTGTTCCCGTTACGGCATCAAACACTCGATCCATGCAAAACCGGTGGGAACAAGATTGCCTAAACGGACGCCCGCAGCCCTGATCCGATGGGAAATCAGTCTTTACTACCGTGGCAAACGAACATGGCGACGTCTTGGATTCGGCAACCCGACTGCGACGCCGTGTCCGGCCTGACGGATTCAATGCATGAAGGAACGAGCGAGCCCGGAATTTGACAGCGGGCTCGCCACGCTCAGTGCCCCTTGTAGAGTTCGAGCAACTGGTTCTGCATGCTCATCATTTCCCTGTCGTACTGCATTTGCATCTTTGCCATGGCTTCGTTGTGCTCCATTTCCATCGCCATCATTTTCTGATGGATGACGATCGCCTGCGTGCGCTGTTCGGGCGTGAGCTTGTCCATCATCATCATGGGCCAGTCGCTTGTGTGCGACATATAAGTACCGCTGCGACCAATGCCACCGCCGTCTGCCTGAGCAGCACCGGCGACGAGCAGGAACGGAATGGCGGCACACAGCATGAGCTTTTGAATCGGGTTCATCAGGGTTCTCCTGTCAAAAAGGAGCGTCTGGAAGCGCCCGTGTCAAATGCACGGGTTTCCTGAGCGCGTACGATGAATTTGCCAGCTGACATCGAGATCTCGTCCGATTAATCGACCGGGTGATCGAAAGACTTCTCCCGGCTAAGCGCTAAGACGAATCGGCTGACGACTGATTGTTCGACTGGCGTGGTATTTGTCGTCCCGTTCCGGTAGATGTGACACATCGCGGCGAGAATTTTCGGATCGCGTCAACCCGCGAGCCCGGCTGCGGTGCCCATACGAGAAAACGGGAACGCGCACCTCGCCGACCTCGCCCCCCACCCTTCAGTTGGCTGTCGCAGCCAGCGGCTGCCCAACTCATCATCTCTGGCAGTCGTACAGGATCAAACGCCCGACCCATGCAAAACCGGTAGGAACAGAATTACTTAACCGGACGATCGATATAGCGGGTTTGCACCCACCCTGATCGCGCTCGTCGCCGAGACAGCGCCGGACGTGACCATTTCCTTGATCGACGTCGGCCCGGTCATCCAACGCACAAAGCACGCGAGGCAGCAATCCGAATGTTTCAGATATTTCAGATATATCCACTTCAACCCGGATTGTTTCAAATCATATTGAATCAACCCTCTTGAAATCCCTTGTCAGCCGCCATTCCATTTCCTATAAATCATTAGTGCCAAAACGTTCGGTAATAAAAAGATACGCAAGCCCTTTGATTCTTCGACGGGAATCTCATAACCAACTCGAAAAATAAAAAGCGGTAAAATTTTTCACGGGCAGCACATTTCACGCCTTCCGGTTTCCGGTAAACCATTAAAAAAATGGAATACCGGGCATTCGACGAACCAACGTTCCGGCATGCTCCGGTACGCGGCGGCGTCAAGCCTGGGCACTATCACGGCCGATCTGCGATCGCCCGACCGGATCGAAGAACGACGGAATTCGCCGGCATCGCGGCCTTTGACGATGCCGGTGCTCCATGCGTCCTAAGCGCATGAGACTGTTAATCGAAGGCACGGGGAAACATCCAACCTCTTCAAGGTCAAGGTGAAAAAAATGAATCTCAATCCGATTGAAAACAAGCCACACGGGACCTTTGCCGAATTCGCCAACACCGCGCCATTTTCCGCCGACATAGTCAACAAGTTCAAAATGGCGCTCTATCACGACGGCGTCCAGCTGGGTTGGCTTGGCCAAAACGACGGCGAATGGGCTCTTCTCGTCGATTCCGCCGCGAAAGCGCTAACGCTGGAACAGTATCCCTACAACGGCACGACGTATTACCGGATCCAGGGCACCACTCGATATCTGTCCGTCAGCAACAACGCGTACGTCGGGTTCTATAACTGGATAGGCGCACGCGGATGGACCCGCCAAGGCTCGATTTTGATTTCCGATTTCAATCACCAGAAGCTGTCGCTCTACTCCAAAGACAATGCGTATCTGTATGCGTGGGATGCGTACACCGTGCTCGACGTGCGCTTCGACGCGCAATAGCGCTCGGCGACTCGCCTACCGGATCGGTTCCCGGCTTCCGCTATTCAAGGAACGGGTGCCACCCGGTCAACCAACCCTGGCGGGATGCCTGCCGGGCTGAGCCCTTCACCTTCATCCCACCGGCAACAAAAGGGGAAGCACGATGACCTTCAAGATTCTCAGTTGCGATGGCGGCGGTATCCGGGGATTGATCACCGCCCTGCTCATCCAGGACCTCGATCGGCGCAGCCGGATCATCGAGAGAGCGGACGGCTTTGCCGGCACCTCCACGGGTGGCCTGATCGCCCTGGGGCTGGCGCGCGGCGCGTCCATTTCCGAAATCGTCGATATCTACAGGACGAAGGGTCCGGTGATCTTTCGGAAAAACCCGGCGTGGCTGGCGCAACAGCAAGCGCTCGAACAAACTGCCGTCCTGGCTGGACCCGGCCTGACCGCATGCCAGTATGTCAACACAGGGCTGCTGGAGATAGCCAGGTCGCTGCTCGGAAACCGCAAGCTGACCGATCTGTCCCGCTTCGTCGCGATCAATTCGGCGCGCCTGTGGGATCCGCAGACCAAGAGCTGGGCTCCGTGTACCTTCTCCAACGGAAATGGCAACGCCTATCGCAACATCGGCGGCGTCGACGCCGCACTTGCGACATCGGCCGCGCCGACGTATTTCCCGCCTTACGAAATCGCCGGGCTCGGCTATTTCGCCGACGGTGGCGTATTTGCAAACAATCCTTCCATCTCCGCCATTGCCGAGGCGCTGGCCAGCGGCCGCTCAAGCAATCTGGATGATGTGCGCCTGCTGTCCCTCGGCACCGGAACCAGTCCCGAGGGCATTCCCCCGAACGCGGTCGGCAATCCGTTGAACTGGGGCATTTCGACATGGCTGTGGCCGCTCGAATACCGGGGCGTGCCGGCAGCGGCGCTGCTCGGGATGACGATGGATACGACGGCAACGATCGCGGCACGACAGGCCGAGCAGATACTGAATACGCACTACCGGCGGGGCAATTTCGTTCTCGGTCAATCGATCGGGCTGGACGACTGGCAAAAGGTGCCGGAGCTGGAGCAGGAAACCCTGGCGTACATGAAATCCGCCGAGTGGCAACAAGTCTGCCAGTGGGTCGAGCAATACTGGCGCTGATCGCGCAACGATCGCCGCACTACCGGAGCGCGGCCGCCGCCGCGCTCACTCCCGAACCGTCTCCACCTGACGCGCATCGTGCGTGGCGGTCCCCACGTGCCGACCACGCCGGCCCACGGACGCGACAACCCGAAACGCCACCGGCGCGAACACGAGCCCGAACACCGTCGCCGCCAGCACGCCCCCGAACGCGCCCGTGCCGATCGAACGCCGGCTTTCCGCGCCCGCGCCCGTCGCCAGCACGAGCGGCACGACCCCGAGCAGGAACGCCATCGACGTCATCACGATCGGCCGGAAGCGCGCCGCGGCCGCATCGACCACCGCCTGCCGCAGCGGCACGCCGCGTCCGGCCAGGTCACGCGCGTACTGCACGATCAGGATCGCGTTCTTCGCCGCCAGCCCGACCACGGTGATCATCCCGACCTTGAAATACACGTCGTTCGGCATGCCGCGCGCGAGCGCCGCCGCGATCGCGCCGATCATGCCGAGCGGCACGATCGTCAGCACGGACAGCGGAATCGTCCAGCTTTCGTACAGCGCGGCCAGCGCCATGAAAACCGCGAGCACGGACAACCCGACGAGCAGCGGCGTCTGCCGCGCGGCGATCTGCTCCTCGCGCGCCGCATCGACCCAGTCGAAGCCGATCCCGGCCGGCAGCGCACCGGCAAGCCGCTCCATCTCCGCCATCGCCGCGCCGGAACTCGTGCCGGTCGCCGCCCGGCCGCTGATGTCGAGCGACGGATAACCGTTGTACCGGTTCAGCATCACCGGCCCGATCGTCCAGTGCGGCGCAGCAATGGCCGACAGCGGCACCATGTCGCCGGTGCGGTTCGGCACGGTCAGCGCCATCAGCTGCGTATCGGTCGCACGAGCTTCCGGATCGGCCTCGATGATCACCCGCCGCATCCGGCCCGACGCCGGAAAGTCGTTGATGTAGTTCGAGCCGAACGTGCCGCCCAGCAGCCCTGCGATCCGCTCGAACGGCACGCCGAGCGCATACGCCTTCGCGCGATCGACATCGAGCTCGATGCGCGGCGCGTCCGGCAGGTCCTCGAAATGCACGGAGGACAGCAACGGATCGGCCTTCGCGCGCTCGGCAAGCTGCTCGCGGGCCGCCTTCAGCGCGTCGAGCCCGACCCCGCCGCGATCCTCGAGCCGGAACGTGAAGCCGTCCGAATGCCCGATGCCGCGCACCGAAGGCGGCAGCGCCGCTTCGACATCGCCGTCGAGGATCGCGCCGAAACGCCCGTTGAGCCGGTCGCGCAACGCCGTCGCGTCGACGTCGCGCTTCGCCCAGTCCTTCAGTTCCACGAACGCCATCCCGACGTTCTGCCCGCTGCCCACGAAACTCCAGCCGATCACGCTCGTCACGTTCGCGATCGCCGGCTCCCCGTGCAGGATGGCCTCCACACGCTCGACGACCGCGAGCGTGCGCGCCTGCGTGGCGCCCGCCGGCAACTGGATCATCACCTGCAGCTGCCCCTGGTCCTCGGTCGGCAGGAAGCCGCCCGGCATCATCCAGTACAGCAGCCCGCATCCGATCACGAGCGCCGCATAGACGGCCACGACCACGCCGGTGCGGCGCACGGCAAACACGGCGACGCGGCGATAACCGGTTTCGGCGCGCGCGAAGGCCGCACCGAACCGGTCGGCCAGGCGCGCGCCGATGCCGCGTCGCCGCGCACGGCCGGCGCCGCCATCGTGTCGCGCGACCGGCTTCAGCAGGTTCGCGCACAGCGCAGGCGTGAGCGACAGCGCCATGAACGACGACACCAGCATCGACGCGATCATCGCGACCGCGAACTGCCGGTAGATGCCGCCGACACTGCCCGGAAAAAACGCCATCGGCACGAACACGGCGGTCAGCACCGCGGTCACGCCGACGATCGCCCCGCCGATCCGCTTCATGGCCCGGCGCGTGGCGTCACGCGGCGGCACGCCCTCCTCCATCACACGGTGCACGCTCTCGACGACGACGATCGCATCGTCGACCAGGATGCCGATCGCCAGCACGAGGCCGAACATCGTGAACACGTTGATCGACAGCCCGAACGCCCACATCGCGACGAACGCGCCCATCAGCGTGACCGGAATCACGACGGTCGGCACCAACGTGTAGCGCAGGTCGCGCAGGAACAGCCACATCACGCAGAACACCAGCACGACGGCCTCGACGAGCGTCAGCACGACTTCGTGGATCGCGATCTTGACGAAGTGCGCGCCGTCGAACGGAATCTCGACCGCCACGCCCGGCGGCAGCGTCCGCGACAGCTCGGCGAGCCGCGCGCGAATCGCATTCGACGTTTCGAGCGCATTACCGCGCGGGCCGAGCTGGATGCCGACCGTCGCGGCTGGCCGGCCGTTCAGCCGCGAATAGAACGAATAGTCGTCGCGGCCGATTTCGACGCGCGCGACGTCGGCCACGCGCACCACCGAGCCGTCCTGTTTCGACTTCAGCACGATCCGGCCGAACTCCTCGGGCGACGTAAGCTGGCCCTTGACCACGACTGTCGCGGTGAGCTGCTGGCCGTGCACGAACGGCGCGTCGCCGATCGCGCCGGCCGTGACCGTCGCGTTCTGCGCGCTGATCGCCGCGATCACGTCATCGGCGCCGAGAGCGTACTCGCGCAACTTGACCGGATCGAGCCAGACCCGCAGCGCCTCGTCGGCATCCCACAGCTCGGCCGCACCGACACCCGGCGCACGCTTGAGCTCGCGCAGCACGTAACGGTTCAGGTAATCGCCGAGCTGCGCGGAATCGCGCGTGCCGTCGGTCGACGTCAGCGTGACGAGCATCAGGAACGTGTTCGCCGCCTTGAACACGCCGATCCCCTGCTGGACGACCTGCTGCGGCAGCCGCGGCTCGACCTGCTTCAACCGGTTGTTGACGTCGACGAGCGCGATGTCCGGATCGGTGCCCGGCGAAAACGTCACGTCGATCTCGAGGTTGCCGTGGCCGTCGCTGCTCGTCTCGTAGTACAGCAGCCCGTCGGCGCCGTCGAGGCTTTCCTCGATGATGCTGCCGACGTCGGCATCGACCGTCTCGGTCGACGCGCCCGGGTAGGACGCGGTGATCACGACCCGCGGCGGCGCCAGGCGCGGATACTGGGCGATCGGCAGCTGCGGAATGGCGAGCACGCCCGCGACGACGATCGCGAGCGCGACGATCCACGCGAATACCGGACGGTCGATGAAGAATGACGGCATCGGCGAGTGTCGGCGAACGCGCTACAGCGTGAGCTCGAACGAACGCGCGAGCAGCCCCGGCAACTGCGCGCCTCCGGTGGCCCGCTCGCCGTACGTGTCGTCGTTCGCGAGCAGCGCCGGCACCGCGCCGAGCTGCTCGAGCTCCGACCCGAACAGCCGGTAGAAGCTGTCGTCGAACCGCATCGCGTCGACCGGCGCGACGATGCGCCCGCCTTCGACCCAGAACGTCGCGAAGCGCGTCATCCCCGTCATCCGGCAGGCGATCGGGTCCGAGAAGTTCAGGTACCAGAGGTTGCCGACGTAGAGCCCCGTATCGAGCGCGGCCAGCACGTCGGCATCGGCGAGCGTGCCGCCCGCGATCGTCAGCGACTGCGGCGATTCGGCGTTGTCCGCGCCGTTCGGTGTGCGCCCGTGCTCGCGCGCGGTGCGTGCGCACACGAGCTGCCCGGCGCCCCGCCCTTCGACGACGAGCGGCACGCTGTCGCGCCGGTAGCCGTCCGCGTTGAACGCCGGCGCGATGCCCAGCGAGAAATCCTCGGTGATCGACACCCGCGGATCGAGCGCGACCTCGCCGGCGTACAGGCGATGCAGCGGGCTGCGGGCGCTCGCCACGGCGCGCGCCGAGAAGCCGCTCCAGCCGAGCAGGCTCGTCATCTCGAGAATGGCGTCCGGTGTGAAATACGCGCGATAGCGCCCGGGCGCAAGCGCCTTCGGCGTACGGCCGAGCACGGGCAGCCGAGCAGCGGCCGCGTCGACCTTGGCCGCGAACACTTCATCGCGCCAGTCGTCGCCCGCATGGACGGTCTTGATCGCGCGGCCGCTCGGGTCGTACAGCGACCAGCTGAAGTTGAAATTCTCGACCTCGTACCAGCCTCGGCTGCCGGTCGACGACGCGAAGCCGCGCGCCAGCGTGCCGCCCGCGTAAAAGCCGACGAAGTCGAGCCCGCGCGCGCATTCGGCCACGATTCGCGCGAGCCCGTCCGCATCCGGCAGGCGCCCGGTGCGGCGCGTTTCCTGCACCCATGACGAGGTATCGAACAGCAGGTGCGGGTCGTCCTGCGCATCGCGCAGGCCGTCGCGCAACACGGCAACCGCGTCCGCCAGTTCGCGCAAGTCGGCCGCCGGATCGCCGCAGACGGTCAGCGTCGAGTGCGCCTGCCGCGCCCCGTCGACGAGCCGCACGGACAGCCGCCCCTGCGTGACGCGCCCGGTCTGGCGAATCCTGCCGCCATTGAAGCGGATGAAGTCGGACGTTTCGCCGGAGAAGCCGAGCAGCACGGTTTCGGCCGGCGTCGTCAGCCGTTGCGCGTCCTCGGCGAGCCGCGTGAAATACGCGTACCAGTCGATTCCACCACGGCGTGCCATCGGATCGAATCCCGTCATCACGCGCCTCCGAATACGTCGACGCCGGCGAACACGCAGGCCGGCGCGGCGTGGCCGACGCGGATGATCTGCGCAGGCTCGCCCTTCCCGCAGTACGGCGTGCCGTAGATGCCGAACGTGCTCACATCGCCGACCGCGCGCAGGCTGCGCCAGAACTGGGCGGAGATGCCGCGGTAGTTCGGGCGCTTGACGACCTGTGTGAGCCGGCCGTTCTCGATCAGTTGCCCGAATTCGCAACCGAACTGGAATTTGTTGCGGTGGTCGTCGATCGACCAGGACGTGTTGGTCCGCATCAGGATCCCGTGCTCGGTGCCCGCGATCAGCGCATCGAGCGACTGGTCGCCGGGTTCGACATTCAGGTTCGCCATCCGGTCGATCGGCGCGCGGTTCCAGCTCGACGCGCGCGAGTTGGCCACGCCCGGCAGGCCCGCACGCTGCTGCGACAGCGCCCCGCCAAGCAGCCGTTCGAGCACGCCGTTGCGGATCAGGGTCTGCTTGCGCGCCGGCGTGCCGTCGTCGTCGAACGCGTAGGACGCGGCTTCGGCCGCAGGCTCCGGATCGAACGTGACGTTCAGCAGCGGCGAGCCGTATTGATAGCGGCCGACCATCTCCGGCCTGACGAAGCTCGATCCGGCGAAGTTGCGTTCGTCGCCGAGAATCCGGTCGAGCTCGAGCGGATGGCCGATCGACTCGTGGATCTGCAGCATCATCTGGTCCGGCATCAGCAGCAGGTCGCGCCGGCCGGTCGGGCAGTTCGGCGCGGCGAGCAACTGCAGCGCCTCGTCGGCAACACGAACGCCGGCGCCGTCGAAGCCGTAGCGCGCCAGCACGTCGATGCCGCCCTGCGCCAGCGTGCCCGACTGACCGAGCGAGCGCGTCTGCGTGTCGCCGTCGCCGTGGGCAACCGCTTGCAACTCGGGCATCAGGAAGCGGAAGCGCTGGTCGATCCGCACGCCGTCGCTCGTCACGTAGCACTGCTCGGTGTGCACGATCATCACGCTCGCCGCGCGCTCGACGATCCGTGCGCCGAGGTTCGCCGCCGCGCATTCGTGCGCGAGACGCTCGATCCATTCCGCGCGCGACGGCAGCGCCGCGTCGACGTCCGGCGACGCATACGAGCCGCTCGCCTGCGGGCGCGCAGCCTGACGATGATCGACCAGCGCCCACGGCGCACTGGCCCGCGCCCGCGCGGTGGCGATGTCGAGCGCCGCCTGCAGCCCGGCCGCGGACAGGTCGGGCGTCGCCGCATAGCCCGCGCCCGTGCCGACCCAGGCCGTCAGCATCGCGCCGCGCTCGCGGGTCCGAGAAAACGGCTGCGCGACGTCGTTGCGCACCGCGTGTTCGTCGATCGTCTCGTCGACGATGCGCAGCGACCAGAAATCGGCGTCGCTGCGCAACGCCTGCGCCGCCTGCACGGCTCGGGCGCCCGGCGCCCGGTTCTCGTCAATCATCGGTTCTCTCTTGCCTCTGCTGCGGGCCGCGCTCGGGCGCCAGCATGGACGACGCGAGCAACGCCCGCGTATACGGATGGGACGGCGCGTGCAGCACGTCGAGCGTCTCGCCCGCCTCGACCACGCGCCCCGCCTTCATCACGACGACCCGGTGGGCCATCGCGCGCATCACCGCCAGATCGTGCGTGATGAACAGGTAGCTGAGTTTGTACTTCTTTTGAAGATTCGTCAGCAGATTCAGCACCTGCTTCTGGATCGACACGTCGAGGGCGCTCGTCGGCTCGTCGAGCACCAGCAGTTCCGGCTCCACCGCCAGCGCCCGCGCGATCGCGATCCGCTGCCGCTGCCCGCCGGAAAACTCGTGCGGATAGCGCAGCATCGCCTCGGCCGGCAGGCCGACCTCCTGCAGCAGCGCAGCGATCCGCGCCCGCCGCGCGTCGCCGGCCACCTGCGGCCGGTGCACGCCCAGCCCTTCGCCGACGATCTGCTCGACCGTCATGCGCGGCGACAGCGAGCCGAACGGATCCTGGAACACCACCTGCATGCGCCCGTACAGCGTGCGGCGGCCCTGCGTCGTGCGCAGCGACGCCAGCGGCATGCCATCGATCTCGATCCCGCCCGACGCCGGCCGCTGCAGACCGAGCACGGCGGCCGCTAGCGTCGATTTCCCCGAGCCCGACTCGCCGACGATCCCGAGCGTTTCGCCGCGCTTCAGGCTCAGTTGCACGTCGTGCACGGCGCGGAACGTCGTCTTGCCGAGCACCGAGCGCCAGCCCTTTGCCGCGATCCGGTAGTCGACGGCGAGATGCCGCACGTCGAGGATCGTCTGCGCGCCGGCGGCGACCGGCTCGAGCGCCCGTTGCGGCGCGCTGTCGAGCAGCCGGCGCGTATACGGATGCTGCGGCGCCGCGAACAGCTCGGCGGTCGTGTTGGTCTCCACCAGCACGCCCTTCTCCATCACGGCCACGCGCTGCGCGAAGCGCCGCACGAGGTTCAGGTCGTGCGTGATCAGCAGCACGGCCATCCCGCGCGCGGCGGCCTCCTGCTCCTGCAGTTCGATCAGCAGGTCGACGATCTGCTGGCGCACCGTCACGTCGAGCGCGGTGGTCGGCTCGTCGGCCAGCAGCAAGCGCGGCCGGCACGCCAGCGCCATCGCGATCATCGCGCGTTGTCGCTGCCCGCCCGACAGTTGATGCGGAAAGCTGTCGATGCGCCGCTCCGGCTCCGGAATCCCGGTGCGCCGCAGCAGCGCGATCCCGCGCTCGCGCGCGTCGCCCGGGCGCAGCCCTTCGTGCAGCCGCAGGCTCTCGGCGATCTGCTTGCCGATCGTATACAGCGGATTGAGCGCCGTCATCGGCTCCTGGAACACCATCGCGATATCGGCGCCGCGAATCCCGCGCATCTGCTGCTCGGTCTTCGCGAGCAGATCCTCGCCGTCGAACAGCATCCGCCCCGACAGCGTCGCCTGCTGCGCGAGTCGCAGGATCGCCAGCGCGGTCACGCTCTTGCCCGACCCCGACTCGCCGACGAGCGCCACGCGCTCGCCGCGGCCGATCGACAGGCTCAGGTCCTGGACGGCCGCGTTCGCGCCGAAATGCGCGGAAAACCCGTCGATCTGCAGCAACGGTCGCGTCATCACCGCCCTCCGCCGAATGCCGAACCGCGCGTGCGCGTGTCGAGCGCATCGCGCAGCGCATCGCCCATGAAGGTGAGCAGCAGCAGCGTCACCACCAGCGCCGCGAACGCCGCGATCGAGATCCACCACGCATCCAGGTTGTTCTTGCCCTCCTGCAGCAGCTCGCCGAGGCTCGGCGTCGGCGGCGGCACGCCGAGGCCCAGGAAGTCGAGGCTCGTCAGCGACAGGATCGCCGCGCTCATCCGGAACGGCAGGAACGTGATCACCGGCGTGAGGCTGTTCGGCAGCACGTGGCGCCACATGATCTGCGCATTGCTCAGCCCCATCGTGCGCGCGGCCTTCACGTAGTCGAGCGCGCGATTGCGCAGGAATTCGGCGCGCACGTAGTCGGACAGCACGAGCCAGCCGAACATCGACAGCAGGATGAACAGCAGCCACAGCGACGGCGTGAAGATCGACGCGAAGATGATCAGCAGGTACAGGTCGGGCAACGCGCTCCAGATCTCGATCAGGCGCTGCCCGACCAGGTCGGTGCGGCCGCCGTAGAAGCCTTGCAACGCGCCCGTCAGCACACCGACCAGCACGCCCGACACGGTCAGCGCGAACGCCATCAGCACCGACAGCCGGAACCCGTACAGCAGCCGCGCGAGCACGTCCCGCCCGAACTGGTCGGTGCCGAGCCAGTTGCTCGACGACGGCGGCGCCGGATACGGCCGCGACGCGAAATAGTCGATCGTGTCGTAGCGATAGCGGTTCGGCGGATAGATCGCGAAATTGCCGTGCGACTCGAGCTTCGTGCGGATATACGGATCGAGATAGTTCGTCATCGCGGGAAAATCGCCGCCGAACAGGGTTTCCGGATAGTCCTTCACGATCGGGAAGTAATAGTGCCCGTCGTAGCGCACGATCAGTGGCCGGTCGTTCGACAGCAGGTCCGCGCCGAGGCTGAGCGCGAACAGCACGGTGAAGATCACGAGGCTCCAGTACCCGAGCGGCTGCGCGCGAAAGCGCAGCCACGTGCGCCGCCACGGCGACGGCGAGGCCGCGCACGCGACGCATGCCGGGTCAGTGGTCCAGGCGGTTGAACTGGATACGGGGGTCGACGAGGACATAGCAGATATCCGCGATGAGTTTGGTCAGCAGGCCGATCAGCGTGAACAGGAACAGCGAGCCGAGCACGACCGGATAGTCGCGGCGGATCACCGAGTCGTACGACAGTTGCCCCATGCCGTCGAGCGAGAACAGCGTCTCGATCAGCAGGTTGCCGTTCAGGAAGGCGCCGACGAACGCGGCCGGCAGCCCGGTGAGCAACGGGATCGCCGCGTTGCGCAGCACGTGCTTCCACAGCACGTCGCGCTCCGGCGCGCCCTTGGCGCGCGCGGTCAGCACGTACTGCCGGCCGATTTCCTCGAGGAAGGTGTTCTTGGTCAGGATCGTGACGATCGCGAAGTTGCCGACGACCGACGCGGTCACCGGCATCACGATGTGCCACAGGTAATCGAGCGCCTTGCCGATCAGCGTCAGGTCGTCGAAGTTGTCGGACGTGAGCCCGCGCATCGGGAACACCTGCCAGAACGTGCCGCCGCCGAACAGCATCAGCAGCAGCACGCCGAGCACGAAGCCGGGCACCGCGTAGCCGGCCAGCACCAGCACGCTCGTCACGGTGTCGAACCGCGACCCGTTGCGCACCGCCTTCGCGATGCCGAGCGGCACCGACACCAGGTACGTGAGGATCACCGTCCACATCCCGAGCGTGATCGACACCGGCAGCTTCGAACGGATCACCGCCCACACGCTGCGATGCGCGAAATAGGACTGGCCGAGGTCGAACGTCGCATAGCTTTTCAGCATCAGCACGTAGCGCTCGAGCGGCGGCTTGTCGAAGCCGAACTGCTTGCGGATCTGCTCGATCTGCTGCGGATCGACGCCCTGGCTTCCGTGGTAGCCGCCGCCTGCGCCGCCCGCCTCCCCGCCGCGCGCGCTGCCGTGGCGCAACTGCGCGAGCACCTGTTCGACCGGGCCGCCCGGCACGAACTGCGTCACCGCGAACGTGATCGTCACCACCCCGATCAGCGTCGGGATCATCAGCAGCAATCGCCTGAGTATGTATGCCAGCATCGTCGTTCCTCCGTCAGGCGGCCGGCGCGGGTTTCGCCGCCGGCTGCTTCACGTACCAGTAGTCGATGATCCAGTCCTCGTACTGATAGGAATCCGGCACGATCGCCGGGTGGCCGAGCGTCGCCTTGTACGCGATCCGCGCGTTCGGCAGGTAGTACTGCGGGATCAGCGCGTACAGGTTGATCAACACGCGGTCGAGCGCGTGCGTGGCCGTCTCGAGATCGTCGAGCGTGTCGGCCGCGAGCGCCGCGCGGATCAGCGCATCGACGGCCTTCGACTTCACGCCCGGATAGTTCTCGGAGCCGGGCTGCGACGCGGCAGCGCTGCCGAAGCGGCGCGTCAGCTCCGCCCCCGGAATCGTCACGGGCAGGTAGATGTACGTCGTCATGTCGTACTCGAAATTGTCGAGGCGCTTCAGGTAGACCGCGCTGTCGATCTCGCGCAGGTACGCGTGGATGCCGAGCATCGCGAGCGCCTGCGTGTACGGCAGGATCAGGCGGTCCATGCCGGGCTGGTCGTCGATGATCTCGATCGTCATCGGCGTGCCGTTCGCGTCGCGCAGCGCGCCGTCGCGGTAATGCCAGCCGGCCTGCGCGAGCAGGTCGCGCGCTTGCTTCAGGTTCGCGCGCAGCGAGTTGGGCGGCAGCGTCGAAGGCTGCTGGACCATCGGGCCGAACACCTCCGGCGGCAGCGTCGAGCGGAACGGCTCGAGCAGCGCGAGCTCCTTCTCGCTCGGCATGCCGGATGCCGCGAACGGGCTGGCCTCCCAGAAGCTGTTGGTCCGGCGGTATTGCCCGTAGAACATCATCCGGCTCATCCAGTCGAAATCGAACGCCAGCGCGAGCGCGTGCCGCACCCGCACGTCCTGGAACATCGGCTTGCGCATGTTCATCAGGAAGCCCTGCATCTGTGCGGGGCCGTCGGGAAACTCGCCGCGCTTGAGCATGCCGTTGCGGAAGTTCTTGCCGACATATTTGCGCGCCCACTGCGTCGCGCTGTATTCCATGCGCGCGTCGATGTCGCCGGCCTTGAACGCTTCGAGCGCCGTGTACTGGTCCAGGTACAGCTTGAACGACACGTGCGCGAAGCGGAACATGCCGCGTCGCGACGGCAGGTTCGCCGCCCAGTAATGCGGGTTGCGCACGTAGCTGATCTGCTTGTCGTTCTTGCGCTGGTCGATCAGGTACGCCCCGCTCGCGATCGGCGGCACGTTCGCGATCTGGTCGAACGGCGGTCGCGTGCCGTCCGCGCGCTGCCCCCATTTCGGCGAGAACACGGGCAGGTCGCCCGCGATCAACGCGGCGTCGCGCTCCGCGTGCTTGAACTCGAAGCGCACCGTGTGGCCGTCGACCACCACCGCGCGCTTGATGATCGCGAACTGCGCGTTGTACAGCGGCGACGCCTGCGGGCTCGTCAGCGTGTCGAACGAATACCTGACGTCGGCCGCAGTGATCGGGTCGCCGTTCGAGAAGCGCGCGGCCGGGTTGATGTGGAACGTCGCCGACAGCCCGTCGGGCGCGACTTCGACGTCGTCCGCAATCAGCGCGTATTCGGAGGCGAGCTCATCCCAGCTGCGCTGCATCAGCGTGTCGAACATCAGGTTCTTGATGTCCGGTGCGGGTGCGCCGCGCACGAGGAACGGGTTCAGCGAGTCGTAGCTCTGCGATTCGTCGTAGTTTTCGAACTGGAGCGTGCCGCTGTCCGGCGCATCCGCATTCGCGTAGTCGAAATGCGTGAAGCCCGGCGGATATTTCGGATGGTCGTATTGCGAGATCGCCGGCACGGCGAGCGCGGCCTGCGGCATGACGCTGCCCGACACAAGCCACGCGGCGCACGCGAGCAGCGCGGCGCGCGTGGCGGTGCGCATCCGCATGTTTGTCCGCTGCAGGTGCGAGTGGCGCGGCGCACGTGCCCGTCGCCCATTCAACAGTCTCATGGTCAGTCTGTCCGGAAGCGTGCGGGTGCGAAGCCTGCGCGCAATCGATGCCCGTGCCGGACGCCGCATACGGCCGCGTCCCGCGGATGGTTCGTGCTGGTCACGATCGGATGAACTGCACCGCCGCGCGTCCCGGTTGCGGGCCGTCGTGGCGCCAGGTGAAAAAAGGCCGCCCCGAAAAGGGGGTAGTGGACGTGGAGCGGCCTGTCCAAAACCTGTCAGTGCATCGCGACCGCCATCAGAACTTGTACGTCGCGCCGATCTGCGCGAACCGGCCGATGTACGAGTACACCGACGTGTCGTACCCGCTCTGGCTCAGCGTGCCGTTCGCGAAGATCGGGTCATACGGCGGCGTGCGGTTGAAGAGGTTGTCGATACCACCGTAGATCGTCCAGTTCTTGAAGCCCGTGTACGTCACCATCAGGTTGAACTGGCTGTACGAACCGACCTTGCTCGGCTCGGGCATCAGGTTCTGCGCGTACGGGCCCGTGAACTGCCACGTCAGCGCCGCATCGAACTTCCGGTAGTTCCAGTCCAGCGTCGTGTTGCCGCGCCAGCGAGGGAAGCTGCCGCCGAACGGCTGCGTGATCGTGAAGTTGTTGCCCGCGCCGTTGACCGGCGCGGCGCCCGGGAAGCCGATCTTGTAGCTGTTGACGTAAGCCCAGTCGCCCGACAGCGTAATCGTGCCCCAGTCCTTCAGGGGCAGGCCCTGGCGGAACGTGCCTTCGAAGCCGTTCGTGTCGAGGTAGCCGAGGTTCTGGTACGGAATCACCTTGTACAGCAACTGGCCGGTCGTCGGGTCGGTCACGACCTGCGATGGCTTGCCCTGGCCGATCACGTTGTCGATGCGGATCTTGTACCAGTCGAAGCCGAGGTCGGTGTAACGGCTCGGCGAGAGCTGAAAGCCGATATTGAGGTTGCGCGTGCGTTCCGGCGCGAGGTTCGGGTTGCCGACGGTGATCGACGTGTAGTTCTGGCCGGTGGCCGGATCGACCTGGATGCCGAGCGTCTGCGACTTGCTGTCCTCGACGAAGGTCGGCGCGCGGAAGCCGCGGTTGTACGACGTATACAACGTGAGCGCCTTGATCGGCTGGTACCGCAACGCGAAGCGCGGCGAGAAAGCGCCGCCCACGTCGGTGTAGTGATCGTAGCGGCCTGCCTGGCTGAACGTCAGGTTCTCGATGATCGGTATGTTGATCTGGTAATAGATAGCCGCGACGTTGCGCTGGCCATCCACCGTCTCGAGGTCCGGTGTGATGACGGCCCCGCTCAGGTACTCGGAACCCGGCGTCAGCGTTTCGCTCTGGTGCGTGAACTGCGCACCGAAGCCGATGCCGACGTCGCCGGCCGGCAGATGGAACAGGTTCGGCGTCGACAGCGTCGCATCGATCGTGTCGAGCTTCGAGATGCCGAGGTTGTTCGCCTCCTGATAGAGACCGTTGAACGCGTTCGGCGTCGCGGCCGGGTTCGCGAAATTCAGCGTGCCGTTCTGGTAGATGTTGTTCAGCGCATTCACATTCAGCTGGTTCGTGAACACGTTCGACACCGTGCTCTGCGAATGGCTGACCGACGTCGCCCAGTCCCAGTCGCCGTACGGCAGCGTGAACGACCCCTTGATGCCGGCGGCCGCCCGCCAGTAGTTGGCCCAGGTCTTTTGCGCGACCGTGTTCGGAAACGCATAGGTGAGCGGCGTAGCCGCGCCTGTCGTGTTGTACGGGTTGCTGACCGGCACCGTGAAGTTGAACGGCGACAGCAGCTTCGTCTGCGGATTCCAGACGAGCGCCGGATTCTGCGAGTTGCCGATCACGTTGTTCCACAGGCCGTCATTGGTCGTGGTCGTGTTGTAGCTCTCCAGAAAGTCGGCGAACGCGGTCGTCTTGTCGTCGATCTTGAAGTCACCATGGAGCTTCGCGTTCAGGCGCTCGGTCATCGGCAGGATCGACGTGCTTTCCGCCGTGTTGTACCCGCAGACGGTGCCCGGCAACCCGGCCGACAGCGAATTCGACGCGGCCGGACGAACCGAGCCGCCGAACGGGCAGCCGCCGCTCAGCGCCTGCGCACTGCCGTCGGGCATGTTCCAGTAGGACGGCGCGAGCAGCGAGAAGCCGCCCGGCTTGCCCGTGAAGTCCTGGTTGCGCGTGGAATCACGGTCGGCCAGCGTGAAGCCGTTCGACTTGTAGTAGCTGAGCGCGGCCGTCACGTTGAAGCGGTCGGCGTTCAGGTCACCGAAGCCGCCGAGCACGCCGAACTTCATCGTGCCGTCGCCGTTGCCGGCGTTGATCGCGCTGCCGAGGCTGCCGTCGAGCTGCAGGCCGCGGAAATTGTGTTTCGTGATGATGTTGACGACACCGCCGATCGCGTCCGAACCGTACTGCGACACGGCGCCCGTCTTCACGATTTCGATCCGCTCGATGTCGTTGAGCGGGATCGTGTTGAGGTCGAAGAACGAATCGACGCTGTTCGAGAAGAATGCATACGGCGCGACGCGCTGGCCGTCGACCAACACGAGCGTGTACTTCTCCGAGAGGCCGCGCAGTGCAATGCCGGCCGCGCCGGCCGCGAAGTTGCCCGACTGCCCTTCGCCCCAGCTGTTCGCCGAGTTGGCTGCCGCATCGCGCAGGAAGTCGGCGACAGTCACCGCACCGCTGGCCTGGATTTCCTTCGGCGTGATCGTCTGCACCTGCTGGAAGCCGGTCTTGTCGGCTTGCCGGATCAGCGAACCCGTCACTTCGAACCGCTTGATCTGCGCGACCTTGCCCTGCCCGTTCGCGGCGGGTGCGGCGGGCGTCGCCTCGGCTGCCGCGCCGGCCGACGCATCGGGCGCCGCGGGCGCTGCCGCGCCCGGCGTGCCGTCCGCCTGTGCAACGGTCACGGGCGCGCCGCTCGCGACCGTATCCGCGATCGCGACGGCGCCCGGCGCCGGCTGGCTCTGGGCGAACGCCGGCGGCGCCAGTACGGCCGTCAACGCGAGTTCCGCCCAGACTATCCTCTTGATGGCCAACGCCAACACTCTCTGCTTCATCTTGTTCCCTCTCGCTCGTAGTAAGACCCCACCTGCTGCGCGCCGGAACCTTGTGAATTCCTTGCGCGTCCTGGGTGCCCGTGTACCGGAACCCGCGATTGCCACGCTTTCGACTGCCACGACTCGAACGGATCGGCCTCCGGTCACCCGCACCATCCAGCATCACCGTTGTTTTCTATTTTGATTCGTCATACTAATTACCTACATTGAGCGCATTGCCTGCTTCTTCCCGATTCGACGGACAGCGGGTTCTGCACGAGGCGAGCCTGTGTGCGTACCCTCTGCCGTCGATCGGGTATTTCTCCTTCCTGCCGGCCGCCTTCGCTAGAACAGCCTCGGCGTGCCGACCCAGACGATCACCGCCTCTTCGTCGGCCGTGTTGCGCCATGCATGCGGCATCGTCGATTCGTAATGCGCGGTGTCGCCCTCGTTCAGCGTGAACGTGCAATCCTCGAGCGTCAGCGCCACCTGCCCGCGCAACACGTAGACGAACTCCTCGCCCGCGTGCGTCGTCATCTCGGACGAGAGCTGCCCCGCCGGCATCCGGACGAGAATCGCGTCGAGCTTGCGGCCGTCCACCAGGTTCGTCAGCCTGGCGAACAGGCTGGCCGAGTTCGTGAACTGGAAATACTGCAGCGCGTCGCCGCGGCATACCGAGCGCGCTTCCGTCGGCGTGTCGATGAAGTACTGCATCGTCACGCCCAGCGCCTTCGCGATCCGCACCAGCGACGTGATCGACGGCGTCGCTCGCCCGCGTTCGACCTGCGACAGGAACGGCTTCGAAATGCCGGCGATCGTCGACGTTTCGTCGAGCGTGAGTTTCAGGCGCTGGCGCAGCGC
This sequence comes from Burkholderia mycopellens, assembly GCF_964265025.1. Taxonomy (NCBI): domain Bacteria; kingdom Pseudomonadati; phylum Pseudomonadota; class Betaproteobacteria; order Burkholderiales; family Burkholderiaceae; genus Burkholderia; species Burkholderia mycopellens. Next base: position 2,164,656 of record NZ_OZ183802.1, read on the forward strand.
CCGGATCTTGTTGCCGAGCGACACGGCGACGAGCACCGACTCATCAGGGGGCAAAACCATGGAAAGACGGTCCCTCGCAGTCGAAATCGGTTTGATGTCGTCAAGCCTCGACCGATGCCGTGATGCAGCCGGCCCGGCGCGATGCCCCGCTGCACGCTGTCGCGGCGTGCAGGCCACACGAGGTGCGGCGCCGCAGCCGTGTCGCGGAACCACGCGTCCATTGCATATTTCATTTGGCATACTAATCAACAAGGCTGACCCCTTACCATCTGCTGACCTGCCCATCGTGCATCGGCGCCATCGCGGCGGCACACCGCTTGCCGACCACGCCTGCGTTGCGCGCCGTCGTGCGCGTTCGTTGCGCTACCGGGATGCCACCACCGTCCAGAGGCGCGCCAGGTCGGCAGAACCGTCGGTACCCTTGACCGTGCGCAGCACCTGGACCGCACGCGCCTTCTGGCCGGCCACGTAATACGCCTCGCCGAGCCGCAGCCGCGCCGCATCGGGATGCTCGAGCCCTCCCTTCGCGATCGCCTGCTCCATCATCTGCAGCCCCTGCTGGGCATGACCCGCGAAGACGAGGTTCATGCCCGCGTCGATCGGCGCTGCCGGCGTCGTGGCATCGCCGCCCGATTGTGCGCGTTTTGCGGCGAGCGTCTGCAGCCGCTTCTCGCGATCCGCCTGCGCGTCCTTGCCGAGTACGCCGGATGCGAACCCCTGGTCGATCACCTGCTTGCCCTCGGCGGGCGACCCCGCAACCAGCGCGAGCTGTGTCATCTCCATGTACGCGTTGGCGGTCGCGAGCGAGCCCGTTGCGCGGCGCAACCGGTAGATGTCGAGGTCGAGCGACGGCAGATATCCGGGGTTGCCGCGAATGGCGGTGACCATTTCGTCCCAGTACGCGGGGCTCGGGTGATAAGCCACCAGCAGCCCGAGCGCCCCGCGATATGCGTTGCCGTCCTTCACTTTCTGCGCACAGGTCGCCAGCATCTGCAGCTGCCCTTCATCCGGTGCGTGTCCGCCATTCGCCTGCGCGTCCGTGCTCGCTTTCAACTGGCTCACGAGCGGCGCGCAATCGTTGGACAGGTAGTAAGACTGCGTGAGCAGCGTGCGCATTTCCGGATCCGAGCCACCCGCCTTCAGGTAGCGCTGCGCGACCCGAATCGCCAGCGGGTAGTTCTTCTGCTGGAAGTAAATGCCGGCCAGCGCCGCCGTTGTCCGCTGCTCGTCCTCGCCCGACAGCCGCCCCGAGTTCAGCACGCTCTCGTAGGCCTGCGCGGCCGTGCCCGAGTCGCCGGCCGCCATCGCTGCCGCGCCGCGCATCTCCTCCACCATGTAGGTTTCGTACGGCGTCCGGTTCGGCACGGCGGCCGCCTGCGCGATCTTGCCCAGCGCATCGCGATACTTGTGCGCCCGGTACAGCTCCTGCGCGGCCGCCAACGGTTTCGCCACGTCCGGCCGCAGCGCGTCCGCCGGCCACGCCGGGCGTCCGAGCAGGCCGGCCGCGCCGAGCGCCGTCACCGCCATCATCCGTTTCCATCGTTGCGGGTTCATCGGCTCGTCCGTGTCTTCATTGCATGAACTGTTCGTTACCGATCAGGCCGATCTTGGTCGCGCCCACGCGTTGCGCGGATGCGAGCACGGCGGCCACGTCCTTGTATGGCGCCAGCTTGTTGGGACGCAGGTGGATCTCCGCCTGCACGGGTTCCGCCGCGACCTGGGTCAGTTTCGACTCGAGCGTCGCGCGGTCCGGCACCGGCGCCCCGTTCCAGGTCGTCGTGCCGTCGAAGTCGATATCGATTTGCACGATTTCCGGCGGCGTGGCCGGCGGCGGCGGATTACCGACCGGCAGGTCCATCTTCACCGAATGCATCTGAATCGGGATCGTGATGATCAGCATGATCAGCAACACCAGCATCACGTCGATCAGCGGCGTGGTGTTGATATCGACCATCACTTCCGGTTCGGCGTTGCTACCGCCCGAAGGCACATTCATTCCCATCGTCGACTCCTGTCGACCCGCGTTAGCGCTTTAGCGCTTACGCGGGTCCCATGCTTTGCGGTCGACCAGCGTTAGCGCTACCCACTTGCCGCCAGCCCCCTGTTCCACCACGATTCCCACACGCGACTATCCACCGCGCGCAGGCGGCTCCGTGATGAACGACAGCTTCGCGATCCCCGCGCGCTCGCACATCGTGACCACCCGGCCGATGAATTCGTAGCGCGTGTTCTGGTCGCCGCGCACGTGGACGCTCGGCTGCGGCTGCTGCTGCGACACGTCCTTCAGCTTCGCGAGCAGTGTCTGTGCATCCACCAGCTGTTCGCCCCAGAAGAAATCGCCGTCTCGGTTCACCGCGATCTCGACGCTTTTCGGCGTCGTCTGCAGCGGCTGCACCGTCTCCTTCGGCAACTGAAGCTGGATCGTGTGCGTCACGACCGGAATCGTGATCAGGAAGATGATCAGCAACACCAGCATCACGTCGACGAGCGGCGTCGTGTTGATGTTGGCGATCACCTCGTCGCTATCGTCCTGCCCGACGTTCATGGCCATCGCGCGTCTCCGTCAGCCGATCAGTTCGCGAGCGACGCAGCTGCCGGCGACGACGACGCGCGTACCGGGCGCCGATTGCCGGCCAGCAGCACCGTGTGCAGTTGCGCGCCGAAGTTGCGGACCCGCTCCATCACCGACTTGTTGCGCCGGACCAGGAAGTTGTAGCCAAGCACCGCCGGCACTGCGACGGCGAGGCCGATCGCGGTCATGATGAGCGCCTCGCCCACCGGGCCGGCGACCTTGTCGATCGACGCCTGGCCGGCGATGCCGATGGCCGTCAGCGCGTGATAGATCCCCCAGACCGTGCCGAACAGCCCGACGAACGGCGCGGTGGAGCCCACCGTGGCGAGGAATGCGAGCCCGTCCTGCATCCGGTTCGACACGTTCGTGATCGAGCGCTCGACCGACACGTCGATCCACGTGTTGCGGTCCACCGCTTCCAGCAGCGCCTCGTCATGATGCTCGCCGGCCTCGATCGCCGTTTCGGCGATGAAGCGGAACGGCGATGCCTCGTCGAGCAGCTTGGCGCCCTCCGCCAGCGACGGCGCGGACCAGAGCTGCGCGTCCGCCAGCTTCGCGCGGCGATTGGCGCGCAACTGCTCCACGAACTTCGTGATCATGATGTACCAGCTTCCCATCGACATGATCACGAGCAGGATCAGCACGAAACGGGCGACGAAATCGCCGTTCTTCCAGAGCGCGCCGAGCCCGTACGGATTCTCGACCGCTTCCGTCGTGGCCGGCGCGGGCGGCGGAGCCGGCTCGGCGGCGGCCGGAGCCGGGGCAGCCGACGGTGCCGCGGCCTGTGCCGATGTGCCGGCCGTGCCGCTAGCCTGCGCGTGGGCGAGTTGCGGTGCAACGAACCCGTCGATTGCGGCGACGGACATCAGGATGCTTGCCGCCAGCGCGGCCAGTGAACGCTTCGTCATACCCCACTCCAGTTATTTCGATGAACTTAATACATCAGTTCGAGATGGTTTTTCCCGGCCCGGATCGCACCGGGCCGCCCACTGCATCAATTCAGATTGAACGAGAACGGAACCTGGACCCGCACCGACTGGCCCTGCGCAACGCACTTGAATCGTTTCACGGTGTTGTAGGCAGCACGATCGAGGATCGGATCCGCCGACTGCGCCACACGCTCGTTCGTGATGTTCCCTTCCGCATCCACCACGAATTCGATCGTCACGTCGCCCGTGATGTTGTTTTCCTGCGCCTCCTTCGGATACTGGATCGACGCGCGAAGCGTGTCCGAATTCGGGCAGACCACACCCACGTCATGGCTGACCGGCTTGGCCGGCGCCGGGGGCGCCACGACCGGCGCCTGCACGGCGGGTGCGGACGGTACCGGGGCCGACTGGTGCGTGATCGTTGCCTGCGGCGGCGCCTGCACCGGCACTTCCGGCGGCGGGACGAACGGCGGCGGCGGCGGCGCGAATTTCGGCGGCGGGAGTTTGACCACGGGCATCGGCGGTGGCGGCGGTGGCTTGACCGGCTCGATGATGCGCGTTTCGATCGGATGCTGGATCACCTGCACGACTTTCGTCGCCAGGCCGTTGAGCAGCGCGTAGATCAGCACTGCGTGCAGCACCAGGACGATTCCGATGCCGCCGAACCGGCGGACCGGATTCTGTTGCTTCTTGCCGAACTCCCGCGGACGGCCCAGCGTCGCCAGTCCGCTGTTCGACGTAGCCAGATGCTCTTCGACTTTCATGCCCACCATCCATCCCCCAAGCGATTTGCCCAGTTTCGGATTGCTGCCGGCGGCGAAGCCAGGTCGGCATCGCCACCGCATCTACCCGAACATTTCATTTCAAATTCAATTAGCAATCCGAATTGAAAGAATCAAATTGGAATTTCAATTTGTTCTTTTTCAAGGAATCGTTCCAGCCGGCGCGGCCCGGCTTTGCACCGGAAAATCACGCGCCTGCACGTTCAGGCAATTGTCAGCTGAGTGGGTGGCACCTCGCGTTTCGTCTGACGATTGGTCGTTCGTTACGCGGTGATGTCAATGGCGCCGTTCACTTGGGTGCAGAAGATAGCAAGGAAAAAATTTTGACGTCAAACTTTATTTGATACCCGAATACAAAGTTTGGAGGAGTTATTCAAATAATATTCTGGTAAGCATAAATCAACCTTTTATTATTAATGCAGTAATTGAATTGTATGGGTATATGCGGAAACGGATATTAAGTTGTTTCAACATAAATGCCGGCATATTTCCTGCACCGCATCAAAACCAGCCGCCGTGGTGGCGACCGGGACGGTGCGTTCCTCCCCTCGTCAACATCCGCATCGGTCGCGCGATGCGCTGCTCGGCCACCTCGAGCTGGCCGACACCGCTTCCTCGAAACTCGAAACGTCCGACGCACCATCGATGTCCGAACAGTTAATCCGGAATGCGATTCAAATTTAAGGCCGCTTTTTCCACCAAAAAATCGACGCCACAAATTCGCATGCCTAACCAACTATCTCACGGGGCAACCCCTACCGCGGCTCACAACCATGTCACACACGCATCGACCAGCGCCCTTGCAACGCGCGCGTCAGGCGTGCATGCCCTGCATCTTGTGCGAGAAATGCGCGCGCTCGGCCGTCTCCATCAGCGTCAGGAATTCATCCTGCATCATGTGGATCAGCGCTTCGTGGTCGCCGGCCTCGAAATAGACTTCCGGCTGCTGCGCGAGACGCTCCTCGAGAAACGTTTTCATTCCATACGCCATGCACACCGGCGGCAACGCGCCCATGTCGCAATCCTTGAACAGCTCGCGCAGTTCGACCTCGCGGGCGAGCACGAGATGACGTCCCGTCTTCACCCAGAGATCCGACAGGCGCACGGCGTGCGTGGTCGGCAATACGGCGGCGACGTAGCCTTCGTCGTCTTCGAGGAGCACGGTTTTCGCGAGGCGATCGCCGGGTATATGCGCGGCGGCGGCCGTCTCCATGCTCGTATGGCTATAGGGGTGGTACACCACTTCGTACCGCGATGACTTCTGACGCAGGCAATCCTGCAGGGTGGCTGACACAGGCATGGCACACCTCGTCTGGGCGAAACGGGCGAACGGCGTTCGCACCGGATTCGTTCAGCATAGGTCGCATTCGGGCGGATGGAAATCCTCACCTATGCCACGCCTCCGGCGGTTCAACTCATGGGCTCAGCCCCCGGGTCCAGTCCCTTTTCGCGGAGCCATTCCCGATTGAAAAGCCGCGCGCGATAGATGTCGCCACGGTCGCACAGCAAGGTCACGATCGTGTGCCCCGGGCCCATCCGGCGGGCCAGCCACGCCGCCGCCGCGACGTTGATGCCGCTCGATCCGCCGACATACAGCCCCTCCTCGCGCAGCAACCGGTAGACCATCGTCACGCACTGCTGATCGTCGATCCGCACGGCGTCGTCGATCGGCGTGCCCGCAAGGTTCATGGTGACGCGCGTCGATCCGATGCCTTCGGTGATCGAGCTGCCTTCCGCGCCGAGGTCACCCGTTTTCACGTACCCGTAGAGCCCGCTGCCGTGCGGGTCGGCCAGCACGATCCGGACGTCCGGATTCTGCTCTTTCAGATGCCGGCTCACGCCGGCCAGCGTGCCGCCCGTCCCGGTCGCGCAGACGAACGCATCGATCGTGCCCGCCGTATCGCGCCAGATCTCGGGCCCGGTCGTCTCGTAGTGCGCCTGACGATTGACGACGTTGTCGAACTGATTGGCCCACACCGCGTTGTCGAGTTCGTCCGCGAGCCGTCCGGCAATCTTCTGATAGTTGTTCGGGTCACGGTAGGGCGCCGCCGGCACCGGACGCACCTCGGCACCGAGCGTACGCAGGATCGCCAGCTTGTCCGGCGATTGCGTATCGGGAATCACGATCACGCAGCGATAACCGCGCGCCGCGCAGATATGTGCCAGACCGATGCCGGTATTGCCCGCCGTGCCCTCGACGACGGTGCCGCCCGGCTTCAGCACGCCACGCCGTTCGGCGTCGCGGATGATGTAGAGTGCCGCGCGGTCCTTCACCGACCCGCCCGGATTCATGAATTCCGCCTTGCCCAGGATCTCGCAGCCCGTCTCGGCGCTGAGCTTCGTCAAGCGAATCAGCGGCGTGCGCCCCACGCAGTCGACGAAGCCGTGTCGCACGTCCATGTCTGCCTCCGTTGCCTTCGCGCGGCGCACGCGCCACACACAACGAAGGATAGGACGCCCTCGCGGCTTTCGTCGCCGGCGCTCACGTATTAAGCTTGAAGAGCCCATTGCGGCGCACGCGCCGCATCGCGAGACGAGGTCCGCCATGCTGCAACTGCAAACCGTTGCCGTCGACAAACCCGAGACCGTGAACTTCATCCTCGGCCAGTCGCATTTCATCAAGTCCGTCGAGGACATCCACGAGGCGTTGGTCGGCACCGTGCCCGGCATCCGCTTCGGCCTCGCATTCTGCGAGGCGTCAGGCAAACGGCTGGTGCGCCACTCCGGCACCGATGCGGCGCTCGTCGAACTTGCATGTCGCAACGCCAGCGCGATCGGCGCCGGCCACGCGTTCATCGTGTTCCTCGGCGACGGCTTCTATCCGGTCAACGTACTCAATGCAATCAAGGCCGTGCCGGAGGTTTGCCGGATCTATTGCGCGACCGCGAACCCGACCGACGTGATCGTCGCGGAAACCGCGCAAGGACGCGGGATCGTCGGCGTCGTCGACGGCTTTGGGCCGCTCGGTGTCGAAAATGACGACGACATCCGCTGGCGCAAGGATCTGCTGCGCACGATCGGCTACAAGGCGTAGGGATGGGCCGCCGGGGGGCGGCCTGTAGACTTGGCTGCATCGAAGGTGCGTTGCAACCGGGATTCCAGGACGGATCGCGCCTAGACCGTTAGTTGCGTTTTAGACGTAGGAACGCCGCCTCTCGTGTTGTGCCGCGATCGTCCGCCTGCCCTATACTGCCCGCAGCAGACTGACTGACAGCCGCGCCGACGTCCCGGCCGCCGCGGCGCTCCCTGGAGCCACCATGCATTACCAGTTGATCTACGAACTCGTCGACGATTACCTGTCCCGTCGAGAACCGTTCCGCGCGGAGCACCTCGCACTCGCACAGGCCGCGACCGAACGCGGCGAACTCATGCTCGCCGGCGCGCTGTCGGACCCGGCCGACCAGGCCGTGCTCGTGTTCGAAGGGGATTCGCCGGAGGCGGCCGAGTCGTTCGCACGCGCCGATCCGTACGTGCAGAACGGCCTCGTGAAATCGTGGCGCGTGCGTCCGTGGCGCGTCGTGGTCGGCAAGCACGCGCCGCCTCGCGCATGAAGCGAGACTACAGCCACCCTGCCCGCTTGAATCGCCACCACAGCGCGAAGTCGGCGACGACCATCACGGCGATGCAGCCGTAGAACCCGTATTTCAGGTGCAATTCGGGCATGTTCGCGAAGTTCATCCCGTAGATGCCGGCGATCATCGTCGGTATCGCGAACAGCGCGGCGAACGAGCCGAGCCGCTTGGTCACCTCGTTCTCGGCGAGCGAGATCATTCCGAGGTTGACCTGGACCGCTGTCACGACCATCTCGCGCCGCCCCTCGATCGTCTTCACGATCCGCTGCAGATGGTCGTACACGTCGCGGAAGTAATGCTCCATCCCGTTGCATATCTGCGGGATGCGTCCGCCCGTGAGTTTCGCGAGCGGCTCGATCAGCGGCGCCGTGTGCTGATGCAGCATCACGAGCCGGCGCTTCAGCGAATAGAGATCCTCGATGATCGCGCGCGCCGACGCGGGCGTGGCCTTCGCGAAGATGCGGTCCTCGAGTTCCTCGAGTTCGGCGCCCAGCGATTCGAGGATCGGGAAATAGCGGTCGACGACCTGGTCCATCAGCGCGTAGAACACGAACGCCGAGCCTTCCTGCAACAGATGCGGCTCGCGCTCGCAGCGCTTGCGCACTTCGCGGAAATCCTGCTCGGTATGGTTGCGAATCGACAGCACGTAGTTCGGGCCGACGAACACGTTCAGCTCGCCCAGCTTGAATTCGCCGTCATCGTCGAGCTCGACCGTATGCAGCACCGCGAACAGCGAATCGCCATACTCCTCGATCTTCGGCCGCTGATGCCCCTTGCGGGCATCCTCGAGCGCGAGCTCGTGCAGCCCGAACTCCTCGCCCATCAGGTCGATTTCGTCGGGCGTCGGATCTTTCAACGCGACCCACACGAAGCATTCGGGCTTCGACACGTAGTCGCTGATGGCGTCGATATCGATGTCGGCCAGTTTGCGGCCGTCCTGGTATGCAGCACAGTTGATCAGCATGTTGTCCGTGATGTTGCGGTTTGCGCATCAGTTTACCGGTTTGCTGCGCGGGCGGCCCGGCTTGCGCGGCACGGCGATATTGGTCATGATCGGGCTGCGTGCGCCGCAGCATGCGCACCCGGACACTTCGGACCACAAGCCGCACGGCCGTGCGGCCCAACCGTCAAGGAGACAGACCCATGTGGTATTTCTCGTGGATACTCGGCATCGGCGTGGCGCTCGGCTTCGGCATCATCAACGCGATGTGGCTGGAGGCGGAAGTCTTCTCGCGAGGCGACAAGCGCAACGGCGCGTCGAGCCCGCGCTCGGGAGGCAAGGCTTCGTGACGCATCTGGTGTTCTTCTGCGGTCACGCCGGCACCGGCAAGACCACGCTCGCGAAGCGGCTCATCGGGCCGCTGATGCGCGCGACCGGCGAGGCCTTCTGCCTGCTCGACAAGGACACGCTGTACGGCCGCTACAGTTCGGCCGCGATGGGCGCGCTCACCGAGGATCCGAACGATCGCGACAGCCCGCTCTACCTGAAGCACCTGCGCGATCCCGAATACCAGGGCCTGCTCGACACGGCCCGTGAAAATCTCGCGCTCGGCATCGGCGCGCTCGTGGTCGGCCCGCTGTCGCGCGAAGTGCGCGATCGCCGAATTCTCGACCGCGCGTGGCTCGGCATCGCGCCCGACGTCACGCTGACGGTCGTCTGGGTCCACACGTCGGAAGACGTCGCGCACCAGCGGATCGTCGCGCGCGGCAATCCGAACGATGCCTACAAGCTCGCGCACTGGGACGAATACCGGCAGCGCCGCTTCGTGCCGACCGGCCACGAATGCGACGGCATCGTGATGTTCGACAACACCGCGCCATCCGATGCCGACGTCGATGCGCTGCTGTACCGCATCGCGCCGCCTCCGCCGGTGGCCACGATCGTCCCGCCGCTGCCGGCCTGACCGGTTGTTCCCTCGTTCCCCGCAAAAAACAACGCCGGAAGCGCTGCTGCGCTCCCGGCGTCGTACGGCCCTCGTGCCTGAGGCTGGCGGGCGGTCAGGCCACCGCGTGCACGCGCTCCATCGTGCCGCCTTCGTACAGCTTGCCGAAGCGGTTCGACAGGAACGCCTTCAACGACACCTTTTCCTGCGGGATGAAACCGCTCTGCGGCAGCTTCTTTTCGCGGAACAGATCCAGCACCGCGCACATCGCGCCGGCCGTCGTGATCTGGATCGCGCTCATGTGCATCCCGCACACGTCCTTCGCGAAAATCTTGCGGGTGAACACGTCCTGCACCAGCTGGCCGTCCTTCACGCCCGTCACCGTGATGAACACGAGCACGACGTCCTGTTTCGTCGACGGCACCGCGCGGCGCATGATCGACTTCAGCGTGTCGCGGTCGGTCGACAGGCGCAGGTCCTCGAGCAGGAACTGCACGAGATCGCGGTGGCCCGGATAGCGCACCGACTTGTAGTCGAGTGTCTCGACCTTGCCCGACAGCGTCTCGCACAACGTGCCCAGGCCGCCCGACGTGTTGAACGCTTCGTATTCGGTGCCGTCCAGCGAGAAGTGCTCGAGGCCTTCGAGCGGCTGCACCCATTGCTTGCGGCCGTCGCGGATCGCTTCGCACGGCTGGCAGTATTCGTTGATCAGGCCGTCGACGCTCCACGTCAGGTTGTACTTCAGCGCGTTGGTCGGGTACTCGGGCAGCGCGCCGACGCGCATCTTCACGTCGCGCACTTCGCTGAAGCCGTTCACCAGTTCGTGTGCGGCGAGACCGATGAAGCCCGGTGCGAGGCCGCACTGCGGCATGAACGCACGGTCGGAGCCTTCGGCCAGTTCGCGGATCGCATGGGTCGCGCGCACGTCTTCGGTCAGGTCGAAGTAGTGGACGCCGGCAGCCTTCGCGGCGGCGGCAACGTTGACCGCGAGGTAGTAAGGCAGCGCGTTGACGAGCGCATCGAAGCCCTTCACGGCTTCGCGAATCGCGTTCGCGTCGGCCGAATCCACCCGTTGCGTCGCGATGCCTTCGCGCGACAGCTTCGCAAGCGCATCCGCATCACGGTCGAACGCGACGACTTCGTAGTCGCCCGTTTCACGCAGCATGTGAGCAATGGTGTGGCCGATCAGACCTGCGCCGACGATGGCGATTTTCATGCGCTTATCTCCTGATGATGGGTTGGTGTTGTGAACGGCGTTGAGCCATGAACACAGTTTAGGGACGCGCAAAATCAGTTCCAAGACGAAGAATGATGCGAAACGACCTCTAAATTCGACGTTCCGACGATACATTTCGTCGAAATGTCGAAACGACACTTTTTCCCGCTGCCGGCCTCGCTATGGCTGGCCTAAGTCTTCCGTTTCAGACTGCATGCCGACCACCCGACCGCCAAGGAGGCATCGCATGCAATCCCTGCCCGCTCAACGCACGCCGCACTGGCTGAACAAGGTGCCCGACGTCGCGCTGTCGTTCTGGATCATCAAGATCATGTCAACCACGGTCGGCGAAACCGGCGCGGACTTTCTCGCGGTCAACGCGGGACTCGGCCAGACCGTCACGCGCGTCGCAATGGCGTCGCTGCTCGCGATCGCGCTGTGGCTGCAGTTGCGCACGCGCCGCTACGTGCCATGGATCTACTGGCTCACGGTGGTGCTGGTCAGCATCGTTGGCACGCAGATCACCGACCTGCTCACCGACGGCCTGAACGTCAGTCTCTATGCGAGTACCGCCGCATTTGCCAGCGCGCTCGCCGCGATCTTTTTCGTGTGGCATCGCGTCGAAGGCACGCTGTCGATCGACACGATCGTCACGCCCCGGCGCGAGCTGTTCTACTGGGCCGCGATCCTCTGCACGTTCGCGCTGGGCACCGCCGCGGGCGATCTCGCAACCGAGGCGCTCGGGCTCGGCTTCACGCTCGGCGCGCTGTGCTTCGGCGCATTGATCGCGGCCGTGTTCGCGATGTGGCGGCTCGGCGTCAATGCGGTGCTCGCGTTCTGGATCGCGTACATCCTGACGCGCCCGTTCGGCGCGTCGCTCGGCGACCTGCTCACGCAGGCGCGCACCTATGGCGGGCTCGGCTTCGGCGCCGCCTGGACGAGCCTGCTGTTCCTGACCGTGATCGTGCTGCTCGTCGCCGTCGCGCAGTTCGGCGGCGGCCCGCGCACGCGCGCCGGTACCGCCGACTGACGCCCTTTCCTTTCCGTTTGTTTCGTTCTTCCCGTTCATCGAATCGAGGACACGCCATGCGCATCCCCCATCCCGTTTCCCGTCTCGCCGTTGCCGCGGCCGCGATTGCGCTGCTGGGCGCCGCCGGTTGCTCGAAGCAGCAGGATGCGAATGCATCGACTTCGGCGCCCGCTTCGGCCTCCGCATCGCCTGCTGCGACCCACGCATCGAAACTCGGCGACCTCTCGCAGTTCCGCACGATCGCCGTCGACGTGAACACGCGTGTCGCCAAGGGCGACCTGCCCGGCGCGAAAACGCGCATCAAGGATCTCGAGATCGCGTGGGACTCGGCCGAAGCCGGCCTCAAGCCGCGCGCCGCCGTCGACTGGCACATGGTCGACCAGGAGATCGACCGCGCGCTCTCCGCGCTGCGTGCCGACCCTCCGACCCAGGCCGATTCGGCCGCCGCGATGAAGAACCTGCTCGCGGCCCTCGACCGGTTCAGCGGCAAATAAGGACGCCGCGCGCGCGACACGTGACGCCCGTGCGGGAATCGCATACGCTGGCGGCGTTTGCGCGGCACGGAGAACACGCATGCGAATACTGCTCGTCGAAGACGACCCGATGATCGGCGACGCCGTCCATGCCGCGCTGAAAGACGCGTCGTACGCCACCGACTGGGTCACCGATGGCATGCGCGCGTTGACCGCGTTCGCCGCGCAGCCCTACGACCTGGTCCTGCTCGACCTCGGGCTGCCCGGCCGCGACGGGCTCGACGTGCTGGCCGCCATCCGCGCGAAGGACGCCAGTGCGCCGCTGCTGATCGTCACCGCGCGCGACGGGCTCGACGATCGTCTGGCCGGCCTCGACGGCGGCGCCGACGACTACATCGTGAAACCATTCGAGATGGCCGAGCTGCTTGCGCGGATTCGCGTCGCGATCCGGCGCCGGGCCGGTTCCGCCGCGCCGCTGCTGAGCAACGGGATCGTGTCGCTCGACCCGGCGACGCGCGAGGCCGTGGTCGACGGGCACGCACCGGTGCCGCTGTCGAATCGTGAATTCTCACTGCTGCGCGCACTGCTGGTGCGCCCGGGCGCGATCCTGTCGCGACGCGAGCTCGAGGATCGCCTGTACGGCTGGGGCGAGGAAGTCGAAAGCAACGCGGTCGAATTCCTGATCCATTCGCTGCGCCGCAAGCTCGGCAGCACCGTGATCAAGAACGTCAGGGGTGCGGGATGGATGGTTTCAAGAAACGCCTGAGCGAATCGATCGGGTTTCGCCTGTCGGTCGCGCTGTCGGCCGCGATCCTGGTCGTCGCGACGGCCGCGGCCGCGTTCGCGTTCTCATCGGCATTCGACGAAGCGCACGAACTGCAGGACGACGTGCTACGCGAGGTCGCGACACTGCTCGACCACCCGCGAGCGCCATCGCTCCATGCCGCCGCCGGCGCACCCGCGCGCGAAAGCGACGAGCTGTCGCGCGTGTTCGTGCAGCCGCTCGGCGGCCCACCGCAGCCGGGCAACGACGGCATGCCGCGGCTCGCGCTGGCGCCGACACTCGCCGACGGACTGCATACGGTCGATGCCGGCGGCGGCACGTATCGCGTGATGGTCCGGACCTTCGCGAACGGCGAGCGCATCGCGGTCGCGCAGGAAGCCGGCATGCGCGACGACGTCGCTCGCGAAAGCGCGTGGCGCACCGCGTTGCCGCTGCTGATCCTCGTCCCGATCCTGCTGCTGCTCGTCGCCGATCTCGTGCGCAAGCTGTTCCGCCCGGTGGCCGCGCTGTCCGCCGGCATCGATGCGCGCGACGAGCACGACCTGCGCCCGGTGCCGGCCGAACGCGTGCCGATTGAGGTGCGGCCGTTCGTCGTCGCGATCAACCGGATGCTGGAGCGCGTCGCGCTGTCGGTCGCCGCGCAGCGCCGCTTCGTCGCCGACGCCGCACACGAACTGCGCTCGCCGCTCACGGCGATGTCGCTGCAGGCCGAGCGCCTCGCCGATGCCGACCTGCCGGACGATGCGCGCGCGGCTCGCCGCGCTGCGCGGCGGGCTCGATCGCAGCCGCCACCTGATCGGGCAGTTGCTTGCGCTCGCACGGGCGCAAAGCGCGCCGGCCGCGCCGCCCGGCAACGTGTCGGTACATGCGGTCTATCGCCGCGTGCTGGAAGACCTGATGCCGCTCGCGGAAGCGAAAACGATCGACATCGGCATCGAGGACGGCCCGGACGCCTCCGTACCCGCCGACGAGCTCGAACTCGTGTCGCTCGTGATGAACCTGGTCGACAACGCGATCCGCTACACGCCGCCGGGCGGCCGCGTGGACCTATCGACGCAGCGGACCGGCACGCACGTAGGCGTGACGATCTCCGATACCGGCCCGGGTATCGCGCCGCACGAGCGCGAGCGCGTGTTCGATCCGTTCTACCGGGTGCCCGGCAACGCGCAGATCGGCTCCGGGCTCGGCCTGTCGATCGTGAAGATCGTCGCGGACCGGTTGAGCGCCGGCATCATGCTCGCGTATGCGGACGAAGCGGAATCGTGCGGGTTGCGCATCTCGGTGCGGATTCCGCTGGTGCAGCCGGCCGCCGCGTCGGAACCTGACAGCTAAGCCGATACACCGGCACAACACGCGCCGCGCGACGAACACCGCGCTCGAGCGTCAGCCGCCGATCGTCCCGCGGTCGATCTTGCGTGAAAGAATGATCGACGTGGTCGTGCGTTCGACGCCTTCGAGCGTACCGATCTGGTCGAGCAGGTCGTTGAGCCGTTCGGGCGAATCGGCACGCAGCCACGCGACGTAGTCGTACTCGCCGCTCACCGCGCAAAGCAACTGCACTTCGGGCATCCGGTCGAGCTTGCGCAACACATCCTTGCCGAACTTCGGGGTGAGGATGATGCCGACATACGCGTAAATGCTCGCGTCGAGCACGTCCTGCCCGAGCCGGACGCTGTAGCCGGCGATCACGTTGGTGCGTTCGAGCCGCGCGATGCGTGCGACGACCGTCGTGCGCGCGACGTCGAGCTGGCGCGCGAGATCCGCGACGCTTGCGCGCGCATCGGCTTGCAGCAGCGCGACGAGTTGCCGGTCGAGATCGTCGAGTTGGTCGAGGCGGGGTGGACGCATGAGGCTGGGCCGGCGCGAGACGCGCCGGCTAAGTGGAATGTGACGCGATGATAGCGCCGAACGCCGGTGCGCCCAAACGGCATCGCACGACTGCGCGATCGCGCGCCGTCATGCGGTCGCGCTGCCTTGTCCGTGCGCCACGACTGCATCCGGATCGCACTTGCCGCTCGCATTCCGCGCCGGGCGCCAGTACGCGCCGCACCATCGCGGGCCCCGTGTCGACCTGCCATATCCCTTTCAATTTCGATTCGTATCGGTTGTAAGCAAGTGTCGCATTCACTGCCGCGCCGCACGCAACGTGCTACTAATAGCAGGCGACGCGAGAAACGTTTGCGGCAATTGCCGCCGCGCCCGCTCGCAAGACACCATCCCGGAGAGCCAACCATGAAGAAAATCTCGCTCACCCTCGCTACGCTCGCGGTTGCAGCCAGCGCGTTCGCGCAAACCCCGGCGCAGCCGCAAGCGCCCGCCCAGGCCATGACGGCCGCGGCTTCGGCCCCGAGTGCCGAGCAGCGCGAGGCGCGCCACGAAGCGCGCGTCGAGCAGCGTATCAAGTATCTGCACGACCAGTTGAAGATCACGTCGGCGCAGGAACCGCAGTGGAAGACGTTCGCCGACACGATGCGCGACAACGGCGACACGATGGGCCGCCTCTATCGCGAACGGATGGCCAAGCACGACGTCTCCGCACTCGACGACATGAAACAGTACGCGGAACTGTCGCAGGCGAACGCCGACGGCGCAAAGAAGCTCGCCGACGCCTTTGCGCCGCTCTACGAGAGCTTCCCGGCCGACCAGAAGGCGCTGGCCGACACGACGTTCCGCAGCTGGCTGCACCACGGCGGCGAGCACCGCGGCAAGGGCAAGACGAAAGGCAAGGAAGGCAAGGCGGCAGCCGCACCGGCCGCCAGCGCACCCGCGCAGCCCTGACGCCCTCCCCGCCGGCGCCGTACCGCCCGTCCGGGCCGAACGGCGCCGCGCCACTCCAGGCGACCGGCGCGTCACACGGCGCGCCGGATTCGGGATAAGCTCCCGGCTTTCCAGCTTTCCCGCACTGCCCCGCCATGCTCGAACTCAAGCACCTCGACCTGCGTACCGATCCGCAGGCCCACCGCGTCGTCAAGGACGAAACCGTCGCCGTGTCCTTCGCGGAGGCCGACGGCGAATTGATGAGCCTCGAAGGCCCGAACCGCTATGCGGCGGGCGACGCGCTGATCACGGGCTCGACCGGCGACCGCTGGGTCGTGTCGCGCGCGCGCTTCGACGCCAAATACCTGCCCGCCGATCCGGCGCTCACGCACGGCGAGCCGGGCGACTACCGGAACCGGCCTGCCGTCGTACTCGCCCGCCGGATGGACGAGCCCTTCACGATCGCCCGCTCGGAAAACGGCGACATGCTGCGCGGCGTCGCCGGCGACTGGGTGATGCAGTATGCGCCCGGCGACTACGGTGTCGTGCAGGCGCAGCGCTTCGCGCAGGTCTACCGCGACGCGTAATGCGACGCGCCGGCATGGCGCCGGCGCGAACGGTCACGCAAAGTCTTCGTCGAGTTCGAGTTCCGCGTCGCGCTCGACGGCCTCACCGGCCGCGTGGCGCTCCTCGAGCGACCCGAGCATCGCTTCCGTATACGCATGCAGCACCGCATGGCTGCGTGCGCGCTGCATCGGCTTGAGCGCCAGATAGCGCGCGAGCGCGGCCGGCACGATACGGATATCGAGCGTCATCCGCTTCGGCGTCGAGCCGAAACGCATCGCGAGCCAGTGAACGGACAGGAAGCGCCCGCGGGCGTCGCTGCTTTCGGCAAAACGCGTCTGCTCCGGAAAGAGATCGCAGATCACGCGGGCGAGCGCGTCGAATTCCGCGCTCTGGCATTCGATCAGATAGTCATCCATTCCGTCTCTCCCGTCAGGCTGCCGATTGCGACGGCCGGCACACCTTCACCAGCACGACGACCAGGATCGCGGCCAGCATGACATGCGCGGCCTCGACCCAGCCGGCCGGCAGCACGCGAACCTGGTACAGCAATGCCGGCGCGGCCGCCAGCGCATGCAGCACGATCGCGAGCGGCAACACGCCCGCGCGGCCGGCGCGCACGCCGCGCCAGACCAGCACCGACAGCGCAAGCTGCAGCACGAATGCCGCGCAGCGTTCGAGCAGCAACAACAGGATCGACTGCGCCGACAGCGTCGCAAGCATCACGTGCAGCCGCACGACGGTATCGCCCGGCAGGTCGGCGAGTTGCGTTTCGAGCTGGCCGCGGCTCGCGAGCCACGCGAGATACGACCACTGGGCCCACACGAGCACGCCGCCGAACCATGCTTCGGCGCCACCGTGACCGATCCCGTAACCGATGCCGCGGCTGTCGCCGGCCGACGGGCCGTAGCGGCGGTTCAGGAAACGCATCCCGAGATAGCGGCCGACTTCCTCGAACACGGCGGTCGCGAGCGCGCTGTACGCGACGAACGCAAGCGGCTGCGTGAGCCAGCCATCCGGCGGCGTCCGGCTCAGCACGAGCCCGTGGAACGCGCGTTCGAGGATCATCGCAAACAGCGTGAAGACGGCGACGCCGACGATCGTATCGCGGCGGTTCAGCGCCAGCGGCTTGCGCAGGAGTCGGAAGAGGATGAGCGGCAGGAGCGCGATGATCAGCGTGGCGGCGATCAGCACCGCCAGCGTGACGGGAGCGACAGTCATGTATTTCCTTGTTCGGGGCAGCGCATCCGGCGCGCTGCGTGCCCCGCATGATACTCAGCTTGCGGTCGACGCGCGCGCAACCAGCTCGCCCGGCAACAGCGAGACGCGTACGTCGCCCGCCGCGCCGTCGATCCGCTCGTGCACGAATTCGACGGCCTTGTAGCCGATTTCGTAGGTCGGCTGGCGGATCGTCGTGATGCCGATCAGCTCGGCCCATTCCGGATCGTCGATCGATAGCAGCGCCGCCTGCTGCTGCCATCCGGTGCCGAAACGCGCGCGCAGGTGGCGCGCGATCGCGAGCGCGACCGGCGCGTTCGCGGCGAACAGCGCCGCGCGCACGCCGCGCCGCGCCGCGTCGTCGATACGGGCATCGATGTCGGCCAGCGCCGCCGTGACGGCGTCGGGCGCGTTCAGGTCGAGCACGACCGTCGACGGCACCGGCAGCCCGCGCGCCGCCAGCGCCGCGCGGAACGCAGCCTCGCGCAGGCGCCGCGAGCTGACGCGCTCGAACGGCTGCACGACGAAATGGATCGCGTCGAAACCATGTTCGACCAGGTGCGCGAGTGCCGTCTCGATCGCGTCGGCGTTGTCGAGGCCGATCAGGTCGGCCTCAAAGCCTTCGACCGTCCGGTCGACAAGCACGGCCGGGATGCCGGCTCCGCGCAGCGGGCGCAGCACGTCCTCGTCGGCGCCGAGCGCGTTGACGATCAGCCCTTCGACGCGGTAAGTCGTGAGCAGTTGAAGGAAGCGGCGTTCCATCTCGACTTCGTTTGCCGCGTGACAGATCAGCGGCATGTAGCCGAGCGCGTGGCATGCGGCCTCGACGCCCTGCAGCACTTCGACGGTATAGGGATTGGTCAGGTCGGCCGCGAGCATGCCGAGCAAGCGGTTGCGGCCGCGCTTGAGCCCGCGCGCCATCTGGTTCGGCCGGTAGTTGAGCCGCGCGATGGCCGATTCGATCCGCTGGCGCAGATCGGTGGACAGCACGTGCGTCTCGCCGTTCAGGTAGCGCGACACACTGGTCTTGCCCGTGCCGGCCTCGCGCGCGACATCGCTGATCGTCGCCGGACGCGTCGTGGTAGGTTGCGAATCGGTCACTGTCGTGCCTCGCGACGTACGATCCGCGCCGCTTCGTGAGCAGACGGACCTTTGTTGTTGGAAACGTAAGCCACCCGGTGGAATCTCCTGTCGACCCGCGTCAGCGCTCCAGCGCTTCGGCACTTACGCGGATCCCATGCTTCGCAGTCGGTCAGCGTTGGCGCTTGAGCTTACGCTGATCCCCTGCTTCTGCTGATCGGCGCCGGCGCGTCGGCACCCGCCCCGGTCACCTGCAAAAGCAGTCGGCCGCACCGGACCTGGCGCGGATACCCGTCGCGGGACGCCGCCGGCAGCGTTGCCGGGCCGTCGATGCGACGCGGGCGATCATAACGCAGCCAGCCATCCGGCACCAAGACCATAGACTCTAACGAAGCCGGCACCCCGCCGGCCAACCATCGACCGGTGGCCGCCCCGCTACCCGCCGCGGCTCAGGCGTGCGCGAGCGCATCCGGATTGACGAGATTCGTGCGCAGCGTGCCGGCCAGCGCGCCGACCAGGTTTTCCGCGGCGCAGCGCGCCATCGCGTGGCGCGTCTCGTGCGTCGCCGAGCCGATATGCGGCAGCGCGACGACATTTTTCATCTGCAACAACGGCGAATCCGCCGGCAACGGCTCCTTCTCGAACACGTCGAGCCCCGCGCCACGGATCGTGCCCGCGCGCAGCGCATCGATCAGCGCGGCTTCGTCGACCACCGGCCCGCGCGATGCGTTGATCAGGATCGCACCGCGCTTCATCTTCGCGAATTCGGCCGCGCCGATCAGGTGGTGCGTTTGCGCAGACAGCGGCACCTGCAGGCACACGAAATCCGATTGCGCGAGCAGTTCGTCGAGCGTCACGCGCCGTGCGCCGTATTGCGCCTCGGCCTCGGCATGCGCGGAGCGGTTCGCGTACAGCACCTGCATCCGGAAGCCGAGCGCGGCGCGGCGCGCAACCGCGCCGCCGATCCGCCCGAGCCCGACGATGCCGAGCGTCTTGCCCTGCACGTCGGTGCCGTACAGGTCGGGGCCGATACTGTGATGCCAGTGGCCGGCCTTCACCCACTCGGCCAGCTCGACCACACGTCGCGCGGACGCGAGAATCAGCGAAAACACCGTATCGGCGGTCGACTCGGTCAGTACGTCCGGCGTATGCGCGAGCACGATGCCGCGCCGCGTGAGATCCGCGACGTCGAAGTTGTCGTAGCCGACCGAGATCGTCGACCACGCCTTCAGCCGCGGAGCGCGGTCGAGCATCTGCGGCGTGACCTTCAGGCTCGCGCCGATCGCGCCGTCCGCATCGCCGAGTGCATCGGCGAGGGCTGCGGCGCCGTCGGCCCGCACGACGTCCGCATGCTCGCGCAGGTACGCGAGGACGTCATCGGGCAGCGGCTTGTACGCGACGATACGGGGCTTCATCTGATTCATTTTCCTTGCAGCGGCGTCGCGAGCGGATGCGTATCGCGCGCCTGGGGTTTGACGGACAGCGTGAGGATCACCGCCGCGACGAGCGCGGCGCTCATGAATGCGTACGACGCGACGGGCGAGCCGGTCGCACCGTTCAGGTAGCCGACGAAGTACGAGCCGACGAACGAGCCGAGCGCGCCCATGCTGTTGATCAGCGCCATCGCACCACCGGCGACATTCTTCGGCAGCAGTTCCGGTACGATCGCGAAGAACGGGCCGTACGGCGCGTACATCGCGGCGCCTGCGACGACCAGCAGCGCATACGAAATCCAGAAATGCGACGAGCCGAGTGCGTACGATGCGGCGAACGCCGCCGCGCCGATCAGCAGGAACGGCCACACGAAACCGCGGCGCGAACCGACCTTGTCGGACGCCCACGATGCGGCGAGCATCGCGATCGTCGCGGCGAGATACGGCAGCGCGGACAGCCAGCCGGTCGCGACCATCCCGAGGTCGGAGCCGTTCTTGACGATCGACGGCAGCCACAGCACGAAGCCGTACACGCCGATGCTCCAGCAGAAATACTGTGCGCACAGCTTGATCACGGCCGGCGAACGGAACGCCTCGCCATAGTTGCGCACGGGCTTGATCGCTGCCTGCTCGGCCGCGAGTGCGGCGTCGAGGTCACGCTTTTCCTGTGCGTTGAGCCACGGTGAATCGGCCGGCTTGTCCTGCACGAGGAACCACCAGCACACGGCCCAGAGCACGGCCGGCACGCCTTCGGCGATGAACATGTGGCGCCAGCCGAATTCGTGCACGAGATAGCCCGATACGATCGACATCCACAGCACGGTGACCGGGTTGCCGAGGATCAGGAACGTATTCGCGCGCGAGCGCTCGTTCTTCGTGAACCAATTGCTGATGTAGATCAGCATCGCCGGCATCACGGCCGCCTCGACGACGCCGAGCGCGAAGCGGATCGCCATCAGCGACGGGATGTTGCTGACCACGCCCGTGAGCGCCGCGCAAGCGCCCCACAGGATGAGGCTGACGAACACGAGCTTCTTCACACTGCGGCGTTCCGCATAGATCGCGCCGGGGATCTGGAAGAAGAAGTAGCCGAGAAAGAACAGCGCGCCGATCAGCGACGACAGGCCCTTGCTGATCCCGAGGTCCTGGTTGATGCCGGCCGCGGCCGCGAATCCGTAGTTCGCGCGGTCGAGGTAGGCGAGGCTGTACGTGATGAAGACGATCGGCATGATCGTCCACCAGCGGCGGGCAGCAAGTGTGTTGGCCATCAGAATGTCTCCTGTGTCGGAACGCACGCTTCGGCGCGCGCCCCGGTCCCGTACGTTGCCGTGCGCGTGCACGACGAAAGAGTCCGCGGATTGTGCCGTGTCCGGCCTCTCATTGCGCGGTGAAGGTTTCCTCTAAGCGATCGGCGCGATTGCTGACGTTTTCGAATCGATCGAGCGCGGCGCGGGTCGGCAGCCCTTCCGAGTCGCCGATCACCTGGATCGCGAGCGCGCCGATCCGGTTGCCGCGCGCCACGGCCTGCTCGATCGTCTTGCCCTCCAGCAGCGCGCTGACCACGCCGACCGCGAAGCCGTCGCCGGCGCCGACCGTGTCGACGACATTCTGCACGCGCTCGCCCGCCACCGTTCCGTCATGACCGTCGGCCGTCCGGTAGTACGCGCCTTCGGCACCAAGCTTGATCACGACACCACGCGCACCCTGCGCCAGATAGAAGCCCGCGATGTCGGCCGGCGTGTCGTGCCCGGTCAGTTGCCGCCCTTCGGCAATGCCTGGCAGCACCCAGTCCGCCAGCGACGCGAGCGCGTTCAGCGTCTTCGCCATGACGTCGGCGGACGGCCACAGCGTCGGGCGCAGGTTCGGGTCGAACGAGATCGTCTTGCCGGCCGCGCGCATTTCGCGCGCGAGCTTGAACGCGAGCTCGCACGACGTCGCGGAGATCGCCGGCGCGACGCCCGTCAGGTGCAGGTGGCGCGCGCCGAGCACGTAGTCGGCCACGTAGTCGTCGCACGACAGGTGGCTCGCGGCCGAGCCCTTGCGAAAATATTCGACGGTCGGGTCGCTGCCGTCGTCGTTGCGGGACTTCAGCTGGAAGCCGGTCGGATAACGCGGGTCGACCGTCACGCACGACGCGTCGATGCCCTCGCGCGCCAGCGTGTCGAGCACGTAGCCGCCGAACGAATCGCGACCGACGCGGCTCATCCAGCCGACCCGGAAGCCGAGCCGCGACAGGCCGATCGCGACGTTCAGGTCGGCGCCCGCGATCCGCTTCGTGAATTGCGCCGCGTGCGCGAGATGGCCGGGCTCGGTCGCGACGAACATCGCCATCGCCTCGCCGTAGGTCACGACATCGAGTGCTGCTTTCATGAATGAACTCTCCAGGATCCTTCCGCCGTCACGCGGTCGCGAGCCACGCGACGCGCCGGCATGCATCGCCCGCCAGGTCGGCCGCGTCGAACGGGAACTCGATACCGCGCGGCGCCTGCCGCGGCAGCGCCGCGAGCACGCCGGTCACGAGCGGGTCGTTCGGTGCCGGCGCGGCGGCGAAACGGCGCGCGCCCTCGCCCGCGACTGCCTTGCAATGAATGTATTCCACATGCGGCGCGAGCACTTGCGCGCAGTCAAGCGGCGCTTCGCCCGGCCACTGCCAGTTGCCGATGTCGAAGGTCATCCCGAGCGCATCGGGCGTGCCCGCCGCGGCCAGCGCCGCGAACAGCCCGCGGAACTGCGCGAGCGCGCCGCCCACCGGAAGCTGGCCGTTTTCGACCACCACGCGGGCCCGCGCGCCGCGCGACAGCGCGACGATGTCCGCCGCGTGCGCGTCGCCGGCGAAGCCGCCGAGCTGGAATTTCACGAAGCGCGCCCCGAGCGCGTCGGCTTCCGCGAGCGCGCTGCGCAACGCGTCCGCATCGAGCGCACCCGTTTCCGTGTACAGGTTGGCCGGCGTCGAATAGACCGACCACAGCCCGTGGCTGGCCAGTTGCGCGCCGAGCGCGGCCAGCGCGGCGGGGGCTGCTTCCGCTTCGGACGCGAACAGTTCGCGCCGCACCTCGAAGCCGGTCGCACCGGACGCTGCCGCGGTCGCGATGAATGCGCCGTGGCCCTCCTGACGCACGCGATCCATCCCGAATGCGCTCGCCACGATCACGATGTCTGTCATTTTGCCCTTTTTCACCGGAATGGAACCGGTTCCATTTGCTTGAGACGGATGGTGCGCTCCGCGTCAGACCCACGCCATAGAGGAAATCCCTAAGATGGGGGAAACGACGCAGATGCGCACCGACACGGCGCGCATCGCGCGTTCCCAGGCCGGGCGTGCGGCCGCTCACGCGACGTCGTGCGCGAGGCTCATTTCGAGGAATTGTGCGGCGACCCGCGACGGCGCGCCGCCGTGCGGCACGAGGATGGAGAAGTGACGTGCGAGCGGCGCGGGCGCGAGCGAGCGCAGGACGAGCGCGGCATCGTCGTGACGCAGCGACATCACGGATACGAATCCGACACCCATCCCGGCCCGCACGGCTTCCTTCACCGCCTCGACGCCCGCGATCTCGAACGCGACGCGCATCGGCGCCGCGCCTTGCGCGAACGCACGCTCGACGAGTTGCCGCACGGCGGAGCCCGCCTCGCGCAGTACGAGCGGATGGGCCGCCAGCGCGTCGAGCGTGACCCCCGACGCATATTCCGGCGCGGCCAGCGGATGACCGGTCGGCACGATCGCCACGATCTCGTCCTCGCGCCACGCATGCACCGCGGTGCCCGGCGGCAGTGCCTCGCCGGGCGGCCCCTCGATCATCGCGATATCGAGCGACGGCAGCGCCGCGACCACGTCGGCCGTGTTGCCGCTCATCGTGTGGATCGCCACGCGCGGCGCGCGCGGCTGGAACGCCGCGATCAGGTACGGCAGCAGGTAGCTCGCGGGGGTCGTGCTCGCGCCGATGCGCAGCGTGCCGGCCTCGAGGCCGCGTACCGCGTCACGAAACGCGCGCGCCTGCGCAAAGGTGTCGCGCTGCGCCCTCGCGTACTGCGCGAGCTGTTCGCCGATCGGGGTCAGGCGGATGCCGCGGCCTTCGCGCTGGTACAGCGGCTCGCCGAACTCGTCCTGCAACAGCCGCAACTGGCCCGACACGGCCGGCTGCGACAGATGCAGCGACACGGCGGCGTGGCTGATGTTCAGGTGTTCGGCGACGGCGGCGAACGTTATCAGTTGATCCGGGGTCATGGGGTTAAATTATCGGCTTTCCGGATAGTTTACGTCACAAATCACAATTTTTCATATCGATATAACAAAATTAGGATTACAGCATCGCAACACGCTCCATCACGGTGCTTCCATGTCCACTGCCCCGACTCCCCATCTCAGTCCCGCCGCGCCGTCGATGCGCGGCCAGTTGAACGGCGTGCTGTTCGTCGCGCTGTTCGCCGCCGCCGTCACGAGCCTGTCCCAGCTGCCCGCGATCGCGGGGCTCGGCCTGTCTCCACTGATCGTCGGCATCGTCGCCGGTGCGCTGTACGGCAACGCGCTGCGCGACGGCATGCCGGCCAGCTGGGCGGCCGGCGTCAATTTCTCCGCGCGCAAGCTGCTGCGCATCGCGGTCGCGGTCTTCGGGTTGCGCGTGAGCCTGCAGGAAATCGCGCAGGTCGGGCTGCCGGGCCTGACGGTGTCGGTACTGGTCGTCGTCAGCACGCTCGTGATCGGCACCTGGGCCGGCATGAAGATCATGAAGCTCGACCGCGACTCGGCATTGCTGACCGCCGCGGGCAGCGCGATCTGCGGCGCGGCCGCCGTGCTCGCGTTCGAGTCGACGCTGCAGTCGAAGCCGCACCAGAGCGCGATGGCCGTGGGCAGCGTCGTGCTGTTCGGCACGCTGTCGATGTTCCTGTACCCGCTCGCGTATCACGCCGGGCTGCTGAACCTCGATCCGGCCGGCCTCGGCCTGTTCTTCGGCGGCACGATCCACGAGGTCGCGCAGGTGGTCGGCGCGGCGAGCGACATCAGCCCGCAGGTCGCGCACGTCGCGACGATCGTCAAGATGACCCGCGTGATGCTGCTCGTGCCGGTGCTGCTGGTGCTCGGCTGGTGGCTCGCCCGCTCGGCGCGCGCCACCGCCGGCGGCGCGCACGGCAAGCGCAAGGTGGCCGTGCCCTGGTTCGCGCTCGGTTTCCTCGGCTTCGTGATCGTCAACTCGCTGAACGTGCTGCCCGCCGACGTCACGCACACGCTGAACGTGCTCGACACCTTCGCGCTGACGATGGCGATGACCGCGCTCGGCATCGAAACCCGCGTCGCGCAGATCCGCGCGGCCGGCCCCCGCGCGCTGATGACCGGCCTGATCCTGTACGTATGGCTGATCGCCGGCGGCTACGGGATCACCTGGGCCGTGCAGCACTGGCTTGGCTGAGTTGCCCGCCCGTGACACTTCGCGCGCCGCGCCCGACGGGATGGTCCCGCGGGCGCGGTGCAGTGCTATGCTTCGCGTCGTTTTCCATCGCCCTCTTTCAGCCGTGCTCTCGTTCCTGCTGAAGCTGCGCACTCGCGCCCAAACGCTGTTCCGCCTGTCGGACGCCCATACGATGCTGATCTGGTCGGCCATCGTCGGCGTCGGCGGCGCCTTTGCCACGATGGCGTTCCGCGAAGGCATCGACCTGATGCAGCGCATGATCTCCGGGCACAGCGGCAGCTTCGTGCAGATGGCGAAGAGCCTGCCGTGGTACGTGCGGTTCTGGATGCCGGCCGCGGGCGGCTTCCTCGCCGGCTGCGTGCTGCTGCTCGCGACGCGCGGCGACAAGAAGGCCGGCAAGACCGACTACATGGAATCGGTCGCGCTCGGCAACGGCATCGTGCCGGTCCGCCAGAGCCTGTGGCGCAGCGTGTCGTCGCTGCTGACGATCGGCAGCGGCGGCTCGATCGGCCGCGAAGGCCCGATGGTGCAGCTCGCGGCGCTCGCCGCGTCGCTCGTCGGCCGCTTCGCGCACTTCGACCCGCCGCGCCTGCGCCTGCTGGTCGCCTGCGGGGCGGCGGCCGGCATCACGTCCGCCTACAACGCGCCGATCGCCGGCGCCTTCTTCGTATCGGAGATCGTGCTCGGCACGATCGCGATGGAGAGTTTCGGGCCGATGGTCGTCGCATCGGTCGTCGCGAACATCGTGATGCGCGAATTCGTCGGCTACCGGCCGCCGTACGAGATGCCGGTGTTTCCGGCCGTCACCGGCCCCGAGGTGCTGCTGTTCGTCGTGCTCGGCGCGCTGTGCGGCGTGCTCGCGCCGCAGTTCCTGCACCTGCTCGACGCGTCGAAGAACCAGTTCAAGCGGCTGCCGGTGCCGTTGCCCGTGCGGCTCGCGCTCGGCGGCCTCGTCGTCGGCGTGATCTCGGTGTGGACTCCGGACGTGTGGGGCAACGGCTACAGCGTCGTGAACCACATCCTTCATTCACCGTGGACCTGGCAGGCGCTCGTCGCGGTGCTCGTGTTCAAGGTGATCGCGACCGCCGCGACCGCCGGCTCGGGCGCGATCGGCGGCGTCTTCACGCCGACGCTGTTCGTCGGCGCGGTGTTCGGTTCGTTGTTCGGGCTCGCGATGGAAGCGCTGTGGCCCGGCCATACGTCGGCGTACTTCGCTTATGCGATCGTCGGGATGGGAGCGTTCATGGCGGGCGCCACGCAGGCGCCGCTGATGGCGATCCTGATGATCTTCGAGATGACGCTGAGCTACCAGGTCGTGCTGCCGCTGCTGGTGTCGTGCGTGTTCGCGTATTTCGTCGCCCGCGCGACGGGCACGACGTCGATGTACGAGATCACGCTGCATCACTATCAGGACGCGCAGGAACGGATGCGGCTGCGCACCACGCAGATGCGCGAGCTGATCCAGCCCGCGCAGACGGTCGTGCCGCTCACGGCGAGCGTCGCGGACATGACGCGCGTGTTCCTCGAATATCCGGTGAAGTACCTGTACGTGACCGACGACGCCGGGCGCTTTCGCGGCGCGGTCGCGCTGATGGACATCACGTCGGACCTGCTCGACAAGCGCGACACGACCGACAAGACGGCCGCGCACTACGCGCACACGCCGTTTCCGCTCCTCACGCCCGACATGCCGCTGGCCACCGCGCTCGAACGCTTCATGGCGTTCCAGGGCGAACGGCTGCCGGTGATCGAGAGCGAGGCCGAGCCGACGCTCGCGGGGGTGGTCTACAAGACGTCGCTGCTCGACGCGTATCGGCGGATGACGGGCGAGCGCTGACGCGCATGGCGCGGTGCGCGCCGCACCGCTTCATCGCATGCCGCCTGCCGTCTGCCGCGGGCGAGCACGACGCCCGCGAACCCGCCGCCCCGCTCAGTCCGGCGCGCGCCCCAGCACGACCCGCGCGAAGAACCCTGCGAGCACCGCTTCGGCCGAGTCGGCCGACACGTGCTGCGGATCGGCCGTGTAAAACGACTGCACACCGTCGCACAGGCACATCAGGCCGAACGCGAGCGTCTCGGCCGGCAAGAGCAGCGGCGTGCCCGCGCGCTCGGCGAAGCGCTGGATGAATTCGGCCATCTGCAGCCGCTTGGCGTGCAGGAACTGGTTGAAGCGCACGCGAAACTTCGCGTCGCGCGCGGCCTGCAGCTTCGCCTCGCCCCACAGCAGCGAATATTCGTCGTCGCGAAACAGCGTCCGGTAGTACGCGAGCGCCATCGACTCCATCTGCTCGCGCGGGCCGCCTTCCTCGAAGATCGCTTCGAAATCGGCCCGCACCGAATCATGGTCGCGCGCGAGCAGTTCGAGCAGCAGTTCCGACTTGCTGCGGAAATTCGAGTAGAACGCACCGCGCGTAAAGCCCGCCGCGGCCGCGATGTCCTCGACGCTCGCGGCCACAAAGCCTTTCTTCAGAAAAATACGATGCGCGGCATTCAGCAGACGTTCGCGCGTCTGGTCCCTGCTCTGCTCGCGGGTTAAGCGCTGAGGTTTCATGGCGCGCAGTCTAGCACCAATCCCCTTTCGGATTCATCTTTGCATTCAGATACAGGTGTGTATTAGAATTCGCCACAGTTTCTGAAAGATGGTGTCCGCACGCCCGTGCCGGCGCCGCTCGGGGCAAGCGCCCGCCGCGCTTGCCGGCTTCGTTCCGCTCTCGCTCTCACCTCATCTGGGGGTTTCGTGAATCGCTCCGGTTCCCGCGCCGCGCTGTTGGTCGGCGCCGCGCTCGTCCTCGCCGCCTGTCATCCGAAAGAATCCGCGCCGCCCGCGCCGCGCCCCGTCGTCGCGCTGCCCGCCCATGCCGACGGCGCCGCGGTCGCCAGCACGCTCCCCGGCGAGATCCAGCCGCGCTATGCCACGCCGCTGTCGTTCCGCATCGCCGGCAAGATCATCGAGCGCAAGGTGCGCCTCGGCGATACGGTCAAGGTTGGCCAGGTCGTCGCGCTGCTCGACCCGTCCGACGTCGAGAAGAACGCCGCGAGCGCGCAGGCGCAACTCGATGCCGCGACGCACAGCCTCGCGTTCGCGAAGCAGCAGCTCGACCGCGATCGCGCGCAGGCGCGCGAAAACCTGATCGCCACCGCGCAGCTCGAGCAGACCGAGAACAGCTACACGTCGGCGCTCGCGCAGCGCGACCAGGCGCAGCAGCAGCTCGCGCTCGCGAAGAACCAGCTCCGCTACGCCACGCTCGTCGCCGATCACGCGGGCACCATCACCGCCGAACAGGCCGATACCGGCCAGAACGTGTCGGCCGGCCAGGCCGTCTACCAGCTCGCGTGGTCCGGCGACGTCGACGTGGTCAGCGACGTGCCCGAGTCCGCGCTTGCGTCGCTCACGCCCGGCCACGCGGCTAGCGTCACGCTGCCGTCGCTGCCGGGCCGCTCGTTCGCCGCGAAGGTGCGCGAAATCGCGCCGGCCGCCGATCCGCAAAGCCGCACCTATCGCGTGAAGCTCACGCTCGCCGCGCCCGATCCGGCAATCAAGCTCGGCATGACGGCCAGCGTCGCGTTCGACGGCGCACCGGCGGCCGGCGCCGCGCCGTCGATCACGCTGCCCGCGACCGCGCTGTTTCACGACGGCCAGCAACCGGCCGTATGGGTCGTGCGCACGAAGGACGACACGCTCGAGCTGCGCCGCGTCGACGTCGCGCGTTTCAACGAGCGCACGGTGACGGTGTCGCACGGGCTGCAGCCCGGCGAACGCGTGGTGCTGCAGGGGGTGCACACGGTCAGCGCGGGCGAGAAGGTACGCGCGATCGCGCCGCTGCATCCGGAGGACTTCGCATCGTGAGCGTTTCCTACGAAGAAGGCCGCTTCAACCTGTCGGCGTGGGCGCTGCGCCACCAGGCGCTGGTCGTCTACCTGATCGCGCTCGCGACGCTCGCGGGCATCCTCGCGTACACGCGCCTCGCGCAGTCCGAAGACCCGCCGTTCACGTTCCGCGTGATGGTGATCCGCACGTTCTGGCCCGGCGCGAGCGCGCGGCAGGTGCAGGAACAGGTGACCGACCGGATCGGCCGCAAGCTGCAGGAAACGCCGGCCATCGACTTCCTGCGCAGCTATTCGCGCCCCGGCGAATCGCTGATCTTCTTCACGATGAAGGATTCGGCGCCCGTGAAGGACGTGCCCGAGACCTGGTACCAGATCCGCAAGAAGGTCGGCGACATCGGCTATACGCTGCCGCCCGGCGTGCAGGGCCCGTTCTTCAATGATGAATTCGGCGACGTCTACACCAACATCTGGACCCTCGAAGGCGACGGCTTCTCGCCCGCGCAGCTCCACGACTACGCCGACCAGTTGCGCACCGTGCTGCTGCGCGTGCCGGGCGTCGGCAAGGTCGACTATTTCGGCGACCCCGACCAGCGGATCTTCATCGAGGTCAACAACGCGCAGTTGACGCGCCTCGGCATCTCGCCGCAGCAGCTCGGACAGGCGATCAACGCGCAGAACGACATCTCGTCGGCCGGCACGCTGACGACCGCCGACGACCGCGTGTTCGTGCGGCCGAGCGGCCAGTTCGACAACGTCGGCGCGATCGCCGACACGCTGATCCGCATCAACGGCCGCACGTTCCGGCTCGGCGATCTCGCGACGGTGACGCGCGGCTACGACGATCCGACCGTCACGCAGATGCGCGCGAACGGCCACGCGGTGCTCGGCATCGGCGTCACGATGCAGCCGGGCGGCGACGTGATCCGGCTCGGCAAGGCGCTCGACGAGGAATCGAAGGACCTGCAGGCGCAACTGCCGGCCGGCCTCAAGCTGACGCTGGTATCGAGCATGCCGCATGCGGTCGCGCATTCGGTCGACGACTTCCTCGAGGCCGTCGCGGAAGCGGTCGCGATCGTGCTGGTCGTGAGCCTCGTGTCGCTCGGCCTGCGCACCGGGATGGTGGTCGTGATCTCGATTCCCGTCGTGCTCGCGGTCACCGCCCTCTTCATGTACCTGTTCGACATCGGGCTGCACAAGGTGTCGCTCGGCACGCTCGTGCTCGCGCTCGGGCTGCTCGTCGACGATGCGATCATCGCGGTCGAGATGATGGCCGTGAAGCTCGAGCAGGGCTACACCCGCGCACGCGCCGCCGCGTTCGCCTATACGAGCACCGCGTTCCCGATGCTGACCGGCACGCTCGTCACCGTGTCGGGTTTCCTGCCGATCGCGCTCGCGAAATCGAGCACCGGCGAATACACGCGCTCGATCTTCGAGGTGTCGGCGATCGCGCTGATCGCGTCGTGGTTCGCGGCGGTCGTGCTGATCCCGCTGCTCGGCTTCCACCTGCTGCCCGAGCGCAAGCGGCAGGCGCATGAGGCGCACCTGCCCGACGACCACGAACACGACATCTACGACACGCGTTTCTACCGGCGGCTGCGCGGCTGGATCGACTGGTGCATCGAGCGGCGCTTCGTCGTGCTGCTGATCACGGGCGCGCTCTTCGTCGTGGCGCTGATGGGCTTCTCGCTCGTGCCGCAGCAGTTCTTCCCGAGTTCCGATCGCCCCGAGCTGCTGGTCGACCTGCGGCTGCCCGAAGGCGCATCGTTCGCGGCGACGCTGCGCGAGACCGAGCGCCTCGAGAAAGTGATCGACAAGCGCCCCGAGATCGATCATTCGGTGAACTTCGTCGGCAGCGGCGCGCCGCGCTTCTACCTGCCGCTCGACCAGCAGCTTCAGTTGCCGAACTTCGCGCAGTTCGTGATCACCGCGCACTCGGTGAAGGACCGCGAGAAGCTCGCGACCTGGCTCGAAACCACGTTGCGCGAGCAGTTCCCGGCCGTGCGCTGGCGGCTGTCGCGGCTCGAGAACGGCCCGCCGGTCGGCTATCCGGTGCAGTTCCGCGTGAGCGGCGACAGCATCGCGACGGTCCGCTCGATCGCCGAGAAGGTCGCGGCGACGATGCGCGGCGACGCACGCACGGTCAACGTACAGTTCGACTGGGACGAGCCGGCCGAGCGTTCGGTGCGCTTCGAGATCGACCAGAAGAAGGCGCGCGAGCTGAACGTCACGTCGCAGGACGTCTCGAGCTTCCTCGCGATGACGCTGTCCGGCACGACCGTCACGCAATACCGCGAGCGCGACAAGCTGATCGCGGTCGACCTGCGCGCGCCAAAGGCCGACCGAGTCGACCCCGCGAAGCTCGCCGGCCTCGCGCTGCCGACCCCGAACGGCCCGGTGCCGCTCGGCTCGCTCGGCCGCTTCAAGCCGACGCTCGAATACGGCGTCGTGTGGGAACGCGACCGCCAGCCGACCATCACCGTGCAGTCGGACGTGCGCGCCGGCGCGCAGGGCATCGACGTCACGCATGCGGTCGACGCAAAGCTGAACGCGTTGCGCGCGCAACTGCCGGTCGGCTATCAGATCAACATCGGCGGCTCGGTCGAGGAAAGCGCGAAGGCGCAGAATTCGATCAATGCGCAGATGCCGCTGATGGCGATCGCCGTGTTCACGCTGCTGATGATCCAGCTGCAGAGCTTCTCGCGCGTGCTGATGGTCGTGCTGACCGCGCCGCTCGGGCTGATCGGCGTGGTCGCCACGCTGCTGCTGTTCGGCCAGCCGTTCGGCTTCGTCGCGATGCTCGGCGTGATCGCGATGTTCGGGATCATCATGCGCAACTCGGTGATCCTGGTCGACCAGATCGAACAGGACATCGCGGTCGGCCACCGGCGCATCGACGCGATCATCGGCGCGACCGTGCGGCGCTTCCGCCCGATCACGCTGACGGCCGCGGCCGCCGTGCTCGCGCTGATCCCGCTGTTGCGCTCGAACTTCTTCGGGCCGATGGCGACCGCGCTGATGGGCGGCATCACGAGCGCGACCGTGCTGACGCTGTTCTACCTGCCCGCGCTGTATGCGACGTGGTTCCGCGTGAAGCGCGACGAACGCGACCCGCAGGACGGCCCGCCGCCTGGCGGCAGCACGCCGGCCGCGCCGTCGGGAGCCTGACCATGGATCGATCGATGAACCTGAAAACCCAAGCCGTGCGGGCACTCGCCGTGGCGAGCCTCGCCGGCCCGCTCGCGGGCTGCGCCTGGTTCGCGCCGAGCGGCGAGCCGCCCGCGATGCCGTCGCCCGCGCACTACGGCACCACGCCGCAAGTCCAGCAGACCGTGTCCGCGCAAGGCGTCGCGCAGCAGTTCGAGGTCGGCGCGCAACCGGTGCCCGACTGGTGGAAGCAGTACCGCTCCGATGCGCTGAACGCGCTCGTCGACGAAGGGCTGCGCAACAGCCCGACCTTGAGCGCGGCATCGCACTCGCTCGATGCCGCGCGCGAACAGTTGCGCGGGCAGATCGGCAGCTCGATGCTGCCGTCGATCGACGCGGGCGGCCAGGCCTCGCGCCAGCGTGCGCTCGGCGTGCCGATTCCCGCGCTCGGCGCGCCGACGCTGTTGTACGACACGTTCGTCGGCCAACTGCAGGCGAGCTACACGATCGACCTGTTCGGCGCGTCGCGTTTCGCGAACCGTGCGCTGGCGCGGCGCGTCGACGTCAGCGCGTTCCAGCTCGAATCCGCGCGGCGCGCGCTGGCCGCGAACATCGTCACCGCGTCGATCACGGTATCGGTGCTCAATGCGCAGATCGGCACGACCGAGCGGCTCGTCGCGCTCGCCAACGACCAGGCGCACGATGCCGAACGCCGCTACGCGCTCGGTTCGGCCTCGCGCAGCGACGCGCTGAACGCACGGCAAAGCGCCGACACGTTCGCGGCGAGCCTGCCCGCGCTGCGCCAGCAGCGCGACTCGGCGCGCCATGCGCTCGCGGTGCTGATCGGCCGCACGCCCGACCAGCCGCCGGCCGATCTCACGCTCGCCGATCTGCGCCTGCCCGAGCAAGTACCCGTCGTCGTGCCGTCCGACCTGCTGCAAAGCCGCCCGGACATCCAGGCGGCCGACGCGGGGCTGAAGGCCGCCGCGGCCGAAGTGGGCCTCGCGACCGCGCAGATGTTCCCCCAGCTGTCGCTGTCGGCCGCGATGGGCAAAGGCGGCTTCAGCTGGCCGGCGATGCTGTCGGGCGCCGGCGCGATCTGGAACGTCGGCGCGTCGCTGAGCCAGCCGATCTTCCATGGCGGCGCGCTGCTCGCGCAGCGCCGCGCGGCGAAGGCGACCTACGAAGCCGCGGTCGACCAGTACAAGCAGGCCGTGCTCGGCGCGTTCCAGAACGTCGCCGATTCGCTCGCGGCGCTCGAGCATGACGCGGAGGCGCTCGACGCGTCGTCGCGCGCCGCGCTGTCCGCGCGCGGCGCGTACGACGACGCGGCGGCCCGCGTGCGGCTCGGCGCGCTGCCGCCGTCGGCCGCGCGCGCCAGCGAGCTGCAGTACCGCAACGCGCGGCTCGACGAGATCCGCGCGACCGGCGCGCGGTTCGCGGATACCGCGCGGCTTTACCAGGCGATGGGCACGCCGCCGGTCGACCAGGCCGGCCGGTCCGGCAAGACCGCCCCTGCAACCGGCGACGCCGCAACCGGCCAGCAAGCGCGCGCCGCCACCGCCGGCACCCCGCCTTCGCCGCAATAAGCCGGCCCTGCCGTCGGGTGCGCGCGGCATTTCCCCGCGCACCCGATTCCCGATCTTCCGCTTGACCCTCACGTAGCGTAACGTTCGAGACTCCAGTGTGCGACCCGAACGGAGGAACGAATGCGACTGAAAGTGGGAGAACTGGCGAAACGCAGCGGGCTGACCGTCCGCACGCTTCATCACTATCACGCGATCGGTCTGCTGACGCCTTCGGCGCGCGCCGACAACGGCTACCGGCTGTACGACCGCCACGACATCGCCCGGCTCCACCAGATCCAGGCGCTGCGTCGCTTCGGCCTGTCGCTCGCCGAAATCGGCAACCACCTGAACCAGCCCGACACCCCGCTCGTCGAGATCGTCGCGAAGCAGATCGCGCTGCTCGACCGTCAGCTCGCGCAGACCGCGCAGCTGCGGGAAAGGCTCGTGAGCCTGCATGCGCAGCTCGCCGCGGGCACGGAGCCGGAGCTGGCCGATTGGCTCACCACACTGGAGTTGATGACCGTGTACGACAAATATTTTTCCGAGGAAGAACT
Organism: Burkholderia mycopellens; assembly: GCF_964265025.1. NCBI lineage: Bacteria > Pseudomonadati > Pseudomonadota > Betaproteobacteria > Burkholderiales > Burkholderiaceae > Burkholderia > Burkholderia mycopellens. The sequence continues at coordinate 2,199,445 of NZ_OZ183802.1, forward strand.
CGCGCGCCTGCCGATGTACCAGAAGAGCCAGGCGGGCGACGCCGAATGGATCGCACTCGTCGACGAGATGCGTGCGCTGCACGATGCGGGCGTGCCCGCCGAGAACGAACGCCCCCGTGCGCTCGCCAGCCGCTGGATGTCGCTGCTCGTGCGCGACACGAACAACGACCCGCGGCTGCTGGCGAAGCTGAACCTGATGCACGAGCATGAACCGGCGATGCAGTCGAAGATCGGCATTTCGACCGCGCTGCGCGACTATGTGCTGCGCGCGTCGTCGGAAACCAAGATGCGGATCTTCGAGAAGTATCTCGCACCGGACGAGATCCGTTTCATGCGCGCCCACTACGGTGAAAGCGCGATGGCATGGCCGCAGCTGATGGGCGACGTGCGCGACGCGATCGATGCGGGCGCCAGCCCGGATTCACCGGAAGGCCGCGCGCTCGCGCAGCGCTGGCTCGCGCTGTTCTGCAGCTATGCCGGCAACGATCCGGCCACGCATGCGAAATTCCGCCAGGCGATGATGAACGAGCCGTCGCTGACGCAGGATTCGTGGATCGACGACACGCTGATCGGCTTCGTGCGGGAGGCGATGACGCAGCTTGCGCCTGCGCGTTGAGTGCGTTGAGTGCGTTGAGTGCGTTGAGTGCTTGACCATGCGGGCGGCAGGCGGGTTTCCCGTTTGCCGTCCGTTCACCCTTCGCAGCCGGTGACCTCGCCGTTGCGATGTGTCAGTCCGGTTCGCCGACACCGTCATCGATGAACGCGAGCAGGTCGCCGGGCTGGCAGTCCAGATAGCGGCAGATTGCCTCGAGCGTCGCGAAACGGATGCCCTTGACCTTCCCTTGCTTGAGCAGCGACAGATTCTGTTCGGTGATGCCGACGGCCGCCGCGAGATCCTTCGAGCGGACCTTGCGCGTCGCGAGCATCACATCGAGCTTGACCACGATCGACATGGCGCGCCTCAGACGAACTGTCGATGTTCGGCATCGAGCTCGCTCGCCTGCCGGAGAATGTGCGCGATGACCGCAATGCAGGCCGCGGTGAACAGCGCGACCACGTATGGCAGGCTGAAGCCGATACTGACCACGCGATGGCCGACCGGCTCGCGCAGCGTCGCCCACACGCTCAGAAGCGGTTCGCACAGCAGGCTCAGCAACACCCACAGCCCGATCGCACGGCCCGTCTTGCCGAGATGGCCGGCCGCTTGCGCGGAGAAATAATCGCGGCGCGCGTAGGTGCGGAACAGCGCGCGCAGATGACGCAGGCCGTTCGCGAGCGCGATCAGCGGCACGCTCGACAGCAGGATGCCAACCGCCTTCTGCCACCACGGGAAGGCGGCGACGTCCACGTTCAGGTTCGACATCACCGAATCGGTGAGGCCGAATACGAGGCCGGGCCCGGAGGCCGCGTTCAATGACGGAAACGCCCAGCACGCGGCGTTGAGCACCAGCATGCCGACGATGAACCACAGCGTGACGGTGGCCATTTGCTGGCTGATACGGGCGATACGATCGGAATGCATGCGAAGTCCTCGACAGGGAATGAACATGCGTCGAGTGTACACCGGCAATTATCGTTAAACGATAATTAATTGTTGTATTTTTATGATTTCCTATCGCATGGCACGCTCAAGCTCGTCTCGACAGTCGCGTGTCGGGCGCACCACCGCGCGCCGAGTGCGCGCCTATCGATAGGCGCGCACGCTGATCCCGTGCCAATGCTTCGTCATGTAGCGCAGAAACGCAGGTTGGGCTTTCAGGTCCGCATTCGGCACGGGTGCCGCGCCGCCGTCCATGAACTTGCCGTTGACCGTCACGGTTTCCTCGCCGCGCAGCACGTACTTCGTGCCCTGGTCGACCAGGAAGTACTTGACCTGGTCGGCACTGACGTCGCCGCGGCAGCCGATCTTGTACGCGAACAGGAACTGCTTGCGGCCGTTGCCGAGCAGGTCGCGCATTTCGATCGACGCGGGCACAACGTCGAGGATCACGTCGACCGGGCATGCCTTCACGTAGTCACGTACGGTCCAGTCGGGCCGGCCGTCGAGCGTCGCGGCCACCTTGAGTTCGACGTCGTCGCCGGATTCGGTCCTGGCGAGCGTCACCGCGTGTGCACCGGCCGCGTCGGTCCATGTGTATTCGGCGGCCGCTGCCGGGTTGGCCAGCGCAGCAGCTGCGACGAACAGGCAAGGCGAAAGGAAGTGTCTTTTCATTGGCGATGGGATCCGGATCGAACGCGCCATTATCGGCAAAGCCGCCTGCCGCTGCCAGTTGCGCCTGGCGCCCGTGCCGCTTACCGGTCGCGCGACCCGAGCCCGAGCGCCCTCATCCGCCGGTACAACGTCCGCTCGCTCATGCCGACCTGTTCGGCGAGCGCCTTGCGCGTGCCGTCGAACGTGCGCGCGATGCGCACGAGTTCCGCGTCCGACACGCCGCGCGCATCGGCCGTATGGTCCTGCGGCGCCGCCGATGCGGCGACCAGCTCCGCTGGCAGATGCTCGATCCGGATCGTCCCGTCGTCCGCGAACAGGCACGCGCGTTCGAGCACGTTGCGCAGCTCGCGGATGTTGCCCGGCCACGCATACGCTTCGAGGCACGCCCGTGCGGGCTCGGTCAGCACGAACGGCCGGGCCGCGAACGGCCGCGCGCTCCCGTCGCCCGCACTGGCTCGCGCGTTCGCGATCCGCCGCAGGATCGATTCGGCCAGCAGCGCAATGTCCCCGCGCCGGTCGCGCAGCGCCGGCAACGGAATCGGAAACGCATTGATCCGGTAATAGAGGTCCTGCCGGAACCGGCCGTCGTCGATCATCTCGCGCAGCGGTTTGTGCGTCGCTGCGACCAGCCGAAAATCCGCGCGCAGCGCCTCGACGCCGCCGACGCGGCGGAACGTGCCCGACTCGATCAGGCGCAGCAGCTTCACCTGCATCGGCAGCGGCACGTCGCCGATCTCGTCGAGGAACAGCGTGCCGCCCTGCGCGGTTTCGACGAGGCCCGGCTTGCGCTGGTTCGCGCCGGTGAACGCGCCCTTCTCGTACCCGAACAGTTCGCTCTCGAACAACGTCTCGGCGATCCCCGAGCAATCGACGACGACGAACGGTCCCATCGCGCGGTCGCTCGCCTCGTGCAGCGCGCGGGCGAACAGCTCCTTGCCGGTGCCCGATTCGCCGAGCAGCAGCACCGGCAGCATCGAAGGTGCGACGCGCTGCAATGCGCCGAGCGCCGCATTGAACGCGTCCGCGCCGCCGACGAGCCCTTCCGCACTCGGCTGCGCGGACGCGCTGCGCACCGTCGTCAGCCGCTCGACGTACGCGATCACGTTGCCCTGCGCATCGAAGATCGGCCGCAATTCGACGTCGACATGCTCGGGGCCGCGCGGCGTGTGGTGGATGTGCAGCACGCGGTTCAACCCGCGCGATTCGAGCGCCTGCTTCATCGGGCAATGCTCGCCGGCCTGGTCGCACGGCACGTCGTAGTGATGCGAGACCTGGAAGCAGTGCCGGCCCACGTGCTCGACGCCCGCGACGCCGAACTGGCGCCGGTACGCGTCGTTCGCCGCGAGAATGCGGTAGTCGGGATCGACGACGATCATCGGTTGCGGATCCTGCTCGAGATACGCGACGAGCGCGCGCACGTCGGGCATGACGTCGCGGCGCGGCGCGGGGACGATCGGGATGGTGTCGTGCGGATTCATGCGGACGCTCGGTGTAGGGTCTGCCTGACGAACTGCCACGCAGACTGCTAATTCTGCCACGGCACTGCCAGTTGTGGCAGTCCACCGTGACGAACCGGTGCCAGCGACACCCGCGTATCGCTGCGGCCGCACCGAAAATCCGAGCCGAATCAAGTCCCTGGCAGATCGGCCGGACCTGCGATGCAGGCTGGCACGCTTCTTGAGTTACTGATCCCGATTGCAGATGCAGAACCCGATCGAGGACACCCCGTGAGCAACGCCCCCACGCTGTCGGTCGAAGGCTTTTTCGACCCGGCGACCCACACCGTCAGCTATCTGCTGCTCGATACCGCGAGCCGCGCGTGCGCGCTGATCGACAGCGTGCTCGACTACGACCCGAAATCCGGCCGCACGCACACGGCGAGCGCCGACCGGCTGATCGCCCGCGTCGCCGAACTCGGCGCGGACGTGCACTGGCTGCTGGAAACCCATGTGCACGCCGACCACCTGTCGGCCGCACCGTACCTGAAGGAACACGTCGGCGGCCAGATCGCGATCGGTTCGCACGTGCGCCGCGTGCAGCACGTGTTCGGCACGCTGTTCAACGCGGGCCCCGGCTTCGCGCACGACGGCCGCCAGTTCGACCGGCTGCTCGACGACGGCGACACGCTCGCGCTCGGCGCGCTGACGATCCGCGCGCTGCATACGCCGGGCCATACGCCCGCGTGCATGACCTACTACGTCGACGATGCGACGCAGCGCGCGGCCTTCGTCGGCGACACGCTGTTCATGCCCGACTACGGCACGGCCCGCTGCGACTTCCCCGGCGGCGACGCGCGCACGTTGTACCGCTCGATCGCGCGCGTGCTCGCGCTGCCGCCCGACACGCGCCTGTACCTGTGCCACGACTACCAGCCGGGCGGCCGCAACGTGCAGTTCGAGACGACCGTGGCCGAGCAGCGCCGCGCGAACGTGCACGTGAAGGACGGCGTGAGCGAGGACGATTTCGTCGCGATGCGCACCGCGCGCGACGCCACGCTCGCGATGCCCGTGCTGATGCTGCCGTCCGTGCAGGTCAACATGCGCGCCGGCCACCTGCCCGAGCCTGAAAACAACGGCGTGCGCTACCTGAAGATCCCGCTCGACGCGATCTGAGCCGCACGCCCCACCCGGAGAACCCCGACATGACCATCCGCCAGCTGACCGACACGCTGTCGGTCTCGCCGCAGATCGCGGCGGCCGACCTGCCCGCGCTTCACGCGGCCGGCATCCGCGCGATCATCTGCAACCGCCCCGACGGAGAAGGCCCCGACCAGCCGACCGTCACCGAGATCCGCGCGGCCGCCGCGCCGCTCGGCATCGACGTGCACTACCTGCCGGTCGATACGGGCAAGGTGACCGACGACCAGGCCGCGCAGTTCGGCGCGCTCGTCGCGTCGCTCGAAGGCCCGGTGCTCGCGTATTGCCGCAGCGGCACGCGCTCGGCCACGCTGTGGGCGCTGTCGCAGGCCGGCCTGCGTCCGCTGAACGACATCGTCGCGACGGCCGGCGCCGCCGGCTACGACCTGCGCGCGCTCGCCTCGCGCGTCGTGCAAGGCGGCAAGCAGGCGGCACCGGCCGTCGACGCGCGGCACGACATCGTGATCGTCGGCGCGGGCGCAGCCGGCATCGCGGTCGCGTCGAGCCTGCTCGCGCGCGATGCGTCGCTCGACATCGCGGTGATCGATCCGGCCGACGTCCACTACTACCAGCCCGGCTGGACGATGGTCGGCGCGGGCGTGTTCCGGCCCGAGACCACCGCGCGCCGAATGACCGACGTGCTGCCGCGCGGCGTGCAGCGGATCCAGGCCGCCGTCGCGGGCTTCGAGCCCGACGCACACACCGTCGTGCTCGACGGCTGCCGCCGCATCGGCTATCGCAAGCTCGTCGTGTGCCCGGGGCTCAAGCTCGACTGGCACGCGATCGAAGGGCTCGCCGACACGCTCGGCCGCAACGGCGTCACGTCCAACTACCGCTACGATCTCGCGCCGTACACGTGGGAGCTCGTGCGCGCGTTCCGCGGCGGCAACGCGCTCTTCACGCAACCGCCGATGCCGATCAAGTGCGCGGGCGCGCCACAGAAGGCGATGTACCTGTCGTGCGACCACTGGCGGCGCGCGGGCCGCCTCGAGGCCGCGAACGTCGAGTTCCTGAATGCGGGCGCCGCGCTGTTCGGCGTCGCCGACTACGTGCCCGCGCTGATGGAGTACGTGAAAAGCTACGACATCGCGCTGTCGTTCGGCCACAACCTCGTGTCGATCGACGGGCCCGCGCGTCGCGCGACGTTCGCGCGCGCGCTGCCGGACGGCGGCAAGGAAACCGTCGTGCGCGCGTTCGACATGATCCACGTCGTGCCGCCGCAGAAGGCGCCCGACTTCGTGCGTTCGAGCCCGCTCGCCGACGCGGCCGGCTGGATCGACGTCGATCCGGCGACACTGCGCCACAAGCAGTTTCCGGACATCTACGCGCTCGGCGACGCCACCAACACGACCAATGCGAAAACGGCCGCGGCCGCCCGCAAGCAGGCGCCGGTGGTGGCACACAACCTGCTCGCATCGCTCGGCCACGCGCAGGGCGACGCCGCGTACGACGGCTATGGCTCATGCCCGCTCACGGTTGAGCGCGGCAAGATCGTGCTCGCCGAATTCCTGTACGGCGGCAAGGTCGCACCGACCTTCCCCGCGTGGCTGATCGACGGCAAGCGTCCGTCGCGGCTCGCGTGGCTGCTCAAGGAACGCGTGCTGCCGCCGCTCTATTGGAAGGCGATGCTCAAGGGCCGCGAATGGCTCGCGAAGCCCGCGATCGCACGTTGACCGGAGCGCGATGACGTCATGCTGATTTCCCTCGTACTCGGCGGTTTCGTCGGCGCCGTGCTCGGCCTGACCGGCGCCGGCGGCGGCATCCTCGCGGTGCCCGCGCTCGTCGTCGGGATGAGCTGGCCGATGCAGCAGGCCACGCCCGTCGCGCTCGTCGCGGTGGCCGGCAGCGCCGCGCTCGGCGCGCTCGAAGGTTTCCGCCGTGGGCTCGTGCGCTACCGCGCGGCGCTGCTGATGGCTGTGGCCGGCGTGCCGCTGACCACGCTCGGCGTGCGGCTCGCGCATGTGCTGCCGCAACGCCTGCTGCTCGCGCTGTTCGCGCTGACGATGCTGGTCGTCGCCGGCCGCCTGTTGTTGCAGTCGCTGCGGCACGCGCCGGTCGACGCGGAAGCGTCGCCGCTGTGCGTCGGCCGCGTGAATCCCGATACGGGCCGGCTCGTCTGGTCCTGGCCGGTCGGCGTCGCGCTTGCGTCGACCGGTGCGATGACCGGCCTGATGACGGGGCTGCTCGGCGTGGGCGGCGGCTTCGTGATCGTGCCGATGTTGCGCAAGTTCACGAACGTGTCGATGCACGGCGTGGTCGCGACGTCGCTGATGGTGATCGCGCTCGTCGGCACCGGCGGCGTGTTCGCCACGCTCGTGTCGGGCACGCGCGCACCGCTCGACGTGACGTTGTGGTTCACCGTCGCGACCGCGCTCGGCATGGCCGCCGGCCGCGGCGCGTCACGCCACCTCGCCGCCCGGCACGTGCAGGCCGGGTTCGCGGTCGTGCTCGTGTGCGTCGCGCTCGGGCTGCTGGCGAAGGCGGCGTTCCGCGCATGAAGCGGCCACGGCCGGGCACGGTAATCGAAGCCATGCCATGCCGTGGCGCTGGCGCCCCTCGTCCGTCGCAATCGCATCCTGACCGGGGCCGATCCACACGCAACGCCACCCAAACAAAACGCCCGGCCCGACTCATCGTCGGCACCGGGCGTTTTCCATGGCGATCACGACCTGAACGTCAGGTCGCGAACCCCGCCATCCGCTTGCGCTCCTGCCGCAGCATCACGAAGTTCGCGATCACGACGCCGGCCGTCACCGCGACGATGAACAGCGTCGCGAGCGCGTTCATTTCCGGGTTCAGCCCGAGGCGCACGCGCGAGAACACGACGAGCGGCAGCGTCGTCGAACCGGGGCCCGACAGGAACGCCGACAGCACGAGGTCGTCGATCGACAGCGTGAACGACAGCAGCCAGCCCGCGATCAGCGCCTGCGAGATCAGCGGCAGCGTGATCGTGAAGAACACCTTCAGCGGCGTCGCGCCAAGATCGAGCGCGGCTTCTTCCAGCGACGGATTCAGCTCGCGCACGCGCGACTGCACGATGATCGCGACGTACGAGATGCACAGCATCACGTGGCCGAGCCAGATCGTGAAGATGCCGCGCTCGGCCGGCCACCCGATCCACTTCGCCAGCTCGATGAACAGCAGCAGCAGCGAGATCCCCTGGATCACCTCGGGAATCACGAGCGGCGCGTTGATCATCCCGCTGAACAGCGCGAAGCCGCGAAAGCGCCCCATCCGCGCGAGCACGAAGCCGGCCCACGTGCCGATGAACACCGACGCGAACGCGGTCAGCACGCCGATCTTCAGCGACAGCCACGCAGCCGTCAGCAACTCGTCGTCCTCGACGAGCGCCGAGTACCACTTGAACGAGAAACCCGACCACACGGTGACGAGCTTCGACTCGTTGAACGAATAGACGATCAGGCTGATGATCGGGATGTACAGGAACGCGAAGCCGGCAAACAGCGCCGCGAACTGCAGGTAACGATTCGGCTTCATCGACGGGCCTCCTGCTCCTTCGCCTGGAAGTGCTGGAACATCGCCATCGGCACGAGCAGCAGCAGCACCATCGCGCAGGTCACCGCCGACGCCATCGGCCAGTCTGCGTTGTTGAAGAACTCATTCCACATCACGCGGCCGATCATCAGCGTGTTCGCGCCGCCGAGCAGCTCGGGAATCACGTACTCGCCCACCGCCGGGATGAACACGAGCAGGCAGCCCGCGATGATCCCGTTCTTCGACAGCGGCAGCGTGATCTGCACGAACGCCTTCCAGGGTTTGGCGCCCAGGTCGTACGCGGCTTCGAGCAGGCGCAGGTCCATCTTCACGAGGTGCGCGTAGAGCGGCATCACGAGGAACGGCAGGTACGAATAGACCATCCCGATGTACACCGCATAGTTGGTGCGATACAGCTCGATCGGCGTGTGCGTGAGGCCGATCCACATCAGGAAGTTGTTCAGCAGCCCGTTGTTCTTCAGGATGCCGATCCACGCGTACACGCGGATCAGGAACGACGTCCAGAACGGCAGCATCACGCCCATCATCAGCAGGTTGCGGGTCGCCGGGTTCGAGCGCGCGATGTAGTACGCCATCGGATAGCCGATCAGCAGACACAGCAGCGTCGTCACGGCGGCCACCCACACCGAGTTCACGTAGGTCGCGAAATACAGGCTGTCGGTAAACAGGAACGCGTAGTGCGACAGGTTCAGCGCGACGTGCACGACGCCGTCGGTGTACGACGCAAGCTCCGTGTACGGCGGGATGCCGAGCTGCAGCTCCGCGAAACTGATCTTGACGACCAGCACGAACGGCACGAGAAAGAACAGCACGAGCCACGTGAACGGCCCCGCGACGACCGCCGTGGCGCCCGTCAGGTTGAAGCGCCGCACCGGCCACTCGAGCAGGGACTTGAACGCGCTCATGACGTCAGCACCACGCCGGCAGTCGCGCTCCAGCGCACGTAGATCTCGTCGCCGAGCGCCGGCGTGTCGAGCTCCGAAATCGCGAGGCTCGACACGTTCGCGATCACCGTCTTGCCCGCTTCGAGCTTCACGTGATACAGCGAATAGCCGCCCATGTACGCGACGTTGCTGATCCGGCCGCGGGCCCAGTTGAACGCGCCTTCGGGCGGCTTGCGCGTCAGCGCGATCCGTTCGGGGCGCACCGACACCGTGACCGGCATCCCGAGCGGGCCCGAAATCCCGTGGCTCACGTACAGCCGGCTCGGCAGCTCCGGCGACTCGATATACACGTGGTCGGGTTCGTCCTCGACGGTCACGCCGTCGAACAGGTTCGTCGAGCCGATGAATTCGGCCGAGAAGCGGCTGTTCGGATATTCGTACACTTCGTTCGGCGAGCCGATCTGCACGATCTGCCCTTCGCTCATCACCGCGAGGCGATTGGCCATCGTCATCGCCTCTTCCTGGTCGTGCGTGACCATGATGCAGGTGACGCCGACCTTGTTCAGGATGTTGACGAGCTCGATCTGCGTGCGCTGACGGATCTGCTTGTCGAGCGCGGACATCGGCTCGTCGAGCAGCAGCAGCTTCGGCCGCTTGACCAGCGAGCGCGCGAGCGCGACGCGCTGCTGCTGGCCGCCGGACAGCTGATGCGGCTTGCGCTTCGCGTACTTGCTCATCTGCACGAGTTCGAGCGCCGAAGCGACGCGCTCCTTCAGCTCGGCCTTCGGCGTGCCTTCCTGCTTGAGACCGAACGCGACGTTCGACTCGACCGACATGTGCGGGAACAGCGCATACGACTGGAACATCATGTTCACGGGCCGCTTGTACGGCGGCATCTGCGCGAGGTCCTCGCCGTCGATCAGGATCTTGCCCGACGTGACCGTCTCGAGGCCCGCGAGCATCCGCAGCAACGTCGACTTGCCGCAGCCCGAGCTGCCGAGCAGCGCGAACAGCTCGCCCTGGCGCACGGTCAGGTTGACGCTGCGCACGGCTTCGGTGTCGCCGAATTTCTTGACGACGTCGACGATCTGGACAAAGTTCTCGGCGCGCGCATCGGCGCGGGAGGAGGAAACGGAGGACGGTGCGCCCACGACCGGCGCACCCGACTGGCTATTCATGATGTGCTGCTTCTCTCCTGCGTTGAACGAACAAAGCCCCCGGGGACACCAGGGGCTTCATGACTGCTGGGAACATCGGTGCGTATCAGCGGCCCGACTTCAGCTCGGTCCACAGACGCGTCTGCAGACGCTGGATTTCCGGCGGCAGCGGCTTGAGCAGGAACAGCGTCTTCACGACGTCGGCCGGCGGATAGACGGCCGGGTCGTTCGCGACGTCGGGCCGCACGTACTTGCGTGCCTCGGCGTTGGCGCTCGGGTAGTACACCGCGTTCGTGATCGCCGCGTGGACCTTCGGGTCCTCGATGTAGTTGATCCACTCGAGGGCCGCTTCCTTGTTCTTCGCGTCCTTCGGAATCGCCATCACGTCGAACCAGACCGGCGCGCCGCCCTTCGGAATGTAGTACTCGATCTTGTACGGCTTCTTCGCCTCGATCGCGCGATGCTTCGCGATCACGACGTCGCCCGACCAGCCGAACGCGAAGCAGATGTCGCCGCCGACCAGGTCGTTGATGTAGCCCGACGAGTTGAATTGCGTGATGTACGGGCGGATCTTCTTCAGCACGTCCATCGCGGCCTTGTAGTCGGCCGGGTTCGTGCTCATCGGATCCTTGCCGATGTAGTGCAGCGCCGCCGCGAACATCTGGTCGGGCGCGTCGAGCACCGACACGCCGCAGGTCTTCAGCTTCGACAGGTTTTCCGGCTTGAACAGGATGTCCCAGTTGTCGAGCGGCACCTTGCCGAGCGCCTGCTGCGCCTTGGTCAGGTTGTACGCGAGACCGGTCGTGCCGTATGCCCAGGGCACCGAATACTTGTTGCCCGGATCCGCGCCGGCGACGAGCGCCATCAATTGCGGGTCGAGGTACTTGAGGTTCGGCAGCTTCGACTTGTCGAGCGGCGCGAAGATGCCGGCGGCGATCTGCTTGCCCGCATAGTTGCTGGTCGGCACGACGATGTCGTAGCCCGAGCTGCCCGTCAGCAGCTTCGCCTGCAGCGTGTCGTCGCTGTCGTAGTTGTCGTAGCGGACCTTGACGCCCGTCTGCTTCTCGAAGTTCGGGATCGTGTCCTTCGCAATGTAGTCCGACCAGTTATAGACATTGAGCTGCGTATCCTTCGCCGCTGCCGCCGATGCACCCACGCACAGCGCGAGCGCCGCGAACCGGCCCACTACCTTTGCTTTCATCCCGTTCTCCCTCCGGCCGGACCGTGTGTCCGGCTGCCGTCTGCCTCGTCATGGCGGCGCATTCTGGCGCGCCGCCCCTCGAAAACCCCGAAAACTACCATCATTCGCGCGCCGTCACAAAAAAATCATGCCGGTGTCGCGCAAACGGAACAAATTCCCGCCGCCGGCCGGCTGGCCGCCCGTGCGGCGGGGTGTTCCCGGGGAATTCTATCGGGTAATCGGCGGCTGTCCACCGGGAAAAACGGGCGGCGGCGAAACCGCGCGCGCCGGCCGGCCGCGAACCGGCTGGCGGCTGTGCCCGAACCCGGCCGTACCATCGAGTCACGGCACCAGTGCGGCATGCTGGCCGCCCCCGTCCGACCGTCCGGCCGCGATGCATTAAAATGGCGGCTGACGATTCAACTGCGTGCCCCCTTCCGATGGCCTCCAATCTCCACGACCTGCCCGACAGCCCCTGCATCGGCGTGTGCTCGACCCTCTTCGACGAAGTCTGCAAGGGCTGCGGCCGCACGGCCGCCGAAGTGTCGAACTGGGTGTTCCTGAGCGACGACGAAAAGCGCGCGGTGTGGGAGCGCATCCAGCGCGAAGGCACCGCGATGCGCTTCCAGTACGACAAGCTGTAAACCGTCCCGCGTCGGCGCATGCCGACGCGATGCGCCCGTCCGGGCGCAGCGGGCCCGATCACGGGCCGGCCGCCGGCGGCCCTGACCCGACCCAGCCCCACCTCAGCCACACTCGCCTCCCCCTTCGCCACCGCACCCGCTCCGTCTCGATCGACGCGACGCCACTCCGTTTTACGTTCCGACTTCCCGCTGCCGACATGCGCCATCAGCGCAATGACGCCGTGCGTCCTTCGTCACGATCGTCCATTGCCAACCGGTATACCGGGGTCGCGCCTCCTGTTTTTTTCGATATTGTCCGCTCAGATTGAATCCAATCCGCTCGATCCTTATCGAAGCTGAAAAATATTACATCTGACATTCGTAACGATCAAAACACCAGCCCCCGTCAATAAATCGGATTATTCCCCCGATTAAATGCCATCAATTCCACGTAAATAGCCACAAAAATCTGTACAAGTACGATTTCAATTCGCAAATCGAATTGATAAATTCCATCCGCTCCCCGGAAATTAAGGCGAGCTATTTATCTTCCACCAATCGAAAAACCGGATCACCGAATTACCTTCGGAATTACGGCTAGTTAAAGGAAACCGCTCAGATGAAATTCGTTAAAATGCCGAAGCAAGCGTCGCACCTCATGATGGCAGGTCTGCTGGCCCTGGGGAGCGCATCGGCGTTCGCCGACTCGTTCGACGTCAAGGTCACCGGGAAGATCAAGCCGGGCGCCTGCACGCCGACGCTCGCCGGCGGCGGAACGTTCGATTACGGACTGATCGGCTCGGCTCAACTCAGTCCGACCGCGCCCACGCTGCTCCCGGTCTTGTCGGATTCGATCACGATCACCTGTGACGCCGCCGCCCGCGTCGCATTGACCGCGCGGGATAATCGCGCCGGCACCGGCGCATTTACCGGCAATATCAATTTCTTCGGCTCGTCCAGTCCGGTTTCCTCGCAATTCGGCCTCGGCTCGGCCGGCGGCAAGAATATCGGCGCTTTTGCATTCCGTTTCAGAACGAACACGTTCCAGGCGGATGGCGCGGCGGTCGATTCGATTTATTCGAATACCAGTGGCGCCACCTGGATGGGGTCCAACGGGGTCGTCGACAACACCGGCGGCTACGAGTCGTGGGCGAAGAAAGGCCAGACTGTCCCGGTCGCGGCGAAGGTCTTCACCGGCACGCTCGACGTGCAGGCCGCCATCGAAAAGACGTCGAATCTCGACCTGAGCCAGGAAATCAATCTCGACGGCCTCGCCACCGTGTCGCTCGTGTACCTGTAATTCCGGTACGCGTCTTTTCTCCGATCGCGTCGATTGCCTGACAGGCGTCGACTGCACCGCCGCTTCGCCGAAGCGGCGGTGCGCCGCATTACCGCCAAGCCAGCCACCGCCATGAAATTCCCTGCACGCCATACCCTGCGGGCGTCGTTGCTCGCCCCGCTCCTCGGTTGCCTGATCGGTTCGAGCGTCGCACACGCAATGGGCGTCGTGCCCGAGACATCCGTCGTGATCGTCGACGAAGCCGACGGCGAAGGAACGATCTCGGTCAGGAACACCGACAACCACCCGACACTCCTGCATACGACGGTCGAGCCCATTCCCGAGGACAAGGCCGAGCTCGTCATCGTGACGCCCCCAATCGCGCGCGTCGAAGCCGGTGCGGTGCAGCTCGTCCGGTTCGTTCTCGCCGGCAACGAGCCGCTCGCCACGCAGCGCCTCGCCCGCGTCTCGTTCTCCGGCATTCCGCCGAAACGCCAGGGCAAAAACGAGATCCAGACGATCATTCGCCAGAACCTGCCGGTGCTGATCCAGCCGCAAGACCTCGCGCGCAACGACAGGCCATGGGAACTGCTGAAGTGGTCGATCGAGGACGGCAGGCTAATTGTGCGCAACGACAGCCGCTATGTGGTGCGCCTCGAACAGAAAGTGCAGTTGCTGCCGTCGCGGCAGATCGTGTCGCTGCCGGCACCCTACGTGCTGGCCGGACAGACCCTCCGGACTGCGCTGGCCCGCGAGGCCACGACGCCCGAGCGCGTGCGCCTCTTCCCCGCCACCGTCTACGGCTACTCGGTCGAGCACTACGACGCAGCGCTTGTCCCCGCCACGGGCGATACGGCCACGCAACGGTAAGCACCGCGTCTTCGATTCCGGATCTGCCATGTCAGGCGCCATTCATGGCCTGCGCGGCCTCGTCGCGCTCGCGCTGTCCGCCGTTGCGAGCTGCATGCCGTGCACCGCCGCCAGCCCAGACCGCACCGCGCCCGAGACGGTCGAGTTCGACAACGGCGCGCTGCGCGAGCACGGGATCGACGCCACGGCGAGCCGCTATTTCGCGCACGCGCCGCGCTTCACGCCCGGCACGGCTTCCGTTCGGCTGACGGTCAACGGCAGGCGAGCCGGCGGCGCCGATGCGCGATTCGACGACAACGGCAACCTGTGCGCGACGCCCGGCCTGCTGCGCGCGGCCGGCCTCGTGGTGCCCGACGCGCTCCGGGATGCGACTGCGGCGATCACGGCGACCGCGCGGAGCGCCAGCGACGACACGCCGCCATGCTACGACTACCGGCGCGCCTATCCGCAGGCGATCGTCGCGCTGCGCCCGGCCGACGGCGCCGTCGACCTCGTCGTGCCGGCCGACGCACTCGACACGGGCCGCCGCACGCCCGATATGTTCGAGCACGGCGGCTTCGCCGGGCTCGTCAACTACGACCTGCTCGCGACGACGACGCGCAATCCGGCCGGCACGTCGCAATACTGGCAAGCCACGACCGAAGCCGGTTTCAACGCGGCGGACTGGATCGTGCGCAGCAGCCAGATCGCCACGGTCGTCGACGGCCATGCCGGCATCGATCATCAGGCAGCCTACGCACAGCGCACGTTCGCCTCGCACGGCACGACGCTGCAGGCCGGGCAGATCGTCCCGCGCTCGACGCTGTTCGCGATTGGCCGGACGTTCGGTGTGCAGATGTTTCCGGACGAAGCGCTCGCCGTCACGCCCGGCGCGGCCGCACGCGTGACCGGGATCGCACGCACGCAGGCGCGCGTCGAGGTGCGCCAGCTCGGCGTACTGATCCATGCGTCGCAGCTGCCGCCGGGGCCGTTCACGCTGAGCGACCTGCCGCTTGTCAGCGGCAGCGCGGATCTCGACGTGACCGTCGTCGAGGCCACGGGCGACGTGCAGCATTTCGTGGTGCCGGGTTCGTCGCTGCCAGGGGCCGGGCTCGGCGCCGCGCAAGGGCTGGCGATCGCGGTGGGCCGCCTGCAGAACGACGGCTACGCACAAGCGCCGTGGCTCGCGACCGCCACGTACGGCTGGCAGATCCGGCAACACGCACGGCTCAACGCCGGCATCCTCATGTCGTCGCCGTTGCAGGCGGGCGCCGCGAGCGTCGAATTCGCACCACTTGCCGGCGTCGCCGCGGCCGTCGGCGTCGACCTCACCCGCGCCGCCGGTCGCCAAGGCGCCCAGACGCGTATCGCGCTGGCGAGCAACGGCGACACGCCATTGCGCGCCGATGTGTCGTTCGTCCGGCGCACGTCCGGATACCGCGAACTGACCGATTCGGTGCGATCGATCGATGCCTTCACGCCGCCGGCGCGTACCCAGTTCGCGGCGGCACTCGGTTGGCGCGATCGCACGCTCGGCATGCTGTCGTTCGACTACACGCGGGTCGCGGTATTCGACGGTCCCGCGATGCAGCGCATCGCCGGCGCATGGACCCGCCCGTTCGGGGCGGGCTCGCTCGCACTGAACGTGAGCCGGACGTTCGGCACCCGCGGCGGCGCCGGCGTCCAGGTTTATGTGAGCGCGACCGTGCCGATCGGCACGCGCAGCGTCAGCGCCTTTGCGAACGTCACCGGCGGCTCGGTGCGTTCGGGCGCCCGCTATTCCGACACGTTCGGCCGGACCGGCAGTTACAGCGTCGCGGCCGACTACGACACCGCGACCCGGTCGCCGTCGATCCGCGCGACGGTCAGCGCCACGCCGAAGCATGTGCGCGCGATCGTCAACGCGGGCCTCTACGGCGCCGAGCGCGCCACACTCGGTGTCAATCTGCGCGGTGCGGTCGCGCTGCTCGGTGGCGTCGGCATGCTGTCGCCGTACGAGATCCGCGACACGCTCGCACTCGCCCGCGTCGGCGATCGCGCCGGCATCGAACTCGTCACGCCGTCGGGCCCGGTCTGGACCGATCGCCACGGCCGCGCCGTCATCGCGTCGCTGCCCGCGTACGCGCGAACACTCGTCCGGATCAACACGAAAAGCCTGCCGCGCAATCTGGACCTGAAGAACGGCATACAGACCGTCGAAGCCGGCCGCGGCTCCGTCAGCCACGTCGAATTTGCCGTCGAGCACACGCGGCGCGTGCTGCTGACTGTCACGCTGGCGAACGGCGCGCCGCTGCCGGTGCTGTCGACCGTCGTCGACGACGACGACCGGTTCGTAACCGTCACCGGAAGCGAAGGCAGGTTGCTGCTCACGGGCGCCCAACTGACCACGCCGCTGCGGGTCGCGTTGCCGAACGGCACGTCCTGCCGCCTGGCGATTGCGCTGCCGGCCACGCCGCCTGCGACGACGCGCTATTACGAGCGTGCCGACGCGCGCTGCGAATCGTTGCCCGCGTCCGTCGCGCAAGCCGCGCAAAAAAAGAGCGGCATGCCGACCGCCATGCCGCCAACCCCAACTCTGTTCTTTTCCGAACGCGCCTAGAACTTCATCCCGACGCCCACGCCGACGATCAGCGGATCGATGTGCAGCGTGCCGATGCCCTTGTCGCCGAGCGTCGCATCGGTGCTCATCCAGATCTTCTTCACGTCGACGTTCATGAACACCTTCTTCGTCAACTGCACGTCCACGCCGAACTGCAGCGCCGGGCCGAAGCTGCTCTTGTTGATCGACACGCCCTCCCCGCCGACGTTGAGCCCGTTGTTGTAGAAGTACGTGTAGTTCACCCCCGCGCCGACGTACGGACGCACCTTGCCGGCGTGGTTGAAGTGGTACTGCAGCAGCAGCGTCGGCGGCAGCACGCCCACGCCGCCGAGATTGCCGAGGCTCGACGTCAGCTGGTGCCTCGACGTGCCGAGGATCAGTTCGACGCCGAGGTAGTCGCGGATCATGTACGTGAAGTCGAGCTCGGGCACGATCGCGTTGTTCACGCCGACGTTCAGCGCGCCCAGCGTATCGCTCGCGCGTTCGTTCGGCTGGATGCTGATCGCACGCAGCCGGACCAGGACGTCGCCCTGGTTGATGCCGTCGCCGGGAGAGGCCGCGTGCGACAGCGAAGGCATCGCGGCGAAAGCGGCCGCAACGGCGGCAGCGGTAACACAAGTTCGAATCGTTTTATGCATGGTACGGACCCCCAAAGAATGGTTTCCATTCTCCCTGCAGGGTCTTTTCGTCATGTTGATATCCGTCAAGCCAGCGTAAACGTGGGACGGTTTGCCGCAGGCTCGGTCGCATGGCCCGTCAGCAGCAGATCGAGCAAATCGCGCACGCTTCGGATCGCACGGCCGAACGGCAACGCTTCGCGGCCACGGAAGAACAGCCCGTTCGCGACGTCGCCGCGCAATGCAGCCGCAAGCCGCGTGTCGATGCAGAAATGGCCGAACTTCTCGATGCCGTCGCGCAAGCCGCATACGCTCAGGCATTCGAGCGCGGTCGGGCAACGCTGCTTCAGCGCGCCGAGCTTGGTGCGGATGCGCGCCTCGTTGCGCAGGTAACGATCGAGCCACGGCGTCTTCACCGCACGTGCCGGCAACCCCGTCACGCTGACGAATTCGACGATGTCGTCGGGCGTCGCGTCGGCCAGCACACGCTTGAAGTGCGGATGCGCATCGCCTTCTTCCGTCACCGCGAACGGTGTCCCGACCTGCACGCCGTTCGCGCCGGCCTCGAGCGCCGCGCGCACCGCGTCGTGACTGTTGATCCCGCCCGCAACGATCAACGGGATCGTTTCGCGCGCGAGCCCGAGCGATGCCATCACCTGAGCGGTTTCGTCGAGCACGCGCGCGAAATCGAATCGAAGGTCGTGCATGTCGTCGATCTGCGTGACGCCGAGATGGCCGCCCGCATGCGCCGGATGCTCGATCACGATCGCGTCGGGCAAGCGCCCCTTCTTCATCCACTTCTTCAGCACGAGCGCGATCCCGCGGCTGTCCGACAGGATCGGGATCAGCGCGATGTCGTGTCCTTGCGTGAGGTCGGGCAGGTCGAGCGGCAGGCCCGCACCCATCACGATCGCGTCCGCCCCTTCGTCGCACGCCACCCGCACGTAGTCCGCATGCGCGCTCACGGCCTTCATCACGTTGACCGCGATCATCCCGCGCCCTTCGCTGTAGGTCTTCGCGAGGCGGATCTCGCGTGCGAGCGCCTCGAGGTTCGCGGCCTCGAGCGTCGCGCGATCGGGTTGCGCGCGGCAACGCGCGAGCAGGTCCGCATGATGGTGACGCAGGTCGATGCTCGCGATCGTGCCGACCGCGCCTTCGCGCGCGACGCTGCCCGCCAGCCGGTGCGCGGAGATACCGACGCCCATGCCGCCCTGCACGACGGGCAGCAAGGTGCGGCCGCGAATCGTCAGCGGCGGAAAGGAAGTGCGTACGGTCATCTGAAACCTCATCGGAACATCGGAACCGCGATGATCGACGATCCACCGACGCGCACCTTGACGCCCGTCAATAAAAAAACGGCACGCGAGCGTGCCGTTTCCGGTTCGGGCCGTGAGAAACGCTCAGGCCGGCTTCGCGGGCTTGAGCTGCATCGACTTGTACTCGAGATATTCCTCGAGCCCGTACACGCCGTTCTCGCGGCCGTGCCCCGACTGCTTGTAGCCGCCGAACGGCGCGGCCATGTTCCATGTGCCGCCGTTGATGTCGACCTGCCCGGTGCGGATGCGGCGCGCGATGCCCATCGCGCGTTCGTCGCTGCCGGCCCATACCGCGCCGCCGAGCCCGTACGGCGAATCGTTCGCGATTCGCACGGCCTCGTCTTCATCGCGATACGTGATGATCGACAGCACCGGCCCGAAGATTTCTTCCTGCGCGATCGTCGATTTCGGGTCGACCCGGCCGAACACGGTCGGCTTCACGAAGAAACCCTTCGCGAGCCCTTCCGGCATGCCCGTGCCGCCCGTCACGAGTTCCGCGCCTTCGTCGATCCCGCGCTGGATGTAGTCCTGCACACGCTGCTGCTGGACGGCCGACGCAAGCGCCCCAAGGCGCGTCGCGTCCTGCCGCGGATCGCCGGCGACGTAGGTTTCTGCCGCCGCCTTCGCGAGCTCGCGCGCCTCTTCGTAGCGCGCTTGCGGCACCAGCATCCGCGTGTGCGCCGAGCAGGTCTGCCCCGCGTTCAGGTAGCACGCGTTGACCGTGCCCTTCACCGCCGTCGCGAAATCGGCATCGTCGAGGATCACCGACGCCGACTTGCCGCCCAGCTCGAGCGCGACGCGCTTGACGCCCGCGGCCGCCAGCTCGGCCACGCGCTTGCCGGCGCGCGTCGAGCCGGTGAACGACACCATGTCGACGTCCGGGTCGGTGGCCAGCACCTCCCCGACCACCGGGCCATAGCCGCACACGAGGTTGAACACGCCGGCCGGCAGCCCGGCTTCGTGAATCGCTTCGGCGAGCATGAACGCGTTGAGCGGCGCCACTTCGGACGGCTTCAGGACGACCGTGCAGCCGGCTGCGAGCGCCGGCGCGACCTTCAGCGTCACCTGGTTGAGCGGGTAGTTCCACGGCGTGATCGCCGCGACGACGCCGACCGGCTCGCGCACGACGAGCGAGTTGCCGACCTGTGCCTCGAACTCGAACGACTCCGCAAGCTTCGCGTACGCCTTCCAGTTGTAGATCGGGCCGCCGACCTGGATCGCACGCGACAGCTTGATCGGCATCCCGACTTCGCCGGTGATCGACTGCGCGAGCTCCTCGCTGCGCGCCTGCAGATGCTCGACGATCTTGCGCAGGTAGCCCGCGCGCGTCGCGGCGGGCGTGGCCGCCCACGCGTCGAAGGCTGCGCGCGCCGCGCGGATCGCGTCCTGCGCGTCGGACGCGACGCCTTCCGGAATCCGGCCGATCACGGCTTCGGTGCCCGAGTCGATCACGTCGATCGTGCCGGTGCCGGCCGGTTTGCGCCACGCGCCGTCGATATAGAACTGGTCGTAGATTTTCATCGCTTTCCGCCTCCAGGAAAGCCGACATTCTAGCGAGCGTTTCAGTCCACCGGTGTGACGATTGACAGCCATTGGAAAGGTCTTTAGCCTCGGCGCCTCATTCATCATAAGAAAGGAGAATGCCTTGAGCATCCTGACCAAAATCGAGGGCGGCTATCTTCAGGTACTGCGCGTGATCGTGCTGTTGTTCGCGACCGCGGTCCTGATCGGCGGGGTCATTTTCGGCGCGATCGCACTCGATGCACGCCTCTCGAAACCGCCGAAGGTCGATTCGGCCATCCAGGTCGATCCAGCGTCGTTCGCGTGGGAGAACGACGCACCCGCCAAGGCCACGCCGGCCGCCGACGGCGCGGCAGCCAAGGACGACAACGCGTCGCCCGCGCTGCGCCTGTCGACGCGCCTGTCGGGCATCGTGCAGAAGCACGGCCGGGCGGCCCTGTCGCCGGACTACGCGGTCGATCGCGACGCGTACGAGCCGTCGTTCCAGCGCGTGCTCGGCGACGACGACCATCCGGACGTCGCGTACTACGAGCAGCAGATCGCGTATCTCGACAAGGTGCTGTCGCGCGCGGACGTCGCGGCCAGCGTCAAGAAGAAGGTCTCCGGGCACGGCGACGAATATGCGCGCGAGCAGGCGTACACCGGCGTCGTGTCGGCGGTCATGCGCGACTTCTCCGAGCGCTACGATGCACGCCGGACCGCGATCGACAACGAGAAGAAGGCCGCGGAAGAAACGGCCGCCGAGAATGGCCAGACCGCGCGCTACGCGGGCGTCGCCGCGCTCGTCGCGCTGTATTCGTTCGTGTCGCTCGCGGTGCTGATCATCCTGATCCGCGTCGAGCGCAGCATCCGCTCGATCGCGCGCGCCACGCACACGACGGCCTGATCCCGCGCATCCGCAGCCCGCGCGCCGGGCTGCGGCGGGTCGGCAACCGGCCCGCGTCGCGGCGCAAGCGGCCGGTTCCGGGCCGCTTCTTCCCGCGCGGTTCCTCATGCGTTCGCGCGCTTTCCGTTCCCGCTCCCCCTCATTCTGCCGTCGGCCGTCCACGCCGGCGCAGCGTCCGTTTCGTCGCCGCCATGTCAGCATCCGCCCGGGTGCGCGGCCGGGCCCGCATCGTGCTATGTTTTTATTATCGGCACCGGCCCATTGCAACCAACCGGCGCCGCCCGGAATCGACGAATTTCGTGAGCGCTGCCATGTCCGACGCACCCCATACCCTCGGCTCGCAAGACCGCCTGGAACTGCTTTGCTGGCTCACCTGCGGCAATCTCGGCGCGTTTTACCTCAACGAATCGTGGCCGGACGCCACGTTCCAGGTCCAGGCTGCGCACCGCTGGCTCGACCGCCATCACCGCCAGGCCGACTGGCTGGCCGTTGCCAAGCTCGCGGCGCTCGCGCAGGACATCGCGAAGCGGCACGCCGGGTTCGTCGATGCGTCGTGGGCGCGCGACGCGGTCGAGGAAATCGTCGATACCGACGATCTCGACTATCGGGCGAAACTCGTGCAATGGGTGTACGAAGACTGCTGCAAGGCGCTCGCCGACAAGCGGCTGGCCGATTGAGTCCATGCGTGCGGGCCGCGGCATCGCGCGGCCGCCCGTCCGTTCTTCGATGTGCGCGTGGCAGTCGCGATCACCGACTGGCGCGGTACACCTCGCACCGCACCGCCACGCGCCGAGACGCTTACAACAGCGACTTCGCCTGCGTCAGCACCTTGTCGCAGATCTGCTTGGTGACCTGCTGCTTCAGCCCACCGCCGCTCAGGTCGAGCTTGCCGCCGTTGCCGGCATCGAGGATCCCGCTTGCGCCGCTGGTATACCCGCTGTCGGACGACGCGTTGCCGCCGAGCTTGCCCATCAGCGCGTCCTTCACCGACGACGCGCCGCCGGACGCCCCGCCGAGATAGTTGTTCTGGATGCAGAACTGCAGGATGCCCGCGACGTTGCCGGTGCTGCCCGGCATCAGCGATGAACCACCCCCGCCCGTCAGGGCACCGCCGAGCCCGCCGAGATTGCCGAGCGCACCGCCCGCGCTGCCGCCTGAATCGCCACCGCCGCCGACCTGCTTCAGGACATCGCCAAGCTGCGCGTGCGCCACCGAAAACGGCGCGAGCAACCCGATCAGCGCGCCGGCAACGGTCGCGCGGTATAGACGTGCATTCATGTGAAGCCTCCCGGTTGTGACTGCATGAGTACCGCGAATCGCATTCAAGGATACTCAATCAACCCGCACCTGAGAGCCCCGCGGGGCCGCCGGATATGCCCGGCCGGCCGTTTTTTCGACAATTTGACAAAGCTTGACGTAACGAGCCGGTGCCGCCGGCCGTCGCTCGTGCCATGAGCCGACAGCCGACGCGTGTCGCACGGCACCGGCGCATGCAGCGCTACGCGTGCGCCGCGCGCGACCCGCGCCACGACGCGGCAGCGGAAACGCCTGCCAGGATCACGCCGATCGACACGAACGGCAGGGCCGGATGCAACTCGTACAGCATCGCGCCGGCGAGCGGTCCGATCACCATGCTGAGCCCCTGGGCCATCGACATCGCCCCCGCACAGGCGGCCTGCTCGTGGGCCGCCACGCGCGCGCTCGCCAGCGCCGCTGCAGCGGGAAACGCCGCCCCCATCCCGCATGCCGCCACGAGATAGCTTGCACACAGCAGCAGCGGCTGCGTGGCTCCGGCCACCAGGACCGACGCGAATCCGGCGCCGGCGACGAGTGCGCCCCATCGCAGCCACTGCACCGGGGCGACCACCCGCAAACGCCCGACCAGCGCCTGCATCGCAATCAGGCCGAGGCCCGCACTGCCGAGCGCATAACCCGTCGTGAGCGACGCGGCCTGCGCGCTCACGCCCAGCCGATCGATCACGTAAAACCCGAGTGCGCTGTTCGCGATCATCACCGCGCTATAAAGCGCCAGCGCACTGAACCAGGGCAAGCGCAGGCGCGGCTCGGTCGGTTTCAGTCGCGGCGGCGCCTGCCGCACCGCGTATTCGCGCCCTTCGCGCTGGCCGCGCAATCCGGCCAGCCCGGCCAGCGGCAACAGCGCAAACACCGCCAGCGCGAGCGTCATGTCGTATCCGGCGATCCAGCCGGCCAGCGGCGGCGCGACGACCATCCCGACGGCACCCGCGGCGCCGAACCTGGCAATCGCCCCCGCCCGCCCCTCGACGGCGGTCCGGTCTGCAATCCATGCGGTCGCGGCAACCGACAGCCCCGCATAGCAGCCGCCCATCGCCGCTCGCGTCACAAGCAGCGCGACGAAGCCGGTCCAGACAGCCGGAACGGCCGTACCGCCGTTGCGCAGCGCCCAGCCGACGTAACCCGTCAGCAGCAGCGAACTCGCGACGAAGCCGCCGATCGCGGCACGCATCGCCGGCAGCCGTCCGCGCAGGTCCGCAACCCGCGCCCAGCGCGGTGCGGCCAGCATCCACACGAGACCGACGATGCCGATGATCGCGCCGATGTGCAGCGGCGCGAGATGCATGCGGCGCGCCATCGGGCCCGCGACCGTGACGAATGCATAGGTCCCCGCGACCATCGAGAAATTCGCGAGCAGCAGCGGCAGGAAAGACGCGCCGGCACCGGCCGGCGTATTCAGGGTGTCAGCAGAAGTGGTAGACATGGTTGCGTTGATGATGAAGAAATGGGGAAAAGCGGCGTATGCCGGCCACGTCGGCGCGCCCGCTCGCGCAGCCGGCTGCACGCATGCAGCAGCGCGTCCTCGGTCGCCTCCCAGCCGATGCACGGATCGGTCACCGAGCAGCCGTCGCACAGCGCGCCGCTCGAGAATCGCGCGCGACTGTGAGCGTCCCGCGTCGACGGTCGCCAGCGCGGCGAACGACGCCGGCACGTCGCGGCGCAGGGTGTCGGGAGACGGCAGGCGCACGCCGACGCGCAGCCGCTCGTCCTGGCGCGGCTGCGCGAAAGCGTCCGCCGCGCCCTGCCCGGTCAGTACGGTCAGGTGTTTCATCGCTTGTGCCCTGGCAACCGATCGCGCCTCACACGCCCAGTGTCGCGCCGCCGTCCACGCACAGCGTGTGCAGCGTGACGTGGCGCGACGCGTCGGACAGCAGGAACAGCACGGCTTCGGCAATATCGTCGGGAGCCGCGATGCGGCCGAGCGGAATACCGGTTCGATAGGTGCCGAGCGACCCGCCGATGACGCCCGCCGGCCCTTCGGGGCCCGTCCATAGCTGGCGCTGCATCGGCGTATCGGTCGAGCCCGGTGCGACGATGTTGCAGCGAATGCCGTGGCCGGCCAGCTCGAGCCCGAGACAACGGGTGAACTGGTGAGCGGCCGCCTTCGATGCCGCATACGCGGCCATCTGCGTGCGCGGCACGAGCGCCGCGTTCGAGCCGACGGTCACGATGCTGCCCGCCCGCCGCGCGATCATGTGCGGCGCGACTGCCCGCGACAGGTGGAACACGCCGTGCGCGTTCACCCCGAAGCAATGCGCCCAGTCGTCGTCCGTCAGCGACGTCGTGCTCGCCAGCCGCAACACACCGGCGACGTTCGCAAGCATCCCGATCGGACCGACGGACGCTTCCACTCGCTCGACCGCCGTGCGCACGGCATGCGCGTCGGCGACGTCGACCTCGAATGCGTGCATGCGCCCGGGCGCCGGCCGGCGGTCGGCCACGGCGCGCCAGTGCGTCGCCGTCCGCATCGAACGCGGCCACGTCGACGCCGAGTTCGGCGAGCGCACGCGCAACCGCGGCGCCGATCCCTCGCGCCGCACCGGTCACGATGGCCACGCCGGCCGGAAAAGTCAGGTTCGTTTTACTGTTCATCGATTCGAATTCCGTGCTTGAAGCGCCGGGCCCGCGCATGACGCGAGCCGTTCGGTCAGGACGGCGCCGATCGCCGCCATCGGTTCAGGATCCGACATCCCGTCGTGCGAGCAGTCGAGCGCCACGCAGATCGTCGACGCGGGAGGCCGGTGCGCGTCCCAGCTCTCGGGCGACGGCGTGCCGCGTCGCTTGCGGGTCGCGTTGAAGAGCAGCACTTCGCCGTCGTAGCGTGGTGTCGATGCCGCCCGGAACTGCCGCATCTGCCGCAGCGTGGCCTCGACGAATGCGTCGAGGCCCGCGCCGCCGAGCGTCGCGAACGGGCTGCCCGCGCGCAGCAGGCGCTGCCGCAGTGCCGCGTCGGACAGCGCCGCCGTATCGAAGTCGCCATTGACCGTCAGCAGGATCCGCAGTGCGTCGCCGCGTACCGGCTGCGGCTGCGCCGCCCATGCCGACGACGGATAGCTGTCCATCAACGCGACCGTGCCGACCGTGCAGCCGTCGCTCGCCAGCGCGGCTGCGACGCCATACGCGAGCGCGCCGCCGAGCGACCATCCGAGCAGGTGATACGGGCCATCCGGTTGAAGCGCCCGTACGCGTCGCACATAGGTCTCGACGAGTGCGTCGAAATCGGCCGCGCCGCGCGTATCGTCGACGCAGAGCTGCAGTCCGTCGACCGTCGCGTCGGGCAGGTAGGCCGCGAGACGCAGGTAGCTCCACGCGAGACCGTCGGCCGGATGAATGCAGACGAGCCGCGGGGCATCCCCCGCGGCCGTCTGGATCGCCAGGTGCGGGGCGAACGCATGGCGTTCGGTGCGCGGCCGATACGGCAGCGGCGTGCGCAATGCGGCAGTCAGCGCCGCGATGGTCGGATGCCGGAACAGCATCGATACGGGCACGTCCCGCCCGAGCTCCGTCGCGAGCCTTGCGCTCGCCTGCATCGCCTGCAGCGACTTGCCGCCGATGTCGAAGAAGTTGGCGTCCGGCGTGAGCGCGACGTCGCCGAGTACGTTGCGCCACACGGCCATCACCTGCCGCTCGAGCGCGCCGGTGCGCGGATCGTCGGCCGCGTCATCGCGCCGCGCATCGAACCGCTGCAGCGCCTGGCGATCGATCTTGCCGTTCGCGTTGCGCGGCAGCCGCTCGAGCACATGGCAACGATCCGGAATCGCGGCGGCAGGCAGGCGCTGCGCGAGTTGCGTACGCAACGCGGCGGCTTCGGCCGGCCCGGCGACGAACGCCGCGAGCGTCACGGTACCCGCCCCGCTGCGCGATGCGACCACCGCCGCCTCGCGCACGTCCGGCACGCGCAGCAGCGCGTCCTCGATCTCGCGCGGGTCGATGCGCACGCCGCTGATCTTCACTTCGTGATCGATCCGGCCGTCGAAATACAGCCGGCCGTCACGCAGCGTCGCGAGATCGCCGGTACGGTACGCCCGCCGGCCGCCGCGCGGCAAGGTCACGAACCGCTCCGACGTCAGCGCGGGATTGCCGGCATACGCAAGCGCCAGACCGCCGCCGCTCAGCACCAGTTCACCCGTGCGCCCCTCGGCAACCGGGTATCCGCGCTCGTCGACGATGCACACGTCGACACCCGCGCGCGGCGTGCCGATCGGCACCGGCTCGCCGTCCCGCCAGATCGCATCCGGGCCGCCGACGCACGCCGCGGTCGCAATGATCGTCGCCTCGGTCGGCCCGTAGGTGTTGAGCAGCGCCTGATGCGGCAGGTGCGCGCGCCAGCGCCGGATTCGCTCCGGCAATGCAGCCTCGCCGCCGATGATCGTCAGGCGCACGCGCTTGAGCCGACGCGCATGACGAGCGTCGAGCGCATGCGCGAGCACGTGCCAGTACGCGGTCGGCAGATCGAGCACGGTAATCCCGCGCCGCTCCACTTCGGCCGTGAACGTCTCGACCGAATCGAGCATCGCGTCGTCCCGCAGCACGAGCGTCGCGCCGTGGCAGAGCGTCGCGAAGATCTCCTCGAAACTCGCGTCGAAATGCAGCGGCGCGAACTGCAGCACGCGGTCGTCAGGCCCGATGCGATACAACCCGCGCGTGCTCGCGACGAACTGCGCGAGCGCGCCGCGCCCGATCAGCACACCGTTCGGGCGGCCGGTCGACCCCGACGTGTACAACAGATACGCAGGCAGCGAGTCCGGTACCGGTTCGTCCGGTATCGATGCGGGGCGCATCGCCGGCACGCGCGCCGCATCGAGATCGAGCACCGGATACGCACCCGCGCATGCACGATGCGCGCCGCGCGTCATCACGAGCGCGGGCGCCGCGTCCGCCAGCATCGCGGCCGTCCGTTGCGGCGGCCCGTCCGGATCGAGCGGCACGACGACGGCGCCGAGCTTCAGCACGGCCAGCATCGCCGCGATCACGTCCGGCGCGCGCGGCGCCGCGATCGCCACGCGTGTCTCACGCGTCACACCGCGCCGTGCAAGCTCGGCCTCCAGCGTGTCGGTATCGGCGAGCAAGGTCCGATAGTCGACGCGACGATCCCCTGCTTCGATCGCCGTGCTTGCATGCGTCGTGCCGGCGGCGCGCTCGATCAGCGCGAGTACGTCGTCGTGCGGCCCGGGCAGCGGCGGGCCGCGCACGATCGACGGCGCCGGTATGTCGTCCAGCAGACGCGCGACCGGTTCGTTCTCCGCGCAGGCGGCGAACGTGTCGAGCCAGTGCAGGAAGGCCTGTGCGTAGCCCGCCAGCGTGGCGGCGTCGTACGCGTCCGGATTCGCCTCGAGCGTCAAATGCCATGCGCCGCCGCGCACGGCAAGCGTCACGTTCAGGTCCCTCACCGGCCCGCCGCTCACCGCGCGCGTATCGCTCGCCAGCCCGCGGAACGCGACCTGCCGCTCGAACGGCATCACGTTGACGGCCTGGTTGAACAGGAAAGCATTGCCCTCGAGCAGACCCAGATCGCCGCGAATCCAGCCGTAGCGGTAATACAGGTGCGGCCGGATCGCGCGCAGTTGCGCCGCACAGGCGCGCGCGAGATCGCCCGGCGAATGGCCCGCGTCGACATGCACGCGAAACGGCACGATGTTCATTGCCATGCACGGCACGCCGAGCGCGGGCGTGCCGAGACGGTTCATCACCGGCAGCCCGAGCGTCAGGTCGCGCTGGCCGCCCTGCCGGGCCAGCCAGATTCCGGTCGCGCACAGCAGCCACGCGTTCCAGTCGACGTCCGCGCGCTCGGCGGCTTGCCTGAGCGCAGCCAGCCGGCTGCCGTCGACGACGCGCGTGACCCGCAGCGCGTCGCCGGCGATGTCCTGTTTCGGTGCGAGCACGAGCGGCGCGGGAACGTCGCGCAGATGCTCGCGCCAGAACGCGCGATCGGTATCGAAGCCACCGCCCTCGCGATAACGCGCTTCGGCGTCAACGACGCGATCCACGCGCCAGTCGGGCAACGCCGGCGGCGGCGCATGGCCGACGCATGCGCTGTAGCGGGCGGCGACGGCCTGCTGCAGTAGCCCGTAGCCGAAGCCGTCGAGCGCGATGTGATGAACCTGCAGATACCACCAGTGCCGTGTCGGCGACAGCTTCAGCAGCGCGGTGCGATACAGCGGATCGGACGTCACGTCGCAGCACACCGCCAGCGACGCCTTGATCCAGCGGTGCGCCGCCTGCTCCGGCTCGGCTTGCGCCGACAGGTCCACGAGCGGCAGACGCGTATTCGACGCACGGCGGATTTGCCAGAGCCGGTCGTCCGCCCACGCGAAGCGCATGTGCAGCGCGTCGGCATGATCGAGTACCGCCTCGACGCTCCCGGTCAGCGCGTCGGCGTCGAGTGCGCCGTCGAGTTCGACGATTTCGGCCGTCAGGTAGCCCGGATCGTCCGGATCGACCTGCTGCGCGACCCAGATTCCGTATTGCGCGGACGTCGCGCGCATCGGTCGTTCTTCGAGTTGCATGAATGAAGGTATCGCGAATAAACGTTGAACCGGAACCGCACGCGGTCAGTCCGCGCGCTGCCACGCAATCACGAGTTCGCGATTGCGCGACATCAGCACCAGATGCTCGTCCATCACGTACTGGATCTGTGCGAGCTTGTCGGCCGAATCGGCTTCGCAGCGTATCCGCACCAGATCGTCGGTACGCTGCATCCGGCAGGTTCCGTAAGGAAAATCGACGGTCGCGCGGTGCGCGTCGAACACGACGGGCACCTTGATCGCGTAGTGCTTGCACAGTTTGAACAGCACACGTTCGGCCTGCGCAAGCGTGACTTCCGCGGTGCTGACGAACGGCGCCGCACGCGTGTCGAGCCCTGCCTGCGTCGTCATGCCGGCACCAGCACGGTGCGTTGTTGCAGCAGGCGTGCCCACGCCTCGAGTGTCGGCTGCTCGGCAAGCTGCACGAACGTCACGTCGTGCCCATCGGCCCGCCACCGCTCGACGAACGTCATCATGCGGATCGAGTCGACGCCGCAATCGACGAGGTTGGCGTCCACGCGCAATTCCGCGGCCGGCACGCGCAGGCTCTCGGCAACCAGCCGCACGACCTCGTCGAGCATCGGCGTCGCGGCATCGCCGCGCGCGGCGGCGACGAGCGTGTCGGTCGACACGACGCTGCCGCAACGCCCCGCGACGTAGTCGAGCGCCATCCGGTGCTCGCGCTCGGAGAAATCCGCCAGCGCATCGCCGACGAAGAACGGCTTGATGTCGCGCATGAACGCGTCGCACGCGGTCATCAGGCAGCCGATGTGCGCATAGATCCCGCAGATCGCAAGCTGGTCGCGCCCCTGCTCGCGCAGCCGGGCTTCGAGGTCCGAGCGCCGGAACGCGCTGTAGCGCCACTTGTCGAGCACGATGTCGCCGGACGCCGGCGCGACGGCCTCGTGGATCGCGGCGTGCGCCGGTTGCCCGGTCAGGCCCGGGCCCCACATGTCGGTCAGCAGCGCGCGATCCGCCGGCGCCTGGGCCGCGGGCTGCGCGGTGTAGTAGACCGGCATCCCCGCTGCGTGCGCGAAATCGATCAGGCGCCGTACGCGAGCCAGCAAGGTCGGCACCGGCACCGCACCGCGATCGTAGAAATCGAGGAAGTAGTCCTGCATGTCGTGCACGAGCAGCGCCGCGCGATGCGGCTCGAACCGCCAGGTCACGCGGTTGGCCGGCATGTCGGCCGGCATCGGATAGGAAGCGATTTTCGGAATGGCCATGATGGAATATGTAGGAAAACTCAGGAGTTCGGAAATGCCGCCGCGGCGCGGATCACGCGGAGGCGGCCAGGGAATCGGCGATGCGCTGCCGCAACGCCCGCTTGTCGATCTTGCCTACCGGCGTCTTCGGGAATGCATCGACGAACTCGATCCGGTCCGGCACCTTGTAGGTCGCGACACCCTGCTCGCGGACGAACCGCACGAGATCGGCCGCACTCGGCGAAGCGGCGCCGCGAATGACGTAGGCGCAGCTGCGCTCGCCGAGATACGGGTCCGGCATCGGCACCAGCGCCGCGTCGACGATGCCCGGATGGGCAAGCAGCAGGTGTTCGATTTCTTCCGCGGAAATCTTCTCGCCGCCGCGATTGATCTGATCCTTCGCCCGGCCTTCGACGACGAGATAGCCGCCCTCGGTCACGCGCACGCGATCGCCGGTGCGGTAGAAACCGTCCGCCGTGAACGCACGCGCGTTGTGCGCCGGCGCGTCGTAGTAGCCGCGGATCGTGTACGGGCCGCGGGTCAGCAGGTGACCGGTCTCGCCCGGCGCCACCGGACGATCGTCGTCGTCGACCACGAGAATTTCGTCGTCCGGCGAGATCGGCCGGCCCTGCGTGGCTATCACGACGTCGCGCGGATCGCCCGGCCGCGTGTAGTTGACGAGCCCTTCCGCCATCCCGAATACCTGCTGGAGCTGCGCGCCGAACCCGTCCGCCGCGCGCGCCGCCAGCGCCGGATCGAATCGCGCGCCGCCCACCTGCACGAGTTCGAGGCTCGCCGGCGCGCCCCCGCGCCGCGCGGCCGCGCTCAGCCAGACGCTCACGAGCGGCGGCACCAGCGCGACCACGTTCACGCGTTCACGCTCGATCAGGTCGAACGCCACGTCCGGGCTGGCGCTGTCGCATAGCACGACCGTGCCGCCAGCATGGAACACGCCCAGCGAGCCGGGAGAACTGAGTGCGTAGTTGTGCGCGGCCGGCAGCGCGGCAAGATAGACGCTGCGATCGCTCAACCCGCAGATGCGCGCGCTCTCACGCACGCTGTACAGGTAATCGTCGTGCGTGCGCGGGATCAGTTTCGGCGTGCCCGTGCTGCCGCCCGAGAGCTGCAGGAAAGCCACGTCGTGCGCGGCCGGCCCCGGCGGCAAGGCAGCGTCCCGCGCATCGGGAAGATCGAGCCCTGCGTTGCCCGGCGTCGTGAACAGCACCTGCTTCAGCGTCGGTGCGTCGGCCCGCACGTCGTGCGCAAGCGACCGGTAGTCGAAACCGTCGTGACGTTCCGCCGCGATATACGCCACCGCGCCCGCGTGCCGACAGAAGAACCCGATCTCTCGGCGGCGATGCGCGGGCAACGCGAATATCGGCAGCGCGCCGATGCTGAACAACGCGAACGTCGTCGCGAAAAACGCGACGCAGTTCGGCAGTTGCAGCACCACCCGATCGCCTCGCGCTATACCCGCCGCACTCAGTGCGCAGGCGATCCGTTGCGCCTCGAGCGCGAGCGTCCGGTACGACCACCGGAGGTCGCCCTGCACGAGTGCCGTCCGTTCAGCGCATTGCTCGACGCGCGCATCGAGCCACTGCGCGAACGACTCACCCTGCCAATAGCCCTTGTTCCTGTACGTGTCGGCCAGCGCGGCCGGCCACGGCGTGCCGTGTGCGCCCGTCACGCCGCCTCCCGCTCGCCGCCCGATGCGGCATCGCGTCGAATCCCCAATGCATCCAGCATCGTCCCGAACTTGGCGGCCGTTTCCGCCCGCTCGCCATCGGGTGTCGACCCGGCGACGACGCCCGCCCCCGCGTAAAGCCGCAGCGTGCGGTCGAAAGCTTCCGCGCAGCGAATCGTCACGACCCATTCGCCGTCGCCGCGCACATCGACCCAGCCGAGCGTCCCCGCATAGAAGCCGCGATCGAACGGCTCGGCATCGCGAATGCAGGCACGGGCCGCGGCCCGCGGCGCACCGCACACCGCGGGCGTCGGATGCAGCGCAAGCGCGAGCGTCAGCGCATCCGCCTCGGTTTCGCCGCGCACCTCGGTAGACAGGTGCCACATCGTTGCCGTATGAATCAGCGACGGCCGCGACGGCACGTCGAGATGTCTGCAGAATGGTGCGAGACTGTCCCGTACCGCCTCCACGACGACGCGGTGTTCGTCGAGATCCTTGACCGAATCCAGCAGCGCCTGCGCACGGCGACGATCCTCGACGGGATCGCGGCTGCGCGGCGCGGAGCCTGCCAGCGGATTCGCGCGCACGACGCCGCCGAATCGGTTCACGAGCAGCTCCGGGCTTGCGCCCAACAGCGTGCGGCCCGCGCCGAGATCGATCGAGAACGTATAGCCGTGCGGGTTACGAGCGGCGAGACGCGCGACCAGCGGCGCGATTTCGACCGGCTGCTCGCCGACGACTTCGAGCGTGCGGGCCAGCACGACCTTGTCGAGTTCGCCTGCCCGGATGCGCGCGACCGCGTGTGCCACGGCGTCCGCATAGGCATTCGCCGGCGGCACCTCGCGCGTCGCATGACGCATTGCGGACGGCGCCGGTGCGTGCGGCGCGCCGAGCGGCGCCGCACGCAGCATCGTGCGCGCGACCCGCAGTGCAGCCGGTGCATCGGCGTCGAACGGCACGGCACCGACTACGGCCGCACCGGCATGCCCTTGCGCCTGCGCACGACGCAGCGCCGTCGTTACGCGTTCGGCCAGCGGCTCATCCGCGTGCGGGATGGCTTCCGCCGCATCGGCCGCGAGCAGCGTATGGGCCGGCGTCGCGAGAAACAGCGGCGTATCGGCGCGATACAGATCCCATATGTTATGGGGTACTGATAGATCGGAAGGACGGGATATTGCATTCATGGTATTGACCTCCAGATTGAACGGGCCGGCCCCTGCGCCGGCCATGCCCTCACATTTCAGCCGTGAGGCTCACCGCGACGCGGCGCCCCTGGTCGACCAGCCAGTTGCCGCTCAGGCCGGTCGTGCGCGTGCGATCGTCGATCGGCACCATTTTGTTGGTCAGGTTCAGCACGGCGAAGTTGACGGAGAAGCGCTTGTCGATCCGGTAGCGGCCGCCGAGGTCGAAGGTCGTCGTCGACGGCCGTTCGCGCACGCCCTGCGCGCCGTTGCGGAACGCCGCCCAGTATTCGCTGCCGATGTAGTTCGCGGTCGCATACAGGTCGAGCTTCGCCGTCGGCGTCCAGTCGACCTGCACGTTGAATTTGTGCTTCGGCGTCTTGTCGAGCGGATAGCCGTCGAGCGAGCTGCCATTGAACGCCTTCTCGCCGCTGCCTTCGCGGCGCGACTGGGTCAGCGTATAGGCGCCCGACACCTTCAGCGTGCGCAGCACGCGCGTGCCCGCGCCGAGCTCGAGCCCGTACAGCTTGACCCGGTCGATGTTGTCGTACACGTAGAGGTTGCGGCCCGGCGAGCGCGGATCCGGCTTGCCCGTGTCGTAGCTCGACACCTTGTTCTTGAACAGGTTGTTGAACAGCGTCAGCCCGGCATAGGTGTCGCCCAGGTCGTAGCGCACGCCGAGTTCCTCGGTCAGGCTGGTCTCGGGCTTGAGGTCCGGATTGCCGCATAGCGTGCCGGGCACCGCGCCGGCCGCGCCGCCCGACGTCATGCAGTAGCCGCCGGTGCTCTGGCGCAGCGAAGGCGGCCGGAAGCCCGTCGACACGCCGCCGCGCACCGTCCACGCCCGGCTGAGCTTGTAGACGCCGTAGATGCGCGGGCTCACGTGACTGCCGTAGCGATCGTCGTGATCGAGCCGCACGCCGGTCGTCAGCGTGAAGCGGTCGTTGAAAAAGTAGTCGTTTTCGCCGAACAGCGCCCACGCATTGCGCCGGATCCGATCGGAGTTCGCCGCATGGCCCTGCGGCACGGCGTCCTGGCGGGCCACGCCGGACAGCGTCGACCAGATGTGCTGGCCGCCGACCGTCAGGATGTTGCGCTCGCCCCACCACGGCACCTCGGCCTTGCCTTCGAGAATCGTGTCGGTCAACGCGGGCCGGATCGCCGCGCGGCCGGCCGGCGTCCATTGGTCCTGCACGCCTCGCTCGCCGTAGAGCGACAGCGTCGTGTTGCCGAACCCCCAGCGGCCGTCGTGCGTAATGCCCCAGTAGTCGCGCACGTGGCGGGTTTCGGTCACCGCCGTCGCGGCCGTGCGCGGCGTGAGCGGCGCCGCGCTCTTGCCCGGCGTGCTCAGGTAGGTGAGCTGCTCGCGCCCGACGTTCACGCTCACATCCTGGTTGCTCGCGGGCTTCGCCGCCAGCTTCACGTCGAAGCTGCCGATCCGCTGGCCGTTCGCGCCGCCCGTTCCGCTGTTCGGATAATAGATGTCGTCCTCGCCGCGATGCAGGAGACGGCCCGACGCCTGCAGCCCCAGCACGTCGGATTTCAGCGGGCCGCCGAGCCAGAAGTCGACGCTCTGCGTATCGCCCTGGTCCGATTCGAGCTGCCACACGCTGCCGGCCGTGATCGAGGCGCCCCAGCGCTTCGGCACCTTGCGCGTGATCACGTTGATCACGCCGCCCATCGCGTCGGCGCCGTACAGCGACGACATCGGCCCGCGCACGACCTCGATCCGCTCGATCGCGGACAGCGGCGGCATCAGGTTCGACTGCACGCCCGAGCTGCCGCGGTTCATCGTTTCACGCGTGTTCTGCCGGCGGCCGTCGACGAGCAGCAGCGTGTACTCGCCGGGCATCCCGCGAATCGAAATGTCCTGGTCGTTCGGCGAGGCGCCAACGACACTCACGCCCTCGACATTGCCGACGATTTCGGCAACCGACGTATAGGGCTTCGCCTCGATGTCGTCGCGGCCAATCACGGAGATGCTCGCGGGCGCTTCGCGGATGGCCTGCTCGCGACGGCTCGCCGTCACGACGATTTCCTTCGGCACGACCCGATCCGGCGACTCGGCAACGGTCGGCTGCACGGTGGCGGACGCGGCGGACTGGTCGGGCGTCTGCGCCCACGCGCTCGACACCCCCATCAGATACAGGCCGGCAACGACGACCGGCTTCAATGCATACGCGGCTTGACTCGACATGGTGGCGCTTTCGATGTTCCATTAATGTTATTGATTCTCATTTGCATTATGGAACATGTAATACGCCGAAACCTTTGCGTAAGCTTCGAACTCGTTTGAGCGGCGCCAGGCGCGCAGTCAGCGCCGGTCGCTGCGGCGCGCAAGCGTCGGCGTGACGCCGAATCGGCGCTTGTAGGCGGTCGCGAAATTCGCCGCGCTCGTATAGCCGGCAAGCGCCGCGGCCTGCTTGACGCTTACCGCGTCGCGCTCGAGCGCCAGCCGCGCACGCTGCAGATGGTGCTCCCGGATGAAATCGAACACCGTCGTGCCATAGGCGGCGCGGAACTGGCGCTGCATCGCGTTGGCGCTCATTCCCGCGTGGCGGGCGATGTCTTCGAGCGACAATTCCTGCACCGCGTCGCTCGCCAGAAACGCGCGCAGCTCCGCCATCCGGCGATAGTCGCGCGAGCCCAGCGCCGCATCCGGCGCCTGCACCGCCTCGACCTCGGTCTCGAGCGGCGCGAACGCCTCGGCAAGCAATTCGAGCACGCGGCTTTCGAGATAGATCGCCTGCAGCATCGGCTGATACGCGGGCGGCCGCACGATCTGCTCGGCCAGCGCGGTCGCGCGCGGTGTCGGGTGCCAGAAACGGATCGCCAGGTGCGCGGACAGCATCGCATCCAGCCGCGCCGGCAGCGCACCGTGGCTCGCGACCTGCAGATGG
This sequence comes from Burkholderia mycopellens, assembly GCF_964265025.1. Taxonomy (NCBI): domain Bacteria; kingdom Pseudomonadati; phylum Pseudomonadota; class Betaproteobacteria; order Burkholderiales; family Burkholderiaceae; genus Burkholderia; species Burkholderia mycopellens. Next base: position 2,235,528 of record NZ_OZ183802.1, read on the forward strand.
CCCAGCCACTCGCCCGACATCGCGAGACTCAGCCGCCGCGCATAGCCGCCCTTGCTGAGCCGCCTTCGGAACGTGTCCGGCTGCACCGCGTTGAGCAGGAACGACTGCATCCGCACCGAGGACCGCGGCTGCGCCGCGCGGATCGCCTGGCGCGCGTCGGTCGCCAGCACCACGCGCCGGTCGCCGTACGACACGTCGAGCGCGCCTTCGAGCAGCAGGACGAGGTGCAGGCCCGGCGCGCACTGCCCGGACATCACCGCATCGAATTCGTCGGTCGCATCGTCCGCATGGATGCGCAAGCCCGGGCGCACCTCGCGAATCCTCGCGACGTGCGCGTCGTGGCGAGTGCCGCCGGAATGGAAAACAGCTGACGTTTGCGCTGTCATGTCGTGATACCCCCGTCGCGTGCGCGATGCGCCCGCACAAACTAATTCGTCGTTGGATCAAACAGCCTGCATGCCTTGATGCCTCGCTGCTCGGTTACAATCAAATGCGAATAATTCTCATTTATATCGTATCGGGAGTCGCGTGAGAAAGACAAGTGGAATGTGGGCCATGTTCGGCGCATGGCTGTGTAGCTGGCTCGTGATGCATGCGGCGCATGCGGACACGACCGTGACCGACCTCGCCGGTCGGCAGGTTCGAATTCCCGCCCACGTCGAGCGCGTGCTGCTCGGCGAAGGGCGCCTGCTGCCCGCACTGGCGGTCGTCGACGCCGATCCCGCCCGCCGCCTCGTCGGCATGATGGGTGATTTCGAACAGCTCGACCCGGCCAGCTACGCGCAATGGCTCGCGCGCTTTCCGCGCCTGAAGGACGTGCCGCGCATCGGCCGCTCGCAATCCGGCAGCTTCAGCGACGAACGTGCGCTCGCGCTGCGTCCGCAGGTCGCGATCTTCGGCCTCGGCGGCGGTCACGGCCCCGGTGAGCGCGACCGCGAGACGCTCGCGCGGCTCGAAGCCGCCGGCGTCGCGATTGTCTTCGTCGATTTCCGGCACGACCCGCTCGTCAACACCACGCGCAGCATCGCGCTGCTCGGCCAGGTCCTCGGCGCGCCCCAGCGCGCAGCGGATTTCAATACGTACTGGCAAGCGCAGTTCGATCTCGTCCGTACGCGGCTCGCGAACGCCAGACCGGCCGCGCCGAGCGTGTTCCTCGAAAGCCGCGTCGGCCTGTCGAGCGACTGCTGCGACACGATGACGGGCATGATGGGCCGCCTGCTCGACGCCGCCGGCGGCAACAACATCGCGAAGGGCCGCGTGCCCGGCGAGCACGGAACGCTGAACCCGGAATACCTGCTCAGCCGCCAGCCCGATTTCTACATCGGTACCGGTATCGGCTCGACCCGGACGCTGCAAAGCGCGCCACTGCGCATCGCGCTCGGCGCCGGCGTGTCGCGGGACACCGCCGCCCGCTCGCTGGACCGGTCACTGCAGCGACCGCAGATCGCGCCGCTGCGCGCGGTCCGCGAGCGCCGGGCCTATGCGATCTGGCATCACTTCTACAACTCGCCGTTCAACGTCGTCGCGGTACAGGCCATGGCCAAGTGGCTGCATCCCGCGCTGTTCGCCGACCTCGATCCGCGCAGCACGTTCGACACGATGGTGCGGCGCTTCCAGCCCGTTCCGCTGGATGGCGAATACTGGGTGCAGGAAGGATCCTGACATGCTGCCGCCTTCTTCCACGCTGCGCCGCTCGCTGCTCGTCGCCGGCCTCGCGGGCCCGTTCGGCAGCCGGGTCGGCCCCGCCTTCGCCGCCAATGCGTCGGGCTGGCCTGCGCTCGACGCGGCTCCCGCCGTTCAGGTGCCGAACAGCCGGCAGTTCGACGTGACGATCGCCGGCAGGACCCGCCGGCTGTTCGTCGCGCTGCCCGCCCGGGCTTCCGGCACCGCGCGCCATCCGGTGCTGACCGTGCTCGACGGCAACGCGCTCTTTCCGCTTGCCGCGCAACTCGTCCGTAACCGCCGCGCGCGGCCTGACGGCACACCCGACGCCGAGCCGGTCGTGATCGGCATCGGCTACCCGACCGATGCGCCATACGACATGGCCGCCCGCGCGGACGACTACACGCTCGCGCCGCTGCCCGACGGCCAGGGCCTCGCCGCGGACCGCTTTCTCGATTTCATCGAGCACGACGTACAGCCCTGGCTCGCGCGGCAGGTTGCCGTCGACCCGGCGCGCCAAACGCTTTTCGGCCATTCGTACGGCGGGTTGCTGACGCTGTACGCGATGCTGACGCGCCCGCACCTGTTCGGGCGCTATGTCGCGGCGAGCCCGTCGATCTGGTGGGGCGATCGTGCGCTGCTGCCCTATGCGGACCGCTTCGCCGCGCTACCGGCGCCGCTTGCGCCCGCGCTGCGGCTGCTCGTCACCGCGGGCAGCCTCGAGGAAGGCGCGCCCAATCCCGACGCCGAACGCATGCGCCGGCAGCAGGCGCGCAAGCAAGTCACTTCCGCCCGCGATTTCGTCCGGCGCGTGGGCACGCGACCGGGTCTCGACGCCGCGTTCCGCCTGATCGACGGCGAGGATCACGGCGGCGTCGCGGTGCCCAGCGCGATGCTCGCCGCGCGCATCGCCGGCGAACCCGCCGCGGGAGCCGCCGCATGAGCGCCACCTCGCCCGCTTCCGCCACGCCCGCCGCATCGCTGAAGCTGCGTTACCGCGCGGTGGCCGCACGCCGTGTCGGCGCGCTGCTGCTGCTGGCAGGCGTGCTCGGCACCCTGCTCGTCGTCGACATCGGCACCGGCCCGTCGCCGTTCCCGGTCGCGGATCTGGTCGCCGGCCTGTTCCGGCCGGACGCGCTGCCGCTCGAGCAGCGCGTGATCCTCTGGGACGTACGCCTCCCGTACGCGCTGATGGCCGTTCTGGTCGGCGCATCGCTCGGCCTCGCCGGCGCGGAAATGCAGACCGTGCTGAACAACCCGCTCGCGAGCCCGTTTACGCTGGGCATGTCGGCCGCCGCGAGCGTCGGCGCATCGCTTGTCGTGATCTCGGGCTGGCACGTCGTGCTGTGGAACGAGAACATTGCGCTGTCGCTCGGCGCGTTCTGCTGCGCGAGCCTCGCGACGCTGCTGATCGTCTGGCTTGCGTGGCGACACGGCGCGACGACGGAAACCGTCGTGCTGTTCGGCATCGGCCTGATGTTCAGCTTCGAGGCGCTGCTGTGGCTGCTGCAGTTTCTCGCAGACGCGAATGCGCTCCAGCAGATCGTGTTCTGGAGCATGGGCAGCCTCGCGCGCGCGACGTGGGGCAAGATCGCGCTGCTGTCGTGCGTGCTCGCCGCCTGCACGCTGTGGGCAAGCTTCGACGTCGCGTCGATGACGGCGCTGCGCGCCGGCGACGAGCAGGCGCGCAGCATGGGCATCGCGGTCGAGCGGCTGCGGCTCGTCGCGCTGGCGCGCATCAGCCTGCTGTCGGCGACCGCGCTGTCGTTCGTCGGCACGATCGGCTTCGTGGGCCTCGTCGGGCCGCACGTCGCGCGGCTGCTCGTCGGCGACGAGCATCGCTATTACCTGCCCGGCGCCGCCCTCGCCGGCGCGATCATGCTGGCCGGCGCGTCCGTGCTCAGCAAGACGCTGATCCCGGGCGTGACGCTGCCGATCGGGATCATCACCGCGCTGGTCGGCGTGCCGCTCTTCATGATCCTCGTCAGCCGTCGCCGGAGGCTCGATGGATAAACGCGCGCTGTGCATCGACGGCCTGGTCGCGCGTTATGGCGCACGGGTCGTGCTCGACGGGTTGTCGCTCGCGCCCGTCGCGCCCGGTACGATGGTCGGCCTGCTCGGGCCGAACGGCGTCGGCAAGTCGACCCTGCTGCGTGCGCTCGCCCGGCTTGCGGCCGCGCACGGCCACGCGGCGTTCGACGGCTTCGATCTGCTGCGCGGTTCGCGCCGGGAACACACGCAGCAGGTCGGCTATCTGCCGCAGACGCTGCCTCAGCCGTCGTCGCTGCTCGTCTACGAAGCCGTACGCAGTGCATTGCGGGCGACCTGTGCCGGCCTGTCCGACGCCGCGCGCGACCTGCGCCTCCAGCAGGTGTTCGAGCGGCTGCGGCTGCAGGCGCTCGCGATGTCGCCGCTCGACCGGTTGTCGGGCGGGCAACGGCAGATGGTCGGGCTTGCGCAGGTACTCGTGCGCGAAACGCCGCTGCTGCTGCTCGACGAACCGACGAGCGCACTCGACCTGCGCTGGCAGCTGCTCGCACTGGAGGCGGTGGGCGATGCGGCGCGCCGGCGCGGCGCGGTCGTGCTGGTCGCGCTGCACGACCTGAATCTCGCGTCGCGATTCTGCGACCGGCTCGTACTGCTCGGCACCGACGGCCTCGTCGCCGACGGTACGCCCGCCGGCGTCCTGACGCCGCCGCACTTGCGGCGCGCGTATCGCGTCGATGCGCGAGTCGAACGGACGGCGGCAGGCGATTACATCGCGCTCGCGGAACGGGCGATTACGGACGAGGCGCGGGACGCGTGCGACACCTGAACGGGTACCGGTCGTCGCGCCGACGGCCGTTCCGGCTTGCAGGCATCCTTCCGGTGCCCGTTCGCCGCCCTCCCGGCAACGCCGCAGCCGCGGCGTAAACGCAATCGAAACGCACCATCGGCGCGCGCAAAGCGGCATAGAATCGCGCTGCAGGCCGACGGGCACTGCCCGCCGCGACATCGGCAAACGAACGCGCGACCGCCGTGCGTACGGCGGCCCGTTCCTCGAACCTGCAAGGACGACAGCGTGATACGCGCATACCGACTTCTGCTGACGGCCGGCGCCTCGGCCATGCTTGCCGCCTGGGCAGCGGCTGCCTTGCCGGCCCCCGCTGCGGTGACAACTGCCCGGCCTTGCCCGTCGCCTTCATTCGACCGCTATCCGGCACCGGCGGCAAGCGCGCCGCGCAAGCCGGTCACGGCGCCACGCCTGACCAGCAAGGAAGCCCGCCTCTACCGCACCGTCATTCGCGACGAATTCACGCAACCGGCCAATTTTGCCGGCCACTACCGGGTCGCGATCTGGGGTTGCGGAACGGATTGCCGGAATTTCGCGATCGTCGACAAGTACACGGGCGCGACCTACACGATGCCCGGCGTGCAGGCCATCGCGGGCGTGATGGGCAACGACGAGGAGCGCGTCGATTTCCGGCCCGGCAGCAGGCTGCTGATCGTCGCGGGCTGCTTCAACGACGATTGCGACGACAGCAACGCAAAGGCCGCCCGGTTCTTCTATGAGTGGACCGGCACGCGATTGCGCCAGGTCGGCACCTGTCCGCTGGCGATCGAGCCGCTCCATTAGCAGACCAAGGGATGCGCACGCCGCCGCTCGCTACGACTTGCGCTATCGTTCCTCCGGTACACCTTGAAAAGCGCACCCACCCGCGATGTCCATTCGCCTCAGTTTCGACGACGGCCCCGGCCCTTCGACGCTCCCCTTGCTCGACGTCCTGCGCGCCGCATCCTGCCAGGCGACCTTCTTCCTCCTCGGCCAGAATCTCGCAGGCGCGCCCGACGTCGCCGCGAGAATGGCGAGTCACGGCCATGCACTCGGCAATCACACCCATTCGCACGCGAAGCCCGGCGTGCTGGCGGACAACGCGCTGATCGACGAGATCGAGACGACCGACGCGCTGATCCGCGAAGCCTATCGCCGCGCCGGTGTTCCGGCTCCAGACACGATCCCGTTGCGCCTGCCTTATGGACTGATGCCGCAGGACAACCGCGCCGGCGTGCTGACGCGGCTGCAGCGCGAACACACGGGCTGGACCGCGATACTGGACGACTGGCAGCGACCCGCGCCATCGCCGCAGGCGCTATTCGACGCGATGTGCGCGCATGTCGACGCCAGCGCGGCACGGCAGCGCGACGTGCTGTTCTGCCTGCACGACGGATCGCGGCACGGCGAGGCGCGGCCCAACACGGTCGAAGCGGTGCGCCTGTTCCTGAATCGGTCGCGTTGACGCAGCGGCCGGCTAGCGCCCGGGCGTCGCACCATCCAGCAACTGCCGCCAGCCGCCGAGAAACCCGATGCCGGGCCCCAGCGTCCACAGGCCGCGCTGCGCGGCTTCGAGATGAATCAGCGTCTGGTCCGCGCAAAACAGGGCCATCAGCGCATCGCGGCGCTCGTGCATCCAGTCCGGTGCGGCATCGGGACGCGTCGCGGCATAGGCTTGCAGGCCGGCCTCCCAGCGCCGCGCATCGAATACGAAGCGATCGTCCCTGCCCGCATCGCGCGACAGCGCGAACAGCGCAAAGGCCGCTTCGAGCCACTGCGCGCCCTGCCCGACATCGTCGAAATCGAGCACGCCGTTCACCGCGTGCCCGACGTACAGCAAGTTGCCCGCGTGATAATCGCCGTGCAGCCAGTGCGCCGCCCCTGTGAGCCAGCGCGCGGCAGCGTCGAGATGGGCGCCGATCCGGCGAATCATCGTCTCGTAGTGGCCACTCAAGTCACCCGGCAACGACGGAGCGGCACGCGCCGCTATGCGTGCGTGGCGTGCCGACAGCCAGGCCAGCGGCGACGATTCGGTCGTGGGTATCGCCGCCATCGCCGCATGCAGGTGCGCAAGCGCACGCATCGCATCGATCGCGCCCGCCTCCGCATCGTCCGGCAGGCCGGGGCTGCCGTCGATATGCTCGAACAGATGCAGCCAGCGCCCATCGGGCAGTTGCACACCGGATTGCACATCCACGGTCGGCCGCAGGCGCGGCAGCACGGGCAGCCTCGGCGCAGTGCGCGGGTGGCCGAGGTGGTGGAGGTGGCCGAGCATCGCCGCCTCGCGACGCACCTGTTCGGCCGCCTTGCCGGACCACGACACGCGCAGCACCGCGCGCCTCGCATCGCACTCGACGAGATACGTTTTGTTAGTATGGCCCGACGCCAGCGCCTGCAGGTGCGCCGGCCCGATGTTCCAGTACCGGTGAAGCCACGGTTCCAGCGTTTTCACGTCACTCCTACTCGTTGCATTGACCATGTCAGAGCGTCCCTCGGCCCGCATGCGGGACATCAACATCGAATGGCTGACGCGCGCCGCCGAATTTGACCATCTGTTCCAGACGCGCTGGCTCGGCGAGCGCTTCTTCCATCTGCCCGGCGACATGCTCGCGCTCCAGGAACTGATCTGGCGCACGCGTCCCGACTGCATCGTGCAGACCGGCATCGCGGCGGGCGGCGGCGTCGTGTTCTCCGCGTCGATGCTGGAACTGGCGGGCGGCAGCGGCCGCGTCGTCGCGATCGAACCGCGCCTGCGCGACGAAGTCAGGCAGCGCCTGCAATCGCACCGGCTCGCCCATCGCATGACACTGCTCGAAGGCGAATCGTGCGCGGCCGACACGCTTGCGTCGGTACACGCACAGATCGGCGACGGCGCGCGCGTGATGGCGATCCTCGATCTCACGCACACCCATGCGCACGTGCTGCGCGAACTCGAATGCTATGCGCCGCTCGTGACGCCCGGCAGCTACGCGATCGTGATGGACACCATCATGGAGTACTTGCCCGCGTCGATGTTCGACGGCAAGCCGTACGGCAAAGGCAACAACCCGGCCACCGCCGCGCATGAATTCCTCGCCCGCGACGCCCGGTTCGAGGTCGACTACGACATCGAGGACCGCGTCCTCATGACGCTGTCGCCCGGCGGTTTCCTGAAGCGAGTGCGCTGATCAGGCGCGCCGCCTCGGCCGACCCGTCGCGCGCAGCATAGCTCGCGCGGATCCGCGCCGCCTGCTCGCGCAACGATCCGGGCCGCAACAGCCGTTCGAGCGCATCGGTGATGTCCGCCACGCCGGCCTGCTGCAGATCCAGCACGCACCCCGCGCCGGCCCGCTCGACGAAGTGCGCCGAATGGAACTGGTCGTTGCAGAACGGCGACAGCAGCATCGGCACACCGCAGGCAAGCGACTCCATCACCGAATTCGCGCCGCCATGACTGACGAACGCGTGCGTGCGCCGCAGCAGCGCCAGTTGCGGCACGTAACGCACCGCGACCACGCGCTCGTCGCCGGCGGGCAGCAGATCCGAATCGACCAGTTCGCCCACCGACAGCACCAGTTGCGCCGACGTCGCGCGCGCCGCGTCGATGACCTTCGCAAACACGTCGGGATGGTAGTAAAGCTGGCTGCCGAGCGACATGTAGACGAGCGGACGACCGGCATCGAGGCGCTCCCACGGAAACGGCGTCTCGTCGCCGCGCGGGCCGGACGGCATTGCCGGGCCGACCAGCTCGACGCCGGGCGGCGGCGCACCGACCAGCGCGTCGGTCGTGAATGCGAGCGTCAGGTGCGGCGACAGGATGTCGCAACCGCGAAAACGCGCATCGAGCCCGTAGCGCGCGAACAGCCGCATGCGCTCCGGCGCGAGCCATCGCACCGTGCGCAGCAGTTCCGAATCGAGATCGTCCGGCAGCACCGGATTCAGCGAATTCGACATCGAAACCCACGGCAGCCCTTCCAGCTCCGCGGCAATCGCCGCCGCATAGAGCAGCGGATCGATCACGACCACGTCGGGCTGCCAGTCGCGCAGCACCGCGCGGATGCCGTCTACCTGCGCGGGTGCAAGATCGATCAGCAGCGTGCGGATCCAGTGCCGCAGCCAGCCCGCGTCGCGAATGTTCGCGGCAAAGCTCGCGCCGCGCGACAGGTCGTGGCGCTCGGGCGTCTCGCGCGGCCCGACGAACGCGAAGCCGCCCGCGCCGTCGAGCTGGGCCCTGATATCGGCCGGCGCGTAGAACGCGACGTCGCAACCGGCGGCGCGCAGATGCTGGGCCGGGCCGATGCACGGATTGACGTGCCCTTTCTCGGGCACCACGCAGAACAGGATGCGTTTCATGAACGACTCAGGTTGGGCGATGCACGGCATCGCGTGGGTCGAAATGATCGAGGATCAGCGACAGCGTCGTCCACAGCACGCGTTCGTTGTCCGTCTGCAGCGCCGGTGCGGCCAGACCCAGTTTGTCGGCCAGCGCGTGCGTGCGGTCGCGATCGAGCAGCGCCGCGAGGTCCATCGCCGGGGCGAGCCGCCCACGCTTGGGGCCATGCACGAGCCGGTCCGGCAAGTTCAGACGCGCACCGAGATCGCGCAGGCATTGCTTGTCCCGATCGGGCGCGATGCTCGTCAGATGCGCGACGACGGCATCGTCGACGAACGGCGGATGCAGCTCGACCGACGCCGCGTCGAACAGCGCATGGCACAGCGGCAGGTAGTTGGCCGACCGGTCGCGACGCAGCACCTGGTCCGCGCCGTCGCCGGTAATGGCCACCTCGACGCCGTCCGCGGCCATCGCCTCGGCGAGCAGCAGCTTCGCGACCGGATGCAGGTTGAACATCGGCTCCTCGACCGCATGCGTCGTTCTGGGCAGCGCCGCGACGAAATCGGCCTCGTTCGCGCGCACGATCTTCACGTTCGCCTGCATCTGCTCGGCCAGTTCGAGTGCGGCATCGCGCTCGCAATAGTCCGGCATGTCGGTCACGAGCACGTAGGACGTCACGTGCCGCTGCGCACCGAGTTCGCGCAGCAACGCGAGCAGCAGCGCCGAATCGAGCCCGCCGCTCAACGCCAGCGCGGCACGCTTGCCGCTGTCGAGCGCGCGCTGCAGCGATGCGCGCAGCACGGTTTCCAGATCGGCGTGCCGCGGCCGCTCGGGCGCCGGCTGCACGGTCAGCCCTTGCGGCGAACGGATCAGCGCATGGCCGGGCGGCACCGCGCGCACGTCGCGCAGCACGGTGCGGTCGATCGGCCGCTCGCCGCTCAGGTAGCCCGCGATGGCCGCCGCGTCCGGCTCGCCGGCCGGTTGCGCCGCTGCGCGCAGGACGGCCCGGATGCCGGACGCCGTCGCACCGCTGCGTGGATGGTAGTGAAGCCGGTCGAAGCCGAACAGGTCGCGCGTGCCGACGATCATGGATAACGAGCCTTCAAGGCGTCCACTTCAATGCGTTTGAGGATGCGATGCGGCGCCACCGGCGCGCTGCCGCCCTGGCAATGCAGGCACGCTTCGAGCGGCGCCTCGCGTTGCAGATAGGCGAGCATCGCGTCGAGCATGCCCGCGTCGTCGCGCAGCGGCAGGCCGTCGGCTTGAAAATCCTTCTCGCCCTTGTAGAGCGTATGGAAATGCGCCGGACGCGTGCATGTGTAGAACATGCCGTCGCGAATCATATGGCAGCGCTCGCGTATCCAGCAATCGTGATAAAGGCGCTGCGCGGCGTCGCGATCGGTGCCGGGCTCCGCGCGGTTCATCGTCGTGAACACGTCCTGCACCTTCCAGTTCAGGCGCACGTCGAAGCGCGCGGCCTGGCGCTCGATGTGCGCGACCAGGTCGGGCGACAGCACCGGCTTCGGATAGCGCGAGATCGTCAGCGCATCCACCGCCTGCCAGAACGCGTCCGTCATCTCGCCGAGCTTCAGGCCGTTCGTCGTGACGGAGATCACGGGCGCGATGCCGGTGGCACGCACCCGCTGGACAAGTTCGACGAGCGCCGGATGCAGCAGCGGCTCGCCGCCGACCAGCTTGAACATGCGCGGACGCAGCACCTTCGCCGCCTTGCGCAGATCGGCCTCGATCGATTCGGGGCTCGCGTACCACTCGGGCAGCAACGGCGACAGCGAGCAGCATTCCGCACAGGTCAGGTTGCAGTGATCGACGACATGCGCTTCGAGCGAGCGCGTCAGCACGCGCCCGTCTTCGACGCGGTAATCGCGATCCAGCGGCGGCGGAAACACATGCTGCCGCTCGGCCGGCGGCGTCGGATTCGACACCCGGTTCAGATTCGCATTCACTTCAGCGTCCTGCTTCGATGCAACGGGAAAAGAAATCGACGAGACGATCGCGCGCCTCCACCATCGCGGACGCCATCGTCACCGCGCCGTTCAGATGCGATGCAAAGCGCGACGGATCGTCGAGCCAGCCCTGCACGATCCAGAGCTTGAGCGCGTGCTGCAGACACGCGGCATCGACCGCCCATGCGATACGCGCGGGATCGACCGGCCGGGTCCGCCGGTATGCCCGCACGAACGCCTCCGCCAGATGCGGTGCCTCGAGCGGCAGATGGTTCAGGCAACGCACCAGCTCGTATTCGCGCGGTGCGCCGATCGCTGCTTCCCAGTCGAGAATGAGCGGCGGCAGCGTGCCCGTGAACAGATAGTTGAACTGGTTGTAGTCGTTGTGGATCGGGCATTGCGGATCGCCGGCGGGAAACGCGTCGATGCTGCCCGGATAGTAGCGCTCGAGCATGCGCAGCGCGAGATCGACGTAGCGGCGCAGGTTCTCCGCGCCGTCGTTCGAGCGGCCGCGATCCAGCGCGTCGAGCAGGCTGCCGCGCACCGCGTCCGCGTCGATCGCGGTCAGCCGTGCGCGGATCGTGTCGATCTGCGGCAGATGAAGCGGCTCGAGGCTCAGATGCAACGCCGCCAGACTCTCGCCGAGCGCATCCCATTCGGCCGGTGAAAACGTGTCGTAGGTTCTGAACTGCCCGGTCTCCCAACGCGTCAGCATCGCGTGGGCAGTTGACCCCGTCCAGAGCGGTGCGCCGGCTGCCGTGCGTTTCAGCGCCTGCACATGGAAACGGGCATCGCCGTGCGTCTCGAAGTGCGCAAGGACGGCCGCTTCCTTGGCCGCACGCGCATGATGTTCGGACGCGTAGAGCTTGACCGCTACGCCGCCGTCATCGGTCGGCAAGTGCCACACGCGTTCGCCGACCTGGCGCGGCTGCCCGCTTGGGCCCAATGCGTAGGCCTCGCGGATCTCGTCGAAGGTCGCGGCGAGCGGGTCCATTCAGATGTGCTCGGCCGGCCCGTATCGATACGGATGGCCGCTCAGGAACGTGTTGTGCCCGACATAGCGCACCTTGTACATCGCCGGGCGGAACAGCACCGACGGAGCGTTGTTCGCGATGCCGAGCAGCGGATACAGGTCCTGCCGCACGAAGAACGCGTTGTTGCCCATGTCGTCGCAGCAGACGAGTTCATAGCCCTTCTGCCTGCCGAGATGGACGAGCGATTCGAGGCTCGCGCCGTAGTACGTCGAACCGTCCCATTCGTGGTCCGGGTTGAAGCACATGACCCAACGCTCGGGTGGCGTGTAGTACGGGTTGTATTCGATCACGACGATGCGCGGCTGGAATGCCTGCAGGCCGCGCCAGACCCAGTAGTCGTTACCGTCGATGTCGATCGACAGCAGGTCGAAGTCGGTTGGCGTGTTCGCATCGGCGAGCAACGTGTCGATCGTGTCGGGCTGAACGCGGTCGTGGTGCAGGCGCACGCGGTCCGAGCCCGCGTAGTGGGCCGCCAGCTTGCCGAAACGGTATGCGCTGCCTTCCACCAGCACGCCGGACCACTCCTGTTCGCGCAGCAGCCGCGCGGTGTTGCTGTTGCGCAGGCCGTCGCTTGCACCGATATCGACGCAGAAGCGGTGGGTCGGCGCGATCCGCTCCATCAGGCGCGACAGGATGCCTTCCTCGGTACCCTGCGCATACAGGCTTTGCGCAAGGCCGGACAGGTCGAGCGGGAGAGGATGGTCCTGCATCGAGGGGGCGGCTCCGGGTCGGAATTGAGATAAGTATTCGGAGCGTAATTTACCCGAAGTCGATTGAGGGCAGGAAACGGAAATGCGCGACACTGCCGCGCTTCACCGGCACGGAAATGAAAAAGCCCGCATCGACAATACTGTCGATGCGGGCCCGATGCGTCTCCGGCGGCTTCGCGCTGCCATGCGCCCCGGCTTCGTACTGCTGCCTGGCCGCATCACACGAACGGAAGCGTCAGGACAATTACTCCTGCCCCTGGCTCGTCAGGAACTCCTCGTAATTGCCGCCGAAGTCGAACAGCGTGCCATCCGTGCGCACTTCGATGATCCGGTTCGCCAGCCCGCTCACGAATTCGCGGTCGTGGGAAACGAAAATCAGCGTGCCTTCGAACTGCTCGAGCGCGATCTGCAGCGACTCGATCGACTCCATGTCCATGTGGTTGGTCGGCTCGTCCATCAGCAGCACGTTGTGGCGGCCGAGCATCAGCTTGCCCCAGATCATGCGGCCCTTCTCGCCGCCCGACAGCACCTTCACCGACTTCTTGATGTCGTCCGACGAGAACAGCAGGCGGCCCAGCGTGCCGCGCACCATCGTTTCGTCGTCGCCGTCCTTGCGGTACTGGTCGATCCAGTCCATCAGCGTGATGTCGTTCGGAAACTCCTCGTACGTGTCCTGCGGCATGTAGCCGACATTCGCGTTCTCCGACCACTTCACCGTGCCGTGATCGAGCTCGAGCGCGCCGAGCAGCGAACGCAGCAGCGTCGTCTTGCCCGCGCCGTTCTCGCCGATGATCGCGATCCGCTCGCCCGGCTGAACCGACAGGTTGAAGTTCTGGAAGATCGTGCGCTCGTACTTCTTCGTGATGTCTTCAGCCACCACCGCGACGTTGTGCAGCTTCTTCTCGAACTCGAAACGAATGAACGGGTTCTGGCGCGACGACGGCTTGAATTCCTCGATCTTGATCTTGTCGATCTGCTTCGCGCGGCTCGTCGCCTGGCGGGCCTTCGACTTGTTCGCCGAGAAGCGGCGCACGAAGTCCTGCAGCTCGGCCACGCGCTCCTTCGCACGTGCGTTCGCCGCGGCCTGGCGCTCGCGCGCCTGTGCCGATGCGAGCATGTAGTCGTCATAGTTGCCCGGCCAGACCTTCAGCGTGCCGAAGTCCATGTCGGCCATGTGCGTGCACACCGAGTTCAGGAAGTGACGATCGTGCGAGATGATGATCATCGTCGAGTTGTACTCGTTGAGCGTGTGCTCGAGCCAACGGATCGAGTTGATGTCGAGGTTGTTGGTCGGTTCGTCGAGCAGCAGCACGTCCGGCTTCGAGAACAGCGCCTGTGCGAGCAGCACCCGCAACTTCCAGCCCGGCGCGACGTCGGCCATCGTGCCGGTGTGGAATTTCTCCTCGATGCCGATGCCGAGCAGCAGCGCGCCCGCGCGTGCCTCGGCGTCGTAGCCGCCGTATTCGGCGAACTTGCCTTCGAGCTCGGCGGCATGCATGTAGTCGTCGTCGGTGGCTTCCGGGTTCGCGTAGATCGCGTCGCGCTCGGTCATGGCGGCCCACATCTCGGTGTGGCCCATCATCACGACGTCGAGCACGCGCACGTCTTCGTACGCGAACTGGTCCTGGCGCAGCTTGCCCAGGCGGACGTTCGGCTCCAGCGCGACGTTGCCGGCGCTCGGCTCGAGGTCGCCGCCGAGGATCTTCATGAAGGTCGACTTGCCGCAGCCGTTCGCGCCGATCAGACCGTAGCGGTTGCCCTCGCCGAATTTGACCGAGATGTTCTCGAACAAGGGCTTCGGCCCGAATTGCATCGTGATGTTGGCAGTAGAAAGCACGGCAGGTCCCGAAAGGATAAATCGACGGAAAACCGTGTATTTTAGCAGGTGTCGGAGAAACTGCCGACCACGCCGTTCCGGCAGCGCATTTCAGCCCCCTGGCCCGGCGCCCGGCAGCCCGCCAACACGGCGGCGCGCGCCCCACCGCCGCCTTGCCGGAATCCCGCATGCTTGCCAGCCAGCTTCGCGAACGACGCGTCGGCGCGTGGCGCCTCGTGTCCGACGAAATCCGCCCGCGCGGCGGCGGCGCGGTCACCTACCCGCTCGGCCGCGACGTGCGCGGCTGGATCCTCTATACGCCTGACGGCTACATGTCTGCCCAGCTGATGGCCGCCGGCAGGCCGCCCTACGCGGACGGCGACCTGCAGGGCGGCACCGCCGACGAACGCGCGGCGGCGGCCGGTGGCTATATCGCCTATTCCGGCCCCTTTCACGTCGCCGACGACGGCACGCCGACCCACGAAACGGACGTCAGCCCGTTCCCGAACTGGATCGGCCACGTCCAGCAGCGCGCCGTCAGGCTCGACGGCGATCGCCTGCCGCTCGGCACTGCCGCCCCGGTACGGATCGACGGCCTGGAAGTCGATGCCGTGCTGCTCCGGGTGCGCGCGGGCCGCTGACGCCCGTCACTTGCCGGCTTTCGCCGCCGCCCGCTGCGCCGCCTTCGCATTCATCTGCCCGAACAGTTCCGAGCAAGGCACATCCCTGTTGTTGCTCGGCGCGATCAGCGGAATCAAGGCCGCGAACGGGTTGATCAGCCCGAGGCCGATCATTGCACCGGCACGCAACGCGAGCGCGCCGGCATCGACGCCGACGTCCGGGTTCTTGAACGTACCCTTCGCGTACAGCGGCGAGCGCAGCGAGAAGATCCGGAACCCCTTCGTGTGCGGGTGGATCTTCAGGTTCAGCGTTTCGTCGCGCAGGCTGATCGGGCCGTCGACGTTGATCAGCGCGTCGTCCGTATCGAGCGCGAACACCTTCGGGTCGAGGATGCCGTTGGTCGCGACGAAGTCGATCGCCGCGCAGTTGATCTTCACGTCGTTGTTGCCGAACAGCTTCTCGTAGACGACGTTCGCGACGTTCAGCCCCGCCGCTTCCATCAGCAGGCGGCTGATACGGCCGTCCGTCACGAGCGCCTTCACCTCGCCGGTCGACGTCGCGGCCAGCGCGGCCGGCGAGTTGCCGGTCGCCGACAGCGACGCATCGCCGTTGATCTCGCCGAGCGCCGACTGCATGACCTTCTGCGCCGGGAACAGTTGCTTGAGCTTCAGATGCCGCGCGGCCACCGTGAAGCGGCCCTTCAGCGGCGCACCGCTGCCGTCGAGATGCGCGGTCGTTGCAAGCGTGCCGCCCGCGACGCCGAACTGCAGCGGCTCGAGCGACAGCACGCCGTCCGTCATCACGATGTGCGTGTACAGGTTGGTGATCGGCAGGTCCGAACTCTTGACCAGCTTGCGGCCCGTGAACTTGACGTCCGCGTCGAGTGCGCGCCAGCGGTCGGTGCGGAAGGTTTCGACCGGCAGCACGCGGCTCGACGGCTGTTTCGTCGTGTCGCCGCGCCTGGCCTTGCTCGCGGCCGTATCCGCGCCGATCACCGGGGCGAGATCGGAGAACTGCAGCAGGTTCGACACGAGTTCGCCCGACAGCTTCGGTCGCGGTTCGCGCTGCTCGTAGACCAGTGTGCCGCCGAGATCGCTGCCGCCGACGCGGCCGTTGAAATTCTCGTAGCGGAACGTGCTGGCCTTCCGCTTGAAGTTGCCGATCAGCCGACCTTCGGTCGCGTAAGGCGGCGTATCGGGCAGCGTGATGCCGCTGAGCTGATAGAGATGCGACATCGACGTGCCCTGCAGCCACAGCCGCAGGTCGATGGCCGCGAGATGCATCGGATCGGTCAGCGTGCCGACGATCGCGAGTCGCGTGTCGCCGGCCTTCACGTCGGCCTGCAGCGGGAACGGCCGCGACGCGTCCTGGATCGCAAGCACGCCGCCCAGCTTGCCGGTACCGCTGATCGGCACGTTCTTGTAGCGGCCGTCGACCTTCAGCCCGAACGCATAGGTCGGGCCGGACGGCTTCGCGGGCGCCGCGACGCCGCTTGCACCGGATGTGGCGGCAGCAGCCGATGCCGAAGAGGTGGACGAAGAAGACGAAGCCGTCGCCACGGCAGACGCGGCCGAAGCCCCTGTTGCCGACGCCGCACTTGCAGCCTGCGCGGCGGAAGCGCTCGACGCGGCCTCCGCATTGGCCTTCGCGCTCAATTGCGCGGCGCCGTGCTTGCCGACACGCTGCGCCGATGCCGCGCGCGAGGTCTGCTCCTGTTCCTTGAGCACGTCGCCGAGCGGAATCGGCTGCCCGAGCGTATCGATCGCGACGGTCAGGTCGGCCTTCGTGATCGCATCGCGATACGTGACGGTGCCCTTCGCGAAGCCGAAGCTGTCGAGCCGTACTTTCCACGGCGACGGCTGCGACGATTGCTTGAACTGGAAGGTCCACGTGTTGCGGCCGTCGGCAAGCCGCTCGAGGTCGACGGCCGGATTCACGACATCGATCGACGGGATCACGATTTCATGCGCGAGCAGCGGCAGGATTGCGAGATCGAAGTGTGCGGCGTCGAGCGTGACGAACTTGGGCGTCTTCGCCCAGTCGGGGTTGCCGATCTCGAGCTGGGTGGCGGTAAAGCTCGGCCAGGGCACCCACGCGCGCCAGCCGGTTTCGCCGTCGGGGCGGCGCCAGCCGATCTTCAGGTCGCCGTTGATCGCGAATGGGCGGCCGAGTGCGGCTGTGACCTGTTCGTTGACCCACGGCTTCGCGCGGTTCCAATCGAAGACGAAGAGAAAGACGCCGGCCGCCGCGATGAGCACCGCGACGATACCGACGATCCATGCAGCCGATTTGCCGATGGCTCGGGCTAGCGTCATGGCGGTTCCGTAGTTGTTCTGAAATGATGCCGCGCCATGCCGGGCCGCTTGCGTGGACGAACGGCGCACGACACCCGCGGCTTTTCAATCGGTATTATGACGCACGCCATCGTGACGTTTCGGCGCCATTAACGCTTTTTTTCATTTGTGACATGACAGCCCCCACCGGTCTCATCGATGCAGCGCGCATCACGCGACGCGATGCCAGCAGCGGCAAGACCCTGCTCGCCCCGACCGATTTCAGCCTCGCAGCGGGATCGCGCATTGCTATTACCGGGCCGTCCGGGTCGGGCAAGAGCGTGCTGCTGCGCGCGCTCGCCCTGCTCGATCCGCTCGACGGCGGCCACATCCTGTGGCGCGGCAAACCGATCCGGCGCAATGAGATCCCGCGTTACCGTCGCAGCGTCGCTTATGTACGCCAGCGTCCCGCGCAGATGGACGGCACCGTCGAATCGCAGTTGCGCTATCCGTATTCGCTCGCGATCTATCGCGACGTTGCGTTCGATCGCGCGCGGGCCGAAGCGCTCGCCGCGCAGGCCGGCCGCGGCCCCGACTTTCTCGACAAGCGCGCGAGCGACCTGTCGGGCGGCGAAGCGCAGATCGCCGCGCTGCTGCGCGTGCTGCAGCTCGATCCCGACGTGCTGCTGCTCGACGAACCGACGTCCGCGCTCGACCCCGAGTCGGCGCGCGCGATCGAGGCGCTCGTCGGCGCATGGTTCGACGCGGCGCCCGCCGCCCGCGCGTACATGTGGATCTCTCACGATCCGGCCCAGGCCGCGCGGATCGGCACGAGGCGGCTCGTGATGCAGGCCGGCGTGATGCAGGTTGCCAACCCGACGGAGGCCACGCAATGAGCCCCGCACTGCAGGACCTGAGCCTCGTCGACGTCGGCATCGCCGCCGCGCTCGTCGCGGTCAACGGCGCGATCTCGATGGCCCTGTCGCTCGGCCTCGGCCGCAAGCTCGCGCTCGCGGCCGTGCGCACCGTCGTGCAGTTGCTCGCGATCGGCTACGTGCTCGGCTGGGTGTTCGGTCATCCTCACTGGACCGTCGTGCTGCCGCTCACCGCGCTGATGACGCTAATCGCCGGGTTCGCCGGCGCGGGGCGCGGCAAGCGCACGTATCGCGGCCAGCGCATCGACAGCATCGCGTCGATCTGGTTCAGCAGCTGGTTCGTCGCGGCGGTCGGCCTGTTCGTCGTGATCCGCATCCATCCGTGGTACGCGCCGCAATACGCGATTCCGATCCTCGGGATGATTCTCGGCAATACGCTCACGGGCGTGTCGCTCGGCGTCGAGCGGATGATGGAAGAACTCACGGCGCGCCGCGATCGCGTCGAAACCGCACTCGCGCTCGGCGCAACGCGCTGGGAGGCCGCGCAGGACGCTGCGCGCCAGGCCGTGCGCGCCGGTATGCTGCCGACGCTGAACCAGATGGCCGTCGTTGGCGTCGTGAGCCTGCCGGGGATGATGACGGGCCAGGTGCTGGCCGGCCAGTCGCCGCTGCAGGCCGTGCGCTACCAGATCGTGATCATGTTCCTGATCGCCGCGGCCTCGGCGCTCGGCACGGTCGGCGCGGTGCTGATGACCTATCGCCGGCTGTTCTCGGCCGATCACCGCTTTCTCGCGGCGCGGCTCGAAGAACGCGCGCACTGACACGCGGTGCCCTCGCGCGATGCGTTCGCGCGGCTCGCCAGTCAGCGCGCGTTGCGGCGCTTGCCGATCGCCTGCCGCAACGCGGCCGCGATGTCCGCGTCCGGCGCGAGCCCGTCGACCGACGCGACGAGCCTCACCGCGCGCGGCGTCGTCACATAGGCCTGCGCGCCGACATAGCCGCCGCTGCCGGCCGAGCGCATCGTCACGACGAGCGCCTGCGGCGCACGTGCGCCGAGGTCGGCCATGAATGCATCGGTAACCGTACCGTCACGCGCATGCAGCGCGCCCGTTACGTAATCGTCGGTATCGAAGCCGGGTTCGGCATGCGCGGTCGAATACACGCGCACCGCGTAGCTGCCGGTCGAGCACGGTTCGAGGGCGCCGCTCGACACGACCGCCACCTGCTGCCGCGCCGGCAGCTCGACCTTCTTCACGAAACTGCAATCGTCGGCCGCATGCGCGTGCGCGGCGACGAGCGCAAAGGCACACGGCAACGCGCGCATTCGGCATTTCATCGGGATGTCGTGACAGGAAGGTGATGATGCGGGCGAGCATAGCGCGCCATTCGCATGACGTCACGCAGGTCGCCACGCGACGCTGTCGGACGTCAAACGACTACCCTGCCGTTGCAACAACACGGTACCGCGCAGCAGGTAACGGGAAACACCGTGACGGCGACACGAAACGGCCACATGTCGCCGGGCCGGCCCGCCGGTCAAATCCGTTGCGCACACACCGGCGCCGGCCCGCGCTCGCCGCTCAGCGCTTGATCGACACGGTCACTTTCGTGCCGTCGCTCATCGTGACGACCTTCGACCCGCCGTTGGTCGGGATCGACACCCACTTCACCTGGCTCACCGACACGACGTCCGGGCACTGCAGCGACTTGCCGCCGGCCGTCACGCTGCGCGTGCCCTTCGGCGCGGCCGCCTGGAAGCTCATCTGCACGTTGGCGATCCCCTTTGCGTCGATCGACGGCGCGAGCCGCACCTGGGTCTGGCGCACCATCGCGCCGTTCTCGTCGCGCGGCAGGCTGTCGACGTTCGGGCAACCGTCGGGCATCGCGACCGCGCCGCTCGGCGGCACCGACTTCCAGTTGAAGTCGTCCGTCTCGCCCGAACGGATCTTGCGGGTCTCCTGCGTATTGCCGAAGGTCTTCGAGTCGACCTTGACGGTGTATTCGAGCTGTCCGGTACCGCCGCCCTTCAGGCTGCCCTTGACCGGCGGCGCCGCGAATGCGCTCGCGCTGACACACGCCGCCGCGAACACGACCGACCACGATGCGGCGACTGACAAGCTGTGCTGGCTCATGCTGACCTCCTTGGTATGCGGCGGCACGCGCGTGCCGCGCGGTTTTCGATGCATGATGCGCTGCCAGTCTACCGCCAAGCGGCATGCAGTGCGCCGCAAACGCATCGGGTGTTACCCCGCTTGCGTTCACGGCGCCGCAACCTTACGCGCGATGCCTGCTTAGAAGCCGCTCAGCACGAGCTTGCCGATCGAACGCCCGGCCTCGAGCAACTGGTGCGCGCGCCGCACGTTCGCGGCATTGATCGTGCCGAGCTGCTCGCCGAGCGTGGTGCGCAGCGTGCCGCCGTCGACGAGCCGCGCGACTTCGCCGAGGATCCGGTGCTGTTCGATCATGTCCAGTGTCTCGAACATGGCGCGCGTGAACATGAATTCCCAGTGAAACGCGGCGCTCTTCGCCTTCAGCAGTTCGACCGGCACCGGCTTGTCGTTCTCGACGATCGTGCAAATGCCGCCCTGCGGCCGGATTACCTCCGCAGCGGCAGGAAAGTGACGATCCGTGTCGTTGAGAATCAGCACGTAGTCGACGTTCGGATGCCCGGCTTCGCGCAACTGCGCAGGCAGGTCGCCGAAATGGTCGACCACGGTGTCCGCACCCAGCGAGCGCACCCATTCGGCCGACGCCGGCCGCGACGCGGTTGCGATCACGTGCAGCTTGCCGAGCTGCTTCGCGAGCTGGATCGCGATCGAACCCACGCCACCCGCGCCGCCGATGATCAGCACCGACTTGCCGGCGTCCGCGCCCCGCGGCGACACGCGCAGCCGGTCGAACAGCGCTTCCCACGCCGTCAGCGTGGTCAGCGGCAGCGCGGCGGATGCAGCGAAATCCAGCGTGCGCGGCTTCAGCGCGGCGATCCGCTCGTCGACCGTATGGAATTCGCTGTTCGCGCCCGGCCGCGTGATGCTGCCCGCGTAGAACACTTCGTCGCCGGGCCTAAACAGCGTGACGTCGGCGCCGACCGCGATCACCGTGCCGGCGGCATCCCAGCCGAGCACGCGCGGCATGCCCTCGACCTGCGGCTTCGGCGCGCGCACCTTGGTGTCCACCGGGTTCACGGAAATCGCCTCGACCTTCACGAGCAGATCGCGCGGGCCCGGCACGGGCTGCGGCAGCTCCACGTCGAGCAGGGCTTGCGGATCGTCGATCGGCAGATAACGGGTCAGTCCAACGGCTTTCATCACGACACTCCTTCAGGAAATCCTCCGGGCCGCGGCGCAGCCCCATGAACGTCATCGTAGGCAACCCGATCATTCGATAAAACCGCTATATTTCCTGAAACATTTTCAGGAATTTCAGAATAATGACCTCCGATCCGATTCCGGCCCCCGACAAGCCGCTCGACCTGCTCGACGTCGCGCTGTTCGTGCGCGCGGCGCGACTCGCGAACGTCACCGCGGCCGGACGCGAGTTCGGCGTGTCGGCCGCGGTCGCGAGCGCGCGCATCGCGCAGCTCGAGCGCCAGCTCGGCGCACGGCTGCTGCACCGCACCACGCGTCGCATCAGCCTGACGCAGGACGGCGACGTCTTCATGGCGCACGCCGACACGCTGCTGTCGGCCGCCGACGCCGCCCGCGCGTCGGTCGGCCACGGCCGCACCGAGCCGTACGGGCGGCTGAAGGTGTCGATGTCGTCGTCGTTCGGCCGCCAGCATGTCGCGCCGGTAATTCCCGCGTTCCTGCGCCGCTATCCGTCCGTGTCGCTCGACCTGCGGCTGTCGGACGAGATCGTCGACCTCGTCGACGACGGCTACGACGTCGCGATCCGCCTCGGCGCACTGAAGGATTCGACGCTCGTCGCGCGCAAGCTTGCCGCGAATCGCCGCGTGCTGTGCTGCTCGCCCGCGTATCTCGCCGAACACGGCACGCCGCGCCATCCCGCCGACCTTGCGCAGCACGAATGCGTGATCCTTGGCGACCAGCGCGACTGGTCGTTCGCCACGCCGCAAGGCCCGCTCACGGTGCGGGTCGGCGGCCGGCTCGTCGCGAGCAATGGCGAGGCGATCCGCGAAGCGCTCGTCGACGGCTTCGGGATCGCGATCAAGTCCACCTGGGACGTCGGCCCGCTGCTCGCGAGCGGCGCGCTCGTCACCGTGCTCGACGACTATCCGTTCGCGGAAGACATCGCGATCTGGGCCGTCTACCCGAGCCGCGCGCATGTGCCGCTGAAGACACTCGCCTTCATCGCGTTCCTGGCCGAGCATTTCGGCGATCCGCCGTACTGGGATCGCGCGGACGGGCAATGACCGCGGCGCCGCGCACGGTTTGGATCCGCCGCCGACCGCCGCACGCGGCCAACCGGCTACAATGGCGCGTTCGCCACGCAAGGGCCCGACGCCGGACGGGGCCCGCATCGGCAGGCGGCTGCCCGTGAGCCGCATACGCATTTCATTCGCTTTCCAACCATCCCGTCATGACCCACAACCTCGTCATCCAGAGCCTTGCGCCGCTGTCGGACGCCCATCACAAACCGCTGCTCGCGCTGTCCCGAGGCACCCGCATCGTGCAGACCGACGATCACGCGCTGCGGATCGACAACGCGAACCCGGCGCAGCGCCTCGACATCGATGCTTACTGCGGCACGCACGCGCTCGACTTCGCGTTCGTCGAGGCCGGCCTCTCGCTTGGCGATTTCGGGCTCGCCGTGATGGACATGGATTCGACGCTGATCACGATCGAGTGCATCGACGAGATCGCCGATTTCTGCGGGCTGAAAACGCAGGTCGCCGAGATCACCGAAGCGTCGATGCGCGGCGAGATCCGAGACTTCAACGAAAGCCTGACGCGCCGCGTCGCACTGCTCGCCGGGCTCGACGCGCACGCACTCGAACGCGTGTACGAGGAACGTCTGCAACTGTCGCCGGGCGCCGAGAAAATGCTCGCCGGCGTGAAGGCCGCCGGCATGAAGACGCTGCTCGTGTCAGGCGGCTTCACGTTCTTCACCGAACGGCTGAAGGCCCGCCTCGGCCTCGACTACGCGCATGCGAACACGCTCGAGATCGTCGACGGCAAGCTGACCGGCAAGGTGCTCGGCGAGATCGTCAACGCCGACGCGAAGGCACGCCTGCTGCGCGAGACGTGCGCGTCGCTCGGCCTCGAGCCGCGCCGTGCGATCGCGATGGGCGACGGGTCGAACGACCTGAAGATGATGGCCGAAGCCGGGCTGTCGGTCGCGTACCACGCGAAGCCAGTCGTGCGCGACGCGGCGACGGTCGCGTTCGACCACATCGGCCTCGACGGGCTGCTGCGGCTGTTCTGATCCCGCAGGATCCAAATGAAAAACGCCGGCGCGATGCAACATCGCGCCGGCGTTTTGTTTTTCTGCCGAACGTTATCGGCTGGCGATCAGCCGAGCGCGGCCTGCATCGCGCGCTCGATATCCGCGCGCAGGTCGCCTTCGTCTTCCAGGCCGACATAGAAACGCACCAGCGTGCCGCGATGCGGCCAGTCCGGACGCATCGACGCGACGTCGTAAGGCATCGCGAGGCTGCACGCACCGCCCCAGCTCCAGCCGATCGCGAACAGCTCGAGCGACTCGACGAAGCGGTCGACCTGCTCCGCGCTGTAGCGCTCGTCGAACACCACCGAGAACAACCCGCCCGCGCCGGTGAAATCGCGCATGAACGACGCGTGCCCCGGGCAATCGGCGATCTGCGGGTGCAATACCGCCGCGATCTCCGGCCGCGCCTTCAGCCACTGCGCAAGCGCGAGCGCGCTCTTGCTGTGCGCGTCGAACCGCACCTGCATGCTCGGCAGGCTGCGCAGCACGAGCGAGCAATCGTCGACCGACACACCGACGCCGCAGCGCATCCGCGCGAGCTTCAGCTTCGCATGCAGTTCCGCGTTCGCGGTGATCGTCGCACCCATCAGCACGTCGCTGCCGCCCGACTGGTACTTGGTCAGCGCCTGCACCGAGATGTCGACGCCGTGTTCGAACGGCTTGAACGCAAGCCCGGCCGAAAAGGTGTTGTCGATCGCGGTAACGACGCCGCGCGCCTTCGCGGCCGCCGTGATCGCCTGTACGTCCGGCACTTCCATCGTCACCGAGCCGGGCGCCTCGATCCAGATCAGCCGCGTGTTCGGCTGGATCAGGTCGGCGATGCCGGCGCCGATCAGCGGATCGTAGAAGCGCGCGGCGACCCCGAAATCCTTCGCGAGCCAGTTGCCGAAATCGGCGTTCGGCCCGTACACGTTGTGCGGAATCAGCACGTCGTCGCCGGCTTTCACGATCCCGAAGTAGACGTTCATGATCGCCGCGAGACCCGACGGCTGCAGCAACGCATGCGTGCCGCCCTCGATCTCGGCGAGCCGCTGCGCGAGCGCGAGCGACGTCGGCGTCGCATGCAGGCCGTAGCGCCACTGGTTGTCGTTGTGCCAGACGAGCGCACGCATCGTCGCGAGATCGGGGAACACGACCGTCGACGCGCGCGCGACCGGCGGCACGAATGAACGGAAGCCTTCCGGGATCGCGTCGTCGGGTTGAACGATGCGGGTTTGCAGTGCGCGCTTGGAGGTGGATGCAGTCATGACGGGAGCCGGGCACGAGGCCGTTCGGTTGCGGAATATGCCGCTAGATTAGCCAAAATCGACGCAATTGGCCCGGTACAATGCGCGCCGCGCGCACCGAGCCAGCGCGGGTTCAGTCGTCGGTGCGCAGATTGACGACGCCGCCCACCGTCTCGATTTCCTGCACGCGGCCGTCGCGCACCTGCAGCGCCGCGCGCTTGCCCGGCGCGAGATGCAGCACGACGGGCTGCGGATCCGACTCGTCCGAATTCATCCGGTCGGCCTTCAGGTCGCCCGTCGCGTCGAAGCGGCCGATCCACACGCCGGTGATGTTCGTGCCGTCGTTCGATTCCTCGATTTCGAGCGTGTCGCCGTCGCGATCGCCCGCGAGCAGCACGACCTCGCCCGTATCGGCGAACTGGTATTCGCCGTGCACGCCTTCCTCGTCCGTCTTCGGGCCGAGATGCACGACGATCGGCCGGTCGCCGAGCGTGCCTTCGTAGCGCGGCAGGCGGGCGAACTCGGGATTCGGCTTCAGCGGCCGCGCCAGTGCCGGTTCATCCTGCTGCATGCCCGCCGCGGCGGCCTGCGCCGCGACGACGCCCGGCATCGCCATGCCCGCCGCCAGCGCGCCCGCGACGACGAGCGCCCGTTGCCATTGCGAATATCGACCCACCTTGTGTTGCTCCTTGCTTCAGATTCGCTCGAAAATCGCGGCGATGCCCTGCCCGCCGCCGATGCACATCGTCACGAGCGCATATCGGCCGCCGACGCGCCGCAACTCGTACAGCGCCTTGACGGTGATCAGCGCGCCCGTCGCGCCGCTCGCCACCATGTCACGTTGCATGCCGACTCCTCATGCTGCTGATCGCATGAATCGTCCGTGCGATGCCGTGGCCGGCGTGCGCATCCCGCATCAGCGTTGCATCAGGCGCTCCACCGCCTCGCGCTGCGGAATCGGCGCGACCGCGCCGTAGCCCGTCGTCGACAGCGCCGCCGCGGCGTTTGCATAACGCGCCGCCGCGAACGGGTCGTCGCCCGCGACGATCCGCGCGACGAACGCACCGCCGAAGCAGTCGCCCGCGCCGGTCGCGTCGACGGCTTCGACCGCGAAGCCCGGCACGACGCGCCGCTCGTTCGGCGTCGCCACGTAGGCGCCTTCCTTGCCAAGCTTCAGCGCGACGACCTGCGGCCCGTGTTCGAGCATCGCATCGACGATCGCGTCGCGATCGTTCGCGCCCGTGAGTGCCGTTACGTCGTCCCAGCTCGGCAGGCAGATGTCCGTCTGGCGCAGCGCCTCGCGCATCACCGCGCGAGCACGCGGCAGCGGCCACAGCTTCAGCCGCAGGTTCGTGTCGAAGCTGACCTTCGCGCCGTTGCGGCGCGCATGGTCGATCCCCGCGAACGCGGCATCGCACGCGGTCGTGCCGATCGCAAGGCTGATGCCCGACAGGTGCACGGCCTTCGCGGCGGCCAGCGCGTCGAGCGGCAGGTCGCCCGTTGCATAACGGCTCGCCGCCGAGCCTGCACGCAGGTAGTCGAACTGGTGACCGTCGGCGCCATGCGTGACGAAATACACGCCGGTCGGCGCCGCACGGTCGACCCGAACGTACGTCGTGTCGACGTGCTCCGCGCGCCACATGTCGGCCAGCAGCCGGCCGAACGGATCGTCGCCGATCGCCGACACGAAGCCCGTCGACGCGCCCTGCCGCGCCGCGGCGATGCAGAAGTTCGACGTGTCGCCGCCGAAGCCCTGCAGGAATTCAGGCCGGCCCGGCTGCGACTGGTTGAATTCCACCATCGCCTCGCCGAGCGCGAGGATCTCCGGAAACGCGGCGGCCATCGCTTACACCTCGCCCCACAGATCGTGGCCATCAGCGCCCGTGATCTTCACGGACACGAAATCGCCGACCTTGTAGCGCTTCGATGCCTTCGCTGCCGGCTCGACGTAGACGACCCCGTCGATCTCCGGCGCATCGGCCGCCGTGCGGCCGATCCCGCCTTCTTCGCTGACTTCGTCGATCAGCACCTTGAGGGTCTTGCCGACCTTGCGCTGGATGCGGTTCGCCGACACTTCCTCGGCGACTTCCATGAAGCGCGCGCGGCGCGCCTCGCGGACTTCATCCGGCAGCGCGCCGTCGAGTTCGTTCGCGGTGGCGCCTTCGACCGGCGAATACGCGAAGCAGCCGACGCGATCGAGTTCCGCTTCGCGGATGAAGTCGAGCAGCGTTTCGAACTGCGCTTCCGTCTCGCCGGGGAAACCCGCGATGAACGTGCTGCGGATCGTCAGGTCCGGGCAGATCTCGCGCCACTTCTGCACACGCTCGAGCACCTTCTCGGCGTTCGCCGGACGCTTCATGCGCTTCAGCACTTCCGGATGCGCGTGCTGGAACGGCACGTCGAGATACGGCAGCACGTGGCCCTTGAACGGGCCTTCGGCCATCAGCGGAATCACTTCGTCGACGCTCGGATACGGATACACGTAGTGCAGGCGCACCCATGCGCCGTACTGCGCGGCGAGTTCGCCGAGCGCGGCGACCAGGTCGGTCATGCGCGTCTTGATCGGCTTGCCGTTCCAGAAGCCCGTGCGGTACTTCACGTCGACGCCGTACGCGCTCGTGTCCTGCGAGATCACGAGCAGTTCCTTCACGCCCGACTTGAACAGGTTCTCCGCTTCCAGCATCACTTCGGCGACCGGGCGCGACACGAGGTCGCCGCGCATCGACGGGATGATGCAGAACGTGCAGCGGTGATTGCAGCCTTCGGAGATCTTCAGGTATGCGTAGTGGCGCGGCGTGAGCTTGATGCCGGCCGCGGGCACGAGATCGGTGAATGGGTCGTGCGGCTTCGGCAGGTGCGAATGCACGGCCTGCATCACTTCGCCCACCGCGTGCGGGCCGGTGACGGCGAGCACCTTCGGGTGGACTTCCTCGATCAGGTTCGAGCCGCTGGCGCTCGACTTGGCGCCGAGACAGCCGGTGACGATCACCTTGCCGTTCTCGGTCAGCGCTTCGCCGATCGCGTCGAGGCTTTCCTGCACGGCTTCGTCGATGAAGCCGCAGGTGTTCACGACGACGAGGTCGGCACCGTCGTACGTACCGGAGATTTCATAACCTTCGGCGCGCAGTTGCGTGATGATCTGTTCGGAGTCGACGAGCGCCTTCGGGCACCCGAGGGATACGAACCCTACTTTCGGGGATTGGGACATCTGGAGTGTGGGGGCGTGGCAGCAAAAGCGTGAGTTTACAGCGATTTAGTGTCCGGCGACCCAAAAACAAGCGGAGGAAAACGGCCATGGAGTGCTGGAGCGGATAGGTCGCCCGATCGGCGGTGGATCAGGGGATGGGGGCGATACGTCCCGTTCTCTTCGAGATGAGGGTCTGTCGGCACATCAGACAAGGCGCGCTTGGCGTATTCCTGCTGCCGTCGAGGACAACGAGGTGCCGGCCGAATCCGTCCTGCGTTCAAGGGGCTGAATCGCCTAAGCCGCGCTGAGTCGCGGCAGGCTCGGGCGCAGTTCGCTCAGATCGTGAACGCCGGCATCTCGGTTGTGGCAACCGGCGATGGCCGCGAGTACAACCGCGAGCGGCTGAAGGCGCAAGCGATCGTATGCTAGCCGCACGAAGGCCGCTTCGGCTGTACCGGCGACCTGTACCTGACGCCCCTATAGGGAGCGTTTCTGCGCTCCGTGGGACAGCATCAACACCGCGTGCGGCCACTGCCGAGAAACGAACTCGTGGGTCAGGGTCATCGAATTCGAACGTAAGAAAGAACGACAGCAATGAAGAAGCCGACCGAGATCGCCCGCACTCGTGTTGCGCAACGCGCAACAGACGACCTGGAGTTCGTCGCGCCGACCATCAGCACGATCAGTGCGGGTCAGCTTTCAGGGGTTGAGTATCACGACGTCGGCGAGCCGGCGACGCACGCGGTGATCGTTATATAAGGCCGCATGATCGACTCAGGCCCGAACGTCACACGCGCAGTTAGGGACGAAACGATCAGGTCTTATCGAAACTTCCTGATCGGCAGTGGGCATCTTCGCGTGTTGTCGAAGCCGGCCTCGGCATGAGAACAACGGCGCTTCGGCGCCGTTTTCGTTATACCTTTCGCTTAGTGTGTCGAAGTGATCGAGCGTCAGCAATTCCATCGAATCGCGCTACGTCCAGGTGGCGTAGGCGCGTAATCGAGTGTAATGGATCTGCAGCATGAGAGAGACTACGTTTATTGCGCGTGAGCTTTCAAATATCACGCTGCTGGACCAAACATCACTGACTTGAAAACGTCGGCGATCCCAAAGCCATTAAAAATCGAGAGAGGCACATCATGAATGACGAAAATCGGCTTGTTGACGAAGAAAGCAACCAAGACACTTCCTCAGACACCACCCAGGCACTAAATTACCCTTCACTGGCGGTCTTCAACGGGAAGCTATACTTGGCATACAAAGGCGCCGACAGCAACAGGAATATTTATCTCACATCTTTCGATGGAAAAGAATGGGAGAAACCGACGGCAGTCAAAAACGGTGCGTTCTGGACGACCCAGGCAGTTACACTAGCGGCATTCAGCGGGAAGCTGTATATGGCACACAAAGGCGGCCTTAACAACAACGGCATTTATTGCGCGTCGTTCGATGGAACGAACTGGGATCCCAAGGAACATACCGTGCCGCAAGACAGTACTCGCCAACCCGTCGCCATGGTGTCCTATAACGGAAAGTTATATATGGCACACAAGGGCCCCAACGACACTCACATTTACTTCCATAGCTTTGATGGGGTGAACTGGAAATCGGGAGGCTATGTCGGCGTCCAAGGTGCCGAAACCTCCCAGCCGGTTGCATTGGCGATGTTCAATGACAGGATGTACCTGGCATTCAAGGGTGTCGACGACAACAGCATTTACTACACCTCATACAATCTCACCGGGAATAGCTGGGATCAACCGAAAAAAATCAACGATCTGGACTGGACCAGTCAAGCGGTTGCATTATATGCATTCAATGGAAAGTTATATATGGCACACAAAGGTGGCGGCCCCGACAATCAAATTTATTACAACTCGTACGATGGAAAAAATTGGGGGATCGACAGAGGAGTTTCGGGCTCAATAACCTCTGAACCGGTCGCATTAGCGGTATTCAATAAGAATCTATATTTGGCATATAAAGATGCCAAAAATTCCAGCATTCATTACAAGTCATTCGACGGATCCTCTTGGGGAACGGAACAAACAGTCCCCAATGCGTCAACGACTGAGTAATTTCACTAATCACCGGATGCGAGGAGTTTAGAAAAATCTTCTCTTATCTGCCTGCCTCCTTGCGAGTTCGCACAGGTAGTCAGGCACGCATACGGCCGATAGCTGCAGCTTGGCTATCGGCCGACGCGACCAGCTGCAGGCAGTTGCCGGTCAACTGCCCGCCCACCCGGCCGCGAGCTAGTCTCTGCGCATTCAAACCGCCACACAGGACCAGGGTTCTATTTGCAAACTTTCGGCCACCCGAGGGATAGGAGCCCTACTTTGGGGGATTGGGACATCTGGGGCGCGGCAGAAAAAGCGTGAGTTTGCAGCGATTTATGAGGCAGAGAACCCAAACCGGCGGTTGCGACGCTACGAGTCACGACGTCAGTGTGCGGCTCGCGCGGCCGCCCCGAGTCGACAGGGGAACTCGATCTGCCCCTTTCATGGCGGCGCGACGATACGACAGGCACGATCGGCAAACAGCACCGCGCGAGAATCGCCCCGAAACCGCCCCACCGCTATGCGAAAATCGCAGCGTCCGTTCTCTTCAATTACCCAACGGGGCCCGCATGACCACCCACATCACGATCGAATTCACCGAGCACGCAGCAGAAGCCATCGATGAGCAAACCAGCACCAGCTTTTCGTATGACCAGGGCGCGCACGTGCCACAACCGGGCGACTTCGTCGAACTCGAGAATTCGCGCCAGACGTTTCTCGTGATCGGCCGCGTGTTTTCGCTCAAGGCCAACTACAGCGCCGTCAAACTCGTGCTCGACCTTCCTCCGCACGACGACGCGCAATAATTCCCGGCGCTGCGAAACAATTCGGGCCGGACCCGTCGGCCTTGCCGCCGGCAATCGCACACGCCCGGCCCGCGTTGCATGAAATCACTCGAGCGACGAAATCGTAAAAAAGCCCGCCGAAGCGGGCTCAATCCAGTCCTGCACTCACGGAAACTTCGCCGCCGTCAAGCAGCGATCGAACCACACCGCATCGTCTCCATCGCCGATCGGCCACATTTCCGCATCGAGGTGCGGCAACCCGGCGACCGGCGCCGACGCGCGGTTATCGTCACCAGACGCCCCCGCACGCATCCACGCCGATTGCTTTCCGCCGTTGTCGCACGCACTCCCATGCGCCTGTGCTTCACAGAACGCCACCGGTCGCACCTTCCCGCCATCGGCCGTGCTCACCGACCGGTACTGATAAACCGCGCCGGTCGCCCAGTCCTCGCTCTGGCTGCAGACCCGCGCATGATGCTGCACATGGACCGCGCCGAAACATGCATAGGAAACGTGCGCGCCGCGTGCATCGTCGGGAATGAAATCGCAGTTCGCATCGAAACCGGTGAGCGGGCCGCCTGTGTATTTCGCGAGCCACTGGCGCTCGGCCTGTGCGCGCGCGATCAATCCTTTAGCCGATCGATCGGCCAGTACGGCGGTACGCCGATCGATTGCCTTGCGCACTTCGTCGACGGCCAGCGGGCGGCCTTCGTAATCAGCATCGAGACGGTTGTTCCGCGCGCCGATCCAGCGGCGCTGGCTACGCACCAGCATGTCGCGGATGGCCGTGTCCGGCGCGGCCTTCAGCACGCCCGCATAGGCCGAATTCATGCGCGCGTCGGCCGCACGCAGTACAGGGCTCGCGCAGATACGCTTCTCGATCGGCTGCACGGCTTTCGCGCAATCCATCGCAAAGGCCGGCACCGCCACGCCAATGCCCATCGCGAACATCGATGCAAGACCCGCCAGCCTGCGGGCCCCTACCATTCGAATCCCTCGCATGCTCTCTCTCATTTGGTTTTTTTCGTGATCATGCTGCGTCGGTGCAGCATCGCCCATCATGGCCCGTGATGCGCGGTACCGGTATCGCCTTTGGCCGAAGGCAGCAATCACGCACACCCTGCGGCGCCGCATATCGGTACGCGTGCCTGCATGAATGCACACCGCCAGGCGTGATGCACGCCGGGATCATTCACGGGTGACTGGATCTCGATCGACCGGACAACGGTCATGCACGCCCGTACCCGGCACGCGCATTCGGTGCCGACGGTCATGAACGACCGTCGGCGAGAGAATCCGGCAGGCGGCGGCCGCCCATCGTCGCGCACGGATGCGCGCGATCGGCCGACCCGCACCGCGTTGCTTCACGGCACCGACGCCCGACCGGTTGCCCACCGCGGTCGGCCTGCCGCGAAACCGTTACTTCTTTTCCGGCTCCGACGCGCCCGGCTGCTTGAACGGGAACGTGCTGAACATCGACTTCGCCTGGTTCTGCATCTGCTCCTGCATCTGCACGAACATGTTCTTCGACTGCTCGATGTAGCTGGTCATCATCCCCTGCATCATCGGCGCCTGCATGTTCATGAACTGCGACCAGACTTCCGGATTCATCGCGTTGCCTTCGTACAGGTTCTTCGACTGATCCGCGAGCTTGTTCTGGATGTCGATGAACGCCTGGATGTTCTTTTCCAGGTACGTGCCCATCATGCCCTGCATCGCATGCCCGTAGAAACGGATGATCTGCGACAGCATCGACGACGAGAACATCGGCACGCCGCCGCTTTCCTCTTCGAGGATGATCTGCAGAAGGATGCTGCGCGTCAGGTCTTCGTTGGATTTCGCATCGACGACCTTGAAGTCCTCCTGCTCCAGCACGAGCTGCTTCACGTCGGTCAGCGTAATGTACGTGCTTGTCTCGGTATCGTAGAGCCGACGGTTCGGGTACTTCTTGATGAGCCGTTCGGCCGTCTTCTTTGTAGTAGTCATGTAACGCCTTTGAGTGCAGCGTAGCGGAAGTGACGAATCCCCGCCGCCCGAATCCGGGAGGCGGGGGCCTTCGGAAAACGCCCGGCTGCGCGGCCGCCCGGCCCACGCAGCGCGGACGCTCAGCCCATGTGCAGGCCGCCGTTCAGCGAGAAGTCGGCGCCCGTCGCGAAGCCGGAATCATTCGACGCGAGCCACGCGACGATCGAACCGATTTCCTCCGGCGCGCCGAGACGCCGCACCGGGATCGTCGCGACGATCTTCTCCAGCACGTCCGGACGAATCGCCTTCACCATGTCCGTGCCGATGTAGCCCGGCGACACGGTGTTGACCGTCACGCCCTTCGTCGCGACTTCCTGTGCGAGCGACATCGTGAAGCCGTGGATACCGGCCTTCGCGGTCGAATAGTTGGTCTGGCCGAACTGCCCCTTCTGGCCGTTCACCGACGAAATGTTGATGATTCGGCCCCAGCCGCGTTCGACCATCCCGTCGATCACCTGTTTCGTCACGTTGAACAGGCTCGTCAGGTTCGTGTCGATCACGGCGGTCCAGTCTTCGTGCGTCATCTTGCGGAACACGACGTCGCGGGTGATGCCCGCGTTGTTGACCAGCACGTCGATCTCGCCAACTTCGGCCTTCACCTTGTCGAACGCTTCCTTGGTCGAGTCCCAGTCGCCGACGTTGCCTTCCGACGCGATGAAATCGTACCCGAGCGCCTTCTGTTCCTCGAGCCATTTCACACGGCGCGGCGAGTTGGGGCCGCAGCCCGCGACGACCTTGAAGCCGTCTTTCGACAGACGCTGGCAAATGCTGGTGCCGATGCCGCCCATCCCGCCCGTTACGTACGCAATTCGCTGAGACATATATCTCACTCCATTCTTTTGGTTTCGAGGGCAGCCGAAGGCCCCTCTGACTTCACGTGACGCCGGCCGAAACCGCAATCGGCCAGCGCACGGATTCGGTTCGCTGGTCGAGACCGGCCGGTTACGGACGCTCGACCGCGAGCGCGACGCCCATCCCGCCGCCGATGCACAGCGACGCCAGCCCGCGCTTCGCGTCACGCTTGGCCATCTCGTGCAGCAGCGTCACCAGGATCCGGCAGCCCGACGCGCCGATCGGGTGACCGATCGCGATCGCCCCGCCGTTCACGTTCACCTTCGACGTGTCCCAGCCCATCTGCTTGTGCACCGCCAGCGCCTGCGCCGCGAACGCCTCGTTGATCTCCATCAGGTCCAGGTCGCCCGGCGTCCAGCCCGCACGCTCCAGGCACCGGCGCGAGGCCGGCACCGGGCCCATCCCCATCACGCTCGGATCCACGCCCGCGTTCGCATACGCCTTGATCCGCGCCAGCGGCGTCAGGCCGAGCGCCGCCGCCTTCTGCGCCGACATCACCAGCACCGCCGCCGCGCCGTCGTTCAGCCCCGACGCGTTCGCCGCCGTCACCGAGCCGTCCTTCGAGAACGCCGGCTTCAGCCCCGCCAGCGATTCCGCCGTCACGCCGTGACGCACGAATTCGTCCGTCGCGAACTGCAGCGGCTCGCCCTTGCGCTGCGGAATCGCCACCGGCACGATCTCATCGTTGAAGCGCCCGGCCTTCTGCGCGGCTTCCGCCTTGTTCTGCGACAGCGCCGCGAACGCGTCCTGCTCTTCGCGCGTGATCCCGTATTCCTTCGCGACGTTCTCCGCCGTGATACCCATGTGGTACTGGTTGTACACGTCCCACAGGCCGTCGACGATCATCGTGTCGACCAGCTTCGCGTCACCCATCCGGAACCCGTCGCGCGAGCCCGGCAGCACGTGCGGCGACGCGCTCATGTTCTCCTGGCCGCCCGCGATCACGATCTCCGCGTCGCCCGCGACGATCGCGTTCGCCGCCAGCATCACGGCCTTCAGGCCCGAGCCGCACACCTTGTTGATCGTCATCCCCGGCACCGCCGTCGGCAGCCCGGCCTTGATCAGCGACTGCCGCGCCGGGTTCTGCCCCGAACCGGCCGTCAGCACCTGGCCCATGATCACTTCGCTGACCTGCTCGGGCTTCACGCCCGCACGCTCCAGCACCGCGCGGATCACCGTCGCGCCCAGCTCCGGCGCCGCAATCTTCGCAAGCGAACCGCCGAATTTGCCGACCGCGGTCCGCGCGGCCGATACGATCACTACGTCCGTCATTTCCCTTTCCTCCAGGCCCGCACGACACGGCGCATCGCTACCGGCCCTGTTAAAAAAACTGCGGTGCATCGGACAGCGTGCTCCGCTGTCCGGTTTTCGTCAATCGCGCTGCAACACGTAACGCCCCGGCGCCGGCTCGATCACCGGGAACTGCGCGGTACCGGGCTGCGCGGGCGGCTCCACCTTGCGGCCGCCGTACTGATCGAGCCATTCGACCCAGGTCGTCCACCAGCTTCCCGGCTGCTCGGCTGCACCGGCGAACCAGTCGTCCGCCGATTCGGGCAGGTCGCTGTCGTTGACCCAGTAGCTGCGCTTCTTCTTCGCCGGCGGATTGATCACGCCCGCGATGTGCCCCGACGCGCCGAGCACGAACTTCAGCGGGCCCGACAGGATCGACGTGGATGCATAGGCCGTCTGCCACGGCACGATGTGATCCTCGCGCGAGCCGTAGATGAAGGTCGGCACGTCGATCAGCGTCAGGTCGACCGATTCGCCGCACACGGTCAGCGCACCCGGCTCGCGCAGCTTGTTCTCGAGATAGGTATTGCGCAGGTACCACGCGTACATCGGGCCCGGCAGGCTCGTCGAATCGCTGTTCCAGTACAGCAGGTCGAACGGCGCCGGCGTGCGGCCCTTCAAGTAGTTGTCGACGACGTAGTTCCACACGAGGTCGTTCGGCCGCAGGAACGAGAACGTGTTCGCGAATTCGACGCCGCGCATCAGCCCCGGCTGCGCGCCGTTCTTGCCGCCGATGGTCTGCTCGCGCATCTGCACGTGAGCCTCGTCGACGAACACGTCGAGAATCCCGGTGTCGGTGAAGTCGAGCATCGCGGTGAGCAGCGTCATCGACGCGGCCGGATGTTCGCCGCGCGCGGCGAGCACCGCGAGCGCGGTCGCGAGCATCGTGCCGCCGACACAGAAGCCGAGCGTGTTGATCTGCTCGCGGCCGCTGATCTGCTGCACGGCGTCGATCGCCGCGAGCAGCCCTTCGTTCATGTAGTCGTCCCACGTCTTGTGCGCGACCGATGCGTCCGCGTTGCGCCACGACACGAGGAACACCTGATGGCCGTTCGACAGCGCATGCGCGACGAGCGAATTCTCGGGCTGCAGGTCAAGGATGTAGAACTTGTTGATGCAAGGCGGCACGATCAGCAGCGGCCGCTCGAACACCTTGTCCGTCTTCGGCGTGTACTGGATCAGCTGGATCAGGTCGTTCTCGTAGACGACCGCACCTTCAGTACACCCGAGGTTCTTGCCGACCACGAACTGCGATTCGTCGGTCTGCGAAATCTTGCCGCGCTGCATGTCGCCGAGCAGGTTCATCATCCCCTGCCGCAGGCTTTCGCCCTGCGTTTCAAGGATCGATTTCTGTGCATCGGGATTGAGGGCGAGGAAGTTGCTCGGCGCGGCTGCGGCCGTCCATTGCTGGACCGTGAAACGAATGCGCTCGCGCGTCTTCGGATCGGCCTGAAGCGCGTCGGCCAGTTCCTGCAGATAGCGCGCGTTGAGCAGATACCAGGCCGCCGCGAACGCATGCGCCGGCGACGCCTTCCACGCATCGCCGCTGAAACGGCGGTCCTTCAGTTCGGGAGACTCGAGCTTCGCCGCGGCGGCCTGCTGCATCAGCGCCATGCAATCGCGCGCGTAGTCGGCCTGCAGCGCCTGCAGGCGCTCGGGCGGAATCGCGGCGGCCGGCAGCTTCAACCCGGCGAACGGCGACGCCATCGCGCCGAAATCGGGCATCGACGGCATCCGGAACGGAAACGATGTCGGAAACTGGAATGTTGCGAACGGATTCATGGTGGCCGACGCAGTCGCGGCGCGTGCCGGATCTGCAAAACCGCGCCATGCATTCAACCATGATTCGAACATCTGCTGCATCGGCTGGGCGGCCGGATCGAAACCAATGCTGCCCGGGGAAGTGCCCGCCTGAGCGGACGTCGACGATTTTTTCGATGCTGTCATTACCTGCCTTACCGGTGATTCGTGAGCGTCTATCGTGAAATCCTGCTCGCGCGCGGCATGCCGGCTGCGAGCCGGGCCGTCATGCTCTGGAGAGGCGTCTCCAGATTCTGCCGCAGTGCGGTATTTTTATCATTATCGTTTTCCCCATGTGAAGCGCCATGTCAAACCGCTGAACATTTCCGTACGGAGATAATCCTCGCGCAACAGACGGGACAAGGGTTCCGGCGAAACATAAAACATTTTGATTGACTTGACGTCGCGATCTTTCATTCAATCGCGCATGCCGCGTGGCATGGCCGCCAAAATATCGAGATAACCCGATTTTGCGGCGCAGCAAACCCCACGCGCATACGCATCCCGTCAATCCGCCAGCCAGATCGCCGCCGCCATCCGGCCCGTCACGCGATCGCGCCGGTATGAATAGAAGCGATCCTGTTCGGTGACCGTACAGGCCGTCCCGCCGCTCACGTGCGCAACGCCCGCACGCGCGAGACGCAGGCGCGCGAGCGCATAGAGATCGGCAAGAAACTTGCCCGGCGCGCCATCGATCGCGACGAACGCAAGCCGGGTTTCATCATGCTCCGACTGCGGGGCCGTGTCGAGAAACGCGTCACGTACGTCGGCGCCGACCTCGAACGCCCGCGGGCCGATCGCCGGCCCGAGATACGCATGAAGCGCGTCCGTCGCGCCGCCCGCGAGTGCCGCGACGCGCGCCGCGGTCTGCTCGACGATGCCGGCCGCCAGCCCGCGCCAGCCCGCATGTGCGGCGCCGACTGCGCGGCCCTGCGTGTCGCACAGCAGCACAGGCAGGCAATCCGCGACCATCACCACGCAGACGGCACCCGCCCGGTCGGTGACGCTCGCGTCGGCCTGCACCGGTGCCGTGGCAGCAGGCGCCGCCGCGATCACCTCATCCGCCCGCACGATCTGCGCGCCGTGAACCTGCTCGAGCCACGCAGCACTCGACTGGCCCGCCAGCGCCAGCAAGCGCGCGCGATTCCCGGCGACGTGGGCCGGGTCGTCACCGGTATGCAGGCCGAGATTCATTCCGCCCGGCAGCACCTCTCCGCCCTGCCAGCGCCCGAATGGGCCTTCGCTCACCCCGCCGTCACGCGTCGTGATCAGCGCGCGCACGCGCGGCGACACCTGCCAATCGGGCCGTACGCAGTCCCGCCACGTCAACGGCGCCAGGTTCGTCATCGGCACTCACTCCTCCTCATCGTCCAGGTACGGCTCGTCATCGTGATACTCGCCGCCGAAATCGTCATCGTCGTAGACACCGTCGTCGTCGTCGAATTCCTCGTCGCCCTGCCCGAAACCGAGCGCCGCCACGAGTGCGTTCATGTCGTCCGGAAGCGGGCAACGCCATTGCATCGCCTTGCCCGTGACCGGATGCACGAGGCCGAGCCGCCATGCATGCAGCGCCTGTCGCGCGAACCCGTCCGGCAGCGGCGTGACCGAGCGCTTGCCGCGCGCACGGCCGTACACGGGATCGCCGAGCAGCGGATGCCCGGCGTGCGCGCAGTGCACGCGGATCTGGTGCGTGCGGCCGGTTTCAAGGTCGCACTGGATCGCCGAAACCGGCTGACGTTGCCACAGGCATGTGTCAACCGTGCGGAAATGCGTGCGCGCGGGCTTGCCAGAGGCCCCCGTGACGACGGCCATGCGCGTGCGTTCGCGCGGATCGCGGCCGATCGGCGCGTCGATCGTGCCTTCCTCGGGCATCGTGCCCCATACGAGCGCGAAATAGCGGCGCTTCACCGTGCGGGCCTGCAACTGGCGCACGAGGTCCGTCTGCGCGGCCAGCGTGCGCGCCACCACCATCAGCCCCGACGTTTCCTTGTCGAGCCGGTGGACGATCCCTGCGCGCGGCAGGCCGGCCGCCGCGTCGCCATAGCGATGCAGCAGCCCGTTGAGGATCGTGCCGCTCCAGTTGCCGGCGGCCGGATGCACGACGAGGCCGGCCGGCTTGTTGATGACGACGAGGGCGTCGTCCTCGTAGATCACGTCGAGCGGCACCGGCTCCGGCGTAAAGGCGAGCTGCTCGGGGAGCAGGTCGGGCACGAGCTCGATCGTCGCGCCGAGCGGCACCGGCTGGCGGATCTTCGCCGGCGCGCCGTCGACGAGCACGCGCTGCGCCTCGATCCAGCTCTGCAGGCGGCTGCGCGAGAATTCGGGGAACAGTTGGGCGAGCGCCTTGTCGAGGCGTTCACCCGCGAGCGACATCGGGACTTCGACGATGCGCGGCGCGTCATCGGCCGCCGCGGACGGCACGACGGGCGGTTGTATTGCGTCGCCGGTCAGATCGTCATCGAGGGAATCCCCCGAGGCAGCGTCGGCGGGCCGATCGCTTGGGCTATAATCTTCGCGATTTGGTGTGCCCGGCTGGGCATTCTGCGAACTTGAACGGGTCATTTAGACTGGGTCACCGAGACTTGAAGCTAGGACATGCGAGCATGATGAATTCGACCAAACGTACGGCCAGAACCGTCGCCGCCCGGGCTGCGGCGGTAGCGGCCGCGGCCCTCATCGCCGGCTGCCACGGCTTGCCGCAGAAGCAGGACGAGACGGCTACCTGGTCGAACAACAAATTATACTCAGAGGCCCAGGACGCACTGTCCGGCGGCGACTGGGGCAAGTGCGCGAAATATTTCGAATCGCTGCAAGGTCGCGATCCGTTCGGCCATTTCGCGCAACAGGCACAGATCAACGTTGCATACTGCAACTGGAAGGATAACGAAGCGGCCGCCGCCGACCAGGCCGTCGATCGCTTCATCCAGCTCCATCCCGATCATCCGGATATCCCGTACGCGTACTACCTGAAAGGGATGATCCACTTCAACGACGATCTCGGCCTGTTCGGCCGCTTCTCCGGCCAGGACATGAGCGAGCGCGATCCGCAGGCACTGCGCGAATCGTACGATGCGTTCAAGGTCGTCGTCGACCGCTTCCCGAAGAGCAAGTACGCGCCCGACGCCGCCGCGCGGATGCGCTACATCGTCAACGCGCTCGCATCGCACGAAGTGCACGCGGCCGACTACTACTACCGTCGTGGCGCCTACGTCGCGGCCATCAACCGTGCGCAGCTCGCGATCAAGGACTACAAGGGTGCCCCGGCGATCGAGGACGCGCTGCACATCATGATCCTGTCGTACGGCAAGCTGAACCAGCCGCAACTTGCCGAGGACACGAAGCGAGTACTCGCCGGCACGTTCCCCGACAGCCCGTACGTCACGGGCCACTCGCGCCCCGGCGCGAAGAAGTCGTGGTGGCAGTTCTGAAGCACTGAGCAACACAACACCAGCTGCACCAACAAAAAACCCGGCTCGATGGCCGGGTTTTTTGTTGGCACCGCATTCCGGCGGCGCGGATGCGGGCGCGCGGCGGTCGCCGCGCACGCCGTCACATGCGTTTTGCCGACCGGTGCTCGTCGAAGAAGTCCTGGACAACCGCGATCTCGCGGGTTCGCTTGAACGGCGGCAGGCTCTGCCAGATCCGGCGACCGTAGGGCTTGTCGACGAGCCGCGTGTCGCAGATCATCAGCACGCCACGATCCGTCTCCGCGCGAATCAGCCGGCCCGCACCCTGCTTCAGCGTGATCACGGCCTGCGGCAACTGGTGCACCGCGAACGGGCTCAGCCCCTTCTTCGTCAGCGCGTCGAGCCGCGCGGCCAGCACCGGATCGTCCGGCGGCGCAAACGGCAGCTTGTCGATCACGACGAGCGACAGCGCGTCGCCGCGCACGTCGACACCTTCCCAGAAACTC
Source organism: Burkholderia mycopellens (assembly GCF_964265025.1). Classification (NCBI taxonomy): domain Bacteria; kingdom Pseudomonadati; phylum Pseudomonadota; class Betaproteobacteria; order Burkholderiales; family Burkholderiaceae; genus Burkholderia; species Burkholderia mycopellens. The sequence continues at coordinate 2,276,151 of NZ_OZ183802.1, forward strand.
TGGCTACCGACCAGGATCGCGTTGCCATACGCACGGAAACGGTCGAGCAGTTCGGTGCGGCTCGCATCGCCCTGCACGAGCAGGGGCGTGTTCCAGCCGCGCGACTCGATCACGTCGCGCAGCTTCGATGCGATCCGGTCGACCGCGCGCAGCGTCGTGCACAGCATGAACACGCCGCCACCGGACGCCTCGATCGCCGGCAGCGCGGCGTCGAAGACGGCGTCGGTAAACGCCGGCGAAGACGGTTGCGGCAGGTTGCGCGGCACGTACAGCAGCCCTTGCGACTGGTAGTCGAACGGGCTCGCGAGCGTCATCGAGCGACGCGAGCTGAGGCCCATTTGCGCCGCGTAGTGCGTGAAATCGCCGCGCACCGACAGCGTGGCCGACGTGAACACCCATGCGCGCGGCACGCCCGCGCGCTGCTTGGCAAAGATCGGCGCGACCGACAGCGGCGTTTCGTGCAGTTGGACGGTATGCGCGAACACTTCGACCCAGCGCACCTTCTCGTTCGGATCGCCGTCGGCTGCCGCCTTGTCGCCGGCCGCCGCTGCATCGGCCTTCGCGGCCGCTTCCGTCGCGCCAGGCGCGACCCAGCCCGCCAGCAGGTCCTGCAGCTCGCGTGCTCGCCGCAGGCACGCGCCGAGCGATTCTGCCCGTTCGGCCTGGCTCGCAAGCGCCGATGCCAGCGCGTCGAGCGCAGCCTCGAGCGCATCGAGCGCGCCGAACATCGGGTGATCGTCGCCGAGCTGGGCGAGCGACATGCGGACGATCTGGTCGTTCGCGAACGCAAGGCGCAAGTCGCGCGCCGCGCGCTCGAGATCGCCGCCGAGCTTCACCCACTCGACCGCGTCGCGTGCATGGCTCAGGCCTTCCGCCACCGTGTCTCGTGCGAGCTCGAGAATCTGCGTCGTCGACAACGTCTCGCCGAAGAACAGCGTCGCCGTTTCCGGCAACTGGTGCGCTTCGTCGAAGATGACCGTGTTCGCGTTCGGCAGCAGCTCGGCCATCCCCGTGTCGCGCAGCATGATGTCCGCGAAGAACAGGTGGTGGTTGACGACGACGATGTCGGCCTGCTGCGCCTCGCGCCGCGCCTGCATCACGAAGCAATCCTTGTAATGCGGGCATTCCTGGCCGAGGCAGTTGTCGCGCGTCGACGTGACCATCGACCACACGGGCGCCGTTTCCGGCACGCTCGCGAGCTCGGCCTTGTCGCCGCTCTTCGTGATCTTCGCGAAACGGACGATTTCCTGCAGGTAGGCCGTGTCCTGCCGCGACGGCAACCGGCCGTTGTCGGCCGTGCGTTGCAGGTAGTAGTGGCACAGGTAGTTTGCGCGGCCCTTCAGCATCGCGACCGACACCGGCACCGCCAGCGCGTTGCGCACGGTCGGGATGTCGCGCTGGAACAGCTGGTCCTGCAGGTGCTTCGTACCGGTCGACACGATCACCTTGCCGCCCCACAGCATCGCGGGCACGAGGTACGCATAGGTCTTGCCGGTACCCGTGCCGGCCTCGACGATCAGCGTGTTGTCGCCGGCATCGCTGTCGGACTCGGTTGCGGCGGCGTCCGCGCCCGGCTCGGCCGCCTTGTCGCCGTCGCCGAGGCGACGCGCCGGCCGCTTGCGGGTTTCGAAGATCTCGGGTTCGGGCATCCGGCGGGCGGACGCCTCCATCGCGGACGCGACGGCACGCGCCATCTCGATCTGCGACATACGCGGCCGATAGCCGTCGAGCGCACGCGCCAGCAATCCGCCTTCGCCGAAGATCGTGTCGAGTTCGTCGACGCGCTTGCGGCTCAGCTCAAAGGTGCCTTCGGGCGCACGAGCGCGCCCGGCGGACGACACGTCGCGCCGGGCATCGGGGGTGGCTTCAAGCGGTGAATTCAAGGCAAGCGTTCCTGTATCCAGCGCCCGGGCGGCGCCGGCGCTTGCCAGGCCGCGCTCAGGCGCGCTTATCCGGTTCCAGCTGCGATTGCAGCAAAATGATTTTGTCCTTGGCCGCCAGCTTTTCCTTCTTCAGCCGGTGCAGCGTGATGTCGTCGATGTCGGAGTGCCCTTCCTTCAGCTCGATCTCCCGAGCGAGCTGCTGGTGCTGCTCCTGCAATGCAGCCAAACGGTTGTGCAATTCCTGCTGCTGTTCCGTGTGACGGTTTTGCATATTTGCCTCCTCATCGAAGCAGCGCGCCGACTGGCGTGCCTGCGCGCCCGAGACTGACCCGATCAATCCAACACGTTACTGCCCCTGCTGTTGCTTCTGCTGCGCCTTCTCGGCCGCTTCCTTCTGACGCCGCTCGACGTCGGCCTTGTGCTGCTCGGCTTCCTTCTGCTTCTGCTCGTAGCGCGCGGCATTGTCCGCCCGCTCCTGCGCCTTCTGCGCGGCCTGCTGGTGCGCCTGATCGAGCTTGCGCTGGAAATCGCCCTGCTTCTGGTCGTATGCCTGCTTGCTCGCCGCGCGCTGCGGCCCTTCCGCGCCGCGCTGCGCCTGCTTCAGCGCATTCTGCTCCTGCTTGTCGCGGAACGCAGCCGCGTTTGCCGCATCGTTCGCCGCGCGCTGCGGCGCCTCCGCCGCATTCTGCGCCGCCTTCAGCGCCTGCTGCTGGTCGCGCTGCTGCGCGCGCACCGCCCGCTGTTCGTCGTTGAGCGCGAGCTGCTCCTGGCGGATGCTCGCCCGCTCGTCGCGCATCTGGTCACGCGCCTTGCCGAGACAGTGATTGACGAAGAACTTGCTGTAGCAATCGTGCTCGGCCACCGCATAACGATAATCGTTTTCTGCGGAGCGTTGATTGAGCACTTTTTGACGGGCGTCGAAATCCGGTGCGGCCGTGGCCATCGCGGGCGCAGCCGCGGCGGCGGCCGGCGCGGTTGCGTCCGAAGCTTGCGCGAACGCGCCGGAGGCCCCGGCAGACAAAGCCGCGGCGAGCGCTGCGCCGAGCGCGACGAGAGAAATTCGGGAAGTTGGCAACGTCGTAGGAAAGCTGCGGGACATGTGTCAAATTCTATCACCCCCGGCTGGACGCTCCGCCATTTATGGCAAAATGCCCCGCTTCACTCACCCGCGGCATCTGGCCCGTCGGGCCCGCCACGCAGCCCGCCGCTTCGGGCCCGCCGGCCCGCGCCGCGATTTCAGCAGGCACATCATCCACGACATGACGGAAACCGTAGCACTCAAGATCGTACAGCGCATCGCCACCGAACTGTCCGTCCAGCCGCGCCAGGTCGCGGCGGCAGTGCAACTTCTCGACGAAGGCTCGACCGTTCCGTTCATTGCCCGGTACCGCAAGGAAGTGACCGGCAACCTGGACGACACGCAGTTGCGCCAGCTCGAGGAACGCCTCCTGTACTTGCGCGAGCTCGAGGATCGCCGCGCGGCGATCCTGTCGAGCATCGCCGAACAGGGCAAGCTGACCGACGAACTGCGCGCCGCGATCGATGCGGCCGACAGCAAGCAGGTGCTCGAAGACCTTTATCTGCCGTACAAGCCGAAGCGCCGCACGCGCGCGCAAATCGCCCGCGAAGCCGGCCTCGAGCCGCTCGCGCAGGCGCTGCTCGCGAACCCGCTGCTCGACCCGCAGGCCGAGGCGGCCGCGTATGTCGACGCCGACAAGGGCGTCGCCGACGTGAAGGCCGCGCTCGACGGCGCGCGCGACATCCTGTCCGAACAGTTCGGCGAGACGGCCGAGCTGCTCGGCAAGCTGCGCGACTACCTGCACAACCAGGGCGTCGTGTCGTCGGTCGTCGTCGAGGGCAAGGAAAACGAGGAAGGCGAGAAATTCCGCGACTATTACGACTACGCGGAAACCATCAAGACCGTGCCGTCGCACCGTGCCCTGGCGCTGTTCCGCGGCCGCAATGCAGGCGTGCTGACGGTCAAGCTCGGTCTCGGCGAAGAACTCGACGCGCAGGTGCCGCATCCCGGCGAGGCGATGATCGCACGCCATTTCGGCATCGCGAACCAGAACCGCCCGGCCGACAAATGGCTGTCCGACGTATGCCGCTGGTGCTGGCGCGTGAAGGTGCAACCGCATATCGAGAACGAGCTGCTCACGCAACTGCGCGAAACGGCCGAAACCGAAGCGATCCGCGTGTTCGCGCGCAACCTGAACGACCTGCTGCTGGCCGCGCCGGCCGGCCCGAAGGCCGTGATCGGTCTCGACCCCGGCCTGCGCACAGGCGTGAAGGTCGCGGTCGTCGACCGCACCGGCAAGGTGCTCGCGACCGACACGATCTACCCGCACGAGCCCCGCCGCGACTGGGACGGCTCGATCGCGAAACTCGCACGCATCGCCGCGCAGACGCAGGCCGAGCTGATCAGCATCGGCAACGGCACCGCGTCGCGTGAAACCGACAAACTCGCGAGCGAACTGATCGCGAAACACCCGGAGCTGCGCCTGCAGAAGATCGTCGTGTCGGAAGCCGGCGCGTCGGTCTATTCGGCATCCGAGCTGGCCGCGAAGGAATTCCCGGAGCTCGACGTGTCGCTGCGCGGTGCCGTATCGATTGCACGCCGCCTGCAGGATCCGCTCGCCGAGCTCGTGAAGATCGAGCCGAAGGCCATCGGCGTCGGCCAGTACCAGCACGACGTGAACCAGCGCGAACTCGCCCGCTCGCTCGACGCGGTCGTCGAGGACTGCGTAAACGCGGTCGGCGTCGACGCGAACACCGCGTCGGCCCCGCTGCTCGCCCGCGTGTCGGGCCTGAACGCGACGCTCGCACGCAACATCGTCGACTATCGCGATGCAAACGGCCCGTTCCCGTCGCGCGAGCACCTGCGCAAGGTGCCGCGCCTCGGTGACAAGACCTTCGAACAGGCCGCCGGCTTCCTGCGCATCAACGGCGGCGAGAATCCGCTCGACCGCTCGTCGGTGCACCCGGAAGCCTATCCGGTCGTCGAGCGGATGCTCGCGAAGATCAACAAGCGCATCGACGACGTGCTCGGCAACCGCGAGGCGCTGTCGGGCCTGTCCCCCGCTGAATTCGTCGACGAACGTTTCGGCCTGCCGACCGTGCGCGACATCCTGTCGGAGCTGGAGAAACCGGGCCGCGATCCGCGCCCCGAATTCAAGACCGCGACGTTCCGCGAAGGCGTCGAGAAGGTGTCGGACCTCGTGCCGGGCATGACGCTCGAAGGCGTCGTGACGAACGTCGCCGCGTTCGGCGCGTTCGTGGACATCGGCGTCCACCAGGACGGCCTCGTCCACGTATCCGCGATGTCGACGAAGTTCATCAAGGATCCGCACGAAGTCGTGAAGGCCGGCCAGGTCGTCAAGGTGAAGGTGCTCGACGTCGACGTGAAGCGCCAGCGCATTGCGCTGACCATGCGCCTCGACGACGACGCGGCAGCGCCCGGCATGTCGTCGCGCGGCGGCCAGGATCGCAGCACCGCAGGGCGCGGCGCCGCCCGCCCGCAGCGTTCGCGCGAGCCGGAACCGGCCGGCGCAATGGCCGCGGCGTTCGCGAAGCTGAAACGCTGAGTCCGCGAAAGCCTTCTCGACATGCAAAAATGCCCGCCTTCCGGCGGGCATTTTTATTGAGTCATACACATTTCCAGTATTCGCGATGAAAACCGAATATGTGCGCTTTCATCATCATTTACCCGTGTTTAATCGGCGAGTTGAACAATCCGCGTTGTGAGATACGTTTTCTTGACGCTTCACAAGCGGTACATAAAATAAATCTGCGAACGACAGTATTTTGATGCTTCCGGAATACGCAGCGATTTTTCCGCTCAGCGGCAAGGTTCTCAGCAGCCCTCGCGCACGCCATGCATTTCCGGCCCGCCCGTCTTTCAGTCTCGCTGTTTGCAATCGATTCGCGACGCATTGCATTCGGTATTCGCCTGCCCGGTGAACCGGGACGGATTCGCGAAAAATGGATCGGGAAACCATGACAGAAGACCATCTGAAAACCGAACTGGCCGCATTGCACATTCCCGTTTTCGATGTGCCGTGGGCCGGCGCCTGTTCACCGCACGTCGAGCGAATCGAATCGCGCATGCTCGAATGGGCCGACGCATATGGCATGTTCATCAGCGACGCTTACCGGGAACGCGTCGCGCGCACCCGATACGGCTGGCTCGCCGCGCGCTGCTACCCGAACGCCGATCCTTCCCTGCTGCAGGCGCTCGCCGATTATTTCGTGTGGTTCTTTCTCGTCGACGACCTGTTCGTCGATCGTGTGGCGCCGATCGGCCCTGATACGTTGCGCAATCTGACCGCGATGATCGATGTGCTCGACTACGAATGTCTCAGCCCCCAGCCTGTCTACGGCGAGCGAGCGTGGCTCGATCTGTGCCAGCGCCTGCGCGCGCGCCTGTCGGCCGAACATTTCGCGCGCTTCGCACAAGGGATGCGCCTGTGGGCCACCACCGCCGGGCTCCAGATCCTCGCCCACCTGAGGACAGAGCCCGTCGCAATCCCGCAATACGAGACGATCCGGCGTCACACGAGCGGGATGAATCCGTGCCTCGCGCTGGCGGACGCGGCCAATGCCGGCGCCGTCCCGCCCGATACGTTTCATCGGCCGGAGATCCAGACGCTGTGCCGGCACGCGAACCATATCGTCTGCTGGAGCAACGATATCCAGAGCGTCGGCGTCGAGGCGCGCCAGCCAGGGCAGTTCCGGAACATGGTGCTGATCCACGCGTCGCGCGGCCATACGCTGCAGGCAAGCGTCGACTACACGGCCGAGCGCGTACGCACCGAGATCACCGACTTCGTCATCTGCGCCGATGCACTCGCACGGCACGCCGACACGCGTGTGCGCGGCCTCGTCGACGGCTGCCGATACTGGATACGCGGCTATCTGGATTGGGTGGCGCGGGATACGCAGCGCTATGCGACTGCATTTGCGGCCGGCGATGCGGACGATCGCGGCCTGATTGCCTGATTGCCGGGTCGGCTGACCCGGCGGCGCGCGGCTGAACGGCGCGCGCCGCCCCCGGGGTCAGATCTCTATCTTCGTCCCGAGTTCGACCACGCGGTTCGCCGGGATCGAGAAGAAGTCGGTCGGCTTCGCGGCGTTCTGATGCATCCACGCGAATACCCGCTCGCGCCAGATCGACATCCCGGGCAGATGCGTCGGTACAACCGTTTCGCGCGCGAGGAAGAACGACGTGTCCATCAGCTCGAACGTCATGTCGCGCGTGCGGCCGAATTCCTCGAGCACGGCCTTCACGTCCGGCGTCTCGTTGAAACCGTACTCGGCCTTCACGATGTACAGCCCGCCGCCCGCATCGCGCGAGCTCAGGCGCTTGTCGTCGCGCACGTAAGGAAAGTCGCGCGTGACGAACGTCAGGAAAATGGTCCGCTCGTGCAGCACCTTGTTGTGCTTCAGGTTGTGCAGCAGGCTGACGGGCACGAGCTTGTCGTTGCCGGTCAGGTAGATCGCGGTGCCCGACACGCGATGCGGCGGATGCGCGAGCAATCCCTGCAGGAACGGCTCGAGCGGAATACCGTCTGCCGCCGTGCGCTCCTTGACGATGTGGCGCCCCTTGTACCAGGTCATCAGCAGGAAGAACAGCAACGCGCCGATGCCGAGCGGCAGCCAGCCGCCCTGCGCAACCTTCAGCAGGTTCGCGCCGAAAAAGCCGAGATCGACCACGAGGAACACCGCGATGATCGCACCGACCAGCAGGCGGTTCCAGTTCCACACCTTCACCATCACGACGGCCGCGAGCACGGTCGTGATCACCATCGTCGCCGTCACCGCGATGCCGTACGCGGCCGCGAGGTTGTCGGAGCTCTTGAAGCCGACCACGATGCAGAGGATCACGAACAGCAGCAGCCAATTCACGACCGGCACGTAGATCTGGCCGATTGCGAGATCGGACGTATGCAGCACCTTCATGCGCGGCACGTAGCCGAGCTGGATCGCCTGCGACGTCAGCGAATACGCCCCCGAGATCACGGCCTGCGACGCGATGACGGTCGCGACCGTCGACAGCACGACGAGCGGCAGCAGCCCCCATTCGGGCGCCAGCAGGAAGAACGGGTTCTCGATCGCTTTCGGGTTCTGGATCAGCAGCGCGCCCTGGCCGAAGTAGTTCAGCACGAGCGACGGCATCACGAGCCCGTAGGCCGCGATGCGGATCGGCTTCGCACCGAAGTGGCCCATATCCGCGTAGAGCGCTTCCGCACCGGTCAGCACCAGCACGACCGAGCCGAGCACGACGTACGCCTGCAGCAGGTGGTCAGCCATGAACGACGCCGCGTAATACGGGTTGATGGCCGCCATGATGCCCGGCACGCGCACGATGTGGTACACGCCGAGCGCCGCGATCACGACGAACCACAACACCATGATCGGGCCGAACAGCTTTCCGACCAGCGCGGTGCCATGACGCTGGATCCAGAACAGCGCGATCAGGATCGCGATCGTGATCGGCAGCACGAGATGGGACAGGTGCGGCGTCGCGATTTCGAGACCTTCGACCGCCGACATCACCGAGATCGCCGGCGTGATCACCGCGTCCCCGTAGAACATGCACGCGCCGAATATCCCGAGCGCCATCAGCGCACCCGCGACGCGGGTCTTCGAATCGAGCGGCCGCAACGACAGCGCCATCAGCGCGAGCACGCCGCCTTCGCCGTTGTTGTCCGCCCGCATCACGAACAGCAGGTACTTGATGCCGACCACCAGGATGATTGCCCAGAACAGCAGCGAGATCACGCCGAGAATCGATGCTTCGGTGAGCGGAATGCCGTGTGCGGGGCTGAACGCCTCCTTGAGCGAATACAGCGGGCTGGTGCCGATGTCGCCGAACACGACGCCGATGGCTGCTATCGCTAGCGCCCGCATCGAGTGTTGGTGCGTCGAATGCGGCGCGTGTGCTGCGTCGGTCGCGTGGATCGTGTCGTTCATATAAAGCGGAATAATCGGGTCCGGGTCGGACAAAACGAGCGCTATTCTACTCGCGCCCCCGTGAATCGCCGCCCTGCTCTGTTGCCTTGTAACCACGTGATCCACGCTGCGCATGCAATCTGGCGCGAGCTGTGGCAGGGCTGCCAATCATAGCCGGGGCAGCGCCGTCTGCCTACCCGATCCACGGTACGCGCGGCGCCGGCACGCATGGCGCCGCAATGAAAAACGGCGCCGCAAGCGGCGCCGTACAAGGCTTTCCTTCGATTCGCCGGCCGCTTACGCGCCCGAGCCGTCACGCTGTGCGCGACCGCGCTTGATCCACGCCTCGAGGTTGTGCGGCCGAACCGTGTCCCACTCCTCGAACGGCTGATGAATCCACGGATTCGTCGGCAGAAACTGCGTGTGATAGTCGGGCTTGACCTTGGAGCAACCCTTGTACCAGAGCACGGCCGAGCGCACGGCCGTCACCGACGGATAGCGCTCCTTCAGGTGCTCCTGCACGCGCGCAAGCGTCACGCCCGAATCGACGAGATCGTCGACCAGCAGCACGTTGCCCGCCAGGTTGCCGCGCGTCATCGTGATGTACTGCGCGATGTCGAGATCGCCCTGCTCCGTGCCGGCCGCCTCGCGGTACGAACTCGTCGCGAGGATCGCGAGCGGCACGTCGTAGATGCGTGACAGTTGATCGCCGACGCGCAGGCCGCCGCGCGCGAGGCACAGGATCTGGTCGAACTTCCACCCCGATGCATGCACCTGCAGCGCGAGCAGCTCGATGAGACGGTGATACTCGTCCCAGCCTACCCACAGGTTCTTGTCGTCGTTGCGCGGATCGGTCATCAAATCTGCCGCTGTCATCGTGATTTGCTGCGTCATCTGAAAATTACACCTTGAACGGATGGCGGAGCAGAATCGTTTCGTCGCGGTCCGGCCCCGTCGACACCATGTCGACCGGCACGCCAGCCACTTCCTGGACGCGGGCCAGGTAAGCCTGCGCGTTTGCCGGCAGTGCTTCCCACGTCTTGATGCCGACCGTGCTTTCCTTCCAGCCGGCAAACGTTTCGTAGACAGGCTCGCAACGGGCCACATCGGCAGCACCGCGCGGCAGGATGTCCGCATCCTTGCCGTCAATCTTGTAGCCGACGCACAGCTTGACTTCGTCGAGGCCGTCGAGCACGTCGAGCTTCGTCATGCACAGGCCCGACACGCCGTTGATCTGGATCGAGCGGCGCAGCGCGGCCGCGTCGAGCCAGCCCGTGCGGCGCGGACGGCCCGTGACCGAACCGAATTCCTTGCCGACGTTGGCGAGCGTGACGCCGACCTGATCCTGACGCTGCGGATTGTCCGCATCGTACAGTTCGCTCGGGAACGGGCCCGAGCCGACGCGCGTGCAATAGGCCTTCGTGATACCGAGGATGTAGTTGAGCTTCTGCGGACCCACGCCCGCGCCGGCCGACGCCGCACCTGCGACGCAGTTGCTCGACGTGACGAACGGATAGGTGCCGTGATCGATGTCGAGCAGCGTGCCTTGCGCGCCTTCGAACAGCAGGTTCTGGCCCGCATTGTTCGCGTCGTACAGGCGGCGCGACACGTCGGCCACCATCGGCTTCAGGCGGTCGGCATAGCCGAGCATCGTGTCGAGCGTGGCCTGGAAATCGACGGCCGCGCCGCCCAGGTACTGGGTCAGCACGAAGTTGTGGAAATCGAGGTTTTCGCGCAGGCGGTCGGCGAAGGTCTTCGCGTCGAACAGGTCCTGCACACGCAGCGCGCGGCGGCCGACCTTGTCTTCGTACGCGGGGCCGATGCCGCGGCCCGTCGTGCCGATCTTGCCCGCGCCCTTGCGCGCTTCGCGCGCCTGGTCGATCGCGATGTGGTACGGCAGGATCAGCGTCGCGGCTTCGGAGATGAACAGGCGGTCGCGCACGTTCACGCCCGCTTCTTCCAGCTCGCCGATTTCCTTGAACAGTGCTTCGGGGGACAGGACGACGCCGTTGCCGATGTAGCAGGCGACGCCTTCACGCATGATGCCCGACGGAATGAGGCGCAAGATCGTTTTCTTGCCGCCGATGATGAGGGTGTGGCCGGCGTTGTGACCGCCCTGGAAACGCACGACGCCCTGAGCGTGGTCCGTCAGCCAGTCGACGATCTTGCCCTTGCCTTCATCACCCCATTGCGTTCCCACGACGACGACATTGCGCCCGGGAGTCACGTTCACTGCGCTGGCAGACATGTTGATTCGTTAGCTGGTTAAAAACGTATTCTACCTATGTTCGCGGGCGATTCCGAATTTTTCCGTTTCGCTTCAACGATATGCACGCCGAAGCACGTCCCGCGAACGTCTGTTTATCGGGGTTCGACCACCCATGCGCCGTTGCGCTCGACGAGCGAACGGTCGCAGGCGAACTCGTCGAGCACATGATCGTGGCCCGGCAGCGCCTGGATCACGACCTCGCCCGCATCGCGCAGCGCCGCCACGGCCGCGCTCAGCGCGTCGTCCTGCGCCCACGGCGCGAGAATCGCCGTGCCGCGCGCCTCGACCGGCGAAATCCGCGCGAGTTCGCGCAGGTCGAGCGAGAAGCCCGTAGCCGGGCGGGCACGGCCATACGCCTGGCCGACATGGTCGTAGCGGCCGCCCCGCGCAATCGCGTTCGGCACGCCGTCGATGTAGGCGCTGAACATCGCACCGCTGTGATACGCATAGCCACGCAGGTCGCCGAGATCGATCGCCACCTCGGCACCCTTTGCCTGCGCCGCGAGTTGCGCCAGATCGTCGAGCGCCCGCGTGATCTCGGGCAGCACCGGCAAGCGTGCGCGCGCCTCGGCGAGCACGCTCGCGTCACCGTAGAGGTGCGGCAACGCGCGCAGCGCGGCGCGCGTGTCGGCGCCGAGATCGTCGGTGAGCTCGTTCAGCAGCGGCACGTCCTTGCCCGACAGCGCGTCGTACAGCGACTCGCCGCGCTCGGCAGCCTGCGCGTCGCGCGCCAGCAGCGCCGCGAGTACGCCCGCATGGCCGAGGTCGAGGCGGATGCGCGACAGGCCCGCGAGATGCAGCGCGTCGAGCATCAGTTGCTGGATCTCGAGATCAGCTTCCAGCCCGGCGTGCCCGTAGATTTCGGCGCCGATCTGGATCTGCTCGCGCGTCGCGTGCAGGCCGCGCGGACGCGTATGCATCACGTGGCCCGCATAGCAAAGGCGCGTCACGCCCTGGCGGTTCAACAGGTGCGCGTCGATCCGCGCGACCTGCGGCGTGATGTCCGCGCGCAGGCCGAGCGTACGGCCCGACAACTGGTCGACCAGCTTGAAGGTGCGCAGGCGCAGGTCGGCGCCGCCGCTCGTCAGCAGCGACTCGAGATACTCGAGCAGCGGCGGCATCACCATTTCGTAGCCATACGAACGGAAGCGGTCGAGCAGCCTGCGGCGCAGTTCCTCGATCTTGCGCGCTTCCGACGGCAGTACGTCGGCGATATTCTCGGGAAGTAACCAGGTCGACATCGGTACGGTCCTACGACGGGAAACAGCGCGCGACACGCGCGCCGCGATGTGAATCGGAAATTCTGAATTCGGGCGGGACAAACGGCGGATGCGCCGTCCGGATCAGGTCGCGAGCAGCAGCAGTATGAGCCCGAGCACCATCACGATCAGCCCGCCGATCCGGATATGATGCGGCGGCCGCTCAGCTATTCTACGAAACGTGTCGCGCCAGGCAACGGGAAACACGAAGGGGAACGCCCCCTCGATGATCAGCATCAGCGCTACTGCAAGCAACAACGAGCCAGCCAGGTCCATGCGAGCGACGGCGCCGCTCGACGCGGCGCCCCAAGGTCAATGTTTGCGGGGAGCAGGCGCCGCCGGTGCGGCACCGCCCGTCGGGCTGCGCATGAAGCGGAAGAACTCGCTGTCGGGATCGACGACGATGATGTCGTTGCGCTTGAACGTGTTCCGGTAGGCCTGCAGGCTCGCGTAGAACTGATAGAACTGCGGGTCGCGGCCGAACGCATCGGCGGCAATCGTCGCGGCCTTCGCGTCGCCCTCGCCCTTGATCGTCTGGGCGGACTTGTACGCGTTCGCGAGCACGGCCTGCTGTTCGCGTTCGGCGTCCGCCTTGATCTGCTCGACGTCGGCCGCGCCTTGCGCACGCACCTGCGCTGCCTGATCGCGCAGTGCGCCGATCATCCGCTGATAGACGGCGTCGGTCTGAGCGGCCGGCAAGTCGACGCGCATCAGCTGGACGTCGACCACGTCGACGCCGAAGCCGGACACCTTCGTCTTCACTTCGTCGCGCGCCGCATCGGCGATCTCACGCTGGCCGCCAAGCGCGTCGTCAAGCGCGCGCTTGCCGAACGCGTCACCAAGTGCGCTCTTCAACGCGCCGGCGAGGCGGTCGCCGGCTGCCGACGGGTCGCCGCCCGTCGTCGTGAAATACTTCATCGGATCGTTGATCCGGTACTTCACCGCGTAAGCGACGAGCAGGTCGTGCTTGTCTTCCGTTGCCAGTTGCAGCGGATCCGACGACTCGAGCGATTGCAGGCGCGTGTCGATCAGCGTGGCCGTCTGCAGCGGCGGCGGCAATTTGAAATGGATGCCCGGGCCTGCCAGCTCGGGTTGCGCGCCATCGCGCCCCGACAGCACGGCCGCATGGCGCGGATCGACGGTAAGGACTGTCGACGATGCCGCGAAGGCAACGATCACGATTGCGACGACGAGCGCAATGATTCGGTTCATGTTCTGCGCTCCCCGTTACTTCAGATCGTCTTCGCGCGACCGGCTGCGAAACGCCTCGCGCGATCGCAGCACGTCGTTGCCCGACGCCCCCACGGCCGACGCAGCACTCGCAGGTGCCGCTGCAGCCGCCGGTGCCGACGCGGCATCGGGCGCGGACGCGCCAGTGGACGCCGCGGCGTTTTGTCGCCCCTGCTCGACGAGCTTGTCGAGCGGCAGGTACACGACGCTATTGCCGCCCTTGTTGCCGACGAACACCTTCGTCGCGTTCGAATAGATTTCCTGCATCGTCTCGAGATACATCCGCTCGCGAATCACCGCGGGCGCCTTCGAGTACTGCGCATAGACCTGCTTGAAGCGATCGGCATCGCCTTCGGCTTCCGTGACCACGCGATCGGCGTACGCCTTCGCTTCGTCGACGAGCTTCGCCGCATCGCCCTGTGCCTTCGGCAGCAGGTCGTTTGCATACGCCTGCGCCGCGCGCTTCGCGGCCTCGCGCTCGTCGCGCGCCTTCGCGACTTCACCGTAGGCGGCCTGTGTCTGCTCGGGTGCCGCAACGCTCTGCATCGTAACGGCCGTCACCTCGAGCCCGGACTGGTAACGATCGAGGTCGCGCTGAATCGCGGCGGCGAGCTGCTCGCGCAGCGCGTCGCGGTCCTGGTTCAGCACGTCGGCTGCGCTGCGCGTGCCGACGATCGCACGTACCGCGGCCTGGGCAGCCTGCGAGACGCTGCGCTCGGGATCGACACTGCGGAACAGGTAATCGGTCGCGGAACGGATCCGGTACTGGACGATGAAGCGCACGTCGACGATATCGGCATCGCGCGTCAGCATCGCCGCTTCCTTCACGTTCGCGAGACGCACGACGTTGTTGCGGCCGATCTCGATCGAGCGGACCTGCGACGTATCGACGATCTCGTGCGACGCGAACGGATACGGCGCGCGCCAGTGCACGCCCTGGCCGACCGTGCCCGACAGCTTGCCGAGCTGCAGCACGACGCCCGTCTGCCCTTCCTGTACGACGAACAGCCCGCTGCCCGCGTAGACCGCGACCAGCACGCCGATCACGATGCCGACACCGACGCGTGCGGCTCGCCCGTTGTCAGGACGGAAACCGTTGCCGCCCTTGCCGCCGAACAGGCCGTTCAGGCGCCGGTTGAAGTTGCGCCACATCTCGTCGAGATCGGGCGGACCATCGCCGTCGCCGCCTTGCGGACGCTTCGATTCGTTCGGACGGGGACGGGATCCGTCTTTGCCATTGCTTTCGCCACGTCCCCAGCGGGGATCGTTGATCGACAGCAAGGCGCGCATCCGCCGCCAGGTACTCCGCTCGTTGTATTCGTTCACCAGAGTTTGTTCACCAGATTAGACGCCGGCGAACCGGCCGGGACCGGTTAGCGCCCGTGTTCGGAAATCGTGTGGTCTTCGTGTGGTTCAGCGGGGGCGCCGTCGAGCACGCCGTTGGGTAACGTCGCGCCGGAAAGGTGTTCCGCGGAGGCGATTTCGGCGATGGCGGCACGCAACGCGTCAAGACCCTGACCGGTGCGCGCGCTCAAAAAGACGCGCGAAATATTACCATACTCGTCCCGCTCGACCGCGTCGCCGCGGGCCGCCAGCTCAGGCACGGCGTCGATCTTGTTGAACACCAGCACCTGCCGGATCGTGTCCGCGCCGATCTCGTGCAGCACACCATTGACCTGCTCGATCTGTTCAAGCCTGACCGCGCTCGACGCATCGACCACGTGCAGCAGCAGATCCGCGTGGATCGTTTCCTCGAGCGTCGCGCGGAATGCCGCGACCAGTTGGTGAGGCAACTCGCGGATGAACCCGACCGTATCCGACACGACGATCTGGCCGACCTCGTCGCCGAGGTACACGCGCCGCGACGTCGTATCGAGCGTGGCGAACAGCTGGTCGGCCGCGTAGGCCTGCGCTTTCGTCAGCGCGTTGAACAGCGTCGACTTGCCCGCGTTCGTATAACCCACGAGCGACACCGACATCGTGCCGCTACGCGCGCGCTGGCGGCGTTGCGTGCTGTGTTGCCGGCGCAACCGGTCGAGCCTCGACTTCAGCATCTTGATGCGTTCGCCGATCAGCCGGCGGTCGGTTTCGAGCTGGGTTTCACCGGGGCCGCGCAGGCCGATACCGCCCTTCTGCCGCTCAAGGTGAGTCCACGCGCGAATGAGCCGCGTCGACAGATACTGAAGCTGCGCGAGTTCGACCTGCAGCTTGCCTTCGTGGCTGCGGGCGCGCTGTGCAAAGATGTCGAGGATGAGGCTGGTGCGATCGACCACACGCCGGTTAAGTGCCTGCTCCAGATTACGTTGCTGGGCTGGCGCCAGTGCGTGGTTGAAGATGACGATTTCGACGTTGTGTGCGTCGCAGGCGAGCCGGAGTTCTTCGGCTTTGCCACTGCCGATGAACATCTTGGCATCGGGACTGGAGCGACGACCCGTGAGGGTGACTGCGGGACGGGCCCCCGCGCTGGAGGCGAGAAGACTGAGTTCTTCGAGACTGGCTTCGAAATCGGTCTTGCCGAAATCGATGCCGACGAGCGCTGCGTTGATCAAATTTTCAGGTGTCAAGATAAGGCGGCTGGCATCGGTCGCTCGCGGCGACCGGATGCCGGCCGCTGCGATAGGTTAGGACGAGGATTCCGCGTCCGGGTGGAAATTCACCGGGCGCGCCGGCACGACCGTCGAGATGGCGTGCTTGTACACCATCTGGGTCACCGTATTACGGAGCAACACGACGTACTGGTCGAACGATTCAATGTTCCCTTGAAGCTTGATGCCGTTGACGAGGTAGATCGAAACGGGAACGTGCTCTTTGCGCAGTGCGTTCAAAAACGGGTCTTGTAACAATTGCCCTTTGTTGCTCATGGCGTACTCCATCTTTTTTTGCAGGTTGATCTGGACTGGCGGCGAAGAAAAAGAGATCCGGCGCCAATCGCTACACTATAGCCGATTTTGCCTGGCCCGCCCGGGGCATAGGCCTTGCGGCCAACCCCTTGCGTGACGCGTGTAACAGACGTCTTCAGCTCTTGTCCGCGTACGGATTGTTCGACGAACGGAACTCTATGCGCAATGGAGTCCCTGTCAGTGAGAAAGTTTCCCGGAACCGGTTTTCCAGGTAGCGCTTGTACGTTTCCGTCACGGCATCGAGCGCGTTGCCGTGGATGACGATGATCGGCGGATTCTGGCCGCCCTGGTGTGCGTAGCGCAGCTTCGGACGCACCGGGCCGCGACGGCGCGGCTGCTGGAACTCGACGGCTTCGATCAGCGCACGCGTGAGCTTCGGCGTCGGCAGCTTCGCCATCGCCGCCGCGTACGCGTCGTCGACCGAGCGCATCAGGGTGCCGATGCCCGTCTTCTTCGCGGCCGAAATGAAGTGCGATTTCGCGAAGTCGAGGAATTTCAGCTTGCGGGTCAAATCCGCTTTCGCACGATCGCGCGCGTGGTCGTCGAGCCCGTCCCACTTGTTGACGCCGATCACGAGCGCACGGCCCTGCTCGACAACGAAGCCGGCAATGTGCGCGTCCTGGTCGGAGATGTCCTGCTGCGCATCCAGCAGAAGAATGACGACGTTCGCGTCGGAGATCGACTGCAGCGTCTTCACGACCGAGAACTTCTCGATCGCCTCGAACACCTTGCCGCGGCGCCGCAGTCCGGCCGTGTCGATCAGCGTGTATTTCTTGCCGTTACGCTCGAAGTCGACGTAGATCGAATCGCGCGTCGTGCCCGGCATGTCGAACGCGATCACGCGATCCTCGCCGATCAGCGCGTTCACGAGCGTCGACTTGCCGACGTTCGGACGGCCGACGATCGCGATCTTGATGCCGCGCGACGGGTCGTTGTCGTC
Source organism: Burkholderia mycopellens (assembly GCF_964265025.1). Classification (NCBI taxonomy): domain Bacteria; kingdom Pseudomonadati; phylum Pseudomonadota; class Betaproteobacteria; order Burkholderiales; family Burkholderiaceae; genus Burkholderia; species Burkholderia mycopellens. The sequence continues at coordinate 2,293,583 of NZ_OZ183802.1, forward strand.
TTCCTCTTCCGGCTGGTCCGCGTACGCGACTTCCAGCGCCTCGTTGATCATGTCGGTCACGCCGTCGCCGTGCGCGGCCGAGATCGCGCGCGGATCGCCGAGCCCGAGCTCGTAGAAGTCGGTCGCGACCGCCGTGTACTTCATCCCCTCGGCCTTGTTGACGACGAGGAAGATCGGCCGGCCGGTCTTGCGCAGGTAGTCGGCGATCGACTTGTCCTGCGGCGCGAGCCCGTTGCGGCCGTCGACGATGAACACGACGACGTCGGCTTCCTCGACGGCCTGCCGCGTCTGGCGTGCCATCTCGTGCAGGATGCCGTCCTTCGCGACGGGTTCGAAGCCGCCCGTATCGACGACCAGGTACGGCCGCTCGCCGACGCGCCCTTCGCCGTAATGGCGATCGCGCGTCAGGCCCGGCAAGTCGGCAACAAGCGCATCGCGCGAGCGCGTGAGCCGGTTGAACAGCGTGGATTTCCCCACATTGGGGCGCCCAACTAGGGCAATGACCGGTTTCATCAGTGTTTTCTACGGTGAAGCGCAGCAGCGGGAGGCCCGCTGCTGCGGGCGGCTGCGCTGAATGAAAATATCACGAATTCGCGCAGCGCCGGATGCGCGCGCCGGGCACGCGTTGCGCGCCGTCGTCTTTCGTCTCGAACTGCCTTTCAAATACCGAGCGGCCGGGAACACCGGCCGCCTTCATGTCGCCCGGCCGGGGCGAGCGGGACAAGCCCGCCGCGCCGCGGCCGCGCATGTTTCCTGCGCGTCAGCGCGGGCGGAAGCCGTACAGGCCGCCGTCCTTCGTCTGCACGACGAGCGTGTTGCCCGCGAGGACCGGCGCCGCCGTAATCGCGCTGCCGTCGGTCTTCATCCGTGCGATGAAGCTGCCGTCTTCGCGCGACAGGAAGTGCACGAAGCCCTGGTAATCGCCCAACACGACCGCATGCCCGAGCAGATACGGCACGCCGACGTCACGGCTCTTCAGCTTGTCGTTGCGCCACAGCTGGTTGCCCGAGGCGGCATCGTACGCCGTCACGACCGACCAGTCGTCGCCGCCGGCGACGACCGAATCGTCCTGCGCGAGACCGCTGCGGCTCGAGAACGGCTTTTCCCACAGCGGGCGGCCCGAGTTTGCATCGAAGCAGCCGAGCTGCCCCTGGAACGTCACCGCGCAGGCTTCCGCACCCACGAGCGTCGGCGGGCCGCTGACATCGTTGATGCGCTCGACCTCGGTCACGCCCTTCGGGAACGACACCGGCGTCTGCCAGAACGGTTCGCCCGTCTGCAGGTTGATTGCGACCAGCCCGCCGCCAGGGAAACCCGCCAGCACCGCCGCGTCACCCGCGAACGTCATGCCGGCCGACACGCGCAAGTTCAACGGCACCGAGCGGTTGCGGTAGTTCCACTTCTGCTCGCCCGTCTGCGCGTTGAACGCGATCACCTGGCCGTCGATCGTACGGACGACCACGAGGCCGTTACCCACGAGCGGCGGCGAGAAGATCTCGCCCTGCACGCTGGTCTTCCACAGTTGCTTGCCGTCCGGACCCAGCACGAACACGCCGCCCTTCAGCGCGCCGACCGCGGTCAGGTTGCCGTCGCTGCCGACACCGGCCGACAGGTCGGAGCCGACCTTCGCGCGCCAGAGCGTCTGGCCCGTCTTCGCGTCGATCTTCTCGACCGAACCGTTCTCGCCCGCTGCATAGACGGCGTCGCCCACGGCCACCGGCGAGAACAGGTAGCGCCCGCCCTTGCCGACGCTCGCCTTCCAGACCTGTTGCACGTCCATCACGGGCTTGAACTCGGTGAGCGGCGTCGGCACGCGGCGCGCGTCCTTCGACGACGAGCAGGCCGCCAGAGCGAGGACAGCCGCCGCGCAGGCAACGGGCACAGCGTAACGTTTCAGCAAATTCATCGGTTAGCGAAGCAGAGTTAAGAGGTTGAGGGGACCGGGGTTCAGCCGCCGAGCGCGTCCAGCTTGAACTGCACGAGCTGACGCGCAGACTGGTCGTCCTTCGACAGGCCGTCGAGCGCGAGCTTGTAAGCCGCGCGCGCATCGTCGGTCTTGCCTTGCGCGGCAAGCAGATCGCCACGGCGATCTGCCACGAGGCCCTTGAATGCATCGACCGGCGTACCCGACAGCAGCGCGAGGCCCGCATCGTACGCCTTCTCGTCGAGCAGCAGCGACGCGAGACGCAGCTTCGCGATCTGCTTGTACTCGTCATCCTTGGCGTGCTCGACGGCCCATTGCAGCTGCGCCTTCGCACCGGCCGAGTCGCCGGCTGCGTACAGCGTCTTCGCGGCGGAAAGTGCCGTCATCTGCGCATACGGCGTGCTGCCGAACTTGTCTTCCATGTCGGCGGCCGCGCGAGCCATCGTCGCCTTGTCGTTCGCGGCGGCAGCCTTCTGGACCTGCTCGTACAGCCCGGACGCCTCGGCAGCCTGACGGCGCTGCCAGTAGTTCCATCCGTTGAAACCGGCCGCGACGACGAGCGCCGCGAGCACGATCCACGTGGTGAGGTTGCCCCAGCGGGCCCACCACGCCTTGAGACTTTCAATCGATTCTTGTTCGTCGTGATAACTCATCGGCGAGCGATTCCTTCCTGTTCAGGCTTTTTTGTCGAGCGGATGTCAGCGCGATCAGTCGTCGCCGTCTTCGGCGGATGCAACCATCGCATTGATTAGGAATTCGGTCAAGCCTTCGACCGGTACGGTCTGCTGAACGTTCTTTTCCCCGTCTCCGCCCGCACCGCGCAGCGCTTTCACGCCCACCGTGCCGTTCGCGACCTCTTCTTCACCGAAGATCACCGCGAACGCGGCGCCGCTTGCGTCGGCCCGTTTCATTTGCGACTTGAAGCTCGCCGACGCGCCGTCGGCGCTGCAGTGGAAGATCACGTCGAGGCCCGTGTCGCGCAGACGCTCGGCCGCGATGAACGCCTGTTCGCGCGCGGTCTCGCCCTGGTGCACGACGTATACGTCGACGCCTTCCTGCTCGGGTGCGAGATCCTCTTCCTTCAGCAGTTCGAGGATCCGCTCGATGCCCATCGCCCAGCCGCACGCGGCGGTCGGCTTGCCGCCGAGCTGCTCGATCAGCGGATCGTAGCGGCCACCGGCCGCGACCGTGCCCTGCGCGCCGAGCTTGTCGGTCACCCACTCGAACACGGTGAGGTTGTAGTAGTCCAGACCACGCACGAGACGCGGGTTGATCTTGAACGGAATGTTGTTCGCGAGCAGCAGGCGCTGCAGCCCTTCGAAGTGCGCACGCGATTCGTCGCCGAGGAAATCGATCAGCTTCGGCGCGTTCTGCGCGATTTCCTGCAGCGCGGGATTCTTCGTGTCGAGCACGCGCAGCGGGTTCGTATACAGGCGGCGCTTTGCATCCTCGTCGAGCACGTCGGCGAACTGCTCGAGGTACTTGATCAGTTCGACGCGGTGCGCGGCGCGCTCCTCGGCGAGACCGAGCGAATTGATCTCGAGCTTGATGCCGGTCAGGCCGAGGTCGTCCCACAGGCGCTGGCACATCATGATGATCTCGGCATCCGCATCGGGGCCCGCGAAGCCGAGCGCCTCGACGCCGACCTGGTGGAACTGGCGATAGCGGCCGCGCTGCGGACGCTCGTGACGGAACATCGGGCCGATGTACCACAGGCGCTTCGGGCCGTCGTACAGCATGTTGTGCTCGATCGACGCGCGCACGACCGCCGCGGTATTTTCGGGGCGCATCGTCAGGTTTTCACCGTTCAGCGCGTCGGTGAAGCTGTACATCTCTTTTTCGACGATGTCGGTGACCTCACCGATGCCGCGCGTGAAGAGCTGCGTGTGCTCGACGATCGGCGTGCGGATGTTCTGGTAACCGTATGCGCGCAGCAGCGATTTCACCGTAGCTTCGAAGAACTCCCAAAGGCCGGCATCCTGCGGGAGGATGTCGTTCATGCCCTTGACGCCGGTGAGCTTCTCGATCTTGCGTTTTTGTTCAGTCATCGTGTGTGTGGACGAATTAGTTCGTGGCCTCAGCGCGGCCGTAATTGCGTGCGACGTAGTCGCTGACGATCTGCTGGAATTCCTCGGCGATCCGCTCGCCGCGCAGCGTCTTGACCTTCTCGCCGTCGATGAAGACGGGCGCGGCCGGGTTCTCGCCAGAGCCCGGCAGGCTGATGCCGATGTTCGCGTGCTTCGATTCGCCCGGGCCGTTGACGATGCAGCCCATCACCGCGACGTTCATTTTCTCGACGCCCGGATACTCCTTGCGCCAGACAGGCATCTGTTCGCGCAGGTAGGTCTGGATCTGCATCGCGAGTTCCTGGAACAGCGTGCTCGTCGTGCGGCCGCAGCCCGGGCACGCGATCACCATCGGTGCGAACGAACGCAGGCCCATTGTCTGCAGGATTTCCTGGCCGACGATCACTTCGCCCGTGCGCGACGCGCCCGGCTCCGGCGTCAGCGAGATGCGGATCGTGTCGCCGATCCCTTCCTGCAGCAGCACGCCGAGTGCGGCCGTCGACGCGACGATGCCCTTCGAGCCCATGCCGGCCTCGGTCAGCCCCAGGTGCAGCGCGAAGCCGCAGCGGCGGCCGAGTTCGCGGTACACGGCGATCAGGTCCTGCACGCCGCTGACCTTGCACGACAGAATGATGCGGTCGCGGCCGAGGCCCAGCTCGACCGCACGCTCGGCCGAGCCGATCGCCGACTGGATCAGCGCCTCGTACATCACGCTCTGCGCATCCCACGGCTGCGAACGCGCACCGTTCTCGTCCATCATGCGCGCAAGCAGGTCCTGGTCGAGACTGCCCCAGTTCACGCCGATCCGCACCGGCTTGTCGTACTTGGCCGCAGCCTCGATCATCTGCGCGAACTGCGTATCGCGCTTCGCACCCTGGCCGACGTTGCCCGGGTTGATCCGGTACTTCGACAGCGCCTCCGCGCAGCCCGGGTAGTCACGCAGCAGCAGGTGGCCGTTGTAGTGGAAATCGCCGACGAGCGGCACGGTCACGCCCATGCGGTCGAGCTGCTCGCGAATCGCCGGCACGGCGGCCGCGGCCTCGGGCGTGTTGACCGTGATGCGCACCAGTTCGGAGCCCGCGTTCGCGAGTTCCTTGATCTGGATTGCCGTGCCGATCGCGTCAGCCGTATCGGTATTCGTCATCGACTGCACGCGCACCGGCGCGTCGCCGCCGATCGTCACGAGCTGCCCGCCCCAGCGGACATCCACCGCATGCGATACACGGCGCGGCTGATGCCCGCCGAACACCGGCTCGGTTGAACAAATCTGACTGCTGCGTGGGGATTGAGCTTCGGATTGCATCGATAGATCCATTTACGCGGAATGCGCCGCGACGCGGCGCATGAATTGAAAAAGCGCCGTGCCCTCGCGACCCGTCGATATCGACGACAGGCCTTCGCCACGGCGCTTGACGTCAGGGCAACGTGAACCGCGCCACATTACCCCGCGCTGCCGAATATTTTGCCGGATCGACGGGTTTTCCGTCGAACGCGATTGCGTCGAGGCCCGCCTTGTTGCCGATCGTGACCTTGAACGGGCCGTCGCCGGCGACCTGCTTCGCCTCGCCGCCGTGCACCAGCCCGGAGAACAGCTCCTTGCCGCTCTTGTCGCGCACGCTGAACCAGCTGTCCTGCTTCACCTTCAGCTCCACCATCGACTGGCCGGCCGCGACCACGACGCTCGCCGGCGCGGCGGCGCTTGCGGCCGTCGTTGCCGCGACGGGCTGTGAAGCGGCTGCCGCCACGACCGGCGCCACGGGCGCAGGCGCCGGAACAGCCGACGCAACGGCCGGCGCCGGGGCTGCAGACGCAACAATCGAGGCCGGAACCTCATTCGCGACCCCAGCAGATGCACCGCCCGAGGCCGCCTCTTCGGCGGATGACGGCGAGGCCGCCACCGGCACGCTCGCGGCCGACGCATGCTCCGCGTCGCCGCTCTTGAAGCGCGCGAGCAGGCTCGACGAATCGCCGCCAGTGTGCCACATCAGTACTGCAACCACCGCGACGACGACGATCCCCGTGCCCCACAGCCACGGGTGATGACGCGACGATCCGCCCAGCGGAATCGACACGCGGCCGCGCGGCAGATCCGTCCCCGACGACGCAGGCATCGACAGGTCGACTTCCGGCACCCCGCGCTCTCGGCGCAACGCCTGCGCGAACGGTTCCGGATCGACGCCAAGCATCTTCGCGTAGCTGCGCACGACACCAAGCGCGAACGTCACGCCGGGCAAATGGCTGATGTCGCCGGCCTCGAGCGCCCGAAGCTTCTGCGGTGCGACCTTGAGTCGCGCCGACACGTCGTCGACGGTCCAACCCCTCGTTTCCCGAAGCTGCGCCAGTCGGCTACCGACTGCCGCAAGCGATTCCAACCCTGCCGGTGCCGGCTTCGCGCCATTCGTCTCTGCGCCGTTAGACGGCTGCGGCTCACTCATCCTTGTCCTCGCGTCGATTCTTCTTCACTGGCGGCCGCCACCGGTTCCCGCCGGCCGGCACCCGCAACTGTCCATACCATGCGCGACGCCGAGGCGCCGCGACCGATCGCTGTTCGCGTGTTGTACCGCTCAAAGGCCCTGGCATCCCCGGCCGGGCGCCCCTGTCAAATCGCCCGAACTTCGATGATTTTTCCTGCTGCGCCCGTACGTTCCGCGAGGCGCGTGCGATCCTTCACTGCGCCGGCCAGCTGGCCGCACGCGGCATCGATATCGTCGCCGCGCGTCTTGCGCACAGTCGTGACGACTCCCGCGTCGATGAGAATCTGTGCAAAGCGCTTGATCTGCTCCGGCTTCGAGCGGATGAGGCCCGATTCCGGAAACGGATTGAACGGGATCAGATTGAACTTGCACGGCACGTCGCGCGTGACGGCCAGCAGTTCGCGTGCATGCGCTTCGGTGTCGTTGACGCCGTCCAGCATGCAGTATTCGAAAGTGATGAAGTCGCGCGGTGCGACTTTCAGATAACGCTGGCAAGCCGCCATCAGCTCGCGCAGCGGATACTTCTTGTTGAGCGGCACCAGCTCGTCGCGCAGCGGATCGTTCGGCGCGTGCAGCGAAACGGCCAGCGCAACCGGCAGTTCGGCGCCGAGGCGGTCCATCATCGGGACTACGCCGGACGTCGACAGCGTAACGCGGCGACGCGACAGGCCGTACGCGTTGTCGTCCAGCATCAGCCGCATCGCCGGCACGACCGCGCTGTAATTCAGCAGCGGCTCGCCCATACCCATCATCACCACGTTGGTGACGACCCGCTCTGCCTTACCGTTCGGGCCGGGCGCACGCCCCAGCGACGCTCGCAATGCAAATTCGGCCATCCGTAGCTGGCCGATGATTTCGGCTGTCGACAGGTTGCGGGAAAAGCCCTGCTTGCCCGTCGAACAGAAGCGGCAGTTGACCGCACACCCGGCCTGCGACGACACGCACAGCGTGCCGCGCGTCTCTTCCGGGATGAACACGGTTTCGACCGCATTGCCGTTTCCGACGTCGATCAGCCACTTGCGCGTGCCGTCGGTGGAAACGTGATCGCTGGCAATCTCGGGCATGCCGATCGACGCGCGGCCCTTGAGCTTTTCTCTCAAGGACTTCGCGAGATCGGTCATGCCGTCGAAGTCGCCAGCGTTGTACTGGTGGATCCAGCGCTGCAACTGCTTGGCGCGGAACGGCTTCTCGCCGAGGCTGCCGCAGTACGCGACAAGACCCTCGGCGTCGAAGTCGAGAAGATTGACGGAAGTTTCGCTCGTCATGATGTGCTGCCTTGCCGCGTGCGCTGAATCCTGCCTACTTGCTGCCAGCCAGGGCTTAGCGCGAGTAAACGTTCATTTCCGGGAAGAAGAACGCGATTTCGACCGCTGCCGTTTCTGCAGCGTCCGAGCCGTGAACGGCGTTCGCGTCGATGCTGTCGGCGAAATCGGCGCGGATCGTGCCCTTTTCCGCCTTCTTAGGATCCGTTGCGCCCATCAGGTCGCGGTTCTTCAGGATCGCGCCTTCACCTTCCAGAACCTGGATCATCACCGGGCCCGAGATCATGAAATCGACGAGGTCCTTGAAGAACGGACGTGCTGCGTGAACCGCATAGAACTTCTCTGCGTCAGCACGCGACAGGTGAGCCATGCGCGATGCGACGATCTTCAGGCCGGCGCCTTCGAAACGGCTGTAGATCTGGCCGATCACGTTCTTTGCCACCGCATCCGGCTTGATGATCGACAGGGTGCGCTCGATTGCCATAAAAACTCCAAAAAATTAAGAAGTTACAGGTTCAAATGAATCCGCTATTGTAGCACGATCCCGTGTATCATTGCGATTGAACCCTTACACACGTGAAAGGTTCAGAATCCATATGTTTTAGTGCCGCCCGGCCATTGAAACCTCTCGGCACGGAACGTATCTTAGCCATAGCTGCCCCGGTTTGCTGCGCCGCACATCGCGCGCGCCGAACCGGCCCTGAACGCCCATGCGTTCAATGTTAGGAGAAACCATGAACGACTATCCGTACAATTTCGGCCGCGGCGGTTCCGTCAGCACCGCCGAAGTTCGCAACCGCGTGCTGCGAAACACGTACTGGCTGCTCGCGCTGTCGATGGTGCCGACCGTGCTGGGCGCCTGGGTCGGCGTCGCGACGGGCTTCTCGCTGTTCGCGGCCACGAGCCCGATGATGAGCCTGCTCGCGTTCTTCGCGATTGCGTTCGGCTTCATGTTCGCGATCGAGCGGACGAAAAACAGCGCGGCCGGCGTGTTCGTGCTGCTCGGCTTCACGTTCTTCATGGGTCTGATGCTGTCGCGGCTGCTGAGCTTCATCCTCGGCTTCTCGAACGGTCCGTCGCTGATCATGCTTGCGTTCGGCGGCACCGGCATCATCTTCGCCGCGATGGCAACGATCGCCACCGTCAGCAAGCGCGACTTCTCGGGGCTCGGCAAGTGGCTGTTCATGGGCGTGATCGTGATCCTGCTCGCCTCGGTCGCGAACATCTTCCTGCAACTCCCGGCCCTGATGCTCACCGTGTCGGTACTCGCGATCGCGATCTTCTCCGCATACATGCTGTTCGACGTCCAGCGCGTCGTGAACGGCGGCGAGACGAACTACATCTCGGCAACGCTCGCGATCTACCTCGACCTGTACAACGTGTTCACGAACCTGCTCGCGCTGCTCGGCATCTTCGGCGGCAACCGCAACTGACGTTTGCTGCACACCATGAAAAAACCGGCCCGCGGGCCGGTTTTTTTACGTCCGCCGCGTGGGCTCAGTCGCGCTCGAACAGCGCGATCGATTCGACGTGCGACGTATTCGGGAACATGTTCACGACACCGGCGCCCTTCAGGCGGTAGCCGGCCTCGTGCACGAGCAGACCCGCGTCGCGCGCCAGCGTCGACGGGTTGCACGACACGTAGACGATGCGCTTCGGCAACGGGCCTTCACCGCTCTGCGCGATCTCGGCCAGCGCCTTCGACACTGCGAGCGCGCCTTCGCGCGGCGGGTCGATCAGGAACTTGTCGAATGCGCCAAGCGCGCGGATGTCATCGCCCGTCACTTCGAACAGGTTACGGCACGCGAACGTCGTATGGCCGTCGACACCGTTCTCGCGCGCGTTCGCCAGCGCGCGTGTCGTCAGCGTGTCGCTGCCTTCGATGCCCATCACCTCGCGCGACAGCCGCGCGAGCGGCAGCGTGAAGTTGCCGATCCCGCAGAACAGGTCGAGCACGCGGTCGTCGCGCGACGGCGCGAGCAGACGCAGCGCGCGGCCCACCAGCACACGGTTGATCTGATGGTTGACCTGCGTGAAGTCGGTCGGCTTGAACGGCATGCGGATGCCGAATTCCGGCAACGTGTAGTCGAGCGATACGTCGAGCGGATAGAACGGGGTTACCGTGTCCGGGCCTTTCGGCTGCAGCCAGAACTGCACCTTGTGCTCGTCCGCGAACGCGCGCAACAGCGCTTCGTCGTCCGCGTTGATCGGCTCCAGGACCCGAAGCACGAGCGCCGTGACTTCCGAGCCGACCGCGAGCTCGATCTGCGGCATCCGATCGCGGATCGACAGCCCCTCGACCAGCCGGCGCAGCGGCACGAGCATTGCGGACACGTGCGGCGGCAGCACTTCGCAGCTCGTCATGTCGGCGACGTAGCTGCTCTTCTTCTCATGGAAGCCGACCAGCACGCCGCCCTTCTTCGCGACGTTGCGCACGGTCAGGCGTGCGCGGTAGCGATAGCCCCAGGATGGGCCGTGGATCGGCGCGAACATCGTTTCCGCGCGCAGCTTCGCCAGGTGCCACAGGTTGTCTTCGAGCACGCGCTGCTTGACCGCCACCTGCGCACGCATGTCGAGATGCTGCATCGAGCAGCCGCCGCAGGTGCCGAAGAACGCGCATTTCGGCTTCGTGCGCATCACGCTCGGGCGCAGAATGTCGACAACCGTCGCCTGCTCGTAGCTCGGCTTGCGGCGGAAGCTCGAATAGGTCACGCGCTCGCCCGGCAACGCACCCTCGACGAAGATGACCTTGCCCGGCTCGCCGTCCTCGGTCATCGTGCGGCCGACACCGCGCGCTTCCATGTCGAGCGATTCGATCTCGAGAACCGGGGCAATTCCGGGCGCGACGGGCGCATTTCTAGATTTGCGCGCAGAAGTGGGGACGGCTTCGGACACCAGCTTTTCCTGACAAACGTTGAAGAAGGCGAGATTGTAGACGACGAAGGCCCGCATCGCCCGCTTTGCATGACGCAAGCGTCGATACTTGAGCATAGACGGTCCGGCATCGCGCCGGAGCCGCGAGGCAGGCGGCCCGGGAGCGCCATGGCCGGGCGCTGATCGACAGGCCGATCGAAAGCGGCCCTCGGCCCGAAATTCGCCCGACAGGAGATTCGACCATGCGACTGATCGACTGGAACATCCAATGGGGTCGGGACGCAGACGGCGGCGTCGATCTTTCGCGCACCGTCGCGGCAATCCGCGAACTCGGCGACTTCGACGTGCTGTGCCTTCAGGAGGTAACGCGCGGCTTCGGCGCCCTGCCCGGCCGGCCCGGCACCGACCAGTTCGCCGAACTCGCGGCGCTGCTGCCCGGCCACACGATCATCGAGGCGATCGGCGCCGACCTGCCAGCCATCGAAGCCGGCGCACCGCGCCGCCAGTTCGGCAACGCGATCGCGACCCGGCTACCGGTCGGGCGCGTGCTCCGCCAGTTGCTGCCTTGGCCAGCCGACGCCGGCGCGCCGTCGATGCCGCGCGTTGCGCTCGATGTCGAGTTGCAGGCGCCCTTCGGGCCACTGCGGGTGGTCACCACGCATCTGGAATACTATTCGGCGCGCCAGCGGCTCGCTCAGGTCGACGCGCTGCGTGACCGGCACCGCGAGGCCTGCGCACACGCGGCACAACCGGCGCCCGCCGAAACCGCCGAGGGGCCATTCAGCGCGACCGGCCAGCCGGGCGATGCAATCGTCTGCGGCGATTTCAACAGCGCGTTCGGCAGCGATGCCTATCGCCGATTCCTGGAGCCGATCCCAGACGCGCCGCGCTTCATCGACGCGTGGATCGCCCGGCACCCTGGCCGCACGCCACCGCCGACGGCCGGCGTCTACGATATGGTGCAATGGTCGGAGGGGCCGCTCACGTGCGACTTCGTGTTCGTGACCGATACGCTGCTGCCGCACGTCACGCGCTGCGAGATCGACGGCGATGTGCGCGCGTCGGATCACCAGCCGGTGCTGCTCGAACTCTCCTGATCGCACCGGCTGCTGCGCACTCCACCCGCGTTACGCGTCGAAGCCGGCCAGGTATTCGGTCCAGTGCGACGCAGGCTCCTGCGCAAGCGAGTTCCTCACGAGCAGGATCTCGTCCGCATACTCGCTCGGCGTCAGGCCGCCGCGCATCAACTGGAACCGGCAATACAGCAGGTAGGTATTGACGACGTCGGTTTCGCAATAGTTGCGGATTTCCTCGATCCGCCCGGCCTGGAACGCCGGCCACACCTGGCTGCCGTCCATTCCGAGCTTGCCCGGAAATCCGCACATCTTCGCGAGCGCGTCGAGCGGCGCGTTCGCACGCGCCTGATACATCGCGAGCACATCCATCAGGTCGGTATGCCGCGAGTGGTAGCGCGAGATGTAGTTGTTCCACTTGAAATCGCGGTCGTCCTCGCCGAGATCCCAGTAGCGCGACGCGGGAATGCCGTGCACGAGCGCGCGGTAATGGAGCACCGGCAAATCGAAGCCGCCGCCGTTCCACGACACGAGCTGCGGCGTGTATTTCTCGATCACGCGATAGAACGACTGAATCAGCGTCGCCTCATTGTCCTGCGGCGTGCCGAGCGAGCGCACGCGAAAACCGTTGTTGTCGCGGAACACGCACGAAATCGCTGCAATGCGCTGCAGGTGATGCGGCAGGAAATCGCTGCCGGTCTTCTCGCGGCGGGCGGCGAACGCATGTTCAGCCACCGCGGCATCGTCGAGCGTCGCGGGCAGGTCTTCCAGACGGCGAATGCCGTCGACATCGGGAATTGTCTCGATGTCAAAAACAAGAATCGGAGTCATCGGTTACAGAACGGCGTCCTTGCGCACACCGTTGGAGGCGAAAAACCGCTTGAGGCGCACCAGCGCTTCCTGCTGGATCTGACGCACGCGCTCGCGCGTGAGCCCCATCTCGTCGGCCAGCTCCTCGAGCGTCGCCGGTTCGATGTGGTTCAGGCCGAAGCGGCGCTCGATCACGTGCCGATGCTTGTCGGACAGCCGCGACAGCCACGCGCGCGTCAGCGTCTCGAGCTCGCGGTGCTGCACCTCGGCATCGGGCGACTGGCTCTGGTCGTCGGGCAGCAGGTCGAGCAGGCTGCTCGCGGGATCGAGGTCGAGCGGCGCGTCGAGCGACGCCGTGTGCTCGTTGAGCGCGAGGATGTCGGTAACTTCCTCGGCGGTCTTGCCGGTGAGATAGGCGATGTCGTCGATGCTGGCTTCGCGGCGCTCGGCCGCTTCGCCCGTCGACATCGAGTTCTTTTCGAGGTGGCGCTTCGCGCGCAGTACCTGGTTCAGTTCACGGATCACGTGCACGGGCAGGCGCACCGTGCGGGCCTGGTTCATGATCGCGCGCTCGATGCTCTGCCGGATCCACCACGTCGCATACGTAGAAAAACGAAAGCCGCGCGTCGGGTCGAATTTTTCGATTGCATGCATCAGGCCGAGGTTGCCTTCCTCGATCAGGTCGAGCAGCGGCACGCCACGGTTCAGATAGCCCTTCGCGATGCTGACGACGAGGCGCAGGTTGCGCTCGATCATCACCTGCCGCGCCTCGAATTCGCCGGCCTTGGCCAGACGCGAATAGCGCTGCTCCTCCTCGACGGTGAGCAGCGGCTTCACGCTGATGCGGTTCAGGTAATGCTGAATCGTGTCGGCCGTGAGTTCGGCCTGTAGCAGCGTACGGAAATCGTCGACGTCGGGCGACGCCTCGGCGCGGCCTTCGCGCTCGTCGTCGCCACCTTCCGCGTCAGAGTCGCGTGCCTCGAGGTCACGCTCGTTGTCCGCGACATCGTCTTCGTCGTCCGTCGAAGCACCAGCTCGCCCCACCGATGCTTGCGTGGCACGACTGATTTTCTCAGACTCGGCTTGCGGCTCGTGGCGCTTCGATTTCGGCATGGTCGTCTCGGTTATTGAGGCGGCAAATACTTCAGCGGATCGACAGGTTTACCCTGCCGGCGAACCTCGAAATGCAGCATCACGCGGTCGGAATCGCTGTTCCCCATCTCGGCGATCTTCTGCCCCTTCGTTACCGCGTCCCCCTCTTTTACCATCAAAGCGCGATTGTGTGCATACGCCGTGAGGTAAGTTGCATCGTGCTTGATGATAATGAGGTTGCCGTAGCCGCGCAGACCATTCCCGGAGTAGACGACGCGACCGTCGGCCGCCGCCTTCACGGCCTCGCCGGCCGTACCGCCGATATTGACGCCCTTGTTCTTCGCGTCGTCGAAACCATTCAGCACGGGACCGCGCGCGGGCCACGCGAACGTCACGGGGCCGCTCGGCGCGGCAGCCGTATCGCTCGATGCGGCTGCCGCGGCAGGCGGAGTCGCGACCGACGACGTACCGGCGCCCGGCGTTGCCGGGCCGCTGCTGAGCGGCGCGGTCGCAACCGCGGCGCCCGCGATCGGCGCGGCGACCTGCGTGCCCGCCACGGCGGCACCGGCCTGCGGCGAAACGCGCAGCAGTTGGTCGACTTCAATCTGATTCGGGTTCGCCAGGTTGTTCCACGCGGCGATGTCGCGATAGTTCTGCCCGTTTTCGAGTGCGATCCGGTACAGCGTGTCGCCCGGCTTCACCCGGTAGTAACCCGGCGGCGCCGGGGGGAGCGGCGCCGCGGGCTGCGCGGTGCCGGTCGTGCCGAGCGAACCGGAGCGATCGACGACGGGCGCGTTGTCGAGCCGCGTCGCACAGGCGGCCAGAAGCGTGGAGAACGCAGCCACGCAGATCGCGCGCTGGGCGAGCGTGAGCGGCTCCCTGGAACGGTTGTTTTGCATCGCGCGCAACATACTCATCGGTTTCAAATTACTCCGGATTTTAAAGGGACAAAGAAAACGCGATCAAGCCGTGACTCTCGCCATTGCGCGTGCGCGACGCGCTCGACGAGCGTAAGCACCTGGTGCTGCCCGCTCTGCGCGCCGACCGGCGCGACGAGCCGCCCGCCGATCGCGAGCTGCTCGAGCAGCGCCTGCGGCACGTCGAGCCCCGCCGCCGCGATCACGATCGCATCGAACGGGGCCGCGGACGGCAGACCGACACGCCCGTCGCCGTAATGCAGACGGATGTTCGGCACGCGCAGCGGCCGCAGGTTCAGCTTCGCGCGCTCGTAGAGCGGCTTGATGCGTTCAATCGAATACACGTCGCGTGCCACGTGGCTCAGCACGGCGGCCTGATAGCCGCAGCCCGTGCCGATCTCGAGGACGCGCTCGAGCGTGCGGCCGGCCATCGCGAGCTCGATCATGCGCGCGACGACCGACGGCTTTGAAATGGTCTGCTGGTGGCCGATCGGCAACGCCGAATCCTCGTAGGCCTGCGTCGCGAGCCCCGGATCCACGAACATATGTCGCGGCACCGCGGCCATCGCGTCCAGCACGCGCGCGTCGGTCACGCCGTTCGCGCGCAGCCGTTCGACCATCCGTTCGCGCACACGTTCCGACGTGAGTGCAAACGCGCCGGCCGGCGCGGCGCTCGGCGCGGCCGGCTTCGGCATCGCGGGCTTCAGCACGGTCGGCTTCGGTGCGCTCGCCGGCTTCGCGGCGGCGGAGCCGGGCAATGCCGTTCGCGCCGCAGCAGGCTTCACCGCAACCGGTTTCAGCACGGCCGCGGGCTTGTCGGCGGCCTTCGATACCGCAACCGCCGCATGGCGTTCGCCGGCCCGACCTTCCGACTTGCGTGGCGCTCGCTTGAGATCTTCGAGCGCGAGCGGGAACCGCTTCGCGCGCTCGCCGCTCATGAAGCCCGCCCTCCAGCGCGCGCCCATTCGCGCGTCGCGGGCAGCATCTGCGTATGCGTGAGGTCCAGCTGCAGCGGCGTGATCGACACGAAACCGTTTGCCACTGCGTGAAAATCGGTGCCGTCGCTGGCGTCCATCGCTTCGCCCGCCGCGCCGATCCAGTAGATCGGTTCGCCGCGCGGGTCGGTCTGGCGAATCACCGGCTGCGACGGATGACGCTTGCCGAGGCGTGTAACCTTCCAGCCTTTCAGTTCGTCGTACGGCAGGTTCGGAATATTGACGTTCAGCAGCGGCTGGCCCGGCAGCGGATGCGCAAGATAGTGCTCGACGATTTCCGCGGCGACGCGCGCGGCGTCTGCCAGATGGGCCCAACCCTTGTCGACCAGCGAAAATGCGATGGCCGGCACGCCGAACATGACGCCTTCGGTGGCGGCCGCAACTGTCCCCGAATAGAGCGTGTCTTCGCCCATGTTCTGGCCGTTGTTGATCCCGGAAACCACGAGGTCCGGCGTAGCGTCGGCCATCCCCGTCAACGCGACGTGTACCGAATCGGTCGGCGTGCCGTTCACGTAGAAGAAACCCGTACTCGCCGCTCGCTGCACCGACAGCGGCCGCGACAACGTGAGGGAATTCGACGCGCCGCTGCAGTTCTGCTCGGGCGCGATCACCGTGAGGTCGGCCAGCGGCTGCAGCGCGTCGCTGAGCGCGGCGAGACCGGGGGCGAGATAGCCGTCGTCGTTGCTGAGTAGGATTCGCATCCGGCGATTGTAACCGAGGAAAGATGGCGCGAGAGCGACAGTCCGGCGACTGCGGATGGACGATTGCGGGCACCCGGACACGCGACGCCATTGCGTTGCGGTGCGGCGTTCCGCAGGCTCAGGAAAACGCCGCGCCGCCCCGGGTTCCCCCCCGCCAACCAAGCCCCCTTGGGGAACGCGCTATTCCGGGAGCCTGGCTCGAAGCGACTGGCCCGAGGGCGCTCAAATCGCGCCCGCGTCGCGCAATGCGGCAATCGCCTGCGCGTCGTAGCCCAGGCCGCGCAACACCTCGTCCGTATGTTCGCCGAGCTCGGGCCCGAGCCAGCGCGTTTCTCCCGGCGTGTCGGACAGCTTCGGCGTGATGTTCGGCAGCGGAATGTCGGTGCCGTCGGCCAGCTTGAAGCGCTGGATCATCTGCCGTGCGACGAACTGCGGATCGGTGAACATGTCGGCGGCGCTGTAGATGCGCCCGGCCGGCACGTCGGCCGCGTTGAGCACGACGAGCGCTTCGTCGATCGTGCGCGGCGCGAGCCACGCGGCGATCGCGTCGTCGATCTCCTGCGTGCGCGGCACGCGCCCGTCGTTTCGCGCGAGCGCGGGATCGTCGGCGAGGTCGTCGCGCCCGATCGCCTTCATCAGCCGCTTGAAGATCGGATCGCTGTTGCCGCCGATCACGATGCTGCCGTCGCGGCACGCATAGGTATTCGACGGCACGATGCCCGGCAGCGACGCGCCGGTGCGCTCGCGCACCATCCCGTACACGCCGTATTCGGGCACCACGCTTTCCATCATGTTGAAGACGGCTTCATACAGTGCGACGTCGACCACCTGCCCCGCACCGCCGTTGACCTTGCGGTGATGCAGCGCCATCAGTGCGCCGATCACGCCGTGCAGCGCAGCGATCGAATCGCCGATCGAAATGCCGATGCGCGGCGGCGGCAACTCGGGATAGCCGGTGATGTGACGCAGCCCGCCCATCGACTCGGCAATCGCGCCGAATCCGGGCCGGTCGCGGTACGGGCCGGTCTGCCCGTAACCGGACAGGCGCACCATCACGAGGCCCGGGTTGTCGGCCGACAGCACGTCGTAGCCGAGACCGAGCTTTTCGAGCAAACCCGGGCGGAAATTCTCGATCACGATGTCGGCCTCGCGCGCGAGTTGCCTCGCGATCGCCTTGCCGGCGTCGGCCTTCAGGTTGAGCGTGACCGATTTCTTGTTGCGCGCCTGGACGGACCACCACAGCGACGTGCCGCCCTGCTCTGGATGGAGCTTGCGCCACTTGCGCAGCGGGTCCCCTCCGTTCGGATCCTCGATCTTGATCACTTCCGCGCCGAATTCGGCGAACAGCCGCGACGCGAACGGCCCCGCGATCAGCGTTCCGAATTCGAGCACTTTGACGCCCGCGAGCGGGCCCTGGCTGGTGCTCATGTGTCTCCCTGGCATGAGGAACGGCGCCGCCTGCAAGCGGCGCCCGGCTTACATCGTGCGGCGGTCGAGCATCGCGCGGGCGATGGTGCCCGCGTCGACGTATTCGAGCTCGCCGCCCACCGGCACGCCGCGCGCGAGGCGCGTGACTGCGAGCCCGCGCGCCTTCAGCGTCTGGCCGAGGTAGTGCGCGGTGGCTTCGCCCTCGTTCGTGAAGTTGGTCGCGAGCACGACTTCCTTGACGACGCCGTCGGACGCGCGCCGCACGAGACGGTCGAAATGGATTTCCTTCGGGCCGATCCCGTCGAGCGGGCTCAGCCGCCCCATCAGTACGAAATACAGCCCGCGGTAAGTCATCGTCTGCTCGAGCATGATCTGGTCGGCAGGTGTCTCGACGACGCACAAAAGCGTCGGATCACGCTCTTCGTCGCTGCAGACCTCGCAGATCTGCGCTTCCGTGAACGTGTTGCACTTCTCGCAGTGCTGCAGGTGCTCGGTCGCGAACAGCAGCGACCGGCCGAGCCGCTCCGCGCCCTCCCGATCGTGCTGCATCAGGTGGACCGCCATGCGCTGGGCGGATTTCGGCCCGACACCGGGCAGCACGCGCAACGCTTCGACGAGAGCGGACAGGGCGGACGGCTGTTTCATACGGCAGCAAAAAGTGGCACGGACGCTGCGCTCAGAACGGCAGCTTGAAGCCCGGGGGCAGCGGCAGGCCCGACGTCATGCCGCTCATCTTTTCCTGCGACGTCGCTTCGGCCTTGCGCACGGCGTCGTTGAACGCAGCCGCGACGAGATCCTCGAGCATGTCCTTGTCGTCCGCGAGCAGGCTCGGGTCGATCGACACGCGACGCACTTCGTTGCGGCACGTCATCGTCACCTTGACGAGGCCGGCGCCCGACTGCCCTTCGACTTCGATCAGCGCAAGCTGCTCCTGCATCTTCTTCATGTTTTCCTGCATTTGCTGCGCTTGCTTCATCAGTCCGGCGAGGTTGCCTTTCAACATGGGAATACTCCTTCTTGATCGTGTAAAAACCGGCCCGCGGCGCGTGCCGGCCAATGTGTGGGCGTGATTGTGCCTGTCGCGGGGCGGTCAGTTCAATGCAGTGTCGGCGGCGGGCCATCCGACGCCGCGTCGGCGAGCGGGCGCACCGAACCCTCGACGACGCGCGCACCGAAATCGCGCACGAGTTGCTGGACGAACGGATCGCCGTGAATCTCCTGCTCGGCCTCGCGCTGACGTGCCGCGCGCGCGGCCGCATCGAGCGCCGCCGCCGTACGCCGTGCGGGCCCGACTTCGACGGCCACCTCGACCGGCTTGCCGAGCGCATCGGCCAGCGCGGCCTTCAGCTTCGCCACCTGCGCGGCGTCCGCATATTGCGGCACCGGCACGGAAAGATTCAACGTCGTCGCATCGACGGCCGTCAGTTCGCTGTTGAACGCGAGCTGGTACGCGACACCCTTGAGCGGCAGCCGCGCGGCCAGCGCCGGCCACTCACCGTCGAAGCCGACCGGATCGAGTGCGATCGCGGGCGGCAACGGACGCGTGTCGACCGGCGCGGAAGGACGGGTTTCCGCCGGCCTCGGCGTCACGCGCACATCGTCGGGGCCGCTGTCGAACACCGGCACGAAGCCATCGTCAGGCGGGCCGCCGAACATCTCGTCGGCGCTGAGCGGTACGTAGTCGTCGGGCGGGATGTCCTCCCACGGCGGCGACGCCTGGCGCGAATCGGCTGCCTGCGGCACGCGGGCCGCAGCGCGCGGCGTCGGCACCTGCACAGCGGCGGGACGCGGTGCCGCCGGCTTCTCGGCGGCCGGCTGGGCTGCCGGTTTAGCGGCGGCGCCTGCGCGCCCGCGGTCGGACGATACACGCATCCCCGCGTTGCGCAGCACGTCGAGCGCGGCGGCGGCTCCTCCGGAACGCGCTGCCGGACGCGCGGCAGCCTCGGACGGCGCAGCACGCGGCACCGGTTCGGCCAGCGCGGCCGGTTCGTCGCTTTGCTGCGCAACGGCAACAGGCAGCTCGGGTTCCTTGCCGGCAGGTGCCGGGTTATCGCCGGCAGGCTCTGCTTGCGGTGCTGCAGGCGTCTGCGGCTGCAGCGTTTCGATGGCTGGCGCGTCAACAGGGGCCGGCGCCGCCGCCCGGACGGCAGCCGGCTTCGTGGCCGGCCGGTCTGCTTCGTCGCCGGGCTGTACCGGCGCTGCACGCACGACTGGTGCCGCGGGCGCTGCCGGTGCAACGGCCTGCGGCCGCGCTGCTTCGGCAGGTGCAGCCGATGCCAGCTTCGCCGCAGCGGCCGATGCCGCCGCAACGCGCGGCCCCGGCACCGCACGCGGCACCGACGGCTGACCGCCCGGCGCACTGCCGGCGGCAACCGCCGGCTCGAACGCGAGCATCCGCAACAGCGTCATCGTGAAACCGGCGTACTCGTCCGGTGCCAGACCGAGCTCGGCGCGACCGACCGTCGAGATCTGATAGAACAGCTGGACCTGCTCGGGGCTCAGCGTCTCTGCGAAGCGGCGCAGGTCGCCCGCTTCCGGCCATTCGTCGAGCACCGAGCCCGGCGCGAACTGCGCCCACGCGATCCGGTGCAGCAGGCTCGCGAGATCCTGCAGCGCGGTCGAGAACGACAGGCTGCGCAGCGACATCTCGTCGGCAATCGCGAGGATTTCCGGGCCGCTGCCTGCGGCAAGCGCGTCGAGCAGACGCACCATGTATGTCTGGTCGAGTGCACCGAGCATGCCCGACACGGCCGACTCGGTCACTTCGTTCGCCGAATAGGCGATCGCCTGATCGGTAAGGGATAGCGCGTCGCGCATGCTGCCCTGCGCGGCACGCGCGAGCAGGCGCAGCGCCTGCGGCTCGAACGTGATCTGCTCTTCGCCGAGAATCCGTTCGAGATGCGACACGATGTGTCCGGCCGGCATCTGCTTCAGGTTGAACTGCAGGCAGCGCGACAGCACGGTAACGGGAATTTTCTGCGGATCGGTCGTCGCGAGGATGAACTTGACGTGCGGCGGCGGCTCTTCGAGCGTCTTCAGCATCGCGTTGAACGCGTGATTCGTCAGCATGTGCACTTCGTCGATCATGTAGACCTTGAAGCGCGCATCGACGGGCGCGTACACCGCGCGCTCGAGCAGCGCGGCCATTTCATCGACGCCGCGGTTGCTCGCGGCGTCCATCTCGACGTAATCGACGAAACGCCCTTCGTCGATCTCGCGACAGGCGCGACACACGCCGCACGGCTGCGACGTGACGCCGGTTTCACAGTTGAGCGCCTTGGCGAAGATCCGCGACAGCGTCGTCTTGCCGACACCGCGGGTTCCGGTAAACAGATAGGCGTGATGGAGACGCCCGCCGTCGAGCGCGTGCGTAAGCGCCCTGACGACGTGCTCCTGGCCGACGAGCGAAGCGAAATCCTTCGGACGCCACTTGCGTGCGAGAACTTGATAGGTCATCGGGAAATTGTATCAGTAACGCTGCGTCGCGCCGACACGCGAAACGGTGCGGAAGGCGGGCAAAGCGCAGGTAAAACGAAGTGTGACGCGGAAATAAAAAACGCCCTGCGAACGGGGCGAGAAGGAAGGTGACGAGCCCGACCCTCGGCACTGGCGGAAAACGATTGTGGCTGCTTCGTTCCCGACCTGACCAGGTTCACCGCCCCACCATGCGAGGAGGCCCGTCACGGCATATTCTATCACCGCTTCCGGATGAATGCGACCGTTTGTTCGCACCAATGCCAATTTGACCAGACAAACCGGCGCGCATCGGGCCGCACGAAGCTCCCCCGAAAGCGAATGGCATGCGCGCCCACCCCTTGTAATTCGCGGGCCGGCCTCCACCTGCGGGATACAACGGTCGAACGTCGCGTCGTACCCCTACTCGCATAGCGGCTACTATCGCCGCCCGCAGCAGATAGCAATTTAGGCTAATATGACGCCCGAACGACCCGCGAGCCGCGGCATGCAGCGCTTACACCCCTCCTTTCCGGAGAGCGGAGTGACCTGCCGCAGCGGCCGGCAGCCAACGGCAGCCGGTACGCCGCAACGCGCAAGCAGGCAGTCCCCGAACCGAAAGAGGTATTGACCCAATGAGCGAACAGATCAAACACATCAGCGACGCATCGTTCGAACAGGACGTCGTCAAGTCCGACAAGCCCGTGCTCGTCGATTTCTGGGCCGAATGGTGCGGCCCGTGCAAGATGATCGCCCCGATCCTCGACGAAGTCGCGAAGGACTACGGCGACAAGCTGCAGATCGCGAAGATCAACGTCGACGACAACCAGGCGACGCCCGCGAAGTTCGGCGTGCGCGGCATCCCGACGCTGATCCTGTTCAAGAACGGCGCGGCCGCCGCGCAGAAGGTCGGCGCGCTGTCGAAGTCGCAGCTCACCGCATTCCTGGACAGCCACCTGTAATACAGGCAGTTCCGCGGACGTGTTGTCAACCGGCAACACGTCCGTCGACAAGCCGCCGATCGCTCGCTCAAGCGCGAATCGGCCTATGCTAGAATTAAAAAACGTCTACAAGACGCATTTAAGTCTCTGAGCGCTTCCGCTCGCCCTCCTCCCTTTATTTCTTTCGTCGTCTCCTCCCTGGCGGGTTCTCCGTATGCATTTATCCGAGCTCAAGTCTCTGCACGTCTCCGAACTGATCGAAATGGCCAATGGCCTGGAGATCGAAAACGCGAACCGCCTGCGCAAGCAGGAGTTGATGTTTGCCATTCTTAAAAAGCGCGCCAAGACGGGAGAGACGATCTTCGGCGACGGTACGCTCGAAGTGCTGCCGGACGGCTTCGGCTTCCTGCGCTCGCCGGAAATGTCGTACCTCGCGAGCACCGACGACATCTATATCAGCCCGTCGCAGATCCGCCGCTTCAACCTGCACACCGGCGACACCATCGAAGGTGAAGTCCGCACGCCGAAGGACGGCGAGCGCTACTTCGCGCTGGTGAAGGTCGACAAAGTCAACGGGCAGCCGCCCGAGGCCTCGAAACACAAGATCATGTTCGAGAACCTCACGCCGCTGCACCCGAACAAGCCACTGTCGCTCGAACGCGAAATGCGCGGCGAGGAAAACGTCACGGGCCGCATCATCGACATGATCGCGCCGATCGGCAAGGGCCAGCGCGGCCTGCTCGTCGCGTCGCCGAAGTCGGGCAAGACCGTGATGCTCCAGCACATCGCCCACGCGATCAAGCAGAACCACCCGGACGTGATCCTGTTCGTGCTGCTGATCGACGAGCGCCCTGAAGAAGTGACCGAAATGCAGCGCTCGGTCGCCGGCGAAGTGATCGCGTCGACGTTCGACGAACCGGCCACGCGTCACGTCCAGGTCGCCGAAATGGTGATCGAGAAGGCCAAGCGCCTCGTCGAAATGAAGCATGACGTCGTGATTCTGCTCGATTCGATCACGCGTCTCGCACGCGCATACAACACCGTGATCCCGGCATCGGGCAAGGTGCTGACGGGTGGTGTCGACGCGAACGCGCTGCAGCGTCCGAAGCGCTTCTTCGGCGCGGCGCGCAACATCGAGGAAGGCGGTTCGCTGACGATCATCGGCACCGCGCTGATCGAAACCGGCAGCCGCATGGACGACGTGATCTACGAAGAGTTCAAGGGCACCGGCAACATGGAAGTGCACCTCGAGCGCCGTCTCGCGGAAAAGCGCGTGTATCCGTCGATCAATCTGAACAAGTCGGGCACGCGTCGCGAAGAAATGCTGATCAAGCCCGAGATCCTTCAGAAGATCTGGGTGCTGCGCAAGTTCATCCACGACATGGACGAAGTCGAAGCGATGGAATTCCTGCTCGACAAGATCCGCCAGACGAAGAGCAACTCCGAGTTCTTCGACCTGATGCGTCGCGGCGGCTGATCGCCCCCGCCCCGCAACGAACGGCCGCCCGCGCATCCTGCCCGGCGGCCGTTTTTCGATCCAAACCTGAACGTGAACGTACAGGTTGATCTATAATCGCGTCATCGCCCCGATCGAATCCCCGCCTCCCGATGCCGAACGACGCCTCCACCCCGCTGCTGACCGTGAGCGACGCCGCATCGCGTCTCGGTGTCACGCCGCGCACGCTGAAGTATTACGAAGAGCGCGGGCTCGTCACGCCATCGCGCAGCGAGGGCCGCTATCGCCTCTACGACGAAGCCGACCTCGAACGCTTCGCGCGCATCCTGCGGCTGCGCGCGCTCGGCTTCTCGCTGCATGGCATCACCGAGATGCTGAAGCGCCCGCTGGAAGAAACGGGCGACGGCAGGCGCCGCTATTCTGACGCGTCGCTGCGCGACATCCGTACCGGCCTTACCGAGCAGATCGACACGCTCGACCGGCGGATCGCAGCCGTCCAGCGCGAGTTGAAGGAAGCCGTCGCACTGCGCAAGGAGTTGCAGCACGACATCGACTACGTCGAGCGGCGTCTCGCCGGAGAAAGCCCCGATACGCTGATCGCGCAGCGGCAGGCCGAAGCCGGCTCGCGGCGCACGCGCAAGGACCGCGAATGAATGCGGTGCCCGGCCGCTCGCCACTGTGGAGCCGAGCGAACCTGCGCGCGGACCTGTTCCCGTGGGCGCTCGCACTCGTCACCGGCATCGACTATTTCGACAACGCGGCCTTCTCGTTCTTCGCGAGCTACATCGCGGGCGGCATCAACGCGTCGCCCGACGAACTCGTGTGGTCGTCGAGCGCGTATGCGGTGACGGCCGTGCTCGGCATCCTGCAACAGCAATGGTGGGTCGACCGGCTCGGGCATCGCCGCTACGTCGCGGGCTGCATGCTGATGTTCTCGTTCGGCGCGATCGCGGCCGCGCTCGCCGACACCTCGCTCGAACTCGCATTCGCGCGCGGTTTTCAGGGATATTTCATCGGCCCGATGATGGGCGCGTGCCGGATCCTGATCCAGATCAGCTTCAAGCCGCAGGAACGGCCGCCCGCGACGCGCGCGTTCCTGATCATGATCCTGCTCGGCAGCGCGCTCGCGCCGATCGTCGGCGGCCTGCTCGTCGCGCATTCGACGTGGCGCGCGCTGTTCGCGTGCTCGGCGCCGGCCGGCATCGCGTTCGCGATCCTCGCGCTGCTCACGCTGCCCGATTCGGGCCGGACACCCGACGACGAACGCGGCTCCGGGCACTTCTGGCCGTATGTCGTGTTCGCGCTCGCGCAAGGCGCGCTGCAGATCGTGCTGCAGCAGGTGCATTACCAGCTCTACAGCGGCTCGCCGCTGCTGATCCTGCTGACGATCGCGGGGATCGGCGCACTTGCGTGGTTCGCGTATCACCAGTGGAACCATCCGAAGCCGCTCGTGCGGCT
This sequence comes from Burkholderia mycopellens, assembly GCF_964265025.1. Classification (NCBI taxonomy): domain Bacteria; kingdom Pseudomonadati; phylum Pseudomonadota; class Betaproteobacteria; order Burkholderiales; family Burkholderiaceae; genus Burkholderia; species Burkholderia mycopellens. The sequence goes on from NZ_OZ183802.1 coordinate 2,318,507, forward strand.
GCACGCGTTCCGCGAACGGACGTTCCAGGTCGGGCTGCTGCTCTACATGTTCTATTACTACGAGTCGACGGGCTTCAGTTACCTGACGTCGCGGTTTCTCGAAGGCGGGCTCGGCTATCCGGTCGAGAACGCCGGGCGGCTGGTGGGCACGATGTCGCTGATTTCGGCCACCGCGCTGTTCGCGTACCTGCGTTACGCGAAATTCGTCACGCACAAGAAGTGGTTCGTCGTGCCGGGATTCGCGATCGCCATCACGGCCGCGCTGTGGATGACGCGGATGACGCCGCAGGTCGGTGAAGCCGCGCTGATCGTCCCGCTGCTGCTGCGCGGATTGCTGCTGCTCTTCATCGTGCTGCCGGTGGCCAACCTGACGTTCCGGATCTTCGCGATCGACGAATATACGCACGGCTACCGGCTGAAGAACATCGTGCGGCAACTGACGATCTCGTTCGCGACGTCGTCGGTGATCATCGTCGAACAGCACCGCGTGGCCGTGCACCAGACGCGGCTCGTCGAACGCGCGAACGTGTTCGACCCCGCGTTCCAGCAGACCGTCGACGCCCTGACGCGCAGCTACGCAGCAGCCGGCCACGCGTTGAACGAGGCGCACGGCCTCGCGATCGCGTCGATCGCGCGCATGGTCGCGCAACAGGCGTCGTTCCTCGCGTCGCTCGACGGCTTTTACTTCCTGGCGGGCGTGGCGCTGGTCGGCGGCCTCTTCGCGGCATCGCAAAAAGAGATCGATTGAGTTAAAAGACAGGCTTTGGATTTCCTTGAGCCGCCTTCATGCTCTCGAAACTGACCCGCTGGTTCGACGACCGCCGCCGCGACCGCGCGCTGCGCAGCCACCCGATCCCCGACGCGCTGTGGCAGGACACCGTCGAGCGCCTGCCGTTCCTCGCGGCGCTGTCGCCCGACGCGCTCGGCCGGCTGCGCGAACTGACGAGCCTGTTCGTCGCGAAGAAATCGTTCTCGACCGCGCACGGGCTGGAGCTGACCGACGCGATGATCGTCGCGATCGCCGCACAGGCCTGCCTGCCCGTGCTGAATCTCGACCTGTCGCTGTACGACGGCTGGGTCGGCGTCGTCGTCTATCCGGGCGAATTCGTGATCCGCAAGACGGTGCAGGACGAGGACGGCGTCGTCCACGAGGTCGAGCAGGATGCGAGCGGCGAGGCCTGGGAAGGCGGCCCCGTGATCCTGTCCTGGGAAGACGCGCAGATGACGGACGGCCGCGATGCGTACAACGTCGTGATCCACGAGTTCGCGCACAAGATCGACATGGTCAACGGCGCGGCCGACGGCTATCCGCCCCTATTTCGACGCTGGCACGCGCCTCACCTCGATGCGCAGGCCTGGGCCGACGTGTTCGAGCACGCGTACGACCAATTCTGCGCGCGCGTCGACGCTGTGCCGGACCGCGCGTGGGCGCGCTTCGAGCGGGACTCGCTGATCGATCCATATGCGGCCGACCACCCGTCGGAATTCTTCGCGGTATGCAGCGAAGCGCTGTTCGTGCGGCCGAAAGCGTTCGAGTCCGAATTTCCGGAGCTGTACCGGTTGCTCGCGCGCTACTACCGGCAAGACCCGGCCGGCACCGGCGCACTCGACGCACCGTGAAAATTATTCGTCAACCATCTGATTTTCTGGCATAATCGCCGTTTTTCGACCTTAGGCAAGTGGCTCGCGCCGGGCTTGGCGTCGTCTGGTTTGCGCAATGTGCGCGCTCCGGCACGGCAAGCGGCGGGTTGGCTACCGCTCTCACCAAGGAAAGACCATGAAAGAAGGCATCCACCCGAACTACCGCGAAGTCGTCTTCCAAGACATGTCGAACGGCTTCAAGTTCATCACGCGCTCGACGATCCAGACGCGCGAAAACATCGAACTCGACGGCAAGACCTACCCGCTCGCCAAGATCGAAGTGTCGTCGGAATCGCACTCGTTCTACACGGGTCAGCAAAAGATCATGGACACGGCAGGCCGTGTCGAGAAGTTCAAGAACAAGTTCGGCGTACGCGCCAGCGGCAAGGCGAAGTAAGCTTCGCATTGCATCCGGTGGTTGCAACGCACCGGTGTCGCACAAAAGGGCAGCCCAGGCTGCCCTTTTTTGTCTCTGCTCGCCCGGCAGGCGCCGGCCGGCGCCCGGGCATCGACCTGACGCGCAACAGCGGGCGCGTCTACAATGCCGGATGCTCGAAGCCGGCTCGACCGCGCACCTCCGCGCCGGCCGCCCGCCCATAACAAATCGCTCATCTGCATGAAGCCTGTCGTCCGCCTCACCGCCTCCGCCACGCGCGCGCTGCCGCGCTGGCTGCTGCTCACACTCTGCTTCGTCTACGCCGCGTTCGGCCTGTTCGGCCGCGACCCGTGGAAGAACGAGGACGCGGCGGGCTTTGGCGTGATGTGGACGATGGCCAAGGGCGGCTGGCACGACTGGCTATTGCCGAACCTGGTCGGCAAGTTCATCACGACCGACGGACCGCTCGGCTACTGGCTCGGCGCGCTGTCGATCCGCGGCCTGGGCCCGTGGGTCGACGCGAGCAACGCGTCGCGCGTCGAAACCGGCGTGCTGTTCTGCGTCGCGTGTGCATTCGTCTGGTACGCGGCCTACCTGCTGGGCCGGCGTGCCGAGGTCCAGCCGTTCAAATACGCATTCGGCGGCGAGCCCGAGCCGCGCGACTACGGCCGCACGCTCGCCGACGGCGCGCTGCTGGTTCTCGTCGCCTGCTTCGGTCTCGCGGAGCGCGGGCATGAAACGACGCCGCAGCTCGCGCAGTTCGCGTGGATCGCGATGCTCGTCTACGGGATCGTGCGCGGCATCGACAAGCCGATGCAGGGCGCGCTGTGGTGGGGCGTCGCGATCGGCCTGGTCGCGCTGTCCGGCAATCCGGTACTGGTCGTCGCGCTGCTCGTCGGCACGGCCGTGCTGTGGATCGTCACGCCCGAGATGCGCAACCTGAGCCTGCCGCTCGTCGGCGTGCCGCTCGCAGCCGCGATCTTCGCGCTGTGGCCGCTGGCCGCGTTCGTCGCGGCGCCCGACGACGCCGCATGGTTCTTCAACCAGTGGATCCACGGCAGCCTGATGCGCTTTTCGGGGCCGCCGACCGCCGTGCTCGGCTATGCGGCGAAGAACCTGCCGCTGTTCACCTGGCCCGCGTGGCCGCTCGCGATCTGGGCGTGGTGGAGCTGGGCCGGCATGCGCCGCCGTGCGCACGTCGCGATTCCGCTGTCGGTCGCCGTGCCGCTCGTCGCGCTCGTGATCCTGCAGAGCCAGCAGTCGAACCGCATGTACATGCTGCTGTTGCCGCCGCTCGCGGTGCTCGCGACGTTCGCGCTGCCAACGCTCAAGCGCGGCGCGATCAACGCGATCGACTGGTTCGCGGTGCTGAGCTTCACGATCCTCGGCACCTTCGTGTGGCTCGTGTGGCTCGCATCGCTCACGGGCTTCCCTCACCCGCTCGCGCGCAACCTCGCGCGCCTCGTGCCCGGCTACGAACCGCATTTCAAGATCCTGTCGTTCATCTGCGCGGTGATCGCCACCGTGTGCTGGTGCTTCCTCGTGCGCTGGCGCATCTCGCGACAGCCGAAGGTGCTGTGGCGCAGCGTCGTGCTGTCGAGTGCGGGCACCACGCTGATGTGGGTGCTGCTGATGACGCTGTGGCTGCCGATCGTCAACTACGGCCGGACCTATCGCGATGTCGCGCAGCAGATCGCAGTGCACCTGCCGTCCGACTACGAGTGCATCTCGCCGGTACGGCTCGGTGACGCGCAGCTCGCGACCTTCGCGTATTTCGGCAACATGCGCTTCGAATTCTCCGGCGACTGCGACGTGATCCTGCGTCAGGATCGCGCCGACTTCGGCGAGCCGAGCTCGATGTCGCAATATGTGTGGCGTCTCGTGTGGGAAGGCCGCCGCGCCGCCGACCGCGACGAGCGCTTCCGCCTGTACGAGCGCATCGAACGGCCGAAGACGCCCGTCAAGCGACGTCCGCCGCGCCGCCAGCCGGCCGATTGACGATGTTCGGCGACATCCGCCGGATCGTCGGTCTCGCGTGGCCGGTGCTCGTCGGCCAGCTTGCGATCATCGCGTTCGGCGTGATCGACACCGCGATGGTCGGGCGCTACTCGGCCGTCGATCTGGCCGCGCTCGGGCTCGGCTCGTCGATCTACATATCGATCTATATCGGCCTGACGGGCATCCTGTCGGCGCTGCAGCCGATCACCGGGCAACTGTACGGCGCCCGGCGCTATGCCGAGATCGGCGAGGAAGTGCGTCAGGCACTGTGGCTCGCGCTGCTGCTCGCGGTGCCCGGTTTTCTCCTGCTGCATTTTCCCGAACCGCTGCTGCGCGTCGCGCACACGCCCGCCGCGCTGCACGAGCGCACCGTCGACTACCTGCGCATCCTGTCGTACGGGCTGCCCGCCAGCCTCGTCTTCCGCATCTACAACGCGCTGACCAACGCAGCCGGCAAGCCGCGCCTCGCGATGATGCTGCAGATCGGCGCGCTGCTGCTCAAGTTTCCGCTCAACGTGTGGTTCATCTTCGGCGGGTTCGGCGTGCCGGCCCTCGGCGGCCCCGGCTGCGGGCTCGCGAGCACGCTGATCAACTGGGCGCTGGCGCTGATCGGCTACACGCTGCTCGCGAAGCTCGACGTGTTCGCGCCGCTCGCGATCTTCTCGCGCTTCTGCTGGCCGGTCTGGGAACGCCAGAAGGCCATCCTGAAGCTCGGCGTGCCGATGGGCCTGTCGTACCTGATCGAGGTCACGTCGTACACGTGCATGGCGCTGTTCATCGCGCAGTTCGGCACGACGACGCTCGCCGGCCACCAGATCGCCGGCAACATCGGCGCGGTGCTGTACATGACGCCGCTGTCGATCGGCGTGGCGGCGTCGACGCTGGTCGCGCGCGCGCTCGGCGCCGGGCGGCCCGAGGAAGCCCGGCTGCTCGGCCGGCACAGCGTGATTTTCGCGTGCGGCATTGCCGCGACCTACGGCCTGCTCGTGTTCGTGCTGCGCCCGCTGATCATCGGCGGCTATACGCCGAACCCGGCCGTCGCCGCGGCCGCGATGCCGCTCGTCGCGATCGTCGCGTGCTACCACGTCTTCGATGCGCTGCAGGTCACGTCGGCGTTCGTGCTGCGCGCCTACAAGGTCGCGGTCGTGCCGACCGTGATCTATGCGGTCGCGCTGTGGGGCGTCGGGCTCAGCGGCGGCTACGTACTCGGTTTCGACGTGGGCGGAATCGCGCCCGCGTGGCTGACGGGCGCGCGCGGTTTCTGGTTCGCGAACACGATCAGCCTGATGCTCGCGGGCGCCGGGCTCGTGCTGTACCTGCGTCGCGTCGGTCGCGCGCATGCCTCCGCTTTCGCGTCCGCCTGACGCGCTGCACGCTACGTCTCGTCCAGCACGTCGGCCGCGTGATAAGACGACCGCACGAGCGGGCCCGCGACGACTTCCCTGAAACCGAGCAATCGTGCCTCGTCGCGCCACGCGGCAAATGCGTCCGGGCTCACGTAGCGCCGCACCGCCAGATGGTGCGCGGACGGCGCGAGATACTGGCCGAGCGTCAGCACGTCGACGTCGTGCGCACGCAGGTCGCGCAGCGTGTCGCGCACTTCGTCGTCGCACTCGCCAAGGCCGAGCATCAACCCCGATTTCGTCACCAGTCCCGGCCGCGCCCGCTTCGCCTGCGCGAGCAGTTCGAGCGAGCCGCGATAGTCGGCGCCCGGCCGCGCTGCGCGATACAGCGACGGCACCGTCTCGATGTTGTGGTTGAACACGTCGGGCCACGCCGCCGACAACGCATCGAGCGCGCGGCCCACGCGGCCTCGGAAATCCGGTGTCAATACCTCGACGCCGATGCCCGGCACGCTCGCGCGCACCGCCGCGATGCACGCGGCGAAATGCGCGGCGCCGCCGTCGCGCAGGTCGTCGCGGTCGACCGACGTGATCACGACGTAGCGCAGCCCGAGCGCGGCAGCCGCATCGGCCAGCCGCGCGGGCTCGTCGGGATCGAGCGGCTCGGGACGGCCGTGCGCGACGTCGCAGAACGGGCAGCGCCGCGTGCACAGGCCGCCCATGATCATGAAGGTGGCCGTGCGCTGCGCAAAGCATTCACCGATGTTCGGGCACATCGCCTCCTCGCAGACGGAATGCAGCCGATGGTCACGCAGCACGGCCGCCGTGTCGGCGACCGCCGCGCTCATCATCGGCCGCGCGCGCAGCCACGGCGGCTTCGGCAATGCCGCACCGGCCGCGGGCTCGACGCGCACCGGAATGCGCGCGAGCTTGTCGCGGCTTCTCGCACCCGGCTGGCCGAGCGCCGTGAGGCTGGGTCGTTCGAGCGCGGCGGCCATCGTCAGTCTCCGAGAAACGCGACGATCAGGCGGTTCACATCGGCGGCCGCCTCCATCTGCACCATGTGCCCGCTGCCGGCGATCACCTCGGCACGTACGCCATCCGGCAAACCCTGCGCGTGCTGTGCCGGGATCACCTGGTCGTGCTCGCCCCAGATCACGAGCGTGCGGGGCGCAAGCGTCGCGAGCCGGTCGCGGAACACGCGCCGCTGCGCGGCGCCGTCGAACGCGGCATGCGCGATCTTCTCCAGCGCAGCCTGCACGCCTTCGAGCCGCTTGTACTTGACCAGATCCTCCACGAGCTGCCGCGTGACCAGCGCGTTGTCCGCGAACAGTGCGCCGAGATGCGGCTTCAGCGTGTTGCGGCTGTTGCCGGCGACGAAGCCGTCGATGTAAGCGCGGTTGATGTCGGTGCCGAGCCCCGCGCTCGCGATCAGCGTGAGCGACGCGACGCGTTGCGGGGCGCGCCCGGCCGCCGCCATCGCGACCGCGCCACCCATCGAATGGCCGATCAGGTGGGCCTTGTCGATGCCCTTCGCATCGAGCAGCGCGAGCACCGCGTCGGCCAGTTCATCGAGGCTGCCCGTCTCGACCACCTTGCCCGACTCGCCATGACCGGGCAGGTCGAGCGCCCACACCGGCCGGTGCGCGGCGAGATCCGCGTGATTGAACAGCCAGTTGTTGAGGTCGCCGCCGAAGCCGTGAATCAGCACGGCGGGGGTGCCGCCGCCTTCGCCGAGCTTCAGGAAGCGCACCGTCCGGCCGCCGATCTGCGCCTTTTCCGGCTGCGGACCCGCGGCTTCGTCGGAAGCCGCGCTCGGCACGAAATCGCGCTGGAAATCGGCGATCGCCGCGTCGATGTCGGCATCGCTCGCGTCGGCGGCCGCGACGACGCCGAGCAGCGCGCCGACCGGCAGCGTCTCGCCTTCCTGCGCGACCTGCCGGCGCAGCGTGCCGTCGAACGCGCATTCGACGCCCGACGAGATCTTGTCGGTCTCGACGTCGAGCACTTCGTCGCCCTTCGTCACGCGTTCGCCGAGCGCCTTCAGCCAGCCGTTGACCTGCCCCTGCTCCATCGACAGCCCCCACTTGGGCATCGTGATCATGTGAATCGACATCGTGTCAGCTCCTCGTCTTCAGGACCGCCTGCGCAATCGCATCGGCGGACGGGATATACAGGTCTTCCAGCACGCTCGCGAACGGCGCGGGCGTATGCGGCGCGGTCACGAGCTCGATCGGCGCCTTAAGCGTTCGGAACGCGCGCTGCGCGACGAGCGCGGCGATGTCGGTCGCGATCGAGCAACGCGGGTTCGCTTCGTCGACGACCACCACGCGCCCGGTGCGCTCCGCGCTTTCGAGGATCGTTTCCTCGTCGAGCGGCGACGTCGTGCGCAGGTCGATCACGTCGACCTGGATGCCGTCCTTCGCGAGCTTCGCGGCCGCGTCCATCGCGAGATGCACCATCCGGCCGTACGTGACGATCGTCGCGTCGTCGCCGTCGCGCATCACGTTCGCTTCGCCGAACGGAATCGCATAGGATTCCTCGGGCACGTCGCCTTCACGGGTATAGAGCAACTTGTGTTCGAGGAAGATCACGGGATCGTCGTCGCGGATCGCCTGGATCAGCAGCCCCTTCGCGTCATACGGCGTCGACGGGCACACGACCTTCAGCCCCGGAATGTGCGTGAACAGCGACGTGAGCATCTGCGAATGCTGCGCGGCCGCGCGCAAGCCGGCGCCGTACATCGCGCGAATCACGACCGGCGTCACCGCCTTGCCGCCGAACATGTAGCGGAATTTGGCGGCCTGGTTGAAGATCTGGTCGAAACACACGCCCGTGAAATCGATGAACATCAGCTCCGCGACGGGCCGCATCCCGCACGCGGCCGCGCCGACCGCCGCGCCGATGTAGCCGCCTTCGGACAGCGGCGTATCGAGCACGCGGCCCGGAAACTTGTGGAACAGCCCTTTCGTCACACCAAGCACGCCGCCCCACGCGTCGTCCTCGCCCGGCGCACCCGCGCCGCCTGCGTTGTCCTCGCCCATCACGATCACGCTGTCGTCGCGCGCCATTTCCTGCGCGAGCGCCTCGTTGATCGCCTGCGAATAAGTGATCTTCCTTGCCATGTCTGTCTCCTGGAATGTTCGGTTCGCCGTGCCGGCTGCGGTGTCAGGCCTTGCTCACGGGTACGACACGTAGACGTCGGTCAGCAGGTCGGCTGCATCGGGTACCGGCGCGGCCTTCGCCTGCGCGACCGCATCGTCGATCAGCGCCTTGACCTGTGCATCGACCGCGCGCAGATCGGCGGTCGTCAGCGCTTCGGCCCGCACGACGCGCGTTTCGAAATGCTTCAGGCAATCCTTCTCGTCGCGCAGCTTCTGCACTTCGCCAGGTGCACGATAGGTTTGCGCATCGCCTTCGAAATGGCCGAAGTAGCGCGTGAACTTCACCTCGACGAGCGTCGGGCCGCCGCCGTTGCGCGCACGATCGACGGCCTCGCCGAGCGCTTCGTGCACCGCGAAGAAGTCGAAGCCGTCGACGATCACGCCCGGCATCCCGAACCCGTTCGCACGATCGGCGATGTTGTCAGTCGCAACCGACCAGCTCGACGATGTCGCTTCCGCGTAGCCGTTGTTTTCGGCCACGAAGATCGCGGGCAGCCGCCACACCGACGCGAGGTTCATCGATTCGAAGATCACACCCTGGTTCGATGCGCCGTCGCCGAAGAAGCACACGCCGACGCCGCCGGTCTTCCTGTGCTTCGCCGCGAGTGCCGCGCCGCAGACGAGCGGGCCGCCCGCACCGACGATCCCGTTGGCGCCGAGCATCCCCATCGCCAGGTCGGCGATGTGCATCGAGCCGCCCTTGCCGTGGCAGACGCCCGTCTTCTTGCCGTAGATCTCGGCCATCATCCCGTGCACGTCGACGCCCTTCGCGATGCAATGGCCGTGGCCACGGTGCGTGGTCGCGACGTAGTCGTCGAGGCCGAGGTGCAGCATCGTGCCGACCGCGGACGCCTCCTCGCCCGCATACAGGTGAACGAAGCCGGGGATCTCGCCGGTCGCGAATTCGACGTGCAGGCGCTCCTCGAATTCGCGAATCGTGCGCATCAGCCGGTAGGCGTCCAGCAGCTTGTCCCTGCTGAGCTGTGTCGAAGCTGTCATGTGTGTCTCCTGGGTAGGTCTGACTGCGAATGCCGCCCCGGCCGCGCCGTGGCGACGGATTGCACGGCCTGCGGCCGTCAGTGGAACGTGAAGCCACCGTCGACGTTCACGGCCTGGCCCGTCACGTTGTCCATCGTCGCGAAGAACAGCGCGAGCCGGCCCATGTCTTCCGGCGTCTGCGCGCGGCCCTGCGGAATCAGCGTCAACTGGTGCCGCTGCCACGACGCCTCGACCGATTCGCCGTCGGTCTTCCATGCGTCGGACAGACGGTCCCACATGTCGGTACGCACGATGCCGGGGCAGATCGCGTTGACGGTCACGCCGTCGCGCGCGACCTCCTTCGCGAGTGCATTCGTGAAGCCGACAACCGCGAATTTCGATGCGCTGTAATGCGCGAGACTCGGAAAGCCCTCCTTGCCGGCGATCGACGCGACGTTGATGATCCGGCCGCGGCCCTGCGCCTTCAGCGGCGCGAGCGCCGCGCGGCAGCCGAGGAACGTGCCCTTCGCGTTCACGTCCATCACGACATCCCAGTCGCGCTCGGTCAGTTCGGCGACCGGATGAATGCTGATCACGCCCGCGCAGTTCACGAGGATGTCGAGCCGGCCGAGTTCGGCGAGCGCCTGCGCAACCATCGCATCGACCTGCGCGGCCTGCGTGACGTCGACCTTCGCGACCGCCACCCGGCGGCCGAGCGCGCGTACCTCGCGTGCGGTGGCATCGAGTGCGTCGTCGAGCAGGTCGGCGAGCAGGATGTCGGCGCCCGCGCCTGCGAGCGTCAACGCAATGCCGCGACCGATACCGCGCGCACCTCCCGTGACGATGGCGACCTGTCCGTCGAGTGGGGTTGTCATGGCGATGTCTCCTGGGTGATCGTTATGGATGTCGAAATGTCACTCGGTAACACGGCGCCTCAATAGCGCCGCTCGCCGGCATCGCGCAGCAGTTGGCGTGACGACGCGTAACGCAGCGTGCGGCCGACGTCGACCGTCAGCGGCCCGCGCCAGTCGAGCGAGATCTCGTAGCGATCGCCGCGCGCGACCTCGATCTCGCGCTCGCCGTCGAACGCAAGCGTGCCGCGCTCGAACGGGATCGCCTGCCATGCACCGGGCTCGAGCCGCTCGCAACTGCGCATCACGACGCGATCGACGCGGCCCGGCGCAATCGGGGCGACGAGTGGCGTACCGGCCGTCTTGCCTTCAGCCGCGAAGCGCATCGCGAGCCCGTGCGGCGCGCTGCGTTCGAGCGGCGCCCACGCACCGCCGAGCGCGGACAGGCCGATCCCGTCGGGTTCCGCAAATGTCAGGTAGAGCGAGTCGATGTCGTCGGACCCCGAGATCGCACGGGCGCCGATGAAGCGCTGCCGTGCCGCGCAGACGTCGACGAGCGCGATCTCCTCGCGCCCCGGCTGCGCGCCCGCCACGCAGCGCACGACGAGCCGCTTGTTGCGCGTGAACGCGACTTCGGCCGGTACCGCGCCGGTCGCGGCGAGTCCTGCCGCGACCCCGGCGACGGTGGCTTCGCGATGTTCGGGAAACGCGTTGTTGGTGCCGGTGGACAGCGCGACGAGCGGCGTCGCGCCGCAGTGCGCAGCCACGGCGCGATGCGTGCCGTCGCCGCCGAGCACGACGATCAGCGCGACCTCCATCCGGTTCAGGTACGCGGCGCCGGCCTGTGTGTCGGCGACGGTGTCGGTGATCGGCAGGTCGACGAATTCGACCTCGGGCCAGCGCTCGTGCGGCGCAACCGCACGATGCGTGTCGAGCGCACGCAGCAGCAGCGTCGCGATGCCCGTCCGGTCGCGCAGCGTCAGCACGCGCTCGACGCCCATCGCGCCGAGGCCGGCCAGCAGGCGCACGATCATGTTCGCCTTCTCCGCCGTCGGAAATACGGATGCATGCGTCGTGAGGCGGCGGATATCGCGCCCCGATGCGGGGTTCGCGATCACACCGACGGTAACGGGCGTCGTCACGGGTTCGTCTCCATCCGGTTGGCCGGCCCCGGTGCATGGGTGTGCGCCGCGGCCTTGCCTGTCTCGTCCGCTGCCATCGCCGGGCGGCGGATCGTCGTCGACGCGACCGCGCCGACTTGCCCGTGATCTCTGCAAGCGGCGTGCCATCGTGCGTGCGATGCACGTGAAACCCTTGTGAATGTTGACGCGGCGGGTATGCAGGTGCTCCCCGGTTCGCGGCTGGCAGGACGGAGCACGCGGCAATTCGACTCGTGCGTCTCACATCGTCGATGCGACGAAACGGTCCTCGCGACGCCGGTGCAAGCGTGCCGTTGCGCCCGCAAACCCCGCGGTATCGCGGCGCCGCGCATGCCGCGTCATGCGGGACGATCTCCGCCGGTCGCACATGAACGCGTCTCAACGTCACGAGACGGCCCGCGATACTGGTGAGACGAACGTCTCACGCCCGTCGCGTGCTGCGATGCAGTGTGATCCGTCGAACGGGATGTGCTACAAGAACAGCGCATTCCCCGCCGTACGGAACCGGAGCCGACCATGCCTTACGCCGTCCCCCAGGCCCAGCACGCCGACCGTGTGCTCGGCGCGCTCGCCGGACGCCTGCCCGCGCCGGCCGAATCGTCGCGCCTCGTGTCGTCGTGGCAGCGGTCGCTGGAGCGCTACCGTCTCGACCCCGCTTCGTCGATCGGTCCGCGCGTGCTGACCGCGGCCGAGCTGCGCGAAGTGCGCGACAAGGAGGAGGCGTTCCTGCGCGCGTCGGGCCAGTGCCTGACGCGGCTGCACGACATGATCCGCGTCGCCGACTACTGCGTGATGCTGACCGACGCACACGGCGTGACGATCGACTACCGGATCGACCGCGAGCGCCGCAACGCCTTCCGCCACGCCGGGCTGCATATCGGTTCGTGCTGGTCGGAAAGCGAGGAAGGCACGTGCGGTGTCGCGAACGTACTGACCGATCTCGCGCCGATTACCGTGCACAAGACCGATCACTTTCGCGCGGCATTCACGACGCTCACCTGCAGCGCGGCGCCGATCTTCTCGCCGGGCGGCGAACTGATCGGCGTGCTCGACGCGTCGGCCGTTCATTCGCCCGACGGCCGCGACAGCCAGCGCCTCGTCTATCAGCTCGTGCGGCAGAGCGCGGCGCTGATCGAGGACGGCTACTTCGTGCACAGCACCGCGCACCACTGGATCCTGTTCGGGCATCCGAATCGTCACTACGTCGAAGCTCAACCCGAGTGGCTGATCGCGTTCGACGAATGCGGCAATATCGTCGCCGCGAACCGGCAGGCACGCGATGCGCTGCCGGCGCTGCGCGAACCGCGCCATATCGACGAGATCTTCGATGCGACCGAGATGCCGCTGCGCGATGCCGCGCGGCTCGATGCGATCGTCGCGCTGCGGCTGCGCGCGACCGGCGCGCCGCTCTATGCACGGCTGCGTGCGCCGCTTCGGCGCACCGGCCGCGAACCCGGCACGGCCTCGCGCCGCCCGGGCACCGCGCAACGCCACGTCGGCGCGCTGACGCCGTTCCTGCACAGCAGCGACGCGCATATCGCGCAGCAGGCCGAGCTCGCGCTGCGTGTCGCGAGCAAGCGGCTGCCGATTCTCGTGCTCGGCGAAACCGGTGCGGGCAAGGAAGTGTTCGCGCGCGCGATCCACGACGCCGGTGCGCGACGTGCGCGGCCGTTCGTCGCCGTCAATTGCGGAGCGCTACCGGAAGCGCTGATCGAGAGCGAATTGTTCGGCTATGCGGCCGGCGCGTTCACCGGCGCACGCAAGCATGGCGCGCGCGGCAAGATCGCGCTTGCCGACGGCGGCACGCTGTTCCTCGACGAAATCGGCGACATGCCGCTCGCGCTGCAGACGCGCCTGTTGCGTGCGCTCGCCGATGGGGAGGTCGTGCCGCTCGGCAGCGATACCCCCGTACGCGTCGATCTCGACGTGATCTGCGCGACGCACCGCGATCTCGCACGCATGGTGGCCGACGGCACGTTCCGCGAGGATCTGTACTACCGGCTGAGCGGCGCGACGTTCGAACTGCCGCCGCTGCGCGAGCGTGCCGACGTGCGCGACGTGATTGCCGCCTTGTTCGCCGAGGAGGCGCAGGCAACCGGCCACGTACTGACGCTCGACGCGACGCTCGCCGAACAACTCGCCGCGTACCCGTGGCCCGGCAACGTGCGGCAGTTGCGCAACGTGCTGCGCTATGCGTGCGCGGTGTGCGACGCCGCGCGCGTGACGCGGCAAGATCTGCCGGCCGATATTGCCGCGACACTCGGCGGCGCGGCGACCGGCACGCTGCCCGACGACGAACGCGGCCGCATCATCGCCGCGCTCACCGCGCATCGCTGGCGGCCCGACGCGGCCGCGCAGGCGCTCGGCATCTCGCGGGCGACGCTGTACCGGCGCATCGCGAAGCACCGGATCGTCGCGCCGCATCGCGCGTGACGCGCCGGCGCATCTACCGCTCACGATGCATGCGCCGCCGCTTCGCGTGCGTTCGCGGCGTCACCCGTCTTGCCGGCCGCCTCGGCTTCATCGCGCCGCACGAACACCTCGTGCGCGGCGAACAATGCGTTGAGCGCGGCCGGAAAACCCGCATACAAGGCCATCTGCATGAACACCTCGACGATCTCGTCGCGCGTGCAACCCACGTTGAGCGCGGCCTCGATGTGCACTTTGAGTTGCGGCCGCGCGTTGCCGAGCGCGGCCAGCGCCGCGATCGTCGCGATCTCGCGCGCTTTCAGGTCGAGTTGCGGCCGGCTGTAGATGTCGCCGAAACCGAATTCGACCAGGAGCCGACCGAAGTCCGGCGCGACCGGCGCGAGGGCCGCGATCACGCGCTCGCCCACTTCGCCGTCGATTTCCTTCAGTTTGTTCCAGCCGCGCGTGTAGCGGTCTTCAACGAGTCGTTCCATTGTGTCCGTCCTGTTCCGATGGAGAGTGAGAAGGTTTCGCCCGTCTCGCCGCATCCCGTTCCTGTGCTTCGTAGTACGCGATCTTGTCGCTGATCACGTCGAGGCTCGCCTGCAGCTCCGCGATATGCGCGCGCACCGCATCGCGATGCTCGACCAGCAGACTGCGCCGCGCACCGAAGGTCGCTTCGCCTTGCGCGCGCAGCGCCGCGAACGCCTGCATCTGCGCGATCGGCATACCGGTCGCCTTCAGGCGCATCACGAAGGCCAGCCAGTCAAGGTCGGCCGGCGCATAGAGCCGGTGCCCGGCCGCCGTGCGCGAAATTGCGCGCAGCAGGCCGGCCTGCTCGTAGTACCGCAGCGTATGCGTCGACAAGCCGGTCATTTCGGCGACCTGGCCGATCGTCAGCGGGCCGGCGGAGGAAGGTTGGGTTACGGTTTTCGACATGGCATGAACAAGGTTAGGAGTTAGAGTTCACTCTAAGTCAAGCCCTGTCGAACAGCCAGTGCGACGATCATCGGCGATACCCCGGCGACACCGTAAAGAATGGTCAAAACCGCCGCCCGGTGCGAGTTTCGGCCTTTACAGCGCCGCAAGCCTTCAGCAAGATTCGGTCAGCCTGTCTTAAAAAGGGCACGCATTTGTCCTATGCTTAACGGCGACGCCCGGCCGGGTCTCGCTCCGCCGTTCGTTACAACAGCCATTCATCCGTCAGAACCAGGGAGCCTTTGCCATGCTGAAAAAGCTGCTGATGCTGTTCGTCGCGCTATCGCTGTCGCTCGCCGCGGGCCTCGCGGCGGCCGTCGAAGTCAACACGGCTGACCAGGCCGCGCTCGAATCCGTGAAGGGTCTCGGGCCCGTGAAGTCGAAGGCGATCATCGACGAACGCACCAAGAACGGCCCGTTCAAGGACGCGGACGATCTCGCGAACCGCGTGAAGGGCCTCGGCACGAAGTCGGTCGGGCATCTCGAGGAAAACGGCCTGACGATCGGCGGCTCGTCGACGCCGCCGAAGGGGGTGAAGCTGTCGAAGCCGGCCGCGACGACTTCGGCCACCCCGTCGACAACGACGTCGGCAGGCACGGCGTCCACGTCCACGACCGCGACGGCCGGCACGACGGCCACTGCACCGGCGCCGGCGACCAGCGCGCCGGATGCGGCGGCGAAGCCGGCCAAGGCCAAGCGCATGACGAAGAAGGAAAAAGCGGCCGCGGCAGCGGCGGCATCCGCCGATGCGGGTGCGAGCGCACCGGCCGCGGCGTCGTCGGCTAAAGCGACGAAGAGTTCGAAGAAGAAAAGCAAGAAGGACAAGGCAGCCTCCGCCGCCGCGGCGTCGGGCGCCTGATGTGCGCCGCGCGCGCGACGGCGTGCGCGCGGCATTCGTTCAACGGGCGCCCACTGCGCGGCGCCCTTATCGGTAAAGGTGAAGAACCATGGGTCTCCTCGACATCGTTGGCGGTCTGCTCGGCAGCCAGGCCGGCGGCAACTCGCAAAGCGCGCTGATCACGACCGCGCTCGAATTCATCAACAACCAGCCGGGCGGCCTGAATGGCCTGATCGAGAAATTCAAGGCCGGCGGCGCCGGCGACATCATCGGCTCGTGGGTCGGCAACGGCCAGAACCAGCCGATCTCGCCGGACACGCTGCAGAACGTGCTCGGCTCGGACGCGATCGGCGCGCTCGCGAGCAAGTTCGGCGTCGATCCGTCGATGGCCTCGACCGTCCTCGCGCAAGTGCTGCCGCACGTCGTCAACCACGCGACGCCGGACGGCACGGTGCCGGCCGACGGCCAGGCACAGGTCGACCCGTCGAACGTGCTCGGCTCGCTGTCGCAGATCGCCGGCATGTTCGGCGGCAACAAGCAGGGCTGACGCGCCGCGTCGTTGCGACGCGCCATAAACAAACACCCCGCCGAGGCGGGGTGTTTGTTTTCGCGCGCCCGGCGCAAACCGGGCGGCAGCCGATGGCAGGCGATCAGTGCACGACGCGGTCGAACACGAACGTGCCGTCGTGGACGTCGACCGGAATCACGTCCTTCGGACCGAAGCGGCCCGCGAGGATGAGCTTCGCGACCGGGTTCTCGATCTCCTGCTGGATCGCGCGCTTCAGCGGACGCGCACCGAACAGCGGATCGTAGCCGACCTTGCCGATCTGTTCGAGCGCCGCTTCCGACACGTCGAGCGCCATGTCGAGCTTCGCGAGCCGTTCGTGCAGGCGCGCGAGCTGGATCTTCGCGATCGACTCGATGTTGCTGCGGTCGAGCGCATGGAACACGACGACGTCGTCGATCCGGTTCAGGAACTCGGGGCGGAAATGCTGCTTCACCTCGAGCCACACGGCGTCCTTGATCTCTTCCTGCGGCGCACCCGTCATCGCCTGGATCACCTGCGAGCCGAGGTTCGACGTCATCACGATCACCGTGTTCTTGAAGTCGACCGTGCGCCCCTGCCCGTCCGTCATGCGGCCGTCGTCGAGCACCTGCAGCAGCACGTTGAACACGTCCGGATGCGCCTTCTCGATCTCGTCGAGCAGGATCACGCTGTACGGCTTGCGGCGCACGGCTTCCGTCAGGTAGCCGCCTTCCTCGTAGCCAACATAGCCCGGCGGCGCGCCGATCAGCCGCGCGACGCTGTGCTTCTCCATGAACTCGCTCATGTCGATGCGGATCAGGTGCTCTTCCGAATCGAACAGGAACGACGCCAGCGCCTTGCACAGCTCGGTCTTGCCGACACCCGTCGGGCCGAGGAACAGGAACGAGCCGTACGGACGGTTCGGATCGGCGAGACCCGCGCGCGAACGGCGGATCGCGTCGGCCACCGCGCTGATCGCCTCGTCCTGGCCAACCACGCGCTCATGCAGCTTTTCCTCGATGTGCAGCAGCTTCTCGCGTTCGCCCTGCATCATCCGCGACACCGGAATCCCGGTCGAACGCGACACGACTTCCGCGATTTCCTCGGCGCCGACCTGCGTACGCAGCAGGCGCGGACGCGTCGGGTTGTGCTGCTCCTGCTCTTCGGCCTGCGTGACCTGCTTCAGTTGCGCCTCGAGTTGCGGCAGCTTGCCGTACTGCAGCTCGGCGACCTTCTCCAGCTTGCCGTCACGCTGCAGCCGCGCGATGTCCGCACGCACCTTCTCGATCTCTTCCTTCAGCTGTGCGCTGCCCTGCACCGCGGCCTTCTCGGCGGTCCAGATTTCCTCGAGATCCGAATACTCGCGACCGAGCCGCTCGATCTCTTCCTCGATCAGCTGCAGGCGCTTCTGCGACGCTTCGTCCTGCTCCTTCTTCACGGCTTCGCGCTCGATCTTCAGCTGGATCAGCCGGCGGTCGAGCTTGTCCATCTCTTCGGGCTTCGAATCGATTTCCATCTTGATCTTCGACGCGGCTTCGTCGATCAGGTCGATCGCCTTGTCAGGCAGGAAGCGGTCGGTGATGTAGCGGTGCGACAGCTCGGCCGCGGCGACGATCGCCGGGTCGGTGATGTCGACGCCGTGGTGCAGCTCGTACTTCTCCTGCAGCCCGCGCAGGATCGCGATCGTCGCCTCGACGCTCGGCTCGTCGACGAGCACCTTCTGGAAGCGGCGCTCGAGCGCGGCATCCTTCTCGATGTACTTGCGGTATTCGTCGAGCGTGGTCGCGCCGATGCAGTGCAGCTCGCCGCGCGACAGCGCCGGCTTCAGCATGTTGCCCGCATCCATCGCGCCTTCGGCCTTGCCCGCGCCGACCATCGTGTGGATTTCGTCGATGAAGACGATCGTCTGGCCTTCGTCCTTCGCGATGTCGTTGAGCACCGCCTTCAGGCGCTCCTCGAATTCGCCGCGATACTTCGCGCCCGCGAGCAGTGCGGCCATGTCGAGCGACAGCACGCGCTTGCCCTTCAGCGTCTCGGGCACTTCGCCGTTGACGATCCGCTGCGCGAGCCCTTCGACGATCGCCGTCTTGCCGACGCCCGGCTCGCCGATCAGCACCGGGTTGTTCTTGGTGCGGCGCTGCAGGATCTGGATCGAACGGCGGATTTCGTCGTCGCGGCCGATCACCGGATCGAGCTTGCCCGCACGGGCGCGCTCGGTCAGGTCGACCGTGTATTTCTTCAGTGCCTCGCGCTGGCTTTCCGCATCCTGGCTGTGCACCTGCGAGCCGCCGCGCACAGCGGCGATCGCGGCTTCCAGCGCCTTGCGCGTGAGGCCATGCTGGCGCGCGAGCTTGCCGGCGTCGCCCTTGTCGTCGGACACGGCGAGCAGGAACATCTCGCTCGCGATGAACGTGTCGTTGAGCTTCTGCGCTTCCTTGTCGGCCTGGTTCAGCAGCCCGGCCAGTTCACGGCCGATCTGGATATCGCCGCCCGTGCCCGTCACTTGCGGCAGGCGCGAGATAGCCTCGTTCAGCGCGCCTTGCAGCGCCTGAATGTGCACACCCGCGCGCGACATCAGCGAGCGGGCGGAACCGTCCTGCTGCGCGACCAGCGCCGCGAGAACGTGAACGGGTTCGATGTATTGATTGTCACGGCCTGCCGCGAGGCTTTGCGCGTCCGCGAGTGCTTCCTGGAACTTGGTGGTGAGCTTGTCGATTCTCATTTAGTCGAGACCTCCAATTTTCGATTAACACCAAGATGAGGATGGTTATGCGGCTTTCAAGCGAAATTCGGGTTGATTCAGCGCAAAAATCGATGGATATCCTTGAAGCGGCGCCTGGACGGGCCACGGCCGGATCGAGAAGCGCGGCGAGCGCGTATCAGCCGGCCGTCGACGGCGGCTCGACGGGCGCCGGTGCGTCTTCCGGCGACGGCTCGGCACGCATGTGCACGACCGGGCGGATGCCGAGCAACGCGGCGAGCGGCGAAGCGGGTTCGACCAGTTCGCCTAGCGTGTGACGGTCGAGTTCGGCAAAGAATGCATCGCGCGCGGCCGCCAGCACGCCCTTCAACCGACACCGCGGCTCGATCACGCAGCCGCGCGACTCGCCGTCGGCCGAGAAGCAGCCGACCAGCGCAAAATCGCTCTCGGTCGCGCGCACGACCTGGCCGACGGTCAGTTGCAGCGATTCGGGGAACAGCCGCAGCCCGCCATTACGACCACGAACGGTATCGACCCACCCCAGCTCGCCGAGCTGCTGCACGACTTTCATCAGATGGTTCTTCGAGATGCCGTAGGCGTCCGAGATCTCCTGGATCGTGGCGAGCCCCTCGCCGCGCACGGCAAGGTACAGCATCACGCGCAGCGAATAGTCGGTGTAGTCGGTGAGTCTCATGGGCGAATACGGAAAAGATCGATCGTGCCCCGATTACGTGAGCCGGGCCGGTCGGGATGCGCACGAAGCCGGTTGACGGCCCTGTTCTGCGGCCCCGGGTTGCCGGGAGGGCGTGCGTGCAATAAGATGCTTGACACTTGCACGTTTTCAGGGGTCATTGGACGCCATTTTGCGTCAAAATTCGGCCGGTGTCCTGCACGATGTCCGCGCCGCCACCCCGTCGTTGCCTATTTCTCCGGCCCTTTTGCCATGACCGTCACGCCCGCCTCGCCCGATACCGCACCGGCCCGCCTTCGCGACACCGAGCCGACCGAAGAGAACATCCGCGATCTCGTCTACGCGTTCTACGACCGCGTGCGCGCCGATCCGCTGCTCGGGCCCGTGTTCGATGCGAAGCTGGCGGGTCGCTGGGACGACCACCTGCCGAAGATGGTCACTTTCTGGTCGAGCCTCGTGCTCGGCACCAAGGGCTATCGCGGCAACGTGCAGCAGGCGCATCAGCCGCTCGACGGGATCGAGCCGGCCCATTTCAGCCGCTGGCTGTCACTGTTCCTGAAGACCGTCGAGGCGCGCTACGCGCCGCCCGCGGCAATCCGCTTCATGGAGCCCGCGCTGCGGATCGCGCAGAGCCTCCAGTTGAGCCGGTTCGGCTGGGACTACCGGATTCCGCCCGAGCAGCAGGCCCTGCTCGACGCGATCTCGCCGCGCCGTCGCGACGTGGGCGACGATCCGCACCCGTTGCCGTCGCGTGCCCGCGGCGAGCCGTTTCCGACGAAGATCATCGGGCGCAGCAGCGATCCGGACGCGTAACGGGTAGCCGTCACGCGCGACGCTTGCGCGCATGCGGCACCTCGCCGCACTCCGCTGACGCCGCGCTCAACGCCGCGTATTGCCCGATTCGACGCCCCAGCGCGCGAGTGCTGCATCGTCGGTGCTGCGCGCATCGACCCAGCGCTCGCCATCCGGCGTCGTTTCCTTCTTCCAGAACGGCGCTTCGGTCTTCAGGTAGTCCATCACGAACTCGCACGACGCGAACGCATCGCCGCGGTGCGACGCAACCGTCGCGACCATCACGATCTGGTCGAGCGGCAGGAGTCGGCCGACGCGATGCACGATCGCGACGTCGATGCCCGGCCAGCGCCGGCCGGCCTCGGCGGCAATCTTCTCGAGCGCCTTCTCGGTCATTCCCGGATAGTGCTCGAGCTCCAACGCGGCAACCGAATCGCCTTCGTTCAGGTCGCGCACCGTGCCGACGAAGCACGCGAGCGCACCGATCTTCGGGTTGCGTGCGCGCAGTGCCGCGACTTCCGCGTTCAGGTCGAAGTCGTCGGACTGGATTCGTACCGTTGTCATCGCCCGTGCCTCAACCGCCCGTCACCGGCGGAAAGAACGCGACTTCGCAGCCTTCGGTGAGCCGCGTGTCGGCATCGGTCATCTCGTGGTTGCACGCCATGCGCAGTGCGCGCCCTTCGGCGAGCGTCTCGGCCCACGCGCCACCGCGCACGCGCAGCCACGCGCGCACGTCGCCGACGGTCGTGACGCTGTCCGGCACGTCGGCCTGCTCGTCGGCAACGCCCAGCGCCTCGCGTACGCTTGCAAAGAATTTCAGTTGAATCTTCATGGTTCGGGAGGCGGTCGCGTTACGACAGCAGTTCGGAAAACGGAATGAAACGCACGGTCTCGCCAGCGCTGATCGCGTGCTGCGGCGGGTTGTCGATCAGGCCGTCGCCCCACACTGTCGACGTCAGCACCGCCGAGCTCTGGTTCGGGAACAGGTCGAGGCCACCGGCCGCGTTCACGCGCGCACGCAGGAATTCGTTGCGCCGGTCGCCCTTGTTTTGCGAAAAGTCGGCGCGCAGCGACAGCGCGCGCGGCGTGACGTCGCGCACGCCGGACAGGCGCAGCAGGAACGGCCGCACGAACAGCAGGAACGTGACGAAGCTCGACACCGGGTTGCCCGGCAATCCGATGAAGTGCGCGTCGGCGCGATCGTCGCCGCGGCGCACCGCGCCGTACGCGAGCGGCTTGCCGGGCTTCATCGCGATCTGCCACAGCGCGAGCCGCCCTTCGGCCTCGACGGCCGGCTTCACGTGATCCTCGTCGCCGACCGACACACCGCCGCTCGTCAGGATCACGTCGTGATCGCGGGCGGCCGCGCGCAGCGTGTCGCGCGTCGCGGCGAGCGAATCGGGCACGATCCCGTAGTCGGTCACGTGGCAGCCGAGCCGCTCCAGCAGCCCGCGCAGCGTGAAGCGGTTCGAGTTGTAGATCGCGCCGGGCTTCAGCGGCTCGCCGGGCATCGTCAGCTCGTCGCCGGTGAAGAACACCGCGACGCGAATCCGCCGCGCGACCAGCAGTTGCGCGCAGCCAACCGACGCGGCCAGGCCGAGCGCCTGCGGCGTGAGCCTCGTGCCGGCCGGCAGGATCACCGAGCCCTGCCGGATATCCGCGCCCTGTGCGGTGATCCATTCACCGGCCTTCGGCGTGTGCAGGATTTCCACCGCATCGCCGTCGGCCGACGTCTGTTCCTGCATCACGACGGCGTCGGCGCCGGGCGGCACCGTCGCACCGGTGAAAATCCGCGCGGCCGTGCCGGCAGCCAGTGGCGCGGCAGGATGGCCTGCCGGAATGCGCTGCGACACGGGCAAGCGCCGCTCGCCATGCAGCAGGTCGGCGACGCGCACCGCATAGCCGTCCATCGCACTCGTATGCATCGGTGGCACGTCGAGCGGCGAGCTCACGTCAGTGGCCAGCACGCGGCCGAGCGCATCGAGCGTGGCGACCGTTTCGGCGCCGGGCAACGGCTTCGCGGCATCGAGCAGCGCGGCGAGTGCCTCGGCGGTCGACAGCATCGGCGCGCGCGGCGCCGCGGGATTCGGGTTCGACATCGATGGAATCGGGGATCGTTGGATTCAATACGTCATTGTAGCGACGCCGTCGCACGGGCGCGCGATATGGCCGACATGCGGAAACTGTGATCGGCGCGAGCGCGCAGGTCTGGCACTTGTTTCGGGTGCAATGCGGCGGTCGCCGCACGGTGCCGCCAAACAAAACGGCCGGAACCCCGATCCGTTCGACGAATCGGCATTCCGGCCGTCCTGCGCAGCCGGGCCCGCGGCCCGGCTGCGCGTCATGCGCCCGTATGGGCGGCGATGAAGTCCTTCACCTGCTGCGCGTCGGCCTTCACGACCTCGAAACGCTGCGGCAGCGCCTCGAGCCCGTCGAATGCAGCCGGACGCTCGGCTTCGCGATCGAGTGCTTCGCGAATCGTCTCGCCGAACTTGATCGGCTGCGCGGTCTCGAGCACGACCATCGGCACGCCTGCGTCGAGATGTTCGCGCGCGACCTTCACGCCGTCGGCCGTGTGCGTATCGATCATCGTGTCGTAGCGCGAGAACACGTCGCGAATCGTCGCGATGCGGTCCGTATGGCTACTGCGGCCCGACACGAAACCGAACTCGGCGACGCGCGAGAAATCGCCGCTCGCCGCGAGATCGAAACCGCCCTTCTCCTCGACGTCGCGGAACAACTGCATCACGCGCGCCGGATCGCGGCCGAGCAGGTCGAACACGAAGCGCTCGAAGTTCGATGCCTTCGAGATGTCCATGCTCGGGCTGCTCGTGTGATACGTGTTCTCGGCGCTGCGCACGCGATACGCGCCCGTGCGGAAGAACTCGTCGAGCACGTCGTTCTCGTTCGTCGCGACCACGAGCTTCGCGATCGGCAGCCCCATCATCCGCGCGATGTGGCCTGCGCAGACATTGCCGAAGTTGCCCGACGGCACCGTGAACGACACGCGCTCGTCGTTGGATTGCGTGGCCGCGAAATAGCCCTTGAAGTAGTACACGACCTGCGCGACGACGCGCGCCCAGTTGATCGAGTTGACCGTACCGATCTTCTGCTGCGCCTTGAATGCGTGATCGTTCGAAACGGCCTTCACGATGTCCTGGCAATCGTCGAACACGCCCTCGACCGCGAGGTTGAAGATGTTCGGATCCTGCAGGCTGAACATCTGGGCCGTCTGGAACGCGCTCATCTTCTTGTGGGGCGACAGCATGAACACGCGCACGCCGGCCTTGCCGCGCATCGCGTATTCGGCCGCGCTGCCGGTGTCGCCGGACGTCGCACCGAGAATGTTCAGCGTCTGCCCGTGCTTCGCGAGCGTGTACTCGAACAGGTTGCCGAGCAGCTGCATCGCCATGTCCTTGAACGCGAGCGTCGGGCCGTTCGACAGTTCGAGCAGCGAGATCGGCGCGCCGTGCTCGGTGCCGAGCGTCTTCAGCGGCGTGATGTCGGACGCGTTCTCGCCATGGCGCGTATTGCGGTACACGTCGGCCGTGTACGTGCGGCGCGTGATCGCGCGCAGGTCGTCGGCCGGCACGTCGTCGCAGAACTTCGACAGGATCTCGAACGCGAGATCCGCGTACGACAGCGTGCGCCAGCGCGCGAGCTCGTCGGCGGACACCTTCGGATACTCGGCCGGCAGGTAGAGCCCGCCGTCCTTCGCGAGACCGCCGAGCAGAATGTCGGAGAACGTGTGGCGCTCGCCGATGCCGGCGCCGCGCGTGGAGATGTAGTTCATGTCGTCCTCAGCTCAGTTCAGCGCTTCCATGCGCAGCTTCGTCACCTTCGACACGACCGTCGCGAGGCTCTCGATTTGCGCGATCGCCGTGTTGACGCGCTTCTCGAGCGTCTCGTGCGTGATCAGGATGATGTCGGTCTCGCCGTTCGCGCCGTCGATCTGCTCCGATTCCTTCTGCAGCAGCGCGTCGATCGAGATGCCCGATTCGGCGAGGATGCGCGTGATGTTGGCGAGCACGCCCGTCTGGTCGGCCACCCGCAGGCGCAGGTAGTAGCCGCTCGTGACTTCCTCGATCGGCAGGATCGGCGTGTTCGACAGGCTGTCCGGCTGGAACGCGAGATGCGGCACGCGATGCTCCGGGTCGGCCGTGTGCAGGCGCGTGACGTCGACGAGATCCGCGACCACGGCCGATGCGGTCGGCTCCGCGCCCGCGCCCTTGCCGTAGTACAGCGTCGTGCCGACCGCATCGCCGTGCACGACGACCGCGTTCATCGCGCCCTCGACGTTCGCGAGCAGGCGCTTCTCCGGAATCAGCGTCGGGTGCACGCGCAGCTCGATGCCGCGCTCGGTGCGGCGCGTGATGCCGAGCAGCTTGATCCGGTAGCCGAGTTCTTCCGCGTAGCGGATGTCGGTTGCGTCGAGCTTGCTGATGCCCTCGACGTACGCGCGCTCGAACTGCACCGGCACGCCGAACGCGATCGCGCTCATGATCGTCGCCTTGTGCGCGGCGTCGACGCCTTCGATGTCGAAGGTCGGATCGGCTTCCGCGTAGCCGAGCTCCTGCGCGGCCTTCAGCGCGGTCGCGAAGTCGAGCCCGCGATCGCGCATTTCCGACAGGATGTAGTTGGTCGTGCCGTTGATGATGCCCGCGATGTACTGGATGCGATTCGCGGTCAGGCCTTCGCGCAGCGCCTTGATGATCGGGATGCCGCCGGCGACGGCCGCCTCGAACGCGACCATCACGCCCTTCGCGCGCGCGGCCTCGAAAATCTCGGTGCCGTGCACCGCGAGCAGCGCCTTGTTGGCCGTCACGACGTGCTTGCCGTTCGCGATCGCGCGCAGCACGAGCTCGCGTGCGATGCCCGTGCCGCCGATCATCTCGGCGATGATCGCGATCGACGGATCATCGACGACTGCGTTGAAATCGTCGGTGATCTGCGCGTCGCCGGCGTTGCCGCCGAGCGCTGCCAGCGCCTTGGCCGGGTTGCGCACCGCAATGCGCGTCACCTCGATGCCGCGCCCCGCGCGTCGCTTGATTTCTTCCTGGTTGCGGCCCAGCACCGTGAAGGTGCCGCTGCCCACCGTGCCGAAGCCCAACAGGCCAACTTTGATCGGTTCCATGCTGCGTGTGATCGCTGAGTAAGAATTAGTGAGTGTCGTGTGGTTCTGCCGCTCAGGCCGAATGGCGCTTGCGGTAGCCGTCGAGGAAGCGTGCGATCCGGTTGATCGAATCGGTCAGGTCGTCGAGGTTCGGCAGGAAGACCACGCGGAAGTGATCCGGCGTCGTCCAGTTGAAGCCCGTGCCCTGTACGAGCAATACGCGCTCCTCGAGCAGCAGGTCGAGAATGAACTGCTGGTCGTTCTGGATCGGATAAAGCTTCGGGTCGAGGCGCGGGAACATGTACAGCGCGGCCTGCGGCTTCACGCAGGTCACGCCCGGGATCGACGTGAGCATGTCGTACGCGAGCTCGCGCTGCTTGTACAGGCGCCCGCTCGGCACGATCAGTTCGTTGATGCTCTGGTAGCCGCCGAGCGCCGTCTGGATCGCGAACTGCCCGGGCACGTTCGCGCACAGGCGCATCGACGACAGGATGCCGAGCCCCTCGAGATAATCCTTCGCGCGCCGGCGGTTGTCGCCGCCGAGGCCCGACACGGCCATCCAGCCCGCTCGGTAGCCGCACGAGCGATAGCTCTTCGACAGGCTGTTGAACGTGACGGTAATCACGTCCTCCGACAGCGAACCCAGCGCCGTGTGCTCGAGGCCGTCGTAGACGATCTTGTCGTACACCTCGTCGGCGAACACGATGAGCCCGTGCTGGCGCGCGATCTCGAGCAGCTCGAGCAGCAATTCGTCCGAATAAAGCGCGCCCGTCGGGTTGTTCGGGTTGATCACGACGATCGCCTTCGTGTTCGGCGTGATCTTGCGGCGGATGTCGTCGAGATCGGGCATCCACGCGTTCTGCTCGTCGCAGATGTAATGCACCGGCGTGCCGCCCGACAGGCTGACCGCGGCCGTCCATAGCGGGTAGTCGGGCGCGGGCAGCAGCACTTCGTCGCCGTCGTTCAGCAGCGCCTGGGTCGCCATCACGATCAGCTCGGACGCGCCGTTGCCGATGTAGATGTCGTCGAGGCCGACGCCCACGACGCCCTTTTCCTGCGTGTAGTGCATCACGGCCTTGCGCGCCGAGAACACGCCCTTCGAATCCGAATAGCCGGACGACGTCGGCAGGTTGCGGATCATGTCCTGGATGATTTCGTCCGGCGCGTCGAAACCGAACGGCGCGAGATTGCCGATGTTCAGCTTGATGATGCGGTGGCCTTCTTCCTCGAGGCGCTTCGCGTGCTCGAGCACCGGGCCACGGATGTCGTAGCAGACGTTGAGCAGCTTGTTCGACTTCTGAATCGGTTTCACGACGACACGGTTCCTGGGTTGGCCTTGCGGCCGGGGGACGGGATCAAAACTGGAAAGCGGCCGGTCTGTGCGCGCTGTCTAGACTGGGAAAAAGCGGGCGGTCGGGCGCGGCTTGTGGCGACGCGCGACGCAAGTGGCGCCCGGGGGCGACCAAAAAGTTATAATTTAGCGGATTTTGGCCGACTTTCGCAATGCACCATAGCCGCGCCGGGCCCGCGCCGTCAGGCGTCCCGCGTGCCCGGGCGAGCGAAACCGGCCATCCGGGCCCGTGTGGCCCTGCGATACATTCCCCTACGGAACCGCGGAATACCGATTTGAAACTGCACCAGGACACGAGCGGCGCGCTCAACACCGTCACCGGCTACGGCCCCGATTATGTCGACGTCAATCTCGAACGCCACGAAACGAGCGTCATCGTACTGCCCGGCGCGCCGGTCCAGGCATGGCCCGTGTCGTCGTTCGACGCGCTCGCGCCCGAGCATTTCGCGATGCTGCTCGACCCGACGCCCGAACTCGTGATCTTCGGCAGCGGCGCGCGGCTGCGCTTCCCGCACCCGCGGCTCGTCGCGGCGCTCACGGCCAAGCGGATCGGCGTCGAGACGATGGATTTCCAGGCTGCCTGCCGGACCTACAACATCCTGATGGCCGAGGGCCGCAAAGTCGCCGCCGCGCTCTTAATTGAACGTTAATCCCCGATGCGGTAAAACTCGGGCCGGCTCAGCGGGTCGATCCTCCGGATCGCCCCGGCCAGGCCGCCCGCCTCCGGCGCAACCCGCCGGCGGCCCGTCAAAATAACCAACAGGCTGAAAATCCATGAACGATACGCCGTCGAGGCTACCGCTCAATCGCATCACGCTCGTCCTCCTCGTCGTCGCACTCGCGATCGTCTGGTTCGCGCCGCTCGGGCTGCGCCACCTGATCCCGAGCGACGAAGGCCGCTACGCGGAAATGGCGCGCGAGATGTTCGTCACCGGCGACTGGATCACGCCGCGCTACAACGGCTACAAGTATTTCGAGAAGCCGCCGCTGCAGACCTGGCTGAACGCGCTCACGTTCGCGTGGTTCGGCATCGGCGAATGGCAGGCGCGCCTCTACACGGCCGTCGCGAGCTTCGCCGGCATCCTGCTGGTCGGCTACACCGGCGCGCGCCTGTTCAACCCGCTGTCGGGCTTCCTCGCCGCCGTCGTGCTCGCGTCGTCGCCTTACTGGAACCTGATGGGCCACTTCAACGCGCTCGACATGGGGCTCGCGTTCTGGATGTCGCTGTCGCTGTGCTCGCTGCTGCTCGCGCAGCGGCCCGGGCTGCGCCCGGCCGTGGCGCGCGGCTGGATGTGGGGATGCTGGGCCGCGATGGCGTTCGCGGTGCTGTCGAAGGGCCTGGTCGGCCTGATCCTGCCCGGCGCCGTGCTCGTGCTCTATACGCTGATCGCACGCGACTGGGCGCTCTGGAAGCGCCTGTACCTGGTGAGCGGCCTCGTGATCTTCTTCGCGATCGTCACGCCGTGGTTCGTGCTCGTCCAGCAGCGCAACCCCGAGTTCTTCAACTTCTTCTTCATCGTCCAGCAGTTCCGCCGGTACCTGACCCCTGAACAGAACCGCCCGGGCCCGCTCTACTACTTCGTGCCCGTGCTGCTGGTCGGCTTCCTGCCGTGGCTGTCGGTCGCGTGGCAGAGCCTCCGCCACGCACTGCGGATGCCGCGCCAGCCGAACGGTTTCTCGCCGATGCTCGTGCTGCTGACCTGGAGCGCATTCATCTTCCTGTTCTTCAGCGCATCGCATTCGAAGCTGATCTCGTACGTGCTGCCGGTCGCGCCGGCGCTCGCGCTCATCATCGGCGCGTACCTGCCGCTGATGAGCGCCGACCGGTTCCGCCGCCACCTGCTCGGCTACCTCGTGTTCCTCGTCGTCGCGGCGTTCGGGATCATCTTCCTCGCATACCAGGGCGACGCCCGCACGCCGAACGCGCTGTACCGTGCGTTCCAGATGTGGCTGTACGCGGGCCTCGCGGTCGCAGCCGTGCTGACGCTCGCGGCCGCATGGCTGAACCGCCGCACGGGCGTCGCCGCCGCGCTCGCCGCATTTGGCGCCGCCTGGCTCGCGTTCGGCACGATCGGCGGCACCGGTCACGATGAATTCGGCCGCTACAGCTCGGGCGCGCTGCTCGCGCCGGCGGTGCGCGCCGAACTGGCGAAACTGCCGGCCGATACGCCGTTCTACTCGATCGAGATGCTCGATCACACGTTCCCGTTCTACATGGGCCACACGACGATCATGGTCCAGCGCCAGGACGAGCTCGCGTTCGGGATCTCGATGGAGCCGAACAAGTGGATTCCGACCGTCGACGAGTGGGTCAAGCGCTGGGAGCAGGAAACCCATGCGCTCGCGATCATGCCGCCCGGCCAGTACGACGCCCTGGTCAAGCAAGGCGTGCCGATGCGCGTGATTGCGCGCGACAACCGCCGCGTGATCGTCGAGAAACCGCAATCGTAAGGACGCCCGCCGCATGAAT
Source organism: Burkholderia mycopellens (assembly GCF_964265025.1). NCBI lineage: Bacteria > Pseudomonadati > Pseudomonadota > Betaproteobacteria > Burkholderiales > Burkholderiaceae > Burkholderia > Burkholderia mycopellens. The sequence continues at coordinate 2,347,887 of NZ_OZ183802.1, forward strand.
CCCGTTTCGTTCATCTGCATCATCACCGGCGTGATGCTCAACGCCTGTGCGCAACTTCTGCTGAAAGCCGGCGTCAACGCCGTTGGACACTTCGAATTCAGCCGTGCGAACATCATCCCGGTCGGCCTGAAGATCGCGACCCAATTGCCGATCATCGGCGGCCTCGGCTGCTACGTGCTGAGCGTCGTGGTCTGGATCGTCGGGCTGTCGCGGGTCGACGTGTCGATCGCGTACCCGATGCTGTCGCTCGGCTACGTCGTCAACGCGTTCGCGGCCTGGTACCTGTTCGGCGAAGTGCTGTCGGTCCAGCGGCTCGTCGGCATCGGCATCATCCTGATCGGCGTGCTGGTGCTCGCGCGAAGCTGATTGCGCCCCGCCGCGTGCGTTAAGCGTCCGCCTACAAAAAATCACGGTGCGATTCCGCCAACCGGTGTTTAATGCCGGTTTCGGCCGGGATCGCCCGACCCTTTTATTACACGCCATTACAGACCAAAGCGTCCATGAGCCAGACTACCGCTCCGTTTCTGCCGTTCACCCGCCCCGAGATCGATGAGGAAACCATCCAGGGCGTCGTCGAAGTGCTGCGCTCGGGCTGGATCACCACCGGCCCGCAGAGCCAGAAATTCGAAGCGGCGCTGTCCGAGTACTGCGGCGGCCGTCCGGTCCGCGCGTTCAATTCGGGCACCTGCACGCTCGAGATCGGCCTGCGCATCGCGGGCGTCGGTGCCGGCGACGAGGTGATCACGACGCCGGCGTCGTGGGTCTCGACCAGCAACGTGATCCTCGAGACCGGCGCGACGCCCGTGTTCGCCGACATCGATCCCGTCACGCGCAACATCGACCTCGACAAGCTCGAGCAGGCGATCACGCCGCGCACGAAGGCGATCATCCCCGTGTTCCTGTCCGGCCTGCCGGTCGACATGGACCGCCTGTACGCGATTGCGCGCGCGCACAAGCTGCGCGTGATCGAGGATGCGGCGCAGGCGTTCGGCTCGACGTGGAACGGCAAGCGCATCGGCGCGATCGGCGACATCGTGTCGTTCAGCTTTCACGCGAACAAGAACCTGACGACGATCGAAGGCGGCGCACTCGTGCTGAACAACGAGGAAGAAGCCACGCTCGCGCAGAAATACCGGCTGCAGGGCATCACGCGCACGGGCTTCGACGGGATGGACTGCGACGTGCTCGGCGGCAAGTACAACCTGACCGACGTCGCCGCACGCGTCGGCCTCGGCCAGCTGCCGCACATCGAACGCTTCACCGCGCAGCGCCGCGCGCTGGCGCGCGCCTATTTCGCCGCGTTCGACGGCAGCGCGGCCGTGAAGCTCGGCGTCGGCCTGCCGATCGCCGAATTCGAGAACGGCAACTGGCACATGTTCCTGATCACGCTGCCGCTCGAGCGGCTGACGATCTCGCGCGCCGAGTTCATGGCGCAGATGAAGGAACGCGGCATCGGCACGGGCATCCATTACCCGGCGATCCATCTTTTCACGCTGTACCGTGCACGCGGCTTCAAGGAGGGCATGTTCCCCCACGCCGAACGGTACGGCGCGTCGACCGTCACGCTGCCGCTCTTCACGCAGATGACGGGAGGCGACGTGCGTCGCGTGGTCGACGCCATCAACCAGATTTGCGAACAATACGGAAAATAAGCGTACATGAGTCACCTTGAAGCACGCGCCGGGCATCCGGGCGCCGCGCACCTGGACGCCGGCCGACCCGAAGTATCGGTCATCATCCCCGTGTACAACGAGGAAGACGGCCTTGCCGCGCTGTTCGCGCGGCTGTATCCGGCGCTCGACGCACTCGACACGTCATACGAAGTGATCCTGATCAACGACGGCAGCCGCGACCGCTCGGCCGCAATGCTCGCCGATCAGTTCCACGTGCGCCCCGACACGACGCGCGTCGTGCTGCTCAACGGCAACTACGGCCAGCACATGGCGATCCTCGCCGGCTTCGCGCAATCGCGCGGCGAGATCGTCATCACGCTCGACGCCGACCTGCAGAACCCGCCCGAGGAAATCGGCAAGCTGATCGCGAAGATGCGCGAGGGCTACGACTACGTCGGCTCGATCCGCAAGCAGCGCCAGGACAGCCTGTGGCGGCGCAAGGCATCGCAGATGATGAACCGCCTGCGCGAGCGCATCACGCGCATCAAGATGACCGACCAGGGCTGCATGCTGCGTGCGTACAGCCGCCGCATCATCGACACGATCAACGTGTGCGGCGAAGTCAACACGTTCATCCCCGCACTCGCGTACACGTTCGCGCAGAAGCCGACCGAGATCGAGGTCGCGCACGAGGAACGCTTCGCCGGCGAGTCGAAGTACTCGCTGTACAGCCTGATCCGGTTGAACTTCGACCTCGTGACGGGTTTCTCGGTCGTGCCGCTGCAGTGGCTGTCGTTCATCGGCGTGATCCTGTCGCTCGGCTCCGCCGCGCTGTTCGTGCTGCTGCTCGTGCGACGCTTCATCGTCGGCGCGGAAGTGCAAGGCGTGTTCACGCTGTTCGCCATCACGTTCTTCCTGCTCGGCGTGATCATCTTCGCGCTCGGCCTGCTCGGCGAATACGTCGGCCGCATCTACCAGCAGGTGCGCGCACGGCCGCGCTACCTGATCCAGGCCGTGCTCGAGCAACACGACGGCGTGCCGGCGGTGCCGGCCGGCGCGAACCGCACGGGGGCCGCGCAATGAAGCCGCGCGCAGTCGTCTTCGCGTATCACAACGTCGGCGTCCGGTGCCTGCAGGTGCTGCTCGCGCGCGGCGTCGACGTCGCGCTCGTCGTCACGCACGAGGACAACCCGAACGAGAACATCTGGTTCGGCAGCGTCGCTTCCGTAGCAGCCGAGCACGGCATTCCGGTCGTCACGCCGGCCGATCCCGCCGATCCGGCGCTGCGCCGCGCGGTTTCCGACGCGCAGCCGGACTTCATCTTCTCGTTCTACTACCGGCACATGCTGCCGGTGGACCTGCTCGCGATCGCGCCGCGTGGCGCGTACAACATGCACGGTTCGCTGCTGCCGAAATACCGGGGTCGGGTACCGACCAACTGGGCGGTGCTGAACGGTGAAACCGAAACCGGCGCGACGCTGCACGAGATGGCCGCGAAGCCCGACGCGGGCGCGATCATCGGCCAGACCGCGGTGCCGATCCTGCCGGACGACACGGCCGCGCAGGTGTTCGACAAGGTCACGGTAGCCGCCGAGCAGACGCTCTGGCGCGTGCTGCCCGCGCTGCTCGCGGGCGAGGCGCCGCACCTGCCGAACGATCTCGCGACCGGCAGCTACTACGGCGGGCGCAAGCCCGAGGACGGCCGCGTCGACTGGTCGAAGCCGGCCGCGCAGGTCTACAACCTGGTGCGCGCGGTCGCGCCCCCGTATCCGGGCGCGTTTACGGACGTCGACGGCACGCGTTTCGTGATCGCGCGCGCGCGCCTCGCGGCGCCCGGCAGCGCGGTAGCGGCCGCCGCGGCAGATTTGCCGCCCGGCCTGCACGTAAGCGATAATGCGCTATTCGGCGTCTGCGGCAACAGCCGCGCCCTATCCATACTCGAGCTGTGGCAGCAGCGCGACGGCAGCGAAACCGTCGTGACGCCCGCGGAATTCGCGCAGTTCATTCATTCTTCCCGTCATTCATGAAAGCAAAAAAAGTCCTGATCCTGGGTGTGAACGGCTTCATCGGCCATCACCTGTCGAAGCGCATTCTTGAAACCACCGATTGGGAAGTGTTCGGCATGGACATGCAGACCGATCGGCTGGGCGACCTCGTCAACCACGAGCGGATGCATTTCTTCGAAGGCGACATCACGATCAACAAGGAGTGGGTCGAGTATCACGTGAAGAAGTGCGACGTGATCCTGCCGCTCGTCGCGATCGCGACGCCCGCCACCTACGTCCAGCAGCCGCTGCGCGTGTTCGAACTCGACTTCGAGGCGAACCTGCCGATCGTGCGTTCGGCCGTCAAGTACGGCAAGCACCTGGTGTTCCCGTCGACCTCCGAGGTCTACGGCATGTGCTCGGACGAGCAGTTCGATCCGGATGCATCGGCCCTCACCTATGGCCCGATCAACAAGCCGCGCTGGATCTACGCGTGCTCGAAGCAGCTGATGGACCGCGTGATCTGGGGCTACGGAATGGAAGGCCTGAACTTCACGCTGTTCCGTCCGTTCAACTGGATCGGCCCGGGCCTCGACTCGATCTACACGCCGAAGGAAGGCAGCTCGCGCGTGGTCACGCAGTTCCTCGGCCACATCGTGCGCGGCGAGAACATCAGCCTCGTCGACGGCGGCTCGCAGAAGCGCGCGTTCACCGACATCGGCGACGGCATCAGCGCGCTGATGAAGATCATCGAAAACAAGGACGGCGTCGCGTCGGGCAAGATCTACAACATCGGGAATCCGAAGAACAACTTCTCGGTCCGGGAACTCGCGCACAAGATGCTCGAACTGGCGGCGGAATTCCCCGAGTACGCCGATTCGGCCAAGCAGGTGAAGCTCGTCGAAACGACGTCCGGCGCCTACTACGGCAACGGCTACCAGGACGTGCAGAACCGCGTGCCGAAGATCGACAACACGATGCAGGAACTCGGCTGGGCGCCGCAAGCGACGTTCGACGACGCGCTGCGCAACATCTTCGAAGCGTATCGCGGCCACGTTGCCGACGCGCGCGCGCTCGTCGAACAGCAAGGCTGATCGGGACGTTCGCTTGGCTCGCATCGTCCTCAAGATCGACGTCGACACGCTGCGCGGCACGCGCGAAGGCGTGCCGAACCTCGCGCGCATCTTCGACCGCTTCAATGCGCGCGCGACCTTCCTCTTCAGCCTCGGGCCCGATCACACGGGCTGGGCGCTGCGGCGCGTGTTCCGCCCCGGCTTCCTGAAGAAGGTGTCGCGCACGTCGGTGGTCGAGCACTACGGCGTGAAGCAGCTGATGTACGGCGTGCTGCTGCCGGGCCCCGACATCGGCCGCCGCGCGATCGCCGACATGCGCGCGATCCACGAGGCCGGCTTCGAATGCGGGATCCACACGTGGGATCACGTGTACTGGCAGGACAACGTCCGCGCGCGGGATCGCGACTGGACTGCACGTGAAATGCAGAAGAGCCACGCGCGCTTCATCGAGGTCTTCGGCGCGCCGCCCGTCACGCACGGCGCGGCCGGCTGGCAGATGAACGATTCCGCGTTCGAGCAGATCGACGCATGGGGGATGCGCTACGCATCCGACGGCCGCGGCCATTCGCCGTACCTGCCCGTCGTCAACGGCCGCACGCTGTCGCACGTGCAGATGCCCACCACGCTGCCGACGCTCGACGAAGTGCTCGGCATCGACGGCATCGACACGCACAACGTCGCCGCGCACATCCTCAAGTTCACCGAAACCAATCCGCACGACCAGGTGTTCACGCTGCATGCGGAACTGGAAGGCCAGAAGCTCGCGCCCGTGTTCGAACAACTGCTCGCCGGCTGGCGCGCACAAGGCCACACGTTTGCGACGATGGGCGACTACCACGCGACGCTGGACCGCGACTCGCTGCCATCGTACCCTGTCACGTGGGGCGAAATCCCCGGCCGCTCCGGCGAACTGATCGTCCAGCCCGACTGAGTTCGCGCGCGAGCCGGCGTCGCCCGCCGCATCCTTGCGGCGCCGCCGCGACGCCCCGCCGAACCGCGCCGCCGCCGCGGCGCTTTTCCATAACAACAGGAGAAACACGTGTCTGTCGAAGTTGACCGTCAAGTTCCCGATTTCACCGCACCGGCCACGGGCGGCGACATTTCGCTGTCCGACCTGAGGGGCAAGAAGCTCGTGCTGTACTTCTATCCGAAGGACAACACGCCCGGCTGCACGACCGAAGGGCTGCAGTTCCGCGATCTCTATCCGAAGTTCAAGAAAGCCGGTGCGGAAGTCATCGGCGTGTCGCGCGACAGCCTGCGCTCGCATGACAATTTCAAGGCAAAGCTCGAACTGCCCTTCCCGCTGATTTCCGACGCCGACGAAGCGCTGTGCGCGCTGTTCGATGTCATCAAGATGAAGAAAATGTATGGCAAGGAAGTGCGCGGAATCGAGCGCTCGACGTTCCTGATCGACGCCGACGGCGTGCTTCGCCAGGCATGGCGCGGCATCAAGGTACCGGGCCATGTGGACGACGTGCTAAGTGCTGTACAAGCGCTTTGAGGCGCGTTATATTGGGCCGCAATGAATGCCAGTTCGCCCCATATTTCTCGTAGCTGCGCCGGTGCCCGATGCGACGCTTCCCGGCACCTGACGCGCATCACGACGGTATCAGCCGAGCCGCATGTCCCTGTCGACGGGGCAGCGGCTTTTTTTATGGATTGCGCGCCGGCCCTCGGTCCGGCCCTCACCCCGTCAAGGAGCTGATCGACACTTAGGCGAACCGGCTAGACGAACTTCCTGTGCGCCACCGCGCGCAAACTGCATGCGTCTACGTCACGCAGGATGCGATCAGCGGCGCACGCCTTGCGACACGATTCCTCCCGAGGGACACCATGCCTTTGCCTACTCCCCCCAGCAAGCTCGGCAGCCTGCTGCCGCCCGACGAATACAAGGCGAAAGCGCGGCCCGCGAAAGCCGCGAAGAAATCCGCCGAAGGGGACGCATCCACAGCCGGTGACTATGGTCCGGCCAGCGTGGCCCAACCGATGATCGAAGCCGCGAACACGGCCGCGCCGCTGCGCGCCGTCGCGTCTTCGACGCAAGATGCCGCGAGCGCACCCGCACGCGGCCGCAAGACCAAGCAGACGGCCGCACTGTTGCAGCCGATGCCGGCGCCCGCCGAACCCGCGGCGCCGGTCGTCGCGCGCAACGACCGGCCGGCCGCCGACAAGCCGGCCGCCGCTCCGGCGCGCGATGCCGGCGCGGCGACGAAATCGCGCGGCCGCAAGCCCGCCGACGCCGAACTGCAGAAACTGTTCGTGCTCGACACCAACGTGCTGATGCACGACCCGAGCAGCCTCTTCCGCTTCGAGGAACACGACGTCTATCTGCCGATGATGACGCTCGAGGAACTCGACAACCACAAGAAGGGGATGTCCGAAGTCGCGCGCAACGCACGCCAGGTCAGCCGCACGCTCGACGCGCTCGTCGCCGATGCCGGTGCGATCACGGCCGGCATTCCGCTGTCGCGCCTCGGCAGCCGCGAGGCGCTCGGTCGCCTGTACTTCCAGACGAAGCTTGCCGACATCGCGCCGATCGAAGGCTTGCCCGAAGGCAAGGCCGACAACCAGATCCTCGGCGTCGTGCGCGCGCTGCAACGCGACCGGCCCGACCGCCAGGTCGTGCTGGTGTCGAAAGACATCAACATGCGGATCAAGGCGCACGCGCTCGGCCTGCCCGCGGAAGACTACTTCAACGACCAGGTTCTCGAGGACTCGGATCTCCTCTACAACGGCGTGCGCGAACTGCCGCAGGACTTCTGGACCAAGCACGCGAAGGGCATGGAGAGCTGGCAGGATACGAAGACGGGCACCACGTATTACCGCGTGACCGGCCCGCTCGTCGCGTCGATGCTCGTCAACGAGTTCGTCTATCTCGAGCCGCAGAACGGCGAACCGACGTTCCACGCGATCGTCCGCGAGTTGAACGGCAAGACGGCGCTGCTGCAGACGCTGCGCGACTACAGTCACCACAAGAACAACGTGTGGGGCATCACCGCGCGCAACCGCGAGCAGAACTTCGCGCTGAACCTGCTGATGAACCCCGAGATCGACTTCGTCACGCTGCTCGGCCAGGCCGGCACCGGCAAGACGCTCGTCGCGCTCGCGGCCGGCCTCGCGCAGGTGCTCGACGACAAGCGCTACAACGAGATCATCGTGACGCGTGCGACCGTGCCCGTCGGCGAGGACATCGGTTTCCTGCCCGGCACCGAGGAGGAGAAGATGCAGCCGTGGATGGGCGCATTCGACGACAACCTCGAAGTGCTGCAGAAGACCGACGACGCGGCCGGCGAATGGGGTCGTGCCGCGACGCAGGAACTGATCCGTTCGCGCCTGAAGGTGAAGAGCATGAACTTCATGCGCGGCCGCACGTTCGTCGACAAGTACCTGATCATCGACGAGGCGCAGAACCTGACGCCGAAGCAGATGAAGACGCTCGTCACGCGCGCGGGCCCGGGCACGAAGATCGTGTGCCTCGGCAACATCGCGCAGATCGACACGCCTTACCTGACCGAAGGCAGTTCGGGTCTCACGTACGTCGTCGACCGCTTCAAGGGCTGGGGCCACAGCGGCCACGTGACGCTCGCGCGTGGTGAACGCTCGCGGCTCGCCGACTACGCGTCGGACATCCTGTAACGCGACAGGCCGGCCGCCCGGCCGGCTTTCGACGCATCGCGGCGCTCCGTTTCCGGAGCGCCGTTTTTATTTGGGGTCGAAAACGCAGGTAACACATCGTCACGCAACAACCCGGTTTACGCGCGAAACTTCAAGTAAATTCTCAAGAATAGTTGCTTAAGCCCCGCCAGAGCGTCTACCATCGGGTCTGTCTGTTGTCATACGATTCGCGAGCGCGCCGCGCTTGCCCGCCTTGCCATGCTTCGAATCTGGGTTCCCGTTGCTGTCGTTTCACTGCTTGCGGCCTGCTCCAGCGTGCCGCCGCAGTCGGCATCGCGCCCCGCCTCGGGCATGAAGATCACGACGCCACGCGCGTTCCCCGCCCCCGCCAATTTCCCGAAGTTCGTCGATCACAGCGTCGGCCAGGAAGAAATCTCGATCCAGGCGATGAGCCTCGTCGGCGTCCCGTATCGCTGGGGCGGCAACACACCGACGAGCGGCTTCGACTGCAGCGGGCTCGTGCGCTACGTGATCGGCCGTGCGGCTGACGTGAACCTGCCGCGCACGACGGCCGACATGAGCGGCCGCGGCATATCGATCGAGCCCGACCAGGTCGCGCCGGGCGACCTGATCTTCTTCAATACGACCGGGCGGCCGCATTCGCATGTCGGCATCTATGTCGGCAAGCTGCGCTTCGTCAACGCGCCGTCGACGGGCGGCACCGTGCGGCTCGACTACCTGACGAACCCTTACTGGGCCAAGCGTTTCGACGGCATTCGCCGCGTCGCGCCACCGCGCGGGGCGCCTACGCCGTTCGATGCGCCGACCTATGAGGCGAAGCGTGACGAGCCGCGCAGCGCGCCGGTCGTTGCGCCCGCTCCCGTGGTCGTGACTGCCGCCGCGCCGCGACAGCCGGCCTATGCGTCGTCACGAGCTGCCGCGCCCCAGGCATCTGTACCGGTCACGCCGGCCGCACCGGTCGTATCGACCGCAGCGGTTGCCCCCGCAGCCGCGTCGGCCGACCCGTATGAACCTCCGCAGCCGCGCATGCAGACGGCTCAGCAGCAGGCTACGTCGGTGAATGACGGTACAGGCATCACTGCCATCACGGCGAATGCCGCACCGTCAGGCCCGGCCGAGGTCGGCACGCAGATTCCGACGACGGCGCTGACTGCCGCCCAGGCTGCCGCTTTCGATGCGGAACCACCGCCCGCCACCGCCGCGGCGTCACCGCGCAGTATCGAGCCCGCCCCTGTTCAGGTATGGCGCGCGTCGACCCAATCTGCGCCCGTCAGCCCGCGCACCGCCACCGCAGACGATCCGATTGCCCGATTCGCGAACGGAAGCTACTAGCCCGCTTCGCCCTCGCCTGCGCTCGGCCGCCACTGCACCCGTCATTCGCCGCCTATTCCCGCACGCCAAATGAAAATGCGCCGCAGCCTTTCGGCTTGCGGCGCATGTCATGTCTGCTCGACAGTATCGGCGATCAGAAGATCCGGTGGCCGAGCCACCATCCACCGGCCGCGAACAACGCGGCCGCGGGCAGCGTCAGCACCCATGCCCACACGATGTTGCCGGCCACGCCCCAGCGCACGGCCGACAGCTTCTGCGTCGCGCCGACGCCGACGATCGCGCCGGTGATCGTGTGTGTGGTCGACACCGGAATGCCGAGGAACGAAGCGAGGAACAGCGTCATCGCGCCGCCGGTTTCCGCACAGAAACCACCGACCGGCTTGAGCTTCGTGATCTTCTGGCCCATCGTGCGCACGATGCGCCAGCCGCCGAACAGCGTGCCGAGGCCCATCGACAGGTAGCACGCGCCGATCACCCACGCCGGCGGCGCATCGGCGGTCGCCGACGCATAGCCCGACGCGATCAGCAGCATCCAGATGATGCCGATCGTCTTCTGCGCGTCGTTGCCGCCGTGGCCAAGGCTGTACAGCCCGGCCGACAGCAGTTGCAGCCGGCGGAAGCGCCGGTCGACCTTGCTGGGCGCGGTGCGGAAATACAGCCACGACACGCCGAGCATGAACAGCGAGCCGAGGATGAAACCGAGCAGCGGCGAGATGAAGATGAATGCGATGGTCTTCAGCAGCCCGTCGATGTTCAGCGCACTCCAGCCCGACTTGGCGAGCGCGGCGCCGACCAGGCCGCCGATCAGGGCATGCGACGAACTCGACGGAATCCCGTAGTACCACGTGATCACGTTCCAGCCGATCGCACCGACCAGCGCACCGAACACGACGTAGTGGTCGACGATCTCGGGATCGATCGTGCCTTTACCGACGGTCTGCGCGACTTTCAGGTGGAAGATGAAATACGCGATGACGTTGAACGCCGCCGCGAACACGACGGCCTGCTGGGGCTTCAGCACCCCGGTCGACACGACGGTGGCGATCGAGTTCGCCGCGTCGTGAAAGCCATTCATGAAGTCGAATACGAGCGCGACGAGCACCAGCGTCGCGACCATCCATAGGGCAAGTTGTATCGAATGCATCGTGGTCCGCTCAGGCGTTTTCCAGCACGATGCCTTCGATGATGTTCGCGACGTCTTCGCACTTGTCGGTGATCTCTTCGAGCAGTTCGTAGATCGCCTTCAGCTTGATGAGCGTCTTCACGTCATCCTCTTCGCGGAACAGCTTCGACATTGCCGCGCGCAGCACGCGATCGGCCTCCGACTCCCAGCGGTCGATCTCCTCGCACTGCTTGAGGATCTGCGCCGACTGCTTCATGTCGGACAGCAACCCGACCGCCTGCTGCACGTGCTGGGCCGACTGCGTGACGATGTGCGCGAGCTGGCTCGCTTCCGACGTGACGGAACGGACGTCGTACAGCGACACGGCGGTCGCGACGTCTTCCATCAGGTCGAGGATGTCGTCCATCGTCGTGATCAGCTTGTGGATCTCGTCGCGATCGAGCGGCGTGATGAAAGTCTTGTGCAGAAGATCGATCGCCTCGTGCGTGAGCTTGTCGGCGGCCTTCTCGGCGATTTGCACGTTTTGCTTGTGAATCTCGGCGTCGGCGAGATTGTCGATCAGCAGTTCGAGCTCGCGGCCACCGGAAACGATGTGCTTCGCGTGCGCGTTGAAGAGTTCAAAGAACTTGCCCTCGGTGGGCATAAAACGACCGAACATATAGTCAATTAAACTATGTAAAATCAATTGGTTAGGAGCGCAACACCCTAAAACTTGGCACGTAATACGGATTTTTTACGAATCCAGTGTTGCGCTGCACGTGTGAGACGCCTACGCGTGACACATTTGTGACGGCGCACAGTGTACCGGAAAGCACAGCGCCACCGCCCACGATCGCAACAGCCCGACTCACGTTCGCGACACCCGACTCCGCTCCGCTTGACGTTAATGAAACAACGTTCATGGTCGAGTCACGCACCTTTGACAGCATCATCCAAAGCGCTTGAGCCGCGAATCCTGACAAAACCACAATCAACCGCAACATCGGCGCTCGACGGTTCGACGTGGAGAATTACGCGACTCCCCACGCTAGCAAGACTCATTGTGCGCGATGAATCACGCCGATCATGCACAAAACATCAACAACGGCAGAAAAATAGAAATTTTTTGCATATTTCAAAAGACTCCGGTACGATTCATTTGTGCGCGCCGAGGCTACCGGCGCGCACAGAAACCCTCACAAGCCTCAAGCGGGACGACTCATCGTCCAACAACTCGCCGCTCGTGCAAGGGCGAGCACACGCCATTTGTATGCGTTCGGGAATCTCGCACTAAGAGGTTTTCCGCCACGCAGTTAGTACTTCCTGCGCACCTGCAAGCGCGATGTAGCAGCGCAAGCCTGACAGGAGAAACAAATGGAACAAGCAGTTGCAGCAATGGATGAAGATAACCGCAATCACTGCATCGTTCGTCCGAAGGAAGTAGCAAAATTGATGGGCATCAGCCGCTCAACTCTCTACGTGTTAATTAGCGATGGAAAATTCCCGCGCCCGGTTCACATTTCATCTCGCGCACGCGGCTGGCCTCGTTTCGTTATCAACGAATATATCGCCTCGTTGATGAAGTAAGCGACCAACCCATCCAAAAACGCCAACAAATCCTTCAGCCGTGCAAGTCTCCTTGCACGGCTTTTTTGTTTTTCGCCACATAACACATTGGCACTATCAGTTTTATATCACCACACATTCAACACAAACCAAACGATAGACACACACAACAAATCCCATCATCGCGCGCGTCTAATAAGGGGGTAAGTGTTACACCCTCATCCACCAACCTATTCCACCACAGTAAATACATTGGCAGCAAATCACCATGTGCCCATCCGAATTACATCCCATCCACATTCAACGTATCGACCTCAATCATCATGGACCTCCCAACTGTTGGCAAACCCATTGTTGACCGCCTAGTTTATGTACTTCCTCTTGCCGCCGACTGCACGCTCGAAGAGCAACGTGCGATCCTTCAGCCAATCTTGAATCGCCTCAAAATCGCAGTAGAAAATGGCATCTGCGAGAAAGCATTTCTCCCATCGTACAAAACTCGCTACATCGAGAAGTTCAAAATCGTCCTGTCATCCAAGCAGAAAATTCTCGTACAAATCGGAGCCATCAATCCCGAACGCCAAAAAGGAGGAATCAACGTCACAATGAATCCATCCCGCCTCACGGCATCACAGGTGCGCAAGCTCCACGAAGTGATGGCCAGCATTATCGGGAGTGACTATCATGAGCTGATTAAATCACCCATCCTCAACCGCGCCGATTTTGCAGTTGACATCGACAACATCAGCATTGACGATCTTCTTGTAACGTATCAGCACGCGCAGCGCCACACCGTTTTCGGGAAGCGTATTGGGAGTAATGGTAAAATAGAAGGGTACAATTTCGGCAGCGTAAACAGTGATTATATTCAGGCGGTGTATGACAAGCGGACGGAACGCATCCATGCGGCGCTAGTGAATGTTGTTGAAAATAGTCGCGGACGTGATGAACTGCATAAGAATTCGGTCAAGCGCTTCATGCGCGCGCGCGATGGTCACGAAGTCACCCGCGTCGAAGTACGTGCAATGAGGCTGCGCGGCTACAGGCCACACGAACTTTCGACTCTGCCAAACCGCTTCGCACGGTTTCGGTTTGCTGACCTGACGTGTAACGCTGGCCCCAACCTTTCAGAACTCGATCGTACAGCCTTTCTGTCGATGTGCCGCCACATCGGGGTAAAAGCGGCGCTCGCACTGTACAAACGAGAACGCCCCGATATCCCCGTTCGTGCATTTTGGGAAGCGAAACGTGCGGGTTGGTGGAATCCGGAAGCTTTGTGGATCAACGCTTGTGATGCGTTGCGCGAGTCAGGCATCTTCCCCGAGTGTGCATTTTCCAAGCCGGAAGTGCATAACGCGGCGAGCGCCCTCCCGACGAAAAAAGTGCGCTAACTTCGAGGCAAAATGTATGCATTCCCCGGGCGGTCACTCGCCTTTCGTATCGGCTCAAATTCCGCCTGCTCGGTACCTGATCACCCGGCACCTATGCTGTCATAACGCAGCAGTAGCATTGCTAATCACCGGATGCTGAACGCCGAAGCGATCAGGAATCGTGCACGCGCGAAGAGTCGCCTAAATCAAGCGATGCGTCAGACCCTCGGGCAGTGCTGGCGGCTCAGGGAGAATTGGAACAGAAGCATCTGACGGGCACGGCGCGCGAGTGTCCGAAGAGGATGTGGGAGCGAGAATTGACAACGCGCTATGCGGACAAATCCAGTCACTTTCGTCTGACCGAAGTGGGTCACACTCACGCAGCCAGTTGGCCCCGCATTGCCGACACCTGTACCGCTGCACCGTCAGCGGACGATGACCTAGGGGACGGAGCTTCGTCGGATTGTGCGATGCCACTAGCCCGGGATGCCCATGGGGGCTAGTAGTCCACTGCATACGTTCGCACGCAGCACATAGCATTGGGGCAGAATTCCAGCCTGATCGGCGCTCGCTGTCGATGGACCGTAGATTAATGCCACCGATCACGCTGAGCAAGGACGACGGAAGATCGCGCACTGTAACTTAGCGTTGATCACGCAGCAGCAGCCTTGCTGATCGTCGGGTGCGACACGCCGTATTCCTTCGCGAGTCCGCGCGCCGTCGCACCAGCCGCCAGCTTTGCCTTAATTTCTTCGCGTTGCGCAGCCGTCAACATGCGTCGCTAGGCATGTCCCGCCTGCAAGCGTCTAACGGATCGGATAGAAACGCGTTGCGATAGCGCGGGCATCGGTCTCGACCATGGCATCCTGCACGAATTTCCTCTTTGCGACATACCGTATGCAGCGCAGCCCCGATTCGTCATACGTCGTGAGTTGTGCAAGCCAGTCCTCGCCAAAATCGATGTAGACCGGGCATGCGGCATCAAGCCAAGTGCCGCGTGGTCGAACCCAATCGTATTGATGGTGCCCGCTATACACGCGCCCTAGCTCCTCTTCGATTTCATCTATCCAGTGAACTCGATGCAAACCGTCGCCCAAGTCCGCCTTGGTAGCGTTCGGATTGTGTACGTGGCACTCAGTTAGTCTAAAAAACATCCCGCCAGCTGCACCGCGCAACCCTCGCCGTGCTTTCGCCCAAACCAGATCGCGCGCCAACTCCGACGCCGGGTCCGGCAGCGCGTGGTAAATGTCGAAGTTCTGCCGGAATCCGCGCCCGTCGATGACCCATACGAGATTCCGGTAGAACACTTCGCGGGAATTCCGCTCGGCATCGGTCATGGCGGAATGTTGCATTTCGACAACGATGCCTGTCGGCGTCTTGATGTCCGCTCGATGGATTTCGCCGTCAGGCGCAACGTGCGAAATTTCTCGGCAAGCCGCTGGAAATAGGTTTTTCCACTCGCGATGCCACGGCGTTTCGCTCTCCCACCACGGATCACAGTCGCGGCGGCTAGCATGCGCCCAATGATGCATGACGCGCGGGCCGCATTTCGCAATGGTGGCCGCGCCGCATGTCGGGCAAACACCTTGGCCGCCCGGAAACGCCTCGCTGCGCTGATTTTCAACAATAGCGAACTGCACCTGTCGTCCCCTTCGCACCTGATTTGTTGTCGCAACTAAGTTGCATCGAGCCACGCCCACAGGTTCATATTTGTGGCGGGCCTCTGTATGGGCGATCGAATCGGATGTGCTCGGCACCTTTCATCTTCGGGTTGCCGTTCCTGAACTCGTTCCAGACCGATTCGGCCGTCTTACCGGGCCACAGATGATTCATGAAATGCATGTGTGGTCCGTAGTCGAAGTGGTTGTCGTATTGCCACACGTCACGGTTGTCGAAATAGAAGAACAGCCACTTCGAATGATCGGGCCAGTAGAAGATGTGACCGACAAGATACCGGCGCTCTTCGAGAAACTGGTACCACTTGCGCATCACCTTCGTTTGCGTGGCGGTCAATGGACCGTTGTTCATGTCCCCGAGCCTCTTCGCATCTTTCTCGGTCCACTGCCAATTCGGCAAGAAGTCGCGATATGAAATGTGGTGTGTCCAAGGATGCAGGCGGCCCGAATCGCAAGCCGCGATAAGGTCGCCGAAGGCGGTTTCGGTAATCACCGCCTGCTTGCATATCTTCTTCACGTCACTCAGCTTTTCCGCGCTTATCAAGTCATCGATGGCCTGCATCGCGGCCCTATCTTGCGGCGTGGGATTCGGATTGATTGGCATGCGGCAGAATGGTCGGGGGCGTGCGGGCCGGTACCTATTCGTCAAAGTTCGCCACGCCCTGTTCCGCAACGTGCCGCCACTGACGAATGAGTATGACCAAATCGTCGTTCAATTCGCTCTGCGCCTCCGGCCACAGTGCGGTCATGGTGTCGATAGCCGTCACGATGAACGGCATCGTGTAGCGCAGCGGCATCGATGACAGTCTGATTGAATCGGGATCGCCCGCCTTCGCGTTCATCAGTTGGTGGATCGCAAACGGATAGGTATGCACGTACTGTGACAGGAACATCGTGGCTGCCAAGTAGAAATCGTGATTGATGCCGTGCGCTAGATTTAGCTCCTTCTGCGTAAGGTGAAACGGCTCCCCTCTAGTCATGCGCGCTTGTAAATCCTTCGTTGCATTCGCGAAGCACTCGTGCGATTTGATCTGCTCCTTGAGCGCAGCGGAATTCCGGCGAATCTCATCGACACGCGCATCGACCGATCCGATTTTTTCGAGCATCGTCAGGCGGCGCTCCTGGTCATGTGCGTCCCAAAGCAAGATGCGAAAGTCACGCTCAGCCGCGCTGATATCCCGCGCACCTATGTAGGCCAAGGCGTCGTACGCTTCGATCAATGAACGCGCCACGGCGCACGCGGACGGCAAATCCCAAAGCTCCTGCGGGATTCTGGCGTCAAGAGTTGGCGAAAGCCGCCGCAAACTGATGCCGTGGCAAATCAGCTTCGTGTAGATCGTATCGACATACGCCAAGTGCAACCCGTCAATTGGACGGCCCGTCAGTCGGCTACAGAGTGCGTGAGCATGACCGATCAGCGCGTCGAACCCGGCGAGAGTTTCCTTGTATTTTTCTGGCGTCATACGTCCCTCGGTCTGCCTACGTTATCGCCGCGTCGGCACTTGGAAGGGCGCAAAATGCGTCCTGTAGAGCAGTATTCGTTCGAAGGCTCCCGCGTGAACTGTCGCTCCTTCCGGCCAAGAAATGTCCTGATCGGATGCCGGATTCCAGAAATTTACGACCATCAACAACCAGTACGCGTCGCACGCTTGGTACGCCTTCGCCAGTTCCGTTTTATCGGCTATGGCCTTTTCAATACGCGGCAACGAGAGCAAGGGCGTAGCATAGCTTTGCGTAACCCGCCATCTGGCATCAGGATATTCTCGACCATTCCAGAATGCCCAAGTCAATTCAGGAATGTGCTCAAGCATGTCATCAGGAACGTTGCCGGACGGTCCGCTTTCGATACGAAGCCCTAGCTCCGCGATTGCCTTTGCAAGCGGCTCAATCTTACGGATAGGTTTGTCGAAACCGAAGGCGAAATGAAGCTCTGTCGAGCGCCCGCCAGCTTCCCGATACAATCTTTGTGCTTGCAGGACTGCTGCGTCACGGTGCCGTCGCTGCACCTGCTCGCTGTCTGGATCGTTTCCATCGGCAAGGTACAAGTCTGTAATCTCAATGCCAATCTTACGCTGCCCATTGATGATGACATCAGGCTTATCACCGTAGATGATTTCCCCGGCAGGCAGTTCGAAATCGTGTGCGAACATTTCGAACACGCGTTTTTCCTGCTCCTGCTTCTTCTGGTTCTTGGTGGAACGTCCCGTCATCCTCGTCTCCGATTACCTGAATTCGAACGGCCACCCCTATGCACTATCATGACACATCTCAGATGGGACTCTGGCCATGAAAAGAGCACTTGATATAGCGGACCTTGCCCTGAAGGTGTTGTCGTGCCTCGCGATCTTAGGCGGCGGCGTGTGGGCGTATTATCAATTCGACCTCGCCGGGGCTACCAACTGGCAAAGCAATCTGTCCATCGAAACACAGGTGCTTCCCTACCAAGACGATCTGCGCTTGCTGGTTGTGCACGTAAAATCGAAGAATCCGCGCAGTGTGGCCTTCCGTCTGGTCAAGAAGGACGGTGATTCGTTTGTACTTCACGTACAGAGAGTTTCCGATGATGCCAAGGCTAATACGATCGTCGCACCCGGAAAGCAGGATGCCGTAGTCCCCGATATAGACCTGTTGGCAGACACCGGCGGTGAGTATGAATTTTCCCCCAATGCCGAAATGGACGACATGCGCACCATTGTGCTGAAAGTCGGTGGTACCGTTGTGCTGACGGCCGATATGGAAGCCCACAACGGCACACTTGACGAGCACGGCAAACCCGATACGGATTTCGTGTCCGCATCGGCAGTCGTGCATGTCGGCCCATGATGGTCAAAATTATCTCGAACATCATGATTCACATGAAAGTTTATCGTGACGTGATCAACAGAAGATAGTCTAGAACTCTCGTGGCGACAGTCGATGCAAAGACTGGCTTTCCACTAAGACTCCAAACGAATCTCCCAAGCGGAAATTGCTTTATTTTTACCGTAAATACCATCTCACCACGCGCAGAATTCAGCGGAGACTGAATAACACCAATAAATCCGTCTCCTCCGACGTAAACCTTAATCTGCACACCACCTTTTTTGACTAGAATTTCTCGATCAGAATCGGTTATTGTTATTTTATCAGACGATGAATCGCGACCGTTCAACTCATCAATTTTCCGCCTCAGCTGCACTTTCACACCTGAGATAAACGACGTAGTTTCTCTGGCATGAACAGCATTACCAAAGGTCATCTTGAATGGGTGTTTTTCTGATGCCTTCCCCCTCGCAATCGGCCACTCTACACACTCAGAAATCAAACGATTTCTCGCGGCGATTCCCAAAAATACCAAATAACCGATACCCTTTGGCAGTGCCATCGCCTTCGACTTTACAAACCAATACGGCCTTCCAATCCACCGGGAAAGATAGAGTCCAGTGATTCCTTTATAAGAGTTAACTTCCAACCTAATACGCCGCCGCTTCAATTTCTCTCGCTCTGAGAATCGATCTGTCAGCGAGAAATTGTGCACGGAAAACTCTCCATGCGTAGAATTTTCCCCATACTCCGCATGAAGAGAGAAGCGCGCAAATCTCTTCCACCTCCCCGCTGGATTCTTGTAGAGCGCCTCAAGTTTCAAATGCGCAGTGGAACTCATCGCCCCATGGGAAAACTTCTCTTGAGCCATCTCCAAAATCAAAGTCTTGGAAGATCGATTTGGAATTGCCAAAGTCGCCGGGGGCAACCGCTTCGCCGAAACCACATCCTCTCTGCTTATAGGCATTTCTGCCAAGCTTGCGATTGGAAACAAATCCAATACAGATGCTTCCAGTTGACGAGAATCATAAATCCTCACAAATACATCCTCTATGCGGCCAAGCCTATTTCTGTGGTTGAATACTTCAAACTGAATAACAAGAGAAGATAGATATGTGTAGTCAGCCTTGTTATTTGCATAAACAAGGTACACACGATCCCCGGTAACAAATTTTGGCTTGAACCTCAGCACATAAGTATCGATAAAGGTGTATGCACCGAGCAATCCGCCTATGATACCTAGTGCGGTAGATACGCCTTTTATAATTTCAGCAACACTAGTGATTGAGGACGAAATCATTTTATTTTTTATTCAATGATTGCAACAAGCATGTGACGGAACAAATTATAATAAGATAATTTACCATTCGAAGTAGATTAATTCTTCCTCTTGACCTCATCCTTTTGGCGTTCATCTCCTGCGCGCCGCCGTCGATCCGCACGCAACGGCGGAATTACGTCTAGCGCCCGCCAAAGCATAGGATGGACGTATATGGCCGAACTCTTCTTGTACTGTCCCTCTGATATTCCACGATCATCCAGATGCGACCAGCTCACCCTCTCCGTCGCCTCAGGCTTGATACCGATAATAGATGCCGTATACAGAACCTTCAGAATTTGGATGATGCATGAATTTGCACTACGGCGGTTTTGCATATACTCATTCGCAGCGATCTTCAACGGATCACTTTCCTGAATTTCCGTCCAGTGCTCCTGCACACAGTCTGCAAGGTCTTGCTCGGTAACCTCCGAATACTTGAAGTGAGATTGCCTCCCCCTGATAAGCTCAGCACAAGCATTCAATGATGAGAAATGCCCACTCCATTCATCTCGAAGCGAACGCATGCGTCCGATTGAGTATTTTCTTTCCGCATCTTGTACGATCGAGGGCGGAACGTATTCCTTTCCCTCACAAAGCTCAATACAGCAATTGACAAAAGCTATAGCATCACGCGGCCGAAACAAGGTACGACTAACCAAGTAATCAATTGCCGACTCCCCACGCACAGCGCCGCGAAAAACATCATCAAAGAATACTTTTCGTTGCGTGTACGGTTCACGAATTAATTTATCGATTCGAAGATCAAGCAATTGCTTTAGTTGCGCCTTACTCCAACGCAAGCGCAAAATCAAGCTCTCAAATTTTTCCTCTTGAAATCCGGCATCCCGAGTGGCTTCAAATACAGTTCGCAGCAGATCCTCGCGGATTGCCACAATCACCTTGACCGATCTAACGCGCTGGAATGCCCGAATTGTCTCGATCAAGGCGCGAATTAACTTATATCGAATCCGATCATCAACCCACGATTCATCAAGACGATCAATAACAACATAAAATCTATTCTGAGGGTCCGTAAATATCTCGTCCGCAAGAAGAGTAATTATCTCACCAAGTTCTCGCACCTGATTTTCATTTACGACAGACTGCGCCTTGTGCAGCACTTCAGCCTTCACTTCGTCGGTAAGGCTCTTTGCCGCAGACGCATTCAATGCTATGCCATGCGTCTTGGCATCGATTGTTCCAGACAATTTTGACTCTAATTTTGTTGTAAACTCTTTGACGCGCGTCTCAGTATCTTGCCAAAACTGGTCATTCCATTGTCGGAGATATTCTACAGCCCGCCTTTTTGCCTGATCCCGCTGAAATATATCGCGCAATTGATCCAAAAAGCTCCACGGATCACCCTGAGAAATTTTATATCGCTTGCGAAGCAACTCAACCACAAATACGTGCTTCCAAAGCAATTGATAGAAAAGATCGAGCTTTACACCAGCAGACTCGAAAAATTGAATAATATCCGAGTTCGCTACATAGCTGAGCGAAAGTGTCTCCGCACGAATCTCAAATGCGTTCGATTGAGTATCGAGAAGTCGAGTAAGGAGCGCACTTTTTCCCGCTCCCACCCGACCGACCACGATACGCTTGGGATCGTCAGAGTTCACAAGAGACTCCAAGTCGCCAGTATCAAGGAAGCAGTCACGCAAAAATTGCTCATCGGATTCCGCGTCCATAGCACCGACCGAACTGTTTCTACGAAACACGTACTTCATACCGCCCCCAAGAAGAATTTACTTGTGGAGAGCAATCGTAACAGGTTTTTTTTGCGCAAGTGGCAAATCTAAGCATCGACTTGATACCTTCCCTGAACCACCTATCTTCCAAATCTTCCTATCAGGCAAAATAGGCATTCAAACAGATCGCCCTTCCGGGCGACAGGAGAATTATATGCATGTCAACTCAGCGGCATTGCCCGCCATTCTTGGCGCACTCGCATCCGGCCTATTTGCCCTTGTTGGCGTCATCGTAACGTCAGCACTTGCTCAACGACGAGAGCACGAATCAGACTGGCGTCAAACCAAGGTCGAACACTACCAAGAGTACGTCACAGCCCTATCGAATATCATTTCGGGACGCTCCACTGCGGCCGCACAGGAACGTTACGCTGATGCCGTGAATGCGCTGGCGCTCGTAGCGTCACCCAACGTGTTGGACGCCGTCCATGCATTTCAGAAGGAAATTTCTTACCGGAATACGGAACGGAGCGACGCCCGTCACGATGCGCTCCTGAGCGCGGTCATGCAAGCCATGCGCGTCGATGTCCAGCCGAGTCGCTTTCAAGATTCGCATCGCGCATTTCATTTTCTCGCCCCTCCGCCCGCCCCTGACCCCAAGCGAGAGGCGGACGTGTCAAGACAGGTTTCGGATCACTCCAAGTCATAATCTGACCATCTATTGATCAGTCGCACATGAATTCGCTCAGCTTGCGGGCAGCGCTGCGACCGCACCATCGAGTTCGCCATTTCCACAGCCTCTATTGCGTCAGAACTAAGCGTTAAAGATTTGGCGGACGAGGCCGATATCCATGTCACGCATCTATGGATATCAGATGCCCCCTGCGCCACACCGAAAAGGTTAAGAAGATCGTCGACGCGCGACGCGCAGCGCGCCACGCACTCAACCCTGACTTCCTCACGCCGGGAACAACACTCTACGTCGCCATCTGCGAGGAATATTTGCGGGAAGCACTCGCGGTTGTCGACATCGTTGAAGCACTGTATGACGATTCAGCCGCGTGAACCAAACACACCGGCTACGACCAAATATCAGCAACTGTTGGAAATCATCGATGAATAATCCCAAGAAAGCATCGAAGCCTACTCAACGCCGATATGGAGCCGAAGGTGCAGTCCATCTGTACTCCAGTCTGCCGACAGTCCTCACGCCAGCAGACTTGTATCGAGTTCGTGACAATGCGGTACTTCGCGAAGCGGTAACGAACTGCAATATTTATTTGATTGCTAGCCGTCGACGTATCCTGATTGATCCGGCCGATTTCTCGCTTGATGGGAACACCCTGTCTGGCAACTTCCTTGTTCAACGTGTCGGCGGGATGGCGTATATTCCGTTCGAATATGACGTCGAAACCGAGAGGATCGGTGCCGATACGGTCATCGAAGATGTTGCCGTTGCCTTGTCCGGGACCCATCTTGTAATCACCACTTCGGCTGGTCAACTTCCGCTTGCTGCGTACGTCATCGTCGCGTCAGCACGCGCCGAGCTAGATGCCTTGGACCGAGACCTTGACGTGCTGTATATCGGGCAAGGCATTGGGCGAACAGGCAACCGAACTGCGATTGATCGACTGCTGAACCACTCAACGTTGCAGCGCATACTCGCCGAAGCTACTACCTTCTATCCGGAGCAGGAAATTTTGCTCCTGTTGTATCGCTTCGAGCATCAACGTATCATCGCAAGCACTGGCGGCGACATGACCGTGGAACCGATGGCAACGCGGGAAGAGGAACATCACCACATGGAGCGAATGCACAAAGCTAGGCTCAACCGTCATGCGATCGTTTCATTAGCCGAAGCGGGATTGATTCGTCACTTTCAACCGGCCTTCAATGTACAGGTGAAGATGAATGACTTTGCTGCGAAACGCAAGCTGACCGTTTTGCAGAAGCTTCTGACGCACGACCTCACTGGCCTGATTGTCGAAATCGGGTCTGGCAACATCCGCTCCCGTCTGCGTACGCCGAGCGCGCCGCCGCCCGAGCTTCCCGCCATATTCGATCAGAAAGCGTTGGACGGTGATCGCCTCGATACCGACGAGAAAAAGCGCCAATGGGCCGAAGAATTACATTTGATGGCTCACACGCAATACGCACGTCATCCGCTGACGACGCCGCAGGAGCGAGACACATTCCTGCACGGCACATTATGGAACGGCGAGACAGAGCGAACAACATGGTGATCAGCCGTAGCCTGAGCGCACATCTTTTGCGTTCAAGCAAATTCGCGATGGAACGTAACTCGCAGCAACCGAACAATTTGCGAGACATTGCGTCATTGTGCAACGCTGCAATCACCGATCACTGGAGAACATTATGGCGACATACACCGAACTGAAGGCACAACTCGAAGCGTTGCAGCAAGAGACGGAAGCAGCACGAATTGCAGAGCTACAAGCCGTCATTGAACAGGTCCGCGATGTCGTCCAGCAATACGGACTGACAGCCGAAGATATTTTCGGCCGTCAACGCGCGTCGCGCGGCAAGGCTGCGAAGGCCCCCGTGCCGCCGAAATATCGTGACCCCAAGACCGGCGCGACGTGGAGCGGACGCGGTAAACCGCCAGCTTGGATCGCGGGCAAGAAGCGCGAGCGTTTCTTGATCGAATCGGATTGAGCAAATTCCGTGCAGGCGTACGGAACTATACCCAAAAGTGCCACCACTTCTTTTTGGGCTTCCGAACATGAAATGCTGGCACTTCCGGCGGGCAAATAATGTCTGTTACGTCCGCCGGTTGTCCGTCAGCCTGCCAACCTTTGAAGCGTGGCGCGTAGCAATCTAGTTCACTCCCGGCGGCTCGAATTCCGGCACAGACTTTGTCAAACTCCACGGCACCAGATACTGCCGCCTCATCACCATCTGCAATGCACCAGCCGTTTGACTCCGCTGCCAAGGCCGCCACGATCAGATGCTGAATATGACGTGCACCGCTCGGTGTACCGGCACTGGTACGCGAATACGCAACGTGTTCAAACTTCCGTACACCGCGCGGTGCAAGCGCAAGACCATCGGACGTGCGACGAAAAAATCCATAACCGAACTCAGCAAGAAAAACCGTTCCGTGCTCGATTCTCGGAAGATCAGAAGGTATTTCCAGAACCGCCAAGCAAAGCGATTCATCGGCGGAAGTGGAACGCAAACTGCGGTTGGGCGGCAACTCAATCTTGTATCCATGCGCCGCAAGTCTTTGCAGGACACGTTGATCAAGGCCGAGTTGGCGAGTACCTAAGTAAGCACGGACCTCGAAGCTCATGTGCTGGCGCGCCGAAAAATTGAGTACCTGCGGCAGTGAGCCGTGCGCATATCTGTAACCTCAGAGCAATGGTGCCTTCGAAATTGGCGATCGAAATCCGCCGATCATGTAACGCTGCAGCCGTTCCCACGCCTCGACGTATCGGTAATTCGGAATCGCGGCAAGTTGTTCATCATGCAGCACAAGCACGCGTTCAATCGTCTCATGCTCATCGCCCTTGATCGCCCACGGCTCACCTCGTTCTGCCCGCGAAATACATTGATCGAGTACGGCTTCGGCCTGCCTGAACGGTTCAGGATCAGTACCAATCCGCGTGGCGTCACGCATGAAAAAGGCAAGGTACGTCACTCGCAACAGACAACTGATTTGATCGCTGCCGCCCTGTCCGCTGCGCACCGCAGCAAGCGCCAAATGATTTTCGAGTGATAGCGACTTCACAATATCCGTCTGCAGCGGCAGCAACTGCACTTTTGTGAGTCTTGTCAGGCGTCGCATTTGATTTCGTATCATTTCAGTTGCAAATCGATTTCATCGAAGATCGGGAATCGACCACCGCGTTTTGTCAAGCTTTGGCCGTTTTGTGATTCGAAGCAAGACTAATGCAACACAAGTAATCAAGATCGCGTAGGGAACCAAGGGTTGCCATGGAACATCAATGCGTTGGAACTCCCGTGGCATGTAGCGAACAAGTGATGTTCCGAACGGTACGTAGGTCACTAGCGAAACCGATATTGCAACAGCAGATGTCATCAGCGACATGCCGCAACTCCACATACGCGACCCTCGCGGAGCAATAGCCACGCCCAAGACCAAGGTGACTGCTGCCGCGATAAGCAAACTCATAGGACGACCATTCGACATCACGTACGCAAAAAATCCGGTTCTTGCCATCGAGTATGATATAGCCCAATAATGCAAAGCCGATGATGCTGCGAGTAGACCAAAGGATGCCGATACCCGTGCAGTGGGCCTATTCGCGATGTACAGATGTGACAAGTACTCCGTGCTGAGCCTGTTGTACATCAATGGAAAAATAATCGCTGCAAGGGGTAACGAAACAACAACACTAACCCATGTGGAAAGTACGAGCGTCGACAGGCTTCCTATGCACCAAATTGCCACGTCGAGCGTGCGCCCCCATCGCCGATGGAATGCAAGTGCGACGTTGGCGACCACTCCTATGATCACTACCGCAAGCGAAATACCCTGAATAGTCCAAAGTTGCCACGACCAAGATATGCGAATGCTTGATGACTTATCGTTAAAGATAAACATCCCAATTGAGAAAAACTGCAGGATACTCGTGAAATTTTGCAGGATGCCATGGTATGCAATCACACGAATCGTCGTGTATCGGCGCGTGGCCGATGCTGTAGAACTAGTTGTGGACATGGCACGTATTGATTCAATAACTGTCAAAATCGGGTACCAGCGTGACAACCACCGAACCCACCACCATTGCTCGCCGCGCCGCCGCATCCGAAGATTCCACAGCCACCAAGCAGCGATAGCGCCGCCAGTGCTACAGCACCAACAATTTTTCGCAGTCGCATATGTACCTCGTCAATGAAGCGGCCGTGTCGCAAGGATTTCCGACAACGTGACGTGAAGCATGCCCCATGTCAGCAGCATCGCGACGACCAGCCACCTGACTTTCGAGCGCTGGATTCGTGGCGCGGCTGGTTGTTCCGTCATGTCGCTGCTGGAACGTATGAAGGTGAGCTTTTTCAGGTCACCAATCCCGCTACTCAATTTCTGCATTGTTAGTCCGCCTACAGCGTCTTGTCCGGCGCATCGTCCGGGTGCACGTTTAGGATTTCGAGTCGTCCGTTTCGTTCGACCACTACTCGGCGCATCGAAAAAAGCCTGCCACACCCTGTGCAATTCCAGACGTGTTGGTCGAATCGTTTCGCGGTGCCAATGCGTCCACAAAACAAGCACGGCGCCTTGGGACCCGGCGTTACGCCGATCTTGATTCGCGCGCTCAAGCTACCGTCCGGTTCAAGCCGGTCCGCCACCTGCTCAAAAATGTCACGCCAAGCCATAATCTGCTCTTCCATTACCGCGAATACTTCCGACAGTTGGCTGTACGGCAACGGCAAGGATAGGTAGCGGATCAGACCACGCATACGTGGCAGGCTCTTCACGCGAACCAACGTGAATGGTGTACCGGTTCGCCGATTGAACATCTTGCGACACGCGGAACAGCGAAACATCGGAAACGGATGTGATGGCAGTCTGTTCAGTTCATACGTTCGCATACTGGTGCAGTACCGACAGGCTGGCGCTCGTCCACTTTGCGAATGAATCTCATCGAACTCTTCCGTCAGCCGTCGTGTGAGTTCAAGGTCCTCAAGCGCCCCGCCTTCTTCAAAATGCCATTGCGCAGGCATGATCGCTGTCGGCAGTCCGCCGAGCTTCACGCGTGCTTCCCATTTTCCGGTTGGGTCCAGTTCGATCAACCACGAACGTAGCTCCTTGACCCTCGTCGCAATATTCATGGATTCCGTTTTGAGCATCGTCGCAACGGCCGAACGGCTGATCGGTTGCGATAGAAGCGGTATCAGCGCCTCCATCTTTTGTGCGTGACGCCCATACAGGGGCGTACCGTGCAGCCGGGTGAATTCGCGATTACACGCCCCGCACAAGAAGCGCGGAATTCGGGGGCCGCTCAAGGAGTTTCGGTATCCACGGATACCGACGTGCGCTGAGCCGCAATGAAAGCACGGCGGGCGTGGCTCAGAATTCGGCGACAGCAACGCATCGACATGCCGCCGCAAAAAAGCGGTTAGCTCGCGATCTTCCTGCATCGATTGCTGTCGTGAACTCGTCATAGGAAAACGAAACTTACCCGGCAGGGTCGGGACTGACATCTTGGCACTTTGGCGCGGCCTTGATGCTGACCGGCTTCGTCTGAACGTGCTCACCTACGACAGATAGTATCCGGACGTTGAGTTGGATACTATTCGATGCATTGCTTGCGAACACTTCGTAATCTTTGCCAGTCTGAGGAACGAAAGTACGCGCAATGTGCTGAAACGGACTTCTAAAAACGAAGCCGTTAAAATCAGGCAGCGAGTCACCACCGTATTCGACCGAAATCGTCAATGGCTCGTTGGCTTTGATCACATACTCGTCATAGTACCGATACGCGTCCTCTGGAACGGGCATCCCGATCGTCGTGTTGGCGAGATGTAGCGTGCGTGGTTTAGCCACTGCCATTCCGCCGCCGCCGAAACCGAGTACACCTTTCTTCGGTTCGCAGGTTGTGTTGAAGAAGAAGTGTGTGGATGCGCCAAAATAAACGCGAATCCTCGCATCCGTTGCAGGATCGTAGGCAGCGCTGTGCGTGTTCTGCGACGCGCAGCCAGCCAACAATGTGCCGAGTGCGACGGCAGTCAACGTATTTTTAAACATCACCGAATTCTGTCTTCGATAATTTCAGAATTGCGCCGTCACCTGAAATCCAACCGTCACGCGTGCGGTCGGGAATCCGGATGGCTTGTAGACCGGCGTACCGGCGAACAGGTCGTAGCCGTAACCGCCGAAGCGCGTTGCAACACTGCCTTTAACGCCGATCACTGCTCCGGCCAGTTGCGTACCGACCAGCGCGACAGGCTGCGGTCCCCAAACGCGGCCGTAATCGAGTCCTGCATAAATCGCCTGCCCCGTCTGTCCGATGGGTATCTGCAGTTCGTTACGCCAGTAGAAGCCACGCGCCGCTGCCAGCATCGTTTCGCCGTCGAAACCTCGCACGGTGTAACGGCTGCCGATCGTCAGGTCATCGATGTAGTACAACGTGTTGCCGGTATATTGGCCGTGAAAGGTCGTCACGTAGCGGAACGGCTGTTGCGCGATCGCGAACGGCACGGACAGGTTCGCATCCAGCACGGCCATTTTGTAGCGGTACGTCGGACCACCGTCCGTTGCCAATACATCATCCTGTGCGCCAAACGTGCCGACACCTTGCCTGTACGCAAGCGTGCCATCGAACTGCGCGCCGCCGAAATAGTGGCGATCGGTCAACCCGAATTCAACGAACGTATTGTTGCGGCGCTGCTGCGGAATTTCCGTATCTTCGATGAAGCTCTGGCCGAAGCGCCGCGACAAGCGGACGTAGCCGCCGAATACGTCGTTCTGACTGCGGGCAAGCACGCGTGCCAGTTTGAAATCGATCGTCTTTGAATTGCCGCTCGCTACGAACGTCTGATTTACACCGGCAATCTGCTGATAGTAGGTGTTCGTGTACGCCGCAATCGTTGCGGTCCAATAGCCCCACGGAACCGAATAGAAGCCGTTCCATCCGTGTGAACCAAGGCGCTTGTCACCGAATTCGAGGTCTTGGCTGACGCCGACGTTGAACATATCGTTCAAGCCGAGCGGGTTGTCGATACCGATGGACAGATTGCCTTGCAGCTTACCGGTAGCGCGCGTACCAGAGTTGTCAATCGACGCGACGACCGTCCACGGCTTGACACGCTTCACGTCCAGTACAACATCGCTTTCGCCCGGCACGTCTGCCGGCACAATTTGCATCGATACGTCCTGACTGGTGACGCGCTTCATTTGCTCCAGACCTTGTTCGAGGTCACGCAGGTTCAGCAGGTCGCCATCGCGCGTCGGAAATGCAGTCTTCCATGTGCCACGCAATTTCTCGTCGGCGAAGCGAATGTGCCGGATCGTGCCGGGTACCAACGCGAGCTTCAACGTTCCCGTCGCTAAATCTTGTTCTGGCAGCAGGACGCGCGTTGTGATGTAGCCGCGCGCCAAGATCGCTCGCGACAGCCCCTTGACGATCGTATCAACGCCTTGCTTGCCGACGCACTGACCGGCGTAGTGGGCGAGCCATTCGCGCGCGAAGGCGAAGCGGTCCTGCGGCAACGCCGACGCACCTTGTACGCGTGTTGCTGCGGACAACGTGTCCGGCACGTCGAGCGTAAAGCGCTCGATACGAAAGCATGGCGTTTCACTCGGCAGGGGCGGATAGGTTTCAACGTGCGGGACGGTTGAACGCACAGACGGCGCTTGCAACGCCGAATTACGTTGCTCGGCGTCGCGCTGCTGCTGCGCTTGCCGATCCTGTTCGGCATTAGCACGCGCAGCGGCAGCGCGATCTTCAGGCGTTGGCACCTGCTGTGCGTGAACCCCGAGCGATACCAACGCGGTAATCGGCAACGCAGCAAGCCGCTTTTTGATTTTCATTTTCGTTCAGTTCTGGCTGGCAGAAATCAGTGAAGCACATCACGCCCATTGACATTCCACTTATCCAATAGCTTTCGCAGAATTTCGTTGTTATTCGATGAAATAATTCCATTCTTTGTTTTAATTTCAATCGAACTCAAATCGCATTTCACAATCACCTCCGGCGGCAGGGCCAGAAATGGAACAATCCAAGGCGCAGTTATTGAAATCTCAAACAAAGAGCAATATTTTCCCTTGTCGCGCTGATCTTCGCGCCCCAAAAAGAACCAACCAGAATCTCCATCCTGTTGTGCCTCTCGACTCATCACGAATCCAGTGTTGGGAACAAAGACAGGGGAGACGATGCCTCTTTGTAAGAGCGATGGGAATTCCGGGGCCAACCCGGCCTGCGCACACAGTTCTCTCTGTAGATACATATCCCTCAGTGCTTTATCCAAGGAAAATTCCCAATTTATCGGCATAGAACTAAAATCGGGCTCCCATATCTCCAAGTCGCCTTGTCCATTGGCATTCAGCATCAGAACCATCCATCCGAATTGAATTGTTTGACCAGCATCAAATCGCTTTCCAGATCGAATTTCACTTTCAAGATGCTCAAACAACGAATGGAGAATTTGATCATAGTCGCCGCTCGCCGACACAATAAAATTCGGATGCTTGACTGCCCTGTCAATTTTTGATTTAAAAATCATATCAATCACCTTGGCGGATTAAGCATAGTCTTGATTTGGTTCGTAATGTAATTTCGAACCACCTCGGCCTGTTGGGCACTGTTCTGTATATATTCCGAATTCAATGGTTGCCCCTTGTACGTCGTCCAATCTCCGGGCATTTTGGCCCCCTTTGAAGAGTTGAAGGTAGTGGGTAGACCATTCGTATTTACAGGATCGTTCAGAATAGCACTTTGCTGCGCAGGAGTTAGCTGGTCAAAGCCCGGCTGTTCTTTGATCCATTTTTGCGGAACGAAGTGATCGGCCGCCAAGGGGCCATCCGCAGGAACGGTCTTCCCCGTCAGTGGGTCAACATATGTTCCGGTCGCATTTGCATTGTCGCGCATTGCGGCATTTGGTGAAGTGACGGAACCTGTTTGCGATCCGTTGGAATCGCTATCCCCACCGCCGCTCGAAAGCATAGGTGTGCCGGGAGCGACTACCGTTGCGACGTTGACAGTAGGACACAGCACGCCCGGACCACACACGGTCACGCCGGTTGTAATCACTGCATGCCCCGTCGGCGGCGTGCGGTTGTTGTTGCTTACGTCACCGAGCGGGCTTGCATCGGCGTCAGGCTTTTGGCCGGCAGGCGAAGGAATCAGACTATTCAATGCATGATTTAATGCCCCCCACGGATCGTTCACCGTACTACTGATGGCGTCGCCGAGCCGGTCCAAGAACTCGGCTCCCTTGCTACACGTGCCGTCGGTGTTGCAATTGCTCCGGTTGTACAAGTCTGCATTTGATGCCGTGAACGCACCCGACGTACCGCCGATCAACGAACCGCCCGCACCAGCCAGCACGTTCGACAAGACGTTGCCCGCCAGCAGCGAACCCGTACTGTCGCCAACCGCATCCGCAAGGCTGTTCAACTTGCCCGCGACCGCTGACGACAGGCCAGCGCCTGCGGCCCCTGCAAACGCGTTGCCGCCCCCCATACCGGCAAGGAACGCGCCGCCGGCCGTGTGCATCAGTACGCGGTTCGTTCCACCTTCAGCCCATGAATCGGCTTCGGCCTGATAAGCGGCCTGTGCAGTCGTATCACCCGCGAGCTTGGCCGCATCGGCTTCGCTTTGGGCTTGCTTCTGCTTCATATCCGAATACGCGCCGATGCCTTGCGCGACTACTTGGCCCGCCGCCTGACCGGCGTTCATCAGGTCAGACTGCTTGTCCAGCAGATTCTGCACGTCCGGCGTCTTCGAAACGGTGCCGTTCAGGTTCGATGTATCCCGATTCAGGTTCGCCAAGTCTTGCGTTTGGCCTGCCGGATTCGTGATATTGATCGTGCCCGCGCTAACGCCGCTACGCGTGGTCGCGTTCTCGCTGCCGCTGTCCGATTGCGAAATCATCGGAGTCACGCCACCTGAACCGCTCACCGAACCCGTGCCGATCGCTTTACCCGTAACACCAACCCCGGCCCCCGCGCTAAAGCCGCTGCTGTCCGCGCTGTAGCTCGAATGGTTCCCGATATCGCTGGTCGACAGCGTGCCGGTCGTCAACGTGTTCTTCGATGCGTCGGCCGTGCTGGCGATCACTGCGCCGGTCAGGTTCGTGTTGCCCTTGACCGTCACATCGAAACCACCGTCACCGGCCTTGATGCCGGCCTGTTCGGCAACGCCCGCATAGTTGCCGTTTGCGCTGCCGTGCTGCGAACTGAAACTAGCGCTACCGCCCATTGTGCTAACGCTGATCCCGCCGCCGGAACTGCTTTGATTGGCGCTGCTGGCGGTCGTATCCTGCACGCTCGCAACGTTCAGATTTCCGCCAACATTCGCGGCGACGCTGCGACCCGATACGTCCGATCCGACGATATTTGTATCGCCGCCGCTGACCAACGTCACGCTGTTCGTGCCGCTCACATGCGAATTGTTCTGCATCACGGCATCGCTATTGCCGTCGCCGTGCGCGCGCGACATCGCGGCCGACACCCCGATACCGTTCGTGCCGATCGACACGCCAACGCTTGCGCTCGACGACGAATTCGAACTGCGCGTCGAATCGGTGTTCGTCGTGTTCTGCAGGTCAATCTGATTCTTCGCGGCCAACAGCACATCGTTGCCGGAAACGTTTGAACCGGCGACCGTGATATTGCCGCTACCGGGGGTGCCGTTGCCCGTCGCAATCAGCGAAGTCGTGCCTCCGGCCGTCACGCTCGATCCGCGCTGCATGGCCTGGTTTTCCGACGTGTCGAGTCGGCTATGGCTCGATCCGACACTGATCTGAACACCGATGCTCGGCGTACCGCCGCCCGCCAGTGCGCCGCCGGTCAGCCCAGCCACACCCATCGCAGCATCGCCAGCCGCTGCGATCGCATGCAGGGCCGTTGCACGGCTGTCGCCGGCACCACTCTTTGCCGCCTGCGCTTGCTGATACGCACCGTTGATCGCATCGCCGATGCTGCCCGACAGGCCGAGCGTGACGCCGCTGCTGCTGGTCGTTTCGCTATGCGTCTTGTTGCTCGTATCGGTTGCTGAATCGATCACCACGTTCGCAGCCGTGCCGGTCAGATTCTTTCCAGCAATCAGATCGCTACCCGTCACGTGCAACGTATCGCCCGCCTTGATAGTCAGATCGCCATTAAGCGAACCAATCGTGCTCGCGTTGTTCGTGACGGACGAAGCATGATCCGTATCGGTCTTTTTCTGCGTGCCGATACTTACGCTCAGGCCGCTTGTGCCAATACCCGAATGCGTTTCGTGATAGTAGCTGTCCTGCGAAACCGTATCCTTGGACGTCGTGATATTGACGTTGTTTGCCGCCGCAAGGTTGACATCGTTCGTGCCGACCACCGTGCTGCCTTGGACGGTCAGATCGCGGCCCGATTGAATGTTGACGGTATTGCCAGAAACCGTACTACCGACACCAACATTCGCCCGCGTGTTCTGCATCGAATCGGTTTTCGTGCTGCTGACGAAACTACCGCGACTGACCTGCACCGACTGATACGCGTCGTGTTCCTCGCGAGCTTCGTTGATCGTGACGTTACCGGTCGCCGCGATGTTCGCCGCACCGGCGCCATTCTCAACGCCATTTGTCATGCCAGCGGTGACGGACGAACCCGTGAGCGTCACGTTACCTTTCGTCGCGTTGGCGCTTGCCGCCGCGAGCGTCGCATTGCCACCTGCCGTGAATTCCGTGCCAACAGCGTGCTCATCGTAGTTGTGATCGACTTCTTTACGCGTCTTGCTGTCTGCAGCAACGTTATCGAGCTTTGCGGTATCCGTGACCGTCGTTGCCGTCAGATTCCCACCAGCGAGCACCGACAAATCCTTACCCGCGGAAACGGTCGCGCCCTTGAGCGTCGTATCGTTACCGCTTTGCATCCCCAAGCTGCCGCCTGCGGTGATGCCGCTCGTTACGTTCGTGGTGCCCGATTGTTCCCAATGATGCTGATCGTTCAGATACATCGATTGGTTCGTCGTGGACTGAACCGTGTCGACGCTGATGTCCCGACCTGCCGTCACCAGCGCGTCGCCGCCAGCCGACAGATTCGCGCCATGAAGCGTAAGGTCGCGACCCGCCTGCGCGGACAAATCGCCCGTTGCCGCAATGGTGCCTTGCTGACCGAGCAACGTTTGGTTGACCTTACTCGCGCCTGATGCACCGCTCACACCAACCGTATCGACCAGCGTCGTATTAACGATATCCCGACCCGCGCTGACAGCGACACGATTGCCCGTAATCATCCCGGATGCATTCACCACATCATTGCTCGCCGACACGACGGTCGTGCCGTTTTTGCTGTCGCTGGAAATCGTGCCGCCGCGATTCAAAATATCCGTTGCGGTCAAGACGGTTTTCGAGCCACCCTTGATGACACCGGAATTCGTCGCGCTACCGACCGTATGAATTTCGACATCATCCGCCGCGATCAACGCACCAGTCGGTTGCAGATCGTTCGCATGCGTTTGCGCCATATAAACGACCGGGGCCAACACGTGCGTCGTGCTGCCGTCAGGCAGCGTCACGGTCTGGTCAACGAGCCACACGATATCGCTCGTCAAGGCATCCATCTGCGCAGCCGTTAACGCCATCCCCGGCACCAGGCCGAATTCCTTCGCGTAGTTCGCGCCGTTCGTCATCAGGGCGCGATACTCATCCTCGGCGCTTGCATAACCCGGTAGGAACGTACGGCCGGTCAACTGCGTAATCTGGTTACGCACCATTTGCTGCTCATACATCCCGTCACCCAAGCGCTTTTCAATGCTTGCGGGGTTCAGGTTCAACTGACCGAGCATGTAGTCACTCGAAATGAAGTTCGTGTAGCTCGTCAGGCGCGGATCAGTGACGATCAGGTACGGCTGACCGGGTGCGTCGTGAATCGAATACATCCCGCTTGTCGGCAACGTAATCGACAAAGCGCCTGTCGCACTCGCGACCGATTGCAGAGCCGGGACCGTTGTCGTCCCGTTGGCCGCGCCGACCTTGGAAGGATTGCCACCCGACACACCCTGATTGGCCGAATTGCTGCCAAGCGTGCCGCCCGTCGCGCCGGTCGCAGAATTCTGCGCAGCGACGTTCTGGTTGTTGACGCTCTGGCCGGTGATCGACACCGATTGGTTCGCTACGATGGTCCCGCCCGTGCCGCCGATCGCGACCGGCGTATAGACGACGGACGGCTCAACTATCGTACCGCGATCCCGCGAGGTGTCTTCGTTCCACGCATACGTCGAAACGATATTGTCGGTTTGATACTGGTACAGCGTCTGGCCGACGTTGTTCACGATCGTCCCGCCGTAGCTGCCGCTGCCAACAGAGCCGCCTTGTTGCGTGCTGCCGATTTGAATCGACTTGCCAGCCGTGATCGCGCTGTAATCGTTATTGATCGTGCCGACGTTCGCCATCGTGATATTGCCACCCGCGACGAGCTGCGCCTGCTTAGCTTGGCTCGTTACGACGTCCTGTTGGATGGTGGACGTGGTATCGCGCGCGACTTCGACGCGTTGATAGCCGTTATGGGCGTCGCTGCGTGTCGGGTATTCGGTGCTGGGGAGGTAATTGATGTTCGGGTTATACGCGTCCCAATAGTTGACGGTAATGGAGCCGTCTGAATTCTTCGTCAGGGTGTTGTAGTAAATCGTCTGCTGCGCGCCGTTCACCGTAACGACCAGCACGTTGTCCGTCGCGTTGGGTCCGGACGTCTGCGATACGACCTGCGACGCACTATAGGTCGAATTGATCGGCGTCTTGTAGCCATAATCCCACACGGCCTGAGTACACGACGAATGCGAATCTGCGTTGGTCGTCGCACACGCCATGTATTTGTCGCGCTTTGTCTGGTGCGTGGTCGTCGTACTGGTTGTCTCGGTCGTGACCGTCGGCGCGGGACGCGAATTGGTAAACGTGCCAGCAGCAAGCTCAACGTTGCCCTGTGCCTCAATCGTCGATTGATCGTTCAGCACGTTTTGCGTACGGTTCGCCAACAAGCCGTTTGCGTCGCGCTGACCGTTCGCCGCGATGTTGATATCGCCGACGCTGAACAGGTTCGCGCCACCCGTATTCGACAACTGATTCGTCGCGTACAGATTCAACTGATTGGCAGCAGCAAATACAGCAGCAGCACCGGTGTTCGTGATCGTATTCGCGTTCGCCGTCACGTTGGCGCCGATCACGGTCCCTGTGTTGTTCAACGTCGCGCTGTTGGTCGTGACCGAATCGCCTTCGATGCGGCCTGCATTATCGATCGTGCCGCCGTTCGCGTTGACCGTCGTGTTTGCGGAATTCAAATCCGCACCGCTCTGGTTGTCGACGTTCGCCGCATTCACCGTGAGCGCGCCATTGGCATCCATTACGCCTTGGTTCGTCAGCTTGCCCGACGTAGTGAAATTCAGGTTGCCGTTTGCGTGAAGCTTGTTCGCCGCTGTCTGCGTGTAGTCGCTGCCAAGCGTCACCGTGCCGTTACGGCCTGCGACAATCGAACCATCCCCATTCAGCGTGCCGGTCGTCAACGTCAAGTCTTGATCGCTACCGATCGCACCACCTTGATTCGACAACGCGCCTGTCTGAATCGACACGCTGCCGCCGCTACCGGTGTCATTGCCGATCTTGCCGGAGGTGTCGTCAATCGATGCAGCAGTCAACGACAGCACGCCGTTTGCATGCACCGATCCGTTCGAATTGGAAAGGGCAGCGTTCGCGCCGTTCAGCGTCAGGTTGTTCGCCGCCGACAGCACGCCGCCTGCATTGTTCGCGTTGCTCGCGACATTCAACGTCAGGTCGTGTCCCGCCAGCGTCTGCCCGCCTTGTGCATTGGTGAGTGCTTGCGTGGTCAGCGTTACATCGCCATTTCCGCCAATCGTGCCCGCACCCGCTTTACCAGACGCGTTCGTGTTCGTGATCGATGCGCCGCCGTCGATCGTCGTCGCACCGGTGCCGATATTGGCGATTCGACCATCGCTGTTATCGACGCTGGAACCCGATACGTCGAGGGTGGATGTCGCGCCGTTCGCTTCAATTTGGCCCGCGCTGTTGGTCACGGCACCTTGCGCACGAAGTGACAGATTCCCGTTCGCCTGAACAAGACCAGCGGCATTCACAATTTGGCCGTTCGACTGTGCTGCCAGCGACCGGCCTGCAAGCAACGAACCACCAGAATTATCGACACTGCCCGCAGACACCGAAACGTCTCCATTGCCGCCAATGGTGCCGCCAGCCGTATTCGTCAACGCATTGGTCGTCTTGACGGACAGCGCACTCGTACCCACATTTTTAAGCGAACCTCCATCATTCGCAAGGCTGTCGGCTGCGACCGAAACACCGTTGTTCGCTTCGAGCGTGCCTGCGCGGTTATCGATCGCGCCTTGTGCTTTCAGCGTGATGCTATCGGCACCAACGTAACCACCTGCATGGTTATCGAGCGATTGAACGTCGAGCGCTGCCTGTCGCTGTGCGGCCAGTGTCCCGGCGCTATTCAATACAGCAGCAGCCTTCAGGCTCAACGCGCCATTGGTCGCGATCGTGCCGCCTTGGTTCGACATCGCACCGGTTGTGATCGACAACGTACCGCTGCCTGCGTGCGAAATTTTTCCGTGATCGTTGATCAGCGTCGCAGGCGTCAGGTTCAGGTCGGTGCTGTTCGTCTGAATAACGCCGTTGCTCGAATTATCGAGCGTGTTCGAGACAGCGACATTCATTGCGCCGGTCCCGGTTTGCGTAATCGTGCCACCGTGGTTCGACAAATTCGTCGCCCCGAACGACAACTGGTTGGCCTGTATCGAACCCGCGTCGTTGCTCAGCGATATTGCATTCACCGTTGCCGATTGTCCGGCCGCGATGCTGCCGGAATTATTCGTCAATTGCGCGCCAGCATTGATCACTGCATTTTGCGCAGCCGACAACGTACCACTGCCGTTGTCGAGTGATTGCGAATCGACTTGCAGGTTCGTTTGTGCACTGACCGTGCCGTGGTTCACGACGCTGCCGGATTGCACCGTCACACCGCCGTTGCCGCCGATGACGCCG
Source organism: Burkholderia mycopellens (assembly GCF_964265025.1). Taxonomy (NCBI): domain Bacteria; kingdom Pseudomonadati; phylum Pseudomonadota; class Betaproteobacteria; order Burkholderiales; family Burkholderiaceae; genus Burkholderia; species Burkholderia mycopellens. The sequence continues at coordinate 2,385,743 of NZ_OZ183802.1, forward strand.
CCTTGTGCGCCAAGTGCGGTCGTACCAGCCGCGTTCGTCAATTGCCCTGTCGTCGTGATCGACAGGCCGTCCGAATTCAATGACGTAACGCGACCGGCACTGTTGTCCAGCGCGCTTCCGGAAATATTCATTCCGGCCGCACTCTGCATCGTGCCTTGGTTATTCGCAATCGCGCCACCACGCACCTGAATCGCATTTTCGGAAACCAGCGTGCCGCCCTGATTCGAAATTGCGCCGCTCGACTGCACGCTCAGCGGACCTTGCGCCGAAACCTTGCCGCCTTGGTTCGAAATGCTGCCTGCGGTAAGCGTTGTACCGCCTTGGCTCGACAGGCTACCGTGATCGTTGATCAATGCACCTGCTGCATTCGCATTGACCGCGCCCTGCGCGCTCGTCGTCGCGCCCGAAAGGTTTAGATCACCCGCGTTCGCGTTCAACGACAGATTGCCGTTCGCAGCAGTCTGGCTGCCTGCAAGGTTCACGGCACCGCCCGAAATCGACGCGCTACCGCCCGCGACGTTCTGCCCGGTCGCCGTCAGTTGTCCCGTGCTCGACAGATTCAGGTCGCCACTCTTCCCGACAGAACCGTCGTTATTTACGCCAGCGCCGAGCGTCCCGGTCGAATTGATACTCCCCGCATTGACCGTCGTATTCTGTTGCGCAGCGAGGGTGCCGCTGTTCGACAACGCGCCGCCCGTCGATACATTGACGTTTTGCTGTGCGTACGTCGTGCCGGTGTTTTGAATACTGTTCGCGGTTGCGGTAAGATTACCGCTCGCAGTCGTCTTGCCTGTGAGTACAAGCTGGCCGTTGGATTGCAGCGTCAGATCGCCTGCTTGTGCAGCGATCGTCCCGGCGTTCGCGACCCCAACTCCAAATTCGTTGCTCACGAGAAACACGCGGTTTGCGTACATTCCGCCAAGCTGGCTCACGTCAATCGCGACGGCAGGCGCTGCACCGTCGCCAGCGATCGGGGTTGCCGCCAGCGTGTCGTGATTGACTTGGTTCGCACCTGCGATGACGTTCAGGTTCTTGGCATAGATAGCGGCATTGGCCTGTACCGCACGCGAAATCAGGTCGACCTGATCGACGTTCGATGCATTCAAGCCCGCGCCCTGTACAGTAATCAAGCCGCGTGATACATTGAACCCATTCACCGAACCGTCCGCACCGTAGTACGGTACGCCGGTTGTCAAAGTGGCCCGCGATGTATTAATAAATCCGCCGCCATCTACCACGATGCCGGACGGATTAGCCAAAATCACTTCTGCACGATTTCCTGCAACTTCAACGTAGCCCCGCAACTGCGACGGATTCGCGCTGTTGACTTGGTTGACGATGATTCGCGCGGACTGGCCTGCACCGAAATTCGGGTTGCCGTTGATATATCCCGCTTGCTGCGTATTCACCAGCGTCGGTGAATTATTCAAAATCGCGCCGGGTTTTTGTACATCGAACTGGTTGTACGTATTCACCGAGACGCCAGCCCCCGAAGGAGCGGCAATATTCACTTGCGGTAAACCGTTCTGCGTCTGGATTACGTGCGTACTTGTACCGGGCGTTGGCGCGATCTGCGCGAAGCTGAATAACGGCACACCGAACAGAAGCGCAGCAGCCATCGCAAGCGGTTGCCACACGACACGCAGCCCCGGCAAGCTCGATGGCCCACTTGCGCCGCCCGAATTCCCGGCCGTGCGAGGCGCGTTGCCATTTTCCTGAACGACCATCATCGCGCCACGTGCGCGACTATACACAACCCGATAGCGGTTTTTATTCATTCTTCGTTCGACGCAAGTCGCGTCGCTGCTTCAATTTTTTGATCGGAATCGACACCCGGCCGAACCGATTGTCGTTTATGCACGGCCACGGCCGGGGCTGAGCAGGATTCGTGAAGGTCAATACACGGCTCTGACGTCAAAGCGCGTACACAATCGGTTCCCGTGATCCTTGTGCGCGATCGTACCAGAAGCCGAACAGGCCACAGTGTCAGGAATCATCAGATCGGCTGGCGAAGAACGATTTTCCGCTCCGGAATACGATTGATTATTTTTGAGAAAAGAAAATTGACATTTTTATTTAATTTTTAGAATGTCAATTCGAGATTTTAGATGCGCAATACTCCGATGGTTACTTCGCGGCTTCATACGCACATGAATCGAAAAGCGTATCGCAACACCCTGCCCAAGCAGGTCGCCTGCCTGCGGGTGCTGCGCGCTGTACGGTTCGCTCGCCAGACGCGGCGAAATTCGAGATATTGGCTCGTCCGCAATTGACAAGTCGAGCGAAAAAATCGCACTACAAAAAAGTCAGGACTGGCGTACGAAAGAGTTCTTGATGTGCGTTGCAGGAACGCAACAGGTGCCTGACAAGCGCATGGGCCGCAACGACACAGAAAAACCGCGCCGAACTATATCCCTGCGAGTTCGCGAGCGCTACGCAGTAGCCGCCCCTTTGAGCGACTAGGAAGCACCCCGTACGTTCGAATCAACTCCGCCAACTCCAGGTTGTCGGCACAGAAGTACGCCACCGGCACCTTCAGGACAGCCGCCAGCTTGCTTGCGAACTGGAAATCGCCCCCCTCCCAATCGCAGGGGCGTGCATCAGCTTCCCCTCGCACTACGTTTCTTTGGCGATGATGCTTCGACCAACTCAAACGCGTCGTTGATCAATTTCTCGAATGCTTCCTGTTGCGCTGGCGACAGCTTCTCCAGCCGCTCCTGAATTCGGATCGCGCGATCCATTGCACCAGTTCCGCTAGCGCCCAACAAGTCGGCAAGACGGCAGTCGAGCTTTTCGGCAATCCCCGCCAATCGTTCGAGATTCGGAACCAACGTTCCTCGTTCGATTCGCGATAGCGACGACTGCTCGATCTGGATGAGTTCAGACAACTTTTCCTGAGTCATTCCAAGCGCCTTCCGGCGAGCGGAAATGGCGTCGCCAATGGATTTCGCTAGTTGTGCAGCGTTGCTCAAGACTGATGCCCTCCCCGGTAGTCGAGGGAGTGTCAGTTTTCGTCACCGCAGCGTGAAGGGCGTCACCACACATATTATTCGTTATAGAGTATATTATGTGCGGCAGCGAATTTCTAGGTCGTGTTACGGCCCGTGAACACATTCGATATACGCCCTCAGTTCGCTATACGTGCGACCTATCACGGTCTCCGCGCCCTGTTCGCACGCTATTTTTTGCATCGACCGCACGTCGCGGCGCTGGCCGAAGTCCGACAACAGAAATTTTTCGACGGGGATTCCATGAACGACACGACGCCCGAATCCGATTCGATCAGCGCCCAACCCCATCCGGGCTACTGGACGGAAACTGATGCCGTCTCGTCCAAGTTCGGCAGCATCGGCCATAACGTGCGCATAGCAAAGAACTGCACGCTCATCGGGATGCACAACATCCACATCGGCGATTTCGTGACCATCGACGGCCCGACCATTCTTTGCGCCGCAGTTGGTCGTATCTCGATCGGACGAAACGTCCAAATCGCCGCTGGATGTCACCTGAGCGGACTCGGCGGAATCGACATCGGCGATTTTTGCCAGCTATCACCGGGCGTCCACATTTATAGCTCGGACGATGATACCCCGGACGACCTGTTCGGACGTGTGCCGAAGCCTCTATCCAAAGACGACAACGCCCCGGTCCGCATTGGCCGGTACGTCACCATCGATGCTTACTCCATAGTCCTACCGGGTAGCGACATCGGGGATGGAGTATCGATCAAGAGCATGACGCTCGTAGCGACCAGTCTCGCGCCTTGGACCATTCAAGCGGGCGTACCGGCCGCACTCGTTGGGACACGTTCGCAACGGCTTCTAACGACGAGCGATTCAGTCAGTCCGGAAAATCCACAGTAATGCAGGGTGTTCCTTTTCTGCTGGTTCCGGCAACCATCCTCGTGCCCTCGGAGGCCGGGACCTTTTTGCCGATGCTTCCCCTGTCGGCATTTTTTTGGTTCAACGCGGAATTCCGGGGAACGCGGCGCGGATCTTGAGGAAGAAATACTCCTCGTCGCGATAGCCGTAGGCCCTGCGCTTGATGACCTTGATGGTGTTGTTGATGCCTTCGACAACGCTGGTATTGAGCGGATGGCGGCAGCGGGTCACGATTCCGTGCCAGTAGCCCTGCAAGCGCTCGGCGAACTTTTGCAGGGCGGCAATCCCGCTTTGCTGGGCCTGTTCGAACCATTGCCCCCAAGCCTTGTCCGCCCAGGCTGGCTTTCGGTAGAACCAGAGCCGTTTGAGCTCGTCGCGTAGCACGTAGACGCATAACAGCGACTGATTGGCGGCCAGCAACTCCCTCAACTGCACTGCCTGTTCTGGCTTCAGATTGTGCCGGTTGCGCAGTAACAGCCAGCGGCTGGACTTCAGAACCTTCCGGGCCGGCTTGTCATGTCGAAGTTGATTGGCCTGATCCACACGTACCCGGTCGATCACTTCGCGGCCGTACTTGGCCACGACGTGGTACAGGTCAAAGACGATTTCCGCTTGCGGGCAGTGCTCCTTGATCTCCAGCTCATAGGCCGTGGTCATGTCGATGGCGACCGCTTCGATGCGCTCGGCAACGCCTTCGGGCAACTGTTCGAAGAAGGCTCGAGCCGTTTCGCGCGAGCGTCCAGGTCCCACCCAGAGCACTTGTCGGCCGATCGGATCGACTACCACCGTGGCGTAGCGGTGGCCTTTATGCAGCGCAAACTCGTCCATCGCCAGATAGCGGATCGTCGACCAGTCCGGCTCGGCCACGCGCGCCCGTAGGCACATCTTGTCGATCGCTTTGACCGTGTGCCAGCCCAGATCGTAGAAGGCCGCCACCGCCTGCACGCTGGCAGCCTGTAGCAGCTTCTCGCACGCCTTGGCGAAGCGCTCCGTCACTCGTTGGTAGCGGCCCAGCCATGCAAGCTTCTCCAGTCGCGGGCCACCGCAGCGTTCACACCAGACCCGGCGACGAGGCACATACAACACCACCCGGTATTCGAACAGCGGCAGATCACGCACTCGGCGAACCGTCGTCTCGTGGATCTGCTGGCAGCGTGCACCGCATTGCTCGCAGTACATGACCTTGCTGACCGGCTTCAGATACAGCGATAGCGTGCGGCCTTCGCCTTCCGGCCATTCCACACGCTCCAACCGATAACCCGTCCAGCAACCCAGTGCCTGAAGCGCCTTGCGATCGAGCAATTCTTCCTCCTGACCTCCTTAAAGTCAGGCGTCAGGTTACGCAATCGCTCTCAAACCCTCCACGATTTTCCGCGATGAATCATTTTTTTGTTCCAGCAAGCAGCGGTGAGCACCGCTGCCCCAAAAAACCAACCTTTCGGGGCAAGTAAATGAATCGAAATTCCACAGCAACGGTTGCCAAGCTGGCCGTTGCAACCGTCGCATGCATCACTTTCGCAACCGCTGACGCGCAAACCATCCCGCCAGCCTGTCAGCAAATTCTCACGGCACTAAAGGTATGCGGAACTGCCTACGTGCGCCTGACCGAGTTGAAGGACCCGGCGCAAACGCCGAAGGCTAAACATGATCTGGAATCAACCCTGGCGACATCAAGCAACCAACTGCGAGCGGCGGTCCGGCAGGTCGGCGCGCAAGCCGTCGCCGAGCGCTGTGCAGCACCCGAAGCGAAGGGAAAAATGGTTCAGTCCATCGCGTCGATCGTCGCGATGTTGGGCTTCGGTGGAGGTATGACGCCGGAATGCGACGAAGCGTATTCAGCCATTCGTTGAACGCCCCCTTCCTGCAACCACTCACACCGAGCAAACAATGACAGAAATTCAATCGTGGAGCGGGCGACCGTCGCAGTGGACGAACGGTCCGCTCTTTTTGGGCTGCTTTCTGCTAGCTGCAACGTGCACGCTCGTCGGGCTCGAAGCCGACAAATTCCACGTCATCGCGTTGTCGCTGGCCGCCATTCCGATCGTGCGTGCGGCGGTCGCATACCTAGATATTCGCTGCCGGTCCTACACACTGACCGATCAGCGTTTTCGATACCGCTACGGCATCCTGTCCCGGCGTTTCCATGAAGTGGAGTTGTACCGGATCAAAGACGTGGTGCTCGATCAGCCTTTTATCCTGCGCCTCTTCGGCCTGAGCAACATCCTTGTCGTTGGTTTCGACGTGGTGAAACCGATCGTGAAAATCCAAGCCGTTCGTGACGGTGAGAAGGTTCGGGAGGCGTTCCGCACGCTTGTCGAAGCACGCCGCGACGCCAAATCTGTTCGTGTCAGTGAAGTTGGGTAATCAACATGAAAAAAAATCTCGTGGCCTCGTTCCTCGCCGCATCGGCATTTTCCATCGCTGCACACGCAGCTATGCCAACGAAGGTCGATCCGGTGAAGGCGTGCTTCGACCGCGCGCAGAATCAAGACCAGACGGCAGCTTGTTACGACAAAGCAATCGGCATGCAGAAAAAGCGGCTTAACGCGGCGTACAACAAGCTGGTTGCACACCGCAAGGACGACCCGAAAGCAATCGATGCTCTGAACCAGATGCAGCGGGAGTGGATCAAGTGGCGCGACGGTACGATTGACTACATGAACCACAACGTTGCTGCGAACGGCTCAACGTTGCAAACCGTCAGCAACGATTTCATGCTCGACGCAGTGACGAAGCAAGCGGACCTGCTCGAAGAAATGAACAGCATGGAAGGCGGCGAATGAAACCGCACGGCCGCCCCGTGCAGCGCGCGTCGCGACATCCGGGCCGTCATAGTAAATAATGGGCCGCTTTCGCTGTCCGCCACGACGGCAACTCGATACGCAAGCGGCCCGCACGGCACACAGCCAGCACCCGCGCAATTTATCCATCGCACAAGCGACGCTGATGCGATCACTGTCGGAGTGAACAGGCACCAGCGCAGTAAATAGAGCATCCGTTTGCCATGGCGGGCGGGCGTGCACACGCCCACGCCTGCGTAGCGCTTGTCTATTTTTTGCGCGAACAGTGAGCACACGTGGCGGCGGACCGGCGCACGCTCAACGGACGCACCGCAGGTGTGTATTTTCGGCACACGTGCAGTGAGTATTCCGTCGTGCGCGGGTACACACTGTGTAATTATCAGCGGTGCGCGAGCACAGGTCGACGCGGCTCAAATGATCAAAACCCGCCCGTAGCGCTCGAATATTCAATCGGTCGGCGCACAATCGTCAGGCGCTTCGACCACCCCGGCACGCGAAGGCCATCGGAAATTCTGCTCATTTCGGGCTGACGAGTGGTCGCCGGGGATAGCTTGCTGCGCCCTTTTCGTTCGTGCAGCCAATTCGGGCGACGCCCGTAAATAACGACAGCACCACTGCTGCACCATACGCGCTCGATGGCTCACCGTCGCGCGCCTTGCGGGATGATCACGCGGCCAGCTTGATTTCTGCCTGCTGCAAACCGTTGATGCGGGTGACGAGCCGCTGCACCTGTGTCAGTGACCAAGCACCTCCGCGTGCCGTGCGAATTTGCAAACGGTTCAATTCGTTCACGATTGCGCGACGCGTCAGCCCATCGGCGATAAACCCCCGCACAACGCGTGATAGACCAACCGCGAACTCGTTGGCTGCCTGTTCACGTGCTGCGATCACAGGTTGCAAGTTTGCGAACCCGGCCTGACCAAGCTTCACGCCGCGCGCCTTCGCAGCTGCGAGCGCAGCCTTCGTCCGAGCGCTGATCTGATCGCGCTCCCACTCGGCCATAACGGAGAACATCTGCAGCATGACCTTGTTCGCGTGCGGGTTGTCAGCCGCAACGAAATCGGTGCCTGCCTCGATCAGCGACGACACAAAGGCGGTGGACCGGCTCAAGCGGTCAAGCTTCGCAATTACGAGTGTCGCCTTTTTCTTCTTGCACATTTCCAGTGCTGCGCGAAGTTGGGGACGCTCGTTGTTTTTACCACTTTCGACTTCGGTAAATTCCGCGATTGGTGTGACGCCATTCAGGTAGCGAGTGACCAAATCCTTCTGCGCATCAAGGCCAAGCCCCGAAACACCCTGCTTGGCCGTCGACACCCTAAAGTACGTGACTACCTTCCCGGAAATCATTGCTGACGCCCTCGTTGTACACAACAGCTAATGTTCGTTTCGTATATGTACAAGTTTAGGGAAATGCGGAGACGTTTACAACAGACATTTCTGAACGGGAAGGCTCTCAGCGGCGAACATAGAAAGCCATTGACGTTTCGCATAGAAGCTGCTAACCGAAATCGGGGGTATTAAAATACCCACTTGCGCGCCTCACACATGGTGCTGATGAATATTCAAAACTTTCACGAAAAATACGTAGCCACCCCGCAACTCATGTTGGAGTGGCGTTTTTCGGAATTTAAGAAGTGGTTTTTCGTCGGCCGCCACAAAATGTCATGCCCCCAATGCTTGACATAACTTGCACCGTGCCGCCGCGACGTGGATCACGCTCCGCTCCGCGCCCGTTGATCTTTGTGGTTGGCAATTCCGATGACCACAGTTATCAATACGGGTTTTTTCCAGATGCCAGTCCTTCACTCTTTACAGAATGGAAATCCGGTTAAGGCGTTCGACAATATTGTCCGTCAACGTGCCGTAGTTCGATTGAATAATTTCGACGCTAGTACCCGTCAATTCTGCGACCGTATACACATCGACCCCCTGCGCGATTGCCTCGCTGATGTACGTGTGGCGCATACAGTAAAGGACGGCATCCGGCAGGCTCGCCTTTTCCCGAACCTCCCTGAACATTCGCCCCCAAACAGGAGCGGTCCAACGCTGGAGGTCTGCCGTAGCGAGTAAGGGCGCATTTCCGATCTTGTCCTTTGCCTGCATCGTGAAAAACTTGCATGCTTGATTCGACAATGGCACGTCACGGCGCCCTGTTTTACCGTTGAGTGCGAGAAGGCCTGCTTCCCGGTTAAAATCCGCGACATTTGCGCTGGCGATTTCGCCCGGACGAGCACCAATTAATAGTAGCGCTGTCGCAAGCGTACGTAAATCACCCGGCATCGTGTCGAGCAAGCGATTGCGCTGTTCAGCTGTCAACCACCCCTTCCGGCGTGAGGCAACGTCAGGAAACTGATTAATCTCCTTCCAGCCCGCATCACTTAGAACAAGTTTGAGTCGATCCTTTCCATAATTGAAAGCGGCTTTTAATGATTTAAGGTTTCTATTTACGGAATCCTTAGCCCGATTGTACGTTTCTTCGTCCTCGGGGTCATCATCATCCAACTGACCATTGCGCCATTTTTCAACATCGATGGGGCGCAGTTTCGAAAATAAAATCGCACCAATTGGTTTTCCATAAACCAAGCGCTCAAATCTCTTTTGCGCGTCGTAGGCAGTTTTCTCCCCCTTCTCGACGCGACGGTTCTCTACATACAAACGGCACACGTCTGCAACGGTCGAAATGCGTTTGTCGTGCTGCACGCCCGACGCCAGTTCATCTGCCCATTTTTCGGCCAACTTCCGTGCGGTGTCATATTCGAGAACATCATCTCCAAATGACTTGAACTGATATTTCCGATTGTCGTCCTTGCGTCGGCCGATCCATGTGCCGCCCCCGGTTTCGGATTTTCGATACCCGACACCCACGCCTTTGCTGATTCGATCCCAATACGGTTCGCGACGCGGCGCGAGCTTCGCACGTGCCGCCTTCGACCGGATACTTTCCTTCGTCACCGCGCCCCCTCGCATGAAGTCCGTACGGATTTTATACGAATTCTCACCACCGGACGACCCCGGACGGGAACGGAAAATAATTCCAAACAATCAATGGTTTACCGATATTCCCCGGACTTCATCAAACACTGCTGGACGTTATTTTTTGCCCTCGGTGGGCATGAATCGACCGAACATGGGATTCCTGAGAGATTGTCAAACTACTGTCACGAAAACGGGCGACATTGTACCGTTTTCGGTCGCGCCGCGACGCGCGCACATGCGCGCGCCGGGATTGGATACAACGTTTGGCGATTTAGGGCTTTACAACCGGCGTTACTCGCCGTAGAACGTCTGCGCCCCTGCAAAGTTATCGAACTTCGTGTATTGCCCCAGGAACGTGAGCCGAACAGGGCCGATCGGACCGTTACGCTGCTTGCCGATGATGATTTCGGCCGTGCCCTTGTCGGGGCTGTCCGGGTTGTAAACTTCGTCACGGTAAATGAACAGGATCACGTCCGCGTCCTGTTCGATTGCGCCCGATTCGCGCAAATCCGACATCACCGGACGCTTGTTCGGACGCTGTTCGAGGCCACGGTTAAGCTGCGACAGCGCGATCACCGGCACGTCGAGCTCCTTCGCCAGGCTCTTCAGCGATCGCGAGATTTCCGAGATTTCGGTCGCGCGATTCTCGCCCTGCGACGAACCCGACATCAGCTGCAGGTAGTCGACGATGATCAGGCCGAGCTTGCCGCACTGCCGTGCAAGACGCCGCGCGCGCGAGCGCAATTCCATCGGATTCAGGCCACCCGTTTCGTCGATGAAGAGCTGCGCCTCGCTCATCTTCTGCACGGCGTGCGTCAGTTTCGGCCAATCTTCGTCCGTCAGGCGGCCCGTCCGCATCCGGTGCTGGTCGAGCCGGCCGATCGAGCCGAGCATACGCATCACGAGCTGGGTGCCCGGCATTTCCATCGAGAACACCGCGACCGGCAGCCCGTACTCGACCGCCACGTATTCGCCGATGTTCATCGAGAACGCCGTCTTACCCATCGACGGACGCCCTGCGACGATGATCAGTTCGCCGCCATGCATGCCGGACGTCATCCGGTCGAGGTCGACGAAGCCCGTCGGCGTGCCCGTGACGTCGCTCGGGTTCGCCGTGTGGTACAGCGTATCGATGCGCTCGACGACCTGCGTGAGCAGCGGGCCGATCTCGAGGAAGCCCTGGTTGCCGCGCGCGCCCTCTTCGGCGATCGAGAACACCTTCGACTCCGCCTCGTCGAGCAGCTGGCGGACTTCCTTGCCCTGCGGGTTGAACGCATCGGCCGAGATTTCGTCGGCAACCGACACGAGCCGGCGCAGCACCGCGCGGTCGCGCACGATTTCCGCATAGCGGCGGATGTTCGCCGCGCTCGGCGTGTTCTGTGCGAGGGCGTTCAGGTACGCAAGCCCTCCGACGTCGTCGGCCTTGCCGGACGTGGTCAGCGCTTCGTACACGGTCACGACGTCGGCCGGGCGCGTCGACGCGATCAGGCGACCGATGTGCTCGTAGATGATCCGGTGGTCGTAGCGGTAGAAATCACCCTGCGACAGGAAGTCGGCAATCCGGTCCCAGGCCGCGTTGTCGAGCAACAGGCCGCCGAGCACCGATTGTTCGGCTTCGACCGAGTGCGGCGGGACTTTCAGCGATTCGATTTGAGGATCTTGCGGCGCGTTCATGGGTTGGGATTATCGCGAATAACCTACGACGACGCCAGAGACAGTCGCCGGCGAGCGGGCAATAAAAAAGGCAGGCCCCGGTTGCCCGGACGCCTGCCCTTGTCCGGACGACGGAAGCCGCCCGGAAAGCTTGCGTACGCTTACGCGTGGTCGCCGATCACGTTGATCGTGACGTCGACGATGACGTCCGTATGCAGCGCGACCTGAACGTTGTGCTCGCCGATCATCTTCAGCGGGCCTTCCGGCATGCGAACTTGCAGCTTCTCGACTTCGAAACCTGCCTTCTTCAGCAGTTCCGCGACGTCGCCGTTCGTGACCGAGCCGAACAGACGGCCATCAACGCCCGACTTCTGCGTGATTTCGAACGACTGGCCGTTCAGCTTCTCGCCGACTGCCTGCGATGCCGCCAGCTTTTCAGCGGCGATCTTTTCGAGTTCAGCGCGGCGAACTTCGAATTCGGCGATCGCTTCCTTCGTTGCACGGCGAGCCTTGCGGTTCGGGATCAGGAAGTTGCGAGCGTAACCGTCCTTGACCTTGACGATGTCGCCGAGGTTACCCAGATTGGCGACTTTTTCCAACAGAATGATTTGCATTCGAATTCTCCTTATTGCGTCGCCTGATTACGCCTTGTGCTGATCGGTGTACGGCAGCAGCGCGAGGAAACGCGCACGCTTGATGGCCGTATCCAGCTGACGCTGATAGTGCGCCTTCGTACCCGTCAGACGAGCCGGCGTGATCTTGCCGTTTTCGCCGATGAAGTCCTTCAGCGTTTCCGTGTCCTTGTAGTCGATCTGCTCGACGCCTGCAGCCGTGAAACGGCAGAACTTCTTGCGCTTGAAGAGCGGGTTTTGTTGCTGACGACGCTTGTCGAATTTCTTACCAGTCGGGCGGGGCATGATTTCAGTCCTTTCCAATGTCCTGCAATGCTGTGATGTGAAACACCAAGGTTCTCGCGTTGCGGCTCTTCTTTGCCAGGAAGCCCGTGAACAGCGTTTCGACGCCCATTTCACGACTTTCCAGCCTGCCGCTCGCCTCACCGGCCGCCACCGCCTCGATCGTCATTTCGACCTGACGGGGAATGCCTGCTTCGACGACTTCCGTGCGGTGATGCAATGTGGCGCTTGCGATCGGAACACCAGCCGGCGTATATCGCACCGGCGCGCGTTCGACGACGCTTGCCGTCAATTGCAACCTGTTCACGTGAGTGACGCGCTCCTTGATGGCTTAATGAATGACGAACTTAAGCCTGCGCTTCGGTCGGCTGAGCTGCAGCCGCCTTCTTGGCTTCTTCGCGCTGAACTTCCTTCATCATCGGCGACGGGCCGGTTTCGGCCTTCTTCATCTTGACGATGAGGTGACGCAGCACGGCGTCGTTGAACTTGAACGCGTGTTCGAGTTCGTCGAGCGTCGTCTGGTCGCACTCGATGTTCATGCAGACGTAGTGAGCCTTCGCGAGTTTCTCGATCATGTAGGCCAGTTGGCGACGGCCCCAGTCTTCGACACGGTGGATCTGACCGCCGTGCGACGTGATCGTGGTCTTGTAACGCTCGATCATCGCGGGCACTTGCTCGCTTTGATCGGGGTGCACGATGAATACGATTTCGTAATGACGCATTACACACTCCTTGTGGATTGAAGCCACCCGGGCGTCTGAACCGGTGTGGCAAGTGAGAAGCCGAAGATTCTAACCCGGATACGGGGCGCATGCAAGGCCAATCGACGATTCGCGCGCGGATTCGGCCATGTTTTCAAAGACTTGAAGAGGCGAACCCGCGCGGGCGGGCCGCGCTTCGGCTCTTTTCCTGGTCAGGGTCGAAACAGAAGCGCGCGGCGGGCCCTCCTCCCGCCGCCGCGCGCTCATTCGGTGCGCGTACCGGCGAGCCGCGCATCGAGCGCGGTCCTGAACGCCGCGAGCGCCGGCGGCTCGGCGTCGGTCACGGCCCACCACGTCATCCCGGCCGCGTCCCAACGGTCGAGCGCATAGCCCTGCGACACCGTCGCGTACGGCGTGCCCGGCCCTTCGCCGGCCGGCCGCACGTAGACGTCGATCACGTGCTGCCGGTAACGGTAGACGAGCACCGCGACGCGGCGCCGCCCGACGTAGTCGAGCCGGCCGCCGACCAGCGCGAAGCCGTCCGCCGCGAGATCCTCGACCGGCGGCGCATAGTCGAGCCGGCCGTTGAACCACGGCTTGACCGTGTGCCGGTCGGTCGAGATCACGTCGATGTCGCGCGCCGACAAGTCGGCCCGCACGTGGCTCGACACGAGTTCGTCGACCGTGCGGTCGGTGTCGGCGTGACGCGCCGACAATGCCATCCCGCCCGCCGCCGCGAGCGCCACCAGCAGCGCGACACCCCAGCCGAGGCCGGGCAGCGCGGCGACCCGCGGCCCCGCACCGGCAGGCGCCGGGCGTGCCGCTGCGCCTTGATCCGTCAGCCACGCGAACCAGCGGCGGCTACGCGGACGCGGCTGCGGCCGTGACCGCGGTTCGGGCTGCGGCTCCATCCGCGCCTGCTCGCGTGCAGGCGCATCGGCCGCTGCCGGCAGGCTCGCGAGGATGCTCGCCCGCAGCGCATCCGGCGCACGGTGATAGTCGGCCTGACGCACGGCCTGAACCAGCGTGACGATCCGCGCGCGTTCACGGCGGCACGCTTCGCACCCTTCGACATGCTGCTGGACCCGCAACGCGTCGGGCGCCGACAGCTCGCGGTCGACGTCCGCGTCCAGCAACGCTCGCGCTTCGTTACAGTCCATCGATAGCCTCCGATGCGGTTCCGCCCGCCGGCGTACGGCCCGGCCTGCCTTCGGCCGCCGGTGCCGGCGCGCCGCCCAGCAGCGCGGCGAGCTTGCGCCGGCCACGTGCGAGCCGCGACATCACCGTGCCGACCGGCACATCTGCGATCGCCGCGATCTCGCGATAGCTCAGGTCTTCCATCTCGCGCAGCACGAGCACCTCGCGGTATTCGGGCGGCAGCTTCGCGAGCGCTTCATTCACGAGCCGCACATTCTCGCCGCGCAGCAGGTGCGCGAGCGGATCCTCGGTCGCCGGTTGCCAGTCGTCGGGCACGTCGGTGTCGTCGAGCGTGTCGGGCAGCGCGACCTCGTGTGCATGCGTGCGGCGCCGCCATTCCGTGTACCAGGTGTGGCGCACGATCGTCAGCAGCCACGGCCGTGCGTTGTCGCCGCGACACGAATCGACGAAGCGCAGCGCGCGCATGCACGCGTCCTGGACGACGTCGTCCGCATCGCTGGCGCTGCCGCTCAGCCAGCGCGCGAGGTTGTACGCGGCGTCGAGATGCGGCAGCACGAGCGCGCGAAACCGCTCGCCGCGCGCCACCGCGTCGTCCGCCGACCGCTCATCGACCGCCTGTCCGGCTTGCCCCACATGGCCTCCCTGGTCCCGGCGGCCGAAGCCGCGCCCGTTGCGCGCACGGTACCCGGACAGACCGGCAACGCGCGCGCTCGATGACATTACCGTCGTTGCGTCGAGTTTATTCCCGCGCCGCGCGCCCGAAGCGTAAAAAAACGCCGGGCGGCCCGGTGGCCGGGGCCGATCGCGCCGGTTACGGCGTGGTGTTCCAGTAGCCGGGGCTCGCGTAAGCGGCGCGCAGGTAGTCGATGAAGTAGCGCACGCGTGCCGGAACGTAGCGCTGCTGCGGGTAGACCGCGAGGATGTCGTAGTCGGGCAACGCATACTCGTCGAGCACGGTCTCGAGCTCGCCCGTCTCGAGCTGCGCGGCGATTTCCCACGTCGAGCGCCAGCCGAGCCCGAGGCCCTCGGCCACCCAGCGGTGCAGCAGTTCGCCGTCGTTGCAGTCGAGATTGCCGGCCACGCGCATCGTCGCGATCTTGCCGTGGCGCTGGAAATACCAGCCGCGGTTCTGCCCGCCCTGCAGGTTGAACGCGAGGCAGTTGTGCTTGAGCAGGTCGTCGAGCGACTTCGGCCGGCCGTGCCGGCGGAAATACTCGGGCGTTCCGCACACGACGCGCCGGTTCGATGCGAGCTTCACCGCGACGAAGTTCGGATCGACTGCGCCGCCGATCCGGATCGACAGGTCGTAGCCTTCGCGTACGAGATCGACGACGCGGTCGGTCAGGTTGAACGACAGCTGCATCTCGGGCTTGTCGGCCAGAAAGCCGGGGGCGTGCGGCGCGACGTGCTTGCGCCCGAACGCGGCCGGCGCGGACACGATCAGGTGCCCGCTGACCGCACGGCGCCCGGCGGCCAGCTCGTTCTCCGCCTGGTCCCATTCGGACAGGAGACCGCGGCAACGCTCGAGGAACGCGGCGCCCTCCTCGCTGACCACCAGGCGCCGCGTCGAGCGGTACATCAGCTTCACGCCGAGACGCTTTTCGAGCGCGTCGATGCGCCGCCCGAGCACCACCGGCGACACGCCCTCCTCGAGCGCTGCCGCCGCAAGGCTGCCGGCATCGGCCACCCGCACGAACGTCTCGATCTGCTTGAAGCGATCCATCTCCCGTCTCCGTCTCTGTTCCGGCACCGGCGAACAGCCTCGCCCAGCCGTCATTCCATACTTTTAGTTTCGAAAAAAGCGACTTCGGCGGATCTTATCAAACCTTTCCTGCATCCCTAAAGTGTCCCCAACAGACCCATTTGCAAGATCCACCCCATTCAAGGAGACATTCATGGCCAAGATGAGAGCCGTCGACGCCGCTGTGCTCGTGCTCGAGAAAGAAGGCATCCAGACCGCGTTCGGCGTGCCGGGTGCGGCGATCAACCCGTTCTACTCCGCGATGCGCAAGTCGGGCGGCATCAGCCACGTGCTGGCACGCCACGTCGAAGGCGCGTCGCACATGGCCGAAGGCTTCACGCGTGCGGCCCCGGGCAACATCGGCGTGTGCATCGGCACGTCGGGCCCTGCCGGCACCGACATGATCACGGGCCTGTATTCCGCATCGGCCGACTCGATTCCGATCCTCGCGATCACCGGCCAGGCACCGCGTGCCCGCCTGTACAAGGAAGACTTCCAGGCCGTCGACATCGAATCCATCGCCAAGCCCGTCACGAAGTGGGCCGTCACCGTGCGCGAGCCGGCGCTCGTGCCGCGCGTGTTCCAGCAGGCATTCCACCTGATGCGCTCGGGCCGTCCGGGCCCGGTGCTGGTCGACCTGCCGATCGACGTGCAACTCGCCGAAATCGAATTCGACATCGACACGTATGAACCGCTGCCGGTCTACAAGCCCGCGGCCACCCGCGCGCAGATCGAGAAGGCGCTCGCGATGCTCAACGACGCGGACAAGCCGCTGATCGTGTCGGGCGGCGGCGTGCTCAACGCGGCGGCCGAAGACCTGCTCGTCCAGTTCGCCGAAACGATCGGCGTGCCGGTGATCCCGACGCTGATGTCGTGGGGCGCGATTCCGGACGACCATCCGCTGATGGCCGGCATGGTCGGCCTGCAGACGTCGCACCGCTACGGCAACGCGACGATGCTCGCGTCCGACTTCGTGCTCGGCATCGGCAACCGCTGGGCGAACCGCCACACGGGCAGCGTCGAGGTCTACACGAAGGGCCGCAAGTTCGTGCACGTCGACATCGAGCCGACGCAGATCGGCCGCGTGTTCGGCCCGGATCTCGGCATCGTGTCGGACGCGAAGGCCGCGCTGGAACTGTTCGTCGCCGTCGCCCAGGAATGGAAGGCCGCCGGCAAGCTGAAGGACCGCAGCGCATGGGTCTCGGAATGCCAGGAACGCAAGCGTACGCTGCAGCGCAAGACGCACTTCGACAACGTGCCGGTCAAGCCGCAGCGCGTGTACGAAGAGATGAACAAGGTGTTCGGCCGCGATACGTGCTACGTCAGCACGATCGGCCTGTCGCAGATCGCCGCCGCGCAGTTCCTGCACGTGTTCAAGGCGCGCAACTGGATCAACTGCGGCCAGGCCGGCCCGCTCGGCTGGACGATTCCCGCCGCGCTCGGCGTGCGTGCGGCCGACCCGAGCCGCCCGATCGTCGCGCTGTCAGGCGACTACGACTTCCAGTTCATGATCGAGGAACTGGCCGCCGGCGCGCAATTCAAGCTGCCGTACGTGCACGTCGTCGTGAACAACTCGTACCTCGGGCTGATCCGCCAGGCGCAACGTGCGTTCGACATGGACTACTGCGTGCAGCTCGCGTTCGACAACGTGAACGCGCCGGAACTGAACGGTTATGGCGTCGACCACGTGGCCGTCGCGGAAGGCCTCGGCTGCAAGGCGCTGCGCGTGTTCAAGCCGGAAGAGATCGAGCCGGCACTGCGTCAGGCGCAAACGCTCGCGGAGGAGTTCAGCGTGCCGGTGGTCGTCGAGGTGATCCTCGAGCGCGTGACGAACATCTCGATGGGCGCCGAAATCGACGCGATCAACGAATTCGAGGATCTCGCCGAGAAGGCCGAGCACGCGCCGACCGCGATCTCGATGCTCGACTGAACCGCACGACATTTTTGACTGACCGACCGAAGAGGCTTAGCTCATGCCGAAGTTTGCTGCAAACCTGACCATGCTGTTCAACGAAGTGCCGTTCCTCGACCGCTTCAAGGCGGCCGCCGACGCGGGCTTCGACGCCGTCGAGTTCCTGTTCCCGTATCCATACGCGAAAGAGGAACTCGCGGAGCGGCTCGAGACGCATCGCCTGCGCCTCGTGCTGCACAACCTGCCCGCGGGCAACTGGGACCAGGGCGAGCGCGGCATCGCGTGCCTGCCCGACCGCGTCGGCGAATTCCAGGAAGGGGTCGGCCGGGCGATCGAGTACGCGAAGGCGCTGAAGGTGCCGCAGCTGAACTGCCTCGTCGGCATCCCGTCGGCCAGCACGGCGCGCGACAAGACGTTCGTCACGATCGTCGACAACCTGCGCTTCGCCGCCGACGCGCTCAAGCGCGAAGGCATTCGCCTGCTCGTCGAGCCGTGCAACAGCTTCGACATCCCGGGCTTCGCGCTGAACCGCTCGTCGGAAGGGCTCGACGTGATCCGCGCGGTCGGCTCGGACAACCTGTTCCTGCAGTACGACATCTATCACATGCAGCGCATGGAAGGCGAACTGGCCGCGACGATCGAACGCAACCTCGCATCGATCGGCCACGTCCAGCTCGCGGACAACCCGGGCCGTAACGAGCCGGGCACGGGCGAGATCAACTACACGTTCCTGTTCGCACTGCTCGACCGGCTCGGCTACAACGGCTACGTCGGCTGCGAATACAAGCCCCGCACCACCACGACGGAAGGCCTCGGCTGGCTGCAAGGCGTCGCCGGCTGCGCACCGGGCTCCGCGCGTCGCGCGGCCTGAGTAGCGCCCTTCCCGTTTTCAGCCCCATAGGAGACTTTCACATGGCAACCATCGGTTTCATCGGCCTCGGCATCATGGGCGCGCACATGGCGCGCAACCTGCTCAAGGGCGACCACCAGCTCGTCGTGAACGGCGCGTTCCCGATCCCGGACGACCTGCGCACGAGCGCGAAGGTCGTCGCGAACTCGACCGAAGTCGCACGGAACGCGGACATCATCATCTCGATGGTGCCGGATACGCCGGACGTGCGTAACGTGCTGTTCGCCGACGACGGCGTCGCGAAGGGCCTGACGGCCGGCAAGCTCGTGATCGACATGAGCTCGATCTCGCCGCTCGACACGCAGGAATTCGCGAAGCAGATCAACGCACTCGGCTGCGACTACCTCGACGCGCCGGTGTCCGGCGGCGAAGTCGGTGCGCGCGAAGCGACGCTGACGATCATGGTCGGCGGCCCGGAAGCGGCCTTCGAGCGCGCGAAGCCGCTGTTCGAGAAGATGGGCAAGAACATCACGCTCGTCGGCGACAACGGCGCGGGCCAGACCTGCAAGGTCGCGAACCAGATCATCGTCGCGCTGAACATCGAGGCGGTCGGCGAAGCGCTGCTGTTCGCCGCGCGTTCGGGCGCCGATCCGGAGCGCGTGCGCCAGGCGCTGATGGGCGGCTTCGCCGCATCGCGCATCCTCGAAGTGCACGGCGCGCGGATGACGAAGCGCACGTTCGATCCGGGCTTCCGCATCGAACTGCACCAGAAGGACCTGAACCTCGCGCTCGACGGCGCACGCAAGCTCGGCCTCGCATTGCCGCACACGGCGAGCGCGCAGCAGCTGTTCAGCGTGTGTGCATCGCACGGCGGCAAGGCATGGGATCACTCGGCACTCGTGCGTGCGCTCGAGATCATGTCGAACTTCGAGATCGGCCAGACGCCGGACGCTTGACGCGGCTGCGGCGATGCGCGTTTCCGCTGCGATGGCGGAGGCGCGCGACAGACATACGTGACCGGCCCGGCCGGTCGCATCGATGCGCGGCACATTCGCGCATCACGGTGGGGCGCCCCGCCCTGCACTGCCAACGGCATGCGGAACGGGGCGAAAAACGCCGCTCTGGGCTGAGAGCGGCGCGGTGGGGTCCGCAGCGGCACCCGGCGACGCCGGGGAAGCCTTGGTCGGTCAGACGTCGTCGTCGGGTGTCCGCCTGTCGGATTTCGCGTATTACATTTCTTTACGTTCAAGCGTGCGATTTTTCATGCAATCGTCGTCATGAACGCCTACACTTTCGCCACGCCTTTCGAGAAAACCGCCGCGCTTGCGGTCACTTCGGTGACCGCGCCCAGCGCGGTGTTTTTTTCGCCACTTCATGGCGCGTTTTCTTTTCAACCACCAAAGGAGTGCAACGATGGGTCTTCTTTCGTTTATCAAAGAGGCGGGTGAAAAACTGCTGGGTCATGCCGATGCGCAAGCAGCGGAAGATCCGAATGCCGCAAACCAGACCGCGGCCGATGCCATCAAGAACTACATCAACACGCAGGGTCTCGATACGTCGAACCTGACCGTCGCGTTCGACGGCGCATCGCGCACCGTGACGCTGTCGGGCAGCGTCGCCGACCTCGACACGAAGGCCAAGGTCAAGGTCGCGGCCGGCAACGTGCAGGGTGTCGCGGGCGTCAACGACGACGATCTGCAACCGGACGATCCGGAAGTGCAGTACCACGACGTGAAGCCGGGCGACACGCTGTCGGCGATCGCCAAGGAAGTCTATGGCGACGCGAACAAGTACCCGGCGATCTTCGAGGCGAACAAGCCGATGCTGTCGAGCCCGGACCGGATCTACCCGGGCCAGAAGCTCGTGATTCCGCCGCAGTCCTGAGCATTGCCGCCGGACTGATACGACAAAAGCAGGCCATCGGCCTGCTTTTTTCATGGTGACGCGCGGCGGCGGCCCGGGCTGCGCGATCAATCCGCCGGTTACAACGTATCGAACATGCGTTGCAGTTCGTCGCGGCCATGAATGCCGTTCGCGAGCGCGAGCATCAGCAGCACGCGTGCCTTGAACGGGTTCAGCGACCCTGCGCTCACGAAGCCGAGCGCATCGTCGTTCGCGGCGCCGTTGCGCATCACGTGCCCCGACCCGACGCGCGACGCGCGAACCACTGCAACACCTGCGTTCACCGCATCGGCCAGCGCCGCCTGCAGCGTCGCATGGATCGAGCCGTTGCCCGTGCCCGCGACGACGAGTCCGCGCACGCCGGCCGCGACGAGCGCGTCGACAGCCGTCCGCGTCACGCCCGCGTAGCTCGCGACAACTTCGACGGGCGGCCACGCGGCGGCGATCGCCAGTTGCGTGTCGCGCGAACGCGTGACGCGGCGCGCGAATTCGACCCGGCCATCCTGCACCCAGCCGAGTGCGCCGAGTTCCGGCGACTGGAACGCGTCGACCGCATAGGTGCTCGTCTTCACGACGTCGCGCGCGCCGTGGATCCGGTTGTTGAACGCGACCAGCACGCCCTGCCCGCGCGCGGACGGATGCGCGGCCACCGTCACGGCGTTCAGCAGGTTCAGCGGGCCGTCGGACGACAGCGCGGTCGCCGGGCGCATCGCGGCCGTCAACACGACCGGCTTGTCGCCGTTGACGACCAGGTGCAGCGCATAGGCGGTTTCCTCGAGCGTGTCGGTGCCATGGGTGATCACGATGCCGTCGACCGCCGGATCGGCCATCAGCGCGTCGATCCGCGCGGCGAGCGTATTCCACAGCGGCGGCGCGAGATCCTTGCTGTCGATGCTGGCGATCTGCTCGGCGTCGATGCGCGCGATGGACGCGAGCGCCGGCACCGCGTCGACCAGCAAATTGACGCCGAGCGCGCCGGCCTGGTAGCCGGCCGTGCTGGCCGCGTCGGGCGCGGCGCCGGCGATCGTGCCGCCGGTGGCGAGCACGGCGATGCGCGGCAGGGCCGCCGCGGACGAACGGAATGCGAAATTCGGAGTATTCATGGCCGCGATTGTAAAGGCTTGCGGCCGGGATCCGGCAGGTTCCGGTACGGTGACCGAGGCTGGCCGCCGCACATCATCATGGTTTATCCCGATCGTCCGGCACCACGTGCCGTCAACGGCCGTGGTGTCCGCAACGTTATAGAAAGTGCCGTTTTGGTGTTTTCACATTGATTTGCCATAATCGGAGCGCGCTGTGCGATGCGGCCCCAACTTCATTGCGCGGTGCTTCGTGACGGCGTCGATAACACGCAATTCACCCCATGGGAGTGTCGAAATGAAAATCCAATCGCTCGTAGCCGCAGTGCTTCTCGGCGGCATGCTGGCTTCCCCCGCGTTCGCGGCGAACAGCCAGCAGGACAAGATGAAAGCCTGTAACACCCAGGCAACCGGCAAGACGGGCGACGAACGCAAGGCGTTCATGAAGGACTGCCTGTCGGCGAAGCCCGCGAAGGCAATGTCGCAGCAGGACAAGATGAAGGCGTGCAACACGCAGGCCACCGGCAAGAAAGGCGACGACCGCAAGGCGTTCATGAAGAGCTGCCTGAGCAGCCAGCCGGCAGCCTGAGTTCCGGCGCTCCCGTATCGAATGCCGCGCACCGCTTCGGCGGGCGCGGCATTTTTGTTTTCGTTGCACGCGCATCGACGCGCCCCGCCCCCGCGCTTTTACCACGCCACCTGCCCCGCTTTCCCGGCTTGCCGTACCGGCGCCGCCACATGGTGCGGCAATTCGCCGCGTTTTCTTCTATGATGGCTGCAACGCGGCCCATCCAAGTACAAGAAGCGCCATCGGGCCGCCCTCGAGACAGACGCGCACGCGCGTCAAACGGAGGCATGGATGGCATGGAGACAACACCGCTGGTTCCGCCGCTGGCTGATCGTGATCGTATTCTGGGCCGTGCCCGTTGCGATCGTCGCCGTGCGCGAAATCCGCGAGGAAATGGCGTACAACAAGGCGGACCTGCAGCTCGCGCTGACCACCTGGCAGCTCACCGACGCGCAGCAGGGAACCGACGCCGCCGCGAAGTGCCACGGGGATCCTGACGAGGCGCGCGCGGCCGGCTGCCCGGCCGACGTGCTCGCCGCCAATGCACCGCGCCAGCAGGCGGCCCGCGACGAATACGTGGTGCGTCGCAGCACGCTCGCGAGCTACCTGTGGCACGCGTTCGTCGGCTACTGGGTCGTGCCGGCCGCGTTCCTGTTCGCGTGCGGGGTCGTGATCGCGCTGATCCGCCGCGCGCTGCGCCGCCCCCCGATCAAGCCGCCTGTTCCGCCCGTCACGCACTGATGCACGCGGCAGGCGCCGCAGTCCGATCGACCACCGTGTTTCCCGCATGCCGACGTGACGTCGCCATGCGGGCGCCGGTTCGTCCGTTGGCGCGCCGCGACATCCTCGAGCGATTTGACGCTTTTTCACGTCGCAACGAAAAGAGGCTGTAATCCGCTGTGATATAACTGCCGACGTGATCCGCTCCCTGAGCGAGACTCACTCCGAACATCATCCGATGGAGAAGAACGATGCAAAAACGGAATCTTGTGCTGAAAGCCGCCGCTGCGCTCATCGTCGGTAGCCTCGCGCTCACCGGTTGCACCACCACCCCGGACAAGCCGGACAACGCCGCAACGAACGCGTCGAAGCGCCAGGCAATCGACTCGAGCGTCGACGCCACGCTGTCGCGCATGTACTCCACGGTCAAGGGTTCGCGTGAACTCGTCGCGAAGTCGCGCGGCGTGCTCGTCTTCCCGGACGTCATCCAGGCCGGCTTCATCGTCGGCGGCCAGTCCGGCAATGGAGCACTGCGCGTCGGCGGCAGCACGGTCGGCTACTACAACACGTCGTCGCTGTCGGTCGGCCTGCAGGCCGGTGCACAGTCGAAGGCGATCGTGTTCCTGTTCATGACGCAGGAAGCGCTCGACGAATTCCGCGGCTCGGACGGCTGGGCAGCCGGCGCCGGCGCGTCGGTCGCGCTCGTGAAGATGGGCGCGAACGGCGCGGTCGACACGACCACGGCCACCGCACCGGTCCAGGTCGTCGTGCTGACGAACGCGGGCCTGATGGGCGACGTATCGATCAACGGTACGAAAGTCACGAAGCTGAAGATCTGACGCTGGCGCACCGCCCGTGCGCGCGGCGCGCGGGCGATGCGCAAACGGCGATGTCCTTGCGGGCATCGCCGTTTTTTTATCCGCGCGCGCCGTGCACCGCGCGCGTCAGGTCGTCGAGTCGATCACCTTGAAGCGCGAGCGTTTCTGCGCACGGATCACCGACTGGTAGACGTCGACATACTGCTGCGCCATGCGGCGCGACGTGAAGCGCGCCTCGAAGCGCTGCCGCACGCGCGCACGCGGCAGCAGGTGCAGCCGGTTCACGGCGGCCACCGCGCTGATTTCATCCTCGACGATGAAACCCGACACGCCCTCGTCCACCACTTCGGGCACTGCGCCGCGATTGAACGCAATCACCGGCGTGCCGCACGACATCGCCTCGATCATCACGAGGCCGAACGGCTCCGGCCAATCGATCGGAAACAGCAGCGCATGCGCACCCGACAGGAATTCGGCCTTCTGGTGATCCGCGATCTCGCCGATGAATTCGACGTGCGGCAATGCGAAGAGCGGCTTGATCTCGCGCTCGAAGTATTCCTGGTCGGCCGCGTCGATCTTCGCGGCGATCCTGATCGGCAGCCCGCACTGGCGGGCGATGCGGATCGCCGTGTCGACGCGCTTCTCCGGCGAGATGCGGCCGAGGAACGCGAGGTAGCGCGGCTCGACCGGCTGCGGCATGTACAGCGTATCGGGCAGCCCGTGGTAGACGGTCGTCAGCCATTTCGCCTGCGGCAGCGGCTGGCGCTGCGAGTTCGAAATCGAGATCACCGGCGCCGTGTTGAACGTGTCGAACACCGGCTGCTGCTCGGGCAGGTCGAGCCGGCCGTGCAGCGTCGTCACGTAAGGCGTCTCCTGCCGGTTGAAGACCGAGAACGAGTAGTAGTCCATGTGGAAATGGAGCACGTCGAAGTCCATCGCCCGGCGCGCGACCGTCTCCATCAGCAGCATGTGCGGCGCGACCCGGTCGCGGATCGACGCGTCGAGCCGCAGCGCGCGCGGCCAGACCGCCTCGAGCTTCGCCCGCGTCGTCGAATCGCCGCTGGCGAACAGCGTCACATCATGGCCGAGCTCGACGAGCGCCTCGGTGATGTAGGACACGACGCGCTCCGTGCCGCCGTACAGCTTCGGCGGCACCGATTCGGTCAGCGGCGCGATCTGGGCAATTCTCATGGTCCACGTCTCCTGTGTCCTGTCCGTTGCGGCACGGCCGGCGGGCCTCTACGCTTTCGCGCCCCGCTCGCCCCCATGCGGCGCATGGCCGGCACGGGGCCAGCCGGATATCCCTTCATTATTCGCGATCCCGGTGCCCGGAACCGCCCGTCTTTCATTTTATGGAAGTTGTTACAGGCAGGATACATTCCGCCAGTCGGGCCGATCCGCCCCTTGATGCGACGATCGAGCCCGGACGCAGGCCACCCTGCCTGTCAGCGCGACGGCCACTTCCATGCCGGCAGGTCGCGCGTCTCGGCATCGACGAGCCGCGTCGCACCGAGCTGCTTGTCGAGCACCAGCGATTCGCAGCCGGCCTCGCGCTCGAGCGTCGCGATGAGCCGCGCGGCGTGCGACACGACGAGCACCTGCGAACGCTGCGCCGCCTGCGCGATCAGGCGGCCGAGCGCCGGCAGCAGATCGGGGTGCAGGCTCGTCTCCGGTTCATTCAGCACCATCAGCGCCGGCGGCCGCGGTGTCAGCAGCGCAGCCGCGAGCAGCAGGTAGCGCAGCGTGCCGTCCGACAGCTCGGCCGCCGCGAGCGGCCGCAGCAGCCCCGGCTGGCGCATCAGCACGTCGAAGCGGCCACGGCCGCCCGGATTGTCGATCTCGATCGACGCACCGGGAAACGCGTCGTCGAGCGCCGCATCGAGTGCCGCGCCGTCGCCGATTTCGCGGATCGTCTGCAATGCGGCGGCCAGGTCGGCGCCGTCGTCCGCGAGCACCGGCGTATGGGTGCCGATGTGCGACTGCCGCGCCGGCGCCTGCGCATCGGTCCGGAAGTGATCGTAGAAGCGCCACGAGCGGATCCGCTCGCGCACCGCGATCATCTCGGGCGCGCCGGTCGGATCGGCGAATTCGGTCATCATGCTGTCGAAGCTGGCGACCGGCTGCGGAATCGTCCGCCATTCGCCCGACGCGGTGCGCGCGCGGATCTGCGCGCCCTGCCGGTCGACCAGCAACGTCGACGGGCGTAACGGCGTGCCGCCCCAGATGCACTCGCGCTTGACCACCGGATCGAGCGAGAACTGCGATCTGCTCGGGATCGGCATGCCGAGATCGATCGAATACCCGAAATCGTCGCAGGCAAAGCCGAGCTTCAGGCTCACGGGCCCCTTGCGCACCGTGCCGGTAACCGGTGCATCGCCGTCCAGCATCGCCCGGGAGAAACGCTCGGGGCCGGCCCACAGCGTCGACGGCAACCCGCCTTCGCGGGCGAGCGAAGGGATCACGCGCCCCTGCGCGGTATCGGCGAGCAGCCGCAGTGCACGGTACACGCTCGACTTGCCGCTGCCGTTCGGCCCCGTGACGACGTTGAGCGCCGCGAGCGGCACGATCAGCTCGCGCAGCGAGCGGTAATTGGCGATGGCGAGCGTGTTCAGCGCGGTCATGACGAGGGACGGTGAGCATGCGGGCCGCTGTCAGCGGCCTTCGGTGGCCCGCGGGTCGGCCGCGGTATGGGCCGCCGTACTGGCGGCAGGCGACCGCGCGTGCGGCCGTTCGGGATTCGGCGCATTTGGCGCGGAATCATGCGGATACAGTTCCATCCGGCTGCGCGGCAGGCATTGCGGATAGCGGTCCTGCAGGTAGGCGATCAACCCTTCGCGCACGCGGCAGCGCAGGTCCCAGCATGAAGACGAATCGGCCGCGCTGACGAGCGCGCGCAGTTGCATCGTGCGTTCCGTCGCGTCGGTCACCTGCAGCACCTGCACGCGACCGTCCCACTCGGGTGCCGCGTGGACGAGCCGCGCGAGTTCCTCGCGCAGCGGCGCGAGCGGCGTGCGGTAGTCGACCGACAGGTAGACCGTGCCGATGATTTCCGAGCTGTTGCGCGTCCAGTTCGTGAATGGGTTCTCGATGATCCATTGCAGCGGCACGACGAGGCGCCGCTGGTCCCACAGCCGCACCGACACGAACGAACCGGTGATTTCCTCGATGCGCCCCCACTCGCCCTGGATCACGACGACGTCGTCGAGCCGGATCGGCTGCGTCAGCGCGATCTGCAGCCCGGCAATCAGGTTGCCGAGCACCGGCCGCGCGGCGATACCGGCGACCAGGCCCGCAACACCGGCCGACGCCAGCAGGCTCGCGCCGACCTGGCGCACGTTCGGGAACGTCATGAGTGCGGCGCCGGTGCCGATGATCACGATCAGCACCATCACCGTCCGCACGAGCACCTTGGCCTGCGTATGGATGCGCCGGGCCTGAAGGTTGTCGGCCGTATCGATCGGATGCGCCTGGATGATGGCGTCGCCGACGCCGGCCGCGAGCCGCACCAGCAGCCACGTGAGCGAAATGATGGAGCCGACCGCCGCCGCCGTGCGCATGCCGCGCACGAACGACATGCCGTCGTCGGCCTGGACCCACAGGAATTCGAGCGCCAGCAGCGCGAGCACGACGAGCGACGGCCTGTCGATGTAGCGCAGGATCGCGCTCATCAGCGGATACGGCTGCGCGATGCGCTTGACGATGCGTGCGCCGAGACGGTGCACGACCGTGACGACCAGCAAGACGATGACGGACACGGCCAGCGTGCCGAGCCATGAATGCAGCGGCGCATCGGTGATGCGCTGCAGTTCCTCGATTGAAATCATCGGCGCCCGTGGGTTATGAGGCGCGTACGCCTCGTCCTGGATGCGTCGGCGACGCCCGGGCCACGCGCGGGCCCGGACACGGCGTCAGGTCAGCTGCCGCTCCTGCAGGGAAACGCCTTGCCGAGACCGAGCGATACCGCGGTGCTCGCGTTGTAGTCGGCCAGCTTCGGATTTTCCGCGATGTACTTGCGCACCGCGTCGGTCATCTGCTGCGCCCGGATGTCGGGCGGCAGGCAGAAATACTGGCCGACCCGCGGCCCCGTCGTGCCGCCGATCGCGTCGATGGTGTTGTAGACGCCGTCGGCAGCGCCTTCGATGTAGGCCGCGCACGACGCCCGCGATTTGACGTCCGTCTTCGCGCACAGCCGGTCGAGATCAGCGCCCGTGAAAGCCGCCGCCGACAACGGCACGGCAAACGCCGCGGCACAAAACATTGCGCGCAACATGGTGTTCCTTATGTCAATGCGGCCCGAGACCGCCTGCTGCCTTGGCCGGCGCGGCGCCGGGACGCCCTGCGCCGGCCGGAATCCGGCCGGGCGGGCACCGTCTGCCGCACCGAAAACCGCTATTTTGCACTCTTTTGCGCATCTGCCGGCGTCGATGCCCCGATGCGCGTCGTCCGCTTGCTCAGGATCTCGATCGCGTCCGGCGCGTTGTAGTGCTTCGCGAATTCGAGCGCGGTGATGCCGAGCTGGTTCTTCACCTGCGGATCGGCGCCCTGGTCGAGCAGCAGCGTGACCGTCGACGGATGGTTGCCGCGCGCGGCCATCATCAGCGGCGTCGTGCCGTTCGGCGACGCGGTATCGATGTACGCGTCGTGGTCGAGCAACAGCTTCACCACTGCGTCCTGACCGTTGGTCGCTGCGTAGTGCAGCGGCGCCCAGCCCTTCTTGCTGACTTCCGCGCCCTTGTCGATCAGCAGCTTCGCGAGGCCGACGTCGCCGTTCAGCGATGCGAGCATCAGCGCATTTTCGCCGGCCTTGTCTTCCTTCTCGAGGTCGACGTTCGGCGTCGTGGCGAGCGCCGCCGCGACCTTGTCGGACTTCTCGCGTGCAGCGATCACGATCAGCGGGTCGCCGTTCGGCGCGACCGTGTTCGGATCGAGCTTGCCGCTCTTGAGCTGCTGGCCGATGTCGGCGATGTCGTCGAACTTGACGGCCTTGACGATCGCATCGAGCGATTCGGCATGCGCGCCGGCGGTCGCAAACAGGCCGCTCGCGACAAGCGCGGCGGCAACGAGTGCGCGTTTCGGCAGATGGTTGGTCGGCTTCGTCATTGTTGTGGGCTCCTTCCCTGGGTTGTCGGCTGCGCGCGCGTCGTTAGCGGGCGATCTTGAACAGCCGGAAAAAGTTCTGCGTCGTCGCATCGGCGAGCGCCTCGACGGCGATCCCGCGCTCGGATGCGATAAAACGTCCGACATGGCTGACGTACGCAGGTTCATTCGGCTTGCCGCGATACGGCACCGGCGCGAGGTACGGCGAGTCGGTCTCGATCAGCAGCCGGTCGAGCGGCACGCGCCGCGCGACGTCCTGCACGTCGGTCGCGTTCTTGAACGTGACGATGCCCGACAGCGAGATATGGAAGTTCTGCGCGAGTGCCTGTTCGGCCACCGGCCACGGCTCGGTGAAGCAGTGCATCACGCCGCCCGGCACGTCCGCGCGCTCCTCGGCCATGATCCGCAGCGTGTCCTCCGACGACGAGCGCGTGTGGATGATCAGCGGCTTCATCGTCGCGGTCGCCGCGCGGATATGCGTGCGAAAGCGTTCGCGCTGCCATTCCATATCGTCGATCGAGCGGCCTTCGAGACGGTAGTAGTCGAGGCCCGTTTCGCCGATCGCGACGACCTTCGGGTGCGCGGCCAGCTCGACAAGCTCCGCGAGCGTCGGCTCGCGCGCGTCCTCGTGATCGGGATGCACGCCGACCGATGCATAGACGTTGTCGTGCGCGTCCGCGATCGCAAGGACCTCCGGCAGCGTCTCGAAATCGACGGACACGCACAGCGCGTGCGTGACGTCGTGCTCGCGCATGTTCTCGAGAACAGCCGGCAGGCGGTCGGCCAGGCCCTTGAAATTGATATGGCAGTGAGAATCGACGAACATCGTGTTTCCTGAATTCGTAAGGCGGTTGCTCATGCGCGCGCCGGCATGCGGCAACGGGCGGCGTTCGCGGGCCGGCCGGCCACGGTCGCGTCGCGGAGTGAGCCGGCCATCATTTCGCAACCCGCAAGAAACAATGCGGCATCACGCGAATATTTCCCGATAACCGAGAAACAATTCCTCGAATACGAGCCGCGCGTTGAGCGGATGGTTCTCGACCGTCCGCTGCCGCGTCACGGCCTTCATGAAGCGGGCGAACGCGCTCGCATCGACCGCTTCCGCGCAGCGCGCGAGCGCCGCCGCGTGCATCGGGAAGTAGCGCGGCGTGCCCGCCATCCGCTGGGCGAGCAGGTCGTACAGCCAGCGCTGCAGCCAGCCAAGCACCAGCGGCACCGGCAGCTTCTGCAGCGTCTCGCCACACGCGAACGGGTCGCACGCCGCACCGGCCGCGAGTTGCCCGAGCGTGTAGTCGCGCAGCGGGCGATTCTCGTCGCTCGCGAGCGCCAGCGCGGCGAGCGGCGCGCCGCCGGCCTCGGCGAGCAGCGCAGGCGCATGATCGACGCCCTGCGCGGCGAGCCAGGCCGCGGCCGCGTCCGGCGCCGGCACCGTCATCGGCCACTGCCGGCAGCGGCTGATGATGGTCGGCAGCAGGCGGTCGATGCGCGCCGACACGAGCAGGAACACGACGCCGGACGGCGGTTCCTCCAACGTTTTCAGCAGCGCGTTCGACGCGGCGACGTTGAGTGCCTCGGCCGGATACAGCACGACGACACGCGCGCCGCCGCGATGCGAACCAACCCCGCAGAAGTCGAGCAGCGCGCGCACCTGCTCGATCTTGATTTCCTTGCTCGGCGCCCGCGTCTTCTTACTGCCTTCGTCCGCGTCGGCCGCCTTCGCGTCGTCCGCGGCGCCCGGCGCCTCGCCCGCCAGCGCCTCGGGCAGCACGATCCGGTAGTCCGGATGGTTGCCCTGCGAGAACCAGGTGCAGGCCGCGCAGGTGCCGCACGGCTCGCCGTTCGGCTGCGGCGATTCGCACAGGAAGCCCTGCGCGAGATGCTGCGCGAACTGCAGCTTGCCGATCCCGGCCTGCCCATGCAGCAGCAGCGCGTGCGGCCATTGCGCACGCAGTTGCTGCAGGCGGTTCCAGTCGTCGGTCTGCCACGGATAGATCATGGGGTGCGCTCCTTGCGAATTACAGCGCGGCAAGCACGCGTTCGAGCTGCTGGCGGATCTCGGGAATCGTCTGCGCCGCGTCGACGATCGCGAAGCGGTGCGGCGCCTCTTCCGCGCGTCGCAGATATTCGCTGCGCGTGCGCTTGAAGAACGCGTCGGACTCGCTTTCGAACTTGTCGGGCATGCGCGCGGCGCCGCGGCGCTCGCTCGCAACCTGCGGCGCGACGTCGAACAGCACCGTCAGGTCGGGCTGGAAACCGCCCTGCACCCAGCGCTCGAGCGTCTCGAGCTTGTCGCGCGGCAGCCCCCGGCCGCCGCCCTGGTACGCGAACGTCGCATCGGTGAAGCGATCGGACACGACCCAGTCGCCGCGCGCGAGCGCCGGCTCGATCACGAGCGCCAGATGCTCGCGGCGCGCGGCGAACATCAGCAGCGCTTCCGTCTCGAGATCCATCGGCTGGTTCAGCAGGATCTCGCGCAGTTTCTCGCCGAGCTGCGTGCCGCCCGGCTCACGGGTGACGACGACCTGTCTGCCGGCCGCGGCCAGCTTGCCCTGGAGGCGTTCGCAAAACCATTGCAGGTGGGTGGTCTTCCCCGCCCCGTCGATGCCTTCGAACGTGATGAATTTACCGCTCGCCATTATTGCCCTCGTATGTATTTGTCCACGGCCTTGTTGTGGTCGCCGAGCGTGTCGGAGAACACGCTCGTGCCGTCGCCTTTCGCGACGAAATAGAGCGCGCTCGTCTGTGCCGGATTGATCGCCGCCTGCAGCGCGGCCACGCCGGGCAACGCGATTGGAGTAGGCGGCAGCCCGCGCCGGGTGTAGGTATTGTAAGGAGTGTCGGCCTGCAGGTCGCGCTTGCGCAGGCGGCCGTCGTACAGATCGCCGAGCCCGTAGATCACCGACGGATCGGTCTGCAGCGGCATGCCGATGCGCAGCCGGTTCGCGAACACCGCTGCGACGAACGCGCGGTCGGCCGCATGGCCGGTTTCCTTCTCGATGATCGACGCGATCGTCAGCGCTTCGTAAGGTGTCTTGTACGGCAGGCCCGGCACGCGCGCGGCCCAGGCCTCGTCGAGACGCGTCTGCATCAGATGGTATGCGCGCCGGTAGATGTTCAGGTCGCTCGTGCCCTTGTCGAACAGATAGGTATCGGGGAAGAACAGCCCCTCGCCGCTGCCGCGCTGCACCGCGCTGTCCGACGCGCCGATCGCGCGCAGCAGCTCGGCGTCGCTCATGCCGGCCGTCGAGTGCGCAAGATCGGGGTTCGAGTCGAGTTCCGCGCGCATCCGCTTGAAGGTCCAGCCTTCGATGACCGTCGCGACATACTCGTTCACGTCGCCGCGCGCGATCTTCTGCAGCACCTCGTAAGGCGTGATGCCGGTCTTGAATTCGTAGTTGCCGGATTTGAGCCGGCTCGACAGCCCGAGCACGCGGGTCATCGCGACGAAGCCGAGCGGCTCGACCGGCACGCCGCCGCGCTTCAGTTGCAGCGCGACGCTCTTCACGCTGCTGCGCGGCTTGATCGTGACGTCGAGCGATGCCGAACCCAGCAGCAGGGGCCGGGTTGCCCAGTAATATCCGCCGCCCGCGCCGGCAGCGGCCACAACGACGGCCAGCGCCGCGATCGTCGCGGCGCATTTCTTCAGTAGGGACATGGAAACGTGACTCAGGTAAGACCCATATAATACTTGCTCGCCTCCGTCAAAGTCAGGGTTGACTGTTCCCTCATTCCATGAGCACACCGTTCGCTTCACCGGCAGTCCAGGCCGCACCCGCCTCGCTCCCCGTTTTCCCCCGCCCGCCCGCCGCCGATTTCGACGCGCCGGGCGCCTGCATGCCGCTGCCGCAGTTCGGCGTGATCGACGTGGCCGGCGATGATGCCGCGACGTTCCTGCACAGCCAGCTCACCAACGACATCGAACATCTCGACGCCGCGAGCGCGCGGCTGTCCGGCTACTGCTCCCCGAAGGGGCGCCTCCTCGGCTCGTTCCTCACGTGGCGCGCCGGCCACGGCGTGCGCCTGCTGGTGTCGAAGGACGTGCAGCCCGCCGTGCAGAAGCGGCTGTCGATGTTCGTGCTGCGCGCAAAAGCGAAGCTGACGGATGCGAGCGACGCGCTCGCGGTGGTCGGTTTCGCGGGCGACGTGCGCGACGCGCTGTCGGGCATCTTCGACGCGCTGCCGGACGGCGTGCACGTGAAGGTCGACGGCCCCGCCGGCACGCTGATCCGCGTGCCCGATGCAGCCGGCCGCAAGCGCTATCTGTGGATCAGCCCGCGCGCGGAAGTCGACGCGCGCATCGCCGCGCTCGGCGGCACGCTCCCGGTCGTGTCGCCGGCCGTCTGGGACTGGCTCGACATCCGCGCGGGCGAACCGCGCATCACGCAGCCTGCCGTCGAACAGTTCGTGCCGCAGATGGTCAACTTCGACGTGATCGGCGCCGTTAACTTTCGCAAGGGGTGCTACCCGGGCCAGGAAATCGTCGCGCGCAGCCAGTACCGCGGCACGATCAAGCGCCGCACCGCGCTCGCGCACCTCGCCGGCGAGACCGATACCGTGCATGCCGGCATCGAGCTGTTCCACAGCGACGATCCCGGCCAGCCGTGCGGGATGATCGTCAACGCGGCGGCCGCGCCCGCAGGTGGCATCGACGCGCTCGTCGAGATCAAGCTCGCCGCGCTCGACAACGGCACGGTGCACCTCGGTTCGGCCGACGGCCCGGTGCTTGCGTTCGACACGCTGCCGTACGCCTGGCCGACGGAAGCGTGATGCACCGACAACCCGTTCGCGCGCCGGCTCGCGAGTCGCAGCCGGCGCCCGACGTTTCCTGCGAGAGATTCGCCCGATGTGTCTGATTGCCTTCGACTGGCAGCCCGATGCCGCCGCCGGTCCCGTCTTTACCCTCACCGCCAATCGCGACGAGTTCTTCCGTCGGACGAGCGCGCCGCTCTCGTGGTGGGAAGATGTACCGGGCGTGCTTGCCGGCCGTGATCTCGAAGCAGGCGGCACGTGGCTCGGCGTATCGCGCGACGGCCGTTTCGCCGCGCTGACGAACTACCGCGCCCCGTTCGACATTCGCGCCGGCGCGCCGACCCGCGGCAAGCTCGTGTCCGATTTCCTCGGCGGGCCGTCCGTCGCGCCGCTCGACTACCTCGGGCAGCTCGCCGAGCATGCGGCCGTCTACAACGGCTTCAACCTGCTCGTCGGCGACTGGCGGCGGCGTGAACTCGCGTGGTTCTGCAATCGCGCGCCCGAGGGCGAAAGCGGTGTCGCCGCGCCCGTCGCGATCGCACCCGGCGTGCATGCGCTGTCGAATGCGCGGCTCGATACGCCCTGGCCGAAAGTGGTGCGCAAGCGCGCGGAACTCGGCACGCTGCTCACCGACAATCCAACCCCGACGCTCGACGAGCTGATCGCGCTGATGCGCGACCCGCATGTCGCGGACGACGACGCACTCCCGCACACGGGCATTCCGATCGAGCGCGAGCGTGCGCTGTCGGCCGCGTTCATCGAGACCCCCGAATACGGGACACGCGGCACGACCGCGCTGCGCGTCACGATGAAGGAAGGCGTGCGGCTGACGGTCGAGATCAAGGAACGCTGCGACGACGACGGCTCGCACCGAACCGTCCGCCCGGGCACGTTCGAGCGCGCATTCACGTTCGACCTCGACGCGACACAGCCGCGCTGAGCGCGCGAACAGGCGCCGTGCTACGGCGCGCGCGCCATCTCGACGTGCGGCACGCCGGCTTCGACGAACGGTTCACCGACCGCCGTAAAGCCGTGCCGCAAATAGAACGACACGGCCGAATCCTGCGCGTAGAGCCGCACGACGATTTCGCCGCGCCGCCGCGCCGCCTCCAGCAGTGCGTCGAGCACGGCCGACCCGACGCCCTGCCCGCGCGCGTCGGCCAGCACCGCGACGCGCCCGATCGTGCCGGACGGCAGCAGCCGCCCCGTCGCGACCGCGCGGCGTATACCGGTCGCCGCATCGACCCGGTACGCCACCGCATGGAGCGACAGCGGATCGTCTTCATCGAGCTCCCATTCCGGTGGAATCTGCTGCTCGCGCACGAACACCGCGTCGCGAATCCGCGCAGCGTCGCCGCCCAGTACCGTCCAGTCGCCGGTTTCCACCACGCCGTCCGTCATCGCAGCTCCCATGCGGCGCGCACGCCGCTCAACCATCGCCATCAAACGTCGTCGAATGCGGCCTTCAGCGCCGCGACGGCATCGGCATGCGCGGCCCGTACCTCGGGCACGTAGCCGGCCATCTTGAAGAATTCGTGGATCATCCCCGGATAGCAGACCAGCGTGACCGCGTTGCCCGCCGCGCGCAACTTGTCCGCATACGCGGCGCCTTCGTCGCTCAGCGGATCGTATTCGGCCGTCGCGATCCACGCCGGCGCGACGCCCGAGAACGACGGCGCATCGCGCATGCCGTCGAGCGGCGCGAAACGCCAGTCGTCGCGGTCCGCCCGATCGCGCACGTATTGCGTGAAGAACCACTGGATCGTGTCCTGCGTCAGCAAGTATCCGCTCGCGAGCCGCGCATGCGATTCGGTGTCCTGGTAGCCCGTCACGCCCGGATAGATCAGCATCTGGAGCGCCAGGCGAATGCCTGCGTCGCGTGCGAGCACTGCGCATACGGTCGCGAGCGTGCCGCCCGCGCTGTCGCCGCCGACGGCCAACCGTTCGGCGTCGATACCGAACGTGGCGGCCTCGCGATGCAGCCATTGCAACGCGTCGTCGGCGTCGTTCACCGCGGTCGGGAACCGGTGTTCCGGCGCGAGCCGGTAGCCGACCGACAGCACCGCGCATTGCGCATCGTGCGCGAACATCCGGCACAGCGCGTCGTGCGTATCGACGCTGCCGACTGTGAAGCCGCCGCCATGGTAGTAGACGAGCGCGGGCAGCGGCTCCGCGAGGCTCGGCGCGACCGGCAGGTACAGCCGTGCACCGATCGTGCGGCCGTCGCGCGTCGGCACGACGCATTCCTCGACCGAATGCATCGACGCCGGCGCGACGTCGAGGATCGGCGCGCTTTTCTCGTACGCGGCACGCGCCTGCTGCGGCGTCTGGTGGTGATAGGACGGACGTTTCGCACGCTCGATCATGTCGAGCACCTGGGCGATCTTCGGATTCAGCGGCATCGGTTAGGACGGCGCCTGCGGGGCACCGTGAACGGACAAGCGTGCATGATGCCATGCGCGCGTCAGGCAAGCGTCACGCGCCGTGCGTATCGACATTCCGGTGCGCCAAGACGCGTCGCAAAACAGGACGGCCCTGCCTGTGAAGAGGCAGGGCCGTGCATCCGGCGCTTACGCGTCGCTCGGGCCGGGCTGGGCGTCAGGCGCCGTGCGCGAGCGTTGCCGCTTGATGTCGCGGCCCACCGCGAGCCGCCGCATGTACTTGAACGTGCCGAGCGCCTTCGCAACGAAATTGCCGTCGCTGTCGCGCACTTCGCCCTCGCAGTAGGCCATCGTCGTCGAGCGATGCATCACGCGCCCGTAAGCGCGCAACTCGCCGCGACCCGGCTGCATGAAGTTCACCTTCATCTCGACCGTCACGACGCCGACACCGTCATCGGTCAGGCTGCGTGCAGCCATCGCGAGCGCGATGTCCGCAAGCGTCATCGTCACGCCGCCGTGCGCGATGCTCCACGTGTTCATGTGCCGCTCTTCGAGCGGCAACACGAGCTCGCTCGCACCGTCCTTCGCGGACACGAGCTGCACACCGAGCAGGTCGACGAACGGGCTTTCGATCGACGGGACGTCCGTCGGGGTTGCCGCGTCGCTCATCGTGCGGTGTCGACGATGTAGTCGACGCACTCGCGCGATTCGGCCACCGCGACGACGAATTTCTTCACTTCCTGGTGAACCGGGTGCACCTGGTACGCATCGAGCGCGGCCTTGTCCGCGAAATCGGATACGAGCACGATGTCGGCGGTCGCGTCGAGGCCCGGCGTCGCCACGCCGATGTCGATCTGCAGCGTGCCTGGCACGAGGTCGCGGCAGCCTTCGAGCTTTTCCTTCAGCTTCAGCGCGTTCTGTGCACGCGTCGCGCCCTCGGCCGATTCCTTCAACTTCCACATGACGATATGTCTGATCACTTCGTTCGCTCCTGTTCGTGATGGTTCGGGAATTTCCCCAAAACCCTTGCCAGTTGGGCACCTTACGCCCTTCCTCCGTTCGCTCACATCCGCCGAAAATCGCGTCCGGCCGAAAAGTAGGGGAATAAAGGGGGGGGTATCATTTCGACCATCCAAAGACGATACCTCTTTTTCACCATGCCACTTGCCGACATCAAGACCCGACAAGCGAAGGCAGGCAACAAGCCTACCAAACTGGGTCATGGCTGTCTTCCAGTCGTGAGCGGCACGCCCCCAGTCAGCCGTGAGGTTGCGCAGTGCCAGCCAGACCAGTTTCGTTGCCGCATTGTCGGTCGGGAAGCGGCCTCGGGTCTTGATGATCTTGCTTAGCTCACGCCGGACGGTTTGGCGCTGCCTGGCGCGTAGCCGAGACGGCGATTCATCTCGCATTCAACGATGCGTGTTCTTCGTCGCAACCGAAATTAAACAGTTGCCTGACCGGCGATGCGCGTATGATGGTTTCGTCCGGGCTCCATTTGTGGATTAACGGGCCTCCCTCCCCCGCAGTCCGTGTCGCGCCCTACTTGCGCACCACATTCCCCCCTCACCACACCCGCCGCGCGGCAGCGACACAGCTCGGAGTCGGCTCCTGCGCCCCTGAGTGAACCCCGGTGTTCTGGCGGGGCAGCAAGTCAAGATGCAAATCGTCAACAACAGGCGGCAAACATGAGCTGGTACTGCGAAGTGGAGCGCGAGTTGGTCCACATCAGGCGAGCGATCGGACTCCTTGAGCAAGCAGAACACGCCTTCATCGACAGATCGCCTGTAAGCAATCCATCGTATTGGACAGTCAAGCTCAACAGACTCCGCAGGCAATCTCAGCGAAACAAGGTCCTCGAACTCCAAGTAGATGAGCTTTTGGGACGCCTCGAACAAATCCACAATTCGCGCAGTTGCAAATAGAAACCAGTTCCGTCAGCCTCATCGTTTTCCTGGGCTCGTCCAATCCGGGAGGCAGTTCAAGCAAGTCGAATTCAACCTTCAGGGCAACATCATGATTGACGCCAAACCAAGCAACACGTTTCGACACCTTCCACTCTCGCCAGAGCAAGACGCGGAAATCCGGCACCATATAAAGAAGAAGGAACAAAGGGGCGAGCAATGGGACACCCCTGAACTGGCGATGATGCTCGGAGACATGCTCTCCCCTCCGCCCAGCGACGATGCGGAGCCAGAGCCTACGGTTGAAGAAACGAAACTGGCTTGCGAGTATGCATTGGCATCGATCGACGAAGCCATGGGATCCGTTTCCGCAAGCGAGGAACGACTCGCCGCGGTGGAAGCCGAGGAAATGAAGCATCCACGACGATAGTGTT
Organism: Burkholderia mycopellens; assembly: GCF_964265025.1. NCBI lineage: Bacteria > Pseudomonadati > Pseudomonadota > Betaproteobacteria > Burkholderiales > Burkholderiaceae > Burkholderia > Burkholderia mycopellens. The sequence goes on from NZ_OZ183802.1 coordinate 2,423,979, forward strand.
TTGCCAGCGTCAACGTGCCGTGTCCGCGAATTGACGATCATCCGTGCCAGCCATCGCGATTCGCCACCCGGAACGACGGGATCAATGATCACCTTGCAGCTGTGTCACCAGGCGGTCCGTTTTGGGAACGAGTCGACGTGATCCACACCCGTTTCGGACCGTTGCCGCGTGAACGCGTCGGTCAGCGCTTTCACGCATCGTCCAGTCGTTCGCAAGAGCCACGACCCCCAGTTCGCTACCTGCAAATTCATTCGCAATTCGAAGAATTGATCAACGTCGGTCGGTGCACGACGCCTGCATCGACTGTGGCACTTGAGTTCCGGTCACTCACCGGTTTGTCACGTGCTCCCCCCGGCCAAAAGCGCTTGACACATTTCTTGACGACGCGTACTGTCGGCCGCTGAAGTATTCAAGAAGCGCGATTGCTGCTCATCATCGACCGCAACCTGCGGTATTCGTTGTCCTCTCCCTCCTTGATTTCTTTTCCTCGTCCATTCGAGGCGTATGTGCTCGTCCATTTTCAGGAGATCTGCCATGGATACCGGTACCGTCAAGTGGTTCAACGACAGCAAGGGCTTCGGCTTCATCACCCCCGACAGCGGCGGCGACGATCTGTTTGCTCACTTCTCGGAAATTCGCGGCGACGGCTTCAAGACCCTCGCGGAAGGTCAGAAAGTCAGCTATGAGACAAAGAATGGCCCCAAGGGTCTGCAAGCATCGAACATTACCCCGCTGTAATCGCCCGACGCCATCCGTCCTGCTCACGAAGCGACACCTCACTGCCGCTTCAATTGCTACACCCTCCGTCGTAGATGCAACGCGACTCGACGCAGACCAGGCCCGACCATCCGTCTCACATCCGGCCGTCGACCAAGTGCGTATGTCGATACGCAAACATCGCTCGTAGCGCGCGTGTTCAGCCGCACGAGTGCGATCGGGCAAGGCATGTTCACCGCCTCCCCGCAAGCCGCACATCAGGAGAATCCGCATGACCCGAAGTCAGCCTCGCAGTAACAAGGCCCCTCCGCGTGCCAAGCAGGCCATGATCCTGCCCAAGTTGGGCACCGCATTGAACTGGGTGCCGCCAAAGCCGCCCTCCGGCACCAACTCGCGCCCGAAGAGGCGCCCACTTGCGCCGCAATAGCGAATTGAGCCGGTCGTAACAGCGAACTTGCCTTCGGATGCAGGTCATCGCTCTGACGGGAGACATTGGCACGGCAAAAGAACAACGCCCGGAACCGGACGGCGTTGTCGATGAAGTCCTCCCGGGCAGCAGATTCCGCGTGACACCGGAAAACGGCGCGACGGTCGCCGCACACGCATCGGGACGCATGCGCAGGCACCGTATCAGGATCCTCGCAGGGGCTCGCGTAAGGCTGGCGTTGTCCGTCTACGATCTGACCAACGGCCGCATCAATTTCCGGCACAGAGACGACCGGGCGCCGGGCGCTTCGACGGGAAAGCGATTCGTTCGACGCTAGCCTGATCACGCGGTCGTCGAGTGGACACGTGACAACGTCACCGCCTGCCACTCGCAAGCCGATACCGCACACCTGTCGCACCGCATGCCGACAGGTTCTTGTACGTACCCAAAATAAATCATACGGGCATCAAACGATGCGCGTATGATGGGTTCATCAGGGAGATCACCAGACCTCTGATCTTTCGCCCCTCCATCCGCCCTCTTGCTGCATCGCCCCTCCTTCGCGCTGCAACGTAGTCCCCTTCACCAACCAGCCCGCTCCGCAACAGGGACACCGGCTGGATGTGTTCGCCCATGCGACTCGTCGTGGCCGAACGCCAGGAGTTTGTCATGAGCATGCACGTCTACCGTGGATTCGAGATTTACCCATTGATTTACCCGCACGTGCCGGCGCCGAATGGCAGCCCGCATAACTACGATGCCGGGTTCGACGCGGCCGTCAAGATTTGCCTTCGCGGGACCACCGATACGCTGACACAGAGCCAGACGTTCAGATTGCGCGACACCTCGCCATATGACAGCGCCGGCGACGCCCGTCGTGCCTCGGTGCGCTTTGCCGAGAACATCATCGACGACAATCGCGAAAAACAGGGTTTCTTTTCCAGCGCACGCTGAAGCGACTCGTCAGCGCAACACAATTTCCCGGTCGTTTGGAGGGCGAAATGATCATCGACGAACTACTCGGCTTGATCAGACGAAATGAGGTCACCCGGATCGACACCGTCGTGCCCTCCAGAATCGCCGATTCAGCGATGTGCCGTCAACATGAGCTGCAAATGTTCGTGGCAATACGTGCACTATCGATCGGGGCCGGATATTCGGAATTCGAATCCGACGAGATAGCCAGCGCCGTCATGACACGACTCGGCTAGCTGTACGCTCGAATCTTTCAAAACAGGATCTACATGACGACAATTATTCTGAAGCTCAACGAACCGATCGATGTCGCGCTCCGGCGATTCCGGCGTGGCATCGAGAAAACCGGGTTGATTCGCGAGTTGCGCAGCCGCACCGGCTATGAAAAGCCCACGACGGAACGCAAGCGCAAAAAAGCCAGCGCCGTTGCCAGGCAGCGCTTGCGTGCGAAACGCATGTTGCCGCCCCGGAAAATGTACTAGGAGGGCATCGTGTACAACATGCCGACCGAGGCGCCTCCGTTTTTCCCGCTGACTAAATGCGAAGTCGATTTCAATCAGCAGAAAGACATGGTGACCCTGTTACCTAGCTTCTATGCATTCGGGTGCGAGTACACCAGCCGGGGTTTTCTGATCGGTCGGGACGACGCATTCAAATTGATTGCCGCAATAGAGAAGGCGCTCAGTATCTGAGGATGGGCTCACGCCGACGCGTTCACAAACATTGAAAGCCAGAAGACCAACCATGCGCGTCGCAACCAGGTATGTGGATCTGCTCTGTTTCCTTGTTGCGCTGCAACTCGTCACCCAAAGGAAAACTCGTCAGTGGCTGTCACCCCATCAGCTAGTTGAATCATTGCAGGCATGGCTAATCGTCCATCGAGCGAAATGCGAGTGGCGCGATCGCGTCTGGATAGGTCATGCTGCTCTTCAGATAGCGAAGTCCGTCCACCCGGTGGATAGCTCCACGCCTCCTGAACAGCGTCCTGGTGCTGCATATGACTCGACAACCCACCCGCAAGGTGCGCCCGCAAATCGGTTAGGTCTACGACTAAAGTGCATCCAGTACCTTCGGGAGCGTGTCTGACAGTAACCGTCATGTGATGGTGCGAGCGCTCGAGCAACAGCAGCAAGCTAACGAGAAGAAATCGTCAGTCGTTGACTCGATCACCGAAATACAGAATTTGGACGAAAAATGCTCTTCAATTCAACACGATTCCGGATCGATTCGACACCGCGCAGAGCCGATGTCCAGTATGTCGCGCACGTGCGGATTACCGCGACACTGATGAACGGCACGGAGCAAGAAGTACACAATAGCAGCGATCTGGCTGCCTTCTACAATCGTGACGATGCAGTTGCGTACGCAAAAAAATGGGCAGAGGAATGGCTAACGTCACAGTATGGTTGACGAGCGATGTCAATGCTCGAACGCGACGAGCAGAGCTAACGGAACCATTCTTCCACGTTGAAAACCCTATGCGGATGGCGACGTTCGAAGGAGTCTGATTTGCTAACCAGATCTCGAGGAATGGCAACGCCGACGATGATAGTCGACCGAAGTTACGTACCTCACTACGTTGTGCTTCTGGACGGCTGGCGACCTTATGTATTGAATATGGACCGCATCGTTATCCGACGTGAAGCGAGTCGGTTGTTGCTTGCCTTTGCTCGGACCCATGGCAAACTTGAGCGCATCGACGGTGACGAATGGAACACGTTTTCCGACACACAAAATCTTTCGGCGCCTGAGCGTCGCGAAGCGCGATTCTATGTACTCGTATTGGGGACCGAGACCCAGCACCAGTTACGGTTGCTCGCCAATCTCTGAAATTTCCGTTCGGGGATGCCGTAGCGCTCCTCCGCAATCTCGAACTCATGCAGGTGACTGTCGGTCCAGCCCAGAGCGGCTTGGATCAATGTGTCTAATCGCTTCGTTCGCTCCCGTTCGCGTTGATCCGCCATTCCCGCTGAAACCCTAGCCGGTCACGCATGTTCCGCCGCCCCGCCATTCACTCGCGTGCCGGACCGCGCGACCAGGCGCTGAAAGGCTGGGCTCGAAACGGGCATCAATTCATACCAGCGGCAACGATGCCCAATTTTCTCCGTGTCGCCCGCCGACGCGAGGATCCCGCCCGCGACCGCCGCCAGCAAGCCTACCCAACCTGCCGGCTCCAATGGCCGGTATCCCGAGATTCACGCATCCGGCTCCAGGAACGCTGTTTCCGTCAGCGCGCGGGGGCGACGCGACTCATTTGATCAGGCGCAGCACATCGCGAAAATGGGGATGCCGGCTGGATCCCAGCCACTCGAACCCGATCATCTCGACCGTCGCGATTTGCGCCCCCGCCGCCCCGAGCCGAGCGATCCCTGCGTCCCGGTCAATCGTCTTGCGCGACCCCACTGCATCGCTGACCACCGTGACTTGGCGGCCGCTGCGCAACAGCCCGAACGCCGTTTGCAACACGCACACGTGCGCCTCGCAACCGGCGACGACGACGCTATTGCGCCCGGCCGGCAATGCATCGACCAGTCCCTCGGCGCACGCGTCGAAATGGTCCTTGACGATCGTGTTCGAGCACAGCGCCTGGATGTCCGGTACGTTCCGGCCCAACTGGACGGGGCTCTGCTCGGTACCCATCACCGGCACCCCGACTATCTGCGCAATACGGGCAAGTCGGACCGCCTGCGTGACGACGGATACCCCTTCGTGGATCACCGGCATCAGCCGCGTCTGAAAATCAACCAATACGACCACTGAATCGTCGGGTACGTGCAGCACGGTGCATGCTCCGGAGTGAACGCGACGTCAACCACCATCGACCATCGATGAAGAGTCGCTCTGTCGCAAAATCGTCAGCCCCGCAAATGACGGATATCGAATCGCATCAATGATCGACTGCGTCAATTCGGTAAACGGAAGCGGGCCCCCAGCCTACCAAACTTGCCGACGCGGTTGGCGCGATCGCATGGAGTCAGGTTCTCGGGGTCCCCCGTCGGCCCGGTCGCAGGAACGCCGGTTGCTCACCGCTCCGTATCGCCGAATCCATCGCCTTCCGCGCCTTCCGTTTCCACCGCCCGAGACTCGGCGACAGACGAACCGTCATGATTCAATCCCGGTTCGAAATCAATCGCCAATACGGACATCGATTGCCAATCGATTTTCGCCGAACTCGATAATCGGCGCATCTCCACTCCCTCTTAAATTTGCATATTTTACCGATCCGGCAAGCAATAATTGCGACCTCATTTCAGTGCATTATACGAAAACCATCAATTCATTATTGACTTCGACTTTATCGGAACTTTAGAATCCCCTACGGCGGCTTACGTTTTGTTTTTCACGCCGTGTACGCACCAACGGCGGCACTGCACCGGGACACCAGCAGAGCAGTCTTTCATGCCTGGCCGAGGCAGCGCCTCCTATTGTTTTCAATTCAGGAATTAACCGATAACGGGTTATTTCCCATTCAATTCACCCCAGAATCACGCCCGGATTAATTCCATAATTTCCGGGAATTCCACAATGCCGGGTGAAGCAGACCGAGCACCCGCTCATTCGATAAGTCTCGAAAAAATCGCCAGTCATCAGGAGGGACGTGACATGCATCGCTTCGCGAAATCGCTGTGCACGGGATTCGTCTGCGCCGGCCTGCTCGCCGCCTGCAACGACGACGACATCCAGCCGGCCAGCCCGCCATCGAACCAGGCTGCGCTGTCGTTCCGCATGGACACCGGTGGCCAGATCAACGCGTTCTACCGACAGGACAAGATCGCCGCGCACCTGCTCGCGCGCTCGTCGACGAAGCCGCGCCTGCTCGTGGTCTTCCCCGCCGGCAACAGCGGCACGGGGCTGTGGTTCGACGACACCGCGCAGCCGGTGAACTGGAGCCTCGACACGCCGCCGTCCGCGCTATCGGCACCCGACGCACACGGCCGCCCGCTGTACGGTATCGGCGCCGACGTGTCGGTGGACACCAACGCGCTGACGATCCGCCAGGGCGTGCTCAGCAACGTGCGCTTCCTGCGTGACTTCAACGGCGGCGCAACGGTTCCGGAGCAGATCCTCACCGCGCCGACGGTCCAGGGCAGCGCCGCACAATGGCAACGCGACCGGATCGACGGCGCGCCCGGCTATTCGCTGCGCATCACGCTGCGCGGCGGCGGCAGCATCGCGCCGGCAGCGGGCGGCAAGCTCGTCCTGAGCGCACCGGCGGGCTCGCACACGCTGCGGCTGCACGTCGATGCGCTGTCGGGCGAGACGCCGTTGTCGCCGATCACGCGTGCCGACCTGCTCGCGCCGTCCGTCAACCCCGACCCGGTGAGCCAGAACGTGCTCGAGTTCCTGAGCTTCCACGACAAGCTGCTGGCCGGCTCGTGGCAGTACGACACCTACTTCGGCCGCGACACGCTGATCTCGGTGCGCATGCTGATGCCCGTGCTCGCACCCGCGGCGATCGAGGCAGGCCTGTCGTCGGTGCTGAGCCGGCTGTCGACCGACGGCAAGGTCGCGCACGAGGAAGGTATCGGCGAATTCGCCCTCGTCGACAACCAGAAGAACGGGCGGCCGAACGATTCGACGCCAACCTACGACTACAAGATGATCGACAGTGACTACCTGCTCGCGCCGATCGCTGCCGCGTGGCTGATCGACGATACGCGCGGCCAGGCCCGCGCGGCCGCATATCTTGCACAACGCGGCAGCGACGGGCAGACCAACGGCAGCCGCCTGGTCGTCAACCTGCTGCACGTCGCGACGACCGCGCAGCCGTTCGCGCAGCAGCCGTCGGTCGCGAACCTGATCCACCTGCGGCCCGGCGAGATCGTCGGCAACTGGCGCGACAGCACCGACGGGCTCGGCGGCGGCGTCTACCCGTACGACGTGAATGCGGTGCTCGTGCCGGCCGCGTTGCGCGCGGCGAACGCATTCCTCACGCGCGGCCTGCTCGATCCGTATCTGGATGCCGGACAGCGCGCGACGCTCGCCAACACGGCGAACCAGGCGGCCACGTGGGAAACGCAGGCACCTCCGCTGTTCCAGGTCAGCGTGCCGGCCACGCAGGCGGCCACCGACGTGTCCGCCTATGCGCCGTCCGCCGGCGTGCCGGCCGGCGCCGCACCGGGCATGCCGCTGGCGTTCTACGCGCTGTCGCTCGATCAGCAGGGCAATCCGATCCCGGTGATGAATTCGGATGGCGGCTTCGCGCTGCTGTTCGGCACGCCGCCGGACGACGAGCTTCAGCGGATCGTCGCCGACGTCACGCGGCCGTTCCCGACCGGGCTCGTGACCGATGCCGGGATGCTGATCGCGAATCCTGCGTATGCAAGCCAGACGCTGTGGCCGAAGTTCACCAGTTCCGCGTATCACGGCACGGTAATCTGGTCGTGGCAGCAGGCGATGTGGGTGGCCGGGCTCGATCGCCAGCTCGCGCGCCAGGACCTGTCAGCCGCGACACGCACGCTGCTCACGCAAGCGCGGCAGACGATCTGGCAGGTGATCTCGAACGGACGCGACATGCGCACGTCGGAGATGTGGACGTGGTCCTACGTGAACGGCAAGTACCAGACCGATGCATTCGGCACGCGCAGCGCGGACGCCACCGAGGCGAACGCGGCACAGCTCTGGAGTACGACGTATCTCGCGATCCGTGATCCGCAGCAGCGTGCGGGCAAGTATTGGTGGCAGGCGTCGCAGCGGATGCAGGATGCTCAGCCGAAGAAGCGCGCCGCGGCCCTGGCATCGCGGTAACGCAGCGCCGGACGCATACCGACCTGGCATGCACAAGCCCCGGAGGCGTTACCGCCACCGGGGCTTCGGCAGGCATTGAAGCGACCGACACCTCTTCCGCACGGCCGCATTGCCGAACGTCGCGCGCCCGATCACCCGTGCCCGCGTGCCGCGCAAACCCATGTCACCGCGAAACGACCCGGTTCCGCCCTTCCCGTTTCGCCTGGTACAGGCGTTCGCCGACCACGCGCAGCAACGCATCGACCGTGCTGCCGTCGGCCCCGTATTGCGCGACGCCGACGCTGACCGTCACCTGCACGCGCTTGAAATCGAGCCCGAACGGCGAACTCGCGATCGACGAGCGCACGCGCTCGGCGGTCATCCGCGCACCTTCGAGCGGCATTTCCGGCAGCAGCGCCATGAACTCCTCGCCGCCGACCCGCGCGAGCCCGCCGGCCGGCCGGATCGCATCGAGGCACTGGCGCACGACGCCACGCAGCACCTCGTCGCCGATCTGGTGCCCGTATGCATCGTTGATGTTCTTGAAATTGTCGAGATCGAGCGCGAGCAGGCAGAACGGTGTGCCGTCACGCTCGGCCCGCGCCATCTCGCGCTCGACCTGCGCGATGAACTGCCGGCGGTTCGACGCGCCCGTCATCGGATCGGTCGCGGCGATGTATTCGAGCTTCTGGTTCGTGCGTCGCAGTTCCTGCAGCGCGCTCTCGGTACGCGCCATCGATTCCGACAGCCGGCTCATCAGGTCTTCCTGGCTGTAGATCGCCGAGAACGAGCGCGTCGTCTGCAGCGCCTGCACGACGCCGTAGCTGAGCAGGAAGAAGCCGCCCGCGAAAATCGCGTGCGCGAGCCACCACATGTGATTCCACGGCTTGCCGAGAATGAACGCGAGCGACGACAGCGCAAACGCCATGATCGACACGCCGTAGATCATCATCAGCGGCGAGCGGATCCGCCGCGCGAGCAGCACGGCGACATTCAGCAGCGAGAACACGAGCGCGCCGCCTTCCATCGACAGCCGCGTACCCGGCGCGCCCGCGACCGGCGAATACGCAATGTACGCCACGGCCACGTTGACGATCACGAAGAACACGATCCACGGCAGCCACGTGCGCATGCTCGTGCGCTTCTCGATGCGATCGGGCGGTCGCGAATACGACAGCAGGCCCGTAAGCAGCAGGATCGACATCACGAGCCGCGACGCGGGCCCGTATAGCAGGAACAGCCAGATGTTGTGATGCGCCATCCCGGTGAACGCGCCATGCAGCGCATAGATCATCGCGAAGCCGAGAAAGCCAAGGGTCAGCCAGCGCAGCAGCGGCTCGCCGGACGACCGGTAGCACACCCACGTCACGTAGGTGACGAACGCGCCTTCGAGGGTCGCGGCGGCGATCGCGATTTCATGGAACGCGTGGTTCTCGAACACGACGCGCGGGTCGCTGAAGAACCACAGATAGGCGATCAGATAGGCGGGCAGCAACGCGAATCCGACCAGCAGGCATTTCGCGTAGAGCCTCGCGGCCGCGCTGACGACGCGCGGCGGTTCCCCGGCTGCATAGGTCGTACTCATTCGGTCCCCGGTCGGTCTGCTGCGTTGGTTCTAACCTTCGCGGCACGGATCGCACGACGCACGATCCGGCCCATCGTGCCGAAAGGCAAATGTCAGAGCAAGTATAGGTGGGGCAATTCGTTTGACAAGTAAGGGGAAACGGCATTGCCGGGCGCATGCCGTTTGCTTCCCGATTGTTTCGAATAGCGGATCAGTCGCGCCGATTCGCGCCGCGGCCGCCTGCCTCGCCGAAGCAAAACCGCGGCTGCTCGGCGTCAAAGATCAGAGGATTTCGAACAGCCCGGCTGCGCCCTGCCCTCCGCCGATGCACATCGTGACGACCACGTACTTCACGCCGCGTCGCTTGCCCTCGATCAGCGCATGGCCCGTCAGGCGCGCGCCCGATACGCCGTACGGATGGCCGACCGCGATCGCGCCGCCGTTCACGTTCAAGCGATCCTCGGGAATCCCGAGCGTGTCGCGGCAGTACAGCACCTGCACGGCGAACGCTTCGTTCAATTCCCACAGGCCGATATCGGCGACCTTCAGCCCCGCCTGCTTCAGCAGCTTGGGTACCGCGAACACGGGGCCGATGCCCATCTCGTCCGGTTCGCAACCGGCCACCGCGAAACCGCGGAATACGCCGAGCGGCTGCAGCCCTTCGCGCTGCGCGGCGTCGGCGCTCATCACGACGCAGGCCGACGCACCGTCCGAGAACTGGCTCGCGTTGCCGGCGGTGATCACGCCTCCCGGCACGGCCGAGCGGATCTTCGACACGCCTTCGAGCGTCGTGTCGGGGCGAATCCCTTCGTCGGCCGACACCGTCACTTCCTTCGTGAACAAGCGGCCCGTCGCCTTGTCGGCGATGCCCGCGAGCACGGTGATCGGCACGATCTCGTCGCGAAAACGCCCGGCTTCCTGCGCGGCCGCCGCCCGCAATTGCGACTGCACGCCGTACTCGTCCTGCCGCTCCTTCGAGATGCCGTAGCGCTTCGCGACGTTCTCGGCCGTCTGCAGCATGTTCCAGTAGATCTCCGGCTTGTGCTGGGCGAGCCAGCCTTCCTGGATCATGTGATGGTTCATCTCGTTCTGCACGCACGAGATCGATTCGACGCCGCCCGCCACATACACTTCGCCTTCGCCCGCGATGATCCGCTGCGCGGCCAGCGCGATGGTCTGCAGCCCGGACGAGCAGAAGCGGTTCACCGTCATCCCCGGCACCGTCACGGGCAGCCCCGCGCGCAGTGCGATCTGCCGCGCGATGTTCGCGCCGGTCGCGCCTTCGGGGTTCGCGCAACCCATGATCACGTCCTCGACGCGTGCGGGGTCGAGCTTCGCGCGTTCGAGCGCAGCCGCAACCACGTGGCCGCCGAGCGTCGCGCCGTGCGTCATGTTGAAAGCGCCGCGCCAGGATTTCGCCAACGGCGTGCGGGCGGTCGATACGATTACGGCTTCGGTCATGCGAGTCTCCTTCGGTCCTGCTTCATGTCCTGAATCGGATGGGGGAATGCGCTACGCCGCCGGGCGCGCGCCCGCGGACGTCACATGCGCGACGCCCGCTGCCTGCATCTGCTGCCATGCGCGGGCGAGCGACCCGTTCAGGTCGATCGCGCGGCACGCATCGTTGATCACCGCGGCTTCGAAACCCGCCGCGCGCGCATCGAGCGCCGACCACGCGACGCAGTAGTCGGTCGCGAGCCCGCAGCACCACACGCGTTTCGCGCCGAGCTCGCGCAGATAGCCCGCGAGCCCGGTGCGCGTCGTGCGATCGGCTTCGACGAACGCGGAATAGCTGTCGACCTGCGCGTCGCCGCCCTTGCGGATCACGAGCCGCGCATGCGGGATGTCGAGGTCGCGATGCAGCGCCGCGCCGTCGGTGTCCTGCACGCAGTGCACGGGCCACAGCACCTGCTCGCCATACGGCAGCGCGAGCGTGGAGAACGGTTCGCGGCCCGGATGGTTCGCCGCGAACGACACGTGCTCGCGCGGGTGCCAGTCCTGCGTCAGCACGACCTGGTCGAAGCGTTGCGCGAGCGCGTTGATCACCGGCACGACCGCGTCGCCGTCGGGCACCGCGAGCGCGCCGCCCGGCATGAAGTCGTATTGCACGTCGATCACGAGCAGGACGTCGTCGGTGCGTTTCATTGCATTTCTCCGGGTGTTCGTCGCGCCGCGATCCGGCGCGTCAGCCGTTGAACCCGCGGCCGGCCTTCGCGAGCGCCGCGATCGACGGCGCGAGCTGCCATGCGTCGCCGTTCGGCGCAGCCGCGTAGCGGCGAATCGCGCGCTCGACGTTGTAGAGGCCAACCATGTCCGCGTACAGCATCGGGCCGCCGCGCCACAGCGGGAAGCCATAGCCGGTCAGGTAGACCATGTCGATGTCGGACGCCTTCGACGCGATCTTCTCCTCGAGGATCTTCGCGCCTTCGTTGACGAGCGCGAACACGAGCCGCTCGACGATCTCGTCGTCGCCGATCTTGCGCCGCTCGACGCCGCGCTCCTTCGAATACGCGACGACCATCTCGTCGACGAGCGACGACGGCTTTGCCTTGCGATCGCCCGGCACGTAGTCGTACCAGCCGGCCCCCGTCTTCTGGCCGAAGCGGCCCTGCTCGCAGAGGCGGTCGGCGATCTTCGAGTACTGGAGATCGGGCTGCTCGACGTAGCGGCGCTTGCGGATCGCCCAGCCGATGTCGTTGCCGGCGAGGTCGCTCATCCGGAACGGGCCCATCGCGAAACCGAATTTCTCGATCGCCCGGTCGACCTGCGCGGGCAGCGCGCCTTCCTCGAGCATGAACAGCGCCTGACGAATGTACTGCTCGATCATCCGGTTGCCGATGAAGCCGTCGCACACGCCCGACACGACCGCCGTCTTGCGGATCTTCTTCGCCACCGCCATCACGGTGGCGAGCACGTCCTTCGCGGTCTGCGCGCCGCGCACGACCTCGAGCAGCTTCATCACGTTCGCCGGGCTGAAGAAGTGCATGCCGACCACGTCCTGCGGACGCTTCGTGAACGCCGCGATCTTGTCGACGTCGAGCGTCGACGTGTTCGACGCGAGGATCGCGCCCGCCTTCGCGACTTCGTCGAGCTTCTTGAACACCTGCTCCTTCACGCCGAGTTCCTCGAATACGGCCTCGACGATCAGGTCGGCGTCCTTCAGGTCGTCGTAGGACAACGTCGGCGTGATCAGCGCCATGCGCGCGTCGAGCTTCTCCTGCGTGAGCTTGCCCTTCTTCACCTGCGCGTCGTAGTTCTTGCGGATCGTCGCGACGCCGCGCTCGAGCGCTTCCTGTTTCGTCTCGAGCAGCGTGACGGGCAGGCCTGCGTTGACGAAGTTCATCGCGATCCCGCCGCCCATCGTGCCCGCGCCGATCACGCCGACGCGGCGGATCTCGCGCAACGGCGTATCGGCCGGCACGTCGGGAATCTTGCTCGCCGCGCGCTCGCCGAAGAACGCATGCCGCAGCGCGCGGCTTTCCGGCGTCATCATCAACGCGACGAAACCCTCGCGCTCGGCGACGCTGCCCTTGTCGAAGCCGTGCAGCACGCCAGCCTCGATCGCGTCGATGCACTTGTGCGGCGCGGGGAAATTCGGTGCGGCGGCCCGGGCCGAATTGCGCACGAACTGGATGAAGCCCGCTGCGTTCGCGTGGACGATCTTGCGATCGCGCACGCGCGGATGCGGCCCCTTCTGCGCACCGACCTTGCGGGCGAACGCGACGGCCGCGTCGAGCAGGTCGCCGTCGGCCATTTCGTCGAACAGCCCGCTCTTCGCGAGCTGCTCCGACGGCACGGGCGCGCCCGACACGATCATGTTCAGCGCGGTTTCGAGCCCCACCGCGCGCGGCAGGCGCTGCGTACCGCCCGCGCCCGGCAGCAGGCCGAGCTTCACTTCGGGCAGCGCGACCTGCGCACCGGGTGCCGCGACGCGGTAGTGCGCGCCGAGCGCGAGCTCGAGGCCGCCGCCCATCACGACGCTGTGCAGCGCCGCGACGACGGGCTTCGCGCTCGCCTCCACCGCGCGGATCACGGTGTGCAGCGTCGGCTCCTGCAACGCCTTCGGCGTATTGAATTCGGTGATGTCGGCGCCGCCCGAGAAGGCGCGTCCCGCGCCGGTCAGCACGATGGCCGTGACCGACGGATCCTGCGCGGCGCGATCGAGCGCGTCCATGACCCCCTGACGGGTCGACAGACCCAGCCCGTTGACGGGCGGATTGTTGAGCGTAAGGACGGCCACGCCGTCGCGAGTCGAGTAATCCACTGCCATCTGCCTGCCTCCATGCATCGCGCGCCGGGGTGGCTGCGCTTCATTGTGCGCGGTCGAACAGCCGCATGTCCGGATGAACGGAGGCAGCATACAACGAAAAAGCACGGTCGTTCAATTTGAATTTTGTTCCCGATCCGGGGACGGATCGGGCGACCGTTTCACGAGCCGCTTCCGGACCGCGCCCGGCGTTACGGCTCGCAAACCGCCGTCGGCAACACGTAATCGCGGAACGTCTCGCGCAGCTTCAGCTTCTGCAGCTTGCCGGTCGCGGTGTGCGGCAGCGATTCGACGAATACGACGTCGTCGGGAATCCACCATTTCGCGACCTTGCCTTCGTAGAACGCGAGCAGCGCGTCGCGGCTCAGGTTCGCCCCTTCGCGCGGCACCACGACGAGCAGCGGGCGCTCGGTCCATTTCGGGTGCGCACAGGCGATGCAGGCGGCCTCGACCACGCCCGGGTGCGCGATCGCGACGTTCTCGATGTCGATCGAGCTGATCCACTCGCCGCCCGACTTGATCACGTCCTTGCTGCGGTCGGTGATCTGCAGGAAGCCGTCGGGGTCGATCGTCGCGACGTCGCCGGTCGGGAACCAGCCGTCCGACAGCGGCGACGTATCGCCGCGAAAGTAGTGGTCGATCACCCACGGGCCGCGCACCTGGAGCTCGCCGAATGCGACGCCGTCCCACGGCAGTTCGTGGCCGTCCTCGCCGACGATGCGCATGTCGACGCCGCAGATCACGCGCCCCTGCTTTTCGAGCAGCTTGCGCTGCGCGTCGAGCGGCCGCTGCGACTGCGCCCAGTTGAGCTTCGCGAGCGTGCCGAGCGGCGACAGCTCGGTCATCCCCCATGCGTGGATCACGCGCACGCCGTATTCGTCCTCGAAGGTGCGCAGCATCGCGGGCGGGCACGCGGAGCCGCCGATCACCGTGCGGTTCAGCGTCGAGAAGCGCACGCCGGCCTTGCGCATGTAGTTGAGCAGGCCGAGCCACACGGTCGGCACGCCCGCGGAAAAGGTCACGCGCTCGGCTTCCATCAGCTCGTAAAGCGATTTCCCGTCGAGATCCTTGCCGGGCAGCACGAGCTTGCCGCCCGTGAGCGGCACAGCGTATGGCAGGCCCCATGCGTTGACGTGGAACATCGGCACGACGGGCAGCACGGCGTCCATCGCGGACAGGTTCATCGCGTCGGGCAGCGCGGCGCCGTACGCGTGCAGCACGGTCGAGCGGTTCGAATACAGCACGCCCTTCGGGTTGCCGGTCGTGCCCGACGTGTAGCAGAGCCCCGACGCCTGCTGTTCGTCGAGGCGCGGCCACTCGTAGCGGCCATCCTCCGCTTCGACGAGCGTTTCGTAACAGAGGAACGGCGTCGTGCCGGACGGCAGGTGCGCGGCGTCCGTCATCGCGACCCAACCCTTCACGTGCGGGCATTGCGGTGCGATGGCCTCGACGAGCGGTGCGAAATTGATATCGAAGAAGACGTAGCGGTCTTCCGCGTGATTGACGATGTACGCGATCTGCTCGGGGAACAGGCGCGGGTTGATCGTGTGGCACACGGCCCCCATGCCGCCAATCCCGTAATACGCTTCCAGATGCCGGTAGCCGTTCCACGCCAGCGTGCCGACGCGATCGCCGATTTCGACGCCGAGCCGCGCGAGCGCCTGCGCCAGTTGCTTCGCGCGGCGCTCGCAATCGCGGTACGTGTAGCGATGCAGATCGCCTTCCACGCGCTTCGACACGATCTCCGTGTCGCCGGCGTGCCGCGCGGCATGAGAAATCAGCGAGGAAACCAGCAACGGCATGTCCATCATCTGGCCCAGCAACGGCTTGCCCATCGTCTTGTTCTCCGTGTGGATGCGAATCGGTGCCTCTGCAGCGCGCCAGTCGGCGGCCCCGGACGGGCGTGGCGCACGGTGCGCGGGCCACCATGCGGGCGGCGCGGCGCCGCCTTACAATATCGGCTTACCCAGAGGCGCTCAACATGTCGTTTTCCCGAAGCGCAGCCGATGCGGCTGACACCCTTCCCGACCTCGCCGCCACGCTCGGCGCACCCGCCGAAGGCGCGTTCGTCCGGCTCGGCGACGCGTTTCATACGCGGCTGCCGGCCGCGCCGCTTGCCGCGCCGTACGTCGTCGGCTTTTCCGACGAGGTCGCGCAACTGCTCGACCTGCCGGCGTCGATCGCCGCGCAGCCTGGCTTCGCCGAACTGTTCGCCGGCAACCCGACGCGCGACTGGCCCGCAACCGCGATGCCGTACGCTTCGGTGTATTCCGGCCATCAGTTCGGCGTGTGGGCCGGGCAGCTCGGCGACGGCCGCGCGCTGACGATCGGCGAGCGCACCGGCACCGACGGCCGCCGCTACGAGCTGCAACTGAAAGGCAGCGGCCGTACACCGTACTCGCGGATGGGCGACGGCCGCGCGGTGCTGCGCTCGTCGATCCGCGAATTCCTGTGCTCGGAGGCGATGCATCACCTCGGCATCCCGACCACGCGCGCGCTGACGGTGATCGGTTCCGACCAGCCGGTGGTGCGCGAGGAGATCGAGACATCGGCCGTCGTCACGCGCGTGTCGGAAAGCTTCGTGCGCTTCGGCCACTTCGAGCACTTCTTCTCGAACGATCGCCCCGACCTGCTGCGCCAGCTCGCCGATCACGTGATCGACCGCTTCTACCCGGATTGCCGCCGCGCCGACGATCCGTACCTCGCGCTGCTCGAAGCCGCGACGCTGCGCACGGCCGACCTCGTCGCGCAGTGGCAGGCCGTCGGCTTCTGCCACGGCGTGATGAACACCGACAACATGTCGATCCTCGGCGTGACGATCGACTACGGCCCGTTCGGCTTCGTCGACGCGTTCGACGCGAACCACATCTGCAATCACTCCGATAACGGCGGCCGCTACGCGTACCGGATGCAACCGCGCATTGCGCACTGGAACTGCTATTGCCTCGCGCAGGCACTGCTGCCGCTGATCGGGCTGCAGCACGGCATTGCGGATGACGACGCACGCGCCGAGCGCGCGGTGGACGACGCGCAGGCCGTGCTCGCGAAGTTTCCGGAACGCTTCGGCCCCGCGCTCGAACGCGCGATGCGCGCGAAGCTCGGCCTCGAGCTCGAGCGCGAGAACGATGCCGAGCTCGCCAACAAGCTGCTCGAGACGATGCATGCGAGCCACGCGGATTTCACGCTGACGTTCCGCCGGCTCGCGCAGCTCTCGAAGCACGACGCGAGCCGCGACGCGCCCGTGCGCGACCTGTTCATCGACCGCGACGCGTTCGATGCGTGGGCGAACCTCTACCGCGCGCGGCTGTCCGAGGAAACGCGCGACGACGCGGCACGTGCAGCCGCGATGAACCGCGCGAACCCGAAATACGTCCTGCGCAACCATCTGGCCGAAGTCGCGATCCGGCGCGCGAAGGAAAAGGATTTCTCGGAAGTCGAGCGACTCGCGCAGATCCTGCGCCGGCCGTTCGACGAACAACCGGAGCATGAAGCGTACGCGGCGTTGCCGCCCGACTGGGCCGGGTCGCTCGAAGTGAGCTGCTCGTCCTGAGCCCCAACCCGCGCGTATCGACCGACCGATCAGGAGAACCCCACATGTCCCACGATTCCGACGACAAGACCTTCCCGTACGAGAAGGACGACGCCGAGCTGCGCCGCCGGCTCACGCCGATGCAGTACGAAGTCACGCAGCATGCGGCGACCGAGCGTGCATTCACCGGCGAATACACCGACACGGAAGACGACGGTATCTACAAATGCGTCGTCTGCAGCACCCCGCTGTTCGAATCCGGCGCCAAATTCCACTCGGGCTGCGGCTGGCCCAGCTACTTCAAGCCGCTCAACGGCGAGGTGATCGACGAAAAGGTCGACTACTCGCACGGGATGGTGCGCGTCGAGGTGCGCTGCAATCACTGCGGCGCGCATCTCGGCCACGTCTTCGAAGACGGCCCGCGCGACAAGACCGGTTTGCGGTACTGCATCAATTCAGCTGCGTTAAACTTCGAGTCCCGACCCGAAAACGAATGAGCGGCGCCGGACGGATCGGCGAGGCGACCCTCGCCCGGGCGGCCTGCCTCCGGGTTGGCCACCCCGATCCGCGACGGTGGCGCCTGGCGGGTCCCTACAACGGTGAAAGGCCGCGCAAGCGGCCTTTCACGCAGCTGCGAGCGCCATGAAATTCCTGTTCGATCTGTTTCCGATCATCCTGTTTTTTGCCGCCTTCAAGGTCTGGGGCATCTTTACCGCTACCGCCGTCGCGATCGTCGCGACGCTGGCCCAGGTTGCATGGGTTGCCTTCCGGCACCGGAAGGTCGACACGATGCTGTGGGTCAGCCTCGGCGTGATCGTCGTTTTCGGTGGCGCCACCCTCGTCCTGCATGACGAGAAATTCATTCAATGGAAACCGACTGTGCTGTACTGGCTGTTTGCGATCGGGCTGCTCGCCGCGCGCTATGTGTTCGGCAACAACCTGATCGAGAAGATGATGGGCAAGCAGCTCACGCTGCCGCACCCCGTGTGGGACAAGCTGAACGTCGCCTGGGCGCTGTTCTTCGCGGTGCTCGGTGTCGCGAACCTGTACGTGGTGCACAACTTCACCGAATCGCAATGGGTGAACTTCAAGCTGTTCGGCACGACGGGCGCGATGGTCGTATTCATCATCCTGCAGAGCCTGTGGCTCACGAAATACCTGAAGGACGAGTGACATGACGGACGCCTTTCTCCACGCGTCGCCCGACGAACGCATCGCGCTGATCGAAGCGCGCCTCACCGCAGCGCTCGCCCCGCTGTCGCTCACCGTGCGCGACGACAGCGCGCAGCACGCGGGCCACGCCGGCGCGGCCGCCGGCGGCCACTTCACGGTCACGATCGTGTCGGCCGCCTTCGCGGGCAAGCCGCGCGTCGCGCGGCACCGGCTGGTGTATGATGCGCTCGCTGATGCGATGCAGCGCGGCATTCACGCGCTCGCGATCGTGGCTTACACGCCCGAAGAGTTCAACGAATCTTCAATCTAGTCTCATTAGGAATTCCCGATGATCCTGAAATCCCCCCGCCTGTGGGTCGCGGCGGCTGCCTTTGCAGCGGCACCGGCATTTGCCCAGAACATCGCCGTCGTCAACGGCACGCCGATTCCGAAGTCGCGCGCCGACGCGATGGTTGCTCAGCTCGTCCAGCAAGGCCAGACCGACAGCCCGCAACTGCAGCAGGCCGTGCGCCAGGAACTCGTGAACCGCGAAATCCTGATGCAGGAAGCCATCCGCGAAGGCATCCCGAACCGTCCGGACGTGAAGGCGCAAGTCGCCGTCGCGCAGCAGACCGTCGTGCTGCGTTCGATGATCGAGAGCTTCCTGAAGAAGAACCAGCCGACCGACGCCGAAGTGAAGGCCCGCTATGACGACCTCGTCAAGGGCGCCGGCGGCAACCGCGAATATCACCTGCACCACATCCTCGTCGACAACGAGCAGCAGGCGAAGGAACTGATCGCGAAGATCAAGGCCGGCGCGAAGTTCGAGGATCTCGCGAAGCAGTACTCGAAGGATCCGGGCTCGGGCAAGAACGGCGGCGACCTCGACTGGTCCGACCCGAAGGCATACGTGCCGGAATTCGCAGCGGCTGCGCAGAAGCTGCAGAAAGGCCAGATGACCGACACGCCGGTGAAGACGCAGTTCGGCTGGCACATCATCCGCGTCGACGACATCCGCGACATCGCGCCGCCGCCGTTCGACCAGGTGAAGGCGCAGATCGCGCAGCAGCTCGTGCAGCAGAAGCTGCAGGCGTTCGAGGAAGGTCTGCGCCAGCAGGCAAAGATCCAGTAACGCCGGCGCTCATCGCCCATGCATCGAAAAGCCGCTCTTCGGAGCGGCTTTTTCATTGCCCGCGCACTGCCTGCGGGCGCGTCACGATGCGCTTGCAGCCCGGCAAAAAGAAACAGGCCGCTCCAAAGAGCGGCCTTTTCCGTGCCGGATTCACACGCACCGCAAGCGCAGGCTACGCGGGATGGAACACGTCCTGATAGCGAACGTCACCCGACGGCCGCGGCGCCGAATCGTCGAGCGACAGCGCGAGGACATACTCGGGCGGCACGCCCGGGAACACGATGTCGCCGGATGGCGCAAAGCCGAACCGCGCGTAGTACGCGGGGTCGCCGAGCAGGACGCAACCGCGCGCGCCAAGCCGGCGCAACGCGTCGAGCCCCGTGCGCACCAGCCCTGCACCGATGCTCTGTCGTTGGCAGTCGGGCAGCACCGCGAGCGGTGCCAACCCATACCAGCGCTGGCTGCCCGACGGTTCGCCGCCGATCGACACCAGCGAGAACGCGACGTGCCCGATCAGGCGGCCGTCGCGCTCCGCGACGAGCGAGACGCTCAACGAACCGTCCGCACGCAGCGTATCAACGATCCGCCGCTCGAACTGCCCGCCTTCCGGCTCGCCCGCGAACGCGGCGACGATCACACGGCCGATCGCGTCGCCGTCGCTCGCGCGCTCGTCGCGCAGCGTGACGACCTCGACCGGCGCGTTCGGGTCGAACATCATCCCGATCAGCCGATCCAGCGGCGCGCGTTACGGAACACCCGCATCCACGGGCTCGCTTCACCCCAGCTTTCCGGGTGCCAGCTCATCGCGACCGTACGATGCACACGCTCCATGTGCGGCATCAGCACCGAGAAGCGGCCGTCGGCCGTCGTGACCGACGTGATGCCGGCCGGCGAGCCGTTCGGGTTGAACGGATACCCCTCGGTCGCTTCGCCGCGGTGGTCGATGTAACGCATCGCGACCGCGACGCGATCGATGTCGCCCTGCTGCGAGAAGTCCGCATAGCCCTCGCCGTGCGCGACCGCGACCGGAATCCGCGAACCTTCCATTCCCGCGAAGAAGATTGACGGCGACTTCTGCACTTCGACGAACGAGAAGCGCGCCTCGAACTGCTCGGACTTGTTGCGCGTGAACTTCGGCCACGCTTCCGCGCCCGGAATCATCGACGCGAGGCTCGACAGCATCTGGCAGCCGTTGCAGATGCCGAGCGCGAACGTGTCGGGACGCGCGAAGAACGCCGAGAACATGTCGGCAAGGTTCGCGTTGAAGCGGACCGTCTTCGCCCAGCCTTCGCCAGCGCCCAGCACGTCGCCGTACGAGAAGCCGCCACATGCGACCGCACCCGCGAAATCGGCGAGCGTTGCACGGCCGGCGAGCAGGTCGCTCATGTGCACGTCGTGTGCATCGAAGCCCGCGCGATCGAACGCGTAGGCCGTTTCCAGATGCGAGTTCACGCCCTGCTCGCGCAGGATCGCGACCCGCGGCCGTGCGCCCGTCGCGATGAACGGCGCGGCGATGTCGTCGGCCGGATCGAAGCTCAGCACCGGCGAGATGCCTGGATCGGCCGCGTCGAGCAGCGTGTCGTATTCAGCATCGGCGCACGCGGGGTTGTCGCGCAGGCGTGCGATGCGCCAGCTCACTTCGCTCCATGCGCGATGGAGCTCGGTGCGCGGTGCGTCGAAAATCTTCTTCGCGTCGCGGTACACCTCGATCACGTCGCGATCGTTGACCGAGCCGATCACGTGCGAGCACGCCGACAGCCCGAACTCGCGCAGCGCGCCGAGCACCGCGTCACGGTCGGTCGCTCGCACCTGCACGACGGCGCCGAGCTCCTCGGAGAACAGCGCGCGCAGCGTGCGATCTTCGCGACGGCCGCTCGTCTGCTTCGCCCAGTCCTTCGCATCGCCGTAGTCGGATTCGTGATTCGGGTCCAGCGTCAGCATGTCGACGTTCAGCGACACGCCCGCGTGGCCCGCGAACGCCATTTCGCACACCGTTGCCCACAGGCCGCCGTCCGAGCGATCGTGGTACGCGAGCAGCTTGTCTTGCGCATTGAGCGACTGGATCGCGTTGAAGAAGCGCTTCAGGTCTTCCGCATCGTCGACGTCCGGCGTCGTGTCGCCGACCTGCTGCGTGACCTGCGCGAAGATGCTGCCGCCCATCCGGTTCTTGCCGCGGCCGAGATCGATCGCGATCAGCACGCTGTCGCCCGCGTCGGCGATACGGCGCAGTTGCGGCGTCAGGTGACGGCGCACGTCCTCGACCGGCGCGAATGCGGAGATGATCAGCGACACCGGCGACACCACTTCCTTCGCGACGCCCTGCTCGTCCCACTTCGTCTTCATCGACAGCGAATCCTTGCCGACCGGGATGCCGATCCCGAGCGCCGGACACAGCTCCATGCCGATCGCCTTGACCGTGTCGAATAACGCGGCGTCCTCGCCAGCCGTGCCGCACGCGGCCATCCAGTTCGCCGACAGCTTCAGCTTGTCGAGCGACGCGATCGGCGCGCTCGCGATGTTCGTGATCGCCTCGCCGACTGCCATGCGGCCCGATGCGGGCGCGTCGATCACCGCGAGCGGCGTGCGCTCGGCCATCGTCATCGCCTCGCCCTTGAAGCCCGCATAGTCGAGCGCGGTGATCGCGCAGTCGGCCACCGGCACCTGCCACGGGCCGACCATCTGGTCGCGCACCGACGTGCCGCCGACCGAACGGTCGCCGATCGTGATCAGGAACGACTTGCTGCCGACCGTCGGGTGCTTCAGCACGTCGACGGCGACTGCCGACAGCGCGATACCCGTCACGTCGACCGGCGCGCGCTCGGTCGCCACGCGCGTGACGTCGCGATGCATGCGCGGCGGCTTGCCGAGCAGCACTTCCATCGGCATGTCGACCGGGTATTCGTCGGCGCCCGTCGCTTCGTCGTCGACGAGCTTCAATTGGCGTTCGTCGGTCGCGACGCCGACCACCGCGAACGGGCAGCGCTCACGTGCGCAGATCGCCTCGAAGCGCGGCAGATCGGCCGGCGCGATCGCCAGCACGTAGCGCTCTTGCGCTTCGTTCGACCAGATTTCGCGCGGCGACAGGCCCGATTCCTCGAGCGCGACCTTGCGCAGCTCGAAGCGCGCGCCCTTGCCCGCACCGTCGACGATCTCGGGGAACGCGTTCGACAGGCCGCCCGCGCCGACGTCGTGGATGCTCAGGATCGGGTTTTCCGCGCCGAGCTGCCAGCAGCCGTTGATCACTTCCTGGGCGCGACGCTCGATTTCGGGGTTGCCGCGCTGCACCGAGTCGAAGTCGAGCTCGGCCGTGTTCGCGCCGGTCGCCATCGAGCTCGCGGCGCCGCCGCCCATGCCGATCCGCATGCCGGGGCCGCCGATCTGGATCAGCAGCGAGCCGGCCGGCACGTCGTGCTTGTGCGTATGCTGATCCGCGATGTTGCCGAGGCCGCCCGCGATCATGATCGGCTTGTGATAGCCGCGCACCTGGCCGCCGACGTTCTGCTCGTACACGCGGAAATAGCCGCCGAGGTTCGGGCGGCCGAATTCGTTGTTGAACGCGGCGCCGCCGATCGGGCCGTCGATCATGATCTGCAGCGGCGACGCGATGCGGTCGGGGCGGCCGTACGGGCCGTGCACCTCGTTCGGGTTGCGTTCGCCGACCGGCTGCGCCGCGTCGCGCGCGTTTTCCCACGACTGGCGTGCGTCGGGCAGATCGAGGTTCGACACGGTGAAGCCCGTGAGGCCGGCCTTCGGGCGCGCGCCGCGGCCCGTCGCGCCTTCGTCGCGGATCTCGCCGCCCGCGCCGGTCGCCGCGCCCGGGAACGGCGAAATCGCCGTCGGGTGGTTGTGCGTCTCGACCTTCATCAGCGTGTGCGTGAGCTCGGTGTGGCGGCCATAACGCGCGCCCGGCTCGCCGGCCGCGCCCGTGTTGCGCGGGAACCAGCGCTCCGCTTCGGCGCCGACCATGATCGACGAGTTGTCCGAATACGCGACGATCGTGCCCTGCGGGCTCAGCTTCTCGGTGTTGCGGATCATCGCGAACAGCGACATGTCCTGCGCTTCGCCGTCGATCGTCCACTGCGCGTTGAAGATCTTGTGGCGGCAGTGCTCGCTATTCGCCTGCGCGAACATCATCAGTTCCACGTCGGTCGGGTTGCGTTCGAGCTTGCGGAATGCGTCGACCAGGTAGTCGATTTCGTCGTCGGCGAGCGCGAGGCCCAGCTCGACATTCGCGCGCTCGAGCGCGCCGCGGCCGACGCCCAGCACGTCGACGCGCGTGAGCGGCTTGGCCGGCAGTTCATCGAACAGGTGCTTCGCGTCGTCGCGTGCCGCGACCACGCTTTCGGTCATCCGGTCATGCAGCGCGGCCGCGACGGCCGCGCGCGCGTCGTCCGACAGCGCCTTCTTGCCGCCGAGCAGGCCCGACTTCAGCGTGACCGTGAACTCGACGCCGCGCTCGATGCGGCGCACGTGCGTGAGGCCGCAGTGCTGCGCGATGTCGGTTGCCTTGCTCGCCCACGGCGAGACCGTGCCGAAGCGCGGCAGCACGACGAAGGTCTCGGCCGTGCCCTTCTCGGCCGCCGGCTCGAACGGCGCGCCGTAGTGCATCAGCGCGTCGATGCGCGCGCTGTCGTCGGCCGACAGCGGCTCGGCCGCATTGACGAAGTGCAGGAACTGCCCGCGCACCGCGACAATGTTGGCGTCGATTTGCCTGAGCGTATCGAGCAGACGGGTTTGACGGAAATCGGAGAGGGCCGAAGCGCCGGGAAAACACGAGAAGTGAGCCATGGGCTGGACTGACGTCGATGAGTCGCGCGAGGTGGCGACGTGGGGCGAAAGGAAGGCCGTAATTATACCCGGAAGTCGGTCGCTCCAGACCGGCCGATCGGCAGTCCGCATGCACCGCAACGGTGCCGCGGTGCGCGCCGCGCACCGACCGCCCCGCGCGGGCGAGGCAACTGGCGGCCGTGGCGCGGCTGCACGGTCCGTGCTCGCCCGGCGCCGGCTCCCGCGATTTTGGCGCTATCATTCCGGGTTCACCGGGCCGGAGCCCTCAGCGAATTTCACCAGGCGGCGCACGCGCGCCACCCGTCATCGAAGCAATCCATGGATGTCATCGTCATCGGCGGCGGAATCAGCGGCGTCGCCACCGCCTACCAGTTGCGCGCGGCCGGCCATCGCGTGTGCGTGGTCGAACGCCACGCGACCGTCGCGCAGGGTGCGACCTACGGCGACGGCGGCGCGCTGCTGCCGAGCCCGCTCGACGTCTGGTTCGGCCCGACCTTCATGCACCAGCGCCAGCCGCGCGACAGCGGCATCGTCTACAAGCCGGGCTTCAACGGCGGCGTGCGCCGTTTCGTCAAGCAGCTCGGCACGCTGCGCGAGCCCGACGCGTTCGCCGCCCAGTACGCGCGGCTGCGCCCGCTGATCGATGCGTCGCGCGACACGCTCGCCGACATCGAGATGCGCCTCGAACTCGAATTCGAGCAGAAGCCCGGCATCCTGCACGTGGTGCGCGACCCGCGCGACTGGGAAGCGATGCAGCCCGCGCTCGAGCTGCTGCGCACGCACGACCAGCCGTACCGCCTGCTCTCCGCCGACGAATGCGCGGTGCTCGAGCCGTCGGTGCCGGCCGAACCCGGCTTCGCCGGCGGCGTGCTGCTCGAGACCGAACGCACCGGCAATTGCCCGCTGTTCGCGAAACTGGTCAAGCAGACGCTCGACGAGCATGGCGTGCAGTTCCGCTTCGGCGCGGAAGTCGCCGCGATCCGCGCCGACACCGGCCGCGCCGCAGTCGAGCTCGCCCCGCCCAGCGACCGGCGCGCGTCGAACGCACGCGAGGTCGACGTGATTTCCGCCGACGCGATCGTGGTCGCCGCCGGCGCCGGCAGCCTGCCGCTGCTCGACCGGCTCGGCTGGCGCCTGCCGCTGCACCCGGTGCGCGTCCATACGCTCACTGCGCCGGTCGCCTATGAAGAACACGCACCGCACCTGAACGTCATCGATTCGATCAAGCGGATCTCGATCACGCGCACCCACCAGCGGCTGCGCGTCGGCGGCGGCGCCGTGCTGCAGAGTCTGCCCGACACCGCGAAGCCGCTCGCCGAGCCGCTGTCCGAGACCGCGCTCGCGCTGCTCGGGCAGGCCGTCCACGATTGGGTGCCCGGCGCCGCGCGGATCTCGGCCGCGTTGTCGTGGCAAGGCACGCAGTTGCTGTCGCCGGACGGCCTGCCTGTCGTCGGTCCGACCCCGCATCCGCGCGTGTTCGTCAATTTCGGGCACGGCCCGGCCGGCTGGGGACTCGCGTGCGGGTCTGCTAAAGTGGTGACCGACTACCTGGGCGGCGACGTGCAGCACTGGCCCGCCGACACGCTCGCCGCGCTGCGCGCCGCGCGCTTCACGACCTGACCGCCGCGGGCCCGTCCCCGGCGGCCTCCTTGCCAGCCGCCACGACCCCGCGATGACCGTTACCCGCCCACTCCCCGATTCCGATCCGATCGCGCTGCTGCGCGTCGCCGACCTGCGCACGGCCGAAGCCGACGCCGCGGCGGCGCTGCCGCCGCATACGCTGATGGGCCGCGCCGGCGCCGACGCCGCACACTGGCTGTCGGCGCGCGTGGCCGGCGATGACCGTCCCGTATGGTTCGCGGTCGGCCCGGGCAACAACGGCGGCGACGCGCTCGTTGCCGCCGCTCACCTCCAGCAGCTTGGCGTCGCGACGCAAGCGTGGATGCCGATGCCGGTGAAGTCGGACGACGCACAATGGGCGCTCGGCCTCGCGCGCGCGGCCGGCGTGCCGCTGTCGGCCACACCGCCCGCGTCGCTGGACGGCTATGCGTGGGTCGTCGACGGGCTGTTCGGCATCGGTCTCGGCCGCGCGCTCGACGGCGCGTTCGCCGAGCAGGCCGCGCGCATCGCCGCGCATGCGCGCAGCGGCGGCCACGTGCTTGCGCTCGATGTGCCGAGCGGGCTCGACAGCGATACGGGCCAGATCGTCGGCGCGGGCGTCGCTGTCGCCGCCACCCATACGCTCACCTTCATCGCCGCGAAGCCTGGCCTCTACACCGGCGAAGGCCGCGATCTCGCCGGCGAGATCGACGTCGCATCGCTCGACGTCGCGCCGCCCACCGCGCCGGCCATCGTGCTGAACGCGCCCGCCCGATTCTCCGCCGCCCTGCCCGCGCGCGCATTCGCGTCCCACAAGGGCACGTTCGGCAGTCTCGCGGTGCTCGGCGGCGACACGGGCATGTGCGGTGCGCCGATCCTGGCCGCCCGCGCCGCGCTGTTCGCCGGCGCCGGCAAGGTACACGTCGGCTTTCTCGGCGCCGGCGCGCCGCCGTACGACCCGCCGTTCCCCGAACTGATGCTGCATCCGGCCGACGGCCTCGATCTCGGCGCGATGACCGCAATCGCGGCCGGCTGCGGGCTCGGCACGCGCGAGGCTGCGGCGACGCTCGTGCGCGACGTGCTCGCACACGATGCCGCGACGCTGCTCGATGCCGATGCGCTGAACCTCGTCGCGACACATGCCGATCTCGCGACAGCCGTTGCCACGCGCGGTACGCGCGGCAATCCGTGCGTGCTGACGCCGCATCCGCTCGAAGCCGCCCGGCTGCTCGGCAGCGACACGGCGACGATCCAGCGCGACCGCGTGGCCACCGCGCAGGCGCTCGCGGCTCGTTATGCGGCGAACGTCGTGCTGAAAGGCTCGGGCACGGTGATTGCGGCGCCCGACGGCCGCGTGACGATCAATCCGACCGGCAACGCCGCGCTCGCCACGGGCGGCACCGGCGATGTGCTCGGCGGCCTGATCGGCGCGTTGCTCGCGCAGCGCGTCGCACCGTACGAAGCGGCGCTCGCGGGCGTCTACCTGCACGGCCTCGCGGCCGACACGCTGACCGCACACGGCACGGGCCCGGCCGGACTCACGGCCGGCGAACTCGCGCCGATGGTGCGCACGCTGATCAATCGCCTTTTTTATGCGCCGCCGCGCGCCGACACATAAGGCCGCTATACTGGCTGCCCCGCCGCACGGCGGGCCCTCTCGTCCGCCGGCCTTACGATCCCGATGAGCCGGCGCGGCATTCCTCCCGATTCACGCTTCACTCGAACCGCCATGACGCTGAATTCGCTCCCCGCCTGGACTGCCCTTCAATCCCACTTCGAGCAAATCCGCCATGCTCGCCTGCGCGACTGGTTCGCGCCGGAAAACGACCGCACGCCGACGCGTGCCGAACGCTTCACGCTCGCGGGCGGCGGCCTCGCTGCCGATTTCTCGAAGAACCGCATCAACGACGATACGCTGCGCCTGCTCGTACAGCTCGCATGCGACGCGGGCGTCGAAGCCCGCCGCGACGCGATGTTCGCGGGCGAGATCGTCAACCCGACCGAAGGCCGTGCCGCGCTGCACACCGCGCTGCGCGCGACCGATCCGCAGGCGCCGTTCCACGCACAGATCAGCGCCGAGCGCGCGAAGATGGCGACCTTCGCGCGCGCCGTGCGCAGCGGCACGTGGACGGGCTACACCGGCAAGCGCATCCGCCACGTGATCAACATCGGCATCGGCGGCTCCGATCTCGGGCCGAAGATGGTCGTGCATGCGCTGCACCACGTCGCGACGCCTGAAATCTCCACGCACTTCGTGTCGAACGTCGACGGTGCCGATCTGGCGCGCGTGCTCGAACAGGTCGACCCCGAGGAAACGCTCGCGATCATCGTGTCGAAGACCTTCACGACGCTCGAAACGATGACGAACGCACGCTCGCTGCGCGACTGGTTCGTCGCGCGCGGCTGCCCCGAGGACGCGCTCGCGAAGCACTTCGTCGGCGTGTCGGCGAATCCGGCCGAAGTCGTGAAGTTCGGCATCGCCGCAGACAACGTATTCGAAATGTGGGACTGGGTCGGTGGCCGCTATTCGCTGTGGTCGGCCGTCGGCCTGTCGATCATGATCGCGATCGGCCCCGAGCAGTTCGACGAGTTGCTGGCGGGCGCGAACGACATGGACCGTCATTTCCGCGAAGCGCCGCTCGAGCGCAACCTGCCCGTGCTGCTCGGCCTGATCGGCATCTGGTACAGGAATTTCTTCGGTTCGCAGAGCTATCTCGTCGCACCGTATTCGGAAGCGCTGCACTACCTGCCGTCATACCTGCAACAGCTCGAAATGGAGAGCAACGGCAAATCCGCGCGCCTGGACGGCACCTTCGTCGACTACCCGACGTCGGCCGTCACATGGGGCGAGCCGGGCACCAACGGCCAGCATGCGTTCTTCCAGATGCTGCATCAGGGGCCGACGATCGTGCCGATCGACTTCATCGCGGTGCTGACGCCCGAGCATCCGCTCGCGAGCCATCATCCGAAGCTGCTGGCGAACTGCTTTGCGCAGAGCGAGGCCCTGATGCTCGGCCGCACGCTCGACGAAGCCCGCGAGGTCGCAGGACCGGGCAAGGAGGCGCTCGCGCCGCACCTGACGTTCCCGGGCAACCGCCCGACGACGACGCTGCTGGTCGACGCGCTGACGCCGCGCACGCTCGGCGCGCTGATCGCGCTGTACGAACACAAGGTGCTGGTGCAGGCAACGGTGTGGGACATCAATCCGTTCGACCAGTGGGGCGTCGAGCTCGGCAAGATCCTCGGCAAGGTGGTGGAAGCCGACTTGTCGGCCGAGTCGCTCGATCCAGCGAAGCACGACTCGTCGACCACCGCGCTGATCGAGCGCGCCCGTGCGGCGCTGAAGCGCTGAGGTATCGGCGTCTTACCGATGCCGGCCACGCAGCCCTGGCTGCACGGCCGGCCTAAACATTCAGGCGCCGCGCTGCGCGGCTTGCGGTGCGACGATGCGTCCGGCGTCGAGCGTCACGGTCGTCGCGCAGCGGCGTGCGAGTTCGACATCGTGCGTGACGAGCACGAGCGTGGCGCCATGCGTGCGGTTCAGTTCGAACATCAGGTCGATGACCGCATGGCCCGTGGCCGCATCGAGGCTGCCGGTCGGCTCGTCGGCGAACAGGATCGCCGGGCGCGTGACGAATGCGCGCGCAAGCGCGACACGCTGCTGCTCGCCCCCGGACAACAGCTTCGGATAATGCGCGGTGCGTTCGCCGAGACCGACCTGCACGAGCAGCGCCCGGGCACGATCGGCTGCTTCACGCGCGCTGATGCCCCCCTGCAGCTCGAGCGGCAGCATCACGTTCTCGAGCGCCGTCAGGTGCGGCATCAACTGGAACGACTGGAACACGAACCCGACAGCGCCGTTGCGCAGCGCCGCGCGCGCATCCTCGTCGAGCTGGTCGAGCGGGCGACCGAGCAGGCGAACCGTGCCGCTCGTCGCGCTGTCCAACCCTGCAAGCAGGCCGAGCAGCGTCGATTTACCCGACCCCGACGCGCCGACGATCGCGAGGCTGCTGCCCGGCGTCACGGCGAGCGTGATGCCGTCGAGGATCGTCAGCTCGCCCGTTGCATCGGCGACCCGCTTGCACACGTCATGGACTTCGATGATCGGATCGGTAATCTTGAACATGGACACGACATTTCGCTGGAAAGGATGCGCGGCGATCGCCGCGCTGCTGGGCACCCTGCTGGCCGCCACCGTGCCGGCACGCGCCGCGACGACACCGGCCGCGACATCGGGACAGCCCGTGATCGTCGTGCTCGGCGACAGCCTGTCGGCCGAATACGGGCTGCCGCGCGACACCGGCTGGGTGGCGTTGCTGCGGCAACGCCTCACGACCGAGCGAATCGATTATAGCGTCGCGAACGCCAGCGTCAGCGGCGACACCACGAGCGGCGGCCGCGCGCGGCTACCCGCGGTGCTGCAGCGGCTCAAGCCGTCGGTTGTCGTCGTCGAACTCGGTTCGAACGATGCGCTGCGCGGCGTGCCGCTCGCAACGACCGAACAGAACCTGCGCGACATCATCGCCGGTGCGCGGCAGGCACAGGCCAAGGTCGTACTGGTCGGCATGTATGTGCCACCCAACTACGGCCCCGACTACACGCAGAAGTTCCACGCGGTCTACACGCGGCTGTCGAAGGATCTCGGCGTGCCGCTCGTACCGTTCCTGCTGGCCGGCATCGAGAACAAGCCCGAGATGTTCCAGGCCGACCAGATGCATCCCGCGCGGCAGGCGCAGGGCATTCTGCTCGACAACGTCTGGCCGGCGCTGAAACCGCTGCTCGGCAAGCCGCGCGGCTGACGCCGCCGCCCCGCCGGAAAACAAAAAGCCCCGCATGAAGCGGGGCTCTTTTTTGTTGCGTGCGAAACGACGCTCAGTTGTCGCCATCCTGCGACTGGCTGGCCGTCGAGCCGTACAGCTTCACCTTCGAACGATCGCGCAGCGCGGCGAGATACGCTTCGCCTTCGCTTTGCGCGTCGACCTGCGCCATCTGCTGCTGCGCGGCGGCCAGTTGCTGCGGATCGACCGCCGAACCCGGGATCACCGCGTTCACGCGGTAGATCGCATAGCCGTCGGCGCCGAGATCGACCCCGACATAAGCCGGCAGCGTCTTCGCGTCGACCTTGTACACGGCGCTCAGTGCAGCCGGCGTCAGGCCCTGCGACTGCGTGCGCGACACCTTCTGCGCGGCCGAGAACCCGTCGGTCGACTTCGACTTCTGCAGTTCGGCGAGCTTCGCCGCACCGTCCTTCTTCGCGAGTTCCGCGGCCTGCTCGGCAACGACCTTCTGGCGCACGACGTCCTTGATCGCATCGAGCGCGGGCACGGCGGCCGGCTTGTAGTCGGTCACGCGCGCCGAGATCAGCGTGTTGTTGCCGACGTCGATCGCCTGCGTGTTGTTCTGGCTCTTCACCGAGTCGTTGGCGAACACGGCAGCCAGGAACTTCGGATTGTTCAGCGGGCTCGTCGGCGGCAGTTGCGGATTCGGCGTCGGCGTGACGGTGGCCGTCTGGATCGTCAGCTTGTACTTGTCCGCGGCCGGCTGCAGCGTCTTCGCCTTCTCATACACGGTGGACGTGAAGCCTTCTGCGTTGTCCGTGAATGCCTTCGACGCGTACTGCTGCTTCAGGTCGGCCGCGATCTGGTCCTTCACTTCCGCGAACGGCTTGACGGCCGCCGGCTTCACTTCCGTTGCCTTCAGGATGTGGAAGCCCAGATCCGACTGCACGATGCCGCTCACGTCGCCCTGCTTCAGCGCGAACGCGGCGTCGTCGAACGCCTTGCCGCCCGCCGTCGAGCCGCGCGTGATGAAGCCGAGATCGCCGCCCTTCGCGGCCGACGGTGCGTCCTGCGAGTTCTTCTGCGCGATCTGCGCGAACTGGTCCGGATGCGCCTTCACGTCGGCCAGCAACTGCTCGGCCTTCGCCTTCGCTGCAGCCTTGTCGGCTGCGCTTGCGCTGCCCGGCGCGGCGATGAAGATGTGGCTCACGCGCACCTGCGCTTCGGTGCGGAAGTGCGTCGGATTGTCGTCGTAGAACTTCTTGATGTCCGCATCGGTCGGCTGCGCGCTCGCGGCGGCTGCGGCCGGCGAATAGACGAGGTACTGGATCGTCGCGGTTTCCGGCGTCGCGAAGCTCTGCTTGTGCGCGTCATAGTACGCGACGAGCTGCGCATCGGTCGGCTGGACCTTCGCTGCGAAGTCGCTCGTCTTCAGCACGAGCGCCTGCACTTCGCGCTGCTGCGCGGCGAGTTCGGACAGGCGTTGCGCGAGGCTCTTCGGCGTGAACGCGCTTGACACGATGCTGGCCGGGATCTGCTGCAGCGAGAGGCTGTAGCGTACGCGCTCCTGATACTGCTCGGGCGTCATCCCCTGGAACGCGAGTAACTGCGCATAGCGTTCGACGTCGATCGAACCGTCGGGCTTCTTCAGCGACGCGATCATCGGGTCGCTCATCAGCGCGTCGCGCACGGCGTTGTCGGAGGCGGTCAGGTGCAGACGCTGAGTCTCGTCGGCCAGCACGCGTTGCTGGATCAGGCCGTCGAGCACCTGCTTGCGGTGCTCGGGCGTATCGAACATCTTGATGTCGAACTGCCCGCCGAGCGCCTGACGCGCCTGGTCGATCTGCTGGCGGAACGCGCCGTCGAATTCGACCCGCGTGATCTTGTGCCCGTTGACTGCCGCGACGTTCGCGCTATCGTCGAAGAAGCCGCGGAAGCCTTGGATCCCAACGAAACCTAGCCCCGGCAACACGATCAGGAGCAGGAGCGCCATCATCAGGCGCTGGTGATTACGGAAGAAATCGAGCATGCGTGACGGGAAAATTGGACAAAACGACCGATATTACAACATACGAGGTGGGACGGGAGAAAAGCAGACGTGTTGGTGGCGAGTGCAACGCGACAACCGGGTGCGCAAAACGAAAATGCCCGCACAAGGCGGGCATCTTCGTTTGTTTGGCGGAGCGGACGGGTCGCCTGCAACCCGCAGGCCGCGGCTGCGCTTGCAAGCGCAGCCTTTCGAGTCCCGCCGGACGCCGGCCGCGCAGGCGGCTTCCTCCACCCCTCAGTCACGCGAGCGGGCGCAACCGGAAACGCAAATGAAAAAGCCCGCGCAAGGCGGGCTTTTTCATTTTCTGGCGGAGCGGACGGGACTCGAACCCGCGACCCCCGGCGTGACAGGCCGGTATTCTAACCGACTGAACTACCGCTCCTTGGTCTGGCTGAATCAGGAAACTGGTGGGTGCTGAGGGGTTCGAACCCCCGACCTACGCCTTGTAAGGGCGCCGCTCTACCAGCTGAGCTAAGCACCCGTTTCCGATTCGTTCTGGCTGCGATCTGCGTTTCGGCATCAACAACCAGCGAGCCCGCAAGTTTAATTCATCCCCGATCATTTTGCAAAGCCCTGACGCGAATTTTTTAGCGTTCGCGCACGCGATTCGGCTACGCATAAAAAAACCCGCGGCCACGCCGCGGGTTTCGTGAACAACCGTCAGAAAGGACGGCGTCCCAATGCTTAGTGCTTGACGAATTCCGTCGAGCCGGCATCCTTCGCTGCATCGGCGACCGGTGCCGCCGCCTTCGCCTCTTCTTCAGGCGGCAGCGGGGTCGGCGAACGCTCGAGCGCGAGTTCCAGCACCTTGTCGATCCAGCGGACCGGCACGATCTCGATCGCGTTCTTCACGTTGTCCGGAATCTCGGCGAGATCCTTCACGTTCTCTTCCGGGATCAGCACGAGCTTGATGCCGCCGCGATGCGCCGCAAGCAGTTTCTCCTTCAGGCCACCGATCGGCAGGACTTCACCACGCAGCGTGATTTCGCCCGTCATCGCGACATCGGCACGCACGGGGATACCCGTCAGCACCGATACCAGCGCGGTCGTCATCGCACCGCCGGCGGACGGACCGTCCTTCGGCGTCGCGCCTTCCGGCACGTGGATGTGGATGTCCTGCTTCTCGAACGCTTCGTCCTTGATGCCCAGACGACGCGAACGCGAGCGCACGACCGAACGTGCCGCCTCGACCGACTCCTTCATCACGTCGCCGAGCGAACCCGTACGGATCACGTTGCCCTTGCCCGGCATCACCGCGGCTTCGATCGTCAGCAGATCGCCACCGACTTCCGTCCACGCGAGGCCCGTCACCTGACCGACCTGGTTTTCCTTCGCGGCAAGGCCGAAGTCGTACTTGCGTACGCCGAGGAACGTATCGAGGTTTTCGCCGTCGACCTTGATCGCGCCCGATGCCTTCTTCAGCAGCAGCATCTTCACGACCTTGCGGCAGATCTTCGACACTTCCCGCTCGAGCGAGCGCACACCGGCTTCGCGCGTGTAGTAGCGGATGATGTCGCGGATCGCCTGCTCGGTGACTTCGATCTCGCCTTCCTTCAGGCCGTTGTTCTTCTTCTGCTTCGGCAGCAGGTAACGCTGCGCGATGCTGACCTTCTCGTCTTCCGTGTAACCCGACAGACGGATCACTTCCATCCGGTCGAGCAGCGGCGGCGGGATGTTCAGCGAGTTCGACGTCGCGACGAACATCACGTCCGACAGGTCGAAGTCGACTTCGATGTAGTGGTCGGCGAACGTGTGGTTCTGTTCCGGATCGAGCACTTCGAGCAGCGCCGACGACGGATCGCCGCGGAAATCCATACCCATCTTGTCGACTTCGTCGAGCAGGAAGAGCGGATTGCGCACGCCGACCTTCGTGAGGCTCTGCAGGATCTTGCCCGGCATCGAACCGATGTACGTACGGCGGTGGCCGCGGATCTCGGCTTCGTCACGCACGCCACCAAGCGCCATCCGGACGAACTTGCGGTTCGTCGCACGGGCGATCGACTGGCCGAGCGAGGTCTTGCCGACGCCCGGGGGCCCGACGAGACACAGGATCGGCGCCTTGACCTTGTCGACGCGTTGTTGCACCGCGAGATACTCGAGGATCCGTTCCTTCACCTTCTCGAGGCCGAAGTGGTCCTCGTCGAGCACCTGCTCGGCGTTCGACAGGTCGTTGTTGACCTTGCTCTTCTTGCGCCACGGCAGGCCGATCAGCGTGTCGATGTAGTTGCGCACGACGGTGGCTTCCGCCGACATCGGCGACATCAGCTTCAGCTTCTTCAGCTCGGCATCGGCCTTCTTCTTGGCTTCCTTCGGCATGCGCGCGGCGTTGATGCGCTTCTCGAGTTCCTCGAGATCGGCACCCTCTTCGCCTTCGCCCAGCTCCTTCTGGATCGCCTTGACCTGTTCGTTCAGGTAGTACTCACGCTGGCTCTTTTCCATCTGGCGCTTCACGCGCCCGCGGATGCGCTTCTCGACCTGCAGGATGTCGATCTCGGCTTCGAGCTGCGCAAGCAGGTGCTCGAGGCGCTCGATGACCGGGAACATCTCGAGGATGTGCTGCTTCTGGTCGAGCTTCAGCGGCAGGCGCTCGGCGATCATGTCGGCGAGGCGGCCTGCTTCATCGATGCCCGACAGCGACGTGAGGATCTCCGGCGGGATCTTCTTGTTCAGCTTCACGTACTGGTCGAACTGCGACACGATCGCACGGCGCAGCGCTTCCGTTTCAGCGCTGTCGGCGTGATCGGGCTCGAGCGGCATCACTTCGCAGGAGAATTGCGTTTCCTGCTCTTCGATCGACAACGCCTTCGCGCGCTGCAGGCCTTCGACGAGCACCTTCACGGTGCCGTCCGGCAGCTTCAGCATCTGCAGGATGTTGGCGATACAACCGACCTCGTACATGTCCTTTTCGGTCGGTTCGTCCTTGGCCGCGGTTTTCTGGGCGACGAGCATGATGTGCTTGCCGCCTTCCATCGCTGCTTCGAGGGCCTTGATCGACTTCGGCCGGCCCACGAAGAGCGGAATCACCATGTGCGGGAAAACGACGACATCCCGCAGCGGCAGCAGCGGGAGCGTGATGCGTTCCGGCGGGAGAAGTTGGGTGCCTGACATTTCATTTCCCCATGAGTGGAATCAATTGTTCGGTAATTGAGGCCGCCACAACGAATTGCAAGCCTTCAAGTGCGGGAAATATTCGGTAAAAAAGTAACCACCGCGTGTCGAGTCAGAGTTACCCACAAGATAAACGAAAAAAAGCCGCCCACGGTCTCATGAACGGCCCTTTTTCGCAGAACATCGTCGGCAAGCCGGTCAGTTCGAACCCGCCACCTTCGGCGTGTCCTCGTAGATCAGCAAAGGCTTGCCGTCGCCATCGATGACGTTCTCGTCGATGATGACTTTGCTGACCCCTTTCATTGTCGGCAGTTCGTACATCACGTCGAGCAATGCCTGTTCGATGATCGAACGCAAACCGCGCGCGCCGGTCTTGCGGCGGATCGCCTTGCGGGCGACTGCCTGCAGTGCGCCCGGCCGGATCTCCAGCTCGACGCGCTCCATCGCGAACAGCTTGTGATACTGCTTGACGAGCGCGTTCTTCGGCTCGACCAGGATCTTCATCAGCGCGGCTTCATCGAGCTTGCCGAGCGTCGCGACCACCGGCAGGCGGCCGATCAATTCGGGGATCAGACCGAATTTGATCAGGTCTTCCGGTTCCGTTTCGCGCAGCACTTCACCCGCGTCGCGCTCCTGCTTGCTCTTGACCGTCGCACCAAAGCCGATGCCGGTTTTCTCGGTGCGATCGGTGATCACCTTTTCGAGGCCGTCGAATGCCCCACCGCAGATGAACAGGATGTTGGTCGTGTCGACCTGGATGAAATCCTGGTTCGGGTGCTTGCGGCCACCCTGCGGCGGCACCGACGCCATCGTGCCCTCGACGAGCTTCAGCAGTGCCTGCTGGACGCCCTCGCCCGACACGTCGCGCGTGATCGACGGGTTGTCCGACTTGCGGCTGATCTTGTCGATTTCGTCGATGTAGACGATCCCGCGCTGGGCCTTGTCGACCTCGTAGTTGCAGTTCTGCAACAGCTTCTGAATGATGTTCTCGACGTCCTCGCCGACGTAGCCGGCTTCGGTCAGCGTCGTCGCATCGGCGATCACGAACGGCACGTTGAGCAACCGCGCGAGCGTCTGTGCGAGCAGCGTCTTGCCGGAGCCCGTCGGGCCGATCAGCAGGATGTTGCTCTTCGACAGCTCGACGTCGTCCTTCTTGTCGAGATGCTTCAGGCGCTTGTAGTGGTTGTACACCGCCACCGCGAGGATCTTCTTCGCGCGCTCCTGGCCGATCACGTACTGATCGAGGATGTCGCGAATTTCCTGCGGGCTCGGCAGATCCGACCGCGACAGGCTGGCCTCGACGCCGGCGGCAGCCGCCTCGTCGCGAATGATTTCGTTGCAGAGGTCGATACATTCATCGCAGATGAACACCGACGGGCCCGCGATGAGTTTTTTCACCTCATGCTGGCTCTTCCCGCAAAACGAGCAATACAACAGCTTCTCGCTGTTCGAACCTTTTTTGTCCGCCATGAATGTAGAGCCTCCGGACAGGTAAATGACATGATACGCCGAATGCTCCGAACGCCGCGCCTAGGGCGCGACCGGAGCCGGCCGGATGCGCTTGCCGCAGAGGCTCAGGGCGTGCGGAACATAGCAGGGGCGCCGCGTGAATCGGGGCGGCACCCCACTTAAGTTTACGGGCGCTTCAGCAGCACCTGATCGATCAGTCCGTACGCCTTCGCGTCCTCGCTCGACATGAAGTTATCACGGTCGGTATCGCGCGCGATGCGCTCGACGTCCTGACCCGTGTGCTGTGCGAGCAACTGGTTCAGCCGCTCCTTCAGGTAGAGGATTTCGCGCGCCTGGATCTCGATGTCGGATGCCTGGCCACGCGCGCCGCCGAGCGGCTGGTGGATCATCACGCGCGAGTTCGGCAGCGCGAAGCGCTTGCCCTTCGCACCCGACGCCAGCAGGAACGCGCCCATGCTGGCCGCGAGGCCCATGCACAGCGTCGACACGTCCGGCTTGATGAACTGCATCGTGTCGTAGATCGCCATGCCGGCCGACACCGACCCGCCCGGGCTGTTGATGTACAGGCTGATGTCCTTGTCGGGATTCTCGCTCTCGAGGAACAGCAACTGCGCGACCACGAGGTTCGCGGTCTGGTCGTTCACTTCGCCGACCATGAACACCAGGCGCTCCTTCAGGAGACGCGAGTAGATATCGTACGAACGCTCGCCGCGGCCGCTCGTTTCGACGACGATCGGCACCAGCCCCAGCGCTTGCGCCTCGAAACCCTGCGGCGCGTTCGAAGCAAGCATGTCCAGCAATTCAGCGCGAGTGATCATTCAATGAACCTTGTTCGATTGGAAAATTGAACGGAGGGAAGCCGCCCGCTCAATCGCCATATTAATGGCAACCGTGCGCTTGACGTGAAAACGGCGTGCGGGCCGTCGCTCCGACAGCCGGCACGCCGCTAGAGCGACACTTACGCTTGCGCCGATGCGCTCGCGAGTGCCTCGAAGCTCACTTCCTTGTCCGTCACCTTTGCCTTGCCCAGCACGAAATCGACGACGTTGCTTTCAACGACGAACGCTTCCATCTCGGCGAGGCGCTGCTGGTTGGAATAATACCAGCGGACCACTTCCTTCGGGTCTTCGTAGCTTTTCGCGAACTCGTCGACTTCCGCACGGATCTGTTCCGGCTTCGCTTCGAGGCCGTTCGACTTCACGAGCTCGGCCAGCACGAGGCCCAGCTTCACGCGACGCTCGGCCTGCTCGGCGAACATCTCGGCCGGGATCGGTGCGTCCTTCGCGTTCGGCACGCCGCGCTGCGCCAGATCCTGGCGAGCCATTTCGACGAGACGTTGCTGATCCTGCTCGATCAGCGCCTTCGGCACGTCGAGTTCGGAGATCTTCAGCAGCGCGTCCATCACCTGGTTCTTGACGATCGACTGCGTGCGACGCTTCGCTTCACGCTCGAGGTTTTCCTTGATCTCGGCGCGCATCTTCGTCAGGTCGCCGTCTTCGATGCCGAGCGACTTCGCGAATTCGGCGTCGATTTCCGGCAGGTGCGGCCACTCGATCTTCTTCATCGTGACCGTGAATTGCGCCGTCTTGCCCGCGACGTCCTTGCCGTGGTAGTCCTCCGGGAATGCCAGGTCGAACGTGCGCGATTCGCCGGCCTTCAGGCCCAGCGCCGCGGTTTCGAATTCCGGCAGCATGCGGCCTTCGCCGAGCACGAACGGGAAGTCTTCGGCCGTGCCGCCCTGGAACGCGACGCCGTCGATCTTGCCGACGAAGTCGACCGTCACGCGGTCGCCGTTCTTCGCTGCGGTGTCCGCGCCGCCGTCGCCGTGCTCGCCGGCTTCGCCACGTGCGTGGAAGTGCACGCGCTGCTTGCGCAGGATGTCCAGCGTGCGGTCGATTTCAGCGTCGCCGATCGACGTCGTCGAGCGCTCGACTTCAGCCGTCGCCAGATCGCCGATCTTCACTTCCGGGTAGACCTCGAACGTCGCGTCGAACGCGTATGCATCTTCAGCCTGCTCCTGCTTCGGCTCGAAGCTCGGCTGGCCAGCGACGCGCAGGTTTTCCGCGCGGCTGATCGTGAAGAATTCCTGGCCGATCTTGTCGCTCAGCACTTCCGCTTCGACCTGACCCGCGTACTGTTGCGCGACCATCTTCAGCGGCACCTTGCCCGGGCGGAAACCCGGCATGCGCACGTTCTTCGCGAGTTTCTGGATACGGGCGTCGATTTCCTTCTGCACGGTGTCTTTCGGCAGGGAAATCGTCACACGGCGTTCAAGCTTGCCGAGGTTCTCAACAACGTTAGCCATGGCTTCAATCGTCCTAAAATTATTCGAGCAAATCGGGTTTTCCTTGCCGTGCCTGCCTGCGGCGTGATGTGCGTCACATCCACTCGCCGCGCCGGAGCGCCACGCCATCCCTGCACGCGCCGGATGGCTAGCGCAAGCGGCTCGGAGCACGGCTTTGGCCGGAAGAATCGACTATTCTAGCAAACAATTTTCATCACACCGCCAGATCGGCGCGACGCGCATGCGTCTGCGCCGCGCCAACAGCCCTTCGCACGGCAATGCACGCGGATCGCCGCTATGCCGAACGCCGTATCCTCCACGGGCCCGCCATCCTGTAAGCTCCAACTGAGGGTGCGCCGCCGTCGCGGCCCCAATTATTCTTCACACCAATCACGCCGTCCGGAGACACCATGCCGCATCACCCGTCCGCGCCTGTCGTCGTCATCGCGCCCGATTCGTTCAAAGGTTCGCTTTCCGCCGAACAGGTCGCGGACGCGATCGCCACCGGCATTCGCCGCGCCCGGCCCGACGCTGTCGTGCGCCGCTGCCCGATGGCCGATGGCGGCGAAGGCACGCTCGACGCGATGCTGGCAGGTGGCGGCACACGGCGCGCGCTGCGGGTGGCCGGCGCATCGCTCGCGGCACGCGACGCGGCGGTCGGCGTGATCGACGCGCGCACCGCGATCGTCGAGACGGCCGAAATCGTCGGCATCACGGATCCGGTCGGCATGAGCGTGCCCGTCGACGCGCGCAGCACGCGCGGGATGGGCGAAGCGATCCGCACGCTGCTCGACGAAGGCGTGCGCCGCTTCTTCGTCGCGCTCGGCGGCAGCAGCACCAACGACGCGGGCGCCGGGCTGCTCGCGGGCCTCGGCCTCCAATGCTTCGACGCCGGCGGCCAGCCGGTCGAGCCGGTTCCGTCGCGGCTCGCCGACATCGCACGCATCGACGCGTCGGGGCTCGACCCGCGCCTGAAGGAAACCGAATTCATCGGCATGTCCGACGTCGACAACCCGCTGACGGGCGCGCACGGCGCGACCGCCGTGTTCGGCCCGCAAAAAGGCGTGACGCCCGAGCAGGTTGCGACCCTTGACGCGGCCCTCGCCCGCTTCGCCGACCTGCTCGAAGCCGCGCTCGACCATCGCAGCCGCGACCTGCCGGGCGCCGGTGCCGCAGGTGGCCTCGGTTTCGCGCTGCACATGCTTGGCGCGCGGTTCGAAGCCGGCGCCGAAGTGGTCGCGCGTCAGGTCGGGCTCGACGCGGCGCTCGCGGGCGCGGACTGGCTGATCACCGGCGAAGGCCGCTCCGACGTGCAGACGCTGCACGGGAAAGCGCCGTTCATCGCGTGCCGCCACGCGCAGGCTGCCGGCGTGCCCGCGTCGCTGCTGTCCGGCGCAATCGACCCGGCCGCGCTGCCCCGCCTGTCCGAACATTTTTCCGGCTGCTTCTCGCCGGCTCCCGGGCCGATCACGCTCGACGTCGCGATCCGCGACGCGGCCAGCCTGCTCGCGAACGAAGCGGAGCAATTGACACGCCTGAAGTACGGCGCACACTGACCGTTGACCCGAGCGCGCGATACAGGAACAATCGGGCCCGCCCTTTTTCTTCAGGATTCGACATGAAAGGCCGTCAAGCCGGGCTCGATCAGTTTCTGACCTATCGCCTCCACGCGCTCACGAAGCGATCCGACCGCGGGATCGGCGAGGTGTACCGGCACAAGCTCGACATCTCGTTGCCCGAGGCGCGCGTGATCGCCGCCGTCGGCGCCTTCGGCCCGTTCTCAATCATGGATCTCGCGCGCCACACCAATCTCGACAAGAGCCAGGCGAGCCGGGCAGCCGAGGCGCTGCTGCGCCAGGGGCTGCTCGAACGCAGTGCAAACGAGGAAGATGGCCGGATCGTGCTGATCGCACTGACCGCCGACGGCCGCGCGCTGCATCGCAAGATCATGCCGATCGTACGCAAGTGGAACGACGGCTTGCTCGCGTGCTTGTCCGACAGCGAACGCCAGACGTTCGAGCGGCTGCTCGACAAGGTGGTCGCGCACGCGACCGAGCGGGACGACTGAAGCAGCAACACGGGCAACGCGCCCATACCATTGATCCGATGAATTCGACGAGCCGCCCCGGTCGCCTCACCAGCGACGCGGGCGGCCCGCTTTGCGTCATGCGCTGCGCACGGCAAGCGGATCGCCGCGCTTCGCGTCACCGGCGTCGCGCCTGCCGCGGCCCCGCCCGTACTACAACCCGCTGTTCGTCGCGCGCTGCCGGAGCAGCCCGAGCACTGCGTCGCAATACGGGGTCGGCACGCCGAGCTTGCGCCCGAGTTCGGGAAACACGCCGAGGATCGGCCCGATCTCGAGCGCGCGCCCCGCTTCGAAATCCTGCAGCATCGACGTCTTGAACGCGCCGAGCTTGCGCGTGACCGCGATCCGCTCGGGCCCGCTCATCCCCGTCGACAGGCCGAGCGTCGCGCCGATCGCGGCCGCCTCCTCCATCATCCGCAACGCGAGATCCTGCGTGAACGGATCGTCGAGCAACTGCTCGGCCGTCGACCCCGTCAGCGCGCTCAGCGGATTCATGTTCATGTTGCCCCACAGCTTCGTCCAGATCTCGGTCCGGATCGCGGGCGTCGACTCGACGTCGAAGCCACCCGCCGCGAGCGCCGCGGCAAACCGGGCGGTAGCCGCGTCGAGCCGCGCATCGGGCGCACCGACGATCAGCCGGTTGCCGCGCCCGCGGCGCACGACGCCCGGCGCGTCGGTACTCGACGACAGGTGCACGACGCAACCGATCGCCTGCGCGGGCGGCAAAGCCGCCGACACCGCGCCGGCCGGATCGACCGCATCGAGCGGCACGCCGTCAAGCGCCCCTTCGAGCCCGTGCGTGAACCACCACGGCAGCCCGTTCATTGCCGCGACGATCACGGTGTCCGGCCCAACCAGCGGCGCAATGCGCGCGGCCAGAGCCGGCAGCGCCTGCGCCTTCAGCGCGATCACCACGTAGTCCTGCACGCCGAGCGCGGCCGCATCGTCGCTCGCTCGCATCGGAACCGACGATGTGACGCCCGCCTCGTCGATCACGCGCACGCCGTGGGTGTTCAACGCGTCGAGCGTCGCGCCGCGCGCATACGCGCTCACGGTCATGCCGGCCCGCGACAACGCGGCCGCGAGCAACCCGCCGATCGCGCCGACCCCGACCACCGCCGCGCGCACCGACCCTGAATTCGTGTCGTTCATGATGGAATTCCGTCTGCTGGGAGCTGACGAGCATAACGCTCAATGGTTGCGGGCACAACCATTCGCGCGAGCGCGTGCAATGCGTGGCGGTCGTGCGACTCAGCGCGATTCAGCGCCGCTCGTCACCGGCTTCCACCGGCTCGTCGTCGGCCGTGCCGCCCGGCGTGCCGAGCACGCCGGCGATCTGGCTCTTGTCGTGCATGCCGAGCTTGCGGTACGCGCAGCGCAGGTAGTGGCGCACGGTCGTCGGCGAAATCGCCATCTGTTGCGCGACTTCCTTGTGCGAGCGCCCTGCGCCGTAATAGCGGATCGCCGCGAGTTCGCGCGGGCTCAGCCGGTCGAGCAGCGAGCGCGGCCGCGCCTCGATCTGGAACAGCCCCGCAACCGGCACGCACTGGATTCGCAGCGCATCGCCGACGAACGGCTGGCCCGACTGGCGCCGCAGGTGCGCGACGAGCGGCTCCGGCACGCGCGCACCGGCCCACGCCGGCCATTCGGTGCGCAGCACGTCGTCGAAACCGTGATCGGCATGGTGGAGCACGCCGAAGTTGTCGCACAGTGCGCGCGCCGCCGGCGCGACGGTATCGCCGCGTTCGCGCGTGAGCTGCGCGGCGCGATTGATCGTCAGCGCCGCCGCGAGATGCGGAATCACTTCCTCGAAACGGCGCGCATCGTCGTCGCCGAACGGGCGATTCAGGCCCTGGCGGTAGATCGACATGAACGTCGTCAGGCCGAACCGGCGATCGAGCGTGCACACGCACATCAGCTGCGCGAGCCCGTACTTCACGCACCAGTCGCGAAACCGGGCATCGAGCCCCGGCTCGACGACCGACAAACGCACCGCGTGGCCGTGCGCGCCGCGCAGCGTGCGGTGCGCAAGCGGGTCGCAATCGCGCACGCGCTTCCAGTCGCTGAAGAACGCGTGCGGCAGACGGTACAGGAAGCTGTTGTGCATCACCGGGCCGGTTGGCACATGGGTCGCGACGCCGGTCCATGCGGCGTCGAATGGAATGAGCGCCTGCAGCAGCGAAAAGAAGCGGTATTCGAATTCACCGATGCCGGACCGGGCGGCAACCGCGTACAGGTCGAGCAGCATCAGCCCGAGTTCGCGCTGCGATGCGTCGCCGTGCGTAACGCCGTCGAAATCGGCACGCCGGGGCGGCAGTGGCGGCCACGCGAAGTCGTCGAGCACGATGGCTGCCGGCACGTCGCGCAGCGCATCGAGATCCTGCCCGAAATCCGTCGTGATCCTCACCTTCCGCTCCCCTGCCCGATCGGGCTGCTGATGTGCGCAACGACACCGGTCGATTATAGCGACCGGCTTTTTTGACAGGCCACGGCGTCGGAACGGGCGTCAGCCCCATCCATTTGAACGGTGCACGGCACGTTGCTGCCCCGCAGCACGCCGCGCCAAGGCAGCCCGCCGCGTGCATGCCGTGCACCACGGGTTTTCCACACCGTTCATCTGTACGACTGTTCGAAGGTTTTCCCGCTGCGGACACTGCGTCGCGACAACACCAACGACAAACCGATGCAGGACGGTATGGAGAACCCAACGTGACGAAAACCCGCTTCATCCGTACGGCCGCGGCCGTCGCGACGCTCGCCGCGTGCAGCGCTGCCGCGCACGCGCAGTCGAGTCTCACGCTGTACGGCGCGCTCGATGCCGGCGTGCAATACCTGACGCATGCCGACGGGCGCCACTCGGCCGTGCAGTTGCAGAACTACGGCATCCTGCCTTCGCAGATCGGGCTGAAAGGCCACGAGGATCTCGGCGGGGGCTGGCAAGCGCTGTTCAAGCTCGAACAGGGCCTCAACCTCAATGACGGCACCGCAACCGTGCCCGGCTATGCGTTCTTCCGCGGCGCGTACGTCGGCATCGCGGG
This sequence comes from Burkholderia mycopellens, assembly GCF_964265025.1. Taxonomy (NCBI): domain Bacteria; kingdom Pseudomonadati; phylum Pseudomonadota; class Betaproteobacteria; order Burkholderiales; family Burkholderiaceae; genus Burkholderia; species Burkholderia mycopellens. The sequence continues at coordinate 2,468,670 of NZ_OZ183802.1, forward strand.
GCCGGTCGGCACCGTCACGCTCGGCCGACAGTTCAGCGTGCTGTTCGACAAGACGCTGTTCTACGACCCGCTCTGGTACGCGTCGTACAGCGGCCAGGGCGTCATCGTGCCGATCAACGCGAACTTCATCGACAACGCGGTCAAGTACCAGTCACCGACGTTCGCCGGCTTCGACGTGGAGGCGCTTGCCGCGACGTCAGGCGTCGCCGGCAAACCGCGCGCCGGACGCGTGCTCGAACTCGGCGGCCAGTACACGAGCAACGGCCTGTCGGTCAGCGCGGTGCTGCATCAGGCGCACGGCGACGTTTCCGCGGCCGGCGACACGTCGGCGCGCCGCCGCGAACTCGGCACGCTCGCCGCGCGCTATGCGTTCGCCACCCTGCCGCTCACCGTCTATGCGGGCGTCGAACGCCTGACCGGCGACCTCGACGCGGCGCGCACGATCGTCTGGGGCGGTGCGCGCTATCAGATGTCGAGCGAGATTGGCCTGAATGCGGGCGTCTATCACACCGACTCGCGCACGCCGGCGATCGGCCACCCGACGCTGTTCATCGCGAGCACCACGTACGCACTGTCGAAACGCACCGTCGCCTACGTGAACCTCGGCTACGCGCGCAACCGCGGCCAGAGTTCGCAGACCGTCTACGAATACGACCCGACGCCGCTCGCCGGCGCATCGCAGTTCGGCGCGATGGTCGGCATCTATCACCTGTTCTGACTCCCCACACGAGATCCCGCCATGAAAACCCTTTCTACGGATGCCGCACTCCCGCCCGACAGCCGCGCGCCGACCTTCGCGCGCTCGACGCTCGTCGCGCTCGTCGTGTTCGCGGCCATCACGCCGCTGCTGCTGCTCGTGGCGCCCGCCGTCGCCGGCCAGCTCGCGACGCAGCTCGGGTTGTCCGCGTCGCAGATCGGCACCTACTTCTTCGTCGAACTCGGCGCGTTCAGCCTCGCGACCGTGCCGTCGTACCTGTGGCTCGGCCGGGTCGACGCGCGCCGCGTCGCGGCGTTCGCCATCGCGCTGTTCGGCGCGGGCAACCTGCTGACCGCGCTGTGGATGCCGGACTTCGTCGCGCTGCTCGCGCTGCGCGCCGTCACCGCGCTCGGCGGTGGCTCACTGATGGTGCTCTGCATGACGAGCGCCGCGACGAGCGAGAACAGCGACCGTGTGTACGGCCTGTGGGTCGTCGGCCAGTTGATCGCGGGTGCGATCGGCCTGTTCGCGCTGCCGCATGTGTTCGCGGCGTTCGGGCTGCGCGCGCTGTATGTCGCGCTCGCCGCGCTCGCGCTGCTCGCGGCGCCGCTGTCGCGCGGCTTTCCGTCATCGCTCGGCGCGCGAACCGCGCCTGCGCAAAACGCGCGCGGCGCGGCGGCACATGCGCCGCAAGGTTTCGTCGTGCTCGCGATCGGCGCGGTACTGACGTTCTATCTCGCGATCGGCAGCGTGTGGACGTTCGCAAGCCGTGCCGCGAACGAAGCCGGACTCGATCCGCAGTCGACCGGCAACGTCCTCGCGATCGCGAGCGTGATGGGCATTGCCGGCGCGGCGCTCGCGTCGTGCGCGGGCGGCCGGCTCGCCCGGCGCGCGATGCTCGCGGCCGGTTACGCGCTGCTGGCCGCCTCGCTCGTCGCGCTCGCGGTGATGCGACACGCCGGCGGCTACAGCGCGGCGATCTTCGCATTCAAGTTCGCGTGGACGTTCGTGCTGCCGTTCATCCTCGCGACCGTTGCGCAGATCGACACATCGGGCCGCCTCGTCGCCACGCTCAATTTCGTGATCGGCGCGGGCCTCGCGGCCGGCCCGCTGCTGGCCGGGCTGATGCTCGACGCCGGCGGCACGATGCACGCGCTGTTCGCGGCCGCGACGGCCGTCGCGATCGTGTCTTTCGCCGCGCTGCGCCACATCGATCGCCGCACGCGCCCTTCCGTTTCCTCCCAACCGTGACAGGTCACGCAATCCATGAATCGCACTGCCTTCTTCACCGACGAACGCACTTTCTGGCATACCGGCGGCACGCATGCGCTGTTCTTCCCGGTCGGCGGCTGGGTCCAGCCGCCGTCGAGCGCAGGCTACGCGGAATCGCCCGATTCGAAGCGCCGTTTCCTGTCGCTGGTGCAGGCCTCGGGCCTGGCCGCTCAGCTCGACCTGCGCGGCGCCGAACCGGCCTCGACCGCCGACCTGCTGCGCATTCATCCCGCGCACTATCTCGACGCGTTCCGCGCACTCAGCGATGCGAACGGCGGCGACCTCGGCGATCTCGCGCCGTTCGGCAAGGGTAGCTACGAGATCGCTGCGCTGTCGGCCGGCCTCGCGATCGCGGCTGTCGATACGGTCGTCGGCGAACGTGCGGCGAACGCGTTCTCGCTGTCGCGGCCGCCCGGCCACCACTGCCTGCGCGATCGCCCGATGGGCTTCTGCCTGCTGGCGAACATCCCGATCGCGGTCGAGGCCGCCCGCGCGAAACACGGCATCGAGCGGGTCGCGGTGATCGACTGGGACGTGCATCACGGCAACGGCACGCAGTCGATCTACTACGACGATCCGGACACGCTGACGATCTCGCTGCACCAGGACCGCTGCTTCCCGCCCGGCTACAGCGGCGCGGACGATCGCGGCCAGGGCGCGGGCGTCGGCGCGAACCTGAACGTGCCGCTGCTCGCGGGCAGCGGCGACGATGCGTATCGCTACGCGTTCGAACGGATCGTGCTGCCGGCGCTGGCGCGTTTCCGGCCCGAGCTGATCGTGGTCGCCAGCGGCCTCGACGCCAGCGCAGTCGACCCGCTCGCGCGCATGCAACTGCATACCGACAGCTACCGGTTCATGACGCGCGCGGTGAAGGATGCCGCGCAACGCCATTGCGGCGGGCGGCTCGCGATCGTTCACGAAGGCGGCTATTCGGAAGCGTACGTGCCGTTCTGCGGGCTCGCGATCGTCGAGGAGCTGGCCGGCATTCGCACCGACGTCGCCGATCCGATGCTCGACCTCGCGATCGCGCAGCAGCCTGGCAAGCGGTTCGTCGCGTTCCAGCGCGAACTGCTCGATGAACTGGCGGTGTCGTTCGGGTTGTAACGCGCGCTGGCGGACGCGACGAGGGCCGGCCTGCGCCGGCCCTCTTGCGCGATCGGTGCGGATGGGGTTTCCTGTGCTTTTATCCCCGCTCCGGCCCGAAGCCGCACTCTTCCGATGAAACCGTCCCCGCGCGACAACAATGACGATGCCAAGACGCGCCGCCAGCCCTCGAAGCTGGTCCTGAACATCGCCGCCGTGACGGTCGGCCTCATCACGTTCGCGATCGGCGCGGCGTGGGTGATCTATAGCTGGATCGTCGATCGGGAAGCACAATACTTCGCGATCCCACTGGTCTTCTCGGTGCCGGTGATCGTGGCGGTCGCGATCCGGAGTTTCTGGGAATAAGCGCGCCTGAAACGACGAAGCGCCGCGGGTCGGGCGACGCGCGGCGCTGGGTGTCGTGCTTGTTTCAGATGAGGCGGAGATCTCCGCGGTTCGCCTGAGGGCCGGTCACAGGCCCGGGCGCGGGCACGGATTGGAGACTGCGCCCTGATATCCGCCGGTGACGATGCCGAGCGCGGTAGCGGCCAGCGACGTGCCGACGGCTTTCAGCACGTTTTCCGTGGAGAACGTCTCGCCGCTCGTCATCACCCGCCCCGAGTACGCGGAGCACGCCGACGACGATGAAACCGTCTGCGCGGGCCTCGCGCTCCATGCAATGTTCTCGGCAGGCGTATTGGCAAAAGCCGGCGCGACCAGCATCAGCGCCAGTACGGACATCGGAATGCGTACGGTGTTTTTCATCGGTGGTCCTCGGTGTAATTGCGTTTCTTATATGGGAGGTGAACACGACATTACACGCGGCACGAATTTTCGCGCACCGCTTGCCCAGGCTCGCGTGCCGGGAAAGGCAACGACATCAACGAAAAAGCGCTGCGGTCAATCGACCGACAGCGCTTCTTGATGAACGGCCCCTGACAGAGGTGCGTTCGACTTCTGGTGCGTGAGGCCGGACTCGAACCGGCACACCCTTGCGGGCGTCAGGACCTAAACCTGGTGCGTCTACCAATTTCGCCACTCACGCGGATTTTCCGTCGCCTGACCACGCGGCACGCAAGATGCGTTTCCACGCGCCCGGGACACCGCGCCGGCCTGTAACCGACACGCCCGATCAGGCGAGCGCGAGATTCTACCCGATCCGCGCGGCGTTGTCTCGCCCTCGCCGACACCCGTCGTGCAGCGGTGCTAGAATGCCGCGCTCGACGTTTCGGCATCGCGCCGCCGCGCGTCCCCCGAACCCGCCCCCACCCGATTCCGCCCGTGAACTTCGACGACTACTGTCAGCAAAAGGCCGCCCCTGCGGGCTCCAGCGTCTACTACGCGCTGCGTCAGGCGCCGCTCGCCGCGCAACCGCGCCTGACCGCGCTGTTCGCGTTGCGTCGCGAACTCGAGGAAACCGTCAAGGAAACCAGCGACCCGACCATCGGGCACACAAAGCTCGCGTGGTGGCACAAGGAACTCGCGGCGCTGGCCGACGGGCAGCCGTCGCACCCGGTCACCAAGGCGCTCGCGCAGCATCATCCGGCGATCGCCGCCGAGACCGACGCATTGCGCACGCTCGTCAACGGTTACGGGATGGATCTCGAACAAGCCCGCTACCTCGATTTCGCGAACCTGCAGCGCTATATCGCCCAGGTCGGCGGCACCTTCGCGTCGCTGGTCGCGCGCGCCAGCGCCGCGAACCCGGCCGACCCGCAACCGTGGGCCGCGGATGCCGGCCGCGCGCTGATGCTCGCGCAATTCGTGCAGGAACTCGGCAACGATGCGCGCCACGGCCGCATCTACCTGCCGATCGACGAACTGCAGCGCTACAACGTGACCGCGGCCGATCTGCTGAACCGCCGCTACAGCCCGGCCTTCACCGAATTGCTGCAATTCCAGACGGCCCGCGCGCGCGAAGCGCTCATGGCCGCCGAAGCAGCGATTCCCGCGTCCGAACGCCGCGCGCAGCGCACGCTGCGTGCACAGATCGCCCTGGCCGGCGCACTGCTCGACGAAATCGAGCGCGACGGCTTCCAGGTACTGCACCAGCGCATCGCGCTGACGCCGATCCGCAAGCTGTGGGTCGCGTGGCGCACCGCGCGCCGACGCTGACCCGGGCGCCTCACGCCTTCAACAACGGCAGCGTGTCGAAGCGCTGCTGCAGCACGCGCGTCGCGTCGAGCCCCCACCACGGCCCGAGCACGGTCGCGTAAAGCTGGCGGAAATCGACCGCGACCGGCAGGTTGCCGTTGCCGTCGAGCCGCCCGAGCGCCGGCGGCGCACCATACAGCCCGCCGGCCACGCGCCCGCCCATCACGAAATGCGGCGCGGCCGTGCCGTGATCGGTGCCGTTGCTCTGGTTCTCCCGCACGCGCCGCCCGAATTCCGCATACGTCATCACGAGCGTCTGGTTCCAGCGGCCGAGTTCGATCAACGCACCGCGCATCGCGCTCATCCCCTCCGCGAACTGCTTGAGCAGCGCGGCTTGCTGCCCCGGCTGGTTCTGGTGCGTATCGAAGCCGTTGAGCGTCAGGCGCAGCACCGCGACACCATCCTGTGCGCCCGGCCCGGACGCTTCGCATGCGGCCAGCACCTGCATCGCCGTCTTGACCGACGTGCCGAACGCGCCGGCCGGAAAGGCCGTCCGGAATTCACGCATCCCGCCGCGCGGGCGCAGCCGGTCGGCCGCCTTCACGATATCGTTCTCGACGTCGATGATGTGTGCGAGCGCGGGGTTCTGTTCACGCAGCGACGACGGCTCGGCAAGCCGGGCCGCACGAATGAACTGCGCGGGATTGACGAGCGCGATCGCGCGTGCACCGTTCGAGAGCGGCCCCATCTCGGCGCTGCCGAGCACGACGCCGTCCGCCGCGAAACCGGGCGGCACGGGCGCCTGCGCGAACGTGCGCGTGAGCCAGCCTTCGTGCAGGTACTGGTCCGAACGCGACGCCGTATCCCAGATCTCGATCGAGCGGAAATGCGACAGGTTCGGCTGCGGATAGCCGACGCCCTGCACGACCGCGACCTGCCCGTCGCGCCACAGCGGCATCAGCGGCGCAAGCGACGGATGCAGCCCCGTGTGCGCGTCGAGTTGCAGCACTTGCTCGCGCTTGATGCCGATGCTGCGCCGGAACTGGTAATAGAGCGGGTCCGCATACGGCACCACGGTGTTGAGGCCGTCGTTGCCGCCCTTCAGCTCGACGAGGATCAGCACGTTCGCATACCCGGCCGCCGGTTGGCGCCCCGCCTGCGCCACGGAAGCCGCCATTGCAGGCGCCTGCCACATCGACACGCCGGCCGCGGCCGCAGCGCCCGTGAGCGTCAGAAAATCACGTCGGTTCATCGCGCATCCTTTGGTTCGCCGCCCGGCACCTTTGCCACACCGGCTCCCCGCTTCATCGTCGTTCGAATCATTTCAGTTGATAGGCCGGATCCATCAGCAGCGCTTCGAGATACGCGCTGCCGGTGGAATCCGTGTCGATCGCCGCGACCGGCGACAGTTGCAGCACCGCGTGCTGTAACTGAAGCTCGGTCGACAGACCCGCGGTCGCCTGCGGCCGTGCGCGATATTGTGCAAGCCAGCGTTCGAGGTCGAAACGCAGGCCGGCGCGCGCGGGCTTGGCTGGCGCTCCGCGCATGCCGGCTGCCGACGCCGTCTCGACCACCGGCATCGCATGCGCGCGGGCATTCGGCGGCGGCACCACCGGATGCGCCGGCGGGTGCATGCCGGCCGTCTCCGTCGCGCGGAACAGTTGCTCGACGAACTGCTTGCGCGCGAGCAGCGTGGTGCTGTTGATCCACAGCGCGCCGCCCGGCCAGCCCTTCACGTTCGGCGGGTAAAACAGGTTCTGCCCGAGCGTGCGCACGGTGTTCGCGAGCATCTGCGGATCGCCGTATGAAACGTCGAACAGCCGCACCGACCCGACGACGAATTCCGCCGGCGACTTGACGAGCACGCCGCGGTTGCGCGGATCCCAGAAGGCGTCGGTCGACCACAGCGCGGCGAGCGCCGCGCGAATGTCATAGCCACTCGATCGAAACCGCTCGGCCACCGCATCGAGCGCGCCCGGGTCGGGCGTATCGGACACGAACTCGCGCCACAGCTTGGCGGCGATGAAGCGCGCGGTGCCCGGCCGCTTCAGCAGGATGTCGAGAAAGCCGTCGCCGTCGAACGGCCCCGTTTCGCCGAGAATCGTCTTGTCGCCCGCATCGTGCCAATCCGGCCGCACCGCGAAGCGCAACGTATCGGGATCGACCGTCCAGCCCGTCATCGCCCGCGCGGCTTCGGTCACGTCGTTTTGCGTGTAATGCCCTTCGCCGAGCGTGAACAACTCCATCACCTCGCGCGCGAAATTCTCGTTCGGGCGCCCCTTGCGATTGCTCGCGCCGTCGAGATACTGCAGCATCGCCGGATCCTTCGCGACCGCGTGCAGCAGCGTGCCGAAGTTGCCGAGCGCCTCGCGGCGAAACAGCGCGTTCTGCGCGGCCATCGTCTGCGGGTATGGCACCTTGTCCTGCCCCGACGTGAAGTGCCCATGCCAGAACAGCGTCATGCGCTCGGTGAGCGGCGACGGCGTCACGATCATCTCGTTGACCCATGCCGCGCGCAGCGCATCGTACCGAACGTTGCGCTCGCGCTGCTCGTCGCGCCGCATGTCGGGGGTCAGCGCCTGGCGCTGCGCGCGCGTCGGCGGCAGCTCGGCGATCCAGTCGGGCCACGTCGTGACGGGGTCGCGGCGAACGTTGCCGAGCGTATCGGCCACGACCTGCGCGCGCGTCATGCCGACGACGCGCGCAACATCGGCGGGCGCGGGAGAGAAGCCGGTACGACTCAGGATAAACAATGCATCGTCGGCGTCGAGCGACGACTGCATCGCGGGCGACGGCGCCGGTGCGGCAGCGTTCGCTTTCATCGTCATGGACTCCCGGAGCGCACCGGCGGTGCGGATGCCGGTATAACGGCAATCGGCAGGCGAAAGTTGACGGGAAAATTGCTACGAATCTTTTCAGCGCGAAGGATTTCGCGCAGGGCGAAAGACGGCGCGTCAGCGCTTGTACAGCTCGCGAACGGCGTCCTCGATGTGCTGGCGCAAAAGGTGGCGCTCCTCGGGCGTCATGTGCCCGTCGCGGCGGCGCTGTTCGAGATCGGGAGGCACGGCGGAACGGGCCGTCATCTCGGCGGTACGATCGGCCTGCGGCGCCTTGCCGCGCGGCAGCTTGCGCGACGATGCGCCCTGCTCGGGGCGCTGCGCATACGCGAAGTTCGACGCATACGGACCGGCAAGCGCGATCGTCAGCATCAGTGCAATCCGGGCAGATCGCATGACCGTCCTCGCTTCTTTGGTCGATTTGTTCCCTTCGTCACGCGGCAACCGGTTACCTCTGGTACTTGAAAAACCCTGCGGAATTCGGGTGTGCAAAGATGAAAGATGGAGTGCAGGGGAGTATCTACCGAATTTCGGCTTCGAGTAAAGGAATCTCTATAGCCTGCCTTTACTCCGCGCGACACTACGGGTAAATTTTGTAACCGACTGTAACGCCCGAAAATACGCGGCCGTGCGTCAATTCCCATTCGCGATAAGATGCCGATCATGGAAACGAAAAACCCCTCCAAGATTCTCGTCGTCGACGACGACCCGCGCCTGCGCGATCTGCTGCGCCGCTATCTCGGCGAGCAGGGTTTCAATGTCTACGTCGCCGAAAACGCGACCGCAATGAACAAGCTCTGGGTACGCGAGCGTTTCGACCTGCTCGTGCTCGACCTGATGCTCCCGGGCGAAGACGGCCTGTCGATCTGCCGCCGCCTGCGCGGCAGCAACGACCGCACGCCGATCATCATGCTCACCGCGAAGGGCGAGGATGTGGATCGCATCGTCGGCCTCGAGATGGGCGCCGACGATTACCTGCCGAAGCCGTTCAACCCGCGCGAGCTCGTTGCGCGCATTCATGCGGTGCTGCGCCGCCAGGCGCCGGCCGAACTGCCCGGCGCTCCGTCGGAAACCACCGAGGTGTTCGAGTTCGGCGAGTTCTCGCTGAACCTCGCCACGCGCACGCTGACGAAGTCCGGCCAGGAAATTCCGCTCACCACCGGCGAATTCTCGGTGCTGAAGGTGTTCGCACGTCATCCGCGCCAGCCGCTATCGCGCGAGAAGCTGATGGAACTCGCCCGCGGCCGTGAATACGAAGTGTTCGACCGCAGCCTCGACGTGCAGATTTCGCGCCTGCGCAAGCTGATCGAACCGGATCCGGGCAGCCCGCGCTTCATCCAGACCGTCTGGGGCCTCGGCTACGTGTTCATCCCGGACGGCGCTGCCTGATCTTTTTCCTTCCCGGTTTCGCCCGCCCACGGCCCGTCCCATGCGTATCGACCGGCGCCTCCTGCAGCTTGCGTTCGGCGGGCTGTTCTGGCGCACCTTCCTGCTGATCGCGCTGCTGATCTCGGTCAGTCTCGCCGCGTGGTTCCAGAGCTTTCGCGTGATCGAGCGTGAGCCGCGGGCGCAGCGCGTCGCGCTGCAGCTCGTCGCGGTCGTGAAGCTCACGCGCACCGCCCTGCTCTACTCCGATCCCGATCTGCGGCGCGCGCTGCTGCAGGATCTCGAGAGCAACGAGGGCGTGCGCGTTTACCCGCGCGAGAAAACCGACAAGTTCAAGCTGCAGCCCGACGAATCGCTGAACCGCCTGATCGAACACGACATCCGCAGCCGCCTCGGCGACGATACCGTGATCGCGCAGTCGGTCAACGACATTCCTGGTGTGTGGATCAGCTTCAAGATCGACGACGACGATTACTGGGTCGCGCTCGACCGCGACCAACTCGACAACGTCACGGGCTTGCAGTGGGCCGGCTGGGGCCTGTTCGCGCTCGCGTTGTCGCTGTTCGGCTCCGCGTTCATCACGAGCCTCGTGAACCGGCCGTTCTCGCGGCTCGCGCTCGCCGCGCGCCAGATCGGCTCGGGCCAGAGGCCCGAACTGCTGCCCGAGCGCGGGATGGGCGTCGCGGCCGACACCAACCGCAGCTTCAACCAGATGGTGCGCGACCTCGAGCAGCTCGAGGCTGATCGCGCGCTGATGCTCGCGGGCATCTCGCACGACCTGCGCACGCCGCTCGCGCGGCTGCGGCTCGAAACCGAGATGAGCCCGTCCGATCAGGCGACCAAGGACGCGATGGTCGACGACATCGAACAGATGGACCGCATCATCGCGGCCTTCATCGACTACGCGCGCCCGTCGCAACGCAAGCCGGAACCCGTCGACCTGTCGTCGATCGCGCAGGAAGTCGCCGCGCGGGTAGCAGGCGAGGATGGCGTCGAGATCCGCACGCGGCTCGCGCCGAGCGCGGTGATCGAAGCCGACGAGACTGACATGCGCCGCGTAATCGGCAACCTCATCGAGAACGCGCGCAAGTACGGCCAGAGCAAGCAGGACGGCGTGTCGCACATCACGCTCGAGACACGCGTGTCGCACGCCCGCGTCGAGCTGTCGGTGAGCGACGAAGGCCCCGGCATCCCCGAGGATCAACTGCCGCTCGTGATGCGGCCGTTCTACCGCGTCGACACCGCCCGCACCAAGGCGGACGGCACGGGCCTCGGGATGGCGATCGTGCTGCGCCTCGTCGGCCGCTACCGCGGCGCGCTGCGCCTGCGCAACCGCAACCCCGAAGCAGGCCTCGAAGTCACGCTCGAATTCCCCGGCGCCGGCAAGGCGCGTGCGACGGCGTGACGCGCTCGCGCACGCTTCTTGCGCTGCACACTATCGATCCGGTTGAAAAAAACTATGAAGATAGTTAGTCAAAATCTATTGAAGCGCTTTACTAATAGTGTTATAGTTTGCGCAGGCTGTCACATCATCGTTGCAGCACCGAGGTAGCTTGACTCAGTCTTCTTCCCAACTCATACAGGAGTATCCGCATGAAAACCGTGGGCGATAAACTCGAAGCTTTCACCGTCGTAGCCGCGAAGCCGGGCTTCAACCATCACGAAGAAAACGGGCAGTCGGCATTCGAGACCGTCACCGAAGCATCGTTCCCGGGCAAGTGGAAGATCATCTACTTCTATCCGAAGGATTTCACGTTCGTGTGCCCGACGGAAATCGTCGAGTTCGCGAAGCTCACGAAGCAGTTCGAAGAGCGCGATGCCATCCTGCTGGGCGGCAGCTCGGACAACGAATTCGTCAAGCTCGCATGGCGCCGTGAGCACAAGGACCTCGACAAGCTGAACCACTACTCGTTCGGCGACGTCAAGGGCGAGCTGATCGACCAGCTCGGCGTGCGCGACAAGGAAGCCGGCGTGGCGCTGCGTGCAACGTTCATCGTCGATCCGGACAACACGATCCAGCACGTTTCGGTGAACAACCTGAACGTCGGCCGCAGCCCGGAAGAAGTCCTGCGGATTCTGGACGGCCTGCAAACGGACGAACTGTGCCCGTGCAACCGTGCAGTCGGCGGCGCAACGCTGTAAGCGCATCGATGCACGAAGCCCGCGGCGCACGTCCTGCCTGCGGGCTTTTTTAACGGCCAACCCATAGGAGATATCAATGGAATTCATCGATTCGATTAAGGCACGTATTCCCGACTACGCGAAGGACATTCGCCTGAACCTCGACGGCACGATCTCGCGCTCGTCGCTCGAGGGCACCGACGCGGTCGGCGTCGCGCTGGCGGCGGCAATCGCGGCGAAGAGCACGGTGCTCATCAAGACGATCCGCGAAGCCGGCGTCCTGTCGCCCGAAGAAACGAACGCCGTGCTGACGGCGGCCGCGCTGATGGGGATGAACAACACCTGGTATCCGTATGTCGAGATGGCCGACGATGCCGACCTGAAGACGCAACGCGCCGAGCTGCGGATGGGTGCGTATGCCACGCACGGTGGCGTCGACAAGCGCAAGTTCGAGATGTACGCGCTCGCCGCGTCGATCGTCGGCAAGTGCCACTTCTGCGTGAAGTCGCACTATGCGCTGCTGAAGAACGAGCAAGGGATGACCGTCACGCAGTTGCGCGACGTCGGCCGCATCGCGTCGGTGATCAACGCCGCCGCGCAGGTGATCGCCGCCGAAGGCGAATAAACGGCTGCTTGAGCGGTCTCGCCGTGCGACCGGCAGCCATGCCGGAGCGGCCGTCGCTCCAAACGAAAATGCCACGCATCAGCGTGGCATTTTTTCATTTCCGCAGCACGGCGCGCGGAGCGAACCGCACGCCGCCACCGCCGGGCGTCAGCCGCCCTGCCTGACCAGCAGCGCGGCGGCCTGCGCCTCGATGCCCTCGCCGCGGCCGAGATAGCCGAGCTTCTCGTTGGTCTTCGCCTTCACGTTCACGCGGTCGAGCGGCAGCCCGAGATCGGCCGCGATGTTCGCGCGCATGCCGTCGATATGCGGCGCGAGCTTCGGCGCCTGCGCGATCACGGTGCTGTCGACGTTCTGGATCGCGAAGCCGGCCGCTTTGACGCGGGCCACGCACTCACGCAGCAGCACGCGGCTGTCGGCGCCCTTGAACGCCGCGTCCGTGTCGGAGAAATGGCGGCCGATGTCGCCGAGCGCGGCCGCGCCGAACAGCGCGTCGGTGATCGCGTGCAGCAACACGTCCGCGTCCGAGTGGCCGAGCAGGCCGCGTTCGTAAGGAATCGTCACGCCGCCGATGATGAGGGGGCGCCCCGGGACGAGCTGGTGCACGTCGTAGCCTTGTCCAATTCTGAAATCCATGCGTGTTCCGATTGAGATGGGGTGAAAGTCAGGAAGCGTGCGCGGGGCGCGCGAGGATCGCTTCCGCGAGCGCGAAATCTTCCGGGTACGTGACCTTGAAGTTGCGCAGGCTGCCCTGCACGACGCGCGGCGTATGGCCGGCCCATTCGATCGCGCTCGCTTCGTCGGTCAGGTCGTGCCCTTCGCGCTGCGCGCGCAGGATCGCGTCGCGCAGCATGCCGATGCGGAACATCTGCGGCGTCTGCGCCTGCCACAGTGCGTCGCGCGACTCGGTGCGCGCGATCGCGTCGCCGCCGGCCGGCACGCGCTTGAGCGTATCGGCCACCGGCAGCGCGACGATGCCGCCGACCGGATCGTCCTTCAGCGTCGCGACGAGCGTGCGGATCAGCTCCGGCGTGATGCCCGGGCGGGCGGCATCGTGCACGAGCACCCAGTCGCGGTCGGTCGCGCCGAACTCGGTCAGCTCGAGCAGCCCGTTCAGCACCGACGCCTGGCGCGAGCCGCCGCCGCAGCGGCGCACCGCGAAGCGCAGGCCCGCGAAGCGGCGCGCGTCGAAATGGGAATCGTCGGGCGCGAGGACGACGAGCGTCTGCGCGAATTCGCTGCACGCATCGAACGCGGCGAGCGTGTAATGCAGCAGCGCGCGGCCGGCCAGCGTGCGATATTGCTTCGGCACGGCCGAACCGGAACGGCTGCCCGTGCCGGCACAGGGAATCAGGGCGAAAAGTCGGGGAGTCACGAAAGGAAACGCCGGAAAGATGAAATCGAGAAGCGGATTTTATAATAGGTCTTTCGTCTCGACCGGCGCACCGCGATGCGCCCGTGTACGCCACCCCTGCCGTCCCTATGCCAGATAACGCTTCCACCCCGTCCGCCTCGCCCGTTGCCCGCGTCAAACCCGGCCAGCGCTTTGCCTTCGACGGCGCGCACGGTTCCGCCGACGCGCTCGCCATTGCCCGTTATCTTGACGATAACCGCCAGGACGTGCCGCTTCTGGCGGTGATCTGTGCGAACGCGGTCGACTCGCAGCGGCTCTCGCAGGAAATCCGCTACTTCTCGCCCGATGCGCGCGTGCGCCTGCTGCCGGACTGGGAAACGCTGCCGTACGACACGTTCTCGCCGCACCAGGACCTCGTGTCCGAGCGGCTCGCGACGCTGCACGACCTCGGCGAAGGCCGCTGCGACATCCTGCTCGTGCCCGCGACCACCGCGCTGTACCGGATGCCGCCGGCGTCGTTCATGGCCGCGTACACGTTCGCGTTCGCGCAGGGCGAACGGCTCGACGAGGCGAAGCTGAAGGCGCAGCTCACGCTGGCCGGCTACGAGCACGTGAGCCAGGTCGTGCGGCCCGGCGAATACTGCGTGCGCGGTTCGCTGATCGACCTGTACCCGATGGGTTCGCCGCTGCCGTACCGGATCGACCTGTTCGACGACCAGGTCGACTCGATCCGCGCGTTCGACCCCGACACACAGCGCAGCCTCTACCCGGTGCGCGACGTGCGCCTGTTGCCCGGCCGCGAGTTTCCGTTCGACGAAGCCGCGCGCACGGCCTTCCGCAGCCGCTGGCGCGAGACCTTCGAAGGCGACCCGAGCCGTGCGCCGATCTACAAGGACATCGGCAACGGCGTGCCGTCGGCCGGCATCGAGTATTACCTGCCGCTGTTCTTCCACGAGACGGCCACGCTGTTCCACTACCTGCCGCAGGACGCGCACCTCGTGTTCACGGGCGATCTCGAGGCTTCGATCCGCCGCTTCACGGCCGATACGAAGCAGCGCCACGCGTTCCTGTCGCACGATCGCGAACGGCCGATCCTCGAGCCGCAGCGCCTGTTCCTGTCCGATGAGGATTTCTTCGCGTTCGCGAAACCGTTCGCACGCGTCGTGCTGCCCGCGCAACCGGCCGGCGGCTGGGCAACGGCGCTGCCCGAGCTCACCGTCGACCGGCATTCCGACGATCCGCTCGCGTCGCTGCGCACGTTCGTCGAATCGTCAGGCAAGCGCGTGCTGCTGACCGTCGAATCGGCCGGCCGCCGCGAGACGATCCTGCAACTGCTCGCCGAGCATCACCTGCGCCCCGCGTCGAACGACCACTTCGCGGGCTGGCTCGCGAGCGACGAACGCTTCGCGCTCGGCGTCGCGCCGCTGTCGAGCGGCTTCGCGGTGCCGGGCGAAGGTTATGCGATCGTCACCGAAACCGAGCTGTACGGTGCGCTCGGCCGCCGCGCGGGCCGCCGCCGGCAGGAACAGGCCAGCAACGTCGACGCGATGGTGCGGGACCTGTCGGAGCTGAAGGTCGGCGACCCGGTCGTCCACGCGCAGCACGGCATCGGCCGCTACATGGGCCTCGTGTCGATGGATCTCGGCGAAGGCGAGACCGAATTCCTGCATCTCGAATACTCGGGCGACAGCAAGCTCTACGTGCCCGTCGCGCAATTGCACGTGATCTCGCGCTACAGCGGCGCCGATCCCGACAGCGCGCCGCTGCACGCGCTCGGCTCCGGCCAGTGGGAACGCGCGAAGCGCAAGGCCGCACAGCAGATCCGCGACACGGCCGCCGAGCTGCTGAACCTGTACGCGCGCCGCGCGGCCCGCGAAGGCCACGCGTTCTCGCTCGATCCGCGCGACTACGTGAAGTTCGCCGAAAGCTTCGGTTTCGAGGAAACCCCCGACCAGGCCGCCGCCATCGCGGCCGTGATCGGCGACATGACGAGCGGCAAGCCGATGGACCGCCTCGTATGCGGCGACGTCGGCTTCGGCAAGACCGAGGTCGCGCTGCGCGCGGCGTTCATCGCGGTGCTGGGCGGCAAGCAGGTCGCGCTGCTGTCGCCGACCACGCTGCTCGCCGAGCAGCACACGCAGACCTTCGTCGACCGCTTCGCGGACTGGCCGGTGCGGATCGTCGAGCTGTCGCGCTTCAAGACCACGAAGGAGGTCAACGCGGCGATCGCGCAGATCAACGAAGGCAGCGTCGACATCGTGATCGGCACGCACAAGCTGCTGTCGTCGGACGTGCAGTTCAAGCGCCTCGGCCTCGTGATCATCGACGAGGAACACCGCTTCGGCGTGCGCCAGAAGGAAGCGCTGAAGGCGCTGCGCGCGGAAGTCGACGTGCTGACGCTCACCGCGACGCCGATCCCGCGCACGCTCGGGATGGCGCTCGAAGGGCTGCGCGATTTCTCGGTCATTGCAACCGCGCCGCAGAAGCGGCTCGCGATCAAGACCTTCGTGCGTCGCGAGGAAGAAAGCGTGATCCGCGAGGCGATGCTGCGCGAACTGAAGCGCGGCGGCCAGGTGTACTTCCTGCACAACGAAGTCGAGACGATCGAGAACCGCAAGGCGATGCTCGAGGCGCTCGTGCCCGAAGCACGCATCGTGATCGCGCACGGCCAGATGCATGAGCGCGAGCTCGAACGGGTGATGCGCGATTTCGTCGCGCAGCGCGCGAACGTGCTGCTGTGCACGACCATCATCGAGACCGGCATCGACGTGCCGAGCGCGAACACGATCATCATGCACCGCGCGGACAAGTTCGGCCTCGCGCAGCTTCACCAGCTGCGCGGCCGCGTCGGCCGCTCGCATCACCAGGCATATGCGTACCTGCTGGTCCACGATCCGCAGGCGCTGACCAAGCAGGCACAGCGCCGGCTCGAAGCGATCCAGCAGATGGAGGAACTCGGTTCGGGCTTCTATCTCGCGATGCACGACCTCGAGATCCGCGGTACCGGCGAAGTGCTCGGCGACAAGCAGTCGGGGGAAATTCACGAGATCGGCTTCCAGCTCTATACGGACATGCTGAACGACGCGGTGAAGGCGCTGAAGAACGGCAAGGAGCCCGACCTCACCGCCCCGCTCGCCGCGACGACGGAAATCAACCTGCACGCGCCGGCGATCCTGCCGGCCGACTACTGCGCGGACGTGCAGGAGCGGCTGTCGCTGTACAAGCGTCTCGCGAACTGCGAGCACGGCGACGCGATCGACGGCATCCAGGAAGAGCTGATCGACCGCTTCGGCAAACTGCCGCCGCAGGCGCACGCGCTCGTCGAGACCCATCGGCTGCGGATCGCCGCGAAGCCGCTCGGCATCGTGAAGATCGATGCAAGCGAGGTTGCGATCGGGCTGCAGTTCGAGCCGAATCCGCCGATCGATCCGATGCGGATCATCGAGATGGTGCAGAAGCATCGGCACATCAAGCTCGCGGGCCAGGACAAGCTGCGCATCGAGACGCGCTCGCCCGACCTCGCGATCCGCGTGTCGACGATCAAGGAAACGCTGCGCGCGCTCGCGCCGAAGCAGGGAGCGGCTGCCGCGGTGCGCTGACGCGATCCCGACGGGTGCGGCGTTGCTGCACCGCACTGCGCCCGGCGCGGGCGGGCCGACGCGTTTTTGAGTATGATTTTCCCATTCATCAGACGGAGTTTTGCCATGTCCACTCTCGACGCGACGGCGCCGTCCGCCGCCGACCAAGGCGACACGTCCCTCGTCAGCCTGCCCTGGATCAAGCAACTGGTGTCGATGGACACGACGAGCCGCGTGCCGAACCTCGGCCTGATCGAAACGGTGCGCGATGCGCTCGCGGCGAAGGGCATTGCATCGACGATCACGCACGATCCGCGTGAAGGCTGGGCGAACCTGTTCGCAACCGTGCCCGCGCACGACGGTTCGACGAACGGCGGCATCGTGCTGTCGGGGCATACCGACGTCGTACCGGTCGACGGCCAGCAATGGGACAGCAACCCGTTTGCGCCGGAAATCCGCGACGGCCGCCTGTATGGCCGCGGCACCTGCGACATGAAGGGCTTCATCGGCGCCGCGCTCGCGCTGCTGCCCGAGATGCAGGCGACCAGGCTCGCGAAGCCGATCCATTTCGCGCTGTCCTACGACGAGGAAATCGGTTGCGCAGGCGCGCCGCTGATGATCGCCGACCTCGTCAAGCGCGGCGTGCAACCGTCCGGCTGCATCGTCGGCGAGCCGACCAGCATGCGGCCGATCATCGCGCACAAGGGCATCAATGCGTACCGCTGCTGCGTGCGCGGCCACGCGGCGCATTCGTCGCTGACGCCGAAGGGGCTGAACGCGATCGAGTACGCGGCGCGCCTCATCTGCCATATCCGCGACATCGCCGAGCGCTTCCGCGCCGAAGGCCCGTTCGACGCGCTGTACGACGTGCCGTTCACGACCGCGCAGACAAGCACGATCCAGGGCGGCAACGCGATCAACACGGTGCCGGCCGAATGCCGGTTCGACTTCGAGTTCCGCAACCTGCCGACGCTCGATCCCGAGCAGATCTTCACGCGCATCGAAGCGTATGCGCGGGAAACGCTGCTGCCGCAGATGCTTCGCGAGCATCCGAATGCCGCGATCGAGTTCTCGAAGATCGCCGCGGCGCCCGGCCTCGACGCCACCGAACAGGCCGCGATCACGCAGCTCGTACGCGCGCTGACGGCCGACCAGGACAAGCGCAAGGTCGCCTACGGCACCGAGGCCGGCCTGTTCGAACGCGCGGGCATCCCGAGCGTCGTGTGCGGGCCCGGCAACATCGAGCAGGCGCACAAGCCGAACGAATATGTCGAGCTCGCGCAGCTCGCCGGCTGCGAGCAGTTCCTGCGCAAGTTCATCCGCAGCATGTCGGTCGACGCACACTGACTGCCCCCGCCACGCCGGCCCGCGTGTGCGGGCCGGCCCACTCCGCCACCCGCCACGTCATGTCGACTGAACAACAGGGCAACGCCCATACGACGATCGACGGCGAGCCGATCCCGACGCTCGACGACATCGCCGCGCAGCATTTCGCGCTGTCGCCGTGGGTCGCGCGCACGCCCGTGTTCGAACGCGCCGACCTGCCGTCCCTCGAGGGCACGCACGTCAACTTCAAGTTCGAGTTGCTGCAGGTCAGCGGCAGCTTCAAGGCGCGCGGCGCATTCACGCACTTGCTCGCACTCGACGAGGCGCGCAAGAACGCCGGCGTCACCTGCGTGTCGGCCGGCAATCACGCGGCGGCCGTCGCGTATGCGGCGATGCGGCTCGGCAGCAGCGCCAAGGTCGTGATGTTCCATACCGCGAGCCCGTCGCGCATCGCGCAGTGCAAGCAGTACCGCGCGGAAGTCGTGCTGGCCGGCAGCGCGTCGCAGGCGTTCGATCTCGTCCGGCGGATCGAGGCCGAGGAAGGCCGCTTCTTCATCCATCCGTTCAACGGCTATCACACGATCCTCGGCACCGCGACGCTCGGTTACGAATGGGCGACCCAGACGCCCGACCTCGACGCGGTGATCGTGCCGATCGGCGGCGGCGGGCTCGCGGCCGGCATGGCGACCGCGCTGCGGCTCGCGAATCCGCGCGTGCACGTGTACGGCGTCGAGCCGGAACGCGCCGACGCGATGAGCCGCAGCTTCGCGGCGAATCACACGATCAAGATGAGCGCGATGCAGACGATCGCCGATTCGCTGATGGCGCCGCATACCGAGGAATACAGCTACCAGCTGTGCCGGCGCCACGTCGACCGCATCGTCACCGTCTCCGACGACGCGCTGCGTGCCGCGATGCTGTTCCTGTTCTCGCAACTGAAACTGTCGGTCGAACCGGCGTGCGCCGCCGCACTGGCCGCACTGCTCGGCCCGCTGCGCGAAACGCTTCAAGGAAAGCGCGTCGGCGTGCTGCTGTCAGGCACCAATACCGACCCCGGCACGCTCGGCATGCACCTCGCGCACGCGAAACTGCAGCACTGACCCCACATCGGGCACGCGTGGACAAACCTAGGGTTATCCCCAGATTATGTTGACAGCCCTGTTGATAACCCGCCGGACAAGCACGCAAGTGGTTGAGCGCGCAGCGTTTTGCACGCGCGAAGGTCGATCGTCACGAATTGGGCAAATGCGGTCGCTGGCCGTATGCACAATGGCGATCGCGCTGCTCGCCGGTTGCGCGGCACCACCCTCGCCCGTCGTCGGCGCGCCGTCGGCCTGCACGCAGCCGGGCGGGAACCCTATGCTGCTGGCCGACCTGCTGTTCGGGCGAGACATCGCGGGGCGCGGCCCCGTCACCGATGCCGAACGCGCGGCATTCCTCGCCGACACGGTCACACCGAGGTTCCCCGACGGCCTCACCTACTGGGACACGCACGGCCAGTGGCGCGACCGCGCCGGCGGGGGAATCACCCGCGAAGACAGCTTCGTGATCCGTATCATCGCCGACGATACGCCCGACACGCGTGCACGGCTCACCGCGATCCGGCAAGCGTACATACAGCGGTTCCATCAGCAATCGGTCGGCATCACGCTCGTACCGGCCTGCGCGTCGTTCTGATTCCCCTTCTCCCTACCGACACTTCGCTCAAAAAAAACGGGCGCCCGAAGGCGCCCGTCGCATGCCGGCACGGCGGCATGCCGCTTACTTGTTCTCGAACATATCCATGATCTGCTGCTTCTCCTGCGGCGTGACGGGCGGCGGCGCAAGCCCCGCCGCGCCGGCCGAGCCGAGCGCGTCGTTCGCGCTGATCGAATTTTCGGCCGGGTTGATGTCGACGTTCGCGACGAAGCCGTTGCCCGGCGTGCGATCGGCGTAGTACAGCTCGCCGTCGATCGAGGTCAGGCCGTCCGGCATCGGCATCTGCTGCTCGGGCACGCCGTTCAGCGCGGTGCGCATGTAATTGACCCAGATCGGCAACGCGAGCTGCGCGCCGAATTCGCGGCTGCCGAGGCTCTTCGGCTGGTCGAAGCCCATCCACGCAACCGCGACGAGCGACTGCTGGTAGCCGGCGAACCAGCCGTCCTTCGCGTCGTTCGTCGTACCGGTCTTGCCCTGCAGGTCGCTGCGGCCCAGTACGTTGGTGCCCGCGCCCGTGCCGGCCGTCGCGACCGAATGCAGCAGGCTGTTCATCACGTACGCGTTGCGGCCTTCGATCGTGCGCGGCGCCGTGCTGCCCGCGAGCACCGGCTGCGACTTCTGCAGCGGCTGGCCGCGTGCGTCGTCGACCTCGGCGATCAGGTACGGATCGACCTTGTAGCCGCCGTTCGCGAACACCGCATAGCCGGTCGCGAGCTGCAGCGGCGTCACGAGGCCCGCGCCGAGCGCCATCGGCAGGTAAGGCGGCGTCTTCGCGGGATCGAAGCCGAAGCGCTGCGTCACGTACTGCTGCGCATACTGCGTGCCGATCGACGCGAGGATCCGGATCGACACGAGGTTCTTCGAACGCTGCAGGCCGGTGCGCATCGTCATCGGGCCGTCCGGCTGGTCGTCGTCCTTCGGCTCCCATGCGGTGCCGCCCGGCACGCTCGGCGGGAAGTACAGCGGCGCGTCGTTGATCATCGTCGCCGGCCCCATGCCCTTGTCGAGCGATGCCGAGTAGATGAACGGCTTGAACGACGAGCCCGGCTGCCGCCACGCCTGCGTCACGTGGTTGAACTTGCTCTTGTTGAAGTCGAAGCCGCCGACGAGCGAGCGGATCGCGCCATCCTGCGGCGCGATCGCGACGAGCGCGCCTTCGACCTGCGGCAGCTGCACGACCTGCCAGCCCGTCTTGCCGTCCTTCAGCACGCGCACGACCGAACCCGGCTTGATGCGCAGCGTGTCGTTCGCGCGGGGGCCGAGCGCGGCCGCCACGAAGCGCAGCCCGGCCGGACCGATCGTCGTGGTCGCGCCGCCGACGAACTGCACCTCGACCGCGTTCGGCGACGCCGACAGCACGACCGCCGACTGCAGGTCGCCGTTGTCCGGGTGATCGGCGAGCGCGTCGTCGATCGCCTCGTCGCGGTCGTCGCCGGCCGCGGGCAGCTTGATCGACGCTTCCGGCCCGCGATAGCCGTGGCGGCGCTCGTAGTCGAGAATGCCGCGACGCACGGCCTGGTACGCAGCTTCCTGGTCGGACGAGTTGATCGTCGTCGTGACGGTCAGCCCGCGCGTATAGGTCTCGTCCTTGTACTGCTGGTACATCATCTGCCGCACCATCTCGGCAACGTACTCGCCGTGCACCGCGTACTGGTTGCCCGGCGTACGCACGTGGATCTCTTCCTTCACGGCCGCGTCGTACTGCGGCTGCGTGATGTAGCCGACCTCGAGCATGCGCTTCAGGATGTATTCCTGGCGCACCTTCGCGCGCTTCGGATTGACGACCGGGTTATACGCGGACGGCGCCTTCGGCAGCCCCGCGAGCATCGCCGCTTCCGCGAGCGTAATGTCCTTCAGGTCCTTGCCGAAATAGACGCGCGCGGCGGCTGCGAAGCCGTACGAGCGCTGGCCGAGATAGATCTGGTTCATGTACAGCTCGAGGATCTGGTCCTTCGTCAGGGCCCTCTCGATCTTGTACGCGAGCAGCATTTCGTAAATCTTGCGCGTATAGGTCTTCTCGCTCGACAGGAAGAAGTTGCGCGCGACCTGCATCGTGATCGTGCTCGCACCCTGGCGCGCGCCGCCGTGCATCAGGTCGGCGACGCCCGCGCGAAGGATACCGACGAAGTCGACGCCGCCGTGTTCGTAGAAGCGGTAGTCCTCGATCGCGAGCACGGCCTTCTTCATCACGTCCGGAATGTCCTGGAAGCGCACGAGGCTGCGGCGCTCCTCGCCGAACTCGCCGATCAG
Source organism: Burkholderia mycopellens (assembly GCF_964265025.1). Lineage (NCBI taxonomy): Bacteria > Pseudomonadati > Pseudomonadota > Betaproteobacteria > Burkholderiales > Burkholderiaceae > Burkholderia > Burkholderia mycopellens. Next base: position 2,490,988 of record NZ_OZ183802.1, read on the forward strand.
CACATGATCGGCCGTGAACACGCGCAGCGGCACCTTCGGCTGGTAGTTGGTCAGCGCGTCGAGCGACGGCAGCTGCGGCGCCATCACGACCAGCGCGTAGCCGACGATCAGCGCGCCGACGATCGCCAGCGTCGCGAACAGGCCGGCGAACCACAGCACGACGCGCGAGCCGAACGAGCGGCGGCGCCCGCCGCCGCTGCGCTGGGTGCGGCGGTCGTCGTTGCGAGGGTCGCGATCGTCGTCATCGGGGTAATAGGCTCCGGACGGCGAACGGCGCAGCGTGTAGTGGGGTTCGTTCCTGTCGGAAGAAGAAGGCGGTCGTTTGATAATTGGCATGTCGGAATGGCGGGTGTACGTGGCACCCTCGGACGCATGCGGAAATGCAGGCGAATGAATCAGAGCGGATACGGCGTGATACGGCTGTCACGTCGACAGACCCCGCCGCGCGGCAATCCGTTCCCGCGACGTGACAGCGCATTTTAATGAAATCGACCGGGTGCCTTCGCGATTTTTTGTAAAAATTCCCGCAATGCCGTGATTTGAGGAACGTATTGTCGGCATCCTCTGCCTATCATGGACACGCAATATGGCGCGCATGGCCGATATTCTTTCAATCGCGAAAGGTTCGACATCCTGATGCGCAAGCCGCTTGAACTCGCGCGTTTAAGCCGTATTTAAGTGAACCGGTGGTGTAATATCCGCCGGCTCATGCGGGTCGAAACCGGCTCGCAACGGGCACTGCCGCGGTCACGCGGCGCCTTTCAACCACGGAGGATTTCATGTCGCTTTTCGACTCTGTTTCGCGCACGATCAAAGGCCTGCTGAACGATGCGGCCGATTCGGTACAGGATCCGTCGCGCGACGCACGGCAGATCGTGCGGGAGCTCGACGACAGCATCGGCCGTGCCGAGAATTCGCTGATCGAGATCGAGGCACAGGTCGCGACCCAGCGCAGCAAGCGCGATGCGGCCGACGACAAGGTGAAGAAGTACGAGGACGGCGCGAAGCGCGCGCTGCAGGCCGGCGATGAAGCACTCGCACGCGAGGCACTCAGCGCACAGTCGAACGCGGAAGCCGAGCGTGACGCGCTCGCGGCCGAGCTGTCGACGCTCGAGCCGTCGGTCGACAAGCTGAAGGGGCAGATCGCCGACATGCGTCAGCGCCGCAACGACCTGAATGCACGCTCGAACATCCTGCAGGCCAAGCAGGAAATCGCGCAGGCGAAGGACGTCGCGGCCAGCGCCCTGGGCGGCATCGGCGGCAAGAACCTGTCCGAGGATTTCCAGAAGCTCGAGGACAAGGTCGCGCTGCAGAACGCACGCTCGGACGCGCGCCTGAATTCGGCCGACACGTCGAGCGGCAAGGCGCTCGACGACAAGCTCGCCGCGCTGAACAAGGGCCCGTCGGTCGAGGATCGCCTCGCCGCGCTGAAGAAGCAGCTCGATACGCCCGCGCAGTAACGGCAACCGCGGGCAACCGCGCCGCCGCCCGCCCCGGGCGCGGCGCGAACCGATCGTCAGGAGACGGGCGCCTGCGCCCGGTTCGACCATGAAGAAATCTCTCGCCGCACTCGGCCTCTCGCTGATGTTGCTGTCGTCCGCCGCGTTTGCGGTCCCGTCGCTGCAGCAGGTCGAGCAATCGATCGCGCAACGCAACTGGCAGCAAGCCGACACGCAGCTGTCGCAAGTCATCGACGCCCATCCGAACAACGCGCACGCGCGCTACCTGTACGCACAGGTGCTGGATCGCGAAGGCCGGGCGTCCGACGCCCTCGAGCAATTACAGCGCGCCAAGTCGCTCGATCCGCAACTCAAGTTCACCGACGCATCGCGCTTCGCGCAGACGGAGTCGCGCATCCGCGCCGACGCCGCGCGCGTGAACGGCAACGTGCCTTCGGCCACGCAGGCCGGTACGCTGCAATCGTCGCTCGCGCCCGCCGTCGCGCCGGCCGAAAAACACGGCCCGTCGACCGGCATGTGGATCGGCCTCGGGCTGATCGTCGCGGTGATCGCGCTGGTGCTTCGCTGGACGCTGCGGCGTGCGCGCACGGCCGACGACAGCCGCGCCGACGACGAACGCCGCACGCAGCTCAAGCGTGCCACCGACGTGCTGAACGACATCCGTCCGCTGAAACTCGACGCGAAGCTGTCCACGGCGCCCGGCGCCGCGGCGCTCACGGGTGAACTCGACGCGATCGAGACCGATGCGCGCACGCTCGTCGAATCGCTATCGAACGGCAAGAATCCGGTGCCGCCGTATCGCATCGACGAACTCGAACAGCGTCATGCGAGCGTGAAGGCACGCGTCGAAGGCCGCCCCGATCCGGCCGCGCAACCCGCGGCACCGGCGAACGGCAGCGGCTCCGTGTATGCGCAGGAAGCCGATCGCATGACGGGCGCGCAAGGCCAGCCGTATCCGCAGCAGCCCTACCCGCAACAGCAGCCGCCGGTCGTGATCCAGCAAGGCGGCGGCGGTTTCGGCGGCGGCATGGGTGGGCTGCTGACCGGCGTATTGCTCGGCGAAGCGATGTCGAGCGGCCGCGAGCGCGTGGTCGAACGCGACGTGATCGTCGACGGCGAGCGCCGCCGGCAAGACAACGACCCGGGCTTCGACCTCGGCCGCGGCGACAGTTCGAACTGGAGCGACGGCAACGGCGGCGGCGGCATGGATCTCGGCAGCAACGACGACGGCTGGACCGACGACAACACCTGACGCTGCGCAGCGCGTCGACGCATCCGCGACGCGCTGCAATGCACGCCACGCTCCCCTGCATGCCGGCCGCGCGGACGCGCGGATTTGTCAATCATTTCAAGATGGACTACCGGCAATGGGGAGCGTTCGCTATCATGCGGCCATCGGCGTGCCACCGACCCTCATTCGACGCTCTGCATCCCTGCGCGTCGCGGCACGCCTCCTCTCGCCCCAATCAGGAGAAAGCCGCTCATGAGCATCATCAAGGAATTCAAGGAGTTCGCCGTCAAGGGCAACGTCATGGATCTCGCCGTCGGCGTGATCATCGGCGGCGCGTTCTCGAAAATCGTCGACTCGGTCGTGAAAGACCTCATCATGCCGGTCATCGGCGTGCTGACCGGCGGCCTGGATTTCTCGAACAAGTTCGTTCTGCTCGGCACCATTCCCCCGACGTTCAAGGGTAATCCCGATTCGTTCAAGGACCTGCAGGCCGCAGGTGTCGCGGCGTTCGGCTACGGCTCGTTCATCACGGTGGCGATCAATTTCGTCATCCTCGCGTTCATCATTTTCCTGATGGTGAAATTCATCAACAAGCTGCGCAAGCCGGAAGAAGCCGCACCGGCCGCGACGCCGGAAGACACCGTGCTGCTGCGCGAGATCCGCGATTCGCTGAAGCAGCGCTGATCGCCAAGCGTCCCGCCAGCCAGGCCCGCCCCGTGCGGGCCTTTTTATTGCGCGCGCGATGCACCGCCGCATGCGGCCTATCTCACTTTTTTGTGACGGGCGAATGCACGCGCGGGGAAAGCAGGTCTATGATGGAGACTAAACGACAGTACGGGCGCCAAGACGCTGGCTGTGTCGATCATGGCGAGCAGGTCGACGGGAGACATTGATCGTCGTACTGCACGAAGGCAGCATTTTCGTGTGCTATAAAGGATCGACATGCGGCGTACATAGCCGGGAGTGGGTCGCATGAAAGTGCCGCATTTCTTGCAATTGTTTTTGAGGCGAGTGTTTATGTCCTTCCCGAAAAAACGTCGGCGTGCCCAGCAGGATGGCCAGGAGTCATTCCTCGCGGTATTGCGCCACTCGAAACCGTTTGCCCAGCTCGACACCAAGATTGCCCGCGCCCGCGCGCAGGACGAACCCGTCCTGTACGCGCATGTGCTGCCCGGTCTCGACGTGCTCCTGTGCAGCGTGCGCGGCGCACAGCCGCCCTATCCGGCCATCGCCGAGCTGCGCAAGCGCTGCATCGAGTCGATCGCCAACGCGCTCGAGCAGCCGCTGGACGGCCTCGAGAACGGCGGATACTGGTATGAAGCAAATGGCTTCGGCTTCCTCGTGTTCGCCAGCCGTGCGCGTGCGCGCATCCTGCCCGAGTTTGGTGCAGGCACGAAAGCGAGCCTGCGCGGCGGGCTCGGCCGCCAGAACGCCGGCGACACGACACCACGCTCCCTCGGCTGATCAACCTGCCATTCGATGGGCCGCCTCCGGGCGGCCCATCTGCCATTCACGCCCCCTCCTGCCCGTCACGACGCCAGCTCACTGACGCCCGTTGCCGGGCCGCACGATGTCGATGAACGCAGCGAAATCGGCACCGGCGAGCCCTTGCGCGGCGCCGAGCCGCAACACCTGCTGGACGGTCGCCGACACGGGCATCACCGCACCGGTGTCGCGCGCCGCGTCGGCAATCGCATCGACGTCCTTCTGGAACGTACCGAGCGCGCCGATGGGTGCATGACCGCCCGACGTCATGCGCGGCACGAACGTCTGCAGCAGCACCGAATCGGCCCAGCCACCGGCCAGCGCTTCGGCCAGCCGCGCGGCATCGATGCCGCTCGCCTGCGCAAGACCGACGGCCTCGGCAATCGCGGTCACCGTCGCGGTGACGATCGCCTGGTTGCACAATTTCGCCGTCTGCCCCGCTCCCGCGTCGCCCATATGCGTGATCCGCGACGCGTACGTGTCGATCAGCGGCCGCACCGCGTCGAGATCGGCCGTGCGGCCGCCGGCCATCACCGCAAGCGTGCCGGCCTGCGCGCCGGGCACGCCGCCCGACACCGGCGCATCGACCCAGCCGACGCCGAGTGCGGCCGCGCGCGCCGCGTAATCGCGCGTCGCGGCAGGTGGAATGCTCGAATGATCGACGATGCGCTGCAGGCGGCGCGCAGCGGCGTCGCCGGAGAGCAGACCGTGCTCGCCGAACACGACGTCGCCCACCGCGCGGCCGTCGAGCACACACACGAATACCGTATCGACGCGCTCCGCCAGTTCGCGCGGCGTGCCGACCACCTGCGCGCCGTCCTTCACGAGCGCCTCGGCCTTGTCGCGCGAGCGATTCCACACGCTGACCCGATGCCCGGCCGCCAGCAAATGCCGAATCATCGGCGCGCCCATCAATCCCGGTCCGCAAAATCCGACTTCCACGATGTTCCTCGTCTCCGATATGGGTTGAACTTGCCGCCCATCATACCTATCACTCAAGAAGCCGGGCACGCGCGGCGCCGCCTCGGGACCACGGCTTGCACCGGCAATCCATACCGATATCCCAGGGAGCGCATCATGAGCGAGCACGTGTACAAGATGATCGAGCTGACCGGTTCGTCGCGGCAATCAAGTGACGATGCCATCCGCAACGCGATCTCGAAAGCCGGCAAGACGCTGCACAACCTGCACTGGTTTCAGGTAACCGAAACGCGCGGCCACATCGAAGGCGACCAGGTCGTGCACTGGCAAGTGACGCTGAAGGTCGGCATGCGCATCGACGACTGACGCGCACGCCACATCACACGCCGCGCCGCGATCCGGATACGCGCCCCGCGCATCCGCGCGGCGCCGCGCGCCCCGCATTCCGCCCCGTTCGGGCCCCTTGTCCATGCCCGGCCGGCGGGTGCCTGCGGGTATCCATCTCTTGACGCTGATTTTCGTTCATATTAAAAACGATATACCCACAGTACCCCTCGATCAGCCCAGACATATAACCCGGAGAAATCATGAGTCAGCAACGCGAGGCGATCGACACGTACCTCTTGCGCGTCTTGCACACCTTGTTGATGGAGCGCAGCGTCACGCGCGCGGCCGTCAAACTGAACCAGTCGCAACCGGCGATCAGCGCCGCGCTGCGGCGCCTGCGCGACATTACCGGCGATCCGCTGCTGGTGCGCGGCAAATCCGGCATGGTGCCGACCGAATACGGGCTGCGCCTGCTCGAGCCCGTGCAGAATGCGCTGCGTGAAATCGAGCGCATCAAGTTCCAGCAGCACAACTTCGACCCGGCCACGTCGATCCGCTGCTACCGGATCGGCTGCCCCGACTACCTGAACGTGCTGTTCGTGCCGACCGTCGTCGAGCGCTTTCGCCAGGCCGCGCCGAACGCAACGCTCGAATTCCATTCGCTCGGCCCCGCGTTCGACTACGAACTCGCGCTGGAAGACGGCAAGCTCGACATCGTCGTCGGCAACTGGCCCGAACCGCCCGAGCAGTTGCACCTGTCGAACCTGTTCGTCGACGAAATCGTCTGCCTGATGAGCAACACGCACCCGTTCGCGAAGCGTGGCGGGCTCACGCTCGACCAGTACCTGAACGCACCGCATCTCGCGCCGACGCCTTACTCGGTCGGCCAGCGCGGCGCGATCGACGTACATCTCGCGCGCGAACGGCTCAAGCGCCATGTGGTCGTCACGCTGCCGTACTTCAACCTCGCACCGTACGTGCTCGTGAAGTCCGACCTGATCTTCACGACGACGCGCCTGTTCGCCGATCACTACGCGAAGTTCCTGCCGCTGTCGGTCGTGCCCGCGCCGCTCGACTTCCCGCCGATGCAGTACTACCAGCTGTGGCACGAGCGCTGCCACTACTCCGACGAAGTGCGCTGGCTGCGCAGCCTTGTCGCCGAAGCCACCCGCACGCTGATCGAGGCGTAACGGCACACGCCGCCCGCGCCGTTACGGGCGCGGCGCGATGGCGCGCCAGCGGCAGGCTCGGCCAGGCCGCCGCAGCCCGGCTTCAGGATTGCTTCAGCGCGATGCCGCGACGAGCGCGTGCGCAAGCGCGTTGTGGCGCTCGATCACGGGCGGCAAGTCGATCGTCGCCAATCGCCCTTCCCGCACCACCACCTTCCCGTTCACCACCGTGTATGCCGTCTGCGACGGCGCGCAGAACACGAGCGCCGCAACCGGATCGTGCAGCGCACCCGCGAACAGCGGCTGGCGCAGGTCGAATGCGGCGAAGTCCGCGGCCATGCCGGGCTTCAGCGCGCCGATATCGTCACGGTTCAGCACCTTCGCGCCGCCGAGCGTCGCAATCTCGAGCGCTTCGCGCGCGGTCATCGCATCGGGCCCGAAACCGACCCGCTGCAGCAGCAGCGCCTGCCGCACTTCCGCAACCATCTGCGCGCCGTCGTTCGACGCGGAGCCGTCGACACCGAGGCCGACCGGCACACCTGCGAGACGCATCTTCTTCACCGGCGCGATACCCGACGCGAGCCGCATGTTCGAGCATGGACAATGCGCGACACCCGTGCCGGTGCGCGCGAACAGGCCGATGCCCGCATCGTCGAGCTGCACGCAGTGCGCATGCCACACGTCGTGACCGACCCAGCCGAGATCTTCCGCATATTCGGCGGGCGTCATGCCGAATTTCTCGCGGCTGTACGCGATGTCGTTGACGTTCTCCGCGAGGTGCGTGTGCAGCGACACGCCGTATTCGCGGGCGAGCACGGCCGCGTCGCGCATCAGGTCGCGGCTCACCGAGAACGGCGAGCACGGTGCGACGACCACGCGCAGCATCGCGTACCGGCCTTCGTCGTGATAGGTCTCGATCAGGCGCTGCGTGTCGCGCAGGATGTCGGCCTCGCGCTCGACGACGGAATCGGGCGGCAGCCCGCCGTCGCGCTGGCCGACGCTCATCGCGCCACGGCTCGCATGAAAACGCATGCCGATCCGCTGCGCGGCGCCGATGCTGTCGTCAAGGCGGCTGCCGTTCGGGTAGATGTACAGATGATCGCTCGACGTCGTGCAGCCCGACTGCAGCAGCTCGGCCATCGCGGTGAGCGTCGACACCTCGATCATCTCGGGCGTCAGGTGCGCCCAGATCTTGTACAGGTTCGTGAGCCAGCCGAACAGTTCGGCGTTCTGCGCCGCCGGCACCGCGCGCGTCAGGCTCTGGTACATGTGGTGATGCGTGTTCACGAGCCCCGGGATCACGAGGTGGCCGCGCAGGTCGAGCACTTCGTCGGCCGTAGCGGGCAGCTCGGCGGTCGGGGCGACCGCGACGATCCGGTTGTCTTCGATGTAGAGCCCCGCGTCGCGCAATTCGCGGCGCGCGTCGTCCATGGTCACGAGCACGTCGGCGTGCTTGACCAGCAGGGTTTTCGGACGGGATGGGGAAGTGTTCGTGTTCGGCGCGCGTGCGCCAGCGTGCTGCTCGAGGTTCATGCGTTCTCCGCGTCGGTCTGCCCCCAGGGGAGGATCCTGAGGACGGTCACACAGCCGTTCGAACGCTGAATCGCGGCACGCTCCGGTGCCTGCGTCCGTTCGAACGCCCTGGCCCGGTTACCCGGCGTGCTCGCCGTCTTCGGGGTACGCGCGGGCCACCGGCCGACGCGCACGGCGGCAGGATCGCCCAAGCACGCGCCGCACACAATGCGCGATCCGGAATACCGCGATTCACGGTTTCGATATGGTACGCCGCGCAACGCCCCGCCGGTGCGCCGAAACGCCCGCCGGAAGCCGTATCCGGCGTGCCGTCGACAGCCGCTCATGCGCGGCGCATTATCTTTGATATCGCGCCCGTATTTGCGCGGGGAACCTTTTTACAATACCTGCACGGCGCTCGCTTCAATCTCGCCGACGGGTATGTAGCCACGTGACGTGGAGCCTCGATCCGCCGCACAGTCAATGGATCGAGTCGCCGCCGAACCTCGCATTCACACAAGGACAATTGCGAATGGGAAAGCTCACTACCCACGTACTCGATACGGCGCACGGCCGTCCCGGCGCTGCAATCAAGGTTGACCTCTACGCGCTCGACGGCGAATCGCGCCGCGCGATCAAGACCGTGCTGACCAATAGCGACGGCCGCTGCGACGAACCCCTGCTCGAAGGCGCCGCGCTCGCCGCCGGCGAATACGAACTCGTGTTCCATGCCGGCGACTACTTCGCGTCGCTCGGCGTGAAGGTGCCCGAACCCCGTTTCGTCGATCGCGTCGTGCTGCGCTTCGGCATCGCCGACGCCGGCTCGCACTACCACGTGCCGCTGCTCGTGTCGCCGTGGTCGTACAGCACCTATCGCGGCAGCTGACATACGCATCAGCGCCCGCATCAAGACAAAATCTGAGTCTGGAGGAGTTTCATGGAAGGCTTCATCACCGACTGGCTAAACCTCGCATTGCGATGGCTGCACGTCATCGTCGCCATTGCGTGGATCGGCGAGTCCTTCTATTTCGTCGCGCTCGACAACAGCCTGAAACCGCCGACCGACCCGAACCAGCGCAAGCGCGGTGTGTTCGGCGAGCTGTGGCACGTCCACGGCGGCGGTTTCTACAACATGCAGAAGTACACCGTCGCCCCGCCGGAAATGCCGGATGACCTGCACTGGTCGAAGTGGCCGTCGTACACGACCTGGCTGTCGGGCTTCTCGCTGTTCTTCGTGCTGTACCTGCTCGCGCCGAACACGTACCTGATCGACAAGAGCGTGCTCGACATGGGCCCGGTGGTCGCCGTCGCCTCCGCACTCGGCTTCCTCGCGGCCGGCTGGATCGTCTACGACTCGCTGTGCCGCATCCTCGGCACCAACGACCGCGTGCTCGGCATCTGCGTCGGCATCTACGTGGTCGCCGCCGCCTACCTCGCGTGCCACATCTTCGCGGGTCGTGCGGCGTACCTGATCGTCGGCGCGATGCTCGCGACGATCATGTCGGCGAACGTGTTCTTCGTGATCATCCCCGGCCAGCGCAAGATGGTCGACAAGATGCTCAAGGGCGAAGAGCCGAACCCGATCTACGGCAAGCGCGGCAAGCAGCGTTCGGTTCACAACACGTACTTCACGCTGCCGGTCGTGTTCGCGATGCTGTCGAACCACTATGCAATGACCTACACGAACAAGTTCAACTGGGTCGTGCTCGTGATGATCATGCTGGCCGGCGCACTGATCCGCCAGTTCTTCGTGATGCGTCACCGCGGCAAGCAGCTGTGGTACCTGCCGATCGGCGGCGTCGCACTGCTGTCGGGTGCGCTGGTGTGGACGATGCCGAAGCCGATCGCACCGGAAGCGCAGGCCGCGAACGCACCGAAGGTCGTGATCAACGACATCATGCCGATCCTGCAGCAGCGCTGCATCGAGTGCCACTCGGCCAAGCCGACGCTGATGGGCAGCGCGCCCGCAGGTGTGATGTTCGACACGCCGGACGAAGTGTCGAAGAATGCGCAGCGCATCTACGAACAGGCCGTGCGCCTGAAGGCGATGCCGATCGGCAACGTCACGCACATGACCGACGACGAGCGCACGAAGCTCGCCGCCTGGTTCGAGAGCGGCGCGAGCAAGTAAGCCGCCGTGCGCCGTGAGTCGTTTCCGGCGCCATCCTCTCCGTTCGCGGGCCCGGTGACGGGCCCGTTCTTCTTTTTTGCGTGTCCCGGACGCCCTTCGCGCGTCAGCCGCGCATCGCGTCGCGCTGAAGCGCGACGAGCGTATCGAGCGCGCGCGGGCCGTCATCGAACGGCACGAAGATGTGATCGTGATACGCGGCGGCCATCACGTTGCAACTGATCCCGGCCACGCCGAGCGCCCGCGCGAACGCCGCGGTGAGCCCGACGGCAGCGAGATCGGAATGCACGGTCAGCGTGATCCACGCGGCGCGGAACAGCACCGGCCAGCCGCGACGCGCGGCCACCTCCTCGCAGACGACGACCGTCAAGCCTTCCGCTTCTCGAAACGTTGCAATGGTTTCGGATAACGATACGTCTGCATCGGTCGGCAGCGATACGAAATCGAACGCGCCCGGATGCAGTTCGGGTTGCATCGTGCGCAGCAGGATCGCGAGGTCGTTTTCAGGTTGGCTCATCGGAGGAACACGTCCGGAACCGGACGTCGTGCGGTGGCGATGCGGGCACGATAGCACGCGCAGGCACCACCGCTACGCGCGCATCGTCGCGACTTCGTCCGCGAGCCAGTCGCGCAATGCGGCGGTACGCGGATCGTCCTGCGTGCGCGCCGGATACACGACGTGATACTCGCCACGCGCCGCTTGCGAACCGGCGTCGCGGCGTCGACAGGTCGCGCGACACGCGTAACAATGCGGCGACCTGAACCTCGCCGAAGCGGCCGCGCATAAAAAAACCCGCGCACGATGCGCGGGTTTCATCGGATGACGGTAGAAACGCCGGTGACTCAGGCCGTCAGCGCGTGCAGCGCCTCGTCGGTGAGCCACAGCGATTCCCGCAGGTCCTGCTCATTCAGGTTCAGGCCGTCGCCGCCGCGATCGACGACGATGAAATCGCTGACGCCGCCCAGCGCGATCAGCGGGTGATGCCACACGCCCTTCGCATAGTTGACGCCCTGCCACCCGCTCGTCACGAACGCGCGGATCTTCGCCGGATCGAGATCGCCCGCGGGCGCCACGACGACGAGATACGGCTGGTCGTTCAGCGGCACGAAGGCCTGGCTGCCGAGCGGGTGCCGCTCCAGCATCTTCACTTCGAACGGCAGCGTGCGCGGCTGGCCGCGGAACAGGTTGACGAGCGTGCGGCCGCCTTCATCGTTCACGTCGACTTTCGCGAGATCGTGAAAGCGGATCGTGGTGCCGAGGTTGATCGGGATCTGCTTCGCCCCTTCCGTTTCGATCACGTCGCCGAACGGCGCGAACGCTTCCTTGGTCAGCGGTTCGATAACAAGCGTCTTCATTTGTCGAGCGTCCCCCACAGACGCAACCGCGACACGCCGCCGTCCGGAATGATGTTCAGCCGCACGTGCGTGATGGGGCCGAGCGACGCGATGTCCTGTTCGAAGTAGTGCTGCTTGTCCATCTGCAGCTTCTGTTCGCCGAGCAGCACGGGCCAGAACATCGACTGCGTGATCAGCGAGCTGTCCGTGCCGCCCGACACGTACGCGGCCTGGATCGAGCAGCGATCCGGGTAGTTGCCCTTGAAGAACGCGGTATCGACTTCGATCTTGCGGATCACCCCCGGCTGCGCGAGCGCAATGATCGCCCAGTCGTTGCCCGGTTCGCGGCGGCGGCGGGTTTCCCAGCCGTCGCCCATGTTCACGCCGCGGCCCGGCAGCAGCAGGTTCGACGCGACGCCGAAGTGCTGGTTGTTCGCGGCCACCACGTAACCGCCGTTTTCCATCGCCGCGAGATCGAACTGCTCGGTCGCGCTCGCGCCGGCCCAGTCGAGCTGCGGCTGGCCGTACACGCGCAGGCGTGCAATGCCGCCGTCCGGATAGATGTTCACGCGCAGGTGCGTAAACGCTCGCGCATCGCTCGCTTCGACGTAGTGATGGCTGTTGCCCTGCAACGTCGTCGACGGCACGATCTCGACCCACTCGGTCGCATGCGTCGGCGCGCCGTCGGCCACGAACGCGGCCTCGATCGACGCGGCCGGCGGAAAGTTGCCGGTGAAGTGGCTCGTATCGATGTCGAAGCCCTTGATCACGCCCGGGCGCGCGAGCTTGACGATGCACCAGTCGTAGCCCGTCGTGCGCTTGCGGCGCGTTTCCCAGCCGTCCATCCACTTGCCGTGGTCGTCGTACTTGCCGGGGATGAAGACGGCCGGCTCGGGGTTCAGCATCCGGTCCTTCGGCGCGAAGAAATCGTCGCTGGCTTCGAGCGCCTGCGCACCGAGGCGCGGGTCGGCAAGGTTCACGTAGCGCCGCGTGAAGTCGGGTGCGTTGGGATCGAGAAGCGGAACAGCCATGATGTTTCCTTGGTTTCAGTGATGCGATCAGGCCGCTGCGCCGCAGCAGGCCGTATTGCGATGTCAGGCGTCGATCAGGTCGTCGAGGCGAAAGCGCGCGATCCGGTAGATCTGGTCGAGGCTCGCCCGCAGTTCCTCGGTGCGCGAATGATTCACGCGCGATTCGAAGTTCGCGATGATGCCGTGCCGGTCATAGCCGCGCACCGCGAGGATGAACGGAAAGCCGAACTTCTCGCGATACGTGCGGTTCAGCGTCAGCAGCTTGTCGAACTCTTCCTGCGTGCACTGGTCGAGGCCCGCGCCGCTCTGCTCGCGCGTCGACTCGGCGGTCAGCTCGCCGCGCACCGCAGCCTTGCCGGCCAGCTCCGGGTGAGCATTGATCAGTGCGAGCTGGCGCACTTCGCCGCTCGTTTCCACCGCGCCCGACATCGTCTTGTGCAGCGCGTCGATGCTCGCGAACGGTCGCTCGCCCGCGGCGACTTCGGCCACCCACGGCGAATGTTCGAAAATCCCCGACAACGCCGCGACAAATGCGCTCGGCGCCATCGTGTTCAGTTGTTCCAACGTGTAGCGCATCGCCTTCATGCTTTCCCTTCGTTTCGATGGTTGGGCTGATACGGATGATGTTCACGCCAGTGACGCGCGATATCGACACGGCGCGTCACCCATACGCGATCGTGTTTCTCGATGTGATCGAGGAACCGCTGCAGCCCGCGGAATCGGCCCGGCCGGCCGAGCAACCGGCAGTGCATGCCGATCGACAGCATCTTCGGCGCTTCGTCGCCCTCCGCGTACAGCACGTCGAATGCGTCGCGCAGGTAGTCGAAGAAGTGATCGCCGGTGTTGAAGCCCTGCGGCGTCGCGAAGCGCATGTCGTTCGTGTCGAGCGTGTACGGCACGATCAGCTGCGGCGACTTCTTGCCGCCCGACACGTCGACGTCCATCCAGAACGGCAGGTCGTCGCCGTAGTTGTCGGAGTCGTACAGGAAGCCGCCGTATTCCGCGACGAGGCGGTGCGTATTGGGGCTGTCGCGGCCGGTGTACCAGCCGAGCGGGCGCTCGCCCGTCACGCGCTCGATCGCTTCCATCCCGAGGCGCATGTGCTCGGCCTCGAGTTCCGGCGTCATGCTCTGGTAGTGAATCCAGCGCCAGCCGTGGCACGCGATTTCATGACCCAGCTCGACGAATGCGCGCGCGAGTTCCGGGTGGCGCTCGATCGCCATGCCGACGCCGAATACCGTCAGCGGCATCCCGCGCTTCTCGAATTCGCGCAGGATGCGCCAGACGCCGGCCCGCGATCCATATTCATAGATCGACTCCATGCTCATGTGGCGGTCGGGATACGCGGCCGCGCCGACGATTTCCGACAGGAACTGCTCGGAGCCCGGATCGCCGTGCAGCACGCAGTTCTCGCCGCCCTCCTCGTAGTTCAGCACGAATTGCACGGCGACGCGGGCGCGCCCCGGCCAGTTCGCCTGAACGGGATGGCGGCCGTAGCCGATCAGGTCGCGAGGATAGTTGGGATCGAGTGACATGGTTCGAATGCGGCGAAAGCTCGCTGAAATAATGGGTTCGCATCGACTGCGCGGGTGCCGGAGGCCGGCTGCGCAAGCCGATGCGATGACGGCCCAGTGTAGCGAAAACGCCCATACGCGCCCATACAGCGGCGCAGATAGTGCGTGTCAGACGGTGTGTATGTGCGGTTGCGGCAAATTCGGGACCGGTTCGGCCGCATCCCCGTCCGGCGGGCTGAAGCGGGCGAACGCGCCGTCATAGCGCTTCGGCAGCGGCCGCGCGTAGTCGCCGCGCTTCGCGGTCGCGAGGCGCAGCGCGACGAGCGCCTCGGCCCACTTGACGGCCGCGGTGACGCCCTCGACCACCGGCGCGCCGATCTGCTGCTCGATCTCGTGCGCGAACTCGGCCATCCCCGCGCAGCCAAGCACGATCGCGTCGGCGCCGTCCTCGTCGAGTGCGCGCCGACATTCGTCGACGATGATCCGGCGCGCGGCCGAGCCCGGCCGGTCGAGTTCGAGCACGGCCACGTCGGTCGCGCGCACGTTGCGGCAGAACCGCTTCATCCCGTAGCGCTCGGCGAGATGCCATGCCATCCCGCAGGTGCGCGCGAGCGTCGTGACGACCGAGAAGCCCGGCGCGAGCACGCTCGCCGCATGCATCGCGGCCTCGGCAATGCCGATTACCGGCCCGCGTGCCAGCTCGCGCGCCGCGTAGAGGCCGGGATCGCCGAAGCACGCGATGACGTACGCGTCACAGCCGTCGCGCTCGCCCTGCGCGATCTCGGCGAGCAGCCCCGGCGTCGCAAGCGCCTCGTCGTAATACCCTTCGATCGACGGCGGCCCCATCGGCGGGCTCACCGCGACGATCTCCGTACCGGCGGCCGCGACCTCGCGCGCGCAGCGGCCCATCGCGTCGGTCATCCTCTGGGTCGTATTCGGATTGATCAGTCGGATCTTCATCGCACGCTCCTCAGGCCTTCGCGCTCACGAGCAGCCGGTAAAACACGAAGCCGAGCCCCGCGCCGATGAACCACGAGAAGTTCGCGACGCCCTGCCAGCCCGGCACCATCACGCAGACGATCGCGATCACCGCGGCCGGCAACAGCGCGGCAAGCGCGCGGCGGTTCACACCGCCCGTGTACCAGTACGTGCCGCTTTCCGACATCGTGTACAGGTCGTCGCGCACGAGCCGGCCGCGCTTGACGAGGTAGAAGTCGGCGATCAGCACACCGTACAGCGGGCCGATGAACGCGCCGAGCACGTCGAGCGTGTAGTGGATCACGGCCGGGTTGTTGAACAGGTTCCACGGCGTGATGAAGATCGACGCGACGGCCGCGAGCATCCCGCCCGCGCGCCAGCTGATCAGCCGCGGCGCGACGTTCGAGAAGTCGAACGCGGGGGACACGAAGTTCGCGACGATGTTGATGCCGATCGTCGCGATCGTAAACGTCAGCGCACCGAGGATCACCGCGGTCGGATGGTCGATGCGGCCGACCGTCTCGACGGGATCGGTGATGAGTTCGCCGAACACGGGCAGCGTCGCGGCCGTCGTGATCACCGTAACGAGCGAGAACGCGAGGAAGTTGACCGGCAGCCCCCAGAAATTGCCGCGCTTCACTTCGCCGAACGAGCGGCAGTAGCGCGAGAAATCGCCGAAGTTCAGCATCGGCCCGGAGAAGTACGACACGACGAGCGACACAGCCGTGATCATCACCGGAATCACTTCCGCGCCGTGGTACTTCACGCCGCCGAGGTTGATGCCGATGTTGCGCCAGCCTGCGCGCCACACCATGTAGCCCGCGAGGATGAACATCACGACGTAGACGGCCGGCCCCGCGAAGTCGATGAACTTCTTGATCGTCTCCATCCCGTTCCAGAACACGAACGCCTGAAGCACCCACAGCAGCATGAAGCCGGCCCAGCCGACCGCCGAGAGCCCGAGGAAGCCGTAGCGATGCACGTCCGCGTAAGGCAGCCATTGCGGGAAGAATTTCAGGACGACGATCACGAGCGCACTCGATGCGAGATAGGTCTGGATGCCGTACCACGCGATCGCGATCAGCCCGCGGATCACGGCCGGCACGTTCGCGCCGAGCACGCCGAACGTCGCCCGGCACGCGACCGGATACGGCACGCCGATCTGCTGGCTCGGCCGCGCGATCAGGTTGCACAGCAGGTTGACGATGCCGATCCCGGCGATCAGCGCGATCAGCACCTGCCAGCTCGTCAGCCCGAGCGCGAACAGGCTGCCCGCGAACACGTAGCCGCCGACGCTGTGCACGTCCGACATCCAGAACGCGAAGATGTTGTACGAACCCCATGTCTGATTTTTCAGGGGTGCCAAATCTTCGTTGTACAAACGTTCGCTGTAACCATTCGGCGGTGCCGGGTCGCCGCCCTCGCCGCCTTCTTCCGCCGGATAGGCGCTGTCGTGCGCCACACTGAACTGAGCCATGACTTCTCCTTGACGCGGCCGGGCGGCCGCTCCACCGTCATCGATATCGCTCCGGATCAACGCCCGGAGTCGGACCAGCGGCCCGCGGCAAACACCGCGGGCCTGCATTTCGCTCGTTCTTGTGGCGCGCGGCCGGGTTCGCGTCGCCGCTCAGGCGCCGCCGAACACTTCGCGCAAATCGACCTGCCCTTGCGCGGGCCGGTCCAGCATCTTCAGTTCGACATGCTGCAGGTGGTGCGCCATCAGCGTCACCGCCCGCTTCGGATCGCCCGCCTCCAGCGCGGCGAGGATCTCGTCGTGGTCGTCGCACGAACACGGGCTGCGCCCGTGCGATTCGTACAGCGCCGACATCAGCGTCGAGCGTGCGACGAGCCCTTCGAGGCACTCGCTGAGCGTCGCATTGCCCATCAGCGTGGCGAGCGCCGTATGGAATTCGCCCGACAGGCGGATCCAGGCCGCGAAGTCGTGCCGCTCGAACGCCTTGCGTTCCTTCTCGATCAGCGACGCGACGCCCTTCAGCCGCTTCGCGCCGGGCCCGGTCGCCAGCCGCTCGACCACGGCGAGCTCGATGATCCGGCGCATCTCGAACACCTCGTGCACGTCCTGCAGCGTCGGGCTCGCAACGAACGCGCCGCGGTTCGGCTCGAGATCGACCAGCTTGTCGGTCGCGAGCTGCGCGAGCGCCTGGCGGATCGTCCCGCGCTTCACGCTGAATACGTCGCAGAGCTGCGCCTCCGTCAGCTTCGCGCCGGGCGCGAGTCGATGCTCGAGGATCGCCGTGCGGATCCTCTCGGCGATCGCTTCGGGACTGGCGGCACCGGACAGGTGGGATTCGGGCTCGTTCATGATCGGCATCGTGTGATGATCCTCATCCTAGGGCGGACATAAAGATTGTCAACAATTCTTTTCCGGCATTGCGCACAATCGTCGTGCATCGATGCGACCCCGTTCGGTGCACGATGCGCAGAATCCATGCACGGCAAGGCTGAGACATAAGACGGAGGCGCCTCTCGTCGTATACCCTCCAGGCAATTTTGTTGACAAAACTGGTGCAAGATCTGGCGCCGACCCGGTTGGCGTCGACGAAAATAATTGACCGTTAGTTGCGCGCCTACGTAAAGAAAAAGGCGGGAAACCCGCCTTTCGACCGACTGCGCCCGCGTCAACCGAGGTGCGGATAGTCCGACAAAGTGAGGCGGAAACCGTGCGCGTTCGCGACCAGTTGCGCCTGCGCGCCGAACGGCAGCGTCAACAGATCGGGAACGTGGCCGAACTGGAGGCCCGTCACGACCGGGATCCCGATCACCGCACGCACCTGGTCGATCATCGCCTGCATGTCGTAGCCGTTGTCGTACTCGAACGGACGAGCGCCGGTGAACTGGCCGAGCACGAGCGCCTGCTGGCGCGCGAGCAGCCCCGACAGGTGCAATTGATAAATCATCCGTTCGATCCGGAACGGCTGCTCGTTGACGTCTTCGATGAACAGGATGCCGCCTTCGATGTCAGGCATGTACGGCGTACCGACGAGCGACGTGAGGATCGCGAGGTTGCCGCCCCACAGCGTGCCCGTCACGTCCACGCTCTGCACCTGCGGCGCTTCGGCGACGATCGTCGTACTCGGCTGCGTCAGCGTCTGCCAGAAGTGCTGCATCGTGAAATCGCTCGGCGTTTCCGCGCCGAAATCGGCGGACAGCATCGGGCCGCCGAACGTCTTGATGCGCGCCTTCGCGTACAGCGCGAGCTGGAGCGCCGTGAAATCGCTGTGGCCGACGAGCGCGACCGGCTGGTCACGCAGCCTGCGTTCGAGCCCGCGATAGTCGAGCCCGTGCAGGATGCGTGCGGCGCCGTAGCCGCCGCGCACCGCGAGCGCGATGTCCGGCAGCGGCCGCTCGGGATCGGCAAGGCGGTTCAGGTCGCCTGCCCGCTCGCCGTCGGTGCCGCCGAACCGCTGGAAGCGCCGCTGCGTCGCTTCGATGTTCTCGATGCGATGCTGCGCGGTGCTGAGGCGCTCGAGCGCGCGATTGATCGCGTCCGGGTCGTGCGGATAGCCGGATGGCGCAAGCAGGCGGATGGTGTAGGACGCGGCGGGCTGGAAGGACATGGCGAAGAGAGGTGGGGTCGTCAAACCTGCTTAGAGGGTCCGAACGGTTGCCGGTTCACGGAACCGTGCGCGCCCGGCTCGCACCGTGCGACGGGCGCGGCGGGCGCGCCTATGACGCGCCGGATTCGGCATCGCGGGCCAGCCGCGCTTCGCGCAGCGCGCGACGGCGCTCGGCGAAGAACGACTTCAGCGCGGCGCCGCACTCGTCGGCAAGCACGCCGCCGGTCACTTCGGTATGGTGGTTCAGCTGAGGATTCGCGAAAGCGTCGATCACACTGCCGCACGCGCCCGTCTTCGGATCGGCGGCGCCGTAGACGACCCGCGCGATGCGCGCATGCATGATCGCGCCCGCGCACATCAGGCACGGCTCGAGCGTCACGTACAGTTCGCAGCCGGGCATCCGGTAATTCTGCAGTTGCTGCGCGGCCATGCGCAGCGCGGCCATTTCCGCGTGGGCCGACGGGTCGTGCCCGCCGATCGGATGGTTGAAGCCGCGTGCGATCACTTCGTCGCCACGCACGAGCACCGCGCCGACCGGCACTTCGCCGGCCGCGCGCGCCTCTTCGGCGGCCGCCTGCGCAAGACGCATGAAATGCAGGTCGCGCGCCGATACGGGCGCTGCTTCGGGAACGGGAGAATCGGCGGCGGGTTCGGACGCCGGGGCGGCTGCCGACCGGGCTGCATCGTGCAGCGCGTCGGACGTCACATCGGCCCCGCTTCGGCGGGCGCTTCGTCGAGCCCGCGCTCGCACAGGCGCTCCGCGATGCGCCGGCAGTAGTCGCGCGGCATCACCATCGGGCCGCCGCGCAGCGATTCGAGCGCCATGTCGAGTGCGAGGATCTTCGCCTGCAGCCGGCACCGCGCGGCACGGTCGCTGACCGCCTGCACTTCGTCATGCAGGTTGCGCAGCGCGCGCAATTGCTCGACGGCCGGCGGCACGAAGCCCGCATTCTTCAGGATACGGTTGGCCACCCGCACCTCCTCGGGCACGAGCAGGTCGTCATCCAGCGCCTGCGGCGCGCCGGTACCCGGCAAATCGTCGAACTCGCCCCGGGCGGCGGCGGCGGCAATACGTTGTTCGACCAGGGCGTCAAGCAATCTCATCAGTCAATCGGAACAATGCGGCAGGCCGAATTCTAGCAGGGTGACGCGGGTATGACAGGCCCTTCGAATATATGCTCGATATTGTATTTTTAGGGGCCGAATCGCAGCGCATGCGCGCCGATCGGTCTCTTTTGCCGCTCTGCTGCGCCGCAGCGGGCCGCGAGCCGTTCTGACACCCGCCAACGCGCACGATGTCGGGCCCTGATTTTTTCTTCAACAACGCGGATCAAGCCGCGCCGATCCGTTGAAACGGAGGCCGCGTCGACGGGTCACGCAGCCACCGTTTCCGGTCGTGCTTTCGCGAACGGGCGGAACATCATCGCCATCAGGAACGCGCCGACGCCGATCGCGAACGAACCGACGTACAGCCAGCCGTAGCTGCCGAACGTATCGACGATCAGGCCGCCGGCCACGGGGCCCGCGGCCATCCCGAGGCTGCCGGCCATCGCGCAGCCGCCGATCACGGTGCCCATCATCCGCAGCGGGAAGTTCTCGCGCGCAAGCACCGAATACAGCGGCATCACGCCCGCGTAGATGAAGCCGAACAAGGTCGCGACCGCATAAAACCCGTCGAGCGTGCGCACGAAGTCGTACCCGAGCGCGCCGAGCGCCTGCGCAAGCAGCCCGGCCACCAGCATCCGCTTCGCGCCGATGCGGTCGCCCAGGATCCCGAACGCGATCCGGCCGCCCATGCCGGCAAGCCCTTCGACGCTGTAGATCGACACCGCGGCGATCAGCGGGATCCCGCACGTCACCGCGTAGCTCACCGTATGGAAGATCGGGCCGGAATGCGTCGCGCAACAGAAGAAGTTGGTCAGCAGCAGCACGACGAACTGCTGCGAACGCAGCGCATCCGCGACCGACATCGCCGCAGGCTCGCCGGCGGGCGCTGGCGCTGCTGGTGCCGCCGGGGCCGCATTCGCGCCGTCGAGCGCGGGCGCCCGGCGCACCAGCAGCGACACCGGAATCATCGTGACGGCCGCCAGCGCCGCAATCAGCAGCATCGACGTGCGCCAGTCGCGCACCGACACCAGCCATGCGGCCAGCGGGGCCATCGTCATCGGCGCCATCCCCATGCCGGCCGACACGAGCGACACCGCAAGGCTGCGGTGCGTGTCGAACCAGCCCGTCACGCACGCCATCATCGGCGCGAATATCGCAGCCGTCGCGCCGCCGACGGCGAGGCCGAAAGTGAGCTGGAACGCGAGTAGCGACGGCGCGCGGCTCGCCAGCGCCAGGCTTGCCGACAACAGGACGGCGCCCGTCATGACGACCGGGCGCGTGCCGATGCGGTCCGACAGGCTGCCCCACGCCATGCTCGCGACGGCCATCGCGATGAAGCCGAGCGTCATCGCACCGGAAATACCGGTCATCGACCAGCCCGTGTCGCGCGCGATCGCGCGCAGGAACACCGGCAGCGAAAACATCGCGCCGATCGCGATGCAGCCCATCAGGCCGCCCGCGGCGACGATGATCCAGCGGTATCGGGAATCCGTCATGGGGTGCCTCCTTGTCGTGATGACGATCCTCGGGAACCGGGCCCCACCTGCTTCGCGCAATGCCCGGTCGATCTGGATACGACGGGCGACCCATCGGAAAATCGACATGAGCGGCACGCGCAACGTCGAATTTTTTGTTGTCCGCCGAGCCACTCCGCCCGCAACGGGCGAATCGGGCCGGCACCGCATGCCGGATCGTCCATTCGGTCAGCCCCCTGCCGTCGCGCTTTTCCGGAATCGGAAAGTCGAAATCAGAAATAGTTGGTTGGGACGCGCAATCACGCTGACTACACTCGAGCGATCTTGTCATAACAAGTTGATCGATGACCTCCCCCAACGTCGTGTCGCTGTCGGCGGCCCCGCTCTACGTGCAGATCAAGGACACGCTGCGCGCGCGCATTCTCGACGGCACCTATGCGCCGCACAGCCGGATGCCGTCCGAGCACGAACTCTGCGCGATGTTCGACGTCAGCCGTATCACGGTACGCCAGGCGCTCGGCGATCTGCAGAAGGAAGGACTGCTGTTCAAGCTGCACGGCAAGGGCACCTTCGTGTCGAAGCCGAAGGCATTCCAGAACGTGACCTCGCTGCAGGGCTTCGCCGAGGCGATGTCGTCGATGGGCTACGAGATCGTCAACCAGGTGCGCAGTTTCCGCACCGTCAAGGCCGACCGCCATCTCGCGACGAAGCTGAACGTGCCCGAGGGCGCGCCGCTCGTCGAGATTCATCGCGTCCGGCTGCTGAATCGCGAACCGGTGTCGCTCGAGCAGACCTGGCTGCCCGAAGCCCTCGGCAAGCGCCTCGCGGGCGCCGATCTTGCGACCCGCGACATTTTCCTGGTCCTGGAAAACGACTGCGGCATCCCGCTCGGCCATGCCGACGTGTCGATCGACGCGATCCTCGCCGACGACGAGATCGTCGATGCGCTACACGTCGAGGAAAGCAGCCCCGTGCTGCGCATCGAGCGCCTCACACACGACGCGTCGGGCTCGCCGATCGACTACGAAACCCTCTACTTCCGCGGCGACGCCTTCCAGTACCGGCTGCGCATCGACCGGCAGAAGCCGCGCAAACCTGCAAGGAAACAGCGATGACTACCCCTGTGCTCGAATACGACATCGTCGTGGTCGGCGGCGGCACCGCCGGCCCAATGGCGGCGATCAAGGCGAAGGAACGCGATCCGTCCCTGCGCGTGCTGTTGCTTGAAAAAGCCAACGTGAAGCGCAGCGGCGCGATCTCGATGGGGATGGACGGCCTGAACAATGCGGTGATCCCCGGACATGCGACGCCCGAGCAGTACACGCGCGAGATCACGATCGCCAACGACGGGATCGTCGACCAGGAAGCCGTGTACGCATATGCGACGCACAGCTTCGAGACGATCGAACAGCTCGACCGCTGGGGCGTGAAGTTCGAGAAGGACGGCACCGGCGACTACGCGGTGAAGAAGGTCCATCACATGGGCTCGTACGTGCTGCCGATGCCCGAAGGGCACGACATCAAGAAGGTGCTGTACCGGCAGTTGAAGCGCGCGCGCATCGCGATCACGAACCGGATCGTCGCGACGCGCGTGCTGACCGACGCGCAGGGCCGCGCGAGCGGCGTGCTCGGCTTCGACTGCCGCACCGCCGAGTTCCACGTGATCCGCGCGAAGGCCGTGATTCTCTGCTGCGGCGCGGCCGGCCGCCTCGGCCTGCCGGCCTCGGGCTACCTGATGGGCACGTACGAGAACCCGACCAACGCGGGCGACGGCTACGCGATGGCCTATCACGCCGGCGCCGCGCTCGCGAATCTCGAATGCTTCCAGATCAATCCGCTGATCAAGGACTACAACGGCCCCGCGTGCGCTTACGTGACAGGCCCGCTCGGCGGTTTCACAGCGAACGGCAAGGGTGAACGCTTCATCGAATGCGACTACTGGAGCGGCCAGATGATGTGGGAGTTCTACCAGGAACTGCAAAGCGGCAACGGCCCCGTCTTCCTGAAGCTCGACCATCTCGCGGAAGAAACGATCCAGACCATCGAGCAGATCCTGCATACGAACGAGCGGCCGAGCCGAGGCCGCTTCCACGCGGGACGCGGCACCGATTACCGCAGCCAGATGGTCGAGATGCACATCTCCGAGATCGGTTTCTGCAGCGGCCACAGCGCATCCGGCGTGTACGTGAACGCACGCGCGGAGACGACCGTGCCCGGGCTCTATGCGGCCGGCGACATGGCTGCCGTCCCGCACAACTACATGCTCGGCGCATTTACGTACGGCTGGTTTGCCGGGCAGAACGCGGCCGACTACGTGGCCGGCCGCGAGCACGCGCCGGTGGACGACGAACAGGTCGCCGGCGAACGCACCCGCGTGCTCGCCCCGCTGCTGCGCGAGCGTGGCCTGGCGCCGGCGCAGGTCGAATACAAGCTGCGCCGCATGGTGAACGACTATCTGCAACCGCCGAAGGTGACGCGCAAGATGGAAATCGGGCTGCAACGCTTTGACGCCATTACTGAGGATATCGAATCGATCAAGGCAAACCATCCACACGAGCTGATGCGCGCCGCCGAGGTGCGCGCGATCCGCGACTGCGCGGAAATGGCCGCGCGCGCGTCGCTGTTCCGCACCGAGAGCCGCTGGGGGCTGTACCACCATCGCATCGACTTTCCGCATCGCAACGACGCCGAGTGGTTCTGCCACACCTGGCTGCGCAAGGATGCCCACGGCGAGATGCGCAGCGAGAAGCGGCCGGTCGAACCGTACGTCGTGCCGCTTGCCGACGACGATCGCGCCGCCTACACGAATCTGCGCATCCGCGAACCGGCCGCACTCGCGGCCGCCCGTTGAGGAACCTGCCATGCCCCATACGCCACACGACATCTTCCAGCGCAGCAGCGCCCCCGTCACGATCGACGAGGCCCGCTGCATCGCCGACAAGGGCTGCACCGTCTGCGTCGACGTGTGCCCGCTCGACCTGCTCGCGATCGACGTGACCAAAGGCAAGGCCTATATGCAATTCGACGAATGCTGGTACTGCATGCCGTGCGAGCGCGATTGCCCGACCGGCGCAGTCAAGGTCGACATCCCTTACCTGCTGCGCTGACCGCGTCCCTCAACGCTCTCTCCCGTCGCCCATGACCGACTCCTCCTTCGCTGCCGCGCTGCCCCGCGCACACGCCTGCGACGAAGCTGCACTCGTCGCCCGCCTCGCCGCGCCCGACGCCTCCGTGCGCCGCGTCGCGTTGTTCGAACTCGCCGATCTCGAGGCCCCCGGATTCGTGCCCGCTTTCATCGCCGCGCTGCGCGACGATCCGTCGGCCGACGTGCGCGGCGAAGCCGCCCGCGTGCTCGGTGCGTGGGAGCAGCCCGACGTCGTCGACGCACTGTGCGGCGCATTGCTCGATCCGGACAACGACGTGCGCACCGCCGCGGCGCAAAGCCTGTCCGAACTGAAGGACGCGGCATCGGGCGCTGTGCTGTGTCGCTGGGCCGACCGGCCCGAGCCGATCGTGCGCCGTGCCGTACTGCGCGGATTGCGCGAGTTGCGCGACCCCGGCGCATTCGCGCCCGCGCTGCATGCGCTCGACGCCGAACACGCCGCGGTGCGCGCCGAAGCCGTGGCGGTGCTCGGCTGGCTCAAGGATCCGCGTGCGCTACCGCCGCTCGCACGCATCGCGACCACCGATGCCGCCGCGGACGTGCGACGCGTCGCCGTCGGTGCGATCGGGTTCGCGACGCCCGACGATGCATCCGTCATCCACGCACTGTTCGCCGCGTTGCGCGACCGCGAATGGCAGGTGCGCGAGGAAGCGGCCACGACGCTCGGCAAGCTGCGCGTCGCGACCGCGCGCGAACCGCTCGTCGCCGCGCTCGGCGACGACTACTGGCAGGTGCGCTTGCGTGCCGCGCGCGCGCTCGGGCAACTGCGCGATGCGGCCGCGGCGCCGGCCGTCGTCGCGCTGCTCTCGCATGCGATCAGCAACCTGCGCAAGGAAGCCGCGCTTGCGCTCGGTGAGTTGCGCGACCGCGCGACGTTGCCCGCCCTGACCCACGCACTGCAGGATCGCGATCCGGAAGTACGCAAGGCCGTGCGGATCGCGATCCGGCAAATCGACGAGGCGTCGCAATGATCGCCCCGACCGAAATCGTGCTCGATCATCCGGCGCGCACGTTGACCCTCCGCTGGCCGGACGGTCGCACGCAACGCGTCAGCTATGCACGCCTGCGCGGCGATTGTCCGTGTGCGGAATGCCGAAGGATCCGGCTCGACGGCGGTCGTGTCGATGCGCTGCCCGACCTGACGCTGGACAGCCTTGAAACAGCCGGCTACGGCGTCCGCGCGGTGTTCGGCGACGGTCATGCCCGTGGCATCTATCCGTGGCCCTATCTGGCGGACATGACGGCGCGGCCGTGACGTGGCTCGCGCGGGTGATCGGGCGAAATAGCGGGCGTACGCAAACGCTGCGATACTGACGCCCACGATCGTCTCCACCCACCGTGGGAGCCAGAACATGCAAACCGCAGTCGGATTCATCGGCCTCGGCGTAATGGGCACGCCGATGGCGCTCAATCTCGCGCGGGCCGGCACGCCACTCGTCGTGTGGAGCCGGTCGCACGGCAGCGACGATGCGCTGCGCGACGCCGGCGCGCGCGTCGTCGAGCACATCGACGACGTGTTCGCGGCCTGCAGCACCGTGATCCTGATGCTCGCGAACGACGCGGCGATCGACGCCGTCCTCGCGCGCGGCACGCCCGGTTTCGCTGCCCGTGTCGGCGAACACACCATCGTGAACATGGGCACGAACGCACCCGAGTATTCGCGCGCACTGGCCGATGACATCGCTGCCGCGTCGGGCCGCTACGTCGAGGCACCCGTGTCGGGGTCGCGCAAGCCGGCCGAAGCCGGTCAACTCGTCGTGATGCTCGCCGGCGCACCGGACGACGTCGACGCCGTCCGCGCGCTCGTGAAGCCGCTGTGCCGCGACAGCTTCGTGTGCGGCGACGTGCCGTCGGCGCTGACGATGAAACTCGCCGTGAACCTGTTCCTGATCACGATGGTCACCGGCTTGACCGAAGCCGCGCATTTCGCGCAACGCCACGGCATCGACCTCGCCCGCTTCGCCGATGTGCTGAACGCAGGCCCGATGGCGAGCGACGTGTCGCGCGTGAAACTCGGCAAACTCGTCGCGGCCGATTTTTCGGTGCAGGCCGCGATCACCGACGTGCTGAAGAATGCACGCCTCGTCGCCGAATCCGCCCGCGGCATCGGCATCGCGTCACCGCTGCTCGACATCTGCCATGCGCTGTACGGCGAAACCGAGCGGGCCGGACATGGCGCGCACGACATGGTCGCCGTGATCCGCGCGATCGAGCAACGCACCGACGACGCACGATGAATCGTCGCCGGCCGCCCCGCACACTCGAACGCTTCTGCACGTAGCAACTCATGCCCGATTCTCCCCGCTCACCGACCGGCGTCACCGCTTCCGTCCGCGCTGTTCCCGCCGTGATCGGCATCGTCCTGCGGGAGCGCGACGTGCTGCTGGTACGCCGCGCCAATCCGCCCGATGCGGGCTGCTGGGGGTTTCCCGGCGGCAAGATCGAGGCGGGGGAATCGATTGCGCACGCGGTCGTGCGCGAGATCGCCGAAGAAACCACCGTCGACGTCGAAGCGCTCGACGCCTTTACCGCGCTGGATGCGTTCGATTACGATGCTGACGGCAACGTGCGTCAGCATTTCGTGATGGTCGCGGTGCTGTGCAGATGGTTGCGCGGTACGCCTGCTGCCGGCGACGATGCGCTCGATGCGCGCTGGTTCGATCTCGTCGAACTCGACCGCGATGACTTGCCGATGAGCGCGGGTGTTCGAGATGTCGCGCGACGCGCGATTGAGCATGCGGCGGCCGTTGGCAACGCGCAACGTCCGGCCAACAGCTGAATGCCCGAATACCTGAAGAAACACCGTCGTCTTTCTCGCCGCCCTTGCGAGCAGCCCGATCGGGGCCATGACGGTGACGGCTACCCGCCGACGAATTTCCAATTACAAATCAAAGCTGGGCCAAACCATGATCAGAATTCGCCAGTCCACCCAGGCCGACGGTGCACGCGTGCTGGATATCTGGCGCAACGCGGTCGACGCCACGCACCACTTCCTCAGCGACGACGATCGTCGCGCGATCGAATCCGAAGTCGTCGCGTTCCTGCCTGGTGCACCGCTCGATCTCGCCGTCGATGAAGGCGGCCGCGCGATCGGCTTCATGCTGCTCGACGGCAGTCACATGGAGGCGCTGTTCGTCGATCCCGCTCACCATGGCGCGGGGGTCGGGCGCCTGCTCGTCGAAGAGGCGCTCAAGCGTCATCCCGACCTGTCGACCGACGTCAACGAACAGAACGAATCGGCAGCGGGATTCTATGAACGGCTCGGCTTCGAGCGCATCGGGCGATCGGCGCTCGATGGACAAGGGCGGGCCTATCCGCTGATTCACCTGCGCTACCGCGCGGCACCGCTGTCCTCGCCGCCGCGCGCATAACAGTGGCTGGTGCGGGATATCGCGCCGCCTGCCACGTCATGCGCGCCGGGCATGCGACCGCGGCTGCCCGATATCGAGCCCGCGCCACGCGTGCAACACGCGCGCGTGACACGTCATGCGCGACGCATCGGCAGCACGCGTTCGACCATTGCAGCCGCGCGCTGCATGAACCCGTTGAACCGGTCGGCATCGCGCCGCAGCCCGGCCTGTTGTCCGCCGATCAGGCACAGGTGCACGGCCTGCCCGACGAGCTCCGCCTCGCTCGACGTACGCACCAGCCCGCGTGACGTCTCGATCGCAAACGCGAGCCGCGCCGCATCGACGCGCTGCTGGAATTCCGCGACCAGCGGATCGTGCAGCGCCCATGCGCGAATCGCGATTTCGCGCCCCGGCCGCTTTTCGGCGGCAACGCGCAGATAGCGCACCAGCGTGTCGCCGGCACCGTGGCCGCCCGCCGCATACGCAAGCATGCGCGCGGTGTAGTCGTCCTCCCACGCGGTCAGCAAGGTCCTGACGAAGTCCTCGCGATTGCGGAAGTGGTGATAGAACGATCTGCGGGTCACGTTCAGCCGTCGCGCGAGGCTCTCGGCCGAAATGCCCGTGTACCCTTCCCCGTCGAGGGCGTCGAAACCCGCTGCAATCCAGTCGTTACGCGTCCGTGTGCTCATCGTCATCGCCATACAGGCTGTGTATGGTGCGGCATGGACAGATAGGCTGCGAACTCTATCACGGCCGCCGCCGCTCCCGGCAGCGCGCCACGACGCATGGAGTCCGCTTTGAAAGACATTGCGCTCGTCGCCTTCGACCGGGTCGGCGTTCGCCGCAAGGATGGCCGTTTCTCGAGTTGAACGAGTCTGTCGCGGGCCTGGAGATGCTAACCTCTCGGCCACTCTAACGACACCGCGTGAAGCAACAGGATTCGACCATGCAAACCGTTGCGGTACTGGACTTCGAAACAACCGGACTTTCGCCGAACATGGGCGACCGTGCGACCGAAATCGCCGTTATCCTGCTCCGGGACGGACAAGTCGTCGACCGTTTCCAGAGCCTGATGAATGCAGGCAGGCGCATACCGTCCGATGTCGTTGCGCTGACCGGCATCTCGAACGAGATGATCGCATCGGCGCCGCCGGCGTCGAAAGTCATGAAGGAAGCCGCGGCGTTCGTCGGCAAGCATGCGGTCGTCGCTCACAACGCCGGTTTCGACAAACGGTTCTGGCAGGCGGAACTCGGGCTTCTTGGCGTGTCGGCCGAGCATGCCTTTGCCTGCACGATGCTCGTGGCACGACGCATCTACCCGGACGCCCGGAGTCACCGCCTGTCGAACCTGGTGGATATGCTGCGACTGCCGAAATCGGGCCGGGCGCACCGGGCGATGGTCGATGCCGAGATGGCCGGCCATCTGTGGTGCCGGCTGCAGCAGGACATTGCGCGGACCTACGGACTGGGTCGCATCGATCACGCGCTCATGACACGCGTGCAGGCAACGGCGAAGGCGAAGGTGCCGATGTACTTGCGTTCGCTCGTGGGCTCGCACGCGTGAGAATCCGGGGCGCGACGGCCCTGGCTTGTGCAATCCGTCAACGGAAAACGGCTTGGCAGCCTGCCAAGCCGTTTTCTTGCCGCGACAGTCATCCGGTTGATTCCGTCGTGACCTGCTCCGACGCTGACCAGCCGGGTCGCGGCTTGGCTTTCGAACTAATCAAGGCCGATAAGAAGGACCTTGAGGGTACCGCCGTGGTTGAGGTCTCCCAGATAGGCCACGACCTTCTGCTTCTGTCCAAGCGCCGTGAGTGCGTTTCCGATCTGGATCAGCAACGCCGTATTCGAGGCATTCACTGCAAACGAATTCCCGCCCTCGTTATTGAGCATGAAAGGAAGGGTATCGTGATTGTCCCAATAGCCCAGTTGAATTGACTCAACGTCTACGCGTTTCAAACCGTCCGCCTGCTCCGCGAACTTCTGAATTTCACTGAAATTTTCGTTCGACATGACAATTCCTCCTGCTGTGAGTTGAAAAACCGAGAACCAGGGCCGTATAGGTCGAATCTGGCTCGCGCGAGTCACGCATCGACAACGTTCATCACAACCTCCGCAGTGGCTTGGGTCAGCCATCCGCGAAGCGCACCTGCCGGGAAGAAATTAGGCTGAGCGCGCGGAGCAATCAATTACACTCGATTACAGTCGCGGTGAGACTGGGCGGGGTAGCCGCACCGCGTTTACCGACTTCACTGCCAGGCGGTCTCGCTACGCAACCCGCGAACGCTGTTTCAAATCCGCGCCTTTTGCGCTGCAACTGATTGCAGGCACCGATCGAGTACGGCACGGTGCAATCGATGAGCAAAGTCGCTGGTTGGACGAGTGTGGAAATAGAAGCACCCGCGACACCACATGGCGCACGAATGCTCGGGTGTGTTCCAGTCAATGAAACACGAGATCCGCGCGATGTTCCAATCGGGCGGTGGCGCCGGTCGGGCCAAAAACAAAAAAGCCCGCTGTGAAGCGGGCTTTGATGTGTTCTGCTGTCAGGTCGTACCGGTACGTGCCGGACGGCCGATCACTCCCATTCGATCGTCGCCGGCGGCTTCCCCGAGATGTCATACACCACACGGTTGATCCCGCGCACCTCGTTGATGATCCGGTTCGACGCGCGGCCGAGCAGCGCGTACGGCAGGTGCGCCCAGTGTGCGGTCATGAAGTCGGTCGTCTGCACCGCGCGCAGCGACGTCACGTAATCGTACGTGCGGCCATCGCCCATCACGCCCACCGACTTGACCGGCAGGAACACCGCGAACGCCTGGCTCGTCAGGTCGTACCAGCTCTTGCCGACATCGGCTTCACCGCACAGGCCGGCAGCCGCATCGTGCGCGGTCGCGGTCGTGTTGCGCAGTTCCTCGATGAAGATCGCGTCCGCGCGGCGCAGCAGATCCGCGAACTCGCGCTTCACTTCGCCGAGAATCCGCACGCCGAGGCCCGGGCCCGGGAACGGATGGCGGTACACCATCTCCGGCGGCAGGCCGAGCGCGACGCCCAGCTCGCGCACTTCGTCCTTGAACAGGTCGCGCAGCGGCTCGAGCAGCTTCAGGCCGAGCGTTTCCGGCAGGCCGCCGACGTTGTGGTGGCTCTTGATCGTCGTCGCCTTCTTCGTCTTCGTGCCGCCCGATTCGACCACGTCCGGGTAGATCGTGCCCTGCGCGAGCCACTTCGCCTTCGACAGCTTCTTCGCCTCGGCCTGGAACACCTCGACGAACTCGCGGCCGATGATCTTGCGCTTCGCTTCCGGATCGGTCACGCCGGCCAGGTGGCCGAGGAACTGTTCGGACGCGTCGACGTGCACGACCTTCGCATGCAGGCGGCCCTCGAACATGTCGAGCACCATCTTGCCTTCGTTCAGGCGCAGCAGGCCGTGGTCGACGAACACGCAGGTGAGCTGGTCGCCGATCGCGCGATGGATCAGCGCAGCCGCGACGCTCGAATCCACACCGCCCGACAGGCCGAGAATCACTTCCTCGTCACCGACCTGCTCGCGGATCTTCGCGACGGCTTCCTCGATGTGGTTGCTCATGATCCAGTCGGGCTTCGCGCCTGCGATCTGCAGCACGAAGCGCTCGATGATCTGGCGGCCCTTCACCGTGTGCGTGACTTCCGGATGGAACTGCACCGCGTAGTAGCCGCGCGCCTCGTCGGCCATGCCGGCGATCGGGCAGCTCGGTGTCGACGCCATCAGCGCAAAGCCCGGCGGCAGCTCGGCAACCTTGTCGCCGTGGCTCATCCAGACCTTCAGCATCCCGTGGCCTTCGTCCGTCTTGAAATCCTCGATGCCGTCGAGCAGGCGCGTGTGGCCGTGCGCGCGCATTTCCGCGTAACCGAATTCGCGGTGGTCGCTCCACTCGACCTTGCCGCCGAGCTGCACGGCCATCGTCTGCATGCCGTAGCAGATGCCGAGCACCGGCACGCCGAGATCCCACACGGCCTGCGGCGCGCGCAGCTGATGGTCTTCGTACGTGCTCGCGTGGCTGCCCGACAGGATCACCGCCTTCGGCGCGAACTCGCGGACGAAGTCGTCGGACACATCGTTCGGATGGATTTCGCAGTAGACGTGCGCTTCGCGCACGCGTCGCGCAATCAGTTGGGTGACTTGCGAACCGAAGTCGAGAATCAGGATTTTGTCGTGCATGGCTGCGGACGGGATGAAGAGAATAAGAAAGGCAGCGCATCATTTTCATCATGCGCTGCGTCAATAGCATGGACTACGGCGTCGGGCGGGAGGCAGCACGCTCGACGCATGGCCGGTCAATCCTGCATCGGCGGGCGCTCGTCGAGTGCGACGCCGCCCGACGATGATTGGCCGGATGCGGCAGGCGAAGGCGCCGCTGGCGCCGCGGAACGGCTGACGACAGGTTCGACGCGCTGCGGTGCGGACGACGACGCAGGCGCCATCGCCGTCTCGGCCGGACGCTGCGCCGGCGCGCGCGCCTCGAGCGCCTGCGCCTTTTCGCGCCGGCGCACGGCCGATGCGAGCCGCACGCCGCCGAGGCCGAGCACGATCAACGCGACGCCGGCCACGGCCGACAGCACCCTGCCGGCGGCCGCGAGCGCGGGACCGCTGCCGGTGCCGATCGACCAGACGATCGTCAGCGCGCCGGTCAGCCAGTACACATGCCCGACCGCTCGCGCGACCGGCGCCGTGAGATCGCCGTTGAACGCTGCATGAAACGCGAGCCACGCGAGCCCGAGCAGCGCGATGCCGAACGCCTGGCCGAGCATCGCCGGCTGGACGTTCGCGAGCTGCAGCGCGTTGAAGAGCGACTGCCAGGGCGTCAGCACGAACAGCACGCCGAACGCCAGCAACAACACGGCATCGATGATCAGCACGGCTCGCAGCAGCGGTTTCATCGGCGATCAGTCCACGTGGTAGTTCGGCGCTTCCTTCGTGATCTGCACGTCGTGCACGTGCGACTCGCGCATGCCCGCCGCAGTGATCTGGACGAATTCGGCCTTGTCGTGCAGTTCGTCGATCGTGCGGCAGCCGCAGTAGCCCATGCTGGCGCGCACACCGCCGACCAGCTGGAACAGGATCGCGTTGACCGAGCCCTTGTATGCGACACGGCCTTCGATGCCTTCCGGCACGAGCTTGTCGATGTTCGCCGAGTTGTCCTGGAAGTAGCGGTCTGCCGCGCCGTCCTTCATCGCACCGACGGAACCCATGCCGCGATACGACTTGTACTGGCGGCCCTGGTAGAGGAACACGTCGCCCGGCGCCTCTTCGGTGCCCGCGAACATGCTGCCCATCATCACCGCGTTCGCGCCGGCCGCGAGGGCCTTCGACACGTCGCCCGAGAAGCGCACGCCGCCGTCGGCGATGCACGGCACGCCCGTGCCCTTCAGCGCTTCCGCGACGTTCGCGATCGCGCTGATCTGCGGCACGCCGACACCGGCGACGATCCGCGTCGTGCAGATCGAGCCCGGGCCGATGCCGACCTTGACCGCATCCGCGCCGTATTCGACGAGCGCCTTCGCGGCGGCGGCCGTCGCGATGTTGCCGCCGATCACTTCGACGTGCGGGAAGTTCTGCTTGACCCAGCGAACGCGCTCGAGCACGCCCTTGCTGTGGCCGTGCGCGGTATCGACGACGATCACGTCGACGCCGGCCTGCACCAGCAGCTCGACGCGCTCTTCGTTGTCGGGACCGACGCCGACTGCCGCGCCGGCGCGCAGCTTGCCGTGTTCGTCCTTGCACGCGTCCGGGTGCTCGGTCTGCTTCGTGATGTCCTTGACGGTCATCAGGCCGCGCAGTTCGAACGCGTCGTTGACGACCAGCACGCGCTCGAGGCGGTGGCTGTGCATCAGCGCCTTCGCTTCGGCGAGCGGCGTGCCTTCCTTGACCGTGACGAGGCGCTCGCGCGGCGTCATGATCGACTTGACCGGCTCATCGAGGCGGGTTTCGAAACGCAGGTCGCGGTTCGTGACGATGCCGACGAGCTGCGGGCCTTCGACGACCGGGAAGCCCGAGATGCCATGCTGGCGCGACAGCGCGATCACGTCGCGCACCTTCATTTGCGGCGGCACCGTGATCGGGTCGCGGACGACGCCCGATTCGAAACGCTTGACCTTCGCGACCTCGCGGGCCTGTTCGGCCGGCGTCAGGTTCTTGTGGACGATACCGACGCCGCCCTGCTGTGCCATCGCGATCGCAAGGCGACCTTCGGTGACCGTGTCCATCGCGGCGGACACGAGCGGCATGTTCAGGGAGATGTTGCGGGTCAGCTTGGTCTTGAGGCTGGTGTCGCGCGGGAGAACGTCGGAGAAGGCAGGAACGAGGAGCACGTCATCGAAAGTGAGTGCTTTTTGGATCAGACGCATGGCAAATCCTATGGGCGCAAAATCGAATTATACGCGAAGCGCCGCGAATTTTCACAACACGAACAACGGCTTAGCCGGTTTCGGCCGTTCGGGGGCCGAATCGTTCGGATCGCCGTTCGGTTCGTTTTCGATCGCCTTTCGTTTCACCGCCGCATCGAGCCATTCGCGCAACCGGCCGCGAAACGGCCCATCCGCCTGTTGCGGACGGGCCACGCGGCGGTAACGGCGACGGTGAAGCGCGGCCCGGCAGCACGCCGCACGGGCACGCCCTCCCCGTCCTACAGCAGCCCGGCCGCGCGGACAAGCATCGCCGCGCCGCCGCCGATCGCGACCCAGCCGACGATCCGCGCAACCCGCGCGCCGGCCGGCGCAAGGCGCTCGGCGGCGATCGCAACCGTCACGGCCGCCATCACGCGCGGATTCATCATGCCGGCGGCCAGCGCGACCGCCATCAGGTTCCCGCAACACATCCCGCATCGCATGGCCGTTCGCACGCCGTGCCGCCATGCCGCGCCGGCCGCCGCGCGCGGCGGGGGCACACCGGTCGCGACGTGCCGGCAGCACGCCAGCCGGCGCGCCTTCCATCCGGAGAATTGCAGGACGCCGGCAGCCAATACGACCGCGCCAGCCGCGAACGGCATCGCACCGGCAAGCGCCGGCAGCCTTGCGGCGGCGCCCGTCAGTGCGGCGCCGGCCGGAAACACGAGCGCCCCCACCGCCATCCACACCGCGAAATACCCGGCACCCGCGACGACGACGAGCCCGGCCGAACGCGCCGCCGCCTGCAGACCGACGCACTGCCGGTATCGCCAGAGCACCGGCGCCAGCACGGGCAGCATCATCGTCACCATCATCGTGCCCCACATGCCGGCGAACTCCGCGAACGCACGGCCGGCGCCCCATCCGCACGGTCGCTGCCATGCCGCCGACGTCATCGTCCAGCCGCCGGACACGGGAGCGCCGCCCATCGCGGCCATCGACGCGTACTGCGTCACGGTCGCCATCGCGGCGACGGCGAACACCGCCACGAGCGCCACCGCGAAGGCCCGCGGATCGGGCCCCGGCGCACCGGCCGCAGGCTCCGTCGTCGCCCGCCCCCGCCCGTCGCCGGCGCGCTCAGCCGCGTGCGTACTCGTCATGACGGCGCCACCACGGGCCGGTCTCGTTGCGCCCGCGCGGCGCACGATCGAGCCACTGGTACATCCCCCACAGCCCGTCGAGCCCGCGCGCATAGGTCGAGTACGTGTGATAGACGATGCCGTCCTCGCGCACGAACGCGCTCATCCCCGGCCGGTCGAGCGAATACGTGACCGCGTCGGTGCCGCATGTCGCCGCGAACTGCACGACGGGTGCCGGCGGCGGATCCCTGTCCATCGCGTGGCCGGCCCGCGCGTAGTTGTACTCGACGTCGCCGGCGCGCTGCTGCGTTTCGGTGAACGACACGTTGAAGTCGAAGTTGAAATCGCTGCCGACCGACGATGCCCACGGGAAGCGCCACCCCATCCGCTGCCGGTACGCGCGCAGCTTCGCGACCGGCGCGCGCGACACGGCGGCGAGCGTCACGTCGTGGTTCGCCAGGTGCACGGCGAAGCCGTCGAAACCGTCGGCAAGCGACGAGCACGACGGACAGCCGGCCTGGTAGTCGGGGCCGAACATGAAGTGATAGACGAGCAGTTGCGAACGGTCGAGAAACAGGTCGTCGAGTGTTGCCTGCCCGTCCTCGGTGTCGAACCGGTAGGTCTTGTCGACGCGCACCCAGGGTAGTGCCTGGCGCCGCCGCGCGAGTTCGTCGCTTTGCCGTGTCAGCGCCTTTTCCGCGTCGAGCAGCGCGCGGCGCTCGGCCAGCCATTCGTCGCGGGTTCCGGTGAGATGGGTCGTCATGGCGGGTTTCTCCTTCCGATGGGTATCCAGGCACGGCATCCGGTGCCGTGTGCGTGGTGCTAGATTAGTGGCGGGCATCGAACCGAAGGGAGTGACAAGTGTGTCGGGATTCGGATGGATTCGCTGATCACGGCGGCCGCGCGCGCGCTCGCGGCCGGTGACGCGCTCGGCGCGCTGAATCGCGTCGCGCTGCGCGACGATGCGCCGGCGCTCGCACTGCGCGGGATCGCGATGGCGCAGCTCGGCGATTTCGAACGCGCGCGCGCACTCGTGCGCGGCGCCGCTCGTGCGTTCGGCCCGAAGGAGGCCGTGGCGCGTGCGCGCTGCGTCGTCGCGGAAGCGGAGATCGCACTCGCGTCGCGCGACCTGCGCTGGCCGACGCGCGCGCTCGATGCCGCGTGCGCGACGCTCGACGCGCACGGCGACCGCGCAAACGCCGCGCATGCACGCTATCTCGGCGTGCGCCGGCTACTGCTGATCGGCCAGCTCGACGATGCCGAGCGGATGCTCGCGAATCTCGATCCCGCGCCACTGCCGGCTGCATCGCGCGCCGCCCATGAGCTGATCGCGGCCGGCATCGCGATGCGCCGCATCCGCACGCACGCGGCGCGCGCTGCGCTCACCCGGGCACGCGCAGCGGCCCGCGACACCGGCATCGCCGCGCTGACGGCCGAGGTCGACACTGCGGCACGCGTGCTCGACGCACCGGCCGCGCGCCTCATCACGCGCGGCACATCGCGGCTCGTGCAACTCGACGAAGTGGAGGCGCTGTTCGCATCGAACGCGCTCGTCGTCGACGCGTGCCGCCACACGGTGCGCGACGCGCGCACGACCGTGTCGCTTGCGCGGCGGCCCGTGCTGTTCATGCTCGCCCGCGCGCTCGGTGAAGCGTGGCCGGCCGACGTGTCGCGCAACGCGCTCGTCGCTGCCGCGTTCCGCGCAAAACACGCGGACGAGTCGCATCGCGCACGCCTGCGCGTCGAGATCGGCCGGCTGCGCGCGCTGCTGCGGCCGCTCGCGAACGTCATCGCAACCCCGCGCGGCTTCGCGCTCGAACCACTCGGCATACGCGAGACCGTCGTCCTGGCGCGCCCGGTCGACGATCGCCACGCGGCCGTGCTCGCGCTCCTCGCCGATGGCGAGGCGTGGTCGAGTTCCGCGCTGGCGCTGGCCCTGCGCACGGGCCAGCGCACCGTGCAGCGCGCGCTCGACGCGCTCGCCGACGCGGACAAGGTCCAGGCGCTCGGCCGCGGCCGCGCACGCCGCTGGATGACGCCGCCGCTGCCCGGTTTCGCGACGACCTTGTTACTCCCTGCCCCGCTGCCGGGCGATTAGGATGGCCTCACCGAACGACGAGGTGACGAACATGAAGCGCTCCAGGGCAGAGATCCTTCGCGAATATGGCCCGTTTCCGGGCGTCGACGGCGTACACGGCGTCACGTACGACGGGCAGTACGTGTGGTACGCGTGCGGCGACAAGCTGAATGCGCTCGACCCGGAACGCGGCA
Source organism: Burkholderia mycopellens (assembly GCF_964265025.1). Lineage (NCBI taxonomy): Bacteria > Pseudomonadati > Pseudomonadota > Betaproteobacteria > Burkholderiales > Burkholderiaceae > Burkholderia > Burkholderia mycopellens. The sequence continues at coordinate 2,528,525 of NZ_OZ183802.1, forward strand.
CGACCGTGCGCTCGATCGACGTCGCCGCGCATGCGGGCACGGCGTTCGACGGCCGCCACCTGTACCTGATCGTCGAAGACCGCATCGAGAAGATCGATCCGGAATCGGGCCGCGTGCTCGCGACGATCCCCGCACCCGGCGGCGGCGCCGACTCGGGGCTCGCGTGGGCCGAAGGCACGCTGTGGGTCGGCCAGTACCGCGAACGCAAGATTCATCAGATCGATCCGGAATCGGGCGCCGTGCTGCGCACGATCGAGTCGAACCGCTTCGTCACCGGCGTGACGTGGGTCGACGGCGAGCTGTGGCACGGCACCTGGGAAGCCGACGAGAGCGAATTGCGGCACATCGATCCGCGTACGGGTCGAGTGCTCGAGCAGGTCGCCATGCCGCCCGGCGTCGGGGTGTCGGGGCTCGAATCCGACGGCCGCGACCGTTTCTACTGCGGCGGCGGCAACAGCGGCAAGCTACGCGCCGTGCGGCGCCCGGCGCGAGTGCGGGCGTCAGGCGACGGCGCCGGTGCGACGCCCGATCCGGCCGACGGCTGATCCGCGACCTGCCGCGGCCGCGAACCCTCGATAATCAGGAACGGACCGCGGCCGCTCCGTCGCACAGCACGTCGAAGCCCAGCCATGCCCCGAGTGCAGGAATGAACAAGACGCCGCCGAACCGGCGTCGCTAAGATGCCCGCTCGTTCATGTATTCGGAGCGGTCGATGCAGCGCGGTGTGGTCTATGGTGTTCTGGCAGGTGCCCTGTGGGGCATGGTCTTTCTCGTTCCGCGGCTGCTGACCGACTTCTCGCCGCTGCTGCTGAGCGCCGGCCGCTACGCGATGTACGGCCTCGTATCGCTCGCGGCCGCGCTGCCGGCCGCCCGCTCGTTGCTCGCGCGGCTGACACGCGAGGATCTCGTCGCGCTGGTCAGGCTCGCCGTCGTCGGCAACGTCGCGTACTACATGCTGCTGTCAGGCGCCGTGCACCTGATCGGCATCGCGCCCAGTTCGCTGATCGTCGGCGTATTGCCCGTCACGGTCACGCTCGCGGGCCTCGGCGACCACGGCGCCGTGCCGCTGCGGCGGCTCGCTATGCCGCTCGCGCTGGTGATCGCGGGCATCGTCTGCATCAACGTCGACCTGTTCACGTCCGAGGCAGCACACGCGACGACGCTCGGCCAGAAGCTCGCGGGCATCGCCTGCGCGGCCGGCGCGCTCGCGAGCTGGACCTGGTATGCGGTTGCGAACGCACGCTATCTGCAGCGCCATCATCATTTCGGCGGCAACGAATGGTCGGTGCTGTGGGGCGTCGTGACCGGCCTGATCGGCGGGCTCTGCTGGATCGCTATCCTCGCGCTGCCGGCCGGCACGGTGCAGGCAGCCGTCCCGGCGTCGCGCTGGCAACTGTTCTGGCTGCTGAACCTCGTGCTCGCGATCGGCGCGTCGTGGCTCGGCAACGGGCTGTGGAATGCCGCGTCGAAACGGTTGCCGCTCACGCTGTCGGGCCAGCTGATCGTGTTCGAAACCGTGTTCGCGATGCTTTACGCGTTCGTCTACGACCAGCGGATGCCGCATGCGCTCGAGATCGCCGCGCTGGTGCTGCTGCTCGCGGGCGTCTACGGATCGGTGCGGCAGCACGGCAACACGCCCGCCGGCGGCGGCACGTCGGGAAGCCCGCCGGCAAGCGCAAACGCCGCGGCCCACTGAGCGCCACGGCGTTTGATCAGACGATTCGGGGCGAAAGCCGCGGATCGGTCCGCGTCAGCGCGCGTCCTTGTGCATCCACTTGCGGCCCTCGATGGAGCCTTCGCGACGCGACTTGTCGACGCGCCTTTGGCGCGCGAGCTTCGGATCGACGATCAACGGGCGGTATATCTCGACGCGGTCGTGGTCGGCGAGCGGCGCGTCGAGCGGCGCAAGCTTGCCGTACACGCCCGTCTTCGCGTTCGCGAGATCGATTTCCGGGTGCAGCGCGAGTACGCCGCTCGCATCGATCGCCGAACGAACGGTCGCCCCTTCCGGCAGCGACAGCGGAATCAGCGTCTGGCGATCCGGCAGCGCGTAGCAGACTTCGATCGACAGCATCGCGTCACCCCTTCCCGTAGCGCTGGTCGGCGCGCTTCACGAACGAATCGACGAACGTGTTCGCGATATGGCTGAACACGGGCCCGATGATCTTCTCGAGCAGGATGCTCGAGAACTCGTAGTGCAGCGCGAATTCGATCTTGCACGCATCGGCACGCAGTGCCGTGAAGCGCCACGAGCCCGTGAACTTCTTGAACGGGCCGTCCGTGAACTCCATGTCGATCCGCGTCGGACGCTGCTGCGTGTTGCGCGTCGCAAAATGCTGCTTGATGCCCTTGAAGTTGATGTCGATGCGCGCTTCCATCCCGCTATCGTCCTGACGGCGAATCTCGACGCCGCCGCACCAGGGCAGGAAATTGGGGTAATCGGCCACGTCGGTGACGAGGTCGAACATCTGTTCCGCCGAATGACGGATCAATACTGTTTTCTGGACATCTGCCATAAATCGCGCGGCATCGCTTAAGGTGAGAACGCAAGCCGGGCGATTCTCGCCCCGCTTTGCTAAAATCGTGATTTTAAACGAGTTGGCCCAATCCATTCATGAGCATCATCGACAACAGGAAGGCGCACTTCGATTATCACATCGAGGAACGCTACGAGGCGGGGCTCGTGCTGGAGGGCTGGGAAGTCAAGGCGCTGCGCGCCGGGCGCGGCCAGATCAAGGAAGGCTACGTCGTGGTGAAGAACGCCGAGATCTTTCTGATCGGCACCCATATCAGCCCGCTGCCCGAAGCCTCGACGCACATCAAGCCTGACCCGGTTCGCACGCGCAAGCTGCTGCTGCACCGTGAGGAAATCAAGAAACTGATCGGCAAGGTCGAGCAGCGCGGCTACACGCTCGTGCCGCTGAACTTCCATTACAAGGGGGGGCGCGTAAAGTGCGACATCGCGCTCGCGAAGGGCAAGAAGCTGCACGACAAGCGCGAAACCGAGAAAAAGCGCGACTGGGAACGCGAAAAGGCACGCATCATGCGCGCCGGCACCTGACCCGCGCAACACCGGGCATCGCAAACGACACGGCCCGCTCGAAGCGGGCCGTGTTGCTTTGGGTGACGTGAATCCTGCATGCCGGCTGCCCGGCAGTGGCCGGATCGGCGCTCCGCGCGCCACGCTGCCCGTTTCGATTGAAGAAAGGGGCCGACTGCGGGGCCACACGGCATCATCCGCGCCCGGCTACGCGACGATTCGCCGCACGCGGCAAGGCGACCTCCTGCGCATCGCGCAGGTCCGACTCAGGCCTTCCCGGCCGAAGCCGCCCCCGCGTTCTTGACGATCGACATCGCCGATGCGATCGCACTGCCGAGATCGGACAGGTTCGCCGGCACGATCAGCGTGTTGCCCTGCTTCGCGAGATTCGAGAATGCGCTGACATACTGCTCGGCAACCTTCAAGTTCACCGCGTCCATCCCGCCCTGCGATTGCATCGCGTTCGCGATCTTCTGGATCGCCTGAGCGTTCGCCTCGGCCACCGCCAGAATCGCAGCGGCCTCGCCCTGCGCCTGGTTGATCGCGGCCTGCCGCTCGCCTTCCGATTTCTGGATCGCCGCTTCGCGCGCACCCGACGCGAGGTTGATCTGCTCCTGCTTGCGGCCTTCGGAGGCAGCGATCAGCGCGCGCTTTTCACGCTCCGCGGTGATCTGCGCCTGCATTGCATGCAGGATTTCCTTCGGCGGCGTCAGGTCCTTGATCTCGTAGCGCAACACCTTCACGCCCCAGTTCGCGGCGGCCTCGTCGAGCGCCGACACGATGCTGTGGTTGATGAAGTCGCGCTCCTCGAAAGTCTTGTCGAGCTCCAGCTTGCCGATCACCGAGCGCAGCATCGTCTGCGACAACTGCGTGATCGCAAGCACGAAGTTGCTCGACCCGTACGACGCCTTCATCGGGTCCATCACTTGGAAATACAGCACGCCGTCGACTTGCAGCTGCGTGTTGTCGCGCGTGATGCAGATCTGGCTCGGCACGTCGAGCGGGATTTCCTTCAGCACATGCCGATACGCGATGCGATCGACGAACGGCAGCACGATATTGAGACCGGGCGACAGCGTCGCGTGATAACGACCGAAGCGCTCGAGCACCCACGCATGTTGCTGCGGCACGATCTTCACCGTCTTCGACACGATCACGATCGCGATGACGAGCAGGACAACCCAGATGATCAGCGAATCCATGAAGTATTCCCTCCTTGTTGTATCGGCGGACGATCAGCCCGCGGGTTTCGCCACGACCACGAGACAGCTGCCGCGCACGGCGCTTACCTGATATACGTGCGCATCGTCGCGCTCGCCGTTCGCAAGCTCGACGTCCCAGTCGGCCCCGCGATACTGCACGCGCGCGCGGCCGTCGTGCCACGCGTCGACCGTGACGGTCGCGCCGATATCGAGATTGACGTCGGGATTCGTCGACGTGTCGCGCTTCTGCTTGCGGCCGAGCCCCGAACGGCGCAGCACGATCATCGCGACGATCGCGACCACCGCCGCCGCACCGAACTGCACGTGCGGCGCAAAACCGGCCAGTTGCAGCAGCCCGCCCGCGAGAAAGCCGAGCGCGATCATCAGCAGGTAGAACGTGCCCGTCAGCACCTCGGCCACGACCAGCACACCCACCGCGACCCACCAGAACAGATGCCCCGACATCATTGTGGTCTCCAGAAAAACATCCCCCGCGCTCACTTGCGTTGCATGGAACCAGAGTATGCGTTGGAGCGCTACTCCGGTGCGACATGCGCGCTGCCCCCGAGGGGGCGGTCGGCACGCTTGAGGCGGCCCGGGAGGTACCGACAAACAAAAACACCCCGGTGCCTACCGGGGTGTTTATAGCATGAAGCTTGCATTTTGCCTTCAACGAAAGCACGGCGCCGCCGCACTTTCGCCGATGGTGCGTTACCGGCCGTTACTTCCGGTTGGCAAGCGCCTGCCACGTATCGATGATCGTGTCGGGGTTCAGCGAGATCGACACGATGCCTTCGTCCGTCAGCCATTGCGCGAAGTCCGGGTGATCGGACGGACCCTGGCCGCAGATACCGACATACTTGCCCATCTTGCGGCAGGTATCGATCGCGCGCTTCAGCAGGAACTTGACGGCCGGGTCGCGTTCGTCGAAGTCGACAGCCAGCAGTTCCATGCCCGAATCACGGTCGAGGCCCAGCGTGAGCTGCGTGAGGTCGTTCGACCCGATCGAGAACCCGTCGAAGAACTGCAGGAAGTCTTCGGCGAGGATCGCGTTGGTCGGGACTTCGCACATCATCACGAGGCGCAGGCCGTTTTCGCCGCGCTTCAGGCCGAACTTCTCGAGCAGGCCGACGACGCGCTCCGCCTGCTTCACGGTACGTACGAACGGCACCATGATCTCGACGTTGGTCAGGCCCATCTCGTCGCGCACGCGCTTCAGTGCACGGCACTCCATCTCGAACGCCTGCGCGAAGTCTTCAGCGATGTAACGCGACGCGCCGCGGAAGCCCAGCATCGGGTTTTCCTCGTCCGGCTCGTAACGCGAACCGCCGATCAGCTTCTTGTACTCGTTCGACTTGAAGTCGGACAGACGCACGATCACGGGCTTCGGATAGAACGCCGCCGCGATCGTCGCGACACCTTCCGTCAGCTTGTCGACGTAGAACTGACGCGGCGATGCGTGACCGCGCGCGACGCTCTCGACGGCCTTCTTCAGGTCCTGGTCGATGTTCGGGTACTCGAGGATCGCCTTCGGGTGAACGCCGATGTTGTTGTTGATGATGAACTCGAGACGTGCGAGGCCCACGCCTGCGTTCGGCAACTGCGAGAAGTCGAACGCGAGCTGCGGGTTGCCGACGTTCATCATGATCTTGACCGGGATTTCCGGCAGTTCGCCGCGCTGCACTTCGGTGACTTCCGTCTCGAGCAGGCCGTCGTAGATCTTGCCTTCGTCGCCTTCCGCACACGACACGGTGACGAGCGCGCCGTCCTTCAGGATGTCGGTTGCATCGCCGCAGCCGACGACTGCCGGCACGCCGAGTTCACGCGCGATGATCGCCGCGTGGCAGGTCCGGCCGCCACGGTTCGTGACGATCGCGGCTGCACGCTTCATCACCGGCTCCCAGTTCGGGTCCGTCATGTCGGCCACGAGCACGTCGCCCGGCTGCACGCGTTCCATTTCCGACGGATCCTGGATCACGCGCACGGGGCCCGCGCCGATCTTCTGGCCGATCGCACGACCCGTCGCGAGCACCTGCGACTGGCCCTTCAGCTTGAAGCGCTGCTCGGCCTTGCCGGTCGCTTGGCTCTTCACGGTTTCCGGGCGTGCCTGCAGGATGAAGATCTTGCCGTCGCGGCCGTCCTTGCCCCACTCGATGTCCATCGGACGCTGGTAGTGCTTCTCGATGATGACCGCGTACTTCGCCAGCTCGATCACGTCTTCGTCGGTGATCGAGTAGCGGTTGCGCTGCTCGTGCGGCACGTCGACCGTCTTCACGCGGCCCGGCTCGCCCGGCTGCGTGAATTCCATCTTGATCAGCTTCGAGCCGATCGAACGGCGGATGATCGGGTACTTGTCCTGCGCGAGCGTCGTCTTGAACACATAGAACTCGTCCGGGTTCACTGCGCCCTGCACGACGGTTTCACCCAGGCCATAGCTCGACGTGATGAATACGGCGTCCTTGAAGCCCGATTCGGTGTCGATCGTGAACATCACGCCGGCCGCGCCAACGTCCGAGCGAACCATGCGCTGCACGCCGGCCGACAGTGCGACTTCCGCGTGCGTGAAGCCCTTGTGCACGCGATACGAGATCGCGCGGTCGTTGTACAGCGACGCGAACACGTGCTTCATGCGGTCGAGCACGTCATCGATGCCGACGACGTTCAGGTACGACTCCTGCTGGCCGGCGAACGATGCGTCGGGCAGGTCTTCCGCGGTCGCGGACGAACGCACGGCGAACGACAGCTCGCCCGGCGAGCTCTTCGTCAGGATTTCGAACTGCTCACGGATTTCCTGCTCGAGACGTGCCTGCATCGGCGCATCGACGATCCACTTGCGGATTTCGGCACCGGCTTCGGCGAGCGCCTTCACGTCGTCGATGTCGAGCGACTCGAGACGCTTGGCGATGCGGTCGGTAAGGTCGTTGTGCTTGAGGAAATCGCGGAACGCGAGCGCGGTCGTGGCAAAACCGGTGGGTACGCGAACGCCAGCTTCGGAAAGCTGGCTGATCATTTCGCCAAGCGACGCATTCTTGCCGCCGACGATCTCCACATCGGTCATCCGCAACTGCTCGAACGGAATTACATACGCCTGGTCCTTTGCGACGTTTGCTGCGTTAGTCATACAAGCCCCTAAGTGTGAAAAAAATGCTCGATTGCGCAAGTGGGCTTGGACGCGGGCGCTTGCAAAAAGGCGCGGCGCGTCTTGCGCAACCTGTTAGATAAACAATCGCAGCGGCGGATAATCTTCCGACCCGATTTACAAAAATCCCGGCAGAAGGGCGATATTTGCAGACAAATCGCCAAACTTGCCGGGAATTTTGGAATCAAGCGGCGAAGCCCGCGGCGCCGTTCGCGCGCTGCCCCCGCAATTGCTTATCCAACAGGTTGCCGCTATTCTACCGTGCCGGCTGCCGGATGTGGCGCGACCTTGTCACTGCGTCTGGAGGCGGACCTCCAGCCGCCCGCGCAACCGCCCTTCACGCTCGACGCCCAGATTCATGCTGCCTACCGTATTCATCGTCTCCGACGGCACCGGGATCACTGCCGAAACCTTCGCGCATTCGATCCTCTCCCAGTTCGACCAGAAATTCCGCCTCGTGCGCGTGCCGTTCGTCGACTCGCTCGACAAGGCCTATGCGACCGTCGAGAAGATCAACGAGGCCGCCGTGCACGACGGCCGCCGCGCGATCGTGTTCACGACGCTCGTCGACAGCGAGTCGAACGACATCGTCAAACGCTCGAACGCACTCGTGCTCGACATGTTCCAGCGCTTCGTCGAACCGCTCGAGCAGGAACTGGAGCTCAAGTCGAGCCACGCGATGGGCCGCGGCCACCAGAACGCGGACACCGAGGAATACAAGACCCGGATCGAGGCGATCAACTTCTCGCTCGCGCACGACGACGGCCAGTCGAACCGCAACCTGTCGGAAGCCGACGTGATCCTCGTCGGCGTGTCGCGCAGCGGCAAGACGCCGACGAGCCTGTATCTCGCGATGCAGTACGGCGTGAAGGCAGCAAACTATCCGCTGATTCCGGAAGATTTCGAGCGCGGCAAGCTGCCTTCGGCGCTGTCGCCCTACAGCGAGAAGCTGTTCGGGCTGTCGATCGACCCGCAGCGCTTGTCCGAGATCCGTAACGAGCGTCGGCCGGGCAGCAAATACGCGGCGCCCGAGAACTGTCGCTACGAGATCAACGAAGCCGAAGCGATGATGCGCCGCGAGGGGATCAAGTGGCTGTCGTCGACGCACAAGTCGATCGAGGAAATCGCGACGACGATCCTGCAGGAAATCCGCCTCGACCGGCAGTCGTACTAAGACTGGCCGCCGCCGGAAACAACAAGGCCGCGTCGAACGCGGCCTTTTTCATGGTGCGGAGCAAGCACGCGTGTGGCGTCACGCACGCCGCTGCTGACGCACCTGCTCGAACAGGCAGACCGCAGCCGCGGCCGCGACGTTCAGCGACTCCATCCCGCCCGGCTGCGGGATCGTTACGCGCAGCGTGGCCGCGTCGCGCCAGAACGCCGACACGCCGGCACCCTCGTTGCCGAACACCCATGCAACCGGCCCCGACAGGTCGCAGTCGTAGACCGCCCGCGCACCGTGCGAGTCGGTCAGCGCGACCGGCACATCGAGGCGCTCGGCGAGCGCGGCGGCTTCGACGTCCTCGTGGATCGACAGCAGGAAATGCGCACCCATGCCCGAGCGCAGCACCTTCGACGACCATGCGTACGCGGTGCCCGGCGCACAGAACACGTGGCGCACGCCCGCGGCCGCCGCGCTGCGCAGGATCGAGCCGACGTTGCCGGCGTCCTGCACGCCGTCGAGCACGACCGACGTATGCGTCACGCGCGCCGGCAGCGGCTGCGCCGGCCGGTCGACGAGCAGCAGGAAGCCGACGCCGCTGACGACGTTCGACAACTGCCCGAACAGCGCGTCGGGCAGCGTGATGATCCGTTGCGCATCGATGCGCGCGACGATCGCCTGGGCCTCGGCGTGGCCGAGTGCGCCTTCGGTCGTGACGCACAGCTCGGGCGTCGCGCCCGTGTCGAGGTACGCGCTTGCGAGATGGAATCCTTCGAGCAGCGCCTGGCCGCCGCGGCGCTGATGGGACGTCGAACCCGCGAGCGCCTTCAGGCGCTTGTACAGCGGGTTGTCGCGGGAAGTAATGCTTTTCATCGAATCAGGTCGAACGCCGCACGCACCGGTGCGAACGAGCGCCGATGGGCCTCGCACGGGCCGTGCTCGCGCAGTGCGGCAAGGTGTTTCGCGGTGCCGTAGCCCGCATGCACGTTGAAGCCGTACACCGGGAAGCGTTCGTGCAGGTCGACGAGCATGCGGTCACGGGTGACCTTCGCGAGGATCGACGCGGCCGAGATGCTCGGCACGAGCGCATCGCCGCTGACGATCGCTTCGGCACGCACCGTCAGCGTCGGGCAGCGGTTGCCGTCGATCTGCGCGAGCGTCGGCAGGACCGACAGCCCCTCAACCGCCCGCTTCATCGCGAGCATCGTCGCGTGCAGGATGTTCAGCGTGTCGATCTCGTCGACGCTCGCCGATGCGACGCAATACGACAGCGAGCGCGCGACGATCAGCTCGTACAGCGCCTCGCGCTTCTTCGCGGACAGCGCCTTCGAATCGTCGAGCCCGTCGATCGGCTGCGCCGGATCGAGGATCACCGCGGCGGCCACCACCGGCCCCGCGAGCGGGCCACGGCCCGCTTCGTCGACGCCGCAGACGATCTCGTCGGGACGGCTGAAATCGAAACCGCCCTGCCCGTCGCTCGATGCGCGACGGCGTGGTGCACGTACTGCGGTCATGCGCGCCCCTTGCGTTGTTCGAGCACGCGCACGACCGCTTCGGCCGCCTTCGCGGCCGTGTTCTGCCGCAGCGAAAGATGCATTTCGGTAAATACTTCGGTCAGCGTGCGGCGGTTCGCGTCATCGCGCAGCTGCGTGAGCGTCGCATCGGCGAGCGCCTCGGGCGTCGCGAAATGCTGCAGCAACTCGGGCACGACGAAACGCCCCGCCAGGATGTTCGGCAAGCCGACGTACGGCAGGTAGCCCTGCCGGCGCATGATCTGCCCGGTCAGCCAGGGCACCTTGTACGAAATCACCATCGGCTTCTTCAGCAGCGCGGCTTCCAGCGTCACCGTGCCGCTCTTCACGAGGATCGCGTCGGCAGCCGTCATCGCAACCTGCGAGCGGCCGTCGGTGATCGTCAGCGCGAGCTGCGGATGCGCATCGACGAGCGGCTGCAGCAGCGCGCGCAGCGCCGGCGTCGCCGCCGGCATCACGAACCTCACGCCGGGCTCGCGCTGCTGCATCAGCGCCATCGCCGCGAAGAACGTCGGGCCGATCAGCGCGATTTCCGAGCGCCGGCTGCCCGGCAACACGGCGATCACCGGGCCGTCGGCCGGCAGTCCGAGCGCGATGCGCGCACCGTGCGTGTCGGGTTCGAGCGGGATCTCGTCGGCGAGCGGATGGCCGACGTAGGTCGAGGCAACGCCTGCCTTGTCGAGGATCGCCGGTTCGAACGGGAACAGGCACAGCATGTGATCGACGGACTTCGCGATCTTCTTGATCCGGCCGCCGCGCCATGCCCAGATCGACGGGCACACGAAGTGAATCGACGGGATGCCCGCGTCGCGCGCGGCCTGTTCGACGTTGAAGTTGAAGTCGGGCGCGTCGATGCCGATGAAGGCGTCCGGCCGCTCGGCGAGCAACTGGCGCTTCAGCTCGCCGCGAATCCGCAGGATCTCGGGAATCTGGCCCAGCGCCTCGACGTAGCCGCGCACGGTCAGCTTGTCCATCTGCCAGTGCGAGTCGAAGCCATGTGCGATCATCCGCTGCCCGCCGATCCCGTAGTACTGGGCCGATTCGGGCAGCCGCTCGCGCAGCCCGCCGAGCAGCGACGCGCCGAGCAGGTCGCCCGACGGTTCGCCGGCCACCATCGCGAGCCGGAGCTGAGTGGTCGGAAGCGGCATCGCTTAGCGGATGATGCCGCGTTGCGACGCGTCGATGAACTCGACGAGCGCCTTCACGGGTGCGTCGCCTTCGCCGCCCGCCGCCGCCAGCTCGCGCAACTGCACTTTCGCTTCCTCGAGCGACAGGCCGTTCTTGTACAGCAGACGATACGCGCTGCGCAGCGCGGAGATCGCGTCGGGCGAGAAGCCGCGCCGGCGCAGCCCTTCGACGTTGATCCCGTGCGGCTCGGCCTTGTTGCCTGCCGCGATCACGAACGGCGGAACGTCCTGCACGAGCGCCGACGCGCCGCCCAGCATCGAGTGCGCACCAATGCGCACGAACTGGTGGACGCCCGACATCCCGCCGACGATCGCCCAGTCGCCGATCTCGACGTGGCCGGCCATCTGCGCGTTGCTCGACAGGATCACGTGATTGCCGACGGTGCAGTCATGACCGATGTGCACATAGGCCATGATCCAGTTGTCGTCACCGAGCGTCGTCACACCGGCGTCCTGCACGGTGCCCGTGTGGATCGTCGTGAATTCGCGGATCGTGTTGCGGTTACCGATCACGAGCTTCGTCGGCTCGTCCTTGTACTTCATGTCCTGCGGACGACCCCCGACCGATGCGTAATGGCCGATACGGTTGTCCTCGCCGAGCGTCGTATGGCCTTCGATCACGCTGTGCGAGCCGATCTTCGTACGCGCGCCGATCGTGACGTGCGGACCGACGATTGCGTACGGGCCGATCTCGACCGATTCGTCGATCTGTGCGCCCGCCTCGACAATCGCGGTGGGATGAATCCTGGTCATGCGCCGTTGCCTCTCGATGTGATGTGTCGCGTTGCGTTGCCTGTCCGTGCCGCGTCGCTCAGGGCGCCACGTCGGTCGTCTTGACCGTGCACATCAATTCGGCTTCCGCCGCCACCTTGCCGTCCACTTCCGCCACCGCCTTGAACTTCCAGATGCCGCGGATGTAGCGTTCGAACGTCACGTTCAGAATCAGTTGGTCGCCCGGCTCGACCGGACGCTTGAAGCGCGCGCCGTCGATCCCGACGAAGTAGTACAGCGTGTTCTCCGGATCCTTCGGCTGCTCTTCCGAGAAGGTCAGCAGCGCCGCGGCCTGCGCGAGCGCCTCGAGGATCAGCACGCCCGGCATCACGGGCCGCTTCGGGAAATGCCCCTGGAAGTACGGCTCGTTGATCGACACGTTCTTCAGCGCTTTGATTCCCTTGTGCGGTTCGAGTTCGAGCACGCGATCGACGAGCAGAATCGGGTAGCGATGCGGCAGCAGCGTGAGGATCTTGTGGATGTCGAGATTGATTTTTTCAGTGCTCATGATGGTTCGTCTCACGCAGAGGCTGCGCGGTGGTGATGCAAAGGCTGAAGCGGGCCGCCGTGCGGCCCAGTCTGGCAAACCGGGCCGGTTGCGCTGGCCGTGCCCGGTTCGAGGTCTCGCATGATGCGCTCAGGCGTCCATGCCGCCCTGGGCGGCGAGCGCGGCTTCGAGCGCCTTGATGCGCTCGCGCAGCTTGTCGAGATTGCGCACGAGCGCGGCGCTCTTGTTCCATTCGCCGTGGTCGACGGCCGGGAACGCGCTGGTATAGATGCCGGCCTTCGGCAGCGACTTCGATACGCCCGATTTCGCGGTGATGATGACATAGTCGCCGAGCGTCACGTGGCCGGCGATCCCGGCCGCGCCGCCGATCATGCAATGGCGGCCGATCGTCGTGCTGCCCGCGATCCCGGCGCTGCCGGCGATCACCGTATAGGCGCCGATCCGGCAGTTGTGGCCGATCTGCACCTGGTTGTCGATCTTCACGCATTCCTCGATGACGGTATCCGCCATCGCGCCGCGGTCGATCGTCGTGTTCGCGCCGATCTCGACGTCCGGGCCGATCGTCACGCCACCGACCTGAGGGATCTTGACCCAGCTGCCGGTGCGCGCGTCGCCGTCACCGACGAAATCCGGCGCGAAGCCGAAGCCGTCGGAGCCGATCACCGCACCCGCATGGATGATCGCGCGCGGGCCGATCTTGCAGCCGTGGTATACCGACGCGTTCGGATACAGGTGCGAGCCCGCGCCGATCGTCGTGCCGCGGCCGACGAATACGTTCGCGTCGAGCTGCACGCCGTCTTCGATCACCGCACCGGCCTCGACCGTCACGTGCGGGCCGATCACCGCGCTCGCGGCAACCTGCGCGGCCGGATCGATCGTCGCGCTCGGATGCACGCCGGCGGCGCGCGGCGGCGTGGCCAGGTCGATGAACATCTGCGCGACGCGCGCGAAGTACGCGTACGGATTCGGCGTGACAATGAAATTGCGGGGGCCGTCCGGCCGGCCGCTCGCGGCCGCGCCCAGCTTTTCCAGATCCTTCGGCGCGATCAGCACCGCGCCGGCGCGGGTCGACTCGACCTGCGACAGGTACTTCGGATTCGCGAGGAACGCGAGTTGCTGCGGGCCTGCCTGGTCGAGCGGTGCGAGCCCGTTGACCTTGCACTGTGCGTCGCCGGCGATCTCGCCGCCGAACCGCTTTACGAGTTCCTCAAGCGTCAATGCCATTCGTCGTCTGCTCCGTTCAGTTCGTCGAGCCGGACGCGAGCGCCTTGAGCACCTTGTCGGTGATGTCGATGCGCGGGCTGACGTACACGGCCTCCTGCACGATCAGGTCGTAATTCTGCTGCTCGGCGATCTGCTTGATGACCTTGTTCGCCCGCTCGAGCACGGCCGCCAGTTCCTCGTTGCGGCGCTGGTTCAGGTCTTCGCGGAACTCGCGCTGCTTGCGCTGGAAGTCGGTATCGAGCTGGGCGAGATCGCGCTGCTTCTGCGCGCGGTCGGCCGCCGACAGTGACGCACCGTTCTTGTCCAGCGAATCGGACATCGACTTCAGACGCGCCGCCAGATCCTGCAGATCCTTGTCGCGCTTCGCGAACTCGGCTTCGAGCTTCGTCTGCGCCGCCTTCGCGGGCGCCGACTCGCGCAGGATCCGATCCGAATTGACCGCCGCGATGCGGGCGACGTCCTGTGCGTGCGCCGTTGCCGCGCCCAAGGCCAGCGCAACGGTCAGCGCGCACATCACTCGTTTCGAAAACTTACCGGTTAGCAAAATTACCCTCTCGTTGCTGTTGTCATGCGTTCGGTCAGAACGCCGTCCCGATCTGGAACTGGAATTTCTGGTACTGGTCGCCTTCGTGCTTCTGCAGCGGGAAGCCGAGGCTCAGCTTCAGCGGGCCGATCGGCGAGATCCACGCGAGACCCACGCCGTAGCCGTAACGCAGGCCGTTGGCGCCCGTACTCGTGCCGCCCGGCGCGTTGCCCCACACGTTACCGCCGTCGAGGAACGTGAACACGCGCAGCGTGCGGTCGTAGCCCGTGCCCGGCAGCGGGAACGTCAGTTCGATGTTACCGACGACCATCTTCGAACCGCCGATCGGGTCGTTCGTCTTCGTGTCGCGCGGGCCCAGCGAGCTCGGCTCGTAGCCACGCACGGAGCCGATACCGCCCGCATAGTAGTTCTTGAAGATCGGGTACGGGTTGCCGATACCGTTACCGTAGCCGCCTTGCAGGTTCAGGCCCAGAATGAAGCCGCGCGAGAACGAATAGTAGTACTGGGCCTGCAGGTCGGCCTTGTAGTACTGGATCTTGCCGACCGGCACGCCGTACTCCATGTTCGCCTGCGTGAAGTAGCCGCGGCTCGGAATCAGCGCGCTGTCACGCGCGTCGCGCGACCACGCGACCGTCAGCGGCACCGTGTTCGACACGCGGCCGAACTGGTTCACGTAATCCTGGTAGCTCTGCGGCGTGTTCGAATCGACGTCGAGACGGTTCTGCTCGAAGCCCGCGCCAAAGTAGACGGTGTCGACTTCCGAGAACGGGATGCCGAACTTCATGTTGCCGCCCGCGCTGATGATCCGGAAGCTCGAGCTCGTCGAATAGTAGAGCGGCTGGTACGTGCGGTAGTAGACGTCCGTGATCCGCTTGATGCCGTCGACCGTGAAATACGGGTCGACCTGCGTGACGGTCAGCGTGCGGTAGCTCTTCGCGGTGTTGACGTTCACCGACAGGCTGGTACCCGAACCGAACACGTTGTCCTGCGACACGCCGGCCGACAGCACGACCTTGTCCGTCGACGAGAAGCCGGCACCCAGCGTGATCGCGCCAGTCGGCTTTTCGTCGACCTTCACGTTCACGTCGACCTGGTCGTTCGTGCCTTCGACCGGCACCGTCGTCACGTCGACGTTGGTGAAGTAGCCGAGACGGTTCACGCGATCCTTCGACAGAGCGAGGCGGTTCGAGTCGAACCACGAGCTTTCGAGCTGGCGCATTTCGCGGCGCACCACTTCGTCGCGCGTGCGCGTGTTGCCGACGACGTTGATGCGGCGCACGTACACACGGCGGCTCGGATCGACGACGAGGTTCAGGTTCACCTTGTGGTTCGCCTGGTCGATGTCCGGCTGCGCGTTGACGGTCGCGAATGCGTAACCGTATTCGCCGAGCTTGTCGACGATCGACTTGGTGGTCTGCTGCAGCTTTTCGGCCGAGAAGCGGTCGCCCGGCTTGATCTTGATCAGCTTGTTGAGTTCGGCTTCGCGATCGAGCAGGTTGCCCGACAGCTTGATGCCCGACACCGTGTACGGCTCGCCTTCGTGCAGCGTGACCGTCAGGTACATGTCCTTCTTGTCGGGCGAGATCGACACCTGGGTCGAATCGATGTTGAACTCGAGATAGCCGCGGTTCAGGTAGTACGAGCGCACCGCTTCGAGGTCGCCCGTCAGCTTTTCCTTCGAGTACAGGTCGTTCTTCGTGTACCAGGAGAACCAGTTCGGCGTCGACAGCTGCATCTCGTCGCGCAGCGTGCTGGTGCTGAATGCCTTGTTGCCGATGAAGTTGATCTGGCGGATCTTCGCGCTCGGGCCTTCGGCCACCGCGAACAGGATCGACACGCGGTTCGCGTCGACCGGCGTGATCGTCGTCTTGACCTCGGCCGCGTAGAAGCCGCGTGTGAGGTACTGGCGCTTGAGCTCCTGCTCCGCCTTGTCGACGAGCGCCTTGTCGTAGTAACGGCCGTCGGCGAGGCCGACAGCGCGCAGCGCCTTCGTCAGGTTATCCTTGTCGAATTCCTTCGTGCCGGTGAAGTCGATCGACGCGATGGCCGGACGCTCCTGCACCTGCACGATCACGACGTTGCCCTGCGTGGCGATGCGTACGTCGTTGAAGAAGCCCGTCGCGTACAGCGCGCGGATTGCTTCGGATGCCTTGTCGTCCGTGAAGGTATCGCCCTGCTTGATCGGCAGGTAGGCGAACACCGAACCCGCTTCGACGCGCTGCAGCCCCTCGATCTTGATGTCTTGCACCACGAACGGTGCCGCTGCATGCGCCGCGAGGCCGTGCGCGGCGAGCGCGGCCGCTGCAACTGTCTTAGGTACAAAGCGATGAGGTTTGAACAACATGCATCCCCAATATTTAGCTGCATCAAATCAGGCGGCTGCCCAGCGGCGGCCGCCTGACGCTTCAGAAATGGATTAACCGAGCCAGATCGTTGAACAGCGCGATCGCCGATAATGCGACGATGCAGATCAACCCGGCTCTTTGCAGAATCAGCTGCCAGCGCTCCGAGACGGCTTTCCCGGTCGCGGCTTCAACCGCATAATATAACAGATGCCCCCCGTCCAAAACGGGAATCGGCAACAAGTTCAGGACGCCAAGGCTAATGCTGACAAGGGCGAGGAACGACAGGAACGCCGACGGGCCAAGCCGCGCACTCTTGCCCGCGTAGTCCGCGATCGTTACCGGGCCGGACAGGTTCTTCAGCGACGCGTTGCCCGTGATCATGCGCCCGAACATCCGCAGCGAATACACGGAGATGTCCCACGTGCGGTGCGCGCCGAGCCGTAGGCTCTCGATCGGCCCGTACCGTACGTCGACGGACGGCGCATGCATCGACAGCGCCGCGCCGATACGGCCGACCTCCTGCCCCGACTCGTCGTCGCGCTGCATCTGCGGCACGATCGACACGGTCTGCGCGGCGCCGTCGCGCTCGATCTGCAGATCGAGCGGCTTGCCCGCATGGTGTTTCACGAAATCGATGAAACGCGACGCGCCGCCGATCGGCTTGCCGTCGAGCGCGACCAGCTTGTCGCCGGACTTCAGCCCCGCCTGCTCCGCCGCGCTGCCGGGCTGCACCGACGCGACCGACAGCGTGCCGCCGCCGGTCTCGAAGCCCAGATGGGCCATGAAATCGTCGTCGAGCTGACTTTCGGGAACATTGCGCAGGTCGACGCGAAAATCGAACGTCGTGTTGCCGTCTCGTGCACCCAGCACGATCTCGCGGTGATCGAACGCAGCCGCCAGCAGCTTCCAGCGCAGGTCCGACCACGACCGCACCGGCTCGGACTCGCCGCCCTGCCCGTTGCGGATCGACACGATCGTCTCGTTGCCGTCGAAGCCCGCGCGCGCCGCCACCGTGCCGGCGGCCGGCGGTGCGACGATCGCGGCGGGCTCGGTTACACCGGTGGCGAATACGATGGAAAACAGCGCAATTGCCAACAGAAAGTTGGCAATCGGTCCGGC
Source organism: Burkholderia mycopellens (assembly GCF_964265025.1). NCBI lineage: Bacteria > Pseudomonadati > Pseudomonadota > Betaproteobacteria > Burkholderiales > Burkholderiaceae > Burkholderia > Burkholderia mycopellens. The sequence continues at coordinate 2,546,298 of NZ_OZ183802.1, forward strand.
CGCGACGATCGCGATGCGCTTGTAGACGGACTGCCGGTTGAACGCCTGGCCGAGTTCCTCGGGCGGGATGCCGGGGCCGGGATCGCGCTCGTCGAGCATCTTCACGTAGCCGCCGAGCGGCAGCGCCGACAGCGTCCACTCGGTGCCCGTCCTGCGGCTGACCCAGCGCGCGACGGGCTGGCCGAAGCCGATCGAGAAACGCAGCACCTTCACGCCGCACCAGCGCGCGACGCGATAGTGTCCGTACTCATGCACGACGACCAGCACCCCGATCGCCACCGCAAACGCGATCAGTTCGACCAGCACGTTCATGAGCACTCCATTCAGACAGTGCGCTCCACGCGTGGCGCAGGCGCTTTCGCAATGATGTCGGCGGCAAGGCGGCGTGCCTCGGCATCCGCCGCCAGGACGTCCTCGAGCCCGTCGGGCGTACGGTTCGGCAGCGTGTTGAGCACGGCGTCGACCGTCGCCGCAATCGCCATGAAGCCGATGCGGCGCTCGAGAAACGCTTCGACCGCGACTTCGTTCGCCGCGTTCAATGCGGCGCTCGCGATACCGCCTTCCTCAAGCGCCTTCAGCGCGAGCGCGAGGCACGGGAAGCGCGCGTAATCGGGCTTCTCGAACGACAACTGGGCGATCTGCGCGAGATCGAGCTGCTCGACGCCCGCATCGACACGCTCGGGGAATGCGAGCGCGTGTGCGATCGGCGTGCGCATGTCGGGGTTGCCGAGCTGTGCGAGCACCGAGCCGTCGCGATACGACACGAGCGAATGGATCACGCTCTGCGGGTGGATCAGCACGTCGATCCGGTCGCCCGGCAGCCCGAAGATCCAGTGCGCCTCGATCACCTCGAGGCCCTTGTTCATCATCGTCGCGGAATCGACCGAGATCTTGCGGCCCATCACCCAGTTCGGATGCTTGCACGCCTCGTCCGGCGTCACGTCGACGAGCGTAGCCGGTTCGCGCGTGCGGAACGGGCCGCCCGACGCGGTCAGGATGATCTTCGCGATCCCGCCGTGCTCGGCCGCGTCGCGCGGCATGCACTGGAAGATCGCGTTGTGCTCGCTATCGACCGGCAGCAGGATCGCGCCATGGTCGCGCACGGCGTCCATGAAGATCGCGCCCGACATCACCAGCGCTTCCTTGTTCGCGAGCAGGATGCGCTTGCCGGCGCGCGCGGCCGCAAGGCTCGGCGCCATGCCGGCCGCACCGACGATCGCCGCGACCACCGTATCGCAGCCATCGCTCTTCGACACGTCGACGAGCGCCTGCGGCCCGTACAGCACGGTCGTCTTGCTGCCCGCCGCGCGCAGTTTCGCGTCGACCTGCGCGGCCGTCGCGGCATCGCCGACCACGGCCACTTCGGGTGCGAAGCGCAGGCACTGCTCGACCAGCTTGTCGCCGTTGCGATGTGCGGTCAGCGCATAGACCGAGAAACGCTCGGGATGGCGCGCGACCACGTCGAGCGTGCTGTCTCCGATCGAGCCCGTGGAACCGAGCAATGTCAGACGTTTTTGCATAACAGAATTAATGGTTTAACCAAGCAGCAGCATCGCGAGCGGCAGCACCGGCAGCAACGCGTCGACACGATCGAGTACGCCGCCATGGCCAGGCAGCAGTCCGCTCGAATCCTTCACGCCCGCCTGCCGCTTCAGCAACGACTCGAACAGGTCGCCGATCACGCTGTACGCGACCAGCAGCGTCAGTGCGGCCCACGCGCCGGGCATCCCGTAACGCACGGCGAACGCGGAAAACAGGGTCGGCTCGAACGCATGCGCGGCCATCGCGACACCGGCGACGACCATGACGGCGAGCCAGCCACCGATCGCGCCTTCCCAGCTCTTGCCGGGGCTGATCGTGATGGCCAGTTTACGCTTTCCGAACGCCTTGCCCGCGAAGTATGCGCCGATATCGGCGAGCCAGACGACCAGAAGCAGCGACAACACGAACGGCACGCCCTGCGCGCGGGCCGCGACAAGCGCATGCCAGCAGGCCGCAAAGACCACGAGGCCGGCCGCAAGCAGGAACGGCCGCCATACGCCGCCCGCGAGCTCCGGCTTGCGCCGCAGCGCGAACGGGCCGACCAGCAGCCAGAACACGCCGGCTGCCATGAAAAGGGGACGGGACGAAGCCGCATCGACGCCGAGCGGCACCGTTGCCGCGAGCGCCAGCGCCGCGACGGCTGCATAGACGACCGGGCCGACGCCGCCGAGCTTGAGCAGGCGCGCCCACTCCCACGCGGCAAACACGAGCACGACGCCGATCAGCGCGCCGAACGCGGTGAGCGGCGCGAACAGCGTCACCGGCAGCAGTACCGCCAGCATCACGATCGCCGTGATCACACGGGTTTTCAGCATGAAAGGGAGTCGGCGTTCTGCGATTGTGGTTCGAGCTGTGCGCTCGTGCGGCCGAAACGGCGCTCGCGCTCCGTATACGACGCCATTGCGTCGGCCAGTGCCGCGCCGTCGAAATCCGGCCAGTATTTGTCGGTGAAATAGAATTCGGCGTACGCGAGCTGCCACAGCAGGAAGTTGCTGACGCGCTGCTCGCCACCGGTACGGATGAAGAGATCGGGCTCCGGCGCATAGGCCATCGCCAGGTGCGGCGCGAACGCGTCCTCGGTCACCTCGACCTCGCGACCTTCGCGCACGGCCTGCTCGACGAGCTTCTTCGTCGCCTGCAGGATGTCCCACCGGCCGCCGTAGTTGGCCGCGATGGTGAGCGTAAGACGGGTATTGCGCGCCGTCTTGGTCTCGGCGCGGCGAATCAGTTCGCGGATGCGCGGCTCGAAGCGCTCGAGATCGCCGACGACACGCAGGCGGATCCCGTTCGCGTGAAGCTTGCCGACCTCGCGCTCGAGCGCGGTGATGAAGAGACGCATCAGGAACGACACTTCGTCGTTCGGACGGCGCCAGTTCTCCGAACTGAACGCGAACAGCGTCAGGTATTCGACGCCGGCGCGCGCGCAGCCTTCGACCACCGCCCGCACGGCATCGACGCCGCGGGTGTGCCCCGCGACGCGCGGCAAGCGGCGTTCGGTGGCCCAACGGCCGTTGCCGTCCATGATGATCGCGATGTGACGCGGCACGACGCCGACGTCAGGCACGCGAACGGTAGAGCTGGTATAGGTCATGGCCGTTGAGACAGTTGCGGGAAGAAGGCGGCGCGCGAGGACGGTCGTCAGACCGTCATGATCTCGGCTTCCTTGGTCTGCACGAGCTTGTCGATTTCGGCGACGTGCTTGTCGGTCAGCTTCTGCACGTCGTCGCTCGCACGGCGCTCGTCGTCTTCCGAGATTTCCTTGTCCTTCACGAGCTTCTTGAGCGCTTCGTTCGCGTCGCGGCGCAGGTTGCGGATCGCGACCTTGGCCGTTTCGCCTTCGCTCTTGACGACCTTGGTCAGCTCGCGGCGGCGCTCTTCCGTCAGCGCGGGCATCGGCACGCGGATCAGGTCGCCGGCAGTGGCCGGGTTCAAGCCCAAGTCGGCTTCGCGGATGGCCTTCTCGACCTTCGCGACCATGTTCTTTTCCCACGGCTGCACGCCGATCGTGCGCGCATCGACGAGCGTCAGGTTAGCGACCTGCGAGATCGGCACCATCGACCCGTAGTAGTCGACCTGCACGTGATCGAGCAGACCGGTGTGTGCACGGCCCGTACGGATCTTGGCCAGATCGTTCTTGAACGCTTCGATCGAGCGCTGCATCTTTTGCTCGACGCCCTTCTTGGTATCAGCGACACTCATTTCAACCTCCGAACCTTCTAACCTTCAAAGAACGCGGACCCTGCCCGGCGCATCCGGTGCGCCGCGGCCAACGACCCGCATCCGCGGGAGTTTACACGTGGACGAGCGTACCTTCGTCCTCGCCCAGCACGATGCGCTTGAGCGCGCCCGGCTTGTTGATCGAAAACACGCGAATCGGCAGCTTCTGGTCGCGGCACAGCGCAAAGGCCGTCGCGTCCATCACCTGCAGGTTGCGGCTGATCGCCTCGTCGAAAGTGATCGTCGTGTAACGCGTGGCCGACGGATCCTTCTTCGGATCGGCAGAATATACGCCATCGACCTTGGTCGCCTTCAATACGACCTCGGCGCCCACTTCCGAACCGCGCAGCGCGGCGGCCGTGTCCGTCGTGAAGAACGGGTTGCCCGTACCGGCCGCGAAGATCACGACGCGGCCTTCCTCGAGCTGGCGGATCGCGCGGGGCCGGATGTACGGCTCGACGACCTGGTCCATCCGCAGCGCGGACTGCACGCGCGCCTCGATGCCGGCGTGGCGCATCGCGTCCTGCAGCGCCAGCGCGTTCATCATCGTCGCAAGCATCCCCATGTAGTCTGCCGTCGCGCGATCCATGCCGGCCGCGCCGCCCGCGACACCGCGGAAAATATTACCGCCACCGATCACGACCGCGAGCTGCGTACCGAGACGCACGACTTCGGCGATATCGGCCACCATCCGTTCGATCGTCGCGCGATTGATGCCAAAGGCATCGTCGCCCATCAGTGCTTCGCCGGAGAGTTTGAGGAGAACGCGTTTATAGGCATTGGACATAGGGGCTTCCGAGCGACGAGAGGATGACAACCACGAACTGTAGGGGCGAAATACTGATTCGGGCAAGCGCCGACGGTCGGACCGGGTTTCCCGGCCGGCCGGCGGCGGCGCCGACCGCGGCGGAGCGGACGCCCGCCGCGGATACTGCCTGACTGCTTACGGCTTACTGCTGCTTTGCTGCTGCGACTTGCGCGGCCACTTCGGCGGCGAAGTCGTCCTGGCGCTTCTCGATGCCTTCGCCGACGACGAACAGCGCGAACTTCTGCACTGCGGCATTCGCTGCCTTCAGCATCTGCTCGATCGTCTGCTTGTCGTTCTTCACGAACGTCTGGTTCAGCAGCGACACTTCCTTCAGGTACTTCTGGACGCTACCGTCGACCATCTTCGCGACGATTTCGGCCGGCTTGCCCGATTCCGCAGCCTTCTGCTCGGCCACGCGGCGTTCCGTCTCGATCAGTTCTGCCGGCACGTCGGCCGACGACAGCGCGACCGGCTTCATTGCCGCGATGTGCATCGCGACGTCCTTGCCGACCTGCTCTTCCGCGCCCGTGTACTCGACGATCACGCCGATACGCGCGCCGTGCAGGTACGTTGCGATCTTGTTTGCGGTTTCGAAACGGACGAAACGGCGGATCGAGACGTTCTCGCCGATCTTGCCGATCAGCGCCAGGCGCACTGCATCGACCGTCGAGCCGTCGAGCGGCAGCGCCGACAGCGCAGCCACGTCGGCCGGGTTTTGCGTCGCGACGAGTTCTGCAACCGTCTTCGAGAATGCGAGGAAGTCGTCGTTCTTCGCGACGAAGTCGGTTTCGCAGTTCAGTTCGACCAGCGCGCCTGCGTTGCCGCCGACGAACGATGCGACGACGCCTTCTGCCGTCACGCGCGATGCCGCCTTGCTCGCCTTGTTGCCGAGCTTGACGCGCAGCAGCTCTTCAGCCTTGGCCAGATCGCCGTCGGCTTCCGTCAGCGCCTTCTTGCATTCCATCATCGGTGCGTCGGTCTTTGCGCGCAGTTCTGCCACCATGCTTGCGGTAATTGCCGCCATCATTCGCTCCTTGAGTCTGTATTCACAACGCCGCCCGCTTGGACGCGAACGGCCGAGATTCGTTTCCGGACCCGCGCCGATTCGGCGCGATCAGGTCCGGCGCACAAGCTTAAAAAAAGGGGGCCTGTTGAGAGCCCCCTTTTTGCGCCGGCTCGGGGCCAGTTACGCGTTTTCCTCGACGTACTCGTCGTCGCCGCGAGCAGCCTGGACCACTTCGTTGACCGCGTTCGCACGGCCTTCGAGGATCGCGTCGGCCACGCCTTCAGCGTACAGTGCGACTGCCTTGCTCGAGTCGTCGTTACCCGGGATCACGTAATCCACGCCTTCCGGCGAGTGGTTCGTATCGACCACGGCGATGACCGGCACGCCCAGCTTGTTCGCTTCGGTCACGGCAATCTTGTGGTAGCCGACGTCGACGACGAAGATTGCGTCCGGAATGCCGCCCATGTCCTTCACGCCGCCGATCGACTTCTGCAGCTTCGCGATTTCGCGTTCGAACAGCAGCGCTTCCTTCTTGCTCATCTTCTCGAGCTCGCCTGCCTCGACTGCCGCTTCCATGTCCTTCAGGCGCTTGATCGAAACCTTCAGCGTCTTGAAGTTGGTCATCATGCCGCCGAGCCAGCGTGCGTTGACGTACGGCATACCTGCGCGCTGCGCTTCCTGGGCGATCGTGTCACGCGATTGACGCTTCGTGCCGACGAACAGGATCGTGCCGCGGTTCGCTGCCAGCTGGCGCACGTACTTCTGTGCGTCCGTGAACATCGGCAGCGTCTTTTCGAGGTTGATGATGTGAATCTTGTTGCGGTGACCGAAAATGAACGGAGCCATCTTCGGGTTCCAGAAGCGCGTCTGGTGACCGAAGTGGACACCCGCTTCCAGCATTTGGCGCATCGTAACTGCCATGTAAATTCTCCACGAGGGTTGGGTCTTAAGCCGGCTGCCGTACCGCCGCGCGATCCCACCCCGAAGGGCGCGAATGCCGCGCGGCCGACACCCTGGTTGCGCCGGCTTGCGATTCGACACGTGCGAAATGCGCGTGCCGCAAGCCTTTCACCGCCATGCCGCCCCAAAACGGGGCACATCGGCATTTGGATATCGACTTAGCCAAAGAGTATAGCACGCCGATTTGTCCGCTCTCAAGTCGCCCGCCACTTTCGCTTGCCGCGCGGCATGCGGCCGGACAATCCGCGAAAACCCGCACCCGCACCGCCGGCAGGGGCTGCGACGCCTGCCAGAAGGTGCGATAATCCGTCAATTCACCGCATTCCAGGCATACCTCGATGGCTATTACGCTCAAAAACGAACACGATATCGCCGAGATGCGCGTCGCCTGCCGTCTCGCGAGCGAAGTGCTCGACTTCATCACGCCGCACGTTGTCGCGGGCATCACGACCGCCGAACTCGACCGCCTCTGCCACGAGTTCATGCTCAACGAACAGGGCACGATCCCCGCGCCGCTGAACTACCAGCCGCCCGGCTACCCGCCGTACCCGAAGGCCACCTGCATTTCGGTCAACGACGTGATCTGCCACGGCATTCCCGGCGAGAAGGTGATCAAGAACGGCGATGCGCTGAACATCGACATCACCGTGATCAAGAACGGCTACTTCGGCGACACGAGCCGCATGTTCATCGTCGGCGAGGGTTCGATCCTCGCGAAGCGCCTCGTGCAGACCACCTACGAATGCATGTGGCTCGGCATCGACCAGGTCAAGCCCGGCGCGCACCTCGGCGACATCGGCTACGCGATCCAGAAGCACGCCGAAGCGCAGGGCTACAGCGTCGTGCGTGAATACTGCGGCCACGGCATCGGCACGGTGTTCCATGAGGATCCGCAGGTCGTCCACTACGGCCGCCCGGGCACCGGCATCGAACTGAAGGCCGGGATGATCTTCACGATCGAACCGATGATCAACGCCGGCAAACGCGACATCCGCACGATGCCCGACCAGTGGACGGTCAAGACGCGCGACCGCAGCCTGTCGGCCCAGTGGGAGCACACGGTGCTCGTCACCGAAACCGGCTACGAAGTGCTGACCGTGTCGGCCGGCACGCCGGCGCGCCCCGTGTTCGCGCAACCGGCCGCCGCCGTCTGAGCGCCGTCGCGCCAGCCCGCCCCACCCGCACCTGAACGGCCGCCCATGAGCGCTCACGCTGCCCCCTCGCCCGAAGCGCTGTCGCGGCGCGCCGAATTCAAGGCCGCCAAGACGGAGATGCTCGAGCGCTTTCGCCGCGCGGCGAACGTCGCGTCGCTGATGCACGCGCTGTCGAAGCTCACCGACGAAGCGCTGAAGCGCGTGTGGGACGACTGCGGGCTGCCCGCGACGCTCGCCCTCGTCGCCGTCGGCGGCTACGGGCGCGGCGAGCTCGCGCCCTATTCCGACGTCGACATCCTGGTATTGCTGCCCGATGCGCACGACCCGGCGCTCGATGCACGCATCGAACGCTTCATCGGAATGGCGTGGGATCTCGGCCTCGAGATCGGCAGCAGCGTGCGCACGGTCGCGCAGTGCATCGAGGAGGCGTCGCAGGACGTCACGGTGCAGACCTCGCTGCTGGAAGCGCGCCGCATCGTCGGCAGCACCGCGCTGTTCGAACGCTTCACGGTGCGCTACCACGAGGCGCTCGACGCCCGCGCGTTCTTCACCGCGAAGGTGCTCGAGATGCGCCAGCGCCACGCGAAGTTCCAGGACACGCCGTACAGCCTCGAACCGAACGTGAAGGAAAGCCCCGGCGGGTTGCGCGACCTGCAGACGATCCTCTGGATCGCGCGCGCGGCCGGTTTCGGCAGCAGCTGGCGCGAACTCGACACGCGTGGCCTCATCACCGATCGCGAAGCGCGGGAGCTGCGCCGCAACGAAGGCTTCCTGAAGACGCTGCGCGCGCGGCTGCACGTGATCGCCGGCCGCCGCCAGGACATGCTCGTGTTCGACCTGCAGACGCAGGCTGCCGAGAGCTTCGGCTACCAGCCGACGCAGACCAAGCGCGCCAGCGAGCAACTGATGCGCCGCTACTACTGGGCCGCGAAAGCCGTCACGCAGCTCGCGACGATCCTGATCCAGAACATCGAGGCGCAGCTCTTCCCCGCGACGAGCGGCATCACGCGCGTGCTGTCGGCCGATCGCTTCGTCGAGAAACAGGGGATGCTCGAGATCGTCGACGACGGCGTGTTCGAACGCCACCCCGACGCGATCCTCGAAGCGTTCCTGTTGTACGAGACGACCCGCGGCGTGAAGGGGCTGTCCGCCCGCACGCTGCGCGCGCTGTACAACTCGCGCGAGATCATGAACAACACGTGGCGCCGCGATCCGCAGAATCGCGACATGTTCATGCGGATCCTTCAGCAACCCGAAGGGATCACGCACGCGTTCCGGTTGATGAACCAGACGAGCGTGCTCGGCCGCTACCTGCTGAACTTCCGCCGCATCGTCGGCCAGATGCAGCATGACTTGTACCACGTGTACACGGTCGACCAGCACATCCTGATGGTGTTGCGCAACATCCGCCGCTTCGCGGTGGCCGAGCACGCGCACGAATATCCGTTCTGCAGCCAGCTGATCGGCAACTTCGAGCGCCCGTGGGTACTGTATGTCGCGGCGCTGTTCCACGACATCGCGAAGGGCCGCGGCGGCGACCATTCGACGCTCGGGATGGCCGACGCACGGCGCTTCTGCCGCGAGCACGGTATCGCCAGCGACGACGCGGCGCTGATCGTGTGGCTCGTCCAGCATCACCTGACGATGAGCCAGGTCGCACAGAAGCAGGACACGAGCGACCCCGAAGTCATCAAGCGCTTCGCCGAAGTCGTCGGCAACGAACGGTACCTCACCGCGCTGTACCTGCTGACCGTCGCCGATATCCGCGGCACGAGCCCGAAGGTGTGGAACACGTGGAAGGGCAAGCTGCTCGAGGATCTGTACCGCATCACGCTCGCGGTGCTCGGCGGGGCCAACCCCGACGCGCATTCGGAGCTGAAGTCGCGGCAGGAGCAGGCGCTCGCGCTGCTGCGCCTCGAGACCGTGCCCGAGGACGCACATCGCGCGTTGTGGGATCAGCTCGACGTCGGCTTCTTCCTGCGTCACGACGCGGCCGACATCGCATGGCAGACACGCGTGCTGTACCGGCACGTGAATGCCGAAACCGCGATCGTCCGCGCGCGACCGTCGCCGATCGGCGATGCGCTGCAGGTCCTCGTGTACGTGAAGGATCGCCCCGACCTGTTCGCGGGCATCTGCGCGTATTTCGACCGCAACGGGCTGTCGGTGCTCGACGCACGCGTCAGCACGACGCGGCACGGCTATGCGCTCGACAACTTCATCGTCACGCAGACCGAAAGTGACGTGCGGTACCGCGACATCGCGAATCTCGTCGAACAGCAGCTCGCGTCGCGGCTCACCGAAACCGCACCGCTGCCGGAGCCGTCCAAGGGCCGCCTGTCGAGGCTGTCCCGGACGTTTCCGATCACGCCGCGCGTCGACCTGCGGGCCGACGAGCGCGGCCAGTACTACATCCTGTCCGTGTCGGCCAACGACCGGCCGGGCCTTCTCTATTCGATCGCGCGCGTACTCGCCGAGCACCGGATCGGCGTCCACGCGGCGCGGATCAATACGCTCGGCGAACGCGTCGAGGACATCTTTCTGCTCGCGGGTGCCGGCCTGTCCGACAGCCGCCTGCAGATCCAGCTCGAAACCGAATTGCTGCGTGCGATCGCAGTCTGAATGAATTCCAGCGTTTATGCGCACCAAACTAACCGTCAAGAACCCGAAGCCGGCGTCGCCGACCCGCGCCCCTGTCCGCTCCGGCAGCCTCGTCGCCCGCAAGGCGGTACGCCCCGCCGCGCCGCCCGCAGGGGACAAGCCGGCCCGCCCGAAGAAGGCGGCCCCGGCCACCGCCGGCGAGCGCACGTTCAAGCCGCGCGCTGCCGCGGGCGCCGAACGCCCGGGCGCGGATCGCGCACCGTCCAAGCGGGCGCCGCGTGACGGCGGTGCCGAACGCGGCACGCGTGCCCCTTATCGCGACAACGCATCCGGCGAAGGCGCGAAGCGCGGCTTTGGCGACCGTCGCACGTCGTCCGATCGCCCGCCCCGCCGCGATGACGATGCACGTCCGCGTCGCTCAGGCGCAGGTGAAGGCGGCGCACGCGCGCCGTATCGCGACAGCGCATCCGGCGAAGGCGCAAAGCGCAGCTTCGACGACCGTCGCACGTCGTCCGATCGCCCGCCCCGTCGTGATGACGATGCACGTCCGCGTCGCTCAGGCGCAGGTGAAGGCGGCGCACGCGCGCCGTATCGCGACAACGCATCCGGCGAAGGTGCGAAACGCAGCTTTGGCGACCGTCGTACGTCCTCGGATCGCCCGCCCCGCCGCGATGACGATGCACGCCCGCGCCGCGCAGGTGCCGGTGAAGGCGGCGCGCGCGCACCGTATCGCGACAACGCATCCGGCGAAGGCGCGAAACGCAGCTTTGGCGACCGTCGTACGTCGTCCGATCGCCCGCCCCGCCGCGATGACGATGCACGTCCGCGTCGTGCAGGTGCCGGTGAAGGCGGCGCACGCGCGCCGTATCGCGACAACGCAGCCGGCGAAGGCGCGAAACGCAGCTTTGGCGACCGTCGCACGTCGTCCGATCGCCCGCCCCGCCGCGATGACGATGCACGTCCGCGTCGCGCAGGTGCCGGTGAAGGCGGCGCACGCGCACCGTATCGTGACAACGCATCCGGCGAAGGTGCGAAACGCAGCTTCGGCGACCGTCGCACGTCGTCCGATCGCCCGCCCCGTCGCGATGACGATGCACGCCCGCGCCGCACAAGTGCCGGCGAAGGCGGCGCTCGCGCACCCTATCGCGACAAGGCAGCCGGCGAAGGCGCCAAGCGCAGCTTCGGCGACCGCCCTGCCCGTCCCGCCCGCGACGGCGAGCGTGGCAGCACCGAACGCCGCTCGTCCGGCGCGGGGATGAAGACCGCGAAACCCGTCAAGAAGCCGGCCGCCGACATCGACTACGGTGACGAATCGGGCCTGATGCGCCTGTCGAAACGGATGTCCGAGCTCGGCATGTGCTCGCGCCGCGAAGCCGACGAATGGATCGAAAAGGGCTGGGTCCTCGTCGACGGCGAACGCATCGACACGCTCGGCACCAAGGTACGCGCCGACCAGAAGATCGAGATCGACGAGCGGGCCAGCGCCGCGCAGGCCGCGCAAGTGACGATCCTGCTGCACAAGCCGGTCGGTTACGTGTCGGGCCAGGCGGAAGACGGCTACGAGCCCGCGGCCGTGCTGATCACGCGCGCGAACCGCTGGAGCGGCGACCATTCGCCGGTGCGCTTCTCGCCGCAGCACCTGCACGCGCTCGCACCGGCCGGCCGCCTGGACATCGATTCGACCGGCCTGCTCGTGCTGACGCAGAACGGCGTGATCGCGAAGCAGTTGATCGGCGAGCAGTCGGATATCGACAAGGAATACCTGGTGCGCGTGCGCTTCGGCGAGCGGCTCATCGACATCGACCAGCACTTCCCCGCGGAATCGCTCGCGAAGCTGCGCCACGGCCTCGAGCTCGACGGCGTCGCGCTGAAGCCCGCGATGGTGAGCTGGCAGAACGGCGAGCAGTTGCGCTTCGTGCTGCGCGAAGGCAAGAAGCGCCAGATCCGCCGCATGTGCGAACTGGTCGGCCTCGACGTGATCGGCCTGAAGCGCGTGCGCATGGGTCGCGTGATGCTCGGCGCGCTGCCGCAGGGTCAATGGCGCTATCTGTCGGCCGACGAGACGTTCTGACCGCGGGCGCACACACGTGCGCCACGCAATGAAAAAGCCCGCGTAAGCGGGCTTTTTCGTTTCCTGCGAGAAACCGGGCAAGCGCCGGGCAAGCCGGCGGATCAGTCGTCGGATGCCGGATCGAGCCCCGGGAACAGCACTTCCGTGAAGCCGAAGCGCGTGAAGTCGGTGATCCGCATCGGATACAGCTTGCCGATCAGGTGATCGTATTCGTGCTGGACGACGCGTGCGTGAAAACCGTCGGCAACGCGATCGATCTTCTCGCCGAACTGGTCGAAGCCGCTGTAGCGCACCTTCGCATAGCGGCTGACGACGCCCCGCATACCCGGTACCGACAGGCAACCTTCCCAGCCCTCTTCCATGTCCGGCGGCATGTATTCGACCTTCGGGTTGATCAGCACGGTCTCGGGTACCGGCGGCGCATCCGGGTAGCGGTTGTTGTTACCGAAGCCGAAAATGATGATCTGCAGCCCGACGCCGATCTGCGGCGCGGCCAGGCCGGCACCGTTCGCATGGTGCATCGTCTCGAACATGTCCGCGACGATCTCGTGCAGTTCGGGGGTATCGAACCGCTCGACCGGCTTGGCGATTTCGAGCAGGCGCGGATCGCCCATCTTCAGGATCTCGCGAATCATGGCGTATTGCCCTCCAGGAGTTGGTGCAGACCGTCTTCGTCCAGCACGGGGATGCCGAGCTCCTCGGCCTTCGCGAGCTTGCTGCCGGCTTCGGCGCCCGCGACCACGTAATCCGTCTTCTTCGATACCGAACCGGCCACTTTCGCGCCGGCCGCTTCGAGCATTTCCTTCGCGGCATCGCGCGTGAGCGTCGGCAACGTGCCCGTCAGCACGACCGTCTTGCCGGCCAGCACACCCTGCGGCGCCTTCGGCGCGGGCGGCCCTTCCGGCCACGTCACCTTGCCCGGCGCTCGCAATTGCTCGATCACGGTCCGGTTGTGCTCTTCCGCGAAGAACTGATGCAGCGACTCGGCGACGATCGGCCCGACGTCGTTGACTTCGAGCAGCTCTTCGATCGATGCATCCATGATCGGCGTCAGCGAGCCGAAATGCTTCGCGAGATCCTTCGCGGTCGATTCGCCCACGTGACGGATACCGAGCCCGTAGATGAAGCGCGCGAGCGTCGTATGCTTCGCCTTCTCGAGCGAGTCGAGCAGATTTTGCGCCGACTTCTCGGCGAAACGGTCGAGCTCGGCGAGCGTCGCGAAGCCGAGATTGAACAGGTCGGCCGGCGTGCGCACGAGATTCAGCTCGACGAGCTGGTCGATGATCTTCTCGCCGAGTCCGTCGATGTCGAGCGCGCGGCGCTGCGCGAAGTGCCACAGCGCCTGCTTGCGCTGCGCCGGGCAGAACAGGCCGCCCGTGCAGCGCGCGATCGCCTCGTCGGGCAGGCGCTCGATCTTCGAGCCGCACACCGGGCATTCGGTCGGCATCACGAATTCGGCCGCATCGGCCGGGCGCCGGTCGAGCAGCGCGCCGACCACCTCGGGGATCACGTCGCCCGCGCGGCGCACGATCACGGTATCGCCGATCCGGATGTCCTTGCGGCGCACCTCGTCCTCGTTGTGCAGCGTCGCGTTGGTGACGGTCGCGCCGCCGACGAACACGGGCTCGAGGCGCGCGACCGGCGTGATCGCGCCCGTACGGCCGACCTGCACGTCGATCGCGACGAGCTTGGTCAGCGCTTCCTGCGCGGGAAACTTGTGCGCGAGCGCGAAGCGCGGCGCACGCGACACGAAGCCCAGGCGCTCCTGCTCGTCGCGCCGGTTGACCTTGTAGACGACGCCGTCGATGTCGTACGGCAGCGACTCGCGCTTCTCGCCGACCTTGCGAAAGAAGTCGAGCAAGCCTTCGGCGCCGTGCACGACCGCGCGCTCCCGGTTCACGGGCAGGCCGAGCGACTCGTACCAGTCGAGCAGCGCGCTGTGTGTGTCGGGCATCGGCATCCCGTCGAGCACGCCGATCCCGTACGCGAAGAACGACAGCGGGCGCTGCGCGGTGATCTTCGAGTCGAGCTGGCGCAGGCTGCCGGCCGCCGCGTTGCGCGGGTTCGCGAATTCGCGCTGCTCGGCCGCGCGCTGCCGTTCGTTCAGGCGTGCGAAATCGCGCTTGAACATCAGCACCTCGCCACGCACATCGAGCACGGCCGGCACCTTCGTGCCCTTCAGCTTCAGCGGAATCGAGCGGATCGTGCGCACGTTCTCGGTCACGTCCTCGCCCGTCGTCCCGTCACCGCGCGTCGACGCCTGCACGAATACGCCCTGCTCGTAGCGCAGCGAAATCGCGAGACCGTCGAACTTCAGTTCGCATGCGTATTCGACGGGCTCCGTTACCGAGCCGGCGAGATCGGTCGTCTTGTCGAGCGCGTCGGCGACACGCTTGTCGAATGCGACGATATCCTCGTCGGCAAAGCCGTTGTTGAGCGACAGCATCGGCGCGTCATGGACGACCGGGGTGAAGCCGCCGGCCGCCTCGCCACCGACGCGCTGCGTCGGCGAATCGGGCGTCACGAGTTCGGGATGGTCGGTTTCGAGCTGCTGCAGTTCGCGGAACAGCCGGTCGTATTCGGCGTCGGGCAGATCCGGCTGGTCGAGCACGTAGTAGGCGTAGTTCGCCCGCTCGAGTTGATCGCGCAGCCACGCGGCGCGCGCGTCGGGCTGGCTGGCTGGCGGTTCGGCTTGGGTTCGGGCCATGCTGGCGGCAGATTCGTTCTGAGAAAATCGGATGCCCGATTATCTCAGTTTGCCGCCGTGGCGGGGCGTGCAATGCGCGCCCGACGCGCGTGCTGCAGCGCAAACGGCAAGGTGTGCGCCGCAGCGACGAACGGCGGCGCCGACGCCCGCCGTCCGCGCGTTCGCGTTACTGGCTGAAGAGGCGGCGCGTGACCGGCGAACCGGCCGGAATGCCGGCTTCCTCGAGCTTCGCGTACAGCTTCATCAGCTGCTGCTCGATCGCCAGCAGCGTCGACTCCGGCAACGGCCGGCGCGAATCGTCGACCACGCGCGCGCCGATCCGTTCGGACAGCGATTTCGCGTAATCGCACATCAGCCGGAACGGCAGGATGTCCTCTTCGGCAACCGGCACGTCGAGCACCAGCGTGATCATGTTGCCGCCCTTGTACGTGAGGTCGTCACGCAGGAAGTTCGTGTCGCCGAACTGCAGCATGAACACGGGGTTCTGCTTCGCGTCGAGCTTCACGAAACGCGTGCCGTCGCGCGACAGCAACAGCCCGTCCTGCGATGCAACCGCCTGTACGTAGTTCGCCGACCACGGCGCGCCGTCCGACATCACGTTGATCGACAGTTGCGCGTCGCATTGCGCGGCAAACGCGTCGAGCTCGCGCGCCATCGCGACCGTTTCCATCATGTCCGGGAATTCGGGCGCGCCGTCGATCGCGTCGGCGAACTGCTGGACGCCCGTCACGAATTCGGAGAACTCGAGCTCGTTCAGCGCGCCGCTGCGGTTCGCGAGCTGCGCGGCCGCGCGCAGTTCCTCGTAGCGCACGCCGTTCTGCAGCAACTCCCACTGGCCGCCTTCCGGCTTTCCTTCGATGTGCACGGGCTTGCTGCCCGCGCGGCGCAGCCGCTGCGCGGCCGGCAGGATCTTGTCGCCCGGCAGCGACCCGCCGAGGCGGATCGGCACGATGCAGTCGATCCGGCGGTCGACGATCGCCGGCGGTGCCGACGAGATCGTCGTTGCGGCCGGCAGCACGGGTTCAGCCGGCTCGGCCGGTTCGGCATGCGTTTCGTGCGCGGAGGCCGGTGCGACTTCTTCGCCGGCAACCGGCTCGACCGATTCGGCCGGTGTATCGACGCCGGTCGCCTCGGCCTGCAGATCGACCGGCATGTCGGCCGGCGCTGCGCCGCCGAACGTCGGCTCGACGCGCGCGACTTCGGCCGGCGTGGCGGCCGCCGCGGCCGGTGCCGTGGGCTCGCGCCGCACCGGCCGACGCACCGGCTCGATGAACGGCAGTTCTTCCTCGCGTTCGGGGCGGTTCATCGCCTCGACCGCTTCCTCCGGCATCGGGCGCGGCATCCTGCGCCGCACCTTCGCGCCCTGCCATGCGTTGTAGACCACGACGCCGCCCACCACGACGGCGCCCGCGCCGATCAAACCGAGTGTCAACTCGTCCATGCACGCTCCATCAGCAATTCTTGTTCGTCGGAACCGCGAACGGGCGCCCATGCGCCGCGCGAACGCGGTCCGGTTTCGTCAAACGTCAATTCTGGGCAAAACCCGCGGCGGTTTCCATGTCCACCGCGACGATCCGCGACACGCCCTGCTCCTGCATCGTCACGCCGATCAGCTGCTGTGCCATTTCCATCGCGATCTTGTTGTGCGAGATGAACAGGAACTGCGTCTTGTCGGACATCGCGCGCACGAGATTCGCGAAACGCTCCGTGTTCGCGTCGTCGAGCGGTGCGTCGACCTCGTCGAGCAGACAGAACGGCGCCGGGTTCAGCTGGAACATCGCGAACACCAGCGCGGTCGCGGTCAGCGCCTTCTCGCCGCCCGACAGCAGGTGGATCGTTGCGTTCTTCTTGCCGGGCGGCTGCGCCATCACCTGCACGCCGGCGTCGAGAATTTCGTCGCCCGTCATGATCAGCTTCGCCTGGCCGCCGCCGAACAGGCGCGGGAACAGGTCGCTGAAGTGGCGGTTGACCTCGTCGAAGGTGCCCTGCAGCAGCGTGCGGGTTTCCTGGTCGATCTTGTGGATCGCGTCCTCGAGCGTCGTGATCGCGTCGATCAGGTCGGCCGACTGCGCGTCGAGGAACACCTTGCGCTCGCTCGCGGCCTTCAACTCGTCGAGCGCGGCCATGTTCACCGGGCCGAGCGCGTTGATTGCGTTGTTCAGGCGCGTGACCTCGCCCTGCAGGTACGACGGCTTCAGATCCGGCGTCAGCTTCTCGCTCAGCGCGGCCTCGTCGACCTCGGCCGTCGCGAGCTGCTCGGCGAACTGCTCGACCGACAGGCGCGCGGCCTGCTCCTTCAACTGCAATTCGGTGATGCGGTCGCGCAGCGGCTGCAGCGAGCGCTCGGCGACGAGCCGCTGCTCGTCCGACGCGCGCAGTTTTGCAGTCAGGTCGTCGAGTTCGATCCGTGCGGCCTGCAGCGCCTCTTCCTTCACCGCACGAATCTCGAGCGCGTCCTGCAGGCCCGTGTGCGCGGTCTGCTCGTTGATCGTCTCGAGCTCGGCGCGTGCGTCTTCCAGCGACGCGGCAACGCGCTCGCTCTGCTCGTGCGCGACCTGGATGCTGCGCTTGAGCTCGTCGATCCGGGTCACCGCGTTGCGCGCGGCGAAGCGCGCATCGTTCGCGCCGCGCTCCAGATCGCGCGCTTCCTGACGCGCCTGCGTCAGCGATTCGTCGAGCGCTTCGAACGCGAGCTGGTTGTCCTCGAAGCGCGCCTGCAGTTCCGCGAGTTCGCCGTCGAAACGCTCGAAATTCGCTTCCGACTCCGCGCGCATCGCGCGCTGCTCTTCGATCTGCGCGCCGATTTCCTCGAGTTCCTCGCGGATCTGCGTGCTGCGCTGCGTGTAACGTTCGTGCGCCTGCGCGAGCTTCAGCACGTCCATCTGCAGCGCGTGCACGCGCTGCGTCGCACGCTCGGCCTGCGCTCGCACGTCGCCGAGCGCCTGCGTGGCCTGCGTGTGCGCGGCTTCCGCACGCACGGCTGCCGTGCGCGCCTCGTCGGCGAGCAGCGCCTGTGCGCGCACCTGGCGCGTCAGGTTTTCGATTTCCTGCTGACGGGCCAGCATCCCGGCCTGCTCCGAATCGGCCGCATACAGCTGCACGCCGACGCGCGTGACGATATGGCCGGCCTTGACGACGAACGCGCCGCCTGCCGGCAGCTGCGCGCGCGTCGCGAGCGCCTGCGCGACGTCGTCGGCGACGTACACGCTGCCGAGCCAGTCGTTCAGCACCGCGCGGATGCCCGCATCGTCGATGCGCACGAGCGACAGCACCGGACGCAGGCCGGCCACGGCCGCAGGCGGTTCGCCGGCCACGGGCGGTGCGTAGAACGCGAGCTTCGCGGGCGGTGCGTCGGTGGCAAAAGCCTTCACCCAGTCGAGATTCGACACCTCGAGCGCGGCGAGGCGCTCGCGCAGCACGGCTTCGAGCGCGGCTTCCCAGCCCGCCTCGACATGCAGCTTCTTCCACAAACGCGGCAGCGCGCCGAGCTCGTGCTTGTCGAGCCACGGCTGCACCTTGCCTTCGGTCTGCACGTTTTCCTGCAACTGCTTCAGCGCGGCGAGACGCGCCTCGAGCTGGTGGATCTGCGCGGCTTCGGCCTGCACGCGCTCCTGCGCGGCACGCCGTTCGCCATCGAGGCGCGGCACCGTTTCCTGCGCGTCGGCGAGACGCGCCTGCGCTTCGGCCAGGATCTCCTCCTGCTCGGCGAGCTGCATGCGCAGTTCTTCGAGCTGGGCTTCGTCCGGCGCGTCGAGCCCGCCCGCTTCGCTCTTCAGGCGCTCATGGCGCTGCTGAAGCTGCTGGAGCTGCTGGTCGGCGTTGCGCTGGTGCGCGGCTTCGAGCTTCAGCGACTGTTCGGTCTGCGCGATCCGCGCGCGCTCGTCGTTGAGCTGCGCCTGCGCGTCGCGCCACTTCGCCTCGAGCGCCGGCAGCGCGTCGTGCTTCGCTGCCGCGTTGTCTTCGGCGAGCGCGGCCTTCTCGTCGGCCATCGCGCGCGCTTCCTCGGCTTCCTCGAGCTCGTCCTGCGCCTTCTCGGCCTGCGCGCGCCATTGCTCGCGTTGCGCATTGAGCGCGGCGATCTGCGCCTGCACGCGATTGCGCGATTCGACGATGAACTTGATCTCGGCTTCGAGGCGGCTCACCTCGGCGTTCGCCTCGTAGAGCGAACCCTGCGCGCCCTGCATCGCGTCGCTTGCCGAGTAATGCGCGACGCGCAGCGTCTCGAGCTGCGCCTCGACCTCGCGCAGCTTCGCCGTTTGCGCCTCGAGGTCGATCTGCGCCTGCTCGATCGCACGCTGCTGCTTCTGCTGTTCGCCGGCGGCCTCGTTCTTGCGCAGCAGCCATAACAGGCGCTGCTTCTCCTCGCCGTCGGCGACGAGTTCCTTGTACTTGGTGGCGACGACGGCCTGTGCCTCGAGCTTCTCGAGGTTCGCGCCGAGTTCGCGGACGATGTCCTCGACGCGCGTCAGGTTCTCGCGCGTGTCGTGCAGGCGGTTCTCGGTTTCGCGGCGGCGCTCCTTGTACTTCGACACGCCCGCGGCTTCCTCGAGGAACACGCGCAGCTCTTCCGGCTTCGCCTCGATGATCCGCGCGATCATGCCCTGCCCGATGATCGCGTACGCACGCGGCCCGAGGCCGGTGCCGAGGAAGATGTCCTGGATGTCGCGGCGGCGCGCCGGCAGGTTGTTGATGTAGTAACTGGACGTGCCGTCGCGCGTGAGCACGCGCTTCACGGCGATCTCGCCGTACTGGCCCCACTGGCCGGCCGCGCGGCCGTCGGAGTTGTCGAAGATCAGTTCGACACTGGCCCGGCTGCCGGGCTTGCGGGCGGTCGAGCCGTTGAAGATCACGTCCTGCATCGACTCGCCGCGCAGCTCGGAAGCGCGCGACTCGCCGAGCACCCAGCGCACGGCGTCGATGATGTTGGACTTGCCGCACCCGTTCGGGCCCACCACGCCGACAAGCTGGCCCGGAACCTGGAAATGCGTGGGATCGACAAAGGATTTGAAGCCAGCGAGTTTGATCGAGCTCAGACGCACGGCGGTATCGGATGTGAAGAAGGTGTGAAACGGACGGAGCCGCACTGCGCGAGGCCGGACGGCCCATGCGCGCGATGCGCCCCGGAATTCAAAAGCGGGGCCGCGCGCATCCAGCGTTGGGCCCCGCAAACGGCTTCCATCATACCATCGCGCGTGCACCGTCCCGACCGTCGCCGGGTTTGTCCGGTGCAGGCGCGGCGCGATGGACCCGGCTCGACAGCAGCGTCGCCAGCACGATGCACGCGCCGCCCGCCCACTCGCGCGCGGTCGGCAGCTCGTTCGCGAACACCCATGCCGACAGCGCGGTGATCACGATCTCGAACAGCATGATGATCGACGCACGGTTCGCCGGCACGCGCGCCAGCCCGTATTGCACGAGCAGGTTGTTCGACGCCATCGTCACGCCGATCGCGACGATGATCAGCGCGGCCGTGCCAAGCTGGCCGCCCGCCGGCGCCGCAGGAATCCCCTCGAACAGCGACGCGATCGCGCCGAACACGGCCGCGCCGCCGAACAGCGTCGCGGTGCGCATCTCGGCGCGCATCTCCGGCAGTTCACGGCTCGCCTTGATCACGAGCACGTTGCTCATCGCGAAGCTCAACCCGGCCGCGAGACCGGCCCATTCGGCCGGGGTGGCCGGCAGCGGCAGGCCGAGCTTCGGCGACCACAGCATCAGCATCGCACCGCCGATCGACAGCGCCGCGAGCCCGGCGCCGGCCCAGGTCAGCCGCTCGCGCAGCAGGAAGTGCGCGTAGATCGCGGTCCACGCGGGGGTCAGGTAGAACAGCAGCATCACGCGCAGCACTTCGCCGTGGATCGTGCCCCACACGAACCCGAGGTTCGTCACGCCGGCCGTCACCGCGATGCCGGGCAGCACCCAGTGCCAGCGGAGCGTCGAGATCGTGCGGTGCCGCGCGAATATCACGAACAGGAAGGCGACGAGGCTCGTCAGCGCGCTCGCCAGCGTGCCCGTCACGCCCAGCGATGCCAGGATCCGCAGCGGATACCAGATCAGGCCCCATACCGATGCGCCGATCAGGATGGCCAGCGTCGGCAGGCTGCCGCGTACCGCGTTATTCATTTGGTTCAATACCCTTTATTCGACTAGCCCGGCCGCCGTTCCGGCGGGCCGCGACCGCATTCCGTCACGCTATAATCGTTCGTTGCGACCCGCGCGCCATCGGCGCCCGTTCGCAGCCGCGCGGCGCGCCCGCCGCTTCTTTCGCTCCAACCGGCCGCGATGGCCGCTTCGCCCGTGAACCCTCGACTCGACTCGCTCCAGCCCTATCCCTTCGAAAAGCTGCGCGCCCTGTTCAAGGACGTGACGCCCTCCCGCGCCCTCAAACCGATCAGCTTCGGCATCGGCGAGCCCAAACATGCGACTCCCGCGCTGATCCGCGACGCCGTGGTGGCCGCGCTCGACGGTCTCGCATCGTACCCGGCCACCGCCGGCTCGGACGCGCTGCGCACGTCGATCGCGCACTGGCTCGAGCGCCGCTACGGGCTGCCGGCCATCGATCCGGCGACGCAGGTGCTGCCCGTGTCGGGGTCGCGCGAAGCACTGTTCTCGCTTGCGCAGACGGTGATCGACGCACGCCCGTCCGAACAGGGCGAGAAAGCGATCGTACTCTGTCCGAATCCTTTCTATCAAATTTACGAAGGCGCGGCGCTGCTGGCCGGTGCCGAACCCTATTTCGCGAACAGCGACCCGGCCCGCAACTTCGCGTGCGACTACGCGTCCGTGCCCGACGAAGTCTGGGCGCGCACGCAACTGCTGTATGTCTGCTCGCCGGGCAACCCGACGGGCGCCGTGCTGACGCTCGACGATTGGCGCGAGCTGTTCGCGCTGTCCGACCGCCACGGTTTCGTGATCGCATCCGACGAGTGCTATTCGGAGATCTATTTCGACGAAGCGGCGCCGCCGCTCGGCGGCCTCGAGGCCGCGCACCGCCTCGGCCGCGGCTTCGAGCGGCTCGTGATGCTGTCGAGCCTGTCGAAGCGCTCGAACGTGCCGGGCATGCGCTCGGGCTTCGTCGCCGGCGACGCGGCGCTGCTGAAGAAATTCCTGCTGTATCGCACGTATCACGGCGCGGCGCTGTCGCCGGTCTGGCAGCACGCGAGCATCGCCGCGTGGAACGACGAGGCGCACGTGCGCGAGAACCGCGCGCTGTACCTGCAGAAGTTCAATACCGTCACGCCGATGCTGGCCGACGTGATCGACGTGAAGCTGCCGGACGCGGCGTTCTACCTGTGGGCCAACGTGTCGCGCACCGGGCTGTCGGACACCGAGTTCGCCCGCCAACTGTACGCCGACTATAATGTGACGGTTCTGCCCGGCTCGTACCTGGCGCGCGATGCGCACGGCACGAATCCGGGCCGCGATTTCATCCGGATCGCGCTCGTCGCGGGCACCCCCGAATGCGTCGAGGGCGCGCAACGCATCGTCGATTTCTGCCGGTCTCTCGCGCGGTAATCGTCCATCCGATCAATTCCATCCATCTCCTGCGAAAACGAACATGTCGCAACAACTTCAGCAAATCATCGATACCGCCTGGGACAACCGCGCCGAGCTGTCGCCGAAGGCCGCACCGGCCGACGTCCGCGAAGCCGTCGCGCATGCGATCGAGCAGCTCGACAAAGGCGCGCTGCGCGTTGCCGAGAAGATCGACGGCAACTGGACCGTGCACCAGTGGCTGAAGAAGGCCGTGCTGCTGTCGTTCCGCCTGGAGGACAACGCACCGATGCCCGCCGGCGGCTACTCGCAGTTCTACGACAAAGTGCCGTCGAAGTTCGCGAACTACACCGCTGAAGATTTCGCCGCAGGCGGCTTCCGCGTCGTCCCGCCGGCCATCGCGCGCCGCGGCTCGTTCATCGCGAAGAACGTCGTGCTGATGCCGTCGTATACCAACATCGGCGCGTACGTCGACGAAGGCACGATGGTCGACACCTGGGCAACGGTCGGTTCGTGCGCGCAGATCGGCAAGAACGTGCACCTGTCGGGCGGCGTCGGCATCGGCGGTGTGCTCGAGCCGCTGCAGGCGAACCCGGTCATCATCGAAGACAACTGCTTCATCGGCGCGCGCTCGGAAGTCGTCGAAGGCGTGATCGTCGAGGAAAACTCGGTGATCTCGATGGGCGTGTACCTCGGCCAGAGCACCAAGATCTACGATCGCGAAACGGGCGAAGTCAGCTACGGCCGCATCCCAGCCGGCTCGGTCGTCGTCGCAGGCAACCTGCCGTCGAAGGATGGCTCGCACAGCCTGTACTGCGCGGTAATCGTCAAGAAGGTCGACGCCAAGACGCGCGCGAAGGTCGGCCTGAACGAGCTGCTGCGAGGCGACTGATGGCAAAGCCGCACACCGTGGTCGTCTACGGCATTCCGAACTGCGACACCGTGAAGAAGGCCCGCGTGTGGCTCGACGATCACGGCGTCGAATTCGAGTTTCACGACTTCAAGAAGCTCGGTGTCAGCGCGCCGCTCGTCGAGGACTGGCTGAAGGACGTGTCGCTCGACGCGCTCGTCAACAAGCGCGGCACGACGTGGCGCGGCCTGGACGACGCGATGAAGGCGGCCGCCGAAACGAAGGCCGGCGCGGTCGCGCTGATGATCCACAAGCCGTCGGTCATCAAGCGCCCCGTGCTGGTGGTCAACGGCCGGGTGAAATCGCTCGGCTTCACCGCCGATCAATACGCGGCGCTGTTTGCCGCATAGGGTTGCCCGCGCTGCGCGGCGCCCGTTCGCGCAGCGCACGACGTCTCATCGCTGCCGGCCACCGCGCCGGCATTTTTTATCGAAAGTGGTCCGAACCATGTCCGCCACCCTAGCCCTTACCGAACAGCTGATCGCCCGCGCGTCCGTGACGCCCGACGACCAGCATTGCCAGCAGATCATGACCGAGCGCCTCGCCGCGCTCGGCTTCGAATGCGAGACCATCGCGTCGCACGGCGTCACCAACCTGTGGGCCGTCAAGCGCGGCACCGACGGCCGCGACGGCAAGCTGCTCGCGTTCGCGGGCCACACCGACGTCGTGCCGACCGGCCCGCTCGAGCAGTGGAGCTCGCCGCCGTTCATCCCCGCCCATCGCGACGGCAAGCTGTACGGCCGCGGCGCGGCCGACATGAAGACGTCGCTCGCGGCGTTCGTCGTCGCGTCCGAGGAATTCGTCGCAGCCCATCCCGACCACCGCGGCGCGATCGCGTTCCTGATCACGAGCGACGAGGAAGGCCCCGCCACCGACGGCACCGTGAAGGTCGTCGAGCTGCTCGAAGCACGCGGCGAACGCATGGACTACTGCATCGTCGGCGAGCCGACGTCGACCACCGAGCTCGGCGACGTCGTCAAGAACGGCCGCCGCGGCTCGATGTCGGGCGAACTCGTCGTCAAGGGCGTACAGGGCCACATCGCGTATCCGCACCTCGCGAAGAACCCGATCCACCTGCTCGCGCCGGCGCTCGCGGAGCTCGCCGCCGAGCAGTGGGACGCAGGCAACGAGTACTTCCCGCCGACCACCTGGCAGGTGTCGAACCTGCACGCCGGTACCGGCGCGACCAACGTGATTCCCGGCCACGCCGACCTGCTGTTCAACTTCCGCTTCTCGACCGCGAGCACGGTCGAGGGCCTGCAGGCGCGCGTGCACGCGATCCTCGACAAGCACGGCCTCGAATACACGCTGAAATGGTCGGTAAGCGGCCTGCCGTTCCTCACGCCGCGCGGCGAGCTGTCGGGCGCGCTGGAAAACGCGATCCGCACCGAGACCGGCATCGCGACCGAACTGTCGACGACCGGCGGCACGTCGGACGGCCGTTTCATCGCGCGCATCTGCCCGCAGGTGATCGAGTTCGGCCCGCCGAACGGCAGCATCCACAAGATCGACGAGCACATCGAAGTGCGCTTCGTCGACCCGCTGAAGAACGTGTACCGCCGCGTGCTCGAACAACTGATCGCCTGATGGAGCCTCGCATGACGACACCTTTTGCCACTGTTCGCGACCTGCTTCGCTACGCGGTCACGCGCTTCTCGAAAGCGAAGCTCGCGTTCGGCCACGGCTCCGACAATGCGTACGACGAAGCGGCCTACCTCGTGCTGCGCACGCTCGACCTGCCGCTCGACACGCTCGAGCCGTTCCTCGACGCGCGGCTGCTGCCCGACGAAATCGCGGCCGTGCTCGCGGTGATCGAACGGCGCGCGACCGACCGCGTGCCGGCCGCGTACCTCACGCATGAAGCGTGGATGCACGGCCACCGCTTCTACGTCGACGAACGTGTGATCGTGCCGCGCTCGTTCATCGGCGAGCTGCTCGACGACGGGCTGCAGCCGTACGTCGCCGATCCCGAGCAGGTCGGCGCGGTGCTCGAGCTGTGCACGGGCTCCGGCTGCCTCGCGATCCTCGCGGCGAGCGCGTTCCCGAACGCCGAGATCGACGCGGTCGACCTGTCCGACAAGGCACTCGAAGTCGCCGAGATCAACGTGCGCGACTACGGCCTCGAAGACCGCATCGCGCTGCATCGCGGCGACCTCTACGCGCCGCTGCCCGCGTTCCGCACCGACCCGGGCTCACGCTATGACGTGATCCTGACGAACCCGCCGTACGTGAACGCGTCGTCGATGGCCGCGCTGCCGCCCGAGTACCGGCACGAGCCGGAGATGGCGCTCGCGGGTGGCGATGACGGGATGGACATCGTGCGACGCATCGTCGCCGAGGCCCATCGCTGGCTGCACGACGACGGCGTGCTCGTCGTCGAGATCGGCAACGAGCGCGAAAACGTCGAAGCCGCGTTCGGTGGCCTCGAACTCACGTGGCTGCCCACCAGCGCTGGAGACGACGCCGTGTTCCTGATCCAGGCGTCGGACCTGCCGCGCAAGGGCTGAACCTTTCCGGCTTGCCCACCGTGCGGTGCACCGTTGCGCCGCACGGTTGGGTAAGATGCGCGTAGGCGGCCGCCCGGCCGCGCGACCTCAGGAGTCCGTCACGCGCCCATGACCCTCGACTGGCTACATCTCGGTACCCTGATCCTGACCATCCACGTGCTCGGGATCGTCGCGGCGTGCCACGCGATCATGAATACGCGTACGTCGCAAGGCGCGATCGCGTGGGCCGTCTCGCTCGCCGCGATGCCGTACCTGACGCTCGTTCCGTACCTGTTCCTCGGCCGCAGCAAGTTCTCCGGCTATGTCGACGCACGGCGCCACGAGCTGGAATTGTTGCGCACGCACACACCGCGCTCGCCGTGGCTCAGCACCGACGCGGCAGACGCGACCGACGGGCCGGCCGCCGACGCGCTCGGCCAGGCCGCCGTGCTCGCGCTCACGCGGCTCGGCGGCATGCCGTTCCTCGGCGGCAACTCGGTACGCACGCTCGTGAACGGCGACGCGACGTTCTCGGCGATCCTGGCGGCTATCGACGCCGCGCGTGACTACGTGGTGGTGCAGTTCTTCATCGTGCGCGACGATGCGCTCGGCCGGATGCTGCGCGACTCGCTGCTCGCGCGTGCGGCAGCCGGCGTGCGCTGCTGCCTGCTGTACGACAGCATCGGCAGCTTCGACCTGCCGCACAGCTACGTCGACACGCTGCGCCAGGGTGGCGTCGAAGTGCATCCGTTCGCGACCAACCGGAAGTTCGTCAACCGTTTCCAGCTCAACTTCCGCAACCATCGCAAGATCGTCGTCGTCGACGGCAATCGCGCGTTCGTCGGCGGCCACAACGTCGGCGTCGAGTATCTCGGCGCGAAGCCGCGCCTGTCGCCGTGGCGCGACACGCACATCGAGATCCGCGGCCCGGTGGTCGCGAGCATCCAGTACGTGTTCGCCGAAGACTGGCACTGGGCGACGCAGAAACTGCCGCCCCTCGCGCTGCCGCCGCCCGCGCAGCCCGGCGACAACATGCATTGCCTCGCGGTGCCGATGGGGCCGGCCGACAAGCAGGAGACGGGCTCGCTGTTCTTCGTCGAGGCGATCAACGCCGCGCGCGAGCGGGTCTGGATCACCACGCCGTACCTCGTCCCCGACGAAGCCGTGATCTCCGCGTTGAAGCTCGCCGTGATGCGCGGCGTCGACGTGCGCATCCTGATCCCGAGCCGGCGCGATCACTACGTGGTGTTCGAAGCGTCGAAGCTGTATGCACGCGACCTGGTCGATGCGGGCGTCAAGGTGTTCCGCTACCGGCCCGGCTTCCTGCACCAGAAGGTCGTGCTGATCGACCGCATCGCGGCGGCGATCGGCAGCGCGAATCTCGACAACCGCTCGTTCCGCCTCAATTTCGAGATCATGGTGCTGACCGTCGACCGCACGTTCGCCGATGAGGTCGAGACGATGCTGGATGCCGATTTCGCGCAGGCGTACGAGGTCGATGCGAACGAATACCGCCGGTCGCCCGCCTGGCGGCGCATCGCGATGCACGTCGCGCGGCTGTTCGCACCGATCCTCTGACGGCCGGGACGGTGGCGGCGCCCGTGCGATCCGCACCGGCACCGCGAACGCCGCCGGCAGCCGTCACAGCAGCTTGTCGATATCCGCGGCGATTTCGTCGGGCTTGGTCGACGGCGCGTAGCGCTTGACGATGCGCCCTTCGCGATCGATCAGGAACTTCGTGAAATTCCACTTGATCGCCTTGAGGCCGAGGATGCCGGGCGCCTCGTCGGTCAGGTAGCGGTACAGCGGATGCGCATGGTCGCCCTTCACGTCGATCTTCGCGAACATCGGGAAGGTGACGCCGTAATTGCGCTCGCAGAACGCGCCGATCTGCGCGGCGTCGCCGGGCTCCTGCTTGCCGAACTGGTTACACGGAAAACCGAGCACATAGAAGCCGCGTGCCGCGTACTGGTCGTACAGCTTCTGCAGGCCCGCGTACTGCGGCGTGAAACCACACTCGCTCGCGGTGTTGACGATCAGCAGCACCTTGCCGCGATACGCGTCGAGCGAGGCCGGCGCGCCGGCAAGCGTCTCTGCGCTGAACGAATACAGGGTGGACATCGGGCACTCCTCTTACGAAACCGGATCGACGTGAAGTCTAGGCGAAATTGCCCCGTTGCGGCATCCGCCGAACGGCCAATGCCCGGCGCGAGCGGCGCGCAGTCTAGAATAGCGGTTTTGGCCAGTCATCTCCGCCGTGATCCGTTTCAATCAGTTCAGCCTTGCGCGCGGCACCAAGCCGCTGTTCGAGTCGACCTCCTTCGTACTCAATCCCGGCGAGAAAGCCGGCCTGATCGGCGCGAACGGCGCCGGCAAGTCGACCCTGTTCTCGGTCCTGCGCGGCGAGCTGCACTCGGACGGCGGCGATTTCTCGATGCCGCCGTCGTGGCGGATCGCCCATGTGTCGCAGGAAACGCCCGCCGTCGACCGCTCGGCGCTCGACTACACGCTCGACGGCGACGCCGCGCTGCGCGAGATCGAAGCGCGCATCGCCGCCGCGTCCGCCGCGCATGACGGCGCCGCCGAAGCCGATGCGCACGCGGCGTTCGCCGACGCCGACGGCTACACCGCACCCGCCCGTGCCGAGGCGCTGCTGCTCGGGCTCGGCTTCACGCTCGCGCAGACGCGCGAATCCGTCGCCAGCTTCTCCGGCGGCTGGCGCATGCGCCTGAACCTCGCGCAGGCGCTGATGTGCCGTTCCGACCTGCTGCTGCTCGACGAACCGACGAACCACCTCGACCTCGACGCGATCGTCTGGCTCGAAGACTGGCTGCACCGCTACCCCGGCACGCTCGTCGTGATTTCGCACGACCGCGAATTCCTCGATTCGATCTGCAATGTCACGCTGCATCTGGAAAACCGCCAGGTGAAGCGCTACGGCGGCAACTACTCGCAGTTCGAAGTGCTGCGCGCACAGCAACTGGCGTTGCAGCAAAGTGCCTACGAAAAGCAGCAGAAGACGATCGAACACCTGCAGAGCTTCGTCGACCGCTTCAAGGCCAAGGCGACCAAGGCCAAGCAGGCCCAGAGCCGGATGAAGGCGCTCGAGAAGATGGAGTTGATCGCGCCCGCGCACATCGCGTCGCCGTTCACGTTCGAATTCCGTACGCCCGACGCCGCGCCGAATCCGATGATGGTGATGGAAGACGTCCGCTGCGGCTACCGCGCCGACGGCGGAGCAGAGATTCCGATCGTCGAGCGGGTCGCGCTGTCGATCCAGAACGGCCAGCGCATCGGCCTGCTCGGCGCGAACGGCCAGGGCAAGTCGACGCTGATCAAGACGCTGGCCGGCACGCTCGCGCCGCTGTCGGGGCACGTCCGAGACGGCAAGGGGCTGACGATCGGCTATTTCGCCCAGCACCAGCTCGAAACGCTGCGCGAGGACGATTCGCCGCTCGCGCATCTGGCGCGGCTCGCGCCCGACACGCGCGAGCAGGAACTGCGCGACTTCCTCGGCGGCTTCAACTTCTCGGGCGACATGGCGACCACCCCGGTCGGGCCGTTCTCGGGCGGCGAAAAGGCACGCCTCGCGCTCGCGCTGATCATCTGGCAGAAGCCGAACCTGCTGCTGCTCGACGAACCCACCAACCACCTCGACCTCGAAACGCGTCATGCGCTGACGATGGCGCTCGCGCAGTTCGAAGGCACGCTGATCCTCGTCTCGCACGACCGCCACCTGCTGCGCGCAACGACCGACCAGTTCATGCTGGTGGCGAAGCACCGGCTGCAGCCGTTCGACGGCGACCTCGACGACTACCGCGACTGGCTGCTGCAGCACGCGGCCGAGCAGCGTGCCGCCGCGAAGGCCGACAGCGCGGCTTCGCCAGGCGCGGGCGCCGCGACCAACCGCAAGGACCAGAAGCGTCAGGCCGCCGAGGAGCGGCAACGCCTGTCGGTGTTGAAGAAGCCGCTGCAGACGCGCATCACGAAGCTCGAGAAGGAGATGGAGACGCTGCACGCGGAGAAGGCGCGCCTCGACGCATTCGTCGCCGACCCGGCGAGCTACGAAGCCGAGCGCAAGGCGGAACTGACCGATGCGATCCGCAAGCTCGGCGACGTCAACACGCGTCTCGAAACGGTTGAGGCCGACTGGCTCGCCGCGCACGAAGAACTCGAACAGATCGGCTGAACGCGGCCGCTGTACCGCCGGCCGGTGCCGCCAGCCCGGCACGCCGGCGAACGGGTTCTTCGACAAACCATCAGGCCCGCACAGGGCCCGGATGCAACAAGGCCGGACACATTGGCCCGGCCTTGTTATTACCGTCGTTTGCCGGCCGCTCGCCGCGCTGCCAGCTCAGCGTCGCGGCAACGTGTCGCGCGGCGTCTGCTCGTCGTCACTCATCAGGTACCGGCGCCCTTCGGTCGGCCGCCTGATCGCCGCGGCCACTTCTGCTTCCGTCACGTCCTCGGACACGACCTTGCGCGCCAGGCGCCCCTCTTCGTCGATCCATTCGACGATCCGGCATCCGCCGCCCCAGGGTTGGCGAATCGGCTCCGACACGCGACAGCCACGCAGGTTGTAAAGGCGTCCGCTCGGCGCTTCCCCATACGACTTCAACATAGGTTCCCTTCGCATTGCGCGGTTCGACAATCCGGCAAAGGATAGGGAAAAGCGATGTCCGTCGGGTTACAGAACCCTACATCTTCTTTACAGAGAATTACGCGACAGATCGCCCGCACGGATGGTCCGGGCGCCTGCCGGGCCGGTCACTCGAGATCGCGAACGCGGTCGATCGCCTGTTCGAGCCGATCGACGGCCATCACGTTCAGCCCTTCGATCGGCTGCTTCGGCGCATTCGCCTTCGGGATCAGCGCGGACGTGAAGCCGAGCTTCGCGGCTTCGCGCAACCGCTCCTGCCCGCGCGGCGACGGCCGGATCTCGCCTGCCAGCCCCACTTCGCCGAACACGATCAGCCCTTTCGGCAACGCCTTGTTGCGCATCGACGAATGGATCGCGAGCAGCACCGCGAGGTCGGCGGCCGGCTCGGTGATCTTCACGCCGCCAACCGCATTGAGAAAGACATCCTGGTCAAAGCACGCGATACCCGCATGCCGGTGCAGCACCGCGAGCAGCATCGCGAGCCGGTTCTGCTCGAGGCCGACCGCGAGCCGGCGCGGGTTCGGCACGTGCGCCGTATCGACGAGCGCCTGGATTTCGACGAGCAGCGGGCGCGTACCTTCCTGCGTGACGAGCACGCACGAGCCGGGTACGACCTGCTCGTGCTGCGACAGGAACAGCGCGGACGGATTCGTGACGCCGCGCAGGCCGCGCTCGGTCATCGCGAACACGCCGAGTTCGTTGACCGCACCGAAGCGGTTCTTGAACGCGCGCACGAGCCGGAACGACGAATGCGTGTCGCCTTCGAAATACAGCACCGTGTCGACGATGTGCTCGAGCACGCGCGGGCCGGCCAGGTTGCCCTCCTTCGTCACGTGCCCGACCATGATGATCGCGGTGCCCGACTGCTTCGCGATGCGCGTGAGCTGCGCCGCACACTCGCGGACCTGCGCGACCGAGCCCGGCGCCGACGTGAGCGCTTCCGAATAGACGGTCTGGATCGAGTCGATCACGGCCACATCCGGCCGTTCCGTGTCGATCGCGGCCTGGATCTTCTCGAGCTGGATCTCGGCGAGCAGCTTCAGTTCATCCGCCGGCGCGCCGCCGTCGAGCAGCGCAAGCCGTTGCGCGCGCAACGCGATCTGCGCGGCCGATTCCTCGCCGCTGATATAGAGCGCGCGCCGCTCGCTCGCGATGTCCGCGAGCGACTGCAGCAGCAGCGTCGACTTGCCGATGCCCGGGTCGCCGCCGATCAGCACGACGCCGCCGGCAACCAGCCCGCCGCCGAGCACGCGGTCGAATTCGCCGATGCCGGTCGAGAAGCGCGGCACGTCGGCCGCTTCGATGTCGACGAGACGCTGGACGGGCGCCCGCTTCGCGAGCGACTGGAAACGATGGGCCGACGGCGCCTCGGCAACCGATTCAACCAGCGTGTTCCAGGCCTGGCACGACGGGCATTGGCCCTGCCACTTGGGGGTCTGTCCGCCGCACTCGCTGCAGACGTATACCGTTTTCTGTTTGGCCACGCGCGACGCCCTTATTCCGCTCGCACGGGCACGCGGCCGGCGACCGCGCACATCAGCTCGTAACCGATCGTCCCGCAATGGCGGGCGACGTCGTCGATCGGCAGCGCATTGCCCCACAGCTCGACGCGCGCGCCGACACCGGCCTGCGGGCACGGGGTCAGGTCGACGGTGATCATGTCCATCGATACGCGACCGACGATCCGCGTGCGGATGCCGTCGACGATCACGGGCGTGCCTTCGGGCGCGACCCGCGGATAGCCGTCCGCGTAACCGCACGCGACCACGCCGATCCGCATCGGTGCCTGCGCGGAGAACGTCGAACCATAGCCGATGGCCTGGCCCTTCCCGATCGTCTGCACCGCGATCAGCTCGGACGCGAGCGTCATCGCAGGCTTCAGCCCGGTATCGGCGATGTCGGACGACGACCCGGACGGCGACGCGCCGTACAGCACGATCCCCGGGCGCACCCAGTCGAAGTGCGTGTCCGGATGCCACAGCACCGCCGCGGAGTTCGCGAGGCTGCGCGCACCGGCGATGTTTTCCGCGCCGCGCTCGAACGTCGCGAGCTGCTCGGCGACGCCGCGCTCGTTGTCCGCATCCGAAAAATGGGTCATTAACGTGATCTGGCCGATGCCCGGGCACGCGCGGGCGCGCTCCCATGCGGCGCGGTATTTTTCCGGCAGGTAGCCGAGCCGGTTCATCCCGCTGTTCATCTTGAGCTGCACGTTGACGGGCTTCGACAGCCGCGCCGTTTCCAGCATCCGCATCTGCTCGTCGTTGTGGACGGTCGTCGTCAGGCTGTAGCGGTCGATCACGTCGATGTCGGTCGAGCGGAAGAACCCTTCGAGCAGCAGGATCGGGCCGGCCCAGCCGAGCTCGCGCAGCTTGACGGCCTCGTCGAGGTCGAGCAGGCCGAAGCCATCGGTGCCGCGCAGGCCGGGAAACGCACGCGCGAGACCGTGACCGTACGCGTTGGCCTTGACGACCGCCCAGACCTTGGACGGGCCGGCAAAGCGGCGGACGACGGAGAGATTGTTCGCGAGAGCGGCGGTATGGATGGTGGCGGAGATCGGGCGCGGCATGGGAAATTTACGTAAAGACGCTTGCGAATCATCAGCTTACCGCGCCTTTTGAGCACTGAAGCCGACAATTTGCGGAACGATCGGGGAATCTTGCTAGTCCGAACTGGCGTATTTTCATGTTATAAAGCCGTGCGCACAACCCATTTCGAACGGAATAAGCCGATCGCATACCAGGCGGCCTACGCGGCCCTGCCGCAGCGACGAAAGCATCGCATCAGATGAAAAAAGGTTTTTACACCATCATGGCCGCGCAGTTTTTCTCGTCGCTGGCCGACAATGCGCTCCTCATCGCCGCCATCGCCCTGCTGAAAGACCTCCACGCCCCCAACTGGATGACACCGCTGTTGAAGCTGTTCTTCGTGTTGTCCTATGTGGTGCTGGCGGCCTATGTCGGCGCCTTCGCGGATTCGCGTCCGAAGGGCCGCGTGATGTTCATCACCAACTCGATCAAGGTCGTCGGCTGCATGATCATGCTGTTCGGCGCCCACCCGCTGATCGCGTACGGGATCGTCGGTTTCGGTGCGGCGGCCTACTCGCCTGCGAAATACGGCATCCTCACCGAGCTGCTGCCGGCCGACCGGCTGGTCGCCGCGAACGGCTGGATCGAAGGCACGACCGTCAGCTCGATCATTCTGGGCACCGTGCTGGGCGGTGCGCTGATCAGCCCGCACATCGCATCGCACGTGATCGCGCACACGCCCGCCTGGATCAGCACGCCCGCCGAAGCGGCGATGGCGATCATCATGGCGATCTACGTGATCGCCGCGCTGTTCAACCTGCGCATCCCCGATACGGGCGCCCGCTACCCGAAGCAGGAACGCGGCCCGGTCAAGCTCCTCACGGATTTCGCCGACTGCTTCATGGTGCTGTGGCGCGACAAGCTCGGCCAGATCTCGCTGGCGGTCACGACGCTGTTCTGGGGCGCGGGCGCGACGCTGCAGTTCATCGTGCTGAAGTGGGCTGAAGTCTCGCTCGGCATGTCGCTGTCGGAAGGCGCGATCCTGCAGGCCGTGGTCGCCGTCGGCGTCGCGGCAGGCGCAATCGCCGCTGCGGCGCGGATCCCGTTGAAGAAATCGCTGACAGTACTGCCCGTCGGCATCATCATGGGCATCGCGGTGATGCTGATGGCGTTCTACACGCGCGACCTGTTCCCGTCGCACTGGGCCGTGCACTTCGGCCACTTGCGCATGCCCGTGTACCTGATCATCGCTTACATCTTCCTGATCTGCGTCGGGGCGTTGTCCGGCTACTTCGTCGTTCCGATGAATGCGCTGCTGCAGCATCGCGGCCACGTGCTGCTGTCGGCCGGCCACTCGATCGCGGTGCAGAACTTCAACGAGAACCTGTCGGTGCTCGTGATGCTGTGCCTGTATGCGGTGCTCGTGTGGCTCGACGTGCCGGTCGGCGTCGTGATCGTGCTGTTCGGCACGTTCGTCTGCCTGACGATGTGGCTCGTGATGCGCCGTCACCAGGCGAACCAGCGCCAGTTCGACTCGGTCGCGCTGATCGGCGAATCGCGGCACTGACGCTACACTTCCCGTTTCCGTCCGCCGGCGCCGGTCCTCGAACCGGCGCGTTGCCCTCATGACGCACCCGATACCCAACATCCTGACGATCGCCGGCTCCGATTCGGGTGGCGGCGCAGGCATCCAGGCCGACCTGAAGACCTTTTCCGCGCTCGGCGCATATGGCGCGAGCGTGATCACCGCGCTGACCGCTCAGAACACGCGCAGCGTGACGGGTGTGCATGCGCCGGACGCTGCGTTCGTGGCCGCACAACTCGACGCGGTGTTCGGCGATATCCGCATCGATGCGGTCAAGATCGGGATGCTCGCGAATGCCGCGATCGTGCACGCGGTGGCCGACGCGCTGCGCCGTTACGCGCCACGCTTCGTCGTGCTCGACACGGTGATGATCTCGAAGAGCTCGCACGCGCTGCTCGCGCCCGATGCCGTCGACGCGTTGCGCGATGCGCTGCTGCCGCTCGCGACGGTCGTGACGCCGAACCTGCCCGAAGCGGCCGCCCTGCTGAACGATGCGCCCGCAACCACCGAAGACGAGATGGTCCGGCAAGGTCAGGCGTTGTTACAGACGGGCGCGCGCGCCGTGCTGATGAAAGGCGGCCACCTGCCCGACGCGTCCGCGAGCCCCGACTGGCTCGTCGAAGCAGCGCGCACCGTGCGGCTCGACGGCGCACGCGTACCGGTCAGCAACACGCACGGCACCGGCTGCACGCTGTCGTCGGCGATCGCCGCGCTGCTGCCGCAGCAGCCGGACCTCGAAAGCGCGGTGCGCGAGGCCAAGATCTACCTGACCGGCGCGATCGCCGCGAGTGGCCGCCTCGACGTCGGGCACGGCGTCGGCCCCGTCCATCACTTCCATCGCTGGTGGTAAGCGCCGGCTAGCGCGGCGTCAGTGATCCTGCGCCGCGAACGCCTGCGCGCGCGCCGGCCAGTCGTCCGGCACGACGAAGCCGCGCGCCGTCTCGCGCCATGTGCCATCGCCCCCCTTCTCATGGATGCCGATCAGGTCGGGAGCCTGACGCTTCGCCAGCACGGGCGGCAGCTCGAGTGCGGCCGCGAGCGGTTGAGGTTCGAAGCCGGCGTCGGCGGCAGCACGTCGCGGTGCAAGCCACGCCAGCCGCGGCAGCACACCCCACGCAACGCCGGCACGCTGCGCGGCCGCCCAGGCCGGCCACTGCGCGTGCGTGAGCCAGAAACCGCGCGGGTGATCCGGCGCGATTTCGGCGGACACGGGCGGCAAAGGCGCACCGTACGGATAGAACAGCCAGCCCTTGATGAACATCTGCGCATCGGACGGCGCGCCGTAGCCGAGCCGCGCGAACGCGTCGTGATTACCGAGCCGCAACTGGTGCTCAAGTAACCGGCTGCGCTTGCGGTCGAACCGGTCGACGAGATTGGGGCCGACGAAATCGGCGAGCGACGCATCGGCTTGTACCGGCGCGCACAAATAGCACTTCACCGCGAGTTCCCAGTGCAGGCGCTGCCCGTCCGGTGCATCGACGAGAAAATCGACCTCGCCGAGCGTCTTGCCGTTGCTGCGCAGCGGCAGATTGGCCGCGACAAGCCGCAGCGACGGCCCATGCGTCAGGAAATACTCGAGCAGGCATTCGGCGTAGCGGCCGAGCCGGGTCGGCCGGAACCCGTCGAGTGCGCGATGCAGCGGCTCGGGCTGCGCATCGAGCGCGGCGAGCCATGTTTCGACAGCCGATTGCCCGACCGCATCCAGCCACGGGCGCGCAAGCGGCGCGGCCGGCACCGCGGTCAGCAGGCTCGGGCTGGCCAGCAGCCAGCCCAGATCCCGGACCGCGACGTCGTGCAGCGTATCGACGAATGCGACCGCCGCGCCGGTCGTCATTGCCCGGCCGGCCCGTTCGCGTCGCCGCCCTCTGCGCGCCGGAACGTGTCGCGCGCGAGGCACAGGTCGGCCCACGCCTTCGACTTGTCCTGCAGGCTGCGCAACAGGTACGCCGGGTGGTAGGTCACGATCACCGGCACACCTTCGTATGCATGCACGCGGCCGCGCAGCGACGCAATGCTCGCGTCCGTCTTCAGCAGGGTCTGCGCGGCGAAGCGGCCGAGTGCGACGATCAGTTTCGGCTTCACGAGCGCGACCTGGCGCTGCAGATAGGGCTCGCAGCTCGCGACCTCGTCCGGCTCCGGATTGCGGTTGCCGGGCGGCCGGCACTTGATCACGTTCGCGATGTACACGTTGTCGCCGCGCTTGAGCGACAGCGACTGCAGCATGTTGTCGAGGAGCTTGCCGGCCTGGCCGACGAACGGCTCGCCCTGCTTGTCCTCGTTCTCGCCCGGCGCTTCACCGATCAGCATCCAGTCCGCTTCGCGGTCGCCGACGCCGAACACGGTGTTGGTCCGCTTGTCGCACAGCCGGCAAAGTGTGCAGTCCGACACGCGTGCAGCCAGCGCATCCCAGTCGAGCGCGGCAACCGGCGCACCGACGGGACGCGATTCGGCCACCGGCACGGGGTCGCCCGGCGGCGCCGCATCGAACCACGCGAAATCGTCGGGGCCGGCAGGCGGCATGTCGTCGATCGGCGGCATCGTGTCGTTCGACGCGACCGGCGCAACCGGTGCAGGCGCGCGATCGCCATCGTCGACACGCCGCGCCGGAGCGACAGGCTCGCGGGCCAGCGGAGCATCGACGCGCCGCGCCACTGCCGGCGGTGCATCGTCCTGCACCGGCGTACGTGCGGTGCGCGCAGGCCGCTCGGACGCGACGGCCGGCGCCGCGTCCGCCGCACCGGTTTGCGCGGCGGCGTGCGCGTCGATTGCCGCGCCCTCGTCCGCGCCTTCATTCGCGCTTTGCCCGCGCCGCACCCAGATCTGCGCGAGGCCCATTTCCTCAAGCGCCGCTTCAGCCCATGCCATGCGCGTCCCCTTCGTCCTTGTTCAGCGTCAGACGCATCACGATCGCGTCCTCCCGACCGCGATGCTTCGCCGGGTAATAATTCTTGCGCCGGCCGATCGTCAAGAAGCCGAAGCGCTCGTACAGATGAATCGCGCGCGGGTTGGACGGCCGCACCTCGAGCAGCACGCCGCCGAGCCCTTCCGCCCGCGAAATGCGCACGGCCTCGCGCAGCAGCGCCAGGCCCGCGCCTGCGCGCTGCGCGGCCGGCGCGACGCACAGGTTCAGCAGGTGCATTTCGTCGATCACGGGCATCAGCACGCAATAGCCGATCAGCGAACCCGTCACGTGCCGCAGGCACACGCCCAGATAGCCGTTGCGCAACGAATCCTCGAAATTGCCGCGGCTCCACGGAAATTCGTACGCGACGCGTTCGATCGAGACGACCTCGTCGAGATCGGCATCCGTCATCGGCGCCAGATAACGGTCGCTCAACAGTACGCCTGTCATCCCTTCGCTCCGCCCGTCTGCGCGGCCCGTGCCGCGACGCGCTCGGCCGTGGTCTGGGCAACCTTGTCGCGCACGTACTCCGGCGCGGCCTGATCGGCCGGCACCGCGCGGCCGGCGCGAAACGCACGCAAAGCGGCATGGGCGACCGCCAGCGCATGCGGCATCGCGTCACCGTCGATCACGGCCGCGTGCGCCGCGGCCGGCAACTGCGTGCCGAACGCGGCGGCCGCATTGCCCGCGAGCGTGAACGGCGCATCGGGCACGCCGACGGCAGCCGGCGCATCGAGCGAAGCCGGGTGCAGCGTGCGCCAGTCGCCGGCGCTGTCGTCCCACGCGAAATCCGCCCAGTAGGCTTCATCCATCCGCGCATCCAGCGCGGCCAGCACGCGGGTCGTGCCGGGCGCGCGCAGCCGCGCGTGCTCGGCGCACGCGAGCAGCGTGCCGATCGGCACGACCGGCAGCCCGCGCCCGAACGCAAGACCCTGGGTGATGCCCGTCGCGGTGCGCAGGCCGGTGAACGAGCCCGGGCCCGAGCCGAAGGCGATCGCATCGCAATCGGCGAGCGTCAGCCCCGATTCGGCGAAAAGCTCCTGAATCGCCGGCAGCACGCGCGTGCTCGACACGGCGCCCGTCAGTTCGTGGCGGACCCAGGTTTGCGGGGTGGAAACGGCGTCATCGGCATGGGCCGAGCGCAGCAGCGCGACCGAGCAGTATTCGGTCGACGTATCGATGGCGAGGAGCACTGTTTGCGTCATGGGCGACATTGTAATGCGACGCCCCGCTCCCACGGGCGATCGGGCCCGATCCGTGCGTGCACGCGGCACCCGGTGGCGGTTTGGAAGGATCGCTCGACCCCGCGCGGCGGTCCGCTTGTTAAGATCGCCCGACCTGAAACCCTTACGGAGACACCCGATGAGCGAACTCACCGCCCAATTCGACCAGGCCCAGATCGACGTCAAGCAACTGACGGAGCGTCCGGGCAACCTGACCCTGCTGCGCCTTTACGCGCTCTTCAAGCAGGCGACCGACGGCGACGCCCATGGCGACAAGCCGGGTTTCACTGACATCGTCGGCAAATACAAGTACGACGCTTGGGATGCGCTGAAGGGCACGTCGCAGGATGCGGCAAAGCAGCAGTACATCGAACTCGTCGAATCGCTGAAGAACGGCACGGCTTCCTGATCGAACCACGCCCTTCGCAATAGGCAATCAAATCAGTGGCGCAGCGCAGCAAATCTCTTTATAATGCGGCCTGCGTCACCTCCGCGCTCGGCTCGCATGCCGTTCCGGCCCGACGCCTCGTAGCGTTAAGCTCCAATCCGGTTTAGAACCTGTCCCCTCCTGCTTCGACCCTAGCGGTCGTCACTTATCAGGCTGGCGGCCCCGCTCCTGAAGCGCGCCGCACCCAAAACAGCTTCTAATGCCTCATCCGCCGACTGTTCGGCGGATTGCACCCGTTTCCCGATTTGCTCGCTGAATCCGACGACTTGGGTATGCGCGATTGGCGCCGACGTTTCACCCACTGTGTTTCAAGGATTGTTATGACTTCGAGCATCAACTCCAGCCCGCTCAACGCGATCGCCGACCAGGCGCTCGGTCTCGACGACGCCGCCGCACCGGCCGCGGTCGAACCGGCGTCGGACGAGCCGAGCTTCGCGTCGCTCGGGTTGTCGCCGGAGATCGTCTCCGCGCTGCAGGCCGCCGGCTATGTGAAGCCGACGCCGGTCCAGCAGCGCGCGATTCCGGCCGGCATCGCCGGCCGCGACCTGCTGGTGTCGAGCCCGACCGGTTCGGGCAAGACGGCCGCATTCATGCTGCCCGCGATCGAACGTTTCGCGCAGCTCCAGAAGACGCTCGCGCAGCAACCGCGCGCGCCGCGCGAAGCAAGCCAGGGCGACCGCCGCGTGCGCCGCCCGCAACCCGTCGCGCGCCCGGGCCTGCTCGTGCTGACGCCGACCCGCGAACTCGCGATGCAGGTCACCACGGCCGCATCGACCTACGGCAAGCACCTGAAGCGCCTGCGCACGGTCAGCATCCTCGGCGGCGTCGCCTACGGCCAGCAGCTGATGCTGCTCGCGAAGAACCCCGAAATCCTGGTCGCCACGCCGGGCCGCCTGCTCGACCACCTCGAGCGTGGCCGTATCGACCTGTCCGAGCTGAAGATGCTCGTGCTCGACGAAGCCGACCGCATGCTCGACATGGGCTTCATCGACGATATCGAAACGATCGTCGCCGCGACGCCCGCGACGCGCCAGACGATGCTGTTCTCGGCGACGCTCGACGGCAAGATCGGTTCGCTGACGAGCCGCCTGCTGAAGGATCCCGAGCGCATCGAGATCCAGCAGCGCCTCGAGTCGCGCGCGAACATCGCGCAGACCGTGCACTACGTCGACGACCGCGACCACAAGGACCGCCTGCTCGATCACCTGCTGCGCGACGACGCGCTCGACCAGGCGATCATCTTCACGGCGACCAAGATCGACGCCGACCAGCTCGCCGGCCGTCTCGCCGACGCCGGCTTCGAATCGGCCGCGCTGCACGGCGACCTGCCGCAGGGCGCGCGCAACCGCACGATCCGTGCGCTGCGCGAGCGCCGCGTGCGCGTGCTGGTGGCCACCGACGTCGCGGCACGCGGAATCGACATCCCGGGCATCACGCACGTGTTCAACTACGACCTGCCGAAGTTCGCTGAAGACTACGTGCACCGTATCGGCCGCACGGGCCGCGCAGGCCGTTCGGGCATCGCGGTGAGCCTCGTGCACCACGCCGAACAGGGTGCGCTCAAGCGCATCGAACGCTTCGTGCGCGCACCTCTGCCGGTCAACGTGATCGAAGGTTTCGAGCCGCGCAAGGCTCCCCCGCGCAACGGCGGCACCGGCGGCCGTGGCCGTCCGGGCGGCGGTAACAGCGGCGGTCGACGTTTCGGCGGCAAGCCGGGCGGTGGCCATGGCGGCAACGGCCGCAGCTACGGCAGCGGCAATGGCGGCGGCTGGAGCGGCAAGCCGGGCGGCAGCCGTGACGGCGGCCCGCGTCGCGACGGTCAGCGCAGCGGCGGCCCGCGTCGCAGCAACTCCGCGTCGTAAGCACGCACGGGCGGCCACCGGCCGCCCCACGGAGGGCAGACCCGCGGATAGCCGCCCTGCCCATCCAGCCAACCGGCGCATCCGCGCCGGTTTTTTTTCGTCTCGCCCTACATTTCACAATACGGAAAATTTTTTTGTGTCGTAAAAAATCATGCTGCGTGGCACAACCCGAGCGATTGCGGGATGGGAAAGAGCATTTCTTATCCCGAAATAACGATTTCAACACATTGATTTAAAACAACTAAAAATTTACGCCATCCCTCGGAAAGCCCCCTGCCCTGCCTTGGTCGATTTGCCTAGACTCTTATACAAGACATCACGAACCGGAACACACCGCTCCCGGCTTCGAGAACAGCCTCACCACCGTCAGATTCAACCCATCAGGCATCGCACCGCATCAAGGAGCTCATCATGTCGCGTCAGCAACAGGCACAGGAACTGCAAAAGCAATGGGAAACCGATCCGCGCTGGAAAGGCATCAAGCGCAGCTACTCGGCTGAGGACGTGGTCCGCCTGCGTGGTTCGATCCCGATCGAGCACACGCTTGCGAAGCGCGGCGCGGAAAAACTGTGGGGCCTCGTCAACAACGAACCGTTCGTCAACGCACTCGGCGCGCTGACCGGCAACCAGGCGATGCAGCAGGTGAAGGCCGGCCTGAAGGCCATCTACCTGTCCGGCTGGCAAGTGGCCGGCGACGCGAACGTCGCGGGCGAAATGTACCCTGACCAGTCGCTGTACCCGGCAAACTCGGTGCCGCTCGTCGTGAAGCGCATCAACAACACGCTGACGCGCGCCGACCAGATCCAGTGGTCGGAAGGCAAGAACCCGGGCGACGAAGGCTACGTCGATTTCTTCGCACCGATCGTCGCTGACGCGGAAGCCGGTTTCGGCGGCGTGCTGAACGCATTCGAACTGATGAAGGCGATGATCGAAGCCGGCGCGTCGGGCGTCCACTTCGAGGACCAGCTCGCTTCGGTGAAGAAGTGCGGCCACATGGGCGGCAAGGTGCTCGTGCCGACGCGCGAGGCCGTCGCGAAGCTGTCGGCCGCGCGCCTCGCGGCCGACGTGATGGGCACGTCGACCGTGCTGGTCGCCCGCACCGACGCGGAAGCGGCCGACCTGATCACGTCCGACATCGACGACAACGACAAGCCGTTCCTGACGGGCGAGCGCACGGTGGAAGGCTTCTTCCGCACGAAGCCGGGCATCGAACAGGCGATCTCGCGTGGTCTCGCCTACGCGCCGTACGCCGACCTGGTCTGGTGCGAAACGGGCAAACCGGATCTCGAGTACGCGAAGAAGTTCGCGGAAGCGATCCACAAGCAGTTCCCGGGCAAGCTGCTGTCGTACAACTGTTCGCCGTCGTTCAACTGGAAGAAGAACCTCGACGACGCGACGATCGCGAAGTTCCAGAAGGAACTCGGCGCGATGGGCTACAAGTTCCAGTTCATCACGCTGGCCGGCTTCCATGCGCTCAACTACTCGATGTTCAACCTCGCGCACGGCTACGCCCGCACGCAGATGAGCGCGTTCGTCGAACTGCAGCAGGCCGAGTTCGCGGCAGCGGACAAGGGCTTCACGGCGGTCAAGCACCAGCGCGAAGTCGGCACCGGCTACTTCGACGCCGTGACGCAGACGGTCGAGCGCGAAGCATCGACGACCGCGCTGCACGGCTCGACCGAAGACGAGCAGTTCTTCGACGGCAAGAAGGTCGCGTAAGCAGAAAAGCACGACGCGCCACGCGTCATGCCGATGGCCGCCCCGTCTCGCGACGGCGCGGCATCGGCCACCGAACAAAAATCAGGGAGGAGACGGCAGGCGCGCGATACCGATCGCGCGACCGGCCGCGCGGCCTGCGGGCCGCCAGCAACGACGCGCGCCGGCTCCGTCCGGCGCGCCCTTATTCCAGGGCGCCGCCCTACCGATACACGATCACCGGAATTTTCGTATGGGTCAGCACGCGCTGCGTCTCGCTGCCGATCAGCAAGCTGCCGAGCCCGCGGCGTCCGTGGGACGCCATGAAGATCACGTCGCAGCCGCCGCGTTCGGCCGCCTCGATGATGCCGAGATACGGCGACGGATGCACGCTCGTCCAGGTGTCGCAATCGACGCCGGCCGCCTTCGCGGCCGATTCGACCTCGTCGAGGTGCGCGCGCGCCTCGCGCTCGCTGCGCGCCCGGAAATCGGCGGGCGGCTCGATGATCACTTCGGAAAACGGCGAGTACGGATACTGCGGCAGGCACGCGTAGGCGGTGACCCGCGCACCGACCGCGCGCGCCAGGTCGATCGCGCCGTCGATCGCCTTCTGCGACAGTTCGGAACCGTCGGTTGGAACGAGGATGTGCCGGAACATCGCGCCCTCCTTCGTCAATTGCACTCCGCACGTCGCGATCCCGTCCGAGCCAGCCGCGACGCGTCGGACATGCCTGCTACGAGTGTAGTGCGCGAAACCGCCCAACCGGCGCCGTCAGCGGGTTCGCCCTCATATCGGAAACGCGCGGGCACGCGCGGCCTACTCGCCCCAATATCCAGGCTGTTCGTAGGTGTGCTTCAGATAATCGAGAAACAACCGCACGCGCAGCGGCAGATGCCGGCGTTGCGGAAACACCGCGTGGATACCGATCGGCGGTGCGGCGAATGCGTCGAGTACGCTGACGAGCCGGCCGGCCGCGATGTCGTCGCCGACCTCCCACCACGAGCGCCACGCGAGCCCGTGGCCTGCGAGGCACCACTCGTGCAGCACCGCGCCGTCCGAGCACTCCATCGTGCCGTTCACGCGGATCGACACGACCTTGCCGTCTTCCTGGAACGCCCAGCCGCGTTGCTGGTTCGCGTTTGCCGCGAGCGCGAGGCAGTTGTGCCGCGCCAGCTCCGCGAGCGAAGTGGGTGTGCCGCGCCGTGCGAGATACCCGGGAGAGGCGACGCACACGCGGCGATTCTCGCCGAGCTTCAGCGACACGAGCGACGAATCGGGCAGTTCGCCGAGCCGCACCGCGCAATCGAACCCCTCGTTGACGAGATCGACCATCCGGTCGGACAGGTCGAGCGTGACCGACACGTCCGGATGGCCCACGCTGAATTCGGGCACGAGCGGCGCGACGTGCCGCCGGCCGAAACCGGCCGGCGCGGAAATGCGCAGGTGGCCGCTCGCTTTGACGCCGCCGGCGGACACGCTCGCCTCCGCGTTCTGCATATCGTTGATGATGCGCTGGCAATCCTCGAGGAACGCCGAGCCCTCGAACGTCAGCGTGAGCTTGCGCGTCGTGCGCACCAGCAGCTTCACGCCGAGCCGCTCCTCGAGTGCATCGAGGCGGCGGCCGATGATCGCCGGTGCGACGCCTTCCGCGTGTGCGGCCGCCGACAGGCTGCCCTTCGCCGCGACCGCGGCAAACGTTTCGATCTGCTTGAACCGGTCCATCACTCGCAGGGGCGGCGCTGCCGCCCTTCAAATAGCTTGAATCGCTCAAGATTAGGTATATGAAAGTAAAAGATCAAGTGATGTTTAGCGTCTTTTTTAGCACATCCAATCACGAATAGAATTCACCTGACCTCTGAAACTGGAGCGCAAGGCTATGTCGGCCACAACGACACTCTCCTCTCCCGACGCAATCCTCTTCGACGCATTCGGCACGTTGTTCGACGTGCGTGCGGTCCTGGCCGCGGCGGAGCAGATGTTTCCCGGTCACGGGGAACGGTTGTCGCAGCTG
Source organism: Burkholderia mycopellens (assembly GCF_964265025.1). NCBI lineage: Bacteria > Pseudomonadati > Pseudomonadota > Betaproteobacteria > Burkholderiales > Burkholderiaceae > Burkholderia > Burkholderia mycopellens. Next base: position 2,591,163 of record NZ_OZ183802.1, read on the forward strand.
TGGCGACGCAAGCAAATCGAATACTCGCAGTTGCGCACGCTCGCCGATCCTGCCGGCGCGCGCTATCGCCCGTTCCGGGACATCACGCTCGACGCGCTGCGGTTCGCCGCGCGCCGGCTCGGGCTCATGCTGAACAGCGCGGCCGAGAAACGGCTGATGGACGAATACGCCTGCCTGTCCACCTATCCCGACACGGTGCCCGCGCTGCGCAAGCTGCGCGCGCTCGATCCGCGCCCGCCGCTCGGGATCCTGTCGAACGGCACGCCGCAGATGCTCGACATCGCGATCAAGAGCGCCGGCATGTCCGGGCTGTTCGATCGCGTGCTGTCGGCCGACACCGTGCGCGCGTACAAGCCGAGCCCGGCTGCCTACGCGCTTGGCACCGACGCGTTCGGACCAAACCGGCGCAGCATCGTGTTCGTGTCGTCGAACGCATGGGACGTCGCCGGCGCCGTCTGGTTCGGCTACACGACGTTCTGGCTCAACCGCACAGGCGCGCCCGCCGAGGAGCTCGGCGCGCCGCCCGACGGCGCCGGCGCCAGCATGGCCGACCTGCTCGCATTCCTCGCCACCCCGGCTCCATCCGGCAGACCCGCAAACCGCACGCGCCCCAGCCCGGGTGCATGACGTTCGCAGCGCTGCCGCCTTCCCCCTTCACCGAAACCGCAACTGACCGACCAAGGAGATGAGACTCATGAGCACCCCGATCACGCTGCCGCAAGGCATGGCGATCACCGGCGAAATCAAGCCGGGTTACGAAGCAATCCTGACGCCCGACGCGCTCGCACTCGTCGCGGCGCTGCACCGCACGTTCGAGCCGCGCCGCCAGGCGCTGCTGCAGGCGCGCGTCGAGCGCACGAAACGCCTCGACGCGGGCGAGCGCCCCGACTTTCTGGCCGAGACGAAGGCGATCCGCGAAGGCGACTGGAAGGTCGCGCCGCTGCCGGCCGACCTGCAATGCCGCCGTGTCGAGATCACTGGCCCCGTCGAGCGCAAAATGATCATCAACGCGCTGAACTCGGGTGCCGATTCGTACATGACGGACTTCGAGGATTCGAACGCGCCGAGCTGGACGAACCAGATCGACGGCCAGATCAACCTGAAGGACGCGGTGCGCCGCACGATCTCGCTCGAGCAGAACGGCAAGTCGTACCAGCTGAACGACAAGGTCGCGACGCTGATCGTGCGTCCGCGCGGCTGGCACCTCGACGAGAAACACGTGACGGTCGACGGCCAGCGCGTGTCCGGCGGCATCTTCGATTTCGCGCTGTTCCTGTTCCACAACGCGAAGGAACTGCTCGCGCGCGGTTCGGGCCCGTACTTCTACCTGCCGAAGATGGAAAGCCATCTCGAGGCGCGCCTGTGGAACGACATCTTCGTCGCCGCGCAGGAAGCCGTCGGCGTGCCGCGCGGCACGATCCGCGCGACGGTGCTGATCGAGACGATCCTCGCCGCGTTCGAGATGGACGAAATCCTGTACGAACTGCGCGAACACAGCTCGGGCCTGAATGCCGGCCGCTGGGACTACATCTTCTCGGCCATCAAGAAGTTCAAGAACGATCGCGACTTCTGCCTCGCCGAGCGTTCGAGGATCACGATGACGGTGCCGTTCATGCGCGCGTACGCGTTGCTGCTGCTGAAGACCTGCCACAAGCGCAACGCGCCGGCGATCGGCGGGATGAGCGCGCTGATCCCGATCAAGAACGATCCGGAAGCGAATGACAAGGCGATGGGCGGCGTGCGCTCGGACAAGCAGCGCGACGCGACCGACGGCTACGACGGCGGCTGGGTGGCGCACCCGGGACTCGTGCCGATCGCGATGGAAGAGTTCGTCAAGGTGCTCGGCGACAAGCCGAACCAGATCGCGAAGCAGCGCGACGACGTGCAGGTCGAAGGCAAGAACCTGCTCGACTTCCAGCCTGAAGCGCCGATCACCGAAGCCGGCCTGCGCAATAACATCAACGTCGGCATCCACTACCTCGGCGCATGGCTCGACGGCAACGGCTGCGTGCCGATCCACAACCTGATGGAAGATGCGGCCACGGCCGAGATCTCCCGTTCGCAGGTGTGGCAATGGATCCGCTCGCCGAAGGGCGTGCTCGATGACGGCCGCAAGGTCACGGCCGAACTCGTGCGTGAATTCACGAAGGCCGAACTGGACAACGTGAAGCGGTCGGTCGGCGGCAACACGCAGCCGTACGAGCGCGCCGCGGCGATCTTCGAGCAGATGTCGACGTCGGAAGGCTTCACCGAATTCCTGACGCTGCCGCTGTACGAGGAAATCTGACGCAGCTGCCCGCCTCGATGAACGCCGGCCCTGCGTCGGCGCCGATCGCAAGCGATCGCGGCATCAAAAAAGCGCCCCTCGGGGCGCTTTTTCATTTGCGTCAGGACCGGCTGCCGCTCATCCGGTCAGACGGCTTCCCGCTCGCGCCGGTGCTGAACCCAGTCGCCCGACGCAATGCGCGGATGCCCGGCGATCGCGTGCGCGGCGACCGGATAGTAAAGGCAGGCGTACTGCCGGCCGCCGAGCTCGACGGTCACGTCTTCCGGCTTGAACAGCGAGTCGACGCCCGGATACACGCGCTCGATCTCGTCGAGCACGGGAACGAGCTGGTCGTCGACCTCGTAGACGTCGCCCCAGACGAGCGACTTGCCGGCCGACCCGGCGATCATCCCCGGATACGTACCGAAATCGTACAGTTCGCCCGGCAGCGCGGCGGCACCGAGCAGCGTCGGCGCGGCAATCCCGTGCCTGGCGGCCGCGTGGCCGATGTCGTTGGCCTCCCCGTTTCTCAAGGTGCCATAGACGAATACGTAACGCATCGTGGTTCTCCTCTTTGATTCGTATGTTGCCGTGTTCGCGCGCAATTCGAGCGAAATCGCCTGAGCATCGATAGACCACGATACCGGCCCGATGGTTCGCACCCGCAAGCGCGCCCGGCCCCCGGGCAGTCCCGAAATCGCCGGGCCCCCACACAAAGTTCATTTGGACGCGGCATGATCGCCCGACAAACCGCCGCATGCGCTTTCGCGGCGCCTTCTACAATAACGGCATCGCCGCCGCGCTGCCCGAATCGTCCATGAACCCGCCGTTCCAAGCCGACGTACCGAACCCGTACGTCATCGACATTCCGCCCGAATTCGCGCCGACCGCCGTCCATCCGATGCGCGTACGCGCAAGGCAGGTCAATACCGGGCACCGCATCCCGCTGCATACGCATGCGTGGGCGCAGCTCGCGTACGCATCGCGCGGTGTGCTGCGCATCGCGACGACCGGCACGACATGGATGGTGCCGCCGTCCCGCGCGATCTGGATACCGCCGCGCGTGACGCACGAGGTCGTGATCGTCGAAGAGGCATATTTGCGCACGCTGTATATCGACGAGTCGATCGTGCCGGGCGGGCTCGACGCGTGCCGCGTCGTGGAAGTGACGGGGCTCCTGCGCGAACTGATCGTCGCGCTCGATGCACGCGACCTGAGCGCCACGCGCGAACGCCTGCTGTGCGGGCTCGTGCTGGACGAGTTGAGCCACGCCGAACCGCTGCCGCTCGCGGTGCCGATGCCCGACGAAAAAAGGCTGCGCATGCTGTGCGAATCGGTCCTCGCACATCCGGCGCACGCGGAGTCGCTCGAGCATTGGGCCGGCGAAGTCGGCGCCAGCACACGCACGATTTCGCGGCTCTTCAAGCAGGAGCTGGGGGTGAGCTTTTCGCAGTGGCGCCAGCAGGCGCTGCTGGCGCGGGCCATTCCGCTGCTGAACCAGGGGCGCCCGCTGTCGCATATCGCGCGCGAACTCGGCTACCAGAGCCAGAGCGCCTTTTCGGCGATGTTTCGGCGCGCATTCGGCGAAAGCCCACGCGCATTCATGCTGCGCGGCTACGAGCACCGCGGCTCGGAAGGCAGCCTCGCGGACGATGAAACCCCGGACGACGATGCGATCGACGCTGTCCGCTGAATATCTGGCTCCGGGTCGTCAGGTCTTCAGACTGGCCTCACCATGTGGCGGATCGAGCCAAGTTGCGCGAGCCGCGACCCGGCAACCTGATAGCCCATGCGCAAGTAGAGACGCGCGGCTGGATTGTCGACGAACACGCGCAGTTGCAGTTCGTGCAGCCCGCGCGCACGTGCCCAGCGGTGCGACATGTCGAGCAGGTAGGTGCCGGCGCCCTGTCCACGATGGCCGGCCGCGATCTGTACGTCGCGGATGTGCAGCGAGTCGTCCTCCTCGGTCACGCGCAGCACGCCGATGCGCTCGCCGTCGGCCTCGAGGATGAAGTTTTCGGATTCGCGCCAGCTCGCGTAGAACAGGTCGCTGCGCCACACGAGCCCATGGCGCTTGTAATAGCCGCCCATGTTGCCGTGCGTCAGCGCTTCGGCAAACGGAAAATCGCCGGCCTCCGCGGGCCGGAGCTGATACAGGAGTCGCAGGTCGGTCGGATCGAGCATCGCACAGGGGTCAAGAACGCATGCCGCCACGATAGCGCAGTCGCGTGCGGATGCAATCGCGGATTTCTCGTAGCGGCCAGATGCCGGATGACCGGAGGTTACGCGCCCGCCAGCGGGCGCAACTGGAAACGAAAATGAAGAAGCCCGCACAAGGCAGGCTTCTTCATTTTTTGGCGGAGCGGACGGGACTCGCCTACATCCCGCAGGCCGCGGATGCGCGTGCACGCGCATCCCTTCGAGTCCCGCCGGAAGCCGCGCAGGCGGCTTCCTCCACTCCACAGCCACGCGCCCGCCAGCGGGCGCAACCGGAAACGCAAATGAAAAAGCCCGCACAAGGCGGGCTTCTTCATTTTTTGGCGGAGCGGACGGGACTCGAACCCGCGACCCCCGGCGTGACAGGCCGGTATTCTAACCGACTGAACTACCGCTCCAGTCTTGCTGCTTGCCTGGCAGGCGTCGGTTGCTTCCTGCCGGCGCATCGTTTGTTCGAACGACGCCGAAATCTGGCGTCCCCTAGGGGATTCGAACCCCTGTACTCACCGTGAAAGGGTGATGTCCTAGGCCTCTAGACGAAGGGGACAACGTACTGCCTACATCCTTAATGCAAAAGCCCGTTCAAAAAACGTTCTTTGAACGGGCTTCGTTCTGGCGGAGCGGACGGGGCTCGAACCCGCGACCCCCGGCGTGACAGGCCGGTATTCTAACCAACTGAACTACCGCTCCAGCTTTCCTACTCCCACCTGCAGGACATCGTCACGTTCCTGCAGGTGATGCGACACTTCTACGAAACGCCGCTGAATCTGGCGTCCCCTAGGGGATTCGAACCCCTGTACTCACCGTGAAAGGGTGATGTCCTAGGCCTCTAGACGAAGGGGACAACGTACTGCCTACATCCTTAATACAAAAGCCCGCTCAAAGACGTCTTGAACGGGCTTCGTTCTGGCGGAGCGGACGGGACTCGAACCCGCGACCCCCGGCGTGACAGGCCGGTATTCTAACCGACTGAACTACCGCTCCAGCTTTCTTACCCTCACCCGCAGGACGTCGGTTACGTTCCTGCAAGCGTTGCGACACTTCTATGAAACGCCGCTGAATCTGGCGTCCCCTAGGGGATTCGAACCCCTGTACTCACCGTGAAAGGGTGATGTCCTAGGCCTCTAGACGAAGGGGACAAAATCTTTTCAGATCTGTCTGACTTTCGCTATTCACTTTTCAGTCAACAGCGAAGGCCGAAATTCTAACTGCTTTGAATCATTTTGTGAAGCATTTATTACTACCACTGCTGCTTCGCAAATCAACTCAGCTTGTTCTGATGGTGGAGGTAAGCGGGATCGAACCGCTGACCTCTTGCATGCCATGCAAGCGCTCTCCCAGCTGAGCTATACCCCCTTGCAGAACAGAAATGAGATTATATGGAGCTACTTTGAACTTGTAAATACCCTTTTTGCGATTCGAGCGAAATTTTTTGCGAAGCTGCCGCGATGTCACGCACGGGCAGCCTCACTCGCCCTCGAGCCTCAGGCCAGCGCGGCCTCGATGCGCGACACCACGACATCGCGACCGAACAGCACGAGCACCGCATCGATCGACGGCGTGTGCGTCGTACCCGCCACCAGCAGACGCACCGGCATCGCGAGTTGCGGCATCTTCAGCTTGTGCGTGCCGAGCGTCGCCTTCAGCGCGGCGGACACGGCCTCCTTCGTCCAGTCGGCCGCCTTCAGCGCAACGACGAGATCGGCCAGCGCCGGACGCACCGCATCGGTCACGTGCTGCGCAAGCGCATCGGCTTCCGGCGCCGGCACACGGTAGAACATCGCGGCGCCTTCCGCGATCTCCTTGACCGTCGTCGCGCGATCCTTCATCAGCCCGACCACCGCTTCGAGCGCGGGGCCCGTCGCGATCGCCGCATCATCGATGCCGAGGGCGGCGAGGAACGGCTTCGCCAGCTCGGCGAGGCGTGCGTTGTCCGCTTCCTTGATGTAATGCGCGTTCAGCCAGCTCAGCTTGCTGTGGTCATACTGCGCGGGCGACTTGCCCAGATGCTCGAGATCGAACCATTCGACGAACTGCTCGCGCGAGAAGATCTCGGCGTCGCCGTGCGACCAGCCGAGGCGCGCGAGATAGTTGACGACGGCTTCAGGCAGGAAGCCCGCGTCGCGGTACGCCATCACGCTCATCGCGCCATGCCGCTTGCTCATCTTCTCGCCCTGCTCGTTCAGCACGGTCGGCAGGTGCGCATAGACGGGCGGCTCGCCGCCGAGCGCGTTCAGGATGTTGATCTGGCGCGGCGTGTTGTTCACGTGATCGTCGCCACGAATCACGTGCGTGATGCCCATGTCCATGTCGTCCACCACCACGCAGAAGTTGTAGATCGGCGTGCCGTCCGGGCGCGCGATCACCAGGTCGTCGAGTTCCTCGTTCGATATCTCGACACGCCCCTTCACGGCGTCGTCCCACACAACCGTGCCCGTCAGCGGATTGCGGAAGCGCAGCACCGGCTTCACGCCAGCCGGCGGCTCCGGCAACACCTTGCCGGGCTCCGGACGCCACGTGCCGTCATAGCGCGGCTTCAGGCCCGCCTCGCGCTGGCGTTCGCGCAGCGCGTCGAGTTCCTCGGCCGACATGTAGCACGGGTACGCGAGCCCCTTCTCCAGCATCTGCGCGAGCACCTCGCGATAGCGGTCCATCCGCTGCATCTGGTAAATCGGGCCTTCGTCGAAATCCAGGCCGAGCCACTGCATCCCTTCAAGGATCGCATCGACCGCTTCCTGCGACGAGCGCTCGACGTCGGTATCCTCGATGCGCAACACGAACGTGCCCTTCATCTTGCGAGCGAACGCCCACGGATAGAGCGCGGAGCGGATGTTGCCGAGGTGGATGAAGCCGGTGGGACTCGGCGCGAAGCGGGTACGGACAGGACGGGTCATAAACGGTAACTCGAACGCCTGGGGCGCATGAATGATTCGACGCGGGATCGACGGCGGCAGCCCGGACAGCAACGGGGCCGGCGACGCCCGGAACGGGAAAGAAGCCGGAATTATACTCGTGCCGGACTGCGCGCCAAGCGCGCCGCTTGCTTTATGATGTGCGCGCCGCGGCCGCCAGCCGGCGCGGCACCGGCCGCCCGGAACCTGCCGCGCGGCCGCTCGGAACCTATCGCCGCCGCGGGCCGTGTAACCCGCCGCCAAGCCGCCGGAGAACCATTCGATGTCGTCCCCTCGCCTGTCGCGCCGCCACTTCACGATCGCCGCCGCGTCCGCCAGCCTCGCCGCCTGCACGTCGTTCGGCGACAAATCCCGCCCGGACAATGCGTCCGGCGCCACGCAGTCGCACGAGAAGCCGGTGAAGATCGGCATCGCGCTCGGCGGCGGCGCCGCGCGCGGCTTCTCGCACATTGGCGTGCTGAAGGCCCTCGAGGCCCGCGGCATCCCGGTCGAAATCGTCGCGGGCACGAGCGCGGGCTCGGTGGTCGGCGCACTCTACGCGTCGGGCATGAGCGCACTGCAGATCAACAAGATCGCGCTCGACATGGACCAGGCGGCGATCAGCGACTGGGCGCTGCCGTTCCGCTCGCGCGGGCTGCTGCAAGGCGTCGCGCTGCAGAACTTCCTGAACAAGACGCTCAACAACCGGCCGATCGAGAAGATGGCGAAGCCGCTCGGCATCGTCGCAACCGATCTGCAGAGCGGTCAGCCGATCCTGTTCCAGCAAGGCAATACGGGACTCGCGGTGCGCGCGTCGTGCAGCGTGCCGTCCGTGTTCGAACCGGTGAAGATCGGCAACCGCGAGTATGTCGACGGCGGCCTCGTGAGCCCGGTGCCCGCGTCGTATGCACGCAAGATGGGCGCGAGCTTCGTGATCGCGGTCGACATCTCGGCCCGGCCGGACGGCGCGGCAACCAACAACCCGATCGAGATGCTGCTGCAGACTTTCACGATCATGGGCCAGACCATCAAGACCTACGAGCTCGACAAGTACGCGGACGTCGTCATCCGCCCGAACCTCAACGCGATGGGGGGCAGCGACTTCAACCAGCGCAACGCGGCAATCCTCGCGGGCGAGGAAGCCGTCGCGCGCATCATGCCCGAACTGCAGCGCAAGCTCGCGGCAGCGCGCGGCGTGGCCGCCGCGTAAGCACGCGATGCGCGCGCCGCCGGCCCGCCAACGGCGGAACGGCTTTCCACTCGCCGCTTGCACCGCCCCAAAACAAAAAACCCTGCCGCCTTTCGGTGACAGGGTTTTTTCGATCCGGCCGGACCGGCCGTCGAACGTCAGTTGTTGCCGTTCGCCGAATCGTCGCCGATCGTCGCGCGCACGCGCTGACGCAGGTCTTCCGGCTTCATCGGAAACTCGGATTCGATCCGGCGCGCGCCGGTGAAACGCTTTTCCCAGTAGCCGCTGTCGAGATCGTCGACGCGGATGGTGCTGCCCGTCGACGGCGAGTGCACGAACTTGTTGTCGCCGATGTAGATGCCGACGTGCGAGAACGTGCGGCGCATCGTGTTGAAGAACACGAGGTCGCCCGGCTTGAGGTTGCTCATGCTCACCTTCTCGCCAACGCGGCTCATCTCTTCCGCACGGCGCGGCAGCGACATGCCGAGCGTGTCCTGGAACACGTAGCGCACGAAGCCGCTGCAATCGAGGCCCGAATCCGGCGAGTTGCCGCCCCAGCGATACCGCACGCCGATCATGTTCAGCGCGCCGACGACCACGTCGCCAGCCTTGCCGGCCATGCCGGCGAGGAACGACTTCGCGCCGCCGCTCGACGGCTGTGCGCTGGTCTGCTGGAGGGAGGAATTCGACGTGTTCTGCGTCGAATTCGTGACATTTTGGTTAAAGCTGCTGACTTCGTCGGCGAACACGCCGGGAGCTGCTGCAAACAGGGCGCCGATGAACAGCCCGGCGATGGTGCGCGCGCATGCCTGGGTCAGGGATCGATGCTGCATTGGTCGATGGAATGTGCTTAAAAATCAGCTGATTGGCGGAAAATTTCGGTCGATACTAGCCAGCGCGTAATCGTTTGTCAAAACAAATTAATAAATACAATCGAGATGGTCAGACCATTGGCGGCCTATCACGCTTTCCAGACCGCTTTCAACAGCTTTTGTGTGTAAGGATGTGACGGCCGGGTGAAGATGTCGGCCACCTCTCCGGACTCGACGACGGCGCCGTCCTGCATCACCGCGACACGGTGAGCCATCGCCCCGATCACCTCCAGGTCGTGGCTGATGAATACGTAGCCGAGGTTGTATTTCTGTTGCAAATTCGCGAGCAGTTTCAGCACCTGCTGCTGGATCGACACGTCGAGCGCCGACGTCGGCTCGTCGAGGATCAGGATGCGCGGCTCCAGCACCAGCGCCCGCGCGATCGCGATCCGCTGGCGCTGGCCGCCCGAGAATTCGTGCGGATAACGGTGCAGCACCGTGCGGTCGAGGCCGACTTCGCGCAGCACCGCGAGCGACTTCGCGCGGCGCGCATCGGGCGTCATGTCCGGGCGATGCAGCTCGAGCCCCTCGCCGACGATCCGCTCGATCGTGTGGCGAGGCGAAAGCGAACTGAATGGATCCTGAAAGACCACCTGCATGTTCGAGCGCAGCGCGGTTTGCTCGCGGCCGCGATAGGTCGACAGTGCGCGCCCCTGGAATTCGATCGTGCCGCCGGCCGTCTTTTGCAGCCCGAGCAGCGCCATCGCGAGCGTCGACTTTCCCGACCCCGATTCGCCGACGATGCCGAGCGTCTCGCCCTGCCGCACCGACACCGACACGTCCGCGACGGCCGTCACCGGCACCGAGCCGAACCAGCCCGCGATGCCCGGCCGCTTGCGCGCGAACTGCACGCTCACGTGGTGCGCGTCGAGCACGACGGGCGCGATCGGCATCACCGGCGTGACCGCGCGGTGCGGCCGGCTGTTCAGCAGCCGCTGCGTATACGGATGCTCGGGTTGCGCGAAGATCCGCTCGACGGACCCGCTCTCGACGAGCCGGCCGTGCTCCATCACCGCGACGCGATCCGCGAAGTGCCGCACGAGATTCAGGTCGTGCGTGATCAGCAGGATCGCCATCCCGCGCTTTTCCGCTTCCTCGCGCTGCAGCTCCAGCAGCAGCTCGACGATCTGCGCGCGGATCGTCACGTCGAGCGCGGTGGTCGGCTCGTCGGCCAGCAGCAGGCGCGGCCGGCAGGCGAGCGCCATCGCGATCATCGCGCGCTGCCGCTGGCCGCCCGACAACTGGTGCGGATAACTGTCGACGCGCCTCTCCGGCTCCGCGATGCCCGTGCGTGCGAGCAGCGCAATCGCACGCTTGCGCGCCTCGACGGCCGATACGCCGTCGTGCAGCACGATCGTCTCGCCGATCTGCACGCCGATCGTATACAGCGGGTTGAGCGCGGTCATCGGTTCCTGGAAGATCATCGCGATGTCCGAGCCGCGCAGCCCGCGCATCTCGCGCTCGCTCTTGGCCGCCAGGTCCTGCCCCGCGAAGCGGATCGCGCCGCTCACGTCGGCGTCGCGCAGCAGCCGCAGGATCGACAGCGCGGTCACGCTCTTGCCCGAACCCGACTCGCCGACCAGTGCGACGCGCTCGCCGCGGCCGATCGCGAGCGTCACGTCGTCCACCGCGACCGTGTCGCCAAAACGTACATGCAGATGCTCGAGCGCCAGCAGCGGCTCTTGCTGCGTCGATACGACCGGTTCGCTCATCGCTGGCCTCCCGCCGCGCGCACCGAATCGGCGATCCGAGTGTCGAGTGCATTGCGCAGCGCGTCCCCCATGAAGGTCAGCAGCAGCAGCGTCGCAACCAGCACGCCGAACGTCGACAGCGAGATCCACCATGCGTCGAGGTTGCCCTTGCCCTGCGCGAGCAGTTCGCCGAGGCTCGGGGTCGGCGGCGGCACGCCGAGCCCGAGGAAATCGAGGCTCGTGAGCGCGAGGATCGAACCGCTCATCCGGAACGGCAGGAACGTGATCACCGGCGTGAGACTGTTCGGCAGCACGTGGCGCCAGATGATCTGCCAGTTCGTGAGGCCCATCGCGCGCGCGGCGCGCACGTAGTCCTGCGTACGGTTGCGCAGGAATTCCGCACGCACGTAGTCGGCGAGCCCGATCCAGCCGAACAGCGACAGCAGCACGATCAGCAGCAGGAAGCTCGGCTCGAAGATCGACGCGAAGATGATCAGCAGGTACAGCTCGGGCAGCGAGCTCCAGATCTCGATCAGCCGCTGCCCGACGATGTCGATGCGTCCGCCGAAGAAGCCCTGCACGGCGCCGGCGGCGATCCCGAGCAGCGTGCCGACCACGGTCAGGATCAGGCCGAACTCGACCGACACGCGGAACCCATACACGAGCCGCGCAAGCAGGTCGCGCCCCTGATCATCGGTGCCCAGCCAGTTCACGCGCGACGGCGGTGCAGGGTTCGGCACGTTCGAGAAGTAGTTCAGCGTGTCGTAGTAGTAACGGTTCGGCGGGTAGACGACGAAGTTGCCGGGCGCCTCGAGCCGTTTGCGCACATACGGATCGAGATAGTCGGCCGGCGTCGGGAAATCGCCGCCGAAAGTCGTCTCCGGATACGCATGGAACATCGGGAAATAGGTCTGGCCGTCGTAACGCACGACGAGCGGCTTGTCGTTCGACCACAGCGGCGCCGCGAGACTGGCGGCGAACGCAATCACGAAGATCACAAAACTCCAGTAGCCGAGCCGCTGTTGCCGGAAGCGCTGCCAGACGCGGCGCATGGGTGACGGCGACACGCGGGCGCGCGCCGCGTCGATGCGGGACGATGCGACGGCCCGGCTCATCGCGCACCTCGCCCGGAGACGCCGGGCATGGGAACGGTCGGTTTCATGTCAGCGCTCCAGGTTGCCGAATTGAATGCGCGGGTCGACCCACACGTAGCAGAGATCGGAGATCAGCTTGGTCGCAAGACCGATCAGCGTGAACACGTACAGCGTACCGAGCACGACCGGATAGTCGCGCCGTACGACCGATTCGTACGACAGCAGCCCGAGGCCGTCGAGCGAAAACAGCTTCTCGATCAGCAGGCTGCCCGTGAAGAACGCGCCGATGAACGCAGCCGGGAAGCCGACGATCAGCGGCAGCATCGCGTTGCGGAACACGTGCTTCCACAGCACGTTGCGCTCGGAGAGCCCCTTCGCGCGCGCGGTCAGCACGTATTGCCGGCGGATCTGGTCGAGGAACGCATTCTTCGTGAGCATCGTGACGACCGCGAAGCTGCCGACGACCGAGGCCGTGATCGGCAGCGTGATGTGCCACAGGTAGTCGAGCACCTTGCCCACGAGCGACAGCTGCGCGAAGTTGTCCGACGTGAGCCCGCGCAGCGGGAACAGCTGCCAGAACGAGCCGCCGCCGAACAGAACGAGCAGCAGCACGCCGAGCACGAAGCCCGGAATCGCATAGCCGACGAGCACGACGAGGCTCGTCGCGACATCGAACGGCGAACCGTTACGCACCGCCTTCGCAATGCCGAGCGGCACCGATATGAGGTACGTGAGGAAGAACGTCCACAGCCCGATGCTGATCGACACGGGCAGCTTCTGCACGACCAGCGACCACACGCTCTGGTGGCGAAAGTAGCTGTCGCCGAGATCGAAGCGCGCGAAGCGCTTCAGCATCAGCCAGTAGCGTTCGAGCGGCGGTTTGTCGAAACCGTACAGCGCCTTGAGCTGCGCGAGCTGCTGCGCGTCGACGCCGGTGTGCGCACGCATCCCGAACGGCACCGCACCCTGCTCCGTCGCGCCCTTGCGCAATTCCTGCACGGCCTGTTCGACGGGGCCGCCCGGCACGAACTGGATCACCGCGAACGTGAGGGTCAGCACGCCGATGAGCGTCGGGATCATCAGCAGCAGGCGTTTGAGGATGTAGCTCCACATGGGCGTCGACTCGCGATCGGTAAGCGGGATTGGACTCGGGGCGGCGTGGCTCAGTGATCGGGCTTCGCCCACCAGGTCGACACGACCCAGCCCTCGGCCGAATAGTACAGCGGCAGCGTCTGCGGATAGGCAAGCGTGCGCTTGTACGCGATCCGGTGCGTCGTGCTGTACCACTGCGGGACCGCGTAGTAGCCGTGCATCAGCACGCGGTCGAGCGCGTGGGTCGCGTCGAGCAGGTCTTCGCGCGTCTGCGCGGTACCCAGCGAGTGGAGCAACGCATCGACGGCCGGCGACTTCAGCCCGATGAAGTTGTCGGAGCCCGGCTCGTCGGCGAACTTGCTCGCGTAACGCGAGTATTGCTCGGCCCCCGGAACCTGCACGCCCGGCAAGCGGATCGTCGTCATGTCGTAGTCGAACGCGTCCAGACGCTTTTGCAGCAGCGCGAAATCGGCCGTACGAAAACGTGCGTCGATGCCGAGCTTCGCCAGATTGCGCTGGTAGGCCGCCACGATCCCTTCCATCGCCGCGCCCGAATCGTCGAGGATCTCGAACGTGAACGGCTCGCCCTTCGCGTTGCGCAGCGCGCCGTCGCGATAGGTCCAGCCGGCCTGCGCGAGCAGCGCGCGCGCCTTCAGCAGGTTCGCGCGCAGCGAGCCCGGCGGGTTCGTGTTCGGCTGCGTGACCATCGGGCCGAACACGGCCGGGTCGAGCTGCGCGCGCAGCGGCTCCAGCAGCCTCAGCTCGCCGGGGCCGGGCGTGCCGGTCGCCTGCAGGTCGGTGTCGGCGAAGTAGCTGTCCAGACGCGTGTAGGCGCTGTAGAACAACTGGCGGTTCAGCCATTCGAAGTCGAACGCCAGGTCGAGCGCCTGGCGCACGCGCACGTCGCGAAACAGCGGCCGGCGCAGGTTCATGAAGAAGCCCTGCATGCCGGCGCCGTTGTGCTGGCGGAATTCGCGCTTGACGAGCTCGCCGTTGTCGAAACGCTTGCCGACGTCGCGGCGCGTCCAGTTGCGCGCGATGTACTCGACGAGCACGTCGTATTCGCCGGCCTTGAACGCCTCGAGCCGCGCGACGCCGTCGCCATACAACTTGTACACGATCCGCTCGAAGTTGTTGGTGCCCACCCGCACCGGCAGATCGGCGCCCCAATACGCCGGGTTGCGCCGGTAAGTAATGGTGCGGCCGTTGTCGTAGCGCTCGATCAGGTACGGGCCGCTGCCGATCGGCTGCTCGAACGCGAGCTGGTCGAACGGGATGCGCGAGCCGTCCGCGCGCAATCCCCACTTGCGCGAGAACACCGGCACGCCGCCGGCGATCAGCGGCAATTCACGGTTCGCGCTGCGGAACTCGAAGCGCACGGTGGCCGGATCGACGACCACGGCCTTCGCGATCTCCGCGAAATACGCGCCGAACTGCGGCGCGGCCTGCTTGCTTTTCAGCGTGTCGAACGAGAACTTGACGTCGTCGGCGGTGACGCGGTCGCCGTTCGAGAAGCGCGCGCGCGGATTCAGGTGGAACGTGACCGAACGGCGGTCCGGCGCGATGTCGATGTCGTCGGCGAGCAGCCCGTACGCGGATGCCGGCTCATCCGAGCTGCCGGTCGCGAGGCTCTCGAACAGCATGTCGATGCCCGGCGCGGGATTGCCGCGCATCGTGAACGGGTTGAACTTGTCGAACGACGTCAGCCGGTTCGGGTTCGCGAGCACCAGCGTGCCGCGCTTCGGCGCGTCGGGGTTGACGTAGTCAAAATGCTTGAAGCCCGGCGGATACTTCGGCTCGCCGTACTGCGCGATGGCGTAGGCCGCGTGCGCAGCGGTCGCGGCCAACGCCGCCTGCAACGCGAACACCACGGCCGTGCGGCCTGCAACCCGTATGGCACGGCGGGCACGCGCGACGGCGGCCCGGGGCGAACCCTTCGTCATAGAGGCCCTGTCGGTCGAATGAGGGTAGTAACGAGGGACGATTCTACCCATTCAAGCCTGCGAGCCAAAAGAAAACCGCCACGCGGGCGGTTTCTCCACGAGCGGATCGGGGGCGCGCATCAGGCGGGCGCCCCCTGCCGATCAGTGCCAACCGTTGTGGCGGCCGTTGTCCCAGTGGCCACGATCGCCGCCCCAGCCGCGACCGTGACGGCGGTACCACTCGTCACGGCCCCAGTAGCGACGGCCGTCCCAGTAGCGGTCGCCATGCCAGCCGATCACGATGGCCGGCGCCGGCGCGTAGACAGGGGCCGGCGCGTAGACCGGCGCAGGCTGATAGACGACCGGCGGCGGAGGCGGCGGCGCATACACGGGTGCGGGCGCGACGTAGACTGGCGCCGGAACGCCGAGATTGATCCCGACATTGACTCCCGCCATTGCTGCGCCCGACACGAGCAAGGCCGTCATACCGGTCAAGAGCGAGGCAACACGCAAGGTCTTCATGGATTCCTCTTCTGGTTGTGTCATGTGTGATTCGACTATAACGGCAAGCGCCGTCTCCGCATATTTCCACTTTGTAAGAACTGATGCGCGGCGTCGCAACGGGAAGCCCGCGCTAACGTCTTGTAACAATCGGCGCCCGCCCTGCCCGTCGCGCCCCGTTCCTAAAACATCCCTCATCCTGCCCCGCGCCCCGCGTCAAGCGGCGCCACGCACACTGCGCGAGCCGAACCGGGCTCCCGCCGCGCTTCGGCAATTCGCTGACAGGCCGGCGCCCCGCGCCGGCGCAGACCTCGCCGATGCTGAAACTCGTCCGACTCGCGCTCGCGCGCCCCTACACGTTCATCGTGCTCGCACTACTGATCCTGATGGCAGGCCCGCTCGCGGCACTGCGCACGCCGACCGACATCTTCCCCGACATCCGGATTCCGGTCATCAGCGTCGTGTGGAATGACGCGGGCCTGCAGCCGGCCGACATGGCCGGGCGCATCGTCACCTACTACGAGCGCACGCTCGGCACGCCGGTCAACGACGTTGCGCACATCGAGTCGCAGTCGTTCCGCAGCTTCGGGATCGTCAAGATCTTCTTCCAGCCGAGCGTCGACATCCGCACCGCGACCGCGCAGGTCACGTCGATCTCGCAGACCGTGCTCAAGCAGATGACGCCGGGCACCACGCCGCCGCAGGTCCTCAACGACAACGCATCGACCGTGCCCTTACTGCAGCTGGCGCTGACGAGCGACACTCTGAACGAACAGCAGCTCGGCGACTACGCGACCAACGTGATCCGGCCTCAGCTGCTGTCCGTCGCGTGAACGGGGCGGTGATCTTCATGCGCGGCATCGCGCACGTACGCGACGGTTATCCGCCGCAAGGCAACATCGTGCGCGTCGACGGCCGTCGCGCGGTGCCGATGAAAAACAAAAAGGCGGCACTTGCGTGCCGCCTTTTTGTTGCATGAAAGCGCATGGATACCGACCGCTGCGCCGCGATGCCGCTCAGCGCGACATCATGTTCATGCTGACGTTGTGCATCACCCACAGCGTGCCGACGATCAGGATCGCCGCGGTCAGCACCGTGTAGCTGAACGCCATCACGTTCCAGCGCTGTCCCGACGAGCCGTTCATGTGCAGGAAGTACACGAGGTGCACGACGATCTGTACGAACGCGAGCACGGCAAGCGCGATCAGCGACGCGTGCGGCGACAGCACGCCGCCCATCACGAGGCCGAACGACGCGGCCGTGAGCAGCACCGACAGGATGAAACCGGCGACGTAGCCGCCGACACTGCCGTGCCCTTCTTCGAGTTGAGACGAATGCGAATGGGCCATTTAGATCACGCTCGCGAGATAGACAAAGGAAAACACGCAGATCCACACGATGTCGAGGAAGTGCCAAAAGAGGCTCAGGCACGTCAGGCGTCGCAGGTCGCGATCGGTCAGGTCGCCGCCGCGCAACACGATCTGCCCGGCGAGCACGATCATCCACAGCAGGCCGGCCGTTACGTGCAACCCGTGCGTGCCGACCAGCGTGAAGAACGCGGACAGGAACGCGCTGCGCTGCGGACCCGCGCCTTCCGCGATCAGGTGCGAGAACTCGCGCAGTTCCATCGCGAGAAACGCCGCGCCGAGCACAAACGTCACCGCGAGCCATGCGAGCAGCGCACCGCGCCGCTGCTTGTACGCGGCGAGCATCGCGAAACCGTAGGTGATGCTCGACAGCAGCAGCGCGGCGGTTTCCACCGCGACGCCCGGAATGTCGAACAGGTCTTTCGCGGTCGGCCCGCCCGCATACTGCTGGCCGAGCACCGCGAACGTCGCGAACAGCGCCGCAAAGATCACGCAGTCGGTCATCAGGTACAGCCAGAACCCGAACACCGAATGCGACGGCGGATGGTCGTCGTGCTCGAGCAGGGTTGCGCTCAAGGTTTTCTGCAACATCAGTTGGCCTCCAGTTCCACGTCGTCGACGCGCGCGGCCACGCGCTTCGTCGGCTGCTTGTCTTCGATCTTCCGCACCGTCGACGCGGGGATGTAATAGCCGTCGTTATCGCGCGAGCTGTAGATCACGAGCGTCGCGACGATCCCGACGAGCCCGCCGATCGCCATCCACCAGATGTGCCACACCAGCGCGAAGCCGAGCACCAGGCTGAAGATCGCCACCACGAGGCCCGCACAGGTGTTCGACGGCATGTGGATGTCGCGAATCGCGGCCGGGTTCGGCCGGCCTTCGCCGCGTGCCTTCATGTCCGCATACGCGTCGAGCGTGCGCACCTGCGGGATCAGCGCGAAGTTGTAGTCGGCCGGCGGCGACGAGGTCGCCCACTCCAGCGTGCGGCCGCCCCACGGATCACCCGTTGTATCGCGGTACTCGGGCAGGTTGCGGTTGCGGATGCTGACCACCAGTTGCAGCAGCTGGCACGCAATGCCGATCGCGATCAGCACCGCGCCGAACGCGGCGACCAGCAGCCACGGATGCCACGCCGGGTTGTCGTAGTGGTTGATCCGGCGCGTCATGCCCATGAAGCCGAGCACGTAGAGCGGCACGAATGCAACGTAGAACCCGATCTGCCAGAACCAGAACGCCGCCTTGCCGAGCTTCTCGTTCAGCTTGAAGCCGAACGCCTTCGGGAACCAGTAGTTGAAGCCTGCAAGATAGCCGAACAGCACGCCGCCGATGATCACGTTGTGGAAGTGCGCGATCAGGAACAGGCTGTTGTGCAGCACGAAGTCCGCACCGGGAATCGCCATCATCACGCCTGTCATGCCGCCGAGCGTGAACGTGACCATGAAGCCGATCGTCCACAGCACGGGAGTCGTGAATTCGATCCGGCCGCGGTACATCGTGAACAGCCAGTTGAACACCTTCACGCCGGTCGGGATCGCGATGATCATCGTCATGATGCCGAAGAACGCATTCACGTTCGCACCCGAGCCCATCGTGAAGAAGTGGTGCAGCCAGACGAGGAACGACAGCACCATGATCGCGCAGGTCGCGTACACCATCGTCTTGTAGCCGAACAGCGGCTTCCTCGCGAACGTCGCGATGACTTCCGAGAAGATACCGAACGCCGGCAGGATCAGGATGTACACCTCGGGGTGCCCCCATGCCCAGATCAGGTTCAGGTACAGCATCGCGTTTCCGCCGGCTTCGTTCGTGAAGAAGTGCATGCCGAGGTAACGGTCGAGGCCGAGCAGCGCGAGCGTCGCGGTCAGGATCGGGAACGACGCCATGATCAGCACGTTCGTGCAGAGCGCCGTCCACGTGAACACCGGCATCTTCATCAGCGTCATGCCCGGTGCGCGCATCTTGATGATCGTCACGAAGAAGTTCACGCCGGTCAGCAGCGTGCCGACGCCCGAGATCTGCAGCGCCCACAGGTAGTAGTCGACCCCTACCCCCGGACTGAATTGCAACTCCGACAGCGGCGGATACGCGAGCCAGCCCGTCTGTGCGAATTCGCCGATCACGAGCGAGATGTTGATCAGGATCGCGCTGACGGCCGTCATCCAGAACGAGAGCGAGTTGATGAACGGGAATGCGACGTCGCGCGCACCGATCTGCAGCGGCACGACCAGGTTCATCAGGCCGACCATGAACACCATCGCCATGAAGAAGATCATGATCACGCCGTGTGCCGTGAAGACCTGGTCATAGTGGTGCGGCGGCAGGTAGCCGGGCCCGTTGTACGCGAGCGCGAGCTGCATGCGCATCATGATCGCGTCGGCGAAGCCGCGCAGCAGCATGATCAGCGCGACGATGATGTACATCACGCCGAGTTTCTTGTGGTCGACCGTGGTCAGCCATTGCGTCCACAGCCATTTCCACTGGCCGGTGATCGTCAGCGCGGCGAGAATGCCCAGCACGACCAGCCCCATGAAGGCACCGGCTCCCATGATGATGGGCTGGTCGAACGGGATCGCCGAGAGTGTGAGTTTGCCGAACATGCGTTACCCCTTCGTGCCGCAGGCGGCGTCCTTCAGGTCGAGGACGTGGCCATCGTTGTATTTCGCGATGATGTTGTGGAAGAGCCGCGGATCGACCGACGAGAAGTAGCGTACGGGCGCCTTCTCGCTCGGCTGCGCGACGGTGCCGTACACGGTCGCGTCGAGCCGCTCCGGCGACGCCTTCACCTTCTGCACCCATGCATCGAACTGCTCGCGCGGCTCGGCGAGCGTGCGGAACTTCATGTCGGAGAAGCCACGGCCGCTGAAGTTGGCCGACGTGCCCGCAAAGTTGCCGGGCTCGTCGGCAATCAGGTGCAGGCGCGTCTGCATGCCGGCCATCGCATAGACCTGGCCGCCGAGCTGCGGGATGAAGAACGAGTTCATCACCGAATCCGACGTGATGCGGAAGTTCACCGGCGTGCCGACCGGAATCGCGAGCTGGTTCACTGATGCGATGCCGAGTTCCGGATAGATGAACAGCCACTTCCAGTCGAGTGCGACGACCTCGACGTCGATCGGCTTCACCGACGACTCGAGCGGCTTGTACGGGTCGAGCTCGTGCGTGGTCTTCCACGTAAGCACGCCGAGGAACAGGATGATCAGCGTCGGCACCGTCCAGATCACGACCTCGATCGCGGTCGAGTGCGACCAGTTCGGCGCGTAGGTGGCATTGCGGTTCGACGCGCGGTAACGCCACGCGAACCACAGCGTGAGCAGAATCACCGGCACGACGACGATCAGCATCGCCCAGGTGGACGTCGCGATCAGCGCCTTTTCGGCAGCGCCCACGCTTCCTTTCGGATTTAGTACATCTAAATTACAGCCTGACAGGCTCAAAGCCGCGCCGATCGACATCAGCGCCGCCCCGCCTTTTGAAGCTTTTCTTTTCATCACACAGCCCGAGGGTCATTGAATCCGTTTGCGTATGCCCGATGCGCATTCGATCCACGAAAGTGGCCGCATCATACGTCGCGCGAGTGCGATGAAAAACCAGCTAATGCGGAAAATCATCATTGCAGAATCTGCTGTGAGACAGATTGTCGCGGGGCAATTTCACGCAGCCGGAAGCCTGCCCGGCGCCGCCTGCGCCGGGCCAGGATCAGATCGATGTGCGTACGACGACCGCACCGCCGTGCGATGCGCCCCGCTCGCGCGACCTGCCGCGATCAGCCGTGCGTCGATGCCATGTACGACGGCTGCGGCTGCGCGGGGCCGTCCCCTGTCGGCAGCTTCGAATGGCTCGCGTCCTCGATCAGCCTGCCGACGGTCGGATCGATCGCGTCGGTGAACGGCTTCGGATCGATGCCGACCGCCAGCACGACCAGCGCGAGCGACGCGAACATCACGACCTCGCGGCGGTTCAGGTCTGCGAGCTTCGCGATCCGCTGGCTCGCGACCTTGCCGAACACGACGCGCTTGAGCATCCACAGCGTGTACGACGCGCTGAGGATCAGCGTGAGTGCCGCGATGGCGCCGATCCAGAAGTTGAAGCGGATCGCGCCCATGATGACCATGAACTCGCCGACGAACCCCGACGTGCCCGGCAGGCCGACGTTGGCCATCGCGAACAGCACCGTGAAGGTCGCGAAACGCGGCATCACGCCCGCGACGCCGCCATACGCGGCAATCTCGCGCTGCTTCGTTCGATCGACGAGCACGTTCACGCACAACAGCATCGCGCCCGCGACGAAGCCGTACGACACGAGCTGCACGATCGCGCCTTCGACACCGATCCGGTTGAACAGGAAGAGCCCGAGCGTGACGATCCCCATGTGCGCGACCGTCGAATACGCGAGCAGCTTGCCGAGATCGGTCTGCGCGAGCGCGATCAGGCTCGCATAGATGATCGCGAACAGCGACAGCGCGATCACGGCCGGCGCGAAGAAGTGGCTCGCATCGGGCGTGACCGGCAGCGCGAAGCGCAGGAACCCGTAGCCGCCGAGCTTGAGCATCGCGAGCATCAGCGCGGCGCCGGTCGGGCCGTCGGTGTAGACGTCGCTCAGCCACGTGTGGACCGGCCACATCGGCACCTTGACCGCGAATGCGGCGAAGAAACCGAGGAACACCAGCAACTGCGGTGCGAAGCCGAGCTGCAGCGTGCGCCATACGGCCATGTCGAACGTATGCGACTGCGCGTACAGGTACAGCATCGCCATCAGCAGCAACAGCGAGCCGGCGAACGAGATGAAGAAGAACTTCACGGCCGCGTACACGCGACGCTCGCGCCCCCACGTGCCGATCAGCAGGTACAGCGGGATCAGCGTCGCCTCGAAGAAGATGAAGAACAGCAGCCCGTCCTGTGCGACGAACACGCCGACCATCAGCCCCGACAGGATCAGGAACGACGCGTAGTACTGCGCGACGCGTACCGTGACCGACTCCCACGACGCCACCACCACCACGAGCGTCGTGAACGCGGTCAGCACGACAAGCCACAGCGACGCGCCGTCGATGCCGACCCGCCATCCGGAATTGAATGCCGCCAGCCAGTTGCGGCTTTCGACGAACTGCATCGCGGCCGAGTGCGCATCGAAACCGGCAACCAGCGGCGCGACCGCCGCAAGCCCCACCAGCGCACCGACGAGCGCGATCAGCCGCGTACGGCGTGGATGATGATCGGAACCGGCGCGCAGCAGGCACGCGCCGCACAGGATCGGAGCCCAGATGGCCAGGCTCAGGAAGGGAAAATCATGCATGTCAACAAGGCCTAGATGAAGTCGCGCACTGCATCGGGGACAGGCGGGACGAAAGGAACGAAATCAATTCGACAGATAGATTTCGTGAATCGCCAGTGTTGGCAAAATGTAAAGCGGCATCACCGGAAAACTTGACGCCGCTCAAACGCGATCGGGTTAACCAGCATAAGGCGATTGATTATTTTCTGCAGCGCAGCAGAGCATCATTTTTTTGCAATAGCCTATGCCGATGATTTTTATGAGTAATTTTTTGTGTTGCTCGACCACGCCGATCATGGAATTCGTCGCAGCGCCGCATTTTTGACACTGGCGGTCTATTCCTGAGGGTCGAAACGAGCGAATTGACGCTCGCCGGGACAGCACGTGTGCGGCTCTCAATCCTTACGCACACACTTTCATTTATATTTCATTTCACCTTGTCCGATGCAGGTCGTGGGAACGGTTGCTCAACCCTCGCCTTCATGTTTCCGACCGCGATCGCTGACGACTCAGGCGATCCCATATGTTCAGCGTCATCCCGCGACGATGATCGCGTTGCGCAGGAAATTGGACGAAGCGGCTGTCGGCTGTCGCGCATGGCATGGACCGGCGCCAAAGCGAGCGTCATCGCTCCGGCGCCATGGAGTTCGCCGATCATGCCGCTTGCGACGAGCTGTGCCGACTTCGATGCGGGCGCCGTGACGAGCGCGTCGTCGCCATGAAGACATCCTGCAACGCGGCGTACGTGTCGAACGCGAGAAGGAACGGCTAGAGCACGAGTTGCAACGCTGGCCGGGCTCCAGCGCGACACGTTGCGCGATGATCTCTCGACACTTGCGCACGATCTGCTGGCGTTCGCCATACGCGTATATGCTGGCGACTGTCGCATGCCGGTACCGAGTGCCGGGCAACGCGCGTATCGCCCCGAACGATCCGAACCGGTCCGTCGGGCGCCTCGGGCATCCGTCGCGGCGCCCCTGCCGGGCCCGCTTCCGTGTTTCCCCTATTTACAGACCGATCCGCGTCCCGTACCATCTGCACATGGTAACGATACCACAAAAGAGATTGACCATTCGCGATATCGCCACGCTTGCCGGTGTGTCGACGTCCACGGTCTCGCGCGTGCTGAACAACTCCGGTTATGTGAAGGCCGAGGTACGCGAGCGCATCGAAACCGTGATATCGCAGACGCACTACACCCCGTCGGAACTGGCGAAGCAACTGAAGTCCCATCGCTCGGGGCTGATCGGCGTGATCATTCCGAAGATCAACTCCTATACCACGGGCGAAATCGTGGCAGGCATCTCGTCGACACTCGAACCACTGCGCTACCAGATGCTGCTGGCCAATACGAACAACTCGGTCGCGGAAGAAGCCGCGGCCTACGATCTGTTCCGCCGGCAGCGGGTCGCGGGCGTCCTGCACCTTGGGACGACCGTCAACGGCGGCCTCGTCGACGCGATCCGCGAAGCGGGCCTGCCGATCGTGATGATCGGGCAGGACGCGAGCCATCTCGGCATCACGAGCGTGATTCAGAACGAGCGCTCGGCGGCATGCCAGATGACCGAGCATCTGCTCGGCCGCGGGCATACGCGCATCGGGCTCGTGACGGTGGGCGAAGAGGATCTCCAGGTCGGCGGCGAGCGAACGGCGGGCTATGGCGACGCATTGCGGGCGCGGGGCATGCCGGTCGATCCGGAGCTGATCGTCCGCGCGAGTTTCCGGGCCGAGGCCGGCGAGGAAGCGGCGGAACGCCTGCTGCGGATGACGGGCGACGCGCGCTGCACGGCGATTCTGGCGGTGACCGACCGGCTCGCGGTCGGCGTGATGGCCTGCCTGCACGACCGCGGCATCCGCGTACCCGACGACATGGCGGTCGCGGGCATGGGCGATAGCGACATGGCGCGCATGGTGCGCCCTGCCCTGTCGACCGTGCATTACGACTACGCCGACACGGGCGCGGAGGCGGCCCGGCTGATGCTGGAAATGCGCGAGACCAAGAACGGCAAGGTGTCGCGTGCCGTGATGCCGTACCGGCTCGTGCTGCGCCGGAGTACCTGACCGGACGCGCAGAACACTGGCGTCCGGCTGAAAGCCCGAGGAACGAACCGATCCGGGCATCGGAGACGATGATGTGGTATCGATACCATATGGCATCGATACCACATTGACACACTCAAGGAGGAGAACATGACTGAAATCGAAACCGCACATGCGTTGCTGCCGCTGATCGGCGGCGCCGCGAACGTCGCGCGGCTCTCGCACTGCGCAACCCGGCTGAGGCTCGTCGTCCACGACGCGGACAAGGTCGACCATGGCGCGATCGGCGCGATCGATCTCGTGAAAGGGTCGTTCAGCGGCGCCGGACAGGTTCAGATCATCATTGGCCAGGGCATCGTGGAGAAAGTGCACGACGCCCTGCAGCCGCTGCTGGGCGCGTCGGCCGCCGGATCGCTCGACGCGCTGAAGCAGGAGGTCGTAGCGCGGCAAAACCCGGCACAGAAGCTGGCGCGCACGCTGTCGAACATCTTCGTACCGATCATTCCGGTGATCGTCGCATCCGGCCTGCTGATGGGTCTGCTCGGCATGCTGAAAAGCATGGGCTGGATCGCCGGCAACAGCGCCGGCTTCCAGATCCTGAATATCTTCGCGAGCACGGCGTTCGTGTTCCTGCCGATCCTGATCGCTTTCTCGGCGGCCCGCGATTTCGGCGTTTCGCCGTTTCTCGCGGCGGCGCTCGCCGGCATCATGATCCATCCCGAGTTGCAGAATGCGTGGACGCTCGGCACCGGCGTCCATGAATACTGGGATCTGTTCGGGCTGCATATCGCGAAGGTCGGCTATCAGGGCACCGTCCTGCCGATCCTGCTGGCCGTCTGGATGATGTCGTGGATCGAGCGGGGCCTGAAGCGGTGCATCCCGGCCTCGATCGACCTGATCTTCACACCGTTCCTGACGCTGCTGATCTCGGGCGCGATCGCGCTGACCGTGGTCGGCCCGATCGGGCGCGCGCTCGGCGACGGCCTGTCGTTCGGCCTGCAGGCGATCTACCAGCACGGCGGCGCGCTTGCGGGAATCCTGTTCGGCGGCCTGTATTCGATGATCGTCATCACGGGCATCCACCACAGCTTCCATGCGATCGAGGCGGGCCTGCTCGCCAGTCCGGCGATCGGCGTCAATTTCCTGCTGCCGATCTGGTCGATGGCCAATGTCGCGCAAGGCGGCGCGGCGCTCGCCGTGTTCTTCACGACGCGCGACGACAAGATCCGCCAGGTTGCGATACCCGCCGCGCTGTCGTGCCTGGCAGGCATCACCGAAGCCGCGATCTTCGGCGTCAACCTGCGGTTCTTCTGGCCATTCGTGTTCGCGGCGATCGGCGGCGCGGTCGGCGGCGGCTGGGTGGTGGCGACGCACGTCGGCATGACGGGCCTCGGCCTGACGGCTTTGCCCGGGCTCGCGATCGTGCGCCCGGATGGCCTGCTCAACTACGTGATCGGCGGCGTGCTCGCGTTTTCGGTCGCATTCGCCGGGACCTGGCTGCGCAGCGTCGGCATGAAGAAGCCCTATGGAGAGCTGTCCGGTGCGTGACATGACCAAGCTCGACATCCGCGACGACCGCTGGCGGCCGTCGTTCCATCTGTGCCCGCCGTACGGACTAATCAACGACCCGAACGGCCTGATTTACTGGCAAGGCGCTTACCACGTCTTCTACCAATGGAATCCGGACGGCTGCGTGCATCAGAACAAGCATTGGGCGCATGTTGTCAGCACCGACCTGATTCATTGGCAGTCCTTGCCGATCGCGCTGGCGCCGGATAGGCCGTACGACGCGCAGGGCTGCTATTCGGGCTGCGCGATCGACGTGGACGACGCGATGCTGCTGATGTACACGGGCAACGTGCGCGACGACTCGGGCGGCCGCGCGAGCCATCAGTGCCTCGCGCGCTCGTCCGACGGCGTGCGGTTCGAGAAGCTCGGGCCGGTGATCGACGGCGCGCCGCCCGGCTACACCGATCATTTCCGCGATCCGAAAGTGTGGCGGCAGAACGGTGCATGGCATGCCGTCTTCGGTGCCCAGCGAAACGACCTGAAGGGAACCGTCGTGCTCGCGACGAGCCCGGACCTGCGTGCATGGCGCATCGTCGGCGAGCTGCTCGCGCCGACCGATGCCTGCTACATGATCGAATGCCCGGATCTGTTCGCGCTGGACGACGAACACGTACTGATCTGCTGCCAGCAGATTGAGGAAGCGCGCAGCGACGCCCCGTACCGCGAGGATCGGGCCGGCTATCTGGTCGGCCGACTCGACGTGAATGCCGCGACGTTCGCGCACGGCGGCTTCCGGATGCTCGACCACGGCTTCGATTTCTATGCGCCGCAGACGCTGCGCGCGCCCGACGGGCGTCGGCTGATGATCGGCTGGATGGGGCTGCCGTCCCAGCCGGATACACCGACCGTCGCGGCCGGCTGGACGCACTGCCTGACGCTCCCGCGCGAACTGCGCGTCGAGAACGGGCAGTTGCGGCAGCAACCGCTGCGCGAACTCGAGCGGCTGCGCGGGCCGCTCGTCGGGGTGCCGGAGACCCGGCTTGCCGCCGGCGAATCGTTGACGCTGCCGCCATCACCGGGCGCGGCGTGGGAGCTGGACCTGTCGATCCGCGCGGAAGCCGGCGCGGACTGGGTACTGCACCTGTTCGACAGCGACGCGCAAGCGTTGCGCGTCGTTCGCGACGGTCGTCGCGGCCGGCTCACGCTCGTCCGGCACTGTCCCGCGGCCGGGCAGTTCGACGAACACGCGGCCTATGAAACCGCATCGGACCTCACCCGGCTGCGGCTGTTCGTCGACGGCAGTGCGGTCGAGCTGTTCGTCAACGACGGCGAAGCGGTCTTCACGACGCGCTGCTACCCGACATCGGCAACAACGTCGCCACGCGTGACCGCCACCCGGCCGCTGACGCTGCACGACACCCGTATGTGGTCCCTACAAAAAAGAGACGCGTAGCAACGCCGTTCTCGCCAATCAATACCCATCAGAGGTTTGGAGACAGACATGAAAACGTGGATCGGCGCGCTGATCGCGTCCGTATCGCTTTACCCGTGCGCAAGCGCATTCGCGGTGGATCTCGGCGACGATTTCCAGTTCAACGGCTATGTCCGCGCGGGCTTCGTATCGGAGCGCAGGACCAACGGCGGCGACGTCAACAAATACGCGCTCGGCAACGGTGGCGAAGAGTTCCGCCTCGGCAACGAAGGCGATACGTACACGGAACTCGGCCTCAGGAAAACATTTCATTTCGACGGCGGCATCACGTGGTCCGCCGCGTATACCGCGACCTACTGGAATCCCGACGCGAACCGCTTCGTGAGCAGCCACGGACAGTACTTCGCCAAGGAGGCGTACGTGACGACGAGCGGCTACGCGTTCTCGCCGTCGACAATCTTCTGGGCCGGCAAACGCTACATCGAGCGCGAGGATGTCCATATCGTCGATCACTTCTTCTATAGCGTCGGCGGCCCGACGATCGATCCCGGCATCGGCGCGACCAACATTCCGCTCGGCACGTCGGCCCGGCTCGGCGTCAGCGTGTTCCGCAGCCAGCAGCATTACAGCCCGACCCTGAACCGGAAGGACGCGACCCGCATGAACGTCGATGTCTACGACATTCCGGTTGGGTCGGAGGGCAAGCTTCGCGTGATCGGCGAGGTGCTGCGCGGCGATTTCCCCGGCGGCTCGTTCGGCAGCGCGCTGACGCTCAAGTACGACAAGGCCAATTTCGTGCTGCCCGGCATCACGAATTCGGTGTGGCTGCAAGGCAGCACCGGCTATGCGTCGCTCGAAACGGGATTCGGCGATCTGACCCAACCGAACGGCACGCGCAGCGTGCGACTGCTCGACTCCGTGACCTGGCAGCTCGGCCGCTTCGGCGGCCAGGCGCTTGCCGAGTACCAGC
This sequence comes from Burkholderia mycopellens, assembly GCF_964265025.1. Lineage (NCBI taxonomy): Bacteria > Pseudomonadati > Pseudomonadota > Betaproteobacteria > Burkholderiales > Burkholderiaceae > Burkholderia > Burkholderia mycopellens. Next base: position 2,619,488 of record NZ_OZ183802.1, read on the forward strand.
GCGGGCAAGGCGCGCATGGTTCGGGCAGCACGACGGGCACCTCGTTCGGCGGACGGGTGTCGTACGCGGTCGCGCGCTACGTGAAGCTGTTGTCGGAGTGCGGCTGGTCGACGCTGCGCGTCAACGGCGGCCCGCTGCAGAAGCTCGACAAATATACAGCGGCGATCGCATTCAGCACCGGCCCCGAGTTCATGACCCGCCCCGAACTGCGGTTCTACGCGACCCGTGTTGCGTGGAATCAGGCCGCACTCGACGCGCAGGGCGCGAACTGGGGTTCGTGGTCGGCCGGCCGGCAATCGACAAACATGTTCGGGGTTCAGGTCGAAAGCTGGTGGTGATCCGTCAATGCAGCAGTTTCATATTCACGATGCAATTCATCTGGAGTGCAATATGTCGACTCAACCGAATCACGTCACCGTGCTGGCGCCGCTCTCCGGGACGATCGTCCCGATCGAGAACGTGCCGGATCCCGCCTTCGCGCAAAAGATGGTCGGCGACGGCCTGTCGATCGATCCGGAAACCGACGTCGTCCTGGCGCCGATCGACGGCCGGGTCATCGATCTGCACGCATCCCGGCACGCGGTCGTCATCGAGGGCGACGGGGGCATCAGGATCATGGTGCACGTCGGCATCGACACGGTCATGCTCGACGGCGAGGGTTTCGAGGCGCTCGTGCGCAAGGGCGACGACGTGCGCGCCGGGCAACCCCTGTTGCGCGTCGACTTCGCGCACGTCGCCGCGCACGCGGCGAGCGTGCTCACGGAAATCGTCGTCGTCAACGGCGAATGCGTGTCGCAAATCGACAAACGCGACGGCCTCGTCGAAGCCGGCAAGAGCGTGCTGCTGACGCTGCATCTCGCGGCGCGCGGGAACGAAGGCCCGGCGCCCGAACCGGACGGCGAGTGGCTGTACGCGCCGTTCGTCGAACTGCCGAATCCGGCGGGCCTGCATGCGCGGCCGGCCGCCGTGCTGGCCAGGGAAGCCCGGTCATTCTCCGCGCACATCGTGCTGTCGTGCGGGACGCTCGGCGCGGATGCCAAATCGGCCGTCGAGGTGATGGCGCTCGCGACGCGGCAAGGCGATCCAGTCCGGCTGAGCGCGCGCGGCCCCGACGCCGCGCAGGCGCTCGACCGGCTCGTGGGCGTGCTGCGGGATGGCTGCGGCGAGCGTCTCGAGCGCGTCGCCGCGGCCGGGCCGTCCGGGCTGGCCACGACGCGCAGCGCGGCGGCAGCAACCGATCCGGCGGACGGCGCATTCGCGGGCGTGCCAGCGTCGCCGGGGCTCGCGGTCGGCCGCATCGTGCAGTGGCGCGCCGCCGAACTCGAATTCGACGAGACCGGCGGCACCTTCGACGAAGAACGAGCGCGCCTGTTCGCGGCGCTGCGGCTGGCGGGCGAACAGATACAGGCACTGGTGGCCGGTCACGGCGGAGCCGGCGCCTGTCAGGCCGAGATCATGGAAGCGCATCTCGCGCTGCTCGACGATCCGGCGCTGATCGATGCCGCGGAAGCCGCGTTGCGCGCCGGCTCGAACGCGCCGGGCGCGTGGCACCAGGCCTGCCGGGCGGTGGCCGGGCGGCTGGCCGCGCATGCGAGCCCGCTGCTGCGCGAACGGGCGTCGGACATCCGCGATGTCGGCCTGCGCGTGACGTCCCTGCTGACCGGCGTGCGACGCGCGCTGCCGGTGCTGAACGCGCAGTCGATCGTGCTGGCCGACGACCTGACGCCGTCGGACACGGTCGCGCTGGATCGCGACCGGGTCGTCGGCCTGTGCACGGTATCGGGCGGACCGACCAGTCACGTGGCGATTCTGGCGCGGTCGATGGGAATCCCGGCGATCTGCGGCATCGATACGGCGGCGCTATCGCTGAGCGACGGCGTGACCGCGGTGCTCGACGGCACGGCGGGCACGCTCCGGATCGATCCCGATCCGGAACTGCTCGCCGACGTGACGCGGCGCATGGACGCCGCCGCCGCGCAGCGCAGCGCGAACGAGCGGGACGCACACCGAATCGGCAGCACGCGCGACGGCCATCGCGTGGAGGTCGTCGCGAACGTGCGCGACGCGGCGGACACCAGGCAGGCGCTGGCGGCCGGCGCCGAAGGCGTCGGGCTGCTGCGTTCGGAATTCCTGTTCGAGGATCGGGCGGCCGCGCCGGGCGAGGACGAGCAGGCGGCCGCCTACGAGGCGGTCGCGGCCGAACTCGGCCGGCACCGGAAGTGCGTGGTCCGCACGCTCGACGTCGGCGGCGACAAGCCGCTGCGCTACCTGCCGCTGCCGAAGGAGACCAATCCGTTTCTCGGCCTGCGGGGCATCCGCGTGAGCCTCGCCTACCCGGATCTGTTCCGCAGCCAGTTGCGCGCGATGCTGCGCGCAGCGCCCCATGGGGATCTCCACGTCATGTTCCCGATGGTGTCCGATCTCGACGAGGTGCTGGCGGCGAAACGTATCCTGCGGGAGGAACAGCAAACGTGTCCGCATCCCGTCAAGATCGGCGTGATGGTCGAAGTACCGGCCGCCGTCGCGATCGTCGAGGCGCTGGCGCAGGAGGTCGATTTCTTTTCGATCGGCACCAACGACCTTGCGCAATATACGCTGGCGATCGATCGCGGCCACGCGAAGCTGTCGGCGCAGGTGGATACGCTGCATCCGGCCGTGCTGAAGATGATTGACCTGACGGTGTCGGGCGCGCACGCGCACGGGAAATGGGTCGGCGTCTGCGGCGCGATGGCTTCCGATCCCGCCGCGACCGCGCTTCTCGTCGGACTCGGTGTCGACGAGTTGTCGGTCAGCGTGCCGGCGATCGCCGCGATCAAGGCGGAACTGGCGGCGCTCGATTTCAATGCCTGCCGGAAGCTGGCCCGGCACGCGCTGACGCTCGGCAGCGCTGCACAGGTGCGCCGCGCAATCGCGAGCTGACCGGGCGGACGCGCCACGACGCGCCACGACGCGCGCCTCGCGCGTCCCCTCGCCCCGTTTGTCAAACATGGATTCAATACCTGCACGATGACTACTTCCGCTTCTTCATCCGCGCTCGATCAGCCGCTCGACATGGTGATCTTCGGCGGCGCCGGCGACCTGTCCGCGCGCAAGCTGCTGCCGGCGCTCTACATGGCGCACCTGCACGGCAGCCTGCCCGACGCGACGCGCATCGTCGCGGTGGGCCGCAGCGACTGGTCGCGCGAGCGCTACCTGGACTTCGTCGAGCAGCACTCGCGGCCGTTCGTCGACGATCACGCGCTGAATCCGCAAGCGTGGGACAGCTTCCTGTCGCGCTTCGACTATGCGTGCGTCGACGCCGGCGTCGCGGACGCATATGGCCATCTCGCCGGGAAGATGCGCGGCGACGCGTTGCGTGTGTTCTATCTCGCGACCGCGCCGAGCCTGTTCGAGACGGTGTGCGACAACCTGGCCCGCTGCGGACTGGTCGACGACCGCGCACGGGTCGTGCTGGAGAAGCCGCTCGGACACGACCTCGCGTCGGCGAAGGCCATCAACGCATCGGTCGGGCGCCACTTCCCGGAAGACCGCATCTACCGGATCGACCACTACCTCGGCAAGGAGACCGTGCAGAACCTGATGGTGCTGCGCTTCGGCAACGCGATCTTCGGGCCGCTGTGGCAGACGCCGTATATCAAGAGCGTGCAGATCACGGTCGCGGAATCGGTCGGCGTCGGCAGTCGTGCGGGTTTCTACGACGACACCGGCGCGATGCGCGACATGGTTCAGAACCACCTGCTGCAACTGCTGTGCATCGTCGCGATGGAGCCGCCGGTCTCGCTCGATCCCGATGCGGTCCGGGACGAGAAACTGAAGGTGCTGCGTTCGCTGCGGCCGATGACGCCCGAGACGATCGCCCGCGACACGGTGCGCGGCCAGTACACGGCGGGCGCGGTGGACGGCGAATCGGTCAAGGGATACCCGGACGAGACCGACGTGCCGGCCGGCAGCGGCACGGAAACCTTCGTCGCCCTGCGCGCGCAGATCAACAACTGGCGCTGGGCCAACGTGCCGTTCTTTCTGCGGACCGGGAAGCGCTTGCGCGAGCGGCGTTCGGAGATCGTCATCGAGTTCGCGGACATGCCGTTCTCGATCATTCCGCATGGGCCGTACAGTCACGGAAACCGCCTCGTGATCCAGCTCCAGCCCGAGGAATCGATCCAGTTGCAGATGCTCGCGAAGGAGCCGGGCAGCGGCTTGCAAGTGCTGCCGGTCAGCCTGAATCTCGATTTGCAGCAGGCGCTCGCCGGGCGCCGGGCCGAAGCGTACGAGCGCCTGCTGATCGATGTGATTCGCGGCCGCCTGACGCATTTCATGCGGTGCGACGAACTCGAGGCGGCCTGGGCCTGGGTCGATCCGATCCTCAAGGGCTGGAAGGCACTCGGCGACAAGCCGCGCAGCTATATCGCCGGCACCTTCGGACCGGCGGCATCGTCCGCGCTGATGGCGCGCGAAAACATGGTCTGGTCCGAGGAGATCTGAGCGCGCGGCGACGATGCCGGGGTGGAGGCGGCTCGCGCGGCACGCCGGGTTGTCGGATGCGGCAAGCGGCGGAGCATCGCGCCGCGCGACGCCGCTCCGGGGCACACAGGTGAGCAGAGCCGTCCGCGCCCGCACCGCCGCCGCCATACGCTCTGCCCATGGCGCGACGACGACGCCGACCACCGCATTGCGCCGCGCCGGTCGACCCTACTCCGCCTTGCTCCGCGCACCCTTCTTCACGCTCTTGCCGCGCGGCGCTTCCTTCGCAAGCTCAAGCGGTGAGTTGAAGTTTTTCGCAATTGCGACGGCGCATGACCGTGAATATGGTGTCCCGGACGTGAGAACTTCAGCGTCCCGCCCACCGAACTTGGCCTCTCACCATCGCGCGCTTCTTCCCGAGCCAGCCGGCCGCGCACAGCAAACTCGACAACGACCTGCCGTTCACGCTCAAGCGATGCGTGTCGCCGGAAGCTGATAGGCCGACGCGACCGATGGGCTGAAAAAGAAAAAGCCCCGCAAGTCCGAGAACTTGCGGGGCTTTGTCACCGCTTTTGGCGGAGACGGAGGGATTCGAACCCTCGATCCAGGTTTTGGCCCAGATGCTCCCTTAGCAGGGGAGTGCCTTCGACCTCTCGGCCACGTCTCCCAAACTTTCGCTCGCACCAGGGAGGCAGTGCGACGAGAACGAAATAATATAGGGTTTCGAACCGCCCGTCAATTTCCGTGATGCATTTTCTTCAATGCATCACGAAAAATTCACGATGCCTGGTCGAGTTCGAATGCCTTGTGCAGCGCGCGGACGGCCAGTTCCATGTATTTCTCGTCGATCAGCACCGAAATCTTGATTTCGGACGTCGAGATCATCTGGATGTTGATGCCCTCTTCCGACAGCGTGCGGAACATCTTGCTCGCGACGCCCACGTGCGAACGCATGCCGACGCCGACGACCGACACCTTCGACACCTTCGGATCGCCCTGCACCTGCTCGGCATTCACGTGGCCCTTCACCTGGTTGGTGAGGATGTCCATCGCCTTCTGGTAGTCGCCGCGGCCGACCGTGAACGTGAAGTCGGTTTTGCCCTGGACGCTCTGGTTCTGGATGATCATGTCGACGTCGACGTTCGCATCCGCGACCGGGCCGAGGATCTGATACGCGATGCCCGGCTTGTCGGGCACGCCCATCACAGCAATGCGTGCTTCGTCGCGCTGGAACGCGATGCCGGAAATGACTGCCTTTTCCATGGTCTCGTCTTCTTCAAAAGTAATCAGGGTGCCCGAGCGCATTTCTTCGTCGAGCGCAATCAGCGGATCGGTCAGGCTCGACAGCACACGCGTCTTCACCTGGTATTTGCCAGCGAATTCGACCGAGCGGATCTGCAGGACCTTCGAGCCGAGGCTGGCCATTTCCAGCATTTCCTCGAACGTCACGCGATCGAGGCGTCGCGCCTCTTCGACGACGCGCGGATCCGTCGTGTAGACGCCGTCGACGTCCGTATAAATCAGGCACTCTTCGGCACCCAGCGCAGCCGCGACCGCCACCGCCGACGTATCCGAGCCGCCACGGCCCAGCGTCGTGATGTGACCGTCCGGATCGACGCCCTGGAAGCCCGTGATGATCACGACCTTGCCTGCATTCAGATCGGCCTTCACGCGTTCGTCATCGATCGAGTGAATGCGCGCTTTCGTGAACGCGCTGTCGGTCTTGATCGGCACTTGCCAGCCTGCGTAGCTCACGGCCTCGACGCCGATTTCCTGCAGCGCGATCGACAGCAGGCCGACGCTGACCTGCTCGCCCGTCGACGCGATCATGTCGAGCTCGCGCGGGCTCGGCTGGCTCGAAATCTCTTTCGCAAGACCGAGCAGACGGTTGGTTTCGCCGGACATCGCCGAAGGCACGACCACCATCTGGTGCCCGGCCTGATGCCATTTTGCGACGCGTTTCGCGACGTTCTTGATGCGCTCGACCGAGCCCATCGAAGTGCCGCCGTATTTGTGTACGATGAGTGCCATTGTCGTTCTGAACTGGAGGAGAAACCGCACGGGCGCGCTGGGCAGGCCGCGTAGCCGTTCGGTCACGCGGCTTGTGGCTGTGGACGGACGACGAGGGGGACGGCTGGGACGCAACACGCAAGCGTGACGGATTTTGCCCGGAAGGCCGATCAGGCCGCGCAAACCGGGTACGTCACGCGGAAAACCTGCACAAATCGCTCAAAAATCGAGCCGAGCAAACGACCGAGCGTACCCGATAGAGGCCCACTTGACAAGCCGCTCGCGGCGTCCGGGGCCGTTCCGGCGCTGTTTACCAAATGGTGAAAATGGGCGTGCCATCGGGCCGCAGGCGGCCTGCCGCCGTCATGCGATCAGCAGGTCCGGACGCCACTCGATCCGGCGCCACGCGCCGTCGCCGAGCGCCCCACCACCGGTCACGCCGGCATCGCGGTTCACGCCAAGGCGCGGCACGTAGATCAGCAAGTCGCCAGCGAACAGCAGCGGCACGTCGCGCTGCCAGGCAGGCACGCCGCGCTCCTGGAACAGATTCTTCAGCGTACGGCCCGGGCCGCCCGGCGACGTGCGCATCCGCTCGCCGCCCGCGCGGGCACGCGCCGCGAGCCGCGCGTCGCGCAGCAGCGCCTCCGGCACCGCATCGGCGCTTCCCGGATCGGCCGGCGCGAACACGAACGTGCCGCGCCAACCCGGCAGGTGCCAGACTTCCTGCCCGTCCCACGCGAGCACCGCTTCCGGATACGGGCTCCCGGTGCCGTCATCGGCCGGTTCGCTGCTGTCGCCCGCTTCCCAATAGACGACATCGCGATAAAGGCGCAGGCATTGCCCCGCGTGATCGACGCGCAGCGCATGGGCGACATGTGTGGCACGCAACTGCCGCATCATGTTGGCGAGCCGGGCGGCCGACGCACCCGGCAGACCGAGCCGGCGCATCCAGAAGCGCAGCAGGTTCGCGCCGCGCGTATCGTCGAACGCGACCAGTGCGTCGCGCGACAGCGCCTGCCCGTCATCGCGCGCGGCCACGGCGAAGTCGAGTTCGGCCAGATCGTCGAGCAGTCGCTGTGCGGCCGCCGCATGCTGGGCCGCACGGCCGAGCGCGTCGCGAAAGCCCGGGAAATGCACGGCCAGCGCCGGCAGCACGTCGATGCGCAACGCATTGCGCGCGTAGCGCGTGTCATTGTTCGATTCGTCGTCGATCCATGCCAGGTCGTGCTGCGTCGCATAGCGCTCGAGTTGCGCTCGCAACAGTCGCAGCAGCGGACGCACACGCTCGACGCTCACGCCGTCAGGACGGTAACGCGGCGCCATGGCGGCAAGCCCCGCGATCCCCGCGCCGCGCAACAACTGCAGCAACACGGTCTCGGCCTGGTCGTCCGCATGCTGCGCGAGCCACAGCGCAGCCGCGCCGTGGCGTTCGCACATCTCGTCGAGCGCCGCATAGCGTCGCTCGCGCGCCGTCGCCTCGACACCCAGGCCGCTGTCGCGCGGCACGTCGACGCGCATCGACTCGAATGCGACCCCGAGCCCTGCCGCGCTCGCCTCGGCATGCGCGACCCACGCGTCGGCATTCGCACTCAGCCCGTGATGCACGTGCAGCGCGACACAGCGCGACGCGCCCGCGACGCGCACTGCCGCGTCGAGCAGCACCGTCGAGTCGAGGCCGCCGCTGTACGCGATCGCGATGCGTGCATCGGGCGGCATGCCGGAAAGCGCAACGCCGACCGCGTCGAGGACAACGCGGTCGGCGGAGAATTCGGTTGGCGGAATCACGAGAGGCACGCGCGCACAGCGGCGCGCGAATGGAGGACGCAGCCGGTCATGCGCCCGGCGTGGTTTCCTTGAACTTGCCGTAGGCCATCAGGCGCTCGAAGCGGCGCTCGCGCAGCGCATCGATACTCATGCCCTGGAACTGGCGCAGCGAATCGGCCAGCGCACGGCGCAGCAGCGCAGCCATGCCCTTCGGATCGCGATGCGCGCCGCCGAGCGGTTCGTTGATGATCTTGTCGATCAGGCCCAGCGCCTTCAGGCGGTGCGCGGTCAGGCCCAGCGCTTCCGCTGCTTCCGGCGCCTTCGCGGCACTCTTCCACAGGATCGACGCGCAGCCTTCCGGCGAGATCACCGAGTAGGTCGAGAATTGCAGCATCATCACGGTGTCGGCCACCGCGATCGCGAGCGCGCCGCCCGAACCGCCTTCGCCGATCACCGTCGTGATGATCGGCGTCTTCAGCTCGGCCATCACGTACAGGTTGCGGCCGATCGCCTCCGACTGGCCGCGCTCTTCCGCGCCGATGCCCGGGTACGCGCCCGGCGTGTCGACGAACGTGAAGATCGGCAGCCCGAACTTCTCGGCGAGACGCATCAGGCGTTCGGCCTTGCGATAGCCTTCCGGACGCGGCATCCCGAAGTTGCGCGCGGCGCGCTCCTTCGTGTCGCGGCCCTTCTGGTGACCGATCACCATGCAAGGATGGCCGCCGAAGCGCGCGAGCCCCCCGACGATCGACAGATCGTCCGCGAATGCCCGGTCGCCGTGCAGCTCGTGAAAATCGGTAAACAGTTCCGCAACGTAATCGAGTGTGTACGGGCGCTGCGGGTGCCGCGCGATCTGCGAAACCTGCCACGGCGACAGGTTCGCGTAGAGGTCTTTCGTCAGTTGCTGGCTTTTCTTCGACAGCCGCTCGATTTCTTCCGAAATGTCGACAGCCGAGTCGTCCTGCACGAATCGCAGCTCTTCGATCTTGGCCTCGAGTTCGGCGATCGGCTGTTCGAAATCCAGAAACGTGGTCTTCATGTGTTCGAATCCTTGGGTCTTGCGGCAGCGCGTATTCTACCCGCGCGGGCGACGCTCAAAACCGGCTCTCAACTATTGATGTTTAAAACCCGATAGCCAACGTTCAGGCGTCGCCGTCGGGCGCATCGAGGCTGCGCCACATGTACCAGGTCGCGACGGTACGCCACGGTTCCCAGTTGGCCGCCACCTCGCGCGCCTCGCTGCGCGTAACGGGTTCCCCACTGAAGTAATTGACGCTGATCGCGCGGATCAGGCCAGGATCGTCGAGCGGCAGGACGTCCGGCCGCGACAGGTTGAAGATCAGGAACATCTCGGCCGTCCAGCGGCTGATGCCGCGGATCTGCGTCAGTTCCGCGATCACGTCCTCGTCGTCCATCGACGTCCATTTGTCGACGTGCAGCGCACCCGACACGAAATGCTGCGCGAGATCGAGAATGTATTCCGTCTTGCGCTTCGACAGCCCGCACGCGATCAGCTTGTCCGCGCCGAGCCGGATCACCGGCTGCGGGGCGAGTTTCGGACAGGCATCCCCGATGCGCGCCCACAGCGACTGCGCCGACGGCACCGAAATCTGCTGGCCGACGACCGAGCGTGCGAGCGTGACGAACGGGTCGCCGCGCTTCACGAGATGCGCGGGACCGAACTTCGGAATCAGTTTCTTCAGGATCCGGTCGCGCTTGACGAGGTCGGCGCATGCCTTGTCCCAGTAAGCAGGACGCACGACGACCTCCTCGCGGTCCGCTTCGGACGCACGGGCCTTGCGGGCCGCGTCGGCGGCCGGCTGCGCAGCCGCCGGCTGCGCATGACCGTTGAGCGCGCCGTTCGGCACGGCGCGCGTCGCGTCCGTCTTCTCCGGCGGCACGCGCTTGGCTGCCGGACGCGCGGCGACCGGGGTCGCGCGCCTGACCGGCGCTTTTCTGGCCGTTGCCATCTTGCCTCCTACCTGACGGATCGGTCAGTGGAACGCACCGCGCTCATACGCGACGCCATTCGGTCGATCCGCCCGGTTTGTCTTCAAGTGCGATACCGGTCTCAAGCAGTTCCGCCCGGATCCGGTCCGCTTCGGCATAGTCCTTCGCTTGCTTCGCCGCGACGCGCGCGGCGATCTTCGCTTCGATCTCGTCGGCGGCAAGCCCGCCCGCCTGCGCGGCGCCCAACGCCTGCTGCAGGAACGCGCGCGGTTCGCGGCCCAGCAGGCCGAGCAGGCCCGCCAGCTGTTTCAGTTGCCGCGCGAGCGATGCGTCGCGCGTGCGATTCACCTCGCCCGCCAGCTCGAACAGCGTCGCCACCGCGACCGGCGTGTTGAAGTCGTCGTTCATCGCGGCCGCGAAACGCTGCGCGTGCGGCTCGTTCCAGTCGAGCGCGAGCGGGTCGGCTTCAACATCTTTCAGCGCGGTGTACAGACGCGTGAGCGACGCGCGCGCATCGTCGAGATGCACGTCGCTGTAATTGAGCGGCGAACGGTAGTGCGTGCGAACGATGAAGAAGCGCATGACTTCGGCATCGTAGCGCTCGAGCACTTCGCGGATCGTGAAGAAGTTGCCGAGCGATTTCGACATCTTCTCGTTGTCGACCTGCACGAAGCCGTTGTGCATCCAGTAATTGACGAACGTCTGGCCGGTCGCGCCTTCGCTCTGCGCGATCTCGTTCTCGTGGTGCGGGAATTGCAGGTCCTGCCCGCCGCCGTGGATGTCGAAATGCGCGCCGAGCAGCGTGCAGCCCATCGCCGAGCACTCGATGTGCCAGCCCGGGCGCCCCATCCCGTACTTCGACGCCCAGGACGCGCCTTCCGGATCTTCCGGCTTCGCGCGTTTCCACAGCACGAAATCGAGCGGATCTTCCTTTGCGTCGTTCGCGGCGACGCGCTCACCCGCGCGCAGATCGTCGAGCGACTTGCCCGACAGCTTCCCGTAGTTCGCGAACTTGCGCACCGAGTAATTGACGTCGCCGTCGGTCGCCTGGTACGCGTAGCCGTTCGTCTCGAGCGTCTCGATCATGCCGAGCATCTGCGGAATGAACTCGGTCGCGCGCGGCTCGATGTCGGGCCGCTGGATACCGAGTGCGCTTTCATCGTCGTGCATCGCGCCGATGAACCGGTCGGTCAGCGACTTGATCGTTTCGCCGTTCTCGACCGCGCGGCGGATGATCTTGTCGTCGATGTCGGTAATGTTACGCACATACGTGACCCGGTAACCGATCGCACGCAACCAGCGCTGGACGAGGTCGAACACGACCAGCATGCGCGCGTGGCCCACGTGACAATAGTCGTATACGGTGATTCCGCATACGTACATCCGCACTTCGCCGGACTGGCGCGGCACGAAAACTTGCTTGTCACGCGCGAGCGTGTTGTAGATGCGCAGTGATTCCATAGAGATGAACCGTGAGCCGAAGGAAACCGCCCTGGCGAAGCTCGCCCAGCATGCGAAACGGACGGACCATCTGCTGCGGCACCAGGCCGAGCGTCCTCGATATCACATGGGGCGGTCAGGCTGCAAGCACAGCGGTGACGGCCACGAGAGGCAAAGAAAGACTGTCTGCCGCTCGCCGGAACGCGCAGACGTTTTGTTAGAATGGCTCGGAGTATAACATTCCGATTTACGCCTATGAAACCTCATCGCGGCCGCGCGCAGAGCGCTGCGACCCTCGTTGCGACCACCGTCATGGGCGTCGCGCTGACGCTTTTCGCGGCCCCCGCGGCGCATGCGCAGAAGGCCCCGGCCACCGCCGACGGCACGCCCGAAATCGACTCGTCGATCGCCGGCAAGCAGTGGAAGCAGGCGCTCGCGCAGCTCGACGCGCGCATCGCATCGAACCCGCACGACGTGCAGGCGCAGTTCAAGCGCGGCACCGTGCTGGCACGCCTGAACCGCGATGACGACGCGATCCAGCAGTTCGTCGCGATCACGCAGGCTTACCCCGAACTGCCCGAGCCGTACAACAACCTTGCGGCGCTTTACGCGAAGCATGGCCGTTACGACGAAGCGCGCACCGCGCTCGTCACGGCGACGCAATCGAACCCGAGCTATTCGCTCGCGTACGAAAACCTTGGCGATCTCTACCTGCGCCTCGCGGCCGAGTCGTACAAGCGTGCGCAATCGCTCGGCCGCACGAGCGGCGCGACCGCGCAGCGCCTCGCCGATCTCCAGAAGATCGTGTCGCCGCCGAAGGCCGCACCGAACGCCCGCGCGGCCGCACCGGCCACGCGCGACTACACCGACCGCGCAGCCGCGAACATGGGCACCACCACGCTGCCGATGTCGCCGACGTTCCAGTTCAACGGTCCGTCGGGCGCACTGGCGGCACCGTACGTCGCGCCGTCGCAATAAGCGGCGCGGCCTTCTTTCCCTCCCAACCTGAGGATCGCAATGAAACGTCTGTTGCTGGCGCTTGGCGGCGCCGCCCTTCTCGCGACCGCGACCGCACCTGCGTTCGCGCAATCGGCTACCGCGCACCCCGTCGTGCAGCTGAAGACCTCGCAGGGCGACATCCGCGTCGAGCTCTACCCGGAGAAGGCGCCGAAGTCCGTCGCCAACTTCCTCGATTACGTGAAGGCCGGCCAGTACAACGGCACGATCTTCCATCGCGTGATCAAGGGCTTCATGATCCAGGGCGGCGGCTACAAGACCAACTTCGAGGAGAAGCCGACCCGCGCGCCGATCCCGCTGGAGAGCCGCAATGGTCTGAAGAACCTGACGGGCACGATCGCGATGGCACGCACGAGCGATCCGAACTCGGCCACCGCGCAGTTCTTCATCAACACGGTCGACAACAGCGGCCTCGACTACCCGAACCCGGACGGCAACGGCTATGCGGTGTTCGGCAAGGTCGTGTCGGGTCTCGACGTCGTGAAGAAGATCGAAGGCGTCGCGACGACCTCGCGCGGCCCGATGCAGGACGTGCCTGCGCAACCGATCGTGATCGAATCGGCCAGCATCGTCTCGAAGTAAGAACCTGCCGGCCCGTCCGGCGACTCACGCGGCCGCGTCGCACGACCGGCCGCGTGCCATTTAAACCGCCTCACCGAAGGAATTCATCATGGTTGAACTGCATACGAACCACGGCGTGATCAAGCTCGAGCTCGACGCCGCGAAGGCACCGAAGACGGTCGAGAACTTCCTGAACTACGTGAAGAAGGGCCACTACGACGGCACCGTGTTCCATCGCGTGATCAACGGCTTCATGATCCAGGGCGGCGGCTTCGAGCCGGGCCTGAAGCAAAAGCCGACCGACGCGCCGATCGACAACGAGGCGAACAACGGCCTGAAGAACGACAACTACACGGTCGCGATGGCGCGCACGAACGATCCGCACTCGGCGACCGCCCAGTTCTTCATCAACGTGAACGACAACGACTTCCTGAACCACTCGTCGCCGACGCCGCAAGGCTGGGGCTATGCGGTGTTCGGCAAGGTCGTCGAAGGCCAGGACGTGGTCGACAAGATCAAGGGCGTCAAGACGGGCAACGCTGGTTTCCACCAGGACGTGCCGACTGACGACGTCGTGATCGAGAAGGCCGTCGTAGTCTGACGCGCAGCAAGTAACGGAGGCACTTCGATGTTGCAGGAGAGTCCGCCGCGAAGCGTCTCCGCGGGCGTGCCGGGCGAGCGCGAATACGCGCAAGCCGCACGCCCGTTCCTGTTTCTCTCCGATCTGCACCTGAGCGAAGCGATTCCGAAGACGGTCGCCGCGTTCGAGCATTTCGTGAAATACACCGCCGACAGCGCCGACTCGGTGTTCATCCTCGGCGACCTGTTCGAATACTGGATCGGCGACGACATCCTCGACGACGATCCGTTCGCGGCACGCATGGCCGCGCTGATGCACACGCTCTCGGAACGCGGGATCGCGCTCTACGTGATGCACGGCAACCGCGATTTCCTGCTCGGCAGGCGCTTCATGAAGGCAGCCGGTGCGATGCTGCTGCCCGACCCTTCGCTGATCATGGCGTTCGGCCAGCGCATCGTGCTCGCGCACGGCGACGCGCAATGCACGGCCGACCGCGGCTACCAGGTGTTCCGCCGCTTCGCACGCAACCGCGTCGCGCAATGGCTGTTTCTCGCGTGGCCGTTGCGCATGCGCCGCGCGCTCGCGCAACGCATGCGCTCAAACAGCGAAGCGGGCCGGATGCGCCCCGCTTCGGCGATCTACGATGTCACGCGCGAAGGCGTGGCCGCACTGTTCCGAAAGAGCCGCGCGGCCGTGATCATTCACGGCCATACGCACCGCCCGGCGAGCCACGCCGAACCGGGCGGCATACGCTGGGTGCTGCCCGACTGGGATCTCGACCACGGCAGGCCGCGCGGCGGCTACCTGCGCGTCGACGCGGAAGGCATCCACGCGATGCCGCTCGACTGACGCCGCCCGCCGCTGCCGTCGTACCGACGGGCAGCCGTGGGCGTACTTCGCATTACGCCTGGCGCTCGACCGTCTTTCCTTCCAGCACCGCCGACAGCCGGCGCAGGTCGAGACGCGCCGCATCGGCGCCCTGCAGCGTTTCCAGATGCGTACCGAGCCGCTCGAGCGCGGCGACGATCTCGTCGACGCGGCGACTTTCCTTCGCCGCATGATCGATCAGCCCGTGAATCGCGAGTGACATCGGGTCGTCGGCATTCGGCGTGATCCCGTATGCGCAGAATGCCGCACGTTCAGGCTGCGGCTTCGGCTGCGCCGGCATGACGACGCGCGCCGGATTGCCGACCGCCGTGCCGCCCGCCGGGACCGGCTTCACGACGACTGCGTTCGAACCGATCTTCGCACCCGCACCGACCGTGAAGCCGCCGAGCACCTTCGCGCCCGCACCGACGATCACGCCGGCCTCGAGCGTCGGGTGGCGCTTGGCGCCGCGCGTGAGCGACGTGCCGCCCAGCGTCACGCCCTGATAGATCGTGCAGTCGTCGCCGACGATCGCCGTCTCGCCGATCACGACACCCATCCCGTGATCGATGAACACGCGTCGGCCAATCGTCGCGCCGGGGTGGATCTCGATCCCCGTCAGGAACCGGCCGGCCTGCGACACGAAACGCGCGAGCCAGTAGCGCTTCGCGCGCCAGCAGGCGTGCGCGAAACGATGCAGCACGAGCGCATGCAACCCCGGATAACAGGTCAGGACTTCCCATGCACTGCGAGCGGCGGGATCCCGCTCGCGAATCGTTGCAACGTCTTCGCGCAGTCTCGTGAACATGATTGTGGTCTGGGAAAAGGCCGGCGCGCACCGCCGACAATGACGGGCCGTTATCGCGCCAGGTAATTTATTTATGACGTTCGGCGATTGTAGGGCGAGTCACGAACGGCCGCACGAGCTCGCAAGTTCACCCCGCCGCTGGCGAGGGTATTCGGGCGCAACGCTTGGCTGTTGCGGAGTTTGCGGGGGTGGTCGACCGGGTGGAACGATCGGCCCCGGCGCTTGCGGCGGCCGACGTCGCACCGGCCCGACGGGGCGTTGCCCCGCGCGCCGAGACATCCGGCAACCCGTGCGCCGGCCGCTTACGCGTCGCCGTCGGGCTTGCCCGATTTCAGCAGGATGTGCTTCGCGACGCCGCGCAGGATGTTGACCTCCTCGCGCTCGAGACCCGTGCGCGCGAACAGGCGCCGCAGCCGCGGCATCAGCTTCTTCGGGTTGCGCGGATCGAGGAAATCGAGCGCGATCAGCGCGTTCTCGAGGTGCACGTACATCCGCTCGATCTCGTCGCTCTGCGCAAGCGTGCCGGCTTCGCCCGACGGTTGCGTCGACGGCTCGCTCGCCTGTTCGAGAAACGCGACACGCAGCTCGTACGCGAGCACCTGCACGGCCTGTGCGAGATTCAGCGAACTGTAGGCCGGGTTCGCCGGGATATGCGCCAGCGCGCTGCACTGCTCGACATGCTCGTTCGCGAGACCCGTGCGCTCGTTGCCGAATACGAGCGCGATGTCGCCCGTGCCGACCTGCGCGCACGCCTGCGCGGCAGCGGCACGCGGCGCCAGGCGCGGCGGCCCATATTCGCGCGTGCGCGCGGTCAGCGCGATCGACCAATGAACGCCGGACAGCGCGTCGCCGAGCGTCGGCACGACATGGGCGGACGCGAGGACGTCGTCCGCGCCGCTGGCCATCGCGATCGCCTCGGGATCGCTCTGCACGTGCGGCACGCGCGGCGCGACCAGCACGAGACGCGAAAAGCCCATCGTCTTCAGCGCGCGGGCGGCCGCCCCGACATTGCCGGGATGGCTCGGCTCGACGAGCACGAAACGGGTGGACGTGAAGCCGCCGGACGGCGGCCAGGACGAGGCCGCGCCCGGCTCGGACGGCGCGGCGGTGATCTGCGGGGTTTCCACTACGATACGACTCGGTTCATCAGAATGGCAGTATGGTATCGCCATCGCCGCGGCAAACCCACTCGTCCGGACGGATAGTGGGGGTTTCCCCGTATTCCGGCCGCCTGAAACCGCCGAAAATCGGGTAAAATCATGCCTTTACGCGTCGCGCACCGTGCGGCGCGGGTCGTACCCCGTTCTTTGTCAATTCGCGTCTCACCTCGCCTGCCGCGCTTGCGCCGTGCCGGGCGGTTGTTCCACTTCGTGGCGGCCCATGCCGCCGGCTACAGGATCCAGGCTCATGCATCCCATGCTCAACATTGCTGTCAAGGCTGCGCGCCGCGCCGGACAGATCATCAATCGCGCGTCCCTCGATCTCGACCTGATCGAGATCCGCAAGAAGCAGCAGAACGACTTCGTCACCGAAGTGGACAAGGCCGCCGAAGACGCGATCATCGAGACGCTGAAAACCGCCTACCCCGACCACGCGATCCTCGCGGAAGAATCGGGCGAGTCGGAGAACGAATCCGAATTCAAGTGGATCATCGATCCGCTCGACGGCACGACCAACTTCATCCACGGCTTCCCGTACTACTGCGTATCGATCGCGCTCGAGCACAAGGGCGTCGTCACGCAGGCTGTCGTCTACGACCCGAACAAGAACGACCTGTTCACGGCCACCCGCGGCCGCGGCGCGTACCTGAACGACCGCCGCATCCGCGTCGGCCGCCGCGACCGCCTGTCGGACGCACTGGTCGGCACGGGCTTCCCGTTCCGCGAAAAGGACGGCCTCGATGCCTATGCGCGCCTGTTCACCGAAATGACGCAGGCCTGCACGGGCCTGCGCCGTCCGGGCGCGGCCGCACTCGATCTCGCGAACGTCGCGGCCGGCCGCCTCGACGCATTCTTCGAGCAGGGCATCAACGTGTGGGACATGGCAGCGGGCAGCCTGCTGATCACCGAGGCCGGCGGCCTCGTGGGCAACTACACGGGCGACGCCGATTTCCTGCATCGCCATGAAATCGTCGCCGCGAACCCGAAGATCTACGCGCAGATGATCCCGATCCTGAAAGGTTACACCCACGTGCATCCGGCGGCGGAGTAAGCCCCGGCCGCGCCTGCGTGGCGCGGCTTTCGCGCATACCGCTCGCGGGCACCTTCGTGACGGCGCACCGTTCGCCTCCCGGTTGCCGGGAGGCGGGACAATCTTCCCGTACAAGGGTCGCTTCGTGCGCCTATCCTGAAGTTGCTTGAGTGGTTCGGGCCGGTCGTCGCACTGCCGCTTGCACCGCTTTCCCCGCAATGACAGCGAATGGTTTGCGTCCGGCATGCCCGCACGGCGGAGAACACCGCCGGCCTCCCGGCCCCCGACCGTATCAACACCGCCACGACGCCGTGGCAATCGCATCCGAGTCCCCATGTTACGGCTAAGCGAAATTAAACTCCCCCTCGACCACCCCGAAAGCGCGCTTGAGGCCGCGATTCGCGAGCGCCTCGCGGAGCTTGGCGTGGCCGAGGACGGGCTCCTCCGTTACACCGTGTTTCGCCGTGCGCACGATGCGCGCAAGCGCGCCGACATCAAGCTCACGTACATCGTCGATGTCGAAGTCACCGACGAAGCGGCCGCGATCAAGCGCCTCGCCGGCAAACCGCATTGCGGCGTGACGCCCGACATGGCGTACCACTTCGTCACGAAGGCGCCCGAGCACGGCAATTTCCTGCGCCCGGTCGTGATCGGCATGGGGCCGTGCGGCCTGTTCGCGGGGCTGATCCTCGCGCAGATGGGTTTCCGCCCCATCATCCTCGAACGCGGCAAGGCCGTGCGCGAGCGCACCAAGGACACCTTCGGCCTGTGGCGCAAGAGCGTGCTCAACCCCGAATCCAACGTGCAGTTCGGCGAAGGCGGGGCCGGGACGTTTTCCGACGGCAAGCTGTACAGCCAGATCAAGGATCCCAATCACTACGGCCGCAAGGTGCTGGACGAATTCGTCAAGGCGGGTGCGCCGGACGACATCCTGTACCTGAGCCGGCCGCACATCGGCACGTTCCGACTCGTCAGCATGGTGGAAAAGATGCGCGCGTCCATCCACGAACTGGGTGGTGAAGTGCGTTTCGAAACGCGGGTCGACGACATCGAGATCGATCAGGGCAAGGTGCGCTCGCTGAAGCTCTCGAACGGCGAAACGCTGCGGTGCGACCACGTGGTGCTGGCCGTGGGCCACAGCGCGCGCGACACCTTCCAGATGCTGCACGATCGCGGCGTCTATATCGAAGCCAAGCCGTTCTCGCTGGGTTTTCGCATCGAGCATCCGCAGGGGCTGATCGACCGCAGCCGCTTCGGCAAGTTCGCGGGACACAAGCAGCTCGGCGCGGCCGACTACAAGGTGGTGCACCACTGCAGCAATGGCCGCGCCGTCTACAGCTTCTGCATGTGCCCGGGCGGCACGGTGGTCGCGGCGACTTCCGAGCCGGGCCGCGTGGTCACCAACGGGATGAGCCAGTATTCGCGGGCCGAGCGCAATGCCAATGCGGGCATCGTCGTCGGCATCACGCCGGACGACTATCCGGGCGGCCCGCTGGCGGGCATCGCGTTCCAGCGCAAATGGGAAGAGCGCGCGTTCGAACTCGGCGGCGGCGATTACCGCGCGCCGGGCCAGCTGGTCGGTGATTTCATCGCGGGCCGGCCGTCGACGTCGCTCGGCTCCGTGGAGCCGTCGTACAAGCCGGGCGTGAACCCGACCGATCTCAGCACCGCGCTGCCGGACTACGTGATCGAAGCGATCCGCGAAGCCCTGCCCCAGATCGACAAGAAGATCGCCGGCTTCGCGATGCACGATGCGGTGCTCACCGGTGTCGAGACGCGCACGTCGTCACCGATCCGGATTCGACGCAAGGACGATTACCAGAGCATGAACGTCGAAGGCCTGTATCCGGCTGGTGAAGGTGCGGGGTATGCAGGCGGCATCTATTCGGCAGCCATCGACGGAATCGAAGTCGCGCAGGCGGTGGCGCTCAGCATGACGTCGGCGCACGCGGCCTGATGGACGAAACGAGTCGGCGCGCAAAGGTTCTCGACCTGAGCGGCGCCGACTTTCGCTTGGCCGCTCGTGAGCGCGGTTGGACAGCGGCATGAGAACGACCGCCGCCGGTCGCGCAATCTCCGGCAACCTGGCCGAATGGCGAACTTCGCGCGTGCATGCCGAAGCCACTGGTAAACTCGGGCAACCAAAGCAACAACTTCACGCCTGACTTATGACCACGCTGTCGCCCGACGCCTTCGCCGGCCACACCCCGATGATGCAGCAGTACCTGCGCATCAAGGCCGACCATCCCGACACGCTTGTCTTCTACCGGATGGGCGACTTCTACGAGCTGTTTTTCGAAGACGCGGAGAAAGCCGCTCGCCTGCTCGACCTGACCCTCACGCAACGCGGCGCGTCGGCCGGCACGCCGATCAAGATGGCCGGCGTACCGCACCACGCGGTCGAGCAGTATCTCGCGAAGCTCGTGAAGATGGGCGAGTCGGTCGCGATCTGCGAACAGATTGGCGACCCGGCCACATCGAAGGGCCCCGTCGAACGCAAGGTCGTGCGCGTCGTCACGCCCGGCACGCTGACCGATGCCGCGCTTCTGTCCGACAAGAACGACGTTTACCTGCTTGCGATGTGCACGGGCCACAACAAGCGCGGCGTGGCGGTGAACATCGGCCTTGCGTGGCTCAACCTCGCGAGCGGCGCGTTGCGCCTCGCCGAAATCGAACCCGACCAGCTCGCTGCCGCGCTCGAGCGCATCCGGCCGGCCGAGATCCTGACGCCGGACGGCGCGACCGACGCCTTACCCGCGGGCGCGGGCGCAAGCAAGCGCGTACCGGCATGGCACTTCGACATCGCGTCGGGCACGCAGCGCCTGTGCGACCAGCTCGATGTCGCAAGCCTCGACGGTTTCGGTGCGCATTCACTCACGAGCGCGTGCGGCGCAGCCGGCGCGCTGCTGCTCTACGCAGCGGCCACGCAAGGGCAGCAACTGCGGCACGTGCGCAGCCTGAAGGTCGAGAATGAAACCGAGTACATCGGTCTCGATCCGGCCACGCGCCGCAACCTCGAACTGACCGAGACGTTGCGCGGCACCGAGTCGCCGACCCTGTATTCGCTGCTCGACACCTGCTGCACGACGATGGGCAGCCGTCTGCTGCGTCACTGGCTGCATCACCCGCCGCGCGCGTCGGTCGCCGCGCAGTCGCGCCAGCAGGCGATCGGTGCGCTGCTCGACGCACCGGCAAACGCAAGCCTCGATGCGCTGCGCAGCGCGCTGCGCCAGATCGCCGACGTCGAACGGATCACCGGGCGTCTCGCGCTGCTCTCGGCGCGCCCGCGCGACCTGTCGAGCCTGCGCGACACGTTCGCCGCACTGCCGGCGCTGCGCGAGCGCCTCAGCGCGATCGCCGCGAATGCGGATGCGCTCACGCGTGTCGATGCGGCGCTCGCACCGCCCGCCGAATGCCTCGACCTGCTGACGAGCGCGATTGCACCCGAGCCGGCCGCGATGGTGCGCGACGGCGGCGTAATCGCGCGCGGCTACGATGCCGAGCTCGACGAGCTGCGCGACATCTCGGAGAACTGCGGGCAGTTCCTGATCGATCTCGAAGCGCGCGAACGCACGCGCACCGGCATCGCGAACCTGCGCGTCGAATACAACAAGGTGCACGGCTTCTACATCGAGGTCACGCGCGGCCAGACCGACAAGGTGCCCGACGACTACCGCCGCCGCCAGACGCTGAAGAATGCCGAGCGCTACATCACGCCCGAACTGAAAACCTTCGAGGACAAGGCGTTGTCCGCTCAGGAACGCGCGCTGGCGCGCGAGCGCGCGCTGTACGACTCGGTGCTGCAGGCGCTGTTGCCGTTCATCCCCGAGTGCCAGCGCGTCGCCTCGGCGCTCGCCGAACTCGACCTGCTCGCCGCATTCGCCGAACGCGCCCGCGCACTCGACTGGGTCGCACCGACCTTCACCGACGAGATCGGCATCGAAATCGAACAGGGCCGCCACCCGGTCGTCGAAGCGCAGGTCGAACAGTTCATCGCGAACGACTGCCGCTTCGGCACCGAGCGCAAGCTGCTGCTGATCACCGGCCCGAACATGGGCGGTAAGTCGACGTTCATGCGGCAAACCGCACTGATCGCACTGATGGCGTACGTGGGCAGCTACGTGCCGGCCAAGTCGGCATGCTTCGGCCCGATCGACCGGATCTTCACCCGCATCGGCGCGGCGGACGATCTCGCGGGCGGCCGCTCGACGTTCATGGTCGAGATGACCGAAGCCGCTGCGATCCTCAACGACGCGACGCCGCAAAGCCTCGTGCTGATGGACGAGATCGGCCGCGGCACGTCGACGTTCGACGGCCTCGCGCTCGCGTGGGCCATCGCGCGCCACCTGCTGGCGCACAACGCTTGCTACACGCTGTTCGCGACGCACTACTTCGAGCTGACGCAACTGCCGGCCGAATTCCCGCAAGCGGCCAACGTCCACCTGTCGGCCGTCGAGCACGGCCACGGCATCGTGTTCCTGCACGCGGTCAACGAAGGCCCGGCCAACCAGAGCTACGGCCTGCAGGTCGCGCAACTCGCGGGCGTTCCGGCGCCCGTGATCCGCGCCGCGCGCAAGCACCTCGCGTATCTCGAACAGCAGTCGGCGTCGCAGCACACGCCGCAACTCGACCTGTTCAGCGCGCCGCCGGTGGCCGCCGACGATCTCGAATGCGCGGACGCGCCGGCGCTGCCCGACACGCCGCATCCGGCGCTCGAAAAACTGCGCGACATCGATCCCGACGATCTCAAGCCGCGCGAGGCGCTCGACCTGCTGTACGAATTGCGCACGCTGGTCCGGACGCACGATGTCGACGGACACGCGTAAGCGCGCCCCGCGCGGCGTGCCGGCTCGCACGGCGGCCGCGCTCGTCGCAGCCGTGCTCGCGCTCGCGCAAGCCACCGCTTCGGCCGCGCCGCCGAAGCGCAGCACCGCGCCCTACTCGTTCGCGGTCGTGTCGGATGTGATCAACGCCCCTGCGGACGAACCGGCCGCCCAGCGGCTGCTCGACGCGATCGCGCGCGAGCGCAACCTCGCGTTCGTCGTCTATGCAGGCAATCTCAAGGGTTCGAAGGAAGCATGCCGCGATGCGCTGTATTCGCAGCGCGGCGCGATCCTGGATGCGGCACGCGTGCCGCTCGTGTTCATTCCCGGCCACGACGACTGGGTAACGTGCAACACCGCGACCGGCGGCGGCTACGACCCGGTCGAGCGGCTCGACTTCCTGCGGCAGACGCTGCTCGCCGATTCGGCACTGCCCGGCCCCGGCGCACTGCAGATCACGCGGGAAAGCGAAGTCGCACGGTTCCGGCCGTATCGGGAAAACACCCGCTGGATGCGCGACGACATCGTCTACGTCGCGCTCAACGCGCCGGCGCCGAACAACCACTACCTGACGGCCGGCGGCCGCAACGGCGAATTCGAGGATCGCATCATCGCGAACGGTTTCTGGATCGACCACGCGGCCGAATACGCGAAGCGGCGCGAGGCACGCGCGATGGTGGTGATGTTCGAAGGCGATCCACGGTTCGAACGCTATGAACGCGCGGAACGCTTCGCATGGCTGCACTTCAACCGGCCGCGCGTGCGCGACGGCTTCCGTGAGTTGAAACGAACGCTGGTGAAGGCGGCGGCGACGTTCCGCGGCCCGATACTCGTGATGCACGCAAGCGGCGAACCGCTTGCGAACGGCTTTCTGATCGACCGTCCGCTGCGCGCAGACGACGGTGAACTGGTAGGAAACGTCACGCGCGTCGCGATCGGACCGCGCCATCCGACGAATCAGTGGATCAAGGTGAGCGTGTCGCCGGCACGGCAGACGATCTTCAACGTAAGCCTGCAGGAGGTGCCGAAGAACCTCCCTGTGCCGCCCGCGCTGCCGCTCGTGCCGCATGACGACGTGCCGCTGCCGCAGATGCCGGAAATCCCCGCGTTGCCGGCGCTGCCCGACTCGTCGTCGGTCGCGCCGCCGTTGCAGGGTGACAGCGCCGCACCGGGCGGCGCGTCGGGGCCGGCGCCCGGCCTGCCTGCGAGCTCAGTGCAGGGTGCGCCCTGACGGCGCTTCACCGTCTTCGTCTTCGTCCTCGTCGACGATTTCGAGCCCTTCTGCGCCATGCGCGTGCTCATGCTCGATTTCGTCTTCGGTTGCTTCGCGAACGTCCTTCACGGTCAGTGCGAAACGCAGCGCCATGCCTGCCAGCGGGTGGTTGCCGTCGAGCACGACCTTGTCTTCGGCGATATCGGTGACCGTGTAGATCAGCGAATCGACCTCCTCGTCGCCGTCTTCCGGCGTGCCTTCGAACTGCATACCCACTTCGAGCGGCTCGGGAAAACGGTCGCGCGGCTCGATCTTCACGAGTTCGGGATCGTAGTCGCCGAACGCGTCCTGCGGCTCGAGCTGAACCTGCGCCTCGTAGCCGGGCTCGTGGCCGTCGAGCTGTTCCTCGATCTTGGGGAACGTGCCATCATAGCCGCCGTGCAGATAGACCATCGGCTCGTCGCTTTCCTCGATCAGATTGCCCTGTACGTCCGACAGCTTGTAAGTGACCGACACGACGGTGTTTTTTGCGATTTTCATCCAATTCTCCCAAATACAACTCTCATTATACGATGCGCAACCGGTCTCAAGCCGAACCGCGGGATGCCGCTGCCGCCCCGCTCGGCGCGCCGCCTTCCGATCTTCCCACACCGCTGCTCGGCGGTCTTACGCCGGCGCAATTCATGCGCGGCTACTGGCAGAAGAAGCCGCTCCTGATCCGCCAGGCGATCCCCGGCGTCGCGTCGCCGGTCTCGCGCGACGCACTGTTCGAGCTCGCAGCAGACTATGACGCGGAATCGCGACTGATCACCCATTTTCGTAACAAGTGGCAACTGAAGCACGGCCCGTTCGAGCCCGACACGCTGCCGGCCGTCACGCGCAAGGCCTGGACCCTGCTCGTGCAGGGGCTCGACCTGCACGTCGATGCCGCGCGCGCACTGCTCGACCGCTTCCGCTTCATCCCCGATGCGCGTCTGGACGACCTGATGATCTCGTATGCGACGGACGGCGGCGGCGTCGGCCCGCATTTCGATTCATATGACGTATTCCTGCTGCAGGTCGAAGGCCGGCGCCGCTGGCGCGTCGGTGCGCAGAAGGACCTGTCGCTGCAGCCGGACGTGCCGCTGAAGATCCTCGAAAACTTCGAGCCGAGCGACGAATGGGTGCTGGAACCCGGCGACATGCTCTACCTGCCGCCGCACATCGCGCACGATGGCGTCGCCGAAGGCGAATGCATGACCTGCTCGATCGGCTTCCGGGCCCCGTCCGCCGGCGAACTGGGCGCCCAGTTCCTGTACTATCTCGCGGAGCGTGGCGGCCTGCGCGACGGCTGCGGCGACGACCTTTACCGCGATCCGAAGCAGCCGGCCGTCGACACGCCCGCGCAGTTGCCGCCGGCGATGGTCGAGCGCGTTGCCGAGATCGTCGACGCGATCCGCTGGCGCAAGCGGGACGTCGCCGAATTCCTCGGCTGCTACCTGAGCGAGCCCAAGCCGAACGTCGTTTTCGACCCGCCGGCGCGCCCGCTGTCCGAGGCCGCGTTCGTCACGCAAGCATCACGTCGTGGCGTGTGTCTCGACAGAAGGGCCGCATTGATGTATAACGCGCGCTCGTACTTCATTAATGGCGAAGAAGGATCACTCGAGCAGGCCGGCGAATGGCTGCCCGAACTGGCCAATCAACGCAAGATGGAGGCGAAACGGTTTGTAACACTATCCCGGGTTCCCTCGATGACAGCCTTGTTGCACGAGTGGTATTGTGCGGGCTGGATACGGGTCGGAAGCCGGAATTAGTGTGAGTCGCCCCGTATACCCGTACGGATCAAATTCTGTATGGGAAAGACAACGTATTGACCCCGCATTTGTCGACGGTCGATAGGAAAGTGCATATAATTTCCGCCCAAGCCGTAGGGAAGATTCACGCTCTAGAAGTGCATCTCCACCAGCGGCCCAGGTCGGTGTTGGAGCACATTACCGGTATTGTTTCGCGCTGTTGCTTACCTTTAACCATAAAAGGACGTGATCATGAAGAAATCCCTCCTCGTAGCTTCCCTGTTGGCTGCTGTTGCACTGGCTGCTTGCAACAAGAGCGCTGATCAAGCTGCTTCGTCGGCTGCAAGCGACGCGGCTGCTGCTGCTTCGTCGGCTGCTTCGGCAGTTGCTGGTGCTGCGAGCGACGCTTCGGCTGCTGCTTCGTCGGCAACGGCTGCTGCGAGCGACGCTGCTGCTGCAGTGGCGTCGGCTGCTTCGGCAGCGACGGCTGCTCCGGCTTCGGGCGCAAGCCAGTAAGCCTCAGCGTCAGCTGAAAAAAAACCGGCCCGAGGGCCGGTTTTTTTACGTCTGCCGTTTCCGCGTCTGTCGCACGGCAGCCACACCGGGCCGCCGCAGCGGCCCTGCCCCGCTCATCCCAGCGCCAGCCAGTCGAAGCCCGCGTCCTGCGTGGCCACGACCACGTCTTCCCCGGTCGTCCCCAATACGCCGCCAAACGCCTGACGGACCAGCTCCGGCAGATTGTTCTGCTGGCTCAGGTGCGCCGCGACCAGGTGCTTGAGGCGGCTGCGTTCAAGCGACGCAAGGATGTCCGCCGCCGCGTCATTGCTCAGGTGGCCGTGGTTGCCGCCAATACGTGCCTTCAGCGACTGCGGATAGCGGCTCGCGGCCAGCATCGCGGTGTCGTGGTTGGATTCGAGCACCAGCGCGTCACAGCCGCTCAGCACGGCCGTGATGTGAGCCGTGGCCATCCCGACGTCCGTCAGCACGCCGAGCCGGCTGGAGCCGTCCATAAAGACAAACTGGAGCGGTTCGCGCGCATCGTGAGGGACCGTATAGGGCATCACGGCCAGATCGCGTATCGCGGCCGTCTCGTCGCCCCACAGCACGTGGAGATCGACATCGGCCTCGTCCGCGCCGACCGCGCGCGCGGTACCCCAGCTCATGTAGAGCGGCAGCGATGCGCGACGGGCGAGCGTCAGCGCACTGCCGACGTGGTCGCTGTGTTCGTGGGTAATGAGGATCGCATCGAGATCCCCGATGCAGAGATTCAATCGGCCGAGCCTGCGCTCGACCTCCTTGGCGGAAAAGCCGCAGTCGAGCAGCACGCGGGTGGTCGTCGTGCCGCTCGAGGCCTCGACGACCAGCGCGTTGCCTTCGCTGCCGCTTCCGAGGCTGGAGAATCGCACGCGCTCAGTTCAGCTGCGCGTGGAGCAGCGAAATGATCCGCTGCGCGTCCGACGAGTTGTCGACCTGGCCGTCTGCGCCGACCACTGCGACCAGCGTGCCGCCATTGCCCTGTGCGCGCACGTTGACCAGGAATTCCTTGCCCGGCTTCGCGGCCGACGGGCCGCCGTAGAACAGCTTGCCGAACAGGCCGTCACGCTTGAGCTCTTCCATCGTGTTCGCATAGCGCACGGTGTACACGCCCTTCTCGCGATCGCGATTGTCGACCGCGAAGTTGGTGCGGTCGAGCGCCAGGCCCACACGCAGCCATGCGCGGTCGAACGACTCGGCCAGTTGCAGCGTCGCCCCGCCGCTGCTCGTGTCGCTGACCTGCGCCGGTGCCGTCGCGGGACGTGCATCGGTCAGCAGCTGCTTCGCCTGCGCATCGGTCAGGCCGAACTTCTGCATCAGCTTCGACAGGAATACGGCTTCGAGCACCGGGTTGCGCGGACGCTCTTCCCAGCGCGACGACGTGCCGCCCTGCGGGCCGACCATCATTTCTTCCATCGCGCTGTGCGTGATCGAGATATCGGTGTTGCCGTCCGACGTGCGGTTCACGAGCGTACGGAAACGGTCGCGCGTGCCGGACGAATACGCGAAATCGATGACCTTGCCGATCGTGCGGCGGAACCAGTCGTCGGGAATGTTCGCGCGGTTTTCAGCCCAGTCGGTCGCCATGATGCCCGTCGACGGTGCATCGGTCTTCAGCGAGAAGCCGTTCTCCTGCCAGAACTCCTTCAGGATCGGCCACAACTGCTCGGGTGTCCGGCCATCGACGACGAGCCAGCGGCGATCGCCGTCGCGCTCGATGTGCATGCCGAGCGGATCCTGCGCGCTCGGGATGCCGTCGGTCGCGTTGCCTGCCTGCGTCGTGACGCGCGGCGGCAGCGTGCCGAGCCCGGCGTTGGTCGGCGGCGCGACGAACTGCTGGGTCGTCGGCACCGGCTTCAGGTCGCTCGGCACCGCAAGCGGCGGCGCCGAACCGGTGTTCTTGTAGTTGACCCGGTCAGGGGCCAGGTAGTCGTTCAGCGTATCGCAGCCGGCGAGCGCGCCCAGCGCCAGCACCACCACCGACATCTGGATGGCGCGAGAGGAAAAGGCGAAACGTTTCATGAAATCCTTCGTCTTGCTAGAACGCTCGTCAGGAGCGGCGCCGGACGGAGCCGGCCGGTGCGGGTTGATCAGGGTTCGAGCCGGCGGCCGCAGGACGCGGCCGCCTCGGCATCAGGCGAGGACGCCGGCCTCGGCGAGGGCCGAACGCACGGCGTCGTGGCAGCGCTCGTCGAGCGCCGTGAGCGGCAGCCGGATGCCGCCCTGCATCTTGCCCATCGCCTGCAGCGCCCACTTCACCGGAATCGGGTTCGCCTCGATGAACAGGTTCTTGTGCAGCGACAGCAGCTTCATGTGCAGCGCGCGGGCCGTCTGTACGTCGCCGGCCAGCGCCGCGCGGCACAGGTCGCTCATCGCACGCGGTGCGACGTTCGCCGTCACCGAGATGTTGCCGTGGCCGCCGAGCAGCATCAGCGCGATCGCGGTCGGATCGTCGCCGCTGTAGATCGCGAAATGCTTCGGCGCGGCCTTGATCAGGTGCGCGGCGCGATCGATGTTGCCGGTCGCTTCCTTCACACCGATGATGCCCGGCACGTCCGCGAGGCGCAGCATCGTCTCGTTCGCCATGTCCGCGACCGTGCGGCCCGGTACGTTGTACAGGATCACCGGCAGATCGACCGCTTCGGCGATCGTCTTGAAGTGGCGGTACATGCCTTCCTGCGTCGGCTTGTTGTAGTACGGCACGACCTGCAGCGTCGCGTCCGCGCCGACAGCCTTCGCGTGCTTCGTCAGCTCGATCGCCTCGGCGGTCGAGTTGCCGCCCGCGCCCGCGATGATCGGGATGCGTTTCGCCGCATGCTCGACCGCCGTGCGGATCATCAGGATGTGCTCTTCGACGTTGAGCGTTGCCGACTCGCCGCTCGTGCCGACCACGACGAGCGCATCGGTGCCTTCCGCGATATGCCAGTCGATCAGTTTGCGAAACGCCGGCAGGTCGAGACTGCCGTCTTCGAGCATCGGGGTGACGATCGCGGGGATGCTGCCGCGGATTTGAATGCCGTCTTGGGTGCCGTTAGCCATGAAACGCGATTGAGGTTATGTACCGGTAAACATTGAGATTGTAGCGGATTAGCCGGGCAGTTCGTAACGTGGAATTCCCGCCCCCGCCTTCGGGGTCGCGCCCTCGCGCACTGCGCAGAGACGCTGGACGAACGCCTCGCGCGGCGCGGCGACGAACCCGTCCTCGTACGCGACCACCCGCAGGCGGCCATGCACGGCGTCCAGCAGCTCGCCCGGGGCGAGCAGGAACGCGGGGTTGGACGGTTTCCCGACCGTTTCGTTTCCTTGCGCGAAGGTTTCGTAGATGAGCACGCCACCCGGCGCCACCGCATCGAGCAGATGGGGCCAGAGCGGACGATGCAAATAATGCGTAACGACCACCGCCGCAAACTGCTCGCCGGCCGGCAGCGGCCAAGGCGCGCCTTCTAGATCGGCGTCGCGTGCATCGACGCCCGGCATCGCCCGCAATACGGCCAGTGCGGCCGGATCGCGATCGAGTGCGACGACCGGATGCCCGTGCGACGCGAACCAGCGCGCATGGCGGCCGCCGCCCGCAGCAACATCCAGCACCGCGCCGCCTGACGGCACGAGCCGCGACCATTGCGCGACCCAGCGCGACGGCTCGGCCTGGGCGACGTGGCCGCCCGCGGCGGCGATGACGGATGCACTCATGCGGTCGATCAGTTGTAGGACAGGCCCATCGCGTCGCGCACGTCGCGCATCGTTTCCGTCGCGTACTTGCGCGCCTTGTCGCAACCGTCCGCGACGATCGCGCGCAGCAGCGACGGATCGTCCATGTACTTCTGTGCGCGCTCGAGCATCGGCTGCTGTTCGCGCAGGATGCCTTCGACGACCGGCTGCTTGCAGTCGAGGCAGCCGATGCCCGCCGAGCGGCAGCCCTTCTGCACCCAGTCGTGCGTCGCTTCATCGGTATAGACCTGGTGCAGCTGCCACACCGGGCACTTGTCGGGATCGCCCGGATCCGTGCGACGCACGCGCGCGGGATCGGTCGGCATCGTGCGGACCTTCTTCGTGATCGTCTCGGCGTCCTCGCGCAGGCCAATCGTGTTGCCGTACGACTTCGACATCTTCTGCCCGTCGAGGCCGGGCATCCGCGATGCTTCGGTCAGCAGCGCCTGCGGCTCGACCAGGATGATCTTGCGCGCGCCTTCGAGATAGCCGAACAGGCGCTCGCGGTCGCTCATCGACAGGCTCTGCGATTCCTGCAGCATCGCGCGCGCCTGTTCGAGCGCCTCGTCGTCGCCCTCCTGCTGATACGCGTTGCGCAGCTCGTGATAGAGCTTCGCGCGCTTGCCGCCGAGTTTCTTTGCAGCATCGAGCGCCTTCTCCTCGAAGCCCGGCTCGCGGCCGTACAGGTAGTTGAAGCGGCGCGCGATCTCGCGCGTCATCTCGACGTGCGGCACCTGGTCTTCACCGACCGGCACGAGCGAGCCGCGATACAGCAGGATGTCGGCCGCCATCAGCACCGGATAGCCGAGGAAGCCGTAGGTCGACAGATCCTTGTCCTTCAGCTTCTCCATCTGCTCCTTGTAGGTCGGCACGCGTTCGAGCCAGCCGAGCGGCGTGCTCATGCCGAGCAGCAGCGCGAGTTCGGCATGCTCCGGCACCTTGCTCTGGATGAACAGCGTGGCCTGCGCCGGATCGATACCGGACGCGAGCCAGTCGATCAGCACGTCCCACACGTTCTTCTCGATGACCTCGGGAGTCTCGTAGTGCGTCGTCAGCGCATGCCAGTCGACGACGCAGAAGAAGCACGGGTACTCGGACTGCAGTTTCACCCAGTTTTTCAGCACGCCGTGGTAATGACCGAGGTGCAGCGACCCGGTGGGCCGCATGCCGGAGAAAATACGTTCAGGGAACATGATTGTCGTTAGAGAAGCGAAGCGAATGGGGACAGGATGGCGCTCAGGACGGCATAGCCGACGTTGACGAGCGGGCGCAGCCAGAAGTTCGTCAGCACGCCCGTCGCGACCAGCAGGAGGACGATGATGAAACCGTACGGCTCGATGCGCGACAGCGCGATCGATTGCTTCGTCGGCAGCAGCGCCGCCAGGATGCGGCCGCCGTCGAGCGGCGGCAACGGAAACAGGTTCAGCACGCCGAGCACGAGGTTCGCGCTGACGCCCGCAAACGCCATCCGCGTGAAAAACGGCTCGTCGATGCCGACGGCAGGCAGCACGAGGGTCAGCACGCCCCAGATCAGCGCCTGCACGAAGTTGCAGGCCGGCCCCGCGAGCGATACCCACAGGCTGCCCCAGCGCGGATCGCGCAGGTTGCCGAACGACACCGGCACCGGCTTCGCATAGCCGAACAGGAACGCGCCGCCCGTCAGGAAATACATCGCGAGCGGGATCGCGATCGTGCCGAGCGGATCGATGTGGCGCATCGGGTTGAACGACACGCGCCCCATCATGTAGGCGGTGTTGTCGCCCAGCAGGCGGGCGGCGTAGCCGTGCGCGGCCTCGTGCAACGTGATCGCGAAGATCACGGGCAGCGCGTAGACGGCGATGGTCTGTATCAGGGAAGCATCCATATCGCGTTATTGTAACAAGCGCACTCGCGCAAAAAATGGAACGGCGCGCTTACGCCGCCGAGAGTCCGAACGGTTCGAGCGCGCCACGCCCCGCACGCACGAGCTCGGGCTCGTCGCCGGTCAGGTCGATCACCGTCGACGGCTCGCGCGGGCATGCACCGCCGTCGATCACGAGGTCGACCTGTTTCTCGAGCCGCATGCGGATTTCTTCGGGATCGTTGAGCGGCTCGTCGTCCGGCGGCAGGATCAGCGTCGTGCCGAGCAGCGGCTGGCCGAGCGATTCGAGCAGCGCGAGCGTAATCGCGTGATCGGGCACGCGCAGCCCGATCGTCTTGCGCGACGGGTGCGACAGCCGGCGCGGCACTTCCTTCGTGGCCTGCAGGATGAAGACGTACGGGCCCGGCGTCACCGACTTGATCTGCCGGTACTGGCGGTTGTCGACCATCGCGAAGTTGGCGAGCTCCGACAGGTCGCGCACGAGCAGCGACAGGTGCTGCCTCTCGTCGAGGCCGCGAATCCGGCGCACGCGCTCGACCGCGTCCTTGTCGTCGAGATGGCAAGCGAGCGCATAGCTCGAATCGGTCGGCATCGCGATCACGCCGCCCTTGCTGACGATTTCCACGGCCTGCTTGATCAGGCGCGGCTGCGGATTATCCGGATGAATCCTGAAGAACTGGGACATGGGGGTACGTAAAGGGGGAGAAGTCGGGTGCGCGCGGCCGACAGCAACGCGGGTGGCAGGCCGCCGCCCGGTGTCAGAGCCAGCGCTCCCAGACCGGCGTCAGGTCGGGCGGCAACGGCGGCAGGCTGCCGAGCTCGACACGGCCCTCGCCTGGCGCATGGAAATCCGAGCCGCGCGACGCTTCAAAGCCGAAGCGGCGTGCGACGTCCGCGTATTCGCGGTACTGGTCGGGTGTGTGGCTGCCCGTGACGACCTCGATCGCGCGGCCGCCCAGATCGATGAACTCGCCGAAGAACGCGTCGAATTCGACGGGCGTATAGCGGTAACGGCCCGGATGCGCGACCACGGCTTCGCCGCCGGCCGCCCGAATCCATGCGACGGCGTCGGGCAGCGTCGCCCAGCGGTGCGGGACGAACCCGGGCTTGCCGTCGCCGAGCATACGATCGAACACATCGGACGTCGACGTGGCGTGACCGTTCTCGACGAGAAAGCGGGCGAAGTGCGTGCGCGAGATCAGGTCGGGATTCGACACATACTTCAACGCGCCTTCGTACGCCCCGGGAATGCCGAGCGTGGCGAGCTGCTCGCCGATCGCTACCGCGCGCGCCGCGCGGCCGTGGCGCGTGCGGTACAGGCCGTCGACCAGCACCGGATTCGCGGGGTCGACATTCAGGCCGACGATGTGCACGGTGCGCGACGCCCACGTGACCGAAATCTCGACGCCGCTCAGGTAGCGCATGCCGAGCGCTTCCGCTTCGCTGCGCGCCGCCGCCTGGCCGCCGATCTCGTCGTGGTCGGTCAACGCCCACAGGGTCACGCCGCCGGCATGAGCGCGGCGCGCGACGTCGGCAGGCGGCAGCAACCCGTCGGAAACATTCGAATGGCAGTGGAGATCGGCGTTCATTGTAGGCATGGCAGGTAAGGCTTCATTCTACTGCAACGCGGCAATGCGCCGCCCGCCTGCTCCGCCGCTGCCGCCGTGCGCTTACGCGCAGAACGCCTCGATCAGCGCCGCGATCTGCTCGGGCTGGTCGTGATGCACCATGTGGCCGGCATCTTCGACGAGCTTCTCGCGCCAGTCGGGGAACGCATTGAAACGCGCCTTGAATTCCGGCAGCGGGATGTCACCAGCGATATGTGCCAGCGTCGGCGAATTGACGGCCTCGACGTGCAGCACCTTCGCGCGTACCTGTGCCCAGGTGGCCATCACTTCGTCGAGCCGGTACAACTGCGGGCCCGGCATCTTGTGCGCGGGGTCGGCCAGCAGGTGGTAGAGGCCGTCGTCGCCGCGCGTCGACCAGTGCGCGGCGAGGAACGCCGCACGGCGCGGGTCGAGGCGCGGATTGGTCTTGGTCAGGCGCGCCGCCACGTCGTCGAGTGACGCATAAGGACGCAGGGCGGGCGGTTCGCGCAACTCGTCGAGCCAGGCGCGCAGCCGGCGCGGCGCCTGTTCGGCCCGCGCGGGCGCCAGCCCGAAACCCTCGAGATCGACCACACGCCGCACGCGCTCCGGCCGCGCGCCGGCATACAGGCACACGACGTTGGCGCCCATGCTGTGCCCGACCAGATTGACTTCGCCGGTCGGCGCATAGTGGTCGATGAGCGCATCGAGGTCGCCCAGGTATTCGTGGAACCAGTAGTGACCGCCGCCCTGCCGGGCGACCGGCCAGTCGGACAGCCCGAAACCGCGTGCATCGGGCGCGATCACCTGCCAGTCGCCCGCGAGTGCATCGACGACGAACTGGAACGACGCCGCGACGTCCATCCAGCCGTGCAGCATGAACAGCGTCGGCGCATCGGGCCGGCCCCAGCGCCGGACATGCAGCTGGACGCCGCGCACCGTGACGATATCGGAAACAGAACCCGAGGCACTCATAGCAGCCGCCAGAAAAAAGAATGGTCGTTCGATTATAGCGGCGCCGCCTCCATTTCGGCGGCCGGCAGTCGAGTCCCCTCTCTAGCGTGCGGCGGCTCGAAGGTCCGACGAAACGGCCGGGAAGCGCCATCAGCCGGGTGCGCGGGCCGGCCTGGCGGCAGGCGACACGCAGCTGGACACGATCCGGCTAACGCGCCGCGTTTCCGTCCGCGGCGTCCTGCGCGGCCAGTTCGTCGAGTTCGGCCTGCTCGAATCCGGCATCGCGACGCGCATCGAAATTGAACGGGCCGCGCAGCCGCGGCGCATGGTATTGCTCGGCGAGCTGACGATAGGCCGGCACCGGATCGCGGCCGGCTTCGTCGCACAGTTGCCGGAACCAGCGGTTGCCGATCGCGACGTGACCGACCTCGTCGCGCAGGATCACGTCGAGGATCGCGGCCGACGCCTCGTCGCCCGCCTGCACGAGCCGCGCGCGGATCGGCGGCGAAGCATCGAGCCCGCGGGCCTCGAGCGTGCGCGGCACGAGCGCCATGCGCGCCAGCACATCGCCCTTGGTCCGTTCGCACATCTCCCACAGGCCGTTGTGCGCGGGAAAATCGCCGTACGCATGCCCGAATGCCGCCAGCCGGTCGGACAGCAGCGTGAAGTGATAGGCCTCCTCGGCCGCGACCTTCAGCCAATCCGCATAAAACGCATCCGGCAGGCCCGCGAACCGCCAGACCGCGTCGAGCGCCAGATTGATCGCATTGAATTCGATATGGGCAAGCGCGTGCAGCAGCACGGCGCGCCCTTCGGGCGAACGCATGCTGCGTCGCTCGAGCTGGCGCGGCTCGACGAGCGGCGGCCGCGCCGGGCGCCCGGGCAGATCGGCCGGCTCGGGCAATGCGAGCGACGGGGCGATCGCCGCCTTCCCGGCCAGCAGTGCATCGTGGAGCGCGCGCACTTGTGCGGCCTTGGCCGCGGGTTCGGCGTCACGCAGCGCGGCAAGCGCGGCGCGACGCACGCAGGCACGCGCGTTGCCGGAAGAAGAAGACTCCATGCTCATAAACGGGGACACCCTGCGCGCGCATCGCGGGAGCGCATGCACGCGACGGTTTACAATAGGCGATTGTTCCGCGGCGCATGCGAATGCGCCGGGCAAACCAGACGCGCCATTCTACCGGCGCCCTTCATCGAAGAGACAAGGAGACTCCGTGACGATCTACAAGCTGGGCGATACGGCCCCGACGATCCACGAAAGCGTATTCGTCGCCGATACGGCGGCCATCATCGGCAAGGTCGTGCTCGAGGAGAACGCGAGTGTCTGGTTCGGCGCGACGATTCGCGGCGACAACGAGACGATTAGCGTCGGTGCAGGCAGCAACGTCCAGGAAGGTGCGGTCCTGCACACGGATCCCGGCTTTCCGCTGACGATCGCCGACAACGTGACGATCGGGCACCAGGCCATGCTGCACGGCTGCACGATCGGCGAAGGTTCGTTGGTCGGTATCCAGGCGGTGGTCTTGAATGGAGCGGTGATCGGCCGCAACTGTCTGGTTGGTGCCGGCGCGGTCGTGACGGAAGGCAAGACGTTCCCGGACAACTCGCTGATTCTCGGCGCACCGGCGAAAGTCGTGCGCGAGCTGTCGGCGGAGGACATTGCGCGACTGCGCACGAACGCGAAGACCTACGTCGAGCGGCGTGCGCATTTCAAGGAGCAACTCGTGCGGATCGGGTGATTCGCACGGATTTCAAGGAAGAAGAGTGAGCGACCAGTTACAGAAATTCATGTTCAATGCGGCGCCCGTGCGCGGCGAGATCGTTTCGCTGCGCAATACGTGGCAGGAAGTGCTCTCCCGCCGCGACTACCCCGCCCCCGTGCGCACGGTGCTCGGCGAGATGATGGCCGCGTGCGCGCTGCTGTCCGCGAACCTGAAATTCAACGGCACCCTGATCATGCAGATCTTCGGCGACGGGCCGGTCCAGATGCTGGTCGTCCAGTGCGGTTCGGATCTGTCGATGCGGGCCACCGCGAAGTTCGCCGGCGAGGCCGCCCAGACGATCGGCGACGACACGCGCTTCGCGTCGCTCGTCAATGCGAGCGGTCACGGCCGCTGCGTGATCACGCTCGACCCGGCCGACAAGCTGCCGGGCCAGCAGCCTTACCAGGGCATCGTGCCGCTGAACGGCGTCGACGGCCCGCTCGAATCCGTCTCGCAGGTGCTCGAGCACTACATGCATCACTCGGAGCAGCTCGACACGCGGATGTGGCTCGCGGCCGATCGCGACCGCGCGGTCGGGATGCTGCTGCAGAAGTTGCCGGGCGACGGTGGCATCGTGCCGCGTAACGCCGAAACCGATATCGATACGTGGGAGCGCGTCTGCACGCTAGGCGGCACGTTGTCCGCGCAGGAACTGCTCGAGGTCGAACCGGAAGTCGTGTTCCGCCGGCTATTCTGGCAGGAGAACGTGCAGCACTTCGAACCGGCCGGCACGCGCTTCCAGTGCTCGTGCTCGCGCGAGAAGGTCGGTGCGATGCTGCGCATGCTCGGCCGTGAAGAAGTCGACAGCGTGATCGTCGAGCGCGGCCACGTCGAGATCCATTGCGAGTTCTGCAATCAGCGCTATGAATTCGATCCGGTCGACGTTGCGCAGCTGTTCGCGGCACCCGGCGTCGAGACGGGCATCGCGCCCGCGACCGGGCAGCGCCACTGAGCAGGAGCCCGATGCCCGCCGTCCGGGCACGGGCGCACAATGACGCACGAGCGTCGCACGCACGGCCCCGGCGCCGAAGTCGCGCACTTCGGCGCAAGCCGCTTCCCGTCGTCGGCGCGCTGCAGGAGAAACACATGAATCGCCCGCTTCATCGACCGTTTCGCACCATCGTCCTGACGAGCGTTGCCGCCGGCACGCTCGCGCTTGCCGGCTGCGCGATGCCGCCGCCGACTTCCACGATCCTGAGCCGCCTGCCCGAACCCGCTGCATCGGGCGGCCAGCCGCCCGCGCTGTCGAGCGCCGAACGCAAGCGCTATGACGAGATCGACCAGCAGGTGCTGCGCGAACAGAACAACGCGATGGCGGCCGAGGCCGCCGCGCGCGCGTGGGCCTATTACTCGCCGCCGCCCGTAACCGTCTACGGCGGGTATTACGGCGGATGGGGCAATCGCTGGGGCACAGGCATCAGCTACGGCTACCCGGGATGGTGGTGGTGAGCGTGCATCGCTCAGCCGATTGACTACCGGCAGGAAATGAAAAAGCGCGGCATTTCCCGCGCTTTTTCAATGGATTCGAGCCATCGTGCTCAGTGATGCGCGGCCTTGCCCTTGTCGCCGCCATGATGCCGCGACGGCTTCGCGATCGACTGCGGATTCGGCACGACACGCACCGGTGCCGCCGATACGGCACCGCGCGTCGACGTATTCGACGGCGTGTTGTTCAGCGGTGCGGCAGGCGCATTCGGCGACACGAACTGCACGAATACCTCGCCGTCCTTCACCATGCCCATCTCGTAGCGCGCGCGCTCTTCGATGGCCGCGGTGCCGCTCTGCAGATCCTGCACTTCTCCCGCGGTACGCTCGTTGCGCAGCTTCTCGTCCGCGTTCTTCTGGAGCTGGTCGTCGAGCTGCTGACGCAATTCATGCACCCGCAGCCAGCCGCCGTGTCCCCACCATAGGGGGTACTGAATGAGCGCCAGCAAGGCAATCAGGACGACAGTGACAAGCCGCATGTAAGAACCGCAGATATAAGAAGCGCCGCTCCGCGCACATGCACAGAGCGGCGTCGATATGACGAACCCGATAGTAGCGCGTTAGCGCAGGTTATAGAAAGCCGATTTACCGGGGTAGCTTGCGATGTCGCCGAGATCTTCCTCGATGCGCAGCAGCTGGTTGTACTTCGAAATACGGTCGCTGCGCGACAGCGAACCCGTCTTGATCTGACCGGCGTTCAGGCCGACCGCGATGTCCGCGATCGTCGAATCTTCCGTTTCGCCCGAGCGGTGCGAGATCACGGCCGTGTAGCCTGCGCGCTTCGCCATTTCGATTGCCGCGAACGTTTCGGTCAGCGTACCGATCTGGTTGATCTTGATGAGAATCGAGTTCGCGATGCCCTTCTCGATGCCTTCCTTCAGGATGCGCGTGTTCGTGACGAACAGATCGTCGCCGACCAGCTGAACCTTCTTGCCGAGGCGATCGGTCAGCAGCTTCCAGCCTTCCCAGTCGCTTTCGTGCATGCCGTCCTCGATCGACACGATCGGGAACTTGTCGGCGAGCGTCGCGAGGTAATCGGTGAATTCGGCCGACGACAGTTGCAGGCCTTCGCCCGCGAGCTGGTACTTGCCGTCGTGGTAGAACTCGGATGCCGCGCAGTCGAGCGCGAGCAGCACGTCTTCGCCGGCACGGTAGCCGGCCTTCTCGATCGCCTGCAGGATCGTCGACAGGCACTCGTCGTTGCTGCCGAAGTTCGGCGCGAAGCCGCCTTCGTCGCCGACTGCCGTGCTCATGCCGCGGTCGCTCAGGATCTTCTTCAGTGCGTGGAACACTTCTGCGCCGCAACGCAGGGCTTCACGGAACGTCGGCTGGCTCACCGGGACGATCATGAATTCCTGGATGTCGAGGCTGTTGTTCGCGTGCGCGCCGCCGTTGACGATGTTCATCATCGGCACCGGCAGTTGCATTGCGCCCGAACCGCCGAAGTAGCGGTACAGCGGCAGGCCTGCCTCTTCGGCGGCGGCCTTCGCGACGGCCATCGACACGGCCAGCATCGCGTTCGCGCCGAGGCGCGACTTGTTGTCGGTGCCGTCCAGCTCGAGCAGCGTCTTGTCGAGGAACGCCTGTTCCGACGCGTCGAGGCCCATGATGGCTTCGGAGATTTCGGTGTTGATATGCTCGACTGCCTTCAGCACACCCTTGCCGTTGTAGCGGCCGGCTTCGCCGTCGCGCAGTTCGATCGCTTCACGCGAGCCGGTGGACGCGCCCGACGGCACCGCCGCGCGGCCCATCGTGCCCGATTCGAGCAGCACGTCGCATTCGACGGTGGGGTTGCCGCGCGAATCCAGAATCTCGCGGCCGATGATATCTACGATTGCACTCATGGGTTTCCTCTGAGAATGACGATGGATTCTTCAAACTGCGACGGCGCGCGCGCGTGAACCGCTTTCGCTACTGACGCGCGAAGCCGTCGCAAGGTTCATTCGATCTTTAATTGAAATCGTTTTCCAGGAACGGATTGCGCTTCACCGCCTGGTCGAGCGTGACGAGAGTCTCCAGCAGCGCACCCATCCGGTTCAGCGGCACCGCGTTCGGGCCGTCCGACTTTGCTTCGGCCGGATTCGGGTGCGTCTCCATGAACAGGCCCGCGACGCCCGTCGCGACCGCCGCACGTGCGAGCACCGGCACGAATTCGCGCTGGCCGCCCGAGCTCGTGCCCTGCCCGCCCGGCAGCTGCACCGAGTGGGTCGCATCGAACACGACCGGGGCGCTCGTCTCGCGCATGATCGCGAGCGAACGCATGTCTGACACCAGATTGTTGTAGCCGAACGAGACACCGCGCTCGCACGCCATGAAGCGGTCTTCCGACAGCCCCGCTTCACGCGCCGCTTCGCGCGCCTTGTCGATCACGTTCTTCATGTCGTGCGGCGCGAGAAACTGGCCCTTCTTGATGTTGACGGGCTTGCCCGAGCGCGCGCACGCATGGATGAAATCGGTCTGGCGGCACAGGAAGGCCGGCGTCTGCAGCACGTCGACCACCGACGCGACCTGCTCGATCTCTTCGATCGAGTGCACGTCGGTCAACACCGGCAGGCCGAGCTGGCGCTTCACCTCGGAAAGAATCCGCAGGCCCTCGTCCATTCCAAGGCCCCGAAACGACTTGCCCGAGCTGCGGTTCGCCTTGTCATACGACGACTTGTAGATGAACGGAACGTTCAGCTTCGCGCAGATCTCCTTCAGGCGGCCCGCCGTGTCGATCGTCATTTGCTCCGATTCGACGACGCAGGTACCCGCGATCAGGAAGAAAGGCTGGTCGAGACCGACCTCGAAATCGCACAGCTTCATGCTTGCACTCCGCGCGCTTGCTTGTTGGCAAGCGCAGCTTCGACGAACGACTTGAAGAGGGGATGACCGTCACGCGGGGTGGACGTGAATTCCGGGTGGAACTGGACGCCGACGAACCACGGGTGCATCGAACGCGGCAATTCCATCATTTCCGGCAGATCCTCGCTCGGGGTACGGGCGCTGATGATAAGGCCGCCGGCTTCGAGCTGGGGCACGAAGCGGTTATTGACTTCATAACGGTGGCGATGGCGCTCGTTCACGTCCTTGCCATAGATTTCTTCCGCCATCGTGCCCGGCTTGATCGGGCAGCGCTGCGAACCCAGGCGCATCGTGCCGCCAAGATCGGATTCCTCGGTGCGCGTCTCGACCTTGCCGTCGCGGTCGTACCACTCGGTGATCAGCGCAACCACGCGTTCCGGCGTATCCGGCTCGAATTCCGTGCTGTTCGCCTGCTTCAGGCCGACGACGTCGCGCGCGAACTCGATCACCGCGAGCTGCATGCCGAGGCAGATGCCGAGATACGGCACCTTGGCTTCACGCGCGTAGCGGATCGCTGCGATCTTGCCTTCCGTGCCGCGACGACCGAAACCGCCCGGCACCAGCACGGCGTCGAGGTGCTTCAGGCTGTCGACACCGTTCGTCTCGATCTCTTCCGAGTCGATGTATTCGATGTTGACCTTGGTCGACGTGTGCAGCGATGCGTGGCGCAGCGCTTCGATCAGCGACTTGTACGACTCGGTCAGGTCGACATACTTGCCGACCATGCCGATCGTCACTTCGTGCTTCGGGTTCTCGAGCTTCTCGACGAGCTCCGACCACATGGTCAGGTCGGCGTCCTTCGGCGACAGCTTGAGTTCCTCGCAAATGATGCGGTCGAGGCCCTGGTCGTGCAGCATCTGCGGAATCTTGTAGATGCTGTCGGCGTCCCACACCGAGATCACGGCGTCTTCCGGCACGTTCGAGAACATCGAGATCTTCTTCGATTCGTCGTCCGGAATGCGGCGATCCGCACGGCACAGCAGCACGTGCGGCAGAATGCCGATCTCGCGCAACTTCTGCACGCTGTGCTGGGTCGGCTTCGTCTTCAGTTCGCCGGCCGTCGCGACGTACGGCACCAGCGTCAGGTGCACGAAGCACGCGCTGTTGCGGCCGAGGCGCAGGCTCATCTGGCGCGCGGCCTCCAGGAACGGCAGCGATTCGATGTCGCCGACCGTGCCGCCGATCTCGACGATCGCGACGTCCGGCTCACCGCAGGTGGCCGACGCGGCCCCGCGCTCGATGAACGCCTGGATTTCGTTCGTGATGTGCGGAATGACCTGCACGGTCTTGCCGAGATAGTCGCCGCGGCGTTCCTTGCGGATCACCGATTCGTAGATCTGGCCGGTCGTGAAGTTGTTGGCCTTGCGCATCTTCGTGCTGATGAAGCGCTCATAGTGGCCGAGGTCGAGGTCGGTCTCCGCTCCATCTTCCGTCACGAACACTTCCCCGTGCTGGAACGGGCTCATCGTGCCGGGGTCGACGTTGATGTAGGGATCGAGTTTGAGGAGGGTGACTTTCAGACCGCGCGATTCAAGGATCGCGGCGAGGGAAGCGGCGGCAATACCCTTGCCAAGGGAAGAAACTACGCCGCCGGTGACGAAAACATATTTGGTCATCGCTGGATGCTCGCGGGAAAAACGGATTATACCGTAAAGCCCGCCCTTCTCTCAGCAATTGACTCGATGATCGCGCCCTTTCCCGCCAACCCGAACCGGCCGTGCGCGCCGGGGCCAAGCCGCCCGCCGGCCGGTGCAACCGTGCGTGCCGGGGCGCGCGCCCGGCCGCCGTATCGTGCGTCAGGCGCGCTTCGCGAGCGGGGTGACGCCCTGTGACACCTCACCCTCGGCCGCCTTCAGCGAATTCAGCATCCGCTGCAATGCGCGGGCGGTCTCGAGCGGCCGCTCCATCGGGAACAGGTGACTGCCTTCCAGCCATTCGACGCGGCCGCGCGCCGCGCGGCGCGTCGCATCGAGCCCGACCTGGCGCACCTCGCGCGACCGCGTGCCGGCGAGAAAACCGAGCGGCACCGGCGCGCCGTGCGCGAGCCGCGGGCCGAGCGTGTGCGGCAGCGTCCGGTAGATCAGGTATTCCACCTGCCGGTCGAACGCGAGCGCCCGCTCGCCGTCGGCGCCGGCTTGAGGAATCCCGTAGTCGATATAGTCGGCCAGCATCCGTTCGTCCCAACGCGCGAACGCCGGTTTCTCGCGGAAGTGCCGCCAGGCTTCGTCACGGCTCGCCCAGCGCGTGCGCCGGTTACGCGTCGCGGCAGCCGGCGACAGTCGCTCGTCGAGCCCCGCCCATTGGCTCGCACGCAATGCGCCGGCGCGCCAGCCCGCGATGATCGGCGAATCGATCATCACGACGCCGCGCACCCATTGCGGCTTCTTCAGCGCAGCCATCAGCGACAGGTAGCCGCCGAGCGAATGGCCGACGAGCCACACGGGACGCTCGTAGCGGCTGCCGATGTCGTCGAGCAGTTGCTCGACGAGATGCGGCCAGTCGCGCGTCACCGGGTAGCGGCGGTCGTGGCCGATCCGTTCGATGTAGCGCAGCTCGTAGTCGTCGGCCAGTTCGGCGAAGATCGTCCTGTACGTCGACGCCGGAAAGCCGTTCGCATGCGAGAAATGGAGGATGTCCTTCAAACGCCGATGTCTCCTTTGTCGACCGGAGTGGGTGCTTTAGCGCCTACTCCGGTCTTATGCTTCGCTGTTGGCGGGAGTTGGCGCTTTAGCACTGACTCTCGCCCCCATGCTTCGCTGTCGGCCGGGGTGGCTGCTGTAGCGCTTACTCCGGTCTTACGCTTCGCGGCCTGCCGGGCCCATGCCTCGGCTTCGTGCGCGGATCCCGGGCCGCGTTTCCCGATACGCCCGCTCTCGCCGCGCTCACCGATCCATCCAGTACCGTCGGCGAACGTCGCGATGACGCTCGAACGCAAACCCGCCGTCGGCCGGCACGACGTCGAACCGCACCGCGCCGTCGCGATCGGTGCGCGGCAGCGGAATCCCGCGCGCCGCGTAACGGGCGAGAACCGTGCGGTGCGGATGCCCGAAACGATTGCGATAGCCTACAGGAAATACCGCGACGCGCGGCCCGACCGAATCGAGGAAAGGCTCGACCGACGACGTGCGGCTGCCGTGGTGCGGAACGACCAGGATCTGCGCGGCCAGCGCGTCGCGTGCGGCGTCCACGAGCTGGCGTTCGGCGCGTGCGTCGATGTCCCCCGTCAACAGCGCGGACGTGCCGCCCGCGTCGATGCGCAGCACGCACGATTGCCCGTTCGACGCGCCCGTCCCCGGGCCGCCCGATGGCCAGAGCATCGTGAAGACGACGCCATCCCAGGTCCAGTGCTGCCCGGTCGCGCACGGCAGACGGTCGGCCACGCCAGCGGCCGCCGCCTCGCGCCACAGCCGGCTCTTCGGCGGGATGCCGGCCAGCAACTGGCGCACGTCGGCCGCCGCATAGACGGCCGGTGCGCCGCCCGCGTGATCGGCATCCGCGTGACTGAGCACGAGCGAATCGATCACCGCGATGCCGCGTGCGCGCAATGCCGGCGCGACGATCCGCGCGCCGGCATGAGTCGACTCCGCTCCCGGCCCGGCATCGAACAGCAAGGTTCGCTGCGCGGTCTCCACCAGCACCGACGCGCCCTGCCCGACGTCAAGAACGGTCAGCCGGAAGCCGCCCGGCGGCGGCGCATCGGCTGTCGGCGCGACCAGCGGCAGCCACGTGAGCGGGGCCGCCCAGCGCAAAGGCCAGCCGCGCGGCATCAGCGCCCATGCGACGCCCACGCAGGCGAGCACCAGCACCGGCCAGTCGGGCATGCGCAGCCAGAACACGCCGGCCGGCCAGTCGGCGAGGTGCCCGAGCAGCGTCATCATCGGTTCGAGTGCCGCATGCGCAAGCCGGAACGCGTACGCATCGAGCGGTGCGGGCAGCGCAATGCCGGCCAGCACGACCGGCGTGACGACCGAGCTGACCCAGGGAATCGCGAACGCATTGCCGAACGGTCCCGACAGG
Organism: Burkholderia mycopellens; assembly: GCF_964265025.1. Lineage (NCBI taxonomy): Bacteria > Pseudomonadati > Pseudomonadota > Betaproteobacteria > Burkholderiales > Burkholderiaceae > Burkholderia > Burkholderia mycopellens. The sequence goes on from NZ_OZ183802.1 coordinate 2,663,696, forward strand.
GACATCTGCGCGAACCATGCGGCCGTCAACGGCGCGAGACCGATCGTCACCGCGTACTGCACGCGCGCGGCCTCGGCGATACGGCGCCCGGCGCGTGCACCCCACGCACGCAATCGGCTCGACAAACCGGCCGCGCCGGCGTCCTCCTCGCTTTCCGCGTCGGCCTCGCGCGCGGCGCGCCAGCCGGCGACGGCCAGCAAGATCACGGCAACCGCCCCGAACGACAACCAGAATCCGGCCGACAGCACGGCCCACGGATCGGCAAGCAGCACGCCGCCGAGCGCCGTGCACAGCACCGCGGAAGCCGGTACGCTGCGCCCGGCCAGGTACGCGATGCCGCCGGCCGCGATCATCCACCACGCGCGCTGCGCCGGCACGTTGAAGCCGGCAAGCGCCGCGTAGCCGGCCGCGGCCGCCAGCGCGGCGAGCGCGGCCGCGTACGGTGCCGGCAGCACGAGGGTTGCGGCCCGTGCGCGCCAGCGCAGACGGCGCCAGACCATCGACACGAGCCCGCCCGCGATCGCACCGACGAGCCCGACATGCAGACCCGAGATCGCGACAAGGTGGCTCGTGCCCGTGCTGCGCAGCACACGCCAGTCGTCGTCGCCAATGCCCGACTGATCGCCGATCGCGAGCGCGGCGACGATGCCGCGATGACCCGCGTCGTCTCCCAGCGTTTCGCCGATACGCGCGCGCAGCGCGTCGCGCAGCCGATCGATCGACGCACGCCATCCCGATGCGCGCGCATCGAGCAATACCGCCCGCCGGGGCGCGCTGACATAACCGATCGCGCGAATGCCCGCGGCAAGCCACGCCGCCTCGCTGTCGCGCACGCCGGGATTGGCCTCGGCATGCGGGCGCTTCAGGCGCACGACGAAACGCCAGCGCTGCGCGGCGCGCAAATCGGGCAGCGCGTCGCGTGTCGCGGCTGCGCCATAGGCGCGCCACGACAGCCTGATCAACGGCGGAAAGCGGACCAACCCCGCATCGTTCGACTCGACGGCGAACAGCAGCCGCGCGCCTGTCTCGTCGACCACGGGCAGCCCTCGAATCACGCCCGTGACGACGATGTCGCGCCCTTCCCACTCGACGGGCAGGCTGTCGTCCAACCGCCATTCGGCCCGCGCGGCCGCATAGCCGAACCCGACGACGCAGGCCGCGAGCGCGCACAGCATCCATCCGAACGCGACGGCCGTACGCGTGCGCCGGCGGCGCGTGCTCCACGCGCCCAGCACCACGCAGCCCGCGAGCGCGGCCGCACCGATCGTCCATGCGAGCGCACCCGGCAGCGCCGCCTGCCGCTGCAGTACGACCACGCCGAGCGCGAACGCGATCCACCACACGCGCATCGCACCTCCTCGTCGACCCGGCACCGCCATTGAGAATGCGGCGCCTTCCGGCAACGATTATGCGGACGAAAGTGCGAGTCGCGGCAACGCGGCGAGCGCGTTAGCCGAAGTGGATAGGCCAAGTGAACTGGCGTCGATCCCGCGCAATTCGGCAAGCGCGTCGCCGATGCGCGGCACCTGGTCGGGCGTGTTGCGGGATTTGTAGGCCCATTCGGGCGCGATGTCGGGGGCGTCCGTCTCGACGACGATCGCCTCGAGCGGCAACTGCGCCGCGAGCCGGCGGATCTGCAGCGCACGCGTGAAGGTCACGTTGCCGCCGAAGCCGAGATGCAGCCCGTGCGCGAGATACGCTTCGGCCTGCTGGAAACTGCCGTTGAACGCATGCGCGATGCCGCGCCGCACGCCGAAACGGCGCAGCCCGGCGAGCACACGATCCTGCGACTTGCGCACATGGCACAGCACGGGCAAGTCGAATTCGCGCGCGAGCTTGAGTTGCCCCTGGTAAAAGAACTGCTGCCGGTCTTCGTCGAGCCCCGGCACGAAATAGTCGAGCCCGATCTCGCCGATCGCGACAAAGCGCGGATCGTCGAGGCTCGCCTCGATCTCCATGCGCAGCAGGTCGAGATCCTCGTCGCGTGCGCGTGGCGTATACATCGGATGGATGCCGAGCGCATAGGCCGCGCCCGGCGTGCGTTGCGCGAGCTCGCGCACCGTCGTGAAGTTGTCGCGCCCGACGCTCGGGATCACGATGCGCGACACGCCGGCCGCGCGCGCCGCAAGCGCGACCGCGTCGCGGTCGGCGTCGAACTCGGCGGCATCGAGATGGCAGTGCGTGTCGATCCACATGGCGGCAGTCCTGCGCCCTGGCGCCGCACGGGGACGAACCCGGCAGCCGGCCAAGCGCGTTCGCTTCTTACACCGGCAGCACCGGCTCCTCGTGCAGCACGCCGTCGCGCAGCCGCATGATGCGGTCGCAGCGCGCGGCGAGATCGGGATCGTGCGTGACGATCACGAAGCTCGTTTCGAGCGTCTCGGATAGTTCGAGCATCAGGTTGAACACTGTATCGGCCGTCGTGCCGTCGAGGTTGCCGGTCGGCTCGTCGGCGAGCACGCACGCGGGCTTCGTGACCAGCGCGCGCGCGATCGCGACGCGTTGCCGCTCGCCGCCCGACAGCTCGCCCGGACGATGCTTAGCACGCGGGCCGAGACCGACGCGCTCGAGCATCGCCTGGGCCTGCTCGCGTGCGTCCTCGGTCGTCATCCGGCGGATGCGCAGCGGCATCGCGACGTTGTCGAGCGCGGTGAACTCGGGGAGCAGGTGATGAAACTGGTAGACGAAGCCGAGCGCGCGGTTGCGCAGTTCGTTGCGTTCGCGCTCGGCGAGTTGCGTAAACGGCTTGCCGAGCAGCGACACCTCGCCCGCGCTCGGCTCGTCGAGCCCGCCCAGCACGTGCAGCAGCGTGCTCTTGCCGGAACCCGACGCACCGACGACCGCGAGCTTCTCGCCGCGCCGTACCGTCAGCTCGGTATTGTTGAGCACCTGCACGTTGAAGCCGCCCTGCACGAACGCCTTCGTGATCCCGCGCGCCTGAAGCACGTATTCCTGCATACCTGCCGAATCCTGTCTGTTGTGTTGTCGTGAATCCGCGAATGCGGTCGCGCGATCATTCATAGCGAAGCGCCTCCGCCGGCTTCACCTTCGCGCCGCGCCAGCTCGGATAGAGTGTCGCGACCGCCGACAGCGCGAACGCGATCAGCCCGATCCGGATCACGTCGCTCGCGACGAGTTCGGACGGCAGCTCGCTGATGAAGTACACGGACGGCGGCAGGAACTGCACGCCGAACAGGTGCTCGATCATCGGGATCAGCCACGGGATGCTCCATGCGATCAGGCAGCCGAGCGCGACGCCCGACGCCGTGCCGACGAAGCCGATCGTCACGCCCTGCACGACGAAGATCTTCATGATCGATCCCGGCTGCGCGCCGAGCGTGCGCAGGATCGCGATGTCGGCCTGCTTGTTGGTCACCGTCATCACGAGCGACGACACGAGGTTGAACGCGGCCACCGCAATGATCAGCGTGAGGATGATGAACATCATCCGCTTCTCGATCTGCACGGCCGAGAACCACGTCTTGTTCTGCTGGGTCCAGTCGCGGATGTACAGGCTGCCCGACAGCGTATGCGACAGCTCGACCGCCACGTCCGGCGCCTTCTGCATGTCCTTCAGCCGCAGCCGCACGCCGGTCGGCGCCGTCATCCGGAACAGTGCCTCGGCATCGCGGATGTTGATCATCGCGAGCGTGCTGTCGTATTCGTAGTGGCCGGACTCGAACACGCCGACGACCGTGAACTGCTTCAGCCGCGGCATCATGCCGGCCGGCGTGATCGACCCTTCCGGCGCGACCAGCGTGACCTTGTCGCCGACCGTCACGCCGAGGTTGCCCGCGAGCGCATCGCCGAGCACGATGCCGAACTGGCCCGGCACGAGCGCGCCGAGCTGGCCCGCCTTCATGTCCTTGCCGATGTCCGACACCTGCGGCTCGAGCGTCGGCTCGACGCCGCGCAGCATCACGCCGCTCACCGCGTCCTGGCGGGTAAGCAGCGCCTGCGCGTCGACGTACGGCGCCGCGCCGATCACCGACGGATTGCGGCGCGCTTCCTGCGCGGTCAATTGCCAGTCGGGCATCGAGCCCGTCGGCGAGAACACCTCGACGTGCGCGAGCACCGACAGCATGCGGTCGCGCACCTCCTTCTGGAAGCCGTTCATCACCGACAGCACGACGATCAGCGCCGCGACGCCGAGCGCGATCCCGAGCATCGACACGAGCGCGATGAAGGAAATGAAGCCGTTACCGGTCGTGCGTTTGCCGGCGCGCGTGTAGCGCCAGCCGATCTGCCATTCGTACGGAAGTTTCAAGCGAATCCTTTCTGCTGGTTACGGCGGGGAGGCGCCCCGCGGCCGGACCGCCGCCCGGTGGCGGCCACCGGCCCGGGCACAGTCGAAAAACGGCCGCCGGACGCGAACGGGCCGTCAGCCGGCCCGATCACGCGCGCAGTTTGCCATACAATGCGCACCATCATGCACGACCGACGCCTCCATTTTCTCGTTCCGTTCGCGCTGCCGTCGGCGGCCGATGCGGCCTCGTCCCTGCACACGCTGGACAGCCCCGCGCTCGAAAAGTTGCTCGCCCGCGCGAGCCTCGTCGAGCGCGTGACCGGCGAGGACTTCCAGCGCACGCTGCCGCACGAGCGCTGGCTGGCCCGCCAGTTCGGCGCCACCCACGGCAACGCCGCCGACGAGGCGCCGCTCGCGCCCTACATGCTGCTGGCGGACGGCGGCGACCCCGGCGCACACGCATGGGCCTGCGTCGAGCCCGTCCACGTCGAAATCGCGCACGATCACCTGGTGCTCGTCGATCCGGCGGCCCTCGCGCTCGACGACGGAGACGCAGCCGCGCTGCTCGCGGTCGCGCGGCCGCTGATCGAGGAACTCGGCGTCCGGCTCGAGGCGCCGAACCCGTCACGCTGGTACCTGTCGAGCGAGCAGCTCGTCCGCCTCGCCGGCGCCGCGCCGCTGCGCGCGAGCGGCCGCAACATCGAGATCTGGCTGCCGCACGAGGCACATACGGGCGAGCGCTCGCGGATGTGGATGAAACTGCAGAACGAAGTGCAGATGGCGTGGTTCCAGCACCCGGTCAACGAGGCCCGCGAGGCGCGTGGCCTGCCGGCCGTCAATTCGATCTGGTTCCATGCGCAAGGCACGCTGAAGCCGGTCGGCAAGCCGTTCGCGCGTGTGCTGTCCGCCTCGCCCGCGGCGCTCGGCCTCGCGCGCGCCGCGCAAGCCGACGCCGGTGCGCCGCCGGCCGCGTTCGGCACGCTGCCCGCCGCCGATGGCGCGACGCTCGTCGAACTGCCGGCGCTGACCACCCCGTTCATCGCGCAGGACTGGGCGCGCTGGCACGACGGACTCGCCGCGCTCGAGCGCGACTGGTTCGCGCCGGCCCTCGCCGCACTGCGCAACGGCGAGCTCGCGAGCGTCGATTTCACGCTGTGCGGCGACACGAGTTCCGTGACGCTGCACGCGACGCGCGGCGACCTGCGCAAGTTCTGGCGCCGCCGCGCGCTTGCCTCCCTGTTCGAATAACAAGCAGACCCCGTATGACCCGGATCGTTACCCGCCCCGTCGCGCCCGCCGACGCCGAAGTGCTCGCGCGCCACGGCCTGCATCCTGTCCTTGCGCGCCTGTATGCGTCGCGCGGCGTGCAGTCCCCCGCCGACATCGAGACCGCGCTTGCGCGGCTCGTTCCGCCCACCGCGCTGAAAGGCTGCGCCGACGCCGCGTCGCTACTCGCCGATGCAATCGCCGACAAGCGGCGCCTGCTCGTCGTCGCCGACTACGACTGCGACGGCGCGACCGCCTGCGCGGTGGCGGTGCGCGGGCTGCGGATGTTCGGCGCGCAGATCGACTACCTGGTGCCGAACCGTTTCGAATACGGCTACGGCCTCACGCCCGAGATCGTCGAGCTCGCCGCCGCGCGCAAGCCCGACCTGCTGATCACCGTCGACAACGGGATCGCGAGCGTCGCAGGCGTCGAAGCCGCGAACGCACGCGGCATCGACGTGCTCGTGACCGATCACCACCTGCCCGGCGACGCGCTGCCCGCCGCGCGCGCGATCGTCAACCCGAACCAGCCCGGCTGCACGTTCCCGAGCAAGCACCTTGCCGGCGTCGGCGTGATGTTCTACGTGCTGCTCGCGCTGCGCGCCGAGCTGCGCCGTCGCGGCGCCTTCGCGAGCAAGGAAGCCGAGCCGCGCCTCGACGGCCTGCTCGACCTCGTCGCGCTCGGCACCGTCGCCGATGTCGTGCGGCTCGACGGCAACAACCGCGTGCTCGTCGCGCAGGGGCTGCAGCGCATCCGCAACGGCCGCATGCAGCCGGGCGTCGCCGCGCTGTTCCGCGCCGCCGCGCGCGAGGCGCGCACGGCATCGGGCTTCGATCTCGGCTTCGGCCTCGGCCCGCGCCTGAACGCCGCCGGGCGGCTCTCCGACATGTCGCTCGGTATCGAGTGCCTGATCACCGACGACATCGGCCGCGCGTGGGATCTCGCGCAGCAGCTCGACGTGATGAACCGCGAACGCCGCGAGATCGAGGCCGGCATGCAGCAGCAGGCGCTCGCCGATCTCGCCGATGTCGATCCTGCCGACGCGTGCACGATCACCCTCTTCAACCCCGAGTGGCACCAGGGCGTGATCGGCATCGTCGCCGGCCGGCTCAAGGAAAAATTCCACCGCCCGTCGTTCACGTTCGCGCACGCGGACGAGGAAGGCAAGCGGGTCAAGGGTTCGGGCCGCTCGATTCCCGGGTTCCACCTGCGCGACGCGCTCGACCTCGTGTCGAAACGCGAGCCGGACCTGATCGTCGCGTTCGGCGGCCACGCGATGGCGGCCGGCCTCACGCTCGACACCGAGAACGTGCCACGCTTCGCGGCCGCGTTCGAGGCCGTTGCGCGCGAGTGGCTGTCCGACGACGCGCTTGCCCGCGTGATCGAGACCGACGGCGAACTCGAGGACGCGTACTTCACGCCGCAGTTCGTCGGGCTGCTCGACGAGGCCGTCTGGGGGCAGGGTTTTCCGGCCCCGCTTTTCTCGGGCGAATTCGACGTCGTGTCGCAGTCGCTCGTGAAGGAAAAGCACCTGAAGCTGCAGCTTGCACGCGGCCGGCAGCGCTTCAACGCGATCTGGTTCAACCACACGGAGCCGCTGCCGGAGAGCGCACTGGTCGCCTACCGCCTCGTCGCCGACACGTGGAACGGCGTCACGCGCGTCCAGCTGATCGTCGAACACGCAGCCGGCTGAGCGCGGGCCGCCCGGCCCGCGACGCCCGCCGACGCATGCGCACCGCGCCGGACGCCGCCGCGCGCGGGCAGGCACGGTTTGCGCCACCGGGCAACCCTGCCGATCGGCTATAATTCCGCTTTTTTACGAAGCAAGAATAGCGAGCGATCATGGAAGCGGAACGTCTCAACGCGATCGAAAGCTCCCTGCTCGACCTGCGCAACCGCGCGGGCGAGCTCCGGGGGTATCTTTGACTACGACGCCAAAGCTGCGCGTCTGACCGAAGTCAACAAGGAACTCGAAGACCCGAACGTCTGGAACGATTCGAAGAACGCCCAGGCGCTCGGTCGCGAGAAGAAGCTGCTCGAAGGCGTCGTCACGACGCTCACCGCGCTCGATAGCGACCTGCGCGACGCGCTCGACCTGTTCGAGCTGGCCCGCGAGGAAGGCGACGAGGACACCCTCGTCGCGTCGGAAGAAGACGCCGCGAAGCTCGAGGCACGCGTCGGCGACATCGAGTTCCGCCGGATGTTCTCGAACCCGGCCGACCCGAACAACTGCTTCATCGACATCCAGGCCGGCGCCGGCGGCACCGAGGCGTGCGACTGGGCATCGATGCTGCTGCGCCAGTACCTGCGCTACTGCGAACGCAAGGGCTTCAAGGCCGAAGTGCTCGAAGAGTCCGACGGCGACGTCGCCGGCATCAAGAACGCGACGGTCAAGGTGTCGGGCGAATACGCATACGGCTTCCTGCGCACCGAAACGGGCATCCACCGCCTCGTGCGCAAGTCGCCGTTCGACTCCTCGGGCGGCCGCCACACGTCGTTCTCGTCGGTGTTCGTGTATCCGGAAATCGACGACTCGATCGAAGTCGAGATCAACCCGGCCGACCTGCGCATCGACACGTACCGCGCATCGGGCGCGGGCGGCCAGCACATCAACAAGACCGACTCCGCGGTGCGGATCACGCACATGCCGACCGGTATCGTCGTGCAGTGCCAGAACGACCGCTCGCAGCACCGCAACCGTGCCGAAGCGATGGCGATGCTGAAATCGCGCCTGTACGAAGTTGAAATGCGCAAGCGCCAGGCCGAACAGGACAAGCTCGAATCGAGCAAGACCGATGTGGGCTGGGGCCACCAGATCCGTTCGTACGTGCTCGATCAGAGCCGCGTGAAGGACCTGCGCACGAACGTCGAAATGAGCAACACGCGAGCCGTCCTCGACGGCGACCTCGACGACTTCATCAGCGCGAGCCTCAAACAGGGCGTGTAAGCGCCGCGGCGCGACCCAGCCGGGTCGCGCCCCCTTGCCCTTCCCGTTTGCGTTGCCGCACCACTCCGAATTCCGACCATCATGACCGAACCGACCCAAACGCAGCCCGCCGTCACCGCGGACGAAAACCAGATCATCGCCGAGCGCCGCGAGAAGCTGCGCGCCCTGCGCGAGCAAGGCGTCGCCTACCCGAACGATTTCCGCCCGACGCATCACGCAGCCGATCTGCAGACGACATTCGCCGACTCGGACAAGGCCGCGCTCGAAGCGAACCCGGTCGAGGTGTCGGTCGCCGGCCGCATGATGCTCAAGCGCGTGATGGGCAAGGCGAGCTTCGCGACGGTGCAGGACGGTTCGGGCCAGATCCAGTTCTTCGTGACGCCTAACGACGTCGGCGCGGAAACCTACGACGCATTCAAGAAGTGGGACCGCGGCGACATCGTCGCCGCGCGCGGCGTTCTGTTCCGCACCAACAAGGGCGAGTTGTCGGTCCAGTGCAAGGAACTGCGCCTGCTGTCGAAGGCGCTGCGCCCGCTGCCGGACAAGTTCCACGGCCTGTCGGACCAGGAAATGCGCTACCGCCAGCGCTACGTCGACCTGATCGTCACGCCGGAAACGCGCGACACGTTCCGCGCGCGCACCAAGACGATCGCGTCGATCCGCAAGTTCATGGATTCGGCCGACTTCATGGAAGTCGAGACGCCGATGCTGCACCCGATCCCGGGCGGCGCGGCCGCGAAGCCGTTCGTCACGCACCACAACGCGCTCGACATGCAGATGTTCCTGCGCATCGCGCCGGAGCTGTACCTGAAGCGCCTGATCGTCGGCGGCTTCGAACGCGTGTTCGAAATCAACCGTAACTTCCGGAATGAAGGCGTGTCGCCGCGTCACAACCCGGAATTCACGATGATGGAGTTCTACGCCGCCTACACCGACTATCGCTGGCTGATGGACTTCACCGAGCAACTGATCCGCCAGGCGGCGATCGATGCGCTCGGCACCGCGACGATCCAGTACCAGGGCCGTGAACTCGACCTCGCGAAGCCGTTCCATCGCCTGACGATCACGCAGGCGATCCAGAAGTACGCACCGGAGTACACCGACGGCCAGCTGTCGGACGACGCGTTCCTGCGCACCGAACTGAAGCGCTTCGGCGTCGACGTGTCGCAGCCGGCGTTCCTGAACGCGGGTGTCGGCGCGCTGCAGCTCGCGCTGTTCGAGGAAACGGCCGAAGCGCAGCTGTGGGAGCCGACCTTCATCATCGACTACCCGGTCGAGGTGTCGCCGCTCGCACGCGCATCGGATACGGTGCCGGGCATCACCGAGCGTTTCGAACTGTTCATGACCGGCCGCGAAATCGCGAACGGCTTCTCGGAGCTGAACGATCCGGAAGACCAGGCCGCGCGCTTCAAGAAGCAGGTCGAGCAAAAGGATGCGGGCGACGAGGAAGCGATGTTCTTCGACGCCGACTACATCCGCGCGCTCGAATACGGGATGCCTCCGACCGGCGGCTGCGGGATCGGCATCGACCGTCTCGTGATGCTGCTGACCGACAGCCCGACGATCCGCGACGTGCTGCTGTTCCCGCATCTGCGCCGCGAAGACTGATCGCGGCGCCCGCGTGTGCGCCGCGCCCTGCCGCGCGCACGCGTCAGCTTTGTAACGACGCGTAAATCCCGCCAGCCGGCGTCCGCCGGCTTTCGATCCTCCCCCGTTTTATCCCCTCGTTGCGAGGGCCTACCCCGGGTTTTCCCGGTAACGATCGCCCGCGCCCCGCTGCAATTCGTTACACCTTGATACGGCGCGCCCGTCACCGCTCGACGACACTCCTTTTGCGTCACCACGCATGACCACGGGACCAGAACGAGGCGCCGGAACGCCGAGTCTGCTCGACCCCGAAGCGTGGGATCCGGCCCGGCGCCGATGCGCCGATCCGAATCGACATCGGAGAAAAAAATGGACAACCAGAATCAGACCACGCCGCAAAAGCAACGCCTCCACCCGCTCATCGCCACCGCCGCCGGTGCCGTGATCGTCGCCAGCCTCGCGGCGACCGCCGCGATCACCGGTGTGTTCCCGAAGGCCAGCAGCAGCAACGAACAAAGCGGCCAGACCCAGGCCGCGCTGATCGCATCGCAGCCGGCCGTCGATACGGCCGCGGCCGCCAGCGCCGCGCTGGCCGCGCAAGCCCAGCAGCAGGCAGCCGAACAGGCCGCCGCGCAGCAGAAGGCGCTCGCGCAGGCCGAACCGAAGCCCGCCCAGCGCCCGGCGACGACGCACCGCCGTCACACGTCGGCGCCGCAGCCGCCGCAATACGCGCAACAGCCGTCGGCGCCTGCCCAGGCGGCCTACTGCCAGAGCTGCGGCACGGTCGTCGCGATCACGCAGACGCGCACGCCGGGGCAGAGCTCCGGGATCGGCGCCGTTGGCGGCGCGGCTGCCGGCGGCCTGCTCGGCAACCAGTTCGGCCACGGCAACGGCCGCACCGCGATGACGATCATCGGCGCGCTGGGCGGCGGTCTCGCCGGCAACCAGGTCGAGAAGCAGGTACGCGCGGAAACCGATTATCAGGTGCAGGTACAGATGGAAAGCGGCGCGACGCGCACGTTCACGTACCACAACCCGCCGCCGTTCGGTCAGGGCCAGCGCGTGCGGATCGAGAACGGCACGCTGGTCGGCGCGTAAGCCCCCGCTGCCCGCGCGTCGTGCGGGCAAACGACCTGAAAACGAAAACGGCTCGTGAGCGATCGCTCACGAGCCGTTTTCTCATTTGAGCTGGCGTGCGCCCATTGCGGCACACGCCGCGCTCAATCTTCGTCGTCGAAGTCCGATTCGTCGATCCAGTGCGCCTGGATCGCTTCGAGGATCTTCTCGCCGGAATGCTTCGGATCGTCGTCGAAGCCGTCGAGCTCGAGCACCCACTGGCGCAGGTCGACGAAGTTGATCCGCTGCGGGTCGATGTCCGGGTGCTTGTCCGCCAGCGCAATGGCTATTTCACGCGAATCGGTCCATTTCATCGCCTGCCTCCGGTTCCTGTCAGTGGTTTTCCTTCGCGTGGTTGATCGAGTACTTCGGAATCTCGACCACCAGGTCCGAATCTTCCTTCACGATCGCCTGGCACGACAGGCGCGACGTCGGCTCGAGGCCCCACGCCTTGTCCAGCAGATCGTCCTCGTCCTCCTCGGACGGCGTCAGATCGTTGAAGCCCTCGCGGATCACCACGTGGCACGTCGTGCATGCGCACGACTTCTCGCATGCATGCTCGATCTCGATTCCGTGGTCGAGCAGGTTGTCGCAGATACTCTTGCCGGGCGTCGCGTCGATCACTGCGCCATCCGGGCACAGTTCGACGTGAGGCAGCACCACCAGTTGAGGCATGTCCGTTCCGTCAGTCAGGGTGCGGCGCAAGGCGCCGCACGGTTCATTATCGCGCGGGCCGTCGCCGGCCGATGCGCAGTTCGTGAGTTCAGATCTCGTCGAGCCGGCGGCCCGACAGCGCGCGCTTGATGCTCTTGTCCATCCGGCGCGCCGCGAATTCGTCGGTGCCGTCGGCCAGCGCCTTGGTCGCCGCTTCGATCGCGTTCGTATCGTCGCCTTGCGCGACCGCACGCAGCGCCGCAGCCAACGTGTCGACTTGCGTGCGCTCGTCCGCATCGAGCAGTTCGCCGTCGGCCGCCAGCGCAGCCTGCGTCGCCTCGAGCATCCGTTCGGCCTCGACCTGCGCTTCGCGCAGCGCGCGCGCGCGCATATCGATTTCGGCGGTCTTGAAGCTGTCCTCGAGCATCTTCGCGATGTCGTCGTCGGCAAGACCGTACGACGGCTTCACGACGACCGATGCCTCGACGCCCGACAGCTGTTCGCGGGCGAACACCGACAGCAGGCCGTCCGCGTCGACCTGGTACGTCACGCGAATGCGTGCGGCGCCGGCCGTCATCGGCGGAATGCCGCGCAGCTCAAAGCGCGCGAGCGACCGGCAATCGGCGACGAGTTCGCGCTCGCCCTGCACCACGTGGATCGCCATCGCGGTCTGGCCATCCTTGAAGGTCGTGAATTCCTGCGCGCGTGCGATCGGAATCGTCGAGTTGCGCGGAATGATCTTCTCGACGAGGCCGCCCATCGTCTCGACACCGAGCGACAGAGGAATCACGTCGAGCAGCAGCCAGTCGTCGCCGGTGCCGCGATTGCCCGCGAGCAGGTCGGCCTGGATCGCCGCGCCGAGCGCGACGACCTGGTCCGGATCGAGGTTCACGAGCGGCGGCTGGCCGAAATATTTCGCGACCGCATCGCGGATCACGGGCATGCGCGTCGCGCCGCCGACGAGCACGACACCCTTGATGTCGGCCGGCGTCACCTGCGCATCGCGCAGCGCCTTGCGGGTCGGCGTGAGCGTGCGCTGCACGAGCGGCTCGACGAGCGACGCGAACGTATCGTGGGAGATCGTCTGCACGAGATGCGCGCCACCCGACAGCGTGACGTCGAGGGACGCCTGCGGGGCGGACGACAGCGCTTCCTTCAGCACGCGCACACGATCGAGCAGCAGGCGCACGTCCTCGGGCGCGAGCGTCCTCGCATCGATGCCGGCCTGCGCGAGCACGTGATCGAACAGCACATGGTCGAAATCGTCACCGCCGAGCGCGGAATCGCCGCCTGCGGCCAGCACTTCGAACACGCCCTTCGTCAGCTTCAGGATCGACAGGTCGAACGTGCCGCCGCCGAGGTCATAAACCGCGTAGAGGCCTTCGGCCCCGTTGTCGAGACCGTAGGCGATCGCCGCGGCGGTCGGTTCGTTCAGCAGGCGCAGCACGTTGAGGCCCGCGAGGCGCGCGGCGTCCTTGGTCGCCTGGCGTTGCGCTTCATCGAAATACGCGGGCACCGTGATCACCGCGCCGACCAGGTCGTCGCCAAGCGAATCTTCCGCGCGATAGCGCAGTGTCGCGAGAATCTCGGCCGACACTTCGACCGGGCTCTTCACGCCGTCGATGGTGCGGATCTGCACCATGCCCGGCGCATCGACGAATTCGTACGGCGCGTTCGCCGCGCCTTCGACCTCGGCCTTGCCGCGGCCCATGAAGCGCTTGACCGACACGATCGTGTTGCGCGGATCGGTCGCGGCCTGCTCTTTCGCCTCATGGCCGATGCGTCGGCCGCCCTTCTCGAGATAGCGGACCACCGACGGCAGCAGCACGCGGCCCGCTTCGTCCGGCAGGACTTCGGGCACGCTGTTGCGCACCGCCGCGACGAGCGAGTTCGTCGTGCCGAGATCGATCCCGACGGCGAGTCGCCGCTGATGCGGCGCCGGCGCCATGCCCGGTTCGGAAATTTGCAGTAAAGCCATCTTGGTTCGTTCGGGCGCTCGGCCCGTTTGCTGCGCGTGCCGCAAGGCACGCGGTTAAGTTTCGAGGCGCTCGATCTGCGCGCCCACTTCCGACGCGACCCGTTCGATGAACATCAGCTGGCGCACGGCCTCGGCGGCCGCCTGATCGGCGCCGCTGTCGAGCAGCGTGCCGAGGCGCTCCACGCGCACGCGCCGCTCTTCGCGCAACTCGGCGAGCAGCGCGTCGAGCGCGTCGACGTTGCGGGCGGCCGCGGCATCCTCGATGCCCTCGCGCCACTCCATCTGCTGCATCAGGAACGCAGGCTCCATCGCGGTGTTGTTTTCCGCGCCGATGTCGACGCCGCGCAACGACAGCAGATACGACGCGCGCTTCAGCGGATCGCGCAGCGTGCGATATGCCTCGTTCGCGCGGGTTGCCCATTGCATCGCGATGCGCTTCTGCGCGTCGCCGGCCGCCGCGAAGCGGTCCGGATGCACCTGCGTCTGCACCGTCCGATAGGCGGCGTCGAGCGTCGCCTCGTCGAGCGCGAATTGCGCCGGCAGGTGAAACAGGTCGAAGTGGCTGTCTTTCAGCGAGACCATCGTCGCGTTCAATTCCGGTTCGTCGCACGGCAAACGCCGCACATTAAAAAGGCGGCCCGTGCCGCCTCTTGCCCGCATCGCGCGGAGATCCGCGTCGTCACACGCGGAACGATTCGCCGCAGCCGCACTCGTCCTTCACGTTCGGGTTATTGAACTTGAACCCCTCGTTCAGGCCTTCACGTGCGAAGTCGAGCTCGGTGCCGTCGATGTAGGCCAGGCTCTTCGGATCGACGACGACCTTCACGCCATGGCTTTCGAACACCTGATCCTCGGGAGCCAGCTCGTCGACATACTCGAGCTTGTACGCGAGCCCCGAGCACCCGGTCGTGCGAACGCCAAGCCGCAGGCCCACACCCTTGCCGCGACGGACGAGGTATTTCTGGACGTGCTGTGCTGCTTTTTCGGTCAGTGTAATTGCCATGATGTCCTTGCCGCGACGCGCCACAGGGGCCCGCCGCGTTCCTTCACTCGCGTGCTCGATGCCGCTCAGGCCGCTGCCTGATCGCCTTCCTTGGTGTCGTGACGCTTCTTGTAGTCCGCCACGGCTGCCTTGATCGCATCTTCCGCGAGGATCGAGCAGTGAATCTTCACCGGCGGCAGCGCGAGTTCCTCGGCGATTTGCGTGTTCTTGATCGACAGTGCTTCGTCGAGCGTCTTGCCCTTCACCCACTCGGTGACGAGCGAGCTCGACGCGATCGCCGAACCGCAACCGTAGGTCTTGAACTTCGCGTCTTCGATCACGCCGTCCGCGCCGACGCGGATCTGCAGCTTCATCACGTCGCCGCAGGCCGGCGCGCCGACCATGCCCGTGCCGACCGTGTCGTCGTCCTTCGCGAACGAACCGACGTTGCGCGGGTTTTCGTAGTGATCCAGAACCTTGTTGCTGTAAGACATGACTCAGACTCCTTGACTCGTTACGTCTGCGTGCGCGAATCCGCCCGCGGGTATGTTCAATCCGGCGCTCAGTGTGCGGCCCATTCGATCGTCGACAGATCGATGCCTTCCTGGTGCATTTCCCAGAGCGGCGAGAGTTCGCGCAGCTTCGCGATCTTGCTGTTCAGCAGGTTGATCACGAAGTCGACTTCCTGCTCCGTCGTGAAGCGGCCGACCGTGAAGCGGATCGAGCTGTGTGCCAGCTCGTCGTTGCGGCCGAGTGCACGCAGCACGTACGACGGCTCCAGCGACGCCGACGTGCATGCGGAGCCCGACGACACCGCGACGTCCTTGATCGCCATGATCAGCGACTCGCCTTCGACGAAGTTGAAACTGATGTTGAGGTTGTGCGGGACACGGCGCTCCATGTCGCCGTTCACGTACGTTTCCTCGATCTGCGACAGGCCGCGCAGCAGCTTGTCGCGCAGCATGCGGACGCGCTCGTTTTCCGTCGCCATTTCTTCGCGCGCGATACGGAACGCTTCGCCCATGCCGACGATCTGGTGCGTCGCCAGCGTGCCCGAACGCATGCCGCGCTCGTGGCCGCCGCCGTGCATCTGCGCTTCGATGCGCACGCGCGGCTTGCGACGCACGTACAGTGCGCCGATGCCCTTCGGGCCGTAGGTCTTGTGCGCCGAGAACGACATCAGGTCGACCTTCAGCTTCGCGAGGTCGATCCCGACCTTGCCGGTCGACTGGGCGGCATCGACGTGGAACACGATGCCCTTCTCGCGGCAGATTTCACCGATCGTCTCGATGTCCTGGATCACGCCGATCTCGTTGTTCACGTGCATCACGGACACGAGGATCGTGTCCGGGCGCAGTGCGGCCTTGAACACGTCGAGGTCGATCAGGCCGTCATCCTTCACGTCGAGGTAGGTGACTTCGAAACCGTCACGCTCGAGCTCGCGGCACGTGTCGAGCACGGCCTTGTGCTCGGTCTTCACCGTGACGATGTGCTTGCCCTTGCCCTTGTAGAAGTTCGCGGAGCCCTTGATCGCGAGGTTGTCCGACTCCGTTGCACCGGACGTCCAGATGATCTCGCGCGGATCCGCGTTCACGAGCGCGGCCACGTTCTCGCGCGCTTCCTCGACCGCACGCTCCGCGTCCCAGCCATACGCGTGGCTGCGCGACGCCGGGTTGCCGAACTGCTCGCGCAGGTACGGCACCATCTTGTCGACCACGCGCGGGTCGACCGGCGTCGTCGCGCTGTAATCCATATAGATGGGCAGGTGGAGAGTGTCTTGGGTCATCTGTCGCTCCGGGAATTCTGTGCAGGGACTATGTGCGTTATGGGGTATCGCGGCGCCTTCGCGCTCACGAACTCGCGATGTTGAACACCGAATTGGGGCCGAGCGGCATCGTACGCACCGGTTCGGCCGGCGCGGCGACGGGCTCCGGCGTGCGCCGGTCGCGCAGCACCGCAGGGGCGCCCTCGCGAGCGCGCTGCTGATCGACGAGATCCTGCAGCGACACCGAATCGAGGTATTCGACCATCTTCTGGTTCAGCGTCGACCACAGCTCGTGCGTCATGCAATGGCCGTCGGGCTGCTTCGAGCCGTCGCACGTGCCTTTGCCGCCGCACTGCGTGGCGTCGAGCGGTTCATCGACCGCGATGATGATGTCGGCAACGGTGACGTCCTGCGCGCGACGCGCGAGGTTGTAGCCGCCGCCCGGGCCGCGCACGGATTCGACGATTTCATGCCTGCGCAGCTTGCCGAACAGCTGTTCGAGATACGAGAGCGAAATCCGCTGGCGCTGGCTGATGCCTGCAAGCGTCACCGGGCCCTGCTCCTGGCGCAGTGCCAAGTCAATCATCGCCGTGACGGCGAAACGGCCTTTGGTGGTGAGTCTCATGGTGTCTAGGGGACTGCAATCTTGACGATTTTGGTCAAGTATAAATATTTGACGAATTTAGTCAAGTATCCATGTCTTTGAAAGGGTATTCGCAGACCGCTGAATACCGCGCGATCAGCGCTCCGTGCGGGCCCGGAGCGTCTCCAGCAGGCCCGCGCACGCGCGCTCGACCTGATCGAGCACCTGCTCGAAGCCCTGCGCGCCGCCGAAATAGGGATCGGCCACTTCGGTTTCGGTCGAATCCGGCGCGAATTCCATCAACAGGCGCACTTTGTCCTGATACTGCGGCGGACAGCGGCGGCGCAACTCCGCGAGATTCGCCTCGTCCATCGCGAGCAGCAGGTCGAAGCGCTCGAAATCCGCCGCGCTCACCTGTCGTGCGCGCAGCGCCGACAGGTCGTAGCCGCGGCCACGTGCGGCAGCCTGCGCACGCGTATCGGGTGACTCGCCGGCATGCCAGTCGCCCGTCCCAGCCGAATCGATCGCGATCCGGTCCGCCAGCGCGGCCGCGTCGACCCGGTGACGCATCACGCCTTCCGCGGTGGGCGAACGGCAGATGTTGCCGAGACAGACGAAACAGATCGAAACGCGGGTCATCGCACTATCGCAAAGCCGCGGCAAGCCGCGTGGGAGAAGAACGCGCCATTATACAAAGGCGGTCGAAATCGCGCCGCCGCGCAAAGCGACGGCGCCATGCCTTACAGCGCCTTCGGCGCGGCGAGCACGACGTCGCCGGACGCCGCCGGCAGCGGCGTCGCCGCGTCGCCGACCAGCCCGAACGACACCGCGCGCGCCAGCTCGGCGGAAGCCTGGTGAACCGCGAGCGGACCACGCGACGGCGCGTCGGCCATCGCATGAAGATAGGCAGCCGCGGCCAGCGGAACGACGATTGCCAGCGGCCAGTACATCGATATTGTCTTTTTCATGATGCGGACCTCCTTGACCCCGTACCCCGGAACCCAATTCCGGGGACTACAGACAGGATTCTATAGACCGCATCTATCGAGATAAATATGCAAATAGCGAACGCACTGTTGTCGCCGGATGAACAGTCGTCAGCCGAGGTGGCTTTGCGACGCCGCGTACAGTTCGCGGAACGTGCGCCCGGTCGGCGTCGGCATGTCGCGCGTATCCATCCAGCCGCCCATCATCGGCAGGCGTCGCAGCGTGCCGCCGTTGCCGCCCAGCCGCTCGAGGATGCGTACCGCGAGCTTGGTCGTCAGCGCGTACAGCATCGGCCGCCGCGCGACGAAGCCCCAGGTGGCGAGCGCCGCGCGCTCGCGCCACGGCCGCAGATGCCGCTCGACCTGCTTCTCGCGCAGCGTGCGCAACAGGTGCGACAGCGGAATCCCGGCCGGGCACACGCTGTCGCATTCCCCGCATAGGGTCGCCGCCTGCGGCAGGTCGAGCGAGCGGTCGAGCCCGACGTAGCTCGGCGTCAGCACGGACCCCATCGGCCCCGGGTAGACCCAGCCGTACGCATGGCCGCCAACCTTCTGGTAAACCGGACAATGGTTCATGCATGCGCCGCAGCGGATACAGCGCAGCATCTCCTGGAATTCGCCGCCGATCAGCCCGGTGCGGCCGCCGTCGACGAGCACCACGTAGTTGTGCTCGGGACCGTCCTCGTCGTCCGGCCCGCGCGGCCCGGTCAGCAGCGAGAAGTAGTTCGACGTCTTTTGCCCCGTCGCGGAGCGCGGCAGCAGGCGCATCGCGGTCGCGAGATCCTCGAGCGTCGGCAGCACCTTCTCGATGCCCGTCACCGCCACATGCACGCGCGGCATCACCGTGCACATCCCTTCGTTCCCTTCGTTCGTCACGATCGCGACCGAACCGGTCTCGGCGATCACGAAGTTGCCGCCCGTCACGCCCATGTCGGCCGACATGAAATGCGGGCGCAGCACCTCGCGCGCCTCGCGCGTCATGTCCGGAATTTCGGTGAGCCGCTCGCGATGGTGCGTGCGCGCGAACAGGTCGGCAATCTCGTCCTTGTCCTTGTGCACGACGGGCGCAATGATGTGGCTCGGCGGCTCGTTGTCGTTGATCTGCAGGATGTATTCGCCGAGATCCGTCTCGATCGACTGCACGCCCATCTCCGCGAGCACCGCGTTCAGGCGCATTTCCTCGGACACCATCGACTTGGTCTTGATGACCTTCTTCACGTCGTGTCGGCGCGCGATGTCGGCCACGAGCCGCGCGGCATCCGCGGTCGTTTCGGCGAACAGAACCGTCGTGCCGCGCCGCGTCGCCTCGCGCTCGAACGCCTCGAGCCACACGTCGAGGTTCTCCAGCGCGCGGTTGCGGCGGTCCTTCAGTGCGGCGCGCGTGGCCGGGAAGTCGATCGCGGTCATCGCGTCGGCGCGCGCGGACACGAATTTCGTCGACAGCTTCTTCAGGTTCTGCTGCAGGCGCTGGTCGGCCAGCTTCTGGCCGGCGCGCGCCTTGAAATGCATCGATTGGACTTGCATCGCGGTATCGGGGGAAAAGTGAGCGGAACCGGGCGTCAGACGTCGCCCGCCAGCACCTGCGCGACGTGCAGCACGCGCGTGTCGCGGTCGCCGGTGCGGCGCAACCGCCCTTCGATGTTCAGCATGCAGCCGAGATCGCCGAGCACGACGGCGCCCGTACCGGACGCGCGCACGTTCGCGCATTTCTCGTCCGCGATAGCCGCCGAAATGTCGCCGTACTTGATCGCGAACGTGCCGCCGAAGCCGCAACAGTGCTCGCAGTCCTTCATCTCGGTGACCGCGATGCCGCGCTGCGCGAGCAGCGCGCGCGGCTGCGCTTTCACGCCGAGCTCGCGCAGGCCCGAGCACGAATCGTGGTAGGTGACGGGCCCCGTGAATTCGCCCGGCGCGAGCGACACCTTCGCGACGTTCGCCAGGAAGTCGGTCAGTTCGTAGACCTTCTGCTGGAACCGCAGGTAGCGCCCCATCAACTCGGGGTCGTCGCGGAACAGGTCGCCGTAGTGCGCGCGGATCATCCCGCCGCACGAACCCGACGGCGCGACGACGTAATCGAACTGCTCGAACTCGCGCAGCGTCTTTTCCGCGAGATCGCGTGCGAGCGCGCGGTCGCCCGAGTTGTAGGCCGGCTGGCCGCAGCAAGTCTGCGCGGGCGGCACGATCACCTCGTAGCCGGCGTCGCGAATCAGCTTGAGCGCCGAAAAACCGATTTCGGGGCGCATCAGATCGACCAGGCAGGTCACGAACAAACCGACTCGCATACGTGCTCCTTCGAGAAAACGGCTCTCATTATCCGCCGTTTGGCCGGCAAGACCAACGCCGGCTCGCGCGCAAGCCCGGACCGCACGAAACGAGGACTTCCTCGAACGGCGTTCGCTTTTTTCACAATACGAGATACAATCGGCCCAACTCCGCTTGACGCGTCAACCGATTTCTCCCCCGACATGAGCCAACCCACCCCGGATTCAAAAACGTCGATCCAGGTGATCGAACGCATGATGCGGTTGCTGGACGCGCTCGCCGCGCACAGTGACCCTGTCAGCCTGAAGGAGCTTGCGCAGCGCACGGAGCTGCACCCGTCGACCGCGCACCGCATCCTCAACGACATGGTGACCTGCCGTCTCGTCGATCGCTCCGATCCCGGCACGTACCGCCTCGGCATGCGGCTGCTGGAACTCGGCAACCTCGTGAAGGCGCGCCTGTCGGTACGCGACGCGGCGCTGATGCCGATGCGCGAGCTGCACCGTCTCACCGGGCAAACCGTGAACCTGTCGGTGCGCCAGGGCGACGAGATCGTCTACATCGAGCGTGCATATTCGGAGCGCTCGGGGATGCAGGTCGTCCGCGCGATCGGCGGCCGTGCGCCGCTGCACCTCACGTCGGTCGGCAAGCTGTTCCTCGCGGCAGACGAAACGTCGCGCGTGCGCGCCTATGCGACGCGCACGGGGCTATCCGGCCATACGCAGAACAGCATCACCGACATCGCGAAGCTCGAGCGCGAGTTGACGATCGTCCGCCAGCAATCGTGCGCACGCGACAACGAGGAGCTGGAGCTCGGCGTGCGCTGTATCGCGGCCGGCATCTACGACGATTCGGGCAAGCTCGTCGCGGGCCTGTCGCTGTCGGCGCCGGCCGATCGTCTGCAGGATGCATGGCTCGGCCAGTTGAGCCGCACGGCCCTCACCATTTCGGAATCGCTCGGCTACCGGCCGGCGCCCGCGAAGGAGACGGACGGGCTGCAGCGGCAGGCGTAAACCGCTTCCGCGCACCCAACGAAAAAGCCCCGCGATTGCGGGGCTTTTTTTCGGCCGTCGGCGAGGCGGCGAACCGCCGCCCATCGTGCGATCAAGTCCCGCCGTTCGGCGTGTTGGCCGCCGTCAGGCGCTCGCCGCCACCGGCATCGAGCCAGTTGCGCAGGCGCGCCGCATCGGCGAAGCGCGAATACTTGCCGAACGAATCGAGCAGCACCATCACCATCGGCTTGCCGTGAATCGTTGCCTGCATCACGAGACATTCGCCGGCTTCGTTGATGAAGCCCGTCTTCTGCAGACCGATGTCCCACGAGCCGTTGCCGCGGATCAGCGCGTTCGTGCTGTTGTAGACCAGGTTGCGCTTGCCCGTGTAGACCTCGTAGGTGCGATCGGTCGAGAACTGGCGGATCATCGGGTACTGGTACGCCGCATTGACCATCTTCACGAGGTCGCGCGCGCTCGACACGTTCGAGCTCGACAGGCCCGTCGAATTCTCGAAGTGCGTATCGGTCATGCCGAGCGACTTCGCCTTCGCGTTCATCGCGGCGATGAACGCCGGACGGCCACCCGGGTAGTAGCGCGACAGCGCGGCGGCCGCACGGTTTTCCGACGCCATCAGCGCGATGTGCAGCATGTCTTCACGCGACAGCACCGAACCGACCGACAGGCGCGAGCCCGTGCCCTTCTCGTAGTCGCGGTCTTCGTCGGTGACTTCGATCTGGTCGGTCATCGGCGACTTCGAGTCGAGCACGACCATCGCCGTCATCAGCTTCGAGATCGACGCGATCGGCACGACGGCGTGCGAATTCTTGTCGAACAGCGGCTCGCCCGAGTTCTGGTCGACGACATATGCAACGCTCGAACGCAGCGCGAGCGCGTCCGGCGTGTCGTGCAGGCCGAAAGCCTGGCCGACGGTCGGCCGGCGCGGCTGGAACGCGACCTTGCGGACGGCGCCGTGATGGCCACCGTGCACGTTCGACGCGAGCGTCACGCGCTTGCGCGACGCCTTCGCGCGCGGCGCGTCGGCGGCCGCAACCTTCGCGGATTTGTCGGAGCTGGCCTTGGCCGACTTCTTCTTCGCGGACGAAGCAGGAGCGACAGCCTTTTTCTTGGCGGCTTGCTGGGTTTTCGCAGTGGCGGCAAAGGCGTCAGCAGGCGCGACGGACGCGGTGGTCGCCAGCAAGGCGACTGCGACCGACACAGCCGTGCCGAGCGTCATGCTCTGCAACAATCTGCGCGGTGAAAACGATTCGGCTTTCATTGGGGTCTGGACAAAGCGGGCGGGAGGTTTCCGCAAGTGTAGTTAAAGCTGAAAAAAAGAGCAATATTAGGCACTTACCGATCGTCGTTAAACCGGAATGTAAGGGTCGGCCAACCTCTGACCAATGAACCCTCCCGCTCCCATCGAAAAAATTCATGGGTTGCGCTGCCCGACAGTACCCGCCTCCCGATTACACACGGTTAATTGAGATAACGTCACTTCGGAGGCGATTTAAAGCGGGGAAACTACGTATCCGGCGCTCGGGGTGCCAGGGGCGCCGGTCTCGGCCGCGGCGGCGGCACGTCGCCACGGTACGCGCATCGAAACGGCGCGTTTTCGACAGGAACAGAAGGATAACGTTCCACGGGCCTGTCAGGTTTACCTGTGCGTGATCATGGTGCGCCGCGCCTGCCCCGCCGCCGTGCGCACCATCTGGGATCACGCATGAAACCGATTCCGAGCGGGCGCGATAACTTGTTGTTTTATCGATAATTTGTCGCGATTGTGCAACGCACAAAAAATACTTGACAATGGTTTTCTCTGCCCTAAAATAAGCCTCATTGCTGCGTTGCACAAAGCACGCGCATCCGAGGTTCCCCAGCGTAGTGCCCTTTATCCTGCGATCGACGCGATCGCTTTTCAGGAGCTTGACATGTCCTTGCTGACCCCCGAGCAAATCGCCGCCGCCCAGAAAGCCAACCTCGAAAGCCTGTTCGGTCTGACGACCAAGGCGTTCGAAGGCGTCGAAAAGCTGATCGAACTCAACCTGCAGGTCGTGAAGTCGACGCTGGCCGAAGGCCAGGAAAACGCGCAGCGCCTGCTGTCGGTGAAGGACGCACAGGAACTGATCGCGCTGCAAGCCAGCCTGTCGCAGCCGGTCGCGGAAAAAGTGCTGTCGTACGGCCGTCACCTGTATGAAATCGCATCGTCGACGCAAGCCGAGTTCGCGAAGGTTGCCGAAGCGCAATTCGAGGAGCAGAACAAGAAGGTCCAGGCGCTCGTCGACAACGTCGCGAAGAACGCCCCTGCTGGTTCGGAAACGGCTGTCGCTGCACTGAAGTCGGCCCTGAACGCTGCAAACACCACGTACGAAACGGTTCAGAAGGCAACGAAGCAAGCCGTCGAAATCGCTGAAACGAACTTCAACGCTGCTGCTGCCGTCGCAACGAAGGCTGCTACCGCCGCTGCGGCACGTCGTACCAGCAAGCCGGCCGCGTAAGCGTCCCCTGCTCCTGAAAGAGCCGCGCCCAGCGCGGCTTTTTCGTTGGTGATGCCGGAACATGCTGGAACCGGCACGTTGCCGACCGTTCTCGAACGGTCGTTGAGCACCAGCCGCATGCAATAGAAAACGCCGCCGCCCGGATTGCCCGGGAGGCGGCGTTTTTTCATGGCCGGCAGATTGCCGGCCGAGCCGGCCGCGTTACTTCTTGCGTTGCGGCGGCAGGTCCGTACAGACGCCTTCGTACAGCTCGGCGGCCATGCCGACCGATTCGCCGAGCGTCGGGTGCGGATGGATCGTCTTGCCGATGTCTTCCGCGTCCGCGCCCATTTCGACGGCGAGGCACACTTCGCTGATCAGGTCGCCCGCGTTCAGGCCGACGATCGCGCCGCCGATCACGCGATGGGTTTCCTCGTCGAAGATCAGCTTCGTGAAGCCTTCGTCACGGCCGTTCGCGATCGCGCGGCCCGATGCGGCCCACGGGAACACGGCCTTGCCGTACTTGATGCCTTCGGCCTTGCACTGGTCTTCCGTCTTGCCGGCCCAGGCCACTTCCGGATCGGTGTACGCCACCGACGGGATCTGCAGTGCGTCGAAGTATGCCTTCTCGCCGTGTGCGGCTTCCGCTGCGACGTGGCCTTCATGCACGGCCTTGTGCGCGAGCATCGGCTGGCCGACGATATCGCCGATCGCGAAGATGTGCGGGACGTTCGTGCGCATCTGCTTGTCGACGTCGATGAAGCCGCGATCCGTGACCGCGACGCCGGCCTTGTCGGCGCCGATCTTCTTGCCGTTCGGGCTGCGGCCCACCGCGACGAGTACGAGGTCGTAGCGCTGCGCTTCCGCCGGCGCCTTCTCGCCCTCGAACTTCACGTAGATGCCGTCTTCCTTCGCTTCCGCGCCGACCGTCTTGGTCTTCAGCATCACGTTGCCGAAGCGCTTCGCGTTGTACTTTTCCCAGACCTTCACGAGATCGCGGTCCGCGCCCATCATCAGGCCGTCCATCATTTCGACGACGTCGATCTCGGCGCCGAGCGTCGAGTACACCGTTGCCATTTCGAGGCCGATGATGCCGCCGCCGATCACGAGCATGCGTTTCGGCAGCTGGCGCAGTTCGAGTGCGCCGGTCGAATCGACGACGCGCGGGTCTTCCGGCATGAACGGCAGCTTCACGGCCTGCGAGCCCGCGGCGATGATCGCCTGCTTGAACTTCACGACCTTCTTGCCGTTTTCGCCCTGCACTTCCATGTGATACGGATCGACGAATGCGCCGACGCCCGTGACCACTTCGACCTTGCGTGCCTTCGCCATGCCGGCGAGGCCCGTCGTCAGCTTCTTGACGACGCCGCCCTTGAAGTCCCGGAGCTTGTCGAGATCGACTTCCGGCTTGCCGAACGTGATGCCGTGCGACGCGAGCGCCGCGGCTTCTTCGACGACGAGCGACGTATGCAGCAGCGCTTTCGACGGGATGCAGCCGACGTTCAGGCACACGCCGCCGAGCGTCGAGTAGCGTTCGACGAGCACCGTCTTCATGCCGAGATCGGCTGCGCGGAACGCGGCCGAGTAGCCACCGGGGCCGGCGCCGAGCACGAGCATGTCGCATTCGATGTCGGCGGCACCTGCGTAGCTGCCGGCTTGCGGCGCGGGTGCCGGAGCGGCTGCAGCCGGTGCCGGCGCAGCTGCTGCGGGCTTGGCTGCTTCGGGTGCTTTCGCGGGCGCGGCGGCGCCAGCCGTTGCTTCGACGATGGCGATGACGGTGCCTTGCGAGACTTTCTCGCCGGCCTTGACCTTGACTTCCTTGACGGTGCCGGCGACGTCGCTGGGCACTTCCATGGAGGCTTTGTCCGATTCGAGCGTGATGAGCGTCTGCTCTTTTTCGATCACGTCGCCCGGCTTCACATTGACTTCGATGACATCGACGCCGCTGAAATCGCCGATATCCGGAACCTTGACTTCGATGAGACTCATTACTGTCCCCTTCTTGATTAGCTGCAGACAGAGGGGGAGAAACCCGCGATGACCCTGTTACGGCCTGACAAAAGAACGCGAACCGGAGCAGAACCACCTTTGCTGTCCGCTCAAAGACGCGCCTTTCTTTTGGTTACTTTTCTTTGGAAGACAAAGAAAAGTGACCGCCGCCCCGCGCAGGGGCGACACTAGCAGACCGTCAAGAAAGCCAGTTCAACGACGAAGCGTGGATAACAGACAACAAACCCACGCCCCCGCGAGCAAACTCCCCGCTCATCAAAGAATGATGCGACGGAAATCCGCGAGCAACGCGCCGAGATACGCATTGAACCGCGCGGCTTCCGCGCCATCGATCACGCGATGGTCATACGACAGCGACAGCGGCAGCGTCAGACGCGGCACGAACTGCTTGCCGTCCCACACCGGCTTCATCTGGCCGCGCGACAACCCGAGAATCGCCACTTCCGGCGCGTTGATGATCGGCGTGAAGTTCGTGCCGCCGATCCCGCCGAGCGACGAGATCGAGAAGCAGCCGCCCTGCATCTGGTCCGGCTTCAGCTTGCCGTCGCGTGCGGCCTTCGACAACTCGGCCATTTCCTTCGCGATATCGACGAGACCCTTCTTGTCCGCATCGCGGATCACCGGCACGACGAGACCGTTCGGCGTGTCCGCGGCAAAACCGATGTGGTAGTACTGCTTGAACACCAGGTTGTCGCCGTCGAGGCTCGCGTTGAAGGTCGGGAATTTCTTCAGCGCGGCGACCACCGCCTTGATCACGAACGCGAGCATCGTGAACTTCACACCCGCCTTCTCGTGCTCCTTGTTCAGTTGCACGCGCAGTGCTTCGAGCTCGGTGATGTCCGCTTCGTCGTTGTTCGTGACGTGCGGGATCATCACCCAGTTGCGATGCAGGTTCGCGCCCGAGATCTTCTTGATGCGCGACAGCGGCTTCGCCTCGAACGGGCCGAACTTCGAGAAGTCGACCTTCGGCCACGGCAGCAGGTTCAGCTCGCCGCCGCCTGCCGGCGCGGCTGCCGCGGCCGGCGCTGCGCGCTGGCCCGTCATCACGCCCTTCACGAAGCCCGTGACGTCTTCCTTCGTAATGCGGCCCTTCGGGCCCGAACCCTGCACGCGTGCAACCTCGACGCCGAGTTCGCGCGCGAATTTGCGCACCGACGGCGATGCGTGGCTGGCGCGGTATTCGCCCGACGCGGCGGCCGGAGCCGGCGCAGCAGCAGCCGGTGCCGGTGCGGCCTTCGCGGGGGCAGCGGCGGGTGCCGGCGCCGGTGCGGCAGCGGCCGGCGCCGGTGCGCTCGCCTGCGGCGCGGCAGCCGCGCCTGCGGCTTCGAGCAGCACGATCAGCGTGCCTTCCGACACCGAATCGCCCACCTTGACCTTGATGTCCTTCACGACGCCCGCGGCCGGGCTCGGCACGTCCATCGTCGCCTTGTCCGACTCGAGCGTGACGAGCGACTGCTCCTTCTCGACCGTGTCGCCGACCTTCACGCCGATCTCGATCACCGGCACATCCTTGTAGTCGCCGATGTCAGGGACCTTCACTTCGAGCGTGCCGCCGGCTGCAGCCGGTGCGGCCGCCGGTGCAGCAGCAGCCGGTGCCGGCGCTGCCGCCGGAGCCGGTGCGGGCGCGGCCGCGCCGTTCGCCTGCGCCGCGGCGGCGCCTTCGAGCAGGATGATCAGCGAGCCTTCCGACACGGAATCGCCCACCTTGACCTTGATTTCCTTCACGACGCCGCCCACCGGGCTCGGCACGTCCATCGTCGCCTTGTCCGATTCGAGCGTGACGAGCGACTGCTCCGGCTCGACGGTATCGCCGACCTTCACGCCGATCTCGATCACCGGCACATCCTTGTAATCGCCGATATCCGGCACCTTCACTTCGATCGCTTGACTCATCTGTTTCTGTCTCCATGGCCGCGCGCGCCCCTCGCTAAGGCGGCGCACGGCATCACACGGCGTGTGCGTTAAACGGTCATCGGGTTGGGCTTCGACGGATCGAGGTTGTACTTGGCGATCGCTTCCGCGACCACCTTGCGCTCGATCGTGCCCTCGTCGGCCAGCGCATTGAGCGCGGCGACGGTGACCCAGTGACGGTCGACTTCGAAGAAGTGACGCAGCTTCTCGCGGGTATCCGAGCGGCCGAAGCCGTCCGTGCCCAGCACGACGAAGCGGCGATCGATCTGGCCGCGGATCTGGTCGACCAGCGCGCGGACGTAGTCGGTCGATGCGATGACCGGGCCCTGCGTGTCCTTCAGGCACTTCTGCACGTGCGACAGACGACGCTCTTCGGTCGGATGGAGCAGGTTCCAGCGTTCGACCTGGTGGCCTTCACGCGCCAGCTCGGTGAAGCTCGGCACGCTCCACAGGTCGGCGGCGACGCCCCAGTCGTTCTTCAGCAGGTCGGCGGCGGCAATCACTTCGTTGAAGATCGTGCCCGCGCCGAGCAGCTGGACGCGCGGCGCCTTCTTGTCGGCGTCGGCCTTCTTGAACGCGTACATGCCCTTGATGATGTCGGCCGCCACGTGCTCGCCCTGCGGAATCGCCGGGTGCTCGTAGTTCTCGTTCATCACCGTGATGTAGTAGTACACGTCTTCCTGGTCCTGCACCATGCGGCGCAGGCCGTCCTGGACGATCACCGCGAGTTCGTAGCCGAACGTCGGGTCGTAGCTCACGCAGTTCGGCACCGATGCCGCCCACAGGAGCGAGTGGCCGTCTTCGTGCTGCAGGCCTTCGCCGTTCAGCGTCGTGCGGCCCGCGGTACCGCCGAGCAGGAAGCCGCGCGAACGCATGTCGCCCGCGGCCCATGCCAGGTCGCCGATCCGCTGGAAGCCGAACATCGAATAGAAGATGTAGAACGGCACCATGATCTCGCCGTGCGTCGAGTACGACGTCGCCGCAGCGATCCAGTCGCACATGCCGCCCGCTTCGTTGATGCCTTCCTGCAGGATCTGGCCGGTTTCCGATTCCTTGTAGAACATCAGCTGGTCGGAATCTTCCGGCACGTACTTCTGGCCTTCCTGGTTCCAGATACCGATCTGGCGGAACAGGCCTTCCATGCCGAACGTACGCGATTCGTCCGGGACGATCGGCACGACGCGCTTGCCCAGCGCCTTGTCCTTCAGCAGGATGTTCAGGATCCGCACGAACGCCATCGTCGTCGAGATCTCGCGGCCTTCGCCCGTGCCCTTCAGCAGCGGCTCGAATGCGTCGAGTGCCGGCACCGGCAGCGACGTTGCCTTCTCGCGGCGATGCGGCAGGTAGCCGCCGAGGTCCATGCGCTTCTGGCGCATGTATTCGAGCTCCTTCGAGCCTTCCTCGAACTTCAGGTACGGCACGTCGGCGATCTGCTCGTCGGTGATCGGCAGGCGGAACTGGTCACGGAACTTCTTCAGTTGCTCGACCGGCAGCTTCTTCTGCTGGTGCGTGATGTTCATCGCCTGGCCCGACTCGCCCATCCCGTAGCCCTTGATGGTCTTCGCGAGGATGACGGTCGGCGCGCCCTTCGTGTTCGTGGCTTCGTGGAAAGCCGCGTAGATCTTGTGCGGATCGTGGCCGCCGCGGTTCAGCGCCCAGATGTCGTCGTCCGACCAGTCGGCGACGAGTGCCTTCAGTTCAGGCGTGTTGAAGAAGTGCTCGCGCACGAACGCGCCCGATTCCGACTTGTACGTCTGGTATTCGCCGTCGACCACTTCCATCATGCGGCGCATCAGCGCGCCCGTCTTGTCGCGCGCGAACAGCGCATCCCAGCGGCTGCCCCAGATGACCTTGATCACGTTCCAGCCGGCACCGCGGAATTCCGATTCCAGTTCCTGGATGATCTTGCCGTTGCCGCGCACCGGGCCGTCGAGACGCTGCAGGTTGCAGTTGATCACGAACACGAGGTTGTCGAGCTTCTCGCGGCTCGCCATCCCGATCGCGCCGAGCGATTCCGGTTCGTCCGTCTCGCCGTCGCCGAGGAACGCCCACACCTTGCGGCCTTCCGTCTTCGCGATGCCGCGCGCCTGCAGGTACTTCATGAAGCGCGCCTGGTAGATCGCCATGATCGGGCCGAGGCCCATCGACACGGTCGGGAACTGCCAGAAGTCCGGCATCAGCCACGGGTGCGGGTACGACGAGATGCCGTTGCCGTCGACTTCCTGGCGGAAGTTGTCGAGCTGCTCCTCCTTCAGGCGGCCGAGCAGGAACGCGCGCGAGTACACGCCCGGCGACGAGTGGCCCTGCACGAACACGAGGTCGCCGCCGTGCTGGTCGGACGCTGCATGCCAGAAGTGGTTGTAGCCGACGTCATAAAGCGTCGCGGCCGACGCGAACGATGCGATGTGGCCGCCGACGTTCGTATCCTTGCCTGCGCGCAGCACCATCGCCAGCGCATTCCAGCGCGTGTACGAACGGATGCGGTGCTCGATATCCTGGTCGCCCGGGATCTTCGCCTGGGCCTCGACCGGAATCGTGTTGATGTACGGGGTATTCGCGGAAAACGGCAGATGCTCGCCATGCATGCGTGCGAACTCGATCTGCTTTTCGATCAGGTAGTGCGCGCGGCCGGTGCCCACGGAGGAGATCACGCCATCGAGCGACTCCAGCCACTCGACGGTTTCTTGCGGGTCGTCGTCACGTTCGGCGGCGACATATTTCATCACTTCGTTCGGTACAGCGGACATTCTCGTCTCCTGGGTCCTGGAATGTGAGGATCGCTCTCGTGCAGACGACGCGACGCGACCGGCTGCGGGCAAGCTCCGACGGATTGTAATGAGCGTGCGCGGGCGTGCGCAACAAAATTTTCGAATTGTGAGATCTTTTCTCGTAATGCGGAATATTGCTGCGCTGCACCCATATTCCGGGGCTCTCCGGCGCGTCTCCGCTGAACAAATCCGTTTCCGTTCAACATATCCGGTACAGGTTTTCCATGTATTGCGCTGCGCTACAATCCTGCCATGTTGACCGATCGGCTTTTCGCACGCTCGGCGCGACCGTCGGGCCCGCCGGCGGAGTCGCAGCCGTCCCGTTGGCACCACGGACCGTGGTGGTCCAATTCCTATTTGCTGACGCCACTGCTGTCGATCCTCGTGTTCCTGGTGGTGATGAGCCTCATCCTGTGGAGCCTCAATCGTCGCGAGCAGCAACAGCAGGAAGACACCCTCTTCCGTAACGTCGCGTGGGCGCAGCAGCAGATTCGCCTGTCGATGACGGGTGCGCAGGAACAGCTCCAGGCGCTGTCGCGCGATCTCGCAGCCGGCCGCCTCGATCAGAACGCGTTCCAGATGGCCGTCGCGGACGTGATGCAAACGCATCCGGAAATCCTCTACCTGAACTGGTACACGACGCCCGGCGTGCAGCGCTGGCCGACCGTGCATCCGCCGCTGCTCGGCCAGCGGCTCGCGAAGCCCGGCGATGCGCAGATGCAGGACGCCGTGCGCGGCGCCTACGACGAGGCGCGCAGCACGCGCCGCCAGGCCTATTCGCCGCTGCTCTACGACGACTTCGGCAACGGCTTCATCACGCTGCAGACGCCCGTGATGCGCGGCGATCGCGAGTACCTCGGCTCGATCGCCGCGGTGTTCTCCGTCGAAGGCATCCTGAAGCACGATATCCCGCAGGAGCTGTCGTCGAAGTACAAGATCTCGATCACCGACGCGAACAACCGCGAACTGTCGTCCACGTCGACGCGCCCGCGCCTGCCGCGCGACTCGCACTACGACCTGCCGCTGGATCCGCCCGGCCAGGGGCTGACCGTGCGCGTGTACGCATTCCCGCAGCTCACGAACCTGACCAACAACACGCTCGTGTGGCTCGTCGCAGGCCTGTCGTGCTTCGTACTGTGGAGCCTCTGGAGCCTGTGGAAGCACACGCGCCAGCGCTTCGAGGCGCAGCAGGCGCTGTACGCGGAAGCGTTCTTCCGCCGCGCGATGGAAAATTCGGTGCTGATCGGCATGCGCGTGCTCGACATGCACGGCCGCATCACGCACGTGAACCCCGCGTTCTGCCGGATGACGGGCTGGGACGAAACCGACCTCGTCGGCAAGGTCGCGCCGTTCCCGTACTGGCCGCGCGACGCGTACCCGGAAATGCAGCGCCAGCTCGACATGACGCTGCGCGGCAAGGCGCCGAGCTCGGGCTTCGAGCTGCGCGTGCGGCGCAAGAACGGCACGCTGTTCCATGCGCGCCTGTACGTGTCGCCGCTGATCGACAGCTCGGGACGCCAGACCGGCTGGATGTCGTCGATGACCGACATCACCGAGCCGAAGCGCGCGCGCGAGGAACTCGCGGCCGCGCACGAGCGCTTCACGACGGTGCTCGAAAGCCTCGACGCCGCGGTGTCGGTGCTGGCTGCCGACGAGGCCGAGCTGCTGTTCGCGAACCGCTACTACCGCCACCTGTTCGGCATCCGCCCGGACGGCCATCTCGAGCTGTCGGGCGGCGGCTTCGACCGCGCGCAGGCATCGTCCGACTCGATCGACATGGTCGACGCGTTCGCGGGCCTGCCGGCCGCCGCGCTGACGAGCAGCACCGCCGATGCGCAGGAGGTGTACGTCGAAAGCATCCAGAAGTGGTTCGAGGTGCGCCGCCAATACATCCAGTGGGTGGACGGCCACCTCGCGCAGATGCAGATCGCGACCGACATCACGACCCGCAAGAAGGCGCAGGAACTCGCGCACCAGCAGGAAGAGAAGCTGCAGTTCACGAGCCGATTGATGACGATGGGTGAAATGGCGTCGTCGATTGCTCACGAATTGAACCAGCCGCTCGCCGCGATCAACAACTACTGCTCGGGCACGCTCGCGCTCGTGAAGAGCGGCCGCGGCACGCCGGAGACGCTGCAGCCCGCGCTGGAAAAGACCGCGCAGCAGGCATTGCGCGCGGGGATGATCGTCAAGCGGATCCGCGAATTCGTGAAGCGCAGCGAGCCGAAGCGCCAGCCGGCGCGGGTCGCCGACATCGTCGCCGACGCGGTCGGGCTCGCCGAAATCGAGGCGAGGAAGCGCAGGATCCGGATCGTCACGGAAATCCTCGCAAGAATGCCTATTATTTATGTCGACCCCGTGCTGATCGAGCAGGTGCTCGTGAACCTGATGAAGAACGCGGCCGAAGCAATGGCCGACGTGAAGCCGGCGTCGGCGGACGGCGTGATCCGCGTCGTCGCCGACATCGAGGCGGGCTTCGTCGACATCCGCGTGATCGACCAGGGCCCGGGCGTCGACGAAGCGACCGCCGAGCGCCTGTTTGAACCGTTTTACAGCACCAAGTCCGATGGCATGGGCATGGGGCTGAATATCTGCCGTTCGATCATCGAATCGCATCGGGGGCGTCTGTGGGTGGTCAACAACGTCGAGCCGGATGGCCGCATATCCGGCGCAACGTTCCACTGCAGCTTGCCCATTGGGGAACCCGCTGATCTCGGCCAAGGGGGGCGCGAGGCATCGGCATCACATACCGTTACGGGAGAACTATGAATAGCCCTGTCACCACCACTCAGGAAACCGTCTTTGTCGTTGACGACGACGAGGCCGTACGGGACTCGCTGCGCTGGCTGCTGGAGGCGAACGGCTATCGCGTTCAATGCTTCTCGAGCGCCGAGCAATTCCTCGATGCCTACCAGCCGGCCCAGCAGGCCGGCCAGATCGC
Organism: Burkholderia mycopellens; assembly: GCF_964265025.1. NCBI lineage: Bacteria > Pseudomonadati > Pseudomonadota > Betaproteobacteria > Burkholderiales > Burkholderiaceae > Burkholderia > Burkholderia mycopellens. The sequence goes on from NZ_OZ183802.1 coordinate 2,697,168, forward strand.
GTGCCTGATCCTCGACGTCCGGATGTCGGGCATGAGCGGCCTCGAACTGCAGGAGCGCCTGATCGCCGACAATGCCGCGCTGCCGATCATCTTCGTCACGGGTCACGGCGACGTGCCGATGGCCGTCTCGACGATGAAAAAGGGTGCGATGGACTTTATCGAGAAACCGTTCGACGAAGCCGAGCTGCGCAAGCTCGTCGAGCGGATGCTCGACAAGGCCCGAAGCGAAAGCAAGAGCGTCCAGGAACAGCGTGCCGCGAGCGAACGCCTGTCGAAGCTGACCGCGCGCGAGCAGCAGGTGCTCGAACGGATCATCGCGGGCCGCCTGAACAAGCAGATCGCCGACGATCTCGGCATCAGCATCAAGACGGTCGAAGCGCACCGCGCGAACATCATGGAAAAGCTCAACGTCAACACGGTGGCCGACCTGCTGCGCCTCGCGCTGTCGAAGAAGCAGGCCTGAGCGTTCGCGGGCCGCGGCGGCACTGCCCGTCCGGCCTGGCCGCCCCGCGCGATGCGGCCCACTCGCGCGGCGGCGGCCGTTCCTCCCGGCGCGCGAGCGCCGCGGTCATGACGCTTCCTGTTGATTTGCTGTCGGACGGCAGCAGGCGAACGGTATAATCGCGTGCTTTGCTGCGACGCTTCGGGCGCCGCACGACCGCATTCCAACTTCCCGGCAGGACCACCACCATGACAGCCCTCCTCATCGACGGCAACGCCCTTTCGAAGACCCTGCGCGCACAGGCCGCCGAACGCGCCGCCGCCCTGACCGCGCGCGGCCACCAGCCCGGTCTCGCGGTGATCCTCGTCGGCGCCAACCCGGCGAGCGAAGTCTACGTTCGCAACAAGATCAAGGCGTGCGAGGACAACGGCTTCTTCTCGCTGAAGGATGCGTACCCGGACACGCTGTCGGAGGCCGACCTGCTCGCGCGCATCGACGAGTTGAACCGCGATCCGAAGATCCACGGCATCCTCGTCCAGCTGCCGCTGCCCAAGCACATCGACAGCCACAAGGTGCTCGAGGCGATCGCGCCGGAGAAGGACGTCGACGGCTTCCACGTCGCGAACGCCGGCGCGCTGATGACCGGCAAGCCGCTGTTCCGCCCGTGCACGCCGTACGGCGTGATGAAGATGTTCGAGGCACACGACATTGCGCTGCAGGGCGCGAACGCGGTCGTGATCGGCCGCTCGAACATCGTCGGCAAGCCGATGGCGATGATGCTGCTCGACGCCGGCGCGACCGTGACGATCTGCCACAGCAAGACGCGCGACCTCGCCGCGCACACGCGGCAGGCCGACGTCGTGGTCGCCGCGGTCGGCAAGCGCAACATCCTCACTGCCGACATGGTGAAGCCCGGCGCGACGGTGATCGACGTCGGCATGAACCGCGACGACGCCGGCAAGCTGTGCGGCGACGTCGATTTCGCGGGCGTGAAGGAAGTGGCCGGTCACATCACGCCAGTGCCGGGCGGTGTCGGCCCGATGACCATCACGATGCTGCTGATCAACACGATCGAAGCCGCCGAGCGCGCCGCCGACGCGGCCGCCTGAGCGCCTGCCCGTTCAGCCGGCGCGCGATTCCGCGCGCCGGTGCCTCGCCGGCCGCACCGCACCGCGTCGGCCGCGCCATCAGACGCCTCCCCCCGGCATTCGACCCCGCGTCAATCGCATCGTTAGAAACTAACGATTGGAAAGCGCGCGATGCGCCCCAATAATGTCGATATCGGGCGCCGCGTTGCCTTGCGCGCCTTACCCTTTTCACTCCGGTTCATCCGGCAACAGACAGGGAGTCTTATGTCCGCCAGCGCCAACACCAACCCGCTTCTCGATTTCTCGGGGCTGCCCCGCTTCGGCGAGATCCGCCCGGAACACGTGACGCCCGCGCTCGACACGCTGCTCGATGCCGCCAACCGCGCGGTCGAGACGGCAAGCGCGGCCGCGACGCCGGCAACCTGGGCGGAAGTCGTCGAGACGGTCGAGCGCGCAACGGAGCCGCTCGGTCGCGCGTGGGGCATCGTCGGCCACCTGAACGCGGTCGCCGATACACCCGAACTGCGGGCCGCCTACGGCGAGAACCTGCCGCGCGTGACCGAATTCTGGTCGAGCGTCGGCCAGAACCTCGCGCTGTACGAGAAGTACAAGGCGATCGCCGCGAGCGCCGAATACGCGACGCTGTCCACCGAACGCAAGAAGATCCTCGACAACGCGCTGCGCGATTTCCGCCTGTCGGGCGCCGAGCTGCCCGAGGACCAGAAACCGCGCTTCGCCGAACTGCAGGAACAGCAGGCCGCACTGTCGAAGGCATTCTCCGATCACGTGCTCGACGCAACCAACGCGTACGCGTATTTCGTGCAGGACGAAGCCGACCTGGCCGGCCTGCCCGGCGACGCGATCGAGGCCGCCCGCGAAGCCGCGCAAAAGGATGCCAAGGAAGGCTGGAAATTCACGCTGCACTTCCCGTCGTACTTCCCGGTGCTGCAATACGCCGACAACCGCGCACTGCGCGAGACGCTCTACCGCGCCTATGCGACGCGCGCGTCGGAACTCGGGCCGCAGTACGGCGACGGCAAGGCCGAATGGGACAACACGGCGATCGTCGCCGATGCGCTGAAGCTGCGCCGCGAAGAGGCGCTGATGCTCGGCTACCGCAACTTCGCCGAAGTGTCGCTCGCGCCGAAGATGGCCGAATCGCCGCAGCAGGTAATCGCGTTCCTCGAGGATCTCGCGACGCGCGCACGCCCGCACGCGGACAAGGACTGGGACGAGCTGCGCACGTTCGCCGCGAAGGAACTCGGCCTCGCCGAACTCGCGCCGTGGGACGTCGCATTCGCGGCCGAGAAACTGCGCCAGCAGCGCTACGCGTTCTCGGAAAACGAGGTCAAGCAGTACTTCCCCGAGCCGGCCGCGCTGAAGGGCCTGTTCACCGTCACCGAGACGCTGTTCGGCGTGCGGATCAAGCCGGACGACGCGCCGGTGTGGCACAAGGACGTGCGTTTCTTCCGCGTCGAGAACCGCGACGGCTCGCTCGTCGCGCAGTTCTATCTCGACCTGTACGCGCGCGAAGGCAAGCGCGGCGGCGCATGGATGGACGATGCGCGTTCGCGCGCGAAGCGCGGCAGCAGCGTGCAGACGCCGGTCGCCTATCTCACCTGCAACTTCTCGGCGCCGGTCGGCGGCAAGCCCGCCTGCTTCACGCACGACGAAGTCATCACGCTGTTCCATGAATTCGGCCACGGGCTGCACCACATGCTCACGCGTGTCGACGAACTCGGCGTGTCGGGCATCAACGGTGTCGAATGGGATGCCGTCGAGTTGCCGTCGCAGTTCATGGAAAACTTCTGCTGGGAATGGGACGTGCTGTCGTCGATGTCGTCGCACGTCGACACAGGCGCCGCGCTGCCGCGCGAGCTGTTCGACAAGATGATCGCGGCAAAGAACTTCCAGAGCGGGCTCGGCACGCTGCGCCAGATCGTATTCTCGATGTTCGACATGCTGCTGCACGTCGACTTCGACCCCGCGGGCGCCACCGACGTGACCGCATTCGCGCGCGAGATCAACGAACGCTATCACGTGATCCCGCAAGCTCCGTTCTCGCGCTGGCCGAACACGTTCAGCCACATCTTCGCGGGCGGCTACGCGGCCGGCTACTACAGCTACAAGTGGGCCGAGGTGCTGTCGGCCGATGCGTACGCAGCGTTCGAGGAAGCGGCCGCCGCGAGTGGCAGCGTGCTCGACGCGGCGACCGGCACGCGCTATCGCCGCGAAATCCTCGAGGTCGGCGGCAGCCGCCCGGCGATGGATTCGTTCAAGGCGTTCCGCGGCCGCGAGCCGCAGATCGATGCGCTGCTGCGCCACAACGGGATGGCTGCGCCCGCGCACTGAGCGCCGCCCGGCCTGTTCGGCTGCAGGCAAACCAAGGCACCGCTTCGGCGGTGCCTTTTTTCATGGCGCGGGCGATTCATCGTCGAACAGCGAGAATTGCCCGTGGCGCTCGGCCGTATCCTCGTCGATCCGCACGCCCACGCCGAGCAAGCGCACCGCCTGCGCACGCCGTTGCAGCCCCTTCGCGAGTAGCGTGACCGCCGTGTCCGCGTTCGTCGCATCGGCCACGCACTCGACCGTCGTGCGCTGGAAATCGGCGAAGCGGATCTTCACGTAAAGCTTGCGGATCGACCGCGCGGCGCCCGCCCGTTCGATCCGCGCGTCGAGTTGCACGACGAGGCGGCGGATTTCCGCCGCGCACTGCTCAAGCGTCGTCAGGTCGGTCACGTAGGTCGTCTCGACGCTGACCGACTTGCGCTCCTGGTCGGCCTGCACACGCCGCTCGTCGATCCCGCGCGACAGTTCGTACAACCGCCGCCCAAACGCGCCGAATTCGCGATGCAGGTCGATCAGCGGCCAGTCGCGCAACTGCGCGCAGGTCTGGATGCCGAGCCGGTCGAGCCGCGTGGCCGTCACCTTGCCGACGCCGTGCAGCTTGCGCACCGGCAGCGCCGCGACGAACGCGTCGATCTCGTGCGGCCGCACGACGAACAGCCCGTCTGGCTTGTTCCAGTCGGACGCGATCTTCGCGATGAACTTGTTCGGCGCGACCCCGGCCGACACGGTCACGCCGACCGTGTCGAACACGCGCTGGCGGATCTCCCGTGCAATCAGCGTCGCACTGCCCTGGCACCGCTCCGACCCGCTGACATCGAGGTACGCCTCGTCGAGCGACAGCGGCTCGACATCGGGCGTGTAGTCGCGATAGATCGCCATGATCTGCCGCGACGCCGCGCGATACTTGTCCATCGCGGACGGCAGGATCAGCAGGTCCGGGCACTTGCGCATCGCCAGCGCCGACGACATCGCCGAATGCACGCCGTAGCGCCGCGCCTCGTAGTTGCAGGTCGCGATCACGCCCCGCTGGTCGGGCCGGCCGCCGACCGCGAGCGGCCGGTTGCGCAGCGACGGGTCGTCGCGCATCTCGACCGACGCGTAGAAGCAGTCGCAGTCGCAGTGAATGATCTTGCGCATGCGCGGCAGCGCGTCGCCCGGCGGCGGCACGTGCGGGTCGGCGGGCGGAATGATGGTCGGGTTCACGGTGCCGATACTGTACAAAAACACAGTGCTGCTTTCAACTGTCTCGTGCGGCCTCGCCAGGCGGCGCCGTACCGGCCCGCTTTGCGCGGATCGTACCGGCCGGGCGCGGACAGCGGCGCCTATACTCGTCTGCCGCAATACATGAAACGCAAAGGTGACAGATGAAGACGATCGGACTGATCGGCGGGATGAGCTGGGAATCGTCGGCCGAGTACTACCGGATGATCAATCGGCATTCGAAGGCGCTGCACGGCGGGCACCACAACGCGAAGAGCGTGCTGGTCACGGTCGATTTCGCCGAGATCGAAGCGCTGCAGCGCACGCGCGACTGGGCCGCGCTCGGCGAACGGATGGCCGGCGCCGCGCGGCAGCTCGAAGCGGCCGGCGCCGATCTCGTCGTGCTGACCACCAATACGATGCATCGCGTATGTGATGCGATCGAAGCCGCGGTGACGCTGCCGTTCCTGCATATCGCCGATCCGACCGGCGACGCGCTGCGCGATGCCGGCGTCGAGCACGTCGCGCTGCTGGGCACGCGCTACACGATGGAGTTGCCGTTCTATGCTGAACGGCTGCGCGGCAAATTTGGGCTGGACGTGCTCGTGCCGGACGAACGCGGGCGCGACGACGTGCACCGGATCATCTACGACGAACTGTGCCACGGCATCATCTCGCCGGAATCGCGCGCGACGTACGTGACGATCATCGAGGAACTGGCCCGGCGCGGCGCGCAGGCCGTGATCCTCGGCTGCACGGAAATCACGCTGCTGATCGGCGCGAACGACTCGCCGCTGCCGGTGTTCGATACGACCGCGCTGCACGCGAAGGCGGCGGTCGAGTGGGCGGCGCGCTGATCACAGCCGCGCAGAAAACAAAAAACCCGGCACGAGGCCGGGTTCTTGTCGACGAAGCGCGCATCGGTCATATGCGCTGCACATCGTCTGGTGTGCTTGGTTGCGGGGGTAGGATTTGAACCTACGACCTTCGGGTTATGAGCCCGACGAGCTGCCAGACTGCTCCACCCCGCGTCAGAGAAATAAATTATAGGGTGAGGGAGTACTCACGTCAATACTTTTGTCACAATTTCTTCTCGGTCCATCGAAACAGCCGCGCGCGGCCCCTCCCCCGCCCCGCACGATGCGCGCGTTCGCGCCGCGTGCTCGCGGTAAGATGGCGGCCTTCGCATTCACCCCGCACGCACACTCCCGTTCATGAAAATCGCCACCTGGAACGTCAACTCGCTCAACGTCCGCAAGCAGCATGTGCTCGACTGGCTCGCGCAAAGCGGAACCGACGTGCTGTGCCTGCAGGAACTGAAGCTGCCGGACGAGAAATTCCCGCGCGCCGACCTCGAGGCGGCCGGCTACCGCAGCTGGTTCACGGGCCAGAAAACCTACAACGGCGTCGCGATCCTCGCGCGCGACACGCTGCCGTTCGACGAGTCGGACGTGGTGCGCAACATCCCCGGCTTCGACGATCCGCAGCAGCGCGTGATTGCCGCGACGATCGACGGCGTGCGCATCGTGTCCGCGTATTTCCCGAACGGCCAGGCGCCCGACTCCGACAAGTTCGTCTACAAGATGCAATGGCTCGACGCGCTGCAGGCATGGCTGCGCACCGAGCTGCAGCGCTACCCGAAGCTCGCGCTGCTCGGCGACTACAACATCGCGCCGGAAGACCGCGACGTGCACGACCCCGCGAAATGGGAAGGCCAGAACCTCGTGTCGCCGCAGGAACGCGCACACTTCGCGCAACTGATCGAGCTCGGCTTCGTCGATGCGTTCCGCCGCTTCGAACAGCCGGAGAAGACCTTCACGTGGTGGGACTACCGGATGATGGCGTTCCGTCGCAACGCGGGGCTGCGCATCGACCACGTGCTGCTGTCGCCGGCGCTCGCGGAAACCTGCACGTCGTGCGAAGTCGATCGCACGCCGCGCACGTGGGAACAGCCGTCCGACCACACGCCCGTCGTCGCGGTCGTCGGCTGATCGCTCGGGCAGCCCGCGCGCGTTCAGCGCCGTGCGGGCGCCGGCCCGAGATGGGCCCACAGGAATCCGAATTCCGCCGCATCGGCTTCCGCGCGTTCCAGATCGTCGGCGCTGCCGTGGCCGCCGTCGGTGTTCTCCCAGTACCACACCCGTTCATGACCGAGCGCATGCATGCGCGCCGCCATCTTGCGCGCATGCGCGGGATGCACGCGGTCGTCGCGCGTCGACGTCGTCAGCAGTAACGGCGGATACGCGACGCCGTCACGCACGCGGTGATACGGCGAGTACGCGGCCAGCGCCGCGCCTTCGTGCGGATCGTCCGGATCGCCGTATTCGTCGAGCCATGCGGCGCCCGCATGCAGCTTCGGATAGCGCCGCATGTCGAGCAGCGGCACGCGGCAGAGCACCGCGCCGAACAGCTCCGGCCGCTGCACCATGCACGCGGCGACCAGCAATCCGCCGTTGCTGCCCCCCTCGATGCCGAGCTGCGCGGCGGTCGTCACGCCGGTCGCGGCCAGATCCTCGGCCACCGCGATGAAATCGTCGAACGAACGCTGGCGATGTTCGCGCTGCGCATCGACGTGCCAGCGCGGCCCGAACTCGCCGCCGCCACGGATGTGCGCGAACGCCATCACGCCGCCGCGCTCGAGCCATCCGATACCGAACGCATCGCTGTAGCCCGGCAGGTTCGGGATCGCAAAACCGCCATAGCCCGACAGCAGGCACGGCCGCGCAACGCGGGCAGCGCCGTCGGCCACGTCGAGTGCATCGCGCGGCCCGATCAGCGTGTACGGCACCGTCGTGCCATCTCGCGAACGCGCGCTCGCGCGGCGCACGACGAGCCCGGCCGCGTCGAACTGCACCGGCGGCCGGTCGAGCAGCACGCGGCGCGACGGCGCATCGTCCGCGCGATCGGCAAGATCGGCCAGCCAGCATTCGGGCGGATCGAGATAGGTATCGACGTCCACGTAAATCTCGTCGTTCAGCGTCGCTTCGACGGGCTCGACGTCGATCTGCGCATCGCCCGGCCCCGGCCACTCGAACGGCCGGGCATCCCACGTCCACGTGCCGTCGTCGGCCTGGCTCGGCTGCCACAGCATCGTGCGGTTGTGCACGTCGTCGAGCCAGCTCGCGATCAGCGTCGTGCGCGTGTTCGTCCACGTGCACGCGGACGTCGACGGTTGTGGCGCGAACAGCGTCGTGAATTCGCGCGACCCGGCCAGGAACGCCTGCTCGCGGATCGCGAGCAGCGAACCGCCCGCATGGCGCACGCCGTCGCAATCCCAGTCGAGACGCGGCTCCAGCACGAGCCAGCCTTCCCAGAACCCGACCTCGACATGGGGCGGTACGTCGTAGCGCGCCCACTCGCCCGTCTCGGTCAGCCGGTACGCATGGGCATCGAAGAAATCGACGCTGCGCCACGCGACGTGGCGGTTGTCGATTGGATCGAAGCCCGCACCCGCGCTGATGTCGTCGGGTTCGCCACGGAACACGACGGGCGCATCGGCAAGCGCGGTGCCGCGCACCCAGCGCCGCGCTTCATACGGATAACCGGCCGCGGTCGCATGCGCTTCGCCGCGATCCCAGCTTACGTAGACGGTATCGCGGTCGATCCAGCCGACCGTGTGATGCCCCGGCTCGTCGATCGTGAAGCCGCCGTCGACGAAACGCCGTTCGACGAGATCGAATTCGCGCACGACGACCGCGTCGGCGCCGCCCGGCGACAGCGACAGCAGTGCGCGATCGCCGTCCGGATACAGGATCGAGTCCTGCTCGAACACCCACGACTCGCCCTCCTCCACACCGAGCGCGTCGACGTCGAGCAGCGTTTCCCACGCCGGTTTTCCCGCGCGCCAGTCGTCCCAGCGCGTGCGGCGCCACAGCCCTTTCGGATGGAGATCGTCCTGCCACAGGTCGTAGGCCCAGTCGCGCCAGCGGGTCGGAATCACCGGGCGCTCGCGCGGCAGGTACGCTTTGGCAAGGCGCGCCGTCAGCGCGCGATAGGCGTCGTCGTCACGCAGCGCGGCGCGCGTGCGCGCATTCTGCTCGTCGACCCACGTGCGGGCGCGCTTGCTGTCGAGGGCTTCGAGGAAACGGAACGGGTCGGCCCCGGCGGGCCAGCGGAAGGAATCGGACATTGCGGATGGGCGGAATGGCAAGCTGCGTGCAAACCGCGATTATGTCCGATCGCGGCATGCGCGATGCCCGCGCATGCCGCAAATCGTGCTCAGGGCTCCAGATGGAGTTCCTGGATCTTGCGCGTGATCGTGTTGCGGCCGATGCCGAGCCGTTCCGCGGCTTCGACCTTGCGGCCACGCGTGAAGTCGAGCGCCTCGCGAATCACGGCCGCCTCGAAGCGGCGTGCGAGTTCGTCCATCACGTCGGCCGAGTTCTCGCGCAACAATCGTGCAACCTCGGTGCGCAGGCCATGCTCCCACAACGGATAGCCGGCCGGCGCGCTGCCGTTCGGCGCCGACGTGACAGGCGCTGGCACCGCCGGTGCCGCACCGATCGCCGGCGGCGAGAACGCCGTATCGCCACCGACGTGCGCCTCCACACCGTCGCCCGACGCGGCCACCGGCGCACCGGCCGGCACGAGGTCGGGCGGCAGGTCCTTGATCTCGACCGTTTGCGCGGGCGCCATCACCGTCAGCCAGTTCGCGAGATTCTCGAGCTGGCGCACGTTGCCGGGAAACGCCAGCGACGTGAGGTAAGCCAACGCTTCGTCGGACACGCGCTTCGGCTCGACGCCGAGATCGCGTGCGCTCTTCTGCAGGAAGTGGCGCGTGAGCAGCGCGATGTCCTCGCTGCGTTCGCGCAGCGGCGGCAAGCGCAGCCGGATCACGTTGAGCCGGTGGTAAAGATCCTCGCGGAACAGCCCCTGCCGCACGCGCGACTCGAGATTCTGGTGCGTCGCGGCGATCACGCGCACGTTCGCGCGCAGCGGGTTGTGCCCGCCGACCCGATAGAACTGCCCGTCCGACAGCACGCGCAACAGGCGCGTCTGAAGGTCGAACGGCATGTCGCCGATTTCGTCGAGGAACAGCGTGCCGTTCTCGGCCTGCTCGAAGCGGCCCTGCCGCGTCGTCTGCGCGCCGGTGAACGCGCCGCGCTCATGGCCGAACAGCTCGGATTCGAGCAGGTCCTTCGGAATCGCCGCGGTGTTCAGCGCGATGAACGGCCCGTTCGCACGCGGGCTGTGACGGTGCAGCGCACGCGCGACGAGCTCCTTGCCGGTGCCCGATTCGCCGGTGATCAGCACGGTCGCGGCCGAGTGCGACAGGCGGCCGATCGCGCGGAACATGTCCTGCATCGCGGGCGCCTGGCCGAGCATCTCGGGCGCCTCGGCCACGCGCTCGTCCAGCGGCGCGCCGCCGCGCAGGCTTTCCTCGACCGCGCGGCGGATCAGCTCGACCGCCTTGTCGACGTCGAACGGCTTCGCGAGATATTCGAACGCGCCGCCCTGGAACGCCGCAACCGCGCTGTCGAGATCGGAGAACGCCGTCATGATGATGACGGGCAGGCCCGGCAGGCGCTCGTGCATCGCCTGCAGCAACTCGAGGCCCGAGCCGCCCGGCATCCGGATGTCGGATACGAGCACCTGCGGTGTCTCGTGGTCGAGCGCGGCCAGCGCATCACGCACGTTCGCGAAGCTCTTCGTCGCGAAGCTGTCGCGGGCGAGCGCTTTTTCGAGCACCCAGCGGATCGATTGGTCGTCGTCTACTATCCAGATCGGCTTCATAGGTCGGTCAGATATTGGTGAATCTGGTGAATCGCCATGCCGCCGCTCAATGGTCGAGCGGCAGCAGGATCTGAAATTCGGTACGTCCGGGCCGGCTTTCGACCTCGATCATCCCGTCGTGCTGCTGCACGAACGTCTGCGCGAGCGTCAGGCCGAGACCGCTGCCGTCGTCGCGCCCGGATACGAGCGGGTAGAAGATCCGGTCGCGGATTTCCTCCGGAATGCCGGGCCCGTTGTCGATCACGTGCAAGTCCAGTGCCAGCCGGTACAGGCGCTTCGCGATCGTCACCTTGCGCGCGATGCGCGTGCGCAGCTCGATCTTCGCGTCGCCCTGCGCGATCCGTTCGCGCAGCGCCTGCGCGGCGTTGCGCACGATGTTCAGCAGCGCCTGGATCAGTTGCTCCTTGTCGCCACGCAGGTCCGGCACACTCACGTCGTAGTCGCGCTCGATCGTGAGCCCGCGCGGGAATTCCGCGAGCATCACCGCGCGCACGCGTTCGCATACTTCATGGATGTTCACGTCGCCGACGATGTGCGGATGCCGGTGCGGCTCCAGCAACCGGTCGACGAGCGTCTGCAGGCGATCGGACTCCTTGATGATCACCTGCGTGTATTCGCGCAACTCGCCGCGCTCGCGCTCGCCGAGCTCGAATTCGAGCAGTTGGGCCGCGCCGCGGATGCCGCCGAGCGGGTTCTTGATCTCGTGCGCGAGGTTGCGGATCAGTTGCTTGTTGACCGCGGTCAGGTCGTGGATGCGCTCCTCGCGATCGGTGCGCGACTGCCGCTCGTTCTCGAACAACTCGACGAGCACGAAATCGGGCGCGGTCTCGAGGAAGCCGACGATCGCATGCACATGCAGCGGTTCGCGGCCGGGCCGGTCGAGCACGGTATCGAGGTGCGTCGCGTGAAAGCGTTCCTCGCCGATCGCGGTGATCGTCGACGCAAGCTCGTTCGCATTCGGAAAAATCTCGCCCCACGGCCGCTGCGCGAGCTGCCGGCGCGAAATGTCGAGCATCGCCTCGGCAGACGGGTTCGCGAACGCGATCCGCAGCGTCTTGCGGTCGAGCACGATCACGACCGTCGGCAGCGCTTCCAGCCCCGCCAGCAGGCCCGAGCGTGCGAGCCGATCGTCGTCCGTCAGTCGCTCGGGCTGCCCCGTTTTCGCCTTGATCAGATTCTTCAGAACCATCTGCGTGCTTGTCGCGCCTCTACGGGCCAGAAAAGGAAAATCACCGGAACAAAAAAGGGACGGCTGGACGCCGCCCCTTTCAGACTCCGCCGTTCCCGCCGCAGGCCGCGCGACGGGAACGAACCGGCATGACGGCGCTGAATCGAAGCGCCATCCATCGCCGATTAGAGCGAGTAGTACATCTCGAACTCGATCGGGTGCGTCGTCATGCGGAACTTCGCCAGCTCCTGCTCCTTCAGCGCAAGGTACGCGTCCAGCATGCCGTCCGTGAACACGCCGCCGCGCGTCAGGAACTCGCGATCCTTGTCGAGTGCTTCGAGCGCCTGGTCGAGGCCCGCGCACACGGTCGGGATCTTTGCATCTTCTTCCGGCGGCAGGTCGTACAGGTTCTTGTCCGCTGCTTCGCCCGGATGGATCTTGTTCTGGATCCCGTCGAGGCCGGCCATCATCAGCGCCGTGAAGCACAGGTACGGGTTCGCCATCGGATCCGGGAAGCGCGTTTCGATGCGGCGACCCTTCGGGTTCGACACGTGCGGAATGCGGATCGATGCCGAACGGTTGCGCGCCGAGTAGGCCAGCTTGACCGGTGCCTCGAAGTGCGGGACCAGACGCTTGTACGAGTTCGTCGTCGGGTTCGTGATCGCGTTCAGCGCACGGGCGTGCTTGATGATGCCGCCGATGTAGAACAGCGCCAGTTCCGACAGGCCGGCGTAGCCGTTGCCCGCGAACAGGTTCTGGCCGTCCTTCCAGATCGACTGGTGAACGTGCATGCCCGAACCGTTGTCGCCGACGACCGGCTTCGGCATGAACGTCGCCGTCTTGCCGTACGAGTGCGCGACGTTATGGATGATGTACTTCGACCATTGCGTCCAGTCGGCGCGCTGCACGAGCGTCGAGAACTTCGTGCCGATTTCGTTCTGGCCCTGGCCCGCCACTTCGTGGTGGTGCACTTCGACCGGGATGCCGAGCTGTTCGAGCAGCAGGCACATTTCCGAACGGATGTCCTGGAACGTGTCGACCGGCGCGACCGGGAAGTAGCCGCCCTTCGTGCCCGGACGGTGGCCCGTGTTGCCGCCTTCGAATTCCTTGCCTGCCGACCACGGTGCTTCTTCCGAGTTGATCTTCACGAAGCAGCCCGACATGTCCGTGTTCCACTGGACCGAGTCGAAAATGAAGAATTCCGGCTCCGGACCGAAGTACGCCGTGTCGCCGATGCCCGTGCTCTTCAGGTACGCTTCGCCGCGCTTCGCGAGCGAACGCGGATCGCGCTCGTAGCCCTTGCCGTCGGCCGGCTCGACCACGTCGCAGGTCAGGACCAGGGTCGACTCTTCATAGAACGGGTCGACGAATGCGGCGTTCGGATCCGGCATGAGCAGCATGTCCGACGCCTCGATGCCCTTCCAGCCCGCGATCGACGAGCCGTCGAATGCATGGCCGCTTTCGAACTTGTCTTCGTCAAACGCCGAAACCGGCACCGACACGTGCTGTTCCTTGCCGCGCGTATCCGTGAAGCGGAAATCGACAAACTTGACGTCCTCGTCCTTCACGAGCTGCATGACGTCGGCGACGGTTTTACTCATAACCTCTTCTCCTGATTGAACAATTCCGGCGGACTGGGAACCGCCTCGTTTATCGAGCTGATCGGGATCTTGCTTTGGCGCAGCGCGCCCCGATTCGACCGAATCCTATAAAGCAGCTTCCGTGCCACCTATGCGCAAGATTGGCGCGAATCGCGCCGGCGCTCGTCGCGACGGGGCTGGGCTGCGCAATTCCGGGGCTCGGCTTCGCCCCGCCTGCCAACCGAAGGCACCGTGATGGTGCAATCGTTGCAACGTGCCGCGCCAACCGAATCATTCTGGTGCATGCGTGCCATTCTGCACTTATTTGGTGAACGCGTGTGAGGCGCGCGCACCGTACCGCCACGGACATCCGTGCCGCGACGCCGCGCTAGAATGTTCGTTTGACCGATAGGAGACTCCCTGCCATGAGTACGCTCGACCAGCTTTACGCGAAGGCCGACGAACGCCGCGCACAAGCCGCGCTCAACTACGCCGGGGCGCTGCTGCCGGCCGAGGCCTTCGAACTGCTGCAGCTCGATCCGTCGGCGCGCCTCGTCGACGTGCGCACCCGCGCCGAACTCGACTGGATCGGCCGCCCGCTCGTCGGCGACGGTCAGTACCTGCATCTCGAATGGACGCGCTACCCGGGCGGCGTGCCGAACGCCGAATTCGTCAACGAACTGAAGGCGGCCCTCCCGGCCGATACGCCCATCCTGTTCCTGTGCCGCAGCGCTGCGCGCTCGAAGCTCGCCGCGGTCGCCTCCGCGCAAGCCGGCTTCACGAAGGCGTTCGATCTGCTCGAAGGCTTCGAGGGCGCAAAGGACGCCGAAGGCCACCGCAAGACGGTCGACGGCTGGTGCTTCCGGAAACTGCCGTGGATCGGCGCCTGACGGCACGCCGCTCCCGCCGGTGACGACAACCCCATCGTCGAGCCGGGCGATGACATGCCGATGACGGGCCGCGTTGCGCGGCCCGTGGCTTTTGTACGGCTGATTGAGGAGGCGCTCAGGCGCGCGGCGTATCGGGTTCGACGACGTCGCCGCCGAGCAGGTGCACGCCTTCGCGCAGCTTCACGTAGGCAGCCGCGACCGCTTCCGGCTCGCCCTTCACGCCGAGGTCGATGTGACGGCGTGCATAGATCCCGCCGCGCTCCGCATCGCCGACGCTCGGCAGGCTGAACACGCGCACGCCCGGGAAATCGCGCTCGATGCGCTCCATCAGCGGCGTGAGCGTCGATTCCGGCAGTTCGAACACGTACAGCGAGCGCTCCGCGTGCGGCGTCGCGTGATGCAGGTGCGCGTACTTCGTATCGAGCACCCATTCGATCATCGGCCACGCCATCACCGGGAAGCCCGGCACGAAGTGCAGGTCGCCGACCGAGAAGCCGGGAATCCGGTTGTAGCCGTTCGGGATGATCGTCGCACCCGCCGGGAACACACCCATGTTGAAGCGGTGCTGGTTCTCCGGCGAATCGAAGTCGACCGGCGTGGCCGGATCGGTGTGCGTTTCGCGGATCCGTTCCGAAATCAGCACCTTCGCTTCCGGATGCAGCTCGAGCGGCACGCCGAGCGCGGCGGCCGCGCACTGGCGCGTGTGGTCGTCCGGCGTCGCGCCGATGCCGCCCGTCGAGAACACGATGTCGCCCGACGCGATCGCGCGTGCGAGGGTCGCCGTGATGCGCGCCGGATCGTCGCCGACGTATTCGGCCCAGTCGAGCGTGAGGCCGCGCGCGCCGAGCAACTCGATGACCTTCGCCAGATGCTTGTCCTGCCGGCGGCCCGAAAGGATTTCGTCGCCGATGATGATGATGCCGATGCTCATGCCTGCCCCATGTCGATTGCGGTGGCGCGCGAACTCGCACGCAGGTCCTCCAGCGCGCGCAGGCAGTAATGCCCGAACCACAGCGCCGAGAAGACGAGGATGAAAGCGTAAACCCAGATCATGGCCGCCGCGACGAACGGGAACAGCACCATCATCCAGACCGACGATACCCATACGAAGGTCGGCACGGTGCCGAGCAGCCCGGTCGCGACGCCGATGCCGATCAGCGGCCAGCGGTGCTGCCGCACGAGCGCCCGGCGCTCGTCGCGGCTCGCGTGCAGCGCGAGCGCGTCGTAGGTCATCACGCGGTACGTGAGCCAGCCCCAGATCACCGGCGGCAGCAGCGCGAAGAACGGCGGAATCAGCCACAGCGGGATCGTGACGACCAGCACGACGACGCCGGCCAGCGCCGCCCCCAGCGAATTGAACACGCTGCCGAAGAAGGTGCCGCCCCGCTTCGGCTCGAGCGCGGCGAACTGCCGGTTCGACAGGTGCTTGATCACGACCGGCATCGAGATCGTCGCGATCAGCAGCAGCACGGTCAGCACGATGAGCGGAATCGCGAGCGACACGACCACGAACGGCGCAACGACCGCGTGCAGCTGCGACATGCCGATCGCGTCGAACGCGCGGTACAGCATGGCCGTCAGCACGAAGCCGTCGAGCGCGCCGCGTGCGAGATCCAGCAGCGTCTGCCACGAGAACCACAGCACGACGCCCCACAGGACGGCCGAGACGAGAAACGGCATCAGGGTGAGCCAGAGCATGCGCGGATGCAGTGCGCTCGCCAATGCCCGGACGAAGGAACGCAGCAAGTCGTTCATGCCAGCCTGTATCGACGGAGAAAAACGGGGAAAGGATAAACCACGCGGCCCGCATGCGCCAAAGCACATGCGGGCCGCGTGGGAGAGCCGCTCAACGTGAAAATGGCCGGATCAGGCCGACGCCGCGCCGCGCTTGGCGGGGAACAGGCGCCGGAAGATCCGCACGAACGCGAGGCCGTGCTGCGCCCAGAAGCCTTCGCCGTAGGACACGCCTTCGACCTGGTCGCGGATGCCGGTCGGCTCGACCGTGCGGTTCCACGACGCGGTGCCGAACATCATGTCCCACCACGGGAACAGCACGCCGAAGTTGCAGCCGTACTTCGTGCCTTCGTGGCCATAGCCGACCGCGTGGTGGCGGCGGTGGAAGATCGGGCTCACGAACAGGCGCTCGCCGAGCCAGCCGAACGGCAGCCGCGCATTCGTGTGCTGAATGCTCTGCATGAAGTTCGTGAACGCGGTCAGCACGACGAACTGCGACGGCGTCACGCCGATCACGAGCGCGATCGCCGCGAAGAAGCACGACTGGATCACGTCGTCGAGCACGTGGTTGCGGTCGTCGCACCACAGCGACATCTGGCGCTGGCTGTGATGCACCGCGTGCAGCTCCCACCAGATGCCGAACTTGTGCTGCCAGCGGTGATACCAGTAGCCGGCGAAATCGAGCACGACGAGATAGATCGCGAACGTGACGATCGGCTTCGAGGTCACGCCCGGCCACAGGTAGTCGAGGTTGAGGTTCGCAACGCCGTGCAGGCGCAGCCACGCCTGGAAGTTGTCGAACAGCGGTTGCAGCGCGAAGAAGAAGAACAGCGAGTAGATGCCGAGCTTCGCGATCGCCGTGTAGATCACGTCGACCCGCACGGCACGGCGGTTCGTCCAGCGCTCGACGGGCAGCAGCGCCTCGAGCGGGCGCAGCAGCACGAACATCAGGACCATCTGCAGCGCGCCGACGATCACCCAGTACAGCGCGTCGTAGGTGTCCTCGTCATAGTCCATCAGGTTGAACTTGAAGAGGAGCGGCTGCACGACGTCGACGTACAGCCAGGTCTGGATGTCCGATACGAATGCATCGATCAGGTGCAGCATCGTTCCCCCTCGCCCGTCACGCGCCGTTCGCGGCGCGCCACGGCGCGCGGTCGTAGAAATAGATGCCGTGCGGCGAGCGGCCGACGGAAATCGTCTGCACCAGCTTGCGCGACGGCAGGTCGATGATCCCGACCTTCTTCGCGAAGCGGAACGTCACCCACAGCGTCTTCTTGTCGGCGGACAGTTCCATGTCGTCCGGGCCCGGCAGCAGGCCGGTGATGTCGCCGACGTTGGTGAGCGTGTTCTCGTCGATGATGCTGATCGTGTTCGCGACCCGGTTCGTCACCGCGACATGCGTGCCGTCGGCGAGCGAACGGAAGTTGTGCGCGCCCTTGCCCGTGACGATCTGCTTGACGACCTTCTGGTTGCGCCAGTCGACCACCGCGACGTAATCCGAGCCCGTCATCCCGACGAGCAGGTACTTGTCGTCCGGCGTGAGCCACAGGCCGGCCGGCACCTTGCCGACCTTCATCTTCCATTTGACCGTCTGCGTCGGCAGGTCGATCGCCGCGATCTCGCCGGAGACCTGCAGCGATACGAGCAAGGTCTTGCTGTCCTTCGTGAACGCGAGGTGGCTCGGCATCACCTCGAGCGGCACGCGCTTCACGAGCTTCAGGTCGCGGCCGTCGTAGCCGTAGATGTCGACGCGGTCGAGGCGCAGGCCCGCCGCCGCGAACCACTTGCGGTCGGGCGAGAAGCCAAGTTGGTAAGGATCGTCGATCCCTTCGACGGTGCGCTGCAGCTTGCCCGTCTTCGGATCGAGGAACATCAGGCTGTTCGAGACCGAATTCGCGACGATCAGCGACGAATTGTCGGGCGTGATCATCAGGTGATGCGGTTCCTTGCCGGTTGGCATCGTGCCGACGACCTGGCGGGTCTGCTGGTCGATCAGGGACAGCGTCGCTTCGGCCGAATTGAGAATGATCACGTTATTCGCGTGGGCGGCGGGCGCCAGCACGGCGGCGGCCAGCGCGAGCGTGCGGCCGAGGGAAAGGAAAGTGCGCATGAAGACTCACGTCGTGGAACAACCGTCATTGTAAAACGTTCAACCGGCCCGGCCGGTTGACCGAAGCCGGCATTGCGCCACTTCGACGCACGCCGCGGCGGCCCGGTCGGCCGGCGCGGCAGGCGCCGCGCGGCCGACCGGGGCCAGCCGCCGGTGCGGGCCCGGGCAGTCGATGTTGCGCTAGCGCTGCATCGACTCCCAGACCTTGTGCAGACGCTTGACAGAGACAGGCATCGGCGTGCGCAGTTCCTGCGCGAACAGCGAAATCCGCAGTTCCTCGAGCAACCAGCGGAATTCCGCGAGCCGCGAATCGGCGACGCCGCCGCGCTGCGACACCGCGCGCTGGTACTGCTGGGCGAGCGGCAACAGGTCGGCCGACTGCTTCGCGTCGCGCGCCGGATCGGCCTTCAGCTTGTCGATCCGCAGCGCGATGCCCTTCAGGTAGCGCGGGAAGTGCGCCAGTTGCGCGTAGGGCGTATCGATCACGAAGCGCTTGCCGACCAGCGCGGCGAGCTGCTGCTGCAGGTCCGCATGCGCCTGCGCGAACGGCTTCGCCTGCGCGAGCTTCTTCAGGAGCCCCGCGTATTCGGCCAGGATCTGCCCGACCAGCCGCGCGATTTCCTGCGCGAGCAGGTTCAGGCGGCTCCGGCCCTCGTCGCGGCGCGCGTGGAAGCTCGCGTCGTCGTCGGGCAGCGGGTCCTGCAGGCACGCGCGGTCGAGCGCCGTGTCGATCAGCTGGTCGCGCAGCTCGTCCTGCGTGCCGAGCGACATGTACTGCATCGCCATCTCGCGCAGGCCCGGCAGGTTCTTCTCGAGGAACTTGATCGGCTCCTTCAGCTGCAGCGCGAACAGCCGCCGCAGGCCGGCCCGATGGATGCGCGCGGCCTCCTCCGGCGAATCGAACACTTCGACGTCGCAATGCGTGCCGCGATCGACGAGCGCCGGGTAGCCGTACAGCGTCTGGCCGCGCCGGCGAATCTCCAGCAGCTCGGGCAGCTTGCCGAAATTCCACGTCGTCAGGTTCTCGTACAGCGCCGTCGCGCCGGCTTCCGCCGCAGCGGCCGTCTGCGGCACCGCGCCCTTGCCGGCCTTCGCGTTGCGGGCGGCGGTACCGGTCGCGGCAGCCGTCGCCGGCGCCTGGCCCATGGCCTGGCCGTCATCGGCATCGCCGCCGGCCGCGATCGTCGACGCCGCCGCGATCTTCTGGAACTGCTGCTGCGCCTGCGCGCCGAGCTCCTGGCGAAGCTGCGCGAGATTGCGCCCCATCGCGAGCTGGCGGCCGTGCTCGTCGATCACCTTGAAGTTCATGAACAGGTGCGCGGGCAGCGTCTCGAGCTTGAAGTCGGCCGTTTTCATCGCGACCTGCGTCTCGCCGCGCACGTCGGCGATCAGCGCCTCGACCAGCCCGCCCGCACCGAAGCGCTCGCGGCCCATCCGCTCGACGAAGCCGGCCGCGTATTCAGGCAGCGGCACGCAATGCCGGCGCAGCTTCTGCGGCAGCGACTTCAGCAGCAACTGCACCTTTTCCTTCAGCATCCCGGGCACGAGCCACTCGCAGCGGCGCGCGTCGACCTGGTTCAGCGCATACAGCGGCACCGCGAGCGTCACGCCGTCGCGCGGCGTGCCGGGCTCGAAGTGGTACGTGAGCGCCATCTCGACGCCGGCCATCGTCGCGCGCTTCGGGAACAGCTCGGTCGTCACGCCGGCCGCCTCGTGGCGCATCAGGTCGTCGCGCGACAGGTACAGCAGCCGCAGCTTGTCCTCGGGCTGGCCGCCCTGCTTCACCTCGTCGCGATACCAGCGCTCGAACGCGGCGCCCGTGTGAATGCCCTCCGGAATCGCCTGGTCATAGAACGCGTAGATCAGCTCGTCGTCGACCAGCACGTCCTGCCGGCGCGACTTGTGCTCGAGCTGCTCGATGTCGGCGAGCAGCTTGCGGTTGTGCGCGAAGAACGCGAGCTTCGTGTCGAACTCGCCTTCGACCAGCGCGCCGCGGATGAACAGCTCGCGCGCACGCGACGGATCCTGCTTGCCGAACGCGACGCGCCGGCGGTGATAAATCGGCAGCCCGTACAGCGTCGCGCGCTCGTACGCGCTGACCTGCGCCGGGCGCTTTTCCCAGTGCGGCTCCGACAGCGACTTCTTCAGCAGGTGCGCACCGATCTTCTCGACCCATTCGGGCTCGATCTTCGCAAGGCAGCGCGCGTACAGTCGGCTCGTCTCGACGAGCTCGGCCGCCATCACCCAGCGGCCGGCCTTCTTCGCGAGCACGGAGCCCGGCCACAGGTAGAACTTGATCCCGCGCGCGCCGAGATAGTGCGGATCGTCGTCGGCCTTCAGGCCGAGGTTGCCGAGCAGGCCCGTCAACAGCGCCAGATGGATCTGTTCGTAGGTCGCCTCGACTTCGTTCAGCCGCCAGCCGTGCTCGCGCACGACGGTCAACAGCTGCGAATGGACGTCGCGCCACTCGCGCAGCCGCAGGTGCGACAGGAAGTTCTGCCGGCACGCGTCGACCAGCTGGCGGTTCGACTTCTTGTGCGCGACGGCCTCTTCGAACCACGCCCAGATCTTCAGCCACTGCAGGAATTCGGAACGTTCATCGGCAAACCGGCGGTGCGCCTGGTCGGCTTGCTCCTGCGCTTCGATCGGGCGGTCGCGCGGGTCCTGCACGGACAGCGCGCTCGCGATGATCAGCACCTCGCGCAGCGACTGCTGGTCGCGCGCGGCAAGAATCATCCGGCCGACGCGCGGGTCGAGCGGCAGCCGCGCGAGTTCGCGGCCGAGCGGCGTCAGCGCGTTGTCGTCGTCGACCGCGCCGAGCTCGTTGAGCAACTGGTAGCCGTCCGCGATCGCGCGGCCGGGCGGCGGTTCGAGGAACGGGAACGATTCGATCGCCGTCAGGTGCAGCGACTTCATCCGCAGGATCACCGACGCGAGCGACGAGCGCAGGATTTCCGGATCGGTGAAGCGCGCGCGCGCCTGGTAATCGCTTTCCTCGTACAAGCGGATGCAGACGCCGTCGGCCACGCGGCCGCAGCGGCCCGCGCGCTGGTTCGCGGCTGCCTGCGAGATCGACTCGACCTGCAGCTGCTCGACCTTGTTCCGGTACGAATAGCGTTTCACGCGCGCGAGGCCCGTATCGACGACGTAGCGGATGCCCGGCACCGTCAGCGACGTCTCGGCCACGTTGGTCGCGAGCACGATCCGGCGCGCGTTCGACGCCTTGAACACCTTGTCCTGGTCGGCCGCCGAGAGCCGCGCGAACAGCGGCAGGATCTCGGTGTGCGGCGGGTGGTGCTTGCGCAGCGCCTCGGCCGCCTCGCGGATCTCGCGCTCGCCGGGCAGGAACACCAGCACGTCGCCGGGGCCTTCGCGGCACAGCTCGTCGACGGCGTCGACGATCGCGTCCATCAGGTCGCGTTCGGCTTCGCGCGCGGTCTTCACGCGGTCGCGGCCGGCCGTGCCCTCGGCGTTCTTCACGGCCGGGCGATCCTCGGCCACGGGCCGGTAGCGCATCTCGACCGGATACAGCCGCCCGCTCACCTCGATCACGGGCGCGGGACGCTCGTCGGTGCCGAAATGGCGCGCGAAGCGATCGGCGTCGATCGTCGCGGACGTGACGATCAGCTTCAGGTCCGGCCGCCTCGGCAGGATTTCCTTCAGGTAGCCGAGCAGGAAGTCGATGTTCAGGCTGCGCTCGTGCGCCTCGTCGATGATCAGCGTGTCATATGCCTTCAGCAACGGGTCGGTCTGCGTCTCGGCGAGCAGGATCCCGTCCGTCATCAGCTTCACGGACGCGCCCGGCGCGAGGTTGTCGGTAAAGCGCACCTTGTAGCCGACCACTTCGCCGAACGGCGTGCCGAGCTCCTCGGCGATCCGGCGGCCGGTGGACGACGCGGCGAGGCGGCGCGGCTGCGTATGGCCGATCAGGCCCGTGCCGCCGGCGCCGAGGCCGCGACCGAGATCGAGACAAATCTTCGGCAGCTGCGTGGTCTTGCCCGAACCGGTTTCGCCGCAGACGATGACAACCTGATGACCGGCGATCGCGCGCGCGATTTCGTCGCGCTTGCCCGACACGGGCAGGCTTTCGGGGTACGTGATCGGCGGGACCGGGTTCGGTGCGACGACGGCGCGCGGCGCACGCTCGCGGCGCGGCGCGCGCTCGCCCGTCGCAGCGGACGCGTCCTTCGCGGCCGGCTGGCGCGCGTCGCCGCGCGATTCGTCGCCGCGCGGACCGCGCGGCGCTTGCGCAGGCTGGCCCGCCTGCTGTTGCTGCGGCCGGCGCGGCGGCTGGCCCTGCTGCTGGCCCTGCTGCTGGCGTGCATCGGCCGCACCATCCGGGTGCCGGGCCGACGGCGCTTTGGCCCGCGTCGGCGCGGGACTTTTAGGTACATTCGACATGGGGGCGCATTATAATCCCGCCCATGAATTCCCAAACCGACCTCCCTCCCGCCCAGACCGGCGCCGCGACGCCGCCGGCCGCCGACGATTCGGCCGCCAGCCACGCGCAGTTCGTCGACTGGATGCGTTCCGTCGCGCCCTATATCCACAAGTTCCGCAACAGCACGTTCGTCGTGGGGTTTGGCGGTGAGGTGGTGCAGCAGGGGCTGCTGAACGCGCTCGTGTCCGACATCGCACTGCTGCAGGCGATGGGTATCCAGATCGTGCTGGTGCACGGTTCGCGCCCGCAGGTCGAGGAGCAGTTGAGCCTGCACGGTGTCGAATCCGAGTTTTCGCACGGCCTGCGCATTACCGATGCGCGCGCGCTCGAATCCGCGAAGGAAGCGGCCGGTGAAGTGCGTCTCGACATCGAGGCGGCGATCAGCCAGGGTCTGCCGAACTCGCCGATGGCGCACGCGCACATCAGCGTCGTGTCGGGCAACTTCGTGACCGCGCGGCCGGTGGGGATTCTCGACGGAGTCGATTTCGCGCATACGGGCATCGTGCGCAAGATCGACGCCGAGTCGATCCGTCATTCGCTCGCGAGCCGCAAGCTCGTGCTGCTGTCGCCGCTCGGCTTCTCGCCGACCGGCGAAGCGTTCAACCTGTCGATGGAAGACGTGGCGTCGGCCGCCGCGATCGCGCTGCGCGCCGACAAGATCGTGTTCCTGACCGACGGCCCCGGCATCGTCGACGACGAAGGCGGGCTAATCCGCGAAATGTCGCTCGACGCGGCGGCGGAGCTGCTCGATTCCGGCAACATCCAGGGCGACGACGCGTTTTTCCTGAAGCATTCGATCCGCGCGTGCCGCGGCGGCGTGACCCGGGCGCACCTGATCCCGCAATCGCTCGACGGCAGCATGCTGCTCGAACTGTTCCTGCACGACGGCGTCGGCACGATGATCTCGTACGAGAACCTCGAAAGCCTGCGCGAAGCGACGCCGGACGACGTCGGCGGCATCCTGTCGCTGATCGAGCCGCTCGAGTCGGACGGCACGCTGGTGCGGCGCGGCCGCCACCAGATCGAACGTGACATCGACCACTTCTCGGTGATCGAGCACGATGGCGTGCTGTTCGGCTGCGCGGCGCTGTATCCGTACCAGCAGGAGAAGATCGGCGAGATGGCGTGCCTGACGGTCGCGCCGGAAGCGCAGGGCTCGGGCGACGGCGAACGCCTGCTCAAGCGCATCGAGCAGCGCGCACGCGCGCGCGGCCTCACGCATATCTTCGTGCTCACGACGCGCACCGAGCACTGGTTCCTCAAGCGCGGCTTCGTCAAGGTCAGCGTCGACGACCTGCCGGAAGACCGCCGCAAACTCTATAACTGGCAGCGCAAGTCGCTCGTGCTGATGAAACAGCTCTGAGCGGCGCAAGACGCCCGCCCTCCCCCAGTCCGATTACAGGAGAAGTACACGATGGCCCGTATGATTCAATGCGCGAAGCTCGGCAAGGAAGCCGAAGGTCTCGATTTCCCGCCGCTGCCGGGCGAACTCGGCAAGCGCATCTATGAAAGCGTCTCGAAGGAAGCGTGGCAAGGCTGGTTGAAGCAGCAGACGATGCTGATCAACGAAAACCGCCTGAACATGGCCGATCCGCGTGCGCGCCAGTACCTGATGAAGCAGACCGAGAAGTACTTCTTCGGCGACGGCGCGGACCAGGCGTCCGGCTACGTGCCGCCGACGGAAGGCTGATGACGCGATGCGCGCGGCCGGCAGCCCGCCGGCCGCGCACTCCGGGAAAGACGGCATCGTGTTTCGCACGATGCCGTTTTCTTTTGGGGATGCGCGTTAGGCGTGTTCCGGCCTCGCGCGGGGCGGTATTCCGTGCGGCTCAGCCGGCCGGCTTCAGCGCGCCGCCCTCACCCGGCTGCGCGCGCCCGTCGGCCGCGGCTTCCGCGTTGCCGCCTTCGGTGCCCCATTCAGCCGCGTCGCTGCGTTCGGCGGTCGACAGTTCGTCCGCGCGATACCCGGTGCGATTCAGCAGCGCCAGCATGCAGACGAGCGACACGAACGCGTAAAGCCCCGATGCGACCGCGACGCCGACGATGCTGCCCGTCGAATTGAGGATCGCCTGCGCGAGCACGGGCGTGCCGCCGCCGACGACGAGCGCGCTCAGTTGGTACGCGAGCGACAGGCCCGTGTAGCGAATGTTCGCCGGGAACACGCGTGCGAGCACGCCGCCGACCGCGCCGTAGAACATCGCTGACGGAATCGTCGAGATGCACATGCCCGCGACGGCCACCCAGTACGAACGTGTCGCGAGCGCATGAAACATCACGGGCATCAGCACGATTTCCGGAATCAGGATCCAGCACATCGCGCGACGCATGTCGACCTTCGACACGAACCACGCGCCGACCGGCTGCATCAGGAACTGCACGACGAGCGAGATCGACAGGATGCCGAGGAACGTGCCCTGCGCGTAGCCGAGCTCCTTCGTCGCCCACGACAGCGCGAACGTGCTGCGGAAGTACGTGACGTTGATCACCGGCAGCGTGCCGGCCGCGAGCAGCACGACCACCCAGTGATCGCGCACGACATCGCGCAGCGGCAGCTTCACCGTGCGCTTGCGCGCGAGCACGCGCTGCATCTCGACCGATTCCTCGAGCTTCAGCCGGATCACCATGCCGATGATCACGAGCACGGCCGACAGCAGGAACGGAATGCGCCAGCCCCACATCAGGAACGACGGTGTCGGCAGCGCGCTCAGCGCGAAGAACGCGGCCGTGGCGAGCAGATTGCCGGTGGGCGAGCCCTGCTGCGCGAACGCCGCATACAGGATGCTGCGATGCTTCGGCGCGTTCTCGCTCGCGATCAGCACCGCGCCGCCCCATTCGCCGCCGACCGCGATGCCCTGCAGTACGCGCAGCACGACGAGGCCGGCCGGCGCCCAGACGCCGATCTGCGCATAGCCGGGCAACAGGCCGATGCCGGTCGTGGCCAGCCCCATCATCACCAGCGTGATCACGAGCGCGGTCTTGCGGCCGACACGATCGCCGAGATGCCCGAACACGATGCCGCCGAGCGGCCGCGCGGCGAAGCCGGCCCAGAACGTGACGAACGCGAGCAGCGTCGCGACGCCGGGATCCATCGTGCTCGCAAAGAACACCTTGCCGAACACGAGCGCCGCGGCCGTGCCGTAGATGTAGAAGTCGTACCACTCGATCGTGGTGCCGACGAACGCCGCGAAGGCGGCACGGCCGGGCCGCGGTTGCGGCGCGGCGGTCGGGGATTGCTGACGGCTCATCGATGTCTCCATGTTGGGTTTCGGGGGCGCGACTGTCGCGCGCCTTTCCCGGTGGCCGGCATGACGCCGCCGGCCGGCGGCGTCATGTCAGTCGGGGGGCGCATGGCCGGGCGCCGTTTTCAGCACGCCGGCATCGAGCAGTTGCTGCTGGAGCGCGGGATCGACGCCGAGCCGGTCGAGCACCGCGCGCGTGTCGCCACCGAGCGCGGGCGGTGGCGAACGATAGGTGGCCGGCGTGCGCGACAGCTTCACCGGCGACGCCGTGCCGCGATACGCGCCGATCTCGACGAACAGGTTCCGGTGCAGCGCATGCGGATCGTGCGCGACGTCGGCCACCGTTCGCACGGGGCCGCACGGCACGCCGGCCGCCATCAGGTCGCGCGCGAGCGGCTCGCAGGCGTGCGCGGCGAGCCGTGCCTCCAGTTCGGCCTTCAGCTCGGGCCGGTGCGCGCAGCGGCTGCGGTTGTCGACGAAGCGCGGATCGCTTGCGAGCGCCGGCACGCCGAGATGCGCGACGAGCCGCGCGAACTGCCGGTCGTTGCCGATCGCGAGGAAGATCGGCACGGTCGCCGTGCGGTAGCTGTCGTACGGCGCGATGTTCGGATGCGCGTTGCCGCTGCGCGCCGGCACGCGTCCGGAACCGAAGAAGTTCGGCAGGTGCGGATGCAGCAGCGACACGCCGCAGTCGTACAGCGCGATGTCGATCGACTGCCCGCGCCCGCTCTTCTCCCGCTCCGCGAGTGCCAGCAGGATGCCCGCGAGCGCGTTGAGCCCCGTGACCATGTCGACGATCGGCAGGCCGATCCGCATCGCGTCGCCGTCGCGCTCGCCGTTCACGCTCATCAGCCCCGCCATCGCCTGGATCACCGCGTCGTAGCCGGGCAGCCCGCCGAGCGGGCCGTCCGCGCCGAAGCCCGTCACCGCGCAGTGGATCAGCCACGGGAAGCGCGGTTGCAGGTCGCGCGCATAGTCCATCCCCCAGCGCGCGAGCGTACCCGGCTTGAAGTTCTCGACAAGCACGTCGGCTTCGTCGAGCAAGCGCCACAGGATCGCGCGCCCTTCGTCGCGCGACAGGTCGAGCGCGAGCCCTTGCTTGTTGCGGTTCACGCCCATGAAGTACCACGCGGTATCGCCGAGGAACGGCGGCCCCCAGCCGCGCGTCTCGTCGCCGTCCGGCGGCTCGATCTTGACCACCGTCGCCCCGTGGTCGGCAAGCGCCTGCGTGCAGTACGGACCGCCGAGCACGCGACTCAGGTCGACGACCTTCAGGCCGTCCAGTGCGCCACGCGTCGTGCTCATCGTTCGACCTCCGGCAGCAGGTCGAGCGCGGTATCGAGCGCGATCGGCGTGCCGCGCAGCAGCGCGTCATAGGCGACCGATTCGTCGTCGCGCGATGCCGGCGCAAGCGGATCGACCGGCAGCAGCTTGTGGCGCAGGATCAGGTGCGCGAGCGCGAGCCGCCGGAAATCCGGCGCGAGCCGCACGCCCTCGCACGCCATCAGCACCGCAGCGCTCGCGTAGTACAGCGCGGACGCGGCCTGGCGCACGCGAGCGTCGTCGCCTTCGGCTGCGACCCGCATGAGCGCGTCGCAAGCGCGCGCGAGAATGCGCCGCAGCGCCGCGCGGCTCGCATCGGGCAGCGGCGCCCCGCCGAGCCGGTCGCCGAGAAACGCGCGCAGCGCATCGAGCGACTGTTCGCGCTGCGCGGCCCGCGCGACGTCGAGCGCGACGATGTTGCTCGTGCCCTCCCAGATCGAGCCGAGATGCGCGTCGCGCACGACGCGCGCGTCGCTCCATTCCTCGATGTAGCCGGTGCCGCCGCGCACTTCCATCGCATCGCCCGTCACGCGCCTCGCATCGCGGCACGCGCGGAACTTGATCAGCGGCGTCAGTATCCGCACGCAGCGCGCGGCCTGCTCGTCGCCCGCATCGGCCTGCGGCAGCAGCAGCGCGATCTGCATGAACATCGCGCGCGCCGCCTCGGCCGGCAACAGCATCTTCAACAACTGGCGCTGCATCAGCGGCATCTCGATCAGCTTGCGACCGAAGGCCTCGCGATGCGCGGCGACGTGCAGCGCTTCGTTCAGCGCGCGCCGCATCAGCCCCGCCGCGCGCACGCCGTTCGACAGTCGCGACATGTTGATCATGTCGGCCATCTGGTGAAAGCCGCGGCCGATCTCGCCGATCAGGTACGCCTGCGCACCTTCGAGCGCAATCTCGCCGCTCGCCATCGAACGGCTGCCGAGCTTGTCCTTCAGGCGCACGATCCGGTAGCGGTTGCGCGTGCCGTCCGGCAGCGTCTTCGGCAGCAGGAACAGCGCGAGACCCTTGATGCCGTCCGGCGCGCCGTCGGGCCGCGCGAGCACCATCGCGAGATCGGCATCCGCGTTCGAGCAGAACCACTTGTCGCCGGTCAGGCGCCAGACGGTCTCACCGTGCGCGTCCGTCTCGCGCGTCGCCCGCGTCGAGATCCGGCCGACGTCGGAACCGGCCGCCTGCTCGGTCATGAACATCGCGCCCTGGTACAGCGTGTCGAAGTCGCGCGACGCCAGCATCGGCAGGTAGCGCGCGACGAGCGCCGGATCGCCGAAACGGCGCAGCGTGCGCGTCAGCGAATCGGTCATGCTGACCGGGCAGCACAGCCCGAATTCCGCCTGCACGAACAGGAACGTCAGCGCGTACTTGACGAGCGGCGGCACCGATCCGGATCCGTGGCTCAGCGACGCGAGCCCGAGCTCGGAATACGCGACGCGTTCGAGCGCGACATACGCGGGATCCTTGTCGATCCGCTGCACGGCCTCGCCGCGCCGGTTGCGAGGCTCGAGCACGGGCGGGTGCTTGTCCGCGCGCGACGCCCATTCGTCGAGCTCGCCCGACACGCGTGCGCCAAGCGCGCGCAGTTGCGGCTCCAGACCGGCATAGTGCGCATCGCCGAGATGCAGCTTCAGCAACGCGCCGAAATCGGGATCGACCGTGAAGAAATTGATGCCCCGGCTGTCGGGGATGTTGGATGCGCCGGCGTCCGGCGCACGAGCGGTGTCGTTCATGCGTGCGTCTCCTGGGTTGCCTGCAAGTCGGCTGGAGGAAGCGCCGCGGCGCCCGGCCAATCCCGTGCAAAGCCTTCCGCAGAGCGTAGGCGCGCGTTCGATAAGCGTCCAATACAGGATTTATCCGGTACGATAGATATCGCTTATCGATACCGATGCCGCGAGGAGACCCCATGGAACTGAGGCAGTTGCGCTATTTCGTGGCGGTCGCCGAGGAGCTGCACTTCGGGCGCGCGGCGAAGCGCCTGTTCATCTCGCAGCCGGCGCTGAGTTTCGACATCCGCAAGTTCGAGGACGCACTCGGCGTCCAGCTGTTCTCACGCACCAACAAGACCGTCGCACTGACCAACGCGGGCGAGGTACTGCTCCGCGAAGCGCGCCGGCTGCTGCTGCAGGCGGCCGAGGCCGAACGCCTGACGGTGCGCTCCGCATCGGGTCTCGCGGGCCGGCTGCGGATCGGCTTCGTTCATTCGATGCTGTATCGCGGGCTGCCCGACGCCGTGCGGCGCTTCGAGGCCGACTATCCGGGCGTCGAGGTCGTGCTGAGCGAAATGAACACACAGGCGCAGGTGCAGGCGATCCAGCGCGGCCAGATCGATCTCGGCTACGCGCACTGGGGCCATTTCCCGCCCGAGGTCGAATCGACGCCCGTCTATGCGGAACCGTTCGTGTGCTGCCTGCCGGCCGCGCATCCGCTCACGCGGCGCAAGCAGGTCGCGCTCGCCTCGCTGGCCGCCGAACCGTTCATCCTGTTCCCGCGCGAAGCGGCGCCGCACTATCACGACCTGATCATCGCGCAGTGCGTGAACGCCGGTTTCAGCCCGCTGATCCGTCACGAGGCGCGGCTGTGGCAGACGATCCTGTCGATGATCGAGTTCGGGATGGGCATCGCGCTGGTGCCGCGCGTGCTGCAGCAGGTGAAGAGCGACCGGCTCGCGTTCCGGCCGCTGAAGGATGCGTCGCTCGAATCGCGCACGCTCGCGCTGAAGCGTAGCGGCGCCACTGAACCGGTTGCGCTGCGCTTCGCGGATTACGTCCGCGCGTCGATCGACGCACTGCCCGCGCTCGCGGGCTGAGCGCACGCCCCCGCCGCTCCGTCACAACTTCGCGTCGGGCTGGAGTACCGGCTGCGCACGGCGATACCACACCGCGTACACGACCGACAGCGCAACCAGGAACGGAATGCCGAAGATCAGCGTCATGTGGAATTCCGCCGTGAAGTAGGTCGTCACCATCACCGCGAGCATCAGGCCCGCGCCGAGCAGCGTCAGCAGCGGAAAACCGCGCATCCGGAACGCGGGCGCCGGCAAGCCGAGCGCCGCCCGGCGACGCCGGAAACAATAGTGCGTGACGAAGATCATCATCCACGTGAACAGCGCGCCGAACATCGACACCGCCATCATGATCGTGAACGACGCGTCCGGATACAGCACGCTCAGCACGGTCGCCAGCGCGATGCCGAGCGTCGACAGCATCAGCGCGCCGAACGGCACGCCGCGCGCGTCCACTTCGCCGAGCGCCTTCGGCGCATGGCCCGCACGCGACAGGCTGAACATCATCCGCGTCGTGATGTAGAGCTGGCTGTTCATCGCGGACAGTGCGGCGATCAGCACGACGAAGTTGATCAGCCCGGCCGCGCCCGGCAAGTGAATCGCCTCCATCACCTTCACGAACGGGCTTTCGTCGCGCCCTGCCGCCGTCCACGGCACGATCGCGAGCATCAGCGCGAGCGTGACGAGGTAGAACAGCACGAGGCGCACGATCGTCGAGCGGAACGCACGCGTGACCGCGCGCTCGGGATCCTCGGCTTCACCGGCCGCGACCGCGATCATCTCGATGCTCAGGTAGCTGAAGATCGACACGATCACCGCGACCCACGTACCCCACGCCCCCTTCGGAAAGAAGCCGCCGTGATCGGTGTAATGGTGGAATCCCGCGCGCGCGGCGCCGTCGCCGACCAGCCCCGGATTGCCGAACACGACATAGGCGCCGAGCAGGATGAAGGCGACGATCGCCGCGATCTTCACGACCGAGAAGCCGTACTCGACCGCGCCGAACACGTCGACGCTGCGCGCATTGACGAACACCAGCAGCGCGGAGAACCCGACGATCCACAGCCAGCCCGGCACGCCCGGGAACCAGTACTTCATGTACAGCGCGATCGCGGTGACCTCGGTGCCGACCGCGAGCACGATGCACGCCCAGTACGCGTAGCGCACGAGGAATCCGGCCCACGGGCTCACGTAATGTTCGGCATACGCGCCGAACGAACCGGAGGTCGGGTGCGCGACCGTCATCTCCGCGAGACAGCCCATCAGCAGCAGCGAGATGAACGCGCCGATCGCGTAGCTGACGAGTACGCTCGGGCCCGCGAAGCCGATCGCGAAGCCGCTGCCGAGAAAGAGACCGGTGCCGATGGCGCCGCCGATCGCGATCATCGCCATCTGCCGTGCGGAAAGCGTGCGACGCAGGCCTTGCTCGCGCGCCGCGATATGCTGGAATTGCCGTTCTGGTTGCATCGAATGACCTCGTTCGAAAGCGATTGTCCGGTCGGAACGTCGACGGCGCGCGGGCCGGTGCCGGACCGGCCGGCCGCTGCGCGCCGCGTGCTCAGAACAGGTGGCGCAGGCCGGCCGCCACGCCGGTCTGGTTGCCGCGTCCGGGCAATTCCGTGAACGCGCCGCCCGTCACGCGGTTGTAGTCGAGCGTCGCGTAGACCTGCGTCGCCTTCGACAAAGCGTACTCGGCCTCAAGCACGCCCGTATAGCGCTTGCCGCCGTTGCCGGCGACGCCGTTGACGTTGCGGATGTCGTCGTAATACGCGACGCCCGTCACCGACACGGCCGGCGTCACCTTGACGCTCGCGCCCGTGTAGAAGATCGCGTCGCGACGCGGGTTGTCCGCGAACGCACCGTAGGTCACGTCGCGGCCCGGCGCGTTCAGCAACTGCTGGTCGAGCATGCCCGTGCGGTCGATGCCGCCGAGATAGCCCGCGTACAGGGTCGCCGCGCCGAACGCGTAGCGTGCGCCCGCGCCCCACGCCTGCTGCGCGCGGCTGTTCAGGTCGCGCACCTGCTGGTACGTCGCGCCGACCATCAGCCCGCCCTGCGTGTACGACACGTGCGTGCCCCAGTACGCATTCGCGCCGAGGCTGCCCGCGACGCCACCGAAGCCGTAGCTCGCGCCGACGTTCAGCCCGCCGAACGTGCCGTCGTAGCTGACGACGTTGCTCGCACGCCCTTGCGTGAGGAAATACGGCCACATGTTGGCCATGTAGTTGCCGACCGTCAGCGGATCGAGATCGCCGAACAGGTTGAACGCCTCGGTCGCCTGGCGGCCGAGCTTCACGGTACCCCAGTCGCTCGCGAGTCCGACATACGCGTAGCGGCCGAACAGCGCGCCGTCGAGCTGCCCGTTCTGCGGCTCGAAGCCGCTCTCCAGCCGGAAGATCGCCTGCAGCCCGCCGCCGAGCGCCTCGCTGCCCTTCAGCCCCCAGCGGCTGTTCGTGATCGCGCCGTTGGTCATCTGCACGCTCGCATCGTTCGACGCGTCGGCATGCGTCGTATAGCGAATGCTCTGGTCGACGATCCCGTACAGCGTCACGCTGCTCTGCGCCATCGCACCGCTCGCGGCAAGCGCACCCGCTATCATTGGCAGTGCGAATTGATTGATTGTCCTCATGTTCTCCTCCAGTCCTGCTCTTGTTTATCGATGATTGCGTGAATGCACACCGCGCAATGCGGTGTTCCTGCTAGGTGCGCGCCGCGGGCAGCGCGACGTACGCGACGAGTTCGACGCGCATCGCCGGATGGGCGAAACCCTGCACGCCGACGCACGTCCGGTTCGGATACGGTTCGCGGAAGTGGCGCCGGTATTCGGTATCGAATTCGGGCATGGCCTTCACGT
Organism: Burkholderia mycopellens; assembly: GCF_964265025.1. Taxonomy (NCBI): domain Bacteria; kingdom Pseudomonadati; phylum Pseudomonadota; class Betaproteobacteria; order Burkholderiales; family Burkholderiaceae; genus Burkholderia; species Burkholderia mycopellens. The sequence goes on from NZ_OZ183802.1 coordinate 2,730,104, forward strand.
CGGACAGGTAGACAAGCACCTGCGCGACGTCGTCCATCGTCGCGCCGGCCGCCGCGACGGCCTTCGCGAGATTCGCGAGCGTGATGCGCGCCTGTTCGCCCATCGTGTCGCCGGCAATCGCACCGGACGCGTCGACCGGCCCGTGCCCCGTAAACATCAACCCGCCCGCGCGGGTCGCCCACGAGAACGGTTGCGCGAGTTGCGGCAGGTCGACCGGGATCGTTTCCGCCATCGTGTCCTCCTTTGGGATCGGGATCGGGAAATTCAGGCGGCCTGCCGCGACGCGCCGCCGAGCACGTCGGCGATCGCGTTCGCGACGTGGTCGACGTTCGCATCGTTCAGGCCCGCGATGCACATGCGCCCTGAGCGCAGCAGATAGACGCCGTGCGATGCACGCAACCGGTCGACGTCGGTCGCGGCCATGCCCGTGTAGCTGAACATCCCGCGTTGCGTGACGAGTGCGTCGAACGCGCGGTCCGGCAGCCGCGCGTCGAGCCGGGCCTTCAGTTCGCCGCGCATCCGCTTGATGCGCGCGCGCACCTGCGCGACCTCGTCGTCCCAATGCGCGCGCAATGCGTCGTCGTTCAGCACCGTCGACACGAGTTGTGCGCCGAACAGCGGCGGGCTCGAATAGGTGCGGCGCACGCCGGCCTGCAACTGGCTCAGCACGGTCGCGGCCTCGCCCGCGTTCGCGCAGACGACCGACAGCCCGCCGACGCGCTCGCCGTACAGCGAGAAGTTCTTCGAAAACGAATTGCCGACGATCGCGGGCAGCCCGGCATCGACGATCGCGCGCACGGCCCACGCGTCGTCGGCGAGACCGTCGCCGAACCCCTGGTACGCCATGTCGAGGAACGGAATCAGCCCGCTCCGCGCGAGCACGTCGATCACCGCGCGCCATGCATCGCGGTCGAGGTCGAGCCCCGTCGGGTTATGGCAGCACGGCTGCAGCAGCACGATGCTGCGCGCCGGCAACGCATCGAGCGTGGTGAGCATCGCGTCGACGCGGATGCCGTTGCGCGATGCGTCGTAATACGGATACGTGTGCACGTCGAGGCCGGCGGCCGAGAAGATCACGCGGTGGTTGTCCCACGTCGGGTCGCTGATCCAGATCGCGCTGTCGGGAAAATAACGCTTCACGAATTCCGCGCCGAGCCGGATCGCGCCCGATCCGCCGAGCGTCTGCAGCGTCGCGATGCGCCCTTCCGCGAGCGCCGTGCAGTCGTCGCCGAACACGAGGCGCTGCACACCGTGCCGGTACGCGGCGAGCCCTTCCATCGGCAGGTACGTGTGCGGCGCACCGGCCTCGCGTAGCCGCGCGGCCGCGATGCCGGTACTGTCGAGGACCGGAATCCGGCCCGAGTCGTCGTAGTAGAGGCCGATGCTCAGGTTGACCTTGTGCGGATGCGCATCCTGCTGGAATGCCTGGAACAGCGACAGGATCGGATCGCCCGGGTAGGCGGGAACGTGTTCGTACATGGCGGAATGACGGTAAAGGTTGAAGGCGGCGGGACAACCGGAGGCATCACGTTGCGTCGGGATGAGCGGCCAGGACATGGGGCGCATGTTATCGAGGACGAAATAGAATTAGCTTCACTTTTCGATGACGAACCAGCCAGATTTCAGTAGAGTCTGCGGATCTCATCTAAAAATTCACCGGATTCTGCGAAATGACCCTGGATCGAACCGACATGCGGATCCTCCGGCACCTCGAACGGGACGGACGCATCAGCAATCAAGACCTCGCGAACGCGGTCGCACTGTCGCCGTCGGCATGCCTGCGGCGCGTGAAACTGCTGGAGGAACGTGGTGCCATCGCCGGGTATCGCTGCGCGATCGAGCCGAAGAAGGTCGGTGTCGCGTTCGAGGCGCTCGTGCATGTGTCGATGCGGCCGGACGTACCCGAGTGGCACGACCGGTTCGTGGAGGCGATCCAGCAGTGGCCGGAGGTCATCGCGGCGCAGATCGTCACGGGCGGGTCGAACTACGTGCTGACGGTGCGCGCGCGCGATCTCGATCACTATTCGGATTTCGTGATCAACCGGCTGCACCGCGCCGCGGGCGTGATGTCGATCAACTCGAGCATCGTGCTCGCGACGCTCAAGCGCGACGGGTCGATCCTCGATCTCGTCGAGCCATCCACGGCCGGTTGACCGATCGTTGCGCGGGTCTGAAAAAAATTTGCAGAAAGGGCTTTACGAACCCCAAAAGCTCTGACATAATTTCAGCTTCTTTGGGCGGTTAGCTCAGCGGTAGAGCACTGCCTTCACACGGCAGGGGTCACTGGTTCGATCCCAGTACCGCCCACCAAAGAATTCAAGGCCCTGCGTCTCACGACGCAGGGCCTTTTCGTTTTGGCGCGCCGGATTCACCACTCACCTGCGCAGACTCGCCTTGACCGGCAGCCATCGCCTCCTCCACGAATCCGTCGCCTCGATCTCGATCAACCTGCCCCTTCGTTACCGCGTGTCGATTTGCGTCTGCAGGCAATCGATGTCGGTCCGGCTAACGCACTGAAGCGCTGCGCGGCTTTCCGACGATAAAGCCGCACTACCAATCGGACGCCGGTGCAGGAGCATTGCCCTCAAGCGTTACCTGGCCATTGACGCGCGTCGATTCACCAAACACCATTAACGTGTATTGGCCGATGCAAATCGGATAAATCCGCCTGCAGCAACAAAATCTTCCATTTCTTCGCGCATCCAGCCCCGTCGGCTCAATGCCGTCTCCCGGTTCGGCGCACGAACAATGTTCAGACATTTCATTCGGGTCATTAACATCCTTTCATGACGAAAGAAAGCAAATTGCCAGTGTAATTTTTGGTAATTGTTATGTAACATTTGTAGAAATCCAGATGCATAGAATCCTTACACCAAATAACAGCCGGCCGAATCGGCATCGCATTTAGGCACGAAATCATGACTTGCGATGGCGAGAGTTGGCGATAGAGATTGCACACCCATGTCCCCAGAGCATAACGACTACACACTCTGGCTTACCGGTCTGAGCGGCGCCGGCAAGTCAACCCTCTCTCGCGAAATTGCGGCGCAGTTGCGCGCACGCAATATTCCGACGTGCATCCTTGACGGCGATGAATTGCGGGCAGGTGTTTCTCCCGATCTCGGCTTCTCGCGGGAAGATCGTACCGAGAACTGCCGCCGCACCGCCGAGATCGCCAGGTTGCTCAATAGTCAGGGCTTCATGGTGATCGTCGCGCTGATCTCGCCTTACGAGGCCGACCGGCAGCGGGCACGACAGATCGTGGGGGCGGACCGGTTTGTCGAGGTCTACCTGAAAACCGATATCGCCACTTGCTCCGCACGTGATCCGAAGCAGCTTTACGCGAAGGCGATCACCGGCCAGACAACGCAATTCACCGGCATCTCGGATCCCTATGAAGTACCGACCGCGCCTGATCTCGTCGTCGACACGGGATCGATGGATATTGCATCGTCGGTCGCGCTCGTCATGAATTTCGAACGGCAGCGATTCGCGCACGCGTAATCCCGCCCCTTCGTTACCACGCATCCGAACAACGACGCACTGTGCTCCGTTGATCGTGCCACCTCAAAGGTCGACACGATTGACGGACATCCTCCGTGCCCGGGAACGTCACGCCCCGTCGCAAGAAAACCGCTCGGCGGTCGGGCGGCGCGCGTCAGATCCCGATCGGGACACATTCCACATGCGTTCCGCGCCATTGCGGCCGCACGAACCCTGGGCGACGTGTCGCACGACTACCCCACCCGCTCCGCCGTCGCATCGAACGCGCGCTTCGCCTTGTCGACGATCTCGTCGACCTCCGCCTCGCGAATCACGAGCGGCGGCGACAGCAGCATCCGGTCGCCGGTCGCGCGCATGATCAGGTTGCCGTTGAAGCAGAAGTCGCGGCAGATCGTGCCGATATCGACGTTCGCACCGAACCGCTCGCGCCGATTCCGGTCGCGCGCAAGCTGAACGCCCGCGACCAGCCCCGCTCCCGCAATCTCACCAACGATCGGATGGCCGCCCAGCGCATCGCGCAGCCGGCGCTGGAAGTACGGCCCGATATCGTTCTTCACGCGCTCGACGATCCCTTCGTCGCGCAGCAGCTTCAGGTTCGCGACCGCGACGGCCGCGGCAACCGGGTGGCCCGAGTACGTGAGGCCGTGGTTGAATTCGCCGTTGTCGATGATCGGTCGCGCCACGCGCTCGTGAATGCCGACGGCGCCCATCGGCACGTAGCCCGACGTGAGGCCCTTCGCCATCGTGATCAGGTCCGGCTCGAAACCGAAATGCTGGTGTGCGAACCATTCGCCGGTGCGGCCGAAGCCGCCGATCACTTCGTCGGCCACCAGCAGGATGTCGTACTTGCGGCAGATCCGCTGGATTTCCGGCCAGTACGTCGACGGCGGGAAAATCACGCCGCCCGCGCCCTGGAACGGCTCGCCGATGAACGCGGCGACGTTCTCCGCGCCGAGTTCGAGGATCTTCGCTTCGAGCTGCTGCGCGCGGGCCAGGCCGAACGCTTCCGGCGTTTCACCGGCCGCTGCCTCGCCGAAGAAATACGGCTGGTCGATATGCACGATGTGCTCGACCTTCGACGGCATCTGCTCGTGCATGTAGCCCATCCCGCCGAGCGTGCCGCCGGCGATCGTCGAGCCGTGATAGCCGTTCTTGCGCGAGATCACATATTTCTTCTGCGGCTGGCCCTGCACGCGCCAGTACTGGTGCACGAGGCGCAGCACGGTGTCGTTGCCTTCCGAGCCGCTGTTGCAATAGAAGAAGTGGTTGAAGCCGGCGGGCGTGACTTCCGCGAGCATCGCGGAGAGTTCGATCACCGGCGGGTGCGTGGTCTTGAAGAACGTGTTGTAGAACGGCAGTTCCTGGATCTGGCGATACGCGGCGTCGGCGAGTTCCTTGCGGCCGTAGCCGACGTTCACGCACCAGAGGCCGGCCATCCCGTCGATCACCTTGTTGCCGTCCGAATCCCACAGGTAGACGCCATCGGCCTTCACGATCACGCGGCTGCCCGCGCGGTTCAGCGCGCCCATGTCGGAGAACGGGTGAATGTGGTGCGCGGCATCGAGCGCGCGGTATTCGGCGGTCGTGCGCGCCTGCGTCGCGCGGGGCGCTGCGGCCGTGGCGCTCGGCGCGGCCGGCTGGATCCAGGCAGATTCGTTGCGGTAAGTCATGTTTCCTCCGTGATTCCGTATTCGGTTGTGTGCACGCTCACACGTGCAGCAGCAGATGGCGGCGTTCCCAGGAGCTGATCACGCGGAAGAACGCTTCGTATTCGGTTTCCTTCAGCGCCAGGTAGGCCTTCACGAACTTGTCGCCGAGAATGCCGGCCAGCGGTGCGCAGGCCGCCATCAGCGAGATGCCCTCCTCGAGATTGCGCGGCAGCTGGTACGGCAGGTTGTAGCCGTCCGACGCGATCGGCTCGGTCGGTGCGAGCTGCTGGATCAAGCCGAGATAGCCGGCCGCGAGCGTCGCGGCGAACGCAAGGTACGGGTTGCAGTCGACGCCCGGGATCCGGTTCTCGATACGGCGCGCCGACGGGTCCGACTGCGGGATGCGGAAGCCGACCGTGCGGTTGTCGTAGCCCCACTGCACGTTGATCGGCGCGGCCATGAAGCGCGACAGGCGGCGATACGAGTTGATGTACGGCGCGAAGATCGGCATCAACGCGGGCGTGTACTTCTGCAGCCCCGCGAGATAGCTGTGGAACATCGGCGACACGGCGCCGTCCTCGTCGGAGAACAGGTTGCGCCCCGTGCGCGCATCGGCCAGGCTCTGGTGGATATGCATCGCCGAGCCCGGCTCGTCCTGCATCGGCTTCGCCATGAAGGTCGCGTACATATTGTGACGCAGCGCCGCCTCGCGCACGGTGCGCTTGAACAGGAACACCTGGTCGGCGAGCGACAGCGCATCGCCGTGCATGAAGTTGATCTCCATCTGCGCGGCGCCGACCTCGTGGATCAGCGTGTCGATGTCGAGCCCCTGCATCTCGCAGTATTCGTAGATGTCCTCGAACAGCGGATCGAACTCGTTCACGGCCTCGATCGAATACGACTGCCGGCCGGTCTCCGCACGCCCGGTGCGGCCGACGGGCGGACGCAGCGGCAGGTCGGGATCGGCGTTCATGTCGACGAGATAGAACTCGAGTTCGGGCGCAACGACCGGCTGCCAGCCCTTCGCCTTGTACAGGTCGATCACGCGGCGCAGCACGTAGCGCGGCGAGATCTCGACCGGCGAGCCGTCGAAGTGCACGCAGTCGTGGATCACCTGCGCGGTCGGATCGACGGCCCACGGAATCAGGCAGATCGTCGACGGATCGGGCACGCACACCATGTCGGGATCGGTCACGCCGGTCAGCGTGCCGTCTTCCGGATAGTCGCCGGTGACGGTCTGCACCATCACGGCCTGCGGCAGGCGCATCGATTCGCCGGATTCGAACTTGTTGCGCGGAATGATCTTGCCGCGCGCAATACCGGCCATGTCGGGAATGATCGCCTCGACCTCGGTGATGCGGTGCTGTCGCAGGAATTCGCTCAGTTCGGGTTGCATGATCGGCCTCTATCAGTCGACGTCGGATGCGGCCGGCGACGAAATCGCGCCACCGGCTGCATGAATGCGATGCGTCATGCGCGCGCGGCACGCCGCGCCGAATGCCGCGAAGATGTCGCGCGACAGCGGCTGTTCCGCGTAGCGCCATTCGGGATGCCACTGCACGCCGAGCGCGAACGCGCGTGCGCCGCGCACGCTGACGGCCTCGACCAGCCCGTCGGGTGCGCTGGCTTCGACGACGAGCTCCGCGCCGAGCTGCGCGATGCCCTGGTCGTGCAGCGAATTGACCGTCGCCTCCTGCGCGCCGTGCGCGACCCGCTGCAGCAGGCCGCCGGGCGCGAACCGTACGGCATGCGCGGGACCGTACTGCCGTTCGAGCGGATCGGCGGGCCGCTCGCGGTGATCGTCGAAGCCGGTCGTCGCGTGCAGCCGCTGATGCAGCGTGCCGCCGTAGGCGACGTTCAACTCCTGCATGCCGCGACAGATCGCGAGCACGGGCACGCCCGCATCGATCGCCGCACGGATCAGCGGCAACGCGGTCGCGTCGCGCGCGGGATCGTGCAGCGTGTCGGGCGCGCTCGCGGCGCCGCCGTAGTGATGCGGTTCGACGTTCGAATAGCTGCCGGTCAACAGCAACCCGTCGATCGCCGCGACGATCGCGTCGGCCGGCTGGCGCGCGCCGAGCGCGGGCAGCACGAAGGCGAGCGCGCCGGCGCCGTCGACGAGTGCGGCCAGGTACTTCTCCCCCGCTGTGTGGTTCGGATGCGCACCGCGCAGGATGCGGTCGGCGGTGACGGCTACGATCGGGCGCGCACGCATGGGTGTCTCTCCGGAAATCGCGCGCGATAAGTCCGCACGCGGGAGGATGATGGGTCGCGCCGGCGCCGCACGCGCGCACCACGACGCGGCGCATGCCCATGCGCGATCCTGCCGCGCGGACGATGCGGCAACAGGCGGTGCGACTCGGAACGGAAGCGGAAAACGACGCTAGGGCAACAACGATGCGCTGCCGTCGCACTGCACCGCGCTGAATACGTGCGCGGTCACGAGATTGAAGCGGCGCAAGCCGCGATGGGAAATGGCGAAGCAACGAGGCTTGCGCAAAGGGGCGGCACGCGTGCCGCGATCAGCATGCCGGATCGGCCCGGCCTGAGGCGGCGCGCCCGCCGACGGACTTCGCGTCCGGCGTATCGAAGGGCTGGCGGCTTTCACGATCGTACTCGACTGACTGATGAATGCAGGACACGTGTCGCGATGAAGCGCAAGCGGCAATGCCGCGCGGCGACACGTCGGCGAGGTGTCTCGCAGCGCATTCCGGCGCGGTACAGCCACGATCGATGGCCCCGCCGCAAGTGCGCGTGACGATTTCCTGACATTCAGCTTATATCACCTAAAAATGGCGTCAAATTTTCAGGTGCCGATGACGGCATCGGTCAGACGAAAGCCACACGAAAAAAACGGCATCGATCCCCTGGATCGATGCCGTGTGATGCATTGCATCGGTGCGGCAGGCTGCGTGCCGGCGGGCTGCGGCGCACCTGCGCCACCGCGCTGCCGCATCCGAGCGGCCCGCGTTCAACGATACGCGAGCGCGGTCTCGACGAGCGTCTGCAATAGCGGCACAATCCGCGCCGCACGCGTTTCGTCATACGTGTAAGGACGCGTCTCTTCCATGTAGGTGATCTGCGAGAGCTCGAGCTGCACGGCCTCGACGCCGGTATCGGGCACGCCATAGTGACGCGTGATGTAACCGCCCTTGAAGCGCCCGTTCGCGACAGCCGTGTAGCCGCCATGTTCGAGCACGCGTGCGGCCAGCGCCTCTGCCAGGCCCGGCGCGGCACTCGCGCCGCTCGACGTGCCGAAGTTGAAGTCAGGCAGGCGGCCGTCGAAGAAGCGCGGCACGTGCGAGCGGATCGAATGCGCTTCCCACACGAGCACGCGGCCATGCTCGCGCTTCAGGCGCGCCACCTCGCTTTGCAGCGCCTCGTGATACGGCAGCCAGTAGCGGTCGCGGCGACGCATGATCTCGTCGTTGCCGGGCAGCGCGTTCGCCGGATATAGCGGCACCTTGTCGAACGTATCGACCGGCACGAGCCCCGTCGTGTCCTGCCCCGGGTACAGGTTCTCGTTGTCGGGCGGACGATTCAGGTCGACGACGTAACGCGCGTGCGACGGGACGAGGATCGATGCGCCGAGGTCGGCCGCGAATCCGTACAGCCGTTCGAGATGCCAGTCGCAATCGTCGACGAAACGCGCGTCGGCCGTCATCGTCGCGGCGATGTCGGCGGGGATGTGCGTGCCCGCGTGCGGAATCGAGATCAGCAGCGGCAGCGTGCCCTGCTTCAGCGTGAATACAGCCGGTTGTTCAATCATGTCGCATCACCGTTGGAGGTCTGCCGGCGCACGCTTGCGGCGTGCGCCGGTTGCGCGCGTCAGCGCAGCAGTTGCGCCAGCGCGGCGCGGTAATCGGCATACGCGAGCGCTTCGTCGCGATGACGGCGGCCGCTCACGACGCACTCGCCGCCCGTGTAGACGTCGAGTACCGGCGTCTCGCCGTGTTCCGCGAACACGATACCCGACAACCACGACGTGCTGTCGTGTTCGGCGATCGCCGGATGATCGGGATCGAGCACGAGCCAGTCGGCGCGGCACCCTTCGCGCAGCGCACCGACGCGCCGCCCGCTGGCCTGCGCGCCGCCCGCAAGCGAAGCGTCGAACAGGCGATCGGCGACATGCGCCTGCGTATCGCTCGCCAGCACGTTGCGCGCGCGATGCACGAGCCGTTGCCCATATTCGAGCAGGCGCAATTCCGAGCGCCAGTCGACCGACGCGTGGCTGTCCGAACCAACGCCGATCACGCCGCCCTGCGCGAGATAGTCGACGGCCGGGAACACGCCGTCGCCGAGGTTCGCTTCGGTCGTCAGGCACAGGCCCGCGACCGCGCGACGCTTCGCGAGCGCTGCCGTTTCGGCGGCGTCGACGTGCGTCGCGTGCACGAGACACCAGCGCGCATCGACGTCGAAGCGATCGAGCAGCCATTGCACGGGGCGCGCACCGTAGGCGCGCACGCAGTCGTCGACTTCGGCCGTCTGCTCGGCGATATGGATGTGCACGGGCGCATCGACGGGCAGCCCATTCAGCAGCACGCGCAACCCGTTCTCGGATACTGCGCGCAGCGAGTGCGGGGCAACGCCGTAGCGCAGCCCGCCGTGCTCCGGTGCCACGCGACGCATCGCGTCGAGCAGCTCGAGCAGGCCGTCCGGCGTGTTGATGAAGCGGCGCTGGTCGTCACGCGGCGGCCTGTCGCCGAAGCCGGCGAACTGGTACGACACGGGCAGCATCGTGATGCCGATGCCGGCCGCGCGCGCGGCGTCGATCACGCGCGTGCCGAGTTCCGCGATCTGCGGATAACGCGAGCCGTCCTGCGTGTGATGCACGTAGTGGAATTCGCACACCGACGTGTAGCCGCACTTGAGCATCTCGACATACAGCCAGCGCGCGATTGCAGCGAGCGCGTCGGGCGTGATTTTCAGCGCGAAGCGGTACATCAGGTCGCGCCAGCTCCAGAAGCTGTCGGCCGGATTCGCACGGTATTCGGTGAGCCCCGCCATCGCGCGCTGGAACGCGTGCGAATGCAGGTTCGGCATGCCCGGCAGCACCGGCCCGGCCGCGCGCGCGACGCCCGCCGGCGCGTCGGTATCGGGCGTCACTTCGGTCAGCGTGCCGGCCGCGTCCCAGCGCAGCAGCACATTGCGGCGCCAGCCATCGGGCAGGTACGCATGGTCAGCAAACAACGTGGTGTCGGTCATGAGGCTATCCATTCATCCGGCGAAACACGGTCGTGCCGCCGCGTACGACCTGCTCGCACAGCGGCCGGCCGATCCAGTAGGCGAGCTCCGCCAGCGAGCCCACCGACCACGCGGCGAAGTCGGCCTGGCGACCGACCTCGAGCGCGCCGTGGCGATCCGCGCGGCCGAGCGCCGCGGCCGCATGGCGCGTGACGCCTTGCAGCACCTCGGGCACCGTCATGCGGAACAGCGTGCAGCCCATGTTCAACGTCAGCAGCAGCGATTCGAGCGGCGACGTGCCGGGATTGTGATCGGTCGCGAGCGCGATCGGCACGCCGTGCTTGCGCAGCAACTCGATCGGCGGCAGTTGCGTCTCGCGGATGAAGTAATACGCGCCGGGCAGCAGCACGGCGACCGTCCCCGCCGCCTTCATCGCCTCGATGCCGGCTTCGTCCAGAAATTCGAGGTGGTCGGCGGACAGTGCGCGATAACGCGCGGCAAGCGCCGTGCCGCCCGCGTTCGACAGTTGCTCCGCATGCAGCTTCACGGGCAACCCTCGCCACGTCGCGGCCTCGAACACGCGCTCGGTCTGCGCGAGCGAAAAGCCGATGCGCTCACAGAACACGTCGACCGCGTCGACGAGGCCTTCGTCGGCCAGCGCCGGCAGCATCCGGTCGCACACTTCGTCGATGTATGCATCCGCGCGGCCCGCATATTCGGGCGGCAGCGCATGCGCGCCGAGGAACGTCGTGTAGACGGTGACCGGAAAGCGCTCGCCGAGCTGGCGTGCGACGCGCAGCATCTTGCGTTCGCTCGCGAGGTCGAGCCCGTAGCCCGACTTGATCTCGATCGCGCTCACGCCTTCGGCGAGCAACGGCTGCAGGCGTGCGGCGGCCTGCACGAACAGCGTCGTCTCGTCGGCCGCGCGCGTCGCGCGCACCGTCGACACGATCCCGCCGCCCTGCCGCGCGATTTCCTCGTAGCTGACGCCCGCGAGACGCTGCGCGAATTCGTCGGCGCGCGTGCCGCCGTATACGAGGTGCGTATGGCAGTCGACGAGGCCCGGCGTCACCCACGCGCCGTGCAGATCCTCGCGCTGCCAGTGGGCATAACCGTGCGGCAGCGCGGACAGTGCGCCGAGCCAGACGATCGTGCCGGTTTCGTCGACGGCGATCGCCGCGTCGTCGATCGTCTCGTCAGGATGGCCGTGCGGACACAGCCTCAGGTGATGCCAGACAGTCGGTTTCATGCGTTCAGTCTCGTTCGCCGATGGCGAGCGACACGGCGAGCAACGCGCCGCTGCCGCTCACGACGACGTCAAACGCACGCCGCGGCCCGTCGAGCCGCAACGTGTCCATTTCTTCCAGTGTGTAGTGCGTGCCGTCGATTTCAACGCCGACCGCACCGGCCGCGCAAAACAGCAGCACGGTATCGGCATGCTCGATGCGGTGCGCGCCTGCGCGCCACACGTCGAGCGCGCCGTGCGCGGCCGACCGGCGCGTCATCAGGTTGAAGTCGCGCGTCGCGCCGTCGTGCAGCGTCGCGTCGATCGCCGCCTCGCCCGCAAAATCCGCGCGGGTCAGCGGTGCGTCGAGCACGTGGCGGGCGCCGCCTTCCTCGGCGAGCGTCATGCCCGCGCCGGACAGCAGCACCAGCGTGCGGTCGATGCCGTCGAAACGCGAGAACGGCCCGGCCGTGCCGACGTCGGCGACGCTCACGCGCCACGCGAACGTGTCGAGCGCGGCGCCCGGCGGGAACGCGCCGATTTCGCGCGTCACGCCACCGCCGTTCTTCCATGGCGACGTGACGAGATCCGCGGCGCGGATCAGCATCGCGTTCACCGGCGCCTGGTGGAGCGCCGTCATGCTCAGCGGCCGAGCATCGGCAGCTTCAGGCCGGCTTCGCGGGCCGTCTGCTGCGCGAGTTCGTAGCCGGCATCCGCATGGCGCATCACGCCCGTCGCCGGATCGTTCAGCAGCACGCGGCCAAGACGCTCGTGCGCTTCGGCGGTACCGTCGGCGACGATCACGACGCCCGAGTGCTGCGAGAAGCCCATCCCGACGCCGCCGCCATGGTGCAGCGACACCCACGATGCGCCGCCTGCCGTGTTCAGCAGTGCGTTCAGGAGCGGCCAGTCGCTGACTGCGTCCGAACCATCCTTCATCGATTCCGTCTCGCGGTTCGGGCTGGCGACCGACCCCGTATCGAGGTGGTCGCGGCCGATCACGATCGGCGCCTTCAGTTCGCCGTTCTTGACCATCTCGTTGAACGCCTGGCCGAGGCGATAGCGATCCTTCACGCCGACCCAGCAGATCCGTGCCGGCAAGCCCTGGAACGCAATGCGCTCACGCGCCATGTCGAGCCAGTTGTGCAGGTGCGGATCGTCGGGGATCAGTTCCTTCACCTTCTGGTCGGTCTTGTAGATGTCTTCCGGATCGCCGGACAGCGCGACCCAGCGGAACGGCCCCTTGCCTTCGCAGAACAGCGGGCGGATGTAGGCCGGTACGAAGCCCGGGAAGTCGAATGCGTTCTCGACACCCATTTCCAGCGCCATCTGGCGGATGTTGTTGCCGTAGTCGAGCGTCGCCGCGCCGCGTTCCTGCAGCGCCAGCATCGCGCGCACCTGGACGGCCATCGACTGCTTCGCGACCTTCACGATGCTCTGCGGATCGACCTTCTGCGCTTCGCGCCATTGCGCGACGCTCCAGCCTTGCGGCAGGTAGCCGTTGATCGGGTCGTGCGCGCTCGTCTGGTCGGTCACGCAGTCCGGCGTGATGCCGCGCGTGACGAGTTCCGCGAACACGTCGGCCGCGTTGCCGAGCAGGCCGACCGACACCGGCTTGCCGGTGCGCTTCGCTTCCTCGATCATGCCGAGCGCCTCGTCGAGCGTCGTCGCCTTCTTGTCGACGTAGCGCGTCTTCAGGCGGAAGTCGATGCGGGTCTCGTCGCATTCGACCGCGATCATCGAGAAGCCGGCCATCGTCGCGGCCAGCGGTTGCGCGCCGCCCATGCCGCCCAGGCCGCCCGTCAGGATCCAGCGGCCCGACGGATCGCCGTTGAAGTGCTGGTTCGCGACCGAGAAGAACGTTTCATAGGTACCCTGAACGATGCCCTGGCTGCCGATGTAGATCCAGCTGCCGGCCGTCATCTGGCCGTACATCATCAGGCCCTTGCGATCGAGCTCGTGGAAGTGATCCCAGTTCGCCCAGTGCGGCACGAGGTTCGAGTTCGCGAGCAGCACGCGCGGCGCATCCTTGTGCGTGCGGAACACACCGACCGGCTTGCCCGACTGGATCAGCAGCGTCTCGTTCTCTTCGAGATCCTTCAGCGACGCGAGGATCTGGTCGTAGCATTCCCAGTTGCGCGCCGCGCGACCGATGCCACCGTACACGACGAGCGCATGCGGATGCTCGGCGACTTCCGGATCGAGGTTGTTCTGGATCATCCGGTAGGCCGCTTCGGCCAGCCAGGTCTTGCAGACTTTCTCGCTGCCGCGCGGCGCGCGGATCGTGCGCGTGGGATCGAGACGGGGATCGATGTGTTTCGGATGGTTCATGACGACTGCTCCCGAAGGAAAATGAATATCAAATAGGAATCAGAAATGCCCGGTGAAGCGATAACGGCTGCCGGGATGCCACAGATTCGCCACCGAGGCGACGACGCCCTGCGACCAGGTGCGTCGATGTAAAACCAGACACGGCTCGACGTCGTCCATCCGCAGCTGCTCGCGCCGCTCCGGCGCCGGGGCCGCCGCTTCGATCCGGTACTCGACACGCTGCAGCGGAGCCGCGCGCATCAGGTACAGGTTCGGCGTCGTGTTCGTGAAATCCTGCTCGGCGTAATCCGGCGCGACCGCCGGATTCACCCATCGTTCTTCGAGCTGCACGGGTTCGTCATTCTCGAAGTGCAGCACCTGCGAATGAAACAGCTTCGTGCGTACGGCCACCTGCATCTCGTCGGCGAGCGCGTCGTCGGCGCGGATCGTGTCGAGGCCGAGCACGCTGGCGTGATACGCATGCCCGCGTGCACCGACTTCCTCCGAGATGCTGCGGATCGCCACCAGCGTCGACTCGTACTTCGGCCGCGCGACGTAGGTGCCCGCCCCCTTCATGCGCGTGAGCACCTGCTCGGCCGTCAACTCGCGCAGCGCGCGGTTGACGGTCATGCGCGCCACCTTGAATTCGCGCGCCAGCTCGTTCTCGGACGGCACCTGGTCGCCCTCCTCCCACTCGCCGGCGTGGATGCGGGCCAGGATGAAATCCTTGATCTCCTGGTAGACCGGCGCGCTCATTGGCTTACTGTTCCGATGCGAACGAGAACGGTGCGACCTTCGCGAACGCGCGCTCGCCGACGAGCTTCGCGACCGCCGCGATGTCCGGCGCGAAGTAGTGGTCGAGTTCGTAGTGCGCCACCTTGCTGCGGATCGTCTCCATCACCGGCGCGAGCTTCGGGCTCGTGTGGTGCGGCGCACGCAGGTCGACGCCTTGCGCGGCGGCCAGCAGTTCGATGGCGAGGATGTGCTTCGTGTTGTCCGCGATGTCGGCGAGCTTGCGCGCGGCGAACGTCGCCATCGACACGTGGTCTTCCTGGTTTGCCGAGGTCGGCAGCGAGTCGACCGATGCCGGGTGCGCGAGCGTCTTGTTTTCCGATGCGAGCGCGGCCGCCGTCACGTGGGCGATCATGAAGCCCGAGTTCACGCCGCCGTCCCTCACGAGGAACGGGGGCAGGCCCGACAGCGTCGCGTCGATCAGCAGTGCGATGCGGCGTTCGGCCAGCGCGCCGATTTCCGCGGCGGCGAGCGCGAGGTTGTCGGCCGCGAATGCGACGGGTTCCGCGTGGAAGTTGCCGCCCGACAGCACTTCGCCGGTATCCGGGAAGATCAGCGGGTTATCCGACACGGCGTTCGCTTCGATCAGCAGCACGTCGGCCGCGTGACGCATCTGGTCCAGGCACGCGCCCATCACCTGCGGCTGGCAGCGCAGGCTGTACGGATCCTGCACCTTGTCGCAGTCGCGGTGCGACTGGTTGATCGGCGAGCCGTCGAGTAGCTCGCGATACGACGCGGCGGCGTCGATCTGGCCTTGATGGCCGCGCAGTTCATGAATGCGGGCGTCGAACGGCTTCACCGAGCCGGCAGCCGCGTCGACCGACAGCGCCCCCGCGACGAGCGCGGTGCGGTACAGGTCTTCGATCGCGAACATGTTGTCGAGCGCCAGCGCGGTCGAGGCCTGCGTGCCGTTCAGCAGCGCGAGGCCTTCCTTCGCCTGCAGCGTCAGCGGCGCGAGGCCCGCGACGCGCAGACCGTCGAGCGCGCTCGCACGCTCGCCGCGGATGAACACTTCGCCGACGCCCAGCAGCACGGCCGACATATGCGCGAGCGGCGCGAGGTCGCCCGATGCGCCGACCGAGCCCTTCACCGGGATCAGCGGCAGCACGTCCGCGTTGAACAGCTTGATCAGCGCGTCCATCACTTCGCGACGGATGCCCGAGTGGCCGCGGCCGAGGCTCGACAGCTTCAGCGCCATCAGCAGACGAACCGACGAGCGCGCCATCGGCTCGCCGACGCCGACCGCGTGCGACAGCACGAGGTTCTTCTGCAGCAGTTCGAGCTGGTCGTGCGGGATGTGCGTGCTGGCCAGGCGGCCGAAGCCCGTGTTGATGCCGTAGGCCGGCTCGCCCTTCGCGGCGATGTCGGCGACGGCCTTCGCGCCGGCGTCGATCTTCGCGAAGCTGGCCGGATCGAGCGTCAGCTGCACGGATTCGCGTGCGATCTGGCGCAGTTGCGGGAGGGTCAGGCGGCCGGGGGTCAACGTAATCATGTGAGCAATCCTGTCTAGACAAGTTCGGAATGGATTGAAGTGTAGCCACGCCAACTTGTCTAGACAACCCGTTTTTCATCGATTTCGACTTGGGAGTTTCCCTGATGTCCGGCGCGCCCCGCCGCATCGGTCCGCGTGATCCGGCCCTTAACATTTGCTTCACTTGTTTCGCATCTTTCAACAGATGGATCGCCATTCGCCACGCAGACCGTCATGTCATTCCCATGACGATTCGCCACCCGGTTCGGCCGCCCCCCTGCTCTTCATCGCGTGCACACTCGCATGCGGCGCGTCGCTCGCCGCGGAGCCGCTCCCGGGTACGCTCGATAAGATCCGGCAGCGCAACCTGATCTCGATCGGCCACCGCGAAACGTCGATGCCGTTCTCGTGCGCCGACGCGAACGGCAAGGTCGTCGCTTCTCGCAGGACCTGTGCGACCGCGTGATCGCCGCGGTTAAGGCGCGCACTGGCAAGCCCGACCTGCAGGTGCGCTTCGTCCCCGTCACGTCGCAGAACCGCATCGTGCTCGTGCGGAACGGCACCGTCGAGCTCGAATGCGGTGTCACCACGAACCTCGCCGCACGTCACGCGCAGGTCGCGTTCTCGACCGTCGGCTTCGTTGCGGCGACGCGCTCGCTCACACTCATGCGCTCGGGCATCCGCGACTTTCCCGACCTCGACGGCAAGACGGTCGTAACCGATCAGCGCACGACGTCCGGGCGCCTGCTGCGCAAGATGAACGAGGAAAAGAAGATGAACATGCGGATCATCAGCGCGAAGGACGCGTCACGCTCGAATCCGGCCGCGCGGCCGCGTACATGACGGACGACGTGCTGCTCGCGGGCGTGCGCCAGCTCGCCGTGGAGCCGGCCGACTGGCAGATCGTCGGCACGCTGAAATCGTCGCAAGCCTGCGGGTTCATGCGGCGCAAGGACGATCCGCCGTTCAAGGCGCTCGTCGACGGCGTGCTTACGCAGTTGATGAAGGCGAGATCGACGCGCTGTACGACACGTGGTTCACGAAGCCGGCGCCGCCGAAGGGGCTGTCGTTCGACTTCGCGATGAACGACGTGATCAAGGCGCGCGACGCGGCGCCGAACGACGCGCCGCTCGAATGAGCGCCGCGCGCTGATCCCGGCTCACGCACGCGTCCACGCGACGCACGCCGCGTAGCCGGACGCCGCGTCGAGCCATGCCGCCTCAAACGCCGCGACACCGGCGGCGGGCGCTGCCGGATCGACGATCGTCGTCGCCGGAGTCGCGACATCGCGCGGCGGCACGACCGCGAACGCGCTCAGCCCGCCGACGATGCCCGTGCCGAGTGCCTTGAGCAGCGCCTCTTTCGCACTCCAGACGCGCATGAATTCGCCGGCGCGCGCGGCCGCCGGCAGGCTGTCGAGATAGGCGGCCTCGGCCGGTGCGCAGACTTCGCGCGTCAGCGCGCGCCAGTCGGCCGCGCGATTGCAGCTCTCGATATCGACGCCGACGCGGCCCGCGGGTGCCCACGCAAGCAACGCATGGTCGCCCGCATGCGACACGTTGAAGTCGAGCGATGCGCGATGCGCGCTGTCCAGCGACGGCCGCCCCGATGCATCGATGGCGATCGCCACCGCCTGCGGCGCGATGCCGAGGGCCGTGCCGAGCACGTCGCGCAGCGCGGCGCGGGTCGTGGCGCTGCGCACCGCATCTTCATGCCGCATGAAGCGCGCGGCCCGTGCCCGCTCGTCATCGCTGAGTGCCGCATACGCGGGCGATGCAAGCGGCACGCGCCAGTCGAAATCGACACGTGCGAGCCGCACGCCGGCGCGCGCCGCAGCAGGCGGCACATCAAGTTCGTGCACGCTCCAGGCACGAGGTGTGTCGGACGGGGAAGCGAAATCGGGCGGGACGGGCATCGACATGCGGCGGCCTGTGGAACGAAACGTCCGATGTTAATCGATCACGCGGTACGGCGAGCCGTTGCGACCCGCCGGCGTCAATGGTGCCGGCACCGTGCACCGCGCTGACGTTTGTCCTCCCGGCATGCGCCCGCGTTAGGCGGCCGCCCTCTGTCACCCGTTCGCGGCAACGCCTGGCACACCGCTGCCGTGCCCACGCCCGCGCGATGCTGGGTGAATCGCATGCACGTTGCCCGGTGCATCGGCCGGCAGCACGCCGTGTTGCAGCCAGTAGAGTGCCAGCGGCCACAACGTGTCGTTGAAGCGGCTGTGGAAAAACGCGAAATGGCCGATCGCTTCGGCGCCGATGTCGGCCGGCGCGATCCGCAGATGCGTGACGTCGCTGCCCGTGTAATAGCCGACCAGCCGCTCGATCGCCTCGACCGTGCCGAACCCGTCGTCGTCGAGGCCGATCGCGAGCATCGGCGCCGACAGTCCCGCGAAGCGGGCGGGCAACGCGGCGCGACTCGCGGCGGGTTCGGCGAGCGGGCCGCTCGTATAGCCCTCCTCGAAGCGCGCTTGCGAGTGCACCCACGACAACGCGATGCCGCGCGGCGTGTCCTCCATCCAGCCGAGCCGCTTCGCGGGCACATAGCCGAACACGGCCGCGAGCGCCGGCATCGCGACATGCCACTTCCACCACATACGTCGCCGTTCGGCCGGCAAGTAATCGCGCCAGTACGCATACTGCGCGCCGACCGTTACCGCATGTCGCACGTGAACGTTCGAGGCGGCGAGCCCGAGCGCGAACCCGCCGATGCTGTGCGCGACGACGTCGATCGGCTGGCCCGCAAACGCGTCACGCGCGTATTGCAGCGCGGCTTCGCAATCGAGCCGCCCCCAGTCGAGCCAGTTCGCGCGCAGCTTCGCGAGCTGCGCCGGGCGCGACCCGCCGATGCCGCGATAGTCATAGACGAGCACGTCGCGCCCCTGTGCGAACAGCCAGGCTGCAAAACGAAAGTAGTAGTCGCAACGCACCGAAGTCGCGCAATTGATGACCGTCACGGGCCGCGCGACGCTGCCACCGCGATGGCGCCACACATGGCCGCGCAATGCATAGCCGTCGGCCGCGTGCAACGTCACCGGCTCGGGTGGCAATGCGTCCGCCGCGCGGGTGTCCTGTGCCATCTCGCTGCCTTCGTTCGAAATTGTCATCTTGTCTCCTGTCGACCGCAGTTAGCGCTTTAGCGCTTACTGCGGTCCCATGGCGTGGCTGGGTGGAGTTAGCGCTTCAGCGCTTACTCCACCCCCACGGCGGTCGACCGCAGTTAGCGCTTTAGCGCTTACTGCGGTCCCATGGCGTGGCTGGGTGGAGTTAGCGCTTCAGCGCTTACTCCACCCCCACGGCGGTCGATCGCAGTTAGCGCTTTAGCGCTTACTGCGGTCCCATGGCGCGGCTGGATGGAGTTGGCGCTTCAGCGCTTACTCCCCCCCACGGCGGTCGACCGCGGTTAGCGCTTTAGCGCTTACGTCGGTCCCATGGCGTAGCTGGGTGAAGTTAGCGCTTCAGCGCTTACTCCATCCCCACGCCCCACAATCCATCCAGGTCAACGCCTCAGGCCAACTCACGCCCATGCTTCACAGCCCAGCCGGGGCGTCAACCGACCAACACCTGCCCCATCCCCCACGCCTGCCTCCATTGAACTTGACGCGGCCCGCGTTCTCAACCAATCTTGCTGCTCCGTTCGCATGAGTCACGCGCATGTCAACGCCGCTCGTCCGTCTCCCATCGCTCGACCTCGTCCGCGGTTTCGTCGCCGTCGGTCGCCGCATGAGCATCACGCTCGCCGCGCAGGACCTGTGCGTCACGCAATCGGCGGTCAGCCGCCAAGTGCACGCGCTCGAAGCGCATCTCGGCGTCGCGCTGCTGCAGCGCGGCTACCGGAAGATCGCATTCACGCCGGAAGGCGAGCGGCTGTTTCGCGTCGCGGATGCGGCACTGCACGGCCTGCAGGACACCGTCGCGTCGCTCGCCGCCGCGCGCGAGCGCCAGCCCGTCACGATCACCGCGAGCATCGGCGTCACCGCACTGTGGCTGCTGCCGCGGCTCGGGCGGCTGCAGGCGCGCCTGCCCGAGATCGACCTGCGCGTCGCCGCGAACGACAAGGTACTCGATTTGCGCACCGAAGGCATCGACCTCGGGATCCGCTATTGTCCGCGCGACCGCGCGCCGGCCGGCGCACTGCGCCTGTTCGACGAGATCGTCGTGCCGGTCGCGCATCCGGCGCTCGCCGCGCGGCCCGTCACGAACGCAGCCGCGATCGCCGACCACGTGCTGCTCGAATTCGACGGGCCGCCGCAGCCGCAATTGCAGTGGCGCGCGCACCTGCACGCGGCCGGGCTCGGCGACGCGCGCCCGAAAGGCGTGCTGCGCTTCAACCAGTACGACCAGGTGATCCAGGCCGCGATCGCGGGCCAGGGCGTCGCGCTCGGCCGGCTCGCGCTCGTCGCGCCGATGCTCGCGGACGGGCGGCTCGCGCTGCTCGGGCCGCACACGCAGGCACTGTCGGATGCGTATGGCTACTGGCTGTTCCAGCACGATCCGGCCCCGCGCCGCGAAGTGGCCGACGTCCGCGACTGGATGCTCGCCGAAGCGGCCGAATGCGATGCCGCGATGCGTGCGCACGACACGGCGTCGGCGTAAGCGGGCGCGGTCCTTGCAAACAAGCCTGGCCGTTTCCGAGCGCTCCCGCCTCGCATTCCCTGCACGCATGCCAACCTGACCGAATGATTGCTTGAGCGACGACGGGCCCGATCGTCTAATCGGATCGAGCGCGGCCGTTTTGCCGCGCGCCCTCATCCGGAGACACGCATGACCCCGATCGAGCAGGAAGTTCGCCGCCGCTGGCTGCCCGTCCTGGCAGGTGGCCTGATCATGGGCGCCGCGCTCGGCATCCGCCACGTGCAGGGCCTGTTCCTCGCGCCGGTGTCGCTCGACCACGGCTGGTCGCGCGAAGCGTTCGGACTCGCCCTGGCGCTGCAGAACCTGATCTGGGGCATCGCGCAGCCGTTCACGGGGATGGTCGCCGATCGCTTCGGCTCGCTGCGCGTGATCGTCGCCGGGATGCTGCTTTACGCGGCCGGGCTCGTCACGATGGCCCATGCGGCATCGGCCGGCATGTTCACGATCGGCGCGGGGCTCGTGATCGGCATCGCACTGTCGGGCTCGGCGTTCGCGTCGATCTATGGCGCGCTGAGCCGCCTGTTTCCGCCCGACCGGCGCGGCTGGGCGCTTGGCGTCGCCGGCGCGATCGGCGGGCTCGGCCAGTTCTGCATGGTGCCCGTCGCGCAGGAGCTGATCGGCGGCATCGGCTGGCGGCATGCGTTCATCGCGCTGGCGCTCGTCGCGGTGCTGCTCGCGCCGCTTTCCGTGCTGCTGCGCGACCGGCCCGCGCAGGCTGCCGGCGCCACCGCCGGCCCCGACCAGTCGATCGGCGAAGCCGTGCGCGAGGCGTTCGCGCATCGCGGCTTCTGGCTGCTGAACGCGGGCTTCTTCGCGTGCGGCTTTCAGCTCGCGTTCATCGCGACGCATCTTCCCGCCTACCTGCTCGACCACGGGCTGGCGGCACGCCACGCGAGCGTCGCGCTCGCGCTGATCGCGCTGACCAACGTGGCCGGCACCTATGCGTGCGGCCATCTCGGCGGGCTGCTGCGGCGCAAGTACGTGCTGTCGGTGCTGTACCTCGTGCGTGCGCTCACGATGGCGGTGTTCGTCGCCGCGCCGCTGTCGCCCGCGAGCGTCTATGTGTTCGCAGCCGTCATGGGGTTCACGTGGCTCGGCACCGTGCCGCTGACGAACGGCGTGATCTCGCAGGTGTTCGGCGTGCGCTACATCGCGACGCTGTTCGGCTTCGTGTTCTTCGGGCACCAGCTCGGCAGCTTCTTCGGCGTCTGGCTGGGTGCGCTCGTGTACGACGCGACACACTCGTACATGCCGCTGTGGATCGGCTCGATCGCGCTCGGCGTGCTCGCGGCGTTGCTGCACCTGCCGATCGACGACGCGCGCGTCGCGCGTCCGGCATCGGGCAACGCGGCATGGGCATGATCCGCGCGGCGCTGGCTGCCGTCACGCTTGCATTCGTCGCGTGGTGCGGCGCGGCCTATTTCGGTTCTGGCGTCGCGTACGCGCTGCTCGAACACGTCGCGTTCTGCAATTGATGCGGCAACCCGGAGCACGAGGTCAGCGGCGCTTCGGCAACGCGGCCAGCGCATCGAGCGCACGGGCACGCGCGGCCGCATGCTCGACGAGCGGTTCCGGATAGTCGACGCCGAGCCGCACGCCAGCCGCGTCGAGTTCCAGCGGCGAGGCTTCCCACGGCGCATGGATCGATGTGTTGTCGAGGCCGGCGAGTTCGGGCACCCAGCGCCGTACGTACGCGCCGTCGGGATCGAACTTCTGCCCCTGCGCGACCGGATTGAAGATGCGGAAATACGGCGCGGCGTCGGCGCCGCAACCGGCCACCCACTGCCAGCTCGCCGCGTTGTTCGCGGGATCGGCGTCGACCAGCGTGTCCCAGAACCACGCTTCGCCCGCGCGCCAGTCGATCAGCAGATGCTTGATCAGGAACGACGCGACGACCATCCGCACGCGGTTGTGCATCCAGCCGGTCGTCCACAGTTCGCGCAGGCCCGCATCGACGAGCGGATAGCCGGTCAGCCCGCGCTGCCATGCGTGCAACGCGGTGGAATCGTCGCGCCACGGCATCGCATCGAACTGCGCGCGGAAATTGTCGGTCGCGAGCGCCGGGAAGTGGTACAGGAGCGTGTAGCTGAACTCGCGCCAGCCGAGCTCGCTCAGGAATTTGTCGGTGTCCGCGGCGACCGCCGCGCCGCCTGCACTCGCAGCGCCCTGCACCGCGTGCCACACCTGTCGCGGCGACACGTTGCCAAAGCGCAGGAACGGCGAAAGCCGGCTCGTCGCGGGACGGTCGGGAAGGTCGCGCGCGTCCGCATAACCGGCGAGCGATGTCGTCAGGAACGCGTCGAGCCGGGCGTGCGCCCCGGCTTCGTCGGGCGCGGGCCACGCATCACGCAGGCCGCCGGCCCAATCAGGCACCGGCGGACGCAAAGCCAGCGCGTCCAGTGCCAGAGCGCGGTCACGCACGGCTTTCGGCCAGGGATGAAACGCGATCCGCTCGGGCTCCGGCAACGGCGCGGCGACCGTGCGGTCGCGGCGCGCCGCGCGCCAGTACGCGGTGAACACCTGGTACGGCCCGCCGCTGCCCGTCAGCACCTCCCACGGCTCGTTCAGCAGGCTGCCGTTGCTGCTCTCGACCGTGACGCCGCGCGCCTTGAGCGACGCCTTCAGCGCCGCGTCGGCGTCGCGCTGCGGCTGCGCATAGCGGCGGTTCCAGTACACGGCTTGCGCGCCCGTGTCGTGCACGATGCGTTCGATCTCGCGCGGCGCGTCGCCGCGCAACAGCAGCAGGCGTCCGCCATGACGCACCAGCGCCGCGTCGAGCCCGGCCAGCGACCCGTGCAGCCACCAGCGCGCCGCGCCGCCCGGCGGGCGCCCCGCGCCGTCGCCCGTGTCGTCGACGAATACGCACACGAGCGGCCGGCCCGACGCCACCGCGCGCGTCAGCGCGGGCTGGTCGGTCACGCGCAGATCGTCGCGGAACCAGACGATCGCGGGAGCAATGGACGACTTGGCGGGCACAGGCACCTCGATGACGAAAGCGGAAAGAAACGCGTATTGTCGCGGCTGCGCTGCGCGGTGTCGATGTTCGACGAGCACGACGCGGTGTTCACACCCGATGCCGCGATCGACTATCGCGCGATGGGCGGCATCGCCGGCCGCTATCCGGAGGTGAAGGCGTGGCTGCGCACCGTGCTGCCGCCGTTTCCGCAATACCGGCACATGGTCGGCAACCTGTCGATCCGACTCGACGGCCATACCGCGCGCGGCCGCACGATCTGCTTCAATCCGATGGAGGTCGCGCTGCCGGACGGCGGCACGCAGGTGAAGTTTCTCGGGCTGTGGTACGCCGACCAGTTCGTGCGCACCGCACGGGGTTGGCGCATCGCCGAGCGCGTCGAGGCGCGCTGCTACGGTCACAACGTGCCGGCCGCGCTCGCGGGCGCGACCGGTTGATCCGGCCACGATGCGCACGCTGCGCGATGGCTGCACGGCGTGCGCATCATCGCAGCCGGCCGCCGCGTCAATCGAGCCGGAACGCTGCCTCGAATCGCTCGGCGAACGCGTCGAACTCGGCTTCCGGCAGATGGTTGATGCCGCCCGCGCGCTTGCGCCCACCGCCGGTCGGAAAGCCGCGACAGAACTCGTCGGCACCGAGCGGCCGACCATCCGGCACGCGCACGCTCACGACGAGCCCGCCGTCCGCGCGCGGAGACAGCACCGCGAGCGCCGCATGCGGCGCGTTGCGCATCCGCTCGTTCGCGAGCATGCCGGTCGCGCGCCGCGCCCATGGATGATCAGGCATCCGGACCAGCGTCGCGCCGGGCACTTCGCGCAACGGCGCGAGTGCGCACGCGCGCGCCATGTCGTCGCGGTAGCCGTCGCGCAGCGCGGCGAACACGGCCGTCTCGCGCACGAAATCGAGCGGGTCGATGCAAGGCAGCATCGCGTCCGCGAGCGCGGCCGGGTCGAAATGCAGATCGCCGACGCACTCGCCGTACGCGTTGTAGTTCAGGTAGAGCCCGAGTTCGGCGAGCGTGTCGCGCTCGGCGTCGCCCAGCCCATGCTCGCGCGCGAGCACATTGCCGAGCGCCGGCAACTCGTCGCCGAACGCCGCGACAATCGCCCAGCGCGCGTGCCGGCCGCCGAGATAACGGTTCACGATCGCGCTCGTGCAGACGTCGGCCGTCGTATCGATATGCGCGTCGAAGCGCGCATCGTCGGGCAGTTCGCCCGCGAAGTGATGGTCGAAATAACGGACCGTCACGCCATCGCGCAGCAGCCGCGCGCAAGCGTCGCGATTCTGGTCGTGCGACACGTCGAGCACGGTGACGATGTCGCCCGCGCGCGCGTCGACCCGCTCGAGCAGTTTGATGTCGCGCTTCACGCCGGTCACGAGCGTGCCATGCTCGCCCTCCGCGAGCCGCAGTTGCTGAAGCGCGCACAGGCCGTCCGCATCGCCATTGAACGCGAAGAAATGCCGCGCGTGTTGATTGTCCTGCATGATCCATTGCTCCATCGTCAAGGCATGAAATCGCCGCCGTTCGCGCCGAGCGTCGCGCCCGTCACCGCGTTCGCGTCGACCGACACAAGGAACGGCGCGACCCGCGCGCAATCGTCGTCGGTCGGCAGCTTCGCGAGCGCGAGGTTCAACGCGATCGGCGCGATGATCTGCTCCTCCGTCATGCCGTACTCGGCGGCCGCCTGCTGGAAATACGTCCGGGTCGGCACGCCCCACATCCCCCCATGTGGATGCTGTTCGCGCGAATGCCGTGCACGCCGAATTCGCGTGCCAGGTATTTTGCCGCAACCGTGAGCGCGCCCTTCGATACAGCGTAGCCGCCTTCCCCTGCAAACGGCTTGCGGGTCGCCTGCGTGCTGATCATCACGATCGCGCCGCGCTTGTGCCGCTTCACATGCGGCACGACTTCCCGCGTGAGCGCCATCGTACCGGACACGTTGGTGTCGAACACCGCGCGCCAGCCATCCAGGTCGGCCTTCTCCACCGGCTCCGGAAACGTGCCGTGCACGAATGCGCTGTTCACGAGCGCGTCGATCCGGCCGAAGCGTTCGACCGCATGCGTCGCGAGCTGCCGGCATTGTGCGCGGCCGGTGATGTCGATCTTCAGCTTCAGCACGTCGCAGTCGACGCCGAGCGCGCGGATCCGCGTGTCGACGTCGTCGAGCCTTTCCATCGTGCGCGCCGCGACGACCACCCCGCGCGCGGCCTCGCGCACGGCCTCGACGGCGAGCTTCACGCCGAGCCCCGGCCCGATCCCTGATATCACGACGATCTTGTCCTTCAGCAACATGGGTTGTCCTGGTTCTCGTTGGTCCCGCGAGCCCGGCCGTCAGCCGGCCGCCCGCAGGTGCCGTGCGCGATACACGGCGAAGTCGCGCGCGGGCGGCGATCGGGTATCCCGTGATTGGCGTACGCTCATTCCATGTCATACGTCATCAGACATGAATGAACACTCGACGAGTGCCAAGAAATTCCCCTTTTCCAGAGAAACTGCCGGGTAAACCCGTGACGTCTTCCTCGGCGCTCAGGCGTACTATGTCATACGACGACATACTACAAACACCACCACCCGGACGCAGAAGCGAGCAACCGCCCCGTCCGCCGCCGCCCGACCGGAGACACGCTTGAACCCGCCGTCGCCCGCTTTGCCCGGACCCGACCCGCTCGCGTCCGCCGTCTCGAAAGTGAAGTGGCACGTGCTGCCGCTCGTGCTGATCATGTTCATCGCGAACTACATCGACCGCGTGAACGTCGGCTTCGTCGATCGCCACCTCGAGGCATCGATCGGCATCGGCGCGGCCGCGTATGGCCTCGGCGCCGGGCTGTTCTTCGTCGGCTACGCGCTGTTCGAGGTGCCGTCGAACCTGCTGATGCAGCGCTACGGCGCACGCGTATGGCTTGCCCGGATCATGGCGACGTGGGGCATCGTCGCGGCCGCGATGGCGTTCGTGTGGAACGACACGTCGTTCTACGCGCTGCGCTTCCTGCTCGGCGCGGCCGAGGCCGGCTTCTTCCCCGGCGTCGTGCTGTACCTGTCGCAATGGCTGCCGCCGCAGGAGCGCGGCAAGGCGATGGCGATCTTCCTCGGCGGCTCCGCGTTCGCGTCGGTGCTGTCCGGGCCCGTCACCGGTGCGCTGTTGTCGATCCGCGGCTTCGGGCTCGAAGGCTGGCAATGGATGTTCCTGATCGAAGGGCTGTTCTCGGTCGCACTGTGCGGCGCGAGCTGGCTGCTGCTGAAATCGCATATCCGCGACGCGACGTGGCTCACGGCCGAAGAACGCACGGCGCTGCAGAACGCGCTCGACGAGGAGCGCGCGACGCGCGACGTCCGCTCGAACGTGCCGGTGCGCGCCACCGCACTGCTGCGCGATCCGCAGATCATGCTGTTCTGCTTCCTGTATTTCTCGATCCAGCTGACGATCTACGCTGCCACGTTCTGGCTGCCGACGATCATCCGCAAAATGGGCGGGCTCACCGATTTCCAGGTCGGCCTGTACAACACGATTCCGTGGATGATCGCGATCGGCGCGATGTACGGCTTCGCGGTGCTGTCGTCGAAGTGGAAGCATCCGCAGCGCTGGCTCGCGGTCGCGCTCGTGCTCGCCGCATGCGGGCTGTTCGCGTCGACGTCGCACGAGCCGGTCTGGTCGTTCGCGTCGATCTGCTTCGCCGCGCTCGGCTTCAAGGCCGCGTCGTCGCTGTTCTGGCCGATCCCGCAGGGCTATCTCGACACGCGCGTGGCCGCGGCCGTGATCGCGCTGATCAACTCGGTCGGCAACCTCGGCGGCTTCGTCGCGCCGACGGCCTTCGGCTATCTGAAGCAACATACGGGTTCGATCACGGGCGGGCTGTATGCGCTCGCGATCGCCTCGCTCGTCGCCGCGGTCGCCGCGCTGTTCGCGCGCACCCATCGGCGCAGCGACCCGCCGCGCGGCCTGCCGGCCGATGAATCCTTCACGAACGCTTCGATGCTCCGCCATGCCGAACACTGACCGCCTGACCGTCGTCGTCTCGAATGCCGCCGACGGCGACCTCGCCACGTTCTCCCTCACGACTGACGGCACGCTCGCGCCGCTCGCCCGCTACCCGGCGGCCGACGTTGCAATGCCGATCGCCGTGCAGGCCGATCGTGCGCGGCTGTACGTCGCGACGCGCGGCGAACAGCCGACGATCGTCGCGTTCCGCATCGTCCCGGCCACGGGCGCGCTCGTACGCATCGGTGCGACCGCGATCGACGCCAGCCACGCCTATCTGTCGCTCGACCGCAGCGGCCGCTGGCTGCTCGGCGCGTCGTACGGCGGCAATTCGCTGAGCCTCTACGACGCCGCGCGCGTGCGCGACGGCGACGGCACGCCGCTGCAGGTCGCGGGCGGCATCGCGAACGCACATTCGGTGATCGTGTCGGCGGACAATCGTTTCGCCTATGTCAGCTCACTCGGCTCGGATCGCGTGTTCAGCTTCGCGCTCGTCGAGGACGCGGCCGGCCTGCGCGCGCTCGAACACGGCGAAACGCGCGTGCCGGCCGGGTTCGGCCCGCGTCACCTGCAATTTGCGGAAGACGGCCGCAAGCTCGTCGTCGTCAGCGAATTCCAGGCCACGCTCGCGACGTTCGCGCGCGACCCCGACACCGGCCGGCTGGGCGATGCACACGTGAGCGCACGCCATCCGGCCGTCGCCGAACTCGCGCAAGGCCACGCACGGCCGCCCGCGCCCGCCGAGCCGTCCGTCTGGGCCGCCGACCTGCACCTGACGCCCGACGAGCGTTTCGCCTACGTCAGCGAACGCACGTCGAGCCGCCTGATCTGCTATCGCCGCACCGAAGACGGAACGTTCGAGCCCGCACACGCGACGACCACCGAGACGCAGCCGCGCGGGTTCGCAATCGACCCGTCGGGGCGCTGGCTCGTCGCATGCGGCGAACAGTCGGAACACGTGTCGGTGTATGCGATCGCGCCGGACGACGGCGCGCTGTCGCTGCACGCGCGCGTGCCGGGCGGCCGCGGCGCGAACTGGGTCGCGATCGTCTGAAGCCGTGACACGCGGAGCATGACTCGGCAGGCCCGCCACGCAGGCGCGCGCTTGCCCGCGCTCAGCGCCGCTCGCTCGGCGCGACGCCCGTCCAGCGCTTGAACGCACGCGTGAAATTGGCGCGATCCGTATAGCCGACCCGCGCGGCGATCTCGTCGACCGGCAGCCGCGTCCCCTCAAGCAGCCGCAGCGCGTCGCGCAGCCGGATCTCGTCGAGCAGTGCCGAATAAGTCGCGCCGTACTCGGCGAGCTTGCGCTTGAGCGTACGCGCCGATACATGCAGTTCGCGCGCGACGTCGTCGACCGACGGATAGCCGCCCTCGCCGCAGATCAGCAGGTTGCGCACGCGCTCGACGATGCTTTCCGCGTAGCCGAGTCGCGCGAGTTCGGCCTCGCACTGCTGCACGATCATCTGCGCGGTGTGCGCATTCGCGGTGCCGATCGGTTCGTCGAGCAGCGCGGCGTCGCAGCGGATGCGGTTCGCGCTCGCGTCGAAATGGCAGCGCGGCAGCCGCCCACGATAACGCTCGAACCACGGCGGTTCAGGCCATTCGAAATGGAGTTCGGCACGCGACTGCAGCGTGCGCCCCGGCACCGGATACAGCAGCGAATTGAACAGGATCGCCGTCTCGACCAGGAAGTTCTCGACCGCGAACTGCCGCAGCCGGCCAAGCGGAAACGCTTCGAACACGTCGATGTCGACGGTCCCGTCGAGGTGCGTGAGCCGCACCGAAAAGAACGGCACGCGCGTCGGCAGATAGCGGATGCCAAGCGAGATCGCCTCGCCGAGCGTCGCGCAGCTCATCAGCCCGAAGCCGATCAGTCCCGCTTTCGTCAGGCTGCTGCGCAGGCCGATCTCGATCGCGATCGACGGGTCGTCCGTCGCGTCGAGCAGGTTGAATACGATCGCCGCCTGCTGCAGCGGCGTGATGCGCGCATCGGGCTGCGCGAGCCGCTCGCGCTCGACGCCCGAGCCGGCAAGAACGCGACTACCGTCGATGCCGCGCTCCTCCGCCAGCATCAGCATGAACAGCGCATACGCGGACGACACCGTCGCCTTGTTCAGCTGGCGCGCGGCATCCGGGACGGACAGGACCATGCGGCGGACTCCGGAGCGGTTTCGGCGGATTGTAGCGTCGCTGGCCCGCAATGACACCGGGGCGAGACTCTAGCCGCGCCGGCCGGCCATCGTGGCCCGAAATGACACCACCATTGGCACCCGCGGCCCTCGCGTGTGGTCCGGTGCACGCCTATGCTTGTCACATCGGCATTGCGCCCCACTCTTTCCGCAGGAATCCCGGTCGATGAGCCAACCCGCACGAACCGCCTTTCGCAACGACGCGGACAAGGTCGCGTACGTCCGCCGCGAGGTCAACGCCGCGAGCGACGCGATCCGCGCTCGCTTTCCGCTGCTCGACAACCAGAACCTCGTCGGCGCGACCGTGATGGCCGTCTCGGTCGCCGCGATGCTCGCGATCGCGTGGCTGTATGCGCGCGGCGCGATCGCATGGTACGTCGCGCTGCCGTTCGCCGCGTTCGTCACGTCGCTGATCCACGAGCTCGAGCACGACCTGATCCACCTGATGTATTTCAAGAAGACGCCGTGGGCCTATCACCTGATGATGGCGCTGTGCTGGCTCACGCGGCCCGGCACGATCAATCCGTGGACGCGGCGGCGCATGCACCTGCATCACCACAAGGTGTCGGGCGGCGAATCGGATCTCGAGGAATTCGGCATCACGAACGGCGAGCGCTGGGGCGTGAAGCGCCTGCTGATGATCGCGGACGGCATGCTCGCCGTCGTGCTGAGGCCGGCCGCGATGCGCCGCAAGGTGAAGCAGTATGTGGCCGCGCAGCCGGTGCAGGATCCGTCCGAGCGCCTGCAGTTGCGCGTCGAGCAAGTATCGTCGTACATGCCGGTCGGTCACGTGTATTACGTGCTGTGGCATGCGTTCATCGTCTATCACGTCGGCCTGTTCGCGCTGCATGCGTTCGGCTTCCCGGTGACGGTGCCGGCCGTCGTCGAGCGCGTGATGCGCGTCGTCGATTTCCTGGCCGTGGTGTGGCTCGGGCCGAACTTCGTGCGCAGCTTCTGCATCAACTTCGTCAGCTCGAACATGCATTACTTCGGCGACATCGATTCGCGCAACGTGATTCAGCAGACGCAGGTGCTCAACCCGTGGTGGATGCTGCCGTTCCAGCTGTTCTGCTTCAACTTCGGCAGCACGCACGCGATTCATCACTTCGTGGTGCGCGACCCGTTCTACATCCGCCAGCTGACCGCGCGCACCGCGCATGCGGCGCTGCGTGAAGTCGGCGTGCGCTTCAACGATACCGGCACGTTCGCGCGGGCGAATCGCTGGGGCGGTTATCGCCCGGCGCGTGATACGCGCCAGGCTCGGGCCGACGCGTAACGCGCCGCCTCAACCGCCAATCGGCGGCATCGGCCCTTGTCCGCGGATCCACGACCAGTTCGCGAGCTCGGCCATTTCCTTGTCGCCACGGCTGTCGCCATACGCGAACAACTGTTTCGGCGGCCGGTTGCCCCACCACCCGCGCAGCCGCACGACCTTCTGCGGCCCCCAGCAGTTTTCGCCGTCGAGCCGCCCGGTGAAGGTGCCGCGCTCGAACGCGAGCCGCGTCGCGAGCACCGCATCGAAGCCGGCCGTCTTCGCCCACTTCTCCAGATACAACGACGGCGACGCGCTCACCAGCACGACTTCGTGCCCACGGGCCCGATGCTCGCGGATGCGCTCGAGCATTTCCGGACGCACGAGGCTCGGCAGATAGCTGTCGACGAAGGTGCGCGCCTGCGCATCGAGCGCGTCCTCGCGCACCGGCCCGAACGCGAACGACGCGAACTTCGCCTTCGCGTCGCCGCGCGACATCAGGCCGGCCTTCATCGCGACGATCCACGGCAGTGCGCGCAATCCGGCCCACGCGAAGCGCGGCGTGCCGACCGCATAGCGGACGAAATGGCGAAAGCTGTCGGTCGTCGTGATGGTGCCGTCGAAATCGAATGCGGCAACGATGCGGTCAGTCATGGAGAATCGGCGGGAAAGCGATGAGATGCCCGGGAAGATAGCAGACTCGCGCCGGTGCACGTGAAATGACGTGATGCAGCGCGGCCTGCGCTGCGAACGCGCGCGCCGCCACGGCGCACGCGTTCGTACCCTTCGCGCCGTTCCCTCAGCGCTGCGGCCGCGCCGCCAATGCCGCCGGCAGCACGACGTTCATCAGGTGATCGGCGCGCGACAGCAGATCGGTCACGCGCTCGTCGAGCCCGCGCAATTGCGTGGGTTGCATGCGGATCTGCTGCACCGCCTGCCCGACGATGTTGCGGCGGTCGAACAGCGTGCGCTCGACACCCGCATCGTCCGACGCGCGCACGACATCCGACACCGCGCTCAGCGCCGCGAGCACGACCACGAGGTTTTCTTCCGCGTGGCGAACCTTCGCGGCAAGCTCCTCGGTACGGCGCGGGAAAAAACCGAGCGACTGCTTGAGCGCCCCGATCGCCGCACGGTAGTCGACATGGCCCGTCGCCGCGCCGAACCAGCGCTCGAACATGCCCGCCTTGCGTGTCGCCTGCGCGAGCATGCCAGCCATCATGTCGGCCGCGCCGAGTTCATTGAATTCGCGCGTCGTTGCCGCGACGGCTTCGACGAGGTTGCCCGCCGTCTCCAGCGCGCCGTCGCCGATCGTCGCGACCGTCGCGAGCTTGAGCGGCACCAGTTGCCGGATGTGCCGCTCGATGCGCGGCGCGTAGTCGGGATAGAGATTCGGGAAGCGGGCCTGCGCGGCGCGGAAGCACGCCTCGAGCTGCGGATGGTTCGACTCGCCGAACACCGCCCGGCCGACCGCCTCGGCCGGCGCCATGCGCACGGCTTTAACGGACGCGGACGCGGGCGTGGGCCCGAAGTCGAGCGCCTGCGGCGCGGGCCGCTCGGGCCCGCGCGCAACCGGCGCCGCGGACGCGGGCGGCGCGTCGAACGCAAGACGCCCGGGCGTGCGCTCGGGCGTCGTATCGAACTCGAGCCGCTTCGGCTCGTCTGACGGATTCGTCATCGCTGCTTCCTGCCCGGCGCGGCGGTATCCCGCCAGCCGGGCTGCCGCCAGTCAGACCGCGCCGCCGTACGCGCGCACGAAGTCGCCCAAGCCCCGGTTGTAGCCGGCGCCAACCGCCTTGAACATGAAGTGGCCGTCGCGGCGATAGAAGCTGCCGACCTGCACCGACGTCTCCATCGAGAAATCTTCCTCGAGCGCGTACTTCGCGATCACCGCGCCCGACACTTCGTCGGCGATCTGGATGTAGCTGTTGCGCACCTGGCCGAAATTCTGGCGACGCGCTTCGGCCTGGTCGATCGTCACGACCACCGAGATTTCCTCGACGTCGGCCGCGAGCTTCGTCACGTCGATGAAGATCACCTCGTCGTCGCCGTCGCCGCTGCCCGTGCGGTTGTCGCCGCTATGCACGACACCCAGGCACTTCGACGCAGGCATCCCGCGCTTCGGGAAATCGTCGCCCGGCTGGATAAAGGTGTCCTTGCGCTCCATCGTGCGCACTTCGCTGTTGTAGAACACGAAGTGCTGATCCGAGATCAGCTTCGGGTTGCTCTGCGCGTCGTACTTGCACAGGAACACCGACACGTCGAGATCGAAGTCCGTACCCGTGTCCGTCGCGTTCGCGTCCCAGCCGAGACCGATGCGGAACTTCTGCGTGCCGGGCGCTTCCTTCGACAGGTTGACGCGACCGCCTTTCGACAAATTGATCATTTGAACCTCTTCTGCTGGAACCGCCGTTGCGCCGGCGGCAATGCCGGGCCGCCCTGCGCGACCCCTCGTTGATGGTGTTCGACCCGCGCGTCGCGCGTGATTACTCGCCCGCCACGGCCGTCCGGTTTTCCCTGCGTTGCACGACGATCGACGACCACACGGCCGCAGCGATCATCGCCGCGCCGATCAGGCCGGTGACGACCTCGGGCACCTCGAACTTCACGCCGAGGAACATGATCGTTGCGAGCGCACCGATCGCCCAGAAGGCGCCGTGCTCGAGAAAGCGGTACTGCGCGAGCGTGCCCTTCTTCAGCAGCACGAGCGTCATCTCCCGGATGTAGGCCGCGCCGACGCCGAGGCCCAGCGCGATCAGGAAGATGTTGTTCGACAGCGCGAATGCGCCGATCACGCCGTCGAAGCTGAACGACGAATCGAGCACTTCGAGATACATGAAACCCGCGACGCCTTCGCGCACCACGCGCGTGCCCGTCTCCTCGCCACCGATGAGGTCGCCGATGCCGTGCGCGATCACGAAGCTGATCACGCCGAACGCACCCGCGAGCAGGAAGCCCACCTGCTCGACCGCCGGCACGTAGAGCGACGCAATGATGATGATCGCGAGCGTCAGCGCCACTTCCAGCGCCGTGATGCGGCCGAGGTGGCTCATCGGGCCTTCCAGGAAGCCGATCCAGTGCTCGTCCTTCTCGGTGTCGAGCATGAACTTGAAGAACACCATCAACAGGAACGCGCCGCCGAATGCGGAGACCTGGTGATGCGCGGACGTGAGGATCGCCGCGTACTGCTCCGGCGACTCGATCGCGAGCTTCAGCGCGTCCCACATGCCGATGTGGCCGATCACGGCAACGATCAGCAGCGGGAACACGAGCCGCATGCCGAACACGGCGACCGGCAGGCCGAACACCATGAAGCGGTTGCGCCACTTCTCCGACCAGTTCTTGAGCACCGATGCATTGACGACCGCGTTGTCGAGCGACAGCGAGATTTCCAGCACGGACAGGACCGCGACGATCAGCATGTCCTTCACGCCGCCGAGGAGATAGGCCGCGACGAGCGCGAGCACCGTGAGCGACAACGGGATCTTGAAGTCTTTCAACATGATAGGGGGTAGTCGAGTTCCGGATAAAAGGCGTGCGGGCCGCGCTTACTTCGCGCGCACCCAGTCGCAGAATTCCTGCGTGATCAGCTGTTCGTAGATCTGTTCGTCGCTGATGTCGAGCGATTCGAGATGCAGGAAGCCGACGTTCGGCATCTCGTCCGCGACTTCCGCGAGGAAGCCGAATTCGCTCGGATCGCCGACGCCGACGAGTGACCAGTACAACGGGTAGTGCTGCGACTCGGCCAGCAGCTGGCGCACGCGCTTGCGATCGTTCTTCGGGTTCTGGCCGTCGGTGACGAACAACACCCACGCGGGCAGATGGCCGTTCACCGGCGCGGAAGCGGCCGGCGCGGGCGTCTCGTCCGCACCGCCGAACAGCCGGCTCAGGAAGCCGCGCTTCTCTTCGCGTTTCGGCGACGGCTCCGGCGCGCGGAAGAAGAAGTCGACGATGTCGTTCATCACCGGCGCGTACTGCGTGCCGCCCCACTTGTCGATCCGCGCGTTGAGCACGTGATCGGAGATGTACGAGCCGTAGTTGTCCGGCGTCGCGGTCGGCAGGCGATCGTAGCCCTCGGTGAAGGTCCACGTGTCGACTTCGCCGTTGTCGTCGAACTTCAGTGCGATGCCGAGGATCCGGTCGTGCGTGTCCTGGATCACGCCCGACTGGTACAGCGGCTTCGCGGAGCCGGAGATGTCGAGCGCCGCGCCGACGCGCACGACGGGCGGCTTCAGGATCTGGCGTTTTTCGAGGACGATCGCGACCTTCGCCGCGCGTTTCTCAAGCGTAATCATGCGGTGTTCTCTCGGTTCTTTCAGTTGTGCTTCGGAGCGAATCGGGTGATCAGGTCCTGTTCGAGCTGGCGCAGGCGCGGCGCGTCCTGCTCGCGCTGGCGCTTGCCGTCAGCGATGATCTGCGTGATGTCGTCGAATGCGCCGAACAGCTGCTGCTGCGCGTATTCGAACGTGTCGGTCGAGATCACCGGGCGCTGGCCGAGCTTCGCGACTTCCTGCGCGTTCTGGCGGTTCAGGTCGGCCTGCGCGCGGATCGCCTCGTCGGCCGCGTCGTACGTCGCGTTCGCGAGCGCCGCCGCGCGCTTCGTGCTGAGCTGCTCGAGGTAGAGCGCGAACGCGTTGGTCCACGCGGGGATCAGCACGGTCTTGATCGTCATGAACTTCGACGTCAGCGTGCGTTTCTGGTCCTGCTCCATCCGGATCTGCGGCGCGAGCTGCTTCGACATCAGCATCGCGCGATCGAGGTCGTCGAGCTTGCTTTCGAGCGCGTCGACCTTGCGCTTCACGTCGAGCAGGCGTTGCGCGGCGAACGCGTCGTCCACCGGCTGCTGGCCGGCCGCGAGATGCGCGCGCAGCGTCGCGAGCGCGGCTTCGCCGTGCGCTTTCGACTGCGCCAGCTCCTGGTGCAGCGCGTAGTTGTCGTTGTACATCCGCTCGAGCTCGTCGATGCCGGCCTTCTGGCGCTGCGCATGGTTCTCGAGCTCGACGACGAGCGTGTCCATCCGCTTGCTCACCGACTCGTATTGCGACAGCAGCTTCTCCTTGGTCGAACGGAACAGCCGCGTGACCTGTGTGAGCAGCCCGCCCTTGTCGGCGCCGCGCGGATCGAGCCCCTTCGCGGTCGCGATCAGTTCGTTGAGCTTGTCGCCGAACTGGTCGGCATCCGACGCGCGCACGCTCGCGAGAATCTGCTGGGAGAAGGCGGCGATCCGCGTGCCCTGCGTCGCGCCGAGCTGGTCGATCTCGTCGACGGTGATCAGGCGAACGTTCTCCGCCAGGCGTCCCGCCGGCACGGCAACAGCGGCGGCAGGCATGACGACGGGAGACGAAGACGGGGTGGAAGGACGATCGCTGACCGCATTGGCGTTCTTGTCGTCGAATAGCGGCTTCATGTGGCTACCACGTTTCCTTTTCTGCTTTTTGCTGCGTGTTGTCATGCGCGCAAGGCGCGCATCCGCGATTGCCGCCGTGCTCTCTCACGGGCGGCAGACGGACAATAAATGGCTCGAGCGCCTTGCGTCAAGGGAAGGAATTCTTTCGATTTCCATTCATTTTGTAATGTGCCGAGTGAGCGCAATGCCCGACCGTCGCCGTTCCTGCCGCCGTGCGTGTTGGTCGTGCAGGATTCGGACACGTCAAAACTTACATGTCCGATCAATGCGAAAGAGAAATGAAACCGCCCGTTTCGTCTGGTTTCAGACGGCGCACACGCTCGGGCAACGCACTCGCAAGCGCCGATCGCGCGTTACCGGTCCTGCACGTGATTCATCCCGAGCCGCGGCAACACGAACGGTACCGATCGGTCAAGAATCCTGAAATCCCGTCACCCGTCGATGTCGACGAACTGTCGCGCTGAAATGACGGTCGTCGGCCCACGTCATGTCGTCCAGATAGCACGACGCGTACATCGAGTCGACCGTGTGCCGTGCGAGTTGCTTCAACGGGTCCTTCGACACGAGCGTGAACGTGACGGCCTTCTCGAACGGGTAGTCGTAGGCGATGACGAGCAGATAGGCGGCCGGCGTCTCGAACTGGCGAAGCAGCACATAGCCGGAAACAGTGAGGCCGCGCAACGCTCGCCGTTCACGAGCACATGAGTGCGCAATGTCACGAACAAGTCGTACTGGTCGTCGACGACCGGCGGATACTTGACGCAGGGCGATCCGCGCTCGGCGTGGCTGTCGATGACGACGGATTTTTGACGATCACGGAAGGGAGTGGCGGGCTGTCACCAGAGTTTGCTATACTCTCGGTCTTCCGGAGAGATGGATGAGTGGTTTAAGTCGCACGCCTGGAAAGCGTGTATAGGTTAATCGCCTATCGGGGGTTCGAATCCCCCTCTCTCCGCCAGGACACCCAAAAAATCCCCGTAAAGTCAATGACTTACGGGGATTTTTGTTTTTTAACTATCAAAGCAACTATCAAATGCATCGCAGTCCTTCGGTGCATCGTATCGGCATTGATGGGCAGACCCACTGCCATCGCCAATCGGGCACCGGGCACCGGGCACCGGGCACCGCGTCGAGTATTACCTTGATTGAGGGACGACCGATCGCTCGACGGACTCTGCACCCGAGATATAGCAACCCATGCGAAGCGTCGATTGTAGTTTCGAATGTGGATGCCCCCTCGTCGCTGCCGGTGACTCAAAGCGCAGTCGGCTTCTCCCCTTTCCTAGCTTATTCAGATAAAGTTACGCATGAGCGACGAGCGACGTGGTAGCCAGTTCTCAGCCAGAGGCTGTCGGCAAAGCTCGCAGGCTCCCGTGCAAAAATATCGATGTTCGAGTAAAGCGAAGGCCTTTATCGTGCAAATTGTTGCTCAATATCTGCAGCTCGAAACACAAAACCGAAGCGACGTGATGGAACGCGATCTCTTTGGCCGCTCTGCATTTAATCGATATTATTATGCGACATTTCTGGAGGTCAAAAAAGGCCTCGGAAGCCTAAAGACGGAATGGGCGACAATGGCTCACGCTGGTGTCCCGGAAGTGTTGAGGGGAACAGTTCAGCGAGAGCTCAAGCAAGGTATGCGGAAGGCGCAAAAACTTTCCGACAGCGACGTCGTAAGCTTGTGCGAGCGAGCAAAATCGGCCGTGTTGGACTTGGCTGACCTGATGGAACGCGGTTACGCTATCCGAGTCGCCGCAGATTACCATCCCGAAATATCCGTGGATTTTTCAGATGGCCCAAACTTCAAGCTCAACACAGTTGCTGTACGAGATGCACGGACGTGGCCATCTCGCGCGGAGGTGTTCATGGCTGTAATTGTCTCCGCATGGAAACAAGTACATGCTTGACGCCATCCAAATTTCGCGACGGCTCGAAGAGTTGCAGATTCAAACAGTGGGCGAGATCATTCAACCGAGTGGCCCAGGGGAAAGCTATTTCGTATTTGTTCCCGTAACGCGGGATTCAGACAATCGACAAGTACCAACAAACCGCCGACTTCAGGAAGCTAAGACTGCACTACTTGATGCGGGTGCGACAGTGGAGTTCTTGCTGACTGATGCACAATCGCATGACATCGAAGCAGGGCTGCGTGCAACGCTACTTCACTCGTTTTCGAATGATGTGCGCAATGTATTCTTGTCGCTAGAAGCTGACAGCGCCCGTGTATGGATCGAACCCAAAAGGGCACTCGACAGCTCCGTAATAGCTGAGATGCGCACGAAAGCACAAGTCTTTCTCAACGAACTGGATTGCCGGCTCGATTCGATTGATACAACCACCGGAGAAAACCTGCCCAGCGTTCTCGCGTGCCTACGTGCCATCCGTCACACTGCCCCTGTCACTGCAACTGAACTCAGAGATGAATTGATTCGGCGTGGGTTCTCGATCCCATCTCCCGACTGGCTGGTCCGTCGCCTAGACATAATGAGACGGAGCGGGAAGATCATCTGGATTAATCATGGTAAGTATGCTCTTTCGTTGCAGGCATTGCAGGAACTCGGAACTGTCAAGGGGCGCTCTAGTCCGGACATTTCGAGGTTGCTTGCATTGGCGCGCAACCACCAGTAGACTTGTTGTTGCGGGAGCTTCGGCGCGGGTATGCATCATACCCACTCGCCAAGATCATGGACAGAAGGATTCCGACGAAATGGCCGGTGATCCTTCGAATCCCCGACCATTTCGTCGGCTCTAAACGAAAGAAAACTTTGCTAAATGAGGCTCCCGCACCCTCTCCTTGAGTCACAGTACTTCTTATATTCGAGCTTTGGCGAGTTGAGCAGAGCGCTCGGCGACGGCGCTCGGCCTGAAGAATTGGCAGAAATTGAGAGGCTAGTGCTACTCGATCTGCCTCCAGTGACCTCACGCCTTCAACTGGCAACCATCTTTGGCATAAATCCGGGACTTATTTGGTCGTTCGAAAATCGAACCCGAAAGTACTATCGATCCTTTTCAATTCCCAAAGGCCGGACTACGCGCCAGATCGACGCACCAAAGGTCGCACTCAAAATCATTCAGAAGTGGCTGTCGGTCCATCTCTCCCGAGGTTTCAAACCTGCGAATCACGTGTTTGGTTTTGTTAGTGCTAGGTCGCACATACAAGCCGCTGCGCTGCACGTAGATGCGCAATGGGTATTTTCAGTCGACATCCAAGATTTCTTTCCTTCAACGCCAATCCAATTAGTTATGGATTCGCTTGAAGCTATTGGTTTTGGTCGAGAGGGAGCCATGCTTGTCGCCCGCCTCTCGTGCCTCGCAGGCTTTCTCGCTCAAGGCGCACCAACCAGCCCGGTCCTTTCCAATATCTGTTTTCGCCGTACCGATGAAGCATTGACGGAAATCGCGATTCGATACGGCGCTCGGATGACGCGCTATGCTGACGACATAGTTTTTTCCGGGATGAATGAATATCCGGAGCAACTTGAGGCTGATGTTAGAGCGCTATTCGCCACTGGGCCGTGGACTTTATCTGAGCATAAGGTGCGACTCGACAAATTACCAGCACGCTTAAAAGTCCATGGTTTACTGGTACATGGTTCAAAAATACAATTAACGAAAGGCTATCGCAATAGGCTCCGCGCTTATCGCCACCTTATGGCACACGAGCAAATTGCTGACGCTGACCTTGCTAAGATAAGGGGCCATCTTAATTATGCGGCGTCTGTGGACAAAGTCCGCGAGACATCGGAAGACTAGGAATCAATTACCCGAGTGGCCGTAGTGCTGGATGTGCCTCTGGCAGATACGTTTTACAGAATCAGTTAGCGGCGGCGTTCTTCAGCGCATGCTCGCTTCACGGTCGCTGTTCCGACGCCGAAATGCTCAGCAGTCTCGCGGATACTCGCACCGCTTTCTACACGCCATGCTTTGATCGCCGCGTAGTCGTGTGACCGTGCACGGCCCCTGTATTTCCCTTCCGCCTTCGCGATCGCCACCCCGCGGCGCTGCATCTCAGCGCGGTTGAGGTAGTCGGCTTCGCCCTGCGCCGCCATGAACGCCAGAATCGCGTCGCGCGTCGCTTTCTCGATGGGGTCCTTTGCCTTCCCGTCGAACACCATTCCGTTGAGCGTGCATTCAACACGCACGCCCAGCTCCATAAGTCGGCGCATGGTCGAGTGTAGCTCGTCATAGCGGCGGCTAATCCGGTCCAACCAGCGCACGATGAGAATGCCGCCGTGTCGCAGATCGTGTTCGGCTTTGCTCCACTGTTCTCGTGCATCAGGAGCCACGTGATAGCCGCTCACGCCCTCGTCAATGAAAACGTCCTTGTCCTGCACACCGTGAGCTTTGGCGTCGTCGTACTGGCTGGCTGAGGACTGGCCGTCCGTGGTGGAAATCCGACCGTAATAGAGCTTGCGCATGGTTTAGATTGGATCATTAGGATATATAGATCAATTATAGCATGGCTCAAATTGACGGTTGATCCTGTTGATCCAAGCGCCAGCACCCGTGCCCCTGGCCCATTACGGTGTACCCAAAAGAGCCAACATTGGCATGATGGTGTTCTGCGCGGAACTCCTGTACCGCACACTTCGCCATGCACGTAAGTCTCGGCACAAGCAAATAACCGGGGGCTTGGCCGGCGCGCGGACTTCGCGATCCAGCCGCTTCATAAGTCAGTACAAATCGATCTTCAATATTCCTGACATTTCTGCACGTGTGCCTTTGAGAAGCTTTGTGGTATATGTCTTATCTAATCGCGGCACGGCGGGGACCGACACAAGCACTGTTGTCCCCACTTTGCTGGCGCATTCCAGGGCTAACGGGCGGCCCAATGGTATTTCGCGCCCGGATCAAGAGACAAAAAACAATGCAAAACACGGCACAAGCCCTGAGAGACCTTGCGCTGGGGCCGCAGCACAACCGGCAAGTGAAATTAAGCTTTCCGGACAATAACGCACCTTACAAAATCCTATTGCCGAACGCATTTGAGGCGGTTGAAACGATATCGAAAGATTTTGCATACACGATCGAAATTCTTTCAGATAACGACCACCTTGCACCAAAGGATTTTATCGGCAGGCGTGTGACGATCAGTCTGCTACGCGGCGACGGTAGTCAGCGATATTTCAACGGTTATATCTTTGCATTCCGGCACGTCCGAACCGATGGCGGCTGGGTGTTCTACGAGGCGCATGTCGGTCCGTGGCTGCGCTATCTGGAGTACAGCCAGCACAATCGCCTGTTCCTTGACCAGAACCTGCACGACCAGACAGCGACGGTTTTCCAGGACTACGGCGTGTTGCCCGAATGGGCCTGGCAGGTCGGCGAAGACGATCCGCGCATGACGATGGCCTGTCAGTTCGATGAAGACGACCACAATTACGTTCATCGGCGCTGGGAACACGCAGGCTATCTCTACTGGTACGAGCACACGGCCACGTCGCACAAGCTCACTGTCTCCGATCCGACGCGTCCTGCGCCTGCGATCGATGGCAAGATTCACGAAATCCGCTTTCACAATGGCATGGGCGCGTCGGAATCGGACAGCATTCTGAGTTGGTCCCCGTTCCAGCAAACCACGTCGACGCATGCGGAACTCTCCCGTTTCGACTTCAAGAACCCAACGCCGACCCACGTTCAAACGAGCCTGGCGAACCCGGAGGTCGCGGCGCCGCAGCTTGAATGGAACGAGTACGCCGGCGCGTACGGGTATCGGAACATGGAGCATGGCTATCAGGTCGCCAATCGCCGGATGGAGGAAATCGAAGCGACGATCAAGCGTTTCGATGCGAAGGGCAACAATCGTTTCGTGCAGCCAGGTCGCTGGTTCCGACTGACGGACCGTTATGGTTCCGCGCTGAGCCGTGATCCGAGCGACGACGAGTACCTGATCATCGCGGTCCGGCACGTAGCGACCAACAACTACCTGCAGGACACGGGCGTGCTAGCGGAATACCGCAATGAATTCACGTGTATCCCCAAGGCGACGCCGTGGCGCCCCGGGCGCGGCTACAACAGCGTCGACACAAAGATTCTCGCGCCACAGACGGCGACCGTTGTCGGCCAGTCCGGCACGAGTATTCATACCGACGAGCATGGCCGCGTCCTAGTTCAATTCCATTGGGATCGCGATGGCAAGTACTCGACATGGGTGCGGGTCGCGAGCGGTTGGGCCGGGGGCGGTCAGGGGATGGCTGCACTCCCCCGTATCGGTTCCGAAGTCAT
Source organism: Burkholderia mycopellens (assembly GCF_964265025.1). Lineage (NCBI taxonomy): Bacteria > Pseudomonadati > Pseudomonadota > Betaproteobacteria > Burkholderiales > Burkholderiaceae > Burkholderia > Burkholderia mycopellens. The sequence continues at coordinate 2,772,906 of NZ_OZ183802.1, forward strand.
CGTGCAATGGCTCGACGGCAATCCGGATCACCCGATCATCACGGGCCGCGTGATGAACGCGCGCAACGTGCCGTCGTGGAAACTGCCAGACCAGAACGCGCTGATGGGTATCCGCAGCCGGGAACTGGTCGGCGCGGACGGCAATGCCTCGTCCGGCCGCAGCAATCAGCTCATTTTCGACGACACAGCGAACGCCATTCAGACGCAATTGCGGTCCGACCATGCGGCGAGCCAGCTCTCGCTCGGCAAGATCACGCGAATCGAGGACTGGCAGGGACGCAAGGACGCTCGGGGAGAAGGCTTCGAACTGCGTACGGATGAGGTCGGTGCGATTCGTTCGGGCAAGGGGATGCTGATCAGCACCGAAGTTCAGGCGATGGCAAAGGGCCATCTGTCGGACGTAGGCATGCCGGCATCACGCCTGACAAAAGCGCAAACGTTACACGCGCAATCGGCCAAGCTCGCGCAGCACTATCAAGCGCAGGACGCCGGAGCAGATCAGACACCTATCGCCGATGCGCTGAAGTCGCAGGTGGACGGCATCCAGGGCGCGGGCACGACGGGGAGCAGCGACAAGGGTGATTTCCCGGAGCTCGACGAAGCGCACCTGCTGTTGGCCGGCGCGGCCGGCATTGCCGTTACGACGCCCGCGACGGCGCACGTTACGGGCGGGCAACACGTGGCAGTCACTGCAGGCGACAGCGTTTCGGTAGCGACAGGAAAATCGTTCTTCGCCAGCGTATCGGACAAGTTTTCATTGTTCGTCCACAAGATGGGGATGAAGCTGATCGCGGCGAGCGGCAAGGTGCAGGTGCATGCGGAGAACGACGAGCTGGAGCTGCTGGCGAAGAAGGTCCTATCGATTATCAGCACAACCGACTGGATCAACATCACGGCGAAGCAAGGCATCCGTCTGACTGCCGGCAACAGCCAGTTCGAAGTCAGTGCAAAGGGCATTGTCGGTTACACGCCCGGCGAGAACAAGGTTCATGCGGGCAGCCACGATACGGTGGGGCCGCAGAGCATTCCAGCCAAATTCCCCGGCTCCGATCTCTGCGCACCGGTTGCTCAGGATGCCGCGCAGAGCGGACAGGCATCCGTCGCGCTCTCCTAAGTCGATGAACTCCACTGCCACTCCCATGTTGCCCGTTGACGAATCCGCACCGCCGCTAACGCGAGGCTTTCTGCTGGTTGAACCGACCATGCTTGTCCACACGCCGGACCTCGCAGCGCTGGATATGCGTCCGTGTACGCCGCGTATGCTGGCCCATCGTGAAGAATTGATGCCGCACCTGATCGATCTCGCGGCGCTCGATGCGCAAGGCCGGGATATCGCCCTGACTCGGTGGCAAGAGGAAGTCACGACCGAGCGTCCGCCGGTCGTGTGCGCGTGGCTCGATACTGAAGCCAGCTCCGATACGGCTGTCGAGCATATCGCTCGCCATCTGGTCGGCCCCGGCACACACGGTCGCAACGTGTTCTGGCGGTATTACGACCCACGCGTTCTCAGTCTGACGCTCGTGGTTCTCGAACCGGACCAGCGACACGCCTTGCTCGGGCCGATCGACGCTTGGCAGTTTGCATGGGCGGGTCATCGTTGGTCGGTCGACGGGCCAGGAACGAAGGCCGATCCGGAGGACCAACCGACCGGCTGGCCTCGCCCGGACCAATGGTCGCGCCTCAATCTCAGCGAAGTTGCCGAGCAGGTGCGTCAGCGACTGCCCGCGCTAACGCTTGATCAGGCCGCACGGCTTCCGGCCGTGATCGATCGGGCGTTGCATACTTTTGCCGATCAAGATGTCCCAAGCGCCGATGCGCTGGTGGAGCACACGGTACAGCACATACAGCAAGATTTGTTAGTCGAATAACACCGGCATCCCAATACGAATATTTCGAGGCTCAAGGATCACACTATGGCGACCATCCCAGGCTGTCCGATCTGCGATCGCGACTCACTGTTGATCTACCCTGTCCGCTACGCAATTGCGTGTCCACGCGGTGCGGCCAAAGCGCCCGCGCTGTCTGGTAATTTTCGGATCGACGCGCGCGCGCCTCAGGCCGTCGCGACAGCCAAGTACACCTTGCGGTCGCTGCGATCAGGCTATCTGTACACCTATGACGAGAAGCGTAAAAAGCTGCGTGCTTTCATGGTGCTGGATGACGGTGTCCTGTACCAATTCGCACCCGGTATCGTGCCACCGCCTGGCGATGCTGCCGAAAACATGACCCAGAATATTTGTCCACTCAGCGATATGGCGCGCGAGTCCTATGGTCGTTGCGTGGGCGTTCAACATACGCCGGGCAGCGATGAAGCCACAAATTTTTGGATTGGCTGGTCAAATGTACGTTGGACCCGCGATACGGTCTTCAACAAAATCGGTGACGCTGCATGGCGCAAGCAGCATATGCAATGCATCAACGTTCCGGCGATGGTAGCCGGTGGCGCGGTCGACACGGGCGAGTTTCAAGCGACACGCGGCAAGATCGCGCACTTCGCGATGGACGATCGTGCGATGAAAGAGGCGTTCGGCTTTAGCAATCGCTCCCCGAAGGATGAAACCAAGCAGCGTCAGCGTCATGCCGACGAGCGCATCGGTGAGGCAATGACTGAATCGCCGCTCAAGAAAGGCTTCGTCATCGCGATTAACGATCCTGTCGGAATCACCAACGATCTGTCTGAACTCACGGTCCCGAATCTGAACAATGGTTTTGACGCCGGGATGTACTGGAAGTACGTGTCGGCGCAACTCCTCGAGCGTGCCGAGGCGGGCATTCGGGCCAACGCGAAAATGGAGACCCAGACTAGTTACGCTGTATCGGCAGCGATCAACGTGGGCAATGAGTCCGCAGCGCCGCCAACCCCAATGTCAGGTGGCGAATCGATAGATTTTGGCTATCTTTATCGGGTCACGAAGGGATGGATCAAGACTGGGAGTTTGGAGAAGGCCGCCGACGAGGATAGCAAGCGTTCGAAAAATGTACCGGAGGCGGCGAACGAATCCGCCAACGAAGCATGGGACGACGCGTATTACAAGAAGGGGCCGGACGGCAAGCCGCAGATCGGCCCGGACGGTAAACCCGTGACCGTGATTGATACCCAAGCTCTGCAACGCTTCCGCGATAACGAGTACCCGCTTGCGCTCGACGCGTTCAAGCCGAAATGGGCGCCGCTTGTGCAGGCGCACGCCGACTGGCTCAAATCACAGTTGCTTGCCGACTGGATGGCCGGCAATCACGACTCGAAGGACCTGCGCAGCGGCTACGCATACAGCGAATCGTGTGCGCAGTCGATCGGGGCCGCGGCTGGCACGGAAGCGTGCCAAAAGGTGCTCAACGACTGGCTGAACGGTCAGGCATCGGATGCCCGTAATCTGTATGTGCGTGCGCTGATGTTCAATCAGGAAACCCTGATGAAGGCGGCCGATGCGCAGGTACACGGGTCCGACATCCAGTACGAGAACATCCTGAACCTGTACAAGGAAGCGTTCAAGCAGATCGAGAAACTGGGTAACGCCGCAAACCTGCGTGATCGGCTCGTCGTGACGACCGCCAACACGATCGTCAATGTGCTGGTGAAGGGCGGGAAAAGCGTGGCCATCGGATTTGCGACGATCCGGTTGTCGTTGCATGCGGGCGTGTCGATCAAGGCCGCCCACATCACGCCGGCCGAGATGCGTAACTGGGTGTTCAAGCAGGGCGACGCGTTGGGCTTGAATATGGACGGTGACCGGCTTGAACGGCAGGCCGCTGCCGCGAATATCCGTCGCGAGGTCTTCAAGGCTGCGCCGCCGTCTGACTCGGCTGTGTTTGCCTATGCGATCGATACCGATGCGTGGGTGAAGTCGGGCAAGCTGGAGGCCAGTGACGTTAAAGCGATCAAGCTTCCGGGCGTGGAGATGACTCGCAAATGGCTTGGGTCGTCGTCTCCTGTCGAATTCAATCAAGGCATCGCTACCGCAATCTTCCAGCTCGCGACGCTGAGATTCGCGTACAAGGATTTCGACGGCAGCGATCGCTTTAACAATAACGAAACTCTGCTCAAATTTTCTGGCGCGGTCGTCTCGGCCATCGGTAATCTCGTCGAGACAGTCTCCGAAACCGTCACCAAGGCCCCCGAGCACCCGCTCTCGGCTTTCCTCATGAAACATTGGGCTTGGTTCAATCACGATACGGCTGAAGTTGCCGCCAAGGTCGGTCGATGGTCCGGAGCAGTTGCGGGAGTTATCCTTTCAGGTTACGACCTATTCAAAAACGCCCCGGAAGCTTGGCGAAATAATGAGAAAGGGCTTTCGCGACTTTATGCCATTGGCGGGGTTCTAGGTATATATATCGCCATCTCCCCACTTCTCTCGACAGTTCCGTTTATCGCCGCATGGATGCCGCCCCTTTGGCCAATTCTGGTGATTTCCATCGTGATCGGTTTCGTGATCGTATATTTCAAATCGGCGGCCATTAACGATTGGGTATCGCGGTGCAAGTTCAGCAAGGCACCGGGGTATCAATCGATGGACGAAGAGTTGCGCGCCTTCAATTCGGCGATGGCGGGCTGACGTATGGACGAGCGCTTAATGAAGAAGTGTGTCGGTGCGCCGATCCCCGAATGGGACCGTGCTCACCGCTTGTCCATCAGCCAACCGGCTAGCCCAGAAATTAAGGACCTTGGAACAGTTTTTAGCATCAACTCGACCTTCATGGACGTAATTGACCCTGGGTTTCTGGATAAGCAGTGGGTCATCATGGCGGTTTTTATTGCTTTTCTGGCAATGGGAGTCGGCCCATGGATTTATTACTTCACTCATAGCGATGGGTCGTCCGGCGATTTCGTGATGAACGGCATCGCGATTTTTGCCGTCGTTCTTTTTGGCTCGATCGTCTGGAATCTCGGCAGGGGGTTATTTTTTGGGCTGCTCTATCGACCGATACGGTTCCACCGCGCGTCTCGCACGCTCTACTCGATCCGCGCACGGCGGTTCTTTGCGAAGGCTGGCGAAGGCGATGTCGTGTGGGAAGCACCGTGGAATGATGATGCGATCTTTTGCCTGCATCAAGAAGTCACACCTTTCGGCACGGTGTTTCACATCCGGCACTACACGGTAGACGACCAGGGCAACGTGACGCGGGTATTCTCGATCGGCCGCGAATGGACCAGTTCGCAAACCCGGCTGGCGCTGGCGCAATGGAACTACTGGTGCATGTACATGAACAATGGTCCGCATGGTCTTCCCAAACCGATGCTGTTCCATACTCAGCATGAAACGCCGCGCGAATCATTCTTGTTTGCGTTGTACAACTTCGGCATGAACGTGCCCCTGTTTATGCGGCTGATCGCAATGCCGGCGGTTCTGACGTTCACGGTTATGCGGATCATCGCAAATGTGACGTGCCGTGCGCCGGTTTGGCCGGATACGATCACGCGCCTCTCTGCAATTGCACCCGATGATCCCTACGCACAACCGCGCGCGGGCACGCCGGTTGGCTGGGGCGAGACGGTGCTGGCCCAGCAGCGCGGTGACTATCCGGACGACGATAATGCGCGGGTCCCAAACTGGGCGCGCGAGCCGGATGGTCTCAAGTACGCTGCCGCCTGGCTCAAGGACCCCGCCACGGCTGCTACCGCACCGCGAGACGAAACATGAAAGACGAAAGCGGACGCGGCGCGATCCGTCTGCACGACAAGACGACCCACGGCGGCGAAGTGATTACCGCGAGCGACGATCTGACGGCGCTTGGAATTCCGGTTGCGCTGAAGGATCACCTGACATGGTGCCCGAAGTGTGGCGGGCAGTTCAGAATCATCCCGCAAAACAGTACCCGCAACCATCACGGTACACCGGTCGCCTTTCACGACGACCTGACGGAGTGCGGCGCGCGATTGATTTCGTCTCTCGGATAAGGGCATCGCGTATGAGTGGGCCGACGGATCGGATGAAGGAAATTGCATTGATCGGCACATCATCACGCGATACCACTTTAGTCTCCGAGGCTCAGCGTCAAGCGCTGCGCGCCGATATTCGTCTGCGGCTCGTTTCCGCGCTGATGCGTTCGGGCGATGCCATCGCCGATCCGAAGCTCGCGCGCTTACCTGGGCCGATCCGCTATCGGGTCACGGGTGCGCTCGCCGCGTGGGATGCGCTGCGAACTGCAACGGATAGCGTGGCGTCGCCGACGCTGACCGAGATGTTGCGCTCGTACGGCATCCTGCGTCTGACGCGCTATTTCGATCGTTTTACGCGGGACCTCCTACCGCACGGTGCTGACGGCCGCTCGGCCGACACGCTCGCGGGGGTGGCCCAGTACAGCGCTGTATGGCTAGCGTTCGAGGTTCGACAAGGGGCTTTTTACGAGCCGACCCCACCGCTGCACCGCCTACTTGACGCCGCCTATATCGCGGAGGACGTGCCGATCGGCATGCTGAAGATGCCGACCGATACGCTATGCATCATTCCCGAACCCACTCGCTGGAAACAAGCCGGCGACATTGAGGCGATCGCGATCTTCAAGAACGAACGATCGATCGGATTTGCGACGTGGTTAATGGCGGGTGGTCCCAGTGACGGCGCAGCAATGGATTCAATCACGCTGCCGCTGCAGGCCCCCGACAAGACGATCAGTGAACTGGTGGATGAGTTGTTCCAGCAGCCCCCGGCTGATGGATTGCCTGATTTGCCCGACTCGCAGCAGTTCTGGCGTAACGCCCTGAACTACGCGATCAAGATGTTGTTGTATCTCAACGCGCGCGACGCACAGGTCGTGAATGACCGCGCTTATTCGAGCGCGCCGCGCCACTTTCCAGGACTCGGCAAGCGCAAACGCACGGAACGACTCGCGGAAATAGAACAGCTCTACGATCGACACGTCGTCGGCCCCGCGATTCTTGATGCAGAGGCGGCTGAAACGGTCCCATCAGACGGCGTGCAGCGCGAGGTGAGCGGTCATTGGCGGCGGCCGCACTTCCGAATGCAACCGTATGGCCCGCAAGCAACTTTGCGCAAGCTGATCTTCGTTGGTCCAACGCTTGTGCGTCCCGACCGACTGGGGCTGTAGACGGATGGATCATTTGCTGTCGCATTACGAATACGAACTCGGATTGTTCGCGCGAGCGCTCGGGGACTTCGCTATTCGGTATCCGAAAATCGCCGCCCGACTCGGTATCCAGAGCGGTCGAAGCGACGACCCGCATGTCGAACGCCTGGTCCAGACGTTTGCGTTCCTCGCGGCGCATCTCGATTCGAAACTGGCCGACGACTATCCCGAATTTACCGAGGCGCTACTTGAGGTCGTACATCCGCACTATCTGCGTACGGTGCCGTCCTGCGCGATCGCCCGATTCGTGCCGCAGGCAATCGTCGGTCAGTTGACAGAGCCGGTCATCGTACCGCGCGGCACAGCCCTGAATGCGCGCACGGCCCCGGTGCGGTTCCAGTCGGCCTATGACGTGACCGTCTCGCCATTACAGATTCGGTCCGCGCGGTACACACCGACGACGCTGGCGCCGTCGGTGGTGAGATTACCCACCGACGCGACCGGCGTGCTGTCGATTAGCTTCACGTCGGCCGCCGGTCGGTTCGCGGCGGCTATTCCGGACAACCCAATACGCATCTACCTTGCAGGCGAGCGACCATTTGTCTCGTCGCTGCTGGACGCCTTGCTGCTGCGCGCGGCGGCTGCGTTCGTCGAGGTTGATCGATGCGGGCGCTGGCAGACGTTGTCGAAAGTACCCTTCGAAGCAGTGGGTTTCGCCGACGACGAGCGCTTGTTGCCGGAAGGCCGAACCGCAAGTCGGACCGCGACGACCTTCCGTTACTTGCTGGAATATTTCGCGTTTCCGGAACTGTTCGACTTCGTTGATCTCGACATGAGCCGCGTACAGCGCACGGCACGCGCACCTGACGCCCGGGAACTGACCTTGCATGTCGTGGTGCGCGACACCCCCGCCGAATCGCTCGCTGCACAAATGCTCGCATCGCTCGACGAGACGGCGATCAACCTGTTTTGCACGCCTGTCGTGAATCTGTTCCCGCGACCAGCCCAGCCCATCGTGCTGAAAGGGCAGGAAGCCTATCCGGTCCAGCCTATGCGTCTTGCCAACCATTCGGAGCTCGGTGTGTATTCGATCGACACGGTCTATCTGGGGGAGTTGTCCAAGAAAAACGACAAGGACGAGGATATTCCGCTTGAAAACGAGAAGCCCAGAATTCCGGTGCCCCCGTATCAGGCATTCAGCCACGATCAACGCCGCCATCGATCAGCCGTCTACTGGATCGCATTCCGCGAGCGTGATGCAGGTACGCCTGTTCGTCAGAACATGATGCTATCGCTGGTCGGACTAGACGGACAGTCAACCCAGCCGAAGCTGCCGCAAATCGACGTGATGACGACCGTGACGAATCGCGATCTGCCGGCGCGCCTCCCAATAGGCAATCCGCTGGGCGATCTGCTGCTCGAAGGTAAGGCGCTGGATTGCCCGATTCAGTTGATCACGAGGCCGACGTTGACGGCGGAACCGACGCGCGGCAATGGCGCGTTGTGGCGCGTGCTGTCAACGTTGTCGCCGCATCCACTGGACCTGACGCGGGACGGGCTGTCGGCCCTGAAAGCGTTCCTGCGGCTCCACGCAGTGCGCACGACACCGCTCGCGCAACGCTGTATCGACGCGATCACTGATCTGGACTACAAGCCCGCAATCAAATGGATGTCGCTGGACAATCAGTTCCCGTCGTTCGTGCGCGGTACCGAAATCGTGCTGTCGCTCGACGACACCGTTCTGCGGGAGGTTAGCCTGGTCGTGTTCACGAAACTGCTCGAACGGTTCTTCGCGCCGTACGGGCCGATGAATAGCTATGTTCAGTTGATAGTCCGTTCGGCGCAGACCGGCAAGGAACTGACGCGAGGCGCTGCCACGCCCGGTATGCAGCCGCTAATATGATCCGGCGCGCGTCCAATCCTCTGTGTCGCTAGCTAGGGAGAAAAGTGAATACGTGCCCCTACTATATGCCGCGCTAGCTACAGGCGAATTCGAGGTGACCCATTAAGACGTAGCCAAGCCTTATATTTCGGCCTGCAAAACATATGAAATATTCTATTTTGCTCAAAAAATGAGCAAAATTGATCACTTTTTGCCCCCGCAACGATCCGATTGAGCAGTTGCTGCGCCGCGCAAACATTACATAATTCTTTCAATACAAAAATTGCGCCCATAGCGCCGCCGCACGGTCTCACCCATGCCAACCCATATCCGGGGGGAATCAGAGCCCCTGACGGGCCGGAAAATGAGTCAGAGGGTCATTCCCGGTATCGGCGGAGCGTTCGAGACCGGCCCGAAGACGCTGAGAAGTAAAAATTACCGCCCCGAACGCCGCAATCGATCCCTTTTATCGATTTTGGCCGGTTTGTGTTACATTTTTCCTGCCGAAGAGTCGCTCTGGGGTGTTTTTCGTCGATTTTTAGCAAAAATCCCTAGTTTTGCCTCTCTGCCTCACGGTTGCCTGACGTTTTCCGGCTCTGCCTGGGCATCGCGCCTTCAGCGGCTCCCGCGATCCTCTTCATCGCACCTCGCTTTCCTGAAACGCCCCTGTATCGCCTCGCGTTTCAGTTATTTCCACCCTTGAGCTTGTTCCCGAACATCAGTTCGGCGCCTTCGCTCGCCTTAATTATTCTGGATGCCTAACTATGGATGCGCATCGTCGTGAACTTTTGTTCCCTCTTGGCTTGATTGCAGTCACACCCGGTGCGCTCGATCTTCTCGACCGAACCGGCACCAACGCCGATGGCTACTTCGGCGGCACGGCAGTGGTGATTGGGGTTTCGTCTGCGCGGCCGATGCTCGCTCGAATGATCTCGCCGCGACGAATCGAACGCGGCTGCTGTCGGCATACGAACTTGGTGACAGTCGCGAACGGCTGTGGATCATCACAGAAGCCGATCGCCGAGCAACAACGCTCTTGTTGCCATGCGAATACTGACCCGATGGAGTTCACCGTGCAGAAACTCCATCCGGCTCTTCAACCCGGTCGACGCCTCACGCTTGTCGGCTCGAATACCCCGGCATTCAGTTTTCAAGGCTGTTGGGACGGCGGCTGCGCGTTGCATGCGACGGCGATGGCGCTCGCGATGCTTGGCTGCTTGTCCGATCCTCTGAATGTGCCATCGCGCCGTCGCGCCCCCGAATCGGAATTCTGGCGTCGCGCGCAGCCGTTCTACTTGTCGGGAGTATCGCTCGAAGAGTTGCAAGCGCTGATTGGGGGACTCGACTGGGGACTGCGCACAGCCTCCTTTGAAGGGGCGCACGCAGACGTGCACCGGTTCAGCAAACGAGAAGTGATGCGTGGCCGTCCGGTGGTCCTGACGTTTCGGCAGTCGCGTGCGGTCTTACATGCAGTGCTGGTCGTCGGCATCGAGGGGCGAAAGATCGGCCGGACCTTCGACGGACACACGTTACTGGTGGTCGACTCTGCCGAAGCTGAACCTGTTCTGGCGACTTACAACGCGCGGCTCACGCGAACGGCAACCGGCCGCGGCAGGTTGGGCGGACACGCGCAGTACGTCACCGGGTTCGATCAACGGAAAGTCGTGCTCACCGGCGCGATGTCGATCCGATCATCCGCGACGACAGCGGTCCGGAAAGCGAAGCCGCCATAGCAGCGGCGTCAACGTAACCTCGAGCGTTCGATCTTGGGCGGCTTGGCGACATTGATGCGCCGCGTATCTAGGTCTTCTAGGGACATGGTCAACGGCGCGAACAACTCCGCCAGTGAAATGCCGAGCGGCCCGCACAACGCCGCCAGCGTCAGCACCGTCGGGTTCGTCATACCCGACTCGATCGAACTGATCGCGGCGCGGCCGACCGACGCCTCATGGGCAAGGTCTTCCTGACTCTTCCCAGCCTGGCGACGGACTTCCTTGAGCCTCTTTCCGACGGCGACGGTGATGGGGTTGCGTTCTTCAGTGGGCGGGGCGGGTGCTTTCATGACCGAGAGGATGCCGCCTCAACACAGCAAATGCCATCGCTCAAACCATTCATTATTTGATATGTTAACCGTACAAACAGACCAAGGGCACGTGCCTGTGGCCATCCGGGGAAACAGAAAAATGTCTGCAACCACCATACAGAAGTGCACTACAACGGACGGAATCCAATTCGAGAGATGGCCCGCGCGGCGTTCAATCGACCACGGGCACGGCCACTCGCCGGTCCATATTGTTGGCGTAGGAGACGTTGGGGGCGGACTGGCCGCTGGCCTCTACTACCGACTCGGCGTTGATGACGGCATCACATTCCAGCAGGTCGCAGCAACGAACGGGTCTTTGTCCGGCGACGGGCAACTCGTTGCCGGTCACGTGCCGTTCGAGGGGGCCAGCGCCGTAATCGTCATTGCGGCCACAGGCGAACCAGATGCGCTGCAGGTCTCGGCGGTTGTCAGCGAAGCCGCACGAGCGGCTGGTGCGCGCGTCGTTGCGCTGCTGGCTCAACCACCAATGCCTCCAGGCAATCTTGTTCGAGCCGTCACGACGGAACTCGCGCGCTGTGCCGACGCTGTCGTGTTTGTTCCCGAATCTCCTCACCCTTCCGTTCTGCATTGTCTGGTCGACGTCTACCTGATGACGATGCATGGGGCGCGGTCGCCGTCGCAGAAATGGAAGATGCCAACAGGGAGCGATTTTCTCGACGTGCGCGAAGCGTTCAGCGGTGCGACCGGCGCAGTGATCGGTGTCGGCGAAGGAAGTGGCCCCGACCGCATCAAGGGCGCAGCGCAACAGGCGATAGACGATATCGGCTCTGCACGACTCTCAATGGCGGCTGGGTTGCTCTTGATGGTTTCAGGTGCGGCAACCCTTCGATTGCGGGAAGTCGCGGCGGCTGCCTACGCCGTTTGCGAGATGACCACGGGAGATGCCGCTTCTGTTCTCGCCGCGCATTACGACGATCGACTCGGAGAGACGGTGCGCGTCACCGTGATCGCGGCCGAACGAGACGAATGCGATGGTGCGTCATGACGAGCCCCGATCAACAGAGGCGACGGAAAAGAACCGCAGCCATTACCGCAGAGGCCGGCGTCTCGGCTGCGGTGCTTCGCCCCGGTGTTCGCCTGTCGGCTTAAGCGCCATTTTCAGCGGCTCGAATAGGTCTGCGAGGGTAATCCCAAGCACGTAGCAGATGGTCGCCAACGTCTCCACCGTGGGATTACCGATGCCTCGTTCGATGGCGCTGACGCGGGTCCGGTCGAGACATGCCTCGTAGGCCAACTCTTCTTGAGACTTCTCGGCCGCGATCCGGCACGCCTTCACTCGCTTGCCGATAGCGGTCGCCACGGCGTTACGCCGATCACGGGTTCTCGGTTTCGTACTCATGGCGTACAGCATGCTGTTCTGACGCCTTTAGAAACACGTCTTACAAACCACTATTAAATGAATCTTATAAGCAACATGTTTACGCTACACTTCCGGCCGCTGGATGACGGTAGGCCAGCATGAGCGAAGCGGAATTTCATGAAACAGTCGCCCTGCGTCGCGTTGACAGCGGGCATCAATTCAAAACTGCAAAGGGGCTTTCAATGAATACTTCTGGAGACCAGACGGGCAGCGCCACGACCACTCAAGCTCAAACCGCCACACCGACTCGAAGAAGCAAATTGGGAACAGCAGCATGGATCATCGTTGCTCTGTTCGTCGCGCTCTTGGCGACGGGCGTGTACATGCCTCAACATCTAAGCCACCCGGCACTCAAGTTTCTCTTTCTCTGGCTCGGCGGAGCGTGGCTTGGCTACATCGGCGTGAGGCTGGGTGACGGCGTGCGGAGAATCTTCCGACCGGACATCATCGTGACGACGGGTGGAATCTCCGATGCGATTTGGGCGAGGATGTGCTGGGCGATTGGCCCACAATGCGTCGGACTGTTCTTGGGCGCGGTCACGGGCACCAGCATCTTGGCCGGCTGGATTAGCTGAGTTTCACAAGACAAGTTTGCTCGGATACACGGTCGCTACTGCCAGCCAACAAGGAAAGAGATTTAGTCTCAACCATGCCCCGCCTATAAGGGGGCGGGGCATTTTTATCCGTTCACAACAGTAACTTGCTCTTCATAGCGCCAGTGCAACTCTCGATGCGACCGCAGATGTGCAACGGAAACGAACGGCAAATCCCGTTCATGTATCGCTTAGATCATTGCTGAGCGTTGAGGCCGAACGCACAGACCGGATATCGCCGTGCCCATTTCGGAAACTCGGGGCGAAGATTTTCCCGAGACAGGATGCTGGCGACAGGTAATGCAGTCTCCATTGGCACATCATCTACGATGTCAATCCCCGTGGCCTGCCGCACCCTCGAACGACAACGAGCGAGGGTTGACGCGGGATAGATCGTGCGGAGTTCTCGACCACTGGCCCACAGTTCGAGTGCGTGCCGTAGAGGCCGATCGAGGACGCGATTGATAACTGGCCGTAATATATTGAGCGGCACATGGGAGTCGAATCGAAGCTTCGCCATCTCCCTCCAATACACATCGTCGACCATCTTGCGCGTCCACTCCGAGCCGCGCGTGAGGCGGTTGCGCGTCAAATATTCCTTCGGCACTTTCAGTTCAGCACGGATGCTTTTGCTGGCGATCGTTGTCAGTCCCTCCCAAACGCTAGCTGCGTCATCTTCCCCGACCACTGCCTTCAGATGGCGAAATGAGCGCGTGCGACGATCAGTCAGTTCTCGCGCCTTGTCGTACATTACTAGCACTGGCCCGCTTTGATGTTTCGCCAAACGGATACCGGTTCCCTGATTCAAGCAACTAGGCCGGAATTCCCAAGAGGCATTCCTCAATACGTGTCGATAAAACTGCTGTTGCTCCATTCCGTCCGGCAAGCCAAAACGTTGAGTGACATGAATCTCTGCGACATCGAATTCGCCTGCGAACCACGCCGCACGCTGCTCGTTGGCATACGTGATATCGAGCGCATCCAGCACAGCACAGATCAGCGTGCCGCCCAGCAAGCAAACATCACTCGATCCGAATGTATTGTGCCCCTGCAATGGCTTGAGGGGACAACCGCGAATTCGAATCGCCGTGCCGGCATGCAGGGACACTACATCGACAGAGGCACCGCGAGTCTGCAAGAAGACCTTTTTGCTGTACCGTGAGAAGACCGGAGCGGTATCCAAATCCTCATACCGCTTTCCCCGCTCGTTACCGAACTCTTCATGCGGGTGAAGGATAGTCACATCCAATAGATCAATCATTCGTTAACCTAATCAATATTTTCGAGTTCATATCGACCGTAGAATTTGCTATTTACAGGATCGGGAATCTCATTATGAGAGGGGATAGATTAGTATCTCGGGTAGATGGCCGTCCGGCCGGGCCGCACGTATTTCTGGACTTATGTGCCTCTCCGCAGCTGGCGACCACCCCACTGTCCTGTTGCGACTGTTGCGTTCATCCGAGAGGTCTGAATTTAAGCGCAACAGCCGACTGGACAAACTAAGCTCTGTGATTGACTCGATCGGTTGATAGCCCCGCAGGCATCATTGATACAGTTCCGATGCTGTTCAATCGCGTCGGTAACCTGCTGACGGGTGCGCGACGGCGGGGCTATATTCCAACGAGCGCGCGCCGGTTCCTACTTCACGTCAGGGTTATCCGCTGCCAAGTCATAACGGCACGCCCAACGAGTACGCCAGTCAGCCGGAGGCGCGAGGCTAGCGGCGTTCTTCGGTTGGATCAACAATGACTGGAAGCCACGCGAAATGTTCGACGCGGCGATGCCGGCAATTTTCGCGATGTCGCGGAGCTTCATGCCTTCGTGGGCGAGGTACCACGCTAGGCGGATGACGGCGCGCTCCGCGATAAACGGCTCAGGCTGGTAGGTCCAGCCGCCGTCCGGGGCGCGGAATACTTCGATCGTGACACGGCCGACACCGAGCATGTGATCGCTCGCGAGAGTCAAGTTGTCCAGCGTGATCGCGACAGGTGCGCCCGGACCCGGCTCACATTTGCGAACCTCAACTGCTGCCATGCAGTAATCGCGGAGCCACGTCACATCCTGCTTCTTCGTATGCTGGACGTAGATAACGACGAGCGCGCCGCACTCGACCGCCTCTGCATTGAGATCGACGAGTGCAGCAACCGCGTCGTCGCGCGTCAGGTCTCGATAGTCCACCATCGCGAGGACGCAGGTTCCGGAATTCACGTGGCGCATCATATGAGGAACGCCGCTGGAACACAGCGGATTGAAACGCCTGCAGTGTCTGATCGACAGGATTTGCAGTTTTCCCGCTTGCACGTCCTTGCTTGCATACGACTTCACCGAGTTGGCGTCGCGCAAACCGGGCGAATGCAGGAACTCGATCTCGGAAACGGGACCAATCGGCAGATTGGCGATGGTGCCGTTGGTATGAATACCGTTGACGATGGCTGCAACTGCAACGGCAGCGAGAGTCGGATCGGCGCACGTTACCAGCAATACGCCTTTGCAGCGTTCTTTGCTGTGGTCGGTTGCTCTCTCTTTCTCCGTCACGGCGTCGGAGACCGCTGCATTCGGGATAGCTTCGGCGGGCGGTTTTGCCGGACTGGCGCTCGCAAGCGGCGGGTCGACCGATCGCGGCACGGAAGATTTTTGCTGCTCCATTTACTTCGCCTCCTTCGATGCGAGGAATGCCTCGATCGTGGACAGGGGCCACACCCGGATGCGAGCGGTGATGCGCAGAGGTACGAGTTGATCCGACTTCACGAGCTTGTGCAGAGTCGTTCTGCCGATTTTGAGTATCTGGCAGACTTCGTGCGCGAGAAAGTTGGGTTCGACGCCGGGCGCGCTCGGATTGACCACGCCCGTGTCCGAAGACGGCACGGTGACCGTATGCTGCACGATCGGTGAATTGGTCGTGACTAGACGGCCGTCCGAAAGGGCGGCAGTCAGAGACGACGGGGTGGGAGATTTTTTGCGTGAGTCCATTTGCGTACTGGAATCAAATTGCACCATAAGGGTGCGTCCAGACGCAGAACGGGTTTACCCAATCTGTTCACGCACGCAACGGCAATTCGCCAAAGCATGCGCTGCGCTGGACGCGCAAACATAAACAGATACAAGCAAACCCCGCTCACGCAGTGTGACGGGCGTTTGACGGCCCCGACGATCGGCTAACGACTCCGACTCGGGTACTACACCGCTTTAGTAGATGTTGGTAGTTGATTTGTCAGAACCAACCCGGCTCACGGCTCCGGACCAGAACACTTCGGCAAACTGACTGACTGATCTACAAGGCAAGAAATCTAGCACGAGAAGTCTAGATTGTCATCTTCGTAGCTGTTCCTTGGCATCATGTGTAAAAGGTTGAACTAGATCAAACAGGCAGCGACAGATTGGCCGACTCAGTTCGGCCAATATGAGTCTTTTGCGCGATCGCTCAAGTGGCCTGTCCAGTGACCGCTTCACCGGCAAGACCTGCCCGCCATGCTGTCCCGTGAACGTATTCACTCCTTCATTCAAGACGCGTGCGCCGCAATCACCCTAGCCACGGTCCCCAGCGATCGCTTGCGCTCAACCGTGCCGCACGGAGTGAGATTGCGTCGTTCGCTGATATCATCGACGCGAAAGATGAGGGCGCTCGTCGCTTTTATGAGCGGGAGAGTCTCCTCGCATTGCCCGATCAGCCCATAAAGCTATTTCGGCCGATAACAGACATCCGGCGGCTCTTCTGATGATGCGCGACCTGACCGAGGAATGCCTTCGAATCCTGAACAAGGGCTTTTTCGAGATCACCGATCCCGGCCCACTCCATCAGCCAATTCGTAGCTTTTCAATCCGCCGGGACGAAAAGCTGAACCTTATCTTGGAGACTGAGGCCGCCCCCAATGCGACGTCGGCAGCGATCAATCTGCCGCCAGGCACGGTTCGTTTGACGAACGAGCGGGCGCTCCTCCGGAGCGTGGGTGGTCTCGAAGGGGAATTCTTTGGGCTGATGCCCTACAGTCAGAATCGCCAGACCCTCGGTGTGACCGAGCAGCCCCTCAAGGAGCTGGCTCAGGTCCATGTCGCCAAGACAAACAACCCGTCCGGGGCACCCGCGGCATATGTCATCGACTGGCTCGAAAACCTGCCCACGAGCCCATACGTTTGGCCAGCGGCTTCCAACGTGGTTACCAGAACCATCACCACTCGAAGAATTTCTCTGAACGACGGCATCACTATCGCGAGCGATACCGACCGTTCCAGCACCTCGTGGAACTCCGCCAAGGTTACGGTGGACGGCGCGACCTTCTACGTTTGCGCGCTCGACAGAGAAGACCGCCCCGGCGCCATCAAGCCGGGGTGCATCGTCTACGATGGCGCCCCAGACGACCAGTTTCGAAAGAAGGTCCGAACAGGCCTTTCTTTCGCGATGGGCGTGTACTTGGTCGATCTCGGCACATCCCACTACGATGCCGAATGGAACGTCGTGTCCACGCTCGCACGGAGCGCCTACAGCCTGCGCCGCCATGCCTTCGACATTGAAACTCTCCAGCTCGCGCCGCTCGGCGACCGCTTCCTGAATGAGCTTGGTGCCCCACAACTGTCAAAGGCGATCCAGGCATTTGTGACGGCGTTCGACTCCCTAGATCTTGCGAACCTGCACTGGGCCTTCTGGCATGCGTGCGCCGCCACTCCGCACATCGCGCCCGCTCACTTCGGCGCGGCGATCGAGGGCTTGCAGAGTGCCTACATCAAAGCCAACCCCGGAAAGGTGCAAGAGGGCTGGGCCACCCGAGACGAATGGAAGATCCTCAAGACTGCACTCAGCGCCGTCATCGACGGCGGCAACATCTCCCTTGAGGCGAAGATGGCCTTGAAGAATAAGCTGCCTACCTTCAATGGCATCGATCAGCGTCAGCGGCTGAAAGACGTGATGGCTGCCTTGAACCTTGAGCTGGGCGATGACGAGGACGCCGCGTGGCGCCGACGGAACAAGGCCGCCCATGGCACGCCGATCCCACAGGGTCAGGAGGTGGCTGCGATCCGGGACATGAAGCTGCTGAGGGGGCTGTTCCAGCGCCTACTGCTCCGGATGACCAACGCGGCTGATCAGTACATCGACTACGCCTCGCCGAACCACGAATACCGGCCTTTGCGTCAAGCGCCGCCGACCATCGGTTAAGCGTCGGTGAATTCGCTGTCGGAACCGATGTCCGCCACGGGCTGGGTCAGAGCGTGGTCTTCGAGCGCACTGTGGAAGTAAGTGCTCTGCGAGGCGCGGATGCGGCGGCAGCACTCCAGAAGCGGCCGTTGCAGTCGGACAAGTGCGAGCGGCGGCTAAGGGTCGATCACCGCCATTGGCGACGAGCTGTTGTCCGAGATCTACTCTGACGTTGTCTGACCGGTCAGGTGTTGGCCTATACAGACATGCGCGTTCGTCTGACGCCGGTACGTGATCAGGTTCTGTCAGCGCGGATGGCGTTGCTACCCGTCGGTTTGTCGCCGCAGTACTTATCCCAGTCTTGCATCAACGCTGCACGCTTTACGAACAGATCACCGCGAGCATATGCCGCTTCCGCCTTGTCCTTGATCCCGTGAGCCAGCGCGGCCTCGCAGACTTCGCGCGGATAGTGTGTCGTTTCGCCAGCCCAATCGCGGAACGTCGACCGAAAGCCGTGAACCGTAATGTCGTCGCGCTTCATGCGCTCCAGCAGTTGCAGCATCGCCATGTTGGACAGCGGTTTCTTGTCACGCGCTCCCGGAAAAACATAGTCGCCGCGCTTCAGCGTCTGCTGGGCCTTGACGAGTGCAATCGCTCGTGCCGAGAGCGGTACGCGATGTTCCTTGCGCATCTTCATGCGCTCGGCCGGGACGGTCCAGATGCCTTCGTCCAGATCAAATTCCTGCCACGTCGCACCAATCGTCTCATTTGTTCGAGTGGCGGTCAGGATAAGGAACTCGAGTGCGCGCGCGGCAGTGCCTTCCGCGGCTCGCAGCTCTGTCATGAAATCAGGAAGGTCCGCGTATGGAAGGGCCGGGTGATGCTCCACCTTTTGGACGCGGGAGCGCTTCGGCAACAACGTGTCCAGATGCCCCTTCAAGCGGGCAGGATTTTCGCCAACTCGGTAGCCGCGAACTGTGGCCCAGTCGAGTACCGACTCGATTCGGCCTCGAACACGAGACGCCGTCTCGGTTTTCGTCGTCCAGATTGGCTCCAGTACCTTCATGACCAAAGCAGTATCGATAGCGGAGACGGCCAGCGAATCGAAGATCGGATACGCGTATGTGGTGAGCGTGTTCGTCCACTGATCCGCGTGCTTGGCGTTCTTCCACGAGGCCCGGTGCGCATCGATGTACTTCTCGGCGCAATGCTGGAATGTCACCGCATTGGCTTGTGCGATCCCCTGCGCCGCTCGTTCAGCGTTACGCGAGTCGATGGGATCGATGCCGTCGAGCAACTGGCGGCGGCAGTCGAGGGCGCGTGCTCGGGCGTCAGCAAGACCGATCGTATGTACAGGTCCGAGACCCATTCCGCGTGCTTTGCCGCTCCGCATGTAGCGGAAGAGCCACGACTTGACTCCGGCGGTAGTGATCTGCAGATACAAACCACCGCCATCGGCGTACAGCCCAGGCTTGGTTGTCTTGGTGACGGTCAGTGGACTCAGTCTGTTTATGGCTCTCGGCATAGATCAACTATCAATTCGACTATCAAATGATAGCGCGATTGTAGCGCAGTTCGTTTGCGTTCATTTGACGGCGAATTTCCGTGAAACCCCGTACAGACAACGATCTCAGCGATATTTCGTGAACTTCGCTGAACGCCGATGGATTCAATACTGACGGACCCTCTCTCCGCCAGACAATGGCAAAAAACCCCGCAAAGTCAATGACTTGCGGGGTTTTTTGTTTTTCGACCCATCATACAACCCATCATCCAGCAGAAATTCGCCAGCGCCGCTGAATTTCGCTGCGCCTCCCTGCCGTCACGAAATGTCGGTGACATCGGCACCACGCGGAGGCGTTCCGTTCCCGGCATGCCACGCACCATAAAGTACGATTCACCGACAGGTGCGGTGCGCTGCGCAACTCAGCGACTACGCGCGGCCAACAACTGACATACGCCAAACCAGCGTTCACGATCGCTATGAAGCCCCGCGCGAAATCCTCAACCCGCCGAAGCAAGGCACCAATGACTAAGGACATGCTGCTACCGCTGACAGCAGGCGTCGCTCGAAAAAAGTCACTGGAATATCACCTTGCGCTTGCCTCGTTGCAGAGCGGCAGCGGAACCACTGACGCCACAGCCAAGGAATTCAAAACGCTCTACCTTGCGTATTTCGTCCATGAAGCGACCGTCGGCCGTCAGGACCTAGATCAGTTCCGGGTCGCCGAAACCACAGTGGTCGAGTGTGCGGTTGCTGCGAAGAAAACCGGGACCTTCGAAATTCCGGCCAGTGGTCGCGCCGCTGTCGAGCACATCCTGCTAATGCACGATCAGCAACTGGCGAGCGTGCCCGCCCACGTGATCGGGACGGCTCACACCCGTCTGTCTCAATTCATCGCGACCGAAAAGATGTCGCCGATCGCAGATGCGTGAGATTCTGTCGCATAGCAACTGGCCCGAACGCCGAAGCGTCGGAATCGATCGTCCTCAAGCCAGATGGCAAAGGCAAACAGTATTCCAGCGACAACCGCTCCCTGTGCAGCCCAAAGATTCTCTTGCAACGACAAGGTTTGAAGCGACCTGATAGCCTTGTCTGCGGTTGACGGCAAGGTCGAAGCCGCGATGCCCGCTTTCGCCGAAACGTGCCACATCATGGCAGAAAACGCCGTCGCCGCCGCACCAATAGTCGCAGCGGTTCGCCGCATCGATTTTTTGAACATCACGATGGCCTATATGCTTAGAGCTTCAAATGGTTGAATCGGCTTCAGGGGCTACATCGGACGGCGTGCAATCAGACCAGTTCAGATTCATTCTGCAAAGATGAACGATTTGTCCGGCGACGAGGTTTCATCGATGCGCGATTTGTGGATTTCGTCCGTCTCTCAGCGTCGTTGTTAGGGCGATTCAATCGTGTAATTCCACGCTTTTCCGTCTGACGTGATTCCGATCTATATCCGTATTTCGGCAATGGGAATTTTTCGTCAACGTTTACCAAAGCACTTGCAGACTCTGCCCCTCTAGCTAGAAACATCAGAATAAAAGTGGCGGCCGAGCCGAGAAGCATGAGAATCACGGCAGCAACCGGACGGATTGCCCTTGAGTCAGGCAACGTGAGAAACGTAACAAAGTAAATCGATAGCGACAAAAACAAGAACGCCCAAAAATTTTGCCTCACCGTGAATCTCTTAAGCCACTTAAAGCGATTATCCTTGTAGCATCCCTCTTCAGGACAAAATTTCACATATTTACCAGCATATGCGAGCGATCGAAGCAAGGCGAGCGCATTATCTCGCGCGAGTACAAATCTAATTTCATCCCCACTCAATTGCATCCCATACGCCTCTTTAACTGCGAGTTGTAGCGCACCGGATGAGATTTCACGCCACCCCTGATCCTTCATCTTCATTATTTCATATAACCGCTTCGTGCGACCTTGAGAAAAAATCTGGCTTCCGGATCGGTAATTTTTAAATAACATGATGACGCCACCAACCCCAGTCACAATCGCGATGACAGTACTAACCGTTCCTAGGGATTTGATAATATTTTCGACAATCATGCCACACCCCGAAAAATTAGTTAATTCGTGTACTGCAACTCACCTTCTATGCCACTACATGACCTCACGTTTCCAATCACAATGCGATACCTCGTCAACATAAGAAGCGAATCCACAATTTAGACGCTGGCCTTACCCCAGCAACTCATCAACATCACACATCGACCGACATGACCTGCTGCGACGCGATGAGTAACGGCGGCACCGGACACTTGCAAACGCACAGATCGTCACTCAGTGCGACGCGGCGACCGTCCGGTCCTGTCATTGGCAGTCGCGCGCCGACGCATTGAATCTTGCCGATGGTCTTGCACACAGGGCAAAACACATCGTCGTTTTCGTGCGCGATGTGCCTGCCGTCGAGCGCGAACGGCGTAGCCTTGGCTTGGACCGTTCCGGCCACCGAGGTGTGGTCGCCGTCGAGAATCAGGTATCGAATCATGATAGTTAGTCGGTGTATTTTTCATCAGGTGTCGTCCCCGCTGGCTACTTTCGATAACAAGCATAGCTTCGCCTGTCTCGAAATATCGATGGCCCCTGCTTGTGCAAGGACGGGCCGAAACCCTACTTACGTCAATACTTCTTCAAAGCCTCTTCAACTCCCTGACGGTATCTTGCGGGAACGCCGTCAGTTCCAGCCAGTAACTCTTCGAATATCAAACGCTCGTCAATTCTCTCAGAGTTCACATGCTCTTCCAGCAGCTTGTCGAGCTTCCCATGCGCAGTAAATTGACGAAAAAAGTTGACTCGAATTCCTAATGCAACATCCGCAAAAAGAGCCGGGATTCCCCAAACCAGCGTCAGCAGAGACGTTTTCGGTGTAATTGCTTGCTTGAAAATGTTGCATCTATCAACACACGAATCCAAATTCTCAAGCTCCTCGATAAGCCAGTGCCGCTGCGGCCTCACACTCGCTGCCATTATGCGCTCAGCCAGATAGTCTTGAAATCGCAAGTCTTTTTTAATGATTTCCGGACAAATTCGCTCACTGGCCCTATGAATTGCTCGGACACAGGACAAATTCCGCCCCGCAGCCTCAATAAAACCATTGTCCTTGAGCGCGGTACACACTGTACTCAAGACAAACGAATCACATACGCCCGAAATATTTTTCCTGACGATCGCTTTAATCTCATCCGCCATACGTCCCCCTTACACTACTGGTCTTGCTTCTCAGTCGGCGACCAGTGCCAGTTCGTTGTGCCCCACGAACTGCCTTCAATCACGGGCATGATTTCACCCACTTCGAAATACCGGCGACTTCCTACCTTCGCTGGTGTGTGCCACCAGCCAGCTTCCGGGCACGGGTTGCCGCCTCGCACGCTCTGGCGAGTCGGTTCGCGGCTTACGGGCGGCGGAACGATCGTCGGCGGCTCAGGAATCGGCGGAGCATCGGGCAAATCAAAGCGCGCTTGCCATGTTCGGGCGTTCTTGCTGTCCGCATTGTCGAGTTGCGGATCGTACAGATGTAGCCCATCCGGTTTCGGGTTGCGCAATTTGCGAAGCACACTGTTGACGAACACGTATGGCTCCGGCAAGCCCTCTTCGGGCGCACCCAAGCGCGGAAATGGTCCTGCCCTGACGAGAACACAGTGATTGATGCGCTCGATTTGAATGTCATCACGGTCAAGGGCCGCACGCAACGCATCATCACCACCGAGCCGTTCAACAAACAGGTTGCCAAGAATCGTGTACCAACTGACGCCTTTTATAAAACCCCATCGATGAACTTTTGCACCGGGACGAAGGTAATTGAATACTGCCGTCAGGGCGTACGGTTCTCCGTGATGCGAAACGGGATCGTATTCGTCTCGACCAAAATGGGCGCAAGCATCGACCTCGATTCCGCTGAACCGTTCGGCAATCGCCCATTCTTGCGCCTGCCACTTGTGGTAGTCGTACGCGGTCACTGCCGACAAGCCACCGTAGCCGCCCCGCACGTCAAGTTGCTCACAAACGTAGTGCAGGAAATACTCGTACTGCGCTTGACCTTCTGGTTGCGTGACCAACTCCATCGGTACGCTGAATTTCAAGAACGACAGTTCCATTTCCTCCCCTTTCGGAACCTTGTAGCCGGACGGAGCTTCGTAGTCGAATGGGTTTGCACTGCCTGTCAGCGTAGCGATTTGATAGTCGGGTGCGACGGTAGAAGTAGGGGCGCTCGATCGCATGACGCTGACTTGGACGAAGTCAGCGCTATCGCGGATCGCCTTGCGAATTTTCTCAACACCCATCGCCGTTTTTTTACTGAACTTCGCCAAGTCCTCATCTTTGCCGGTGATGAGGTGTTTGCCGAACAGTTCATCAAACTTGTCGAAGCAAGCGAGCAAGCCGCGCCGACCCTCTGGCTTCGAGCCGCCAGCAAAATACACTGTACCGATGACCCCCGGCTTGACAGCAAAGCTGTTGTCGGCCAGACGTACGCTCAACTCTTCGGCGTAGCGTGCATAGGCTGCGAATGGTGTCAGCACCACAGATTCATTGCTCATGTTGAACGTTCTGATTGAGATTCGACAGTAATTTTCCGTGCGATCACGATGCGGCTGCTGTCACGCCTAGCGCGAGCGCAAGCACGGCAAGCGTTTCCGCCGTGGCAGCTGCAACAATCGCGGCGAGCGCAAGCAGTATCGCCAGTAACGCTTCTGAAAGCACGATGATGATAACTACGCCCGCGACAACAGCGGCGACGACAACTAGCCCCTTGATGATCGACGTGCCGATCTGCGCCCAATTTATCTGTTTCAGCATTTCCCACGTCATATCCGTCGAACGGACAATCGCATCCCATCCGGCCTTGAGTTGCGCCGTCGTGTAGCGGTAAATCTCGTTGCCTTTTTCGTCCACCCATCGCCATGTTGCTGTCGCCTTGTCCGAGACCCAACTGCCAGCGGTCAGCGCCCACGGCGCGTGCTGCTGCAACCAAGCGTGCGTTTCGGCGGATAGATACGCCGCCCCGTCATTCACCGCGTCCCACGCGGCTGCAACGGCCGCATGCCCGACTTCTCCTGCTTGCCGAATCCACGCTTCGTACCACGCAGGTTGCGCAATCGGATCGGCCGATCGAATCGGAGCGCGCACTTGTCGTTCGCGACGCTTCTGACGCAACTCTGCTTCGCGTTGCTCCGGCGACATCGCAAGCGCACGTTGTCGCGCTTTCTCCAGATCGCCGTGACAGTCGCTGACATCGATCACTGACATACGACGCGTGTACTCACCCGGCTGTCCGGCAATCTTCCGGTACGCAGCTTCCTGACCTGTGCCCCAATTGTCACCAGGAAATTTAACTTCGACCAACCTTAGCGAATTATCGACGTGTGGCTTGCCGTCGTGATCAACAGGGCTACGCCCCGGCCAGCGATCCGCCGGATTGCGCACGATGATCACGTCCGGTCGACGCATCAACACGAGTTTCTCACCATTGACCACAATATTTTTTCGGCCGGAAGGAAACGGATTCAAAGTGTGCCGCCGCCCGGGACCCTGTTCTTTTTCACTGCTCAGAAACGGTATCGGGGCTTCGATTCCTCTCGACGCATAATCAGGAAACATGTCAAAGCAAACTTCAGCTTTGTACTGCCATCGGAAGTCCGCGATGTCCTCATCGATGCGGATCGCGGCTGTCATCACGACCTGCTTGAGCGCCGAAATCGTGTTCGTGCCGTCAGGCAGCTTGATGTTGACGAAATCCGGAGCTTGCAGTGCGTATTCGATCTTCTCTTGTAAATAACCCTTCGTGTCCGGCGGTAGCTCGGCGTACGTAACCCTGTCCTCATTGACGGTCGTGCAGGTCGCGACCGGTTCCATCGTGCCCGCCATACGTCAGTCCTCCAAGTAGTCGCGTTGAATCATCGGTTTGTCCGAGCCAGCAAACTGCCACGATTCGACCTGAGCAGGCTTTGCCTTCAGAGCTTGCAGCGGCACATCTTGTGCATTCGGCGTGAACACAGGCACCGTCTCGCCGAGATCGTTCGTGTGGCTGAGCACGGTTCGTCCCGATGGCAGCTTCATTTCGTAGGCGTGTCGAATCATCGGCGTGCCGTCTGTCTGATTTTTCAGGACATACCGCGCCTGATACGACGGCTTGAACTGCGGCATCGCATAAGATTCGCTGACCGGCCCGGAGAAACTGAACGACGCACCCTTGAAGTCAACGCTGCCCGGTGCGTGTATCGAGACGTTGCCGCCCTTGACGCGAATTGTCGCTCCACCGCAGTACAGTACTAGTTCCTGATCGGCCGCAATTTCCATCCGTCCGGCCACCGACAACAATTTCACAAGCTGCTGCGCGATCATTTCAAGATCGCCATCTTGCGCCTGTATTTCGACCTTGCCCTTGCCCGCTACGGCTTTGATGCCTTGATTACGCGCAAACAGGCTCAGGTGATCAATCGCGGCCGCGTGCATCGAGCCGCCCGCCGTAAGATACGAATCCTGCCCGCTGATCCAGTTCGCCTGCTGGTCTGCACTTGCGTGTAACGACTGATGCGTGGACAGACCAATCCCGGCCGGACTGCCGAGCAACAACAGCGGCTCAGCGAATGCGTTGGCGTTACCTGTTCCACCGCCCGCCGTACGGCCGCCGGACGACTCGCCCGTGGCCGACTGCTTCGTTGCGTCGGTGAACGCCGTTAGCGCATCAACGCCGGGTTTCAGGCTCTCCGCTTGATGCTGTTCGCTCGCATCCGAAATGCTGCTGAGCAAGTTTTTCGAGCGCGTAAGCTGTTCTCGCGCCTCGTCAACGTCTAGCTGATCGCTGTCGCGCGAAACAGGGTGCGCGCTAATCGACACGCCACGGCCGCCGCGCATCGACGCGTAATGGTCAGCGTGCAGAAGCAACCCCGACCCGAGATACCGCCCGCGCGTATTGCCGCTCTGCTGAATCAAATAGCCCTGCGCGATCGATGCGTAGCTGCTGCCCGTGTAGCTGACGAGCCGCGTACCACCTTGGTTCGTCGCGTCATCGTGGACGAACGCGTTAAACGCCCCCGTACCGCCGAACCCTTGCGACTGAAAACCCGACAGCAGCACATTCGAATGCCATGGGGAAGGCGTCGTGCCACCGTTGACGCGCCCCAAAATAAACGGCTTGTCGCAATCGTTTGCCCAATAGGCGACCAAAACCCACTCACCGGCGCGTGGCACGTGTACCGATCCGTAGCCGTTGCCGGTATCAGCCTGCATGGTCGACAGCAGCGGCGACGAAGCGAACGCGCCATCAGGGTTCTTGCGGTCCCATGCAAAATGAACACGTACCTGGTTCCGCTCGTTTGTCCACGCTTCCGATCCTTGCTGCGTCACGACGATGGCGTGTTCGATCGTCATGTTCGGCTTCGGGTGTGCGAGCGGGCTGCGATATTCAACACTCGCCTCTTGCGCCTCAACCTCAATGACGAAAAATCCCGCTGTTCCGTCTTGCGGGTGCTCCGGCGTCTTGAAGCGCGTCCCGTGTACCGCCAGCTGCTCGGCCAGCGTGGCGCGCAAACTGCGCGGAAATTCCGTCGCTTGTTGACCAATCGACACGTTGTTTTCGATGAACCAACGCGCCTCGATAGCGAAAAATTCACGCTTTTTCGGATCGCTGTCCGCATGGCGCGGATGGTTGTCCAACATGAACCGCAGTCCGGCATCCAGCCAACGCAGACCGCCAACGCAGACCGCCAACGCCGAAATATCTGCGCGCCCTCGAATCCCAACCCTCTACGCGCCGACGTGCACGGGCTGCACCGCTGTCCGAATCCGGGTAGCCGTACGCTGTTGG
This sequence comes from Burkholderia mycopellens, assembly GCF_964265025.1. Classification (NCBI taxonomy): domain Bacteria; kingdom Pseudomonadati; phylum Pseudomonadota; class Betaproteobacteria; order Burkholderiales; family Burkholderiaceae; genus Burkholderia; species Burkholderia mycopellens. Next base: position 2,800,319 of record NZ_OZ183802.1, read on the forward strand.
CTGGTAGACCGTCATAGGTACAGCGGGAATGCTGCGTTCCGATTGCCGCCCGCCGTCCGCCGCGTAGGTTGTGGAGTGCAGCGCGCTTTCGGTTTGAAAATGGGAGGTCGGCCGCTTGTAGTCAAACGCGCGCGACATATAGCGCAGGCTCTGCATGGTCTGCGTGACCGCCCATTGCGTGAACCCGTCGGCTTCGTGATCGGTGTTGCCGCGATAAAATTCGGCCGGTTTTGCCTCCGGCAGCGACGACACGCTATCCAGAATGATGAGCGTCGTTTTCGGCGGCTCACCTTCCTTCGTTTGCTCGTGGACCCAATGAAAATACCAGCCTTCATCTTCGAGAAGGCGGTGTACGAAATGAAGATCGGACTCACTCTGACGGCACCACGACCGCACGACGGGTTCGCGCGTCAGATTGAAGTGGAACCGCCCCTGAAGCTGCGGATACCGGTTGAGAACGTCGGAAACGATTTCGCGCGCATCCTTTTCGAGCCAACCCTCGTCGTTGTGGGACTTGCTCAGGAAAATCAGGGCGGAAGAAAATTCCAGCTGGAACGTTGATACGCTACCGTCGCCGCCCAAATAGCCAACCTGATGAACGAAACCGTGCACGGGTCGATAGACCGAATCGACGTAAAGCGCCGTCCGTTGCTGAATCCACAATGTGACGGGCTGGTGCATCAGCGACAACAAATCGGTGTCACCGCGCAGCGATGCAACGTCGATTGTCCAGTGGTAATCGCCACCGATTCCGGACGATCCGCGCGCACGCAATGGAGTCAACGCGTTCTTGCCAAGCGGCGTGTCCAGCATCAACAACCGGTCGTGTTGCAACAAGCCCCGGTGAACGGCCTCGTACAGGTCGCGACCCTTCAGGTCCCCGGGCGCGGGTGGTCTTAGTACCATTTCTCGTTGTCCTTCTCTCAGGTTCGACTACCGTCAGAGGAGTGGCGCAAAGACGGTCAGCCAGCGGCGACGTAAAATCGCTCTGGCGCGATTCTAGCTAAAGTCTGAGAAATATTGCGGGGCCTGACGATATTTGATGCAACTGAAATATCGAGCCAAGGTGCGTGCCCGGCAAGCGCAGATGTCACTCGAAGCGACTAGCTACCTGCGCGACGCGCGAAGACCGTCGTATTCGAAACAAATATGCAAACTGTTAAACAAACTGCACAACAAATGCACGTTCGTTGGCGTCGAGTCCGTGCATCGTATCGGCAATGGTTGTCAGCCGACGTTTGCCCGCTTCGCATCGATTTCCGCCGGGCATCGGGAGCGGGCGCGGGCCATTCAACTCAAAGCGCTTTTATCGCTCATTGTCTTTCTCGGCCTGAAAACGCCCCATTCATTCCGTCATCCGAAATTGAATAGCGATCGCATATCCGCATCGCCGATTGTAGACAACGCAAATTTTCCGGTATGCAACCGTTAAAATGAGTTCCTGATAAACGATACGAACGCGTGTAGAGACGATGAAAAAGAAAACACTGACGACGATCGCCGGGATCGCAATAGTCGTGTGCGTAGCCTCCAGTTATGCGAGCCCGTACATCACCTTGTATCAGATGCGATCGGCCCTGACCGACAACGATGCCGACTCGTTTTCTTCCCATGTCGATTTTCCATCGATGCGCGAAAGCCTGCGTGCGCAACTCATGACCATGATTCACGCGAAAATGGCGAATTCCCCCGAGATGAACGGCAACTCATTTGCCGACCTGGGAATGATGATGGCGATGGGTTTTGTGAACCAGGCCATCGACACAATGGTTACGCCGGCGGGAGTCATGACCATGATGGCCCAGGGAGCAGCCAAGCCCGCGCACTACAGCGTGCCGACACCCGCTCCCGAACCGTCGGAAACGGCTCATGCGGGGTCCGACGGTCGCACTGCACCGCAAACAACGAGCAGCAAGCCAAAGGCCGACTATTCGGTCGGCTATAAGAACTGGTCGACTGTCACTGCAACTGCGCGAAAAGGAACGGACGACGAGGTGACATTTATCTTCAAGCGGGACAGCCTCTGGTCCTGGAGGCTGAGCGCAGTCAATCTGCCGATCGACAAATTCGGTCCAAATTGATCGCCGCGAAGCGGGCCGGATCCGGCGCCCTTGTGTGGCCGGCCCCCGCTTCCTCATCTGGGCCGAGCGCGAAGCGAATCCCGAACACCGCACGTTAAAGATGTGTATTCTTCTGACGATATCCGAGGTTTCATCTCCGCGAGTCAGATCCATGCGATTCAGTCCACGGTTCGCCATGATGGCTGTCGCTACGACGATGCTGTCCGCTTGCGCAACGGCATTCTCGCCTGCGTCGATCAGCACCACCGTCGCGGTGACGTCTCCCCCGTCGCTCGAAAAATCGTTGCGCGACGGCGGATCGTCGACCGACCTGCCGGTCATCGGTCAGCCCGCATCTCAATTTCGCACGCTTCTTTCCGTTCGCGAATGCGCCGCCGCCAAATGTGCGGCGGGAATTTCCAAGACGACGCTCACAGTCACGGTCCAGCGCGTGTCCGAAGGACAGGCAGCGATACGCTTCTCGGTCAACGGGGAAATCGGCAGCAGCCAGACGCTGAAATCGCAAGCCGGGAAAAACACGTCGGAAGTGACCCTGTCGATCCCGTCGGGCGTGACGCCGATCAACGATCAATTTGCCGTCGAACGGGTCGCGACGATCAAGGTTGGCGAGTTTCGACACGTGGCCTTGCCACACGGCATGCGTGCCTATGTCTGCGTCGCCATCCCGAACGCCAATGGCGTGACGGATGGCAGCTGTGATTTCAGCCGGGTGCAAACGACCAAGGGAGCCGAGCCCGCAATTTCGGCGCTCTGACCGGCCCGTCACTGCGCCGGTACGGGCAGCCATGCCGAACGACCCCAGCGTCACGGATGCCGGATGTAATCCACCAGCGCCCGCGTATATTCATCCGGCTTTCGATCGAACAGACTCACGACGATCGCCACCGCAAACCCCGCCGGCACCCCGAACACCCCCGAACTGATCGGTTCGATCCCGAACCACGTGCGCCCCGCGAACCCCGTCAGCTGCGTGAAGAACGGATAGGTCGACACGATGTAGTACACGCACACCGTGAGCCCCGTCACCATCCCGGCGATCGCGCCGCGCGTCGTCGTGCGCTTCCAGAACACGCCGAGCACGAGCACCGGAAAGAAGCTCGATGCCGCCAGCGAAAACGCCGCGCCGACGAGAAACAAGATCTTCCCCGTATTGAGCGACGCGACATACGACGCGAACAGCGCGACGCCGAGCAGCAACACCTTCGAGATCGTCACGCGCCGCTGGCTCGACGCGTCGGGCGCGACCATGCAGTAGTAGACGTCGTGCGACAGCGCGTTCGCGATCGTCAGCAGCAACCCGTCCGCGGTCGACAGCGCCGCGGCAAGCGCACCGGCCGCGATCAGTCCCGACACCACATACGGCAGTCCGGCGATCTCCGGCGCGGCCAGCACGACCATGTCCGGCTGCATCTGGATTTCCGACCAGTGCACGATGCCGTCGCGAATCACCTCGACGACGCTGATCAGGTCGGGTTCGAAGTGATGCCATTGCGTGACCCACGCCGGTAGTTCGGCGAATGGCCGTCCGACGAGATTCGCGAGGATCTCGTACTTGATCAGCACCGCGAGCACCGGCACGCTGAGATAGAACAGCGCGATGAAGAACAAGGTCCAGCCGACCGAACGCCGCGCCGACGCGACCGACGTGGTCGTGTTGTAACGCGTCAGGATGTGCGGCAGGCTCGCCGTGCCGAGCGAAAGGCACAGCAGCAGCGCAAGGAAATTCCGCTCGCGCGGTTTGCGTTCGTCATCGCTCGCGGCGGGAAATGGTTCATGCATCGGCACGGGCGGCTCGGCCCGGGCCAGCAGATCGTCGCGCGCCTGCGTCCACGCGACGCGCGCCGCCGCCGGATCGCGCGGGAAGTCGGCCAGTTCGCGCTCGCGCTGGCTGATCTCGCGCAGCGGCCCGTTGTGGCGCCGCAGGTCGGCAAGCTGGTCGACGAGATGCCGGCGTGCATCCGCATAGGATGCCGGCAGCCGGTCGAGCCGCGTCTGGATATCCGCGGCTTGCCGGCGATACGCGTCGCGCACCTGCTGCTCGTCGAACGCGTCGCGCACCTGCGCCTCGCGCGCCGCGACGCGCTCCATCAGCTTGCCGTAGCTGAACTGCGGCACGGGGCCGAGCCCGTTCTTCATCGCGATCAGCGACACCGGAATCAGGATCGCGCTGATCAGGATGATGTACTGCGCGACCTGCGTCCACGTGACCGCGCGCATCCCGCCGAGAAACGAGCACACGAGAATACCCGCGAGCCCGCAGAAGATCCCGATCGCGAAATCGACGCCGATGAAGCGCGTCGCGATCAGGCCGATCCCCTGGATCTGCGCGACCAGGTACACGAACGAACACAGGATCGCCGCGCCGGCCGCCAGCGCGCGCACGGCCGTGCTCGAAAAGCGCGTCCCGAGAAAATCGGGAATCGTGTAGCGCGCGAGCTTGCGCACATAAGGCGCGAGCAGGAACGCGACGAGGCAGAACCCGCCCGTCCAGCCCATCACGTAGGCGAGCGCGTCATAGCCGGTCGAGTAGAGCGAGCCGGCCAGACCGATGAACGACGCGGCCGACAGCCAGTCGGCCGCCGTCGCCATTCCGTTGAATGCGGACGGCACGCGCCGCCCGGCCACGTAGTACTCGACGAGATCGGACGTGCGCGACAGCAGCCCGATCACCGCATACACGGCGATCGGCACGAACAGGAACACGTAGCCGATCCAGACGCCGGAGCCGGCGGCACGCTCGATCCGCCACATCAGCAGCACGAAGCCGAGAAAGCCCAGCGTGTAGAGCGCGTATGCGCGAATCAGTCGATGCGTCAGCATGAATCAGCGCCCGCCGTTCGCGTGGCCGGCGCGCGCCGCATGATCGTCGTACGCACGGCGCAGCGTGCGGTCCGCCCGTTGCATCAGCCCGATGTAGACGACGATCAGCACGAGGTACACGAGAATCGCGCCCTGCGCACCGACGTAGAACGGCAGGCTGAACCCGGCGAAGCGAACCTCGGCGAGCGCGGGCCCGTAGAACGGCACGATGAACGACACCGCAAAGCCGATCGCCATCAGCACCGCGATCAGCGCGACGTTGAAGCGCCAGTAGCGTGCGTGGGCACGCGCGAGCGGCTCGGGAACGGGCGGTGGCGCGGCGGGCGCGGGACGAGTCGGAACGGTCATGCCGTTATGTAACAAAAAGCCCCTGCGCGGGCAATCGGGATTGCCGCGCAGGGGCTCGTGCGCGTGATGCGCAACCGGTACGCTCAGCGCACTTCGGCGAGCTGCTCGAGGATGGCCGGATTCTCGAGCGTGGACGTATCCTGCGTGATCGCCTCGCCCTTCGCGAGCGAACGCAGCAGGCGCCGCATGATCTTGCCCGAGCGCGTCTTCGGCAGGTTGTCGCCGAAGCGGATGTCCTTCGGCTTCGCGATCGGCCCGATCTGCTTGCCGACCCAGTCGCGCAGCGTCTTCGCCAGCGCCGCGGCTTCCTCGCCTTCCGGACGCGAACGCTTCAGCACGACGAACGCAACCACCGCCTCGCCCGTCGTATCGTCCGGACGGCCGACCACGGCCGCCTCGGCCACGAGTTCGTGCGACACCAGCGCCGATTCGATTTCCATCGTGCCGAGCCGGTGGCCCGACACGTTCAGCACGTCGTCGATCCGGCCCATGATCGTGAAGTAGCCGGTGTCCTTGTCACGCACGGTGCCGTCGCCGGCCAGATACAGGCGCCCGCCGAGTTCCTCGGGGTAGTAGCTCTTCTTGAAGCGCTCCGGGTCGCCCCAGATCGTGCGGATCATCGCGGGCCACGGGCGCTTGACGACGAGGATGCCGCCCTGCCCGTTCGGCACGTCCTGGCCGGTTTCATCGACCACCGCGGCCATGATGCCCGGCAGCGGCAGCGTGCACGAACCGGGCACGGTCGGCGTCGCGCCCGGCAACGGCGTGATCATGTGGCCGCCCGTCTCGGTCTGCCACCACGTGTCGACGATCGGGCAGCGCTCCTGGCCGACGTGCTTGTGATACCACATCCACGCTTCCGGATTGATCGGCTCGCCAACGGTGCCGATGATGCGCAGGCTCGACAGGTCGTAGCTCTTCGGATGCACCTTGTCGTCGGCCTCGGCCGCCTTGATCAGCGAGCGGATCGCGGTCGGCGCGGTGTAGAACACGGTGACCTTGTGGTCGCCGATCATCTTCCAGAAGCGGCCGGCGTCCGGGTAGGTCGGCACGCCTTCGAACACGACCTGCGTGCCGCCGCAGGCGAGCGGGCCGTACGTGATGTACGTGTGGCCCGTGACCCAGCCGATGTCGGCCGTACACCAGAACACGTCGCTGGGCTTCCAGTCGAAGGTCCACTTCATCGTCTGCGCGGCCCACAGCAGGTAGCCGCCCGTGCTGTGCTGCACGCCCTTCGGCTTGCCGGTCGAGCCCGACGTATACAGGATGAACAGCGGATGCTCGGCGCCGACCCATTCCGGCTCGCACTGGTCGGATTCGCCGGCCGTCAGTTCGTGCATCCACAGATCGCGCTCGGCGTGCCAGTCGATCTTGCCGCCGGTGCGGCGATAGACGATCACGCTCTTCACGGCCTCGCAGCCGCCCAGCGCGATCGCTTCATCCGCGATGCTCTTCAGCGGCAGCGTCTTGCCGCCGCGCGCCTGCTCGTCGGCCGTGACGAGCGCCGTCGCGCCGACGTCGACGAGCCGCTCGTTCAACGACTTCGCGGAGAAGCCGCCGAACACGACCGAGTGCGTCGCGCCGATGCGCGCGCAGGCCTGCATCGCGACGATGCCTTCGATCGACATCGGGATATAGATGACGACGCGGTCGCCCTTGCCGATCCCGCGCTTCTTCAGGGCGTTCGCGAAACGCGATACGCGCGCGAGGAGATCCGCATAGGTGACGCGCGTGACGGTGCCGTCGTCGGCTTCGAAGATCACCGCGACGCGCTCGCCGTTGCCGGCTTCGACGTGGCGGTCGAGGCAGTTGTACGACGCGTTCAGCTCGCCATCGTCGAACCACTTGTAGAACGGCGCGTTGGACTCGTCGAGCACTTTCGTGAACGGCTTGTGCCACGCAAGACCCTCGCGCGCGAGACGCGCCCAGAATCCTTCGTAATCGTTCTCGGCCTCGGCGGCGAGCGCACGATAGGCCGGCATGCCGGAAATGGTCGCCGCCTGTTCGAGCGCCGCGGGCGGCGCAAACTGACGGGTTTCGTGAAGAACCGATTCAATCGCAGACATCGACTACCCCTTGGTGAACATGAATCCTCTGCATGGCGGCGCGATCGTGCGCGCCGCGCGTCTTGGCCGGCGCAAGCGCGCCGCTGTCTCCTACCCACCACCCGCGCACGGCCCGAAGGCTGCTGCGCGATGCTGCGCCGCACCACGTCGCGCGATGGCGACCGGGCGACCCGACAGTGTCCACAATAAGCGTTCGAACTTACCCGTCACTTACGCGGCACGGCCGTTTCGCCCGCCGGGCGGCGCCGTATGTAGCTTTACGCTGTAACGAGCGCGACCCTACAATCCTAACTGAACTCGCCTTCCGGATTCCAGCTTGAATCGCTACGCTTTCTTTCTCGTGCTGTCGATGCTGTTCGTCGGCAGCAATGTCGGTATCGGCAAATCGATCGTCGTCTTCGTCCCCGTCGCCATCCTCGCCACGCTGCGCTTCGTGATCGCGATCGCCGTGCTGTGGCCGCTGTTCAGCCCGGTGAAGATGCGCACGGTCAAGCGCGGCGAATGGCTGAACCTGTTCCTGCAGGCGTTCTTCGGCACCTTCATGTTCACGCTGCTGATGCTGAACGGCGTGCAGCGCACGAGCGCAGTCGCCGCCGGCGTGATCACCAGCACGATCCCGGCGATCGTTGCACTGTTCGCGTGGCTGATCCTGCGTGAAAAACCGAACGGCCGGGCACTCGTGTCGATTGCACTCGCGATCGCCGGCGTCGTGACGATCAACCTCGCGAACGGCAGCACGGCCGGGCACGGCGCTTCGTCGTCGCTGACCGGCAACCTGCTGATCCTCGGCGCGGTGTGCTGCGAATCGATCTACGTGATCCTGTCGCGCCGCCTCACGCAGACGCTCGCGCCGATCGACATCTGCGCATACACGCACCTGTTCGGCCTGTGCCTGATGCTGCCGCTCGGCGCGACGGCGATGTGGCATTTCGATTACGCAAGCGTGCCGGCCGGCACCTGGGTGCTCGTCGTCTGGTACGGCCTGTCGGCCAGCATCTTCTCGTTCTGGCTGTGGATGAAAGGCATCCGGCACGTGCCGGGCAGCCTCGCCGGCGTGTTCAGCGCGGTGCTGCCGGTCGCGGCCGCCGCGTATGGCATCGCGTTCCTCGGCGAGCGCCCGACGCTCGCCCACGGCATCGCGCTCGCGTGCGTCGTCACCGGTATCGTGCTTGCCAGCCTGCGCGTGAAACGCGTGCCGGCCGCCGCCTCCTGATCCGTCCCTGGAAGAGCCGGCGCGTCACTGCAATCGCGCTGGCCGACGCGTTACAATAGCGCGCCTTTTCAAGATTACCCCCGATACCTGCGCACCGCGCCCGACTTTCCACCATGTCTGCCCCGCATTCGCCCGGCCGCCCCGCGCGTCGCCCGCTTCGCCCGCTTCCCGCGCTGATTTTCATGAGCCGCTGGCTCCAGGTTCCGCTCTACCTCGGCCTGATCGTTGCGCAGGCCGTCTACGTGTTCCTGTTCCTGAAGGAAGTCTGGCACCTGCTGTCGCATGCGACCAGCCTCGACGAAATCAGCGTGATGCTCGCGGTGCTCGGCCTGATCGACGTGGTGATGATCTCGAACCTGCTGATCATGGTGATCGTCGGCGGTTACGAAACGTTCGTGTCGCGCCTCGGCATCGAGGGCCACCCCGACGAGCCCGAATGGCTCGACCACGTGAACGCGGGCGTGCTGAAGGTCAAGCTGTCGATGGCGCTGATCAGCATTTCGTCGATCCACCTGCTGAAGACGTTCATCAACCCCGACCAGCACACGATGCACGCGATCATGTGGCAGGTGATCATCCACGTGTCGTTCCTGGTGTCGGCGCTCGTGATGGCGTGGGTCGACCGCCTGACGACGCACACGCACCCGGCCCATTTCCACGAGCCGCACGCCCGCGACGCGCACGCGCCTGCAGCGAACGAGCCCCGCAAGCCGGCCGACGCAGCCGTCAACGCATAAACGCATTCCCCACAGTCCTCACAGAGTCTCAGCCATGACCGTCATCAAACAGGAAGACCTGATCCAGAGCATCGCGGATTCGCTGCAGTACATCAGCTACTACCATCCGCTCGACTACATCCAGGCCCTCGGCCGCGCGTACGAACTGGAAGAAAGCCCGGCCGCGAAGGATGCGATCGCGCAGATCCTCACGAACAGCCGCATGTGCGCGGAAGGCCGTCGCCCGATCTGCCAGGACACCGGCATCGTCACGATCTTCGTGAAGGTCGGCATGGACGTGCGCTGGGACGGCGCGACGATGGGCCTCACCGACATGATCAACGAAGGCGTGCGCCGCGGTTACACGCACCCGGACAACGTGCTGCGCGCATCGATCGTCAACCCGCCGGAAGGTGCCCGCAAGAACACGAAGGACAACACGCCGGCCGTGATCCACTACGAGATCGTGCCGGGCGACAAGGTCGACGTGCAGGTCGCGGCGAAGGGTGGCGGCTCGGAGAACAAGTCGAAGTTCGTGATGCTGAACCCGTCCGACTCGATCGTCGACTGGGTGCTGAAGACGGTCCCGACGATGGGCGCGGGCTGGTGCCCGCCCGGCATGCTGGGGATCGGCATCGGCGGCACGGCCGAAAAGGCGATGCTGATGGCGAAGGAATCGCTGATGGAGCCGATCGACATCCAGGAAATCATCGCGCGCGGCCCGAAGGACTGGGTCGAGGAACTGCGCGTCGAACTGCACGAGAAGGTCAACGCGCTCGGCATCGGCGCACAGGGCCTCGGCGGCCTGGCAACCGTGCTCGACGTGAAGATCATGGCCGCACCGACGCACGCGGCATCGAAGCCGGTCGCGCTGATCCCGAACTGCGCGGCCACGCGCCACGCGCACTTCGTGCTCGACGGCTCGGGCCCGGCCAAGCTTGAAGCGCCGTCGCTCGACGCATGGCCGAAGGTCAACTGGGAACCGAATACCGAAACCAGCAAGCGTGTCGACCTGAACACGCTGACGCCGGAAGAAGTCGCGAGCTGGACGCCGGGCCAGACGCTGCTGCTGTCGGGCAAGATGCTCACCGGCCGCGACGCCGCGCACAAGCGCATCGCCGACATGCTCGCGAAGGGCGAGAAGCTGCCGGTCGACTTCACCAACCGCGTGATCTACTACGTCGGCCCGGTCGATCCGGTCCGCGACGAAGTGGTCGGCCCGGCAGGCCCGACGACGGCCACGCGCATGGACAAGTTCACCGAGACGATGCTCGCGCAAACCGGCCTGATCTCGATGGTCGGCAAGGCCGAGCGCGGCCCGGTCGCGATCGACGCGATCAAGAAGCACAAGGCGGCCTACCTGATGGCCGTCGGCGGTGCGGCTTACCTCGTGTCGAAGGCGATCCGCGGCGCGAAGGTGCTCGCATTCGAAGACCTCGGCATGGAAGCGATCTACGAGTTCGACGTGCAGGACATGCCGGTGACGGTGGCCGTCGATTCGTCGGGCACGTCGGTGCATCAGACCGGTCCGAAGGAGTGGCAGGCGAAGATCGGCAAGATCCCGGTCGCAGCCGCTTAAGCGCGATCGAACGAAAGGCCGGACGTCCGTCCGGCCTTTTTACTTCTCATTCTCATTATTGTGTGTGGCCGGTTATTCGAGGCTGATTCTCATTACACGCAAAAGGCAGGCCCGGCAAGGCTTCGAGGCTTGGCTTTTCTCGTTCGAGCGATTATCTTTCGGGTTCTGAAGCCCCATTGAACAAGGAACAAAGCCATGCAAGGCGACAAGAAAGTCATCGAATATCTGAACGCCCAGTTGAAGAATGAACTCACGGCGATCAACCAGTACTTCCTGCATGCGCGCATGTACAAGCACTGGGGCCTCGAGAAGCTCGGCAAGCACGAATACGACGAGTCGATCGGCGAAATGAAGCACGCCGACTGGCTGATCGAGCGCGTCTTCATGCTCGACGGCCTGCCGAACCTGCAGGACCTGCACAAGCTGCTCGTCGGCGAGGAAACCGAAGAGATCCTGAAGTGCGACCTGAAGCTCGAGCTGATCTCGCAGTCCACCTGCAAGGAAGCGATCGCCTACTGCGAATCGGTTCGCGACTACGTGTCGCGCGAGATCTTCGAAAAGATCCTCGACGACACCGAAGAGCACATCGACTGGCTGGAAACGCAGATCGACCTGATCGGCAAGGTCGGCCTGCAGAACTACCAGCAAACGATGATGGGTTCGCCGGAGTAAGCTCGCTCCACGCTTTCCGTTAGCGCCCCCGGCCCGTTCATGTCGACATCTTCCGTTATTGCTGCGACGGCCACGACCGTCGCCCCCATCGGCATCTTCGATTCAGGGCTGGGCGGCCTGTCGGTGCTGCGCGCCGTGCGCGCGCAGTTGCCCGACGAATCGTTCATCTACGTCGCCGATTCGCACCATGCGCCGTATGGTCCACGCGATGAGGCGTTCATTACGGAACGCACGCTGGCAATCGGCGAGTGGCTGGCCCGCGAAGGGGCGAAAGCGCTCGTCATCGCCTGCAACACGGCGACCGCTCGCGCGATCGCCGCGACCCGCGAACACCTGTCGATGCCACTCGTCGGCGTCGAACCGGGCATCAAGCCGGCCGCCGCCGTGTCCGCGAGCGGCGTCGCGGGCGTCCTCGCCACGCAGTCGACGCTGAACAGCCCGCGCTTCCAGGCGCTGCTCGACCGCTATGGCGCCGGTCGCCGATTCATTTGCCAGCCCGGCCACGGGCTCGTCGAGGCCATCGAGCGCGGTGACACGAATTCGCCTGCCTTGCGCGCGTTGCTCGACAGCTACCTGCAACCGATGCTCGACGACGGCGCCGATACGCTGGTCCTCGGCTGCACACACTACCCGTTCTTCACGGAAACGATTCGTGACCTTGTGGGCGACCGCCTGACGCTCGTCGACACCAGCGACGCGATCGCGCGCCAGCTCATGCGGGTGCTCGACGAACGCAACCTGCGCGCACCGGCCGGCACGCGTGCGGCCCCGCCCCGCTTCTGCTCGACCAGTGACGGCCGCCAACTGCAGGTCCTCGCATCGACGCTGCTCGGCCTCGCTGCGCCGGTCGAATCCGTCACCATTTCCTCGCCCAACGCGCGCACCTGCGCGACTGCCTGACACGGGCCTGCACGCCCTCTTCCGCGTGCCGTTCCACCACCCCGGCGTTTCAAGGGTCCGATGACCTTAAAAAAAGCCCACCCCAGGCTTGTCAACGTCCGCAAATTTAATGATAATAATTCGCATTACCGTTAGCTATCGCAACTCATCATGATCGTCTGCGTGTGCAAGTCTGTTTCCGATCGCAAGATTCGCGCGTCCCTCGCGGAGGGCGTGAACTCTTTCGATGAACTCCAGTTCGAGCTTGGCGTGGCCACGTGCTGCGGCAAGTGCGAGGAGTCCGTGCGCGACCTCATGGCCGAACAAGGCGTCTGCGCGAGCCAATGCGGTGTCGAGCATCATGCTCACCCGATCCCGGTCACGTTCTACGAACGCAAGGCCGCCTGACCGGCACCGAGTGTGCGCATGCGGCCCAGGCCGCATTTTTTGTTTTGACCGTCAGCAAGCCACCGTCTGCGCGAGCCAGCGGCTTACCTGCCAAGGAGCCTGTCATGGAATTGCTGATCGGATTTGTGACCACCGTTTGCATCTCGCTGCTGATCTTCCGCAAGTGATGCCGATTCACCCGCCGCGCCCCGGGTGCGACATCGTTCTTTCAAGCTAACATGCAGGCTTCGCATCTCGCTCCTGCCGGCGTCGTGCCGGCTGCACCACGTATGAACCCCCGAGTGATCGTCGTCGCGGTCGGTGTGCTTGCCGCACACGCGATCATGCTGACGGCCGCCTGGCTCCATCGCAACGCGCCGCCGCCACCGAAGGAGATCGAGGTTCAGTCGATCACCGCACAGCTCATTCCGCCTGCGCCCCCTGCCCAGCCGGTCGCGGTCCAGTCGGCCGCGCAACAGCCTACACCGCCCAAGCCCACGCCGCGCGTGAAGCCGAAGGTCGAGCCGAAGCCGGTGCAGAAAGCGGTCCCGACGCCTCAGCCGGTCTCGCAGGCTCCGTCGCCGACGCCCGCGCCGGCAGTGGCCGATCCGACACCGGCTCCCGCAGCACCTGCGCCTGCTGCACCGGCTGCAGCACCCGGCCCGGCGCGCGAAACGATGCAGGTCAGCGCGCCGAAGAACGTGTCGGCGCTCACCTGCAATTTCGTGAAGCCGACCTATCCGCCGATGTCGCGCCGTCGCGGCGAAACGGGCACGGCCTATGTTCACTTCATCATCGGCGTGACGGGCAAGATCGAAAGCGTCCAACTGCAGAAGAGCAGCGGCTACCCGCGTCTCGACGAAGCGGCGCTCGATGCGACGCGCGCCAGTACCTGTCCGCCGTATATCGAGAACGGCCAGGCGATCCGCGCCGCCCATACGCTGCCCTTCAACTTCACGCTTGACGACTAACCCGTCATATTCGGTAGATTCAAAGGAAACAAGAAAATGCAAAGCTACGGTATCGCGCACGTCTGGGCGCAAGGTGATTTCGTCACGCGCGCCATCGCGATCACGCTGCTCGTGATGTCGATCCTGTCGTGGATCGTGATCGTCATCAAGGGCTGGAACGTGATCCGCCTGAACCGCCTGACGAAGAATGCCGAACAGGCATTCTGGCATTCGGACGACTTCGACGACGGTATCAGGAAGCTCGGGCTCGCCGCATCGACGCCGAACGACAACCCGTTCCTCGCGCTCGCGCTGTCGGGCAAGGAAGCCGCCGATCACCACCACCAGACGCAACCGCACCTGCACGACCGCATGGACGTGTCGGACTGGGTCACGCGCTGCCTCAAGGACACGATGGACGAAGGCATCTCGCGCATGCAGAGCGGTCTCGCGATCCTCGCGTCGATCGGTAGCACGGCGCCGTTCGTCGGCCTGTTCGGTACGGTCTGGGGGATCTACCACGCACTGCTCGCGATCGGCGCGTCCGGCCAGACGTCGATCGACCAGGTCGCAGGCCCGGTCGGCGAATCGCTGATCATGACCGCCTTCGGCCTGTTCGTCGCGATCCCGGCCGTGCTCGGCTACAACGCACTTACCCGTGCGAACAAGGGTGTCGTCAGCAAGCTGCGTCGCTTCGCGCACGGCCTGCACGCGTATTTTGTGACCGGCGCGAGCCTTGCCTCGTCGTCGACGCGTGACGGCCTGCGTCTCGCGACGCGCGCCAGCTGAGGCGGGGTGAACCATGGCAATGAACACCGGTTTCAGCGACGATGACGACGATGCAGTGATGAGCGAGATCAACATGACGCCGCTCGTCGACGTCATGCTCGTACTCCTGATCATTTTCCTCGTGACGATCCCGGCGATGCAGCACGCGGTGAAGATCGACCTGCCGCACGCCAGCAGCCAGCCCGTCGACGAAAAGCCGCAGACGGTCGACGTCGCGATCCAGGGTGACGGCACGATCCTGTGGGACGACCACACGGTCACGCGCGAACAATTGCAGGAACGCATCGCGGAAGCGGCAAAACGCACGCCACAACCGGAGTTGCACCTGCGTGCAGACCGCAAGGTCGCGTACGAACACGTCGCGGAAGTGATGTCGGATGCACAGGCAGGCGGCCTGACGAAGCTCGGCTTCGTGACGGAGCCGACCGCGAAAGCGAAGTAACGCACACGCTATCCGACGCGCCGGCCGCACCTCGCCGGCCGCGCACAAAGTAAAAGGCCTTCATCGCCAGATGAAGGCCTTTTTTCATGCGCACGCGGGCGCCTTCGGGCGGCGGGCTCTTTGGCGGTATCGGTTGCGCCTCGAGCAACGCAAATGCGACTCTGCCGTGGTCTGCACGGACTGCGCGTTCTGCCCTATCTGGCTCGCAATATATGCGGCCACCTGATTTCGCTCAGAACTTCCTTCACGAAATGGGATTTCAATATAGGCCCGCGCGCACGCGCATTCAAGGTTCCGGCGATTGAAACTTGCGATTGCAGGCGACGCTTCAATGACAAAACAAATTTGCCTCGCCGTGCGCGTCGTGTTCAGGTCGCCGAAACATCGGCCGCCGCTTCCTTCTTCGCTCGTTCCGGGCACCCCGGTTCCTTGTAGGCGCCGTGATCGAGCTTCTCGACCAGATAGTCGACGAACGCACGCACCGCGGGCGGCATCCCCTGCCGCGACACGAACACCGCATACAGTTGCGGCACCGGCAGCGTCCAGCCCGGCATCACCGGCGACAACTGCCCCGCACGCAGCGCGTTGCCGTACATCATCTCCGGCAGCGCCGCGATGCCGAGGCCATCGAGCACGGCTTCACGGATCGTCATCAGGTCGGCCGTCACGAGCCGCGGGTCGTGCTCGTGCACGTGGCGCGTACCGTCCGGCGCGATCAGGTTGAACACGTGCCGCCCGTCGACGCTCGGCGTATCGAGTGTCTCGAATCCGCTCAGGTCGTCCGGTGCCAGCGGCGGCGCATTCTGGCTCAGCAGGCTCGGCGCGCCGACCAGCATCTGCTCGGTACGCCATAGCGGCCGCACGACGATATTCGCGTTCTGCGGCGGCTCCGAGCGCACGCGCAGCGCGACGTCGATCGAATCCTCGAACAGGTCGATCACGCGATTCGTCACGCGGACGTGCACCTTCACCTCGGGATAGCGACGCAGGAATTCGGGCAGGATGCGCGACAGCATTGTCTGCGACAGCGTCACGGGCACGCTGACGCGCACCGAACCGCGCGGTGACGAGCGCAACTGCTGGACAGCGTTCATTGCCGCCTGTGCTTCGGCCAGCATCGCCTGGCAATGCTGGTAGAACAGTTCCCCCGCCTCGGTCAGCGCGAGCTTGCGTGTGGAGCGCTGCAGCAGGCGCACGCCGAGCGCCGCCTCGAGTTCGGTCAGGCGCCGCGACAGGCGCGATTTCGAGATGCCCAGCACGCGCTCCGCAGCCGAGAACCCACCATGTTCGACGACCTGCGAAAAGTACATGAGGTCGTTCAGGTTATGTGCATCGATAGTCATCTCATCGTTCCATTTTCAGAACAATCCATTGCGAACCGTCGCGAATCGACCGGTAAAACGCCCAATATAATAGCGCTGTGTTTCAAAAATAACGCTATTCCGATCATTTCGAGGGTATCCGCATGACGACCGCTCGCTCGCTTGACCGCACGTACCCCGCGCTTCGCACGACCGAAGGCGGCGGCTTCGTGGTTCATCGCCCGTTCCCGACCCGGCTGCTGATGGATTTCGATCCGTTCCTGCTGCTCGACGAAATGGGCCCCGTCGACTACGCACCCGGCGAGGCCAAGGGCGCCCCCGACCATCCGCATCGCGGCTTCGAGACCGTGACCTACGCACTCGACGGGCGCTTCCGCCATCGCGATTCGTCCGGCCATGCCGGCACTCTCGGCCCGGGCGACGTGCAATGGATGACGGCGGGCGCCGGCGTCGTGCACAGCGAGATGCCGGATCCTGAATTCGCGCAGGCGGGCGGCCGCTCCCACGGCTTCCAGCTGTGGGTCAACCTGCCGCGCCGAGACAAGCTGATCGCGCCGCGCTACCAGGAGATCCCTGCCGATCGTATCCCGAGCGCAACGTCGCCGGACGGCCGCGCACGCGTACGCGTGATCACCGGCGAAGCGTTCGGCGTGCGCGCCACGATCGAAACACGCACGCCGATCCTCTACCAGCATTTCACGCTGCAGCCCGGTGCATCGGTCACGCAGGCCGTCCCCGCAGGCTATCGTGTGTTTGCCTATCCGATCGACGGAACGGGCCTCTACGGGCCCGCCAGACAGGCTGTCGACGCACGACACATGGTCGTGTACGGCGACGACGGCGACACGGTCACGTTCGCCGCCGGCGACACGCCGCTCGACCTACTGCTGATCGGCGGCGTACCGCTCAACGAGCCGATCGTCCGCTACGGCCCTTTCGTGATGAATACCGAGGAAGAGATTCGGCAGGCGGTCGTCGACTATCAGACCGGTCGCATGGGCCGCATCGAAGCCTGACGCATGAACGGGCGCGCAGGCGCCGCGAAACCGCCCGTTTTGCGTCACAATTGACTTCTCGAACCACGTGGCCGCCTGCCACCAGAAGGAACCCGCCCCCTTGAACTTCGAACATCTGATCCAGATCAATTCCGACGATCCGGCCGTGCCGCCCCTCACCCGCGAACAGCTCTGGGAAGGTCTCGTGCTGCGCGCAGAACAGCCGCAACTGTTCGTGCTCGGCCTCGACAGCTGCGTCGTCCACGAACGGACGGACACGACGCTCGAACGTGAACTGCACTACGGTCACGCGACCGTGCGCGACCACGTCACGTTCACACCGAACCAGCAGGTTCGCTACGACATCCGCGCCGCCGACGGCGAGATCGGCGGCTCGCTGACGATGACGATCGAGGAACGTGACGACCACGAGCTGTTCCTGCGTTTCGAATACCGCACGACGCTGGTTGTCACGGACGACAGCGAAGACGCTCGTCAGACGCACGGGATCGTCAAGGAAGCGTACCGTACGTCGGATATCGACACGGTCCGCCTGATCCGCGAATACGCGCAGGGCCGCAAGGACCCCGATCCGCTGCACTGAACCCGATGGCGGCCCGCAGGCCGCCTCTTTGATTCACGCTATCAGATTCACCATTCCGATCGATAAAGAGTTTTTGTAAATGGGAATAGTTATCATTTAGAATTCATTCCATCGTATCGACAGTCACCGATCAACCGAATGACCGACACCATGCGCCCGACCACGCTGACCTTGCGCCGCACGACCGGCACCGCAGGCAGCAGCCGTCAGAAGACGGCAGCGGTCACCACGCCGGCGAAACCCGCCGGCAACCGCGATGCAGGCACGCGGGTCGTCAGCAGCGATACGCTGCTGCAAGGCCAAAGCCACGTCAGCATCGCGCATAACGGAGAGACCTATCAGTTGCGCGCCACCCGGCTGGGCAAACTGATCCTGACGAAGTAACGACAGAGTATTGTGGGGACCACCTCCCTGAGAGGTGTTGGGCAGTAGCCAGCGTAACGGCTTGCACGCGAGATCTAGACCCCTTCGTGCAAACACACTCAAGCAGCCGTTGCAGCAAGCCAAGCCACTTTTTTTGGTTCTCGCACAAGGAAGAGAAAAGCGACACGTCCTTCGACGTGTCGCTTTTTTGTTTGGGCGGCCAATGCGTGAAGCACGCCGCCCAGCTTCGTTACCGCATCGATGCCTGACCGCCGCAGCGGCACGCGATCCGCTTAGAAACCCCAGAACATCAACCACCATGCGCTGTCGATGACGGCAAGCCCGACGGCGAACCACGCGAACGCCGCAAGCCGGCGCGGCCAGGCCGCATAGCGCCCCGTCACGTTCCACGCGAGCCACGCACTCCATGCGTTGGCACCGACCAGGATCGCGATGCGCACATCGGCCGCCCAGCCGAGCGGCACATGCTCGGCACGCAGCAGCGACAGTGTCGTGGCCGACAGGCCAAGAAATACGCCCGCACCCGCGATCGGGATCAATGCCTGCGCAAGATGATGCAGCCGCACGCGATCGAAGCGACCGAGCATCAGCGTGGCGCCGGCCAGCAGCATCAGCAGCGCCGTGCCGTACACGAGCCCCGTGCCGACGATGTAGCTGACGACCAGCCCCCCGTCGAGCCAGGAGAACACGTCGTTGCGATCCGGGTAGTGCGTGAGCAGGAACCACGGCGCATTGGTCTCGAGCGGCCACGTGATGTCATGGTCGATCAGCCAGCCCGCGAGCCATTGCTTGATCTGCACGAACCACGGGCTGACGGTCCAGTGGAACGCACCGATCGCGACGCCGAGCAGGCCGTACAGGATCAGCGCGGTGTCCCACGGATTCGCCTGCTGCGCGCCGAGGTTCACGACTTCGTCGGACGGCGAGCGCAACGACAGCGAGATCGCATCGCGATGCCCGCTGCAGCGGCCGCACATGTGGCAGTCCGCCGCACCCTTCATGTTACGCAACGGCACGAGCGGCGCGCAGTTGATCGGAATCACGCGATGGCCATGCTCTCCGTTCTTGTACGAACGGCGCCATGCATCCTCGTCGACCTTGTAGCGCATCGGCGCGAGCCGCGCGAGCAGCCCGAACACGCCGTTGACCGGGCACAGGTACTTGCACCACACGCGCTTCTCGCGGCCGTACAGCACGCCGATCACGATCGCACCGACGGTCGAGCCGCCGAGCACGAACAGCACCGCGAGCGGGTACTGGTACACGCTCACCATCTGCCCGTAGATCGTCGTGAGCCCGAACGCGACAAACGGCCAGCCGCCCCACCGTATCCAGCGCGGAATCGGGCCGCCGCGGCCGAACTTGCTCGCGAATTCGGTGAGCGCACCTTCCGGGCACAGCACGCCGCACCAGACGCGGCCGAGCATCACCATCGACAGCAGCACGAACGGCCACCAGATGCCCCAGAACGTGAACTGCGCGATCAGCGTGAGGTTGCTCCACAGGTGTGCGGAGTCATCCGGCAGCGGCAACACCGCCGGCACGATGATCAGGAACGCATAGACGGCGACGACGGCCCACTGGATGCCGCGGATCAGCGGGCCGTGCCGCTGCATCCACTGGCCGGCCTGCGCGAGCCAGCCCTGCTTGCCTGCGGCGACAACACTCATGCCGCGCGACCTGCCGCGACGGCCGGACGACGGCTCGCGCGCTTCATCAGCAGCCAGACCACCGCCCAGTACACGGCATAGGCAACCAGGTTGGTCAGTGCCGGGTGCGCACGATAGCCGGTCAGCGTTGCGACGAGCGAGCCGAACGTGCCCGAATCATCTAGGATCGCGGACGTGTCCCACACCTGCGAAATGCCGAGCGGCAGGATTTCCTTGTCGATCAACTTGTCGACGCCGGTCTGGAACAGGCCCGCGCCGAGAAACAGCAGCATCACTTCGGTGACGCGGAAGAAATGCCGCCACGAGAAGTACTTGCCGCCGAGCTGCAGCAGATAGAACGTGAAGAATGCAAGACCGAGGCCGATCACGACCGCGAGCATCTGGCTGCCGTCGACGTGGCCCGACTGGCCAAAACCGAGACCGTACAGGAAGATCACCGTCTCGCTGCCTTCGCGCGCGATCGCGAGCGCGACCAGCACCGCGACGCCCCACCAGTTCGAATCGCGCGTGCTCTGCTGCAGCGATTGCTCCATGTCGCGCTTCAGCGTGCGGCCGTGCCGGCGCATCCACAGCACCATCTGCACGATCAGCACGCATGCGATCAGCACCATGGCGGTCTGGAAGTAGTCCTGCGCGTCGCCGGACAGCACTTCGGTGAAACCGACCAGTGCGGCACCGAGGCCAACGGCCATCAGCAGGCCGACACCGACGCCGGTCCAGAGGAAAGGCAGGCCGCGGCGCGCGTCGTCGTCACCGTTTTTCAGCCATGCATAGAGAATGCCGACGACGAGCAGCGCTTCGACGCTCTCCCGCCAGACGATGAACAAGATCTGACCCATCGATATCTCCTGACGCGCAGTACACCGGGCAGGTGTGCCCGCGCGCAGATAAAACGCGTTACTTCGCGACGATTACGCCCTGCGCCTGCTGGTGGAAATCGTCGAAAAACTTGTATTCGCCCGGCGACAACGGTGCGACGACCACGAACGAATCGGCGCCCGGCGCGAGCACCTTCTCCTTGCGCAGTTGCACGCTCTCGAATTCGGCGGCGCCCTTGCCGGTGTTCTTGATCTCGATCTTGAAACGCTGGCCGGCCGGCACTTCGATGCGGGCGGGATTCAGCTTGCCGTCCGCCATCTCGAGCTTGAACGTCGGCAGATCGGCAGCGTACGCTGCGCCGGCAAGCCACAACGCAGCAGCTGCGGCAACGATTTTCTGGGGAATTTTCATTCTGGGTTCTCTACGCCGACGGCACGCCGTCCGTGATGCCACCGATCAGTAACCGCCCTTCTTGCCGATACCGGCGAACGGGAAGTCGTACTCGAGGGTAATGGGCTTGAACCATGCGCCCACGCCCGTTTCCTTGTCGATGTGACGGCCGAACGCCATATGGCCCGTCTGCATCGGCGGCTTGACGACCATCGTCAGGTGGTACTTGCCCGGGCCGTTCAGCTTCACGTTGTCGCCGTAGTGCGGGCCGTCGCTCGCGACCATGCCCATCAGGTCGCCTTCCGCCTTCCACTTCGTGTCGCCCTGCTTCGTCAGCTTGTACGTGACCTGCAGGTACGGCATCCAGTCGCCTTCCGCGAAACCCGTCGGGTTGTTCTTGACCGCATGGATGTCGGCCTCGAGGTGGATGTCGGAATCCGACGCCTTGCGCATCATCCCTTCCGGATCCATCGTGATCGGCTGCAGGTACACCGCGCCGATTTCCATGCCGCCCTGGATCTGCTGCTTGCCGATCGGATATTCGGCAGCCGAGGCCGACATCGCGGCAAGCGCCGCCGCTACCGCAACCGTCGTGCGGATGAACGAAGAACCCAACATGGACACTCCTTGTTATTTGATCTGGAACCATGTGGACCGACCGCCAGGCCGGCCCACTGAAAACACTAACGCGACGAAGAACGTTAATGCGAACAATTCTCAATAATGGCGAAGTTTAGCACCGAACCTGTTTCGGAACAAACGGGGAGCCGTGTAAACCCCTGATCCGACAAGGCTTACAGGCTCCCTACCGCAGGGGCTAGGTGACGCTTGGCAAGATTTACCGGCCGCCGTTGACGTGATCGCCGACGTTCGCACCGAACACGCGCTCACGCAGCAGCGCAAGTTGGTCGCGGGTCGCGGCGGCCTTCTCGAACTCGAGGTTCTTCGCGTAGTCGGCCATCTGCTTCTCGAGGCGCTTGATTTCCTTGGCGAGCTGCTTTTCCGACATGTCCTCGAATTTCGCGCGCTGCTGCGCTTCCTTCAGCTCCGCGCGTGCCTCGTCCGCGTTGTAGACGCCATCGATGATGTCCTTGATGCGCTTCACGACACCGCGCGGCGTGATGCCCATCTTTTCGTTGTGCGCGATCTGCTTCGCACGGCGCCGCTCGGTCTCGCCGATCGCACGCTTCATCGACTCGGTCATGTTGTCCGCGTAGAGGATCGCCTTGCCGTTCACGTTCCGCGCCGCGCGGCCGATCGTCTGGATCAGCGAGCGCTCCGCGCGCAGGAAGCCTTCCTTGTCCGCGTCGAGGATCGCGACGAGCGACACCTCGGGAATGTCGAGCCCTTCCCGCAGCAGGTTGATCCCGACCAGCACGTCGAACGTGCCGAGCCGCAGGTCGCGGATGATCTCGACGCGCTCGACCGTGTCGATGTCGCTGTGCAGGTAACGCACCTTGACCCCGTGATCGGCGAGAAACTCGGTGAGCTGCTCGGCCATGCGCTTCGTCAGCACGGTGATCAGCACGCGCTCCTCGGCCTTCACGCGCGCGTTGATCTCGGCCAGCACGTCGTCGACCTGCGAGCTCGCCGGCCGCACTTCGATTTCCGGATCGACGAGGCCCGTCGGCCGCACGACCTGTTCGGCGATCTGCCCGGTCACGCGCTTCTCGTAGTCTGCCGGCGTCGCCGACACGAACACGACCTGGCGCATCTTGCGTTCGAACTCCGGAAACTTGAGCGGCCGGTTGTCCAGCGCCGACGGCAACCGGAACCCGTAGTTGACGAGGTTTTCCTTGCGCGCGCGATCACCGTTGTACATGCCGTTCAACTGGCCGATCAGCACGTGCGATTCGTCGAGCAGCATCAGCGCATCGGGCGGCAGGTAGTCGACGAGGGTCGGCGGCGGATCGCCAGGCTCCGCGCCCGAGAAATGCCGCGAGTAGTTCTCAATGCCCTTGCAGAAGCCGAGCTCCTGCAGCATCTCGAGGTCGAAGCGCGTGCGCTGCTCGAGACGCTGCGCCTCGACGAGCTTGCCGGCGCCGTGAAAGAACTCGAGCCGCTCGCGCAGTTCTTCCTTGATCGTCTCGACCGCGCGCATCACGGTCTCGCGCGGCGTCACGTAGTGCGACGACGGATACACGGTAAAGCGCGGGATCTTCTGCCGCACGCGCCCTGTCAGCGGGTCGAACAGCTGCAGCGTCTCCACCTCGTCGTCGAACAGTTCGACGCGCACGGCCAGCTCCGCGTGTTCGGCCGGGAAGATGTCGATCGTGTCGCCGCGCACCCGGAACGTGCCGCGTTGGAAATCCTGCTCGTTGCGCGTGTACTGCATCGCGATCAGCCGCGCGATCACGTCGCGCTGGCCGAGCTTGTCTCCGGCGCGCAGCGTCAGGATCATCTGGTGATATTCGGACGGGTTGCCGATACCGTAGATCGCCGACACCGTCGCGACGATCACGACGTCGCGGCGCTCCATCAGGCTCTTCGTCGCCGACAGCCGCATCTGCTCGATGTGCTCGTTGATCGACGAGTCCTTTTCGATAAACAGGTCGCGCTGCGGCACGTACGCTTCAGGCTGGTAATAGTCGTAGTACGAGACGAAATACTCGACCGCGTTGCGCGGGAAGAACTCGCGAAATTCCGAGTAGAGCTGCGCGGCGAGCGTCTTGTTCGGCGCGAACACGATCGCCGGGCGGCCGAGCCGCGCGATCGTGTTCGCCATCGTGAAGGTCTTGCCCGAGCCCGTCACGCCGAGCAGCGTCTGGAACGAGAGACCGTCCTCGACCCCTTCGACGAGCGTCTCGATCGCGGTCGGCTGATCGCCTGCGGGCGGATACGGTTGATACAGCTGGAACGGCGACCCTTCGAAGGTCACGAATTTCGATTCGTCGAGCGCGTCGCCGGTTTCGGCTTTATGTTCGGACATGGAATGCGGCCGGAGCGAGGGCAAAGAAAGCATTCTAGCGCTTCGCGGCCTCGCGAACTGCTGTCGGCTCCTGACGTGCGGCGACCGCCCGGCATCTCGATTTGCCGCCGAATTTCGCCGCGGATTCGTCGCCCCCGCCTGCACGAATTCGCTACAATGTCAGGCTGCTGCGCTTTCCGGCGTCGTGCCTGCCCGCGCGCGGTTCGCCGCGCCCGCCCCGCTCGTTGAAAGCCTGACCCTCTTTTCACTACTGCCGAATCATCATGTCGCTCTTCTCCGCTGTCCAGCTTGCTCCCCGCGACCCGATCCTGGGCCTGAACGAAGCCTTCAACGCCGACACGCGTCCGACCAAGGTCAACCTCGGCGTCGGTGTGTACACGAACGAAGAAGGCAAGATTCCGCTGCTGCGCGCGGTTCGCGAAGCAGAGAAGGTGCGTGTCGAGGCCGGCCTGCCGCGAGGCTACCTGCCGATCGACGGCATCGCCACCTACGATGCGGCCGTGCAGAAACTGCTGCTCGGCAACGACTCGCCGCTGATCGCGGCAGGTCGCGTGGTCACGGCCCAGGCACTGGGCGGCACGGGCGCGCTGAAGATCGGCGCCGATTTCCTGCGTACCGTGAACCCGAACGTGAAGGTCGCGATCAGCGATCCGAGCTGGGAAAACCATCGCGCGCTGTTCGAAGCAGCAGGCTTCGAAGTCGTTGCGTACCCGTATTACGACGCTGCCACCAACGGCGTGAACTTCGAAGGCATGCTGTCGGCATTGAACGGCTACGCGGCAGGTACGGTCGTCGTGCTGCACGCGTGCTGCCACAACCCGACCGGCGTGGACCTGACCGAAGCGCAATGGCAACAGGTCGTCGACGTCGTGAAGGCGCGCAACCTCGTGCCGTTCCTCGACATGGCCTACCAGGGCTTCGGCGAGAACATCGAGGCCGATGCTGCGGCCGTGCGCCTGTTCGCCGCGGCCGACCTGAACGCATTCGTGTCGTCGTCGTTCTCGAAGTCGTTCTCGCTGTACGGCGAGCGCGTCGGCGCACTGTCGATCATTACGTCGAGCAAGGAAGAAGCGACGCGCGTGCTGTCGCAACTGAAGCGCGTGATCCGCACGAACTACTCGAACCCGCCGACCCATGGCGGCGCCGTGGTCGCAGCGGTGCTCGCATCGCCGGAACTGCACGCTTCTTGGGTGCAGGAACTCGGTGAAATGCGCGATCGCATCCGCGCGATGCGCAACGGTCTCGTCGAGCGCCTGAAGGCAAGCGGCGTCGATCGCGACTTCAGCTTCATCAACGCACAGCGCGGGATGTTCTCGTATTCGGGCCTGACCTCGGCGCAAGTCGATCGCCTGCGCGAAGAGTTCGGCATCTATGCGGTCGGCACGGGCCGGATCTGCGTTGCAGCACTGAACACGCGCAACCTCGACGCAGTCGCCAATGCAATCGCAGCCGTCCTGAAGTAACGCGGCTTGAGCAGGCGGCAGCCGTCATCGGCCCCGCCCTGCCAAAATGAAAACGCACTCTACGGAGTGCGTTTTTTTATGCCATTCGCCGGCGGGCAGCTACCCCGCCCGCCCCCGCATCACTGCATGAACCAGCCGTGGCTGACGACAACCGACTGGCCCGTGAGCGCGGCGCTCGGGAAGGCCGACAGGAACAGCACCGTCTGCGCGACGTCCTGGACGGTCGTGAACACGCCGTCGACCGTATTGCCGAGCATCACCTTCTTCACCACTTCCTCCTCGCTGATCCCGAGCTCCTTCGCCTGCTCCGGAATCTGCTTGTCGACCAGCGGCGTGCGCACGAAGCCCGGGCACACGACGTGCGAGCGCACGTTGTGCTTCGCGCCTTCCTTCGCCAGCACGCGCGCCAGGCCCAGCAGGCCGTGCTTGGCCGTCACGTACGCCGACTTCAGCGGCGACGCTTCGTGCGAGTGCACCGAACCCATGTAGATCACGACACCGCCGCGATCGTCCTTGTACATGTGCTTGAGCGCGGCCTTGGTCGTCAGGAACGCGCCGTCGACGTGGATCGCCTGCATCTTCTTCCAGTCGGAGAACGAGTAGTTCTCGATCGGGTTGACGATCTGGATGCCCGCGTTCGACACGAGGATGTCGACCGAGCCGAACGTTTCGGCCACCTTGTCGATACCGCTGTTCACGGCATCCTCGTTCGTCACGTCCATCGCGACGCCGATCGCCTTGCCACCCGCCTTGACGATCTCGTCGGCAACGGCGTTCGCGCCGTCCTGGTTCAGGTCGGCGATCGCGACGGCCGCGCCCGCCTTCGCGAGCTCGAGTGCGATTTCCTTGCCGATGCCGCTTGCCGCGCCCGTGACGACTGCGGTCTTGCCGCTCAGATCTGCTGCCATGTCCGTCTCCTCCCGTTGTCGGATCGATAAAACACGCGCCCACCGCATCCGCTACCGTCGCGCGATCGTGCTGGCGGGCCAGCCGTCATTGTGCACGATCGGCCCCGCCGTTCGCGCGCAAAACGTCTAAGCTTAAGGTCGGTTCTGTTACTCGGGAGATTCGCATGCACTATCGACGGCTAGGCCGCTCCGGCTTGCAGATCAGCGAGCTTTCGCTCGGTTCGTGGGTGACGTACGGCAATCAGGTCGACCAGCGGGTCGCGCGCGAATGCCTGGCTGCGGCGCGCGACGCGGGCGTCAATTTCTTCGATAACGCCGAGGTCTACGCCGGCGGCAAATCCGAGGAAATCATGGGCCACGCGCTCAAGTCGCTCAACTGGCCACGCATCAGCTATATCGTGTCCACGAAGTTCTTCTGGGGCCTCGCCGAAGTGCCGAACCAGTATCACACGCTGAACCGGAAATACCTGCTGAACGCCATCGACGGCTCGCTGCGCCGGCTGCAGCTCGACTATGTCGACCTCGTCTATTGCCATCGCCCCGACCCGAACACGCCGATCGAGGAAACCGTCTGGGCGATGAGCGACATGATCGCGCACGGAAAAGCGCTGTACTGGGGTACGTCGGAATGGAGTGCCGACGAGATCCGTGCGGCGTACGAGATCGCCGAGCGGCATCACCTGCGCAAGCCGGTCGTCGAGCAACCGCAGTACAACCTGTTCCACCGCACACGGGTCGAACAGGAATATGCGCGGCTCTACGACGACTACGGTCTCGGCCTCACGACCTGGAGCCCGCTGGCATCGGGCCTGCTCACCGGCAAGTACCGTAACGGCGTGCCGCCCGGCAGCCGCGCGCAATTACAGGGTTACGACTGGATGCGTGACCGCCTGACCGATCCGGCCGCCAACGACATCGTCGAACGGCTCGGCTCAATCGCAGCCGAGCTCGGCTGCAGCACGGCCCAGCTCGCGATTGCGTGGGTACTCGCAAATCCGCGCGTGAGTTCGGTCATCACGGGCGCGTCGCGGATCGAGCAGATCAGTGACAACATGCGCGCGCTCGATGTTGCCGCGAAGCTGACGCCGGATGTGAAGCAACGCATCGAGGACGTGGTCGGCGATGCGTACGAGTAAGGCGATGCGCGGCCACTCGCGTACAATACGCGGCCCGCATCGGCGCCCGGCCTGACGGCCGCGCACGATCGACCGCTTTTATTGATTCACCTTTCGTTTCAGGCAGCCCGCCATGCTCAGTTATCGTCACGGTTTTCACGCAGGCAACCACGCGGACGTGCTCAAGCACGCCGTCGTCGTCCAGCTGCTGCGCTACCTGAACAAGAAAGACAAGTCGTACTGGTACATCGACACGCATGCAGGTGCCGGGGTGTACTCGCTGCGCGACGGCTATGCGGCGAAGACGTCGGAATTCGACACCGGCATCGGCCGGCTGTGGAACGAAAAGAACCTGCCGGAGGTGCTGGGCGACTATGTGGATGAAGTTCGCGCGCTGAACGACGACGGTGAACTGCGCTTCTACCCCGGTTCCCCATACATCGCATGGCGATCGATGCGCGAGCAGGACCGCATGCGCCTGTTCGAAATGCACACCACGGAAATCGACGTGCTGCGCCACAATTTCCGCGATGCGGGGCGACGCGCGATGATCTTCGCCGGCGACGGCTTCGAAGGCGTCAAGGCGCTCCTGCCGCCGCCGCCGCGACGCGCACTCGTGCTGATCGACCCGTCCTACGAGGACAAGAAGGATTACGCGCGCACGGTGACTTGCGTGACGGAGTGTCTGAAGCGTTTCGCGACGGGCTGCTATGCAGTCTGGTACCCGCAGGTGACCCGGACGGAATCGCAGCGTTTTCCCGAGCAGTTGAAGCGCCTGCAACCGAACAACTGGCTGCACCTGACGCTGACGGTGTCGAACCCGCCGACTGACGGGCTGGGCCTCTACGGCAGCGGGATGTTCATTCTGAATCCGCCGTATACGCTCGCCCAGAGCATGAACGAGGCACTCCCCTATCTGGTCGAGATGCTCGGGCAGGATAGCGGTGCCCGCTACCAGATCGAGCACCGCGGAAACTGATCGGGCGACCGGCCGTTACGGCTGAGGTCTCGGGGCGAGCCTCGGCTGGCTGGGCGGCTGTCCACCCCACGCGGGGACATTGATATACGGCGCGACGAACAGTGGAACCGACGTGTTCGGTACCTGCCCGGCCGGGGCCCGCATGCCCGCCGGCTCGACGATCGGCTCGGAAGACAACGGTGCCGTCTGCAGCACCAACCCGCCCTTGCCGTCCTGGATACCGCGGTGCGTATCGAGAATAAGCGGCTTGGACGACGTCGCGGCAGCGGCCGCAAGTCCATGGACAAGCACCGCCGCGCCCAGAACGAGACGCGCGCGGGCACTTCGACGCACATCGAGACGCAAACGCATGATCGTGTCCTTCAGGATGAAAAGCAGGTGCATACCATAGCGCTGCACGTAAGCGACTCGCGATGGCCGTTATAGACCGCAGCGCGGACCGACGCCAAAGTGATGCCCATCATTTTCGAAGTGATGGACACCACTTTGTCAGATACGATGGAGAAACAGGGTAGTCGTAAAGGACGCCCGAACCATAGTGCCGAATTCCGGCGTCGCTTGGCGATGGCAGCTTGCGAGCCGGGTGTTTCGGTCGCCAAGTTGGCTCGCGAGCACGGTCTGAACGCGAATCTCGTGTTCACGTGGCGCCGCCAGTATCGCGCGGAACAGCAGGCTGCGGTGGTGCCACTGTTGCCGGTGGCGATTGTGGATGAGGCGTCGCGAGAAGCGGTGCCTCTGCCCGTGCCCACCATCGAATCTGGGATCGGGAAACCGGCTGTGCCCACCGGCACGATTGAGGTTCGAATCGGCCGAGCGGTGATCAAGGTCGACGGCGTGGTCGACACCGAGATGCTCCGAATGGTGCTGGGGAGCCTGCGGCCATGATCTCTCTGCCCCCGGGTACGCGCATCTGGCTCGCAGCGGGCGTGACCGACATGCGCTGCGGGTTCCAGGGGCTAGCCGCGAAGGTGCAGACCGCGCTCGAAGAGAATCCGCTGGGCGGCAATGTATTCATCTTCCGCGGCCGCCGCGGCGATCTTGTGAAGCTGCTTTGGGCGACCGACGACGGGCTCTGGTTGCTCGCGAAACGATTGGAACGAGGCCGTTTTATCTGGCCGCAGGCCGACGGCGGAAAGATCCATCTGACGAGCGCCCAACTGTCGATGCTGCTCGAGGGCATCGACTGGCGACAGCCACGCCGCACCGCCGCGCTGTCGATGTTGTAAACCGCGTCGAAGGCTCGTAAACTGCGACGCATGTCCAAAGATGCGCCGCTTCCTGCCACCGTCGCTGAGCTCCAGGCCCTGGTGCTCGCGCAGCAAGCATCGCTGCTTGAGCAGCAGGCATCGATCGCAAACATGGTGCGGGAGATCGCCGCCCGCGACGACGAAATCGAGCGCCTGAAGGTGCAGATCGACAAGCTCAGGCGAATGTACTTCGGGAGCAAGTCCGAGAAACTGGCCCGGCAGATCGATAGACTCGAGGCGCAACTCGAAGACCTGACGGCCGGCCAGGGTGCGGCAGACACGCGAGGGCATCGAGACAAGGCGTCGAAAGCGCCCCCCAGTCGAGCGCCCACGCGAGAGCCGCTGCCGCCGCACTTGCCGCGCGATGAAATCGAACTTACGCCGGATCCGGCTTGCCCCAAGTGCGCGACGCTGATGCAGCGGCTCGGCGAGGATGTATCCGAGCAGCTCGCCCGCGTGGCGGCCGCGTTCAAAGTAATCCGCACGATCCGCCACAAGCTGTGCTGTCCTGATTGCGGCCACATAGAACAACCCGCGATGCCCAGCCTGCCGATCGAGCGCAGCATTGCCCATCCGAGCCTGCTGGCCGATATTGCGGTATCGAAGTTCGCCGATCACCAACCGCTGTATCGCCAATCGGAGATTGCCGCACGCGACGGCGTGACGCTGGATCGCGCCAGCATGGGGCGCTGGCTCGGGCAGATTGCCGAGCTTTGCGTGCCACTTGTTGAAGCGATCCAGCGCTACGCGCTGGTCCCCGGCAAGGTGCACGTCGACGACACACCGGTCGCAGTGCTCGCACCAGGCAACGGAAAGACGGTGACCGGACGCTTCTGGGCCTACGTGCGCGACGATCGCCGCTCGGGCTCGACTGACCCGGCTGCGGTATGGTTCGACTTCTCCTCGGATCGCAAAGGGGTTCACCCTCAAACCCGGCTCGTCGCATTCCACGGCATCCTGCAGGCCGATGCCTACGCCGGATTCGATCAACTGTACGCGAGCGGCGAGATCCAGCAAGTGGCATGCTGGGATCACGCGAGGCGGTACATCTACGATGTTCACGTGCGCACGCCGACTCCGGATACCCAGCAACTGCTCGAGATGATCGGCGAGCTTTACAGCATCGAAGCCAACATCCGCGGCAAGGCGCCTGACGAGCGTCTGCGCGTGAGGCAGGAGAAGACCAAGCTGTTGCTCGCGAAGTTCGAAGCGACGATCAGGGCGAAACTCGCGACGCTGTCGACGAAGTCCGCGCTCGCCAAAGCGATCAACTACTCGCTGAACCACTGGGCAGCGCTCGTGTTCTACTGCGAGGACGGTCGGGCCGAGATCAGCAACGTGCTTGCCGAGAACGCCCTGCGCTGTGTCGCGCTCGGACGCAAAAACTATCTGTTCGTCGGCTCCGACAGCGGGGGCGAGCGGGCCGCTGCGATGTATAGCTTGATCGGGACGTGCAAGCTCAACGGAATCAACCCGCGTGCTTACCTGGAATACGTCCTGACCCACATCGCTGATCACAAGATCTCTCGCATCGACGAATTGCTTCCCTGGAACGTGGCCGGCAAACTGAAGCCGGCGACCCCACCTACATCCTAACCGTGTAGGTCACGGACTCCACCACGCCATCACCATCATGCCTCACGCGCGCGCGAATGGGGGACTGGCCTACCCGAGCCGCTTACGCTGCACTGACGATTGCGCCAGATCCGGCGCACAAAAAAACAAAGCCCCGTCAAATACGGGGCTTGCTTATCGTTCGGTGCCACGTGACACCTGACGGTAACTCCGATTACAGCGAGTAGCCGTTGGTTTCGAGCGAGCGGATGCGGCTCTCGAGCTGGACGATGTCCGACGACGTGGCAAGGTAAGCCTCACGGCGTTCACGTTCTGCAGATTCGAACCAGTTGCTCAGCTTTTCGACGATGTAGGCGATCATGACGTTCTCCAAGGAAGGGGGACCCCTGGTGAATCGGTGTTCAGGGATTTCCCGTATAGGGTTATCCCGAATTATAGCGATGCCGCACCAAGATGCTAGTGAAATACTTGCATGGAAACCATTCCATTTTGGAATGATGGTCCAGGAATACCACATAACCCATTGATTTTTATCGAGATCTCATCGAGGCGCGATTGGGGCCTCGAGCGCGCGCACTAATTTGGTTCACTGGCGGGTTCGGATAGACGCGCCAAAATCGGGCATTCGGGCCGCCCGTCACCATGACAGTGCGCAGCAAGATCGGCCAGTGTGTCACGCATGTCGCTCAGATCGGCGATACGCTTGTCGAGCTCGGCCACATGCTCGAGGGCAATCGACTTCACTTCGGCGCTCGCGCGGGAACGGTCTTGCCAGAGCATCAGCAACTTGCGGATGTCCTCGACGAGAAAGCCAAGGCGTCGCGCCTGACGGATGAAGCGTAGGGTATGAATTTCGTCCGTGCCGTAGATCCGGTAGCCGGCATCGGTACGCTTGCTGGGCGCCAGCAGGCCGACCTGTTCGTAGTACCGGATCATCTTTGCGCTGACTCCGGATTCGCGCGACGCGTCGCCGATATTCATTCCTGCCCTCTCCATCAAGCCCTGGTTTTGAACATGAACGTCGACGCATGCAATCGCCGACGGCACTTCGATCGTATCAAATCGCGTGGTTTCGTTCCGGGTAAGGATTGACTGCAGGACGACGGTCGGGTGATCTGGCGTGCATGCCAGTGGGATGCGATGAATAGAGCGCTCTTCCCTCGACGCACAGGCATTTCCGCCGCTGAAATGCAAAAACCCCCGCCTTTCGGGCGGGGGTTTCTGGCTAAGGGAGCCTGACGATTACCTACTTTCACACGGGAATCCGCACTATCATCGGCGTAGAGTCGTTTCACGGTCCTGTTCGGGATGGGAAGGGGTGGGACCGACTCGCTATGGTCATCAGGCAAAGGGGGTTGTTGTGCTGGCTTCGCAGCACAACCAATCTGGGAAGAAGCAGTAATTGAGGTTGTGTGTATCACACACGAGAATCCAACCAGTCCGACGCGCTGTAATCAGCGCGAAACAGACTTGTTATAGGATCAAGCCTTACGGGCAATTAGTATCAGTTAGCTGAACGCATTACTGCGCTTACACACCTGACCTATCAACGTCCTGGTCTCGAACGACCCTTCAAGGGGATCTAGTCCCCAGGGATATCTCATCTTAAGGCGAGTTTCCCGCTTAGATGCTTTCAGCGGTTATCTCTTCCGAACATAGCTACCCGGCGATGCCACTGGCGTGACAACCGGTACACCAGAGGTTCGTCCACTCCGGTCCTCTCGTACTAGGAGCAGCCCCCTTCAAATATCCAACGCCCACGGCAGATAGGGACCAAACTGTCTCACGACGTTTTAAACCCAGCTCACGTACCTCTTTAAATGGCGAACAGCCATACCCTTGGGACCGGCTACAGCCCCAGGATGAGATGAGCCGACATCGAGGTGCCAAACACCGCCGTCGATATGAACTCTTGGGCGGTATCAGCCTGTTATCCCCAGAGTACCTTTTATCCGTTGAGCGATGGCCCTTCCATACAGAACCACCGGATCACTATGACCTGCTTTCGCACCTGCTCGACTTGTCGGTCTCGCAGTTAAGCACGCTTATGCCATTGCACTATCAGCACGATTTCCGACCGTACCTAGCGTACCTTCGTACTCCTCCGTTACGCTTTGGGAGGAGACCGCCCCAGTCAAACTGCCTACCATGCACTGTCCCCGACCCGGATCACGGGCCAAGGTTAGAACCTCAAACAAACCAGGGTGGTATTTCAAGGACGGCTCCACCGAAACTAGCGTTCCGGTTTCATAGCCTCCCACCTATCCTACACAGATCGGTTCAAAGTCCAATGCAAAGCTACAGTAAAGGTTCATGGGGTCTTTCCGTCTAGCCGCGGGTAGATTGCATCATCACAAACACTTCAACTTCGCTGAGTCTCGGGAGGAGACAGTGTGGCCATCGTTACGCCATTCGTGCAGGTCGGAACTTACCCGACAAGGAATTTCGCTACCTTAGGACCGTTATAGTTACGGCCGCCGTTTACCGGGACTTCAATCAAGAGCTTGCACCCCATCATTTAATCTTCCGGCACCGGGCAGGCGTCACACCCTATACGTCCACTTTCGTGTTTGCAGAGTGCTGTGTTTTTATTAAACAGTCGCAGCCACCAGTTTATTGCAACCCCTTCACCCTTTGCGCGCAGGCGCATCAAGCTACAAGGGCGTACCTTATCCCGAAGTTACGGTACCAATTTGCCGAGTTCCTTCTCCCGAGTTCTCTCAAGCGCCTTAGAATACTCATCTCGCCCACCTGTGTCGGTTTGCGGTACGGTCATCGTTAGACTGAAGCTTAGAGGCTTTTCTTGGAACCACTTCCAATTGCTTCGCTCCCTAGGGAGCTCGCGCCACACCCTTGAATCCTGCGCCCGGATTTGCCTAAGCGCCTTCTCCAATGCAGCGACCGGGACTTCCAACACCCGGACAACCTTCCGCGATCCGTCCCCCCATCGCATCTAACAATGGTGCAGGAATATTGACCTGCTTCCCATCAGCTACGCATTTCTGCCTCGCCTTAGGGGCCGACTCACCCTACGCCGATGAACGTTGCGTAGGAAACCTTGGGCTTACGGCGAGGGGGCCTTTCACCCCCTTTATCGCTACTCATGTCAGCATTCGCACTTCCGATACCTCCAGCACGCTTTTCAACGCACCTTCGCAGGCTTACGGAACGCTCTCCTACCATGCGTGCAAAGCACGCATCCGCAGCTTCGGTATATAGCTTAGCCCCGTTACATCTTCCGCGCAGGACGACTCGATCAGTGAGCTATTACGCTTTCTTTAAAGGGTGGCTGCTTCTAAGCCAACCTCCTGACTGTTTTAGCCTTCCCACTTCGTTTCCCACTTAGCTATATTTGGGGACCTTAGCTGGCGGTCTGGGTTGTTTCCCTCTTGACACCGGACGTTAGCACCCGATGTCTGTCTCCCGTGATTGCACTCTTCGGTATTCGGAGTTTGCTATGGCGGGGTAATCTGCAATAGACCCCCCAACCATGACAGTGCTCTACCCCCGAAGGTGAGACACGAGGCACTACCTAAATAGTTTTCGGAGAGAACCAGCTATTTCCAAGTTTGTTTAGCCTTTCACCCCTATCCACAGCTCATCCCCTAACTTTTCAACGTTAGTGGGTTCGGACCTCCAGTACGTGTTACCGCACCTTCATCCTGGCCATGGATAGATCACTTGGTTTCGGGTCTACGCCCAGCAACTGAACGCCCTATTCGGACTCGCTTTCGCTACGCCTGCCCTATACGGTTAAGCTTGCTACTGAACGTAAGTCGCTGACCCATTATACAAAAGGTACGCCGTCACCCCTTTCGAGGCTCCGACTGTTTGTATGCATGCGGTTTCAGGATCTATTTCACTCCCCTCCCGGGGTTCTTTTCGCCTTTCCCTCACGGTACTGGTTCACTATCGGTCGATCACGAGTATTTAGCCTTGGAGGATGGTCCCCCCATCTTCAGACAGGATTTCACGTGTCCCGCCCTACTTGTCGCACACCTAGTTCTTTCATACTGTTTTCGCCTACAGGGCTATCACCTGCTATGGCCGCACTTTCCAGAGCGTTCGGCTAACAATACAAATAAAGAGTGCAAGGCTCATCCCATTTCGCTCGCCACTACTTTGGGAATCTCGGTTGATTTCTTTTCCTGCGGTTACTTAGATGTTTCAGTTCACCGCGTTCGCTTCACATGGCCTATGTATTCAGCCATGGATACTCCAAAAGGAGTGGGTTTCCCCATTCGGACATCTACGGATCAAAGCTCGTTTGCCAGCTCCCCGTAGCTTTTCGCAGGCTACCGCGTCCTTCATCGCCTGTGATCGCCAAGGCATCCACCACATGCACTTGTTCGCTTGACCCTATAACGAGTCTGTCTCGTTACAGGTTGAGTTCTCGCGTTGTGCCGTATTCCAATTGAGTCAAACATAGAGTTCGAATCATCTTGAGATACATCGATACAATCACAACCCGGATAACTTCCACGTCCATCTCAAGACGCTTCCGCTATCCAAATTACTTACTTCTTCCAGATTGTTAAAGAACGACAGCCGATATGGTTTTACTCATATCACTCTGACTGGCTCAATCGCCAATGGCAAATGCTCGTCTCACACGTCACTTTCGTGTGATCCAAACGCTTCCCATTGAAGATTGGTGGAGGCAGACGGGATCGAACCGACGACCCCCTGCTTGCAAAGCAGGTGCTCTCCCAGCTGAGCTATGCCCCCATGAGTACAGATTGCCTCAGGTGTTACCGCCAGACAATGGTGGGTCTGGTTGGATTCGAACCAACGACCCCCGCCTTATCAAGACGGTGCTCTAACCGACTGAGCTACAGACCCCTGAGTCTGTCTTTAAATTTACAGCCGATAAGCGTGAGCGCTCAACTTCGCGAGATAGCTCTGGAAAGGAGGTGATCCAGCCGCACCTTCCGATACGGCTACCTTGTTACGACTTCACCCCAGTCATGAATCCTACCGTGGTGACCGTCCTCCTTGCGGTTAGACTAGCCACTTCTGGTAAAACCCACTCCCATGGTGTGACGGGCGGTGTGTACAAGACCCGGGAACGTATTCACCGCGGCATGCTGATCCGCGATTACTAGCGATTCCAGCTTCATGCACTCGAGTTGCAGAGTGCAATCCGGACTACGATCGGTTTTCTGGGATTAGCTCCCCCTCGCGGGTTGGCAACCCTCTGTTCCGACCATTGTATGACGTGTGAAGCCCTACCCATAAGGGCCATGAGGACTTGACGTCATCCCCACCTTCCTCCGGTTTGTCACCGGCAGTCTCCTTAGAGTGCTCTTGCGTAGCAACTAAGGACAAGGGTTGCGCTCGTTGCGGGACTTAACCCAACATCTCACGACACGAGCTGACGACAGCCATGCAGCACCTGTGCGCCGGTTCTCTTTCGAGCACTCCCGCCTCTCAGCAGGATTCCGACCATGTCAAGGGTAGGTAAGGTTTTTCGCGTTGCATCGAATTAATCCACATCATCCACCGCTTGTGCGGGTCCCCGTCAATTCCTTTGAGTTTTAATCTTGCGACCGTACTCCCCAGGCGGTCAACTTCACGCGTTAGCTACGTTACTAAGGAAATGAATCCCCAACAACTAGTTGACATCGTTTAGGGCGTGGACTACCAGGGTATCTAATCCTGTTTGCTCCCCACGCTTTCGTGCATGAGCGTCAGTATTGGCCCAGGGGGCTGCCTTCGCCATCGGTATTCCTCCACATCTCTACGCATTTCACTGCTACACGTGGAATTCTACCCCCCTCTGCCATACTCTAGCCTGCCAGTCACCAATGCAGTTCCCAGGTTGAGCCCGGGGATTTCACATCGGTCTTAGCAAACCGCCTGCGCACGCTTTACGCCCAGTAATTCCGATTAACGCTTGCACCCTACGTATTACCGCGGCTGCTGGCACGTAGTTAGCCGGTGCTTATTCTTCCGGTACCGTCATCCCCCGACTGTATTAGAGCCAAGGATTTCTTTCCGGACAAAAGTGCTTTACAACCCGAAGGCCTTCTTCACACACGCGGCATTGCTGGATCAGGCTTTCGCCCATTGTCCAAAATTCCCCACTGCTGCCTCCCGTAGGAGTCTGGGCCGTGTCTCAGTCCCAGTGTGGCTGGTCGTCCTCTCAGACCAGCTACTGATCGTCGCCTTGGTAGGCCTTTACCCCACCAACTAGCTAATCAGCCATCGGCCAACCCTATAGCGCGAGGCCCGAAGGTCCCCCGCTTTCATCCGTAGATCGTATGCGGTATTAATCCGGCTTTCGCCGGGCTATCCCCCACTACAGGACATGTTCCGATGTATTACTCACCCGTTCGCCACTCGCCACCAGGTGCAAGCACCCGTGCTGCCGTTCGACTTGCATGTGTAAGGCATGCCGCCAGCGTTCAATCTGAGCCAGGATCAAACTCTTCAGTTTAAACCTGTTACTGTTTTCGGTTCTTTCGAACCGGTCGCTCACTCAAAGCTGACAGGAATATGAATTGCTTCATAAACCTGACTTACTTTAGTGTGAGACTCTTGATACTTTTGCTATCTGACCCGAGGATCAGCTCGCTTCCATCAAGCGCCCACACTTATCGGCTGTTAATTTTTAAAGAGCATTCTGCAAGGAACTTCGTGTTTCCCGGCAGCGCTGCGTTTTCAGCAGCAGAGAAGCGAGATTATGAACCGTGTTTCGCAGTTCGTCAACAACTTTTTAACATCAGCGTTGCGACTTCGGGGCTCAACTTCCAGGCCAGTTGCGCGCGCCAGACTGCCGCACACCACCGACCCTGCTTCCCTCTTCCGCGCCGCGTTTCCGTTAGCGCGAAAGAGGCGTGATTGTA
This sequence comes from Burkholderia mycopellens, assembly GCF_964265025.1. Lineage (NCBI taxonomy): Bacteria > Pseudomonadati > Pseudomonadota > Betaproteobacteria > Burkholderiales > Burkholderiaceae > Burkholderia > Burkholderia mycopellens. The sequence continues at coordinate 2,838,509 of NZ_OZ183802.1, forward strand.
GGCAGCTCGCAGCATTCATGCAAGGGGTTTGAAGCAACTTTTTTACAAAAGCTGCAATTCGGCCGGCCGGCCATGCCGCGGCACGAGACCGCTTACGGCGCAAAGAACGGACTAGAATGTGAGGTTCTTCGCCTCTTTCTATATACGTCTTTAATATGCGCCAGCGAATCGCCAAACGCCTCCCCCCCGATGCCGACAAACTGGTCGGTTTGTCGCTTGCGCTCTTCGCCTCGGGCAGCCGCATCGAGGATCGCTTCTGGGAAGCGAAGCTCGACGCGCTGCTCGCCAAGATTGTCCGCAACGGCAACCAGACCACGCTCGACGCAGCGCTCGACCATCTGCAGCAGAATCATCCCGACGCTTATGGCGCGCTCGCCGACATGGCCGAGACGCACAGCGAGTCGATGGTGGTCGAGCACGACGGCCAACCGTTCGATGCGCTGCTGGTCGCCGTCCCGGTTCTCGCATGGACGCGCTACATGATTCCGTCGGGCCCGCTCAAGGGTGACGTTGCCGACGCGCTGCGAACCCACCTGCAGGCGCACGTCCTTGCGAACGGCACCCTCGTCGGGCTTGCACCGTTCCTCTACAGCATCGACCAGCTGCCGCGACACCACGTCGAGACCTACCGGCTCGCCCAGCAGCTCGCGCATGCGGCGATCAGCCAGCATCCGCCCAAGCTCAGCTTCGGCGACCTGCCCGAAACCTCTCCCATCCTGGCCGACCCGCGCTTCCTGCTCGCCGTCGTCGCTGCCCCCGCCGGCGCACCGCTGTTCCGCTGGCAGGAAGAAGAAAGCGGCAGCCGGATCGAACGCGGCCAGTGCCTCGAACAATGGACGGCCCAGGGCGGCCCGAACCTGTCGATCGCCCTGCCCGGCTGCGAGTTCGAATGCCTACTTCCGGACGCGTACTATTCCGCTTGCCGCGATGCGGACGAACGTGTGCGTCCGCACACGGTGAAAACTGCCATTCGTTATCTTTTCGACACACTTGGTACAGCACCGCAAGAGCTGCGCGCGGTGGTCGCCGGCTTCGGTGAACGCCGTATCGACGAGTACCGTGTCGGCTTCACGCGGCGTGCCAGCAACGACGTAATCTACGGCGTCGTATGGCCGCTCTACGGCCGCGAAAACGGTGACATGTCGATCGACAGCACAACGCTCGAAGGTGAAGCACCGATCGAAGGACCGGTCGAGGAAATCGTGAGCCTGCTGAAGGAATGCGGTGTAACCGACGTCCGGCGGCACGCGGGCCGCTTCGAACCAGAATATTGCGATGACTGCGGCGTGCCGCTCTATGCGGATCCGCTCGGTGAAATCGTCCACGCGGAAATGCCGGAAGACGCGTCACCCGCCCAGCCGCACTTTCACTGACCCGCAGCACAGCAGGCCCTGACGGCCTGCCCGCCCGAAGCCGCTCACGGTTCCCGCCGGAGCGGCTTTTTACTTGTCTGCCATCCCGCCGCCCGAAATTTCATACTTTTCCTAAGCCTTTCAGCCAAGCAGACATCATGTAAGGTCTTTGTCATCATTAGACCCAAGGCATGCCAGACGGCAGATCAATGGCTCACATTACGGAGGTTGAATATGCGGTTCCTGATGCTCAATTCAGACGCCGAGCGGCGTGACGGACTGAAGGCCCTGTTGCGACAGATCGACCGTCACGCCGGCATCAACGATGCGCCCGACAGTTTCCAGGCGCGCAGGCTGCTGCGCAACCAGCGTTTCGACCTCGTCGCGATCGACTGGCTCGACGTCGGCCGGCTCAGCGACCTCCAGGCGCTTTGCAGCGCGTGCTCGCCGGCACCCGTCGCCGTCCTGGTCGACGAAACATCGCCGGAAGCCATCCAGCGCTTCTTCAACTATGGAGTCGCCGGCGTGATCCCGCATTCCACGCGGCCGCACCTGATCGTGCGTGCGCTCGAGATCGTGCTGCTGGGCGGACACTACATTCCGCCGATCGCGCTCCGTCTGCTGCCGTCTACTGCTGCGGCGCGCTACGACGCCCATTTCCAGACACTCGCCGGATCGCTTCCCCGCCGGCCGCCGAGCGGCCTCTTGTCACCGCGGCAAGCGCAGATCATGCGCTTCGTCCACATGGGCAGCACCAACAAGATGATCGCCCGCACACTCGGCATCAGTGAAGGCACCGTCAAGATCCACCTCGCCAGCATCTTCCAGCAGCTCGGCGCCGCCAACCGCGCCGCCGCGGTCGCGATCTACAACGGCTGGCTGTCGCCCCACCTCGAGGTGCTTCTGGCGAACCGCAGTCGCACGCGCAAGCCGCCCATCGGTGAACACGGCCCGGTTCCGCTGCGTACACAACGGAACGACCGCCCGTACCCGTTGCCGTCCTCGATCGACAGCGCGCAGGACCTGCCGATCGCCGCCGAGCCGCCGGCGCGGTTCCGGCGCGAACGCTAGGCAAACAGTCTCGATATTGCGACGGTCGGCGTGTCCGGATTCCCACCTTTGATGCTCAACGAGTAATATGGACGCATGGGTTTTCTCTTCACACCGCTTCCGCTCTGGGTTGGCATCGGTGGCTGGATCGCCGCCGTGGCCCTGCTCGCGCTCGCGATCTGGAATCGTCCCTTCGTGCGCCTGCAGGACGCCACGCTCCAGCACGTGTGGCTCGCGCTCGTCACCGCCATCGCGGTCCTCTGGGCCTCGAATGCATGGCTCGAAGATGGCATCGTCATGCATCTGCTTGGCGCGACGCTGCTCGTCACACTGTTCGACTGGACACTCGCACTGATCGCGATGGGCGCCATCACGGCGGTCGCCGCGATCATCTTCGACGCGCCCTGGCAGGGCATTGGCCTGACCTATCTGATCTACGGCGCGCTGCCGGTCGCCGTGTCGGCATTGCTGCAGCGCGCCGCACTCGCATGGTTGCCGCACAATCTCGCGTCGTTCATTACCGGCCAGGGATTCCTGTCGCCGGCCATCGCGATCGCCGCGGTCGCCGCTGCTGCGGCCGGGGTCCAGCTCGCGCTCGCGGACGGCGTGCCCGTCGTGATTCCCGCCGGCTATCTGCTGAACACTGCGCTGCTCGCACTCGGCGAAGCGTGGTTCACCGGCATGGCGACGGCACTCATCGCCGTCTATCGCCCCGCATGGGTCACGACGTTCGACGTCCGGCGCTATCGTCTCGGCGGCCCGCGCGCCTGAATTGCCCTCTGGCGGCGGCACCGTCATCGCGTGCCGGCAGCCCCTCGCGCAGTACGGCAGAATGCTACATCTACTGCCGCACAACTTTTTTACGCTAAGATTGAACTCCGGTTCTTCATCGGGCATCTATACGTGCCCGATGCCTCATTCGCTCCTCACCAATAACCAGATGGACAGCTCTCCTGCGTCGCTCCGGATTTTCCGGGCGCTCGGCAAGCTGGCAGCCTGTATTGCGGGCCTGTCGCTTGCGCTTCCGACACCGGCATTCGCCGATCTGCTCGACCAGCGCTCCGAACTGATCAACAAATTCGTCAACGAAATGCATGCCGATCCGCTCGCCGCCGATTGTGCAGCGCACGGCAGCTTCATTGCCAGTACGTCGTCTGCCTTCGACCGCGTCGACTTCGCGCCGAACGCATTTGACAGCGGCAACGCGACGATCACGCCATGGAACGACTCGTTCGACCAGGGCAAGCAGCGCGTGAAGGTCGACAATATCGTCACGGTCGACGGCCTCGGCATCCACGGCGACGGCAGCGACCCGACGCCGCTGAAATTCCGATGCGGCTATGTCGGTCAGCAAATGCTCGCGTTCAGCTGGAACGACCCGGTTCCGCCGCTTAAGCCGCGCGTCGAGCGCTCCTCGTCCTCGACGAAGAAATTCAAGGGCAAGACGCACCGAGGCAAGGGCAAGGCAAAGGCATCGAGCCGCACCGGCAGTAAGAAGGCCGTTGCAACGAAAAAGTCGAGCGGCCAGAAGAAGGTCGTGAAGAAAAAAAACGCGAAGAAGTCCTGATACGGCGAAGCATCATCGACAGAAGCAAAAAAGCCGGGGCATCCTGAGATGCCCCGGCTTTTTTTCTCATGTCGCGACGCTACGCTTACGCGAACGTGTCGACGTGCACCAGGATCGCCGCCAGCATCGCCGCGCCAAGCGCCGCGCTGCGCTCGCCGTTCCAGCCGACTCGTTCGTCGGGCAGGTTGGCGTTGTCCTTGAACGGCATCTCGAGCGTCAGCGACAGGCAGCCGAACTGATGGCCGATGTACTTCGACGCGAGCTTGAGCGCGTCCTCCTTGTACTTGCTCGCGGCATAGCCGTGCTCAGTCTGGAAGTCGGGGCTCGCGACCTTGAACGCTTCGATGAACGCGGTCTGCTCCTTACCCTGCTGCTCGGTAAAGCTCGGCAGCATCTCCGACCCTGCAACGAACACGTACGGCAGATCCTCGTCGCCGTGAATGTCGAAGAACATGTCGCAGCCGATCGCGTGGATTGCATCGCGCACGGCCAGCACCTCGGGACTGCGCTCGGCATCGGGCGCCATCCACTCGCGGTTCAGGTTCGCGCCTGCCGCGTTGGTGCGCAGGTTGCCATGCACACTGCCGTCCGGGTTCATGTTCGGGACGATATGGAACGTCGCACGATCGTACAGCTTGCGCGCGACCGGATCGCCCGCCCAATCACCCCATCCGGCCAGCCGCTTGACGAGGCCTTCGACGAACCATTCGGCCATCGACTCACCAGGATGCTGGCGCGCGATGATCCACACCTTCTTCTTCGGCGTGCCGTCGGTTTCCGGCGTACCGAGCGTCAGCAGCGACATCGGACGGCCCTCGACCGTGCGGCCGAGTTCAACGACGCTCGCCTGCGGCAACTGCTGGACCGCGCCGAGAAATGCCGCGTGACGCTCTTCCGAGTACGGTTCGAAATACGCGTAATAGATGCTGTCGAATTCCGGCGTATGGTCGATGGTCATCGTCTTGCCGTCGAACCTCGTCGGCACGCGGAACCAGTCGACCCGGTCATAGCTCGCCACCGCGCTGTAATTGCGCCAGCCCGACGGATACGCGCATTCGGCAGCATTCTCGAACGTCATCACGCAGCGCTCGCCGCGCGCGCCGGTCAAGCGGTAGTAAAACCATTGCGCGAATTCCGAGCGGGTGTCGCCGCGCACGCGCAGCCGAATCGCATCGGGACTGTCGCACGACACGACGTCGATTGCGCCTGCGTCGAAATTGCTGGTGATCGAAAGGGCCATCTGTCTCTCCTTGGACGACCAGAACAGGCGGTGTAGCGCTTGCCCGGCCTCATGCATGCGCCGGCCGTCTCGTGAACGGCCGGCAGGGTCACTCGCCGACTCGCCGGCGATATACGTAAGTCGAATCATTCGACGCAGCCGCATCGAACGCATAGCCTTCCGTCGCGAAATCCTTCAGCGCCTTCGGGTCGGCAATACGGTTCTCGACGATAAAACGCGCCATCAGGCCGCGTGCACGCTTTGCATGGAAGCTGATGATCTTGTAGCGGCCGCCCTTCCAGTCCTCGAAAACCGGCGTGATGACGGGCGCGGCCAGGAGTTTCGGCTTGACCGACTTGAAGTATTCGGTCGATGCGCAGTTGACCAGCACGCGCGCCGCGCCGCTGCGCGTTTCGAGCTGTTCGTTCAGCGCCTGCGTGATGCGGTTGCCCCAGAACGCGTACAGATCCTTGCCGCGCGCGTTCGCGAAGCGCGTACCCATCTCGAGCCGGTACGGCTGCAGCAGGTCGAGCGGACGCAATAGCCCATACAGGCCCGACAGCACGCGCACGTGCTGCTGCGCATAGTCGAGATCGGCGGGTGACAGCGATTTGGCGTCGAATCCTTCATATACGTCGCCATTGAACGCGAGCACGGCCTGTTTCGCGTTGGCCGGCGTAAAGATCGGCGACCAGTCGGCGTAACGCTGGAAATTCAGGCGTGCGAGCGGATCGGAGATATCCATCAGCGTCGCGATGTCCTGCGGCGACAGCTTGCGCAGGCTGTCGATCAGCTCCGACGCGTCGTCGACGAATGCAGGCTTCGTGTAAGACTGGACGTGCGCGGGCGTATCGTAGTCGAGGGATTTGGCTGGAGAGAGAACGATTATCATAGAGGCTCGCTGGCACGCCGTGCCTTGCGGTCAGACGAAAACCACCGATTGTAACGAATGACCCGCTCTCTCGCCCCGCATGCCGCGCATCGCGTCGTGCTCGACTCGAACGTCTGGATCGACATCCTCGTATTCGACGACCCTGCCACGCGCCCGATCCGTGCCGCGCTCGAACGCGGCACGCTTGCCGCCGTGATCGACGGCCGCTGCCTGACCGAACTCGAGTATGTGCTCGATTATCCGCAGTTCCAGGCGCGCGCTGTCGACAAGGCGGCTGCGCTCGCGACCGTCGCCCGCCTGGCGAGCCTCGTGGAGCCGCCGGCCGTCGATGCCGACGCGCCGCCGCTGCCGAAGTGCAAGGACCGCGACGACCAGAAGTTTCTCGAACTCGCCCGCGCCGCCCAGGCCGATTGGCTCGTGTCCAAAGACCGCGCGCTGCTGAAGCTCGCGAAGCGCACTGCACGCGACTTCGGCTTCAGGATCGCGCAGCCTGCGCCCTTTGCCGAGGCTTGCGCGCTCGACGCCACGCCGGCCTGACGCACGCACCACCACCCGATTTCGACCGTATCGATGAACGCTCCTTCAGACATGCCAACGACTCCCGTTTTCCCCTCGCGCCTGCCGAACGTCGGCACGACGATCTTCACGGTCATGAGCGCGCTTGCCGCAGAAAAAGGCGCGGTGAACCTCGGCCAGGGCTTTCCGGATTTCGACTGCGATCCGCGCATCGTCGATGCGGTTGCCGGCGCGATGCACAACGGGCACAACCAGTATCCGCCGATGGCCGGAGTCGCGCCGCTGCGCGACGCGATCGCAGACAAGATCGCGCAGGTCTATGGCCGGCGTTACGATCCGGCGACCGAGATCACCGTCACGGCCGGCGCGACGCAGGCACTGCTGACGGCGATCCTGTGCACGGTGCATCCCGGTGATGAAGTGATCGTCGTCGAACCGACCTACGACAGCTACCTGCCGTCGATCGAACTCGCGGGCGGCAAGCCCGTGTTCGTCACGCTGGAGGCGCCCGACTACGCAATCCCGTTCGACCGTCTGGCGGCCGCGATTACGCCGACAACACGCATGATCCTGATCAACACGCCGCATAACCCGACGGGTACCGTGTGGCGCGAGGCGGACATGCGCAAGCTCGAAGAGATCGTGCGTGGCACCAACGTGCTGATCCTGTCCGACGAGGTCTACGAGCACATGGTCTATGACGGCGCGCGCCACGAGAGCGTCGCACGCTATCCGGAACTCGCCGCGCGCAGCTTCATCGTGTCGAGCTTCGGCAAGACCTATCACGTCACGGGCTGGAAAGTCGGCTATGTCGCGGCGCCTGCGGCACTGACCGCGGAATTCCGCAAGGTCCACCAGTTCAACGTATTCACGGTGAATACGCCGATGCAGATCGGGCTCGCCGACTACCTGCGCGACCCGGCGCCGTACCTGACGCTTGCCGACTTCTACCAGAAGAAGCGCGACTTTTTCCGGACTGGCCTCGAACGCACGCGCTTCAAGCTGCTGCCCTGCACGGGCACGTACTTTCAGTGCGTCGATTATTCGGCGATCAGCGACCTGCCGGAAGCGGAATTCTCGAAGTGGCTCACGTCGGAGATCGGCGTGGCCGCCATTCCGGTGTCGGCGTTCTATCACGAGCCGCACGAATCGGGCGTCGTCCGATTCTGCTTCGCGAAGCAGGAAAGCACGCTCGCGTCCGCGCTCGAACGGCTCGCCCGCCTGTAAGACCCGCACGGGCGGTCGCACGCCGCCCTGCGGGAACCGCGCTTACGAACGCGCGACGCTCGTCGCGTCGATATACGCCTTGCGCTCGGCCGCCACGCGCTGCGCTGCAGGCCGCTCGCCCACCTTCTTCGCATGCGCTTTCCAGTCGATGCCTGCATCGAGCAGGAAATCGCGTCCGAATATGGCTTTCGTCGCCATGCCGATGACCGGCAGGTGGACCCAGGCGGCGATGTCGGCGAGTCCGAACGACTCGCCGAGCACATACGGCGAAAACTGCGTCATCTGCCTAAACGAATCGATCGCGCGCAGCAGGCGCTTCTCGACGTGCGCCTTCGTCCCGTCGCTGACCTTGCCGCCGAAAAACGCTTCGGTGTAGACCTCGCGCGCCACCCATTCGAGATACAGTTCGAGCGTCTCGATCAGTTCGCGCACCTTCGCACCTGCAAACGGGCTTGCCGGAAAGATGCCTTTCTCGGGATAGCGCGCTGCCAGGTACTCGATGATCACCTGCGACTCGAACAGCGCGCCTTCTTCGGTCTTCAGAAATGGAATCTTGCCGAGCGGCGAATCGGCGAGTTGCGCCGGATCGGTGATCGGCAATCCGCATACCGACTCCTCGAACGGAATGTCGTGCTCGAGCAGGACGAACTTCACCTTGTTGTAGTAGTTGGACAACGGAATACCGCACAGCTGTAGCATCAGGGTCTCCTTCCTTGCTGAAGCGCGGCCGTATCGATGCCGGCCGCTTCGGGATTCATCGCGCTGAAAAGCACGTTCGTGCTAGTCTAAAGCAAGTTTTGCGTTCGTCACGGCAACAATATTTCTGCTACTGCATCGGCCGCATCAGCGTGCGCTATGCGCCCGCTGCCGCAGCCCCGCCATCCGATGGAGACACGCTCGCATGAGTGCTGAACTGCTGGCCTCGCGTCCACCCGAGAGCGAATCGACGCTCGTCCTCACGCTATCCAATCCCGGCGCACGCAATGCGCTGCATCCCGACATGTACGCAGCCGGCATCGAAGCGCTCGCCACCGCCGAACGCGATCCCGGGATTCGCGCGGTCGTGCTCACCGGCGCCGATCGCTTCTTCTGCGCGGGCGGCAACCTGAACCGGCTGCTCGACAACCGCTCGAAGGATCCGTCCTATCAGGCCGACAGCATCGATCAGCTCGCCGCATGGGTGACGGCGATCCACGCTTCGACGAAGCCGGTGATCGCTGCGGTCGAAGGCGCCGCGGCCGGCGCGGGCTTCTCGCTCGCGCTCGCGTGCGACCTGATCGTTGCCGCGCACGATGCGAAGTTCGTGATGTCGTACGCGCGCGTCGGCCTGACGCCCGACGGGGGCGGTTCGTGGTTTATTGCGCGCGCGCTGCCGCGTGCGATCGCGGCCGAGATTCTGTTCGAAGGCAAGCCCGTCGCAGCCGAACGTCTGCACACGCTTGGCGTCGTCAACCGGCTCGCCGCGCCCGGCGCGGCACTGGCTGATGCGCTGGCGTGGGCCGATACGCTCGCCGGCATCTCGCCGAATGCACTCACGCGCATCAAGTCACTGCTCGACGACGCAACGTCGCAACCGCTCGACGCGCATCTCGCGACGGAGCGCGATCATTTCGTCGCATCGCTGCATCATGCGGACGGGCTCGAAGGCATCACCGCATTTCTCGAGAAACGCCCGCCCCGCTACAAGCGCTGAACCGTCGCGCCCGCTTTCGAATTGACACGTCGCCACCGCATCGACCCGATGCGGCACGGCCGCGCCTCCATCTCGACGACTGAGGATGACATGCGCCCCCGACGCGATGTAGCCCGACACGCGCGCACGCGCATCGGCGCGCCCATTTCCGTCGCCAGCAGCCCGCATCGATCCATGCTCTAATGACCGCCTGTCACGGCGCTGCCTGCGCCGTTTTCGCGCATGCAACAAAGGAGTTCACGATGATCGACGTCTATAGCTGGGCGACCCCGAACGGCCACAAGGTGCACATCATGCTCGAGGAAACGGGCCTCGCTTATCGTGCCCACCCGGTCGATATCGGCGCCGGCGACCAGTTCAAGCCGGAGTTCCTGAAGATCAGCCCGAACAACAAGATCCCCGCGATCGTCGATCCGGACGGCCCCGGCGGCAAGCCGATCTCGCTGTTCGAATCGGGCGCCATCCTGATCTACCTCGCGGAGAAGACCGGCAAGTTCCTGCCGACCGATCCAGCCGCACGCTATGCGACGCTCGAATGGCTGATGTTCCAGATGGGCGGGGTCGGCCCGATGCTCGGACAGGCGCACCACTTCCGCCTGTATGCGCCCGAGAAGATCGACTATGCGGTCAACCGCTACACGAACGAAGCGAAGCGCCTGTACAACGTGATGGACAAGCGTCTCGGCGAATCCGAATATCTCGCGGGCGACGCGTACACGATCGCGGACATTGCGACGTTCCCGTGGACGCGCTCGTGGCAGAACCAGGGCATCGTGCTCGACGAATTGCCGAATGTGAAGCGCTGGTACGACGCGATCGCCGCACGACCGGCCGTGCAGCGCGGCGTCGAAGTTCTCGCGTCGCTGCGCAAGGCGCTGCAGGACGACAAGGCGCGCGAGGTGCTGTTCGGCGCGACGCAATACGCGAAGCATTGACGCGCATGTGAAAAACGGAGCGGCATCCGTGCATGCCGCCCCGCGCTTCAGAAGTAATGCTGCGTGATGAATTCCGCCGCGCAAACAGGCAGTGGCGCGTCGGGGCGCTCGACCTGCATCGTCACCGACCACGTCACCTGCACACCGTCCCGCGCGGCCTCGGCGGTTTCCTTTACCGCAAAGAGCGCACGCACGCGCGCGCCGACCGGCACCGGCTTCAGGAACCGCACGCGGTTCAGTCCGTAGTTCACGCCCATCTTCTGCTCGAAACGCATCGCATCGGCCATCAACGCCGGAATCAGCGACAGCGTCAGGAACCCGTGCGCGATCGAGCCGCCGAACGGAGATTCGCGCCGCGCGCGTTCGGGATCGACGTGAATCCATTGATGATCGCCGGTCGCATCGGCAAAGCCATCCACACGGCGCTGGTCGATCGCGATCCAGCCGCTCGCGAGCGGCTCTGCGCCCACACGTGCCTGCAGCGCTTGTGCCGATGCGATCAGCGGCATGGTCGCGCCGGTCATGCTTGCTTGCCTCCCGGGTGGCGCAACCCGAAGATCACCTTGGTATGCACGGTGATCACCGTCTCGCCGGCGCCGTTCACGCCGACCCACTCCGTCGACACGATGCCGCGGTCGGGTTTGCTCTCCGACACGCGCTTGTCGTGGACCTTCTGATACATCGTGATCGTGTCGCCGGCGCGCACCGGCTTGAGCCAGCGAATCGAATCGATGCCGGGCGAGCCCATGCTCGTCGAGTCCGACCCGAGCTTCTTGACGAGCAGGCTCATGAACACCGAACACGTATGCCAGCCGCTCGCGACGAGCCCGCCGAAATGCGATGCTTTCCCGGCCTCTTCGTCGAGATGGAACGGCTGCGGATCATAGCGTTGCGCGAACGCCTTGATGTCGTCGGGTTCGAACGTGTAACGGCCCACTTCGGTGGTACTGCCGACCACCAGGTCTTCGTAACTGATGCCCACTAGGTGTCTCCTTGTGTGGCGCGCTCTCGCGTCGCCGTCATGCCGCGTCGGTCTGCGCGAAATCGGGCAGCGCCGCGATGCGGGCAAGATGATGATCGGTGTCGCCGAGCGTCGTCTCGATGATCGTCAGCCGCTTGAACAGGTGCGCGGCGGCGACCTCGTTGGTCACGCCCATACCGCCGTGCAGTTGAACGGCCTGCTGGCCGACGAAGCGAGCGGCAGCGCCGACACGTGCTTTCGCGGCCGACACGGCCTTCCTCCGCGCATCGGCATCGCCGCTCGCGTAGCGTACGGCCGCCAGGTAGGTCAGCGAACGTGCCTGCTCGGCGTGGATCAGCATGTCGACCATCCGGTGCTGTAGCGCCTGGAAACGCGCGATCGGCACGCCGAACTGCTCGCGCGTCTTCGTGTATTCGACCGTGGCGCGATTCAGTTCGTCGAGCGCGCCGACCGCTTCCGCGCACAGCAGGAACGTCGCGTAATCGGCAACCTGCTCGAGGGCCGCAGCATCGCGCGCACCGCCCGTCAGCAGTCGCGCCGGCGTTTCATCGAATTCGATCGTCGCAGCACGCTGACCGTCGATCGTCCGGTAGTCGACCACCTTCGCGTTCGCGGCATTCCGTTCGACGACGAAGAGGCCGATGCCGCCGCCGTCGACGCGTGCGGGCACGATCCACACATCCGCCTGTGCGCCATGCTGAACGACCGACTTTGTGCCGGTCAGCCGCGACGTGCCGCCCTGCTCGCGCGCATGCGTGTCGATTTCGAACAGGTCGTAGCGCGCATGCGGTTCGTGGAACGCAACCGCCACGCGCTTCTGCCCCTGCGCGATCGCCTCCAGCAGCGCCGCATCCTCACCGGCGCCGCCGCCGGCGATACGCAAGGCCTCGACGCCCACCGTCGTTGCCCAGTACGGCTCGATCACGAGCGCGCGGCCGAGCTCCTGCATCACGACCAGCATGTCGACCGGACCGCCGCCGAAGCCGCCCTGCGCGTCCGGCACGGGCAGCGCGGTCAACCCCAGTTCGGTGAACGCGCGCCATTGCGTGTCCGACACGCCCGCGTCACTGCGCACGATGGCCTGGCGCGCTTCGAAGCCGTATTGCTCGCCGAGATAACGACGTAGCGCGTCGGCGAACTGCTGCTGCTCATCGGTAAAGCTGAAATCCATGGTTGTCTCCGTTCCCTGATCACAGCCCCAGAATCATCTGCGCGATGATGTTCTTCTGGATCTCGTTCGAACCGCCGTAGATCGACGTCTTCCGGTAATTGAAGTAGTACGCGGCAAGCGGTGCCGCATCGTCGTCGCCCGCGGCGCTGTGCTCGCGCTGGCCGTCGAGGAACGGTACGTCGAACGGTGCGGCGAGCGGGCCGATCGCGTCGACCATCAACTCGGTGAGCGCCTGCTGCACTTCCGTGCCCTTGATCTTCAGCATCGACGCCTCGGGGCCCGGCCCCTTCCCGCTCGTCTCGCGACTGACGACGCGCAGCACCGTCACCTCGAGCGCCATCAGCTCGACCTCGAGCGCCGCGACCTTCGCGGCGAACACGGGATCGGCGAGCAACGGCTTGCCGTTCTTGCGCTGGTTCGACGCCACGCGCTTCAGGAACGCGAGCTCGCGCTTCGACGCACCGACTCGCGCGATGCCGGTGCGCTCATGGCCAAGCAGGTATTTCGCGTAGGTCCAGCCGCGGTTCTCGTCGCCGACGAGATTGTCGACCGGCACCTTCACATCCTCGAAGAACACCTCGTTGACCTCGTGGTCCTCGTCGAGCATGACGATCGGGCGCACGGTGATACCGGGCGTCTTCATGTCGATCAGCAGGAACGAGATGCCCTCCTGTTTCTTCGCCGCCGGATCGGTACGCACGAGGCAGAACATCATGTCGGCGTACTGGCCGAGCGTCGTCCAGGTCTTCTGGCCATTGACGACGTAGTGGTCGCCCCGGCGCTCGGCACGCGTGCGCAACGATGCGAGGTCGGATCCCGAACCCGGCTCCGAGTAGCCCTGGCACCACCAGTCGGAGCCGTCGAGAATGCGCGGCAGATAATGACGTTTCTGCGCTTCGCTGCCGTATTTCATCAACACGGGCGCGACCATCGATACGCCGAACGGCAGCACGGTCGGCGCGCCGATCCGCGCGCACTCCTCGTCCCATATGTGCCGTTGCGTCGCGTTCCAGCCCGGGCCGCCATATTCAACCGGCCACGCGGGCGCGGACCAGCCGCGCTGGCCGAGAATCCGATGCCAGCTCGCGAAATCCTCGCGGCCGAGTCGTTTGTGATCGAGTACTTTGGCGCGCAGTGCGTGAGGCAGGTTGGCCTCGAGCCAGGCGCGAACGTCGACGCGGAACGCGTCGTCGGCGGGGGAATAATCCAGATCCATGCGCAGTGTCTCCTCGCCACGGCCGTCCGGCCCGGCGAGGATCCACTGCGTACGTCATTGCAGCGGTTCTTTCAGCGCGGCGGGAATCGGCAGCGGCATCACGTCGATGCCTTCTTCGACCAAGGATTGCGCATCTTCCGGCGTCGTAACGCCACGAATGCTGCGTGCCGGCGCCTCGTTGTAATGGATGCGCCGCGCTTCCTCGGCGAAGCGCTCGCCCACGTTCTCGGTTTTCTCCAGCACCTCGCGCAGCGCACGCATCACCTGCGCCTGCAGCGCACGCGGATCAGCCGGCTGTGCCTGCGTCGCGCCCGACAAGTTCAGGCGCGGCGCCGACGGCAGACGGTTGACCTCGGTCGTTCCGCACACCGGACATTCGACCAGCTTGCGGGACAACTGCGCTTCGAATTCATCGGCGGAAGCGAACCAGCCTTCGAACCGATGATCGTGCGGGCACTGTAAATCGAGGACCTTCATGCTGAATCAGGGCGTGTAACGAGTGTAGCGCAAAAAGCGGTTTTGTGAACGGTCGTGCTAAATATCGGTCGCGCGACGCGGCGGCGCCGCGTCACCAGATTGTAACGCGGTGCCCCACCCGCCGCTGACGCCGCGCTCAGGGCGTCAGGACCGGCCCGAGCGGCCACGTGCCGGACAGCACCTTGTCGAGCCACATCGCGCCGATGATCGTCTTCACATCGGAAATCTGGCCCGTACGCACCCATTCCTGCAGATCGGCCTGCGTCGCGATGAAGGTCTCGAGGAATTCGCCTTCGTCGAGCTTGCGCTCGCCGGCCGTGAGCCCGCGCGCCAGGTACAGGTCGATGAATTCGGTCGAATAGGAAATGATCGGGTGAATCCGGGCCAGGAACACGTACTCGCGTGCCGTGTAGCCGGTTTCTTCGCGCAGTTCGCGCACCGCGCATGCGAGCGCGCCTTCGTCAGGATCGAGCTTGCCGGCCGGGAATTCGGCCATCACCTTGCCGATCGGGTAGCGATACTGGCTTTCCATCAGCACGCGGCCGTCGTCGAACAGCGGGATCACCATCACCGCGCCCGGATGCTGGACGTATTCGCGCGTGGCCTTCTTACCGTCCGGAAGACGGACGGTATCACGCTTGAGCTTGAGGAACGCGCCTTCGAAGATCGCCTCGCTTTCGAGGCAGGTTTCGGTCAGTGCGGCGTCGTGATTGGGTAGTTCGGCCATCGGCGGCTCCGGGAATGAGCGCGACGGCCGAAGCCGTCAGCGTCGTTTGACGAGATACTGGAACGTGAAGCCGGGAAACGCGAACACGACGAAAAGACTGAACGTGATCGCGTAGAACTGCCAGCCTTGTTCGAAGCGGTTGCCGGCGCGCGACTCGAGCCAGAAGCCGAGTGCGCCGACGATGAAGTACAGCACGATCAGCTCGCCGATCCGCACCCACCCGCTCTTCTTCGCCGTGCCGAACGGCACGACGGCGAAGAGGCGTTGGTTCAGGAACGGCAGGTTGGCGCAGACGAGCGCCAACAGCACGATAAACCAGCCGGCTGCCGACATTACAGCGGCAGCGTGTGACGAATTGCCTGCAGGCAGGCCGTCAGCAGCGGGCTCGGGATCAGGCCGAGCGCGACGACCGCCAGGCCGTTCAGCACGAGGATCGTGCGCTTGCAGAAATCGCCCGAGATCGGCGTCGTATCCTGCGGTGCATCGAAGTACATCAGCTTCACGATGCGCAGGTAGTAGAACGCGCCGAACAGCGACGTGACCACGGCCAGCACGGCCAGCCACGTGAGGCCCGCGTTGACGGTCGCCTCGAGCACGGCGAGCTTCGCGTAGAAGCCGACGGTCGGCGGAATACCTGCCAGCGAGAACATCATGACCATCATCACGAACGCGAACACCGGGCTGCGCTTGTTGAGGCCCTTGAAGTCGTCGATCGTCTCGGCTTCGAAATCGCGGCGTGCGAGCAGCATCACCACGCCGAACGAGCCGAGCGTCGTGATCAGGTAGACGATCGCGTAGAACATCGCCGAGCTGTATGCGTTCGCCGGCGCCGTCGCGTCGCCCTTCACGATGCCCGCGAGCAGGCCGAGCAGCACGAAGCCCATGTTCGAGATCGCCGAGTACGCGAGCATTCGCTTGATGTTGCGCTGGACGATACCGGTGATGTTGCCGACGATCAGCGACAGCGCGGCGAGGATCACGAGCGCGGTCTGCCAGTTCTGTGCGAGCGGCAGCAGGCCCATCACCAGGAAGCGCAGACCCCATGCGAACGCGGCAACCTTCGGGCCGCCGCCGACGAACAGCGTCATCGCAGTCGGTGCGCCCTGGTAGACGTCCGGCACCCACATGTGGAACGGCACGGCGCCGAGCTTGAACGCGATACCCGCGACGATGAAGACCACGCCGAACATCAGCACGGCTGCGTCGGTGTTGCCGCCGACCGCCTTGTACACCTCGCCCAGCTCGAGCGAGCCGGTCGCGCCGTACAGCATCGAGATGCCGTACAGCACGAAGCCCGATGCGAGCGCACCCAGCACGTAGTACTTCATCGCGGCTTCGCTCGACTGCGCGGCGTCACGGCGCAGCGCGATGACTGCGTACAGCGACAGCGACATCAGTTCGAGACCGAGGTACAGCGTCAGGAAGTTGTTGCCCGACACCATGACCAGCTGACCGAGCAGCGAGAACATGCCGAGCAGGAACACGTCCCCGCGGAACATGTCGCGATCTTCGAGGTACTTGCGCGAATAGACGAGCGAGACCGCGAAACCGAACGACACGACAGCCTTCATCATGCTCGCGAACGAGTCGACGACGACCATCTTCGAGAAGAAGTAGTACTGCTGCGGGTCGAGCGCCTGCACCGCGAACCACACGCCGGCGACGACCGACGATACGACCGCGATCAGATAGGTCAGGCGGCGGCCGGAGGCGCCGGTAAAGGTGTCGTTCAGCCATGCGACGACGATGGCGGCCATCACCAGCGCGTCAGGCAACAGGACATTCATAGGAGCGTTTTGCATGATCTTGAGTTCCTCCGCTCGCGATTACTGCGCCAGCGGCAGCTTGGACTGCGCGACATGGGAGAGGAGGTTTTCCACGGAAACGTGCATCACGTCGGTGAAAGGCTTCGGATAAAGGCCCATCAGCAGCGTGAACGCGGCGAGCACGGCCAGCATCAGGAATTCGCGACGGCCGATGTCCTTCAGCTTGGCGACGTGATCGTTCGCGACCGCGCCGAAGTACACGCGCTTGTACATCCACAGCGTGTAGGCAGCGCCGAGGATCAGCGTGAACGCCGCGCCGAATGCGATCCAGAAGTTGTACTGGACGGCCGCGAGAATCACCATGAACTCGCCGACGAAACCCGACGTACCCGGCAGCCCGCAGTTGGCCATCGAGAACAGCATCGCGAAAGCCGCAAACTTCGGCATCACGTTGACGACGCCACCGTAGTCGGCGATCTGACGCGAGTGCACGCGGTCGTACAGCACGCCGATGCAGAGGAACATCGCGCCCGACACGAAGCCGTGCGAGATCATCTGGATGATCGCGCCTTCGACGCCGAGCTGGTTGAAGATGAAGAAGCCGAGCGTGACGAAACCCATGTGCGCGATCGACGAATACGCGACCAGCTTCTTCATGTCGGCCTGCACCATCGCGACGAGGCCGATGTAGATCACCGCGATCAGCGACAGCGTGATCACGACGGGCGCCAGGAAGTGGCTCGCGTCAGGCGTGATCGGCAGCGAGAAGCGCAGGAAACCGTAAGCGCCGAGCTTCAGCATGATCGCAGCCAGCACGACCGAGCCGCCCGTCGGCGCTTCCACGTGCGCGTCCGGCAGCCAGGTGTGGACCGGCCACATCGGCACCTTCACCGCGAACGCGAGGAAGAACGCGATGAACAGCAGGATCTGCGGCGTCATCGCGATCTTGGCGTTCTGCCACGTCGCGAGGTCGAACGAATGCGTTTCCGTGTACAGGTAGATCAGCGCGACCAGCATCAGCAGCGAGCCGGCCAGCGTGTACAGGAAGAACTTGAATGCCGCATACACGCGGTTCGGGCCGCCCCACACGCCGATGATGATGTACATCGGGATCAGGGTCGCTTCGAAGAACACGTAGAACAGCAGGCCGTCGGCCGCCGAGAATACGCCGATCATGATCCCGGACAGGATCAGGAACGCCGCGAGGTACTGCGCGACGTTCTCGGTGATCACTTCCCATGCGGCGATCACGACGATCACCGTGATCAGCGCGGTCAGCACGACGAACCACATCGAGATGCCGTCGACGCCGAGGTGATACGCGATGTCGAAGCGCTCGATCCAGGTCGACTTCTCGACGAACTGCAGCGCAGCCGTGCTCGAATCGAAGCCGGTGATCAGCGGAATCGTGACCGCCAGGCCGAGCAGCGAACCGATCAGCGCGATCCAGCGGGCCGTCCCCGGATTTTTGTCGTTACCCACCGCAAGCACGAGGAGGCCGAAAACGATCGGCAGCCAGATCGCGGTACTGAGAATCGGAAAAGCGTGCATTAAGTTGTCCCCCCGCCTTATTTGCCGCCGAGCGTTACAAACAGGGTCAGGAGCCCCAGCATGCCGATGATCATGGCGAACGCGTAGTGATAGATGTAACCGGATTGGAGGAAGCGGATCACGCCGGCGAACCAGCCGATGAACCGGGCGCTGCCGTTGACGAGGCCGTCGATCACCACGACGTCACCCTCCTTCCACAGGCCGCGGCCGATCGCCACCGAACCTCGGGCGAACACCACTTCGTTGATCTTGTCCATGTAGTACTTGTTGTCCAGCAGCGTGTAGATCGGGCCGAACGCGCGGCGGATCGACGCCGGCAGCTCCGGACGCTTCAGGTACAGGAACCAGGCGACAACGACACCGGCGAGCGCGAGCCAGACCGGCAGGCCCGACACCGAGTGCAGGCCCATGCTCCACCAGTTGGTGAATTCATGGCCCATTTCCTCGAGCGCCGGATGGTTTTCGCCGATGAAGATCACCTTGTCGAATGCAACGCCGTGCTGGAAGAAGTCACCGAACAGCATCGGGCTGATCGCGAGCGCGCCGATGATGACCGACGGGATCGCCAGCAGAACCAGCGGCACCCACACGACCCACGGGGTCTCGTGCGGTTCGTGCGCGTGATCGTCATGACCGTGGCCATGGCCGTGGTCGTCATGACCGTGCGCGGCTGCCATGCCCATCGGCGATTCCGGATGCTTCGGCTTGCGGAAGCGCTCTTCGCCGTGGAACACCAGGAAGTACATGCGGAACGAGTACAGCGCGGTGACGAATACGCTCGCGACGACCGCGAAGTATGCGAAGCCCGAACCCGGCAGGTGCGACAGCTTCACCGCGTCGATGATCGAGTCCTTCGAGTAGAAGCCCGAGAAGAACGGCGTGCCGATCAGCGCGAGCGAACCGACGAGCGACGTGATCCACGTGATCGGCATGTACTTGCGCAGGCCGCCCATGTTGCGCATGTCCTGGTCGTGGTGCATGCCCATGATGACCGAGCCTGCGCCGAGGAACAGCAGCGCCTTGAAGAACGCGTGCGTCATCAGGTGGAACACGGCGACCGGGTAAGCGGACACGCCGAGCGCGACGGTCATGTAGCCGAGCTGCGACAGCGTCGAGTACGCGACCACGCGCTTGATGTCGTTCTGGACGATACCGAGGAAGCCCATGAAGAGCGCCGTGATCGCGCCGATCACCGTGATGAACGACAGCGCGGTATCCGACAGCTCGAACAGCGGCGACATCCGCGACACCATGAAGATGCCGGCGGTCACCATCGTCGCCGCGTGAATCAGCGCGGAGATCGGGGTCGGGCCTTCCATCGAGTCCGGCAGCCACACGTGCAGCGGGAACTGTGCCGACTTACCCATCGCGCCGATGAACAGGCAGATACAGGCGACGGTCAGCAGGCCCCAGTCGGTGCCCGGGAAGTGCAGGCTCGCGAGCTCAGCGCGCTTCGCGAACACTTCGCCGTAGTTCATCGAGCCGGCGAATGCGAGCAGCAGGCCGATGCCGAGCAGGAAGCCGAAGTCGCCCACGCGGTTCACGAGGAACGCCTTCATGTTCGCGTAGATCGCGCTCTCACGCGTGAAGTAGAAGCCGATCAGCAGGTACGACACCAGACCCACCGCTTCCCAGCCGAAGAACAGCTGCAGGAAGTTGTTGCTCATCACGAGCATCAGCATCGAAAACGTGAACAGCGAGATGTACGAGAAGAAGCGCTGATAGCCGTCTTCTTCCGCCATGTAGCCGATCGTGTACACGTGCACCATCAGCGAGACGAAGGTCACGACGACCATCATCATCGCGGTCAGCGAATCGACGAGGAAGCCGATTTCGAGCTTCAGCGAGCCGACGTTCATCCATTCGTAGACGGTCGCGTTGAAGCTTGCGCCGCCCATCACGTCGAAGAAGACTTTCGCCGACAGGAGGAACGCGATCATGACGCCGAGGATCGTGATCCGGTGTGCGCCCTTGCGCCCGACTGCGTTCCCGAACAGCCCCGCAATCAGCGAGCCGGCCAGCGGAGCGAGCGGAATCGCCAGCAGCAGGTTTTCATTGAGTGTCGTTGACATAACAGCGTTGCCTGAAATTAACCTTTGAGCTGATCGAGATCCTCGACATTGATCGTGTCGAGCTTACGGAACAGGGTCACCAGAATCGCAAGACCGATCGCGGCTTCCGCTGCAGCGACAGTCAGCACGAAGAACACGAAGATCTGGCCGTGCACATCGCCGAGATAGTGCGAAAACGCGACGAAGTTGGTATTCACCGCCAGCAGCATCAGCTCGATCGACATCAGGATGATGATGACGTTGCGGCGGTTCAGAAAGATCCCGACGATCGCGATCGCAAAGAGGATCGCGCCGAGCACGAGGTAGTGAGCAAGAGTCAGCATGGTTTTCTTTTCCTCCGCTTAGCCGTTGGTGCTCGAACCGGCTTCGCTCTGCGCCGTTTCCGGCTGCGGCTTTTCCGCGTCCATCTTCACGAGGCGCACGCGATCGTTGCGGCGCACCTTGACCTGATCCGACACGCGCTGGCGCTTGCTGTCCTTGCCCTTGCGCTCGGTCAGCCCGATCGCGGCAATGATCGCGACCAGCAGCACGAGGCCGGCGATTTCAAACGCGAAGATATAGTCGGTGTAGATCACCTTGCCGATCAGGCGCGTGTTCGACCAGTTGGCCATCTCGCCCGTCGCCATCGCGTGCACCGTCTGCGTGTCGCCGTAGCCGCGCCACAGGATCAGTGCGGTTTCGATCACGATGATCGCGCCGACCACGGTCGCCATCGGGACGAAGCGCTTGAAGTCGCGGCGCAGGTAGTCGATGTTGATGTCGAGCATCATCACGACGAACAGGAACAGCACCATCACGGCGCCCACGTAGACCAGCACCAGCAGGATCGCGAGGAACTCCGCCTCCAGCAGCATCCAGATCGCGGCGGCGTTGAAGAACGCCAGCACAAGGAAAAGCGCAGACGCCACCGGGTTGCGCGAAGTGATCACCTTCAGCCCTGATACCACCAGGAGCAGCGCGAAGATGTAGAACAGTACGGTCGTGAATTCCATGATTACCGGTTCATCGTTAGGCCATAGTCAGGCGCGGCTTGCGGGACGCACTCGCGTGCCGCACCCGTCGCGGCGGCTCGGCCCTGGCTTCGGGCCGGCACTGCAAACACAATCAACGATACGGCGCGTCGGCAGCCTTCGCCGCGGCGATGTCCTTCTCGTAGCGATCGCCCACCGCGAGCAGCATTTCCTTCGTGAAATACAGGTCGCCGCGCTTTTCGCCGTGGTACTCGAGAATCTGCGTCTCGACGATCGAATCGACCGGGCAGCTCTCTTCGCAGAAACCGCAGAAGATGCACTTCGTCAGGTCGATGTCGTAGCGCGTCGTGCGGCGCGTGTTGTCCGCGCGCGTTTCCGACTCGATCGTGATCGCCATCGCGGGGCACACGGCCTCGCACAGCTTGCACGCGATGCAGCGCTCTTCGCCGTTTTCGTAGCGACGCAGTGCGTGCAGCCCGCGGAAACGCGGCGAAATCGGCGTCTTCTCTTCCGGGAACTGCACGGTGACCTTGCGCTTGAACGTGTAACGGCCGGTCAGCGCGAGCCCCTGCAGGAGCTCGGTCAGGAAGAAGGTCTTAAAGAAGTGTTGGATTGCGCTCATGATTTCGTCCGATTACTTCACCCAGATGTTGAGCGGCGACATCATCCAGAAGCCGACCACGACCACCCAGACCACCGTGACGGGCAGGAACACCTTCCAGCCCAAGCGCATGATCTGGTCGTAACGGAAACGCGGGAACGTCGCGCGAACCCAGATGAACACCGACAGCAGCGCGAATATCTTCAGCACCAGCCAGAAGATGCCCGGGATGAACGACAGGAATTCGAACGGTGCGTCCCAGCCACCGAGGAACAGCGTGGAGGCCAGCGCCGAGATCACGATCATGTTGATGTACTCGGCGAGGAAGAACAGCGCGAACGCCATACCCGAGTAATCGATCATGTGACCGGCAACGATTTCCGACTCCCCTTCCACCACGTCGAACGGGTGGCGGTTCGTTTCGGCGATGCCCGAGATGAAGTACACGACGAACGCCGGCAGCAGCGGCAGCCAGTTCCACGACAGGAAGTTCACGCCGTGGCCCGCGAAGAAGCCGTGCTGCTGCGAGCCGACGATTTCCGACAGGTTCAGGCTGCCGGCCGTCATCAGCACCAGCACCAGCGCGAAGCCCATCGAGATTTCGTACGACACCATCTGCGCCGCGGCACGCATCGCGCCGAGGAACGCGTACTTCGAGTTCGACGCCCAGCCCGCGAGAATCACCGCGTACACGCCGATCGACGAGATCGCCATCGCGTACAGCAGGCCCGCGTTCACGTTCGCGAGAACGGCTTCCGCCTGGAACGGGATCACCGCCCACACCGCGAATGCCGGCACGACGGTCATGACCGGCGCGATCAGGTACAGCCAGCGGCTCGCGGCGCTCGGCTGAATGACTTCCTTCAGCAGCAGCTTCAGCACGTCGGCGATCGGCTGCAGCAGGCCGCCGGGGCCGACGCGGTTCGGGCCGAGACGCACGTGCATCCAGCCGATCAGCTTGCGTTCCCACAGAATCAGGTACGCGACGCACAGCAGGATGACGACGGAGACGACGAGGATGCGCACGATTGCCCACACCGTCGGCCACGCGAAGCCGAGAAGCTGGGACCCGCCCGCGTTGATCGTATCGAACAAGCTCATTTACGCCTTCTCCACCACCAGTTCACCGGACAGGCTACCGAGCGCTGCGCCGGCAGGCGTCGCCGCCGACACGCGAACGACGGTCTCCGCAAGATTCGCGTCGCGCACGGCCGGCAACTGCACCGCACGCTCGCCCTGGCGCACGCGCACCGCGTCGCCTTCCTTCAAGCCCAGCTTGTCGAACAGCGCGGCCGGCAGGGCTGCGGCATTCGCCGCCTTCGCGGCGGCCGTCAGGTGCAACGCACCTGCGCGGCGCACGAGTGCGTCGGCGTGATAGATCGGCACATCGGCCAGGCGCTCGAAACCGCCGTTCGCGGCATTCGCCGCAACGCGCACCGGCGCAACCGACGTCTGGTTCGACAGGCGGCTCGCGACGCCGGCGTCGCCAAGTGCTGCGAGACGCACGTCTTCCACGGTCTCGTATTCGAAGTTCGGCAGGCCGAGCAGGCTGCCGAGCACGCGCAGCACCTTCCAGCCCGGACGCGTGTCGCCGAGCGGGCGCACGACGCCGTTGAAGCTCTGCACGGTGCCTTCCGCATTCACGTACGTACCGGCCGTTTCCGTGAACGGCGCAACCGGCAGCAGCACGTCGGCGTAGTCGAGGCCGTGCTTGAACGGCGACATCACGACGACCATTTCCGCCTGGTTCAGCGCGGCAAGCGCCTGTGCCGGATCTGCGGTGTCGAATTCCGGTTCGACGTTCAGCAGCACGTAGCCCTTGCGCGGCTGCGCGAACGCTTCGCGTGCGTTCAGGCCGCCTTCGCCCGGCAGCGCGCCGACGACGTGCGCGCCAACCGTGTTCGCCGCTTCCGTCAGGAAGCCGAACGTGGCGCCGGTGTTATCGGCGATCCACTTGGCGACGGCGTGCAGCTTTGCGAATTCCGGATGGCGGACCGCGACGTTGCCGAGCAGCACCGCGCGGCGTTCGCCGTTCGCGAGCGACTGGGCGACGGCCTGCGCGGCCGACGATGCCGTGACGCCCGCGAGCGTGTCGGGCAGTGCGACGCCGCGCAGTTGCGCGACGGCCGCTGCGATACCGGCCAGCTGGTCGAGCCATGCCGACGGTGCGGCAACGATGCGCTGCGCGGTTGGGATCAGTGCGTCGTCACCGGTCGCGTGCAGGAAGTGCAGCTTCGCGCCGTTCTTCGCGGCCTGACGCAGGCGGGCGGCGAACAGCGGGTGGTCGCGGCGCAGGAACGAACCGACGACGAACGCGGCGTCCACGTTCGACAGGTCGGCGATCGGCATGCCGAGCCACGGTGCGCCCTGGGCCGGCGCCGAGAAATCCTGCTGACGCAGACGGAAATCGACGTTCGGCGTCTTCAGTTCGTTGGCGAGCTGCTTCACGAGGAACAGCTCTTCAGCGGTGCTGTGCGCGCTCGCGAGCATCGCCAGCGCGTTCGCGCCGTGATCCGCGGCGATGCCCTTCAGGCCCTTCGCGACGTATTCGAGTGCGGTCTGCCAATCGGTTTCGATCCACTGGCCGCCCTGCTTCAGCATCGGCTTCGTCAGGCGCTCTTCGCTGTTGAGGCCTTCATACGAGAAGCGATCCTTGTCCGAGATCCAGCATTCGTTGATGGCTTCGTTCTCGAACGGCAGCACGCGCATCACGCGGTTGTTCTTCACTTGGACGACGAGGTTCGCGCCGACGGAATCGTGCGGGCTCACCGACTTGCGGCGCGACAGTTCCCACGTACGGGCGCTGTAGCGGAATGGCTTGCTGGTCAGCGCGCCGACCGGGCACAGGTCGATCATGTTGCCCGACATTTCGGAATCGACCGTCTTGCCGACGAACGTCGTGATTTCCGAGTGCTCGCCGCGGCCCAGCATGCCGAACTCCATCACGCCGGCGACTTCCTGACCGAAGCGGACGCAGCGCGTGCAATGGATGCAGCGCGACATTTCTTCCATCGAGATCAGCGGGCCCACGTTCTTGTGGAACACCACGCGCTTCTCTTCCGAGTAGCGCGACGACGACTTGCCGTAACCGACCGCCAGATCCTGCAGCTGGCATTCGCCGCCCTGATCGCAGATCGGGCAGTCGAGCGGGTGGTTGATGAGGAGGAATTCCATCACCGACTGCTGCGCCTTCA
Source organism: Burkholderia mycopellens (assembly GCF_964265025.1). Classification (NCBI taxonomy): domain Bacteria; kingdom Pseudomonadati; phylum Pseudomonadota; class Betaproteobacteria; order Burkholderiales; family Burkholderiaceae; genus Burkholderia; species Burkholderia mycopellens. The sequence continues at coordinate 2,863,688 of NZ_OZ183802.1, forward strand.
CGGCCTTGTCGGATTGCGTATGGACGATCATGCCGGCCGACACGGGGGTCGCGCAGGCAGGCACGGCCTTCGGCATCTTCTCGACTTCGACGAGACACATCCGGCAGTTGGCCGCAACCGACAGTTTCTTGTGATAGCAGAAGTGAGGAATGTACGTATCCGCCTTGTGCGCAGCCTGGATCACCATGCTGCCTTCGGGCACCTCGACCTTCTTGCCGTCTATTTCAAGTTCAACCATGATGGTGAATGGTCCTTAACCTATTTCCGCCCGTTCGCGCCTTCGCCCGACCGTGCGCTCAAATTCCGCAACCGGGTTCGCTTCAGGCTGCCGCCGCGTGCGCGTGGCCGCCGACCATGCAGTGCTTGTGCTCGACGTGGTACGCGAATTCGTCCCAGTAGTGCTTGAGCATCCCGCGTACCGGCATCGCCGCCGCATCGCCGAGTGCACAGATCGTGCGGCCCATGATGTTCTCGGCAACCGAGTTCAGCAGGTCCAGATCTTCCTGGCGGCCTTCGCCGTGCTCGATACGGTTCACGACGCGATACAGCCAGCCGGTGCCTTCACGGCACGGCGTGCACTGGCCGCACGATTCCTCGTAGTAGAAGTACGACAGGCGCAGCAGCGAGCGCACCATGCAGCGCGTCTCGTCCATCACGATCACCGCGCCGGAACCGAGCATCGAGCCCGCCTTCGCGATCGAATCGTAGTCGAGATCCGTCTGCATCATGATGTCGCCCGGGATCACCGGCGCCGACGAACCGCCCGGAATCACGGCCTTGATCTTCTTGCCGCCGCGCATCCCGCCGGCAAGCTCCATCAGCGTCGCGAACGGCGTGCCGAGCGGCACTTCATAGTTGCCCGGACGCTCGACGTCGCCCGACACCGAGAAAATCTTCGTGCCGCCGTTGTTCGGCTTGCCGATCTCGAGGTAATTCTGCGGCCCGATGGACAGCAGGAACGGCACCGCCGCGAACGTCTCGGTGTTGTTGATCGTGGTGGGCTTGCCGTACACGCCGAAGCTCGCCGGGAACGGCGGCTTGAAGCGCGGCTGGCCCTTCTTGCCTTCGAGCGACTCGAGCAGTGCCGTTTCCTCGCCGCAGATGTACGCGCCGTAACCGTGGTGCGCGTGCAGCTGGAACGAGAATTCCGAGCCCATGATGTTGTCGCCGAGGAACCCGGCAGCGCGCGCCTCATCGAGCGCGGCTTCGAAGCGTCGATACACTTCGAAGATTTCGCCGTGGATGTAGTTGTAGCCGACGGTGATGCCCATCGCGTACGCGCCGATGGCCATGCCTTCGATCAGTGCGTGCGGGTTCCAGCGCAGGATGTCGCGATCCTTGAACGTGCCCGGCTCGCCTTCGTCCGAGTTGCAGACGAGATACTTCTGCCCCGGGAACTGGCGCGGCATGAAGCTCCACTTCAGGCCGGTCGGGAAGCCTGCACCGCCACGGCCACGCAGGCCCGACGCCTTGACGTCGGCGATCACCTGCTCGGGCGGAATCTTTTCTTCGAGAATGCGGCGCAGCTGCTTGTAGCCGCCGCGCGCGACGTAATCTTCGAGATGCCAGTTCTCGCCGTTCAGACCAGCGAGGATCAGCGGTTTGATGTGACGGTCGTGGAGGGACGTCATTTCGAGAGCTCCTCAAGCAGCTGGTCGATCTTGTCGCGGCTCATGAAGCTGCACATTCTGTGATTGTTCACCAGCAGCACCGGTGCATCGCCGCACGAGCCCATGCATTCGCCTTCCTTCAGCGTGAACTTGCCGTCGGGCGTGGTCTCGCCGAAGCCGATGCCCAGCTTCTGTTTCAGGTAGTCGGCAGTCGCTTCAGCGCCACCGTCCGGACCCAGCTGGCACGGCAGGTTCGTGCAGAGCGTGATCTTGTGCTTGCCGACCGGGTTGAGCTCGTACATCGTGTAGAACGTCGCGACTTCCTGCACGGCAACGGCCGGCATGCCGAGATAGTCCGCAACGAACTGCATCAGTTCGGGCGACAGCCAGCCGTGCTCTTCCTGAGCAACGGCCAACGCCGACATCACGGCGGACTGTTTCTGATCGGCGGGATACTTCGTCAACGCTCGATCGATTTCCTTCAGGCCTTCAGCTGAGATCATTTTCAGACACGACTCTTTCAATTCCTACCGAACGAACAACCTGCCGCACACTGGGGTGCATGGACGGCAGACCTGGCGCTCACTCTGTTGACAGCTTGCGAAGCCGCGCCGGTTCAGCGCGCATCGCGTGTGACTTACTGCTCGCCGCCCGCTCGCGCGGGCAGCGCAACCATTAGCGATCGATTTCGCCGAACACGATGTCCTGCGTACCGATGATCGTGACGGCGTCGGCGATCATGTGACCGCGCGCCATTTCGTCGAGCGACGCCAGGTGAGCGAAACCCGGTGCGCGAATCTTGAGGCGATACGGCTTGTTCGCACCATCCGACACGAGGTAGATGCCGAACTCACCCTTCGGATGCTCGACCGCCGCGTACGCTTCGCCTTCCGGCACATGGAAACCTTCGGTGAAGAGCTTGAAGTGGTGAATCAAGTCTTCCATGTTGGTCTTCATGCCAACGCGCGACGGCGGTGCAACCTTGTGATTGTCCGTCATCACCGGGCCCGGATTCTTGCGGAGCCACTCAATACACTGTTTCGCGATGCGGATCGACTGGCGCATTTCTTCGACGCGCACCAGATAGCGGTCGTAGCAATCGCCGTTCACGCCGACCGGCACGTCGAAATCCATGCGATCGTACACTTCGTACGGTTGCTTCTTGCGCAGGTCCCAGGCGATGCCCGAGCCGCGCAGCATCGGGCCCGTCAGGCCCATCTGCAGCGCACGTTCCGGGCTGACAACGCCGATCCCGACCAGACGCTGTTTCCAGATCCGGTTGTCGGTGAGCAGCGTTTCGTATTCGTCGACGCACTTCGGGAAGCGCGTGAAGAAGTCGTCGATGAAGTCGAGCACCGAGCCGCTGCGCGCTTCGTTCATCTTCGCGAGCGCCTTCTCGTTGCGAATCTTCGACGCCTTGTATTGCGGCATTGCGTCAGGCAGGTCGCGGTAGACGCCGCCCGGACGGTAGTACGCCGCGTGCATCCGGGCGCCGGACACCGCTTCGTACACGTCCATCAGGTCTTCGCGTTCGCGGAATGCGTACAGGAACACGGCCATCGCGCCGACGTCGAGCGCGTGCGCACCGATCCACATCAGGTGATTCAGCACACGCGTGATTTCGTCGAACAGCACGCGGATGTACTGCGCACGCTCCGGCACGTCGATGCCGAGCAGCTTTTCGATCGCGAGCACGTAGCCGTGCTCGTTGACCATCATCGACACGTAGTCGAGACGGTCCATGTACGGCACGGACTGGATGAACGTCTTGGATTCCGCAAGCTTTTCGGTCGCGCGGTGCAGCAGGCCGATGTGCGGATCGGCACGCTGGATGACTTCGCCGTCGAGCTCGAGCACGAGGCGCAGCACGCCGTGCGCTGCCGGGTGCTGCGGGCCGAAGTTGAGCGTGTAGTTCTTGATTTCTGCCATGACGCCCCCTTAATGTTTCAGACCGCCATAGCGATCCTCGCGGATCACGCGCGGCGTGATTTCGCGCGGCTCGATCGTCACCGGCTGGTACACGACCCGCTTCTCTTCCGGGTCGTAACGCATTTCGACATAGCCCGACACCGGGAAGTCCTTGCGGAACGGGTGGCCGATGAAGCCGTAGTCGGTGAGGATGCGGCGCAGGTCGGGGTGGCCTTCGAACACGATGCCGTACAGGTCGAACGCTTCGCGCTCGTACCAGTTCGCGGAGGTCCAGATGTCGACCAGCGATGCCACGATCGGCAGGTCGTCGTCCGGCGCGAATGCGCGCAGGCGCAGGCGCCAGTTGTTCGTAACCGACAGCAGGTGCGACACGGCCGCGAAACGCGGGCCGTCGTAAGCGCCGTCGCCGAAGGTCTGGTAGTCGACGCCGCACAGGTCGATCAGCTGCTCGAAACGGAGCTTCGGATCGTCGCGCAGTGTCTTTGCGACTTCGAGGTAATCGCTCGCCTTCACGACGAGCGTCAGTTCACCGATCGCTTCGGTGAGGCTCACCACGCGCGCGCCGAGCGCGGCTTCGAGGTTTGCCTTGAGAGTCTCGATTTTGCTTGCCATATTGAGGGGACGCTCGGGGCTTTATTGACGGGCGATGGTATTGGTGCGGCGGATCTTCGCCTGAAGCTGGATCACGCCGTAGACCAACGCCTCGGCCGTGGGCGGACAGCCCGGCACGTAGACGTCGACCGGCACGATCCGGTCGCAGCCACGGACCACCGAGTACGAGTAATGGTAGTAGCCACCGCCGTTCGCGCACGATCCCATCGAGATCACCCAGCGCGGCTCGGCCATCTGGTCGTACACGCGGCGCAGCGCGGGCGCCATCTTGTTGCAGAGCGTGCCAGCGACGATCATCACGTCCGACTGACGCGGGCTCGGGCGGAACACGACGCCGAACCGGTCCAGGTCGTAACGGGCCGCGCCCGCATGCATCATTTCGACGGCGCAACACGCGAGCCCGAACGTCATCGGCCACAGCGAGCCGGTACGCGTCCAGTTGATCAGCTTGTCAGCCGTCGTGGTGACAAACCCTTCCTTCAAGACCCCTTCGATACTCATTTGCTTTCCACTCCAGACGAGCGACCGAGCGTGGCCGCCCATGCAAACCGGCGATTAACCCATCACTCCCAGTCGAGGCCGCCTTTCTTCCAGATATAGGCAAAGCCCAGCAGGAATTCGAGCAGAAAAATCATCATTGCGATGAAACCCGGCCAGCCGATATCCCGGAGCGCGACGCCCCACGGAAACAGGAATGCGGTTTCGAGATCGAAGATGATGAACAGGATAGCGACGAGGTAGTACCGGACGTCGAATTTCATCCGGGCGTCTTCAAAGGCCTCGAAGCCGCACTCGTACGGTGCATTCTTCTCGACGTCCGGCTTGTTGGGACCCAGGAGCTTGCCGATGCTGACCAGCGCTATACCTAAACCAGTGCCCACGAGGAGGAACAACAAGACGGGGTAATAGGCTGCGAGGTTCAAGGCAATCCTCTATCGGTTGGTTCTGAGCGTCCGGAGAATACCACCATCCGGCGGAAGGAATCATTTCGGAGTGCATGCGATCGCAAGACAACCGCAAGCACACCCCAGAAATGAAAAATGCCAGCCACTAGAAGCGGCTGGCATTGAGTAACTTTGGTGCCGACGGCGAGACTCGAACTCGCACAGCTTTCGCCACTACCCCCTCAAGATAGCGTGTCTACCAATTTCACCACGTCGGCACTGCATGCAACCGGGGTTGTAACTACTTGTTTCCCGCGAATCGCTTCAAGAATTAAATTCTAACCTGACTTCCAGAATTGTTCAACGCACAACCGCAAAAATTTTAACTTTTTATTTCGGGACGTCCTGGCCCGGCGCGCTTGCAGCCGAACCCGCGGCAGCGGATGCCGCAACGGCCGGCGCCGATGCTGCAGGCGCGGATGCCGGTGCGGTCGCGACCCCACCCAGCACGCCCGCCGACGGCGTCGACTTGTACGAACCGAGGTACGTCAGCGCGAGCGTCGCGACGAAGAAGATCGTCGCAAGAATGCCCGTCGTACGCGACAGGAAGTTCGCCGAGCCCGTTGCGCCGAACAGGCTGCCCGACGCGCCGCTGCCGAACGCGGCACCCATGTCCGCACCCTTGCCGTGCTGCAACAGCACGAGACCAATCACACCGAGTGCTGACAGCACCTGCACCACAATAATCAGCGTCTTGAATAACAGCATCACACCCACCCGAATGGATCAGGCGACCGGACCGACCGGCCGCCGTCATGGTTCAATTCGATCGCAGACCGCTCAACGCGCGGCCCGGCAGATCGCCAGGAAATCTTCCGCCTTCAGCGACGCGCCGCCGATCAGGCCACCGTCGATGTCCGGCTGCGCAAACAGCTCTTCCGCGTTGTCCGGCTTCACGCTGCCGCCGTACAGCACGGACACGTCCGCCGCGCCCTTTGCCGCGAGACGCGCGCGCAGGAACGCGTGCACGTCCTGTGCCTGCGCCGACGTCGCGCTCTTGCCCGTGCCGATCGCCCAGACTGGCTCGTACGCGACGACGATCCGTGCAGCTTCATCGGCCGTCAGCACGGCCAGCACCGCGTCGAGCTGCGCACCGACCACCTGCTCGGTCGCACCCGACTCGCGCTCGTCGAGCGTCTCGCCAACGCACACGACAGGCGTGAGCCCGGCTGCGAGCGCGCGCTGCGCCTTCGCCGCGACCGTCTCGTTGCGTTCGCCGTGATACGCCCGGCGCTCCGAGTGACCGACGATCGCATAGCGTGCGCCGAACTCCGCGACCATCGCGGCCGCTACTTCACCGGTGAACGCGCCCTGCTCGTGCGCCGACACGTCCTGCGCACCCCACGCGACACGGCCGCCGTCGAGTTGCGCCTGAACCTGCGCGAGATACGGGAACGGCACGCACACGCCAACCGACGTTTCGGCCGCCACCGCGCCCGCGCCCTGCACCACTTCGTTCAGCAACGCCTGGTTGCCGGCCAGCCGGCCGTGCATCTTCCAGTTGCCGATCACACGCTTAGTTCTCTGTTTCGACATCGTGTCTGTCTCGTCACCGCTTGGTCATTAACGCACCGGAATCCGGCCGTCAGGTTTGATCTGGCGAAGCAAACCGGCGATTTTACTGCGCGCGGCTTGAACCGGTCAAACCGCGCATGTCAAGCCCGGCCGCACGGGCCGTCAGGCGTTCGTACCCCAATCGAGCACGATCTTGCCGGTGTGCTCGCTGCTTTCCATCAGCGCGTGCGCCTGCGCGGCGTCCGCAGCCGGCAATACGCGATAGATCACCGGCTTGATGCGGCCGTCGGCAAGTAGCGGCCACACGCGTGCCTTCAGTTGCGCGGCGATCTGCGCCTTGAACTCGACCGGACGCGGGCGCAGCGTCGAACCCGTGATCGTCAGCCGGCGACGCAGGATCTCGCCCAGGTTGACATCGGCCTTCGCGCCGCCGAGCAGCGCGATCAGCACGAGACGGCCGCCATCCGCGAGCGCGGACAGTTCGCGCGGCACGTACGAGCCCGCCACCATGTCGAGGATCACGTCGACGCCGCGATCGTGCGTCAGCGACTTCACGACCTCGACGAAGTCTTCGGTCTTGTAGTTGATCGCGCGTTCGGCGCCGAGCGCCTCGCACGCGCGGCATTTGTCGGCGGTGCCGGCCGTCGCGAACACGCGAAAACCGAGCGCATGCGCGATCTGGATTGCCGTCACGCCGATGCCGCTCGAGCCGCCCTGCACGAGCAGCGTTTCCTGCTCGCCCCCCTCTCCCGCGCCGAGCTGCGCGCGATCGAACACGTTGCTCCACACCGTGAAAAACGTTTCGGGCAGCGACGCGGCCTCGATATCGGTGAGCCCGCCGGGCACCGGCAGGCATTGCGGCAGCGGCGCGACCGCATACTCGGCATAGCCGCCGCCCGCGAGCAACGCGCACACGCGATCGCCGAGCTTCAGGCCGAACGGATTCAGCGCGGCGTCCGACAGATCGCCGCCGACGATCTCGCCCGCGACCTCGAGGCCCGGCAGATCCGACGCACCCGGCGGCGGCGCATACGCGCCCTTGCGCTGGAACACGTCGGGCCGGTTCACACCGGAAGCCGCCACCTTGATCAGCACTTCGCCGCGCTTCGGTTCGGGGCGCGAACGCTCCGCAAGCTTCAGCACGTCGGGGGCACCGAATTCGGTGATTTCGATGGCTTTCATGGTGGTGGTCGCTCCAGGATCAGGTCGGAATCGGATGACGCGCCCGCACGCGGCACGGGCGCCCGGCCGGCGCTGCTGCGCCGCACAACGATGCTACAGAAAAAACGGCCGGCACGCTTTCGCACTGCCGGCCGTTGATCCGCCTGCCCGCTTACTGCTGCGGCGGCGTGTCCGACTGCGGCGCCGCCGCTGCTTCATTCAGCAGCGCCTTCGCCGACAGACGCACGCGACCCTTTTCGTCCGTCTGGATGACCTTGACCTTCACTTGCTGGCCTTCCTTCAGGTAGTCATTGATGTCCTTCACACGCTCGTTGACGATTTCCGAGATGTGCAGCAGACCATCCTTGCCCGGCAGCAGGTTCACGATCGCGCCGAAATCGAGCAGCTTCAGAACCGTGCCTTCGTACACCTGGCCGACTTCGATTTCGGCCGTGATGTTCTCGATACGCTTCTTCGCTTCGGCCATGCCGTCGCTGTTCGTGCTTGCGATCGTCACGACGCCGTCGTCGGAGATGTCGATGGTCGTGCCGGTTTCTTCCGTCAGCGCACGGATCACCGAACCGCCCTTGCCGATCACGTCGCGGATCTTTTCCGGGTTGATCTTGATCGTGATCATGCGCGGAGCGAATTCCGACAGTTGCGTGTTCGCGCCGGAAACGGCTTGCGTCATCTTGCCGAGGATGTGCATGCGGCCTTCCTTCGCCTGTGCGAGCGCGACCTGCATGATTTCCTTCGTGATGCCCTGGATCTTGATGTCCATCTGCAGCGCCGTCACGCCTTGCTCCGTGCCGGCCACCTTGAAGTCCATGTCGCCGAGGTGATCTTCGTCGCCGAGGATATCGGTCAGCACCGCGAACTTGTTGCCTTCGAGGATCAGGCCCATCGCGATACCCGCGACGTGCGCCTTCATCGGCACGCCGGCGTCCATCAGCGCGAGACAGCCGCCGCACACCGATGCCATCGACGACGAACCGTTCGATTCGGTGATTTCCGACACGACGCGGATCGAGTAGCCGAATTCATCGGCGCTCGGCAGGCACTTGACCAGCGCACGCTTCGCGAGGCGGCCGTGGCCGATTTCGCGGCGCTTCGGCGAGCCGACGCGGCCCGTTTCGCCGGTCGCGAACGGGGGCATGTTGTAGTGGAGCATGAAACGCTCGCGGTACTCGCCTTCGAGCGCATCGATGATCTGCTCGTCGCCCTTCGTGCCGAGCGTCGCGACGACCAGCGCCTGCGTCTCGCCGCGCGTGAACAGCGCCGAGCCGTGGGTACGCGGCAGCACGCCGGTGCGGATTTCGATCGGGCGCACGGTGCGCGTGTCGCGGCCGTCGATGCGCGGCTCGCCGTTCAGGATCTGCGAACGGACGATCTTGGCTTCGATGTCGAACAGCACGTTGCCGACGGTTGCCTTGTCTGCCGCGACCGTACCGGCCGCCTGCGCGTCTTCCTCGAGCTTCGCCGAGGTTGCTGCGTAGACTTCCTTCAGCTTCGCCGAGCGTGCCTGCTTGTCGCGGAGCTGGTAAGCAGCGAGCAGGTCGTTCTGTGCCAGCTCGGTCACGCGCGCGATCAGCGCTTCGTTCTTCGGTGCCGGCTGCCAATCCCACTCGGGCTTGCCGCCTTCGCGCACCAGTTCGTGGATCGCGTCGATCGCGACCTGCATTTGCTCGTGGCCGAACACCACGGCACCCAGCATCACGTCTTCCGACAGTTGATCGGCTTCCGATTCGACCATCAGCACGGCACGTTCCGTACCCGCGACGACGAGGTCGAGGCTCGATGCCTTGATCTGGTCACGCGTCGGGTTCAGCACGTATGCATTGTCGATGTAGGCAACGCGTGCGGCGCCGACCGGGCCGTTGAACGGCAGACCCGACACGGCGAGCGCAGCCGATGCGCCGATCAGCGCGGGGATGTCCGCCGGGATTTCCGGATTCACGGACAGCACGTGGATCACGACCTGGACTTCGTTGTAGAAGCCTTCCGGGAACAGCGGGCGCAGCGGACGGTCGATCAGGCGCGACGTCAGCGTCTCGTGCTCCGACGGACGGCCTTCGCGACGGAAGAAGCCGCCCGGGATCTTGCCGGCCGAGTACGTCTTCTCGAGGTAGTCGACGGTCAGCGGGAAGAAATCCTGACCCGGCTTCGCCGACTTCGCGCCGACGACGGTTGCCAGCACGACGGTGTCTTCGACGTCGACGATCACGGCACCACTTGCCTGGCGAGCGACTTCACCGGTTTCGAGGCGCACCTTGTGCTGGCCCCACTGGAATTCCTTCACGACCTTGTTGAACATGGACATGGTTGCTCCTTTGAATTCATGCATTTCATTCGCCGCGCCGGCCATCCCGCGCGGCGGCGTCCCGACCGAATCACCCGGAGCAAGGTGTGTTTTTTATGCCATTCCAGCGCGGCGCTCGTGCAGCGACGCGCTGGAATGACACAAATCCTGCCCCGGTATCGGTCGTTGCGGCGGCCCCGCACCTACGTGCCGGACAGCCTGCGGTGCGCGTGACGCTACGCACCGCGCAAAAACAAAATGCCTGTATCAGCGGACTGACACAGGCATCTTGCTGGCGGCAATCGCCTCGATTACTTACGCAGACCCAGCTTCTCGATCAGTGCGCGGTAACGGTCGGCATCCTTGCCCTTGAGGTAGTCGAGCAGCTTGCGGCGGCGGCTCACCATGCGCAGCAGGCCGCGGCGGCTGTGGTGATCCTTCGCGTGGGTCTTGAAGTGACCCGTCAGTTCGACGATACGTGCGGTCAGCAGTGCGACCTGGACTTCGGGCGACCCCGTGTCGTTGGTACCGCGGGCGAACTGAGCAACAACTTCCGACTTCTTGATATCTGCAACAGACATGTGATTTCCTTTCTAACTGAACAGGCGGACACGGAAGAATGGCCGTGCCGTGACTTACAACCGGCGCGCATTGTAGCACAACTCCGCGCCGTTCTTACCGTCTCCTGTCACGGGCGCGTCATCGAGCAGGCGGACGGCATCTCCGTGCGCTGCGCCGGCACCGCAAGCACCGTCCGGAAGCCGTAGCCCGAACCCTCGTTGTCGAAGCGCACGCCCGGCGTGCCGACCTTGTCCATCTCCATCACGTAAAGGGGCTGGATCAATTGATGATCCTGCGCCCGCATCCGCGACGCGTGGAAGCCGTCGTCGAACGACAGGCCCTCCAGCGCGCGCGCGACCGCGACGGGGTCGGCCGAACCCGCGCGGTTCATCGCGGCGGCCAGCATCTCGATCATCAGGCTCATCCGTCGTACCGGGTAGTCGTCCTGGGCGGCCGGAAAACGGTTCCGGAACGCGCGGTAGAACGCGTCGGATTTCGCGCCGCCCGCGTTCGGGTGCCAGTCCGCCACGGCCACGACCCGCCCGACACCGGCATCGCCGAGTGCGGCCGGCGCGCCCAGGCTGTTGCCGTAGAAGGTATAGAACTTCGCATTCAGCCCCTGCTCGCGCGCCGCCTTCACGAGCAGCGTGAGGTCGTTGCCCCAGTTCCCGGTCACGACGGCGTCGGCGCCGCTCGCGCGGATCTTCGCGATGTACGGCGAGAAATCCTTGATTCGCCCGATCGGGTGGAATTCGTTGCCGGCGATCGCCACGTCCGGGCGCCGCGCGGCCAGCGCCTGCCGCGCGAGCGCGCTGACGTCGTGGCCGAAACTGTAATCCTGATTCAGCAGGTAGACCTTGCGGAGCGCGCGGTCGCGCGCCATCACGTCCGCGAGCGCGGCCATCCGCATGCCCGCGTGCGCATCGAAGCGGAAATGCCAGAAACTGCAGCGCGCCCCGGTCAGCGCCGGATCGTCGGCCGAATAGTTGAGAAACAGCGTCCGGCTGTCCGGATCGCGCGCGTTCAGCTTGTCGAGCGCCGCGACCAGCGCGGCTGCGACGGCCGAGCTATTGCCCTGCGTGACGAACCCGATATGGCGGTCCGCGGCCGCGCGCAACTGCACGAGTGCTTCCTCGGGGCTGCCCTTGCTGTCGAGTACGACGAGTTCGAGCGGATGCGCGCCGTCGCGCAGCTTCACGCCGCCCGCCGCGTTGACCTGCTCGACGCCGAAGCGCAGGTTGCGCTCGACCGCCGCGCCCGCATTCGCGAACGGGCCCGACATCCCTTCGATCAGCGCGATCCGCACCGGCTCGCCGCCGGCAAACGCGGACGACGCCAGCATCCACCCCGCGCTCAACGCGAGCGCACATCGCTTCCATCCCTGCATCGGCCACCTGCCCTTCAATCTGCCCGAGAAGCGCGGATCATAGGCCGTCGCCCCCGCCGCCCGCAAGCGCGGCACGCCCGGCGATCCGCACCGAATTTTTTCGCGCGATGCGCGGTCGCGCGCCGTCCGTGATAAAACGGGACTTGTTTCCGTGTTCTGGAGAATCCCCATGCGCATTCGCATTTCCGCGCGCCTGCCGGTGCTGCTCGCCAGCGCCGCCGCGCTGCTGGCCGGTTGCGCGCAACCGTGGCAGCAATACCAGGCCGGCCAGGACGAGTCGGCGATCGTCGCACGCATGGGCCCGCCGCGCGAGATCTACGACCTGCCCGGTGGCGGCAAGCGCCTGATGTGGCCGACCCAGCCGATGGGAGAAATCACCATCGCGGCCGACGTCGACGCGGCCCACAAGATCGTCAACGTGCGCCAGGTCCTGCAGCCGAACGAGTTCTATCGCGCAGAGATCGGCAAATGGACGAAGACCGACGTCCTCGTCAACTTCGGACGCCCCGTCGAGACGTCCTACTTCCCGCTGATGAAGCGCGAGGTGTGGACCTACCGGTATCTCGAGGACAACGTCTGGTACATGATGTACAGCTTCTACTTCGATCCGCAGGGCATCCTGCGTATCACGCAGAAAACGCCCGACCCGCTGCACGACCCCGACCGCCGCAACCTGTTCTGACCGATTACGCATTTACGCGCAATTTTCACCGTGGCCATTCACGAATCATTGCGTGAATGGCCATTTCCTTTTTCCCGTCTCTCTATTAATTCGGAAAATTCGGCGGAAATCTTTTCCGATCGATGACATTCCGATGGCACCACGCTGACATCCCCGTCATGCGGGCCTTTGCGCGAAAACAGGCACGCGCGGGGCATGTCATGCGGAGAATTGGTGCACGCAATGCACTACGCCCAATCAATTTGAAACAAATTGTTTCAACCCACCCGAAGCACTAGGGCATACCCCTAATATCAGTCAAAACCAAACCTTTCAATTTAGAAAGAATATCATTGCGTCATTTCTGCCGATATCCGTTTGCCTTTATCAAAAAGGAGTCCTCATGAATCGCCCCAAGAGCATGCTGGTTGCCAACATCGCCTGGGCCCGCGAAACGCGTGAATACACGCCCGGCTTCTTCGACGCGCTCGCGCGCGGCCAGAACCCGCGCGTGCTATGGATCGGCTGCGCCGACAGCCGCGTGCCGGCCGAAACCATCACGCACTGCGCGCCCGGCGAGCTGTTCGTCCATCGCAACATCGCGAACCTGTTCCATCCCGACGACGACAATTCCGCCAGCGTGCTCGAATACGCGGTGCGCGTGTTGAAGGTCGACCACGTGATCGTGTGCGGGCACTACGGATGCGGCGGCGTACGCGCATCGCTGCTGCCGCCACCAGCCGACCTGCCGCACGTCGCACGCCGCATCGCGCCGCTGTGCGCGCTCGCGCGGCGCCATCGCGACGCGCTGGACGGGCTCGACGACACGGCCGCCGCAGACCGCCTCGCAGAACTCAACGTGCTCGAACAGGTGCGGCTGCTGCGCGCGTCCCCGATCGTGCATGGCCGCGAACGGCCGCCGCTCGTGCACGGCTGGATTTTTTCCCTCGCCGACGGCCGCCTGCAGGAACTCGATTCCGGCTACACCACACCGGCCGTCGACGTCGAATCCGTGCAGGCCGCGACGGCCGGCGCGCTCGGTTGACCTACCCCGCCCCAAGCCAATGAAATCGCCCCAACCATGAAACTGAACGAGCGCCTGTCCACCCTGCCGCGCGACATCGTCGCCGGCGTCGTCGTTTTCCTCGTCGCGCTGCCGCTCTGTCTCGGCATCGCCAATGCTTCCGGCGTCGAGCCGTTCGCCGGGCTCGTGTCCGGCATCGTCGGCGGCATCGTCGTCGCGCTGCTGAGCGGCTCGTCGCTGTCCGTCAGCGGGCCAGCCGCCGGCCTCGTCGTGATCGTCGTCGAAGGGATCGCGCAACTCGGCAGCTTTTCCGCGTTCCTGCTCGCGGTCCTGCTGTCCGGCGTACTGCAGTTCGGGTTCGGCATGCTGCGCGCCGGCCGTTTCGCCGCCTATGTGCCGTCGCCCGTCATCAAGGGCATGCTCGCGGCGATCGGGCTCCTGCTGATCCTGAAGCAGATTCCGTTCGCATTCGGTATCGGCGGCTCCGCCGCGCAATCGTTTGCGAATTGGCCGGGCCTGCCGGTCGCGTGGGCCGCGACGGCCATCGCGCTCGCGTCGCTCGCACTGCTGGTCGCATGGGACACGCCCGCGCTGCGCCGCTTCGTACTGGTGCGCTCGGTGCCGGCCCCGCTCGCCGTGGTCGTGCTGGGTATCGGCGCCACGCTCGCGCTGAGCGTCGTCGCACCGTCGGTTGCGCCGGGCGCCGCCCATCGCGTGACGCTGCCCGAGCTCGGGTCGTTCGCGGCCTTCGCGGCGTCGCTCAAGCATGCGGAGCTCGGCCCGAACTTCGCGCAGCTCGTCAATCCGGACGTGTGGCGCGTCGCGATCACGCTTGCGGTCGTCGCAAGCCTGGAGACGCTGCTGAGCCTCGAAGCAGTCGAGCAGATCGATCCGAAGCGCCGGCCGACCCAGCCCGACCGCGAGCTCAAGGCCCAGGGCGTCGGCAATCTCGTCGCGGGTGTGGTCGGCGGGCTGCCGATCACATCGGTGATCGTGCGCAGCTCGGTGAACGTCAATGCGGGCGCGCAAAGCCGGATGTCGGCAATCGTGCACGGGATGCTGCTGCTCGCGAGCGTGTTCGCGCTCACCGGCCTGATCAACCTGATCCCGCTCGCGAGCCTGGCCGCGATCCTGATCCACACCGGCTTCAAGCTCGCGAAACCGGCGCTGTTCCGTTCGGTAATGAAACAGGGCCCGGCCGCGTTCGTCCCGTTCGCCGCGACGATTGCCGGCGTGCTCGCGGTCGACCTGCTGTTCGGCATCGCGCTCGGCCTTGCCTGCAGCGTGCTGGCGGTCGCCGCCGCGAACCTGAAGAGCCCCGTCACGCTCGCGCAGCACGACGACCACTTCCTGCTGTCGTTCCGCAAGGACGTGTCGTTTCTCGGCAAGGTCCAGGTCAAGCACCACCTGCGGCACATTCCCGACCGGGCCGCGGTGATCATCGACGCGACGCGCGCCGACTACATCGACCACGACGTGCTCGAACTGCTCGACGCGTTCGTCGCCGATGCGCCGCGACGCGGCATCACGGTCGAGTTCCGGCGGCGCAGCCCGGCGCCGCGCACGGCCACGCGCCGCTGGCTGTTCCGCGCGCCGGCCGCCGAATGAGCGACGAATGAAAAACGCCCCGGCGGCGCAGGGCCGCACGGGGCGTTTCGGTGATGCGCAGCGCGCTGCGATTATGAGCGCTGCGGATTGACCTTGTCATCCTTCGAATGCAGCTTGTTCAGTGCGGAGATGTACGCCTTCGCGGATGCGGCGACGATGTCCGGATCGGTGCCGACGCCGTTGACGATCCGCCCGCTCTTCGACAGACGGACCGTCACTTCGCCCTGCGCCTGCGTGCCGGTCGTGATCGCGTTCACCGAGTACAGCAGCAGCTCGGAGCCGCTGCCGACTTCGCCCTCGATCGCGTTGAACGTCGCGTCGACCGGACCGTTGCCGCGCGCCTCGCCGGTCACTTCCTTGCCTTCGACCCCGAACACGACCTTCGCGTGCGGCTGCTCGCCCGTTTCCGAGTGCTGCGACAGCGACACGAATTTGAAGTGCTCCTGCTCGTGCGCGAGCGCCGATTCCTCGGACACGATCGCGATGATGTCTTCGTCGAAGATCTCGGCCTTGCGGTCGGCCAGATCCTTGAAGCGCATGAACGCGGCATTCAGTTCGCTCTCGCTGTCGAGCGACACGCCAAGCTCCTGCAGGCGCTGCTTGAACGCGTTGCGGCCCGACAGCTTACCGAGCACGATCTTGTTCGCGGTCCAGCCCACGTCTTCCGCGCGCATGATCTCGTAGGTGTCGCGCGCCTTCAGCACGCCGTCCTGGTGGATGCCCGATGCGTGCGCGAACGCGTTCGCGCCAACCACCGCCTTGTTCGGCTGCACGACGAAACCGGTAATCTGCGACACGAGCTTCGACGTCGGCACGATCTGTGTCGTGTCGATGCCGACGTCGAGGCCGAAGTAGTCCTTGCGGGTCTTCACGGCCATCACGATTTCCTCGAGCGACGTATTGCCCGCGCGCTCGCCGAGACCGTTGATCGTGCACTCGATCTGACGCGCGCCGCCGATCTTCACGCCGGCGAGCGAGTTCGCGACGGCCATCCCGAGGTCGTTGTGGCAGTGCACCGAGAAGATCGCCTTGTCCGAATTCGGAATGCGTTCGCGCAGCGTCTTCACGAGGTTGCCGTACAGCTCCGGTACGCCGTAGCCGACCGTGTCGGCGATGTTGATCGTCGTCGCACCTTCGGCAATCACGGCTTCCAGTACGCGACACAGGAAGTCCAGGTCGGAGCGGCTGCCGTCTTCCGGCGAAAACTCGACGTTGTCGGTGAACTTGCGCGCGAAACGCACCGCGAGGCGCGCCTGCTCGAACACCTGGTCGGGCGTCATCCGCAGCTTCTTTTCCATGTGCAGCGGCGACGTCGCGATGAACGTGTGGATCCGGAAGCTCTCGGCCGGCTTCAGTGCGTCGGCCGCGCGCTGGATATCCTTGTCGTTGGCCCGGGCCAGCGAGCAGATGGTGCTGTCCTTCACGAGACCGGCGATCGTGTGGATCGCGTCGAAATCGCCGTTCGAGCTGGCCGCGAAACCGGCCTCGATCACGTCGACCTTCATCCGCTCGAGGTGCTTCGCAATGCGGATTTTCTCTTCCTTCGTCATCGACGCACCGGGCGATTGCTCGCCGTCACGCAACGTCGTATCGAAAATGATCAGCTTGTCTGTCATGGGGGGCTCCAGGGCTCTTTATACGGAAGTCAAACGTAACGAGATCGCGCCACCGCTGGCGACGCTCAACAACAGACGAGGCTTGACGGGGGGCGAGAACGGTCAGCGCGGCAGGCGCGCCGAAGCTAGCGCGCGTAGCGGCGCACCGGCTAGAAGGAGGGAGAGGCGGGAAAATGCAGTCATGCCGATGACTATAGCGGCATTCCGTTAGGTGCGCAATCGGACGGCACCCGGGGCTTCCAGCGGCCCGGTTCGAAAAAGGGGCAAAAGAAAACGGCGGCCCCAGGCCGCCGTTTCCGGGCAAAAAAGCGCGCGTCAGTGATCGCGCTGCGACGAGCGGGCCGGATTCGCGCGCCCGCGGATAGCCATGTAGGCCCAGAACACGTAGCCCGACAGCCCGTACAGCACGAACAGGCAGAACAGCATCAGCGGCGGATCGGACGACACGAGCACGAACGCGACGACGACGAGCAGGATCGCCGCGAACGGCACGCGGTGCCGCACGTCGAGCGCCTTGCCGCTGTAGAACGGCGCGTTCGACACCATCGTCACGCCCGCGTAGATCGTCAGCACGAACGCGACCCACGGCAGCCAGCCGAGCTTCATCGGCACGCGGTTGTCGGTGGCGAGCCACACGAAGCCCGCGATCAGCGCGGCGGCGGCCGGACTCGGCAGCCCCTGGAAGAAGCGCTTGTCGACGACGCCGATGTTCGTATTGAAGCGCGCGAGCCGCAGCGCGGCGCCCGAGCAATAGACGAACGCGGCGAGCCAGCCCCAGCGGCCGAGATCCTTCAGCACCCACTCGTACATCACGAGCGCGGGCGCGACGCCGAACGACACCATGTCCGACAGGCTGTCGAACTGCTCGCCGAACGCACTCTGCGTATGCGTCATGCGCGCGACGCGCCCGTCCATCCCGTCGAGCACCATCGCGACGAAAATCGCGATCGCGGCGATCTCGAAACGCACGTTCATCGCCTGCACGACCGCGAAGAAGCCGCAGAACAGCGCGGCGGTCGTGAACGCGTTCGGCAGCAGGTAGATGCCGCGCGTCTTCAGGAACCGCTGGCGCGCGGCGCGGCGGCTCTCGATGGGTACCGGATCGGCGGCCATCCCCTTGTTGCGGCGGAACGGGCGTGGCGTCTGGCCGGAGCCGTTGCGCGGCCGGCGTGGTTTGAATGCGGCCATCGTGCGCCCCGCCGCTTACTGTTCGAGCTCGGCGAGGATCGTCGACGACGCGTAGACCTTCTCGCCGATCGACACCTTCGCGCGGCTGCCGAGCGGCAGGTACACGTCGACGCGCGAACCGAAGCGGATGAAGCCGTAGCGCTGGCCGCGCGACAGCGGCTCGCCGGCGCGCACGTAGCAGAGGATCCGGCGTGCGACGAGGCCGGCGATCTGCACGGCGGTGACGGTCTTGCCGCTCGCCGTCTGGATCACGACCGCGTTGCGCTCGTTCTCGGTCGACGCCTTGTCGATCGCCGCGTTCAGGAACGCGCCCGGGAAGTACTCGACCTTGGAGATCGCGCCATCGACCGGCGAACGTTGCGAATGGACGTTGAAGACATTCATGAACACGCTGATCTTCAGCGCTTCGCGGTTCGCGTACGGGTCTTGCGCGGTCTCGACCGCGACGATGCGGCCGTCCGCCGGGCACAGCACCGCGTTCGGCTGCGCCGGGATCGGGCGCTGCGGATCGCGGAAGAACTGGACGACGAAGACGAGCAGCAGCCAGAACGGCCACGCGAAGCCGAAGCCCCCGACGGCATGGATCAACAACGCGATGACGGCTGCAATCGCGATGAACGGCCAGCCTTCGCGCGCGATGATCGGATGAGGATAGTTCATGGATTCGTTCTGTGTTCGGTGAATTGCAAAGCCCGTAGGATAGCAAAAGCCGCCCGGGGCACTGCTGCCTTCGGGCGGCTTTTTGGTACCGGCCCTCTATTCGAGGGGCCGGAACAGCACGCGGTGCTTAGTTCTTCGACTGGTCGACCAGCTTGTTCTTCGCGATCCACGGCATCATCGCGCGCAGCTTCGCACCCACTTGCTCGATCTGGTGCTCGGCCGTCAGGCGACGGCGCGACTGCAGCGTCGGCGCGCCCGCCTTGTTCTCGAGAATGAAGCTCTTCGCATACTCGCCCGTCTGGATGTCGGTCAGGCACTGCTTCATCGCCTTCTTCGTCTCTTCCGTGACGATGCGCGGGCCCGTCACGTACTCGCCGTACTCGGCGTTGTTCGAGATCGAGTAGTTCATGTTCGCGATGCCGCCTTCGTAGATCAGGTCGACGATCAGCTTCAGTTCGTGCAGGCACTCGAAGTACGCCATTTCCGGCGCGTAACCTGCTTCGACCAGCGTCTCGAAACCCGCCTTGATCAGTTCGACGGTACCGCCGCACAGCACGGCCTGCTCGCCGAACAGGTCGGTTTCGGTTTCTTCACGGAAGTTGGTTTCGATGATGCCGGCACGACCGCCGCCGTTCGCTGCCGCGTACGACAGCGCGATGTCGCGTGCCGCGCCCGACTTGTTCTGCGCAACCGCGATCAGGTGCGGCACGCCGCCACCTTGCGAGTACGTGCCGCGAACCGTGTGGCCCGGCGCCTTCGGCGCGATCATGATCACGTCGAGGTCGGCGCGCGGGATCACCGCGCCGTAGTGGACGTTGAAGCCGTGCGCAAATGCCAGTGCCGCGCCCTGCTTGATGTTCTCGTGCACTTCCTTCGCGTACACGTCGGCGATCTGCTCGTCAGGCAGCAGCATCATCACGACGTCGGCGCCCTTCACCGCTTCCGCGACTTCCTTGACCGACAGGCCGGCGTTCTCGGCCTTGCTCCACGACGCGCCGCCCTTGCGCAGGCCGACCGTCACGTTGACGCCGCTGTCCTTCAGGTTCAGCGCGTGCGCATGGCCTTGCGAGCCGTAGCCGATGATCGTGACTTGCTTGCCCTTGATGAGGGAGAGGTCAGCGTCTTTGTCGTAGAAAACGTTCATGATGGTTCCTTCGCTAATTCAAAAATTCAACAATTTGTTCGGATGGAGTACTGCGGGCCGGGACTTGACGGCGCACCCGGCGTGCCTGCCTGGCATCACACCTTCAGGATGCGCTCGCCGCGTCCGATGCCGGAGCTGCCGGTGCGCACGGTCTCCAGGATCGCGCCCGCGTCCAGCCCCTGGATGAACGCGTCGAGCTTGTCGCTCGCGCCCGTCAATTCGATCGTGTAGGTCTTTTCGGTCACGTCGATGATGCGGCCGCGGAAAATATCCGCCATCCGCTTCATTTCTTCGCGCTCCTTGCCCACTGCACGTACCTTGATCAGCATCAGCTCGCGTTCGATGTGTGCACCGTCGGTCAGGTCCACCACTTTCACCACCTCGATCAGGCGGTTCAGATGCTTCGTGATCTGTTCGATCACGTCGTCGGAGCCAATGGAAACGATGGTGAGCCGCGACAGCGATTGGTCTTCGGTCGGCGCCACCGTCAAGGTTTCAATGTTGTAGCCGCGTGCGGAAAACAGACCGACCACGCGCGACAGCGCGCCCGGTTCGTTCTCCAGCAGGACGGAAATGATGTGTCTCATGTTCGCTTCTTCCAGAATGTGTCCGTGTCGATTCACTCGCGCCGCGCGCTGCCGCGTGCCGCACCGCCCTTCGTGAAGGCGGCCGCATCGGGCTCAGGCGCGCGTCGCGCCGTTACAGATCTTCCGATCCGAGCAGCATCTCGGTGATGCCCTTGCCGGCCTGTACCATCGGCCAGACGTTTTCGGTCGGATCGGTCTGGAAGTCGAGAAACACGGTGCGGTCCTTCAGGCGCAGCGCTTCCTTCAGCGCCGGCTCCACATCCGAGGTCTTTTCGATCCGCATGCCGACATGGCCGTACGCTTCGGCAAGCTTGACGAAATCAGGCAGCGCATCCATGTACGAATGCGAATAGCGCTTGCTGTATTCGATCTGCTGCCACTGGCGAACCATGCCGAGATAGCGGTTGTTCAGCGAAATGATCTTCACGGGCGTGTCGTACTGCAGGCAGGTCGACAGTTCCTGGATGCACATCTGGATCGAGCCTTCGCCCGTGATGCACAGCACGTCGTCGTCCGGGTGCGCCATCTTGACGCCCATCGCTGCCGGCAGGCCGAAGCCCATCGTGCCGAGGCCGCCGGAGTTGATCCAGCGACGCGGCTTGTTGAAACGGTAGAACTGCGCCGCCCACATCTGGTGCTGGCCGACGTCCGAGCACACGAACGCATTGCCGTCCGTCAGCTCCCACGCCTTCTCGACCACGTACTGCGGCTTGATGATCTCGCTTTCACGGTCGTATTTCAGGCAGTCCTTCGAGCGCCAGCCCTCGATGTCCTTCCACCATTGCGCGAGCGCCTCGGTGTCGGGGCCATGCTCGGCCGTCTGCAGCTGCTCGATCAGTTCCTTCAGCACTTCCTTCACGTCGCCGACGATCGGGATGTCGACCTTCACACGCTTCGAGATCGACGACGGGTCGATATCGATGTGGATGATCTTGCGCGGACGCGACGCGAAGTGCGCCGGGTCGCCGATCACGCGGTCGTCGAAGCGGGCACCGATCGCAATCAGCACGTCGCAGTGCTGCATCGCCATGTTCGCTTCGTAAGTGCCATGCATGCCGAGCATGCCGAGGAATTTCTTGTCCGACGCGCGATAGCCGCCGAGGCCCATCAGCGTGTTCGTGACCGGATAGCCGAGCAGGTCCGCAAACTGGTTCAGTTCGCGCGACGCGTCGGCGAGGATGATGCCGCCGCCCGTGTAGATGTACGGGCGCTTCGCCGTCAGCAGCAGCGACACGGCCTTGCGGATCTGGCCCGAATGGCCCTTCGTGACCGGGTTGTACGAACGCAGCGACACGCTCTTGACGGGCTCGTACTCGCACGGCGTCTTCGAGATGTCCTTCGGGATGTCGATCAGCACCGGGCCCGGACGGCCGGTGCGGGCGATATAGAACGCCTTCTTGACGGTTTCCGCGAGGTCGCGCACGTCCTTCACGAGGAAGTTGTGCTTCACGCACGGACGCGTGATGCCGACGGTGTCGCACTCCTGGAATGCATCTTGGCCGATCGCGGCCGTGGGCACCTGGCCGCTGATCACGACCATCGGGATCGAATCCATGTACGCCGTGGCGATGCCGGTCACCGCGTTGGTGACACCGGGGCCCGACGTCACGAGACAGACGCCGACCTTGCCGGTGGAACGCGCATACGCATCGGCTGCGTGCACGGCCGCCTGTTCGTGGCGCACCAGCACGTGCTGAATCTTGTCCTGCTTGTAAAGCTCGTCGTAGATGTAGAGTACCGAGCCGCCGGGGTAGCCCCAGATGAATTCGACGTTTTCGTCGGCCAGTGCCTTCATGAGCACGGTACCGCCGATGGAGTCGCTATCGGGAGGGGAAAGGGGTTCCGACGTGGAGAATTCCGCGCTGGGCATGTTCATGTTGACCTTTCGAATTTTCGGCAAAAAATTGATCGGGTGCTCTCTGCCGGGCTTGTGGCTCGGGTTCAAGCGGCGCGTCCAGTTTGAAGGGCAGGCTTCTTGGGCCAGCCTCAAATGTGACTATCACTTCATGTTGCGAATCATTGACGATAGCGGGTCGCGAATGGGTCGTCAAGCAAAATATCCCGCAGCGCATCATGGGCACCGCCCGGCACCCCGCCGCCGCGGCTCGCGCGCAACGTGCGGCGCCCAACCCGGTGCCAAGCGGCGCGAAAATTTGATAGCATCCGCGGGTTTTACGAAATTTTTTCGACCTTTTACACCACGCAGCGGCCCGCAGCGCATACCTTCACGGAATGGCATCAGACAAGGAACTCGCCGACTTTCTGGCGGGCGTCGAAAGGCGCGCGTTCAAGCAGGCTGCGTACGCCGTGCGTGACGACGATGCGTCGCTCGACATCGTGCAGGACGCAATGATCAAGCTTGCGGAGAAGTACGGCGACCGGCCGGCGGCCGAGTTGCCGCTGCTTTTTCAGCGGATCCTGCAGAACGCGATCCACGACTGGTTCCGCCGGCAGAAAGTCCGCAACACGTGGGTCACGCTCTTCTCGTCGCTGAACAACGCCGACGACGACGACTTCGACCCGCTCGAAACACTCGAATCCGCGGACGACAACGCGGGCGTCGAGAGCAGCGAGCACCGCCTCGAACGAGAGCAGGTTCTGGCCCTGATCGACGAAGAAATCCAGAAGCTTCCGGCGCGTCAACGGGAAGCGTTCCTGATGCGTTATTGGGAAGATATGGATGTCGCCGAGACTGCCGCCGCAATGGGGTGCTCCGAGGGCAGCGTGAAGACGCACTGCTCACGGGCCACCCACACGCTGGCGCACGCGCTCAAGGCCAAAGGAATCACGCTATGAGCTCCGCTCCCGCAAATCGAGAATACGAATTCGCGCTGAAGGTGCGCCGCGCGCTGGACGAGCGCGCGGCCGACCTGCCTGCCGCGACCACCGACCGTCTGGCCGTCGCCCGCCGGGCTGCGCTCGCGCGCAAGAAGCCCGAGGCCGCGACCGTGCCGGTATTCGTGCCGGTATTCGTGCCGGCCTTCGCCGGCGCGGCCGGTGCGTACGGCACGGCGCCCGCAAGCCGCCCGCAGGCGTCGCTCGCGCGCCGCCTGCTGCGCGCGTGGCCGCTGGCGCTGCTGCTCGCGGGGCTCGTCGGCATCGCCTACTGGGAAGACATGCAGCGCACCGCCGAACTCGCCGACATCGACGCGGCGATGCTCAGCGACGACCTGCCGCTCAACGCATATCTCGATCATGGGTTCAACGCGTATCTGTCGCGCGCTCACTAACAGACAATAACGAGGGGATCGCACGGGTGAGTCAGAAGCGCGGCCTGGCCGTATTTTTCGGATGCGTAATCGCGATCGCCGTTTCCTACGTCGCCACTTACCCACGATTCCACCCGGCCCCCGCGACGACCGCCGCTGCGGCCAGCAGCCCTGCCGCGCCCGCATCGGCCGCGAACGGGCTGACCACCGAACTCCCCCCGCTCCCCCTGCCACTGCCGGCCGCTACCGGCCCGCTGTCGTGGGCGCGCCTCACGCCGGCACAGCACGCGGCACTCGCGCCGTTCGCCGACCAGTGGGACGGCTTCAGCGACGCCCGCAAGCGAAAATGGCTGAAGATCGCATCGCGTTTCTCGAAGTTGACGCCCGATGACCAAAAACGCCTGCAGGACCGGATGACCGAATGGGCGCGGATGACGCCCGAGCAGCGCCGCGTCGCGCGCGAGAATTACCAGAGTGCGAAGGAGCTTTCCGCACAGGCGCGCGAGCGTGCGTGGAAGGCGTACCAGCAACTCCCCGAAGAGCAGAAAGAACGTCTCGCGGCCGCCGAGCGCCGCCGCCGGCCGAGCGTCGTCAGTGCGCCGCCGACCGTTGCCGACCGGGATGTCCGCCGCCTCGTCAATTCGCACGAACACCCGGCAAGCGGCCCGGCCACCGCACCGGCGCCCGTCTCGGCCGCCGTCGCGCCGCCAGTGCCCGCGTCGTCGACGGCCGGCGCCGCATCCGCACCGGCTGCCGTGGCGCCGGTGTCGCCCGCCGACGCACCTTCGCTGTTCAAGGGCTCCTGAGCGCCCGTGGCGAACGCCCGCGCACCCGAAACCCCAGCCGCCGCGCCGTCCGTGCGGCGGCGCCTCGCCGCGCTACTCTACGAAAGTGTGCTGCTGTTCGGCGTGGTGTTCTTCGCCGGACTCGCGTTCAGCCTCGCCACGCAGCAACGCAACGGCCTCGTCCACCACAACCTGCTCGCCGCCTGGATCGCGCTCGTGGTCGGCGCGTACTTCGTCTGGTTCTGGACCCACGGCGGCCAGACGCTGCCGATGAAGACCTGGCGGCTGCGGCTCGAATCGTCGAGCGGCCGGCCGCTGAGCGCGGGTCACGCGCTCATCCGCTATGCGCTTGGCTGGCTGTGGTTCCTGCCGCCGCTCGCGCTGCATCCGCTCCTCGGCCTGTCGGTCCCCGTCACGCTCGCGCTCACTGCCGCATGGATCGTCGTGTGGGCCGGCGCCGCGCAGCTGCATGCCGGCCGCCAGTTTCCGCACGACCGGATCGCCCGCACACGTGTCGTTGCGATGCCACGTTGACACGCCGCATTCGCCAGACGAAAACACCTTGCCGAGGCGACTCCCGCCTGGCCTGACAGCCTTGCCGGACAACGGTCGGCCGTTCCGTACGGCAGATTGCACAACGCCCCGTCATTCACTGCTAAACACCCTGCGGCAGTCGTAATAAGAACGTCTCGTGACTGTCACGGTACAGTCACGCCCGCATGGCGGAATGCCGGTAATGTCAACCGGCGCGAGTCATGCATGGGCCAGAAAACGTCCGCGACCTCACTGTTCCGTCACCCCATCGGCGCCCGCGCCGCCACAGCTTTCCTGTCCGGTTCTGCCGCAACCGACGGGCTGGTGTCGCAAGACCCGCCTGCCGGGCACGCCACGCAGCATGACGATCCCGATTCGTCTGCCCACCGCTACCGCACCATCTGGCTGTCCGACATCCACCTCGGCTCAAGCGGTTGCCAGGCGCCGTACCTGCTCGACTTCCTGCGCCACAACGATTCGGAGTACCTGTACCTCGTCGGCGACATCATCGACGGCTGGCAGCTGAAGAAGGGCTGGTACTGGCCGCAGGCACACAACGACGTCGTGCAGAAGATCCTGCGCAAGGCACGCAAGGGGACGCAGGTCGTCTACATCCCGGGCAACCACGACGAAGGCGCGCGGCAGTTCTGCGACCTCGCGTTCGGCGACATCCAGGTGCGCGGCGAGGCATTTCACACGACGCTCGCGGGCAAACGTTTGTGGATCGTGCACGGCGACCTGTTCGACGGCGTGATCCAGCACGCGAAATGGCTCGCGTACCTCGGCGACACGCTCTACACGCTGATCCTCGTGCTGAACCGCTGGTTCAACCGGATCCGCAGCCGGCTCGGCTTCCAGTACTGGTCGCTGTCGCAGTACCTGAAGCACCAGGTCAAGAACGCCGTCAACTTCATCTCGCAGTTCGAGACCGTGATGACCGACGAGGCGCGCCGCCGCGGCTGCGACGGCGTCGTGTGCGGCCACATCCACAAGGCGGAGATCCGCGACATCGACGGCGTGCTGTACTGCAACGACGGCGACTGGGTCGAAAGCCTGTCCGCGCTCGTCGAAACGATGGAAGGCGAACTGAAGATCGTCTACTGGACGGTGATGCGCACCGCACCGACAGAGACCACGTCGCGCAAGGCCAAGGCCACTGCCTGACATCCCCTACTTACAGGACAAAGCCGCGATGAAGATCATGATCGTCACCGACGCGTGGGAACCGCAGGTCAACGGCGTCGTGCGCACGCTGAAGAGCACGTCGCGCGAACTCACCGCGCTCGGCCACCGCGTCGAACTGCTGACGCCGCTGGAATTCCGCACGGTGCCCTGCCCGACCTACCCCGAGATCCGCCTGTCGATCCTGCCGTACCGCAAGCTGCGCGCACGGATCGATGCGTTCGCACCCGACGCGCTGCACATCGCGACCGAAGGCCCGCTCGGCCTCGCCGCACGACGCTACGCGCGTTCGCGCAAGCTGCCGTACACGACTGCGTACCACACGCGTTTTCCGGAATACGTGCAGGCGCGCTTCGGCATCCCGCTCGCCGCCACCTACCGCTTCCTGCACTGGTTCCACGGCCCGTCGCTCGCGGTGATGGCGCCGACGCCGGTCGTCAAGCAGGATCTCGAGAAATTCGGCTTCACGAACGTCGTGCTGTGGACGCGCGGCGTCGATCTCGACGTGTTCCGGCCGATGGAATCGAAGGTGCTCAATACCGCGCGGCCGATCTTCCTGTACGTGGGCCGCGTCGCGATCGAGAAGAACGTCGAGGCCTTCCTGCGCCTCGACCTGCCTGGCTCGAAGTGGGTCGCGGGCGAAGGCCCCGCGCTTGCGGAACTGAAGTCGCGCTATCCGGAAGCAAACTATCTCGGCGTGCTGTCACAGGCCGAGCTCGCGAAGGTGTATGCTGCCGCCGACGTGTTCGTGTTCCCGAGTCGCACCGACACGTTCGGCCTCGTGCTGCTCGAGGCGCTCGCCTGCGGCACGCCGGTTGCCGCGTATCCCGTGACGGGCCCGATCGACGTGCTCGGCGATGGCGACGCCGGCGCAATGCACGAAGACCTGCAGGAAGCCTGCCTCGAGGCGCTGAAGATCGAACGCACCACTGCGCGCGAGTGGGCCGAACGCTTCTCGTGGCGCGCGGCATCCGAGCAGTTCGCGTCGCATCTGAAGCCGCTGCCGAAGACCGCGTACTCGCCAGCAGAAGGTGCCGCCGTTTGAAACGAGACCTGAACGACAAGACCCCGCCCCCCGACGCAACGCCGCAACGGCACCGGCCGTTCGACGAGGAAGAGCCGCACGCCGACGCCGACGTGCACGCGCACGAGCCGCTCGGCCCTGACGATCGGCTCGCGCCGCTGCCGCCGAACCCGTACAAGCGCCACCGCGGCATCACGCGCGCCTGGTACGCCCTCAAGCATTCGCTGAACGGCTTTCGTGTCGCGATCCGCGAGGAGAGCGCGTTTCGCCAGGAGCTCACGCTCGCCGCGCTGATGCTCCCGATCGGCGCGTTCGCGCCGGTGCCGGCCGCATCGCGTGCATTGCTGATCGCGTCGGTGCTGCTCGTGTTGATCGTCGAGTTGCTGAACTCGAGCGTCGAGGCCGCGATCGACCGCATCTCGCTCGAGCGCCACGAACTCTCGAAGCGCGCGAAGGACCTCGGCAGCGCAGCCGTGACGGTCGCGCTGTTCGCGTGCGTGACGACGTGGGGCTTCGTGCTCGGACCGGTCGTCGCACACTGGCTCGGCTTCTAGGCGACTGCCCGGCGGGTACTTGATGTACGGCCAGCGTGCGGCGCTGCAACATGCGCCGCACGGGGCTGCGCTCACGAAATGCCCCGATGTGGCGAAACCCCGGTTTATAATCGTCCGCTAGACATAGAACAGCAACCCGCGCCGGACGAATCACGCAGCATCGATTGCAGCGCCCGCCAGTCCGGCACACACAGGGCCGGACGACATGGAAGCGAAACCTCCCCGCCGCACCCGCGAACGGATTCTCGAGTTGTCGTTGAAACTCTTCAACGAGATCGGCGAGCCGAACGTCACGACCACGACAATCGCCGAGGAAATGGAAATCAGTCCAGGCAACCTGTACTACCATTTCCGCAACAAGGACGACATCATCAACAGCATCTTCGCGCAGTTCGAGCAGCAGATCGAACGGCGGCTGCGCTTTCCCGAAGATCATCGTCCGACAATCGACGAAACCTGGTCATACCTGCAGTACATGGCCGATTTCATGTGGACCTACCGGTTCCTGTATCGCGACCTCAACGACCTGCTTGCCCGCAACCGCACGCTCGAGACGCACTTCAAGCAGATCATCAGCCACAAGGTGCGCTTCGCGCGCGACATGTGCGAACTGCTCGTGTCCGACACCGAGATGGTCGCGACGCCCGCCGAGATCGAGGTCATCGCCACCAACATGGCCGTCATTTCGACGTACTGGCTGTCGTATCAGTACGTGATGCATCCGCGCAAATACAACGACCAGGACGCGATCCGCGAGGAACTGCACCAGGTCAGCATGCACGTGATCTCCGTGATGGCACCTTACCTGCGCGGCCGTTCGCGCCAGTTGTTCGACGACCTGGTCTCCGGCAAGCTGCCGAAGCGCCAGTTCACCGACTACCTGCCGCCGCGCGACGGCTCGCCGCGCCCCGCCGGCAGCCCGGTCGTCGTTGGGCAAGCCCCCGCCAAGGATCCCAAGCAATGAAGGCAGTGTGTGTTTACTGCGGCTCGTCGTCCGGCGTGCGGCCCGTCTATGCCGACGCCGCGCGCGCATTCGGCCGCGCGCTCGTGGATGCGGGCCTCACGCTCGTCTACGGCGGCGGCCGGGTCGGCCTGATGGGCGTGATCGCCGACGAAGTGATGGCGGCCGGCGGCCGTGCGGTCGGCGTGATCCCCGAACTGCTCGTCGACAAGGAAGTCGGTCATACGGGGTTGTCGGAACTGCACGTCGTGCCCGACATGCACCACCGCAAGAAAATGATGGCCGACCTGTCCGACGCGTTCGTCGCGATGCCCGGCGGCGCCGGCACGCTCGAGGAGCTCTTCGAGGTCTACACGTGGGCGCAGCTCGGCTATCACCGCAAGCCCGTCGCGCTCTACAACATCGATTCGTTCTACGATCCGCTGATCGCGCTGCTGCGCCATACGGTCGACGAGGGCTTCATGCGTCCGGCCTATTTCGACGCCCTGTGCGTCGAATCGGAACCCGTCGAACTGATCGAGCGACTGCGACGCTACCAGCCGCCCGCCCGCGACAAGTGGGCGCCCGACGCAGCCAAGTAACCGTCACCGGAACCCGCACGCGATGACCGCACCGTCCGACCGCAAGGCCGTCCTCATCACCGGCGCGAGCCGTGGCATCGGCCGCGCGACCGCCGTACTCGCGGCCGAACGCGGCTGGGACGTCGGCATCAACTACGCGCGCGACGCGGCGGCGGCCGAACTCACCGCGCAGGCCGTCCGCGACGCGGGTGGCCGTGCGTGCGTCGTCGCGGGCGACGTCGCGAACGAAGCCGATGTCGTCGCGATGTTCGACACCGTGACGGCTGCGTTCGGCCGCGTCGACGCGCTCGTCAACAACGCGGGCATCGTCGCGCCGTCGATGCCGCTCGCCGACATGCCGGCCGACCGGCTGCGGCGGATGTTCGACACCAACGTGCTCGGCACGTACCTGTGTGCGCGCGAAGCCGCGCGCCGGCTGTCCACCGACCGCGGCGGCCACGGCGGCGCGATCGTCAACGTATCGTCGATTGCCTCCCGGCTCGGCTCGCCGAACGAGTACGTCGACTATGCGGGGTCGAAAGGCGCGGTCGACTCGCTGACGATCGGCCTGGCGAAGGAGCTTGGCCCGCACGGCGTGCGTGTCAACGCGGTACGCCCCGGCCTGATCGAGACCGACATTCACGCGAGCGGCGGCCAGCCGGGCCGTGCGGCCCGCCTCGGCGCAACGACGCCGCTCGGCCGCGCGGGCGAAGCGCAGGAGATCGCCGAAGCGATCATCTGGCTGCTCGGCGACGCGGCGTCTTACACGACGGGCGCCCTGCTCGACGTCGGAGGCGGCCGGTAATTCCGCCCAGCGGCACTTCAAAATCGCCGCCCGAAACAATCCGTCGTCACGACACCACAAATCTCCACAATTCCGTGACACGAACGGTAAACCTCCGTAACAATTCCGTGGTCTACTAGCGGACATTCAGACAGATGTCATAAACACCTGTCCGCCACCCCTTGATATGGCCCTAATCGGTCCTGCCCATGTCGCCGGACCGGCTCGACTCGACCCGAGATTCCTTCCATGCCTGGAACCGCAGCGCCCAGCCGGCGACGCACGTCCGTGCCCGCCCCGGCCCAGCACACCCGCTCGACCGCCGACGCCGGCCTCACTGCAATGCTCGACGCCGCCGGCACGCCCGTCGCCGCCTCGACCGCCGCAGCCAGCACCACGCGCGAACGCTCGCTCCTGCTCGGCTGGCGCACGTGGCTGTTCGTTGCCGCGCTGATCTGCGCCTATACGCTGCCGGGCGTGCTCGGCCACGATCCGTGGAAGCAGGACGAAACCTACACGTTCGGCATCATCCAGCACATGCTCGAGACCGGCGACTTCGTCGTGCCGACCAATGCCGGCCTGCCGTTCATGGAAAAGCCGCCGTTTTACGCGTGGGTCGCGACCAGCCTCGCATGGATGCTGCAGCGCGTGATGCCGCTGCACGACGCGGCACGGCTCGCGAGCGCGCTGTTCGCCGCACTGGCGTTCGGCTTCATCGCGCGCGCGGCGCGCGTCGCCAGTCGCGCAGACTCCTGGTTCGATCTGCGGGTGATCGGTCCCGTCGTGCTGAGCGCGGGCACGCTCGTCGTCATCAAGCACGTACACGACATGATGACCGACGTCGCGCTGTTCGCCGGCACGGCAATCGGCTTCTGCGGGTTGCTCGAACTCGTGATGCAGCACGTCGCCCGCGCGCAGCAGATGCGGCACGGGCTGCCGGTCCGGCCGCCGGGCCGCTGGGCCGCGCCGATCTTCGGCGCGGGCGTCGGCATCGCGCTGATGACGAAGGGGCTGTTCGTGCCGCTCGTGTTTGCCGCCACGCTCCTCGGCGCACTGATGCTCTATCCGGCCTGCCGCACCCGCTCGTTCGCGCGCTCGCTCGGCGTCGCCGCACTGGTGTTCGCGCCGTTCGCGCTCATCTGGCCGACCGCGCTGTTCCTGCGCTCCGAGACGCTGTTCATGACGTGGTTCTGGGATAACAACGTCGGCCGCTTCTTCGGTTTCTCCGTCCCCGAACTGGGCGCGGAAAACGACAAGCCGTTCTTCATCCTGCGCGCGTTCCTGCTCGTCGGCTTCCCGGTCGCGCCGCTCGCGATCGTCGCGCTCGCGCGCGGTGCGTGGCGTGACTGGCGCACACCGCGCATCGCGCTGCCCGTGATGTTTGCGGGCATCGGGCTCGTGGTGCTGCAAGTGTCCGCAACGTCGCGCCAGCTCTACATCCTGCCATTCTTCGCCCCGCTCGCCCTGGTGGCTGCGCAGGCGATCGAACGCCTGCCGCGCCAACTGCATCTCGCGTGGGACTACCTGAGCCGCATCCTGTTCGGCACGGCCGCCGCGCTCGCATGGGCAATCTGGGCGGTGATGGCCGATCCGGCCTCGTCGCGCAAGGATCTCGCGCTGCTTGGCCGCTGGCTGCCGCTCGACTGGACGATGCCGATCGAACCCGCGCTCGTGATCGGTGCACTCGCGCTGACGGTCGGCTGGCTGACGCTGCTGCCGAAGCTGCGCGCGACGGGCGTCTGGCGCGGCGCGCTGTCGTGGGGCGCCGGCGCACTCGTCGCATGGGGGCTCATTTACACGCTGCTGCTGCCGTGGCTCGACATCGCGAAGAGCTACCGCTCGGTGTTCGACGACCTGAACGCGCACCTCGCGCTCGAATGGAACGACGGCGACTGCATGGCGAGCCTGCACGGGCTCGGTGAATCGGAAGCGCCAATGCTGTACTACTTCTCGGGCATCCAGCACACGCCGATCGCCGACGCGAAGACGACGCGCTGCACCTGGATGATCGTCCAGGGTGTGCGGGCCGTCGATCCGGCGCCCGGCAACGAATGGAAACTGTTCTGGACGGGCGCACGCCCGGGCGACAACGAGGAACTGCTGCGCGTGTACGTACGCACGCCCGAACAGCACTTGGAGTAATGCGGGGAGGCACGGCGTCGTGCTTGCCCTCATGCCGGGCGTGGAAGGACCGGCACCACCGCCTGAGCAACGAACAGCCACTTGGAAGTGCGCGCCGCCGCCCAACACTCCCGGCTAACATTGTGCCCGCACGACTCCGCGGGCCTGCCCCCTCCCCCGCGTCACGCCGCCGGCCCGGATCGTCAGAACGAGGAACCTGGCTCGCGAAGAAACGCCATCTCCTCGTCGCTCGACGCCCGACCGAGAATCGCGTTCCGGTGCGGAAAACGGCCGAAGCGCTCGACGACGGCCGCGTGCAGCACCGCGAAGCGGTGATAGCGCTCGCACCCTGCCTCGTCCCGGATGCCCGCGCACAGGCGCACGGCCTCGCGCTGGCTCTCGACCGACTCGTCGTGCTCGAACGGCAGATACGCAAACGCGCGGTGATGCCCGCTCGGCAACTGCGCGTCCCAGCCGGCCGCAACGACGCGGCGCGCGAGCGCGAGTGCCTTCGGATCGGCGGCAAACGCGCGCGGGGTGCCGCGATGGATGTTGCGCGAGAACTGGTCGAGCACGACGATCAACGCAAGCGCCCCCGACGGCGAGCCCGCCCAATGATCGCAAGCGCCGTCGCACGCGGCGTCGAGCAATGCGCCGTAGCGCGTGCGCAGCACGTCGTCGAACGCCGCGCCGCCGTTGAACCAGACCTTGCGGTTCTGCCCGAATTCGGCCGAACCCGGCTCGCCGAACCAGAAATCCAGAATCTCGCGCGCTTGCGGATCGAGCGCCGCCGCGCCCGCGTGGGTGGCGTCAACCGTCATGCAAACTCCAGCACGAGGCGCCGGGTGCGCGCACTCTTCTTTTCCAGTTTCGCGACCCGCAGCGCGCCGATTTCGGACGTGTTGCGCACATGCGTGCCACCGCACGGCTGCAGGTCGACCTGCTCGATGCGCAGCAGCCGCACACGACCGAGGCCCATCGGCGGCTTCACGCTCATCGTGCGCACGAGGTCCGGCCGTGCAGCCATCTCGTCGTCGGTGATCCATTCGGTCGTGACCGGGTGTGCGCCGGCCACCAGGCCGGCGAGGCGCCGCTCGACGTCATCGCGATCGATCGGGTCGGAAGTCGCGAAATCGAGCCGCACGTAGTCGGCCGTCACGCTGCAGCCGTCGACCGCGTACGGCAGCACCGCGCACATCAGGTGTGCCGCCGTATGCAGCCGCATGTGGCGGTAGCGGCGCAGCCAGTCGATCTCCGCGACCACGCGCGTGCCCGGCACGAGCGCCGCGACACTCGCCTCCTGCCCCGGTGCGGGCACGTGCACGGCGTCGTCGGGCGTCGCGCCGTCGAACCTGGCCTTGCGCGTATCGGCAATCGCAATCGGGCTGCCGTCGGGCAACGTCAGCGTGCCGGTGTCGCCGGCCTGGCCGCCGCCAAGCGGATAGAACACGGTGCGGTCGAGCCGGATGCCGTCGTCGCCGACGGCCAGGACGACCGCGTCGCATTGCGTGAGGTATGCGTCTTCGCGAAACAGCGCTGGTGTCGTCATCGGGCGAGCCTCGTATCGATTGGGGGGAAGCGGCCAGTGTCGCGCCGCTCGGCGCGCGCGCCCAGACGCAGATCGTCCCGCGCGCGGGCGGCGGCGTACCGGTCGATCAACCGGGCCGGTTGCGCATCCAGTCGGCCGTGTCGTAGAACGAATGCATGAGCCGCTCGCGCAGCGGCTCGGGCAGCCCGATGTCGTCCATCGCCCACGCCATGCAGCGCAGCCACTGGTCGCGCTCGACCGACGCGATCGGGAACGGCAGGTGCCGCGCGCGCAGCCGCGGATGGCCGAACCGGCTGATGTAGTGGTCCGGGCCGCCGAGCCACCCGCACAGGAACCAGAACAGCTTGTCGCGCGAACCGTCGAGCGATACCGGATGCAGCGCGCGAATCTGCGCGAACTCGGGCTCGAGGTCCATCAGGTCGTAAAAGCGGTCCACCATCTCGCGCACGCGGGCTTCACCGCCCACGAGCTCGAACGCCGTCGGCTGCGACGGCGCATCGTCATTCACATCGGTCATACGGATAGTCGGAAAACGGGATCTTCGGGGCCGCCGGCGACGCTCATGCGTCGCGCAGCGACTGCAGCGCGGGGCGCCGCAACACATTATGCAGGCTCAACCAGCCGGCCGCACCGGCGCACGCGACGCCGGCCACGATGCCGGCCGGCACGAGCCACGGATCGACGGCGAGCTGGAAGTCGAACACGCGCGACGCAAGCACCCAGCCGACCGCGATCGCACCCGCCGATGCCAGCGCACCGGCCAGCGCGCCGACCACGACGAACTCCGCGCGCTGCACCGCGTTGACCTGCGCCCGTGACGCGCCGAGCGCGCGCAGCAGCGCGGCTTCGCGCACCCGCTCGTCGCGCGTGCCGGCCAGCGCCGTGTACAGCACGAGCACGCCGGCCGCAAGCGTGAACGCGAACAGGAACTGCACCGCGCCGACCACCTGCAGCATCATCCGCTGCAACTGCGCGAGAATCGGCGCGACGTCGATCGCGGTCAGGTTCGGGTAGCGCGCGATCAGCGGATCGAGCAGCGCGGCGTCCGATGCCGGCAAATGGAAGCTCGTCAGGTACACGGCCGGGAAATCCTTCAGCACCTGCGGCGGCATCAGCACGAAGAAATTG
Organism: Burkholderia mycopellens; assembly: GCF_964265025.1. Classification (NCBI taxonomy): domain Bacteria; kingdom Pseudomonadati; phylum Pseudomonadota; class Betaproteobacteria; order Burkholderiales; family Burkholderiaceae; genus Burkholderia; species Burkholderia mycopellens. The sequence continues at coordinate 2,898,585 of NZ_OZ183802.1, forward strand.
ACGCGGAACGAACCCCAGTCGAGCTTGCGCACACTCGTGATCGGCGCGTCGACCGTCAGCCCCGTCACGTCGAAACGCAGCACGTCGCCCCGCTTCACGTTCAGTGTCTTCGCGAGGCCCGCCTCGATCGACATCTGCGGCGTGGCCGCGGTGCCGAACCAGTCGCCTTCGACGATCCGGTTGTCGGACGGCAGCTCGGTCGTATAAGACAGGTTGAACTCGCGGTCGACGAGCCGGCGCGCCTCCTCGGACGGGTACGCGTCCGGATTCACCGGCTTGCCGTTGATCGCGACGAGCCGGCCGCGCACCATCGGCGCGGGCACCGCGTCGCGCACACCGTGCGCGCTCAGGTAGGCCGCGACGTCAGCGCGCTGGTCCGGCTGGATGTCGATCAGGAATTGATTCGGCGCATCGGGCGGTGTCGACTGCCGCCAGCCCGCGACGAGGTCGTTGCGCGTGATCGCGATCAGCAGCAGGCACATCAGGCCAAGCGAGAGCGCGGTGATCTGCAGCGCGCTGGCCGTGCCGCGCCGGTGCAGCGACGCGAGTGCGTAGCGCCAGCCGATGCCCGCGGCCACGCGTGCATTGCGCACCGCGCGCGCGGCGGCGAACAGCACGAGCCGCGCGATCAGCGCGAAACCGACCAGCGCGCCGGCGAACCCGCCCGTGACGATCAGCCCGAGTTTCAGGTTGCCGGCGGCCACGATCAGCAGCCCCGCGAACAGCACGACACCAATCGCATACGCGGCCCATGCCGTGCGCGACGCGTCGCCCCACTCGCGCCGCAACACGCGCACCGGCGGCACGCGCGTGAGCGGCACGAGCGGCGGCAGCGCGAAGCCGAGCAGCAGCACGAGCGCGACACCCACGCCGATCAGCGCCGGCCACAGCGTGGGCGGCGGCAGCACCACGTCGATCAGGCCGCCGAGCGCGGCCAGCAGCGCCCAGTGGCCGCCGTAGCCGAGCACCGCGCCTGCGGTGCCGGACACGATCCCGATGCCGGCGAATTCGAGTGCGAACAGCGCGCCGAGCGTGCGGCGGCTCACGCCAAGGCAGCGCATCGTCGCGCAGCCGTCGAGATGGCGCCGCATGTAGCGCTGCGCGGCCATCGCGATCGCGACCGCCGCGAGCAGCGCGGTGAGCAGTGCGACGAGCGTCAGGAAGTGGCGCGCGCGATCCAGCGTCTGCCGCACTTGCGGCTGGCCTTCCTGCAACGACTCCAGACCGACGCCGCGCAGTTTCCCGCCATCGACACGTGCGTGCGCATACGCTTCGAAGCGCGCGACGGCCTGCTGGTCGCCGGCAACCAGCAGCCGGTACGTGACACGGCTGCCATAGCCCGTGAGCCCCGTCGCGGCCAGCTCGTCCGCGCGCATCATCAGCCGCGGCGAAAAATTGACGAAGGAAAAACCGCGATCGAGTTCGCGGGAGATCGATGCGGCGACCTTGAACACGCGCAGCCCGACGCGCACCGTATCGCCCGCTTTCAGGTGCAGCGCATCGAGCAGCGCCGGATCGGCCCACACGGTGCCGGGCGCGGGAATCCCGGCGGCCTTCTGCGCGGCGGCAGCGCCGGCCGGCAGGATCTCGACCGCGCCGCGCAACGGATAGCCGGGGGACACGGCCTTCACGGCCGCGAGGCGCGAGGGCGCAGCGTCGGCCGCCTGCCCGCCCGTGGCGGACGCGATCATGCTCGGGAAGATCGCGGTCGTCGCGGTACGCAGGCCGAGCGCGCGGGCCTGCCCGTCGAACGACGGGTCGACGGGGCGATCGGCCCGCACGACGAAATCGGCGCCCAGCATCTGGCGCGCGTCGCGCTCGAGCCCCTGGCGCAGCCGGTCGGCGAGGAAGCCGACGCTCGTCAGCGCCGCGACCGCGAGCACCAATGCAAGAACGAGCAGCGTCAACTCGCCCGCGCGCCAGTCGCGCGCGGTCATGCGTGCGGCCTGGCGGACCAGGTCGCGCAGGCCGAAGCGGCCGGCATGCGCGCTCACCTCACGACCAGGTTGCCCGGCCGGCGGCTGCGCCGCGTGCTGCCGCTCCTTCAATCGCGCTTCCCCCCGATCGAGTTCAGCCGCGACACCATGTGGTTCGCCATGCCGCGAAAGCCGCCGGAGACGCCGCGCCACAGGCGCGGGAGCGCCCACGCGGAGGCCGCGATGAAGGCGGCAAGCAGCACGAGGAACGCGAGCGGAACGAAGAACGCGAGCACGAGCCCGCCGACCACGAGGCCGTCCTCGGTCGACGAGGCGATCCAGTTCGAAATCGGTTCGGGCGACAGGTTGATCATCGCTCGCGTGCCGGCCTTCGCCACATGTGCGGCACCGGCGAGCGAGCCGCCCGCGAGCCCCGCGACCGCGAGCACGGTCGGATCCGCATGGCCGAGCGCGCCGGCTGCGAGCACGGCACCGGCCGGAATGCGGATGAAGGTGTGCACGGCATCCCACAGCGAGTCGAACGCGGGGATCTTGTCGGCAAGGAATTCAGTGACGGTGAGCACGGCTGCGGCGCCGATGACCCACGGCGACATCAGGACGGCCAGCGTGTCGGGCAGGTGGAGCCAGCCGAACCGCGCCAGCACGCCGGCGATCAGCACCGTCAGGTACAGGCGCAGGCCGCTCGCCCACGCGAGCCCCGCGCCGAGCGAAATGGCTTCGATCATGGCCCTCTCCTTGCACTTTCCGTGCGCTTTGCCGATTGATCGGATCGAGGCGGACAGACCAGCCGCGCGGCGCGTGGCGACCGGCACCGCGTGCCGCGAAAAGCACGACGGTATTCAGGCCCGAATGCGTTCCATTATAGACAGGCTGGACGGGCGGCCGGCGCAATTCCGCAGTGCGGCGCCCGGGCACGGAGGCACCCGGGTGCCTTCGTCAGGCAGCCGACGACAGCTTGAGGCCGATCAGCCCCGCGACGATCAGCGCGGCGCTCGCGACGCGCGCGACGGTCAGCGCCTCGCCCATCATCACGATGCCGAACACGAACGCACCGACCGCGCCGATGCCCGTCCACACCGCGTACGCGGTGCCGAGCGGCAACTGGCGCATCGCGACCGCGAGCAGCCCGAAGCTGGCCAGCGCCGTCACGATCGTAAACACCGACGGACCGAGCTTCGTAAAGCCGTCCGACGATTTCATGCCGGCCGCCCAGGCCACTTCCAGCAAACCGGCAATGAACAACCATACCCACGCCATCTCGACGTACTCCGTATCGGATGGGGCCGTCCCCGTTGAAACGAATGACCCGGGGTCGTCCCCGGGCGGCGCCGAGTATAACAAGATGCTTACGGACGCGGCGCGCGGCCGGGGGCCGATCGGGGACGCGACCGGCCGGGCCCGGTCAGTTCGATACGCGCTTCGGCGTGGCGCCGCCGACGCAGCGGTCATCGCGGTACAGCGCCCACTCCTCGCACACGCGACCATCCTTGAACACGCACATGCCGACCTGCCCGCTCGACAGGTTGCGGATCGTGTGGCGACCGCCGAGCTTGGCGCAATTGACCGACGCGGGATTGGCCATCGCCTGCTGGGACGACGACGGTTGCTGCCCGGGCGGCAGCGGTTGGGCGAACGCGCCAGACGCAGCAAGCGCCAGCGCACAGATGACGACCAGACGGACGGACATTGCACGCTCCTCGTTTTCGTTCGCGGAACGGTCAGGATAACGGGGAATGAGCGCCGGGTGTACAACGCGCTCGTCGGCCGCGAGACTGTCGCGCCGGCGCAACCGTGCGGGCGCGCGACGTCATGCTCACGTGCGCCGCCGCGACCCGGCCGGGCCCGTCATGCGGCGCCGACGAGCCGGTAGCCGACGCCCGTCTCGGTAACGATGTACTCGGGCTGCGCCGGGTCGCGTTCGAGCTTCTGGCGCAGGTGCGCCATGTAAATCCGCAGATAGTGGTGGCTCTCGACGTGCGACGGCCCCCACACGTCGCGCAGCAGCTGGCGGTGCGTGAGCACGCGCCCCGCGTGCCGCACGAGCGTCGCGAGCAACCGGTACTCGAGCGGCGTCAGGTGCACGATCTCGTTGTCGCGCCACACCTGGCGCAGCGCGAGATCGACGCTCACGGTGCCGAAGCTCACCTTCGGCGATTCGTTCGCACCGCCCTGGTTGCGCCGGCGCAGTTGCGCGCGGATCCGCGCACGCAGTTCGGACACGCCGAACGGCTTGGTCAGGTAATCGTCGGCGCCGGCGTCGAGCGCCGCGACCTTCTCTTCCTCCTGCGTGCGCGCGGACAGCACGATCACCGGCACCTCGGACCAGCCGCGCAATTCCCGGATCACGTCGAGGCCGTCGGTATCGGGCAGACCGAGGTCGACGATCACGAGGTCGGGCTTGCGCGTCGCCGCGTCGATCAGCCCCTGCTTGCCCGTCTCGGCCTCGAACACCGCGATGTCCTCCTCCTCGAGCGCGGCGCGCACGAAACGGCGGATCTGCTTTTCGTCCTCGATCAGGACGACGGTCAGGCTGGGTTCACTCATGGTCTGGCAATGATTCGGATGGGGACGACGCGCCCGGCACATCGGGTTCGTCGTCGGGTACGGCAGGCGCGGCCGGCGGCGTCTCGACCGGCAACGTGAACCAGAAGCGCGCGCCCGTCACGTGGCCGTCGGGCGCGGTGCGGTTGAGCGCGCCAATTTTACCGCCGTGCGCCTCGACGATCGCGCGGCAGATCGCGAGGCCGAGGCCGATGCCCGGCGTCGCCGATTCCTTCTCGCCGCGCGTGAACTTGTCGAAGATTCGCGTTTCCATCCCGGCCGGCAGGCCGGGGCCGTAGTCGTCGACGAGCACGCGCACGAACGGCAGCCCGTCTTCCGTCACGCGCTCGGCGCCGATGTCGAGCGGCGTATCGGGCGGCGTGTACTTCGCCGCGTTCTCGAACAGGTTGGTGAACAGGCGCTCCATCAGCACCGCGTCCATCTGCAGCAGCGGCAGGTCGGCCGGCAGCACGACGCGCGCGGAATGACGCGCAAGCACGCGCTTGCATGCGGCGAGTGCGGCGCCGACGGTTTCCTCGAGCAGCGACCACTGGCGCTTCAACTGCAGGCTGCCGGCCTGCAACCGCGCCATGTCGAGCAGGTTCGTGACGATGCCCGTCATCCGCAGCGCCTCGTCGTGGATCGCGTCGACGAGTTCGCCCTCGCGCTGCGCGAAGCGCTCGGCCGCCGCGGCGTCGCCGCCCTGCGCGGCCGCGCGCCCGTTCGCGAGCATCGACGAGAAGCCGACGATCGTCGTGAGCGGCGTGCGCAGGTCGTGCGAGATCGCCGACAGCAGCGAGTTGCGCAGCCGCTCGGACTCCATGCTCACCAGCGCGTCGCGCGCGATCTCCACGTAGTGCACGCGTTCGAGCGCGAGCGCGATCTGCGCGGCGAATGCGTCGAGCATCCGCTGCTGCTCCGGCACCTCGAGTTCGCGCGGCTCGCGCGACGCAACCGCGAGCACCCCGCGCGTGCGCATCGGCGCCTTCAGCGGCAAGTACAGCGCGACCGTCGCAGGCAACGTATCGGTGCCGCGGCCGGCCGGCTTCTGCTGGTCGTACACCCACTGGCCGACATCGCTGTCGAGATCGGCGCCCGTCAGCGTGACGGCCGCGTCGGGGTCCTCGATCTTCTGCCGCACCTTGTCCGCGCTGTCGGGCAGCAGGAACGCGACGCGCGCGCGGAACACCTCGCCCACGTGGCGGCTGCCGATCTCGACGATCTGCTCGGTCGTCAGCGCCGCGCCCAGTTCGCGCGCCATCGCATAAATCGCGCCGGTGCGGCGCTCGCGGCGCTGCGCGACGCTCGCCTGGCGCGTCAGCGTCGAGGTCAAGTGGCTGATCACGAGCGACGTCAGCAGCATCCCGAAGAAGGTCAGCAGGTATTGCGTGTCGCTGACCGAGAACGACATGCGCGGCGGCACGAAGAAATAATCGAACGCGGCCACCGACAGGAACGACTGCAGCACGCCCGGGCCGCGCCCGAGCCGCACGGCCGAGAACACGACGCCGAGCAGGTACAGCATCACGAGGTTCGTGAGGTCGAGCCGCTCGGAGACGAGGCTCGCGACGACCGTGATCGCCGCGCAGATCGCGGCCGCATACACGTAGTGCCGCGGCGGCGAACGATGCGTGCCGAACTGCGCGAACGCATCGCGCCAGTCGCGCGCACGCGCGTCGAGCGGTGCGGCGCGCGCCTCGTCGCTCGCGGACGCACGGATCAGCATCAGGTCGACGTCGCCCGCGCGTTCGGCGAGCTTCTCGCCGAACGGCCGCACGAAGCGACGCATGAGTCCGACCTTCGGCGAGCCGCCCGCGACGATCTTCGACACGTTGCGCACCTTCGCATAGCCGATCAGCGCGGCAACCGCGTCGGCGCCGGCGAGTGTGGCCGTCTCCGCACCGAGTTCGGCCGCGAGCTTCAGCGCGTCGAGCGTGCGTTGCCGCCGCGCATCGGGCAGCCGCTGCAGGCGCGGCGTCTCCACATAGACTGCGATCCAGTCGGCCTTCAGGCTCGCCGCGAGCCGCGCGGCCGCCCGCACGAGCGTCGGCGCCTCGGGGCCCGGCCCGACGCACACGAGCAGCCGCTCGCGCGCCTGCCAGATGCGCTGGATCGAACGGTCGGCGCGGTATTCGCGCATCTGCGCGTCGACCCGGTCGGCCGTGCGCCGCAGCGCCAGTTCGCGCAGCGCGATCAGGTTGCCCTTGCGGAAGAAGTTGCGCACCGCACGCTCGGCCTGCTGCGCGAGATAGACCTTGCCGTCGCGCATCCGCTCGAGCAGCTCCTCGGCCGGCAAGTCGACGAGCGTGACTTCGTCGGCCGCGTCGAACACGCGGTCGGGCACCGTCTCCCACACGCGGATGCCGGTGATCGCGCCGACCACGTCGTTCAGGCTTTCCAGGTGCTGGACGTTGACGGTCGTGTAGACGTCGATGCCCGCGTCGAGCAACTCGTACACATCCTGCCAGCGCTTCAGGTGCCGGGCGCCCTGCACGTTCGAGTGTGCGAGTTCGTCGACGAGGATCAGTTGCGGCTGGCGCGCGAGCGCGCCGTCGAGATCGAATTCGGTGAGCGTGCGGCCGCGATAGTCGATGCGCGCGAGCGGCAGCACGTCGAAGCCGTCGAGCAGCGCGGCGGTTTCGCTGCGCCCGTGGGTCTCGACGATGCCGACGACGACGTCGACGCCTTCCTGCAGGCGCTGGCGCGCGGCCTGCAGCATCGCATAGGTCTTGCCGACACCGGCCGATGCGCCGAAGAAGATCTTGAGCTGGCCGCGCCGCTGCTTTTCTTCGTCACGCTGCAGCTTGTCGAGGAGTTGGTCTGGATCGGGACGATTCATGCGTCAGAAAGGCGGAGCGCCCGGATGCGCGCGAGTACCAGCATTGTTGTTCCAAATCGCCGCAAAAGGCAAAGACGGCGCATGCGCCGTCGGGAAAAGGCGCGTCCGGCGCGAATCGGGCCGCGCCGGACGCCGGTTGCCGCCGCAAGCCCGCACGCGCGGTCAGTGCGCGGCCTGGGCCGCGTCGAGCGCGAGGTTCAGCTTCAGCACGTTCACGCGCGGTTCGCCGAGCACGCCCAGCTGGCGGCCCGTCGTGTTCGCGGCGACGAGTTGCGCGACCGCGTCGGGCGCCAGGTTGCGCGCCTTCGCGACGCGCTCGACCTGGTATGCGGCGGCGGCCGGCGTGATCTCCGGATCGAGGCCGCTCGCCGACGCCGTCACGAGGTCGACCGGCACGGGCTTCGACATGTCGGTGCCCGCGTCGCGCAGCGCGGCGATGCGCCCCTTCACCTGGTCGGCGAGCGACGGGTTCAGCGGGCCAAGGTTCGAGCCGCCGGAGCCGGTCGCGTTGTACGGCATCGGCGCGGTAGCCGACAACCGGCCCCAGAAGTACTTCGGCGCATCGAACTGCTGGCCGATCAGCGCGGAGCCGACTGCCTTGCCGTCCTTCTCGATCAGGCTGCCGTTCGCCTGCGACGGGAACACGGTCTGGCCGAACACGGTCATCACGGCCGGGTACGCGAGCCCCGTCACCGCGGTCAGCACGACAAAGATCACGACGAGCGGACGAATCAACGTTTTCATGATGTTTCCTTCAAATATGACCGGCTCAGGCCCAGCCGAGCGCCGCGAGCGTCATGTCGATCAGCTTGATGAACGGGAACGGCAGCAGCACGCCGCCGAGGCCGTACACCAGCAGGTTGCGGCGCAGCAGCGACGCCGCGCCGAGCGGGCGGTACGTCACGCCCTTCAGCGCCAGCGGAATCAGCGCGACGATGATCAGCGCGTTGAAGATCACCGCCGACAGGATCGCCGACGCCGGCGACGTCAGGTGCATGATGTCGAGCACGCGCAGTTGCGGATAGGTGGTCACGAACGCGGCCGGGATGATCGCGAAATACTTCGCGATGTCGTTCGCGATCGAGAACGTCGTCAGCGAGCCGCGCGTCATCAGCATCTGCTTGCCGATCTCGACGATCTCGATCAGCTTCGTCGGGTTCGAGTCGAGGTCGACCATGTTGCCGGCTTCCTTCGCCGCCTGCGTCCCGGTGTTCATCGCGACCGCCACGTCGGCCTGCGCGAGCGCCGGCGCGTCGTTGGTGCCGTCGCCCGTCATCGCGACGAGGCGCCCGGCCGCCTGGTGCTCGCGGATCGTCGCGAGCTTGGTTTCCGGCGTCGCTTCCGCGAGGAAATCGTCGACCCCTGCTTCCGCTGCAATCGCCGCGGCCGTCAGCCGGTTGTCGCCCGTCACCATCACGGTCTTGATGCCCATCTTGCGCAGTTCCGCGAAGCGCTCCTTGATGCCGCCCTTCACGATGTCCTTCAGCTCGATCACGCCGAGCACGCGCGCCGCACCCTCATGCAGGTCGGCCACGACGAGCGGCGTGCTACCGCGGCGCGCAACTTCGTCGACCGCGCGGCGCACTTCTTCCGGGAAGCGGCTGCCGTGTGTCTCGACGTAGTTGCGGATTGCATCGGCCGCACCCTTGCGGATCTCGCGGCCGGGCAAGTCGACGCCGCTCATCCGCGTCTGCGCGGAGAAGCCGATGAACGTCGCGTGCAACTGCCCCATGTCGCGCTGGCGAATGTTGAAGCGCTCCTTCGCGAGCACGACGATGCTGCGGCCTTCCGGCGTTTCGTCGGCGAGCGACGACAGCTGCGCGGCATCGGCCAGCGCTTCCTCGGTCACGCCCGGCGCCGGCACGAACGTCGATGCCTGGCGGTTGCCGAGCGTGATCGTGCCGGTCTTGTCGAGCAGCAGCACGTCGACGTCGCCGGCCGCCTCGACTGCACGGCCTGACGTCGCGATCACGTTCGCCTGCATCATCCGGCTCATCCCGGCCACGCCGATCGCGGACAGGAGGCCGCCGATCGTCGTCGGGATCAGGCACACGAGCAGCGCGACGAGCGCGGTGATCGTCACCACGTGGCCGGCCTTCATCGCTTCGACCGAGAACATCGAGAACGGCAGCAGCGTCGCGGTCGCGAGCAGCATCACGATCGTCAACGCGACGAGCAGGATCGTCAGCGCGATTTCGTTCGGCGTCTTCTTGCGCTTCGCGCCTTCGACCATCGCGATCATCCGGTCGAGGAACGCCTCGCCCGGGTTCGCGGTGACCTTCACGACGATCCAGTCGGACAGCACGCGCGTGCCGCCCGTCACCGACGAGAAGTCGCCGCCCGACTCGCGGATCACCGGCGCGGATTCGCCGGTGATCGCCGATTCGTCGACCGATGCGACCCCGTCGACCACCTCGCCGTCGGCCGGGATCACGTCGCCGGCCTCGACGAGCACGACGTCGCCACGGCGCAGCTCGGTCGCGGTCGTGATGCGGATCGGCGACTTCGGGTGCGGCTCGTTGAGCTTCTTCGCCATCACGTCTTTCTTCGCGCTGCGCAGCGACGCGGCCTGCGCCTTCGAGCGCCCTTCGGCGAGCGCCTCGGCGAAGTTCGCGAACAGCACGGTGAACCACAGCCACAGCGCGATCGCGAGGATGAAGCCCGCGGGCGCCTCGGCCTGGCCGGCGAGCGCCGCGATCCACAGGATCGTGGTCAGGATGCTGCCGACGTACACGCAGAACATCACCGGGTTGCGGAACTGCGTGCGCGGCGTGAGTTTCTTGAACGAGTCCACGATCGCCGGGCGCAGCAGCGCCGGATCGAACATGGACCGTGTTGCGGAATGTTGAGTCATTGCGATCTCTTCAATCTCTTCAGTCTTTTCAAGGTGTCGCCATGCGGGCGCGCATCACGCGCCCAGCCACATCATCAGGTGCTCGACACCCGGGCCGAGCGCAAGCGCCGGCACGTAGGTCAGCGCGCCCACCAGCAGCACGGTGCCGAGCAGCAGCACGACGAACAGCGGACCGTGCGTCGGCAGCGTGCCGCTCGTCACCGCGATGCGCTTCTTCGCGGCCAGCGAGCCGGCGATCGCCAGCACCGGCACGATCGTGCCGAAGCGGCCGAACCACATCGCGATCGCGGTCATCCAGTTGTAGAACGGCGTGCCGACCGTCAGGCCCGCGAACGCGCTGCCGTTGTTGTTGGCGGCCGAGCTGAACGCGTACAGGATTTCCGAGAAGCCGTGCGGCCCCGGGTTCGCGATGCCGGCCTTGCCCGCATCGGCGAGCACGGCGACCGACGTGCCGACCAGCACCAGCAGCGGCGTGAGCAGCACGACGATCGACACCATCTTCATCTCGTAGGACTCGATCTTCTTGCCGACGTATTCCGGCGTGCGGCCGATCATCAGGCCGGCGACGAACACCGCGAGCAGCGCGAACACGAGCATCCCGTAGAGCCCCGAGCCGACCCCGCCGTAGACCACCTCGCCGAGCTGCATCAGCAGCATCGGCACGAGGCCGCCGAGCGGCGTCAGCGAATCGTGCATCGTGTCGACCGCGCCGCACGACGCGGCCGTCGTCGCGACCGTGAAGATGCCGCTCTGCGCGATCCCGAAACGCGTTTCCTTGCCTTCCATGTTGCCGCCCGGCTGCAGCGTGCTCGCCGACTGGTCGACGTGCAGCGCGGCGAGCGTCGGGTTGCCGCCCTGCTCGGCGTTGACCTCGACGCCGACCGCGACCGCGAACGCAACCGTCATCGCCGCGAGCACCGCGATGCCCTGCCGGCGGTCGCCGATCACGCGGCCGAACACGAGGCACAGCGCGGCCGGGATGATCAGGATCGAGAAGATCTGCAGGAAGTTCGCGAACGGCGTCGGGTTCTCGTACGGGTGCGCCGAGTTCGCGTTGAAGAAGCCGCCACCGTTGGTGCCGAGCATCTTGATCGCTTCCTGCGACGCGACCGGGCCCATCGCGAGCGTCTGCTTCGTGAGCGGGGTCGGCACCGTCACCGGGTTGCCCTTGTCGTCCTTCACCGGGTTGCCCTGCGCGTCGAGCTTCGGCGCCGCATAGGTGCTGGCCTGCAGCACCGGCACGTCCTGGTACGCCTTCATGTTCTGGATCACGCCCTGGCTCATCAGCAGCGCGGCGATGATCATCGACATCGGCACGAGCACGTACATCGTCACGCGCGTGAGGTCGACCCAGAAGTTGCCGATGGTCTGCGACGTATGTCGCGCGAAGCCACGGATCAGCGCAACCACGACCGCGATGGCAGTCGCTGCCGACAGGAAGTTCTGCACGGTGAAGCCGAGCATCTGCGCCAGATAACTGACGGTCTGCTCCGGCGTGTAGTCCTGCCAGTTCGTGTTGGTGACGAAGCTGATGGCCGTGTTGAACGCGCCGTCGACCGTCATCGCACCGAACTGCTGCGGGTTGCCGGGCAGGAAGCCCTGCAGGCGCAGCAGGCCATAGAGGAACAACGCGCCAAGCGCGTTGAACGCGATCGTCGCGATCGCGTACTGCTTCCAGTTCATCTCGCTGCCGGCGTCGACGCCGGCGATGCGGTACAGCGCGCGTTCGAGCGGCCCGAACACGCGCACGACGCGCGAACTGCCATCCATCACCGCCGTCAGGTAGCGGGAGACCGGAACGGCCGCCGCCAGCAGCACGACGATGAACAGCAGCGATTGCAACAGGTTGTTCGCGTTCATTCGATGTCCTCCGCGCGCAGCAGCGCAAAGACGAGGTACGCGAACAGCAGGGCCGTCGAGGCGCCCGCCAGCCAAAGCATCCAGGTCATGCTCGCCCCCCGCGACCGTATTGCACGAGCTTCTCGCAACCGGCAATCAAACCGAGGATCAGCGCGGTGAAAAGCACCAGGGCGCCGATAAAAACCCCATCCATTTTTGTGTTCTCCGTCGTCGAAGTCAGACGACTAGAACCTTATGGGAACGCACGTAAAGGACGGGTCAAAGGTATCGGGGCGCGTATAAAAAACGCGTAAACGCGGCATTCAGTGGAGGACGGCGGGAAGCGGGACGGACGGCGCCGTGGCGCCGTCCGGAGAAGCGCGTGCCGGCAGGGCGCCGGCACGAGGAGGCAGCTCAGGGAACGAGGATCGTCGAGCCGGTGGTCTTGCGCGCTTCGAGATCCTCATGCGCGCGGCCGACTTCCGCGAGCGGATAGCGCTGGTTGATGCTCGTCTTCACCTTGCCCGACAGCAGCACGTCGAACAACTCGGCGGCGGCGGATTCGAGATCGGCGCGCTTCGCGATGTACGAGAACAGCGTGGGCCGCGTAAAGAACAGCGAGCCGCGCGACGAGAATTCCTTCGAATCGATCGGCGGCAGCGGGCCCGACGCATTGCCGAAGCTGACGAACAGCCCGAGCGGCGCGAGGCTGTCCAGCGAGCCGATGTAGGTGTCCTTGCCGATCGAGTCATAGACGACCGGCACGCCCGCGCCGTTCGTGATCTCCTTCACGCGCTGCGTGAAGTTCTCGCGCGTGTAGACGACCGGATGGTCGCAACCGTGCGCCTTCGCGAGCGCGGCTTTCTCGTCGGAGCCGACCGTCCCGATCACGGTCGCGCCGAGCGCCTTCGCCCACTGGCACACGAGCAGGCCGACACCGCCGGCCGCCGCGTGGATCAGGATCGTGTCGCCGGCTTTCACCGGATACGTGCGGCGCAGCAGGTAGTGCGCGGTCAGGCCCTGCAGCATCACCGACGCCGCGTCGTCGTAGCCGATGCCGTCAGGCAGCTTCACGAGCCGCTCGGCCGGCATCACGCGCTCCTGCGCGTACGCGCCCGGCGGCTGCCCGACGTACGCGACGCGGTCGCCCGGCTTGAGCGCGGTCACGCCTTCGCCGACGGCCGTCACCTCGCCCGCCGCCTCCATCCCGAGACCGCCGGGCAGCGCTTGCGGGTAAAGGCCGGTGCGGAAATAGACGTCGATGTAGTTGAGGCCGACCGCGTGCTGCCGGATACGGACTTCACCCGCCTTCGGTTCGCCGACGTCGACATCGACCCACTTCATCACGTCCGGGCCGCCCGGCTGGTCGTATCGGATTGCTTTCGGCATCGTTTCGCTCCTCGTTTCTGATTCGGTCAGGGAAAAATCCGGGTCGGCGATACGCGGAGCCGGCCGATTCATCCGTGAACCGGACGGCAGGACCGTATCGCGACGCCCGATTCTCGCGCGCCGCGGCCATCCATGCATGGCCCTGCCGATAGCAGGGGCAATCAGGCGCGGGCAGCGCCTAGCAAACGTCCTCCATGTTCCGAGCCAGATCGTCGAGCAGCATCCGCGCGGTCGCGACGTTGGTCGCGATCGGCACGTCGTGCACGTCGCACGCGCGCACGAGCGCGGTGATGTCGGGATCGTGCGGCTGAGCGGTCATCGGGTCGCGCAGGAACACGACGATGTCGACGCGGCCTTCGGCCAGCTCGGCGCCGATCTGCAGGTCGCCGCCGAGCGGCCCCGACAGCTTGCGCTCGACCTCCAGCCCGTGCGCGGCCGCGATGCGGCCGCCCGTCGTGCCCGTCGCGACCAGCCGGCATTGCGCGAGCGTCGCGCGAAATTGACCCACGAGCGCGACGATCTCGTCCTTCTTCGCGTCGTGCGCAATCAGTGCGATGCGGGGTTTGCTCATCTCCGATTCCTTCGTCGTTCGGTTGTGGTCGTGATCGTGATGCGAGGGGGCGCGTCAGAACGTGCCCGGATACGCGCCGCCGTCGAGCAGCCAGTTCTGCCCGGTGATGTAGCCGGCATGCACGCTGCACAGGAACGCGCACGCCGCGCCGAACTCTTCGCGCGTGCCGAGGCGGCCGGCCGGAATGTCCTTCGTGCGCCGCGCGCGCATCTCGTCGACGCTCACGCCCTGCGCCTTCGCCGACGCGGCGAGCGTGGTCGCGATCCGGTCGGTGTCGAACAGGCCCGGCAGCAGGTTGTTGATCGTCACGCCCTGCCCCGCGACCTTGCGCGACAGCCCCGCGACGAAGCCGGTCAGCCCCGAGCGCGCGCCGTTCGACAGCGCGAGCACGTCGATCGGCGCCTTCACGGCCGAGCTCGTGATGTTGACGATCCGGCCGAAACCGCGCGCGATCATCCCGTCGAGGGTCGCGCGGATCAGCTCGATCGGCGTCAGCATGTTCGATTCGAGCGCGCGGATCCAGTCGTCGTGCGAGAAGTCGCGGAAGTCGCCGGGCGGCGGCCCGCCGGCATTCGTCACGAGAATGTCCGGCTGCGGGCACGCGGCGAGCGCGGCCGCGCGCCCGTCCGGCGTCGTGATGTCGCAGGCGACCACGGTCACCGACACGTTCGCGCCGGCGCGGATCTCCTCCGCGGTTTCCTCCAGCGTGTCGCGCGTGCGCGCGACGATCACGAGGTTCACGCCCTCGGCGGCCAGCGCTTGCGCGCAGCCACGGCCGAGCCCCTTGCTTGCCGCGCACACGAGCGCGGTCTTTCCTTCGATACCGAGATCCATCGTCGATTCCTTGGTGGCGACACGCACCGGTTCGGCCCCGTCGCGCCGGCGCATGGACCCCGGGCGGGTCAGGCCGGCAATCGGTCGGGCGCGGGCGCGCGGATTGTCGTGAGACGTCGATATTATCCGGATCGTGCGGCGCGCCTTGGTAAAATTGCGGACATAAGCGCGCGGCCGGCTTGCGCCCGCCGCCGCCCCCGATCCTCTTTTGCCGCCAAGGCGCCCCCGTCATGAAACAGGACAGCCGTTTCCCGAATCTCTTCATCACCGATCACCCGCTGATCCAGCACAAACTCACGCACATGCGCGACAAGGACACGTCCACGCGCACGTTCCGCGAGCTGCTGCGCGAAATCACGCTGCTGATGGGTTACGAGATCACCCGCAACCTGCCGATCACGACCAAGCGGGTCGAAACCCCGCTCGTCGAGGTCGACGCGCCGGTGATCGCGGGCAAGAAACTGGCGATCGTGCCGGTGCTGCGCGCGGGCATCGGGATGTCGGACGGCCTGCTCGACCTGGTTCCGTCCGCGCGCGTCGGCCACATCGGCGTGTACCGCGCCGACGACCACCGCCCGGTCGAATACCTGGTGCGCCTGCCGGACCTGGAAGACCGCATCTTCATCCTGTGCGACCCGATGGTCGCGACCGGCTACTCGGCCGTGCACGCGGTCGACGTGCTCAAGCGCCGCAACGTGCCGGCCGCGAACATCATGTTCGTCGCGCTGGTCGCCGCCCCCGAAGGCGTGCAGGTGTTCCAGGACGCGCACCCGGACGTGAAGCTGTTCGTCGCGTCGCTCGATTCGCACCTGAACGAGCATGCGTACATCGTGCCGGGCCTCGGCGACGCGGGCGACCGCCTGTTCGGCACCAAGAACTGAGCACCGGCACGGCCGCGCGGCGCGCGGCCCGGCTCGTGGCGGCCTGCCTGGCCGTCCGGCCATGCGCGGCGGCCCCGATCAGGCAGTCGCCGCGTGATAAAATCTCGATCCACTCGACACGCGCGGCCCCGCGGCTTCATGCCCGCCGAAACGGCCGCCGATTCAACGACACATTGAAACAATCGCCCGCGCAGCGCGCCCGGGCACGGAGAAAGGTATGGCTGGTCATTCGAAATGGGCCAACATCAAGCATAAGAAGGCAGCGGCCGACGCGAAGCGCGGCAAGATCTGGACCCGCCTCATCAAGGAAATCCAGGTCGCGGCGCGCCTCGGCGGCGGCGACGTCAGCTCGAACCCGCGCCTGCGTCTCGCGGTCGACAAGGCGGCCGACGCGAACATGCCGAAGGACAACGTCAAGCGCGCGATCGATCGCGGCGTCGGCGGCGCGGATGGCGCGAACTACGAGGAAATCCGCTACGAAGGCTACGGCATCAGCGGCGCGGCGGTCATCGTCGACACGCTGACCGACAACCGCACCCGCACGGTCGCGGAAGTCCGCCATGCGTTCTCGAAGTTCGGCGGCAACATGGGCACCGACGGCTCGGTCGCGTTCATGTTCGATCACGTCGGCCAGTTCCTGTTCGCACCGGGCACGTCGGAAGACGCGCTGATGGAAGCCGCGCTCGAAGCCGGCGCGAACGACGTGAACACGAACGACGACGGTTCGATCGAAGTGCTGTGCGACTGGCAGGCATTCTCGGCGGTGAAGGACGCGCTCGAAGCCGCGGGCTTCAAGGCCGAACTCGCCGAAGTGACGATGAAGCCGCAGAACGAAGTCGAATTCACCGGCGACGACGCGGCGAAGATGCAGAAGCTCCTGGACGCGCTCGAGAACCTCGACGACGTGCAGGACGTGTATACGAACGCCGTCATCGTCGAGGAATGATGTGCCGGCCGCCGTGCTCCTGTCGCGGCGGCGGCCCGACCGAATCCGCGGCCGGCGCGCCTGAGCGTGCCGGCCGCCCTGTTTTCTAGTCTGCGGGGAATCCCATGAAACTACTCGTCGTCGGTTCCGGCGGCCGCGAACATGCGCTGGCGTGGAAGCTCGCGCAGTCGCCGCGCGTCCAGATGGTCTACGTCGCACCCGGCAATGGCGGCACGGCGCAGGACGAGCGTCTGAAGAACGTCGACATCACGGCGCTCGACGAACTCGCCGATTTCGCGGAACGCGAAGGCGTCGCGTTCACGCTCGTCGGGCCGGAAGCGCCGCTCGCGGCCGGCATCGTCAACCTGTTTCGCGCGCGCGGCCTGAAGGTCTTCGGCCCGACCCGCGAAGCCGCGCAGCTCGAGAGCTCGAAGGATTTCGCGAAGGCGTTCATGAAGCGCCACGGCATCCCGACCGCCGAGTACGAGACGTTCTCCGACGTGGCCGCCGCGCACGCGTACATCGACGCGAAGGGCGCGCCGATCGTCGTGAAGGCCGACGGCCTCGCGGCCGGCAAGGGTGTCGTCGTCGCGATGACGCTGGAAGAAGCACACGAAGCCGTCGACATGATGCTGTCGGGCAACAAGCTCGGCGACGCCGGCGCGCGCGTCGTGATCGAGGAATTCCTCGATGGCGAGGAAGCGAGCTTCATCGTGATGGTCGACGGCAAGCACGCGCTGGCGCTGGCTTCCAGCCAGGACCACAAGCGCCTGCTCGACGAGGATCGCGGCCCGAACACCGGCGGCATGGGGGCGTATTCGCCCGCGCCGATCGTCACGCCGCAGATGCATGCACGCGTGATGCGCGAGATCATCATGCCGACCGTGCGCGGGATGGAGAAGGACGGCATCCGCTTCACGGGCTTCCTGTATGCGGGCCTGATGATCGACAAGGAAGGCAATCCGCGCACGCTCGAGTTCAACTGCCGGATGGGCGACCCGGAAACGCAGCCGATCATGGCGCGCCTGAAGAGCGATTTCTCGAAGGTCGTCGAGCAGGCGATCGCGGGCACGCTCGACACGGTCGAGCTCGACTGGGACCGCCGCACCGCGCTGGGCGTCGTGCTGGCCGCGCACGGGTATCCGGACGCGCCGCGCAAGGGCGACCGCATCAACGGGATCCCGGCCGAGACCGAACAGGCCGTCACGTTCCATGCAGGCACGACGCTCGACGGCGACAAGCTGACGACGTCCGGCGGCCGCGTGCTGTGCGTGGTCGGTCTCGCCGATTCGGTGCGCGAAGCGCAGCAGCATGCGTACGAGACGATCAACCAGATCAATTTCGAAGGCATGCAGTACCGCCGCGACATCGGCTTCCGCGCGCTCAACCGCAAGAGCGCTTGACGTCGCGATCGCCGCCCCGCCCTCGTGCGGCGGCGGCCCCTCTGCCGGGGTTCGTTAGAATGCCCGGCAGAGGCTTTTTTTACGGCCCCCGCTTCGGGCGGGGGCGCCCAGTCCAGACATGACCGATTCGACCTACGACGTAGCGCGCGTGCGCACGTACCTCCAGAGCCTGCAGACACGCATCGCCGACGCGCTCGGCGCGCTCGACGGCACGCGGCTCGCGACCGACGCATGGCAGCGCGGGCCGGCCGAACGCCTGCGCGGCGGCGGCTGCACGCGGATTCTCGAAGGCGGCCGCGTGTTCGAACGCGCGGGAATCGGCTTTTCCGACGTCGCGGGCGATGCGCTGCCGCCGTCGGCGAGCGCGGCACGCCCGCAGCTCGCGGGCCGCGGCTTCGAGGCGCTCGGCGTGTCGCTGGTGCTGCACCCGCGCAATCCGTATTGCCCGACCGTGCACATGAACGTGCGGATGCTGATCGCGACGAAACCGGGCGAAGAGCCCGTGTTCTGGTTCGGCGGCGGCATGGATCTGACACCGGTTTACGGTTTCGAGGACGACGCCCGCCATTTCCACCAGACCTGCAAGGATGCGCTCGACCCGTTCGGCGTCGAACTCTACCCGCGCTTCAAGAAATGGTGCGACGAGTATTTCTTCCTGAAGCACCGCAACGAGATGCGCGGCATTGGCGGGATCTTCTTCGACGATTTCTCGGAGCCCGGTTTCGAACGCTCGTTTGATATGATGCAAAGCGTCGGCGACGCGTTCCTGCAGGCCTACCTGCCGATCGTCGAACGCCGCGCCGAGCTGCCGTACGGCGAGCGCGAGCGCGACTTCCAAGCATACCGCCGCGGCCGCTACGTCGAATTCAACCTCGTGTTCGACCGCGGCACGCTGTTCGGCCTGCAAAGCGGCGGCCGGACCGAGTCGATCCTGATGTCGATGCCGCCGGTCGCGAACTGGCGCTACAACTGGCAGCCCGAGCCGGGAACGCCCGAAGCGCGCCTGTACAGCGACTTCATCGTGCCGCGCGACTGGGTCTGACCCGCACGCGTGCTGCTTCAAGAAAAGGACGCGTTTCTGGACACCACCGCCCGCCCCGCCCCGCTGCCGCGTCGTATCGGCTTGCTGGGCGGCACTTTCGACCCGATCCACGACGGCCATCTCGCGCTCGCGCGCCGGTTCGCCGAACTGCTCGGCCTGACCGAACTCGTACTGCTGCCCGCCGGGCAGCCGTACCAGAAGCGCGACGTGTCGGCCGCCGAGCATCGGCTCGCGATGACGCGCGCGGCCGCCGGCTCGCTGTCCGTGCCGGGCGTGACCGTGACCGTCGCCACCGACGAGATCGAGCACGCCGGCCCGACCTACACGGTCGAGACGCTCGCGCGCTGGCGCGAGCGGATCGGCCCGGACGCGTCGCTGTCGCTGCTGATCGGCGCCGACCAGCTCGTGCGCCTCGACACGTGGCGCGACTGGCGCAAGCTGTTCGACTACGCGCACATCTGCGTGTCGACGCGCCCGGGGTTCGACCTCGGCGCGGCGCCGCCGGACGTCGCGCAGGAAATCGCCGCGCGGCAGGCCGGCGCCGACGTGCTGAAGGCCACGCCGGCAGGCCGTCTGCTGATCGATACGACCCTTTCGTTCGACATTGCCGCGACCGACATCCGCGCCCACCTGCGCGAATGCATCGCGCGCCATGCGCAAATGCCCGACGCGTCGGCCGAGCATGTGCCGGCCGCCGTATGGGCCTATATTCTTCAACATCGCCTCTACCATTCCTGAATCCATGGATATTCGCAAACTGCAGCGCGTGATCGTCGACGCCCTCGAAGACGTCAAGGCGCAAGACATCAAGGTGTTCAACACCAGCCACCTGACCGAACTGTTCGACCGCGTGGTCGTCGCTTCGGGCACCTCCAACCGCCAGACCAAGGCGCTCGCGTCGAGCGTGCGTGACAAGGTCAAGGAAGCCGGCGGCGACATCGTCAGTTCCGAAGGCGAAGACACCGGCGAATGGGTGCTCGTCGACTGCGGCGACGCGGTCGTGCACATCCTGCAACCGGCCCTGCGCCAGTACTACAACCTCGAGGAAATCTGGGGCGACAAGCCCGTGCGGATGAAGCTCGGCGGCGGCAAGGGGAGCGGCTTCGCCACGGCCAGCGAAGGCGGCGAAGACGAAGAGGAAGAGGAAGAGGAAGCCGCGCCCGCACGCCCGGCACGCAAGACGGCCGCCCGCCGCCGTTGAGCCCCGAGTCGTTACGCCTCTCCCGATGAAGCTTTTCATCCTTGCGGTCGGCCACAAGATGCCGGGCTGGATCGCGTCCGGCTTCGACGAATACACGAAGCGGATGCCGCCCGAGCTGCGCATCGAGTTGCGCGAGATCAAGCCCGAACTGCGTTCGGGCGGCCGCAGCGCCGAAAGCGTGATGGCGGCCGAGCGGCAGAAGATCGAGGCCGCGTTGCCGAAGGGCGCGCGCCTCGTCGCGCTCGACGAGCGCGGCCGCGACTGGACCACGATGCAGCTCGCTCAGGCACTGCCCGGTTGGCAGCAGGACGGCCGCGACGTCGCGTTCGTGATCGGCGGCGCCGACGGGCTCGATCCGGAACTGAAAGCGCGTGCCGATACGCTGCTGCGCATCTCGAGCATGACGCTGCCGCACGGGATGGTGCGCGTGCTGCTCGCCGAACAGCTTTACCGGGCGTGGAGCATCACGCAGAATCACCCCTACCACCGCGCATGACGTGTCGTCCTCGAGACGCGCGCCACGTGCGCACACCGAGATAACGACACCATGCCGTCCAGCACGCCCCCCGCGCTTTTCCCGTTCCTTTACCTCGCTTCGCAAAGTCCGCGCCGCCAGGAGCTGCTGCAGCAGATCGGCGTACGCTTCGAACTGCTGCTGCCACGCCCCGACGAGGACGCCGAGGCGCTCGAAGCCGAACTGCCCGGCGAGGCCGCCGATGCTTACGTGCGGCGGGTGACCGTCGCGAAGGCCGAAGCCGCGCGTGCGCGCCTCGTCGCGAGCGGCAAGCCCGCCGCACCCGTGCTGGTTGCCGATACAACCGTGACGATCGACGGCGCGATCCTCGGCAAGCCCGCCGATGCCGCCGACGCGCTCGCGATGCTGACGCGCCTCGCGGGCCGCGAACACGCGGTGCTGACCGCCGTCGCCGTGATCGACGCGAGCGGCGAACTGCTGCCGCCCGCGCTGTCGCGCTCGTCGGTGCGCTTCGCGGCAGCGTCGCGCGACGCGTACGCGCGCTATGTCGAATCGGGCGAGCCGTTCGGCAAGGCGGGCGCGTACGCGATCCAGGGGCGCGCCGCCGAATTCATCGAGCGAATCGACGGTTCCCATTCAGGTATCATGGGTCTGCCCCTTTTTGAGACCGCGGCGCTGTTGCGCGCCGCGCGCGTCGCCTTCTGAATCCCACCATGAACGAAGAAATCCTGATCAACCTCACGCCGCAGGAAACGCGGGTCGCACTCGTCCAGCAAGGCGCGGTGCAGGAGCTTCACGTCGAGCGCACGCTGTCGCGCGGGCGGGTCGGCAACATCTATCTCGGCAAGGTCGTGCGCGTGCTGCCGGGCATGCAGTCGGCGTTCATCGACATCGGCCTCGAGCGCGCGGCGTTCCTGCACGTGGCCGACATCTGGCACCCGCGCCTCGCGGGCGAGCCGCAGTCGAACACGCCGCACCAGCCGATCGAGAAGACCGTGTTCGAAGGCCAGACGCTGATGGTCCAGGTGATCAAGGATCCGATCGGCACGAAGGGCGCGCGGCTGTCGACGCAGGTCAGCATCGCGGGCCGCACGCTCGTCTACCTGCCACAGGAGCCGCATATCGGCATCTCGCAGAAGATCGAGAGCGAGGCCGAGCGCGAGGCCGTGCGCGCGCGCCTGACGGCCGTGATCCCGCCGGACGAAAAGGGCGGCTACATCGTGCGCACGATCGCCGAGGATGCGACCTCCGACGAGCTGGCCGGCGACGTCGCTTACCTGCGCAAGACCTGGGCGACGATCGTCGCGCAGGCGCAGCGGCTGCCGGCGACGAGCCTGCTGTACCAGGATCTCGATCTCGCGCAGCGCGTGCTGCGCGATTTCGCGAACGACGACACGACGCGCATCCAGGTCGATTCGCGCGAGACGTACCAGCGCCTCTCCGAATTCGCGTCCGAGTTCACGCCGGCCGTGAGCGCGAAGCTGCACCACTACACGGGCGAGCGGCCGCTGTTCGACCTGTACAACATCGAGACGGAGATCCAGCGCGCGCTGTCGCGCCGCGTCGACCTGAAATCGGGCGGTTACCTGATGATCGACCAGACCGAGGCGATGACGACGATCGACGTGAACACGGGCGGCTATGTCGGCGCGCGCAACTTCGACGACACGATCTTCAAGACCAACCTCGAGGCCGCGCACACGATCGCGCGGCAGTTGCGGCTGCGCAACCTCGGCGGGATCATCATCATCGACTTCATCGACATGGAGAACGCCGAGCATCGCGACGCGGTGCTGTCCGAACTGAAGAAGGCACTGTCGCGCGACCGCACGCGCGTGACGGTCAACACGTTCTCGCAGCTCGGGCTCGTCGAGATGACGCGCAAGCGCACGCGCGAATCGCTCGCGCACGTGCTGTGCGAGCCGTGCCCGACCTGCCAGGGCAAGGGCCAGGTGAAGACGTCGCGCACCGTGTGCTACGACATCCTGCGCGAGATCCTGCGTGAATCACGGCAGTTCAACCCGCGCGAATTCCGCGTGATCGCCGCGCAACAGGTGATCGATTTGTTCCTCGACGAGGAATCGCAGCATCTCGCGATGCTGATCGACTTCATCGGCAAGCCGGTGTCGCTGCAGGTCGAGTCGAACCTGAGCCAGGAGCAGTACGATATCGTGCTGATGTAACGTTCCGTCCATCCGCCGCCGGCATCGCCGCGCGGCGCTTCGATGCGGCACCCGGGCCGCCCCGACGGCACCCGCTGCCGCCCTTTTTCTACTACCCTTTTCGCATTCAACGCACACCATGAGCCAAGGCCACAACCGCCGCCAGCGCAAGAAACTCCACATCGGCGAATTCCAGGAACTCGCGTTCAACGCCACCGCGCATTACCGCAACGAGATGTCCGACCTCGAACGCGGCCAGCTGATCGACGCGTTCATCGACTTCGTCGAAGCGAACGGACTGCTGACCGTCGCGTCGGCGGACGAAGGCATCGGCGCTTACGTGATTTCCGGCGCACCGCGCGGCACGACGACCGACGCCGACCGCGAACTCGTGCGCGGCTGGCTGGCCGCACGGCCGGAACTGACCGACGTCAAGGTCAGCGAATTCACCGACGCGTGGTACCCGGAAGCCTGAGCTTCCGGTTTCACGCCCCTCGCGCAGCGCCCGCGCCTGCCCGCCGCCACGGCGGGCGAGGCCGGCGCCGCCCCGTTCCCTCCGCCTCCGCTGTCGCGCCTCCCCCCCCGCCACCCACTCACACAATTCGCGCCGCGATCCCTTCCTTTTCCCGACAGTCCGCCTCCAGCAAGCCATCAAAATCGGTCCTGAAAGCAAGACACGTTAAACTCTCACCTCGCGTGGTGCGCCGCCCGCACCCGCCATCCATCGCCAGCCGCGTGCCCTCGTGCCGCCCCCGACCCATGGAGTGAGTGTCAATGAGCGGCGGACTTCCGTTTCCCGCATCCCGCAAGTCGTTGCCGTCCTCGACGGTCTTCCTGATTCTCGCCGCCGCCGCGCTGCTGTCCGGCTGCGGGCTGCTGCCGGTCCAGAATCCGCCTGCGCCGATCAGCGAGGCGCTCGTCGAGCCCATCGAGGAAACCGCCGGCGAACCGCTGACGATGCCGCCCGTGCCCGCACCGACGCACCCGGGGGAACCGGAGGCGCCGAAGAAGCCGCACCGCGAAGTCGCGCGGCCGAAGCCCGTGCAGCGCCCCGAATCGCCGACACCGCCACCGCCGCCGCCCCCGCCGATCGTCGCGACGCGCCCGCTCGACCGCACCCAGATCCATGCGTTGCTCGACAGCGAAGTCGCGCGCCGCAACGGCAAGGTGATCGGCCGCGCGGTCGACATGGTGACCGACGCGAGCGGCAAGCCGCGCGAGATGGTCGTCAACCTGCAGGGCTTCATGGGTGTCGGCGACCGCAAGGTCATCTTCCCGTGGAACGTGTTCCGCTTCACGCCGGGCGGCAAACAGGAGCCGATCGTGCTCGACGTGCCGTCGGGTGACCTGCCGCCGGCCGCGCGGCCCAAGGCCGTGCCGCTGTCGGGTTCGGCCGCTGCCTCACCCGCGACGCGACTGCCGTTGCTCGACAGCGACGTCGAGCGCCCGAACGGCACGAAGATCGGCCGTATCGTCGACGTGCTGATCGACCGCGCATCGCAGCCGCAGGCAGTCGTGCTCGACCTCGGCGGCCTCGTCAATACCGACCGCCGTTCGATCGCCGCGAGCTGGGGTGCGCTGCGCTTCGTCACGCGCGACAAGGCGCTGCGTCCGCAGCTCGACCTGAACGACGCGCAGATCAAGGCATCGCCGCCCTACGCGGCCGACAAGCCGATCGTCGCGGTTTTCCCGCCCGTTGCCCCGGCACCGGCTTCCTCTGCGAGCGCGACCCGATGACGATCAAGCATTCCGTCAGCGTACGCAGTCTGCGGTCCCTCGACTGGCTCAACTTCTTCGTTGCAAACGTTCAAACAGGGTTCGGTCCGTTCATCGCGTCCTACCTCGCGTCGCACAAGTGGACGCAGGGCGAGATCGGCATGGTGCTGTCGATCGGCACGATCAGCGCGATGGTCAGCCAGGTGCCGGGCGGCGCGGCCGTCGATGCGCTGAAGAACAAGAAAGGCGCGGCCGCGTGGGCGATCGCGGCCATCATCCTGTCCGCGGTGCTGCTCGCGTCGAGCCCGACGATCGTGCCGGTGATCGCCGCCGAGGTGTTCCACGGCTTCGCGAGCTGCATGCTCGTGCCGGCAATGGCCGCGATCTCGTTCTCGCTCGTCGGCCGCGCCGACCTCGGCGACCGGCTCGGCCGCAACGCGCGCTGGGCGTCGATCGGCAGCGCGGTCGCGGCGGGCCTGATGGGGCTCACCGGCGAATACTTCTCCGCACGCGCGGTGTTCTGGCTGACCGCCGTGCTCGCGCTGCCCGCGCTGTTCGCACTCGCGATGATCCAGCCGACACACGAGGTGATCCCGCAGTCGTCGAAGCCCGACGACCACGACGAAGCCGGCGAACGCGAAACGCTGCTCGAGCTGCTGCGCGACCGCCGGATGCTGATCTTCGCGGCGTGCGTCGTGCTGTTCCACCTGTCGAACGCGGCAATGCTGAACCTCGCGGCCGGCGAAGTCACGGCCGGGATGGGCGAGAACGTACAGCTCGTGATCGCCGCGTGCATCATCGTGCCGCAGGCGATCGTCGCGATGCTGTCGCCGTGGGTCGGCCGCTCCGCGCAACGCTGGGGGCGCAGACCGATCCTGCTGCTCGGGTTCTCGGCACTGCCGGTGCGCGCGCTGCTGTTCGCCGGCGTGAGCAGCCCCTACCTGCTGGTGCCGGTGCAGATGCTCGACGGCATCAGCGCGGCCGTGTTCGGCGTGATGCTGCCGCTGATCGCGGCCGACGTCGCGGGCGGCAAGGGACGCTACAACCTGTGCATCGGGCTGTTCGGGCTCGCGGCCGGGATCGGCGCGACGCTCAGCACGGCCGCGGCCGGCTACGTCGCCGATCACTTCGGCAACGCCGTGAGCTTCTTCGGGCTCGCCGGCGCCGGGGCGCTCGCGGTGCTGCTGGTCTGGCTCGTGATGCCCGAAACGCGCGTCGAGAACGGTGACGCAGCCGCCGACGAACCGGCCGCCGCATCGCCCGAACAGGCGCGCTGACGCCGGCGCGCCGCCGTTACCCGCTTCTTGGCCAACACATGATGGATACGATCAGGACACTCAATGAAGCCCGCCAGCAGATCCAGCAGTCGATCTTCGATTTGTTCAAGGGGCTGTCATTCAGCGAACGGCTCGCGCAAGGCGCGTGGATGGCGCTGCAGGCCGTGTGCGGCGCATGTCTCGCGTATGTGATCGGCCGCGCGCTGCACACCGAGCAGGCCGTGTGGGCGTCGATCACGGCGATCGCCGTGACACAGCACAACTACTCGGACACGATGTCGCTGTCGCGCGACCAGTTCATCGGCGCCATGGTCGGCGGCGTGCTCGGCTTCGCCGGCGCGGCGCTCGGCGGCGACCGCCTCGTCGCGTATGCGATCACCGTCGCGGTCGTGATCGTCTGCTGCTGGTGCCTGAACGTCGGCAGCGCGGCACGGCTCGGCGGCGTGACCGCGACGATCGTGCTGCTGTTTCCGGGCAACGGCCCGCTGTGGGACATTCCGCTGATGCGGCTTGGCGAGGTGACGCTCGGCACCGTGTGTGCGCTGGGCGTGTGCTGGGTGATGTCGAAAATCGAGCGCCGCTGGTTCCGCCACGCAGCGGCAAAGTGACACGGTGAACCGGCTGCCCGGCACGGATCGCGGCATCGCAATCCGTGTCGGGCAGCCGGCCAGGTCAGTCACCGATCCGCAGCACGATACCGGAGCCGATCTGCACCAGCAGGTGATCCCCGCCGACGCCGACCCATTGATAGCCGCGCGGCGGCGGGCTCAGGTGATAGCCGCGCCAATCGTCGATCACATACTGGCGATCGCGGAACTCGGGGGGAAGCCGGTCGCCCTTGTGCCACTCGCGGCGCGGCTGGTCGGCCCAGCGCGGCGGCACGTCTTCCTCGTGGCGCATCTGGCCCGGCGGCATGCGCTTCGGACCATGGCCGTGCTGCATGCCGTGGTCGCCCTGGTCGTTGCGGTTGTCGTGATCCTGCGCCATCGCGGCCGGCGCGGCGAAACCCGCCGCGATCAGCACCGCCAACATCATCCCGTGCATCTTCTTCATCGTGCCTTCCCTCCGTGTTGTCACGTCGAACGAAACCACTCGGACTACCCGATGAAGACTAGCACACGGTATCGCGCGGCCGCGTGACCGGGTGTTACGCCGCCTGCTGCTGGTACTGGATCCGGTGCAGGTGCGCGTAAAGGCCGCCGCGGCGCAGCAATTCGTCGTGGCTGCCCTCTTCGACGATCTTGCCGGCCTCGAGCACGAGGATGCGGTCCGCACGCTCGATCGTCGACAGCCGGTGCGCGATCACGAGCGTCGTGCGGCCTTCCATCAGCCGTTCGAGCGCGGCCTGCACGTGGCGCTCCGATTCCGAGTCGAGCGCCGACGTCGCTTCGTCGAGGATCAGGATCGGCGCGTCCTTGTAGATCGCGCGCGCGATCGCGAGCCGCTGGCGCTGGCCGCCGGACAGCCGCATCCCGTTGCCGCCGACGAGCGTGTCGAGCCCGTCGGGCATCGCGGCGACCGCATCGGCGAGGTTCGCAGCCTCGAGCGCGGCCTGCACGCGCGCGCGATCGGGCGTCTGCCCGTACGCGACGTTCGCGGCAATCGTGTCGTTGAACAGCACGACGTCCTGGCTGACCATCGCCATCTGGCCGCGCAACGCGTGGAGGTCGTAGTCGGCAACCGGCACGCCGTCGACCAGGATCGCACCGTCGGTCGGGTCGAAGAAGCGCGGCAGCAGGTTCACGAGCGTCGTCTTGCCGCTGCCGGACGGGCCCGCGAGCGCGATCATTTCACCCGGCGCGACCTTGAACGAGATGCGGTCGAGCGTCGGCCGCTCGGCCGCGCCGTAGTCGAACGACACGTTGCGGAACTCGATGTCGCCGCGCGCCTGCGCCAGCGGCCGGCCGCCGCCCTGCGGTTCGGCCGGTTCGTCGATCAGCCCGAAGATCAGCTCGGCGGCCGTCATCCCGCGCTGGAGCGGTTGGTTGACATCGATCAGGTGCTTGAGCGGCGAGATCACCAGCAGCATCGACGTGACGAACGCGACAAAGCCGCCGACCGTCGTCTGGTCGTTCGACGACTGCACGACCGCGATCGTGATCACGACCGCGAGCGCGATCGACGCGAGGAACTGCGTAAGCGGCTGCGCGAGGCCGCCGGAGATCGTCATGCGCATCGCGTAGCCGCGCAGGCGCTTGCTCATCTGCGTGAAGCGGCCCATCTCGTACGCTTCGCCGTTGTGCACCTTGACGACCTTGTA
This sequence comes from Burkholderia mycopellens, assembly GCF_964265025.1. Lineage (NCBI taxonomy): Bacteria > Pseudomonadati > Pseudomonadota > Betaproteobacteria > Burkholderiales > Burkholderiaceae > Burkholderia > Burkholderia mycopellens. Next base: position 2,926,731 of record NZ_OZ183802.1, read on the forward strand.
GCCGCCGACCGTCTCCTCGACGATGTACGACAGCTCGTTGGTCAGCGTCTGGTGCTCGCGGTTCAGGCGGCGCAGGCGGCGATTGATCTTGCTGACGAGCCAGCCGATGCCCGGCAGGATCACCGCGACGATCAGCGTGAGCCGCCAGTTCAGGTAGAACAGGTAGCCGAGCAGGAAGATCACCGTCAGCGAATCGCGCACGAGCGTGACCATCACGCCGGTCAGCACCGACAGGATCTGGTTGACCTCGAACACGATCGCGTTGATCACCGTGCTCGCCGTCTCGCGCTGGAAAAACGACGCGCCGGTGTGCAGCATCCGCTGGAACATCTCGAGCCGCAGTTGCAGCAGGATGCGGTTCGACACGTAGTTGAGCAGGTAATTCGACGCGTACTGCGACACGCCGCGCACGAGCGCGAGCCCGATCACGGCCATCGGCACGTACCATTTCGCGCGATCGCTGCCGTGCGAGCCGAAGCCGTGGTCGAGGAGCGGCTTGAGCAGCGCCGGGATACCGGCCTCGGTGGCCGCGACGACGCCCATCGTCATCACGGCGAGCACCACGATGCCGATCAGCGGCCGGATGTACGGCCACAGGCGCTTGAGGACCGTCACGGGCGAGGTGCCCGTGCCGTCCATCGGTTTGCGAAGAGTGTTCTGGGTTTCCAAGGCAATCCTTCTTGAGCCGCGAAGCGGCGCCCGGACGTGACCGCCCGGGATTTCGCCCTGTCGGGCGGGTGCCGAAAAGGGCTCAACATTATAGCCGCACCGCCCCGACCGGCACGGTCATGGCCGATACGGGCGGCGGCCGAGCCGCGGGTATACTGCCGCTCACCGTTTTCTCCGCCTTTCCGACGATTTCATGGCTGAACCCTCCCTCGGCGTCGCCCTCATCGCCCTCAACGCGTCCGCGCGGCTTGCCCAGTGCCTTGCCGCGCTGTCGTTCGCCGACGACGTCGTCGTCATCGACGGCGGCAGCACCGACGATACCGTCGCGATCGCGCAGGCGCACGGCGCGCGCGTGATCGTCGAGCGCGACTGGCCGGGCTTCGGCCCGCAGAAGAACCGCGCGCTCGACGCGCTCGACACCGACTGGATCCTGTCCCTCGATACCGACGAAGTCGTCACTCCGGAGCTCGCGCAGTCGATCCGAGACACGATCCGCGCGCCGGCCGCGCAGATCTATGCGGTCGACCGGCTGTCGAGCTTCTGCGGCCAGTGGATCCATCACAGCGGCTGGTATCCGGACTGGATCCCGCGCCTGTTCCGGCGCGGCGCCGCGCGCTTCTCGGACGATCTCGTGCACGAGCGCCTCGTGTTCGATGGCGCCGCGCAACGCCTGTCCGGCAAGCTGATGCACTACTCGTACGAGGATTTCGAAACGGTGCTGCGCAAGCTCGACGCGTATTCGACGGCCGGTGCGCGCCAGCGCCGCGCGGCCGGCCAGCGCGGCGGCTTCGGCAAGGCGCTCGCGCGCGGCGCCTGGGCGTTCGTGCGCACCTACGTGCTGCGCCGCGGCTTCCTCGACGGCCGCGCCGGCTTCATGATCGCCGTGTTCAATGCGGAAACCGTGTACTACCGCTTCCTGAAGCTCGGCGACCAACGGCCGCGCTGAGCGCCCGCCCGGCGCGCGGCCGGCCCGGCGTTACAATGCCGGGCTGCCCGCGCCGCGCGCGCCCGACCGACCGGCGGCGCCACGCGCCGCCCGCCACGACGACTACCGAATCCGACCGCCATGTTCTCCATCATCATTCCGACCTGGAACAACCTGCCGTACCTCAAGCTCGTCGTCGACAGCCTGCGCCGCCACTCCGCGTACGACCACCAGATCATCGTGCACGTGAACGACGGCTCGGACGGCACGCTCGACTGGGTGCGCAGCGAAGGCATCGAGCACACCGCGTCGCCGACCAACATCGGCATCTGCCACGCAGTGAACTGGGCCGCCGCGCGCGCAACGCGCGACTACGTCGTTTACATGAACGACGACATGTTCTGCTGCCCCGGCTGGGACACGGCGCTCGCGCGCCGCATCGAACAGATGCCGACCGATCTCTTCATGCTGTCGGGCACGATGGTCGAGCCGGTCGACACGCGCAACCCGTGCGTCGTGGTCAGCAATTTCGGCCGCGACGCCGAACATTTCGACGCGGCGGGCCTCGTCGCGGCGGCCCCGAAGCTCGTACGCGCGGACTGGCTCGGCTCGACCTGGCCGCCGACGCTCGTGCACCGCGACTGGTGGAACCGGATCGGCGGCTACAGCAGCGAGCTGTCGCCCGGCATGAGCAGCGACAACGACTTCTCGATGAAAATCTGGGACGCCGGCTGCCGGATCTTCATCGGGGTCGGCGACAGCCTCGTCTACCACTTCCAGCAGAAGAGCACGGGCAAGATCGTCAAGAACGACGGTCGCCGCCAGTTTCTTAACAAATGGGGCATGACCCAGGCGACGTTCGACCGCTACTACCTGCATCGCGGCGAGCTGGCCGGCACGCGCGTCGCGCTCGACACGCCGGCCGTCGAAGGGCACCTGAAGCGCGCGCTGCTGCGCTCGCGGATCAAGCGCGCGCTCAGCTGATCGAGCCCCAAAAACGGCACGGAGACGCGCCCTGCTTCGCGTATACTCTGCGCCGTTCGTCCCGGATCTCCTGCCGGGACGCGCGGCACGATGTACGCAAGCCGCATTCGTCCATTCGACAGGTTCCGATGCTTTCGTTTTCCGCTCCCGCCTCGCGGCGCCTGACCGCCGCCCGTGCATTCGCCGTTGCCGCACTCTGCATGGTGCCCGTCTCGACCGCGTTGACCAATGTGTTCTGCGGGCTGTTCGCCGCCGCGCTCGTGATTTCCCCCGAATTCTGGCGCGACCTGCGCTCGTTCGTCACCGACCCGGCCTCGCTCGCGGCGCTGCTGATCCTGGCCGCGCTGGCCGCCAGCGTCACCTATACGGTTGCACCGCACAACAAGGCGTGGAACTGGGTCGCCAAGTACGACAAGCTGCTGCTGCTGCCGTTCGCCGTGCTCGCCTTCCGCCATTCGAACTGGGCGCCGATCGTGCGCCGTTGCTGGTTCGGCACGCTATGCGTGATCCTTCTGCTGTCGACCACCAACTATCTCGGCCTGACCGCGATCGGGCCCGCGCACGCGAGCGGACTGCCGGTGTCACGCGCGTGGGTGTTCAAGAACCACATCGCCGCCGGCATGTTCGGCGCGCTGCTGTTCTACCAGGCGGCCGATCTCGCGCTGGCGGCCCGCACGACGCTGTCACGCGTCGCGTATGCAGGTGTCGCCGCGTGGTCGCTCGTCAACGTGTTCGTGATGCTGCAGGGACGCACCGGGCAGGTCGTCGCGCTGCTGCTGATCCTCGTCATCGCCGTGCGTTTCGTGGTGTTGCTGCTGCGCCAGCAGTCGGCGCTGCGCGCGGGGCTCGCCGCCGCCGTGTTCGCGCTGGCAGGCATCGCGCTCGTGGTCGCCGCGTGCACGGTCCACAACGGCCGGCTCGTGAAGGTCGTGACGGAAGTCCAGCAATACTGGCAGAGCGACGCGGCGACACCCACCGGGCTGCGCCTCGAGTGGTACAAGAAGGGGCTCGAGCTGTATCGCCAGCGCCCGGCGATCGGCTATGGCGCGGGCGGCCTCGAGACGGAGTTCGAGAAGCTCACGGCCGGCAAGACGGCAGCCGAAGGCCAGCTCACGTCGAACCCGCACAATGAATACCTGCTGATGGCCGTGCAGCTCGGCTCGGTCGGCCTGCTGCTGTTCATCAACCTGATCGTGCAGATCGCACGCGGCAGCCGCACGCTCGATCCGCGCTCGCGACATCTGCTGCTCGGCTGGCTCGCGATCTTCGCGATCGGCAGCCTCGCCAATTCGCTCTTGCTCGATTTCGCCGAAGGGCACCTGATCGTGCTGCTGACCGGCATCCTGCTCGGCTGCGGCGAGCGCACCGAGGCGCTGCCGCGCGAAACGTCGGCGATCCGGCGCAGCGCGTAACGCGCAGGCCTACGCTTCGCCGGCGGACGGCTTCGGCCACCTCGGCGTTCGCCATATTCGAAGGAAACGGGCCGTACGGCCGGCTCGTCGCAAGACAAGCCGCCTGTAACCGGCAGGAAACGCGCGTTGCCCGCGCGTCAGTCGGATCCCGTGCGATGCAGTCGCGACGTATCGACGACGGCTTCGGCCGGGCCCGGCGGATGCAGCCCGAGCATCTCGGCCGCCGCGATTTTCACGCGCTGCGCACCGAGATTGACGAGGCAATCGCTGCGGCTGTCGACCTTGCGCTCGCAGCCCTCGTGCCGGCACGGCACGCAATCGCCCTCCCCCTGCAGCAGCCACACATTCCCGTGCCGACCCGAGCCGCGCAGCGGCCACGGATTTTCGGCGGCCGGCCAGTGCTGCGGCCACGGCCCCCAGCGGACGGGGTCGGACGGGCCGAACAGCGCGATCGTGTCGGTGCCGGTCGCGGCCGCGACGTGCGTCGCGCCGGTGTCGGGTCCGATGAAAAGCCGTGCGCGCCGCACGAGTTCGGCGCTTTCGCCGAACGTCAGGCGGCCGACCAGATTCAGCACGTCGCCGCCCGCTTCGGCCGCAATCTGCTCCGCATACTCGCGCTCGCTGTCCGCCGGGCCACCCGACAGCGCGATCGCGAAGCCGTGCTCGCGCAGCCAGCCGATCATCTCGACCCAGCCGTCGAGCCGCCATTGCTTGTAACGGAACATCGGATACGGATGCAGGACGACCAGCGGCTTGCCGGCGCGGATCGCCGGCGATTCGGCAAGCCACGCGTCGAAGCGCGCGCGCCGCGCCGGATCGTCGCCGATGCCGGGCGCGACGACCTCGGATACCGGCTCGATGCCGATCACGGGGGCAAGCGCGAGCGTGCTGACAACCGTATGCGCGGATTCGTGGTGATTGATCGCGATCCCGTTCAGCATCATTCGCGTGAGCCACGTCACGCGGTTCGGATCGACGAGGCCCACCCGCTTGCGGCCCGCGAACCAGCTGTAGAAACGCGGCCGGTCGGAACTCAGCGCCGCGCATGCGAGATCGTAGCGTCGCCACATCGACAGCGCGTCGCGCAGTCGCTCGCGGAACCCCGCGCGCTGCGCGACGACGATCACGCGCCGCACGTCCGGATTGTGCTCAAGCACGCCTTCGGTGCCGCGAAACACCAGCATGTCGATCTGCGCTTCCGGCCAGCGGGCCTTCAGCGAACGGACGAGCGGCGTCGTCAGCAGCACGTCGCCGATGCGACGCGGCGCGGCGACGAGGATGGTTCTGGGCGGGCGGGCGGAAGAAAACAGGGCCACGGCGATGGGTGTGTCTGGCTGGCTGAACAAGGCTGGCAATGTACAGGATTTTGCAGCAGCCGGCGCGACATGGCGAATCGGCCGCGCGGTTGCCCTGATACGGCCCCGCTCGCGAGCCGCGGCGCGGCAGGCGCACCGCGCGCCGGTGGCGTACGCGGTGCTTGCAATGCCCGTGGTGCTACGAAGCGACGGTCATGATCACCGGCGTCGCAGCGGCAGCAGCCGGCCGCGCGTGTGCCGCGTCAGCCAACGGTTCGTCGCGATGACTGGCCTGCGGCAGCAAATGATTCGCCGCACGCTCGACCGCGTCGACGCCGATCGCGTCGACGGTCGCACCGGCGCGCAGGATCACATGCGGCACACCGAGCGGATGCCAGCGCAGGTATTTTTCGGGACGGTCCTCGAACAGCGCGGCGACGGGCACGCCGAGCGCCGATGCGAGATGTACGGGGGCGCTGTCGGCGGAGACGATCACATCGAGCAGGCTCGCCGCGGCCACCAGCTCGGAGACCGACGACGGCGCGACATGGCGCGCGCGCACGTCGCGCCACGAGTCGTCCTCGGGGGCATGGCCGACGGCCGGATCGCGGAACACGATCACATCGGCGTGCGGCGCAAGCCGCTCGGCGAGGTCACGCCAGCGATCCGCCGGCCAGCGACGCTCGGCCGCCTTGTTCGTCACGAACAGTCCGATGCGCGGCTTCGTGCGCGCGCCGAGCAGCCGATGCCACGCGTCCTGCAGCGCGCGGTCGGGATGAACCGACAACGCGAGGCGGTCGACGTCGGCGCGGCCGAGTTCGGGTACGAGCCGGAAACCCGACAGCGCTTCGTGGCACATCGGCCGCTGCGCGACATGATCGGGCTTGCGATCGTCGAATTCGGTCTCTGCATCGTGCCAGCGGCAATCCTTCGCGCCGATCTGGCGCGCGAACTGCACGCTGCTGCGATGCATGCCGCCGTTCGGCACGACCACGAGGTCGAACCGCAAGCGACGCAGGCGGCGCACGAGCCGCAGCCGGTCGAAGAACGCGCGCATCCGCCCGGGACGGTCGTTACGCTCGCATTGACGGCTATAGACGTAGGTATGGATCAGGTCCACGTCCGGGTTTCCGGCCAGCGCGGCCGCGTTGTAGCGGTTCGCGACCACATGGAGTTCCGCGCCGGGCCAGCGCTCATTCAGCGCGCGGAGAAACGCCGTTGTGCAAAGCATGTCGCCCAGAAAATCAATCCGGATCACGAGGATCCGCTGCGTCGGGTTCCCATTGGCCATGGTCATGTGGTGACTGTCAGTTTTTTGTCGTCGCGACGGGCCATTCCACCGCATCCGGTTCCGGGATGGCCTGGTCGCATGTCGCCGATCGCCGCGCGGACCCGCCCCCGTTTATGTGCGCGATACCGGCGCCACCCGCCGGACAGGCGGCTGTCAGCGCCGCGTTCGTGCGGCCAGCGCCGGATTGTATAGCGTCCGGATGGCCAGCCCAAGACCCGTTTGCGTGAACATGCAAAACGGCCCGCCGCACCGCACGATGGCGATGCGACGGGCCGCATGGCGCGACAGCCGTCCGGCTAAGGCGCGATCAGTACGTGATTTCGACGACGCTGCCGTCGAACGTCGCACGCAACTCCGCGAGCAGCACGTCGCTCGGCTTCACGCGCCATGCGTCGCCGAGGCGCATTTCACCCTGTGCCCGCGCGTTGCTGTAGTGGATCTGGACCGCGAGCCCGTTCGGCAGCGGCGCCTGCGGGCGACGCCCGCCATCGCGCCCGCCGCCGCGCGGCGCCGGCGCTTCGGCCACGTTCACCGCCGCCGGATCGTCCTTCGACACGTGCGGCTCGAGCACGCGGCGCAGCGCGGCCGCGTCGGCGTTGCCGTTCATCGTCAGCCGCACGGCCTGCGCATAGCGGCTGCGCGCGCGTTCGAGATCCATCACGGTATCGGCCGTGAAGCGGATGCCGCCCGTGAACGCATCGTTGCGCGCCTGCCCCTGCACGATCAGCAGCTCATCTTCCTTGAACAGCGCCTTGTTCGCCTCGAACTGCTCGTTGAAGATCGTGATCTCGCACTGGCCCGAACCATCGTCGAGCAGCGCGATCAACATCTTGCCGCGCTGGGTCATCTGCGTGCGCAGCGACGCGATGATGCCGGCCACGAGCTTGTCGCGCCCTTCCTTCAGGTCGCCGACCTTCTGCCGCACGAAGCGGCGAACCTCGTCGCGATACGCGTCGAACAGGTGGCCGGACAGGTAGAAGCCGAGCGCGCCCTTTTCTTCCTGCAGGCGGCGCTTGTCGTCCCATGCGGGCTCGTCGACGAGCGCATGCGCGTGCGGCGACTCGGCACCCATGTCGAACAGGCCGGCCTGCATCGCGTTCGCCTCGGCCTGGTCGGCCGCTTCCATCGCCAGCGGCACCGACGCGATCAGCTGCGCACGGTTCGTGTTCAGCGAATCGAACGCGCCGGCACGGATCAGCGCCTCGACCGTGCGGCGGTTGACCACGCGCCGATCGATCCGCTCGCAGAAGTCGAACAGGTCGGTGAACGGTTTTTCCTCGCGGGCGCGCAGGATTTCCTCGATCGCGTTCTGGCCGCTGCCCTTCACCGCGCCGAGACCGTAGCGGATCGTGCGCGAACGCTTGCCGTCGGCTTCGGCGACCGGCTCGAAGCGGTAATGCGACTGGTTGATGTCGGGCGGCAGCACGGCGAGGTTGTTCACGACGCAATCGTCGAACAGGATCTTCACCTTGTCGGTGTCGTCCATCGCGAGCGTCATGTTGGCCGCCATGAATTCGGCCGGATGGTGCGCCTTCAGCCATGCCGTGTAGTACGCGAGCAGCGCATAGGCGGCCGCGTGCGACTTGTTGAAGCCGTAGCCCGCGAACTTCTCCATCAAGTCGAAGATCTCGTCGGACTTCTCGCGCGTGAGGCCGTTCTTCGCTGCCCCCTCGGCGAAGATCTCGCGGTGCTTGACCATCTCCTCGGGCTTCTTCTTGCCCATCGCGCGACGCAGCAAGTCCGCGCCGCCGAGCGAGTAGCCGCCGATGATCTGCGCCATCTGCATCACCTGCTCCTGATAGACCATGATGCCGTAGGTCTCTTTCAGGACGGGCTCGACGCGCGGATCCGGATACTCGACCTTCTCGCGGCCGTGCTTCCGTGCGCAGAAGCTCGGGATCAGGTCCATCGGGCCCGGACGGTACAACGACACGAGCGCGATGATGTCCTCGAAGCGGTCGGGCTGCGCATCCTTCAGCATGCCCTGCATCCCGCGGCTTTCCAGCTGGAACACCGCGACCGTATTGGCCTTTTTCAGGATCTGGAACGAGGCGGGATCGTCGAGCGGCACCTGCGCGAGCGACCAGTCGGCCTTCGACGGATCGAGGCGGCGGATGTAGCGCTCGGCCCAGTCGAGGATCGTCAGGGTCGTGAGACCCAGAAAGTCGAACTTCACGAGGCCGACGGCTTCGACGTCGTCCTTGTCGTACTGGCTGACGACGCCGCCGTCGTCGCCCTGCGTATACAGCGGGCAGAAATCGGTCAGCTTGCCGGGCGCGATCAGCACGCCGCCCGCGTGCATCCCGACGTTACGCGTGAGGCCCTCGACGCGCTGCGCGAGATCGAGCAGCTGGTGCACCTCGTCCTCGTGGTCGTAGCGCTCCTGCAGCTGCGGCTCCTCCTTCATCGCGTCGGCGATCGTCACGTGCTTGCCCGGCTTGAACGGGATCAGCTTCGCGACGCCGTCGGTGAACATGTAGCCGAGGTCGAGCACGCGGCCGATGTCGCGCACGGCCGCCTTCGCGGCCATCGTGCCGAAGGTGGCGATCTGCGACACGGCGTCCGCGCCGTACTTCTCCTTCACGTACTGGATCACGCGGTCGCGGCCGTGCTGGCAGAAGTCGATGTCGAAGTCGGGCATCGACACGCGTTCCGGGTTCAGGAAGCGCTCGAACAGCAGGTTGTAGCGCAGCGGGTCGAGGTCGGTAATACCGAGCGCGTACGCGACCAGAGAACCGGCGCCCGAGCCGCGGCCCGGGCCGACGGGTACGCCGTTGTTCTTCGCCCAGTTGATGAAGTCCGCGACGATCAGGAAGTAGCCCGGGAAGCCCATCTTCGTGATGGTCCCGCACTCGAATTCGAGGCGCTTGTAATACGTGTCGCGCTGCGCTTCGCGTTCGGCTTCGACCGGATACAGCTGCGCGAGACGGGTCTCGAGCCCTTCCTTCGACAGCTGGACCAGGTAGTCGTCGAGCGACATGCCGTCCGGCGTCGGGAACAGAGGCAGTTTCGGCTTGCCGAGCTCGAGCTTCAGGTTGCAGCGCTTCGCGACTTCGACCGTGTTCGCGATCGCCGACGGCAGGTCGGCGAACAGCGCAACCATGTCGGCCTGCGTGCGGAAATACTGATCGGTCGTGAAGCGCTTCTGGCGCCGCGGGTTCGCGAGGATGTCGCCTTCCGAGATACACACGCGCGCCTCGTGCGCGGTGAAATCGTCGTCGGTCATGAACTGCGTCGGGTGCGTCGCGATGACCGGCAGCTTCAGCGCCGCGGCGAGCGTCGCGGCCTGCTGGATGTACGCCTCGGCGCCCGGCTGGCCGTAACGCTGCAGCTCGATGTAGAAGCCGCCCGGGAACACCTTCGCCCAGCGCTCGGCGTGACGGCGCGCGGCTTCTTCGTTGCCCGCGGCAAGCGCGAGCCCGATGTCGCCCTGTTGCGCGCCCGACAGCGCGAGCAGCCCTTGGGCGAGCTCGCCGTCGAGCCAGCTCGCGTCGAGTTCCGCACGGCCGCGATACTGGTTCGTGAGCCACGCCTTCGACAGTAGCTCGCAGAGATTCAGGTAGCCGACCTTGTTCTTGACGAGCAGCAGCAGCCGCGACGGCTTGTCGCGGTCGTCCGGATTGGCGATCCAGACGTCGCAGCCGGCGATCGGCTTGATGCCCTTGCCGCGGGCTTCCTGGTAGAAACGGACGAGGCCGAATGCGTTGCCGAGATCGGTGAGCGCGAGCGCGCCCTGACCGTCTGCGGCCGCCGCCTTGACGATGTCGTCAATACGCACGATGCCGTCGGCAATCGAGAATTCGGAGTGAACGCGAAGATGGACGAAGCGGGGATCTGACATGGGCGCTATTGTAGCCGCCCCGCCGCGCAGCCTGCCCAAAAAATCCCCACGCCGGCCATTCGGCCAATGCACGCGACCGCACGTCGCGCGGCTGGCCAAACGGCTGGATGCCGGCCTGCGCGCGGTTTGCGGGATAATACGGTTTTTCGAATCAACGCCCCGGCTTCGCCCCCCTTTTTTGCGGGCCGCCGTGCGGCCGTTTTCCCGTCGGACCATCATGACCATCGTCAACCTCGCCGCCTACCACTTCGTGTCGCTCGACGCGAACGAGCACTGGCGCCCGCTCGTCACCGCCCGCTGCAACGAACTCGGCCTGCGCGGCACGATCCTGCTCGCGCCGGAAGGCATCAACCTGTTCGTCGCCGGCACGCGCGAAGCCACTGACGCGTTCATCGCGTACCTCCGCCACGATCCGCTGTTCGAAGGCAAGTTCGCGTCGCTGCAGTTCAAGGAAAGCCTGTCCGACTCGCAGCCGTTCCGCCGCATGCTCGTGCGCCTGAAGCGCGAGATCATCACGATGAAGAAGCCGGCGATCAAGCCGGAACTCGGCCGCGCACCGTTCGTCGACGCGCAGACGCTGAAGACGTGGCTCGACCGCGGCCACGACGACACGGGCCGCCCGGTCGTGATGCTCGACACGCGCAACGCATTCGAAGTCGACGTCGGCACCTTCGACGACGCGCTCGACTATCGGATCAACAAGTTCAGCGAATTCCCGGAAGTGATCGACGCGAACCGCGCCGACCTCGAAGGCAAGACGGTCGTGTCGTTCTGCACGGGCGGCATCCGCTGCGAGAAAGCCGCGATCCACATGAAGGAAATCGGCATCGAGAACGTGTACCAGCTCGAAGGCGGGATCCTGAAGTATTTCGAGGAAGTCGGCGGCGCGCACTATCACGGCGACTGCTTCGTGTTCGACTACCGCACCGCGCTGAATCCGCAACTCCAGCCCACCGAGAACGTCACGTGCTTCGCGTGCCGCGCGGTCGTCACGCCGGATGCGCAACAGTCGCCAAGCTACGTGCCCGGCAAGTCGTGCCCGGCCTGCGCACCGGCAGCCAGCGCCGCGTAAGCGCGCGCGGCCCCGCGCCCCGATGAGCGCCTATCGCGGCCGCTTCGCGCCGTCGCCCACCGGCCCGCTGCATTTCGGATCGCTGGTCGGCGCGCTCGCGAGCTGGCTCGACGCGCGCGCACACGGCGGCACATGGCTCGTGCGCATCGAGGATCTCGACGGCCCGCGCACGGTGCCCGGCGCCGCCGACGACATCCTCGCGACGCTCGCGCATTTCGGCATGACGCCCGACGAGCCGCCCGTCTGGCAAAGCACGCGCGATGCCGCGTACGCGGCCGCGCTCGAACGGCTCGTCGCGGCCGGGCTCGTCTATCCGTGCAGCTGCACGCGCAAGGAAATCGCCGATTCGCTGCGTGCCGCGCACGAGCGCCACACGACGCTCGCCTACCCGGGCACCTGCCGCACCGGCCTGCACGGCAAGCCCGCGCGCGCGTGGCGGCTGCGCGTGCCGGACGGCGACGATGCGATCGTCACGTTCGACGATCGCTGGCAGCACACGCAATCGCAGAACCTCGCGACCGAGGTCGGCGATTTCGTGCTGAAGCGCGCGGACGGACAATGGGCCTATCAGCTCGCGGTCGTCGTCGACGATGCCGATGCGCACGTCACGCACGTCGTGCGCGGCGCCGACCTGCTCGACTCGACCGCGCGCCAGATCCACCTGCAGCACTGCCTCGGCGTGCCGACGCCGCAATACCTGCATGTGCCCGTCGTCGTCGATGCGAACGGCGAAAAGCTCAGCAAGCAAACCGGCGCGACCGCGCTCGAACGCGACGATCCGCTGCCGGCGCTGCAGGCCGCGGCCGCGCACCTGGGCCTCGCGCCCGGCGGCGCGCTCGCATGCACGACCCTCGATGCGTTCTACGCAGCCGCAACGACCGCGTGGGCGACGCGCTTCGGGCGGCAGGCCGGCTAAGCGCGCGGCAGCAGGCCGCGGCGATCGGGCAGCGGCCGGATGCCACTTGCATCGTCCGCCGCCTGCGCCCCGCCCCTCCGCAATCAAGCCGCAGCCCCAATGAAAAACGGGCACATGCTCATCGCATGCACCCGCTTTTCCTGCAGCGCTCGCGCGCTGCGTGTCACATCCGCCCGGCTTACACCGACGGCTTGCGCGGCATCCCGAACCCGCCGAGCAGTGCGGCGACCTGACGCTTCGGCCCCTTCTTCTCGGGCTGCTGCGCGGGCTGCGCGTCGTCGTGCTGCTTCGCCGACGCCGACGGCTCGTACGGCTTCAGGAAAAAATCGTCGACCGGCGCTTCGTGGCGACGGTGATGACCGCGCTCGGAACCGCCCGGCCGGCGCCCCGACGCGCCGCGATGCTCGTCGCGATCTCGACGGCCGCCTCGCTCGGCACCGCGCTCGCTGTTGCGATCTCCGCCGCGGTCGTTGCCGCGCTCGTCGTGACGATGGCGTGCGGGCTTGTCGAGCGCGAGCGTCTGCACTTCGAGCGGACGCTTGATCAGCTTCTCGATATCGGCAAGCTGCTTGCGCTCGTTCGGGCTGCACAGCGACAGCGCGTCGCCCGTCGCACCCGCACGGCCGGTACGGCCGATCCGGTGCACGTAGTCTTCCGCACTGAACGGCAGGTCGAAGTTGATCACGGCCGGCAGTTCGGCGATGTCGAGGCCGCGCGCGGCCACGTCGGTCGCGACCAGCGCCTCGATCTCGCCGCGCTTGAACGCGTCGAGTGCCTGCATCCGCTCGATCTGCGTCTTGTCGCCGTGGATCGCCGACGCGACCACGCCGTCGCGCTCGAGATTGCGCGCAAGGCGGCTTGCGCCGATCTTGCTGTTGCAGAACACGATGACCTGCTTGAGGCCGCGATCGCGCAGCAATTGCACGACGGCCGCCTGCTTGTCGCCTTCGGCGACGTCGTAGACGATCTGCGTGACGTTCGCGTTCGTCGAGTTGCTGCGTGCGACTTCGATCGTCTGCGGGTTGCGCAGGTAGGTCGACGCAAGCTTCTTGATTTCCGGCGAGAAGGTGGCCGAGAACAGCAGCGTCTGGCGCTCCTTCGGCAGCAGGTTCAGGATGCGCTGCAGATCGGGCAGGAAGCCCATGTCGAGCATCCGGTCGGCTTCGTCGAGCACGAGGATCTGCACCTGGCCGAGATTCGCCGTTTTCTGCTGCACGTGGTCGAGCAGACGGCCGGGCGTCGCGATCAGGATCTCGACGCCGCGGCGCAGTTCGGCCATCTGCGGGTTCATGTCGACACCGCCGAACACGACCGCGCTGCGCAGCGGCGTGTGCTTCGCATACGCGTGCACGTTCGCGGCGACCTGGTCGGCGAGTTCGCGGGTCGGCGTGAGGATCAGCGCACGCACCGGGTGGCGCGCCGGAGACGCGCTCGTGTTGGCCTGCGGCAGCAGCCGCTGGATGATCGGCAGCGAGAAACTCGCGGTCTTGCCGGTGCCTGTTTGCGCGGCGCCCATGACGTCGCGGCCGGCGAGCACGACCGGAATGGCCTGCGCCTGGATCGGCGTCGGCGTCGTATAACCCTGCTCCGCAATGGCTTTCAGGATATCGGCGGCAAGGCCGAATTGATCGAAGGTTGCGTCGACGGGCTTGGCGACAGAATCGGACATGGTGGCGTTTCGCTCAAAAGGCGCGGCGGGGACATCGTGCGTCAGGCCAGCCGGGCCTGCGCTCATCACAATTCGGAAATAGACGGAGCCGCGGCGCGCCGCGCGGCGCCGCTCTGGCGCTTGGGACCGGTTCAATGCGAACGCTGGACGCCAGGCCGTGCGGACTCCGTTCGGCGCTAATGCCGACGGAAAGGGTCGTATTGTAGCACTGCGCAGCCATCTGTCCGTGACAACGCCGCGAACGGCCGCAACGGCGGTTCGCGCGGCGGGCCCGGGCAGGCCCGTGCGGCAGACGAATGACCCGATCGGACTCACCCGATCGGCCTGCGGGTGATTTCAGGGGGCTGATCCCGGATCGTCTTGCGCGGTCGCCCGCCGCCAGCCCGCTTGCCGGGCTGTCAGGCCCGGGAGCCGGCCGCCGGCAGGCACCGGCCGCACGATCCACATTCCCGCCCGGCGCTCAGCCCTTCTTCTTTTTCTTCTCGACCTGTACGCAGTCACCCAGCAGCGGCGGCGCGTTCGGGTCGGCGATCTCGTCGCGCAGCGTCGCTTCCTTGCCCTTCGTCCACCACGTATAGCGGCCGGCCTGGTAGCGCGCGCCCGACGCCGACACGGTATCGACGAACAGCATCTGCTTCCCGTTGACCGGCACGAGCGCGAAGCTCTGGCCGTTGCCCGCGAGCCAGTACGACACGCGCACCGGTTGCTTCTGGTTCGCGCACTGGTAGACGGCGAACTGGCGCGAATCTGCGTCGATCTCTTCGACGGTCAGTTGCGCGGCATGCGCGACGGAAACGGCCGTGCCGGCGAGCGCGAGCGCGGCGAGGGTTTGGCGAATCATGCAGGTCCTCTCACGAGACGGGTGAAAACGCGCCCTCGCGGGGCGCGCGATTATTGCGGGCGATCGGGACGGGTATGGTGATCAGGGATCGATGACGTCGGCACACGCGTCGGTCGGTGCGGCCGCGACATGGCCGACGAGCGGCACGATCTTGAGCCCGGCCGAGGCGACCCGGCACGGTGCGGCCGCGAGGCCGCAACCCGCGAGGTTCGCTGCAAGCGCCAGCGCGGCGGCCAGCTTTCCGATACGCAGCCACTTCGGCGTCATCGTCCTCTCCTGGTTGCGTCAGCGGGCCGACACGGGCCGGACGGCCGCGGCGGCACGCTTCGCGCGTTCGCGCGCTTCGTCGACGGTCGCGCCGGTCGCCAGCGCGACGCCCATGCGCCGCTTCGCAAAACTTTCCGGCTTGCCGAACAGGCGCAGGTCCGCGCCCGGCACCGCGAGCGCGTCGCGCACGCCCTCGAACGCGATCCCGCGCTCGTCGAGCCCGCCGTAGATCACGGCCGACGCGGCCGGCGTACCCAGCGCCGGATCGACCGGCAGCCCGAGAATCGCACGCGCGTGCAGCTCGAATTCCGACTGGCGCTGCGACGCAAGCGTGACGAGGCCCGTATCGTGCGGCCGCGGGCTCACCTCGGAGAACCATACGTCGTCGCCGCGCACGAACAGCTCGACGCCGAACATCCCGCGCCCGCCGAGCGCCTCGGTGACCTTGTGCGCGATCTCGCGCGACTTCTCGAGCGCCACCGCGCTCATCGGCTGCGGCTGCCACGACTCGACGTAGTCGCCCGCGACCTGCACGTGGCCGACCGGCTCGCAGAAGTAGGTGCGCGTGGCGTCCGTCGCCGGATCGATCGCGCGCACGGTGAGCTGCGTGATCTCGTAGTCGAAATCGATGAAGCCCTCGACAATCACGCGGCCGTGGTTCACCCGTCCGCCCGCCATCGCGTAGTCCCACGCCGGCTTCACGTCGGCTTCGGTCTTCACGACCGACTGCCCCTTGCCCGACGACGACATCACGGGCTTCACGACGCACGGCATGCCGATCTTCGCGATCGCCGCGCTGAACGCCTCGAACGAATCCGCGAACGCATACGGCGAGGTCGGCAGGCCGAGCTCCTCGGCCGCGAGCCGGCGGATCCCTTCGCGGTTCATCGTGAGCTGCGTCGCGCGTGCGGTCGGGATCACCTCGGCAAGGCCGGCCGCCTCGATCGCCGCGAGCGCGTCGGTCGCGATCGCCTCGATCTCGGGCACGATCAGGTGCGGGCGTTCGGCTTCGACGATCGCCCGCAGCGCGGCGGCGTCCGTCATGTCGATCACGTGCGCGCGATGCGCGACCTGGTGGCCCGGTGCGTCCGGATAGCGGTCGACCGCGACGACTTCGACGCCGAGCCGCTGCAACGCGATGATGACTTCCTTGCCGAGCTCGCCGGCGCCGAGCAGCATGACGCGCGTGGCCGAGGGTGAGAGCGGCGTACCGAGCCGCTGACCGATCTGCATGTGATTACCCGCTTCTGGTGGAGGACGAAAACGGCTCCGATGTTAACACGCGCCACGGCACCGGTTTTGCGCGTTTCGTCGCGCCGGCGCCCGGCCGCGGGCCGCTCGCAAGCGGGCTGCGAACGTTTTCACGCGCGAAGTGTCGGCTCGCCTGCCGCGGGGCGGGTGCGTTACTCTTACGCCTTGATCAGAATCCGATGAGGAACGAGGCTCATGTCCCACCTGTCCGCCGCCGCACGCGCACGCACCGGCCTGCTTCGCCCGCTGCGCGCGCCGCTTTGCGCGTTGACGCTTGCCACGCTTCTCGCCGCCTGCGCGATGCCGACCCACCCCGATTCCGCCGCCCCCGCGCCCGACCCGTACAATCCGGCCGCCGTCCAGCTGCTCGACGACACGAGCTGGGAACTCACCAGCTGGCTGAATGCCGACGGCACGCAGCGCGCGATCCCGCACGGCGACAACGGCGAGCCGATCAAGCTCGCGCTGTCGACCGACTCGGGCATCCGGCGCGCCAGCGGGTTCTCGGGCTGCAATCGCTACATGGGCACCTACGCGATCAAGAACGGCCTGTTGAGCTTCGGGCCGCTCGCCGGCACGCGGATGGCCTGCCCGAATACGCTCGGCGGCCAGCTCGAAACCGCGTACCTCGACGCACTCGCCCACGTCGACAAGACCGGCGTGCAGATGCGCGAGCCGCAGCAATTGCAGATCGTGACCACGTCCGGCGCAACGCTGACCTTCACGCACCGGAGCCCCTGATGCACGGCGCGCGCGAAGGCCGACCGACCGCCTTCGCGCCGCGCGCCACGCGCGTGTGCCGCGCACACGCGTCGCACGGCGTGAATCGAATGCACGCCGCGTTAGAGTCTTGTTCGCCGGCCGGTTAAACTCGGCGGGTCGCGCCTCGCGCGCCCCTCCCCACTCCTGTTTCAAAGCATGCACACGGTTGTCTTCGGCTGGTTCGGCATCTCCGCCGTCTGGTTCCTCCTTCTCTTCTGGCGTCTCGTGCAGGCGATGCTGCCCGGCGGCGGCGGACTCGCCGGCCGCGGCTCGATCCGCCTGTGGCTCGGCTTCGCCGCCGTGTTCGTGGGCAGCTGCACGCTGACGAGCCCACTGTCGGGCCCCGACACGAACGCGCTCGGCCATGCGTTCTCCGCAGGCTTCGCCCACGTGCTGGGCCCGATCGGCACGCCGGTCGCGATGGTCGTGCTGTTCTTCGCCGGGTTGCCCTGGCTGACCGGCATCGGCTGGCGGCAGTTCGCCGCGTGGGTCGATACGTCGTTCGGCGTCAAGCTGGCGCGCGACAGTGGTGACGACGAAGCGCGCGGCATCGCCGACCTGCCGCGCAGCGCGTTGCATCGCGACGACGATATCGTCCAGCCGAGCACCGCACATACCGTCAATTCGATGGCGCCGCGCCAGAACGGCCGGTATTCGCGCCCGACGCTGTGGAAACCCGACCCGCAGGCGCGACCGAAGCCGCGCAGCAGCACGCCTGCCCGTCCGCACGTGGAACCTGTTGCGCCGTCGGGCTGGTTGAAGCCGGCCGCGCCCCAGCGCAGCATGCCGGCACCGCCCGCGCCGATCCCCCCGGCCAGCGCAATGCCGCCGCCGACGACCGGCAGCACCGCCAGCCTCGCGCGCGCAGCGGCAAACTCACAAGTCCCGCGTCCAGATCCGGCCCCGCTTCCTGCCGGATTCCAACCCGTCCGCCCGCGGCCGACCGCCGCGCGACCGGCCACCGCCGCGTTGAAGCCGACTCCGCCGCGGACCACGGTCACGCCGCGGCCGGCCACCACGCAGCCGCAGCGCCCGCCGATACGCCCCGCCGCAGGAGCCGGTTCGGCCGGCCTGCCGTCGGATGCGGCACGACGTCGCCCGGCGCAGCAAACGCCGGCGCGCGCACCACTGTATGCCTGGACCGAAAAACCCGCCGCACCGATCACGCCGGCGCCGAGCGTGCACGACACGCTGCGCTCGATCGAGGCCAGCACCGCGCAATGGGCGACGCTGGGTGGCGCGCAGTCGGACGGTGCCGGGCACGCGGCGGCAGCCGCAACCGTGGCCGGTGTGGCCGCGGCAGCAGCCGGCATGGCAGCGCCGGCAGCAGCGACCGTGCCGACCGGGTTCGCCTCCGCGGCCCACGGCCTCGCGGCGCATGACGCCAGTGTTCCGCTCGCACACGATGCGACGCCCGCGTACGACGACAACGCACCGATCATGCTCGACGCGTTCGTGCCGGCAGCACCCGCCGTCCGTCCACCGGTTGCCGATGCGGGCGCCGTGGCGTTCGACGCCGCCGCACCGCACGCGGTGTCGAATACCGGCATCGACGCCGCCGCGTTCTCGCATCGCGCCGATGACGAAATCCGGCACGCCGACGATGCCGCTGCCGCACCGGCATCGGGAATCACACCCGCGCCGGCATTCGACGCGCCCATCGACCTCGCGCCGTGGGAAGACCTCGCCAGCCAGCCGGTTTCCGGGTTCGACGCGTCCGCGTGGCACCCGGTCGCCGCGCCGTCGACGGCTGTGACGGGATCGGAACCGGCCAATGCCGCCTCTGCGCAACCGACGACCGAGGTGGTTCACGACATCGCCGCGAGCAACCCGCCGGCATCGTTCGACACTGACGACAAGTACACGGCGCAACCGGCTGCTGCGATCGATCTCACGGCTTCGGCCCGCATGCCGCAGGACATCGCCAACGCGCACGCCGACGTGAAGCCCGCCGGGAACGTCGCGCCGTTCGCGGCCCTTCCCGCCTCTCCGATCGCCGAAACGACATCGCGCACAAGTGCCGAAACCCGACCGTTTGCAGCAGCGTCGGCATCGAGTGCCGCACTGGAAGCAGCCAAGTCGGACACGGTGGAACCTGTCGCACCGCTGACGACAATCGCTCAAGGCACCGCACCGGCGGCGGCATGGACGTGGACGCCTGCGACAGCGCAACCGGCCGCGACGCATACGCCCGTCACCTCGGAATTGCCGAAATCGCCGGTTACGGCTCAACCGTTTGCCGCCGCGCAAGCTCAGTCGGCGAGTACTGCGTCGCCGCTCGTCGGCACCGCCCACGGTTCGACCGCGCAAGCGTCTGCATCCGCATCGGACATTGCGCCCACCGCTTTGTCGGACGGTGTGATCGGCACGGCATCCGGTTCGCTTGCTCAACCGGCCGAGTCGACCGCTGCATCCGTCGCGCCGGCATCCCCGATCGGCGTGACCGGCGCTGCGTCGGCTCCGCTTTCGCAGCCGGCCACTTCGGCGTCGAACGCTGTATCCATCGCGCCGGCGCCTCCGGTCAGCGTTGCGGGCACGACTGACAGTTCGCCCCTCCGCGCATCGACATCCGCGTCGTCCGTCGCGCCCGCCGTGACGCCGTCGACGGCCGGCGTGTCGGCTTCGACTTCCGGTTCGACCGCGCCTGCGCCCGCCATGCCGGTGATCGCTGCCACGACACCCGTCAATGTCGCGTCGGACCTGATCACTGCACCGTCCGCGCCCGCCCCGACGCTTCAGGCCAACCCGGCAACCTCGTCGACGGGTACGACATTCGGCGCATTCGCACCGCAGCCGACCGCAAGCCTGCCCGTACCACCGGCCGCTTCCGACACAACTGCACCGACCTCCGCCCCGATCGCATCGATCGCCACGGCGGCAGCGACGCCAGCGCAACCGATCGCCAATTCGCCCACCGCTCCGGCCGGCTCGCTGACGTCCTTCGGCATGACCACCGCGACGCTGGCTCCGTCGATCGCTTCCGCACCTGCGGCAATCGAAGTCACGACGTTCGCAACCCCGCCCGCCTCGGCCTCGTCGCCGGCCAGCTGGCCCGTGTCGAATGTCTCCGCGGCACCGGCAGCCCCATTGGCCGCGGCGCCGCAACCCCCGGCAACGATCCCCGGCGCGAGCCTGTCCGCACCGGCGGCGGTCGCGCCCGTACCGGCGATGCCCGTCGGCCACCCGGCCGAAGCAGCCACAGCCGCGGCGACCGAACCGGCCGTGCCGATCGAAGCCGCATCGCCGCCGCCCGCCGACACCCCTGCGCGCCCACCGCGCCCGAACGCGTTCGAATTCCACGCGCCCGCGTCGTTCAACGTCGAACTGCCGACGCTCGACCTGCTCGAGCCCGCGTCCGACGACGTCGAAATGATCACCGAGGAACACCTCGCGCAAACGGCGCAGGTGATCGAACAGCGGCTGCAGGAATTCAAGGTGCCGGTGACGGTCGTCGGCGCTTCGGCCGGCCCCGTGATCACGCGCTTCGAGATCGAACCCGCGCTCGGCGTGCGCGGCAGCCAGATCGTCGGGTTGATGAAGGACCTGTCGCGCGGCCTCGGCCTCACGTCGATCCGCGTCGTCGAGACGATTCCCGGCAAGACCTGCATGGGCCTCGAACTGCCGAATGCGAAGCGCCAGATGATCCGCCTGTCGGAAATTCTCGAGTCGCGCCAGTACCAGCACTCTGCCTCGCAGCTGACGATCGCGATGGGCAAGGACATCACCGGCCACCCGGTCGTCACCGATCTCGCGAAGGCGCCGCACATGCTTGTCGCCGGCACGACGGGCTCGGGCAAGTCGGTCGCGATCAACGCGATGATCCTGTCGCTGCTGTACAAGGCGACGCCGGAAGACGTGCGGCTCATCATGATCGACCCGAAGATGCTGGAGCTGTCGGTCTACGAAGGCATCCCGCACCTGCTCGCGCCGGTCGTCACCGACATGAAGCTCGCGGCGAACGCGCTGAACTGGTGCGTCGGCGAGATGGAGAAACGCTACCGGCTGATGTCGGCCGTCGGCGTGCGCAACCTCGCGGGCTTCAACCAGAAGATCCGCGACGCCGAAGCGAAGGAAAAGAAGATCGGCAATCCGTTCTCGCTGACGCCCGAGGATCCGGAGCCGCTGTCGACGCTGCCGCTGATCGTCGTCGTGATCGACGAGCTGGCCGACCTGATGATGGTCGCAGGCAAAAAGATCGAGGAACTGATCGCGCGCCTCGCGCAGAAGGCGCGTGCGGCCGGCATCCACCTGATTCTCGCGACGCAGCGTCCGTCCGTCGACGTGATCACGGGCCTGATCAAGGCGAACATCCCGACGCGCGTCGCGTTCCAGGTGTCGTCGAAGATCGACTCGCGCACGATTCTCGACCAGATGGGTGCCGAGTCGCTGCTCGGGATGGGCGACATGCTGTTCCTGCCGCCGGGCACCGGTTATCCGCAGCGCGTGCACGGCGCGTTCGTCGCCGACGAGGAAGTGCACCGGATCGTCGAATACCTGAAGCAGTTCGGCGAGCCGCAGTACGAGGAAGGGATCCTCGACGGCCCGGCTGCCGACGGCGCGACGCAGGACCTGTTCGGCGATGCGCCGGACGCGGAAGCCGATCCGCTGTACGACGAAGCCGTCGCGTTCGTCGTGCGCACGCGGCGCGCGTCGATCTCGTCCGTGCAGCGGCAGTTGCGCATCGGCTACAACCGCGCGGCGCGCCTCGTCGAGCAGATGGAGGCGGCCGGGCTCGTGTCGGCGATGGGCATCAACGGCAGCCGCGAGGTGCTCGTGCCGGCCGCGGCCGACTGAGCGCGGCGGCCGGTCGGCCACCGGCAACCGATACGGGCGCACCGGGAAACCGGCCGCCCCCAGAAAGGGCGCTGCATCGGCAGCGCCCTTTTCCTTTACTGCACCGGCACCAGCTTGAAGTCGACCGGCTTGCCGACCGCCACCTTCTGCGGATTTGGGCCGAGCTGCCCCGTTTCGACATTGCGGCTGAACACGTAGAACGTATCGCTGTCCTGGTTGCCAACGATCAGCCACTTGCCGGTCGGATCGATCAGGAACTCGCGCGGCGTCTTGCCGAGGCTCGACTGGCGGCCGACCAGCTTCAACCGGCCGTCCGCCTGGTTCACCGCGTAGATCACCAGGTCGTTCGCATCGCCGCGGTTGCTCACGTACAGGAAGCGGCCGTCCGGCGACAGGTGGATCGCGCCGCCGCCGACCTTGCCCTTGAAGCCCGGCGCGGTCATCGACACGGTCTCGACCGGCGTCAGCTTGCCGTCGTGGTAGCCGAACACCTCGACCGACGCATTGAGCTCGCTCGTCACGTACGCGTACCGGCCATCAGCGCCGAACACCATGTGACGCGGGCCCGAGCCCGCCTTCACCGGCGTGTAGCGCGTGTCGGTCGGGCTGATCAGCCCGCGGCTGCCGTCCACCGTGTAGCGGTAGCCGTAGATCTTGTCCGCGCCGAGATCCTGCACGAACAGGTAACGGCCGTCCGGCGAAAACACCGTCGAATGCACGTGCGCGCCGTCCTGGCGGCCCTTCACGGGCCCCGTGCCTTCATGGTGCACGGTCAGCACGGCCTGACCGACCGCGCCGTCGTCTCGCAGCGGAAACACCGCGAAGCTGCCGCCCGGATCCTTCGCGACCGAGTAGTTGGCCGTCACGAGGTATTTGCCGTCCGGCGACAGCGCGAGATAGCAAGGATCGTTCCCTTCCGACGACACGCGGTCGATGAAGCTCAGCGCGCCCGTCTTCGCGTCGAAGCGGAATGCGCTGACGCCGCCGCGCTGCGTCGCCGGGCCGTCGTCGCCGGGCAGTTCGTTGACCGCGTAGACGGTGCGACCGTCGCGGCTCGGCAACAGGTACGACGGATTCACGGTCTTCGCCGACGACACGGGCGCGACGCTGCCGGTTTTCGTATCGAAGCGGTAAACATAGATGCCGTCGCTGCCGCCCCCCGTATAGGTGCCGACGAGCAGGTTGTAGACGCCGTCGGCCGGGGCGGGCGATTGCTGCGCAAATGCGTGGGTCGCGGAAAGGGAGAGCACGATCGCGAAACCTTTCATCCAGTGAGCGAGCCTAAGCGGGAACCCTCGTGTCGAAGCGCGTGCGTCACGCTCGCGTAAACGGTTGGGCATTGAATCCTCCTTGCATCGAGTCGCTTCAAGTGTTGAGATAGGACGAAACGCCGGCCGTTCATGCGCTCCGCCGCCCGGCCGAGTATACGGGGCGCGGCGCCAGCGCGTGAAGCCTTGGCCACCGCCGTCCGCATTGTGAACTCGAATACCCAAGGATCGCCTGCCCATGCCTGCCCTGATCGAAGACTACGCCCTCGTCGGCGACGGCCACACCGCCGCGCTGATCGCCAAAGACGGCTCCGTCGACTGGCTGTGCTGGCCCCGCTTCGATTCGGGCGCCTGCTTCGCGGCGCTTCTCGGCACGCCCGAGCACGGCCGCTGGCTGCTCGCGCCGGCCGCCGACGCCGCGATCACGCACACGACGCGCCGCTATCGCGGCGACACGCTGATTCTCGAAACCGACTACGAAAGCGCCGACGGTGCCGTCACCGTGATCGACTTCATGCCGCCCGGCAACGGCTGGTCCGAACTGGTGCGGATCGTCGTCGGCCGCCACGGCACGATGAAGATGCGCATGGAGCTGGTGTTGCGCTTCGACTACGGCTTCTCGGTCCCGTGGGTCACGCAGCTGACCCGCGAGGACGGCATGAAGGCGATCGCGGGCCCCGACACCGTCGTGCTGCGCACGCCGGTGCCGCTCACCGGCAAAAACCTCCATACGCTCGCGGAATTCACGGTGAACGCGGACGAGCGCGTGCCGTTCTCGCTGAGCTATGCGGCATCGCACCTGCGGTTGCCGCCCGCGCGCGATCCGCTGTCGATGCTCGCGCGCACCGAGAACTACTGGCTCGAATGGTCGGGCCGCTGCCAGGTGCAGGGCCGCTACGCGGCCGCGGTGCGCCGCTCGCTAATCACGCTGAAGGCGCTCGCGTACGAGCCGACCGGCGGCATCGTCGCGGCGCCGACCACGTCGCTGCCCGAGAAGATCGGCGGCAACCGCAACTGGGACTACCGTTACTGCTGGCTGCGCGACGCGACGATCACGCTACTCGCGCTGATGCGCGGCGGCTATTACGACGAGGCGCGCGCGTGGCGCACGTGGCTGGGCCGGGTGATGGCCGGCTCGCCCGAGCAGATCCAGATCATGTACGGGATCGCCGGCGAGCGCCGGCTGCCGGAAATGGAGCTCGACTGGCTGCCCGGCTACCAGGACTCGAAGCCGGTGCGCATCGGCAACGGCGCCGCGAACCAGTTGCAGCTCGACGTGTTCGGCGAGGTGATGGCCGCGCTGCACCTCGCACGGGTGGGCGGCCTGCAGGCCGACGACACGGTCTGGTCCGTGCAGTGCGCGCTGCTCGACCATCTCGAGAAGGTCTGGCAGGAACCCGACGAAGGCATCTGGGAAACGCGCGGCGGCCGCCGCCATTTCACGTTCTCGAAGGTGATGGCGTGGGTCGCGTTCGACCGCGCGATCAAGTCGGCGGAGATGTTCCGGCTGCCCGGCTCGCTCGACCGCTGGCGCGCGCTGCGCGACCAGATCCATGCCGACGTGTGCAACAACGCGTGGCACGAGAGCAAACGGGCGTTTGCACAGAGCTACGGCAGCGACGAGCTCGACGCGAGCGTGCTGCTGATGCCGCTGCTCGGCTTCCTGCCGCCGGAAGATCCGCGCATCGTCGGCACGGTCGAAGCGATCGAGCGGGAATTGCTGCACGACGGGCTCGTGCTGCGCTACCGCACGACCGACTACGACGACGGCCTGCCGCCCGGCGAAGGCACGTTTCTCGCGTGCAGCTTCTGGCTGGTCGACAACTATGCGCTGCTCGGCCGGATCGACGACGCGCACCGCCTGTTCAGCCGGCTGCTCGCGCTGTCGAACGACCTCGGGCTGCTCGCGGAGGAGTACGACCCGGTCGCCGGACGGCTCGTCGGCAACTTCCCGCAGGCGTTTTCCCATGTGGCGCTCGTGCATACCGCGATGAACCTGATGCACCACGAGGACGCGATGGCGCGCGCCGCCGGCCAGCCCGCGCCGGCGGTCGCGACGGGGCGCTGAACGGGGGCGCGAGCGACTTGGTCAGAGAACGTCAAATCGCAAAACTTTGATGAAAAATCGGGGAAATGTTGCATTGCACCACCCATCGTTGTCCGATATGATCGACGCGATTGTCCGGCTGCAGTGCACCATGGCCGGTCGCTGACCCACACGGCACGCCGCGACGCCCCACGCCGCCCTTGCGCACCGTCCCCCACGCGGGAGTAGCCTGCATGCTTTACCAATTGCACGAATTCCAGCGGGCGATGCTGAGCCCGCTCACGGCCTGGGCCCAGGCCGCGTCCAAGTCGTTCGCCAATCCGTCCAGCCCGTTCTCGCTGATGCCCGGCGCGACGCGGATGGCCGCCGCGTACGAACTGATGTACCGGCTCGGCAAGGATTACGAGAAGCCCGAATTCAACATTCATCAGATCGTCAAGGACGGCCACAACATTCCGATCGTCGAGCAGACGATCGTCGAGAAGCCGTTCTGCCGGCTGCTGCGTTTCAAGCGCTATTCGGACGACGCCGACGCCGTCACGCAACTGAAGGACGAGCCGGTCGTGCTGGTCTGCGCGCCGCTGTCGGGCCACCACTCGACGCTGCTGCGCGACACCGTGCGCACGCTGCTGCAGGATCACAAGGTCTACATCACCGACTGGATCGACGCGCGGATGGTGCCGGTCGAAACCGGCCCGTTCCACCTGCACGACTACATCGCGTACATCCAGGAGTTCATCCGTCACATCGGCGCGCGCAACCTGCACGTGATCTCGGTGTGCCAGCCGACGGTGCCGGTGCTCGCGGCGATCTCGCTGATGGCGAGCCGCGGCGAGGACACGCCGCTCACGATGACGATGATGGGCGGCCCGATCGACGCGCGCCGCAGCCCGACGTCGGTGAATTCGCTCGCCACGCAGCACTCGACCGCGTGGTTCGAGAACAACGTGATCCACACGGTGCCCGCCAACTATCCGGGCGAAGGCCGCCAGGTGTATCCGGGCTTCCTGCAGCACACGGGCTTCGTCGCGATGAACCCGGAGCGGCACGCGCAATCGCACTGGGATTTCTACCAGAGCCTGCTGCGCGGCGACGAGGATGACGCCGAAGCGCACCGCCGCTTCTACGACGAGTACAACGCGGTGCTCGACATGGCCGCCGAGTATTACCTCGAGACGATCCGCATCGTGTTCCAGGAATTCCGCCTGGCGGAAGGCACGTGGGATGTCGAAGGCGAGCGCGTGCGTCCGCAGGACATCAAGCACACCGCGCTGATGACGATCGAGGGCGAACTCGACGACATCTCCGGCAGCGGCCAGACGCACGTCGCGCACGAGCTGTGCACGGGTATCCCGCAGGATCAGCGCCGCAGCCTGACCGCCGAGAAGTGCGGTCACTACGGGATTTTCTCGGGCCGCCGCTGGCGCACGATCATCTATCCGCAACTGCGCGACTTCATCCGCGAGCACGCACCGGAGCCGAAGCACGGCGCGACGAAGGATGTCCCGCAAGCGCCGGCGGCCAAGACGCTCGTGGCCGTGCCGGCCAGCAACGCGCCGGCCGAAACGACGCGCGCCACCACGGCGAAGCGCACGCGCGCGAAGGCGCCGGCGAAAGCCGCCGCCCCCGCCAAGGCCGCGCCGGCCACGAAACGCGCCGCCACCGGCAGCCCACGCGCAAAGGCCGTGCGCCCGCGCAAGGCCGCCTGACGCACCGCGTTCCGATGTAAAAACGCCGCCGATGCCTGCGCACGGCGGCGTTTTTACATCGGGCGGCGCTTCGGCGCGGTCAGCGCATCAGCGCCGCAGCAGATACGCGAGCAGCACTTCGGTGTTCATCCGGACCATCTCGGCCCGCTCGTCGGCATCGGTGAAATCGCGGCCGAGCGTCGCGGCGAGCGTGAAGCGGTTCGACACGATGTAGTAGCCGAGCCCCGACAGCGTCACGTAGAAGCGCAGCGGATCGACGTCGGTGCGGAACAGCCCGGCCTTCTGGCCGCGCGTCAGCACGTTGCCGAGCTTCGCGACGATCGGCGACATCATCTCGCGGATCCGAGTCGACTTGTGCAGGTAGCGCGCTTCGTGCAGGTTCTCGTTGTTGATGAGCCTGAGCAGTTCCGGATGGTCGCGGTAGTAGTCCCAAACGAAATGTGCAAGCCGCGTGACGGCTTCGACCGGCGCGACGCCGTCGAGATCGAGCTCGCGCTCGGCCTCGGTCAGCGCGGAGAACGCGTGTTCGAGCACGGCCGTAAACAGCTGCTCCTTGCTGCCGAAGTAGTAATAGAGCATGCGCTCGTTGGTTTCGGCCCGGCGCGCGATCTGGTCGACGCGTGCGCCGAACAGCCCTCCACTCGCGAACTCTTCGGCTGCCGCCATCAGGATGCGGCGCCGCGTACCTTCAGGATCTCTTTTGATTTTTGGCTGATTCATGGTGGCGTTTTGCTATGTGAGCCGCGTGATCCGGACCGGCACCCCCACCGCCTCGGCGCCGGCCGCCGTGGAACTGGCGCGCCGCGGGCGGCCGCCCTCCTGCTGAGCCCCTGCAAAAAAGCGGTTCGATTATGCGCACAGACGGCGTCCAGCGCAATGCGGGAAATCGGCGATAATCGAGCTTTGGCAAACCTTTCCGGCCGCGCCCGACGTGGCCGAGAGCCATTCGGCGCCGCTGCGCCCGTTGTCACCGTGACCGATTCCAAAACACTCGCAGATCGCATCGAAGATCTGCTTCCCCAGACGCAATGCACGAAGTGCGGCTATAACGGCTGCCGCCCGTATGCCGAGGCGATCGCCGCCGGCGACGCGAACTACAACCAGTGCCCGCCCGGCGGCGCCGAAGGCATCGCGCGCCTGTCGAGCCTGCTCGGCAAACCGGTGATTCCGCTGAACCCCGTCAACGGCAGCGAGCATCCGCGCGCGGTCGCCTTCATCGACGAAAGCCTGTGCATCGGCTGCACGCTGTGCATGCAGGCGTGCCCGGTCGACGCGATCGTCGGTGCGCCGAAGCAGATGCACACGATCATCGAATCGCTGTGCACGGGCTGCGACCTGTGCGTGCCGCCCTGCCCGGTCGACTGCATCGCGATGCTGCCGGTGACCGGCGAACGCACCGGCTGGGACGCGTGGTCGCAGGAACAGGCCGATGCCGCGCGCGAACGCCACGACCTGCGGCTCGCGCGCCAGCGCCGCGAACGCGAGGCCGCCGAAGCACGCGCGGCCGCACGCCGCGCGGCCAGTGCCGCGAAGCCGGCGGCGGCACCAGCGGAAGCGCAATCCGCCGCCCCGGCCACGGACGACGCCGAAGCGAAGAAGCGCGCGATCATCGCCGCCGCGCTCGAACGGGCGCGCAAGAAGAAGGAAGAGCTGTCCGGGCAAGGCGCCGGGCCGAAGAACACCGAAAGCGTGAGCGCGGCCGTCCAGGCGCAGATCGACGCGGCCGAGGCACGCCGCAAACGGCTCGCCGAACAACAGGCCCAGCGCGACGCCGAAGCGGCAGCCGCGAGCGGCACCGACGAAGAGAACGACGCAGGCAACGACGGCCCAGGCGGCCCGTCCGCACCGCCCGACCAGAACGCTCCATGAACGCCAGCAAACGACGCGCGATCTACGAAACACTGCAGAGCCTCAATCCGCATCCGACCACCGAGCTCGAATACTCGACGCCGTTCGAGCTGCTGATCGCCGTGATGCTGTCCGCGCAGGCGACTGACGTATCGGTCAACAAGGCGATGCGGAAGATGTTTCCGGTCGCGAACACACCGCGACAAATCGTCGCACTCGGCGAAGAAGGCGTCACCGAGTACATCAAGACGATCGGCCTGTACCGGACCAAGGCGAAGAACGTGGTCGCGACGTGCCGGATCCTGCTGGACCGCTACGACGGCGAGGTGCCGGCCGATCGCGAAGCGCTCGAAGGGCTGCCTGGCGTCGGCCGCAAGACCGCGAACGTCGTGCTGAACACCGCGTTCGGCCAGCCGACCATCGCGGTCGACACGCATATCTTTCGCGTCGCGAACCGCACCGGGCTCGCGCCGGGCAAGGACGTGCGCGCCGTCGAGGCCGCGCTCGAGAAGTTCACGCCTAAGGAATTCCTGCAGGATGCGCATCACTGGCTGATCCTGCACGGGCGCTACGTGTGCAAGGCCCGCAAGCCCGAATGCTGGCACTGCGCGATCGAGCCGCTGTGCGAATTCAGGCCGAAGACGCCGCCGCCGAACGAGTGACGCGCAACCGCGGCTGACGTGCCGCAGCCGCCCGGCGCCCTGTGGTCGGACGCACGCCGCACGCCGCGTCGGTCGTTGTTCGGCCGGCAAGCCGCAGCCGCGACAACGCGTCGCCACCCGCGCCATCGCCCCCGCGTCCCCTTTCAAACTACGCGTTGGACGTCACCGTCGCATCGTCTGCCGCCGCACCGCCCGCACGCACCAACGCCAGCACGGCTGCCGGAATCGCGACGCCGCCCGCCCACTGCAGCGGCGACAGCGCTTCACCGAACGGCAGCGCCGCAAGCGCGACCGTCGACACGAGCGCGATCGCGAGCATCGCCGCCCAGCCGCCGGCCGTCGCGGGCCAGCGCGGCGGCGCGCCGGACGCGGTGGTCCGCACGACGGCGATCGCCACGAGCGTCGCGGTCGCCGACAGGCAGATGATCGCAGTGGTCGCGAGCCGATCGACGCCGCGCGTCGCCTTCGTGCCGCCGACGACGTACAGCGAATAGATCACCGCGGCGGCCAGCGCGAGCGCGATCTGCTCCCGCCCACGGCCAGCGCCGTCCGCCGACCCGGCGTACAATGCGCGACGCGGCATCACGCCGTCCGAATCACGACGTTTCCCCACCATGTTCAATCCAAGTCGCGACGAAGTGCGTCGCTTTTTCACCGAGACCTGGCGCAAGCAGCGCGCGGGCGAGATCCTGACGCCGCTGGAAGCGATGGCAGCCGACTGGATCGTCGAGCACCCCGAATACCACGACGCACTCGCCGACGCCGATGGCGCCACCGCGCGCGAGTACACGCCCGAGGAAGGCCGCACGAACCCGTTCCTGCACCTGTCGATGCATCTCGCGATCAGCGAGCAGTTGTCGATCGACCAGCCACCCGGCATCCGTGCCGCGCACGACAAGCTCGCGGCCAAGCTCGACTCGACCCACGACGCGCAGCACGTGATCATGGAATGTCTCGGCGAGACGATCTGGGAAGCCCAGCGCACCGGCACGCCGCCCGATACCGACGCGTACCTGCAGCGCATCCTGCGCCGCGCGTCGCGCGACTGAGCGCCGCGGCTCCAGCCCACGGGCGCCGGAGCGCGGACAAAAAAATACCCCGCCTCGGCAGGGTATTTTTGCTGCACGGGCCCGTCGGGCCTGTCGCGCTTACTTCTTGAACACCAGATCGGTTTCTTTCAGCGACTCGATGTAGGCCGCGATGTCCTTCATGTCGCTGACCGACAGGCTCTGCACCTGTGCCTGCATGATCGCGTTGTTGCGACCGAGCAGCGGATTCGTCAGGCCCATCTGGTACTGGCGCATCGCCCACACGAGGTAGTCGGCATGCTGGCCGGCGAGGCGCGGATATTCGGCGTTGATCGGCTTGTTCATCTGCGCGCCGTGGCAGGCGGCGCAGTTGTGCGATTCGACCAGTTCCTTGCCCTTCGTGATGTCCGCCGCGTGCGCGGTACCGATCGCGAGGCCGGCCGCCAGTGCAACCGCCGCCGTCTTGAATGCGTTGTTCATGAATGCTCCTGTCCCGCCGGAGAGATCGGCGGCGCGCGCTTACTTGTAGGGGTTGTCCTTCGAGTCGGCCTTCTGGGCGGCGTAGTACGCCGCCAGATCCGCGATGTCCTGGTCCGTCAGCGAACCGGCAATCGCATTCATCGACGGGAAGTGACGATCCTTCTTGCGGTAAGCCTTCAGCGCGTTCTCGAGGTATTGCTGGTTCTGGCCGCCGAGGACAGGCACCCGGTAGACCTCCGGGTACGCCGCGCGGTAGTCCTGGATGCCGTGGCAACCGATGCACATGGCGACCTTGCTCGCCCCGTCCTTCGGGTTGCCGACCACACCGGCCGCCTGCGCGCTGCCCGCGAGCGCCACGAGCGCTGCGACAACGACGTGTTTGCCGACGAATTTGTTCATAGCTCTTGTAACCTAGCTTGAGGGGAAACTGGCGCCGAAGCGGCAACGGCCCGCGCCGTTTTGCTTATCGGATCGCCACGCAGGCCAAAAAAAACGGCCAGATTGTACCGCGTCGGCGGGGAACGCGTCCATAAGGCGCCCCGGTTCGCCCCGCCGCAGTCCCGCCACGATACGCGGGCACGGCCCAACCGGACAGCCCTTCTGACTTATACTGGGTTTTTTCCCCGATTGAGAAGAGCGCCGCCATGCGTTTCGAAGGGTCCTCGCACTACGTCGCCACCGACGATCTGAAGCTCGCGGTCAATGCCGCGCTGACGCTGCAGCGCCCGCTGCTGATCAAGGGCGAGCCCGGCACCGGCAAGACCATGCTCGCCGAGGAAGTGGCCGCCGCGCTCGACATGCCGCTGCTGCAGTGGCACATCAAGTCGACCACGAAGGCGCAGCAGGGCCTGTACGAATACGACGCCGTGTCGCGGCTGCGCGATTCGCAGCTCGGCGACGCGCGCGTGAAGGACATCTCGAACTACATCGTCAAGGGCGTGCTGTGGCAGGCATTCGATGCCGAGCACCCGAGCGTGCTGCTGATCGACGAGATCGACAAGGCCGACATCGAATTCCCGAACGACCTGCTGCGCGAGCTCGACCGGATGGAATTCCACGTGTACGAAACCCGGGAAACGGTCCGCGCGAAGCATCGCCCGCTCGTCATCATCACGTCGAACAACGAAAAAGAGCTGCCCGACGCATTCCTGCGGCGCTGCTTCTTCCACTACATCCAGTTTCCCGATCCGGCGACGATGCAGAAGATCGTCGCGGTCCATTTCCCGGACATCCGCGAGGAGCTGCTGCGCGCGGCCCTTGAGAGTTTCTTCGAATTGCGCGGCGTGTCGGGCCTGAAGAAGAAGCCGTCGACCTCCGAGCTGCTCGACTGGCTGAAGCTGCTGCTCGCCGAGAACATCCCGGCCGACCAGTTGCGCGGCGTGGACGCGAAGCAGATCGTGCCGCCGCTCGCGGGCGCGCTGCTGAAGAACGAGCAGGACCTGAGCCTGCTCGAACGGCTCGTCTACATGAACCGGCACAACCGGTAATCCTCTCTCACCCGCGAAGGCCCGGCCATGCTGCTCAATTTCTTCTACGCGCTGCGCGCAGCCAAGCTGCCCGTCTCGGTGAAGGAATACCTGACGCTGCTCGAATCGCTGAAGGCCGGGCTGATCTCGCCGTCGATCGACGCGTTCTACTTCCTCGCGCGGATGACGCTCGTCAAGGACGAGCAGTACTTCGACAAGTTCGACCAGGCGTTCGGCGCGTATTTCCACGGCGTGTCCGCCCTGCCGTCCGAAGCATTCGACATTCCGCTCGACTGGCTCGAGAAGCGCCTCGAGCGCGAGCTGTCGCCGGAGGAAAAGGCGCAGATCGAGGCGATGGGCGGGCTCGACAAGCTGATGGAGCGCTTGAAGGAACTGCTCGACGAGCAGAAGGAGCGCCACGAAGGCGGCAACAAGTGGATCGGCACCGGCGGCACGTCGCCGTTCGGGCACGGCGGCTACAACCCGGAAGGCGTACGCATCGGCGGCCCGTCGAACGGCAACCGCACCGCGGTGAAGGTGTGGGAAGCACGTGCGTATCGCGACTACGACGATTCCGTCGAGATCGGCACGCGCAACATCAAGGTTGCACTGCGGCGGCTGCGCCGCTTCGCGCGTGAAGGCGCCGCCGAGGAGCTCGACCTGCCCGGCACGATCCGCAGCACCGCCGCGAACGCGGGCTGGCTCGATCTGCGGATGGTGCCCGAGCGCCACAACAACGTGAAAGTGCTGATGCTGCTCGACGTCGGCGGCTCGATGGACGATCACATCAAGCGCACCGAAGAGCTGTTCTCGGCCGCGAAGGCCGAATTCAAGCACCTCGAGTTCTACTACTTCCACAACTGCGTGTACGACCACCTGTGGAAGAACAACCGCCGCCGCCACTCGGAACGCACCGCGACGTGGGACGTGCTGCACAAGTTCACGCCCGACTACAAGCTGATCTTCGTCGGCGATGCAACGATGAGCCCGTACGAAGTGCTGCAGCCCGGCGGCTCGGTCGAGTACAACAACCCGGAAGCCGGCGCCGTGTGGCTGCGTCGCCTCGCCGACCAGTTCCCCCACCATGCGTGGCTGAACCCGGAGCCCGAGCGGCTATGGGAATACCGGCAGTCGGTCGCGGTGATCCGCGACCTGCTCGGCCATCGCATGTATCCGCTCACGCTCGCGGGCCTCGAAACCGCGATGCGCGCACTCAGCAAGTAACCGCAGCCCCCCAAGACTCGCAGGCCGCGTCCGAGCGGCCTCCCCCGGAGATAGCATGAACCCCTCGCCCACCGCGAGCGCCAGCCGCGCCGGCGGCCGCCGCTTTTTCGCCGATACTTCCGTCTCGGCGCTCGTCGCCGGCTTCGTCGCGATGATGACGGGCTACACGAGCTCGCTCGTGCTGATGTTCCAGGCCGGCCGCGCCGCCCACCTCACCGATGCGCAGATCTCGTCGTGGATCTGGGCGCTGTCGATCGGCATGGCGCTGACGACGATCGGCCTGTCGCTGCGCTTTCGCGCGCCCGTCGTCGTCGCGTGGTCGACGCCCGGCGCCGCGCTGCTGATCGCATCGCTGCCGGGCGTGCCCTATCCCGAGGCGATCGGTGCATTCGTCGTCTGCGCGGTGCTGCTGACGGCCGTCGGCGTGAGCGGGCTGTTCGACACGCTGATGCGCAAGATTCCGGCCGGCATCGCCGCGGCGCTGCTCGCGGGCATCCTGTTCGAGATCGGCATCGAGATCTTCCGCGCCGCGCAGTTCCAGACGGCGCTCGTGCTCGCGATGTTCTTCACGTACCTGATCGTCAAGCGGATCGCGCCGCGCTATGCGATTCCGACGACGCTGATCGTCGGCACGGCGGTCGCCGGCGGGCTCGGCCTGCTCGACTTCAGCGGTTTTCACGTCGCGTTCGCGAAACCCGTGTTCACGATGCCCGCGTTCTCGATCGCGTCGATCGTCAGCATCGGCATTCCGCTGTTCGTCGTCGCGATGGCGTCGCAGAACGTGCCGGGCATCGCGGTGCTGCGCGCGGACGGCTATCAGACCCCGTCGTCACCGCTGATCGCGACCACCGGCCTCGCGTCGCTGCTGCTCGCGCCGTTCGGCTCGCACGGCGTCAACCTCGCGGCGATCACGGCCGCGATCTGCACGGGCCCGGAAGCGCACGAGGATCGCGCGAAGCGCTACACGGCCGCCGTGTGGTGCGGCACGTTCTACCTGATCGCGGGGATCTTCGGCGCGACGATCGCCGCGCTGTTCGCGGCGCTGCCGAAGGCGCTCGTCGTATCGGTCGCCGCGCTCGCGCTGTTCGGCTCGATCATGAGCGGCCTCGCGAACGCGATGCAGGACGTCAAGCAGCGCGAAGCCGCGCTCGTCACGTTCATGGTCACCGCGTCGGGCCTCACGCTGCTGTCGATCGGCTCGGCATTCTGGGGGCTCGTCGCGGGGATCGTCACGCAGGTGATCCTGAACGCGCGCCGCCCCGCGTGACGCGGCACGGCGCCCGCCGCTGCGGCCATCGGACACGCCAGAACATGCCCGACACGAATCGGGCCTAGAATAGCGGATCGGAGGCGGTGCCCGGCGCCGCCTCGCTTCGCCGCCGCGTTCGCGCGGCCCGTGAGAACCCGGCGCGTTGCGCCCTTCTTCCGAATCGCCATGACTACCGCACTCGACCAGCTGAAGCAGTACACGACCGTCGTCGCCGACACGGGCGATTTCCAGCAGCTTGCGCAATACCAGCCGCGCGACGCGACCACGAACCCGTCGCTGATCCTGAAGGCCGTCCAGAAGGATGCGTACAAGCCGATCCTCGAGAAAACCGTCCGCGATCATCGCAACGAAAGCACCGATTTCATCATCGACCGCCTGCTGATCGCATTCGGCACCGAGATCCTGAAGCTGATCCCGGGCCGCGTGTCGACCGAGGTCGACGCGCGCCTGTCGTTCGACACGCAGCGCTCGATCGACAAGGGCCGCGAGCTCATCAAGCTGTACGAAGCAGCCGGCATCGGCCGCGAGCGCATCCTGATCAAGCTCGCGTCGACGTGGGAAGGCATCCGCGCGGCCGAAGTGCTGCAGAAGGAAGGGATCAAGTGCAACATGACCCTGCTTTTCTCGCTCGTGCAGGCCGCCGCGTGCGCGGAAGCCGGCGCGCAGCTGATCTCGCCGTTCGTCGGCCGCATCTACGACTGGTACAAGAAACAGGCCGGCGCGGAGTGGAATGAAGAGAAGGACGGTGGTGCGAACGATCCGGGCGTGCAGTCGGTACGCCGCATCTACACGTACTACAAGACGTTCGGCTACAAGACCGAAGTGATGGGCGCGAGCTTTCGCACGACCAGCCAGATCACCGAACTCGCCGGCTGCGACCTGCTGACGATCAGTCCCGATTTGCTGCAGAAGTTGCAGGACAGCAACGAGACCGTCACGCGCAAGCTGTCGCCGGAAGCGCTGCAGGACAAGCCCGCCGCACGCGTCGCGATCGACGAGGCCGCGTTCCGCTTCCAGCTGAACGACGATGCGATGGCGACCGAGAAGCTCGCCGAAGGCATCCGCGTATTCGCCGCCGATGCGGTGAAGCTCGAGAAGCTGATCGACTCGCTGCGCTGAGCCGCGACACGCGTCAGCGGCTGTCAGCAACACTGGCAACAGCCGTCAGCACGCACGCCGCATACGGCCGCGAACGTCATGTTCGCGGCCGTTTTTATTTTTCATTCCATCGTCAAGCACGCGCACTACAATCCACGTCACGGGTGCGTCGGCCGCCTCCCGAGGCCCCCTTTCCCAGTCAGTCTCGCACGACGCCGAACCCGCGCGGATGCGCAGGCCGGCTCCCCCACTACAGGAGACAACGATGCAAGTCCAACCGTACCTGACGTTCTACGGTCGCGCCGACGAAGCCCTTCAGTTCTACGAAAAGGCAGTCGGTGCGAAGACGATGTGCAAGATGCACTTCAAGGACGCGCCGCCGAATCCCGACTACCCGATGAAGCCGGAGATGGCCGACAAGGTGATGCACGCGAGCTTCACGATCGGCGACTCGATGATCATGTGCTCGGACGGCGACTGCAGCCAGCCCGGCGGCGGCACGCATGCCGGCTATTCGCTGTCGCTGAACCCGGCGACGGTCGAGGAAGGCCAGAAGCTGTTCAATGCGCTCGCCGACGGCGGCGAAGTGACGATGCCGTTCGGCAAGACGTTCTGGGCGCTCGGCTTCGGGATGGCGAAGGATCGTTTCGGCGTGCACTGGATGGTCAACGTCGAGGACCTGTCGCAGCGCGAGGACCTCGCGCAACGCGCGGGCCAGTAACGCACGCGTCAGCCGCCCGGACCGCCGCGCAGCCGCGGCGATCCGGGCGGGACCGTTACTTGCGCAGCGCCTGCTCGAGCGTGTCGCTCGAGCGGCACGCGACGCGCGCGCCCTTCTGCTTGCCGGCCGCCACCACGCCGGCCATGCCCGCGACGTCGATCGACACGGTCACGCCCTGCTTCGCTTCGTCGATGCGCGTGACGACCTTCAGCGTGTGCGTCACGTTCGACGTCTGCTTCAGTTCGGAACAATCCAGGAAGTTGCCCGTATTCGGATAATCGGCATACGCGGCAGCAATGAGCCCCGCGTCGCGATCGCTGACGCGCGCCGCGAGCTTGTGGGCCGCATGGAACTGCGCGACCGCCGCCCACACTTCGTCATACTTGCTTGCGATTGCCGATCACGATGTGCGATGCGGCGCCATCCTTTGACGCGCCGGACGCATCGTCGGCCGCGAAACGAGCACACGGCCACACGCGGCGTTCGCGGCGCACCATGCAAAACGCCCGCGATTTGCATCGCGGGCGTCGTGTCGAAACTGCGACAAAAGACCGGGGAATCAGCCCTCGACGACGTCGAGATAGTCCTCCGGCCGCGTGCGATCCTCCGCATGCGCCATGCCCATCACGCGCACCAGCACGCTCACCGCTACGGCCACCACCAGGTTCACGATCAGCGACCACACGGCTGCATAGCCGGGAATCGCGAGACCGAACAGGTGGATCGTGAAGATCGATCCGGCCAGCTTCAGCGAGATCGCCATCCACGTGCCGCATACGATGCCGGCCGCCCAGCCGGCCAGCAGGCCGCGATGGTCGAGCACGCGCGTGTACAGGCCGAGCACGATCGCGGGCAGCGTCTGGATGATCCAGATCCCGCCGAGCAGCTGCAACTGGATCGCATAGGTCAGCGGTAGCCCGAGAATGAACGCGACGGCGCCGACCTTCACGATCAGTGACACGAGCTTCGCGACGTGCGTTTCCTGCTCGTGCGACATGTTGCGGTTCACGAACTCGCGGTGAATGTTGCGCGTGTACAGGTTCGCGGCCGCGATCGACATGATGGCTGCCGGCACCAGCGCGCCGATGCCGATCGCCGCGAACGCGACGCCGACGAACCACGACGGGAAATACTGGAGGAACAACGCGGGCACCGCGAAGTTCGGGCCGAACGCCTTGAAGTACGGCGCGTACTGCGGCATGTCCTTCACGCCGGAAGCAAGCGCCATGTAGCCGAGCAGCGCGAGCAGTCCGAGCACGAACGAATACGCCGGCAGCATCGCCATGTTGCGGCGGATCGAGTTGCCGGACGACGACGACAGGATCGCCGTCACCGAGTGCGGATACAGGAACAGCGCAAGCGCCGAGCCGATCGCGAGCGTCGCGTACGCACTGTAGCCGTTCAGGCTCGTCGCGTCGGGCGCCTTCAGCAGCAGCTTCGCGGGCGGCACGCTCGCGAAGATGTGCCCGAAGCCACCGAGCTTCGCCGGGATCACGATGACCGCCGCGGCGATCGTGATGTAGATCAGGACGTCCTTGACGATCGCGATCATCGCGGGCGCGCGCAGGCCCGACGTGTACGTGTACGCGGCGAGGATCGCGAACGCGATGATCAGCGGCAGGTCGCCGACGAAACCGGTCGTATCGAAGCCGAGCGCGCCGATCACCACTTCGATGCCGACGAGTTGCAGCGCGATATACGGCATCGTCGCGAGAATGCCCGTCACCGCGATCGCGAGCGCGAGCATCCGGCTGCCGTAGCGCGCGTTGACGAAGTCGGCGGCCGTCACGTAGCCATGCCGCTTCGCGATGCTCCACAGCTTCGGGAACACGACGAACGCGAACGGATAGATCAGGATCGTGTACGGCAGCGCGAAGAAGCCCATCGCGCCGGCGCCGAATACGAGCGCGGGCACCGCGACGAACGTATAGGCCGTGTAAAGGTCGCCGCCGAGCAGGAACCACGTGACGATCGTGCCGAAGCGGCGGCCGCCGAGGCCCCATTCGTCGAGATGGGCGAGATCGCCGCGGCGCCAGTTCGCGGCCAGGAAACCGATGATCGTGACGCCGATGAACAGCAGGACGAAGACGAAGGTTGCACCGAGATTCATCGCGTACCTCCCTGCGGGCCGCTCGCCTTCCACGCGTTCTTGGTCTTGAAGTACACGAACGCGGTGATCACCGCGCTAATGAAGACCCAAAGCAGCTGGTACCAGTAGAAAAACGGAAAACCCAACCATTGCGGTTCGATCTTGCTGTACGACGGTACCCAGACCATCGCAATCAGCGGCAGCACCAGCAGCCAGAGCCAGCGCTTGGCGGCCCGGTTGGCGTCGGCATCGTGAGCCATGACGTCTCCTCTTCTATCCCGGTTATCGATCTTGTTGAGCGGGTACGGCGCCGAGAGGAGCGCAAAACGGGTAGGCTGCGGCTCCCCTGGCTTCGCGCCAGTATAGGAGCCGCCAGCACACGGTCAAGCGGGGGCGAACCCGAGGTGATCCGCCCCTTGTCGCGTGGTTGCACCGGCATGCCGCCGGTGCATGAAGCGTCAGATCGCGAACGAGGTGTCGCGTGCGCCGGTCGTTTCTTTCAAAGCTTTCACCCACTTGCGTGCGGGCAGCTTCAGCGTGTCCTCGATCAGCTTCGCCCGTTCGTCGAGCTGCGCGAACGACACGTCGAGCGCGGGGCCCGAGAACGCGATCGCGATCCGGTTGCCGTCATGCACTTCCGGCAGCGCGATCACGCGATGATCGAACGCCGCGTTCAGGTGCTTCATGTTGCGCACGAAGCTCGGATGATCGCCGAACAGGTTGATCGTCGCGATGCCCGCGTCGGCGAGACAACCGCGCACCGCGCGGTAGAACGCGACGCTGTCGAGCACGGGGCCGCGCGCGGTCGCGTCGTACAGGTCGATCTGGATCGCGCCCGTCGTGCCGCGGTTGGCCGCATCGTTGACGAAATCCCAAGCGTCGGCTTCGTGCACGGCGAGACGTGCATCGTCGGGCGGCAGCGCGAACATCGTGCGCGCGGCGACGATCACGGCCGGGTTCAGCTCGACGGCCTCGACCTTCGCGTGCGGCAGGAAGCGATGCGAGAACTTGGTCAGCGCGCCGGTGCCGAGCCCGAGCTGAACAATCCGCCCGGGCGTTTCGAGGAACAGCAGCCACGCCATCATCTGCTGTGCGTACTCGAGCTCGATATGCAGCGGCTTCGAGATCCGCATCGCGCCCTGCACCCACTCGGTGCCGAAGTGCAGGAAGCGCACGCCGCCCTCTTCGGAGAACGTGACGGGCGCGAAGCGCGGCTTGCGCGGCGCTTCGAGCACGGGCACATCGTCGTGTTCGTCGATGTCCGGGCGGCGCTTCACGCGCGGCGGCTGGAGTTTCTCGGAGCCGTTGTACGCGGACGGCTTGCTGCGCTTGGACGCGCGCGCCTCGGCGGACGCGCGCTTGATCAGTCGGGTCATGTGTGAATCTCGCTGGGTGAAGCTGGTTTTAGCGGACGAGAGGATAGCATTGGCGACGATCCCGCCGCCGAACCGACACGCCTTCGCCACTTCGACGCCATGGCTGTCGGGCCACTTCATCGGAATCGCATCGCTCGCTGATGCGAGAGCAGGGCCTCGCCACCTGGCCGACTCTCTCGCACGCAACGTTTGTCGCGCCAACGCACGGACACGCCTGCGCTGCTCCCGAAATATTCCGTAATCCATGCGCGCCGGCGGTCGCATCAAACAGCTCGCCTGTCGCTCGTCACGGTGCCCTCTACACGCTATGCTCCGACGTCGGCCACGCGTCGCGATGCTTTGAATCTTACGGATTACAAACAAAAACGAGAGACCCCATGACACAGAAAGCACTTCTGGCACACGCCGGCTACGCGGCCGCATTGACCGGCACCTTGCTGCTCGCCGCCTGCGGTGGTGGTGGCGGCGACAGCGGCACGTCGAGCGCGCCCGCCAGCAACCTTAGCGCCGCCCAGCAGAACTATGAAAGTTTCGCGCTGACCACCAACGGCGGGCTGCACTACCTGCACGCGCAGTTGTCGATCTCCACGTCGAGCAGCGGATCGGTGAGCATCGGTCAGGGCAGCTATTTCTATACGGAAGATCAAAGCCTCGCGCAAAGTCCGTCCGGCGGACCGCAGCTATTGACGAAAGGCCTGTCATCGGTCGCCGCGTCACTGCCCGTGCCGACGCTGGCCGACCAGCGTTATGTCGTCAACGGTGCAGTCGTCACGAGCACGCAGGAACAGGTCAGCTACAGCGGCTCGAACGTCCAACTGACGGATCTTGCCGCCGATGGTCACACCGCCGCGATGACGGTTCTCGGCACGAACTACGCGGTCGTGCCGCTGTCCGGAACGATCGCCAGCTCGCCGGCCGAACTGTTCGACGACAGCGCACTCGGCGTCATCACGAACACGATCAACGGCACGTCGCTGTACAACAAGCAGGCAACGTGGCAATCGGGCGCCGCCTATATGAAGGTCACACGCCAAGTGGTCGGCGACACGGTGCTGACCGGCGACTGCGCCGCACCGCAGACCTCCGGCACGACGCCGACGCCGTGCAGCACGTCGGCATCGACGCTGGAAACGTTCTTTCCGTACACGAGCACGGCGGACAACAAGACCTACAACCTGGGCGACGGCCAGATCGTCACGCTTGCGGGCGTCCGTGCGTGGGTCGCCAATACGGCACTCGATGCGCCGACGACCGAATATCGGGTCTTCTATCAGAACAACGGGCAGATCGACGTCGGGACCGTGATCCGCGACGGCACGACGCTCGCGATCACGTCCGCCGGCAGCGCGACGCCGCAGAACTTCTACATCCTGCTGAACAGCGCAGCGATCCAGTCCGTGAAGGCTGCGATCACGTTCTGACGCAGCGTCGTGTTCCGGGCGCGGGCGCGTGCGTGTCGATGCGAACGGTGCCGGGCGATTCGTCACCCTTCGCATGAAGGGACCTGGAGGTAGCCGCCGGCGCGCCATGCCTGGAACGGAATCGGCGCACAATGCGATCAGGTGTCCGCGCGGCGTCGAGGAGGTTCCATGGAGTCGACCAACAAGAAGATCTGGTTCCCGGCGAAACGCTACGGCTGGGGATGGGGGTTGCCGGTCGCGTGGCAAGGCTGGGTCGTCCTGCTGCTCTTTGTGCTCGGGATCGTCGCGGTTGCGACGCACGTCTCGCCCGCCCGGTCACCGCTGGCGTTCGCGGCATGCATCGTGGCGCTGGTGGCTGCGCTCACGGTCGTGTGCTGGCTGAAAGGCGACAAGCCGAAGTGGCGCTGGGGCAAGGACGAATGAGCGACGGATCCGTCAATGCGTCAGGCGCGAATCCCGCGCCACTGCACCAGCTTCTGCTCAAACGTCAGCATCGCGTTCGCCGGGCTCGACGAAGGCAGCACGAGCGTGTCGTACCCCGCCGCGCCGATCACCTCCGCAAACCGCCCCGCCGTCTTGCCGTTGAAGCAGACCTTCTTCAGCAGCGGCGCATGGGCTTTCAACGCATCGAAATCATTCGGCTTCGCGTGGCGGATCGCCGAATCGAGGCTGCCCTCGCGATGGCACGCGGCCAGTACGTCCCAGATGCCGATCCCGTGCGACAGCACGCGTTCGAGCCGCGCGTCGTACGCGAGCTCGTGCAGCCC
Source organism: Burkholderia mycopellens (assembly GCF_964265025.1). NCBI lineage: Bacteria > Pseudomonadati > Pseudomonadota > Betaproteobacteria > Burkholderiales > Burkholderiaceae > Burkholderia > Burkholderia mycopellens. The sequence goes on from NZ_OZ183802.1 coordinate 2,969,194, forward strand.
GTGCTCGCCGAGCACCGTGCCGAGCAGCCGCCAGAACTGGTTGCGCGGATGCGCGTAGTACTGCGCGGCATCCAGCGACGCCTCGCCCGGAAAGCTGCCGAGGATCATCGTGTGCGTATTCGCCGTGACGACCGGCGGGAAGCCCCGCAACATTACGCGCCTCCGCCCGGCCCGCCCGAGCGCGGCCCGTCGCCGTGCGCATCGAGATGGCGCCACAGCGCCGGCAGCATGCACTCGGTGACCATCAACGGCTTGCCGTGACGCTGGAACACCGAGCGCCGCGCGACGAACGCATGCGGCGCTCCCGCACCGCCAAGCGCATGGGTCGCCAGCGCATACAGCGGATGGCCGGCGATCACGCGCCGGCTGACGAGCGCCGAACGCTCGACCTGCGGATCGCTGTACAGCAGCTCCGCGAGCGGCCGCGTGCGCAGTCGCCGCATGGCCTGCCACACCCCCTTGCTGGCGGAAAGCGGCGCGATGCTGTGCGCGGCGACGAACGGCGAGCCGTCGACCGAGAGGATCACCTCGCGCACCCACATCGGCGCGCGCGGTGCACTGGCGACCGCGTCCGGCTCGTCGAACCACGGACAGTCGACGGCCTCGCGCGTCACGCGCACGTTCACGCGGCCGAGCCGCGCGAGGTGCGCGGTCAGCGATCCGCCGCGCGTCAGCCAGTCGCGCTGGTCGAGCGTGCAGCCAGGCCGCGGCGTCTCGCGCCAGCCGGCCTGACCGCCGTCGAATCGCAGGCGCGTCTTCACGCGGCGCGCGACAGCAGCAGCGCGTTGGTCCGCTTCACGAAGCTCGCCGGATCGTCGAGCATGCCGCCTTCGGCCAGCAGCGCCTGATCGAACAGCAGATGGCACCAGTCGCCGAAATCGGCGCTGTCGGCGTTCAACTGCTTCACGAGCGCGTGCTCCGGATTGATCTCGAGGATCGGCTGCATCGCCGGCGCGTTCTGGCCGGCCGCCTTCAGCATCCGCTGCAGGTAGCCGCTCATGTCGTTGTCGTCGGCAACGAGGCACGACGGCGAATCGGTCAGGCGGAACGTGACGCGCACTTCCTTCACCTTGTCGCCGAGCGCTTCCTTCATCTTCTCGACGACGGGCTTGATCGCCTCGCCGGCCTGTTCCTGCGCCTTCTTCTCTTCGTCGTTCAGCTCGCCGAGATCGAGGTCGCCGCGCGCGACGCTCGCGAGCGGCTTGCCGTCGAATTCATGCAGGAACGACAGCATCCATTCGTCGACGCGATCGGTCAGCAGCAGCACCTCGACACCCTTCTTGCGGAACACTTCGAGATGCGGGCTGTTCTTCGCCGCTTGCCACGTATCGGCCGTCACGTAGTAGATCTTGCTCTGCTCGGGCTTCATGCGCGACACGTAATCGGCAAGCGACACGTCCTGCGCATCGGTATCGCCGTGCGTGGACGCGAAGCGCAGCAGCTTCGCGATGCGCTCGCGGTTCGCGTGATCCTCGCCGAGGCCTTCCTTCAGCACCTGGCCGAATGCGCCCCAGAACGTCTTGTACTTTTCCTTGCCGGCATCCTCTTCCGCGTTCGCGAGCTCTTCGAGCATCGACAGCGCGCGCTTCGTCACGCCTTCGCGGATCGCCTTCACGTCGCGGCTTTCCTGCAGGATCTCGCGCGACACGTTCAGCGGCAGGTCGGCCGAATCGACGACGCCCTTCACGAAGCGCAGGTATTGCGGCAGCAGTTGCTCGGCGTCGTCCATGATGAACACGCGCTTCACGTACAGCTTCAGGCCGCCGCGATAGTCGCGGTTCCACAGGTCGAACGGCGCATGCGACGGCACGAACAGCAACTGCGTGTACTCGCTGCGGCCCTCGACGCGGTTATGCGTCCACGTGAGCGGATCCTGGTGATCGTGCGCGATGTGCTGGTAGAACTGCGTGTACTGCTCGTCGGTGACGTCGCCCTTCGAACGCGTCCACAGCGCGCTCGCCTGGTTGACGGTCTCGTCCTCGTCCTTCAGGACCATCTCGCCCTTTTCCTGATCCCATTCTTCCTTCTGCATCAGGATCGGCAGCGCGATGTGGTCGGAATACTTCTGGATGATCGACTTCAGGCGATGCGACGACAGCAGTTCGTCCTCGCCTTCGCGCAGGTGCAGCGTGATCGTCGTGCCGCGCTGCGCGCGCTCGATCGCGTCGATCGTGAAATCGCCCTCGCCCGCGCTTTCCCAGCGCACGGCTTCGCTCGCCGGCAGGCCCGCGCGGCGCGTCTCGACGGTGATCTTGTCGGCGACGATGAAGCCCGAGTAGAAGCCGACGCCGAACTGGCCGATCAGCGCCGCATCCTTCTGCTGGTCGCCGGACAGCTTCGTGAAGAATTCCTTGGTGCCCGAACGCGCGATCGTGCCGAGGTTCGCGATCGCCTCGTCGCGGCTCATGCCGATGCCGTTGTCGTCGATCGTGATCGTGCGCGCGGCCTTGTCGTAGCCGATGCGGATGCGCAGGTTCGGATCGTTCTCGTACAGCGCGTTGTCCGCGAGCCCCTCGAAACGCAGCTTGTCGGCCGCGTCGGACGCGTTCGACACCAGTTCGCGCAGGAAGATTTCCTTGTTGCTGTAGAGCGAATGGATCATCAGGTGGAGGAGTTGCTTGACCTCTGCCTGAAAGCTCATCGTTTCATGTGCCATGGATGCTGTTTCCTCTTACTTGAACTTGGATGGTGTGGCGCAGGCGGCCGGCGCGCGATGCCGCGAGGCCCGCGAACGGGCGACCGCCCGGCGCCGGCGGTTCGCGCGCCTATCTGGGGGTGGCGCGTGCGATTTCAAGGGCCGGCGTGCGGCGCCGCGTCACGACGCGCGCCGCACGGCCGAGTCGATATAGCGCGCGAGAAACCCCGGCAACGCCGGATCGCCGCAGTTCGCGACGTTGAAGCGCGTCCACGTCGACGACGACTGCTGCGGCGAAAACAGGCTGCCGGGCGTCAGCAGGAACCCCGCTTCGTGCGCGGCGGCCGCGAGTGCGTCCGAATCGACCCCCGTGTCGGCCCACAGGAACATCCCGGCCGCCGGCATCGTGAAGAGCCCCAGCCCGGTGCGCTCCAGCATCCGCGCGGTCTTGTCGCGCACGCCGTCGAGCCTCGCGCGCAGCCGCTCGACATGGCGCCGGTAATGCCCTTCGGTCAGGATCTTGTACAGCACGCGCTCGTTGAGCTCCGGCGTCGTCATCCCGACCAGCATCTTCTGGTCGGTGATCGCCTTCGCGATCTCCGGCGCGCACGCGACGTAGCCGACCCGCAGGTTCGCCGCGAGCGTCTTCGAATAGCTGCCGAGGTAGATCACGCGCTTGAGCTGGTCGAGACTCGCGAGGCGCGTGGCCGGATAGCTCGGCGGGCACAGGTCGCCGTACACGTCGTCCTCGACGACGAGGAAGTCGTACGCCTCCGCGAGCTTCAGGATCCGGAACGCCTGCGCGGCCGACAGCGACGTGCCGGTCGGGTTCTGCAGCACCGAGTTGATCACGAGCATCTTCGGCCGCCACATCTGCACGAGCGTCTCGAGCGCGTCGAGATCGGGGCCGTCCGGCGTGTACGGCATCCCGACGAGCTGCGCGCCCTGCGCCGCGAAGCGGCCGAACATCTGGAACCACGCAGGATCGCCGACGATCACCGCATCGCCGGGCTTCACATAGATCCGCGAGATCAGGTCGATCGCCTGCGTGATCCCCGACACCAGCACGATCTGTTCGGGCTTCGCGCCGATCTCCACTTCGGCGAGGCGCGTCTGCAGTTGCTGACGCAGCGGCAGGAAGCCCTGCGCGGTGCCGAAACCGAGCATCTGCGCGCCGGACTGGCGCCCCAGCGCGCGCAGCGCGCCGGTGATCAGCTCGCCGTCGAGCCAGCGGCCCGGCAAATAGCCGAGACCCGGCCCCTTTTCCGGGCTGACGGTATGCAGCATGTTGCGCAGCAGCCAGACGACGTCGATCGTGTTGTGCACCGGCGCGGCCTCGGCCACGCGCGCGACGCTGTCGGCCAGCTGCGGGCCGGCGGCCGTGCGCTCGCGCACGTAGAAGCCCGAGCCGCGCCGCGAGTCGAGGTAGCCCTGCGCGACGAGGCGCTCGTACGCCTCGACGACGGTGAAGCGCGACACGCTTTTGTCGAGCGCGAGCTTGCGGATCGACGGCATCCGCATGCCGGGCCGGAACACGCGTTCGTCGATGCGCCGCCGCGCCCACTGGACAAGCTGGTCGACGAGCGTGAGCGTGGCGGTGTCGTGCGGCACGGGAATCTGGGCGAGTGGGACGGTGGACATGGGCGGCAGCTCCAACTGTACCGAAGGCTATCGCACCGATTGTACCGTTACTGTGCCGGTAGCGACGATTACAGTTGACCGGAATGGCGACGGTGCGGCCACCGTTTCGGCCCCGCCGCACCTGGCACCGCGCCCACCGGCCTGCATTGCGGCCGGTACGCCGGCCGGTCCGGCCACCGCCCCGCGCGTCGCCTGCCCACCATGACACTTTCGCTTCCTGACCGACGTTCATGCCAGCCCGCTCCCTGACACTCGACCATCTCGTGATCGCCGCGCGCACGCTCGACGAAGGCGTACGCCATGTCGCCGACGCGCTCGGTATCGAACCGGCCGGCGGCGGCCGCCACCCGTTGATGCGGACCCACAATGCGCTGTTCGGCGCGTGGGGCGGGCTCTACCTCGAAGTGATCGCGATCGATCCCGATGCGCCGGCGCCGAACGACGGCGCCGCGCCCCCGCGCACACGGCTGTTCGGGCTCGACGACCCGGCCATGCACGCGCGGCTCGCGCAGGGCCCGTTTCTCGCGCACTGGGTCGCGCGCGTCGACCGTCCGCGCCAGCTCGCGCTGTGGCAGCGCCAGTATCCGGCGCGCATCCCGCCGGTCGTCGCGATGCGGCGCGGCGACCTGAGCTGGGGCCTCACGGTGCCCGATGACGGCACGTTCCCCGCGTGGCAAGGCGTAGGCGACGGCCTCCTGCCGTCGCTGATCCAGTGGGACAGCGCCCGCCACCCGGCCGAGTCGCTGCCGGGTGACGGCGTCGCGCTGACGGCGCTCAAGGGCACCCACCCGCATGCGGACGCGATCCGCGAGCAGCTCGACTGGCTCGGCGCCGCCCACCTGCTCGACCTCGAAGCCGCCGACGGCCCGCCCGCGCTGGTCGCCGAATTCGACACGCCGCAAGGCGCGCGCACGCTGCGCTGAGCGCCCCGCCGCCCCTTCGACTACACCGACACTGCAACACGGAGACACCCACGACATGAATTCGCGCGAAACCCGGGGCATGCTGCTCGGCCTCATCGGCGTGATGATCTTCAGCCTGACGCTGCCGATGACGCGTATCGTCGTCTCCGAACTCCATCCGCTGCTCAACGGGCTCGGCCGCGCGCTCGCCGCCGCGGTGCCGGCCGGCCTGCTGCTGTGGTGGCGCCGCGAGCCGCTGCCGACCCGCGCGCAGCTGAAAAGCCTCGCGATCACGTCGGCGGGCGTGATCATCGCGTACCCGGTGTTCTCCGCGTGGGCGATGAAAACGGTTCCGGCCTCGCACGGCGCGGTGGTCAACGGCCTGCAGCCGCTGTTCGTCGCGCTGTACGCAGCCTGGCTGTCGCACGAGCGGCCGTCGAAGGCGTTCTGGGTCAGCGCGGTGGCCTGCAGCGCGCTCGTGATCGCGTTCGCGCTGCGCGACGGCGGCGGCACCGTGCAGGCCGGCGACGCGCTGATGCTCGTCGCGGTCGGCATCGGCGCGCTCGGCTATGCGGAAGGCGCGCGCCTCGCGCGCCAGATCGGCGGCTGGCAGGTGATCTGCTGGGCGCTCGTCGTGTCCGCGCCGTTCCTCGTGCTGCCGGTCGGCTGGCTCGCGTGGATGCAGCATGCCGCGCATCCGGGCCCGCTCGCGCTGCGCACGTGGCTCGCATTCGGCTACGTGACCCTCTTTTCGCAATTCATCGGCTTTTTCGCGTGGTATGCGGGGCTAGCGATGGGCGGCATCGCGCGCGTCGGTCAGGTGCAACTGCTGCAGATTTTCTTCACGATCGCCTTTTCCGCGCTGCTGTTCGGCGAAACTGTGACGCCGTCGACGTGGCTGTTCGCCGCCGCGGTGATCGCCACCGTGGTGCTCGGGCGCCGCTCGGCGGTCGCCGCCGCCCCGCAACCGGCTCGCGCCGGCTGAACAGCTGCGCCATAATGGACGTTTTGCCTGATCGGTTTGCCCACCCGGCCGCGAAGGCTCGATCGCGCTCGTGCCTGCCCACCCGGCGGCGTCGAAGCGATTTGCCCGAACGACCTTTCTTGACTGACCACGATATCCGAACGAGGAGACTATGAATCCGAGCGACCTGCATCCGCCGCACTGGCAGCTTTCCGAACGCGCACGCAAGCTGACGAGCTCTGCCATCCGCGAAATCCTGAAGGTCACGGAACGCCCCGAGGTCATCTCGTTCGCCGGCGGCCTGCCCGCCCCTGCCACGTTCCCGGCCGAACGCATGCGCGCGGCCGCCGATCGCGTGCTGCGCGACGCGCCGGCCGCCGCGCTCCAGTACAGCGCGACCGAAGGCTACCTGCCGCTGCGCGAATGGATCGCCGAGCGCTACAGCGTGCGCGTGTCGCAGGTGCTGATCACGACCGGCTCACAGCAGGCGCTCGACCTGCTCGGCAAGGCGCTCGTCGATCCGGGCAGCCCGATCCTCGTCGAAACCCCGACCTACCTCGGCGCGCTGCAGTCGTTCTCGCTGTACGAGCCGCGCTACGTGCAGGTGCCGACCGACGAAAAGGGCCTGCTGCCGGACGGCCTCACGCCCGAACTCACGCAAGGCGCGCGCCTGCTGTACGCGCAGCCGAACTTCCAGAACCCGACCGGCCGCCGCCTGCCCGTCGAGCGCCGCCGCGCGCTTGCCGCGTTCGCGCAGTCGAGCCCGTTCCCGGTGCTGGAAGACGATCCGTACGGCGCGCTGAACTACCGCGGCGAGCCGCTGCCGACGATGCTGTCGATGGCGCCCGACCACATCGTGCACCTCGGTACGTTCTCGAAGGTGCTCGCGCCGGGCCTGCGGATCGGCTACATCATTGCGCCCGAGGAACTCCACTTCAAGCTCGTGCAGGCCAAGCAGGCCACCGACCTGCACACGCCGACGCTCACGCAGCGCATCGCGCACGAAGTGATCAAGGACGGCTTCCTCGACGAGCACATCCCGACGATCCGCGAGCTGTACAGCGCGCAGTGCGACGCGATGCTCGGCGCGCTCGAGCGCCACATGCCGGAAGGCGTCACGTGGAACCGCCCGGAAGGCGGGATGTTCATCTGGGTGAACCTGCCCGGGCAGATCGACAGCATGAAGCTGCTCGCCACGGCCGTCGACAACCACGTCGCGTTCGTGCCGGGCGCGCCGTTCTTCGCGGACAACGCGCAGCAGAACACGCTGCGCCTGTCGTTCGTGACGGTGCCGCCCGAGAAGATCGAGGAAGGCGTCGCGCGCCTCGGCAAGCTGCTGCGCGAGCGCCTCTGATCCCCTTTTTCCTGTCACGACCCTTTACGAGGAATCGAACACATGGCTAACGTCTACGACAAGCTGAAGTCGCTCGGCATCGAGCTCCCGACCGCCGGCGCACCGGCCGCCGCCTACGTGATGAGCGCACAAAGCGGCAACACGGTCTACCTGTCGGGCCACATCGCGAAGAAGGACGGCAAGGTCTGGGCCGGCAAGCTCGGCGCGGATCTGCAGACGGAAGACGGCAAGGCCGCCGCCCGCTCGATCGCGATCGACCTGCTCGCGACGCTGCACGCCCACACCGGCGACCTGAACAAGGTCACGCGCATCGTCAAGCTGATGAGCCTCGTCAACTCGACGCTCGACTTCACCGAACAGCACGTCGTGACGAACGGCGCGTCGGAACTGATCGCGGAAGTGTTCGGCGACGCAGGCAAGCACGCGCGCTCGGCATTCGGCGTTGCGCAGATCCCGCTCGGCGCGTGCGTCGAAATCGAACTGATCGCCGAAGTTGCGTAACGGACGCACCGTGATGTCCGGTCATCGGGTCCGCTTCAAGCAGGTCGACGTGTTCACGTCGGTGCCGTTCAAGGGCAACGCGCTCGCCGTGGTGTTCGACGCCGATTCGCTCGGCGACGCCGACATGCTCGCGATCGCCCGCTGGACGAACCTGTCGGAAACGACGTTCGTCTGCACGCCGACCGATCCGGAAGCCGACTACCGCGTCCGGATCTTCACGACGGAGGGCGAACTGCCGTTCGCCGGCCACCCGACGCTGGGCACCGCGCATGCTTTCCTGGAAAGCGGCGCACAGCCACGCACGCCGGGTCGGCTGATCCAGCAGTGCGGGGTCGGCCGGGTCGCGCTGCGCGAGCAGGCCGACGGCTGGGCGTTCGCCGCGCCGCCGGCCCGCGTCACGCCGCTCGACCGTTCGGACTACGGGGCGCTGGCTGCCGCGTTGCGCAGCGACGCGCTCGATCTGGATGCCGAGCCTTGCGCGGTCGACAACGGCGCACCGTGGCTGGTCGTGCGGCTGAAGTCGGCGGACGCCTGCATCGGCCTGACGCCCGATCCGGCCGCGCTGGCGGCGCTCACGCGCCGCTACGGCACGGACGGCGTCGCGCTCTACGCGCCGCACGCCGAAGGCGGCCCCGCGACGTTCGAAATCCGCTGCCTGATGACGGGCGGCAACTTCGGCTTCGGCGAGGATCCCGTCACCGGCAGCGCAAACGCCGCGCTCGCCGGGCTGCTGACGCGGCAGGAACGCCGCCCCGGCCAGTCGTATACGGCCCGCCAGGGTACGGCGATCGGCCGCGACGGCCGCATCTTCGTCAGCTACGACGAAGACGGCACCACGTGGGTCGGCGGCCATGTCGTCACGGTCGTCGACGGCACCTTCCTGTCACCCGTCTGACATTTCGCGATGTGCGACGGCGCCGGCCCGTCCGGCGCCGCCTACGATTCGCCCGGCTATCGCAAAAACGTTCCAGCCAGTAATATCGGGCCTAATCCGTTGTTTCGGAGGTCTGTCCATGGTTGCGTGTCCCGCGAACGAACAGACGTCGGGACAACCCGAACCATAGCCAGCCATCCGGACGGATGGCGTACGCGAGCAGGACGCCACCCTCTTCGATGAGCTCCGCCCGGTCCAACCACACGCCGCCGACCCGGCCGCTACGCGCGCCGCGCAGATCGCGCCGGCGTGCGCTATTTGCGATCCCGCTGCTCGGGATGCTGGCGCTTGCGCTGCTGTGGGCCGTGATCATCGCGCGTCTGTCGGTGGAAAAGGACAGCGCGTACAAGGAAGCCGCGGCTTCCGCGGCGATCCTGTCGTCCGCGCTCGAACAGCATACGGTCAAGGCGATCCACCAGGTCGACCAGATCACCCGCTTCGTCAAGTTCGAATTCGAGAAGTCACCGGCCCGCTTCAACCTCGCCAGCGCCGTCGAGAAAGGCGTCGTGCCGAGCGACACGCTGATCCAGGTGTCGCTCGTCAACGCGAAGGGCATCCTGTTCGCGAACACGGCCGAGCTTCACCCGCAGCCGATCAACCTGTCCGACCGCGAGCACTTCAAGGTCCACCTCGCGCACAACGACGACCGCCTGTTCATCAGCAAGCCCGTGCTCGGCCGCGTGTCGAGCCACTGGACGCTGCAGATGACGCGGCGCCTGAACAACCCGGACGGCAGCTTCGCGGGCATCGTCGTCGTGTCGGAAGACCCGAGCTATTTCACGAACGACTTCTACAACAACGCGGCGATCGGCAAGGAAGGCGTGATCGCGGTCGTGTCCGACACGGGCGCCGTGCTCGCGCGGCGCACGGGCTCGCTCAGCAACGCGCCCGGCGCGTTTTCGGCGTCGGGCGTCTACCCGATCGCCGAGCGCGTGACGGGCACGATCATCGACCCGATCGACGGCGTGACGCGCATCGTGTCGTACCGCCACCTCGACGGCTACCCGCTCGCGGTGATGGTCGGGCTGTCGCAAACCGAGGAATTCGCGGACTACTACCACACGCGCAACGTCTACCTGCTGATGACGAGCTTCATCACGCTCGCGATGCTCGCGTTCTTCGGCGTCGCGACGGGCCTGATCGGCAAGCTGCTCGGCCGTGAGCGCGAAATGACGCAGCTCGCCGAATACGACCTGCTCACCGGCCTCGCGAACCGCTACGCGACGCTGCGCGGGTTGCGCAACGACGTGTCGATGCCGACGAGCCTGTCGCGGCTCGGGCTGCTGTTCATCGATCTCGACAACTTCAAGACCGTCAACGACACGCTCGGCCACAACGCCGGCGACATCGTGCTGCAGATGACCGCGTCGCGCCTGTCCGATGCAGTCGGCGACGAAGGCTCGCTCGCGCGCATCGGCGGCGACGAATTCATCGTGGTGATGAAGGGCGACGACGTCGAGCGGCGTGCGGTGCGGCTCGCGGAAGCGATCATCCGGATGTTCGGCGACCCGTTCGACGTGCGCGGCAGCTCGTTCGTGCTGCATGCGAGCATCGGCATCGCGCTGCACTCCGTCGCGAACGAAAGCGAGATCGACCTGCTGAAGAAGGCCGACCTGGCGATGTACAGCGCGAAGGACGCCGGCAAGAACTGTTACCAGTTCTATGCGCCGCACCTGTCGCACCGCGCCGACCACCTGATGCGCTGGGAACAGCAACTGCGCGTCGCGCTCGCCGAGGGGCAGCTGTTCCTCGCGTACCAGCCGAAGATCGACCTCACGCACCGCCACATCACCGGCTTCGAGGCGCTCGCACGCTGGGATCACCCCGAGCACGGGATCATCTCCGCGAACGAATTCATTTCGATCGCCGAATCGACCGGCCTGATCGTGCCGATCGGCGACTTCGTGATCCGCACCGCGTGCGAGCAGATCGCGCGCTGGCGCGACGAAGGCCACGACACGCTGACGCTCGCGGTCAACATCTCGCCCGTGCAGTTCTGGCGCGGCGACCTGATCGAGACGATCTCGCGCACGCTGCAGGAAACCGGCATCGACGCGAACCGGCTCGAAATCGAGATCACCGAAACCGCGATGATGGAATATCCGGAGCTCGTGTCCGAGAAGATCGTGGCACTGAAGAAGCTCGGTATCCGGATCGCACTCGACGATTTCGGCACCGGCTATTCGTCGCTGTCGTACCTGCACCGCTTCTCCGTCGACACGCTGAAGGTCGACCGCTCGTTCGTGCAGGCCATCCCGAACGACCGCAGCGTATGCGTGATGGTGTCGTCGATCGTGCATCTCGCGCGCTCGCTTGGCCTGACCGTCGTCGTCGAAGGCACGGAAACCGAGGAGCAGATCACGTGGCTGGCCGCGCTCGGCGAGATCGAGGCGCAAGGCTTCCTGTTCTCGCGACCGGTGCCGGCCGACGCGATTCCTGCGCTGATCGCACGCTTCGGCGTGCGCGGCGACTCGCCGAACGTGATCGCGCACCGCGCGACCGGCAGCACGGGCGCGTAAGCGCCCCGCGGCCGTGGCGCGCCGTCATTGTTTCGGTTTCCGATCCGATTATCTGGTTCATGAACTAGCGTTTTCGCGCATGGCAGTGTCACGGTGCGCGGCGGACAATTGGGAGGGCCAACGTGTCGGCGGGCCGCCGGCATGGCCACACGCGAGAGATCGGGCTCCGCGCCCACACCACCAACATGACCACCGTCGAAATCGAAGCGACCGCTGATGTCGAACAGGCGCAGGCTTCCCTGTGGGACCTGTTCAAGGTCGTCGCCAGCATTTCGGCGGTCTCATGGGGCGGGCTGTCGATGATGGCGCAGCTCGAACGCCACTACGTGGAACGGCTGCGGCGCATCGAGCCCAACGTATTCGGCGATCTCGTCGCGCTTGCCTGGCTGGTGCCGGGCCCCGTCGGCTGCAACGTCGCGGTGCAGGTCGGCCAGATCCTGCACGGCCGCGTCGGCGCGTGGATCGCCGGCATCGCCAGCGTGCTGCCGTTCTCCATCCTGATGACGCTGTTCGCGATCTTCTATCGCACGCCGCTCGTGCGCTCGCTGGCCGCGCCGATGCTGATCAATCACTTCGGGATGGTGCTCGCCGCGCTGATCGGCGTCACGTGGGCCAAGCAGCTGCGCTCGCTCGCTCGCACGCGGCGCGAACAACTGATCGCCGCGCTGTCGACGATTCTGCTCGCTTTCGCGCATAATGCGGCCGCTTTCGTCGGGATTCTCTTCGCCGCATTCGCGGCGGGCTGGCTGACGGGGCCGCCGCAACGCGACGCAGTCGATTTCACGCTGTCGACCCGCGACCGCAACCTGCTCGTGCTGCTCGGCGTGCTCGTCACGCTGTTCGCGGTGCCGCTACCCGGCGATTACCAGGCGACGCTGCTGTGGCCTCGCCTCGCCGGCGCCGGCATGACGCTGTTCGGCGGCGGCTTTTCCGCGCTGCCCGTGCTCAAGACGCTGTTCGTCACGCCCGCAACGGGCATCTCCGATCACGACTTCACGCTTGCGTTCGCACTGTCCCCTGTCTCGCCGGGACCGCTGCTGAACGTCGTGCCGTTTCTCGGCTACCTGACCGACGGCTGGGTCGGCGCGCTGCTCGCGACGGCCGCGCTGTTCATTCCGTCGGGGTGCCTCGTCGTGTTTGCGCAGAACCACCTGTTCCGGCTCAAGCGCCATTCGCGCTTCGAGCACGGGATGCGCCTGCTGCGTGCCGCGACGACGGGTTTTCTGGTCGTCGCCGTCGTGAGGATCCTGTACCGCGAACCAGCCGACCCCGTTTACTGGCTGACGGGCGCCTTCGCGACGCTATGCTTTGCGCGCTTCAAGGTGCCCGTCTATGCCGTGTACGGCACGGTCGCGGTTGCGTGCGGCGTGTGGCTGCTGGCCGCCGCGCGCTGACGGGCGACCGCCACCGCCCCGCCAGGTGTGCTACCTGCACTCGCCCCTCTCGCCCGTCCAGTCTGTCCTCAACCTGCCTGCACCGCGACCCGGCGCGCCATCCAGCGGGCGCGCAGCGCGTCGTACGCGAGGTTGAAGCAGAACGTGTAAGGCAGGAAGAACAGCACGATGCCGAGGTCGAGCAGCAGCGCCTCGACGAGGCTCACGTTCAGCCACCACGCGGCTACCGGTACCACCATCGCGACGAGGCCGAGCTCGAACATGACCGCATGCGCGATCCGCATGCCGAGCGTGCGCGTCAATCCCGCCCGTCGCTCGAAGCGGTCGAACAGCGTGTTGAACGCCATGTTCCACGCCATCGCGATCAGCGACACCATCACCGTCAGCACGCCGACGTGCGCCACCGGCATGTCGAGCAGCCACGCGCCGATCGGCGCGCACAGCGCGATCGCAACCAGTTCGAACGTCAGTGCATGCAGCAGCCGTTCCGTCACCGTTTTGTTGACCTGTTTCATGATGCCCTCCGATTCGTGTACTTCACTGATGGCAGCCATTTTGATCGGCTAAACCGTATGAATCCAGTTTGATATCATCGGCTTTACCGATATATCGCCATCCGGAGCGCCGCATGCGCCACGCACCCGAAGCCCTGCTCGCATTCGCCGAAGCCGCCTCGCTCGGCTCGTTCACGGCCGCTGCGCGCAAGCTCGGCAAGCGCCAGTCAACCGTGTCGGAGGCGATCGCGAACCTCGAGATCGATCTCGGCGTGCAGTTGTTCGACCGCTCGACGCGCGCGCCGACGCTGACCGACGCCGGGCGCACACTGTTGCCGCAAGTGCAGCGCGCGCTCGAAGCCGGCGCGGCGATCGACCGCATGGCCGCGCGGCTGGCGCGAGGCGAAGAAGCGCGGCTGACGCTGGTCGTGTCCGATACGTACCAGTCGAAGCGCTACGAGGAAACGTTGATGGCGCTCGAACAGCGCTTTCCGGCGCTCGAGCTCGAATGCCAGATCGCCGAGCATGAGGACGTGCTCGACCTGATCCAGCAGGGGCGCGCACAGCTCGGGCTGATGGCCGCGCGGGCGAGCTACCCGGCCGATATCGGCGCGGCGACGATCGCGGAGGAGTCGGAGATCGGGCTGTTCGTCGGCCGCACACACGCGCTCGCCGAATACGGCGACGCCGACGTGCCGCACGCCGCGCTGCGCGACGTGCGCGAACTGCGCCTCAATACCTATGTGAAAACGGAAGGCCGCGGCGCCGACGACCGGATCGTCGTCGGCACGCAGCACTGGCTGGCACCGAGCTACCTGATGCTGCTGGAGATGGCCGTGCTGGGCTTCGGCTGGGCCGAACTGCCGCGCTGGATGGTCGACCACTTTGCGCGCGATCGCCTGTGCGAGCTGCGCGCACGCGGCTGGCCGCGCCGCGTACGGGTCGATGCGGTCTGGTCGCGCAACCGGCCGCTCGGCCCGGTCGGCTCATGGCTGCTCGATGCGATGCTGGCCGCGTAACGGCGCTTGCCGGTGCAGCGGCGGCTGGACGCGGGCCGGCGGGCCCCGGTCGATCAGAACCCGCGCGACAGCACCGCCGCGCCGATCGTGACGACGCCGAGCACGAGGTTCACGAGGACGAGCAAGCGCACCGTATTCACCGCGCGTGCGCCGTCCGGCCACTTCTGCGCCTGCACCGCACGGCGGATGCGCGGGAACAGCGCGAACCGGATATGCCCGAAGATCAGCATCATCACGACGCCGAGCCCGGCCATCGCGTGCAGCGACCACGTCGCATGCGCGCCGCCGAATTCCACCAGCAGGAAGCCGCCGGACAGCAGGATCACGATCACGGAACCCGAAACCCAGTTGAAGAAGCGGCCGAACACGCCTTCGATCAGCGGCAACCGAAGCTGCGGCGACAGGTCGGACAGCGCCGGACGCAGGCAGAAGTTGGCGAAGACCATCCCGCCCACCCACACGGCGACGGCCAGCAGATGAAGAAACAGCGCGACGGAGACAGCATGGGACATGACGGCGATCCTGTGAGGAGTTGGGTGCGGCGAACGGCCGCGTCGTACGCGGCTCAAGCGACGTTCGACCGGATTGTCGCCGCACGGTTCAGACCCCAGGCGCGATTTCACACTATTTTGCAAGTTCCGCGCGACATCGCCACGCTTGCTTACCCGAATCCCCCCGCCAAAAGAAAAGGCCGCACGTCCGCCGAAGCGGAGGTGCGGCCTTCGATCGCGGCCGAGCCGGACGATCGAACGAGCGCAGCGTCAGCCGAGTAGCGGACGCAGCTCGCTGACGACCTTGAGCTTCGTGTCCGGCGTGCGGCCCTTGCGTGCGCGCTTGCCGACGTGCGGCGCCAGCCCCGCATACGACAGCGTCTCGTCCATCGCCTTGCCGCCGCGGCCGGTGCCGATCAGCACGACGCCCGCCGGATCGATCGCGAGCGCCTGAACGAGCGTTTCCTTGTCGTCGAGCGCCATCAGGATCACGCCGCGCCCGCCGCCGGACAGCGTCTTCATCTCGTCCATCCCGAACACGAGCAGGCGGCCGCCGCTCGACAGGCACGCAATCTGCGTTGCTTTCGGCAGCACCGGCATCGGCGCGAGCGGCACCGCGCCTGCGTCGATCGTCATGAACGCCTTACCGGCCTTCACGCGGCTCACCATGTCGCCGACCTTCGCGAGGAAGCCGAAGCCGTTGCTCGACGCGAGCAGCAGTTGCTGGTCGGCCGGCGCCGCGAAGTAATGCATCAGGTGCGAGCCCGATTCGAGCTCGATCAGCGACGTGACAGGCACGCCGTCGCCGCGCCCGCCCGGCAGCACCGACACGTCCACCGAGTACACGCGCCCGCTGCTGCCCCATGCGATCAGGCGGTCCGGCGTGCGGCACTGGAACGCCGCGTACAGGTGGTCGCCCGCCTTGAACGTGAAGCCGGCCGGGTCGAGCCCGTGGCCCTTCAGCGCGCGCACCCAGCCCTTCTGCGACACGACGACCGTCACCGGTTCGTCGACCACCTTCGCCTCGAACGTCGCGCGCTTTTCCTGCTGGATCAGCGTACGGCGATCGTCGCCGTACTGCTTCGCGTCGGCCTCGATCTCCTTGATCATCAGCCGCTTCATCGCGCTTTCGTTCGCGAGCAGTTCCTCGAGCTTCGCCTTTTCGTCGCGCAGCGCTTCGAGTTCCTTCTCGATCTTGATCTTCTCGAGCCGCGCGAGCTGGCGCAGGCGGATTTCGAGAATGTCTTCCGCCTGCCGTTCGCTGAGGCCGAACGCGCTCATCAGCGCGGCCTTCGGCTCGTCCGACTCGCGGATGATGCGGATCACCTCGTCGATGTTCAGGAAGACGATCATCCGCCCTTCGAGGATGTGGATGCGGTCGTCAACCTTCGCGAGACGATGGCGCGTGCGCCGCGTCATCGTCAGCTGGCGGAACTTCACCCATTCGTCGAGGATCGTCAGCAGCCCCTTCTGGCCCGGCCGGCCGTCGGCGCCGATCATCACGAGGTTCAGCGTCGCGTTCGATTCGAGGCTCGTATACGCGAGCAGCGTGTTCACGAATTCCGTCTGGTCGATCGTGCGCGACTTCGGCTCGAACACGAGCCGCACCGCCGCTTCCTTGCCCGACTCGTCGCGCACTGCGTCGAGCAGGTCGAGCATCGCCTTCTTCGTGTTGAGCTGCTCGGGCGTGAGCGTCTTCTTGCCGAGCTTGAGCTTCGGGTTCGTCAGCTCCTCGATTTCCTCGAGCACCTTCTGGCCCGACGTGCTCGGCGGCAGCTCGGTGACGACGAGCTGCCACTGGCCGCGCGCCAGATCCTCGATCTTCCATTTCGCGCGCACCTTCAGGCTGCCGCGGCCGGTTTCATAGGCCGCCGCGATTTCCGTGTCGCTCGAGATGATCTGGCCGCCGCCCGGGAAATCCGGGCCGGGAATCAGGTTCATCAGCTCCGCGTGCGTGAGCTTCGGATTGCGGATCAGCGCGACCGCCGCCGCCGCGACTTCGCGCAGGTTGTGCGAAGGGATTTCGGTCGCGAGACCGACCGCGATGCCCGACGCGCCGTTCAGCAGCACGAACGGCATGCGGCTCGGCAGCGTCTTCGGCTCCTCGAACGAGCCGTCGTAGTTCGGCATGAAGTCGACCGTGCCCTGGTCGATCTCGTCGAGCAGCAGCTTCGCGATCGGCGTGAGGCGTGCTTCGGTGTATCGCATCGCCGCCGCGCCGTCGCCGTCGCGCGAGCCGAAGTTGCCCTGCCCGTCGATCAGCGGGTAGCGCAGCGAGAAATCCTGCGCGAGACGCACCAGTGCGTCGTACGCCGACTGGTCGCCGTGCGGGTGGTATTTGCCGAGCACGTCGCCGACCACGCGCGCCGACTTCACCGGCTTCGCGTCCGGGCCGAGGCCCATTTCGTTCATCGCGTAGAGAATCCGGCGCTGCACCGGCTTCTGGCCGTCGCAGACGTCGGGCAGCGCGCGGCTCTTCACGACGCTGACCGCGTAGCTGAGATACGCCTGCTCCGCGTAGTTGCCGAGCGTCAGCGCTTCGGCGTCCGGTGCATCGGAGCCGGCGAAGAGATCGGAAGTGTTGTCGTCCATCTGAATTCCGTATTCGTAAGTGGCGTGAGGCCGGGCCGGGTGTCATCCCCGGCCGCGCGGGCGCTCGGCTTAGATATCCGCTTCGACGTCGTTGCCCTTTTCCTCGAGCCAGCCGCGCCGCGCGGCTGCCTCGCCCTTGCCCATCAGCATCGTCATGCGCGCGACGGTCGCCTCGTAGTCGAGCTCGCCGAGCTTCACCGGCATCAGGCGGCGCGTGTCGGGGTTCATCGTCGTATCCCACAGCTGCTCGGCGCTCATTTCGCCGAGACCCTTGAAGCGGCTGATGCTCCATTGCGTCTCGCGCACGCCGTCCTTGCGCAGCTTGTCGAGGATCGCTTCGAGTTCGCCGTCGTCGAGCGCATAGAGCTTCTGCGCGGGCTTCTTGCCGCGCGCGGGCGCATCGACGCGGAACAGCGGCGGACGCGCGACGTACACGTGGCCGCGCTCGATCAGTTGCGGGAAATGCTTGAAGAACAGCGTGAGCAGCAGCACCTGGATGTGCGAGCCGTCGACGTCCGCGTCCGACAGGATGCAGATCTTGCCGTAGCGCAGGTTCGACAGGTCGACGGTGTCATCCGGGCTGTGCGGATCGACGCCGATCGCGACCGAGATGTCGTGCACCTCGTTGTTCGCGAACAGGCGGTCGCGCTCGGTTTCCCACGTGTTCAGCACCTTGCCGCGCAGCGGCAGGATCGCCTGGTATTCCTTGTCGCGGCCCATCTTCGCGGAGCCGCCCGCCGAGTCGCCCTCGACGAGGAACAGTTCGTTGCGCGCGATATCTTCCGTCTCGCAGTCGGTCAGCTTGCCGGGCAGCACCGCGACGCCTGAGCTCTTGCGCTTCTCGACCTTCTGGCCCGCACGCGTGCGCGCCTGCGCCTGCTTGATCACGAGTTCGGCGAGCTTCTTGCCGTGCTCGACGTGCTGGTTCAGCCACAGCTCCAGTGCCGGACGCGAGAACGACGACACGAGCTTCACCGCGTCGCGGCTGTTCAGGCGTTCCTTGATCTGCCCCTGGAACTGCGGATCGAGCACCTTCGCGGACAGCACGAACGACACGCGTGCAAACACGTCTTCCGCGAGCAGCTTCACGCCCTTCGGCTGCAGGTTGTGCAGTTCGACGAAGCTCTTGACCGCCTGGTAGAGACCGTCGCGCAGGCCGGATTCGTGTGTGCCGCCGGCCGGCGTCGGGATCAGGTTCACGTACGACTCGCGCACGAGCGAGCCTTCCTCGCTCCATGCGACGACCCACGACGCGCCCTCGCCTTCGGCGAAGGTGTCGTCGCCCGAACGCGAATCGGCGAAGCGCTCGCCTTCGAACAGCGGGATCAGCAGCTCGCTGCCGTTCATTTCGTCGAGCAGGTAGCCGCGCAGGCCGTCTTCATATTTCCAGGTCTGGCGCTCGCCCGACTTCTCGTTGACGAGCACGACCTCGACGCCCGGCAGGAGCACGGCCTTCGAGCGCAGCAGGCGCTGCAGTTCGCCGAGCGGCAGGTTCGGCGAATCGAAATACTTCGGATTCGGCCACACCTGCACGCGCGTGCCGGATTTCTTCTCGCCGCGGCCCGCACCCTGCGTCGCGAGCGGTTTCACGACGTCGCCGTCGGCGAAGCCGAGTTCCGCGATCTTGCCGTCGCGCCAGACCGTCACGTCGAGGCGCGTCGCCAGCGCGTTCGTCACCGACACGCCGACGCCGTGCAGGCCGCCGGAGAACGTGTAGGCGCCACCCGCGGCCTTGTCGAACTTGCCGCCCGCGTGCAGGCGCGTGAATACGATCTCCACGACCGGCACACCCTCTTCCGGGTGCATGCCGAACGGGATGCCGCGGCCGTCGTCCTCCACGGATACCGACTGGTCCGCGTGCAGCGTGACCGTGATCTGCTTGCCGTAGCCGCCGAGCGCCTCGTCGGACGCGTTGTCGATAACTTCCTGGATGATGTGCAGCGGATTCTCGGTACGGGTGTACATGCCGGGGCGCTGCTTGACCGGCTCGAGACCCTTGAGCACCTTGATCGATGCTTCGCTATAGGCCGCGCTGGGTTTCTTCGTTGACATAGGCGCTGAATTTCGTCATTCATCGGGACGTTGTCCACACCTCGTGTGGATAACGTCGTGGACAAAACGTTGAGTTCCGTAAAAAAGCGAATCGAAACAACGGTGTGCTTGGACTGCTCCGAAAGCGGGCGCGCGGCGTGCGCTGCGCTGCCCGGGACGCGCGGTATTTTACTGGTTCCGCGTGGCACGCCAATCGCGGAATCGCGCGCGGCGGCCGCCGGCCGCGCGACGCGACAAGCGTTTTACGCGGGCTTGCGCTTCGCCTCGAGCGTTTCCCACCGTTCGAGCGCGGCGAGCAATTCGTCGTCGATCGCCGCGAACCGCTCGGTCAGGCGCGTGCCTTCCTGCGGATCCTTCGCGAAAATCGAGCCGTCTTCGAGCTGCGCATTGATCGTCTTCTGCTCCTCTTCGAGCGCGGCAATCTTCTCCGGCAGCGAATCGAGCTCGCGCTGCTCGTTGAACGACAGCTTCACCGTGCGTTGCGCGTTGCGGCCCGCAGCGCTTTTCGCCGCCTCTTCCTTGACGGGCGCCGCGTCCTTGACCGCGCGCTTTGCCGCTTCCTGCTGCGCGAGCTGATCCGCACGCGCACTCTGGATCTGCCAGTCGGTGAAGCCACCGACATATTCGCGCCACTTGCCGTCACCCTCGGCCGCGATCACCGACGTCACGACGTTGTCGAGGAACGCGCGATCGTGGCTGACGAGCAGCACCGTGCCGTCGTAGTCGGCCAGCAGCTCCTCGAGCAATTCGAGCGTCGGGATGTCGAGGTCGTTGGTCGGTTCGTCGAGCACCAGCACGTTGGCCGGACGCGCGAACAGGCGCGCGAGCAGCAGCCGGTTGCGCTCGCCGCCCGACAGCGACTTCACCGGCGAACGCGCGCGTTCCGGCGCGAACAGGAAATCGCCGAGATAGCTCATCACGTGCTTGCGCACGCCACCGATCTCGACCCATTCGCTGCCGGGGCTGATCGTATCCGCGAGGCTCTTTTCCTGGTCGAGCTGCGCACGCATCTGGTCGAAATACGCGACCTGCAGGTTCGTGCCGGTGCGCACCGTGCCTTCGTCCGGCTTCAGTTCGCCGAGAATCAGCTTGAGCAAAGTCGTCTTGCCGGCGCCGTTCGGGCCGATGAAGCCGATCTTGTCGCCGCGCATCACCGTCGTCGAGAAGCGGTCGACGACCGTGCGGCCGCCGTAGCGCTTCGTCACGTCGGCCAGCTCCGCGACGATCTTGCCGGACTTCTCGCCCTGCGCGACGTCGAGCTTCACGTTGCCCTGTGCATTACGGCGCTCCGCGCGCTCGTTGCGCATCTGGACGAGCCGCGCGATGCGGCCGACGCTGCGCGTACGGCGTGCTTCGACGCCCTTGCGGATCCACACTTCCTCCTGCGCGAGCAGCTTGTCGAACTTCTCGTTTTCCACGCGCTCGATTTCGAGCTGCTGCGCCTTGCGCGTCTGGTACGCGGAGAAATTGCCCGGGTACGACAGCAGCCGGCCGCGATCGAGATCGACGATGCGCGTCGCGACGCGGTCGAGGAACGCGCGATCGTGCGTGATGAACAGCAGGCCCGCGCGCTGCGCGACGAGCAGCTCTTCCAGCCAGCGGATGCCGTCGAAGTCGAGGTGGTTGGTCGGTTCGTCGAGCAGCAGCACGTCGGGCTGCAGCACCAGCGCGCGCGCCAGCGCGACGCGCTTCTGCATCCCGCCCGACAGCGCGTCGACCGGCGCGTCGACGTCCGCCAGGCCGATCTGCGCGAGCGTCATCGACACACGTGTGCGCCAGCTCCACGCGTCGTGCGCGTCGAGCGACGACTGCAGCGCGTTCATCCGCGCGAGCAACGCATCGTGCTCGGCGCCTTCGGGGATATCCGCGAGGCGGTGCGCGATCGAATCGTATTCTTCGAGCAGTTCGCGCGTGTGGGCCAGCCCCGATGCCACTGCGTCGAACACCGTCGCGCCCGGCTCGAATTCAGGCTCCTGCGGCACATAGACGGTCACGAGCTCCTGCTGGCGCGTGACCAGCCCGTCGTCGGGCTTCGCGAGCCCGGCGACGATCTTCAACAGCGACGACTTGCCCGCGCCGTTGCGGCCGATCAGGCCGACGCGCTCGCCGGCTTCCAGCGAGAAATCCGCGTGATCGAGCAACGCGACGTGACCGAACGCGAGCTGCGCGCCGGAAATGGAATAGAGCGACATGGGGAGACGGCGATGAGAGAAATCGGAAGCGCCCATTGTACCGGTCGCGGGCGACGCCACCGGTATGGCCGGACGGATAAGCCCGGCAAACGGGTTGAGGGGCGGGCTGGAACGCGCTTTCGACGGCTGGCAGGCAGTGTCCAGCGAAGCGCGTCGACGCGATGCGATGGTACACCGGGTGCGCCCGGCTTCCGGTCGCGGACGCCGGCCTCGGGTTCCGGGCAAAAGGCCCGCGTCGGCCAGATGCCTGCGGCCGGCCGATCGATCATGCCGCGCCGGACGCCCAAGGCGCCCGTACGCGGCACACGCGATTACTTCACATTGATCGAGATCGTCGAGCTCATTTCGGGGCCGTACGACCGGTGCATGCCGTCGCCGAACTGTAGCGTCAGCGTATGCTGGCCGGGCGGCAGCTTGATATCGGTTTCGGTCTGCGCCTTGCCGAAGTGCAGCGAACGTTGGTTCGCGGGAATCACGTCGCCCTTCGGGACCGGCTGGCTGTCGATCAGCAGGTGATGATGGCCGGTATTCGGCGTCATGTCGCCGGCCGGTCGAAGTTCCATCCCTTCGACCCCGAACTTCACGTGCACCGGGTTCGACACCGTCGCGCCCTCGCTCGGCGCTTCGAAATACACGCGCGCCTCGGCCCGCGCCATCGTCGACACGGCCATCGCCGCCACACACACCGCACCCGCGATCCACTTTCTGTTTAGCATCGTATTCTCCTTATGATTGGACAGCCCGGGAAGCATACACCGCACGCAGGGCATATGTGCTTCGGTGGCGTTGTTCGCGATGCGTACGTTTAACACGACGTTGCGGAGCCGTTCGGCGAAATTCCGGTACCATTGCGCCTTTCGTCCGCCGGCCAGGCCGCGGACGGCATCACCGGATTTCCATTTTTCCCGAGCGCTACATGAGCGAAGTAACCGAATACCAGAGCTGGGTCTGCCTGATTTGCGGGTGGGTCTATAACGAAGCGGAAGGGCTGCCCGACGAAGGCATCGCACCCGGCACCCGTTTCGCCGACATTCCCGCCGACTGGCGCTGTCCGCTGTGCGATGTGGGCAAGGAAGATTTTGTTGTCGTCGATTTCTGATTCGCTGACGCTCTGATTTTCCGGTCGCGGCCGATTGCGCGATCACGCGCGTCGGCGTGCATTCCGCCCCGCCGACGCGCCGCGTGTTTGCTATACTCTGCGCGCTGTCCACACCGCCGTCCGGTTCGCGTGTTTTGCGATTACCCGGACATGGCTCTCCCCGTAGTTCAATGGATAGAACAAGCGCCTCCTAAGCGCTAGATACAGGTTCGATTCCTGTCGGGGGGACCATCTAAGTTCCCAACACTTCCCAAGGTTGCCCAAAAAGTCGCACACAGCCTTGTGGCGCCTAGGCTTTTGCTGCCATCATTGCCCAAGGTTGCCCAGTACAAGCCAAGTGCATTGGGGGTATCAGTGGGAATATACCCCGAAGCGCTCGGCATCGATACCCCCAAGCCAATGCCAAAGCGAACTGATCCGCTAACCGAACTGCAAGTGCGTCGCGCAAAGCCCGCCGAACAGCCATACCGCTTAGCTGACGGCAAGGGGCTCTATCTGCAGGTCATGCCGAACGGCTCCCGGTACTGGCGCATGAAGTACCGGTTCGACGGAAAGGAAAAGCTTGCGTCGTTCGGCGTCTATCCGGAGGTGACACTGGCCGAGGCTCGGCAAGCCTGCCTCAATGCACGGAAGCAACTAGCCGCCGGTATCGATCCGACCGAGCAGAAACGGGAAGTCAAGCGCACGCGGGCGATCGAAGCGGCGTCGACGTTTGAGGCTGTCGCGCGCGAGTGGTTTGCTACTCAGAAAGACGGCTGGACCGAAGTGTATGCGGGCAAGGTGATCAACTCGCTGGAGGTCGACGTTTTCCCCCGGATCGGCCATCGTCCGATCCGAGACATCGAGGCGCCCGACATGCTCGAGATCCTGAGGGCTGTCGAGTCCCGCGGCGTGCGAGAGACGGCAAAGCGCATCCTCCAGCGCTCACGGGCGGTATTCCAGTACGGAATCATGACCGGGAGATGCCCCCGCAATCCTGCCGCGGACATCGACGCTGAGACTGTCCTCAAGAAAGGTACGGGCGTCAAACACATGGCGCGAGTCAAACCCGTCGAGATTCCGCAACTCATGCGGGACATCGCGGCCTACCAGGGCGATCTCGTCACTCGGCTGGCGCTTCGCTTCATGGCCCTGACGTTCACTCGGACAACCGAGATGATCAACGCGGAGTGGGACGAGTTCGACGAGCGCGCCGCCGAATGGCGGATTCCGCCCGAGCGGATGAAGATGCGCGACCCGCACATCGTTCCGCTGTCGCGACAAGCGCTCGACACATTGGCCACCTTGCGTGAGCTGAACGGCGGCCACCGGCATGTCTTCTACAGCGTCCAGGGCCGAAGCCACATCTCGAACAATACGATGCTCTATGCGCTCTATCGTATGGGCTACAAGTCACGAATGACCGGCCACGGGTTCCGCGGGTTAGCTGCGACTGTGCTACGCGAGCTCGGTTATAGTCGCGATGTTGTCGATCGGCAACTTGCCCATGCTGAACGCAATCAGGTTACCGCAGCATACGTGCATGCCGAGTTCTTACCCGAACGTCGGAAGATGATGCAACACTGGGCAGATCACCTCGATGCACTGGAAGCTGATGCTCCGGTGATCCCGATCAACGCCGCGCGGTAAACGATCACGAACAGAACCTAGCGATATCCTGGCGGCTCATATACGGCGAGGCCCGACGGATAGACGGGCCCCTTGTACGCAATCGTGCGTACTCTTAAGTAACTAGGGGAACTTCGCGTGAAGATTGGCGACATCAACCGCCAGCGGCCCAAGATCCCGCTGAATTGTTGCCCAAACTTTAGCGGGATCAACGGCGAAGTAGTGATGAGCCAACAGATCACGCATTCGTTTGGCGTACTTTAGAGCAGTAGCCAAGGTCGCTGGACATTGCCCAATCTCACTCTGGCACACAGTCAGCAATGAACTGGCGGCCTCCCCAATGATTACAAATCGATAGCAACATGCCGCCACCAACCCGTCAGAAGCAACAAACGCCTGTTCGTCGTGTCCGTTCACTTCGCTCAAGATAGCCTGTGCCGAGCGAAGTATGTCTTCGCAGCGCTCGCGGGGCGTTGGCACGACTAGACCTTCTGGGCAATGCTCAGAATACGGTCGCGATCACTCCCCTTTAACCCACCTTCGGTGAGTATTGCTACCCGAGCGTGCAGTTCGTCAGTCAACGCATCCTCCATCTTGAACACGTCGAAATACGATACCTGCCCCTCCGGCTGCACAAGCAAGACCACTTCAGCCTCGCCCACTACCTCGGGAATGTAGCGGGGATTTTGGACATGAAAGCGCGCCAAGACCCCGTTGATCGCGGTCTTGTGGTCGCGAACATAATCGATTGGCTTCATGGCTCGGCGCTCCACTACCTGTCGCGCGGCACCGCAGCTTGACAGGTGCATTTTTTTCACTATGAAAACTACGACTTCACTCTATCCCGCTGATTCCAGCGTGTCCATAGCAGATAACGACAAACTGTGACCAAATCTTAGGGTGTCGCGATCCCATCACTAAACGACGCAAGATTTACACCACCATCCACTCGGCGGCCTTCTAAACGTTGTTCAGGGCTCGAGAGCTCAGAATGAGTCCTCCTTCTGTTACATCCACGAAACACTCGCTTGCCACGACAATTTAGTGACAGAATCAAACGCCGGTCATTTGCCGGTCATCTTGGAGTTGTCGCGATGTCAGAAATTCCGAATCTGATTGGCGCCTTGATCGTTGATACCCTCACTGCTGCATCGAGTTCAATCGCGAGTTTCGGCGGAGCGGCCCTTAGCTCAGCGTTGAGCGCAGTAATGGAAAGGCGTCAGGGGGCAGCTCGAGAAATCCTGTTAGATGAGATCCGCCACGGGGGCGCCTCTCCGACCACTGACGACATCGATGAATCCGTCTCAATCCTGTATCGATACTGGCGCGCCGCCCAAGAAGGGACGGGCCGCTTGAATCTCCGCTTGCTGGCTGCCGTATATGCCGGCCAGGTGCGCGACAAAGCCATCGTAGCCGACGATTTCCTGTACTACGCCGACCTACTGGCGTCACTGCGCCGAGATGAAGTCATCCTACTTGGAACGTTTCTACGGCACTCAACGGCCCCAGATGACACACCAAGAATCGGCCATGAACCACTGCACCTCACGCGAACAGAGCTAGTGCCCAACGTATTTGTGGCCCCTGAAGACTTTAAGGCCGCGCTTGGGGCCCTTCAGCGAACAGGACTGATCTCTGCCGACGCTGTAGGTGGAGCAGTCGGAGGTGGATCGAGCATGGTCTATCAAGTCACGAACCTACTACGACAGCTCAATCGACTTGCGGAGATTGAGCAGGTTGTGAGCCGCGATCATGCCGCATAGCCTCGCAAAAATGGCCGTCGACCTGGCTACCTCTTGTTTCTAACGACGAAAAGGTCCACCAAGCTACCGCACCGCTCATCCAACTGGCCTTTTACAGGCAATCACCATCGACCGCTCGTTCGTCTTCGCTCCGAACAGGCCACCACCACCCGCCCCGACCGAAGCAGCGCTTTCGTCGCTTCGATCCAGTACATCATAGCCGGCTGTCTTGCAGAGATTGCCTGCAGCCTCGAAGCACTTGTCCCACCCTCGTGCGAGGCCGCTGCAATTCAGCGTATAGGCAGGACGGCCATCGGGCGCGTAACTCTCATGGACCGAGGCACAGGATATGAGCGTCAGGCACAACAGGAGGGAACATATCTTTTTCATTACTTCCCCGCATGATTCCGGCAACACGAGTCTCGAACTGCCTCATACGCCGATATCAAAACTGACTGATGACCTTAGCCTTGATGGTTTCGTATTCGGAATCGCTTATAAGCCCTTGATCGAGCATGGCCTTAGCTTTCTGTAGCCGCTCCGTCGGACTTTCACCAGCCGCTGCCGCGGAGTCACCGAAGCTGCCCTGAAACCCACCGGATTTGGCACGCATTTCCTCAAGCTCGCGCTGCCGGCGCTTTTCGCGCCACGCCTGCTCCTGCGCCTGGCAGATACGGTAGATTGCTTGTGCCTCTGCTTTGCGCAAACCGGAGAATTGAAACCCACGGAGCGCGCCGCCGCTCGCCAAGTCGGGTTGAGTCAGGGCGGTAACCGTCAACGTACTGCCGAAAATGCCCGCCTTGATATGGGCCGTCTTGATGTCCTGCCAGCGGAGGTCAACCGGCGAAAACCCTCCGATTAGGCCTCGCGTCAGCCCGATTAGACGACCGGATGTCGCCGCCACTAGGGCGCGTCGATGCAAAAGCGCAAACAGTCGGCGCTGCACCGTGCTCTCTTGAACGGTTTCCCCTGCGACAAGCATTGAATCAAGATACGACTGTCAGCGTCGGATAGATACTCCCCACTTTCGTCGAAGTAATTTTCCCCAGTTTTTTATCTGATGGCGCCGCGGTAGCGGCGCCGTCCTGTCGATCGCCGACCATATCGCCCTGGAGATCCGTCGTGGGGGTGTCGGTGGTCGAGCTGGAGGAAGTGATGACGATTCTGGAATTGCATCGGCAAGGGCTGAGTATTTCGGCCATCGCTACTCGACTGGGTATGGACCGCAAGACCGTTCGTAAATACATCAGGAATGGCGTTCAGGCGCCGCGTTACGGTCCGCGCGCACCGCGACCGTGCGTGGTCGATCCGTTCGTCCACTACGTCACCGAACGTGTGCGCGAGTTTCCCGACCTGAGCGTCGAGCGACTGCTGCGCGAGATTCGGGCCATGGGGTACACCGGTGGCCGCACGGCACTGGGCGACCTGGTTCGGGAGGTCCGGCCGCCCCGCCAACGTGGCTTCGAGGTGCGCTTCGAGACGCCTGCCGGGCATCAAGCGCAGGTGGATTTCGCCCACTTCAATGTCGAGTTCGGCGACGCGCCTGGCCAGCGACGCTCGATCTGGCTATTCTCGATCGTGCTTGGGCACAGCCGCTATCTCTGGGGACGTTTCGTCGAGCATCAGGACCTGCAGACCGTCCTGCGCTGCCACATGGATGCGTTCGAGCACCTCGGCGGCGCTCCGCGCGAGATTCTGTACGACCGGATGAAGGCGGCCGTGCTGGGCGAAGTCGAGAAGCACATCGTCTACAACGCGAAGCTGGTCGCGTTTGCGCAGCACTACGGCTTCGCGCCGCGCGCCTGCAAGGCATATCGCGCCAAGACCAAGGGCAAGGTCGAGCGGCCGTACCGCTATATCCGGCAGGACTTCTTCCTGGCGCGTCGTTTCCAGAATCTCGCCGACTTGAACCGACAGTTGCGCGAGTGGCTCGACACGGTGGCCAATGTGCGCGTGCACGGCACGACGCACCGCGTCGTCGCCCAGCACTTCGGTGAGGAGCGTCCCGCACTGCAGGCGTTGCCGGCCGGCACCTTCAACGGCGTGATCCGGCTCGAGCGTCGCGTGAGTCACGAAGGCCTCGTCTCGGTCGGCGGCAACTACTACAGCGTGCCCGATCGAACACGCAAGCGCACGCTCGACGTCCACAGTCTGGCCCACGAGATCCGCATCTACGAAGACGGTGAACTGCTGGCGGTTCATCCCGTGCTCGAAGGCCGGCGACGAACCTCGCTGTTGCCCGGCCATCGGCGCGCAAATCAGCGCAAGCAGCCAGCACGACACCCATCACCATCGGTAACGGTAGCCGTAGCTCGCCGGCCTCTGTCGTTCTATGACCAGGTCGCAAGACGCCTCGCAGATGCTGGGAGGACCGCATGAGCGGCATGCCTGCCTCGACACTGGAACGCATCCGGCGCTATCTCGTCGGCTTGCGCATGCCGCGCGCGCTCGAAACGCTGGACGCCACCCTGAATCGCTTCGAGCAAGGCGACAGCTCGATGCTGGAAGTGTTGGAAACGCTGCTGGGCGAGGAGTTCACGACGCGCGAGACCCGCCGCATCCGGATGGCGCTGCAGACCGCGCGGCTCGGCACGATCAAGACGCTGGCCGGTTACGACTTCAGCTTCCAGCCGAGCCTCGACCGAGATCGCATCATGACGCTTGCGCAACTTGAGTTCATCGAACGACGGCAGACCGTGCACTTCCTTGGGCCGCCCGGCACGGGCAAATCGCACCTGTCCATTGCGCTGGGCGTGGAAGCCGTGCGCGCCGGCAAGAGCGTCTACTTCGGCTCGCTGGCCGAGATCGTGAACTCGATGGCCAAGGCCGAGCGGGAGGGCAACCTGGCGCAGCGCGTGCGCTTCCTTGCACGCAACAGCCTGCTCATCGTCGACGAGATCGGTTACCTGCCGATCGGCTCCAACGGCGGCAATCTGTTCTTCCAGCTCGTCAACGCCTGCTACGAGCGCTGCGCGATCATCCTGACGTCCAATCGCAGCTTCGGCGAATGGGGCGAAGTGTTCGGCGACAGCGTGGTCGCCGCGGCGCTGCTCGACCGGCTGCTGCACCACGCGATCGTCGTGCAGATTGAAGGCACATCGTACCGCCTACGAGAACACGCCGATCTGCTGCCCGACCATCTGCGCAACCGACCATCTTCCCTGAATCACCCGTCCGCTGAACCGGTTCGTCGGCGCCCGGGCCGTCCGCGAAGGAGCTCATCCGATCACATCGCCGGCTGATCACCGTCCGAACAGGGTGGGGAATTTTACTTCGACACTTCTGGGGAAATTACGTCCGACGTTGACATACGACCACGCTTTCGGCATCTCGGCTGCAAGGCTGGTTGAGCTCTTATCTGCCATGGCATTCCCCGTCAATTGTGATTGTGTTGTCGCAGTCATTGCGCTGCGGTTCGGAAAATCCTAGCAGATTTGAACGGCGACGCTGCATGGAATACATGGGCAA
The DNA here is from genome assembly GCF_964265025.1 of Burkholderia mycopellens. Lineage (NCBI taxonomy): Bacteria > Pseudomonadati > Pseudomonadota > Betaproteobacteria > Burkholderiales > Burkholderiaceae > Burkholderia > Burkholderia mycopellens. The sequence goes on from NZ_OZ183802.1 coordinate 2,998,795, forward strand.
AAGACCATTCCCGGTAGCTGGCGCCGTGCTGGATCTCAGCGGCTGGACCGCACTGCTCGAACGCTCCCACACAATCACGTTTATTCGTCTCATTCATCTCTGTATTGCAAGGGATCGGAAAGATAGCGATGAATCTCGACGTTCTTCCACACCGTGCACCGCGATGACAATTGAATCGGTTGCGGTGCCCTTCCGGAAAGGCAGAGCTTTCGCCATGTCTCCCTGCACACGCCCACAAACGGAGCGATTTGCCTCCAGCGCGAGTGGCCAACTTCCGGCAGCGTGTCGACGTGCTTATGCATGCTTCGCCTCCGCACCGGCCAGCGCCTCACGCCCATAGACGCGCTCCACCCACGTCCCGCGCCCGTCCCCGTGGCCAAGCCATGTCGACACCCCAGCGGCCGCCTCCCGGCGCGATACGCCGGCCGCCTTCTGCCGTTCTAGATGTTCGGTCGCATACGCATACCGGAGGCTATGCGGCGCTCGTTCATCGGTCATACCGGCCTTGCGCACGACGTAGTGGTAACGCTCCATCGCCCGTTTCAGATCCGGCTTGCGTACCAGCTTCCCGCCGTACTCGTTCGACAGCCTGATCGCACGCTCCACCAACTCGGCGGCGCGCTGCCGATCCAGCGGTGGGCTTCGACGCGTCTTACCTCCCTTCGTCCCGTGAATGATGGTCACGAAGCCATCCCCGATTGGGTTCGAAAGCGCGCGGCGCCATTCAGCAAGTGACTTGATGCTTTGAACCGCCTCCCTTGCACGCAGTCCGAGTTCAAGCTGCAGCTCGAGCACAATCGCAATGCCCGGGTCGATCGCAGCAACGGCGGCGCGGTACGGTTCCAACTCGTCACGCATCATCGGCCGCTTCGTGCCGGCCCGGCTTGCACCCGACAAACCGAGCGCAGCATTGCTCATCTTGTCAGCGAACGGCCGACGACCGATCCCTTCGAGCGCCGTTCGGATGTGCGACATATTGTTGACGGCCGTCCGATTCGAACGCCCTCGGCGGGTCATGTCGTTCGACCAGGCGATCAGATGCTTCTCTTTGAGCTGACCGGTCGTGTGAACCTGAAAGCCCATGTCCCACAGAAACCGCGCGAAACGCGCGAGCGACTTCTCGCGACCTTTCCAGGTCGAGTTTGCCTGTTTGCCACGCGCCCCGCGCGCAGCACGGCACAGGTCGGCCGTGAGAGATTTGTGCGACATGCGTACCCCGCATCCATGACTTGAGGCTCGACCCCAGTTGCCTCCCTGTCCGCTGGACGGAGCCGCGAAAACGCAGCTGGGAGACAACAAACGGGGGCACGAGCCTCGGCCTGGTGAGATTGGGAGCGTTCTACGCCAGCTAGCTGACGCAGCCCGGCACGCATGAACCCAATGAGGTTCAACGCGTGGCGGGAAGACGCTTCCCCCGTTTGATCCGTGTTTTGGCTTTGCGACCGATCGGGGGGCGCCAATGCCCCGACCGCGCGAATTGATGCGTGCCGAGCGAGTCGACACGAGATTCCAGACGCCGCGGCCAAGGACGCCGCTAATCGTCACGAAGGCGATTGAGACGGACGCAGCAAGACACGGCGTAAGCGCTGGGGAGCGCACGTCACGGATTGATTGCCACAGGAGCGGCATACGGGGATTGCACATCGCGCCTTCCGCAGAAAGCAAAAGGCGATGGAGGGCTTCACCTACCGGCGAAGCAGTCACGAGCCCATCAGGAAACGATGGACGGATTTTGGGCGTAGGCCCTACTCAGTTCATTCGGTGATCAAGTCACCGCGCTCGCAGAGCGAGCTTTCAAAACAATTGCCGATTAGTCTCGGCGCACTTCGGTCGATGCCCTTAACCCGGGCTAGGTATGAAGGAAGATTAGCGGGGCTCGCACGGCTTGGCAACAATTTTTCAGCGGCCCCTGTCCTGCGCTGAAGAGTGGCAGCCACGTCTACAGAGTGACACACGCATACTGTCGCGACGGCATTCGGTCTACGCGAGATATCGCAAAGTGATGCGCCGCTAGAGCAGGAAAAGCGAGTTGTTGTCGTGCCGCGACAACCGAAACTAGATGTCAGATACGCAAGTCAAGACCTGATCTCTCAGTCACGGTCAGATCAGGTCTGAGATTGCTTGGCCGTCACTTCATCAAGGGCCGTGATCGCCCCGGAGCTGCCGGTCGCGGATGCAAGGTAGCTTGCTAGGAAGCCGCCGTCGGACACTGCTCGTCGGCAACGCACACTCACGCCCAATCTGCTTTTTCGCCAAGTACGATTCGACGTCCGAATTCGGTCATTCGACTCCAGGGATTCAACGGCCTAAGAACACTGTAAAATTGGCCCAACAGTGGGCCGCGATGGGGTGGCTTCTATCATTGGGCTCAAGGAGCGAGGCCATGGCATCACTCAACTGCGGACGCGATGGCGATTTCTGGATTGCACATGCGCTTGAGTGCATCCCCGACGAAATCTGGAACGAGCATGGCGACAGGTTCGCCTTCGTTTCCACCACTGACTCCGACGGCCGCCGATTGGGGCGCGCATTCGCCGCAGACAAGCACATCATCGTACTTGCCGAGCGCGTCATCCCGCGCGGTCCTGTGGCTGAAGACCACCCAGGTGTCCGCTACCTACACTTCGTCGTACTGCATGAGGTAGCACACGCAGTACGCAACCACCGGCCGCCCAGTGAAATCACACCGGAAGCCAACCAGGCCCAGGAAGACGAGGCCAACGCCTTGGCATTCGAGTGGTTCAATGCTTACTTGGCAACCAAGATGGCCAACGGCCTCGCACTGTACACAGCAGATGAACTGAACGAGGCACAGGCACACATGCGAGAAAGGATGATTGCTGCCAGCCATGCTCCTTGGTAATCGTGGACGAATATGTTATTCCCGCGGACTGGCTAGCTTTCTGCGAAATTGATTCGTGGCACCCAGAGAGCAAGTGCTATCCTTGGTCCGGCACCCAGGCGGTCGAACTGGTGGCCATTGAAGACATCCAACCGCCCCGGCGTAACCCTGGCATGGAGCCGTTCCGCAAGTATAAGTTGGTGCCAGTCCTCTTGGCGTTCATGTCACCGAAGTGCGCTCTGCCGCCGGTGGCAGTCGAACCGTTACCCAATGGCTCTGGCTTCAGATACCGGGTGATAGATGGCTTTCATAGGTTCTACGCGAGTCGCGCTGTGGGCTACGCCTGTATTCCTGCCGTCATCGACGAGGCATTAGAGTTGCAGGCGTCCGCTGAAACGAATGCATAGAAGCCTACCCTGAAGCGGACGTTCGTGGCTGACCGGTTGTGGCCGAACTAAGTCCGACGAACTTACGCTGTCTGTTTGGTCTAGTCCAGCTTTATACACGTCAGAAGTGGGCATCGTTTTCGGCGGCGCGCGACACATACTTGCGCAGTTGCCAGTCTCGAATCTGTAGCAGCGCGTTTGCCCACTGCCCAGGCGTCAGCGACCTCCACGACGCCTCCGGTTTCGGCCACACACGTCGAACGCGGAAACCGTCGATGTCATGCCATGCGGGACTAGTGGGATTCGCCTGTTGCGCGGGTGTGTAAAGCGCAACGAATGCCGGCAGGTTCGCCATCTTCGCCAGTTCCCGAATAACGCCAGTGGGCTTCTCTTGCCCGATGTCCTGAGCGACCTCGACAAGAGCCAACGGAAGCTTGTTCCCGTACCCGTATTCGACGAACAGGACGCTATCCAGGTCGGCCATCGTCAATGATTGTGCTTTTCGACGCTCAAGATAGCGTCCAATCGATCGCGGCCGATGCCAGACGCCGTAGCATCGGTCACGGATCAGAAATTGTTCTTCTTGCATATTTTTCTCTGCCTGCTGACGGCTCTAAGGATGGCCCCTCAGAAGCCAACCAACACAAGAGAGGTTATGAATCAACGGTTCAAGGCACTCCGATACCGTACAAATACTCGGCGGGATCTTCCAATTCTTCGACTGGCTCCCAGTTTTCCAAAATCGGAAGGTTCCGCTCGATTACAGCTCGCACACAGGACGCGAAGCAGTCCTCCATGCCCAAACGAACGTCCCCGCTCGTCTGAGCCAGTTCACATCGAAGCTCTTCCGGGAATCGCACATTTACGCTCCAGTCCGCTCGACAACGCTCTTCCCAGCGGATAAGCAACGCGTGAGCACGTGAAACGCCGAAACAGTAATCGGGAGAGAGATCGCGCTTAGCCATGATTGGTCCCCGCTGCCGTCGTGAATTTTCCCGCTTGCGCGTCAGCCTGCTGTCTGATTATGGCGGCCGCGTACGCAATGCGCTCGAGCCGGACCGACAAGTCACCCTCACCCTTGCAAAGACCGAGGATTACATTTGCAGCCGCCTCGATTCTTTCGATCTCAGCCATGGCACACCTCCTTACCATCGGCCTCAATAGCCGATACAGCAGAATCAAGTAGTCCCTTGGCCATCGCTGCGACTGCGATAGCGGCGTACATCTGGCTCGAGCATTCAGTGCTATTGGATGCAGCGTCTCTAAGCACGTCCAGCACGACGCTGAGATGGCATGACGAAGCCTCCAGGGCTTCAAGAACCGGCATACCAGCCGTGACCGAAAAATATCCAGTCATCGCATTGCCATCAAGAGGCTCCTCAGCGAGAGTCTTAAGCGTGCGAATGTCAGACATAGTTCACCTCTTCTTGGGGGGTGCCGGACGCACCAATCACGATTCCTCTGTCAGCTAGCACCTTTGCGAAACAACCGGTTGCACCCACGCCGAGTGCGGAAATTGCACTGTCGAGCCGGCCGCCAATCAACGGCAGCAATTCGCTCGCCATAGAACACGCTGCGCCCTCCCTGTCACTGCCAAGCGAGCCATCGAGGATTATCCAAAGATCGCTCAAGGCCTGGACGGCGCCGGAAATGTCTCGTGCAGCAGTTTCTCGATTGTCGATTTCAGCCATTGCCCACCTCCACCTCAAGTTGGCAGAACGCGGTGCTCACGCTCTTGACCTTGCGGCACGCCTGCAACAAAACACATTTGAGAGGCAGTTCGTCGATGGCGTCATCAGGTGTGACTTCATACAGAATGTCGAGCAGCCCATCAAGCTCCCCCAAATCGAATAGGGCTTCGTTGAATCTCTCTTTAAGGTTTTTCTTATCCACGCTGCACCTCCGTACGGGCAATTTCGACGAGGCGGCACAGTGCGTCGCCAGCGATATCCAACGCATCTGCATCTGTGGACGCAATCGAGGCGTTACGCAAAGCGTCTCGGACGATTCGTTCGACGAGGCGGGACGAATCCTCGCGATCAGTTGATTCATTTTTAATCATCATGTTGTCCTAATCATTAGGCACAAAAAATGCTGTCGACTGGGGTCACTCCGTCAACCATCCTGCTCTTCGGTCAGTGACAACTCCATGTCATCCGTCTCGAGCGAAAACAACTGACCGCCCTTCACCAAGGCATGATTCGTGATCGCCGGCAGGTTGGTGCGCGCGTCGACGCACCAGAGTGGACTGCCCAGTATTTCGACCTTCCAGTCGAGGCAGATGTCCGCAGCGCGCGATAGGACGCGGATGATTCGCGTCTCGTGGCGAGTCGACAGAATCGCAAGTTGACCAACGCGAACGGGCACGGAACTTTGCTGCATCGATGCTTGGGCGCGCATAGCTATCTCCTCATCGCTGTGGATGGCAACACTGGGGATCACGGTGACTTCATGATATACACCACGGTGGTTCATTGTCAACACCACCGTGGTCCATCATAATCACGACATGACACGTGAAGATCCACAAATGAAGCTGCGCCTGCCGGTCGAATTGAAGGACCGGCTGACAGAGCTCGCGGAGGAGAACGGCCGATCGCTGAATGCGGAGGTCGTGAGGCGGCTCGAAGAAAGCCTTGAACGGGATGCGAAGGGAGTACCGCCAGTCGACGACCGAACGATGGACCTCTTCGCCGACACCGTGGCCGGCAAGGTCGTTCAGGCGCTCGATGAGCGGGAGAAGCGGCACAAGCGTTAGTGCAATAGCCACTGCCGACCTGACCGACCGCAGCGTTGCACTACGTGGTTGGCGAGTAACCGTACTACTAACCTAGATGCACTAGTCGCTGCCTAGCCAATGGCGGAAGCAGGTTCCGCCAGCTGGTGATGATTATTATTTAAGGACAGTTCAAAGCAGCGATGGTATCGCGAAGCCAACGAATACCTCTGTTCGAGATATCGAGTTCAACCTGCAGAGCACATCGCAAAACGGAGCAGAAGAGCGCGGGGGGAAGCGTCTGTACCGTCAGAGAGGTCTGACCGCTACCGACTTGCTGATTGATTAGATAAGAGTCGACGATTTTGATACTACTGAACTCCACCCAGCTTTCCAATACAAGAAAGCCACCCTGAATACCAACATAGTGACCGGCACGTGGCGTACCAGTCGAACATGCCGGGTCGTCGGTCAACCCATTGGGTTTAGAGGTAAATACTGCCGTCAAGGCATCCGATCCGTCCGGACTGGTCGCCATCACCAAATAATATTTACGCTCCCATTGCTGTGTTTTCGTATTGAGATAATAGCGATCGTCCTTCCAGATCTGTCCAGAAGTAAAAAGTGGGGGCGGCATTAGTGAGCGTACTGACCGTTATTTTCAGCTTCGAGCGCTGCCTGATACATCGCTTCCTCTGCTGCTATTTCCAAGATGTCCGCACGATTGGGCGCATCTTCAGGTACAGCAAGATCATACGGGATAGTTTTGAATGCGCCTTGGCCGCCGTGCCATACCTTGTCCCAAGCTCCATTCTGCTCGTGTGTAACATCGATCATTGTCGGCGACCGGGTGTTCGAATAACGATCAGCCAAGCCGCGCATAATATTGATTTGACGAGGAGTAAAATCATCCCCATCAAATATTACACCCTCCCTTACTTTGACCGTTTGCCTAACATAATCGATGATCCGCTCTTCCTCGATATATACGACGGACGCAAGATCGGCATTAAGCCCCTCCCATTCCTGCATCAACTCAATGGGCACCGGCCCAAACTTCCATGCTTGATACTCGAACCCGGTAACACTCTTGCCGGTGTGGCTGAAATTCTCGAAGTCGAGCAGATACAAAAGCTTAAAGAGCTTTATTTTCCCGCAGAAATGAGTGTTCTGAGCGAAGAAAATAATGGCATTAATCAGGCGATTCCGGCTAACTGTAGACATACCCCCCTCTCTTGGGGCACCCAAAAAGCCCCACAACCTGTTGATTTCATGGAGATAGTTTAGCACGGCCATGTCGTTCATGCGTGCCGATAATGGAGGCCGCCCGAAAGTGGCCAGCATCAAGTTCCAGCCGGGTATGCCGGAATTGTGGGAAGCAGCTGTGTGGGATCGCTCGACTTGGCACCCAGAATCGCGCGCAGCGCCTTACGGCATGCGGTCCATGCCGGAGGTACAGCAATCGCGCTCCCGCAGCAGCAGAGAATCGTGGTGTCCGAGGCTTCAACAGCAACTTTAACGAGTGTTAGGGGACCGACCAAGCAGCGACAACCTGTGGCGACGCGATCTGAACTGCAGCGGATGACGCCGGCAAAATTTGCCAGCTAGTGCACCGTTCGGGCGGCCGCGAAGAGCCGGATCTTCTGACTAAGACGGGGACGGAAATTGGGCTAGCCTCAACTTTGGGGGTGCCCGATCGCCTGTCGAACAAGTGCAAGCTCTCGGGCGCGACGTTACCCAAGATGATTGCCCCCATGACGTTTGATGACGCCCGGCTTTCCGACACGTGTCACTGGCTACGATGAGTGGAATCCGACTCCACTCAAGTTTTTGTGGGCAGCGCCGATACTATATTCAACGAGCACTCCCCAAAGGAGAGGACCAGTGGAAAACGATTCGACCAAGGACGCTCACGACGAGGACGAAGAAGCCGATCGCAGATTGTTGGAAGGTGCTGAGAACTGGAACATCGAATACATGAACCTCTCCGAAGACTGGTCGAAGATGGTCAACGGAGACGGTAGCAAGGAACGGTCAATCGCGGGACTTAAACTACTTGGGAAAGGTGCATTCAACATTGGCAAGTGGACATTAACCGAAGGGCTTCCCAAGTTTGCCGAGGCATACAAAAAGTCTATCGAAGATCAAATCGCCAAATCAAAGAAGTAACAGAATCAGGAAATGACAATGCCGACATATGGAATCGAAGCCGTTGCGTATGACAAGGATGGGCGCCGTCTGAACGGAAATACTCACACAATCGTCGCGGACAATATGCGAGACGCCGAGCGTATCGCGGCAAGCCGACAGAAATTTCATGTTGGAACTGTTCGTGTGGAGACTCGGGTGCTTCACCAAAGGTGAACCGAGACACATCAAAGCGTGTGGGAACGAGGCTGATCGCAAGCCCATTGCAACCGCCTGGTGGCTTCGCTATCGCCGCTTTTTCCTGTTCCCCCCGCTATTATGGGGACTCGAAAAACCCGCTCGATTACAGCTTTCCTTAACGGTCGATGTCAGGTCTCGACCTGACAAAACCGTGCGAACGTGACTGCGAACCGCCTAAGTGCAAACCGGCACGCAGACGATTCGACTTTGGACAACTCAGAGAGCCAATGTGGACCCACTGAACGAGGTTTCCCACCGCCCGTTAGGCGTCTCGCTTTCGAGGTCATGTGCAATGTCGAATAGGACGAACTTGCCGTTGGCGAAAGGCAGCTCGCTTTGTATCTGGCACGTCTTGCCGATGGCGAGCTGTGGATTGAATAGCGTGCGCACATTCACCAGGCCGTTGATTCCGCCGCTGGAGGGGTAGCCAATCATTCCCGTGCCCGGCGAGATGAGCGGTACCGAGCCGCCGCGACTACCGCCCTTCGGCCAGATGGCCAGCGTCCCGTTATCGATTGTCCAGTTGATATCGGCCGCTGTGGCGCAGGCCATCATCTGACGCCTCGGGGAGCCGGGAAAGTAGGGCGTCGACAGCATCACCGAGACACCGTTATTTTCAAACGTGTAGCCGTTCTCCGTGGCAAGGTTTTGCATGATGACTGCAGCATCGGCGGAGCCCGGAAAACTCAACGCGGGCGTCATCTTGACCGCCTCAAGCAGGCCGCCGTGCGCCGTGACAACCAGACTCACATCGGGTGCGCGCCCGAAATCGGGAACAGCCTGCGAGATCTGCCCCTGGAAAATCCTGCTCATGCCAGCAATATCATCCCCGGCTTCGATGGTGAGCTGGTTGAACTGAATCGATAGTCGACCATCAGCCGCCCGGTTGACGTTGGAAAGCTGGTTTCTCAGGGACGGCGAGAGCCCATGCACGATCACCGAGGCCTCGCCCATTGATGCTCCCCCTGCATTGGCAATAGTCGCCTGAATGCGCAGGCCGGTAACGGTCACCGTGTCATATTTGCCATCGAATGTGTATTGCACGCCATTCGTGTCCTGTCCCAGCTTGAAGGTTAGATTGATTTTCTTGCGCGTGAAGCTCATAGGATTTCCGTTAGGTTTGGTTCAGTTGCTTCCTGCAGGCGTGCAACAAGGTCGTTAGCGAGCCCGCTACGGGCTCGCCACCCCACACCACCACGTTGATGACGTTTCCGTTTTCAATGATGGCGTAGTTGCTCATAGCATCACCATTCGATAAGAACGAATCCCGGAGCACCCGCAGCACCGCTTCCACCGGGCACCGCGGAAGCGGAACCATAGCCGCCACCGCCGCCGCCGCCGCCCGAACCAAATCCATAAGCTGCAGCCGCTCCGTTTGCAGTGGTACCAGCTCGGCCATTCGGACCACCTCCGCCAAAGGGACACGACGCGCCAACGCCGCCGTTCCCTGCATAGTTGCCATCGGAGCCGTTGCCGCCTATCGGATAACCTGCGCCACCTGCTCCACCCGCACCACCGCCGCCGGGGCTGTTCGATTGAACAGAGTTGCCGCCAATACCAGAGGCGCCGCCAGTCAACGTAATAAGCGAGCCTACGATGGTATTGCCACCGGCCGTACCAGCGCTCCCAGCGCCGTTCGATGGCGACGGACCTCCTGTGCCAGCTGCGCCGATCGTGATCGGGATGTTTGCCCCAGGTGTAACGGTATAAGGTTGGCGAATAATGCTTTGACCAGCTCCACCGCCGCCGCCGCCCCCGCCACCAACAAGACTCGACTGACCTCCGTTGTTGCTCGCGCCACTGCCGCCACCACCACCGCCAGCACATGCGCTGATATAAATCGTGGTCACAAGAGCAGGCACCGTAAATGTGCTGCTTGATGTGAAACGAGAAATACCCTTCAAACCACCAAAGAGTTGGTTGGCTTGTACGGCGTGTTGGTTCTGAGTCGCAGATCCAACTTGCCAGGCATCGACGTTGGTATTCGCACCATCACCACGAATCTCAATGGCGCCCGGGACAATGACTAAGGGTGTGCCACCGTTTTCAAGTACAGAAAGGGTGTACGAACCAGGCACGGTCTGATTGACCACGTACCAAGTTTGCGTGGTGTTCGGGAATGTGACTTGAACGTTGCCGGTAAGTGTTCCGGTGATAAAAATAATGCGTTTTGAATATTGAGCCGCCGTCAAAGTGATGTTGGCATTCGTTACCGGAATCGTCGTCGAACCATAGAACGAACCCGGCAACCAATTAGAACCGCCAGCGGCAGTAATTGTGGTGCTTGAAGCTGTCTGCGAACTGTTAACCGTGTACGTTCCAGTGCCACCAGTCCCGGTTCCGAGCGCAAGAATTTGCGTTCCCGTCGTAATGCCCGTGCCAGATAGAATCTGTCCTACTTGCATGGTGCCAGACGACACCGCCGTCACAGTAAGTGTGGTGCCAGAAATCGAACCAGTGAACGAAGCAGGGCCTGCGTCCGGATCACTTTTGTTATTGTCGACAGTGTTACGCCAAAATCCCGAACCGTCACCACTTTGAAGTACAGCACCGTTCGGATATCCACCAATCGCGTTCGCAAAGGTCGCGTTATAAACCGGCTGACCGCCGACTTGTTCCCACTGGACGCCGGCAGTGATCTGATTGAGCAAGCCATTCATATCCTGCCCAAAGGGCGGGACACCCCCGGCATTGACAGCCAGGAACGCAAGGGGAGGGAATCCATCCGCCAAACTTGCGGCACCGTTCTGAATGCCAATTTGGCTGGCAACGGGGATCGGACGGATGTAGCCGGCCTCCGCAGAATTGGCAAAAGGGATTGGGAAACTAGTGGGTACTTGACTGGCTTGCATGTTTTAGAAGTTCCAAAAAAGTAACGTCCGCACAAAGCGTGCTGGAGTTGGTGTCTTCCCCGAGATTGAAGGTCGGGCTGATTTTCCAGTGTGTAAGGCACACGGTCGCCCTCTTAGAGTTGTTTTGTGCACGCCCTGAAGGCGCGCAGCAGGTCGTTAATACGCTTCCGGTAGGCGAGCCAGTCACGGGCGCGCAAGCCATGTACGAGCGCGTTTTGTGATGCCGCGGCTTTACCCTCATCAGTCACCGGGCCCGTGGATTGCTCCCACGGTTTCCATCTGCGGATCTTTTCCGCCTGTGCAGCCCGCTGCTCAGGCGTCCAGCGTCGCGGCATGGTTGCTCCCTCGTTCGTCTCTTAATAGTTCGTTTGATCGTTCCGGCGATTCTTCGCTCGTGCGCGCGGACGTGCCTTGCGTCACCGGTCCGTTGTTGACCTGCTGGTTGCCCGCCGCATTGTTCTGCTGCTTGATGAACGCGACCGACTTGGGCGCCTTCAACTCGCCCAGAACTCGCAGTGTTTGCGTACATTGAGCCTGGGCTTTCAGAGCCATACGCATGAGGACTTCGGCCTGCGGGAGGCGCTTGGCGATATTCGCGCCCGCGAGCTGCGCGCACTCGTTGTAGATCGAATTGAGCGACATGGCCTGCGCGATAAGCAGCGCCTCGGGCGTCGTCATATCGCCCTCGCAAACGCCTTTCACACGCCTGTGAAACTCCTCGTACATGCTGATAACGTTGGCCGGGCCGTACGCCTTCATCGAGTCCGGAATAAAGCTCATTGCCGTGTGAGCCGCCATGAATGACGGTCGCGCCATCAAATCGGCGGTGGTTTCGGCGGCGGTCGTTCCGCGCTTTTCCGCACGCTCTTTGTCCGCATGCGTAGCGGAGGCGGCGGGCTGGCCGCCGGTCTCGATCGCCGCGACGGAACTGGATGCAATCGCCGGCTCAGCCGCTTCCATCTGTTCAGAACGAGCCGTCGTCATTGATCCCCTCCCGGTAGTCGATCTGGTCGAAGTTGTTCCTGCGCATCGGTTTTCGATTTCGATTCACATATGCAACAGGGTCGAACTTGCCACGTTGCTGCGGCACTGCCTTGCCATGCACACGCGCCGCCTGTTCACCCTGGGCTGTCAGTACGCAATCACCGTCGGCGTAGCGCCACAAACGGTACCAGTTGTCCCGGACCGCATTCCGGAAGGCCGCCCGCCAGTCCCGGTATTTCTTTGCCGTGTTGTCGAGATGGCGCTCACGAAACTCCAGCCAGGCGATCTCAAGGAAATCATCGGGAATGCCGGCGCGCTCGGCGTAGCGATAGGCCGGATCATCGGCAGGGATGGCCTTTTCGCCAGCGGCCTTGCACGCATCAAGGAACTCGGCCATCGTGACCTCTTCCTGCCGCCGCTTCTGTTTCAGTAACGTTTCGGTATCGGGCAGCATCGATTGCTGGTTCATCGCTGCACCTCCTTCTGGGAAATTGCCTGTGTAGATGGCTTCTCTAGAGGGTCACCGTCTGGCGGTGTAGAGAGAGTGGCAAAAACGGCCTCTATTGCACCGTCTGGCGGTGTAGGAGAGACGGTCTCTACACCGTCTCCCGGTGCAATAGGAGTGCTCCCTACACCGTCTCCCGGTGTAAGGGCATCGTTTTGAGATAGGCACTTCGAACGAAGCCCGCTTCCGCTCCCTCGTCGTACCCATCCAGTCGATCCAATGTCTGCCACGTCAGTGCGTACCAGCTCGCTCGATTCGGTCGCCGTCCCTTTACCGTCTCGTAGATCAATCCAGCTTCCAGTAACTCCTGCTTGGCTCGCTGAATCGTGTCGTACGAAGTCCAGCCCCGAGGCCCGAGATACGCCAGCGTCGCTATCAAGCGCCCGTTGTCGTCCCCGTGGTACTGCCTCGCCATTTCGAGCAAGAGCGACTTGGCAGGGTGAGAAAGACCCAGATACGCCCGACTGTCGAGCACGCTCCATGGAATCGCGAGAAAGCCACCAGCATCGCGGCTGGTCTTGCTGTGTCGCCGCTTGTTCGCCATACATCACGCGGCCTCCATCATGTCGACAAGATCCGGTTCGCGATCAAGCAGGCTGTATCGCGCCACATTGGCGTGCAAGAAACCGTCTGAGTCGACGGCCGAGACGCGATGCGAGCAAATGCGATAACCGAGCCGGACAAGCTCCTTGATGCGTTGCGCGGGATGGCTAATACCTCTGGCACGCAAGCTGTAGGTCGTTTGCCCATCGGCCCTGAGATATTCGAGCACGCGCTTACATTGCGCAGCGGCTGACATATCTTTATTATTGGAATTGACGTTCCTGGCTGCCTTGTTTTGCGGGGTGGCCATTTTTTTATTCATCCTAGGCCTCCCGTCAAACTCCGCACATCGATTGCTCGATGCAGTCCACCCGATAACTGACGGGATCGGCGAACCAGCGATGGAGTTCACGGTTCGGCCACGCAGTGCAACGTGGAGAGAGATGTTGCCGGCGCGGGAAGCGACCTTCCCTCTCGCGCTTGCGGAGCGTTTCACGGCAGAAAGGGATAAAGGGTCGCAGATCACTCCATCGCGAAAAACCATCAAGCGGGAGTGAATCCGGGATGGAAAGGTGCGCGCCACCGAGCGATTGCGCGTTTGCTGCCTTGTTCGTCATTGCTGTGCCTCCTTAGGCGTTGTTTGCAATGACAAGGTATATTTTCGTTCGTCGGCTATCCTAAGGCGCGTTTCCGTTTTTCTTCTTAATCACGCCCGCATTTTTTAGAATGTCACGTACTCGTCGGTCTGAATACTTAAAGTGCCGTGCCGTTATTGATGCCAACTCATGAGGTTTTTTCCCTTTTTCGAGTTGCTGGCAAGCGTATTTGACTATAGCATCATGCACCGACGCTACGTCGGGCTGACGCACCGAAGCAGTAGCCCTCCCGCCCTCGATTGCAGCCTCGCGACGCTTTACTTTAGTCTCCACATAGGACGCCGCGTTGCTCACCAGTTCTTTCTCAAGTGCTCGGATCAATTCAGGGTTGCCGTGTGCGCTACGCTTCGCGATGTCGAAGTGCCGCCTAAAGTCTTCATCTTCAAATACGGCAGATAGCGGTATATGGCCCCTGCGCTTTTCTAACCGCCTGCCCCGTTCGGTCTGCATTGCAAGGCGCCGCTTATTTTTCGAGCGTGCAGCCGCATTGCCAATCAGCTCGTCAAACGCATCCGGCTTTTTCGCTTCTTTGGTCATCCCGCATCCCTCAATGCGATCCCTCACGAGCAGGTGCCCATACCAGGCCGATGAAGGTTTCCGGCTTTTCGCTCCATCGAGCTAGGCAGGGGCAAACCTGTTTATGCTATCTGTCATATGGAGCTGCGCCTAATCTCACGCAACGCCCATTGCCGCGCAGCGATATCCTTCGGATCGTTCCAATGGAAAAAGAACGTTCCGCGCATTCGGTAAGCACGTGGATGCTTGCCTTTGATCTCAGCGTGGGCTTTTCGACACGCCTGCTTTGTCGCAAGCATCGGCGATAAAGGAACACCAAGATATCGATGCCCATCTGGCAGCCGCCTATCCTCCACAACCTGCCAGTAGGTTACATTGAAAGCGGCTTGCGCTCGGTCCAGCCTATCCCATCGACGAAGCTGCTTTGTCGTCGGATGGAAGTCAGGCAGACCGGCAAGCTCGGTTGGATTCGCGTCAGCCATGACAACCTCCACTAAAGGTTCCGTGGTCAGATGCTGATCGAAGCTGCCCCACCTTCCAGCACCGTTTATCCGCCTGATACCGTCTGGCAACGGTCGAATGCCTTCACACGCCGCAGTCTGGACGCCGCCCGTCGAGTAGTTCCTTCACTTCCTCCAGCATTTGCACTACCGGAGGCAAATGTTGGTCGCGCACGTGGTGACGGCGTGCCTGATAGAGGTGGAACAGAGCAACATCCAGCTTGCCTTGCACGATTTCGACTTCGTATTCGTTCATCATAGGCACTCGGTATCGATCAGGCAGCTGACAGACCGACACCCAATCATCTATCAATCGGGGGTATTTTTGGGGGTACAAATCCACACAAATCCCCCGTCAGCTCCATGTACTAACTAGGCATGAATTCTGTCGGGGGACCAGTCATGCTCCAAACCATCCCCAAGATTCACAAGAAACTCCCCGCTCAAGCCCGTCTGGCGGCCATCTCGCGCCCATCGTTACCCAACGTTGCTCAGTGACAGCCGGAGAAAGTGTTGGTATTTTTGTTGGTATCAGCCGATACCAACAACACAGATACCAACAATGCCTCTCACTGACATACAGGTGCGAAACGCGAAGAGCGGATCAACATCCTCCTCGCGACCTCGCTCATTTCGCCTCACTGCCGGCAATGGGCGGGGCGCGTCGATGTTGGACTGCCCCCAGCTTACTCGTCGAACGGCCCGGCTTCAAAGGTGGCCACTCCGTCGGCATACTCTCGCACCCATATATCGCGGTGATCTTCGCCAGAGCCCTTTACTCCGAACGACGCATGCGGGAGGCATGAAGCCAACTTGTCGAACAGCATGACGATCGCCATGCTGTTCAGAAAGAAGAGAGTTGAAGTTGGTAGAGCCGAACCACATGCCTCGGTGAGGTCGGTCAATACGTCGTGGCTTAGCGAATATTCGTCAAGAAACTTCAAGAGTTCGTCGCGGACGCTAGCAACATTCAACGGCTCGCCATCGAACAGATGAACCCAAACCTGAGTGTGAAAGCTCATTTGAACTTACTCCGTTATTTTTCTCATTCAAGCACTGGCTCTTCACGGCGTGCAGAGTGCATCGTGATTGTTGACGATCTAGCGCCCGTTGTCGATCGGCCGAGTTTGGCCTTTCGTGGGCAGCTTAACCGCCTCCGGAAGCTCATAGCACCACCTGTTACGTTCTCGAGGTTGGCGTCCGGCGACATTGCCGCAATCTGTCATCTCCGCCCCGTTGACAGACCGCGCTTCGTTTAAGGCGTAACAGTATGGATATGCCCTCCCTTGTCGCGCGCCTCCCAACGAGTTTTCAGAGTTGGCACCGTACTGCCTGTCCACTGCATTTCGGTATGAATATGACCCCCTTGGAGTGTCGCGGCTAGAGAGAAAACGCGGGTGTGAGCCCCCGCGTCTTTGCCCTAGACGCAGAGTCCCCTGCTTTCCGGCCGCGCTAACACTTGCGGCCGGCGCAACAATGCCCGATCGGGGCGCATCGCGGACACCCCCCTCGAAAACACGTTGTCGACGCCCCTCGAATCCCGGAGAGCATTGCCCCGTTTGGCTTTGCGGTCGACGCAGACTGTCGTCGCCTGTCCGCTTAGTGCAAAACGAGTTGGAGATTTGGAGATAAACGCCTGAATCGGCCGCTCAGCCTTGTCGGGACCAGCCATCCTCATACCTTCATCCACTTCCCCATGATCAAGCACCGCAACGACGGCGACGAAAAGCGCCTGACGTCGAAGCAGATCAGGAAGCCTCGGCAGCCAACCTGCACGCCAGATCGTCACGCTTGATGAAGGTGAAGCGCAGATTCATTCGACGCAAAGCACCAATCGATTGACTCCCCACATCAGCCCTAGTACACTTCGCGCCGCGGGGTGGAGCAGTCTGGCAGCTCGTCGGGCTCATAACCCGAAGGTCATAGGTTCAAATCCTATCCCCGCAACCAATACCGAAGCCCGCTCTGCGAAAGCAAGCGGGCTTTTTGCTTTCCGCATGCCCTGTTGCGTGTGCGCTGACTGGCCGCACCGCGCACAAATTGCAGAACATTCAGCCCCCGGCGTCTCCTGCGACACACGATCGCACCCCGTCCGATCGCTCCTGCCTCTCACGCATACATTGCGTAGAATTCCGAACCTTCTTCAGCACCCGGACTCCCGCAATGATTCGAGCGATCGCGGCACTCGCCGCGCTTTCAGCGATCACCGGCACGGCAAACGCCGCCGACACCTTCACCGCGCCCGCGAAGCAGCGCTATGTAAGCCCTGGCATCGCCAACATCACGAACGCAGCAGCACCGCACGCGGAAACCTCCTCCCCCAACTCACGCTGCCGTGAACTGGCCGCCGGCATCGACGCCGTCACGCATGCCCCCGACCGAGGCCAGAAGGTCGTGCGCGGGATGGGCCGGGACGGCAAACCACGCAACGAGCTGCGCGCTTACGACAAGCGCGCCGATCTCGAAACCGAGCATCACCGGCTCGGCTGCCGATAACGAACGCAACGCCACCCGGTCGAAAAATCACGCCGGCTGCCTGGTCGTGCTCTCAGCGCAACACCCGGCCGAGCGTTCCGACACGGTTCGGCAGACGCTGATCGCGATACGCGAGCGCACGGTGGAGAATCTGCGCGAGCGCCTCAGCCAAGGTGTCGCGACCGGCGAAATCGCGGCGCAAGCTAACCTCGACGCGATCGCGCGGTACTACGTGACGGTCCAGCAGGGGATGCCGATTCAGGCGCGCGACGGTGCAAGCCGTCGCGATCTGGAGGCCGTCGCGCAAGCCGCGCTGGCAGCGCGGCCAGCGCTCGTCGATACGCACGGCACGTAACGGCAGGACGTCGCGGCCGCGCCGTAACGTTACTGCTTCGCCGCGTGCTGCACGTCCTTCGACGCATGCCACACGCGATAGCGCACCTCGAAGCCATCCGGCACATAGACGACGAGCGGCAGGCGGCTGTTGTAGCGCAGCAGCTGGCCGTCACCGCGCACCTGCACGAACCGTTGCTGCGGCGCCTGGCCCGGGCACGCCATCAGCGTCGATGCCGGCCCTTTCACGTCGGTGAGCTGGTAGTACGTATAGCCCCAACCCTTCACGTCCTCGGCGGTCAGCTCGCCGCCGAACCACTGCTGGTTGCAGTCGGTCTGCAGCATCTTGCCGATCATCAGCTCCACGCGCGCATCGCCTTCGTTCTCGAGTGCGGGCAGCGCAATCACGACGCGCTGCTGGCCGGCCGCTGCCTGCGGAAACATCTTGATCGACTCGGCCGGCACGGCGGGCGCCGACGCAGGCCCGGCCACGCAGGCGGCAGCAGTCGTCACGCAGAAGGCGGCCAGCGCGGCCCGGATCGCGAATTTCATCGATGTACTCCTGAAAAACAAATGAGCCCCGGATGCTAACACTTTCGTCGCAACACCTTACGGCACTGTAATTTGACGACACAATTGCAAACAGCTGGCAATCCCCTTGCGCGGTACTTATAGGGGAACCAACGGAGAACATCATGCTGAAGCTCATTGCCGCCGCCGGCGTCGCCACCCTGCTGGCCGGCTGCGTCGTCGCCCCGGATGCCGGATACGGCTACGGGCAGCCCTACTATTCCGCGCCGGGCTACGCGTACGCCCCGTCGCCGGTGTACGGCACGGTCAATATCTGGGGCGGTGGCGGCGGACGCGACTGGGATCGTGGCCGGCGCGATTACCATCGCTGGGACGGCGATCGTGGCAACCGCGGCAACGGCTGGGGGCACGGCGGCGGACACCGCGGCGACTGGAACGATGGCGGCGGAGGCGGAGGCCATCGCCACTGACCCATGCATTTGCAACCGTTTGTATCCGCACTCCGCGCGTCAGGATGACCGACGCGTCACGCAGACGAACGGACGGCCGCGCAAAAAGCGAAGGCCCTCGCATGAAGCGAGGGCCTTTTGTCGTCCGGTGCGGCGAAGCGAACGGCGGTGGCGCCGACCGTTCGCGCTTCACGCGGCCGCCTGCTTACCAGCCGGCCGGCTGCGCGTAGCCGCCCGATACGGGCGCGCCGCACACATACGCGCGCTGGTAGCGGTCGTAGCAATAGTTCGGGCCGTCGTCCTGGTACTGCGCCTGCTGGTAGGTCGGATACGCAGGCTGCTGGTACGCGGGGGCCTGGTAGTACGTCGGCGGCTGATAGGCCGGTGCCTGGTACGCGGGCGCCTGATATGCAACGGGCGGATTCATCGCGGACGTCACGATCGCGCCCAGCACCGCACCGCCGATCAAGGCGCCGATGACGGCGCCACCGTCGCGACCATGTGCGGACGCCGGACCTGCCACGGCAAGCGAACCGGCGAGGACACACACTGCGGCAATTTTTTTCATGATGGACTCCCACGCGAAGTGGTACTGGATGCGATGCATTGTGGCGGCTTGCGGCCGTAATAGATGCAGCAAGTGGTAACGCGCGATTACCGGTATCACGCACATCGAAATGCGCCGGCGCCGTGCTACGATTTTCGGCATACAGGAGACGCCGTCATGCAGCCCGAAACCGCCCGCCGTTTCGATACCGAATTCGCCCCGCGCATCGCACAGGCGATCGCCGCCTTCTTCGCCGATCACGTGCTGACCGACGTCGTCCCGTATGGCGGCCACGGGCACCCGACGTGCGTGCAGATCCGCAGCGCACCGCACGAGCATGTCAGCGGCTTCGAGCATCCGCTGAACCTCGAGCTGACCTGGGACACCGACGAAATCGAGCGGCTGATGGAGCCGGACGGCCCGCAACGCTTCGAGCACTATCTGGCCGCGCTGCCGAAAAAGCTGGGCGCGTGGCAGGGCGCGCGCGACATCGATCTCCTGTCGCGCACACAGGCCGACCCGCTCGTGCGGCTCGGCGGCCTCGACTTCGAAGGCTGAGTGCCGGCGTCGCGCCATGCGGCCCGGTGATACACTCGACCGGCCCGCTCCAGCACAGTTGCGCCGGCCGGGCCGCTCATCGCCGCCTCCACCCTTTTCGCATGGTTGCGCACGCAACCGGCAACCGGGCGCGCGGACAACCACGCATCTGCTCCCGCCATGAACGCCGATACCGGCCTGCCGCTTCCGCAACGCTACTGGGCGATCGTCTGCGTCGCACTGGGCATCACGCTCGCCGTGCTCGACGGCGCCATCGCGAACGTCGCGCTGCCGACGATCGCGCACGACCTGCACGCATCCGACGCCGCGTCGATCTGGATCGTCAACGCGTACCAGCTCGCGGTCACGATCACGCTGCTGCCGCTCGCATCGCTCGGCGAGCGCATCGGATATCGCCGCATCTACATCGCAGGGCTCGCGCTGTTCACCGCGGCGTCGCTCGGCTGCGCGCTCGCCGGCTCACTGCCGATGCTGGCCGTGATGCGCGTAATCCAGGGCTTCGGCGCGGCCGGCATCATGAGCGTCAACGCGGCGCTCGTGCGGATGATCTACCCGTCGTCGATGCTCGGGCGCGGGCTGTCGATCAACGCGATGGTGGTGGCGCTGTCGTCGGCGATCGGTCCGACGGTCGCGTCCGCGATCCTGTCGTTCGCATCGTGGCCGTGGCTGTTCGCGGTCAACGTGCCGATCGGCATCGCCGCGGTACTCGGCAGCCTGCGCGCGCTGCCGGCCAACCCGCTGCACGATGCGCCGTACGATTTCCCGAGCGCGCTGATGAACGCGTGCGTGTTCGGGCTGCTGATCACGGCCGTAGACGGGCTCGGCCACGGCGAAGGCCATGCGTACGTCGCGGCCGAGCTGGCCGTCGCGTTCGTCGTCGGCTACTTCTTCGTGAAGCGCCAGCTGTCGCAGCCGGCGCCGCTGCTGCCGGTCGACCTGATGCGCATCCCGATGTTCGCGCTGTCGGTCTATACGTCGATGGCGTCGTTCACGTCGCAGATGCTCGCGTTCGTCGCGCTGCCGTTCTGGCTGCAGAATTCGCTCGGCTTCTCACAGGTCGAGACGGGCCTGTACATGACGCCGTGGCCGCTCGTGATCGTGTTCGCCGCGCCGCTCGCGGGCGTGCTGTCGGATCGCTATTCAGCTGGCATCCTTGGCGGGATCGGGCTCGCGCTATTCGCGGCCGGGCTGTTGTCGCTCGCGACGATCGGCGCGCACCCGGGCACCGTCGATATCGTGTGGCGGATGGCGCTGTGCGGTGCGGGCTTCGGGTTGTTCCAGTCGCCGAACAACCGCGCGATGCTGTCGTCGGCGCCGCGCGAGCGCAGCGGTGGCGCGGGCGGCATGCTGAGCACCGCGCGGCTGACCGGGCAGACGCTTGGCGCCGCGCTCGTCGCATTGATTTTCGGGCTCGCGCCCGATCGCGGGCCGACGACTGCGCTCTATGTCGCCGCGGCATTCGCTGCGGTGGCCGCGGTCGTCAGCATGCTGCGCATCACGTCGCCTCGCCCGGACACGGCGACCTGAAGCCGCCACGCACCACGCGCGCGGCCGGGCATCATGCCGCGTCGAGCGCGTCCATTACGAAGCGCACGCGCGCCTGCACGCTATCGCGCGGCAATTCGATCAGCCGGTAGCCATATGACGTGTAGCACTCGACCATCGCGTCGTAGGTGCGCACGGCTTCCGCGAAATCCTGCCGGCGCTCGGTGTCCTGCGCATAGATGTCGGGCCACGGCGGCGCGATGAACACGCGCGGGTGATAGCGGAAACGGCGGGCCGCGGCTTGCGCATGCGCGGGCACCGGCAGCCCCGTCAGTCTCAGGTAGCCGACCACGTCCGGCACGCCACGATCGAAGAACACGGGCCCGCGCGCGCGGCGCGCGAGATCGTACGAGCGTATCTCCCAGCTCAGCATCAGCTCGGCGAACGCGGCCGGGTCGCGCCATGGCAACGCCTGACCGTCGATCGCCATCTGGTCGCGGGTCACGCCGCGGCCCGCTTCCTGCGAGCGCGCGAAACCGGCGTGCTCGAGCGCATCGAGCAACGTGCTCTTGCCCGAACCCGGGCCACCGGTCACGACGAAGAAGCGGCGTACGGCGTCTTCGCTCGCGTCGTCGGCGGCGCCGGGCTCCTGCATGAAATCACGCATGCGCAACCCGCCGGCCCGCGCGCCGCGTGACCGACGCGGCGGCCGCGACACTGCGCAAGTCGGCAACGAACGTATCGCGCCAGACCGACAGGTCATTCACGCGCAGCCGCGCGAGGTTCTCCTCGTGGCGTGCCTGCCGCTCCGCGAGCGGCATCGACAGCGCGCGCTCGAGCGCCTCGGCCATCTGCGACAGGTCGTACGGATTGACGAGAAGCGCGCCGGTCAGCTCCGCTGCCGCGCCCGCGAACTCCGACAGCACGAGCACGCCCGGATCGGCCGGATCCTGCGAAGCGACGTACTCCTTCGCGACGAGATTCATCCCGTCGCGCAACGGCGTCACGTAGCCCACCTGCGACATCCGGAAGAACGCCATCAGCAGGTTGCGCTCGTACTTGCGGTTCAGGTACTGGATCGGTGTCCAGTCGAGCTGCGAGAAGCGGCCGTTGATCCGGCCCGCCTCGCCTTCGAGCGTTTCGCGAATGTCCTGATAGGTCTTCACGTCGGAGCGCGTCGGCGGCGCGATCTGCAGGAGCGACACGCGCCCCTGCCAGCCCGGCGCATTCGCGAGCATCCGCTCGAACGACTGGAAGCGCTCCACCAGCCCCTTCGAGTAATCGAGGCGGTCGACGCTCATCACCAGCTTGCGGCCGTCGAGCGCCTCGCGCAGCATCTTCACCGGCTTGCGTGTGCCGTACTGGACGGCCGCCTGCGCGATCGCGTCGGGATGCACGCCGATCGGATAGGCGGCGACCTTCACGACGCGACCGTGCGCGTGCAGCATCCCGTCGTCGCTCGCCGCGCCGATCCCGCGCCGCTCGATGTAGTCGGTAAACGCCTGCTTGTCGTTCTCGGTCTGGAAGCCCGCGACATCGTACGCGCACATGAACTTCACGAGTTCCTCGTGCGGCGGCACGAGACGCAGCATGTCGGGCGACGGAAACGGAATGTGCAGGAAGAAGCCGATCGGGTTCTTCACGCCGAGCTCGCGCAGGTAATGCGCGAACGGCAACAGGTGATAGTCGTGTACCCAGATCAGGTCGTCGGGGCGCAGCAATGCGGCAAGCTGCTTGGCGAGCATCGCGTTCACGCGGAGATAGCCCGCGTACTCCTGGCGGTCGAAGCGCGCGAGATCGCCGCGGTAATGGAATACCGGCCACAGCGTCGCATTCGAGAAGCCGCGGTAGTACTGGTCGTAGTCGCGCCGGGTCAGCCCGACCGTCGCATAGGTGACGTTGCCGTCCCGCTGGATCGCGGGCTCGGCGTCGGGCGCGCCGACGATCTCGCCGTTCCAGCCGAACCAGACACCGCCCGTTTCCTTCAGCGCGTCCATCACGCCGACCGCCAGGCCACCCGCGCTCGGGCGCGTGTCCTCGCCGGCGGCGACACGGTTCGATACCACGATCAATCTGCTCATGCGGCTTCCCCTCCTCGATTCGATTGGCTGGCGCGCGACGCGCACCACGGCGGACACGGCTCCTCGAAGGCGGCCGTGCGGCGATTCAGACGTGAGCAATGCAGGTGTGAAAGACAGCGGCCGAGTGCGGCGGCAATGACATCAAGCGTCCTGCTCCTGGCCGAGATCCCGCTGATAGTCGAGCCCTTCCGGACGAGCGCCGCCCTGGTTGTGATCGCCGTCGGACGGCGTCTCGCCGGGCGCGCCGGCAGGCGGTGCCGCTGGCGCGTCGGTCCGCGGACGCGGGTGGTCTGCCGCTGGGTCCGGCGGCCGGGGCGAAAACCGTTTCGAACGACGCATGGCTGGGTGTCTCATGTGCGGCGCGGCCCGAGGCCGTCGTAGAAACGTTCCATGACTCAAAAGTCTAGGTCGCTTCCTTGCATGCCAAGGTAACAATTGCCTTCAATTTGTAACGTTTCGACCCCTCTGGATTCATCTGTCCGACAATGACGCCGCGCGCACGCGCGCGGCCTGCCGTCTGGCGATTTGTCAAAGCTTTGCAATTTTCCTATGACAATTGCGAAACAATGACGCGGCATGACGGCGTGCATGCGACGCCGCTCACCCAGACAGGACTTGCACTCAGGGATGAACAATCGTTTCGAATCGCCGCGCCGGGCCATGCCGGCGCGCGTCGTGCTGGCCGTGATCGCCACGGCCGCACTGCTGTCCGGCTGCAACTCGCTGTACAGCGAGGGCGCGACAGCCGGCGCCGGTATCGCGGGCGCCGCGATCGCCTCCAAGGTCACCAGCAACGCCGCCGTCGCGACGGGCATCGGCCTCGGCGCCGTCGCCGGCGCGCGAGCAGGCGTCCAGTACACGCAGCGCGTCGCACACCGCTACACACAGGAACAGATCGCGAAGGCCGCCGGCCCGCTCGACGTAGGCGGCGTCGCGCCGTGGTCGACGCACCACGCGTTCCCGATCGAGGACGACGAGCAGGGTCGCGTGACGGTCAGCCGGATGATCAGCATCGGCCCGCTCGACTGCAAGGAAATCGTGTTCGCGGTCGACACGCCCGCCAAGGGCGACAAGGCTGCGCAATCGGCGTTCTACGTCGCCACGATCTGCCGCGACGGCCCCGTGTGGAAGTGGGCGTCGGCCGAACCGGCGACCGAACGCTGGGGCGCGCTGCAATGAGCGTCGCGCTTCGTATCGCGGCCATCGGCGCGCTGTGCGCGGCGACGGCCACGCTGTCGGGCTGCGGGTCGGTCGGCGCGGCGAGCGGCGCACTCGCCGGCGCGGCGACGGGCCTCGTCACCGCGAACCCGGCGGTCGGCGTCGGCGTCGGGATTGCCGTGCAGGCGGCGACCGACGAAGCCGTCAACCGCACGATGAAGCAGCTCCATCAGAACCAGCAGGACGCGATCGCGAAGGTGGCCGGCAGCCTGGCCGTCGGCGATGTGAAGCCGTGGAAGGTGAAGAACACGCTGCCGCTCGAAAACGGCGAAGGCGAAGTGCGCGTCACGCGCGCATACTCGTCGGCGCTCGCGATGTGCAAGGAATTCGCGTTCTCGATGAAGGACGGCGACAAGGCCGACTGGTATTTCGCGAATGCGTGCCAGCAAGGCGCGCACTGGAAGTGGGCGTCGGCGGAACCGGCGGTCGACCGGTGGGGGAATCTGCAGTAACCGTGCGATGCGCGGTGTATGACGCGCGGCGGATACACACTTGCCGGGCCGTACGGCCCGGCATGTCGATCAAGACTCGACGTCCTCGAGACTGAAAATCTCGGTCTGGTCGTTGTACGAAAAGATCTCGCCATAACGGCCCCAGTCGATCACCGCGTCGAGCGTCTCCTCGGCGGCGCCGTCCGACAGGAAATCCTCCAGCTCCTGCTCGAAGCGCACGCGCGGCGCACGATGGCCCGGGCGCTCGTTCAGCACCTTCTTGATCCGCGCGGCGAGCGGCACATGCTTCAGCAGGTGATCCGCGAACATCAGCTTGCGCTCCTGCGTGCCGAATTCCGCGAACACGCGCCCCGGCGGCGTCAGGAACACGTCCCCTTCCCGCACGTCCGCGAAACCGAGGTACTGCAGCACTTCGGCGATCGGGAACAGGTCGTCGACCTCGAGGTGCAGCGTGCGCGCGATTTCCGGCATGTCCGCGCGGCCGTGGTACGGCGCCATCGCGAGCGTCTCGATCAGGCCGGCCATCAGGTTGGTCGACACCTGCGGCAGCCAGCTGCCGAGTTCGAGCCCCTTCTTCGTCGCCTCGCCGGTCTGGCGGGCCGTCATCTTCGCGTAGATGTCGTCGACGAGCTTGCGGAACGCCGGGTCGAGACGATTGCGCGGATGCTTGAACGGCACCTTGATCTCGGCGATCACGCGGCCCGGGTTCGACGACAGCACGAGGATCCGGTCGCACATGAATACCGCTTCCTCGATGTTGTGCGTGACGATCAGCACCGACTTGATCGGCATGCGGCCCTGCGTCCACAGGTCGAGCAGGTCGGTACGCAGCGTCTCGGCCGTCAGCACGTCGAGCGCGGAGAACGGCTCGTCCATCAGCAGGATCGTCGGATCGACGACGAGCGCGCGCGCAAAACCCACGCGCTGGCGCATGCCGCCCGACAGCTCGCGCGGATACGCGTTCTCGAAACCGTCGAGACCGATCAGGTCGATCGCGGCAAGCGCACGCTCGCGCCGCTCGCGTGCGCCGACGCCGAGCGCTTCGAGGCCGGCCTCGACGTTCTGCAGCACGGTGAGCCACGGGAACAGCGCGAAGGTCTGGAACACCATCGCAACGCCTTCGGCCGGGCCGCGCAGCGGCTGGCCGAGATAGGTCACTTCGCCGCCGGTCGGCTCGATCAGCCCGGCGATGATGCGCAGCAGCGTCGACTTGCCCGAGCCGGAACGGCCGAGCAGCCCGACGATCTCGCCTTCGCGCAGCGACAGGTTCGCATCGTCGAGCACGAGCAGCTCGCCCTGCGTCTTGTTGAAGCCGCGACAGACATGATCGACGCGCAGGATTTCCTCACCGAGGCGCGGCGGTTGGTTCGTCTGGACGGGGGCGTTTACAGCATTCGGATTGTGCATCGCGTTTCGCTCTCAATCGGTCTCAGTCGAGCCGCAGCTTCGCTTCGGCGAAAGCATACAGCGGACGCCACAGCAGGCGGTTGAACAGGGTAACGAACAGGGACATCACGGCGATGCCCAGGATGATCTTCGGAAAATCGCCGGCCGCGGTGGTCTGCGCGATATAGGCGCCGAGGCCGTGCGCCTCGATCTTGGTATTGCCCCACTGCACGGCTTCCGACACGATGCTCGCGTTCCAGGCACCGCCCGATGCGGTGATCGCGCCGGTCACGTAGTACGGGAAGATGCCGGGCAGGATCGCCTGCCGCCACCACTGCCAGCCACGGATGCGGAAGTTCGTCGCCGCTTCGCGATAGTCGTTCGGGTAGGACGTCGCGCCGGCAATCACGTTGAACAGGATATACCACTGGGTGCCGAGCACGATCAGCGGCGACAGCCAGATGTCGGGGTTCAGGTGGAAGCGCGCGATCACGATCACGAACACCGGAAACAGCAGGTTCGCCGGGAACGCCGCGAGGAACTGCGCGAGCGGCTGCAGCTTTTCGGCGAGCTTCGGGCGCAGCCCGACCCACACACCGATCGGCACCCAGATCACCGACGCGATCGCGATCAGCACGACCACGCGCAGCAGCGTGATGAGCCCGAGCACGAGCACATGGCCGACGTCGGTCATCGTCACCCCGGTCGACACGAAGCTGATGACGCGCCACACGATATACGCCGTGCCGATCAGCAGGAGTCCCGCCCACGCAATGTCGACCGTGCGCGACGCCTTCTTCTCGACTTTCGGCAGCGAGAAGCGCATCGCACCCGACAGCGGCAGGCGCAGCGGAATCCGCGCGGCCTTCGCGAAGAACCAGCCGGCCGGCACGAGCAGCTGATGAATCAGCCGTGTGCGGCGCACGAGGTCGAGCAGCCAGGACTGCGGTGCATCGCCCGATGCGGTGTTTTCCATCCGGAACTTGTCGGCCCACGCGATGAGCGGGCGGAACAGGAGCTGGTCGTACGCGAGGATCACGACGGTCATCGTGAGGATCACCCAGCCGATCGCACCGAGGTTCTTGTCCGAGATCGCCTGCGCGAGGTACGCGCCGATGCCCGGCAGCGTGATGGTCTGGTTGCCGACGGTGATGGCCTCCGACGCGACGACGAAGAACCAGCCGCCCGACATCGACATCATCATGTTCCAGATCAGGCCCGGCATCGAGAACGGCACTTCGAGCTTCCAGAAGCGCTGCCACGACGTCAGGTGGAAGCCGCGCGACACTTCGTCCAGGTCGCGCGGCACCGTGCGCAGCGACTGGTAGAAGCTGAACGTCATGTTCCACGCCTGGCTCGTGAAGATCGCGAAGATCGCCGCGAGCTCGGCGCCGAGCACGCGGCTCGGGAACAGCGCGAGGAAGAACGTGACCGTGAACGAGATGAAACCGAGCACCGGCACCGACTGCAGGATGTCGAGGATCGGGATCAGCACCATGCCGGCACGCCGGCTTTTCGCGGCGAGCGTACCGTAGATCAGCGTGAACGCAAGCGACGCAACCATCGCGGCGAGCATCCGCAGCGTGGTGCGCAACGCGTATTCGGGCAGGTTCGACGGGTCGAGCGAGATCTTCTGCGTCTGCAGGGTGCCGATCGGCGCCATCGTTTCGTGGAAACCGACGATCGCCATCGCGAGCAGGCAGATGATCAGCGGAAACGCGATGAAATCCCACCGGTTCGGCAGGACGCGCCACGCGGACGCGTTGGCGGTCCGGTTCGGATTGAAGAATCCGACGTCCATCAGGCGCTCTCCCCGGTAAGGCCGAACGAAGCCGGCAGTCGATGTTGATTCATGGCAAAGCGCACGGGTGCGGTAATTCGATTGACTGACGATCGCGCGAGCGCGGGGCGCCGCGCGTGCATGCGCTGCCGCGCCCCGGACGAGCCGGCCCGCGACGGCACGACACTACACCAACCTGTATTTCAGGTACAACCGTCCGGGAACGGCGCACGCGGTGCACGGATCGTGCCTGGCGGGCGCGTGGGCGGAAGGCGGGTGCGCGGGTCGAGCAGCCCGGCCGCAGTCTTTCGGCTGGCATGCAGGCACGAATTATGCCGTGATCCGGGCCGCCCGTGAACCCGCCATCCGCCCACGCGCGCAAACCCTGTCGGACGTCACCAGCCGGATACGACTAAGCGGGTATGATCAGGGCTGGCCCGTGGGGTCTGTTGCGGACGGTCCGATGGCAACGCATGCGCGTGCCCGATGTCAACAGGCCCTGGGGATCAATCGACGAGCGGGAGGAAAGGGAATGGCAGGAAACTTGGTGATCGTCTGCCGCGATCAGGATGCCGACGCGTTCTACGAATTGATGCAGGAGTACGGGTCGTTCCAGACGCGATTGTCGTCGACGGCGTGGTACCTGAACATGAACGTCGTGCCTGAATCGCTGCAGGAGGAAATCCTGGAACGCCTCGGCCGGTATACGACCGTCTACATCTTCGAGGCCACCAGCGTGACCTACAACACCATCGACAGCAACGCGGCCGAGACGCTCGGTACGCTGTTCGGCGAATGATGCCGCGCGGCGCCGGCCCGGCCGGGCTGGCGCCGCAGCCGCTCATGCGGCCTGTGCGTGGCGTTCGTCCTTCGGCACGACCTCGAACGGGAACGTCATCGCGACGCGCAGGCCGCCTTCGGGGCGGTTGCCGATGTCGCACGCCCCGCCCAGCCTGAGTACGAGCCGCTCGACGATCGCGAGCCCGAGCCCGCTGTGGCCGTTGCCGCCGCGCGCGGGGTCGAGCCGCACGAACGGCCGCGTGGCCGCCGCGAGGTCGCGCGGCGCGATCCCGCCGCCGCTGTCGCTGACCGACAACACGTAGCCGGTCGACGTGCGCGCCGTCTCGATGAGCACGGGCGGCGCACCGTACGCATGGGCGTTGTCCAGCAGGTTCGACAGGATCCGGTCGAGCGTCGCCGTCGGCAGCCGGAAGCCCGGATCGGCGTCGAGCCGGGTCTGGACCGTCGGCGCATTCGGCGCGACCGCGCGATAGCTGCGCGCGATCCGCTCGCACGTCTGATCGACCGGCACCGGCTCGCTGCGATCGGACCCGCCGTGCGCAAACACCAGGAATTGATCCACGATGTGCGACATCGAATCGACGTCGCGCACGACGCCATCGCGCAACCGGACGTCGTCCATCATTTCCGCCCGCAGGCGCATCCGCGCAAGCGGCGTGCGCAGGTCGTGCGCCACGCCCGCCAGCATCACCGCACGGTCGCTCTCGGCTTGCGACACCTGTTCCACCATCTGGTTGAAGCCATGCGTGAGCTGGCGCAGCTCGCGCGGGCCGCGCTCGCGCAGCGGCGGCACCGGCTGGCCGCGGCCGAAGCGCGCGACCGCGCGCGCCAGCGAACGCAGCGGCTGCTGCAGCTGCCAGGCGGCAAACAGCGCGGCGATCACGCCGGCCGAAAAGATCGTGCCGAGCCACAACAGCATCCGGTCGAGCGAGCGTGGCGGCCGCAGCGGCTGAACCGGCACCACGATCCAGTTGCGATCGGTCGGCTCCTTCACCCACAGCACGGGCGGATGGCCGGGCGCGCCGATCTCGACGCGCGTGCCGGGCGGCATCCGCTCGCTGACATCGTCGCGGAACCGCTTGAGCGGCGCCGGCAGGTTCTCGTCGCCGCCCTTCGGCACGTCGGCGCTGTCCGGCGTCACGAGCCGCACGCGCGACGGCAACGGCTGGTCGGGCGTGCGCTCGACGTGCTGGCGCACCGCGTCGACCAGGAACGCGGCCTCCTCGACCGCATAACGCGTCTGCATCTGGTTGCGCTCGAGCCGCATCGCGAAAAACCACGCGAAATGCGACAGGAGCAGGACGCCAACGACGAGCAGCGCCAGCCGCCCGAACAGCGAATCAATGGGTTTGCGCATGGGCCTCGCCGTCGGGCACGAACACGTAGCCGCGCCCGCGGACCGTCTGGATGAAGCGCGGCGTCGACGGATCCGTTTCGAGGATGCGGCGCAGGCGCCACACCTGGACGTCGATGCCGCGGTCGGTTCCGTCGTACTCGGGCCCGTGCAGGAGCTCGAGCAACCGCTCGCGCGTCAGCGTGCGCAGCGCATGGTTCACGAAGATCTTCAGCAGCGCGAATTCACTGCTCGACAGCGTGGCCGGCTTGCCGTCGACCGACAGCGTGCGCGCCTGGAAGTCGAGCACGAAGCGGCCGAATGCGAACGGCTCGCGCTGTTCGGGAGCCGCCGCCGACGGCGTCGCGCGGCGGCGGCGCAGCACGGCCTGCACGCGCGCGAGCAGCTCGCGCGGGTTGAACGGCTTGCCGAGGTAGTCGTCCGCGCCGAGCTCGAGCCCGACGATGCGGTCGACGTCGTCCGCGCGGGCGGTCAGCATGATCACGGGGATGTCGTCGCCGGCCGCGCGCAACTGGCGCAGCGCGGTGAGGCCGTCGACGCCCGGCATCATCAGGTCCAGCACGATCAGGTCGGGCCGCTCTCGCTCGAGGCGCTTCTCGAGCGTCGCCGCGTCGTGCAGCACGGACACTTCCATCCCCTGGCGCACGAGGTAGTCGCGCAGCAGGTCTCGGAGTTCTTGGTCGTCGTCGACGATGAGGATCTGGGTAGTCATGGCTCGAAGTTTACCGCGCGAGGGCGGGGTCAAAGAACGAAACAAAGGGACGAAAGGGTTACTGCGGGTTACCGCGCAAGGCAAGTGTAATGCGCGGTAACCCGGTCGCCGCCCCACGTAACACCGGCAGCGGCCTGCATCGCTAACCTGCGTCTTACCGGATGCGGTACTCGGCGTTCCCGGCACCGCATCGCCGGACCCTTTGGATACAAGGAGTTTCTGAAATGTATAAGAAGACTTCCCGCGTGGCCATCGCGGCCGCCACCGTGCTCGCTCTCGCATTCGGCACCGCGCATGCCGCGCAGCCCAACGACATGCCGCCTCCGGGCGGCCCCGGCGCCCACCAGATGCACGGCGGGCACGAAGGCGGCCCGTTCGGCGCCATCATGAAACTGCACGACCAGCTGAAGCTCAATGCGTCGCAGGAACAGCAATGGCAGGCGGCCGTCAACACGATGAAGCAGAATCGTGAAGCGATGCGCAAGAGCCACGAGCAGATGCGCGACCAGTTCAAGGCGCAGCAGAACCAGCCGATCCTCGACCTGAGCGCGATGCACTCGGCACGCCAGCAGGCCGAGTCGCAGAACGCGCAACTGCGCGAGCAGACGTCCGCCGCATGGCTCACGTTCTACAACGGGCTGAACGACCCGCAGAAGACGATGGTCAGCACGGCGCTCAAACAGCAGTTCGCGAAGATGGAACAGCGCCACGAGAAGATGAAGGAGCGCTGGCAGCAGCATCGCGCGGCCAAGGCCGCGTCGGCGCCGGCGCAGTAAGCCGGCGGGCCGCTCCCCGGAGCGGTATCGAAGGGGACGCGGGCACCGGCCCGCGTCCCCTTTTTGCGTTTCAGGCCACGTCGAACAGCAGCACCTCGGCCGCCCGGCCGCGCGTGAACGACACCGCGTCCACGTCGCCGATCCGCGCGCCGTCGCC
Organism: Burkholderia mycopellens; assembly: GCF_964265025.1. Classification (NCBI taxonomy): domain Bacteria; kingdom Pseudomonadati; phylum Pseudomonadota; class Betaproteobacteria; order Burkholderiales; family Burkholderiaceae; genus Burkholderia; species Burkholderia mycopellens. The sequence goes on from NZ_OZ183802.1 coordinate 3,030,778, forward strand.
CGTGGCCAGCGCGCGGCCGTTCACCTCGAGGTCGCCGCGCACCACGTGCACGTATGCGCGGCGCCCGGCCGGCACGTCGAACGCCGCCGCTTCATCGCCGTCGATCAGCCCCGCGAAGATGCGTGCGTCCGCCCCGATCGACAGCGCACCATCGCCACCGTCCGGCGCCGCCACCAGCCGCAGCCGCCCGCGTTTCTCGTCGTCGGCAAAGCGCGTCTGCGCGTAGCCGGGACGGGCGCCCGCGCCGGCCGGCGCAAGCCAGATCCGCAGCAGGCGCAACGGCTCGTCACGCGATGCGTTGGTTTCGCTCAGCATGACGCCGGTGGCGGCGCTCACGCGCTGCACGCCGCCCGCGCGGACGATCGCCCCGTTGCCGAGGCTGTCGCGATGCGCGAGCGCGCCGCCGAGCACGTAGGTGACGATTTCCGCGTCGCGGTACGGCTGCATCCCGTAGCCGCGGGTCGGTGCGATGCATTCCTCGTTCAGTTCGCGCAACGCGCCAAACGCCGCCGGCCCGCTCCGGCCGGACGAGAGAGGAAAGCTGTGAAGAAATTCGTGCCAGCCATGGCTGCGCTGGTCGCGATCGGCGGCGCGGCGGATCTGGAACATGGGACGGACACTCCGTGAGATGCTCGGTTCTGGTATTCCGTCACTGTATGAGTGTGCCAATCGCGCCACAATCCGCCGCTTGCGCACCGCATCGTTGCACCCGCGGTTGCAATCGATGCAATGCTCAATGCGAATGCGACGATTATCGCAACAGCCGGATCAATGTGTCGAAGAATCGATCGGTCCGCCCGGATTGCCGGTTTCCGGGTATCGCGTTCGGGTAAAATACCGGCCTTTTGGCGTTCGCCGTTGCGGCGGCCGCCATTGCCAGAGCGCCGATCGGCGATTTTTGGCCGTCTAGAATACGCCGCGGCGCCCGGTCCAACCGGCCGCGAGCGCTCCCGGAAAGTCAGCAACAAAAGGATGGAAATGAAGAAGGCCGCCCTGTGCGCCGCCCTCGCCCTCGTGGCGGGCAGCGCCTTCGCGAAGGAGTGGAAGACCGTGCGGATCGGCGTCGACGCCAGCTACCCGCCGTTCGAGTCGACCGCGCCGAGCGGCGAGATCGTCGGCTTCGACGTCGATCTCACCAAGGAAATCTGCAAGCGAATCAACGTGAAATGCGTGTGGGTGGCGCAGGATCTCGACGGGATCATCCCGGCGCTGAAGGCGAAGAAGTACGACGTCATCGTGTCGTCGCTGACCGTCACGGACAAGCGCCGCGAACAGATCGACTTCTCCGACAAGGTATACGACGCGCCGGCGCGGATGATCGCGAAGACCGGCTCGCCGCTGCTGCCGACGATCGCATCGCTGAAGGGCAAGCGCGTGGGCGTCGAGCAGGGCTCGACGCAGGAAACCTATGCGAAGGCGTACTGGGAGCCGCAGGGCGTGACGATCATTCCTTACCAGAACCAGGACCAGGTCTATGCCGATCTCGGCTCGGGCCGTCTCGACGCGACGCTGCAGGACGAGCTGCAAGCCGACTACGGCTTCCTGCGCACGCCGCGCGGCAAGGGCTTCGCGTTCGCCGGGCCGGAAGTGAAGGATCCGAAGACGATCGGCGACGGCACCGCGATCGGCCTGCGCAAGGAAGATACGGACCTGAAGCTCAAGATCAACAAGGCGCTGGCCGACATGCACAAGGACGGCACGTACGACCGGCTGTCGCACAAGTATTTCGCGTTCAGCGTCTATTCGGCTTCGGCCCGCTGAGCAACGAAAAGAAGCGGCAACGGATGCGGGGGCGGCCCCGCATCCGCGCAGTACAGGCAGTCGACCACGCGCCGCCCGCCCCCTCGCCCGCCGCTCGCGCGACGGACAGGCCCGGCACCGTTGCCGGGGCGGACGGTCATGATACGCACGGGGCGTTCCGCGCAGCTTGGCGGACGCGTCTTTCGCGGCGCACCGCGTGCGCCCTAAGGGACCACACCAGGGACCACATATGTTTCTACAAGGTTACGGCCCGCTGATCCTCGCTGGCACCTGGCAAACCGTCAAGCTGGCGGTGCTTTCGCTTGCGCTGTCGTTCCTGCTGGGCCTGCTCGGCGCGGGCGCGAAGCTGTCGCGCAACCGGTTCACGAACGGCGTCGGCACCGTCTACACGACGCTGATCCGCGGCGTGCCCGACCTCGTGCTGATGCTGCTGCTGTTCTACAGCCTGCAGATCTGGCTGAACATGGCGACCGACGCACTCGGCTGGGACCAGATCGACATCGACCCGTTCCTCGCCGGCGTGCTCGTGCTCGGCTTCATCTACGGCGCGTACTTCACCGAGACGTTCCGCGGCGCGTTCCTGTCGGTGCCGCGCGGCCAGCTCGAGGCCGGCAGCGCGTACGGGATGACGAGCTGGCAGGTGTTCACGCGGATCATGTTCCCGCAGATGATGCGCTTCGCGCTGCCGGGCATCGGCAACAACTGGCAGGTGCTCGTGAAGTCGACCGCGCTCGTGTCGATCATCGGTCTCGCCGACGTCGTGAAGGCGTCGCAGGATGCCGGCAAGGGCACGCTGCGGTTCTTCTTCTTCACGCTGATCGCGGGCGCCGTCTACCTCGCGATCACGACGATCTCGAACTTCGTGCTGATGTGGCTCGAAAAGCGCTACTCGACCGGCGTCCGCAAGGCTGACCTATGATCGAACTCATCCAAGAATACTGGCGCAACTATCTCTACACCGACGGCTATCGCATCACCGGTGTCGCGATCACGCTGTGGCTGCTGGTCGTGTCGATCGGCCTCGGCTTCTGCCTGTCGATACCGCTCGCGGTCGCGCGCGTGTCGAAGAAGAAGTGGCTGTCGAGCGCCGTGTGGCTCTACACGTACGTGTTCCGCGGCACGCCGCTCTACGTGCAGCTGCTGCTCTGCTACACGGGCCTCTACAGCCTGCAGGCCGTGCGCGGCACGCCGATGCTCGACGCGTTCTTCCGCGACGGGATGCACTGCACGCTGCTCGCGTTCACGCTGAACACCTGCGCGTACACCACCGAGATCTTCGCGGGCGCGATCAAGGCGACGTCGTACGGCGAGATCGAAGCCGCGCGTGCGTACGGGATGTCGACGTTCACGATGTATCGCCGCGTGATCCTGCCGTCGGCGCTGCGCCGCGCGCTGCCGCTGTACAGCAACGAAGTGATCCTGATGCTGCACGCGACCACGGTCGCCTTCACCGCGACCGTGCCGGACATCCTGAAGATCGCCCGCGACGTCAACTCGGCGACCTACATGTCGTTCCATGCGTTCGGCATCGCCGCCCTGCTCTATCTCGTGATCTCGTTCACGCTCGTGTGGCTGTTCCGCCAGGCCGAGCGCCGCTGGCTCGCGTATCTGCGCCCGCAAGGCAAGTAAGTTTTCGCAGGACTATTGATGAATTCCCAGACTCAGAAGCTTTTCGTCGACGATCTGCACAAGCGGTACGGCGACAACGAGGTGCTCAAGGGCGTGTCGCTGAAGGCGAACTCGGGCGACGTGATCAGCGTGATCGGCTCGTCCGGCTCCGGCAAGAGCACGATGCTCCGCTGCATCAACTTCCTCGAACAGCCGAACGCCGGCCGCATCTTCGTCGACGGCGAGGAAGTACGCACCGCCCTCGACAAGGCCGGCGCGCTGCGCGCGGCCGATCCGAAGCAGCTGCAGCGCGTGCGCACCAAGCTGTCGATGGTGTTCCAGCACTTCAATCTCTGGTCGCACATGAACGTGATCGAGAACGTGATGGAAGCGCCCGTCAACGTGCTCGGCATTCCGAAGAAGGAAGCCGAGGAGCGCGCCCGCGCGTATCTCGAGAAAGTCGGCCTCGCGCCGCGCGTCGAGAAGCAGTATCCGTCGCACCTGTCGGGCGGCCAGCAGCAGCGCGTCGCGATCGCGCGTGCGCTCGCGATGCACCCGGACGTGATGCTGTTCGACGAGCCGACGTCGGCGCTCGACCCCGAACTGGTAGGCGAAGTGCTGAAGGTGATGCAGAAGCTCGCCGAGGAAGGCCGCACGATGATCGTCGTCACGCACGAGATGGGCTTCGCACGCAACGTGTCGAACCACGTGATGTTCCTGCACCAGGGCCGCGTCGAGGAAGAAGGCGTGCCGTCCGAGGTGTTCGCCAACCCGAAGAGCGAACGCCTGCGCGGGTTCCTGTCGGGCAGCCTCAAGTAACGCACGCCGCACGAGCGGGCGCCCGCGGTTCGCCGCGCGGCGCCCGTTTTGCGTTTACGCGGTCACCGGCGCGCTGTCGGCGAACGCGCGCAGTTCGTCGCCCGCGAGCCGGTAGCGCACCCATTCGCTCTGCGGCGCCGCGCCGACGCTCTCGTAGAAGCGGATCGCCGGCTCGTTCCAGTCGAGCACGCTCCACTCGAAACGCCCGCAGCCCGACTCGACCGCGATCCGCGCGAGCGCCTTCAGGAGCCGCAGCCCGGCGCCCGCACCACGAAAACGCGGCGACACGTACAGATCCTCGAGATACAACCCCTGCCGGGCAAGCCACGTCGAATACGAGAAGAAATACACGGCAAAGCCGGCCGGCTCGCCGTCGACCTCGCACATCAGCGCGCGCGCCGGCGATCCCTCGCCGAGCAGGCTGCGCTCGAGCGACGCGGGCGTCGCGATCACTTCGTGTTCCGCCTTCTCGTAGATGGCCAGTTCAGTGATGAAACGCAGGATCTGCGGCACGTCGGCGACGGTGGCGGAACGGATGTCGATTTGCACGGGTTGAGCCCTCCTCCGGCCCTGACTTGAAACGGAACACGGCGCCGCGCAGCCGCGCTGGCGCCAATCAGGTCGTCATGCTACGTTCACGCTGCGCCTGCAGGAAGTGCAGTTTCTTCATCCAGACCTGAACATGATGCATCCCGATCTGCGCCGCCTCGACCTGAACCTGCTGCTCGTGTTCGATGCGCTGTACCGTCACCGCTCCGTCGCCGCGGCCGCACACGAGCTCGCGTTGAGCCCGTCCGCGCTGAGCCACGCGCTTGCACGGCTGCGCGACGCGATCGGCGACGCGCTGTTCGTGCGCCTCGGCAACGAGATGCAGCCTACCGTGCGCGCCGACGACATCGCGACCTGGGCCGGCGACGCACTCGACGCGATGTCGAAGGGGCTCGCCCGCGCGCGCCGCTTCGATCCCGCGCACAGCGACCGCACGTTCGTGTTCGCGGCGACCGACTACACGGCATTCGCCGTGCTGCCGGCGTTCCTCGCCCGCATCCAGCATGTGGCACCACGATTGCGGATCCGCGTCATCCATTCCGACCGGAAGATCTCCGTCGACGAGCTCGCCGCCGGCCGCATCGATTTCGCGCTCGGCTACCACGAGGAATCGGCGGCCGACGCACCCGGCATCGAGGACTTCGACTGGTTCTCCGACGACTACGTCGTGATCGCGAGCGCCACGCATCCGGACATCCGCCGGCGGCTGACGCTCGACCAGTACCTGGCGGCACGCCACGTGGTCGTCACGCCGTGGAACGAGTCGCGCGGCGTCGTCGACCATGTGCTCGACCGGCTCGGCCTCGCGCGCCAGGTCGCCGTGCAGTTGCCGACCGTGCTGGCCGCGCCGTTCGTGATCGCGGAATCCGCGCTGCTGATGACCGTGCCGCACCGCGCCGCGCAGGCGCTGCGACACGCGGCGCCGATCCGCATCTTTCCCGCGCCGTTCGAGATCCCGCGCTACACCGTGAAGGTCTACTCGCACGCGAAACATGCGCGCACCGATGCACATCGCTGGATTCGCGCGCAGTTGCTCGACGCAAGGCCGGAGCCTGCCTGACCGATGCACGCCGGTGCATCGCGTTGCGCGTGATCGAGCGGGCACGACAAGCACCGGCCGGCGGCGTCCGGCAGCCGCCCGTTCATTACGAAATACTTACCAATTTCTCATGTCGGGCGCTTACGCTTGCGCCCTCGCAACGTCAATAGTGGCAATCCTTGACCCCTGTTTGTGAAATTCGTGTCTGCCTTGCGGGACAAGGGTTTTCCGTTAATTGCAAACCCTTGGCGCACCGGTTGCGCACCGTGTTGCATGGCAATTTGACGACAGGTGTTAGTCAAACAACGATTTCCATCGCCACAAAATTGTATTTTTGCTAAATTAGTAACCAAAGTAGCAAAACGAAGTTCGTGAAATGTAGTTTAGCTTCACGACACTACAAGGAGACCCCGCAGGCCGACCCGGCTGCGCGGGACCAATCAACGGTTTTCCGTCCGCTTGCCCGCGTGCTGCGCTTACCGGCCCTGCACGAGGTCTCCCTGGTTATCCCGCTTTTGCCCGGCGCTCGCGCTCCGGGCATCTCGTGCAGTCTGGGTTGACTTTTTGACAGGGTATGGAGGAGATGATGAAGAAAGCTTTGGTCGCGGCCGCGCTGATGGCTGCTGGGGTGGTGACGGCGCACGCGCAGAGCAGCGTCACGCTGTATGGCCGCCTGGATGCCGGCATCGAGTACATGAACGGCCTGCAAAACGGCCACCAAGTGCGCGCGGAAAGCGGCGACTGGGGCACGAGCCTCTGGGGCTTGAAGGGCACCGAGGACATCGGCGGCGGCAACAAGATCCTGTTCCACCTCGAAGGCGCGTTCAACACGATGACAGGCGGCTTCAGCGGCTCGATCTGGGATCGTTATGCAACGGTCGGTATCTCCAACGACCGCTACGGTACGCTGCTGTTGGGTCGCGAACTCGCGATCGCCAACGGCGTGTGGGACTTCGACCCGTTCGGCCAGTCGGCCTGGTCGACGGCATCGCTGGTGCGCGGCCGCAACTGGAACAAGACCAGCAACAACGTGTCGTACCAGTCGCCGCAGTTCTACGGCCTCGACTTCTACGGCCAGTTCTCGTTCTCGAACTCGACCAGCTTCAACGGCAACACGACGGCCGGCGCAGCGGGCCGTGCAGCCGGCGCACAGGTCACCTATACGAATTCGCTGTTCCAGTTGCGCGGCATCTATGACGAAACGCGCGACAGCAACGGCCGCTTCTCGGACGTGTTCAACTACTCGCGCGAATACTTCGCGGGCGTGAATGTGTTCCTCGGCCAGTTCAAGGTGCAAGCGGCCTACCAGGCCTCGCGCGCGGACGGCAGCGGCGGCCCGGCAGTCAATGCCGGCATCACCGGCACGCAGCAGGTTTGGGGCGGCGTGACGTGGCAGGCGACGCCGGCAGCGGCGCTGATCGCGGCCGCGTATCACGTGAACGCGAACCACGGCGGCGGCAACGCGAACATCTACACGGTCGGCGGCTCGTACAACATCTCGAAGCGTACGCTGTTCGACCTGCAGGTCGCGACGGTGCGCAACAGCAAGAACGCCAACTTCGGCCTGAACGCGAACGGCGCCGGTACGGCCGTGTCGACGGGCAACCCGAATCCGGGCGGCAGCCAGACCGGCGTCTACGCCGGTATCCAGCACCTGTTCTGATCAGGCGCCGTACTCAAAGAATCGATTCGACGACGTTTTCCACGCTGCTGCGAGAGGCGCGTATCGGTGCGGTACCCAACCGGGTATCGCACCGTTTTTTATTGGCGGGCCGGTTTCGTGCGGCCCACTGACGAATGCGGCGCTCAGACGGCCGCTTCGTTCTCCTCGCCGGTGCGGATGCGGATCACGCGCTCGACGTCCGACACGAAGATCTTGCCGTCGCCGATCTTGCCGGTGCGCGCCGCGCCGATCACAGCATCGATCACCTGGTCGACCTGCGCTTCCGCGACGACCACCTCGATCTTCATCTTCGGCAGGAAGTCGACGACGTATTCGGCGCCGCGATACAGCTCGGTATGGCCCTTCTGGCGGCCGAAGCCCTTCACTTCCGTCACGGTCAGGCCCGTGAGACCCACTTCGGCGAGCGCTTCGCGGACTTCGTCCAGCTTGAACGGCTTGATGATGGCGGTGATGCGTTTCATGATGGTTGTCCCTCAATGCTCGTTTGGATGAAAAATCGCGATCCCGATTGTAAGCCGGCGAGCCGCGCACGGCGCGACACGGCTCAATCGAGCCGTTCGGTAAAGCGTGACGTGATCGGGTAGCGCCAGTCGCGCCCGAATGCGCGATGCGTGACACGAATGCCGATCGGCGCCTGGCGGCGCTTGTATTCGTTGATCTTGATGAGCCGCGTCACGCGCTCGACGTCGGCCTGGGCATAACCCGCCGCGACGATCTCGGCGAGCGGCCGGTCCTCTTCCATGTACATCCGCATGATCGCGTCGAGCACGTCGTACGGCGGCAGGCTGTCCTGGTCGGTCTGGTTCTCGCGCAACTCGGCCGACGGCGCGCGCGTGAGGATCCGCTCGGGGATCACGTCGCGCAGCAGGTAATCGGCCGCTTCGTTGCGATAGCGGCAGAGCCGGTACACGAGCGTCTTCGCGATGTCCTTGATCACCGCGAACCCGCCGGCCATGTCGCCGTACAGCGTGCAGTAGCCGACCGCCATCTCGCTCTTGTTGCCGGTCGTCAGCACGATCGAGCCGAACTTGTTCGACAGCGCCATCAGCAGCGTGCCGCGAATGCGCGCCTGGATGTTTTCTTCCGTCGCGTCTTCCGCGCGGCCCGCGAACTCGCCCGCGAGCGATGCGCGGAACGCATCGAACATCGGCGCGATCGCGATCTCGTCGTAGCGCACGCCGACGCGCCGCGCCATTTCCGCCGCGTCGGTGGTCGAGATGTCGGCCGTGAAGCGCGACGGCATCATCACCGCGCGCACGCGCTCGGGCCCGAGCGCATCGCATGCAACGGCCAGCACCAGCGCCGAATCGACACCGCCCGACAGCCCGATCAACGCGCCCGGAAACCCGTTCTTGCCGATGTAGTCGCGCACGCCCGTCACGAGCGCGCGGTACACCTGCGCCTCCGTCGACAGTTCGGGCGCGATCGCGCCCGGCAGCGGCCGCGCGCCGTCGAATTCGACGATCGCGTGCCCTTCGTCGAACTGCGGCATCTTCGCGACCAGCGCGCCCTGCGCGTCGAGCACGAACGAGCCGCCGTCGAACACGAGCTCGTCCTGCCCGCCGACGAGGTTCACGTACACCATCGGCAGCCCGGTTTCGCGAATCCGCGCGCGCAGGATGTCGAAACGCACCGCTTCCTTGTTCATGTGGTACGGCGAGCCGTTCGGGATCAGCAGCACCTGCGCGCCGGCCGCCTTCGCGATCTGCGCGGCCGATGCGTGCCACGCGTCCTCGCAGATGATCACGCCGAATTTCACGCCGTTCAGCTCGAACACGAGCGGCTCGGCGTCCGTCGCGAAGTAGCGTTTCTCGTCGAATACCTCGGCGTTCGGCAGATCCTGCTTGCGGTAGGTGCCGACGATCTCGCCGCCGACGATCAGCGATGCCGCGTTGTAGGTATCGGTGGGCGGCACGCCGCGCTCGATCGGGCGGTTTGCATTACCATCGACGGCTGACGCGTGCATGCCTTCGCCCGCGCCGCGCAGCGGATGGCCGACCAGCACCGCGAGCCCGTCGAACGCCTTCAGGGCGTCGGCGAGCGCGTCGAGCGCAGCCGCGGCCGCCGCATAGAACGCGGGCCGCAGCAGCAGGTCTTCCGGCGGATAGCCGGACAGTGCGAGTTCCGGCGCGACCATCAGCTGCGCACCATCGTTGTGCGCGGCGCGTGCGGCCGCGACGATCCGCGCGACGTTGCCGGCGAAGTCGCCGACGGTGACGTTGATCTGGGCGAGAGCGAGTCGGGTCTTCATGGCGGGATCGGCGCAGCCCGGCGGCGCGCCCTGAACGGCTGACGAAAACGTCCCGGTGCGGGCCGCGCAGGCCCGCGCATCCGGCGACACAGAATGGTACGGATTCACGCTTGAAACACGAACGCATCGATTATCGCACGGGCATCCTGTCGTCCCCCGCGGAGGTGCCGGCCGAGGAATGGAACGCGCTGCTTGCCCGCGACGCGCAGCCGACGCCCTTCCTGCGCCACGAATTCCTCGACGCGCTGCACGTCGCGCGCTGCGCGGTCGACGATACCGGCTGGTCACCCCACTTCGTCACGCTGACCGACCCGCGCACCGGCCGCCTCGCGGCCGCCGCGCCCGTCTACGCGAAACAGCATTCGTACGGCGAATACGTGTTCGACTGGGCCTGGGCCGACGCGTACCAGCGCAACGACCTGCCCTACTACCCGAAGCTGCTGTGCGCGGTGCCGTTCACGCCCGTGCAGGGCACGCGCCTGCTCGCGGCCGACGACGACGCGCGCCGCCGGCTCGCGGCCACGCTGCTCGCGTTCGCCGAGCAGAGCGACGTGTCGTCGCTGCACGTGCTGTTCCCGACCGGCGACGAAGCGGCGCTCCTCGAATCGATGGGGATGATGCTGCGCGAAGGCGTGCAGTTCCACTGGATCAACGACGGCTACCGCCACTTCGACGATTTCCTCGGCACGCTCGAGCAGAAGAAGCGCAAGAACATCCGCGCGGAGCGGCGCAAGGTGCACGATGCGGGCGTGACGTTCAGGCGGCTCACCGGCGACCGGATCACCGACGCCGACTGGCGGTTCTTCTCGCGCTGCTACCGGCAGACCTATCGCGAACACTATTCGAGCCCGTACCTGAACCTCGACTTCTTCCGCACGATCGGCGCGACGATGCCCGAGAACCTGCTGCTCGTGATCGCGGAAGCCGGCGGCCAGCCGATCGCGAGTGCGCTCGCCGTCTACCGGCGCGGCGAAAACGGCGGCGGCACACTGTACGGCCGCTACTGGGGCGCGGTCGAACATGTGCCGTGCCTGCATTTCGAAACGGCCTACTACCAGTTGCTCGAATTCTGCATCGAGGCCGGGCTCGATACGTTCGAAGGCGGCGCGCAGGGCGAGCACAAGCTCGCGCGCGGCTTCCTGCCGACCGTCACGCACTCCGCGCACTGGCTCGCGCACCCGGCCTTCTCGGACGCGGTCGCGCGCTTTCTCGAACGCGAGACCGAGCATATTCACGCGTACGTCGACGAACTGCGCGAACACGATCCGTTCCGGCGCGGCACCGGGTAACGCGAGACGGCTCGCGCGCCGGCCCGCATCGGAAGCATCCGGCGCGTGGCCGGCCGGGGCGCCGCCCCGGGCCCGCCCGATGCATGACGCGGCCGGTCAGCGTGCCGCGAGCGACACCGCCTGCGACAGCGCCTGCGGATCGCGCGACGACGCGGCGGCCGTGAGCGTATAGCTGCCCGCACTGACCCGCCATGCATGCGTGGTCACGTCCCAGGTCGCGAAACGCTGCGACGGAATCGCAATGCCGACCGTGCGCGCCTCGCCAGGCTGCAGCGTGACCTTGGTCCAGCCGACGAGCCGCTTCGGCGGCTCGCCGAGCGACGCGGGCAGCGCCGCATAGACCTGCACCGTCTGCACGCCGGCCCGCGCGCCCGTGTTCGTCACGGTCACGCCGACCGTCACGTTGCCCGATGCATCGGCCGCCGCGGTCATCCCGGAAAGCGTGTACGTCGTGTACGACAGCCCGTAGCCGAACGGGAACAGCGGCTCGATTCCCTTCGTGTCGAACCAGCGATAACCGTATGCGAGGCCTTCCGCATAGACCGATTGCTGGCTCGCCGGATCGATCGCCGGCTGCGGCAGGTCGGCCTCCTGCTTCGGGAACGTCAGCGGCAGCCGGCCCGACGGGTTCGCATCGCCGAACAGCAGGTCGGCGATCGCCTGGCCGCCCTGTGCGCCCGGATACCACGCTTCGAGCACGCCATGCACGTTCGCGAGCCACGGCATCAGCACGGGACTGCCGTTCTCGAGCACGACGATCACGCGCTTCGCCTTCGCCGCGACCGCGGCGATCAGCGCGTTCTGGTCGTACTGCTGGTTGTACGAGTCGGCCTTCGCGTCCGGCAGCGACAGGCTCGCGAGGTCGAGCCCTTCCGTCTGCCACTGCATTGCGAACACGATCGCGACATCGGCCTGCGCGGCCGCGCTCGCCGCGGCATTCGCGTCGGTCCCGTCGAGATAGCTGACCGATGCGTTCGGCGCCTTCGCGCGGATCGCCGCGAGCGGCGCGGACTTGTACCAGGTCGCGCAGCCGCCGAACAGCGTACCGGCCGGTTGCTGACAGGTCGTCACCGCGTTGCCGTCGATCGCCGGCACCGCGCCCGAGCCGCCGCCCGACAGCACGCCCGCGTCCGCATGCCCGCCGATCACGACCACCGACTTGAGCGCGCCGGCCGCCAGCGGCAGCACGGGCTGCGCATCGCCGGGCGCGGCCGCGTTCTTCAGCAGCACCGCGGATTGCCGTGCGATCGCGAGCGCATCGGCGTTGCCGGCCGCTTCGTCGATCGCGCCGCCCGGCTTCGGCGGTGCGTCCATCACGCCGACGCGGATCAGCGTGCGCAGCTTGCGCTGCACCATGTCGTTCAGCCGCGACGCAGACACGCTGCCGGCCTGCAGCGCCGCGCGCAGCTTCGTGTTGAAGAACGAGCCGAGCGGCGCGTTGTTATCGTCCGCCGCGCCCGGTTCCTCCTCGTCGAGCCCCGCCTGCACGGCCGCGACCGTCGAATGCGTCGCGCCCCAGTCCGACTGCACGACACCCTTGAAGCCCCATTCGTTCTTCAGCACCGTCGTCAGCAGATACGGGTTCTCGCACGCATACACGCCGTTCAGCTTGTTGTACGAGCACATCACGTTGCCCGGCTGGCCGTCCTTCACGGCAATCTCGAACGCGAGCAGCTCGGCCTCGCGCATGGTTCGCTCGTCGACGACCGAATCGATCGTCATCCGGTTGGTTTCCTGGTCGTTGAACGCGAAATGCTTGATCGTCGCGATCACCTTCTGCGCCTGTGTCGCCTGCGTGCGCGCGGCGCCAAGCGTGCCCGCGAGCACCGGATCCTCGCCCATGTATTCGAACGTGCGTCCGTTGCGCGGCTCACGCGCAAGGTTCACGCCGCCGCCGAGCCCTTCCGCGAAGCCGAGCGCGCGCAATTCGAGCGCGATGCGCGTGCCGTAGGTACCGGCGAGCGCCGGATCCCATGTCGCCGCAAGCGCGACCGGCGCGGGCAGCGCGGTCACGCGCGCGTTCTTCACGTTCACGCCGCCTGCCGAATCGGCGCTGCTGACGCCCGGAATGCCGAGCCGCGGCACGCCCGGGATGTAGCTCGCGCCGTTCAGCGCGTCGGCCGGAAACGGGCCGCCCAGGTCGAGCGCGGGCATTCCCGTGCCGTGCACGAGCTGCAGCTTCTCGTCGGTCGTCAGTTGCGCGACGAGCGCGGCCGCGCGCTGGTCGGCCGCGGCATCGGGGTCGGCCGGCGCGGCCGGGCCTGCGTGGATGTCGTCGCCGCCGCACGACGCGAGCAGCACCGTGAGCGCACACGCGGACGCAATCGTCGAACACCGGAACAGCGAAGTTTTCATTGATCCTCCTGAATCGATCTGTTGTACTTGTCGCCACACTCCAGCGTCCGAGTCTAAGAATCGACCGGTCACCACGCTTGACCGGCAGGAGCAGCACTTGACCTCTCGCAGCGGGGACAAACCCGAAGGTCATGGAGAGAGACATGGAGTTACGACAGAAATCGGTATCCGTCCGGGTGTACCGACAGGCGCTCGACGACATGCGCCGCGACGGCTTCGACGTCGCGCCGCTGTATGCGACGCTCGGCATCGGCGCGGCCGATCTCGCCGACGACGCGCGGCGCATCCCCGGCGATCGGCACGTCGCCGCGATGCGGCTGATGAGCGAATGGCCGTTGTCCTGGCATCGACCGCCGCCGCAGGTCGTGCCGTGGCTCGCGCCGTTCCCCGAGCTCGCGGGCATCATCTGCAACGCCGCGACGCTGCGCGACGCGCTGCACGGCTACCTGCGCTACCGCGAACTGATCGGCAACGTCGACTGGGTGTTCGCGCATGAAACCGGCGGCGCGATCGCGCTCGAGTACGTGAACGAGGGTGACGGCCGGCCCGCCAGCAGCGCGTTCGCGAATTTTGCGATCCTCGCCGCGCTCGCGCGCCTGTACGATCCGCACGTGCAGGTCGACGAAGCCGCATTCGCGGGCCGCGCGTTCGCGCCGACTGCCGCGTTGCGCGACCTCCTCGGCGCGGCCGTGTCGTTCGATGCCGCGCACAACCGCGTCGTGCTGCGCTCCGCGCGCTTCGACACGCCGTTCGAGCGCTACAACGCGCCGCTCGCGGCCATCCAGCGCCACGCAGCCGACGTCGCACGCGAACGCGTGCGCGCCCGCTCGACGTTCGGTTCGTCGGTCGAGCAATGCGTGCGTGACTGGCTGCGCACGTCCGACGACGCCGACGTGCCATCCGACACGCTGATGGAGCACGTCTGCACGCGCTTCGCGATGTCGCGCTGGACACTGCGCCGGCGCCTGCATCGCGAAGCGGTCGGGTTTCATGCGCTCGTCGCGCAGGCGCGGCTCGGCGAAGCGCGCGACCTGCTGTTGAACACGCAACTGCCGATCGGCGAGATCGGCGTACGGGTCGGCTTCCGTTCGACGAGCGCGTTCACGCGCTTCTTCACGCGCGAACTCGGCGCGGCACCGAGCCGCTTCCGCGACGGGCACGGCGATCGGTGGCGTTGACGGGCACTTTTTCTGAGACACTGGCGGCTTCGCATCCCGCCGCCTTGCCATGTCCTGGTTTCTGTATCTGATCGAATGCGCCGACGACAGCGTCTACACCGGCATCACGACCGACGTTGCCGCGCGCTTCGACGAACACGCTTCCGGCAAGGGCGCGCGCTACACGCGCTCGCGCAAGCCGCGTGCGGTGCTCGCCTCGTTTCCGATGCCCGACCGGTCGAGCGCGTCGCGCGCTGAATACTGGGTGAAGCGGCTTACACCCACGCAGAAGCGTGAGCTTGCGGCAGGGCTGCGGACGCTGGAATCGGTGCTGCCGACGGGGGTGGCAGTCGACGGGAGCGGTGAGGTTGCAGGATTGAAGGCGGGTACGCGCGGGCGGAAGAAGGTGAAGAAGGAGGAGGACGTCGATAGCGCGACGCAGACAGCTGAAATTGAGCAGCCTGGCGCGAAGACGGCAAAAGCCGGGAAAGCCGGGAAAGCCGGGAAAGCCGACAAGTCTGCGAAAACCGCGAAGCCGCGACAAGCCGCCCAGGCACCGAAGGCGGCAAAAGCTGCGCCGGTCGCGAAACGCGACGGCGATGCGGTCGCAAAAAAGACCGCATCGCGCGGTACGCCGTCGCAAAAGAACCGACAGGGCGCGTCTCCGTCGTCGAAAGGAAAAGCGCCATCAGCCAGCGGCAAGCCCGTCACGAACGGACGCGACACTACGGCCCCCGCGCCGACTCGCCGCCCCACGTCAGCCGCGAAAACCGCCGAAGCCGCCGTGCTCTCCGTTGCCGCTCGACGCGCCAAACGCACGACGGGCACGACTCGCACGACTGGCGCGAAGGTCGCGTTGGCCACCGCCGCCCCGCCCGCATCCCCTTCCGCACGCAAGCAGACCGCACGCACAAAACAAAACCGCGCGGCCTCCTGAGGAGACACGCGCGGTTTGCGTTTCGCACGAACCGGCCGTCGGCCGGTATGCCGCTTACTTCTTGTAGTTCGCTGCGCCGTCGGCGATTTCCTTGTGCGCGGCTTCGATGCCGGCCCAGCCTTCGACCTTCACCCACTTGCCCTTCTCGAGCGCCTTGTATTGCTCGAAGAAGTGCTTGATCTGATCCTTCAGGTACTCGGGCACGTCGTCGATCGACTTCAGGTTGGCCGTCATCGGGCAGACCTTGTCGTGCGGCACGGCGACCAGCTTCGCGTCGACGCCCGACTCGTCGGTCATCTGCAGCATGCCGAGCACGCGCGAACGCACGATCGAGCCCGCCAGCAGCGGGAACGGCGTGATCACCAGCACGTCGACCGGATCGCCGTCGCCCGACAGCGTCTGCGGGATGTAGCCGTAGTTCACCGGGTAGCGCATGCCCGTGCCGATGAAGCGGTCGACGACGAGGAGGCCCAGTTCCTTGTCCGCCTCGTACTTCACCGGATCGCTTTGCGCGGGAATCTCGATGATCACGTTGAAATCTTGCGGCAGGTCCTTGCCGGCCGGAACATGATTGAAGCTCATGAGCACTCTCTGTAGGTCGATGGGAATTCGGGACAGGGCGCCGCGGCCGATGCACCGCCGCAGGCGCCCCGCAAGGCAATGCGCCATTATAGCCAATCGACCGGTGGCGTCCGGATGACGATCGGCCGATAATCGTTCCGGATGCCCGGCCGTCGGACCGCCGGCCGCGTTATGTGGAATCGATGCGGGCGTTGAAGTGGTGTCGCCGGTCGATGGCGAAGCATGGGGCTCGAGTAAGCGCAAAGGCGCTAATTCGGATCTACCGCAAAGCATGGGACCCGAGCAGGTGGTGAAGCGCTAACCCGGGTCGACCGCAAAGCATGGGACCCGAGTAAGCGCTGAAGCGCTAACTCGGGTCGACAGGAGCTGGCATGGAAGAGGCGAAGCACTTCATCGCGGGCGAATGGACGTTGCCCACGCAACTGGAAACCATCGCGGTCGTCGACCCATCCGACGGCCAGCCATTCGCGTCGATCGCCCGCGGCACGGCGCCCGACATCGAGCGCGCGGTCGCCGCGGCCCGCGACGCATTCGCAGGCCCGTGGGGCGCCGCCAGCGCCGCCGAGCGCGGCCGCGTGCTGATGCGGCTGTCAGCGCGTGTCGCCGCCGCGATCGAGGAAC
Organism: Burkholderia mycopellens; assembly: GCF_964265025.1. Classification (NCBI taxonomy): domain Bacteria; kingdom Pseudomonadati; phylum Pseudomonadota; class Betaproteobacteria; order Burkholderiales; family Burkholderiaceae; genus Burkholderia; species Burkholderia mycopellens. The sequence continues at coordinate 3,047,430 of NZ_OZ183802.1, forward strand.
TCGCCGCGATCGAGGCGCGCGACACCGGCAAGCCGCTGAAGCAGGCACGTGCCGACGCAGCCGCGCTCGCGCGCTACTTCGAGTTCTACGCAGGCGCCGCCGACAAACTGCACGGCGAAACCCTCCCCTATCAAGCCGGCTACACGGTGCTGACGGTGCGCGAGCCGCACGGCGTCACGGGCCACATCGTGCCGTGGAACTACCCGATGCAGATCTTCGGGCGCAGCGTCGGCGCCGCGCTCGCGGCCGGCAACGCCTGCGTCGTCAAGCCGGCCGAGGATGCGTGCCTGTCGTTGCTGCGCGTCGCCGAGCTGGCCGCCGAGGCCGGGTTGCCGGCCGGTGCGCTCAACATCGTCACCGGCTACGGCCATGAAGCGGGTGCCGCGCTCGCACGCCATCCCGGCATCGACCACATCTCGTTCACGGGCTCGCCGGCCACCGGCAAGCTGGTGACGCAGATGGCGGCCGAGAACCACGTACCCGTCACGCTCGAACTCGGCGGCAAGTCGCCGCAGATCGTGTTCGCCGATGCCGATCTCGAAGCGGCGCTGCCCGTGCTCGTGTCCGCGATCGTGCAGAACGGCGGGCAAACCTGCTCGGCCGGCAGCCGCGTGCTGATCGAGCGCGCGGTGTACGAGCCGCTCGTCGAGCGGCTCGCCACCGCGTTCAACGGGCTGCGCGTCGGCCCGAGCCGAGCCGACCTCGATTGCGGCCCCCTGATCAACGCGAAGCAGCAGCAGCGCGTGTGGGATTTCCTGTCCGACGCGCAGCACGACGGCATTCCGATGGCCGCGCACGGGCAGGTCGTCGCCGACGCGCCCGAAAGCGGCTTCTACCAGGCGCCCGCGCTGTTGCGCGACGTGCCGCCGTCGCACCGGCTCGCGCAGGAGGAAGTGTTCGGCCCCGTGCTCGCCGCGATGCGTTTCGTCGACGAAGACGAAGCCGTCGCGCTGGCGAACGGCACGCCATACGGCCTCGTCGCGGGCATCTGGACGCGCGACGGTGCACGCCAGATGCGTGTCGCGCGGCGCCTGCGGGCAGGCCAGGTGTTCATCAACAACTATGGCGCGGGCGGCGGCGTCGAGCTGCCGTTCGGCGGCGTCGGCCACTCGGGGCATGGCCGCGAGAAAGGCTTCGAGGCACTGTACGGCTTCACCGTGCTGAAGACGATCGCGATCCGCCACGGCTGATTGCGTAGCAAGCGGCACGCGGCACATGGCCGGCAGCGCCCGGCCGCGCGCCGAAACACGACGGCACTCATATCCAGCACAGGAGACACACCATGCGGTTGAGCGGCAAGACGGCAATCGTCACGGGCGGAGGCTCGGGGTTCGGCGAAGGCATCGCGAAGACGTATGCGCGCGAAGGCGCGAACGTCGTCGTCAACGACCTGAACGGCGCGGCGGCCGAGCGCGTCGCGAGCGAGATCGCGCTCGCGGGCGGCAAGGCCATCGCGGTGGCCGGCGACGTGTCGAAGCGGGACGACTGGCACGCGCTGCTGCAGGCCACGCTCGACGATTTCCACGCGGTGCAGATCGTCGTGAACAACGCGGGCACCACGCACCGCAACAAGCCGGTGCTCGACGTGACGGAAGCCGAATTCGACCGCGTGTACGCGGTCAACATGAAGAGCCTGTTCTGGTGCGTGCAGACCTTCGTTCCGTACTTCCGCGAACAAGGCGGCGGCGTGTTCGTGAACGTCGCGTCGACGGCCGGCGTGCGGCCGCGGCCGGGCCTCGTCTGGTACAACAGCACGAAGGGCGCGATGATCACCGCAAGCAAGTCGCTCGCGGCCGAACTCGGCGCAGATCGCATCCGCGTGAACTGCATCAACCCCGTGCTCGGCGAAACGGGGTTGATGACGGAATTCATGGGCTGCGAGGATACCCCCGATAACCGCAGCCGTTTCCTCGCGACGATCCCGCTCGGCCGCTTCTCGACGCCGCAGGACATCGCGAACGCGGCGCTTTACCTCGCATCCGACGAGGCCGAGTTCATCACGGGCGTCTGCCTCGAAGTCGACGGCGGGCGCTGCATCTAGCCGTATCCCGGCTGTCCGGCCGGCACAATGTTCACGCAGGTATCGCACGAAACCGGGTCCGGCGCCCCGCGCCCGCCCCGGCCCATGACAAACAAAAAGGACAGGAGACAACATGGCAACATCGACGCAGTCGCTGCCGGGCTCGTCCGGCGCATTCGAGGAAGCAACCTACCGCAAGGTGTCGTGGCGACTCACGCCGCTTCTGCTGCTGTGCTACGTGGTCGCGTATCTCGACCGCGTAAACGTCGGATTCGCGAAGCTGCAGATGGCGAGCGACCTGAACCTCAGCGATACCGTCTACGGGCTCGGCGCCGGGATCTTCTTCTTCGGCTATTTCCTCTTCGAAGTGCCGAGCAACATCATCCTGCACAAGGTCGGCGCGCGCGTGTGGATCGCACGCATCATGGCGACGTGGGGCGTGATCTCGATCCTGACGATGTTCGTCACGACGCCCACGATGTTCTACGTGATGCGTTTCCTGCTCGGCGTCGCCGAAGCGGGCTTCTTCCCCGGCGTGATCCTCTACCTCACCTACTGGTATCCGGCGCACCGACGCGGCCGCATGACGACGTTCTTCATGACGGCTGTCGCGCTGTCCGGCGTGATCGGCGGGCCGCTCTCGGGCTTCATCCTGAAGGCATTCGACGGCATGAGCGGGTGGCACGGCTGGCAATGGCTGTTCCTGCTCGAGGGTATTCCATCGGTGCTGGTTGGCGTCGTCGTGTTCCTCAAGCTGGACGAGCGGATCGAGAAGGCAAACTGGCTGACCGACGACGAAAAGGCGCTGCTCGCGCGCAACGTCGATGCCGAAGAAGCCACCAAGGAAGACCTGCCGCTCGGCGCCGTGCTGTCGAGCCCGCGCGTGTGGCTGATGGCGCTGATCTACTTCTCGTTCGTGATGGGGCTCTACGGCGTCGGCTTCTGGCTGCCGACGATCATCAAGGCCACCGGCGTGACCGACACGTTCATGATCGGCCTGCTGTCGGCGATTCCGTATGCGGCCGCCGTGGTCGCGATGATCCTGATCGCACGCAGCGCGGACCGGCACCGCGAACGCCGCTGGCACGTCGCGATTCCGGCCGCGATCGGCGCGCTCGGGCTCGTGCTGTCGGTAATCTGGGCGCACCAGACCGCGCTCGCGATGCTCGGCCTCACGCTCGCGACGATCGGCATCCTGACGACGCTGCCGCTGTTCTGGAGCCTGCCGACCGCGTTCCTCGGCGGCACCGCGGCCGCGGCCGGCATCGCGATGATCAACTCGATCGGCAACCTCGCCGGCTTCCTCAGCCCGTACATGATGGGCTGGCTCAAGCAGGCAACGGGCGCCAACGATTCGGGCATGTATATGCTTGCCGGGTTCCTCGTGCTCGGCGGGTTGCTGGCGCTGTCGGTACCGAAGCGGCTGGTCGACAAGTGATGCGGAGCGCGACACGATCAGGACGACGGAGCCAACCCGCATGCCCCATCGAATCCTCCAGGCAGCCGGCCGCCGTGTGCTGGTCCGCGATCCTGCCGCCGGGCCAGTCCAACGCGAAAGCGATGCGCTCGACCTCGTCACGCTCGCGCACGAGCACGAAGCCGACTGGGTCGCGGTCCCCGCGAACGCGCTGCACGACGACTTCTACCGGCTCGACAGCGGGCTGGCGGGCGCCGTCCTGCAGAAGCTCGTCAACTACGGCGTCAGGCTCGGCGTGGTCGGTGACATCGAGCGCTGGCTTGCGCGCAGCGAAGCGCTTCGCGCGCTCGTGCGCGAATCCAATCGCGGGCAAGCGGTGTGGTTCGTCGCGAACGAGGACGACCTGCTGCGCAAGCTCGGCACGTGACGTGTCGTCCAGCTCCGCTCCGGACGAAAAAAAGCCCCGAAGGCCGGACAACCTTTGGGGCTTTTTTGCGCAAGTTGCGCGAGCCGCCTGCAGCAGGCAACCCGAGTGACCGGCGTCAGACCACCGTAATCGCGAGCGCGCTTTCGCGGTAATGCTTCGCAGCCTTGTCGGTTTCGCCGAGATGCTCGAACAGGCGTGCGAGCGCCCGATGCGCACGCACCTTCAGCGCCTCGTTGTCGGCCAGCTTCAGTGCCGATTCCAGGAACGACTGCGCCTTGCCCCACAGTTGCTGCTGCTGGCACAGGCGGCCGAGTGCGAACAGCAGGTCGGCGTCTTCCGGGTGATCCTTCTTCCACCCTTCCGCTTTCTGGATCAGCGGCAGCGCATCGGCGCCGGCCGTGTCCGGGTAACGGCGCAGCAGGCGGGCGTCCCAGTTGTGCGCGAGCGCGTCCTCGACGATGCGGCGCGCTTCGTTGCGGCGCTCGAGCGAGACGAGCAGATCGGCCGCGAGATCGGCGAGACGCGGCGACTGGCGCTCGACCGGCGACAGCGACTGCCACACCTCGAGCAGCGCGTCCGGGTCGTGCCGGCGTTCGCGCAGCAGGTTTTCCGCAGCCTGCTGGCGCAACCGTACGGCCGCGGCCGGATGCAGCGCCTCGCGCTTCTCGAGCGCCTTCGCAAGCTTCAGCACCTCGGCCCAGTTCTTCAGCTGCTGCTGCGCCCGCAGCGCGACCTGCTGCGCATGGATGCGCTTGCCGCCCGCCTGCAGGTCGGCCAGCGCGGCAAGCGCGCCGTCGGCATCGCGCGCATCCGCTCGCATGTCGGCCGCGGCGAGCAGCCGTGCGTCCTGCCATTCCGGCGCGTCGACCTTCGACAGCCAGTCGTCACGGCGCGTGTACTCGTGCATCCGGTGCGCGGCCGTGGCCGCGACGAGACTCGCCGCGCCCTGGTTCGCATCGACCGACAGCGCTTCGCGTGCAGCCTTCTCCGCCCGCGAGAAGCGGCCCGCGTACAGGTTCGCGATCGCGTCGCGCAGCGATGCCTGCGCCTTCTCGTTGCGCGAACGCGCCCGATACGCGGCGACCCGCTGCGGCATGCGCCAGATGTTGCGCACGATGCGCAGCAGCGCATACACGACGATGAACAGCACGACGATGGCGATCACGAACAGATTCAGCGACACGTCGATCCGGTACGGCGGATAGACGAGCAGTACCTGCCCCGCGTCGAAACGGCCGACGGTGGCGAGCGCAGCGGCGATCGCGAACAGGACTGCGAGCCAGACGATTCCTCGAAGCGTCATCGTTACCCCCGGCTCTTGAACTGCTGAACGGCGTTCAGGCTGGTGTTCAGGTTCGGCACCGCAACCGTCAGCGAGGCGCCGTCAACCTGCTTGAGCAGATCCTCGACGGTCTGCGTGTCCTTCGATGCCTGGTCGAAATACTTCCCGAGCGACGCCTGCGCGGCGTGCAGGTCGGCCTTCATCGCGCTGTCGTTGCGCGCGAGCAGCGACAGGCGCGCGGTCAGCAGGCGCAGCTTCACGTTCTCGCGCACGAAGTAGCCCTGGTCGGGCGATGCGAGCATGGCGTCCGCGTTGTCGATCCGGCGCACCTGCACGAGCCCCTTCAACTGCTGGCCGAGGCCGGCCGAAAAGTCGTGCCACCACACCTTCCAGCGCGGCTCGCCGGCCACGGCCGACGACGCGGCATCGGCCGGCGCGGCCTTCGGCGCCTCGTGCGGGACGATCGCCTCGCCGGACAGCGGCAGCGCGTCGATCTTCGCGATCGCGTCGTCGAGCTTGATCGCAAGGCCGGTGAGGTCGGCCGCCGGTGCGGCCTTCAGCTTCTCGATGTCCAGCGCGAGCGCCTTGCGCACCGTGACGGCCTGCGCGCTCTGCGACGTCGCGAGGCGCGCGTCGGCGTTCTGCAGCGCGATCAGCGCGAGCTGCGTGTTGCCGGTCAGTTGAAGCTGCTGGCTCGCGCTCGACAGCATCTGGTCGACTTCCTCGAGCATCCAGGCATCGCGGTTGCGCGACAGGTCCTGGTATTGCTGCTGCAGCGCCTGCTGCGCGCTCTGCGCGTCGGCGAGCTTGCCGTCGAGCTGCGCGAGCTGCGTGTCGACCTGGTGCGTGCTCGCGAGCGCCTGCTCGGTCTTCAGGCGCGTCTCGGCCGTCTGCGCATCGAGCGCCTTCTGGCGCGCGACGAACGTGCCGTCGAGCCGGTCGATCTTGCGGTTCAGCGCGTAGCCGCCGACGCCCGCCGCGCAGCCGAGCACGACGACGACGAACCACAGCACCGCGCTGCCGCCGCGGCGCGCGGGCGGTTCGGACGCCATGTAGGCGGGACGGGACGGCGGTGCGGATGCAGCGGCCGGCTGGGAAGCGACGCTGTTGGAATCGTTGGTATCTGTCATGCGTTTAGTCACCGGTGCGGCTGTCGCCGGTTGGACGGCCTGGTCGGCCATCGTTCGAAACGCGCGGACGATGCGCTCATCGCCCGCGCCGGTCAGCGTAATCCTATCAAAACCCAATGCGCGCGCGGTCTGCTCGATCCGCGGATGCGGCGTCACGAGCGGCGCGTGCTTCAGCGCGTCGATCTCGGCATCGTTCAGATGCGCCCGCGCGAGTTCGTGCAGGTTGCGCACGCCTTCCGAGCTCGTGACGAGCCACGCATGCGGCTCGCCGTCGAGCAGCGCATGCACGCGCTCCCACGCGCCGACGCGCGGATCGGGCACGACGCGCCGATACGCGGCGACGAGCGTGACATCCGCGCCGGCCTCGCGCAGCCGGTCGGCGAGCCATTCGCGCCCGCCGTCGCCGCGCACGATCAGCACGCGCTTGCCCGCCAGCGCCTGCGTACCGCCGAATGCGGCCTCGATGCACGCGAACAGGCTTTCCGAATCGTAATGGGGTACGCCTCCGTCGGCCGGCGCCTGCGGCGCGATCACGCGATACGCGGGCGCCGCGATGCCGTGACGCTCGAGCGCCGCGACACTGCCGGGCCCGACCACGCCGACCGGCAGCGCGTTCGGCCAGATCGCGCCGTACTGCGCGAGCGCGCGGTCGATCGCGTTCGGCGACACGAAAATCACCAGCGCGTAGTCGGCGAGCGCCGCGAACGCTGCGTCGAGCGGCGCCGGATCGTCGAGCGGCGCGATGTCGATCAACGGGAATTCGAGCACGTCGCAGCCGGCCTCGGCCAGCTGCGACGCCAGCGCGCCGGACTGGCCGTCCGGGCGCGTCAGGACAGCGGTGAACGCGCGCGCGCCGCCCGCCATCAGGCGTCGCCCTTGCCGGCGGGCGGCGAGCCCGCGAGCAGCGCCTGGACGATGTCGAGCGCGCCTTGCGCCTCGAGTTCGTCGGACACGGCGCGGCCGAGCGCGAGCGCATCGGCGACGGTCATGACGGCCCCGCACGCCTCCGCCGTCAGCACGCGTTTGCCGTCGGTCGTCGACACGCGGCCTGTCAGGTACAGTTCGCCCGCGCGCCACACCGCGTGCGCGGCGAGCGGCACCTCGCAGCTGCCGCCGAGCGCGCGCGACACCATCCGCTCGGCCTCGACCGCGAGCGCGGTCTGCGGGTCGTGCAGCGGCGCGAGCCACGCCGCGACGTCGCTGCGCTGCGATGCGATCTCGATGCCGAGCGCGCCCTGGCCCGCGGCGGGCGGGCTCGCCTCGACGTCGAGCAGCGCGCGGATCCGCGCGTCGAGGCCGAGGCGTTTCAGGCCGGCGGCTGCGAGGATGATCGCCGCGTAGTCGCCGCGATCGAGTTTCGACAGCCGCGTGTCGAGGTTGCCGCGCAGCGGCCGCACTTCCAGGTGCGGGTAGCGCGAGCGCAGCATCGCCTCGCGGCGCAGGCTCGACGTGCCCACCACGGCGCCGGCCGGCAGCGCGTCAAGCGACGCGTAGTCGTTCGACACGAATGCATCGCGCGGGTCCTCGCGCTGCATGATCGCGGCGAGCGAGAAGCCGTCGGGCAGCGCCATCGGCACGTCCTTCAGCGAATGCACGGCGAGATCGGCGCGGCCGTCGGCCAGCGCGGCCTCCAGTTCCTTCACGAACAGTCCCTTGCCGCCGACCTTCGACAGCGTGCGATCGAGAATCTGGTCGCCGCGTGTCGTCATCCCGAGGATTTTCACGTCACAAGCTGGATATAATTTGCGCAGCGCATCACGCACATGTTCGGCTTGCCACATCGCCAGGCGGCTTTCGCGCGAAGCAATCGTCAACGTCGCGGGCGGCTGTGCCTGTTGCGGCCCGGCCGCAGGGGTCTCGGAATTCATTGCTGGAACATCGAAGGACGGGATTGAAGATCGAACAATGGTAGCACGCACGCCCCTGCCCGCCCGGGCCCGGAGCCTGCGTCCGGCCTGCCGCCGAGCGGGTCGCGGCGCCGATGTGCGGATGTGCCGCACGTAGCTGGTTGCTTGACCGCAGTTTCGCAGTTTCCGCAGTTCCTTTTGACTCGAGCTTTCCCAAGGAAACCCATCGTGAAGTCTTCCGGATCGGCGCGTACGGCGCGCCGCAATGCTGCCCTATCCTCCTCCGACGCCTCGACGGACACCGTCGCCACCACCGCGAACGGCCGTGCGAAAACGGCAACGAAACCGAAAGACCCGATACGTCAGACAAAACGCACGGCGAACGCCGCCGGCCCGGCTGCCCGCACCGCGGCCCGCACGGCCGGTGCGACGAAGTCCGGCACGCGCACGCGCGAGGACAAGGACGGCCCGCTGTTCGAGGACATCCGCTTCCTCGGCCGGCTGCTCGGCGACGTCGTGCGCGAACAGGAAGGCGACACCGTGTTCGACGTCGTCGAGACGATCCGCCAGACCGCGGTCAAGTTCCGCCGCGAGGACGACAGCGAAGCCGCGCAGACGCTCGAGAAGAAGCTGCGCAAGCTGACGCCGGAGCAGACGGTGAGCGTCGTGCGCGCGTTCAGCTATTTCTCGCACCTCGCGAACATCGCGGAAGACCGCCACCACAACCGCCGCCGCCGCATCCACGCGCTGGCCGGCTCCGCGTCGCAGCCCGGCACGGTCGCGTACGCGCTCGAACAGCTGAAGACGACCGGCAACGCGTCGAAGCGCCTGCTGCAGCGCTTCTTCGACGATGCGCTGATCGTGCCGGTGCTGACCGCGCACCCGACCGAAGTGCAGCGCAAGAGCATTCTCGACGCGCAGCACGACATCGCGCGCCTGCTCGCCGAGCGCGACCAGGAACTGACGAGCCGCGAGCGCCAGCACAACGAAGCGATGCTTCGCGCGCGCGTGACCGCGCTGTGGCAGACCCGCATGCTACGCGACGCGCGCCTGACGGTCGGCGACGAGATCGAGAACGCGCTGTCGTACTACCGCGCGACGTTCCTCGACGAACTGCCCGCGCTGTACGGCGACATCGAGGCCGCGCTCGCCGAGCACGGCCTGTCCGCACGCGTGCCCGCGTTCTTCCAGATGGGCAGCTGGATCGGCGGCGACCGCGACGGCAACCCGAACGTGACCGCGGCGACGCTCGACGAAGCGATCAACCGCCAGGCCGCCGTGATCCTCGAGCACTATCTGGAACAGGTGCACAAGCTCGGCGCCGAGCTGTCGGTGTCGAACCTGCTCGTCGGCGCGAACGACGCCGTGAAGGCGCTCGCGGCAGCGTCCCCCGACCAGTCGCCGCACCGCGTCGACGAGCCGTATCGCCGTGCGCTGATCGGCATCTACACGCGCCTCGCGGCAAGCGCGCGCGTGCGTCTCGGCGAAGGTACGGTGCCCGTGCGCAGCGCGGGCCGCGGTGCGCCGCCCGTGCGCGCGATCCCGTATGCGGATTCCGACGCGTTCGTCGCCGACCTGAAGGTGCTGACCGCGTCGCTCGACGAACACCACGGCACGTCGCTCGCCGCGCCGCGCCTCGCGCCGCTCGTGCGTGCAGCCGAAGTGTTCGGCTTCCACCTCGCGAGCATCGACCTGCGCCAGAGCTCCGACATCCACGAAGCCGTGGTCGCCGAACTGTTCGCCCGCGCGGGCGTCGAGGCCGACTACGCGGCACTCGCCGAGGAAGACAAGCTGCGCGTGCTGCTCGCCGCGCTCGCCGATCCGCGTCCGCTGCGCTCGCCGTACATCGAATACTCGGCACTCGCGCAGAGCGAGCTCGGCGTGTTCGAAAAGGCGCGCGAAGTCCGCGCGCAATTCGGCGCACGCGCGGTGCGCAACTACATCATTTCGCATACGGAAACCGTCAGCGACCTTGTCGAGGTGCTGCTGCTGCAGAAGGAGACGGGCCTGCTCGAAGGCGCGCTCGGCGTACCGGGCGGCGATGCGAGGAACAGCCTGATGGTGATCCCGCTGTTCGAGACGATTCCCGACCTGCGCGACGCCGCGCGCATCATGCGCGAGTACTTCGCCCTGCCGGGCATCGACGCGCTGATCGCGCACCAGGGCGCCGAGCAGGAAGTGATGCTCGGCTATTCGGACAGCAACAAGGACGGCGGCTTCCTCACGTCGAACTGGGAGCTGTATCGCGCGGAGCTCGCGCTCGTCGACCTGTTCCGCGACCGCAAGATCACGCTGCGCCTGTTCCACGGCCGCGGCGGCACGGTCGGCCGCGGCGGCGGCCCGACCTACCAGGCGATCCTGTCGCAGCCGCCGGGCACCGTGAACGGCCAGATCCGCCTGACCGAACAGGGCGAGGTGATCGCGAGCAAGTTCGCGAACCCGGAGATCGGTCGCCGCAACCTCGAGACGGTCGTCGCCGCGACGCTCGAAGCAACGCTCCTGCCGCAGAACAACGCGCCCGCGCAGTTGCCGGCGTTCGAGGCCGCGATGCAGACGCTGTCCGATTCGGCGATGGCCGCGTACCGTGCGCTCGTCTATGAAACCCCGGGCTTCACCGACTATTTCTTCTCGTCGACGCCGATCACCGAGATCGCCGAGCTGAACATCGGCAGCCGCCCGGCTTCGCGCAAGCTGCAGGATCCGAAGCAGCGCAAGATCGAGGACCTGCGCGCGATTCCGTGGGGCTTCTCGTGGGGCCAGTGCCGGCTGCTGCTGACGGGCTGGTATGGCTTCGGCAGCGCGGTGAGTGCGTATCTCGACGGCGCGCAGGACGACGCCGAGCGCACGAAGCGCGTCGCGCTGCTGAAGAAGATGAACAAGACCTGGCCGTTCTTCTCGAACCTGCTGTCGAACATGGACATGGTGCTCGCGAAGACCGACCTCGCGGTCGCGTCGCGCTACGCGCAGCTCGTTTCCGATCGCAAGCTGCGCAAGCACGTGTTCGAGCGGATCGTCGCGGAATGGGAGCGCACGTCGCAGGCGCTGGCGGAAATCACCGGGCAAGAAGGCCGCCTCGCGACCAACCCGCTGCTCGCGCGCTCGATCAAGAACCGCTTCCCGTATCTCGATCCGCTGAACCACCTGCAGGTCGAGCTGATCAAGCGTCACCGCGCGGGCGACACGAACGCGCGGCTGCGCCGCGGGATTCACCTGACGATCAACGGGATCGCAGCCGGCCTGCGCAACACCGGCTGACCCGCCTGCGGCGCGGTGTGATGCCGCGCCGACCGACATCGTGGAAGCCGCGATACGCGAGGGTGCGTATCGCGGCTTTTTTCATGCGCGGGCAAAACCGCAGCGGCCCACCTCGCGCTCAGTGCGCGTCGATCAGCAGCGCGTCGTGTTCGAACGAACCGTCGGGCTGCACCGCGTAGTAGCCGCGCACCTCGTCGGGCGCATGCGCCCACAGCGCGCGAATGCCGGTCACGCAGTCGGCCGGCGTGCGGATGCGCGCGACCCACGTATCGAAATCGATCGGCAGCCGCCAGCGGCTGTGCACGTGCGCGTCGAAGCCGGCCTCGCGGAACATCGCGAGCCATTCGTCCGCACGGTAGTCGCGTACGTGCGACGCGTCGCGCAGCACTTCCGCGGCCTGCAGGTAGGTGTCGAGAAGCGGATGGTCGTTGCCGGCGATATCGATCATCAGCACGCGGCCGCCCGGTTTCAGCACGCGGCGCACCTCGGCGAGCGCAGCGCGCATGTCGTGCCAGTGATGCGCGCTCATCCGGCTCACGACCCAGTCGAACGTCGCCGGCTCGAACGGCAGTTGCTCGGCCGGGCCCTGCTGCGTGCGCATGTTCGCGAGCCCGCGTTCGCGCGCGGCCGCGTCGACGGTCGCGAGCATCTGCGCGGCGAGATCGTAGGCGACCACGTCGCGCACGTGCGGCGCGACCGCGAAGCTCGCATGGCCGGCGCCGCAGCCGAGATCGAGCACCGCGGCGTCGGGCGTTGCGCGCACCGCATCGGCGAGCGTCTGCAGATCGGCGCCCGTCGCATGGACCGTGCTCGTCAGATAGGCGGCGGCCGTCGTGCCGAATGCGTCGGCGACCTGGTCGTGGTGTTTCATCGTTCGCTCCTTTGTCCAGTTGCCGGCACGACAGACGCCTGCGCGCCTGTACCGGCCCCATGCAACGCGTTTTGTGGGACGCGCGCTGCCCTGCCAGCACGCGAGCCGCTACAATAGGCCTGCGTTTGTACCAGTACAAGTTAAGCAGTTATTCTGGTATTTGATACACCTGCCTGATCGTTGCCGCGTCCCCGCTTCCATTTCACCGTTTCCGCATGAACCACCCGTCCTCCGCCCCGGTCCCGCCGCTCGACGCCACACCCGCCCGTGCACTCGGCGAATTCATCCGCGCCCACCGCGAGCGGCTGTCGCCGCAGGCCGTCGGCCTGCCGCCCGGCCCGCGCCGCCGCACGCCGGGGCTGCGGCGCGAGGAAGTCGCGCAACTGTGCGGCGTCAGCCCGACCTGGTACACGTGGATCGAGCAAGGCCGCCCCGTGTCCGCGTCGGCCGACGCGCTCGCGCGGATCGCCGTTGCGCTGCAACTGTCGAAGGCCGAACGTGCGTACCTGTTCGAGCTGGCTGCGCAGCGCGACCCGGCCGAACCCGACGTCGCGGGCGGCGACCTGCCGCCGACGCTCGCCGCGACCGTCGCGGCAATCGCGACACCCGCGTACGTGCTCGACCGGCAATGGAACGCACTCGCATGGAACGCACCGGCCGCCGCGCTCTTTTCCGGCTGGCTCGACGGCGAGCACGACCGCAACCTGCTGCGCTTCACGTTCATGTCGCCCGCCGCGCGCACGCTGATCGTCGACTGGGAAACCCGCGCGCGGCGGCTCGCGGCCGAATTCCGCGCCGATTCGATCCGTCACCTGACCGATGCGCCCACTCGCGCGCTGATCGACGCACTGACCGCCGGCAGCGATGCGTTCGCGCAGTACTGGGCGTCGCAGGACGTGTTCGAACGCGAAGGCGGCCTCCGCGAATTCGACCATCCGGCCGACGGTCGCCTCGTGTACCAGCAGATCACGCTGAAGCCCGCGCACCGCGAGGACCTGAAGCTGGTGGTGCTGGTGCGCGACTGAACGGGCCGGGCCGGCTCGCGCCTGCGCGCCGCCGCGAACGGCGGCGCGGCGCGGCGGGCAGGCCCGCGAATGTTAGAATCGCGGGATTCCCTCGGCGGCGCACGCCGCCCAAACATCCCCCTTCGAAGAATCGCCATGACGTCCCAACTGCACAAAAAGGGCGAGGCCTGGTCGGCCCGCTTCTCGGAACCGATGTCGGAGCTGGTCAAGCGCTACACGTCGTCGGTGTTTTTCGACAAGCGCCTCGCGCTCGTCGACATCGCCGGCTCGCTCGCGCACGCGTACATGCTCGCCGCGCAGCAGATCATCAGCGCCGACGACCTGGCCGCGATCGAACGCGGGATGACGCAGATCAAGGGGGAAATCGAGCGCGGCGAATTCGAATGGCAGCTCGACCTGGAAGACGTCCACCTGAACATCGAGGCGCGCCTGACCGCGCTGATCGGCGACGCCGGCAAGCGCCTGCACACGGGGCGCTCGCGTAACGACCAGGTCGCGACCGACATCCGCCTGTGGCTGCGCGGCGAGATCGACCGTATCGGCGGCCTGCTGAACGACCTGCGCGGCGCGCTGCTCGATCTCGCGGAACAGAACGCCGACACGATCATGCCGGGCTTCACGCACCTGCAGGTTGCCCAGCCAGTCACGTTCGGCCACCACCTGCTCGCGTACGTCGAGATGTTCTCGCGCGATGCGGAGCGCATGCGCGACTGCCGCACCCGCGTGAACCGCCTGCCGCTCGGCGCGGCCGCACTCGCCGGTACGAGTTACCCGATCGATCGTCACGCCGTCGCGAAGACGCTCGGCTTCGACGGTATCTGCACGAACTCGCTCGACGCGGTGTCGGATCGCGACTTCGCGATCGAATTCACGGCCGCCTCCGCACTCGTGATGACGCACGTGTCGCGCTTCTCCGAAGAACTCGTGCTGTGGATGAGCCCGCGCGTCGGCTTCATCGACATCGCCGACCGCTTCTGCACCGGCAGCTCGATCATGCCGCAGAAGAAGAACCCGGACGTGCCCGAGCTCGCGCGCGGCAAGACGGGCCGCGTGAACGGCCACCTGATGGCGCTGCTGACGCTGATGAAGGGCCAGCCGCTCGCGTACAACAAGGACAACCAGGAAGACAAGGAACCGCTGTTCGACACGGTCGATACCGTCGCCGACACGCTGCGGATCTTCGCCGAGATGGTTGCCGGCATCACCGTGAAGCCGGACGCGATGCGCGCGGCCGCGCTGCAGGGCTTCTCGACCGCCACCGACCTCGCCGACTACCTCGTGAAGCGCGGCCTGCCGTTCCGCGACGCGCACGAAGCCGTCGCGCACGCCGTGAAGATCTGCGACGACCGCGGCATCGACCTGGCCGACCTGACGCTCGACGAAATGAAGCAGGAACTGCCGAATGTCGCGCACCTGATCGGCGAAGACGTGTTCGGCTACCTGACGCTCGAGGGCTCGGTCGCCAGCCGCAACCACCCGGGCGGCACCGCGCCCGACCAGGTGCGTGCGGCAGTCAAGGCCGCGCGCGCCGCGCTCGGCCAGTAAGCCCGCTGTTCCGGACGGACGCCTTAGGCGTCCGTTTTTCGTTCGGGCGGCTGTCGTGCCGCCCATCGCCCTCCCTGCTTCCCGAATGCCGCCGATGACTTTTTCCGCCGCGCTCTTCGACATGGACGGCCTGCTCGTCGATTCCGAGCGGACCATCATGAACACGTGGATCGACGCGTCGAATGCGCACGGCGTCACGCTGACCACCGCCGACTACCTGCAGATCGTCGGCCGCTCGTTCGCCGAAGGCCAGATCATCCTCGCACGCCTGATCGGCAACCCCGATACGTTCGACGCCGTGCGCACCCGTGTGCGCGAGCAGCTCGCGGCGCCCGAACCGCATCCGAAGTTTCCGCTGAAGTCCGGCGCGTTCGCGCTGCTCGACGCGCTCGCGCAGGCCGGCATTCCGTGCGCGGTCGCGTCGTCGTCCGCGTGCGACGTGATCCGCGCGCGGCTCGACGCGGTCGGCGTGCTGCCGTTCTTCCGCGCGATCGCGGGCGGCGACGAAGTCGCGCGCGGCAAGCCCGACCCGGCCGTCTACCGGCTCGCGGCCGAGCGCCTCGGCGTGCCGGCACACGCGTGCGTCGCATTCGAGGACAGCGACTTCGGCGCGCAGTCGGCCGCCGGCGCGGGCGCATCGGTCGTCACCGTGCCCGACCTGAAGGCGCCGACGCCCGAAATCGTCGCGCTGAGCCTCCACGTGCTCGCCTCGCTCGACGATGCGGTCGCGCTCGTGCCGTCGTGGTTCGGCGGGCGCGACACGCAACGGCCGGCATAGATCGCCTGCCGCCCAATGCAAAAACGGGCACCCTTGGGTGCCCGTTTTGCGTTATCGCCATACAACCGGCTTCGCGATTGCGCTTACTCGTTGCCGGCCGTCTCCGACAGCCGCTTCATCGTCGCAATGCGCGCGCCGATCAGGTCGACGCGGCCGTCCTCGCCGACGAGCGGCGCCGTCGCATCGCGGAACCCGACCCACGCGCGCTGCGCGCGGACGAGCGTCGCGGCCGAGTGCGCGGGCATCTTGCGGCGCAGCTTCTGGTAATAGCGGTTCAGGTCGAACAGCGCGTGCTCGCACGCGGCGTCCTGTTCGCACGGCCGCACGCGGCGCACGGCCGGATCGCGCGGCGCGCTCGCCGGCTTGCCGTTCGGCTTGGCCGCGCTCGGGGCACCGCTCGCGCTACCCTGCGCGCCGCTCGCGGCCGCGACCGGCACGGCGGCCGGCGGAGGCGCATAGCGATCGGCGGCACCGCGCAGCGCCAGCGCGCGATCGCGCACGGGCTGCAGTTGCAGGTCGGCTCTCGACATCGCGTACGACGTGCCGCGCGTCGTGTCGTACACCGCCTTCAGCAGATGCGCTTCGTCCTTGCGCCACGTGAGCCAGTGACGCTGGCTGTCCTGCCAGCCGCGCTTCGCGTCGGCCGGCGCATCCTTCAACAGGCGCTGATTCGCGCCGTCCATCACGGCCTGCCACTGCTGCTGCGCTTCGCCCATGCACTGGATCTGGCCGGCCGGCGAGGACCGGTCGCGCCGCGCGAGGCATTGCCGCATCGCGACGTCGATCGGGTCGGCCGCCGCGACTTCCGCGTGCGCGACACCCGCGCCCGCCAGCCCGGCCGCCCCTGCCGCCCAGACGACGAGCGCGGCCAGCGCCGCGCGCATCGCCTGGATTCGTCCGTGCGCAGCCATCAGTCGCGCACGCAGTCGACGAAGTACTCGACGCGGCCGTTCACCTCTTCCGCGACGAGGCCGTGGATGTCGGTGTGGAAGCCCGGGAAGCGTTCGTTGAAGTCGCGCGCGAACCGCAGGTAGTTCACGATCGTCTTGTTGAAGCGCTCGCCCGGGATCAGCAGCGGAATGCCCGGCGGGTACGGCGTGAGCAGGATGCTCGTCACGCGGCCTTCGAGCTCGTCGAGCGGCACGCGGTCGATCTTGCGGTGCGCGAGCTTCGCGAACGCGTCCGACGGCTTCATCGCCGGCTCCATGTCCGACAGGTACATCTCCGTCGTCAGGCGGGCGATGTCGTTCGCGCGGTACACGTCGTGGATCTGCGTGCACAGGTCGCGCAGGCCGACACGCTCGTAGCGCGGATGCTGCGCGACGAATTCCGGCAGCACGCGCCACAGCGGCTGGTTGTTGTCGTAGTCGTCCTTGAACTGCTGCAGCTCGGTCACCATCGAGTTCCAGCGGCCCTTCGTGATGCCGATCGTGAACATGATGAAGAACGAATACAGGCCGGTCTTCTCGACGATGATCCCGTGCTCGGCCAGGTACTTCGTGACGATCGCGGCCGGAATGCCGGTTTCGCCGAACTCGCCGTCGACGTCGAGCCCCGGCGTGATGATCGTCGCCTTGATCGGGTCGAGCATGTTGAAGCCTTCCGCGAGCGGGCCGAAGCCGTGCCAGTGGTCGTTCGGCTTCAGCATCCAGTCTTCGCGCGAACCGATGCCTTCCTCGGACAGGTTGTCCGGGCCCCACACGCTGAAGAACCAGTCGTCGCCGTATTCGGCGTCGACCTTGCGCATCGCACGGCGGAAGTCGATCGCTTCCGCGATCGATTCCTCGACGAGCGCGGTGCCGCCCGGCGGCTCCATCATCGCGGCCGCGACGTCGCACGACGCGATGATCGCGTACTGCGGGCTCGTCGACGTGTGCATCAGGTACGCCTCGTTGAAGCGGTGCTTGTCGAACGTGCGGTTCTCCGAATCCTGCACGACGATCTGCGACGCCTGCGAGATGCCCGCGAGCAGCTTGTGCGTCGAGTGCGTCGCGAACACGAGCGCGCCGGTGCGCGGACGGCCGTCGCCGATCGCGTGCATGTCGCGGTAGAAATCGTGGAACGTCGCATGCGGCAGCCACGCTTCGTCGAAGTGCAGCGTGTCGAGCAGGTCGCCGAGCAGGTCCTTGATCATCTCGACGTTGTAGACGACGCCGTCGTACGTGCTCTGCGTGATCGTCAGGATCCGCGGCTTCATGTCCGGGTTCTCGCGCAGCGCCTCGCGCGCGAACGGGTTCGCCTCGATCTTCTTGCGGATGTTCTCCGGCTTGAATTCGTCGCGCGGGATCGGCCCGATGATGCCGAAGTGATTGCGCGTCGGCGTGAGGAACACCGGAATCGCGCCCGTCATCGTGATCGCGTGCAGGATCGACTTGTGGCAGTTGCGGTCGACCAGCACGATGTCGCCAGGCGCGACCGTCGCGTGCCAGACGATCTTGTTCGACGTCGACGTGCCGTTGGTCACGAAGAACAGGTGATCGGCGCTGAAGATGCGCGCCGCGTTGCGCTCGGACGCCGCGACCGGGCCCGTGTGGTCGAGCAGCTGGCCGAGTTCGTCCACCGCGTTGCAGACGTCCGCGCGCAGCATGTTCTCGCCGAAGAACTGGTGGAACATCTGGCCGAGCGGGTTCTTCAGGAACGCGACGCCGCCCGAGTGGCCCGGGCAGTGCCACGAGTACGAGCCTTCGTCCGCGTACTTGACGAGTTCCTTGAAGAACGGCGGCGCGAGCGAGTCGAGATAGACCTTCGCCTCGCGGATGATGTGGCGCGCGACGAACTCCGGCGTGTCCTCGAACATGTGGATGAAGCCGTGCAGCTCGCGCAGGATGTCGTTCGGCAGGTGGCGCGACGTGCGCGTCTCGCCGTACAGGAAGATCGGGATGTCCGCGTTGCGGCGGCGCACTTCGGTGACGAACGCGCGCAGTTCGATGATCGCGGTCGCCAGCTCGGGCAGTTCGCCGTCCGGGCCGGTTTCGCCGAGCATGAGTTCGTCGTCGTCGATCGACAGGATGAAGCACGACGCGCGGCTCGACTGCTGCGCGAACGACGTCAGATCGCCGTAGCTCGTGAGACCGAGGACTTCGACGCCCTCCTTCTCGATCGCTTCGGCCAACGCCCGGATGCCGGAGCCCGAGATGTTCTCGGAGCGGAAATCTTCGTCGATGATGACGACGGGGAAACGAAACTTCATGGGCGATTCTCCAAAAAGAACGACCGCGGCGCGTCACGCGCAGCGGTCACCCGGAAACTGGTGAGACGTTATGCAACCAGATCAGGTTTTCGGCAGCGTGACACCACGCTGCCCCTGATACTTGCCGCCGCGATCGGCGTACGACACGTCGCACACTTCGTCGCTCTCGAAGAAGAGCACCTGCGCGACGCCTTCGTTCGCGTAGATCTTCGCGGGCAACGGCGTGGTGTTCGAGAATTCCAGCGTGACGTAGCCTTCCCACTCGGGTTCGAACGGCGTCACGTTGACGATGATCCCGCAGCGCGCATAGGTCGACTTGCCGAGGCAGACCGTCAGCACGGTGCGCGGGATGCGGAAATATTCGACGGTGCGGGCCAGCGCGAACGAGTTCGGCGGGATGATGCACACGTCGCCCTTGAAATCGACAAACGAACCCTCGTCGAAGTTCTTCGGGTCGACGATCGTCGAATTGATGTTCGTGAAGATCTTGAATTCGTCCGCGCAGCGGATGTCGTAGCCGTAGCTCGACGTGCCGTAGCTGACGATCCGGCGGCCGTCCTCGGACGCACGAACCTGATCGGGCACGAACGGCTCGATCATCTTGTGCTCTTCGGCCATGCGCCGAATCCATTTGTCGGACTTGATGCTCATGCCAGCCTCCGTCGGGCCGTCCCAAGAAGGCTGACCGCCCCCTCGAGGGGCAGCGAACAAAGTGAGCGTGGGGGTCGATTCATATCGGGGCGCCAGGAAACGCTGCGTGACGGAAAACGGAGGCCGCCATTCAGGACGGCGGCCGGGGAAAGGCCGACATTTTACGCGATCATCGGCCCGCGCACGCGGCGGCCGTCAACGGATCACGCCGCAGGCAAGCGCGGGCCCCGCGCCATGCTGCGCAAACGCGGGATCGCTCGGGTCGCGGTGCACCAGCGCCGCGCGGTTCATCGCCGAGCGCACGCCGTCGAGGGCCAGATCGGGCGCGACGATGAAGCCGGCCGCGACGCCGTTCGCATCCGCGTGGATGTTGCCGAGATCGCCGGCGACGCGAGCGCCCGCGCGCAGCCGGTCGGCCGCCGGTGCGAACACCTGGCCGGCGCTCGAGCCGTCGCCCGCGTTGCAGTCGCCGCGTTCGTGTACCTGTAAAGCGTGATCGCTGTTCGGCGGCAGCCCGGCCAGGTTGTAGGTAACCTGCACGCCGTCCGGACGCTCGACGAACGTCACCGCGCCGCGCGCCTGCGAGCCGACCGTCGGCTGCAGTTGTGCGTCGGCCCGTTTTTCGTGCGACGAGGAAAAGGAGGTGCAGCCGGCCAGCAGGCCCAGCGCGGCGGCGGCCAGCAGCGCGCACCGCACGCGGCCGGCGCGCACGCCGTGATGTCGTTGTTTCATTCGATCCTCATGCCGGCTGGCAGCCGTTTGACACGACGGCCGCGCCGGGCAGGTAAAGGGACCCGGGAAAAGTCGCCATGATACCGCGCCTCGCGGCGCCGTAAACAGCGTGAGGCCCCGCCCCGCAAGGGTTTTACGTATTTTGAACAACGATCGACGGGAACTTCGACGTCATGTCGCGCGATCGCTCGGCAATCGCCAGCGCGACCCCGCGTGCGATGTCGCGGTAGCGACGCGCCAGCGCGCCTTCGGAATCGGCCACGACCGTCGGCGTGCCGCTGTCGGCCCGCTCGCGGATCGCGATGTCGAGCGGCAGGCTGCCGAGCACGTTCACGCCATAGTCCTTCGCCATCCGCTCGGCCCCGCCGGCGCCGAAGATGTGCTCCTCGTGGCCGCAGTTCGAACAGATGTGGATGCTCATGTTCTCGACGATGCCGAGGATCGGAATCCCGACTTTCTCGAACATCTTCAGGCCCTTCTTCGCGTCGAGCAGCGCGATATCCTGCGGCGTCGTGACGATCACCGCGCCCGTGACAGGCACGCGCTGCGCGAGCGTGAGCTGGATGTCGCCCGTGCCGGGCGGCATGTCGACGATCAGGTAGTCGAGCTCGCGCCAGTTGGTCTGGCGCAGCAACTGTTCGAGCGCGGAGGTCGCCATCGGGCCTCGCCACACCATCGGGTTGTCTTCCTCGATCAGAAAGCCGATCGAGTTTGCCTGCAGCCCGTGGCCGACGAGCGGGTTCATCGACTGGTTGTCGGGCGACTCGGGGCGCTGGCCGTGGATACCGAGCATCGTCGGCAGCGACGGGCCGTAGATGTCGGCGTCGAGAATGCCGACCGACGCACCTTCCGCGGCGAGCGCGAGCGCGAGGTTGACGGCCGTCGTGCTCTTGCCGACGCCGCCCTTGCCCGACGCAACCGCCACGATGTTCTTCACGTTCGGCAGCAGCTTCACGCCACGCTGCACCGTGTGCGCGACGATCTCCTGCGACACCGCGACGCGCGCGTCGCGCACGCCGGCCACGGCCTGGAGCGCTGCGGTGATGCGAGCACGCACGTCGTCGTGCTGGCTGCGCGCGGGATAACCGAGCACCACGTCGAGCGCCACGACGTCGCCGTCGATCGCGACGTTGCGCACGCCCTTGTTCGCCGCATACGGACGGCCGGTATTGGGGTCGACGACGGCCGCCAAAGCGGCGTCGACTTGTGCCCGGTCAATGCTCATCGAAACTCCGTGAAAACGTTTTTCTCGCGCGCAAACGTCAAGAAATATCAAATTACGCTGCGAAAATCGGGAAAAGTGAAAGAATCTGTTGCACGCCATTGCGCGAACGCGCGACCCGGCGCACTCTTCGCGTGCGGCATGCTATGGGGCCAAATCGGCCGCTTACCGCCTATATTGTAGAGGCTGACGCGTCGCCCTGTCCCAACAGCCACGCTGACGGACAGGGCATGCGGCCACCTCGGCGGCTGCCGCGGGCGCAGGCCCGCCCTCCTTTTTCGGGCGGCCCGCGCAGGGAGCCGTAACTGTTGTTGTCGTCGTTGTCGACTCGTTCAACCAAGAGAGGAATCCAAGATGAACATGAAAATCGCGACCCGCTTGTCCGTCTTCGCATTGGCCGGCGCACTGCTGGCAGGCTGCGCCACGCAGCAAGGCAATAACACGGCCGTCGGTACCGGAACGGGTGCGGCGCTGGGCGCAGGCATCGGCGCGCTGGCGGGCGGCGGCAAGGGCGCGGCGATCGGCGCAGGCGTCGGCGCGCTGGTCGGCGGCGTGACGGGTTACAACTGGCAAGCGATCAAGAACAAGCTCGCGCCGTCGGCAGCGCAAACGGGTACGCAAGTGACCGAGCAGCCGGACGGCTCGCTGAAGCTGAACGTGCCGAGCTCGGTGACGTTCGCGACGAACCAGTACGCGATCACGCCGGCCTTCACGCCGCTGCTGAACGACCTGGCGACGACGCTGAACCAGAACCCGCAAGTGACGGCATCGATCGTCGGCTACACGGACAGCACGGGCTCGGCCCAGCTGAACCAGACGCTGTCGCAGAACCGCGCGCAAAGCGTCGTGAACGCACTGGCCCAGCGCGGCGTGAACGGCGGCCGCCTGTCGGCGCAAGGCATGGGCGCATCGAACCCGATCGCGGACAACGCGACCGAAGCCGGCCGCGCACAGAACCGCCGCGTCGAAATCTACCTGCGCGCAGCGCAGGCGCATTAAACGCACGACGAGGGGAACGCGCGGGCTCGCCGCCCGCGCAGCCCCGCCGGACAAGGCTTCCGGCGGAGCCGGTAACCAATCGAAAAAATTTTCGAACTTCTGTCGCGGGCCGTGGTCAGTATTTATGGTACGCGGCTGGTGTTGCCGGCGCGTCACCATTCTCCTCTTGTCGTTGTTGCTCCGGGGCCGTATCCGCCCCGGTTTTTTTTGCCCGCAGAAATCGTGCTGCAATGCAGCACAACACCGTCGGGCCTACCGCTTGCGTAGCCCGTCCGTTTCGGCGCCCGGTCAAGGGCGCCTGCCCGCGTCGCTGGCGCGCGCCCCTGCTAGAATCGCAGTTTCCCGTCGTTTTACCGCTGTCCCTCTACAGACCCTATGTCCGCATCCGACCTCACTCCCGTGCAGGCTGCGGCGCCGCAAGGCCGCCGCCAGATCCTCGTTACGTCCGCACTGCCCTATGCCAACGGGCAGATCCACATCGGCCACCTGGTCGAGTACATCCAGACCGACATCTGGGTGCGGACGCTGCGAATGCATGGCCATGAGGTCTACTACATCGGCGCCGACGACACGCACGGCACGCCGATCATGCTGCGCGCGGAGAAGGAAGGCCTGAGCCCGAAGCAGCTGATCGATCGCGTGTGGACCGAGCACAAGCGCGATTTCGACAGCTTCGGCGTGTCGTTCGACAACTTCTACTCGACCGATTCGGACGAGAACCGCGTGCTGAGCGAGAAGATCTACGTCGCGCTGAAGGACGCCGGCTTCATCGCCGAGCGCGAGATCGAGCAGGCATACGATCCCGTCAAGGAAATGTTCCTGCCGGATCGCTTCATCAAGGGCGAGTGCCCGAAGTGCCACGCGAAGGACCAGTACGGCGACAGCTGCGAAGTGTGCGGTTCGACCTACCTGCCCACCGAACTGCTGAACCCGTATTCGGTCGTGTCGGGCGCGACGCCGGTGCGCAAGACGTCGAAGCACTACTTCTTCCGCCTGTCCGATCCGCGCTGCGAAACGTTCCTCCGCGAATGGGTGAGCGGCCTCGCGCAGCCCGAAGCGACCAACAAGATGCGCGAATGGCTCGGCGACGCCGGCGAGGCCAAGCTCGCCGACTGGGACATCTCGCGTGACGCGCCGTACTTCGGCTTCGAGATCCCGGGCGCGCCCGGCAAGTATTTCTACGTGTGGCTCGACGCGCCGGTCGGCTATTACGCGAGCTTCAAGAACCTGTGCGACCGCAACGGCATCGACTTCGATGCGTGGGTCCGCCCGGGCTCGACCACCGAGCAGTATCACTTCATCGGCAAGGACATCCTGTACTTCCATACGCTGTTCTGGCCCGCGATGCTCGAGTTCTCGGGCCACCGCACGCCGACCAACGTGTTCGCGCACGGGTTCCTGACGGTCGACGGCGCGAAGATGTCGAAGTCGCGCGGCACGTTCATCACCGCGCAGAGCTACATCGACACCGGCATGAACCCGGAATGGCTGCGCTACTACTTCGCCGCGAAGTTGAACGCGACGATGGAAGACATCGACCTGAACCTCGACGACTTCCAGGCGCGCGTGAACAGCGACCTCGTCGGCAAGTACGTGAACATCGCGAGCCGCGCGGCAGGCTTCCTGATCAAGCGCTTCGACGGCCGCGTGCAGGACAGCGCGATGAACCATCCGCTCGTCGCGAAGCTGCGCGAGGCAATCCCGCAGATCGCCGCGCACTACGAAGCACGCGAGTACGGCCGCGCACTGCGCCACACGATGGAGCTCGCGGACGAAGTGAACGCGTACGTCGACGGCGCGAAGCCGTGGGATCTCGCAAAGGATCCGGCCAACGCGGTCGCGCTGCACGAAACCTGCAGCGTGAGCCTCGAATCGTTCCGCCTGCTGTCGCTCGCGCTGAAGCCGGTGATGCCGCGCGTCGCCGTTGCCGTCGAATCGTTCTTCGGGATCGCGCCGCTCGCATGGGCCGATGCCGCAAAGCCGCTGTCGTCGGAACAGCCGATCAAGGCGTACCAGCACCTGATGACGCGCGTCGACCCGAAGCAGATCGAAGCGCTGCTCGCCGCGAACCGCGATTCGCTGCAGGCCGAAGCCACCGGCGCGGCTGTCGCGAGCGCGAACGCCGCGAAGGATGCGAAGAACAACGCGAAGGCGAAGGCGGACGCGAAGCAGGCGGTCGTGAACGGCGCGGACGATGCCCCCATCTCGATCGACGATTTCGCGAAGATCGACCTGCGCATCGCGAAGATCGTCGCGTGCCAAGCCGTCGAAGGCTCGGACAAGCTGCTGCAGCTCACGCTCGACGTCGGTGAGGAAAAGACCCGCAACGTATTCTCGGGCATCAAGTCCGCGTACCAGCCCGAGCAGCTCGTCGGCAAGCTGACCGTGATGGTCGCGAACCTCGCGCCGCGCAAGATGAAGTTCGGCCTGTCCGAAGGGATGGTGCTTGCCGCGTCGGCAACCGACGAGAAGGCCGAGCCGGGTCTCTACATCCTCGAGCCGCACAGCGGCGCGAAGCCCGGCATGCGCGTGAAGTAAGCCGAACGCGCGGCTGCTCGCGCGAAAAAAATGCCCCGCACGTCGTGCGGGGCATTTTTTCATGGCTGCTCGGCACGCCGCTCGCGGGCGCCGTCACTACTGAACCACCGGTCGAAGCGCCGCGTGTAGTTCAGGTCGACGCCCTGGAACGTGCCGCCGTACGCGGACACCGACCAGAAGCGCGTCAGGTTGATCGTCGCCTTGAATGCGTTGCTCGCCGATTGCAGGCCCTGCTCGAAGCCGAGCACGAACCGCTCGTTGATCGCCTTCGACACCAGCACGACCTGCGGGTCGGTCAGGCCGACTTCGCTGCGGCCGACCGAGACCTCGTCGAGACCGAAGGTCTGCGCAACGCGCTTGCCGGTCACGCTGCCGAGCAGCCCGAGCGCCGCCGTCATCGCACCCTGCTGGCCGACGTTGTTGCCCTGGTCGGTGCCGTGCCCGAACAACAGCCACGACAGCTTTTCGTTGTCCGTGACGTTCGGCTCCGACACGAGCTTGACCGTCAGCGACTGGATCGTGCCCGTTACCTGCACGCCGGCCTCGACCTCCTGGTTGCGCCGCATCGCGAGGATGTTGACGCCCGGGTTCGACACCGGGCCGTTGAACGTGAAGAAGCCGTTCTCGATCGCGAGCTTGCGGCCGAACGACGTATACGTCGATCCCTCGGTCACGCGCACGTTGCCGACCGCGCGCAGCGGTGCGCCCGGCGCGCTCATCACGGTGATCGTGCCGCGCAGCCCGAGATCCGCGCCGTGGCCCTTGAAGCGGAAGTCGTTGCCGAGGCCGATGTCGATGTTCGCGCGCGGCGCGAGCGACGGTGCCGGCTTGTCCCCGGCCGGCTTCGGCTTCGCGGCCGCGGTGCCGGTCGGCGTCTCGCCGCGCACCGTGCCGTCCGGCCCCACGATCACCACATCGTCCGACAGGTGCGGCGCCGATTCCTCGGGCAGGTCGAACAACGCGCGGTCGACGACGAACTTGCCGTCGATCGACAGCGCGCCGCGCGGCCCGTCGTTCGCGACCGTTGCCTTGCCCGACAGCGACAGCTTGCGATCCGGCGCCGCGAACAGTTCGAGCTTGTCCGCGACGATGCTCGCCGTCAGGTCGGGCGCCTCGCCATCGAGGCGCACGCGGCCGAGCGCGCGCAGCGTACCGTCGCCGCCGTGAAATTCAACCTGCTGGAATTCGACGAGGTTCTCCGACAGCTTGATGCGTACGATACCGTCCTTCAACTGCACGCCCTGATCGATGAGCGTCGCGGACAGGTCGTCGCCCGTCAGCATCCCCGACAGGTTAGGCTTCGCCGGCGTGCCCGCGACCGTCAGCTTCAGCGCCGCGCGCCCGCCGAGCAGATAGCTCGGCCCGAACAGGTTGCCGGTCGTCTTCAGCGCCGGGATATCGGCGTCGATGCGGCCCGACAGCGGGCCGTCGTCGACCACGCCGAATATGCCATCGCGCAGCGCGAACGGCACGGTGACGTTCGCGTCGAGCGTGCCGATCCGGTTCGCCTTCGCGAGCGCCGTCACGTTGAGCCGGTTGCCGGGCGTGAAGCTCGCCCGCGCGGACAGGTCGGTCAGCCCCAGCGATGCGATGCCGCGCCCGCTCTCGATCGTCACGTCGCCGCCGCGACGCTTCACCTGCACATAGCCCGTCGAGTTCGCGCCTAGCGAGAAATCCCAGTCGGCGTCGAGCACGACGTCCGTCCGCACCGGCGGCCGCTGGCCCGTCAGCTCCTGGCGGACCTCGAGAAAACGCGCGATCGACGCGCCGCTCACCGAGCCCGCCGAGCGCATCTGGCCGTGATCGAACACGAAAGATTTCAGGTCGATCGCCGCGCCCTCGAGCGTGAGCCGCGTCGCGCCGAGCGTCACGCGACCGGCGCCGGCCGATACGGTCAGCGGCGACTGAAGCGCGATGGCCGGCGTGCCGCGGTTCGCAAGACGCGTGACGGTGCCGTCCCAGCGCATCCCGTCGCGGTTCTCGACCACGCCGCCGTTCGCCGCGAGCGTCACGTCGATCACGCGGCCGCCAGCCGTCCCGAGCGCCGACGCGTCGAGCGTGTGCTTCGCGCGCGTGCCGTCGAGATTCGCGCGCAGCGATTTCAGCTTCAGCGAGCCGAGCGCGATGTCGGACGCGTCGGCCGTCAACACGAGCGCGCCGTGCGCGCCGTCGCGGATGTCCGCGCGGCCCTGCGCCGCGCCGATCCGGTTCGAGCCGACGACCACGTGCTCGGCCTTGTAGGTGGCCGTCACGTTCGGGTGCGCGAAGCTGCCGGTCAGGTCGCCCTGCGCCTGCACGAGCCCTTCCACGCCGAAGCCGAGCCGGTCGAGTTGCGGCGCGTCGACGACGAAGCGCAGCCGGTCGCCCGGCGCGCCGAAGCTGCCGCGTAGATCCACGTGGTTGCCCGCGATCGACAGGTTCGCGTTGCTCGGCAGAATGCGCGAGCCGGCGAGCTGCACGACGCCTGCGCCGGTCAGCGGCACGCCGTCGTACAGGCTGTCGCCGAGCTTGAAGGTCGCCTTCGTCGACACCTGCGGCGCGAACGCGCCCGACGCCGTCAGCGTGCCCGACACGCGCGTCTCGCCGCGCTGGGCCGGCGCCTTCGCGACCTTGGCGGGCGCCTTGCCGCCACCCGCCTTCGGCGCACGCATCGCGGCGAGCAGCAGCGGATCGAATGCCGTCAGCGTCGCCTTCGCGTCGTAGCTCGAATGCGCATCGTGGCGGAACACGCCCGTCAGGTCGATCCGGCCCTTGCCCGCCGTCACGCGCGCGTCGGTCAGCACGGTCTGCTGCGGCGTCAGCGCAACCTTCGCGCGGGCGCCGAGCGCGAGCTTCGGGTCGTTCAGGTTGAAGTCGACCGTCGTCACGTCACCCGCGAGCGTCACGCCGAGCGGGCCGGCGAGGCGCATCGGCCGCAGCTCGGCGACGAAGGCATTCAGGTCGAGGTTCGCGACCTTCAGGTCGAAGCGGCCCTTTCCGCCCGTCAGCGTGCCGTTGCCCGTCACGCTGCCGTCGCGGATCAGCTTCAGCGCGAGCGCGTCGATCCGCTGCGCGTGCGCGTCGAGATGCACGTTCGCGTGCGCGTCGATCACCGGCAGCAGGTGATCGCCGAGCGTGCCGGGTTTCGCGTTGACGATCGACACCGGGCCCGTCACCGCGAAACCCTTCGCGGGCTCGGCCCCGGCCGGCGCGGTCACGGGCGCGAGTTCCGCGCGCACCGCGAGATCGGCGGCCGGCGCGCCGGGCGCGAGCGCCTGCGGGTTCACGTGATCGAACGCGAGCGACGCGCGCGTGAGCGGCACCGCGCCGAGCGGTGCGGCCTCGACGTGCGCGCGCCCGTTCAGCTTCATCCCGCTTGCGTCGACGTCGGCGACAAGCGCCTCGAGCGAGCCCGACACGCGAGCGCGCGCGTCGACCGGCTCGTCGGACAGCTTGCCCGCATACGTGGCTTCACCCGTCAGCGCGAACGGCTTCACGCCATCGAGCGTCGCGCGTGCGGTCAGCGCGCCGTACGGCGTATCGACGCCGTCGAGCACGAGTTCATGGTGACGGCCGTCACTGCGGCCGTTCAGCGCGATATGGTCGAGCTGCGTCGTCGAGCCGCCGTCGTGGATCGCAAGGTGATCGACGCGCAGGTCGTCGATGCGCAGCTGCAGCGGCAGGCTCAGGTCCTGCGGCAGCGTACTCGGCGTCGACGGCCCCGGCGGGATTCGCACGTCGATCGTGCCGGCGCGAAGATAAGCGATGGACAGCCGCCACGGCGCGCGGGTCAGCGCCCAGCGGCCGTCGAGCCGGTCGATGCGGATTTCGGTGCCGGTACCGTCGGGGCTCGTCCATGCGAACCCGCGCAACCGCACGCCGGTCGCGAGCGAGCCGCCGTCGAGCGTGCCCGCGAGCCGCGCGCCGAGCACGCGCTCGGCCACCTGCCACGCGAGCCGCGTGCCGTGCTCGGTCGTCACCGCGGCCAGCACGAGCCCGAGCGCCAGCACGACGAGAAGCACGACCGTCACGAGCGTCCACGCGGCGACCCGCCCGATGTGCGCGAAGGGCCCGCGGCGCGGCGCGCGCGGCGGCGCGTCGGGCGCGCCGTCGGGCGCGTCCGGATCGTGAGGCGGCGGCGTGTCGTTCGGGTCCTTCGTCATGCGGTTCGTCGTCGGTAAAGCGGTACGGTCAGAAAGCGATGCCGAGCGTCAGGTACGGGCGCACGCTATGGTTGCGCAACCCGTACGCGACATCGACGTTGATCGGGCCGACGGGGCTGCGCCAGCGCGCGCCGATGCCGACACCCGGGTAGAACACCTTCTCGCCCCACGCATCGGTGGCGGTGCCGATGTCGAAGAACGTCGCGGCGCCCCAATCGCGGTTGAACCAGTGCTGGTATTCGGCGGTGCCGGTCATCAGGTACTTGGTCGGCAGCACGGAGCCGTCGACGCTGTTGCCGATGCTCTGGTAGCCGTAGCCGCGCACCGAGTTCGAGCCGCCCGCGCGGAACAGCAGCGACGCCGGCACGCCGGTCGAGCTGCCGCTCGTAAACACGCCGCCGAGTTCCGCACGGAACACGAACAGGTCGCGCTTGCCGATCGGCAGGTACTGCTGGCCGCGCGCGTAGCCGCGGATGAAGGACTGGTCGGTCAGCACGCCCTTGACCGCGAAGCCGGCCTCGGCGTGGATCAGGTTGCCCGAGCGCGGGAACAGCGGATCGTCGACGTTGCGGCGCGTCCACGCCCATTGCGGCACGAGCGCGCGGCTCGTGGTCGGCCCCGCGCCGTTCTGGTCGAGCCGGTCCTGGTAGTACATCAGCGAATACGAATAGTCGATGAACTGGCCGGTGCGCGTGCGCTGCGCGCCGATCCGCGCGCTGTAGATGCGCGTGTCCGACACGTTGGTGTTCGTGTACGACGCGAGCACGCTGTTGGTCCAGCCCTTCTCGCCCGGCGGCATCGACAGCTGGACCTGCCCGTATTG
The DNA here is from genome assembly GCF_964265025.1 of Burkholderia mycopellens. Classification (NCBI taxonomy): domain Bacteria; kingdom Pseudomonadati; phylum Pseudomonadota; class Betaproteobacteria; order Burkholderiales; family Burkholderiaceae; genus Burkholderia; species Burkholderia mycopellens. Next base: position 3,077,324 of record NZ_OZ183802.1, read on the forward strand.
CTGGATCTGGTCGAGCCGGCCCGACACGGTCAGCGGCCATGCGGCGCCGAACGTGTCGAGATACGTGTAGGAGCCCTGCACATGCGGCCCGGTATCGGTGGCAAAGCCGACGCCGCCACGAATGTTGTTGTACGGGAACTCGCTGACCTTCACGTGCACGGGTGTGCGCTCAGGCTTCGCCGTATCGTCGCCGACGTCGATCGCGACGCTCGCGTAATACGGCGTGTTCTGCAACTGCCGCTGCAGTTCGGTGATGCGCTGCACGTCGTAGATCTCGCCTTCCGACAGCGGATTGACGTTCGTGACGATCTTTTCCGGATAGCGCCGCACGCCGTCGACGTCGACCTTGCCGATCGTGAACGTCGGGCCACTGTCGAACGTGATCGCGAGCGTCGCGCGCTGCGTGCGCGGGTCGATGCGCGCCTCCGACGACGCGATCTTCCCGCCGAGATAGCGGCGCGACTGCAGTTGCTTGAGCGCGGCCCCCTTCGCGCCGTCCCAGTCGGACTGCGTGAACGGATCGCCCGGCTTCAGCGAGAACGCGAAACGGGTCGCCGCTTCCTGCTTCGGATCCTCGGTGTCGATGGGCCCCTTGAACGTCAGGTCGACGCTCGACACGATCGTCTGCTTCCCGGGATCGACCGCGATGCGCACGTCGCGCTTGCCGTCGCGCGTGCGCACGTCGGTGCGCACGACCGGGGAGAAATAGCCGGCCGTCGCGGTCAGGTCGCGCACCTGCTGCGGCGTGGCGGTGACGAGGAAGTCGAACTGGTCGTCGCTGATGTCGTCGCGCTTCGCGAAGCGCGCGATATCGAGATGCGACTTGAGCAGCTTGCGAATCGAGCGCGGCGCGTCGATGTCGACGTCGTACTTCGCGTGGGCCGGCAGCGCGAAGCACGCGGCAAGGCAACCCGCGAGGGCCACCCGCGCGGCGCCGGCGCGATTGCGTTCCACGCGCGGGCCCGCGTCATGTGCCGCATGTGCTTGCTGGTTCGACTGCCCCGCCAAATATCACCCCGCCCTCGGTTATCACGGTTTTGTGGAAAACCCTGTATTTGACCACAGGGTGCTGGCACCGAAGCTTAATGTTTGTAAACCGCTTCGCAAGCGAGCGCGCGTGGCCGCGGCATCATGCGTGACGGTGCGCTTCCCGGTGCCGGCTGCATGCCAGACCGCGGATTCGACGCGCGATTGACGCCGGCCGTTCCCGCGATGCGGTAAAATCCCGCCATCGTGAATCCGGCGCATCGTGCGCCGCCCGAAACGGAAAATCCAGCCATGCCGTACCAGTCCGATGTCACGCAGTTCCTGAACCAGCTCAAGCAGCAGAAGCCGACGCTCGAGGAAGAGCAGCGCAAGGGCCGTTCCCTGCTGTGGGACAAGCAGCCGATCGACCTCGAAGAGCGCGCCGAGCAGCAGGAATCGCGCGTGAAGCAGACGTCGTACGTCTACTACCAGAACTTCTGACGACGTGAGCGCCGCAGACGAGGCCAGCGCCGCCCGGCAGGACGACGCGATCGCCGCGCCCGCGGGCGCCGATTCGACGCCCGACACGGTCGACGGTGTCGCGGCGTTCGCTCGCCTGTACGGCGAGCCGCTCTTCAAGCTGCCGCAGGATCTCTACATCCCGCCCGATGCGCTCGAGATCTTCCTCGAGACCTTCGAAGGCCCGCTCGACCTGCTGCTCTACCTGATCCGCAAGCAGAACTTCAACGTGCTCGACATCCCGATGGCGCAGGTCACCGCGCAATATCTGGGTTACGTCGACCAGATCCGCACGTCGAACCTCGAACTCGCGGCCGAGTACCTGCTGATGGCCGCGATGCTGATCGAGATCAAGTCGCGGATGCTGCTGCCGGTCAAGAAGGCCGACACCGGCGAGGAAGCCGAGGATCCACGCGCCGAACTCGTGCGCCGCCTGCTCGAATACGAGCAGATGAAGCTCGCCGCGCAGCGGCTCGACCAGTTGCCGCAGCTCGGCCGCGACTTCCTGCGCGCCGAGGTCTACATCGAGCAGAGCGTCACGCCGCGCTTCCCCGACGTGAATTCGGACGACCTGCGCGCCGCATGGGCCGACGTGCTCAAGCGCGCGAAGCTCGTCCAGCACCACAAGATCTCCCGAGAGGAGCTGTCGGTGCGCGAACACATGAGCCTGATCCTGCGCCGGCTGCAGAACGCGCGCTTCATGGAGTTCGCCGAGCTGTTCGACACGTCGCGCGGCGTGCCGGTCGTCGTCGTGAATTTCATCGCGATGCTCGAGCTCGCGCGCGAGTCGCTCCTCGAGATCACGCAGGCCGAGCCGTTCGCGCCGATCTACGTGCGTCTCGCGTACCTGCCCGCGTAACCCCCGCGCCCGGCCTTTCCGTTCTCCCGAGTCATCCCGGCACCCTCGCCGCCTCAGCGCAGCCCGGCACGGCCGCGTGAGCCGTTACCGGCACGCCCGATTAAAAAGTGAACGATCGTTCTTTTTCCGATGCGTTTGGCGGCCAAATCCTCTACAATCCGCCGACGCCCGATGCGCCGCCCGCGCGCCGGCGTTCTCCGCTTCGACCCCGACGCCGCTGCTGCGGCGCCAACGCGCGCCAGCGCGAGGAACCCGCTACCCGATCATGAAAGTCATCAGCTCGATCCATGAACTGCGCGACCAGCTGCGCGGACAGAACCGCACGGCGTTCGTGCCGACGATGGGCAACCTGCACGAAGGGCACCTGTCGCTGATGCGCCTCGCGCGCCAGCACGGCGACCCGGTCGTGGCGAGCATCTTCGTCAACCGGCTGCAATTCGGCCCGAACGAGGATTTCGACAAGTATCCGCGCACGCTCCAGGACGATATCGAGAAGCTGCAGAAGGAAAACGTCTACGTGCTGTTCGCGCCGACCGAGCGCGACATGTACCCGGAACCGCAGGAATACCGCGTGCTGCCGCCGGACGATCTCGGCGGGATCCTCGAAGGGGAATTCCGGCCCGGCTTCTTCACCGGCGTGTGCACGGTCGTGACGAAGCTGATGGCCTGCGTGCAGCCGCGCGTCGCCGTGTTCGGCAAGAAGGACTACCAGCAGTTGATGATCGTGCGCCGCATGTGCCAGCAGCTCGCGCTGCCGGTCGACGTCATCGCCGCCGAAACCGTGCGCGACGAGGACGGCCTCGCGCTGTCGTCGCGCAATCGCTACCTGTCGACCGACGAGCGCAACGAAGCGCCCGAACTCGCGAAGACGCTGCAGCGCATCCGCGAGAGCGTGCTCGGCGGCGAACGCGACCTCGGCAAGCTCGAAGAAATGGCCCGCACGCATCTGGCCGGCCGCGGCTGGGCGCCCGACTACATCTCGATCCGCCGCCGCGCGAACCTGATCGCGCCGAGCGCAACCGAGCTCGAAGCCGGCGAACCGCTCGTCGTCGTCGCCGCCGCGAAGCTCGGCGCGACGCGCCTCATCGACAACCTGGAAATCTGACGGGCCGCCCCGCCCGCGCCTCTCACGACGCATCACGGAGACACCATGCAGCGCCACATGCTCAAATCGAAGATCCATCGCGCGGCCGTCACGCACTGCGAGCTGCACTACGAAGGCTCGTGCGCGATCGACGAAGACCTGCTCGACGCATCGGGCATCATCGAAAACGAACGGATCGACATCTGGAACATCAACAACGGCGAGCGCTTCTCGACGTACGCGATCAAGGGTGAGCGCGGCAGCGGGATGATCTCGCTGAACGGTTCGGCCGCGCGTCGCGCGCAACTCGGCGACCTCGTGATCATCGCGGCGTTCGCGATGGTCGACGAAGCCGAGCTGCAGGCCGGCTGGAAGCCGAAGCTTGTGTTCATCGACGACGGCAACAAGATCAAGGGCCACCGCGATCACGTGCCGACGCAGAACTGGACCTGACCTGAACGGCCACCCGCGTGGCCTGGCGCGCGGGAGCAGCCGCGCCGCTTGTAGTCGAAGGGCCGGATTCCGTACGCCACGGAATCCGGCCCTTTCTCATTTCATCGTGCGCCGGTCCGGCGGCCGCGCGATCAGGACGCCTTGGCAGCCTTCTCCGTCTTCTCTGCCTTGGGCGCCCGGCGTTCGGCCCATTCGACGATCGGCCGCCACTGTTCGAGATCCTTCTCGACCCGGCTCTTCGCGACGTCCCACAGCGTGAGGCCGTGCGCGGCGATCTGCACATAGTTCTGCGTGTCGCGCACGTAGCCGAGCACCGGCAGGCCGAGCCCCTCGACGAACCGGTGAAGCTGGTCGGACGAGCGGGTGCGTGCGTCGACCCGCATCCCGACGATCCCGACCTCGACGCTGCCCTTGCGCACGGCCTTCTCGCCGGCGAGGCGTTCCAGAAACTGCTGCGTGGCCAGGATATCGAACATCGACGGCTGCAGCGGCACGATCACCTTGTCCGCCAGTTGCAGCGCGACGTTGAGCCGGTTGCCGTGCAGGCCGGCCGGCGTATCGATCACGGCATATTCGAGGCCGCGCGGCGGCTTCGTCGGCGCGTCCGGATCAAGCTCCCATGCCTCGATCGCCGGCAATCCGGCCGGCCGCAGGTCGAGCCACGCATGCGCGGACTGCTGCCGGTCCAGGTCGGCGAGCGCGACCCATGCGCCCTGCGCCGCGAAGTAGCCGGCAAGATTGGTGGACAGCGTGCTCTTTCCCACGCCGCCCTTCGGATTCGCCACCACGATCACCGTCATGAATTCCCCCCGAAAGAACCGCGCGGCGCCGGCCGCATGGCAAGCGCCGCTCGATTGCGGATACAGGGAGCGATGATATCGGCAAACGGGGGGTCACCGGAACGGGTTGCGCCGCGCCGTGTCGGCTTACCTTCCCCTTACACACGCCGAACCGCGGCCTCCCGTGCGCCGAGCGCGAACGCGCCGCCGCCCAGCAGCGCTTGCACGGCGAGCGTGACGGCCCAGAACGCTGGATATTCCCAGCCGCCGTTCGGCGACGCGAAGCTCCAGCCGTTCGGCAGATGCGCGGCGGTCGCGCCGAGCATGAACGGCAGCAGCACGAGCGCGGCGACGCGCACGCGCAAGCCCGCGAGCAGCGCAAGACCGCCCGCCAGTTCGACGAACGTCGTCAGGTACGCGAGCCAGCCCGGCAGGCCGATCGACGCAAAGAACTGGGCGGTGCCGGGCAGCGTGAAGACGAACACCTTCTGCGCGACGTGCGCGAGGTACAGCACGCCGAGCGTGACGCGCAGCAGGGTCGCGGCAAATTCGTTGAGGCGATTGGGGTTCATGGCGAATTCCTTCGTGAGTGGATGAGAATGGATCGCACTCTATTCGAATCGATTCGACCGATAAACACGCCAATCTGCTTTAACTGATTCCCGCATGGAACGAATCAGGTCATAAAAGAGGGCATGACCGATCATGCCCCGGTACGAACCTCAGTAACCGCTTTTGCCTTGTGACGAATCGGCGCCGGACGGGCTGCCGCCCGCGCCGTACGAATCGCACGCGTGCGCATAGGCCGACGCGCCCAGCAGCGCCGCCAGCAGCACGCTCCACCACCACCGAACCTTCATCGCCGCACTCCTCCGGACGAACCACCGCCCACCTGTGTTGTACGCGATCCGGCGGAAAATGCGAGGCCTGTTGCATCCGGCCCCGGCCCGCGCGTCAGCGGAATTCCGCGTACAGCGCGTCGAGGTCGAGATGCTCGGCGAACGTATCGGCAAGCCGCTCGAGCGACGCCTCGCGCAGCGCCGGGTAGTCGATGCGTTCCGCACCGCCGAGTCCGGCCCACGCGAGCAGCGCCGCGCACGCGTCGGGCAAGTCGAACAGCCCGTGCACGTACGTCGCGAGGATCTGGCCGTCGGCGGACACCGCGCCGTCCGCGCGCGTGCCGCCCGGTGCGGCGTCGGCTGCCAGCGCCAGCGCGGGCGCCGCGAGCGCGGGCCCTTGCGTATCGCCCATGTGGATCTCGTATCCACGCACGGCAGCCCCGCCCGGCAGCGCGAGGCGCCCCGTCACGTTCTTCAGCGTCTTGTCGGGCTGCAGCGTCGTGTCGAAATCGAGCAACCCGAGCCCCAACACGCTGCCGGGCGCGCCTTCGAGGCCGAGCGGATCGTCGAGCGAGCGGCCGAGCATCTGCATCCCGCCGCATATGCCGATCACCTTGCCGCCGTAGCGCAGGTGGCGACGGATCAGCGTGTCCCAGCCCGCGTCGCGCAGCCATGCGAGATCGCGCTGCACGCTCTTCGAACCGGGCAGGATCAGCAGGTCCGCGTCCGGCACGGGGCCGCTCTTCCAGTACGTGAATTCGACCTGCGGATGCGCACGCAGCGGATCGAAATCGGTGTGGTTGCTGATGCGCGGCAGCGCCGGCACGACGACGCGCAACACGCCGGCGTCGCCCCGTGCGGCTGCGCTGCGCGCCTGTGCGGGCAGCATGTCCTCGGCGTCGAGCAGCAGCCCGTGCAGGTACGGCAGCACGCCGAACACCGGCTTGCCCGTTTGCGCGCGCAGCCAGTCGAGCCCCGGTTCGAGCAGCTTGATATCGCCGCGGAAGCGGTTGATCACGAAGCCGCGCACGCGCGCACGCTCGCTGTCCGACAGGCACGCGAGCGTACCGACCAGGTGCGCGAACACGCCGCCGCGGTCGATATCGGCGACGAGCACGACCGGACAGTCGACACGTTCGGCAAACCCCATGTTCGCGATGTCGCCATCGCGCAGGTTGATCTCCGCCGGGCTGCCCGCGCCCTCGACGATCACCGTGTCGTAGCCGGCACGCAGGCGCGCGTACGACTCGAGCACGGCATCGAACGCGACCGGCTTGTAGTCGTGGTAAGCGCGTGCGTCGAGATTCATGCGCGCCTTGCCGTGAATGATCACCTGCGCGCCGCGGTCGCTCGTCGGCTTCAGCAGCACGGGGTTGAAATCCGTATGCGGCGCGACGCCCGCGGCCAGTGCCTGCAGTGCCTGCGCGCGGCCGATCTCGCCGCCGTCGGCCGTCACCGCGCTGTTGAGCGCCATGTTCTGCGGCTTGAACGGCGCGACGCGCGCGCCGGCGCGGCGTGCCAGCCGGCACAGGCCGGCAACCAGCGTGCTCTTGCCCGCGTCGGACGTCGTGCCCTGGATCATCAGCGTGCCGTGCGGCCGCGGCTCGGGTGCATTCATCGTGTAAAGGTCATCGCGAGGCAAAGGCCGCATTATCCCCCGCGCCGCTATGCCCGCGCCGTTACAATCACGCGATGATTCCGCACGACCTCACCTTCGTCCTCGGCGGCGCGCGCTCGGGCAAGAGCGCGTATGCCGAGCGGCTCGCCGCCGACAGCGGCCGCCTCGTCACCTACATTGCGACCGCAACCGCCGCCGATGCCGAATTCGCTGAGCGCATCGCGCACCATCGCGCGCGCCGGCCGGCCGACTGGGGTTTCGCGGACGCGCCCGTCGATCTCGCCGGCACGCTCGCGCGGCTCGACGACCCGCACGCGTGCCTGCTCGTCGACTGCCTGACGCTGTGGCTCACGAACCTGCTGTGCCCGGCCGACGGCGAACCGCTCGACGATGCGCAGTACGCGGCGCAGGTCGACCGGCTCGAGCATGCGTTGCGCAGCGCGCACGCCAAGGTGATCGTCGTCAGCAACGAGATCGGGCTCGGCGTCGTGCCGCTCGGGTCGGTCACGCGCCGCTACGTCGACGAACTCGGCCGCCTGAACCAGCGCGTCGCCGCGCTCGCGACGCGCGCGACGCTGCTCGTCGCCGGGCTGCCGCTCGACCTCAAAACGGGAGCGCCGTCATGCTGATGCTGTCGCTGCCCGTCGTCGCGATGATCGCGGTCGCGGCCGCGATCATCGACCGCGCGATCGGCGAACCGGCCGGCTGGCATCCGCTCGTCGCGTTCGGCCGCCTCGCCGCGCGCATCGAAGGCGCGCTGAACACGGGCCGGCGCGGCCGCGTGGTCGGGGTCGCCGCGTGGATCGCGGCAGTCGTGCCGCCGGTCGCCATCGCGGCATGGCTCGCGGCCGTGCTGCCATGGCCGCTTGCGGCCGCGCTGCACATCGCGCTACTGTGGTTCGCCCTCGGCGCGAAAAGCCTCACGGACCACGTTGCGCCGATCGCTGCTGCGTTGCTGCGGCATGACCTCGGCGCCGCCCGCGCGCTGACCGCGCGCATCGTGTCGCGCGACACGAGCGATGCGGATGAAGGCGCGCTGTCGCGTGCGGCCGTCGAATCGGCGCTCGAGAACGGCAACGACGCGATCTTCGGCGCGCTGTTCTGGTTCGTCGTCGCAGGCGGCCCCGGCGCGCTGCTGTTCCGGCTCGCGAATACGCTCGACGCGATGTGGGGCTACCGCACGCCGCGCTTCCTGACCTTCGGCTGGGCCGCCGCGCGCCTCGACGACGCGCTGAACTGGCTTCCCGCGCGCCTCACGGCCGCGAGCTACGCGCTGCTCGGCGATACGGCCGCCGCATGGCGCTGCTGGCGCACGCAGGCGCGCCACTGGGACAGCCCGAACGCGGGCCCGGTGATGGCTGCCGGCGCCGGCAGCCTGAACGTGCAGCTCGGCGGCCCCGCCGTCTATCACGGTGCGATCGAGGACCGTCCCGCGCTCGGCACCGGCGCAACGGCAAGCGCCATTCACATCGTCGCCGCGCTGTCGCTCGTCACGCGCACACTTGCCCTGTGGCTCGCGCTGCTGGTCGCGAGCGGCGCACTCGCCATGGCCACCCATCATGTCTGACACCCGCATCGCGCACGGCGGCAACCTGCATGAAGCCGCGCGCCGCCACGGCATTCCGTACGACACGTGGCTCGACCTGTCGACCGGCATCAATCCGATCGGCTATCCGGTCCCGCCCGTCCCGGCCGACGCGTGGCGCCGGCTGCCCGACGACGGCGACGGCCTCGCGGCCTGCGCCGCGCAGTACTACCACGCACCCGATCCCGCACACGTGCTGCCGGTTGCCGGCAGCCAGGCCGCGATCCGCGCGTTGCCCGCGTTGCTGCCGACCGGCGACGCCGGCGTCGCGCCGCTCGCGTACGGCGAATACGCGCCTGCCTTCACACGCCACGGCCATCGCGTCGTCGCGCTCGACATCGATGCGGATACGCTGCCTGCGACGCTGCGCCACGTCATCGTCGGGAATCCGAACAACCCGACTGCCGAATTCGTGCCGGCCGCGCGCCTGCTCAATTGGCACGCGCAACTGGCGGCACGCGGCGGCACGCTGATCGTCGACGAGGCATTCGCCGATACGGGCGCGACGCGCTCGCTCGCGCCGCACGTCGATCGTCCTGGGCTCATCGTGCTGCGTTCGGTCGGCAAGTTCTTCGGGCTCGCCGGCATCCGCGCCGGCTTCGTGCTCGCGTGCCCAGACCGGATCGTCGCGCTGCGCGACATGCTCGGCGCATGGACGGTCGGCGGCCCCGCCCGCCACGCGGTCGCCGCGGCGTTCGCCGATCGCGCCTGGCAGGCCGCCGCCCGCGAACGGCTCGCGGCCGACGGCGAGCGGCTGGCCGGCTTGCTGCGCGCGCACGGCTTCGCGGTTCGCGCGACGCCGCTCTTCAGCTGGACCGACGACCCGCGCGCCGCGGCGCTGCATGCGGCACTCGCGGCACGCGGGGTCTGGACGCGGCACTTCCCGACACCGTCGAGCGTACGCGTCGGTCTGCCGGGGAGCGAAGCGGAATGGCAGCGCCTCGGCGACGCGCTCGCGCACTGCGTGCCGACGCTGCAACGGGAATCCGCATGAATCCGTCCATGTTTCGCCGGCTCGCGCGAGTCGCGCTACTGGCCGCGCTTGCTGACGCGCCACTCGTCCAAGCCGATGTCACGGCACGCGACGACGCCGGCAATACGGTCACGTTGCCCGCGCCCGCGCAGCGCGTGATCAGTCTTGCGCCGCACGCGACCGAGCTGGTCTACGCGGCCGGCGGCGGCGCGAAGCTCGTCGGCACCGTCACGTACAGCGACTATCCACCCGCCGCGCAAGCGATACCGCGCGTCGGCGACAACAAGGCGCTCGACCTCGAGCGGATCGCCGCGCTGAAGCCCGACCTGATCGTCGTCTGGCGGCACGGCAACGCCGAGCGGCAGACCGACGCGCTGCGTGCGCTGCGCATCCCGCTGTTCTTCAGCGAACCGAAGCATCTCGATGACGTATCGTCGTCGCTGCGCCGGCTCGGCACGCTGCTCGGCACGCAACCGGCTGCCGATGCGGCCGCGGCCGCCTATACGCGCGACATCGCGGCGCTGCGCGCGCGTTATGCCGCGCGCACGCCGGTCACGATGTTCTTCCAGGTCTGGGATCGGCCGCTGATGACGCTCAACGGTGCGCACCTGATCAACGACGTGATCGAGCTGTGCGGCGGCCGCAACGTATTCGCGTCGCTCAAGCCGCTCGTGCCGACCGTCACCGACGAGGCTGTGCTCGCGGCGAATCCGGAGGCGATCGTGACGACCGGCGTGGGGGCGTCGCGGACGGACGAACCGCTGCCGAGCCTGGCGCGCGTGGCCAGCCCTGACGGCCGTGGCACGCAACAACCTGTTCGCGATCGACGGCGATCTGCTGACGCGGCCGTCGCCGCGGATCGCGCTGGGCGCGGCTGCGCTGTGCGAGGATCTCGATACCGCGCGTGCGCGGCGGCCGCACTGATTGCCGGCGACTTGCGCGTGCATCGCGTGTTGGATGCCTGAGACGAATTGACCGCGCGCTGCGCCGCTCGCACGCGGTTGCCGGCGCGCCTATTCGTCCCAGTGCACCGCTTCCCACATTCGCGTGGCGGCATCCATGCGCAGCCAGACGACACCGCCTGTCGGTACCGGGCGCGACAGCAACGTATCGAGCGGCACGCGCAGTACATGCGATGCGAACGTACGAATCACGCCCGCGTGCGTGACGACCCATTGCGGCCGATCAAACCGCACCACTGCGTCGACCCGTCCCGCGACCCGCGCGGCAAATCGCGCAACGCTTTCGCCGCCATGCGCACACGCATGCATCAGGTCCGCCGCCCACGCATCGAGCGCCGCGCGATCGATAGCGTCCCAGCGCCGCATTTCCCACGCGCCGAAATCCATTTCCTGCCAGCCAGCGTCGCACCGTAACGGCACGCCGCATGCCTGCGCGAGCCGTTCGGCAACCGACGCGCAGCGCGTCAGCGGGCTCGTCCAGACCTGTTCGGGAAGCGGCACGCGGAGTGCCGACAAATGCGCGCGCACGGCCTGCGTGCCGGCGTCGGCCGGTGCAGCGAGCGGCACGTCGCTGCGTCCGTAGCAGATGCCCGGCTCGACGCCGACGGCAGGATGACGGATCAGGACGACGTCCATCCGAGCACCACGAGATAGATCGCCAGTTCGCACAGTTGCTGCGTGAAGCCGAGACAGTCGCCCGTATAACCGCCGATCCGCTTCACGAAATAGCGGGCGACCCACGCGCGCACGAGCACGAGCGCACCGCATGCGGCGACGCCCATGCGCCAGTCGGGCCAGAACAACCAGGGCAATCCGAATAGCGCCGCGACGCACGCCGCGCGTGCGCCCATCCGTTGCGCAACCGGTTTCGCCTTGCCTTCGGGCCGCACGTAGTCGAGCGTCATCAGCAAGCTCACCGCCGCCGCGCGGCTCGCCGCATGCGCGGCGATCATCGTCCACGCGGCACGCAACGGCAGCATGGACGCAAGCGCCTGCCATTTCACGCCAAGCGAGATCACGAGCGCGACTGCGCCGAACGTGCCGATCCGCGAGTCGTGCATGATGCGCAGCACGTCGTCGCGCGTATAGCCGCCGCCGAATGCATCGCAGCTGTCGGCCAGGCCGTCTTCGTGAAAGGCGCCCGTTGCGAGCAGCGTCGCGGCCATCGACAACCCGACCGCGATCGACGGCGGCAGCGCGCGCAGCGCAGCGAGATAGACGAGCGCGCCCCATGCGCCGACCCATGCGCCGACGAGCGGGAAATAACGCGCGGCCTGGTCGAGATCGCCGGCTGCGTAGCCGATCGCGCGCGGCACGGGCACGCGGGTGAAATAGCCGAGCGCGACGAAGAAGTAACGCAGTTCGGCCCGCACGCCGCGCGCGCGATCAGGCGCCACGATTGTCGACGCCGGCGGATTCGAAGCTCGCCATCTCGGTGAGGAATGCGGCAGCCGCACGCACGAGCGGCAGCGCGAGCGCCGCACCCGTGCCTTCGCCAAGCCGCAGGTCGAGTGCGAGCAGCGGCTTCGCGCCGAAATGCTCGAGCATGCGCCGGTGCCCGGCCTCGTGCGACGTATGCGAGAACACGCAGTAGTCGCGCACGCCCGGCACGATGCGCTCGGCGACGAGCAGCGCGGCCGTCGCGATGAAGCCGTCGACGAGAATCGTCATCCGCTCGCTCGCGGCCGCGAGATACGCGCCCGTCATCATCGCGATCTCGAAGCCGCCGAACGTCGCGAGCACATCGAGCGGCGCGATCGCGTGCGAGTGCTTGACGAGCGCGCGTCCGAGCACCGCGCGCTTGTGCGCGAGGCCCTGGTCGTCGAGGCCCGTGCCGCGCCCGACGCACGCGTCGATCGGCACGCTGAGCAGGCGGCTCATCAGGCACGCGGCCGACGACGTGTTCGCGATTCCCATCTCGCCGAAGCCGATCACGTTCGTGCCGAGCGACGCATGCAGGCGCACGCGCGCCGCGCCGGCCGCGAGCGCCGTCATCGCCTCGTCGCGCGTCATCGCCGGCTCCGCCGCGAAGTTGCGCGTGCCGCGCGCGACCGGCAGCGACACCAACCGGTCGGACAGCGGCAGCGGCGACGCGACGCCCGCATCGACGATCTCGAGCGTGCTCTGCGCGACGCCCGAGAACGCGTTGATCGCCGCACCGCCGGCGAGGAAGTTCGCGACCATCTGCGCGGTCACCGCTTGCGGATAAGGACTCACGCCCTCGGCGGCAATCCCGTGATCGCCGGCAAACACGATCATCACGGGACGCCGCACGACCGGCCGCTCCGTGTGCTGGATCAGGCCGATCTGCAGCGCGATCGCCTCGAGCTGGCCGAGGCTGCCGGGGGGCTTGGTCTTGTGGTCGATCACGTGCTGCAGGCGCTTGCGCAGTTCGTCGTCGAGCGGCGCGATCGCGGGCGGGAAGTGGGTTGGGGTCGTCATCGAAGTGCCGGGTCGTTGGCGCGGTGTGCGCCGCGCATCGGAAAAGAAAAGGTCATTGTCGCTCGGGCCACGCCGGCAGCAGCGCATCGCGGCCGTTCTCGCGGATCAGCACGAGCGGATAACCGAACGCATCGCTCGCGCGCTCCGGCGTCAGCACGTCGTGCACGGGGCCGGCCCACGCATGGCCGCGGCCGTCGAGCAACAGCGCATGCGTCGCGAAACGTCGCGCGAGATTCAGATCATGGCACGAGAACAGCACCGTGCGCGGGCCTGCGTCGAGCCATGCCGCCAGCGCGGTCAGGCAATCGATCTGGTGATGCAGGTCGAGATGCGCGAGCGGCTCGTCGAGCAGCATCAACGGCGCGTCCTGGCACAGCGTCGCGGCCAGCGCGACGCGCTGCCGCTCGCCGCCCGACAGCGACAGCACGTCGCGAGAAGCGAGCCCGGTCAGGTCGAATGTCGCCAGCGCGTCGCGCGCGGCCGCGCGGTCGCCGTCGCGCTCCCATCCCCAGCCGCCGAGGTACGGAAAGCGGTTGAGCAGCACCGTGTCGAAGACGGTCGCGCTGAAGGCGTCGTGCAGTTGCTGCGGCATCAGCGCGCGACGCTGCGCGAGCCGCTCGGGTGGCCATGCGGCAAGCGGCCGGCCGTCGATCTCGACGTGCCCGCCGGCCGGCGGCTGCAGCCCGGCGAGCGTCGCGAGCAGCGTCGTCTTGCCCGCGCCGTTGGGTCCGGCGACGCACCAGATCTCGCCGGGACGGAATGCCCGGGTAAAGCCGTCGAGCAGCGTGCGCGCACCGGCCTTCAGCGTCAGCCCGACGGCCGCGTAGTTCATGTCGCCGGCAGTGGCATGCAGTGCGGCTCCCGTCATCGCATCGGCCTCCTCAACAACATCCACAGGAATACCGGCACGCCGATCAGCGCGGTCATCACGCCGACCGGCAGTTGCGCGGGCGCGATCACGGTACGCGCGAGCAGGTCGGCCGCCATCACGCCGCCGCCGCCCGCGAGCATCGCGGCCGGCAGCAGCATGCGCTGGTCATTGCCGAAGGCGAGCCGCAGCGCATGCGGCACGACGAGGCCGACGAAACCGATCGTGCCGGCCGTCGTCACCGCGGCCGCGGCGGCCAGCGACGCGACGAGATAGATCCGCACGCGCAGGCGCGCAACGGGCACGCCGAGCGCGAGCGCGGTCGCATCGCCGCGCAGCAGCACGTTCAGTTGCGGCGCGGCCGGCAGCGCGACGCATGCGGCCAGCAACAGCGCCCCCCAAGCGAACCACGGCGCGGTCACGCCGTTCAGGTCGCCGGTCAGCCAGAAGATGATCCCGCGCAGCCGTGCATCGGGCGCGAGCGACAGCAGCAGCGTGACGAGTGCGCCCCACCCCGCCGCGATCACGACGCCCGTGAGCAGCAGCCGCGGCGACGCATCGCGCGCTTCGCCGCGCCACAGCTCGCGGCGTGCGAGACCGAGCACGAGCGCGACCGACACGAGCGAACCGGCGAACGCCGACGCATCGACGAGCCACCACGCGCCGCCCGCGATCATCGCGACGAGCGCGAAGCCGGCCGCGCCACCCGACACGCCGAGTACGTACGGCTCCGCGAGCGGATTGCGCAACAACACCTGCAGCAGTGCACCGGCCAGCGCGAGCAGCGCGCCGCATGCGAAGCCGGCGAGCGCGCGCGGCAGGCGCAACGTGCGGACGATATCGGCGAACAGCGCGTCGCCGCCATGCGGCACGAGCGACGCGAGCGCCTGCCATGGCGACATCGGCACGCTGCCGATCGACAGCGACGCGACGAACAGCAACGCGACCGCCGCGGCCAGCGCGGCCCAGATCGCGGTGGCGCGCGCGGCGCTCATGCCGCGCACGGCGCCGCACACGACGTGCGGCGCCCCCGCTTGCGGCCGCCGGCCGGTCGTGACGTAAGCGCCGCGCGGACGATTGGGGTCAGCATCGAAGAAGGTTCCGTGAAGCGTTGCGCGCCCCGCCTCCCCGCAGGCCGCGCGTCACGAAGCCCGTGCGGGCTCCCCGTCTCGGCCGGTATCCGGGCTGGCGGCGGTCCGGCTCGCCTTCCCGCGCGATGACGCGCAGTGGCCCGCGTCCGCATGCAAGACTTGCACGCGAAACGCGCTTGAGCCGGCCTGCGTCACGGGACGCGGCCGCTTACCGTTGCGGGGGCAGCGCAGGTTGGCGGGCTTCCGGCGCCCGCGCCCTGCTTCCCGTTTAACCGCGCGTTCCACGCGCGAGCACCGAGGCGGCGCCAGTTTAGGAGCGGGTCGCGCGAGCGTCAAGGAAGCGTCCGGACGTGCACGGGACGCGCCGATTCGCGGCAAGAAGCAGGGGTGTTACGACTGGAAACGTTACAGATGTCGGATTGCGCGTTATTCCGCGCTAAAATGCTGGGTCTTTAGAGGACGCAGCAAATGCTCAACGAACTCGAAACCCTATCTCAAAATATTGGCCGTCTGATTTCGCTGAACAAGCGCTATCACTCGGAACGGCTCGCGCTCGAGGAGCAGGTCGCGCAATTGCGCGCGGATGCGGACGCTGTCCGCGCGGAACTCGCGCAACTGCGCGATGAACGCAATGCACTTGCGGCCGAGCGTGACACGCTGTCAGCAAAGATCGACGACGCCCAGGTGAAACTGAACGCGATTCTCGAAAAGCTGCCACGCTCGAAAAGTGCGGAGCAAGCCGACAACCAGCTCGACCTGCTGGATGGGCAGGCGCGTACGGATGGCGATGACGCGGCCAGCCACGGAGAACATGCATGAGCACCAAGCAGATCGAAGTCTCGATTCTCGGTCAGGCCTATCGGCTCGCCTGCTCGGCCGAGACCGAAGCGGCACTGCTCGAAGCGGTCGCGCGGGTCGATGCCGAAATGTCGAAAATCCGCTCGAACAGCTCGGTACGCGGCACCGATCGCATCGCCGTGATGGCGGCGCTGTCGCTCGCATCCGAATTGCTGCGGCTGCAAACGAGCGTGCGGCACGGTGAAGCATTTCCGGCGGAGGAAATCCGTCGTACAATGCACCAGATGAATGAACAGCTCGGCGCGGTGCTCGCACAGCACGAGACGCAGTAACGTTTTAATCGATGCGTCGATTCCCCTTGATCTCGGCGATCAACGGTGGTCAAATTGGCGCATCGAATCACAGTTCAGTCAGCTTCCCTGCCTGGTTCGCCAAGGTCATATATTCCTTGAACCAATGCCATGTGCACGGTTGCGGAAATTTGTAGCACGGGCGCGCGCGTCACTCTGTCTGATGTACCCGAAGTGCTGCTAACTGCGACCAATTCTGAACCTCAGGTTCAGGATGCCGGCCTAGCGGCCAAGGCGGGGGCCTATCCAACGGCATCGGGCGAAGCCCGGTGCCGTTTTCTTTTGTAGCAGCCTCTTTCTGCGTCGATCACGATCCATGCAATACTGGCTGATGAAGTCCGAACCGGACGAAGCAAGCATCGACGATCTCGCCAACGCACCGCAGCGCTCGCTGCCGTGGACGGGCGTGCGCAACTATCAAGCGCGCAATTTCATGCGCGACACGATGAAGATCGGCGACGGCGTGCTGTTCTATCACTCGAGTTGCCCCGAGCCGGGCATCGCGGGTCTCGCCGAAGTGTCGTCGACGCCCTACCCCGACCCCACGCAGTTCGATCCGAAAAGCCCCTATTACGACCCGAAGTCGACTCAGGAAGCGCCGCGCTGGCTGCTCGTCGACGTGCGCTTCGTGAAAAAAACGCCGCTCGTGCCGCTCGCCGCGCTGCGCGAACACGACGAACTCGCCGACATGCGTGTGCTCGCACGCGGCAACCGGCTGTCGATCACGCCTGTCACGCGCGCCGAATGGCGCTTCATCACCGAAAAGCTGATGAAGTAGGCGCATGCCAAAGGTCAAATCTGGTCAGTACGCGCCGCCGCCACGGAACTCGCGGCGCTTTCGCGCGGCCTAAGCAACCGCTGTCGGCCGATCAGGCCGGCTGCCGTTTTTCGTCGCGCGGTACGCCCGCGTCGTGCACGCGCGATCCGCGTGCACGCCCTCGCACAAGGAGTCCAACAATGACCAAGAAATCCGCACTCGCGCTGTCGCTCGCCCTTGCCGCCGCCGTGCCCGTCGCGCTGACGCTCGCGTCGACCACCGCTCACGCGCAAACCGCGAACCCGCACTTTCCGGAGCCGGCAGGCGTGCTGTCGCTGTCGTCGCAGGCCAGCGCCGACGTGCCGCAGGACATCATCCACATCACGCTGTTCTACGAGCAGCAAGCCAAGGATCCGGGCAGCCTCACCGCGCAGTTGAACCAGCGCGCCGACGCAGCGCTGTCACAGGCGAAGGGCGTATCGGGCGTCACCGCACACACGGGCGCGTTCTCCGTGTACCCGAGCACCGATCGCGACGGCAAGATTTCCGCGTGGCGCGGCCGCACCGAGGTCGCACTCGAATCGCGCGATTTCGCTGCAGCGTCGAAGCTTGCGGGCCAGTTGTCGAACCTGATGCAGGTCGCGAACGTCGAGTTCTCGCTGTCGCCCGAAGCGCAGCGTGCGGCCGAACAGAAGCTGACGACCGAGGCGATCAAGTCGTTCCGCGCCCGCGCGGACGAAGCCGCGAAGGCATTCGGTTACAGCAGCTACACGATCCGCGACGTGAACGTCGGCGGTGGCCGCAACGTGCAGCCGTACCCGCGCATGATGGCGATGGCCGCCGCGCCGATGGACAGCGCAAAGATGAGCGCACCGATCGCGGTCGAAGGCGGCAAGGCCACCGTGTCGGTCACGGTCAACGGCTCCGTGCAGATGAAGTAACGCGCAGCGCACGGCAGCCCGAAATGAAAAACGCCGGCCCGAGGGCCGGCGTTTTTCATTTGCGTGCGTGTTGTCGATGCACGCGCCGATCGCACGTGCATCGGCATCGCATCATGCAGCGGCATGCGCCGCGCGACGGCGATACGCCCAGACCATCAGCGCGATGCCCCCGAGGATCATCGGCAGCGACAACCACTGCCCCATCGACAGGCCGAGCGCGAGCAGGCCGAGGAAGTCGTCGGGCTCGCGCGCGAACTCGACCGTGAAGCGTGCGAGCCCGTAGCCGATCAGGAACAGCGCGGACACGGCGCCCATCGGCCGCGACTTGCGCGAAAAGAAGAACAGCGCGAAAAACAGCACGATGCCTTCGAGCGCGATTTCATAGAGCTGCGAAGGATGGCGCGGCAGCATCTGGTACTGCATGAACACGTCGGCGAGATGCCACTTCTCGACGAGTTCCGGATGCTTCGGCAACCATGCCGCATCGTCGCGCATCGCACCCGGGAACAGCATCGCCCACGGCGCGGAAGGATCGGTCACGCGGCCCCACAGTTCGCCGTTGATGAAGTTGCCGAGCCGCCCGGCCGCGAGCCCGGTCGGCACCATCGGCGCGACGAAATCGGTGACCTGCAACCAGTGGCGCTTGCGCTGCCACGCGAACAACATCATCGCGAGCGTCACGCCGAGGAAGCCGCCGTGAAACGACATGCCGCCTTCCCACACCTTGAACACGTCGAGCGGATGCGAGAAATAGAAATCGGCCTTGTAGAACAGCACATAGCCGAGCCGGCCGCCGAGCACGGTGCCGAGCACGCCGTAGAACATCATGTCGTCGATGTCCTTCGCGGTCCAGCCTTGTGCCGCGACGTGCGGCAACTTCAGCCGGATCCGGCCGACGACGATCGCCGCGATGAAGCCGACGAGATACATGAGCCCGTACCAGCGCACGGCCAGCGGCCCGAGATGGATCGCAACGGGGTCGAAATTCGGGTGAATGATCATGGGTTAGCGAAGAAGTTTTCGAATGCGGTACGGCCGTCGCAAACGCACGGCACCGCGCTTTGGACGGCACCGGCGCGTCATCGTTCACGTGTCACGTGGCGAGGGCCTGCGCGCGCACGACGTCGATGAAGCCGGCCAGCACGGGGCTCACGTCGCCGGTACGCCACACGAGGCCCGTCTCGACGACCGGCGCGTGACCGGCGAGCGGCCGGTAGACCACGCCGGTGCGCCGCAGGTTACGCAGCGATTGCGGCACCAGTGCGACGCCCATGCCGGCCGATACGAGGCTGACGATCGTCTGCATCTGGATCGCCTCCTGGCCGATGTGCGGAGTTTCCCCCGCCGCGCCGTAGCAGCCCGTAATGATGTCATAAAAGCCGGGCGCCAAACGACGCGGAAAGATCACGAGCGGCAGCGCGGCAATCTCGGCGAGACGGACGGGCTCGTCTTCCGGCGCATCGCTCGCCGCGGCCGGCATCGCCACCACCAACGGCTCGCGCACGACGGGCAGGTACGACAGCCCGGCCGCGTGGCGTGGCGGCACGGGTGGAATGACGAGCCCCGCGTCGATGCGGCCCGCGACGAGATCGTCGATCTGCACGTCGCTCGTCGCCTCCGCGAGTTGCAGCCGCACCTGCGGATAGCGCGCGCCGAACGCACGCAGCAGCGCAGGCAGCAGCCCGTAATCGGCGGTCGACACGAACGCGAGCGACAGCGAGCCGGCCTCGCCGCGCGCGAGCCGTCGCGCAAGCGGCGGCAACGCATCGGCCGATGCCAGCAGCCGGCGCACGTCGGGCAGCAGCGCCGCCCCGACCGCAGTCAACGCCACCGAGCGCTTGGTGCGCGCGAACAGCGCGACGCCGAGCGCATCCTCGAGCGCACGGATCGCCTGTGACAGCGGCGGCTGCGTCATCGACAGGCGTTCGGCCGCGCGGCCGAAATGACGCTCGTCGGCGACGGTCACGAAATAGCGCCACTGGCGCAGGTCGGGAATCGAATCGGCCATACCTTTTTCATTCGGAAAACGACTTAATACGCGACAAATAATATATTGGACATCCCAATCCGGAAACTCCATTCTTGACTGATCCGAACCGGCGCGCCGCTCACCGGCATCGCCCAGACAACGATGGAGTCCCCCATGGCTTACAACCGTCGCTCGAAGCACATCACGCAAGGCGTGGCCCGATCGCCGAACCGCTCGATGTATTACGCACTCGGCTACCAGAAGGACGATTTCGACAAGCCGATGGTCGGCATCGCGAACGGCCATTCGACGATCACGCCGTGCAATTCCGGCCTGCAGCGCCTATCGGACGCGGCCGTCGCGGCCGTGAAGGCCGCCGGCGCGAACCCGCAGATCTTCGGCACGCCGACGATTTCGGACGGCATGTCGATGGGTACCGAAGGCATGAAGTACTCGCTCGTGTCGCGCGAGGTGATCGCCGACTGCATCGAGACCTGCGTGCAGGGGCAGTGGATGGACGGCGTGGTCGTCGTCGGCGGCTGCGACAAGAACATGCCGGGCGGCATGATCGCGCTCGCGCGCCTGAACGTGCCGGGCATCTACGTGTACGGCGGCACGATCCGCCCCGGCAACTGGAAAGGCCGGGACCTGACGATCGTGTCGTCGTTCGAGGCCGTCGGCGAATTCACCGCGGGCCGAATGTCGCAGGAGGATTTCGAAGGCGTCGAGCAGAACGCATGCCCGACGTCGGGGTCGTGCGGCGGGATGTACACCGCGAACACGATGAGTTCGTCGTTCGAGGCGCTCGGGATGTCGCTGCTGTACTCGTCGACGATGGCGAACCCCGACCAGGAGAAGGTCGATTCGGCCGCCGAATCGGCACGCGTGCTCGTCGAGGCCGTGAAGCGCGACCTGAAGCCGCGCGACATCATCACGAAGGCGTCGATCGAGAACGCGGTGTCGGTGATCATGGCGACGGGCGGCTCGACCAACGCGGTGCTGCACTACCTCGCGATCGCACACGCGGCCGAGGTCGACTGGACGATCGAGGATTTCGAGCGCATCCGCAAGCGCGTGCCGGTGATCTGCGACCTGAAGCCGTCGGGGAAGTACGTCGCGACCGACCTGCACCGGGCCGGCGGGATTCCGCAGGTGCTGAAGATCCTGCTCGACGCGGGGCTGCTGCACGGCGACTGCATGACGATCACCGGCCGCACGATCGCCGACGAACTGAAGGACGTGCCGAGCGTGCCGCGCGCGGACCAGGACGTGATCTTCCCGATCGACCGCGCGCTGTACAAGGAAGGCCACCTTGCCATCCTGAAAGGCAATCTCGCGGAAGACGGCGCGGTCGCGAAGATCACCGGCCTGAAGAACCCGGTGATCACGGGCCCGGCACGGGTGTTCGACGACGAGCAGAGCGCGATGGATGCGATTCTCGGCGACCGGATCCGTGCCGGAGACATCCTCGTGCTGCGCTACCTCGGCCCGAAGGGCGGCCCCGGCATGCCGGAAATGCTCGCGCCGACGTCCGCGATCATCGGCAAGGGGCTCGGCGAATCGGTCGGCTTCATCACGGACGGCCGCTTCTCGGGCGGAACCTGGGGCATGGTGGTCGGCCACGTTGCGCCCGAGGCGTTCGTCGGCGGCACGATCGCGCTCGTGCAGGAAGGCGACTCGATCACGATCGACGCGCACCGGCTGCTACTGCAGTTGAACGTCGACGATGCCGAGCTCGCGCGCCGTCGCTCCGCGTGGAAACAGCCGGCGCCGCGCTATACGCGCGGCGTGCTCGCGAAATTCGCGGCGCTCGCCCGGCCCGCGAACCAGGGCGCCGTCACGGGGTGACGGGGGCGCATCAAAAAATGCGACCCCAATAAACATGGCCGCCCGGGAACGCGCAAAACGCGCGTTCCCTTTGCTTTTATAATGCGCGGACCATGTAGCCGGCCGTCCCCGCCGGCGGAGAACCGCATGAAACACTCGATATTGCGCGTCCTGCTCGCCACGCTGGCAATCGGCAGCGCGGCGGCGGCGCGCGCCGACCAGGCCGACGGGCTCGCGCTTGCCCAGCGCAAGAACTGCCTGGCCTGCCACGCGATCGGCAAGCCGCTGATGGGGCCGTCGTTCCGCGACATCGCCGGCAAGTATGCGGCGCGCGGCGACGCCGTCGATTATCTTGCCCAGTCGATCGTGAAAGGCAGCGTCGGCGTATGGGGCAGCGTGCCGATGCCCGCCAATACGCAATTGACGAACACCGAAGCCCACACGCTCGCGCAATGGGTGCTGTCGGTGCGCTGAACCGGACGGCCCGGCAGGAATAGCCAGCCTGCCGGATTCCGCCAACTGGCGGACATGCCCCGGCTACCCGTGCAGTGTCGCCGGTAGCTTCATCGGCTTTGACTGAAATCGCACCCTGTTTTTCACAGGAACAACCAAGTGCTTAGCCGGAATGACCGGCGCGGCGTGCGATCTCTTCGTCGACCGCGTCGCGGACCCAGTCCATCACCTCGGTTTCCAGCGCAAGTGCCACTTCGCGCGTGATCTGGCCGACCAGCCAGGCCGAATGCTCATGCAGCGCGTCGCGACAGCGGGCTTCGATGGCATCGCGCCCTTCCCCCGTCAGATAGTTCGTCAGGCGATTGCGCAGGCGCTCGGCGATATGCTGGGCATCTTCCGGCGTCAGCCCGGCTGCGGCCTGCGTATCCGGCTGCGGCGCGGCGGCCGGTACGACAGCCTCCGGCATGTGTGCTTCACGCGCGTGCCCCACCGCCTCGTGCGGCACTGCGGCGAACACGGGTTGCGGCACGTCATTTCCGGCCAGCGACGATTGCAGCGGCGCACTCATTGCCGCCGAATCTTCGGCGACCACATGCTCTGCGGCGCCGGGTTCGGCCGGCGCATCGGTTTCGCCCATCGCCGCGGCAGTTGTCGTCACGTCGCCCGGCAGTTCGACCGCCGGCACATGCGGCGTCGGCACGCGTTCGACCACGACGGAATCGGGATCCAGTTCACTTTGCGAGGAATCGGCCAGTGCCGCTGCGTGCGGCGCGACCACGTCGGTGAGCACCGGAATCGCCGCGCTGGCGAGCGGCCGCGGTGCGTCGGGCGCGGGCACGCGCGGCGGCACCGGCTTGCCCGGCACCAGCACGTCGGTCAGCGTCGGGATCGAGGATGAATCGACTTCGGTCACGGGAACACTCCGTTGACGGTTGCGGCTAGCTGCCCTGCTTGTAGTTGTTCAGCGCGTATCCGCGGTCGCGGTAGAACCGGTAGCGGTCGCGGCCCGCGGCCAGCTCGTCCGGCGCGTTGCCGACCACCTCGAGCAGACGCTCGAAGCGGGCGAACTGCGCGGGCACGGCTGCGCCGAGGTTCAGCAGCACGTGATGATGCGGCGCGCGATCGAGATCCGCGGCCAGCACGATCGGCGTGCCGGCTGCGTGCTCGCTGTCGACACCGCAATGCGGGATGAAATCGAGCGGCGAGAACGTCCAGAGCCGCTCGTCGAGCGCGCGCAGGCGCGCGGGCTCGGCGAGCACGACGACCGGCTGCCCGGCCAGGTAGGCCTTGCGCAGCAGCCGGCACGCGTACGCGAGCGAATCGCCGACGTTCGAGTGGAAATCGATCCGCGTCATTGCCCGCGTACCCGCAGCGTCGTCAACCCCGCCATCACTGGCCGGCGCGGTCGATCAGGAACTGCGCGAGCAGCGGCACCGGACGGCCCGTCGCGCCCTTCGCCGCACCACCCTTCCACGCGGTGCCCGCGATGTCGAGGTGGGCCCACGGATAGCTATCTGTGAAGCGCGACAGGAAGCACGCGGCCGTCACGGCGCCGGCCGGGCGCCCGCCGATGTTCGCGAGATCCGCGAAATTCGACTTCAGCTGCTCCTGGTACTCGTCGTCGAGCGGCATGCGCCACGCCGGGTCGTTCGCTTCGCGCGACGCGTCGAGCAGTTCGCCCGCGAGCGCGTCGTCCGTCGAGAACAGGCCGCTGTTGTGGCCGCCCAGCGCGATCACGCATGCGCCCGTCAGCGTGGCAACGTCGATCACCGCGGCCGGCTTGAAGCGCTCGGCATACGTGAGCGCGTCGCACAGGATCAGACGGCCTTCGGCGTCGGTGTTCAGCACCTCGATCGTCAGGCCCTTCATGCTCGTGACGATGTCGCCCGGCTTCGTCGCGTTGCCGCCCGGCATGTTCTCGCAGGTCGGCACGATCGCGACGACGTTGATCTTCAGGCCCATCTCGGCAATCGCACGCATCGTGCCGAGCACCGAGCCGGCGCCGCACATGTCGTACTTCATCTCGTCCATGCCCTCGCCCGGCTTCAGCGAGATGCCGCCCGTATCGAACGTGATGCCCTTGCCGACCAGCACGACCGGCGCGGCCTTCGCGGCGGCGCCCTGGTAGTGCAGCACGATGAACTGCGGCGGCTCGACCGATGCGCGCGCGACCGACAGGAACGAGCCCATCTTCAGCGCCTGGATCTGCTTGAGCCCGAGCACCTCTGCCTTCAGGCCCCAATCCTTCGCGATCTTCTTCGCGGTGTTGCCGAGGTAGGTCGGCGTGCAGACGTTGCCCGGCAGGTTGCCGAGGTCGCGGGTGAGATCCATCCCGTTCGCGAGCGCGACGGCCTGCTTGACCGCGACCTTCGCGGCCTTTTCGTCGGACGGATCGACACTGAACACGACGCGCTTGAGCGTGTGCGACGCCGGTTCCGGCTTGCTCTTCATCTGCGTGAAGCGGTAGGTCTCATTGCGCAGCGCGAGAATCGCCGCGCGCACGCCCCAGTCGGAGCTGCGCTCGTCGACCGGCAGTTGCGCGAGCGTGAACGTGACCTGGACGACCTTGGTCGCCAGCAGCGCGCGCCATGCGGCCGTCGCGGCATCGTTATAGGCTTTCTGGTTGAAAGCATCCTGCTTGCCGAGGCCGACGAGCAGCACACGCGACGCGCCGATACCCGACACTTCGTGCAGGAACAGCGTCTTGCCGCGCTTGCCGTCCATGTCGCCGGCCTTCACCACGCGCGAGATCAGCCCCTTGGTGGCCGTGTCGATGTCGAGCGCCGCGCCCGAAAGGGTCTGCGCCTCGAAGATGCCGAGCACGATGCAGTCGGACTTCCCGGTCAGGAACCCCTTGGCCTCGCCTTTGCTCCAATCACAGCCTTTTATGCTAAAGTCCATCGCGCTTGTCCTCGGATAAAATCTGGGCTAAGGATGAAAGCCGCAATTATCCGCTATTTTTCCCGTGGCGGCGCGAGCGCTCCACCACGCGTGCGCAGCCTCCCGCCCTCTTCTCATCAAGAATGATCTTCGAACGCTCCCTCCAGCGCGAGCTTGCGTATACGGCTGGCGCCGTGTTCATGGTGCTGCTCACGATCATGCTCACGACGATGATGATCCGCATCGTCGGCTACGCCGCGTCCGGTGAAATCGATCCGCGGGACGTCCTCGTGCTGATCGGCCTCACCGTGATCGGCTACCTCGCCGTGATGCTCGTCGTCACGCTGTTCGTGTCGATCCTGTTCGTGCTGACCCGGTGGTACCGGGACTCCGAAATGGTCGTGTGGCTCGCGTCGGGCGTGAGCCTCACGCGCCTCATCAAGCCGATCGGCGTATTCGCCACGCCGATCATCCTGCTGATCGCCTTCTTCGCGTTCGTCGGCTGGCCGTGGTCGAACCAGCAAAGCAAGATGATCAAGGCACGCTTCCAGCAGCGCGACGAGATCTCGCTGCTCGCGCCGGGCCAGTTCCGCGAGTCGGCCGCGAACCACCGCGTGTTCTTCATCGAGAAGATGACGCCCGACCAGAGCAAGGTGCAGAACGTATTCGTGACCTCGACCGAGAACGGCAAGGTCAACGTGGTCGTGTCGCAGACGGGGCACACGGAAACACGCGACGGCAGCCGCTTCGTCGTCCTGGAGGACGGCCGCCGCTACGACGGCACGCCCGGCCAGCCGAACTTCAAGATCATGGAGTTCGAGCGCTATGGCGTGAAGATCACGAGCACGCCGGTCACCAACGTGCCGACCACCAACAGCACGCCGACGCCGGACCTGCTGCGCAACCCGACGCGCGACAACCTCGCGGAATTCGCGTGGCGCGCGGGGCTGCCGCTGATCGCGATCAACCTGATGGTGCTCGGCATCCCGCTGTCGTACCAGAACCCGCGCCGCAGCCGCACGATCAACCTCGTGATGGCCGTGCTGATCTACCTGACGTACTCGAACCTGCTGAACGTCGTGCAGGCGCAGATCGAGCAGGGCAAGATGTCGTTCGGCGTCGGGCTCGTTGGCCTGCATCTGGTTGTCGCGGTAATCGTCGCGTTCATCTTCTGGTTGCGCGTGCGCAATCGTCCGCTGTTCACACGCGCGCTGTTCGGCCGCTCGGGAGCATGATCGATGCGGCTCTATGAAAAGTACTTCGCGCGGCAGATCTACGTCACGTTCGTCTTCATCCTGTTCGCGTTTTCGGGCCTGTTCTTCTTCTTCGACCTGATCAGCGAACTGAACTCGGTCGGGCACGGCAACTACAAGTTCGGCTACGCGGTGTTGCGTGTCGCGCTGCAGACACCGTCGCGCTTCTACGAAATCATCCCGGTCGCCGCGCTGATCAGTGCGATCTACGTGTTCGCGCAGATGGCCGCGAACTCGGAATTCACGATCTTCCGCGTGTCGGGCCTCGCGACCAACCAGGCGCTGCGCTCGCTCCTGAAGATCGGCGTGCCGCTCGTGATCGTCACCTACCTGATCGGCGAGTTCGTCGGCCCGTACGCCGACCAGTTGTCCGAACGCGTGCGGCTGCAGGCGCTCGGCGCATCGGTGTCGTCGAATTTCCAGTCGGGCGTGTGGGTGAAGGACACGCTCGCGGCCCGTGAAAACGGCGAGCAGGTCACGCGCTTCGTCAACGTCGGCAGCCTGTCGCCCGACTCGACGATCAGCAACGTGCGCATCTACGAATTCGATTCGAAATTCCAGCTGCGCAACGTGCGGATCGCGCAGACGGGCCGCTACGAGCCGCCCGGCCACTGGCTACTGAAGGGCGTCACCGAGACCGAGCTGACGCCGATCAAGCCGGTCAGCGGCCAGCCGCCCGACGCGCTGAACCCCGTATACCGGTCGCAGCAGGTATCGCTGCCCGAATACCGGCTGCGCTCGGACCTCACGCCGCAGATCCTGTCGGTGCTGCTCGTGTCGCCGGAGCGCATGTCGATCATCAACCTGTTCCGCTACATCCAGCACTTGCGCGAGAACCAGCAGGACACGCAGCGCTACGACATCGCGCTGTGGCGCAAGCTGCTGTATCCGTTCGCGGTGTTCGTGATGCTCGTGCTGTCGCTGCCGTTCGCGTACCTGCACACGCGTGCGGGCGTGGTCGGCGTGAAGGTGTTCGGCGGCATCATGCTCGGCATGAGCTTCCAGCTCCTCAATACGCTGTTCTCGCACATCGGCACGCTGAACACGTGGCCCGCGCCGCTCACCGCGGCGACGCCGGGCCTGATCTATCTCGCGCTCGGCCTGTTCGCACTCAAGTGGGTCGATCGGCACTGAGCGCCGCGTCACGACGGAGGCTTCGACATGAGTTCGCACGGCATCGTCCTGTTCGGCCACGGCGCCCGCGACCCGCGGTGGGCCGAGCCGTTCGAGCGGCTCGCCGCGCGGCTGCGCGGCGCCCCCTCCCCTGCTGCACACGTGTCGCTCGCATTCCTCGAACTGATGACGCCGTCGCTCGGTGACGCGGTTGCCGCGCAGGTCGCGGCCGGCTGCTCGCACATCACCGTGGTGCCCGTGTTCTTCGGCCAGGGCGGCCATGTCCGCCGCGACCTGCCGCAGCTCGTCGACGCATGCCGCGTCGCGCATCCCGGTGTCGAGATCCGCTGCGCCACGGCCGTCGGCGAGGACGACGGCGTGCTCGACGCGATCGCGCGCTATTGCATCGACCAGATCGGCGACGGCGCGTAAGCCACGCATTCACGGCCCACAAAGAAAAAGCGCTGGCTTCCGCCAGCGCTTTTTTCGTTTGGGACTCCAGCCGAATTCCGCTCAGGCGGCATTCCGCAGTGGATCGCCGGCTTCTGCCTGCCCGGCGCGCTCGGCGAACGCATCGCCGATCATCAGCAGGCTCGGTTCCGAGGGATCGAGCCACGCCTGCGCGTCGCCCGCCGCCATCTGCGCGAGCGTCAGCGTCAGCGTGCGTTCGCGCGCGGTGCTGCATGCCTCGACGATCGCCACGGGCGTCGCCGGCGCACGGCCTGCGTCGATCAGCTCCCGCGCGATGCCGGGCGCGCTGTCGCGGCCCATGTAGTAGACGATCGAATCGGCGCGCGCGGCTTCGCGAATCTCGTCGCTGCCCGGCGCGCGGCTGTGCGTCGCGAACGCGACGCTGCGCGACACGCCGCGCAACGTCAGCGAACGCTTCAGCGTCGCCGCCCCGGCCAGCGCCGCGGTGATGCCCGGCACGACCTCGTAGTCGATACCGGCCGCTTCCAGCGCGCGCATCTCCTCTTCGGCGCGACCGAACAGCATCGGGTCGCCGCCCTTCAACCGCACGACGCACGCATGCTCGCGTGCCGCATCGACGATCTGTTTGTTGATGAAGTGCTGCGCGGTCGAGCGCTGCCCGCAGCGCTTGCCGACCGCGATCTTGCGCGCATTCGGCGCGTAGTCGAGCATCGCGGGCTCGACGAGCGCGTCGTGCAGCACGACGTCCGCCTGCTCGAGCAGCCGCGCGCCGCGCACCGTGATGAGGTCGGCCGCGCCCGGCCCTGCTCCGATCAGATACACCTTGCCCATGTTTGTCGCTTCACCTTCCAGCAGGCGTCGGCTCCGGCCCGCGCCGCCGCAAAGCGGCGCGGTTTTCCGGTTATGCCGAGAACGCCCGGATCATCCCTGCGGCAACCGTGTGATGCGTCGCCTCGTCGATCAGCACGAACGCGCCGGTACCCGGATGCGCGTCGTACGTGTCGCAAACGATCGGCTTCTGCAGCGTCAGCGCAACGCGGCCGATGTCGTTCATCTTCAGCTCGTGACGGTCGGTCGCGTGCGACAGCGTGTGCACGTCGAGCACCTGCTTGACCCCGCCGATCTTCGCGAACACCGTGCTGGTGGTCTGCTTCAGCAGGTACTTGCGCTGCGACGACAACGGCGTCTCGTCGAACCAGCACAGATCGGCTTCGAGCTTCTTCGCCGGCGCGACCGGCTCGCCGGACGTGACGAACATGTCGCCGCGCGACACGTCGACGTCTTCCTCGAGGCGGATCGTCACGGCCTGGCCCGCGAACGCCTGCGGGACGGACGCGGTGCCGCCCGGCACCGGCGCGACGATCTCGGCGATCGTCGCCGTGCGGTTCGACGGCAGCACGACGATCTCGTCGCCGACCTTCACTTCACCCGACTCGATACGGCCCATGTAGCCGCGGAAATCGTCGGCCGAGCTGCCGTCCTGGCGCGCGACCCATTGCACCGGGAAGCGCAGCGCGTCGTGCGCCTGCGTCTCGACCGGCAGCGATTCGAGCACGTCGAGCAGCGGCTCGCCCGCGTACCACGGCATGCGCTCGCTCGCGCCGACGATGTTGTCGCCCTTCAGCGCCGACACCGGCACGAAGCGCACGTCGGCGAGGCCGAGCTGCTTCGCGAGCGTGACGTACGCATCGCGGATCTCGTTGAAGCGCGCTTCGCTGTAGTCGACGAGATCCATCTTGTTGATCGCGACGATCACGTGCTGCAGCGCGAGCAGCTTGACGATCGCGCTGTGGCGCTTGGTCTGCGGCAGCAGGTCGGCCACGCCGTTCTCGACCGTCACGCGCGTCGCGTCGATCAGGATGATCGCGGCGTGCGCGGTCGATGCGCCCGTCACCATGTTGCGCGTGTACTGCTCGTGGCCGGGCGTATCGGCGATGATGAACTT
Source organism: Burkholderia mycopellens (assembly GCF_964265025.1). Taxonomy (NCBI): domain Bacteria; kingdom Pseudomonadati; phylum Pseudomonadota; class Betaproteobacteria; order Burkholderiales; family Burkholderiaceae; genus Burkholderia; species Burkholderia mycopellens. The sequence continues at coordinate 3,107,080 of NZ_OZ183802.1, forward strand.
GCGCTTCGCGGTCGCGAAGTAGCGGTACGCGACGTCGATCGTGATGCCCTGCTCGCGCTCGGCTTCGAGACCGTCGGTCAGCAGCGCGAGGTCGAGCTCGTCGCCGACCGTGCGCTTGTTCTTCGCACGCGACAGCGCGGACAGCTGGTCGGACAGCACGGCCTTGCTGTCGTACAGCAGGCGGCCGATCAGCGTGCTCTTGCCGTCGTCGACGCTGCCTGCGGTAATGAAACGCAGCACGCCGAGGTCTTCGTGATTTTCGATGATGCTCATGATGTGAATGTCCTCGTGTGCCTCAGAAATAACCTTGCTTCTTGCGCTGTTCCATCGCGGCTTCGGACGCCTGGTCGTCCATCCGGGTCGCGCCGCGCTCGGTGATCTCGGTCACCGCCGTCTCGGCGATGATCTTCTCGACGTCGTCCGCGTCGCTCTCGACCGGGCACGTGCAGGAAATGTCGCCGACCGTGCGGAAACGCACCTGCGCGAGCTCGCTCGTCTCGCCGTCACGCATCGGCGTGAGCGGCGTGACGGGCACGAGCAGCCCGTTGCGGCGCACGATCTCGCGCTCGTGCGCGTAATAGATCGACGGCAGCTCGAGGTTCTCGCGCGCGATGTACTGCCACACGTCGAGCTCGGTCCAGTTCGAGATCGGGAACACGCGCAGGTGTTCGCCCTTATGCAGTCGCGCGTTGAAGAGGCTCCACAGCTCAGGGCGCTGTGCCTTCGGATCCCACTGGCCGAATTCGTCGCGGAACGAGAAGATGCGTTCCTTCGCACGTGCTTTCTCTTCGTCACGACGCGCGCCGCCGATCAGCGCCGTATAGCCGTGCTGCTCGATCGTCTCGAGCAGCGTGACGGCCTGCGCGGCATTGCGCGAATCGGTTTCGCGGCGCAGCACGACCGTGCCGCGCTTGATCGAATCCTCGACGTGGCCGACAACCAATTCGGCGCCGAGTTCTTTCGCGCGGCGATCGCGGAAGTCGATCACTTCTTCGTAGTTGTGGCCCGTGTCGATGTGCACGAGCGAGAACGGCAGCGTCGTCTTGCGGTTCGCGCCGAGGCCGAATGCTTTCAGTGCCAGATGCAGCACGACGACCGAATCCTTGCCGCCCGAGAACAACAGCGCCGGCTTGCTGCATTCGGCGACCAGTTCGCGCAGGATGTGGATCGACTCGGCTTCGAGCCAGTCGAGGTGGCCCATGCGGCTGTCGGCACCGGCGGGCGGGGCAAAGGCGGATTGCTCGAGCGTCGTGCTCATGTTTTCAGTCCTTCTCTTCTGGGTTCGTGCCGCCCGCTGTCGCAGGCGGCGCAATAGTCAGTTTCTTGTCAGGCTTTCAGTGCGTGGCGCCGGCTTCCGCGGGAATCGGCGTGATCGTCGTGATGTGCAGCCCGCATTCCTTCGTATCGCGGGACTCCCACCACCAGCGGCCCGCGCGGCTGTCCTCGCCGGGACGGATCGCCCGCGTACACGGCTCGCAGCCGATGCTCGGGTAGCCGCGCGCATGCAGCGGGTTCACCGGCACGTCGAACGCTTCAAGGTACGCCCACACATCGCTCTCGGTCCAGTCAGCGAGCGGATTGTACTTCGCGATCCCGCGCGCTTCGTCCTGTTCTTCCTCGTGCAGTTCGGCACGCGTGACCGACTGCTCACGGCGCTGGCCCGTGACCCATGCGCCGACGTCCGCGAGCGCGCGATTCAGCGGCTCGACCTTGCGGATGTGGCAGCACGACTTGCGCAGTTCGACGCTCTCGTAGAACGCGTTCAGGCCGTGCTCCGCAACATACTGGTCGACCGCATCCTGCTGCGGATGGAACTGCTCGATCTCGTAGCCGTAGCGCTCGCGCACGCGGTCGATCATGCCGAGCGTTTCCGCGTGCAGGCGGCCCGTGTTCAGCGAGAAGATGCCGATTCGCACGCCCTTCGACAGGATCGCATGCGTGAGCAGCATGTCTTCCGCCGCGAGGCTGCTCGCGAACTTCACCTTCTCGTGACGGGCACCGATCTGCGCGAGCAGCGCGTCGAGGCGCTCGACCTTCGCGGCGAGCTCCGGCGTCAGCGTGGTGGCGGTCGCGGTGCTCATGCGCCCACCTTCGCTTCTGCCGACGCGGCGCGGCGGCGGAACAGCGGTTCGGGCTGGTCGAACGCGCCCTGATAACGCTGCGTGAATTCCGTGAACGCATTCAGCGCGTCGTGGATGTCCTTGTCGGCGCGCACCGCGAATGCGTCGAAGCCGCAGCGCGACATGTACAGCAACTGGTCGCGCAGCACGTCGCCGATCGCGCGCAGCTCGCCCGTCCAGCCGTGGCGCTCGCGCAGCAGGCGCGCGATGCTGTAGCCGCGGCCGTCCGCGAAGCGCGGGAAGTCGACGGCAACCAGCGAAATCGCACCGAAATCGGCCGCAAGATCGGCCGGCTCGCTGTCCGGCGCGAGCCACACGCCGAGCTCGTCCTTCGTCTTCGCGGTGACGAGCGCGGCGCGCTCGGCCTGCCACAACGCGAACGGCACCAGCACCTTGCCGGCCGGCAACGCGTCGACCGCGGGCAGTGCGCCGTCTTCCGCCGCGCGCACGACCTGCCATGCATCGTCGATCACAGCACGGTTCTTGATAATCGAAGCCATCTGCTAATTCCTTGTACCCGGTTGGTTACGCGTTCACTGCCTGGCGCGCCGCATACACGCGCTCCTTGAACGGCGTGATGCCGATGCGGTCGTACGTCTCGACGAAGCGCTCGCCGTCGATGCGCGATTCGACGAACGTGTCGATCAGCTTCGCGATCACGTCGGGCACTTCTTCCGCCGAGAACGACGGCCCGATCACGCGGCCGAGGCGCGCGCCGTTCCGGCCCGTCCCCTGCTCGCCGCCGAGCGACACCTGGTACCACTCGGCGCCGTCCTTGTCCACACCGAGGATGCCGATGTTGCCGACGTGGTGGTGACCGCACGAGTTCATGCAACCGGAAATGTTCAGCGACAGGTCGCCGAGGTCGTACACATAGTCGAGATCGTCGAAACGCTGCTGGATCGCCAGCGCGATCGGGATCGACTTCGCGTTCGCGAGCGAGCAGAAATCGCCGCCCGGGCACGCGATGATGTCGGTCAGCAGGCCGATGTTCGGCGTCGCGAAGCCGGCGGCCTTCGCCTTTTCCCACAGCGCGAACAGGTCGCGCTTCTTCACGTTCGCGAGAATCAGGTTCTGCTCGTGCGACACGCGCAGCTCGCCGAACGAGTACGCATCGGCCCAGTCGGCCACCAGATCCATCTGCTGGTCGGTCGCATCGCCCGGCGCGACACGGTGATCCTTCAGCGACAGCGTGACGGCTGCATAGCCGGCCACCTTGTGCGGCGCGACGTTACGTTCGACCCAGCGCGCGAACGCCTTGTTCTCGAGCAGGTGCTGTTCGAACGATGCGTCGGTGTCGGCCAGCTTCTCGTAGACGGGCGGCTGGAAGTACTGCGACACGCGGTCGACTTCTGCCTGCGTGAGCGTCGACGGGCCGTCCTTCAGGTGCTGCCACTCTTCCTCGACCTGCTGCGCGAACTTCGCGGGCGACAGCGCCTTCACGAGGATCTTGATGCGCGCCTTGTACAGGTTGTCGCGGCGGCCGTAGCGGTTGTACACGCGCAGCACGGCTTCGCAATACGTGAGCAGGTGCTGCCACGGCAGGTCTTCCTTGATCACCGCGCCGATGATCGGCGTACGGCCGAGGCCGCCGCCCGCGAGGATGCTCGCGACCACCTCGCCCTGCGCGTTCTTCTTCAGGTACACGCCGAGGTCGTGGATCTGCACGGCCGCGCGGTCGTGCGTCGAGCCCGACACCGCGATCTTGAACTTGCGCGGCAGCCACGCGAATTCGGGATGGAACGTCGACCACTGGCGCAGGATTTCCGACCACGGACGCGGATCGATCTCCTCGTCCTGGGCGACGCCCGCGAACTGATCCGCCGTGATGTTGCGGATGCAGTTGCCCGAGGTCTGGATGCCGTGCATCTGCACCGACGCGAGCTTCGCGAGGATCTCGGGCGTGTCTTCGAGCTGGATCCAGTTGAACTGGATGTTCGAGCGGGTCGAGAAATGGCCGTAGCCGCGGTCGTGTTCGCGGGCGATGCGCGCCAGCATCCGGAGCTGGTCGCTGCGCAGGTTGCCGTACGGAATCGCGATGCGATGCATGTACGCGTGGCGTTGCATGTACAGGCCGTTCTGCAGACGCAGCGGACGGAACTCGTCTTCGCTCAGCTCGCCCGACAGGCGGCGGCGCACCTGATCGCGGTACTGCGCGACACGCTCGTCGACGATCGTCTGGTCGTATTGGTCGTACTGATACATTCGGGGACCCCAGGGGTTTTCGTGGTGACCGCGCGACGTCCTAGCCACGTCGCGCCCGAATCTCCGTTGCGTCGTCACTGCAGCCATCCGCTGCCGGGTGGATTGCTAATGACGAAAACAGATATCCATATTTGAAAAACTCCGGTGAATCGTAATAAACTCGCCTTATATTTCAAACGACTAAAAAATTCTGTTGATATGCGGAAGGGTTATAAATGAACCTGCACCAATTTCGCTTCGTGCGCGAGGCCGTCCGGCAGAATTTCAATCTCACCGAGGCCGCCAAGGCGCTCTACACGTCGCAACCGGGGGTATCGAAGGCGATCATCGAGCTCGAGGACGAGCTGGGCGTGGAGATCTTCACGCGGCACGGCAAGCGCGTGCGCTCGCTCACCGAGCCGGGCAGGATCATCCTCGCGTCGGTCGAGCGGATTCTCCAGGAGGTTGAAAGCCTTAAAAGGGTCGGGAAGGATTATGCAGCACAGGATCAGGGCAACCTGACCATCGCCGCGACCCACACGCAGGCCCGCTACTCGCTGCCGGCCGCGATCGCCGAGTTCAAGAAGCGCTTCCCGAAGGTGCACCTGTCGATCCTGCAGGGCAGCCCGACGCAGGTGGCCGAGATGGTGATCCACGACCAGGCCGATCTCGCGATCGCGACCGAGGCGATCTCCGACTACAAGGAACTCGTGTCGCTGCCCTGCTTCCAGTGGCACCACGCGGCCGTCGTGCCGGCCGACCATCCGCTGCTCGAACGCAAGCCGGTCACGCTCGACGATCTCGCGCAGTACCCGCTGATCACGTACGACGATGCGTTCGCGGGCCGCAAGAAGATCAACCACGCGTTCGCGCTGCGCGGCCTCTCGCCGGACATCGTGCTCGAGGCGATCGACGCCGACGTGATCAAGACCTACGTCGAACTCGGCCTCGGCGTCGGCATCATGGCGGACATCGCGTTCAATCCCGAGCGCGACCGCAACCTGCGGCTGATCCCGGTCGGCCACCTGTTCGGCAGCAACGTGACGCGCGTCGCGCTCAAGCAGGGCGCCTACCTGCGCAGCTATGTGTATACGCTCGTCGAACTGCTGTCGCCGACGCTGAACCGCAAGCTGATCGAGCAGGCGCTCAAGGGCGAATCCGAATCGTACGAACTCTGAGCGGCGTGTATAAACACGGGGGCGCACATCGCGCCCCTTTTTGCTGTCCGACGGAGAATTCCGCATGACGCTTACCGCCCTGTTGCGCCGCGCCACGGCCGGCGCCCTCGTACTGGCCTGCGCCACCGCGCATGCCGACCTGAAGGTCGGCGTCGACCTGTCGTCGACCGGCCCGGCCGCCGCGATCGGCATCACGAGCAAGAACGCGATCCTGATGTGGCCGAAGACGATCGCCGGGCAGCCCGTCCAGGTGACGGTGCTCGACGATGCGTCCGACCCGGGCACCGCGGTGCGCAACATCCGCAAGCTGGTCGACGAGGATCATGTCGACGTCGTGGTCGGGCCGAACATCACGCCGGCCGCGCTCGCGGCACTCGATGCGGTGGCCGCCGGGCAAACGCCGATGATTACGCTGGTCGGCTCCGGCGCGATCGTCGAGCCGCAGGAAGGCGCGCGGACCTGGGCCTTCAAGATGGCGCAGAGCGACCGGGCGATGGCCGACGTGATGACGCGCTACATGGCCAACCACGGCGTGAAGACGGTCGGCTTCATCGGCTTCGCGGACAGCTATGGCGAAAGCTGGCTGAACGAGTTCACGCGCTTCGCGGACCTGCGCAAGATCCGCGTCGTCGCGACCGAGCGTTTCAACCGCACCGACGCGAGCGTCACGGGCCAGGCGCTGAAGCTGATCGCGGCGAAGCCCGACGCGATCCTGATCGCGGGCTCCGGCACGCCGGCCGTACTGCCGCAACGCACGCTGATCGAACGCGGCTACAAGGGCCCGGTCTACCAGACGCACGGGATCGCGACGCCGGAATTCATCAAGCTTGGCGGCAAGGACGTCGACGGAACGCTGTTCCCGACCCAGCCGGTGGTCGTCGCGCGCACGCTGCCGGCCGATCATCCGGCCCGCAAGGCGGCGCTCGCGTTCGTCGACGCATACGAGGCGAAGTACGGCGCCGGAACGGTCACGCAGTTCGCGGGAGACGCCGCGGGCGTCTACCCGCGCCTCGCCGACGCGGTCGGCCGCGCGTTGAAGGCCGCGCAGCCCGGCACGCCCGCGTTCCGCGCGGCGCTGCGGCGCGAGCTGGAACGCGCGCACGAGCTCGTCGTACCGAACGGCGTCGTCAACACGAGCGACAAGGATCATGTGGGGCTCGACCAGCGCGCGAGCGTGATGGGGATCGTCAAACAGGGCCGGTTCGTCTACCTGAGCCAGTGACGTATGTGCCGGGCAACCGGGCAGCTTGCCCGGCGTCGGAATTTCGGACATAATCCGCGTTTCGCCGCGCACAATCACATGCGCGGACAGGATCAAGCCCAGGTGGTGAAATTGGTAGACGCAGGGGACTCAAAATCCCCCGCCGCAAGGCGTGCCGGTTCGATTCCGGCCCTGGGCACCAGCATTCTCGCAGCGTGACGCGCTGCGCCTCCCGAAACCCGCGCAAGCTCGCCGCTTCGCGGGTTTTTTGTTTTTGCCGTGCGCGCCGCAACGCGTGCCCCCGCTCAACAGTCTTAAGCATCATGAGGATGCGCGACACGGAGGCACGCTATGTCCATGCGCACGATTTCATCTTCGCTCTGCCGCCGCGCGCTCGCCGTGGCACTGGCGCTCATGCTGGCCGGGTGCGACGTACTGACCGCGCCGCCGGTGCCCGACTGGCCGGGCCCGCACGCACCCTACCCGTTCCCGGACAGCATTCCGCATCGCACCGAATGAACGCGCGGGACCGCCCCGCGCCTGCCCACTCAGGCCATCAGTGCCCGCACGAAGTCGAGAAACACGCGCACCTTCGTGGAAACGAGATTGGACGCGTGGCGATACGCATAGAGCGGAAACGTCTCGTCCGCCCATTCCGGCAGCAGCACCAGCCGCCCGTCGGCGAGGATGTCGCGCGCATAGAGTTCCAGCAACTGCGCGATCCCCGCGCCGCCCAGGCACGCGCCAAGCGGCATGCCCGTATCGTTGACCGTCAGCCGGCAAGCGCCCGTACCATGTGTTCGTCGATCCGGCGCAGGACGGCACGGAGGAGGTGTTCCGCGTCGGCGATCGCCTTCGCCGCGAGACGTTCAGGAACATCGGCCTCGCCGACCTGCTCGCGGCCCGCGTCGGCTGTGGATCCGCTACGCGCCGGCCACAACAGCGCGCATCAGCCTTGCCCGCAGAACCCGAGAATCGCGTCGGCGACCGCCGCCGGCGCCTCGCGCTGCGGAAAGTGGCCGACGCCGTCCAGCACCTGCCGCGCGTAGCGCCCCGCGAAGAACTGCTCGCGCCGAGCCGAGCTGTCCGGATGATTGCAGGTGTCCGCGCCGCCGTGCAGCACGAGTGTCGGCAGCGCCAGCACCGGCGCGGGATTCAGGCGTGCGTCGTCATCGGCATAGGCCGGCGTGCCCGGCGCGAATCCCCACCGATGCCGGTACGAATGCAGGACGACGTCGAGCCAGTCGGGCCCGTCGAACGCGGTGGCGGCCGCCTCGAAATCGCTGTCGCGATACCAGCCCGGCGGCGACCACGTATCCCACATCAAGCGGGCAAACGCGCGACGATCGTCGCGCAACGCCTGCTCGCCGCGCGGCGTCGCCATGAACCAGTGATACCAGTAGTTGCGCGCCTGCTGCAGCGACAGCGGCTGCCCCGGATCGTTGGTGCCGTACCCGACCGACAGCATCACGAGATGGGATGCGGCGCCATCGCGCAGCCCGCACGCGTTCGCGGCCGCCCGCGCGCCCCAGTCGTGCCCGACCAGCACGGGCCGCTCGATGCCAAGCGCATCGACGAAGTCGAGCAGGTCGCGCCCGAGCGCCGCAAGCTGGCCGCTACGCGGCGCGGATGCGTCACGAAAGCGGGTCGGCGCAAAGCCGCGCAGCGCGGGAGCGAGCACCCGGTAGCCGCGCGCAGCGAGTGCGGCCGCCACGGCGTTCCAGCCAACCGGGCTGTCCGGCCAGCCGTGCAGCAGCATGGCCACGCGTTCGCCGCGCGGGTTCCATTCGAGATAGGCAATGTCGAGCGACGCGGTCGTCGCATGCGCATAGGTCGTCATCGTGCACTCCGTGAGGGCGATCCGAGTACACGATGGTAGGCCGGCCTTTCATCACGATTCACGGAGTATCATTGTTCATTCTTTGAATATTGCGTTGAATCGATCCATGGCCCCGCTGACCGACCCCGCGTCGACGTCGCTCGACATCACGCTGCTGCGCACCTTCCTCGAAGTCGTCGACAGCCGCGGGTTCGCGCCGGCTGCGGAACGGCTCGCACTGACGCCGTCGGCCGTCAGCGGCCACATCAAGCGGCTCGAACAAGCGGCCGGCACGGTGCTGCTCGCGCGCACGACACGCCGCATCGCGCTTACGCCAGCCGGCGACACGCTGTACGCATACGCGCGCAACATCGTCGACATGGAGCGCGAAGTGCGCGCGAGGCTGCGCGGCGCGCCGGCGCACGGGCCGCTGCGGGTCGGCGCGTCGGAAGATTTCGCGGGCGCGTGGCTGCCGCGGGTGCTGCGCACGTTTCGCGACCGCCACCCGCGCACGTCGATCGAGCTGAAGGTCGGCATCACCGCGTCCCTGCTGCGCGAGCAGACGCTCGGCCGGCTCGACGTCGTGTTCGGCAAGCAGTGCCGGCAGGTCGACACGCCAGGCGAACTGCTGTGGGAAGAACCGCTCGTGTGGGCGTTCGCGTCGGATCGCACACTCGACGCCGGCGACGACGTGCCGCTCGCGCTGTTTCCGCAGCCGTGCGTCTATCGGGAAGCCGCCGTAGCGGCACTTGCCGCTGCACTGCGGCCGTTCCGCGTGCTGTTCGAGAGCAGCAGCATGGCCGGCTGCGTGTCGGCCGCGCTCGCGGGTTTCGCGGTCACCGCACTGGCGCGCAGCCAGCTGCGCGACGGCCTGCGCGAATGCGGCCCGCAGGACGGTCTGCCGGCGCTGCCGGCCGCGCGCTTCTACGCGTTCGCGGCGAAACCGGACGGCGCCGGCGCGGCATTGATCGATGCGGTGCGGGAAACCGGGCGCAGCCGGCGGTTCGCGGCGCGGGCAGACTGAAGCAAGCGCGTCGGTATACGGCGCACATCAACCGACCCGATCAGTCGCCTTCCGCGCCCTTCCCGACCGCTGCCCCGGTCAACGCGTCCGCCATCAGTTCCCCGAACCAATCGACGAATGCATTGAGCCGGCGCGACCGGTGCCGCCGGTGCGGGTACACGGCCGACACGTCCATCGGCTCGGCGCGGTGGCCGGGCATCACGTCGACGAGCGCGCCGCTGTCGAGCAGATGTTCGACGTCGAAGCGCGGAATCTGGATCAGTCCCATCCCGGCGATACAGCTGGCGATATAGGTTTCGGCGTTGTTGACGATCACGCGGCTCGGCAGTGTCAGCGTGTGCCGCTCGCCGTCCACCCAGTATTCCCACCCGAGCTCGCGCCCGGTCGTCGGCGACGCATAGCCGATCGCCCAGTGCCCGTGCGCGAGCGCATCCGGATGCTCGGGCACGCCGCATTCGCGCAGGTAGTCGGGGCTCGCGCAGTTGATCAGCGTGAACTGCCCGAGCGGCCGCACGACGAGGCTGCTGTCCGCGAGCCGCCCCACACGAATCGCGCAGTCGACGCCTTCCTGCACGAGATCGATCGAACGATCCGTCGAACCAAGCGACAGTTGCAGCTTCGGGTACCGGTGAAACAGCGACGGCAGCGCGGGCGCGACCACGCGGCGCGCGATCCGGCTCGGCACGTCGACGTTCAGCCGGCCGATCACGTCGCGGTCGCGGCGGCGGAACAGGCGGTCGAGCTCGTCGGCCTCCGCGAGCAGGCGCCGGCCGCGTTCGAACAGCAGCGCGCCGTCGGCGGTCAGTTGCACCTGGCGTGTCGTGCGGTGCAAGAGACGTGTACCGAGCCCCGTCTCCAGCTGCTGAACAGCCGCCGACACGGTCGCGCGCGGCACGTCGAGCGCATGCGCGGCCTTGATGAAGCTGCCCATCTCGGCAACCTGCAGGAAGATTCTGACCTGATCCAGCTTGTCCATCGGCAGGGAACGTAGATTCGGACGAATGCCGCCGCCAGCCGTCGCGCGTCGCGGCGAGGTCCGGCGGCACCGAGAAAACGGGCGCGCAGCCGCGAGGCCACGCGCCCGTCCATTGTCCACGCAAACGCGCCATTGCGGTGCGCCGCGCGGCCCGTTGCCGGGTCGGTTACTTGGTCGTATAGCCGCCGTTGATCAGGATCGTCTGGCCCGTGATCCACCAGCCGTCGGTGACGAGATGGCGGATGAACGGCACGACGTCCTCGATGTCGGTCAGGCCCGTCTTGCTGAACGGCGACAGCGCGGCCGCCGTCTTGTGATACGCGACCGCATCGGCGCCTTCGGCCGGGTAGAAGAACGGCGTGTCCATCGGGCCCGGCCCGACGGCCGTCACCGAAATCCCGCGCGCGCCGTATTCCTTCGACGCCGCGCGCGTGAAATGCTCGACCGGCGCCTTCGACCCTTCGTACGCCGCATAAAACGGCGTGAACGCGCCGAGCAGCGACGTCACGAGCGTGACGAGCTTGCCGTGATCCTCGAGGTGCCGCCCCGCTTCCTTGATGAAGAAGAACGCCGACTTGCTGTTGACCGCGAACATGTCGTCATACTCGGCCTCGCTGATCTCGGTGAACGGCTTCTTCAGCACCTTGCCGACCGTGTTGATCGCGATGTCGATCTTGCCGAAGCGCTGCTTCGCGTCGTCGAACAGTTTCTCGACCGCGGCGGCCGTCGTCAGGTCGCCCTGGAACGTTGCGGCTTCCGCGCCGGCCGCACGCACCGCGGTAGCCGTCTCCTCGGCCTGCGCCTGCGATGCGGCACTGTTGTAGTGAATCGCCACGGCCTTCGCGCCGTGGCTCGCCAGATCCCGCGCGATCAGGCCGCCGAGATTCTTTGCGCCGCCTGCGATCAGGACGACCTTGCCTGCGAGCGTATGAGTTGCCACGGTTGACTCCTTTTCTCGTTGAACGAAGCTTGGAGTGTAGGCACGCGCGACGCACCGGTCAGCCGGTCGCGACTGGATGGATTATCCAGAAAAACGATCCAATCGAAGCGCGGCAGTGCGGCCTGCCGCACCGACAACCGCGCCGGAATCTGCGATCGATGGATTGCGCCGATGCCGGCCGGCTCAGCGCGCGTACAGCGTCGCGTCGATCTTGCCGAGCAGCCATTGCATGCCGGCCAGATGCTGCTGGTCGTGGCTGCACAGGTAGTGGACGAGCCCGCGCACGGTCAGCGAACCGTAGCCGTCGAACACCCCGGTGCGCGCGAACTGTTCGGGCGTGAGGCGCGACACGAGGTCCAGCGTCTCGCGCCGCGCTTCGCGGATCGCCGCGAGCACGTCGGACGCATACGCGTCGTTGTAGCGGCGCTCGATCGCGAGCGCGTCGCCATCGATCGACGCGAGCAGCGGCCGGTCTTCGTCGAGCATCCGCCGCAGCCGCACGTGATAACCGTCGATCTCGATGTCGCGCACGTGGCAGAGCTGCCCGAGCGGCGAAAAATGCTCGCTCGGAATCCCGGCCCAGTCGTCGGGCGTCCAGCGCGCGTAGCCGTCGGGTACGGCCGCGAAATGGGCTTCGAGCAGACGGGGGAAATCGGCGAGTGCGTCGAGCGTCGTCGGATTCATGCGGGACTCCCTGTCGGATAGGAGCGGCGGCAGCCCTGGCACGGGCCTGCCGCCGCCGTTGCGTCACTTCACGCTGAAGCCGTACGCGCCCTGCGTGCGGTGCCCGTCGGTCGCGACGGCCACCCACTTCACCGTATAGGCGCCCGTGCCGACCGCCGTGAGCGGCACCGTCATCCGCTTGCGGTTCGACGCGTCGATGCGCGCGCGGCCGTCCGACACCGTCTTGCCGTCGCCGTCGACGACGACGATCGAGCTGAACGCCGGCTCCAGCGGCTCGGTGAAGTCGATCGTGACGGCGGCGGGTGCGGCCGCCACCGCCGCGCCCGCCGCCGGATCGCTCTTCGCGAGGTGCGCGTGCGCGAACGCGGCCGTCGATACGGTCGCGGCAACGATGACGGCGGTGGCCTTGCGGCCGAACGGGAACGAAGCAAAGGGCATGGACTTTCCGTGAAGAATGAACGGGCGCCGCGCGCCGCGCGGCGTACCGGCAGCTTACCAGCGCATGCGCGTTCATGCCGGTCGCGCGCCATCGCTTGATAGAATGCGCGCGCTATGGATCTCGAAAGCATTCTCTACACCCAGGGCTTCGGCTCGCGCCGCCAGTGCCGCGGCCTGATCGAAGCGGGCCGCGTCACCGTGGCAGGCACCAGCGCGACCGACCCCGACGCCGGCTTCGATACCGACGGCCTCGTGTTCTCGGTCGACGATACGGCGTGGCCGTTCCACGCGCACGCGTATCTCGCGCTCAACAAGCCGGCCGGCTACGAGTGTTCGCGCGATCCGCAACACCACGCGAGCGTGTTCAACCTGCTGCCCGCGCCGCTCGTCGCGCGCGGCGTGCAGTGCGTCGGTCGTCTCGACCAGGACACCACGGGCCTGCTGCTGCTGTCCGATGACGGCCAGTTCGTGCACGCGTACACGTCGCCGAAGCGCAAGGTGCCGAAGACCTACGTGGCGACCGTGCGCCACCCGCTCGACGACACGCAGCTGAACATGCTGCGCACCGGCGTGCAGCTGCACGGCGAGCCGAAGCCGATCGCGGCGGTCGCCGCCGACGCGCGCGACACGCACGCGCTCGTGCTGACCGTCCTCGAAGGCAAGTATCACCAGGTCAAGCGCATGGTCGCGGCGGCGAGCAATCGCGTCGAAGCGCTGCATCGCGAAAGCATCGGCGGCTTCGCGTTGCCGGGCGATCTTGCACCGGGTGCGTGGCGCTGGCTCGATGGCGCCGACCTTTCAGCGCTGCGCAATCCCGTCAAAACCCTGTAAGGGAAAATCCGCACGACCGTTCGACGTCCGGCCGCATCTCGGCCGTATGTTCCCCCGCTATACTCGAATCACAAGCTGTACGAGCAGCGATGCAGGGGAGACATCATGAACATCAACCATTCTTTTGAACTGTCGTACGTGACGATCGCGTTCGCGGTCGTCGGTGTCATCGTGATCGGCGGGCTGCTGGCCGCGATGCACCTGAAGCACAAATATCATCCGAACCTGATTGGCGCGCTGATCGGCGCGCTGTTGTGCTTCCTGCTGATCGAGGCGTTACCGGCGCTGACCTGACGCGCTGCCCGGCGCGAGCGTTTGAAGGAAATCGTCTACGGTCGGATAGCGCAACGTCACGCACAATTCGGCCTTCAGCCGTGCGTTGGACAGGCGCCGCGACTCGCGCATGAACGACAGCAGTGTCGGTTCGAGTTGACGCTCGGCGTCCGCGCGGCTGACGCGTGGCGGCCTCGGCAGGCCGAGCACTTGCGCGACCCGGTCGAAATACTCTCCCATCCGCAGTTCGCTGTCGTCCGACGCATGCACGGCGCGCGCCGGCTTGCCCCGCTCGGCCGCGCGGCGCAGGATCGCCGCGAGATCGTCCGCGTGGATGTGGTTCGTGTAGACGTCGTCGGCCGGTTCGAGCGCCGGCGTGCCGCGCTCGAGCCGTGCGACCGGCAGACGGTTTGCCGCGTAGATGCCCGGAATGCGCACGATGCGTGCGGACAGCACGCCGCGCACCGTCGCCGCACGCAGTTGCCGCTCGGCCGACACGCGCCGGAACGCGCGCGGATTCGCGGGGCGCAGCGGATGCGTCTCGTCGATGCGCGCGCCACCGCAGTCGCCGTAAACGCCCGTCGTACTGGCGTAGACGAGCCTCGGCGCATAAAGGCCGTCGGGTACAATACGCGCTGCCCGAACGGGCGCGCCGGCCTGTCGGGCAGCGGTGCGCAGCGTTCGGAGCCGGCCGACCGCCGGTGCCGGCGGCACCGGTGGCCGTCGTGCAGGCACGGTCGTTGCGGCGATCAGCGCACGTGTGCGCCGGTCGTCGCGGCCATCGGACTGCGGCGGTGCGAGATGCAGGATCGTGCGGGCCAGACCCGCGAGGCGGCCGAGCGTCGCCCGGCGGTCGAGATCGCCGACGATCGGTGTCGCGCCCGCGGCGCGCAGTTCGTCGCGGCGGGCCGGATGGCTCGTCAGCGCGAAGACCCGCAGGTTGCGGCGCGTGTCGCGCCATTGCGCGACGCAGCGCATGCCGACGTCGCCACAGCCGACGATCAGTGCGCGCGGCCGGCGCAGGATTCGAGTCGCGATCATGTTGGTTGCGAAATCAGTAGCCACCGTTGCGCGACGCGCAACGGGTTTGCATTGTAGCTGCCGTGCTCGACATGCACGGTCCCCACATTTTGTTCTAGTTTGGTTCTATGGCATTCAACGTCACTCTCAAGCAAAGCGGCCGGCAATTCCAGGTCGAGTCGGACGAAACCGTGCTGGCCGCTGCGCTGCGCCAGAACGTCCACCTGCCGTACGGCTGCAAGAACGGCGCGTGCGGCTCATGCAAGGGCCAGATCGTGTCGGGCCAGATCGAACAGGGCCCGCACGCCGCGTCGGCACTGTCCAACGACGAGCGCACGCGCGGCCTCGCGCTGCTGTGCTGCTCGAAGGCGCAGTGCGACCTCGAGATCGACGTGCGTGAGATCGCCGGCGTCGACGGCGTGCAGGTCAAGAAGCTGCCGTGCCGGATCGCCGCACTCGAGCGCAAGGCCGACGACGTGATGGTCGTGAAGCTCCAGTTGCCCGCCAACGAACGCCTGCAGTATCTCGCGGGCCAGTACGTCGAGTTCATCCTGAAGGACGGCTCGCGCCGCAGCTACTCGATGGCGAACGCGCCGCACGAGGAGGGCCCGATCGAGCTGCATATCCGCCACATGCCGGGCGGCAAGTTCACCGACCACGTGTTCGGCGCGATGAAGGAGCGCGACATCCTGCGCTTCGAAGGCCCGCTCGGCACGTTCTTCCTGCGCGAAGATTCCGACAAGCCGATCGTGCTGCTCGCATCGGGCACGGGCTTCGCACCGATCAAGGCGATCATCGAGCACGTGAAGCACACGGGCATCACGCGCCCGATGACGCTCTACTGGGGCGCGCGCCGCAAGAAGGACATCTACCTCGGCGAGCTCGCCGAGCAGTGGGCGCGCGAGATTCCGAACTTCAAGTACGTGCCGGTGCTCTCCGAGCCGGACGCCGGCGACCAGTGGACGGGCCGCACGGGCTTCGTCCATCGCGCGGTGATCGAGGACCTCCCCGATCTGTCGGGCCACCAGGTGTATGCATGCGGCGCGCCGGTGATGGTCGAATCCGCGCAGCGCGATTTCACGCAACACCACGCGCTGCCGGCCGACGAGTTCTACGCGGACTCGTTCACGAGCGCCGCCGACCTCGCACATCCGGTCTAAAGCCCGCACATCCGCGTACGGCACTGCGCGCCGCGATGTCACATCCATGGCATCGCGGCGGTTTACAGTCAGGTGCGGGATGCCTTATGCTTGCGCACATGAACTGCTTCCTGTCCGCCCTTCGACGTCGCCGCTCGCCGCTCCGCCCGGATGCCGCAGGCTCGTCACGGACTCGCGCGTAACCCCCACACTGCTTCACCGGTTACGCACAAGCTGTTCGACCCACCAGCCACGGCCTTCCGTGGCTTTTTTATTGCCCGTTTTCCGTCCACCCTCCGCTGGAGTCTGCTGCCATGCCCCTGAACGATTATCCGATCGACTCGCTGATGTACATCACGAACCGCCCCGACATCGTGTTTACGCACGGAAAGGGTTCGTGGCTCTACGATCACACGGGCAAGCGCTATCTGGACTTCATCCAGGGCTGGGCCGTCAACAGCCTCGGCCACTGCAACGAAGGCATCGTCGAAGCGCTGAAGACGCAGGCGGAAAAGCTGCTGAACCCGTCGCCCGCGTTCTACAACGAACCGATGGCGAAGCTCGCGGGCCTGCTCACGCAGCACAGCGTGTTCGACAAGGTGTTCTTCACGAACAGCGGCGCGGAGGCGAACGAAGGCGCGATCAAGCTCGCACGCAAGTGGGGCCGCAAGTTCAAGAACGGCGCGTACGAGATCATCACGTTCGACCACAGCTTCCACGGCCGCACGCTCGCGACGATGTCGGCCAGCGGCAAGCCGGGCTGGGACACGATCTACGCACCCCAGGTGCCGGGCTTCCCGAAGGCCGAGCTGAACGACATCAACTCGGTCGAGAAGTTGATCACCGACAAGACCGTCGCGGTGATGCTCGAGCCGATCCAGGGTGAAGGGGGCGTGATTCCGGCCACGCGTGAATTCATGCAGGCGCTGCGCGCACTGACGAAGCAGCACAACCTGCTGCTGATCGTCGACGAAGTGCAAAGCGGCTGCGGCCGTGCGGGCACGCTGTTCGCGTACGAGCTGTCCGGCATCGAGCCGGACGTCATGACGCTCGCGAAAGGCATCGGCGGCGGCGCCCCGCTCGGCGCGCTTCTGTCGAAGGCCGAGGTCGCGGTGTTCGAGGCCGGCGACCAGGGCGGCACGTACAACGGCAACCCGCTGATGACGGCGGTCGGCTATTCGGTGATCTCGCAACTCGTCGCGCCGGGCTTCCTCGAAGGTGTGCGTGCGCGCAGCGAATACCTGAAGCGCAAGCTGCTCGAGCTGTCGGAGGAGCGTGGCTTCCAAGGCGAACGCGGCGAAGGCCTGCTGCGCGCGCTGCTGCTCGGCAAGGACATCGGCCCGCAGATCGTCGAGAAGGCGCGCGACATGCAGCCCGACGGCCTGCTGCTGAACGCCGCGCGGCCGAACTTGCTGCGCTTCATGCCCGCACTGAACGTGACGACCGAGGAAATCGACCAGATGATGGCGATGCTGCGGTCGGTTCTCGACACGCTCTAAGGAGAGCCCGCAAATGAGTGCCGTCGCCGATGCTGTCGCCATCCGCCCGTTCGAACGCGCCGACACCGATGCAGTGCTCGCGGTATGGCGCGACGCGTTCCCGCAGTACGAAGACGCCGACGCGCCACCGCACCGCAATCCGCTGCGATCCATCGAGCTGAAGGTCGCGACGCAGCCGGAACTGTTCTTCGTCGCGACCAGCGGCGCACGGGTGGTCGGCACGCTGATGGCGGGTTTCGACGGGCATCGCGGCTGGCTCTACTCGTTCGGCGTATCGAACGACGCGCGGCGGCTCGGCATCGGCCGTGCACTGATCGCGCATGCAGAACGCGCGCTCGCCGCGCGCGGCTGCCTGAAGGTCAATCTTCAGGTCCTGCCCGGCAACGACGATGCGTGCCGCTTCTACGCGGCGCTCGGCTATCGCGTCGAGGAACGCATCTCGTTCGGCAAGACGCTGCCGGCCGCATGAAGCGAAGGCCGGCAGCCCGCCACTTCAGCGGGTAATCGGCCCCGCGCCCGGCAGCGGATTGCCGAGCGCGTCGGTCGGCACGGCCTGCTGCTCGAACGCGGCGAAATACGCGGCCCACTGCGTGTCGCTCACGCGCACGATCAGCGCACCGTCCTGCCAGATGTCGTTGTGGTCGTTATGGTCGTCGCCTGCGCGATGCAGGTAGGTCGAACCGGTCGAACCCTGGTTCATGTGCGTGTCGTGGATGCCGTTGCCTTCGGCATACGAGCGGCCGAACACGACGACGTCGAGCCCCTGCGACTGCGCGGCGTTCACCAGCCGCAGCAGCGACGGGATCGGCTCCTGATTCTCCGTGCCGTCCATCACGGCGCTCGGGCGCCACGCGCCCGTTTCGCTCAGGATGTCGCTGCGCAGGTAGTCGAGCGCGGGCAGCGCGGCCTGCCCCGTCAGGTCCGTATAGCCTTCGGCCGCGGCCGCGAGGGTCTGCGTGATCGGGTGGTGGAAATCGTAGACGAGCTTGTAGTTCAGCAGGTCGTCCGCGTCGTTGGTGCCGACGTTGATCGCGACGTCCCAGTCGCCGCCGGGCAACGCCAGCGTCAGGTGGATGTGATATTGGATCTCGCTGCCGTGCGGTGAGCCCTTCAGCGTCGCCACCGATGTCACCTTCGCCTTCACGAAACCGTAGTCCAGACTCATGCGTGCTCTCCGTGTCCCGATGGGCTGTCGATGCTACACGGCCCGTGTGTCGGTTTGCGGGCGACCGGCAACGGGCGGCCGCCCCATCGTTCCCGCGCCGCTTGCGCGGCGCACCAGTCGAATGGAGTCGCGGTCGCACGCACAAGTTCGATCCGAATCTCATGACACGAAAAAAAAGGCCGTCACGGCATCCCGTGACAGCCTTTCGAAAGCCCGTGTGCGGCGTGCCCGGCACCTGCCGTCACACACCACCGGGCCCGCTCATTCACTCACTCATTCACCCAGGTACGCGGCACGCACCTTCGGATCGTCGAGCATCTGCTTCGCATCACCTTCCATCGTGACCGTGCCCGAATCCATCACGTAGCCGCGGTCGGCCGCCTGCAGCGCAAGGCGCGCGTTCTGCTCGACGAGCAGCACCGTGATGCCCTCCTTCGAGATTTCACGCACCACTTCGAAGATCTTCTCGACCATGATCGGCGACAGGCCCATCGACGGCTCGTCGAGCAGCAGCAGCTTCGGCTTCGAGAGGATCGCGCGCGACATCGCCAGCATCTGCTGCTCGCCGCCCGACAGCGTGCCCGCGAGCTGCGTCGCCCGCTCCTTCAGGCGCGGGAAGAAGCCGAACATGCGGTCGACGTCCTTCTTGATCTGCTCGGTGTCGTTGCGCAGGTACGCGCCCATCTGCATATTCTCGATGATCGACATCCGCGCGAAGATCCCGCGACCTTCCGGCACCATCGCGAGGCCTCGCTTGAGCAGCTCGTGCGTCGGAATGCCCCTGATCGACTTGCCGTCGTACTCGATGTCGCCTGCCGAATACGCCTTGAGACCCGTGATCGCCTTCATCGTCGTGGTCTTGCCTGCGCCGTTCGCGCCGATCAGCGTCACGAGCTCGCCCTGACGAACTTCCATGTCAACGCCCTTGACGGCCTGGATGCCGCCGTAGTTGACCTGCAAGCCCTTGATTTTCAACATTGCCGCTGCCATCAGTGCACCCCTGCGCCGAGATATGCCTCAATCACCTTCGGATTCTTCTGCACGTCCTGCGGCAGACCCTCGGCGATCACCTTGCCGTAATCGAGCACCGTCATCCGGTTGCACAGCCCCATCACGAGCTTCACGTCGTGCTCGATCAGGAGAATCGTGCGGCCGTCCGAGCGGATCTTGTCGAGCAGGCGCGTGAGTTCGACCTTCTCGGTCGCGTTCATCCCGGCCGCCGGCTCGTCGAGCGCGAGCAGCTTCGGATCGGTCGCCAGCGCGCGCGCGATCTCGAGACGGCGCTGGTGGCCATACGACAGGTTGCGCGACGTGTAGTCCGCGTACTGCAGCACGCCGACGTATTCGAGCAGTTCGATCGCGCGTTCCTTGATCTCGCGCTCTTCCTGACGTTCGGCCGGCGTCTGGAACACCGCGCCGAGCAGCCCGTGCTTGGTGCGCACGTGGCGGCCCACCATCACGTTCTCGAGGGCCGTCATCCCGCCGAACAGGCGGATGTTCTGGAACGTGCGCGCGATACCCGTCTTCGCGACCTGATGCACCGCGGTCGGCTTGTATTCCGTGCCGTCGAGCTTGAACTCGCCGGAGTCCGGCGTGTAGAGGCCCGTGATCACGTTGAAGAACGTCGTCTTGCCGGCGCCGTTCGGGCCGATCAGCCCGTAGATCTCGCCTTCCTTGATCTCGAGGCCGACGTCGGACAGCGCCTGCAGGCCACCGAAGCGCTTGTTCACGCCTTTGACGGACAGTCGGATTTGTTTGTCGCTCATGTGTGTGTCCCCAGTGTCCGTAGGTTAAGCGCGCACCGGCTTCTTGCTGTTGCGCTTCGCCAGTTTCGCGATCCTGTCCTCATGCTTCGGCGCGGGCCACAGGCCTTCCGAGCGGTACAGCATGATGACCACCATCGCGAGGCCGTACAGCGCCTGACGGATCACTTCCGTATCGACGACGTCGTGGCCGAACAGCGCATGCTGCAGCGGGCTCATCGTCGAGCGCAGGAATTCCGGGAAGATCGCGAGCAGCACCGCACCCAGGATCACGCCCGGGATGTGGCCCATGCCGCCGAGCACCACGCAGGCCAGCACGACGATCGATTCCCAGAACGTGAACGATTCCGGCGACACGAAGCCCTGGAACGAACCGAACATCGCACCCGACAGGCCGCCGAACGACGCGCCCATCGCGAATGCGAGCAGCTTCACGTTGCGGGTGTTGATGCCCATCGCTTTCGCCGCGATCTCGTCTTCGCGGATCGCCGCCCATGCGCGGCCGATACGCGAGTGCTGCAGGCGCGTACACACCCAGATCACCAGCAGCGAGCACAGCACGAACAGGTAGTAATACATGTAGACCGACGGCAACTGGATCCCGAACAGCGAGTGCGTCTGCGCGAGGCTGAAGTCGCCGATGTGCACCGGATCGATGCCCGTGATCCCCTTCGGGCCGTTGGTGATGTTCACCGGACGGTCGAGGTTGTTCATGAAGATCCGGACGATTTCACCGAAGCCGAGCGTCACGATCGCCAGGTAGTCGCCGCGCAGGCGCAGGGTCGGCGCGCCGAGCAGGATCCCGAAGGTCGCCGCCAGCGCCATCGCGATCGGCACGATGATCAGGAACGGGATGTGCAGGCCGTTCGGCGCGAGCGCCGCGATCCATTCGAATTGCGAGGTCAGGTGCGGCGAACTCAGCAGTGCCGCCGTGTAAGCGCCCACCGCGTAGAACGCGATGTAGCCGAGGTCGAGCAGGCCGGCGAAGCCGACCACCACGTTCAGGCCCAGCGCGAGCATCACGTACAGCATCGCGAAATCAAGCACGCGGACCCAGTAGTTGCCGCCGGCCGAGCCGATGACGATCGGCGCCGCGATCACGAGGACCGCGGTCAGGAGGCCGATGATGACGGTCTTGGCGGTGTTGCGCTCTTCGACGAGCGACGTCGAGGATTCGATCGGTTGAATGGATGTCATGTTGTTTGCTCCCTTCCGTTACGCGCGATCCGCGACACGTTCGCCCAGCAGGCCGGACGGACGGAACACCAGCACGATGATCAGCACGATGAAGGCGAACACGTCCTGGTAGTTACTGCCGAATACGCCACCCGTGAGGTTGCCGATGTAGCCCGCCCCGAGCTGCTCGATCAGGCCGAGCAGCACGCCGCCGACCATCGCGCCGCCGAGGTTGCCGATCCCGCCCAGCACCGCGGCCGTGAATGCCTTCATGCCGGGGATGAAGCCCATGTAGAAGTGCACGTTGCCGTATTCGGACGCGATCATCACGCCGGCCAGCGCGGCGAGCGCGGAGCCGATCATGAACGTCGCGGAGATCACGAAGTTCGGGTTCACGCCCATCAGGCTCGCGGTGTTCGGGCTTTCGGCGATCGCGCGCATCGCACGGCCGAGCTTGGTCTTGTGCACGAGCAGCAGCAGGCCGGCCATCACGATGAACGCCACCGCGATGATCACGATTTCAGTCACCGAGATCACGGCGCCGGGCGTCGTGTCGGTCGCCTTGATCACGTTGATCGGATCGGTCGGCAGCAATTGCGGGAACGGCAGCGGGTTGCGCGACCAGATGATCATCGCGGCGGTCTGCAGCAGGATCGACACGCCGATCGCGGTGATCAGCGGGGCGAGGCGCGGTGCGCGACGCAGCGGCCGGTATGCGACCCGTTCGATCGTGAAGCCGACGAATGCACAGACGACTGCGGCGATGCCCAGGCCGATCGTCAGCGTCGCGACGTTGCCGAGTCCGGGGAAATGGTTCTGCAGCACGGTGATGGCAGACAGGGCGACCATCGCGCCGATCATCAGCACGTCGCCATGCGCGAAGTTGATGATGCCGAGAATGCCGTACACCATCGTATAGCCCAACGCGATGATGGCGTAGACACTGCCGAGCACCAGCCCGTTGAGAACCTGCTGGACGAAAATATCCATTTAAAGCTCCTTGGCCCGTGCTGCCGGAGGACGTTGCGCCCCGCGGGTAAGCGAGGAATCGCGCCTTCTCGGCGACACTGCGGGTACTAGTCGATACCGGTAAGGGTGGATCGTCCCGGCGCGCGCCGCCCGGCCTGTACGGCCGGACCTGCCGCCGGAGCGGATACAAAAACGGCACCGCACTGTTCCGGTGCCGTCATGAGTCCCGTCGCTAAATCGTCACGACGTCGAGGACGGTGTTCGTGGCCTCCTTGAAGTCGTAGGGCAGCATGCCGAGACGGCCATCGTCCGGTTGCCCGGCATCCGTGCCTTTTCCCGTCCGGTGCGAGGCAAGCCCCGCACGCGGGCAGATCGGATTCCGTGCCGCGCCACCTTGCAAGGCAGCGTGAACGCCGCGCCCGACATTCGTCAGGACTGCGTCGGAATCCATCGTACGAACCAGACCGCACGCCGCGACATCACTGCTCGCGGCAACGCGCTGTTTCGTCGAATCGAAATGAAAGGGGGCCGGCGACATCGGCACGCGGCCCGCAGCGCCGGGCGCCATGGCCGGCCTGCGTCGAGCGGCGCGGACGGTCGCTGTCACGCGACGACCGGCGGCCTGCGGTGCTGCAACCTGCGTGCCCGCAACCTGGCCGTTCGCCAGGCCAAGCGCGTTGATTTCCTCGATCGCCAAACGTGCCCCGTTTTCCTTATCCTTGCCCAATTGCGCGATGCAGCACGCGAACGGTGCCGCACGACCGGTTCCGGCGGCGCGCACGCCGCGGGTCGGCGGTGCCGCGAATATCGCAGCCTCCCTCCCCGCCCCGTCGTCGCTCTTTTCGCTGCAGCCGGCAAGCATTGCAACCGGTGCGGCGACGGACACGGCGTAAGCCGACTTCACATGCATTGAGTGGTCTCCCGCGCCTTGCCAAAACCCGATTTCAAAGCCATTCAGGCCTGAAAACGGGCGCATTGTAACTCCATTTATAGGACGCCAATAATCCTGATTCGATGGGGTTTTCCTGCATTGCAACCAATTTTGAGAGACGCTTGAAAGCGCGCAGAGCAACCTGGTTGCACCATTAATCCGAATAATGGTTGCGATTGGCATTTCGACAGGCAAAAAAAAGCGCGCCGTAAGGCGCGCTCCGGTGTTCCGCAGGTGCGATGCGTCAATCAGGCAGCGGGCGGCAGGTTCAACCCGCGCGGCAGCGGAAACGACACGTTTTCCTCGATGCCGTCGAGCGCGCGCACATTGCGCACACCGAGCTCGCGCAGCCGCGCGATCACGGCCTGGGCGAGCACTTCGGGGGCCGACGCGCCGGCCGTCACGCCGATACGGCGCTTGCCCGCGACCCATGCCGGATCGATCTGGTCAGGCGCATCGACCATGTACGCGTCCACGCCGCGCTTCTCGGCCACTTCGCGCAGGCGGCTCGAATTCGAGCTGTTCGGGCTGCCGACGACGATCACGACATCGCACTGCGGCGCCATGAACTTCACGGCGTCCTGGCGGTTCTGCGTCGCATAGCAGATGTCCTGCTTCTTCGGCTCGCGGATCTTCGGATACTTGGCCTTCAACGCCCCGATGATCTCGGCTGCGTCGTCGACGGACAGCGTCGTCTGCGTGACGAGCGCGATGCGCTCGGGATCGGCGAGCTCGAGTTTCTGCACGTCCTCGACGCTCTCGACGAGATGCATGCCGCGCTCGACCTGCCCCATCGTGCCCTCGACTTCCGGATGGCCCTTGTGCCCGATCATGACGATGTCGACGCCGTCCTGGCGCATCTTCGCCACTTCGACGTGCACCTTCGTGACGAGCGGGCAGGTTGCGTCGTAAATGCGCAACCCGCGCACGTCGGCCTCGTCGCGCACGGCTTTCGACACGCCGTGCGCGCTGAAGATCACGGTATTGCCGGCCGGCACTTCCTCGAGTTCCTCGACGAAGATCGCGCCTTTCTTCTTCAGATCCTCGACCACGTACTTGTTGTGGACGATCTCGTGACGAACGTAGATCGGCGCACCGTGCATCGCGATGGCGCGCTCGACGATCTCGATCGCACGATCGACGCCCGCGCAGAAACCGCGCGGCTGGGCCAGCAGGATTTCGGCATCGGCGGCGACGGTCTGCCCGGACAGCGTATCGGTGGTGCTCATGATTACAGGATTCCGATGATTTTCACTTCGAACGTGAGCGCTTGGCCCGCGAGCGGATGATTGAAGTCGAACAGTGCCGAGGTTTCGCCGACTTCCTTCAGCACCCCCGCGTATCGGCCGCCGTCCGGCGCGTTGAACTCGATCAGTTCGCCCGGCGTGAAATCGTCGCCGACCATCCCGTTCTCGCGCAGCGTCGACAGCGTGACGCGCTGGAGCATGTCGGGATTGCGGGGGCCGAACCCCTGTTCGGGCGTTAGCTGAAAAGTCGAATGGTCGCCGATCCTGAGGCCGATCAGAATCTGTTCCAGCGACGGCGCCAGTTGCCCCGCGCCCAGCAGCAGCGTGGCCGGCTTGTCGGTAAAGGTGTTGACGATATCGGCGCCGTCGGCCAATGCCAGCCGGTAATGCAACGTGACGTGGGAACCGGGCTTCACTTCGGATAGATCGATGAGGCTCATGAATTACTCGTTCAGTCGGCGCCCGATACGGCCGAAAGGCCCGGCGCAAAGCCAATATTGTAAGTCACCTGAGCGCGCAAGGCGGAAAGTGCGACGACGTCGCGCACACTGCCCGCCGCCAACGGAGTTTCGAGCATGCTGTCACCCTGCCTAGCCTTGCCGCCCGTCGAATGCCGCGACAGCACCGACCTGCCGGCCGATCCGCCCGGCCGCGTCCTCCCGATCCACCGCCGCAAGCGCCGCCCGCGCGGCTGGCGGCCCGAGCTGCCGCGCGAGCGATTGCTGGAGCGCGGGCCGGCCGCGCTGACCGACGACGAACTGATCGCACTACTGCTCGGCACGGGCAAGCCCGGACACGATGTGTTCGTCACTGCCCGCGCACTGGTCACGCAGTTCAAGTCGTTGCACGGGCTGCTCGAGGCGACCACCGACGATTTCGAGGCACACCCCGGCATCGGCCCCGCGCGCTCCGCGCGGCTGGTTGCGGTCACCGAGATCGCGCGTCGCATGCTGAGGGAGAAAGCGCACGAGAAGAGGCAGATCGATTCGCCGGGCGCGCTCGAGGACTACCTGCGGCTGAAGATCGGCACGCGCCCGTACGAAGTGTTCGCCGCGGTATACCTCGACGCGCGCCACGGCCTGATCGACATGGAGGAAATCACGCGCGGCTCGCTGACGCGCATGGCCGTCTACCCGCGCGAGATCGTGCGCCGCGCGATGGTGCACAATGCCGCGGCGCTGATCGTCGCGCACAACCATCCGTCGGGCGCGGTGCAGCCGAGCGCGGAAGATCGCCGCCTGACCCGCGTGCTGCACGACGCGCTCGCGCTCGTCGATGTCAGGCTGCTCGATCACGTCGTGATCGGCACCAGTGATACTTTTTCGTTCGCACGGGCCGGTTGGCTGTAGACTGTGTGGTTGCGGCCCACCCAAGGGCGCCGCAACGGCGATGCGAAATTAGGTTTGATTTTTCTGAACTTTTTCTGCTAGAATCGCCGTCTGTCTTTTTTCCAACCAGTTCTAGCCATCGAAGGGCCTTGTCTGTATGGGCTTCGGCGTTCTGAGTGCAGCCATGGATCACGTGGCGGTACGATGGAACCTTCATCGGCGATCGAACCCCGAATTTAGCGTATTAGGAGTGCTCTCATGGCACGCGTATGCCAAGTAACTGGGAAAGCGCCGATGAGCGGCAACAACGTTTCCCACGCAAACAACAAGACGAAGCGCCGCTTCCTGCCGAACCTGCAAAACCGCCGGTTCTGGGTAGAGAGCGAAAACCGCTGGGTGCGCCTGCGCGTATCGAACGCCGGCCTGCGCCTGATCGACAAGAACGGCATCGATTCCGTGCTCGCTGACCTGCGCGCACGCGGCGAAGCCTAAGCCCAAGGAGCACAATCATGGCAAAAGGCGCACGCGACAAGATCAAGCTCGAGTCGACCGCTGGTACGGGTCACTTCTACACGACCACGAAGAACAAGCGCAACATGCCGGAAAAGATGGCGATCAAGAAGTTCGATCCCGTCGTCCGCAAGCATGTGGAATACAAAGAAACCAAGATCAAGTAATCTCCGGTTTCTGCCAGCCTGACGGCGACCGAAAAGCCCCGCACATGCGGGGCTTTTTGTTTTGCGCGCACGCTCGGGCCCGACGCGGTATGCTCTCCCCTTTCCGCGGCCACGGCCGCCGGAACGCACAATTAAAAGCGCAACGATGGAGATGCAGCATGAAATTCGACGTGGCGATCGTCGGCAGCGGCCTGGCAGGGCTGTCGGTCGCACTCAATCTGGCCAGCACGCGACGTGTCGCGCTGATCGCGAAACGGTCGATGATGGAGGGCGCGAGCGATAACGCGCAAGGCGGCATCGCGGCTGTCCTCGATTCGGCAGACAGTATCGAGAACCACGTCGACGACACGCTGGTCGCCGGTGGCGGCCTGTGCGACGAAGGCGCGACGCGCTATATCGTCGAGCACGGACGCGAAGCGATCGAATGGCTGATCTCGCAGGGCGTGCCGTTCACGAAGGACGACGCGGCCGAGCTCGGCTTCCACCTCACACGCGAAGGCGGCCACAGCCACCGCCGGATCATTCACGCGGCCGACGCGACCGGCCATGCGGTGCTCGCAACGCTGTCGGCGCGTGCGCGCCAGCATCCGAACATCACGTTCTTCGAAAACCACCACGCGATCGACCTGATCACGTCGGACCGACTCGGCCTGCCCGGCCGCCGCTGTCACGGCCTGTACGTGCTCGACGTCGACAACGACCGCACGATCACGATCGAGGCGCCGCATACGGTGCTCGCGACGGGCGGCGCCGGCAAGGTTTACCTGTACACGACGAACCCCGACACCGCGACCGGCGATGGCATCGCGATGGCGTGGCGCGCGGGCTGCCGCGTGTCGAACATGGAGTTCATCCAGTTCCATCCGACCTGCCTGTTCCATCCGTACGCGAAATCATTCCTGATTTCGGAAGCCGTACGCGGCGAAGGCGGCCTGTTGAAGCTGCCCGACGGCACGCGCTTCATGCCCGCGCACGATCCGCGCGCCGAACTCGCGCCGCGCGACATCGTCGCGCGCGCGATCGACTTCGAGATCAAGAAGCGCGGGATCGACTGCGTGTATCTCGACATCAGCCACCAGCCGGAAGCGTTCCTGCGCGAACACTTCCCGACGATCCACGCGCGCTGCCTCGAATTCGGCATCGACATCGCGAAAGAGCCGATTCCCGTTGTGCCGGCCGCGCACTACACGTGCGGCGGCGTGGTCACCGACCTCGCCGGGCGCACCGATCTCGCGGGCCTGTATGCGGTCGGAGAAACGTCGTACACGGGGCTCCACGGCGCGAATCGGCTCGCCAGCAACTCGCTGCTCGAATGCCTCGTGATCGGCCGCGCAGCGGCCGAGGCGATCGAGGCAGCCGGCTTCGATACCGAAACGCCGGCCACGCTGCCCGCTTGGGACGAAAGCCGCGTGTCGGATGCGGATGAGGAAGTCGTCGTTGCGCACAACTGGGACGAGTTGCGCCGCCTGATGTGGAACTACGTCGGCATCGTGCGCACCGACAAGCGCCTCGAGCGCGCAAAGCACCGGCTGTCGCTGCTGCGCGACGAGATCCAGGAGTACTACGCGAACTTCCGCGTGACGCGCGACCTGCTCGAACTGCGCAACCTCGTCGACGTGGCGACGCTGATCGTGAAAAGCGCGCACTCGCGCCGCGAAAGCCGCGGGCTGCACTACAGCCGAGACTGGCCCAACTCGCTGCCGAAGGCGCTGCCGAGCGTGCTCACGCCGCGCGCGCGTCGCTGAGCGGTACGCTCTCCCCGGCTGTGGCCGCACAAAAAAAGCCGTTGGCGTTTGCGCGCCAACGGCTTTTTGTCTGATCGACTACGTTCGATCAGTCGACGATCCGCATCGAATAATCCGTCGCGCGCACGTCCTTCGTCAGCGCGCCGATCGAGATACGGTCGACACCCGTCTCCGCGAACGCACGCACCGTATCCAAATTGACGCCGCCCGACACTTCGAGCACGGCCTTGCCGTTCGCCACGCGCACCGCTTCACGCATCATGTCGAGCGTGAAGTTGTCGAGCAGCACCGACTGCGCGCGATGCGCGAGCGCCGTATCGAGTTGCGCAAGCGTCTCGACTTCGACCTGCACGGGCACGCCCGATTCCAGCGCGAACGCCGCGTCGAGCGCCTCGCCGACCCCGCCTGCCGCCGCGATGTGGTTCTCCTTGATCAGGATGCCGTCATACAGCGCGAGACGCTGGTTCTCGCCGCCGCCGACGCGCACCGCATACTTCTGCGCAAGCCGCAGGCCCGGCAGCGTCTTGCGTGTATCGAGGATCTTCGTGCACGTGCCTTCGACACGATCGACGTAACGACGCGTGGCGGTCGCAACGCCCGACAGCAATTGCAGGAAGTTCAGCCCGTTACGCTCGGCCGTCAGCAGCGCGCGCGCCGGCCCGTCGAGTTCGCAGACGGTCGAATCGGGCGCCATCCGGTCGCCTTCGCGATAGCGCCATTGCACGGCGATCGCCGGATCGATCCGGGCGATCACGGCCTCGAACCACGGCACGCCGCACAGCACGGCTTCCTCGCGCACGATGATGCGAGCATGGCGACGCTCGCCGGCCGGTACGAGCCGCCCGGTCTGGTCGCCGGTGCCGACGTCTTCCGCGATCGCATCGGCCACGTTGCGCGCGATCGCGTCGTCGAATGCCGCGCCGTATTGCTCGCGGACGATGTTGAACAGCGGGGATACGGCCGAACTCGTCATGCAGCCCCCACGTTCGCAAACAGTTGCTGATCGCGTTGCAGATCGCCGCTCGCCTGCACGCGCTTCTTGTGCGCGGCTGCGAAATCGAGCATCCGGTCGATCGGCAGGCGTGCGCGCTCGCCGATCGTCGGATCGACGAAAATCTCGTTGTGACCGCGCTCAAGCACGTCGGCAAGGTTCGCGAGGCCGTTCATCGCCATCCACGGGCAGTGCGCGCAGCTCTTGCAGGTGGCGCTGTTGCCGGCCGTCGGCGCGGCGATGAAGGTCTTGCCGGGCGCCGCAAGCTGCATCTTGTGCAGGATGCCGAGATCGGTCGCGACGATGAAATGCGTGGCGTCGAACTTGACCGCCGCGTCGATCAGCTGCGTGGTCGAGCCGACCACATCGGCCTGCGCGACGACGTTTTCCGGCGATTCGGGGTGGACGAGCACCTTCGCGTCCGGATACTCGGCGCGCAGCAGGTCGAGCTCGATGCCCTTGAACTCGTCGTGCACCAGGCAAGAGCCTTGCCACAGCAGCATGTCCGCGCCGGTTTTCTTCTGGATGTAGCTACCGAGATGGCGATCCGGTGCCCAGATGATCTTCTCGCCGCGCGCGTGCAGGTCGGCCACGATCTCGAGGCCGATCGACGACGTGACCATCCAGTCCGCGCGCGCCTTCACGGCGGCACTCGTATTCGCGTAGACGACGACGGTGCGGTCCGGATGCGCATCGCAGAACGCCGAGAATTCGTCGACCGGGCAGCCGAGGTCGAGCGAGCAGGTCGCGTCGAGATCGGGCATCAGGATTCGTTTGTTGGGGCTCAGGATCTTCGCGGTTTCGCCCATGAAGCGCACGCCGGCGACGATCAGCGTCTGCGCGTCGTGGTCACGGCCGAAGCGGGCCATTTCAAGCGAATCGGCGACACAACCGCCGGTTTCGTCGGCGAGCTCCTGCAACTCTGCGTCGACGTAGTAATGCGCGACCAGCACGGCCTTTTCACGCACGAGCAATGCCTTGATGCGCTCCTTCAGCGCAGCCCGCTCTTCGGCGGACGGTGCATCGGGCACCTTGGCCCATGCCTGCCCCACGCCGCACACGGTCCCTGCTGCAACGGGCCGGTCATACTCGACGGGTTTGATCGTCGATTGCATCTCCATATCTCCTGTCGATCAGAGTTAGCGCTTTAGCGCTTACTCTGATCCCATGCTTCGCGGTCGATCCGAGTCAGCGCTTTAGCGCCAACGCCGACCCCATCCCCTGATCTCGCCCCGGAACAACACTTCCACGCTGCCCCAAGCCTCATACCAATCCGGCCCTGCCGATCACCCTTCAAAAACCGGCGGACCAAATAAAAAACCCCGCCAACGCGGGGTTTTTGACGTCCTTAGATTCTAATCGATTTCGAATCAGGCGTAGCGGCGCAGGCGCGTCGCAAATTCCTGCAGCGCCTTGATGCCGCTTTGTTCTGCGCGATGGCACCAATCCTGCAATTGCGCGAGAAGCTGTTCGCGCGATGCGGTCGAACGATCCCAGATCGCGGCGAGATCCTGGCGCAGCTGGAAGTACGTGTGCAGCTTCTGGCTGTTCGCGAAGATTTCCGGCAGCAGCTTCTTCTGCGGCTCGTCGAGGCCGTCGGCGTCCTTGTGGAACCACTTGCGCGCGCCACGCATCATCTGGTACTTCTCGCCGCCGATTTCCTTCAGGTGGGCGAGCTCCTGACGGTACGCACGCTTCACGGCCTTGCCGTAGCGCGCCATCACTTCGTAGCGGTTCGACAGCACGGCCTGCAGCGTTTCCTGGTCGAGCACCGTCTTCGGCTTGTTCAGGCGCGGCGTCGGCGCGACCTTCTTCACCTTTGCAAGACCGAACGCCGACATGATGCGGATGTACATCCAGCCGATGTCGAACTCGTACCACTTGTTCGACAGCTTCGCCGAGGTCGCGAACGTGTGGTGGTTGTTGTGCAGCTCTTCGCCGCCAATCACGATGCCCCACGGGAACAGGTTCGTGCTCGCGTCGGCCGAGTTGAAGTTGCGATAGCCCCAGAAGTGACCGAAGCCGTTGACGACGCCAGCCGCCCAGAACGGAATCCAGACCATCTGCACGGCCCACACGGTGAGGCCGAGCACGCCGAACAGCGCGACGTCGATCACCATCATCAGGCTCACGCCGAGGATCGGGTACTTCGAGTAGATATTGCGCTCGATCCAGTCGTTCGGCGTGCCGTGGCTGAACTTGCGCATCGTCTCTTCGTTCTTCGCTTCCGCGCGATACAACTCCGCGCCTTCGAGGAACACCTTCCAGATGCCGCGCGTCTGCGGGCTGTGCGGATCTTCCTCGGTCTCGCACTTCGCGTGGTGCTTGCGGTGAATCGCGGCCCACTGGCCGGTCAGCATGCCGGTCGTCATCCACAGCCAGAGCCGGAAAAAGTGGCTCGCGATCGGATGCAGTTCAAGCGCGCGGTGCGCCTGGCAGCGGTGCAGGTAGACCGTCACGCCGATGATCGTGACGTGCGTGACGGCAAGCGCGAACAGCGCGACCTGCCACCACGAAAAATGCAGGAGCCCGTGGGAAAGAAAATCGAGCAGGGAATTCAACAAGGCAGTTACCTGTGATGAGAGCGACGCCGGCCCGCGCCAGACGTCAGAAAAATGAAAGCATACCGCGTGTAGACCAGAATTTTACTTCAACCGTTCCAAGTCTTTGTAAAAAATGAACATTTTCTTGCCCTGACGCAACAAACCCAGTCCATGGGCGGACTTGGAAAGGCCCGCGATCCGGTTCCGGCCGCGGGGTCGATACGATTGGCGACCGGCGCCCGTCATGCAGCCGGCGCGTGCCCGTCCACGGCGCCGTTGCCGACCACCGCGCCCGCGGCGGACAAGCCGTCGGGCAACCCGACGACGCGCACTTCGCGCTGCGGGAACGGAATCGAAATCCCGTGCTCGCTGAACAGGCGCCAAATGTTGCGGTTCACGGTCGAACGCACGCCGGACGTGCCTTTCGCCGAATCCTCGATCCAGAAACCGAGCTCCAGGTCGATCCCGTCCGCACCGAAACCCACCAGATACGGGGTCGGAGCGGGCTCCGCCAGCACGCGCGGCACGCCCTTGGCTGCATCGGCGAGCAGCGTGAGCGCGTGCTCGACATCGCTCGTGTACGCGACCTGCACCGCGACCTTCGCGTAGCCGCGCGTCAGGTACGACGACTGGTTCTGCACGACGTCGGTGATCAGCTTTTCGTTCGGGATCAGCGTCTCGTTGCCATCGAGGCCGCGCACGACCGTATAGCGCGTGCGGATCTGCGTGACGACGCCCTGCAGCCCGCCGACGCTGATCGCGTCGCCGAGCCGCAGCGAGCGGTCGAGCAGGATGATGAAGCCCGACACGTAGTTGCTGGCGATCTTCTGCAGCCCGAAACCGAGGCCGACACCCACCGCGCCGCCGAACACGCCGAGCACCGTCACGTCGATGCCGACCAGCGACAGCCCGATCAGGATCGCCGCGAACACGAGCAGCGCGCGGCCGACCCGCGACAGCACGACCTTCAGGTTCGCGTCGAGCGTGGTCGCCCGCGTAAGACGATCCTCGAGCACCGAGCCGAGCCACATCGCGACCATCAGCGTCACGCACACCCACAGCGCGCCGGAAATCACCGACAGCAGCGTGAGGTGCGCATTGGCGACCCGGAACTGCACGCTGTCGAGCCAGCCGAGCACGTCGCGCTGGATCCCGAGAACGGTCAGCACCATTGCGGCCCACACGACGGTCGACACGATCTTCTCGACGATCGACAGCCACGCATGCGTGTGGCCATCACGCGCGAACACGCGCCGCGCAAAGAAGAACAGCACGTAGATCAGCCCGATGCCGAACAGCGGCACAAGCGCGAGCGACAGCAGCGACGTCGACATGAACGGGTCGAACGCGAGCTGCGCGCCGCCCACGAACAGGCTGCCGAACAACGGGAACAACGCGCGCTTCAGGCTTTGCGCGCCCGCCCCGGGCGCACGTCCGGCCGCCCGGCGGCGCGCGTCGATCCGGCCGTGCACGAAGCGCGCGGCCACCCATGCGAAACACAGCGCGCCGATGAGGATCGCCGCCTGCCAGATCATCACCGGCTGGTGGAAATCGCGGATGACCGATGCCAGCCGGTGCGACAGCAGGCGGCTCTGCAGATTCTCCATCGTCCGTCCGGCCTGCCGTTATTGCGCCGCGCGCCGTTCGAGCACCGCGGCGAAGAAACCGTCGGTCGCGTGACGGTGCGGCCACAGCGACAGGTAGTCACCCGTCTCCAGCTCGATGCGCTGGTCTTCCAGCACCTTCTGCGCCGGCACCAGCACGAACTCGGGATGGTCGGCCAGGAACTGTTCGACGATGCGTTCGTTCTCCGCGTCGAGCACGCTGCAGGTCGCGTAGACGAGCCGGCCGCCCTTCTTCACCAGGCGCGCGGCGCTCGCGAGGATCGACGCCTGCTTCGGCGTCAGCTCGTCGATTGCCGTGCGCGTCTGGCGCCACTTCAGATCCGGGTTGCGGCGCAGCGTGCCAAGGCCGCTGCACGGCGCATCGACCAGCACGCGGTCGATCTTGCCGGCGAGCCGCTTGATCTTCGCGTCATGCTCGCTGTCGATCAGCACGGGGTTCACGTTCGACAAGCCGCTGCGCGCGAGGCGCGGCTTCAGCTTCGCCAGGCGCTTTTCCGATACGTCGAACGCATAGAGGCGCCCGGTCGAGCGCATCATCGCGCCCAGCGCGAGCGTCTTGCCGCCCGCACCGGCGCAGAAATCGACGACCATCTCGCCGCGGCGCGGCGCGACCAGCGAGCACAGCAGCTGGCTGCCTTCGTCCTGCACCTCGATCGCGCCTTCCTCGAACAGCTTCAGGCGCGTCAGCGCCGGCTTGCCGACCACGCGCACGCCGAACGGCGCGAACGGCGTCGCGCCCGCATCGATGCCGCTCACGCGCAGCGCTTCGATCACCTGGTCGCGCGTCGCCTTCTGCGCGTTTGCGCGCAGGTCGAGCGGCGCCGGGTAGTTCAGCGCGGCGGCAAGCTGCGCGAGCTCCTCGCCGTCGAAACGGGCCAACAGCGCCTGGTAAATCCAGTCGGGCAGGTTCGTGCGAATGCGCACGGGCAGGCTCGCCGGATCGATTTTCGACACGTGTTCGAGCCACGCGGACTCGGTGTCCGACAGGAACGGCTTCAGCGCATTGCGGCCGGCCGTCTGCATCAGGCCGAGCAGCGTGAGGCGCCGCGCGGGCGTGCCGGTACCGCTCTCGGCGAGGTGCGAAAACTCCATCTTCCGGCGCAGCACCGCGAACACGGCCTCGGCGATCACGCCGCGCTCGGCGTGCCCGAGCTTCGGATGCGCGCGGAAGAACCGGCTCGTCGTCGCATCGGCGGGGCCGGCGAACTTCAGCACCTCGGCCAGCAAAGTCTCGGTCTGGCCGATCAGGAATCCGTGCAGTTTCATACGCCCTCACTCGTTTCGGTATGCGGTTGATCCGCGAAAATCCAGCGCGCCTCCTCCGGCGCGACCACTGCACGGCCGTTCTCGAGGCGCAGACGGCCTTCGATGAACCAGCGCACCGCGCGCGGATACAGCACATGCTCGACCGTCAGCACGCGCTGCGCGAGCGCGGCTGCGTCGTCGCCCGCCCGCACCGGCACCGCGCCCTGCGCGACGATCGCGCCGCTGTCGAGCTCGGGAATCACGAAGTGCACGCTCGCGCCATGCAGCGCGACACCCGCATCCAGCGCCTGCTGGTGCGTGTGGATGCCCTTGAAGCTCGGCAGCAGTGACGGGTGGATGTTCAGCAGCCGGCCTTCGTATCGTCTGACGAATGCGGGCGTGAGGATGCGCATGAAGCCGGCGAGAACCACGAGATCGGGCGAGAATCGGTCGATCTCGGCGGCGAGCGCCGCGTCGAAGCTGTCGCGGCTATCGAACGACCGGTGGTCGACCACCGCGGTCGCCACCCCGTGCGACGCGGCAAATGCCAGGCCGGCCGCGTCGGGCCGGTTGGCGATCACGGCAGCAATCTCGGCCGGCCAGCGTTCCTGCGCGCACGCGCGGACGATGGCCTCCATGTTGCTGCCGCGACCGGAAATCAGGATCACGAGTTTTTTCATCCGCGAATTTTACCATTCGCCCCCGCGTTTCCCGCCTTCTCGGCCGCCGGCCCGCCCGAACGTTTATAATCTTCTGCTTTGCGGCACCCCACCGCCCATTCCCCGACGCTGCATCCGCTATCGTGAAAGTCTTCCGCGGCCTGCCCAACGCCGAGAGCCGCGCCCCGTGCGCGCTGACGATCGGCAACTTCGACGGTGTCCATCGCGGCCACCAGGCCCTGCTCGCGCGCGTGCGCGCGGCAGCGGACGCGCGCGGCCTGCCCGTGTGCGTGATGACGTTCGAGCCGCACCCGCGCGAATTCTTCAACCCGGCCGGTGCGCCGCCGCGCATCGCGATGCTGCGCGACAAGCTCGAGGCGCTGCGCGATCACGGCGTCGACCGCGTGGTCGTCGAGCACTTCAACCACACGTTCGCGAGCCAGTCGCCGCAGGCGTTCGTCGAACGCACGCTGGTGAACGGATTGCACACGCGCTGGATGATGGTCGGCGACGATTTCTGCTACGGCGCGAAGCGCGCGGGCACCTTCGACACGCTGAAGGCGGCCGGCGAGCAATACGGCTTCGAGGTCGAGCAGATGGGCACGGTGGCCGGCAGCGACGGCACGCGCATCTCGAGCTCGGGCGTGCGCGCCGCGCTCGCGGCCGGCGATCTCGATGCGGCCGCGCAGGCGCTCGGCCACGGCTACGCGATCAGCGGCCACGTCGCGCACGGGCTGAAGCTCGGCCGCGACCTCGGCTTCCCGACGCTGAACCTGCCGATCGCACACAAGCGGCCGGCGCTCGCGGGCATCTTCGTCGTGCAGGTGCACGGCCTCGGCCCCGCCCCGCTGCCGGGCGTCGCGAGCCTCGGCCTGCGCCCGACCGTCGACGATTCGGGCCGCGTGCTGCTCGAAGTCCACCTGCTCGACTGGCACGGCGACGCGTACGGCAAGCTCATCCGCGTCGAATTCCTGAAGAAGCTGCGCGACGAGGCGAAATTCGACGATCTCGAGGCGCTGTCGCGCGCGATCGCACTGGACGTCGCGAATGCGCGCGCGTATTTCATCGAGCGCGACCGTGCGCCGGGCAGCCGCGCCACGGGCTTCTCGACGTCGGCCACCGACCGAATTAGCTGATCCGGATGGCGGCGCCTTCGCGCCGCACCCTCGCGCCGCTCACTCGCGCGCATACCCGATTCACGACGCTCGCGCGTCCCCCGAGATTTAGATAGCGATCCCATCATGAGCAACAAGAAAGCCGATTCGAAACCGCAGGCCAAGTATCCGGTCAACCTGCTCGACACGCCGTTCCCGATGCGCGGCGACCTGCCCAAGCGCGAGCCGCAGTGGGTCAAGGAATGGGAAGAGCGCGGCATCTACGAGAAGATCCGCGCGGCCAGCGCCGGCCGTCCGAAGTTCATCCTGCATGACGGCCCGCCGTATGCGAACGGTGACATCCACCTCGGCCACGCCGTCAACAAGATCCTGAAGGACATCGTCGTCAAGTCGCGCAACATGGCCGGCTTCGACGCACCGTACGTGCCGGGCTGGGATTGCCACGGGATGCCGATCGAGATCCAGATCGAGAAGCAGTTCGGCAAGTCGCTGCCGGCCGCCGAAGTGATGAGCAAGGCGCGCGCGTACGCGACCGAGCAGATCGAGAAGCAGAAGGTTGGCTTCAAGCGTCTGGGCGTACTCGGCGACTGGGCCAACCCGTACAAGACGATGGACTTCGTCAACGAGGCGGAAGAGATTCGCGCGCTCGGCAAGATCATCGAGAAGGGCTACGTGTATCGCGGGCTGAAGCCGGTGAACTGGTGCTTCGACTGCGGCTCGGCGCTCGCGGAGGCGGAAGTCGAGTACAAGGACCGCACCGACCCGACGATCGACGTGATGTTCGCGTTCGCGGAACCGGAAAAGACCGCGCAGGCGTTCGGCCTGCCGGCCCTGCCCCGCGCCGAGGGCGGCATCGTGATCTGGACCACCACGCCGTGGACGATTCCCGCCAACCAGGCGCTGAACCTCCATCCGGAAATCGTCTACGCGCTGGTCGACACCGAGCGCGGGCTGCTGATCATCGCGCAAGAGCGCGTCGAAGCATGCATGACCGACTTCAAGCTGACCGGCCGCGTCGTCGCGACCACGCCGGGCGTGAAGCTCGCGAACCTGCGCTTCCACCACCCGCTCGCATCGGCCCACCCCGGCTACAAGCGCACCGCGCCCGTCTACCTCGGCGACTACGTGACGACCGACACCGGCACCGGCGTCGTGCACTCGTCGCCCGCATACGGCATCGAGGACTTCATGTCCTGCAAGGCGCACGGGATGACCGACTCGGACTTCATCAACCCGGTGATGGGCGACGGCCGCTATATCGAATCGCTGCCGTTGTTCGGCGGCCTGTCGATCTGGGACGCGAACCCGAAGATCGTCGAGGCGCTGAACGCGGCCGGCTCGCTGCTGCGCAGCGAGAAGTACACGCACAGCTACATGCACTGCTGGCGCCACAAGACGCCGATCATCTACCGTGCGACGTCGCAGTGGTTTGCGGGCATGGACGTGACGCCGCGCGACGGCGGCAAGACACTGCGCGAAACGGCGCTCGAAGGCGTCGACGCGACCGCGTTCTACCCGTCGTGGGGCAAGCAGCGCCTGTTCAGCATGATCGCGAACCGTCCCGACTGGACGCTGTCGCGCCAACGCCAGTGGGGCGTGCCGATGGCGTTCTTCGTGCACAAGGAAACCGGCGAGCTGCATCCGCGCACGCTCGAGCTGCTCGAGGAAGTCGCGAAGCGCGTCGAGCAGTCGGGCATCGAGGCGTGGCAGACGCTCGACCCGCGCGAGCTGATCGGCGACGACGCGAACCTGTACGAAAAGAACCGCGACACGCTCGACGTGTGGTTCGATTCGGGCACGACGCACTGGCACGTGCTGCGCGGCTCGCACAAGGATCAGCTGCAGTTCCCGGCCGACCTCTACCTCGAAGGCTCGGACCAGCACCGCGGCTGGTTTCACTCGTCGCTGCTCACGGCATCGATGATCGACGGCCGCGCGCCGTACAAGGGCCTGCTCACGCACGGCTTCACGGTCGACGGCGAAGGCCGCAAGATGAGCAAGTCGCTCGGCAACGGCATCGACCCGCATGAAGTCGCGAACCGCCTCGGCGCGGAAATCATCCGCCTGTGGATCGCCTCGACCGACTATTCGGGCGAGCTCGCGATCTCCGAGGAAATCCTGAAGCGCGTGACCGAAGGCTATCGCCGCATCCGCAACACGCTGCGCTTCCTGCTCGCGAACCTGTCGGACTTCGACTTCGCGCAGCACGCGGTGCCGGTTGAGGAATGGCTCGAGATCGACCGCTATGCGGTCGCGTTCTCGCAGCAACTGCAGACGGAACTGCTCGGCCACTACGAGAAGTACGAATTCCACCCGGTCGTCGCGAAACTGCAGACGTACTGCTCGGAAGATCTCGGCGGCTTCTACCTCGACGTGCTGAAGGATCGCCTGTACACGAGCGCGGCCGATTCGCGCGCACGCCGCTCCGCGCAGACGGCGCTGTACCACCTGACGCACGGCCTGCTGCGCGTGCTCGCGCCGTTCCTGTCGTTCACGGCAGAGGAAGCGTGGAAGGTGTTCCAGCCGGCCAGCGACACGATCTTCACGGAAACCTACTACGCGTATCCGGAAGTCGACGGCTCGGCCGCGCTGATCGAGAAGTGGGCGCTGCTGCGTGATGTGCGCGGCAACGTGACGAAGGCGCTCGAGGAAGCGCGCACCGCGAACCGCATCGGTTCGTCGCTGCAGGCCGAAGTCGCCGTGCATGCGAGCGGCGCACGCTACGACGCGCTCACGAGCCTCGGCGAGGATCTCAAGTTCGTGCTGATCACGTCGGCGGCGACGGTCGTCAAGGTCGACGACGAAGCGCAGGAAAGCGTCGACGTGGCCGCGTCGACGTACCAGAAGTGTGAGCGCTGCTGGCACTACCGTGAAGATGTCGGCGCGCACGCCGATCATCCGACGCTGTGCGGCCGCTGCTTCTCCAACCTGTTCGAAAACGGCGAAATCCGGAGCGCTGCTTAAATATGGCGAAAACCCTGTCGAAACCGGCCAGCGGCGCGCTTGCGCCCTGGCTCGGCATTTCGCTGATCGTGATCCTGTTCGACCAGTTGTCGAAGATCGCGATCCTGAAAACGTTCGTGTACGGCGCGCAGCACGAGCTGACGTCGTTCTTCAACCTCGTGCTGGTGTACAACCGCGGTGCTGCGTTCGGCTTCCTGTCGACCGCAGGCGGCTGGCAACGCTGGGCGTTCACCGCGCTCGGCATCGGCGCGACGCTCGTGATCTGCTTCCTGCTGAAGCGTCACGGCCAGCAGCGGCTGTTCAGCCTGTCGCTGGCAATGATCCTCGGCGGCGCCCTCGGCAACGTGATCGACCGGCTCGTCTACGGCCACGTGATCGACTTCCTCGATTTCCATCTCGGCGCCTGGCATTTCCCGGCGTTCAACCTCGCCGATTCCGCGATCACGGTTGGCGCAGTGCTGCTGATCTACGACGAACTGCGTCGCGTGCGCGGCTCGCGCTAAGCGCGCATACTCGGCGTCGACGGCCGGCCTCGCGCCGGCCGTTCCGTTCGACCCTTGGAGGCCTGAGTTGGCACACGCAGAACTCGCAGGAAAACACCTCGTTCTCGGCCTGACGGGCGGCATCGCCTGCTACAAGATCGCCGAGCTCACCCGGCTGCTCACGAAAGCCGGCGCGACCGTACAGGTCGCGATGACCGAAGCCGCCACCCAGTTCATCACGCCCGTCACGATGCAGGCGCTGTCGGGCCGGCCCGTCTACACGAGCCAGTGGGACGCGCGCGTCGACAACAACATGGCGCACATCGACCTGTCGCGCGAAGCCGATGCGATCGTGATCGCGCCCGCGTCGACGGACTTCCTCGCAAAGCTCGCGCATGGATTCGCGGACGACCTGCTGTCGACGCTGTGCGTCGCGCGCGATTGCCCGCTGCTCGTCGTCCCCGCAATGAACCGCCAGATGTGGCAGAACCCGGCCACGCAGCGCAACGTCGCGCAACTGCGCGCGGACGGCGTGTCGGTGCTCGGCCCGGATTCGGGCGCGCAAGCGTGCGGTGAAGTCGGTGACGGCCGCATGCTCGAACCCGAGGCGATCTATGAAGCGATCGTCGCGCACTTCGCGCCGAAGGTGCTCGCGCACCGGCGCGTGCTGATCACGGCCGGCCCGACGTTCGAACCGCTCGACCCGGTGCGCGGCCTCACGAACCGCTCGAGCGGCAAGATGGGCTTCGCGCTCGCGCGGGCCGCACAGCAGGCCGGCGCCGACGTGCATCTCGTCGCGGGGCCGGTGGCGCTGGACACGCCGTGGGGCGTCTACCGCCAGGACGTGCAGACGGCCCAGCAGATGCATGACGCGGTCATGCATGCCGTCGCCGATGCCGACATCTTCATCGCGGTGGCCGCCGTGGCCGACTGGCGCGTCGCCCAGCCGGCCGAGCACAAGATGAAGAAGACGGCCGACCACAAGGTGCCCGCACTCGCGTTCGTCGAGAATCCCGACATCCTCGCGTCGGTCGCGGCACTGCCCGATCCGCCGTTCTGCGTCGGGTTCGCGGCCGAAAGCGGCGATCTCGACGTGCACGGCGACGAGAAGCGCAAACGCAAGAACGTGCCGCTACTCGTCGGCAACCTCGGCCCGCTGACGTTCGGTCGCGACGACAACGAAGTCGTGCTGTTCGAGGCCGCCGGCCTCACGCGCCTGCCGCGTGCACCGAAGGACGAACTCGCGCACACGCTCGTCGCGGAAATCGCGAAGCGCCTGCCCGACAACCGCTTGATCTGATCTCGCGCGCGGCAGCGTTGCTGCCGCGCCCTTCCCGCCCCATCCGACGACCGCATGAAACTCGACCTGAAGATTCTCGACGCGCGCATGCGCGACTACCTGCCCGCCTACGCGACTACCGGCAGCGCGGGCCTCGACCTGCGTGCGTGCCTCGATGCGCCGCTGACGCTGAAGCCGGGCGAAACGACGCTCGTGCCGACTGGCCTCGCGATCCACCTCGCCGATCCCGGCTACGCAGCGCTGATCCTGCCGCGCTCGGGCCTCGGCCACAAGCACGGCATCGTGCTCGGCAACCTCGTCGGCCTGATCGATTCCGACTACCAGGGCCAGCTGATGATCTCGACTTGGAATCGCGGCCAGACCGAGTTCGTGCTGAATCCGTTCGAGCGGCTCGCCCAGCTCGTGATCGTGCCGGTCGTGCAGGCGCAGTTCAACATCGTCGACGATTTCGCGGAAAGCGATCGTGGCGAGGGTGGGTTCGGCAGCACTGGCCGCCACTGAACGACACAACGAAAAAAGGGCCTCGCGGCCCTTTTTTCTTCGCCCATCATTCCTCGACGGGTTGCGCGATCCGTGCGGGCGTCAGGTCGCGCTGCCGCGATTGAGTCGCGATCGCGTAGATCACCATCGCGACCAGCACGCCGAGCAGCACGGACGACGAACCGATCGTGCCGAGCGCGAGGCCGCCCTTCGCGACCGGCTTCGTCAGCAGATCGCCGACCGTCGCGCCGAACGGGCGCGTCAGCACGAACGCGGCCCAGAACAGCAGCACGCCCGAGATCCGCGTGAAATAGTGCGCCAGCACGATCACCGCGAGCAGCCCGCCGATCAACAGCGCGCCGCCGCCAAAGCCGAGCCCGGAGCTGTCTGCCAGGAAGTCGCCGAGCGCGGTGCCGAGCGTGTTCGAGAACAGGATCGCGATCCAGTACAGCAACTCAACCTTGCGCGTGCGGATCAGGTCGACCGACAGCGATTCGCCGCTGAGGCGCCACACCGCGAAGATGGCCAGCAGGATCGCGACCAGGATCGACGAGCCGGCCGCATAGCCGAGGCCCAACGTGCGGTCCATGAAGTCGGACATCGTCGTGCCGGCGGTGCTCGTCGCGACGATCACCGCCCAGTAGATTGCCGGACGATAGCGTGTCGTCCTGAGCTGCGCGCCCAGCGTCACGAGAAAGAAACCAAACAGCAGGATGGAGCTCACCGCGTAGCCGACGTTCAGCGTCATCGACAGCAGGTCGCCGCCGGTTTCGCCGAGCGTCGTCGCGCAGATCTTCATGATCCAGAACGCGAGCGTGATTTCGGGAAGTTTGTTCATTCGAACCCCTTTTTGCAGGAAAGCGACAGGCCGGCGCGGGCCGGCCTGCCTTGCAGACAGGATCGAATGTAGTCGCCGCGGGCTTAACGGAACCTTAGCGAGCGGGAAAACGCAGTGAGCGGCCGCGCCGCGACCACCGTCAACGCGCGTGTTGGTGCCGGTAATGCAGCGCGTACGCGAGCGTCAGCAGCACGACGAACACGACGCCAACCACCATCGTCATCCGGAATTCGCGCGTGAACGCGGTCGTGATCAGGATCGCCGCGACGAGCCCCGCACCAAGCAGGCTGCCGAACGGGTGCCCCCACATCCGGAACGCGAGCGCGGGGCCGCGATACCGCGCACGAAAGCGCAGGTGCGTGACGAAGATCATCAGCCACGTGAACAGCGCGCCGAACATCGCGATTGCCATCATCACGGTAAACGCCGTGTCGGGCGCCAGCGCGACCAGCACGGCCGCGACGGCGACGCCGCTCGTCGAGATCCACAGCGCCGCGCGCGGCACGCCGTTCGTGCCGAGCCGGCCGAACACCGCGGGCGCGAGCCGTGCGCGCGACAGGCTGAACATCATCCGCGTCGTCACGTAAAGCTGGCTATTCATCGCCGATAGCGCCGCGATCAGCAGCACGAAATTGATCACGCCCGCCGCGTAAGGCACGTGGGTCGCGGCCATCACCTTCACGAACGGGCTTTCGTCGGTGCCGGCCTGCGTCCACGGCACGATCGCGAGCATCAGCGACAGCGTCAACAGATAGAACAGCACGAGCCGGAACACGGTCGAGCGGAACGCGCGCGTGACCGCGTGCTGCGGATCGCGCGCCTCGCCTGCCGCGATCGCGACGGCTTCGATGCTCATGTAGCTGAAGATCGCGACGATCACCGCGACCCACGTGCCCCACGGCCCCTTCGGCATGAAGCCGCCGTGCGCGGTGTAGTTCGCGAAACCGATGCCCGATGCAGCCGGCGCCGACCACACGAGATATGCGCCGAGCACGATGAACACGACGATTGCAGCGATCTTCAGCAGCGAGAACGCGTATTCGACCGTGCCGTACAGCGTGACGCTCGCGAGGTTCACGGCGATCAGCAGCGCGGAGAAGCCGATCACCCAGTACCAGCCGGGCACGGCCGGGAACCAGTACTTCATGAACACGGCGATCGCGCTGATCTCGGTGCCGATCGCGAACACGACCGCGAACCAGTACGCATAGCGCACCAGGAATCCCGCGAGCGGGCCGACATAGTGCTCGGCATAGGCGCCGAACGAGCCGGCCGTCGGATGCGCGACCGTCATTTCCGCGAGCGCGCCCATCAGCAGCAGCGCGATCAGCGCGCCGATCGCGTACGAGACCAGCACGCTCGGGCCGGCGAGCCCGATCGCGAACCCGCTGCCGAGGAACAGCCCCGTGCCGATCGCGCCGCCGATCGCGATCATCGCCATCTGCCCCGACGTCAGCGCATGGCGCAAACCCTGTTCGCGCGCGACGATGTCGTCGAACGTCCGTTGTTGTTGTGTCACTGCGTTGCCACTCCCCTGCACCACCATCGCGCCGCCGGCGCCAGATAAAACGAAACGGCGCGGAAAACATCCCGCGCCGTTCGCATGAACTACCCGATTATCGCTTACTCGACTTCGACAGCCTCTTCGTTCGGCTTGTGCGGCGGATTCGCCAGCTTGTCGAACGACAACTGCACCTTGTCGTTTTCGTCGACATCGACCGTCACGTGGCCGCCGTTGACGAGCTTGCCGAACAGCAGCTCGTCGGCCAGCGCGCGACGGATCGTGTCCTGGATCAGCCGCTGCATCGGCCGCGCGCCCATCAGCGGGTCGAAGCCGTGTTTCGCGAGATGCTTGCGCAACGCGTCGGTGAAGAGCGCGTCGACCTTCTTCTCGTGCAGCTGTTCCTCGAGCTGGATCAGGAACTTGTCGACCACGCGCATGATGATTTCCTCATCGAGCGAGCGGAAGCTGATGATCGAATCGAGGCGGTTGCGGAACTCCGGCGTGAACAGGCGCTTGATGTCGGTCATCTCGT
The DNA here is from genome assembly GCF_964265025.1 of Burkholderia mycopellens. Taxonomy (NCBI): domain Bacteria; kingdom Pseudomonadati; phylum Pseudomonadota; class Betaproteobacteria; order Burkholderiales; family Burkholderiaceae; genus Burkholderia; species Burkholderia mycopellens. The sequence continues at coordinate 3,151,685 of NZ_OZ183802.1, forward strand.
CGCCCGTCTCGCGGCGCGTCGTGAAGCCGATCGTCGCCTTCTGCATCGACTCGGCGCCCGCGTTCGTCGTCATGATGATGATGACGTTGCGGAAATCCGCCTTGCGGCCGTTGTTGTCCGTCAGCGTGCCGTGGTCCATCACCTGCAGCAGCACGTTGAAGATGTCCGGATGCGCCTTCTCGATTTCGTCGAGCAGCAGCACGCAGTGCGGCTTCTTCGTGACGGCTTCGGTCAGCAAGCCACCCTGGTCGAACCCGACGTAGCCCGGCGGCGCGCCGATCAGGCGGCTCACCGCGTGACGCTCCATGTATTCCGACATGTCGAAACGGATCAGCTCGATGCCGAGCGTGAACGCGAGCTGGCGCGCCACTTCGGTCTTGCCGACGCCCGTCGGGCCGGAGAACAGGAACGCGCCGATCGGCTTGTCCATCTTGCCGAGGCCCGCACGCGCCATCTTGATCGAGGCAGCCAGCGCGTCGATCGCCGGATCCTGGCCGAACACGACGCTCTTCAGGTCGCGGTCGAGCGTCTGCAGCTTGCTGCGATCGTCCTGCGACACGCTCTGGGCCGGCACACGCGCGATCTTCGAGATGATTTCCTCGATCTCGCTCTTGCCGATCGTCTTCTTCTGCTTCGACTTCGGCAGGATGCGCTGGGCGGCGCCCGCTTCGTCGATCACGTCGATCGCCTTGTCCGGCAGGTGACGGTCGGTGATGAAGCGCGCCGACAGTTCGGCCGCGGCCGACAGCGCACCCGACGAATACTTGACGCCGTGATGCTCCTCGAAGCGCGACTTCAGCCCGCGCAGGATCGCGACCGTCTGCTCGACGGTCGGCTCCGTCACGTCGACCTTCTGGAAGCGCCGCGACAGCGCCGCGTCCTTCTCGAAGATGCCGCGATACTCGGTGAACGTGGTCGCGCCGATGCACTTGAGCGTGCCCGACGACAACGCCGGCTTCAGCAGGTTCGATGCATCGAGCGTGCCGCCCGATGCGGCGCCCGCGCCGATCAGCGTGTGGATTTCGTCGATGAACAGGATCGCGTGCGGACGCTCCTTCAGTTCCTTCAACACCGTCTTCAGACGTTGCTCGAAATCGCCGCGGTACTTGGTGCCCGCAAGCAGCGCGCCCATGTCGAGCGAGTAGACCTGCGCGTTCGCGAGGATGTCCGGCACTTCGCCGCGCGTGATGCGATAGGCGAGCCCTTCCGCGATCGCGGTCTTGCCGACGCCGGCCTCGCCGACGAGCAGCGGATTGTTCTTGCGGCGACGGCACAGCACCTGGACCACGCGCTCGACCTCGGGCTCGCGACCGATCAGCGGATCGATGCGGCCGTCCTTCGCCATCTGGTTCAGGTTCTGCGTGAATTGCGCGAGCGGCGTTTCCTTCTGCGCATTCGCGTCTTCGCTTTCCGCGTTCGCATCGGACGACTTCGCGGCTTCGCCGTTGTTCGTCTTCGCGATGCCGTGCGAAATGAAGTTCACGACGTCGAGGCGCGTGACGCCCTGCTGCTGCAGGTAGTACACGGCATGCGAATCCTTCTCGCCGAAGATCGCGACCAGCACGTTCGCGCCGGTGACTTCCTTCTTGCCGTTCGACGTCGACTGGACGTGCATGATCGCGCGCTGGATCACGCGCTGGAAACCGAGCGTCGGCTGGGTATCGACATCGTCGGTGCCCGGGACGGTAGGTGTGTTGTCGTGGATGAAATTGCGCAGGTTCTGACGCAAGTCCTCGATGTTTGCCGCGCACGCGCGCAACACCTCGGCTGCCGTCGGATTATCCAGCAGGGCCAGCAGCAAATGCTCGACCGTAATGAACTCATGGCGCGCCTGGCGTGCTTCCATGAACGCCATGTGCAGGCTGACTTCCAATTCCTGGGCAATCATGCTTCCTCCATCACGCACTGCAGCGGATGCCCGGCCTGCCGCGCATGGGTAACGACTTGCTCAACCTTGGTCGACGCGATGTCCCGCGTATAGACCCCACAAACTCCTCGCCCTTCGCGATGAACCTTCAGCATGATCTGCGTGGCCGTCTCGCGATCCTTCTTGAAATACTCCTGGACCACCATCACGACGAATTCCATCGGCGTGAAGTCGTCGTTCAGCAGCACCACCTTGTACATCGAAGGCGGCTTGAGCTTCTGCTGCTTGCGTTCCAGGACGGTGCTGTCCTGCTTGTCCGGGATAATCGCCATACACCCATTCTAAACAACTCGGACAGGCCCGCAATCCTGCCATTACCCGACCGACCGGCCGGCGCCCTCCCCGGAATCCCGGAACACGCGATCTTCTTCGCGCCATACGAAAGCCGGCTGCGGTGCCGGCTTTCACGCGTGGCGCGGAACACGAACCGTCTGGGGGAACAGCACCGGAACGTCGTATCCGCATCCAGTATCCCACAAGCCGGGACGGCTCGAACGCGCGTCACTCGAGCCTGGTATATGAGCCGATTATGCGGCTTTTCAAGACCTCGCGCTTGGCCGCCTGCTGCTAAGCAAAGCCGGAAAAACCCTGAAAATGGGTTCTTTACAACGTCCCTCTAAACGTCTAAAAATTCCACTTGACACTCCAATAAAGAGCGCCAACAATCAAGCTGGCACTTTTTTCAATTTGCCGGTTGGCAAAATGAAAGAGGCCGAGGTGAGCTTGTGAGGGGGGAACGGCTGCATTTTCCGGTCGTTTAGCTTTTCGAGCGTGCTCGTGGTAAGTAGCAGCGACTGTGTGACAGGGGAAGTAGGAAATGGCAACTGGTATCGTTAAGTGGTTCAACGACGCGAAGGGCTTCGGTTTCATCACTCCCGATGAGGGCGGTGAGGATCTGTTTGCGCACTTCTCGGCTATCACCATGAATGGCTTCAAGACGCTGAAGGAAGGCCAGAAGGTGAGCTTTGACGTCGTCCAAGGGCCGAAGGGCAAGCAAGCGTCGAACATCCAGGCCGTATAAGGCACCGGATATCAGACGAAGAAACCCGGCGCATTGCGCCGGGTTTCTTTTTATTCGAGGCTGGCCAATCGATTATCGATTGGCCAGCCTTTTCGTTCAATCCCGATAATTGAACACACATTGTCTTGTCTCGCGTGCAAATCGGATACTCGTCCGGCACGTGAAACATAATCGCCACTTCGTTACACGACCTTCAGCGTGCCCATCATGCCGAGATCCTCGTGTTCGAGAATGTGGCAATGAAACATGCGCTCGCCGGACATGTCTTGCGTGACGAGAATCGTCACGGTTTCGCCGCTGCGCACGTTCACGGTGTCGCGCCATGCGCGGAACGGTTCGCTTGTACGCGAGCCGCCCGACGCGCGCTCGATTACCTGGAACTGCGTACCGTGCAGGTGGAACGGGTGATCCATGTCGGTGCCGTTGCGGATCGTCCAGCGTTCGACGTCGCCACGACGGCTCGTCAGCGTCGCGCGATGCGGCGCGTAGGTGTCACCGTTGATCGTGAAGCGCATGCCCGCCGGGCGGCCGTGCGCCGCGCCCTTCATCATCGCGTCCATGTCCATCTCTTCGCCGAACGCGACCTCCTTGTGCGCGACCGGCTCGCCCAGCGGCGGCACCGCGCGCAGGGTCTCCGGCAGCGCACGTGCGGCGGCCGGCGCGAATACGACGTCAGCCAGGGCCAGCGCCGGATCGGGCGGCAGGCTGCCGTGTCCGTCATCGTGCGACATCGACATCTTGCGGCGGTCGTATTCGGCCGCCTGCAGCACCGCGCGCAACGCACGATCGCCGGCGCGCACCAGCAGCTCCGCACGTTCGCCCGGCGCGATCAGCAGCGACGTGACGCGGCGCGGCGCGTCGAACAGCCCGCCGTCGGTGCCCACGTGCTCGAACGCGCGGCCGTCGTCGAACGCGACGCGCAGGTAGCGCGCGCTGCACGCGTTCCACACGCGCCAGCGCTCGTCGCCCGCGACGTCGATCCGCGGCCGGCGTGCGCCGTTGACCAGCACGAACTGGCCCTCGCGGCCGTTCATCCAGTCCATCATGTCGTTCGGTGCAATCGTGCCGTCGCGCGCAAGCTTCAGGTCCGACACGAACAGGTTGCGCTCGGGCCAGCCCGCCAGCGGATCGTCCGCGGCGCGCACGACGAACGGGCCGGCCAGCCCGCGGAAGACCTGCTCGGCCGTCATCATGTGCGGATGCGGGTGGTACCAATAGGTGCCGGCACTCCCCTTCGGCAACGTGAAGCGGTACATGCGCGACGCGCCGGGCGCGACGGGATCGGAAGGGTTGCCGTCCTGGTCAGGCGGCACGGGCAGGCCGTGCCAGTGGATCGTCGACGGCTGCGGCAGCTTGTTCACGAACCTGATCTCGACCGTGTCGCCCTCGCGCACGTCGATCAGCGGACCGACGACGGGGCCCTGCGCGCCCGCACCGAACTGCCAGAACGTGGTCGGCCGTGCGCCGTGCAGCATCGGGCGCGCCACCGGCTGCGCCACCAGCGTGGCCCGGAACGTGCCGGGCTCGCGGCTTTCGTTCGCGAGCGTGCGCAGCGCCGCGAGTGGCGCGCCGGCCGGCAGCGCATCGGCAGCCGCGAGCGCGGCCGGTGCGGATTTACCGTGCTGCCCGTGACCCGCCATCCCTGACATGTCCGACATGCCAGGCATGTCGTCCATCGAATCCATGCCGGCCATGCCAGCGTGACCTGTATGCTGCGCCCATGCGGTGCGCGCGAACAGCGACGCGGCCACGACACCGATGGCGCGCGACAGGAAGGTTCTCCGTATCATCAATCGTTCCTCGTTATTCATGCTCTGGGTCGCGCGGCCGCCACGACGCCCGTGCCAGCCCACTGAAGCGCCGATGCGCGACGCAAATCCTGATGCCCGCGTCATCATAACCGCAGGCCCAAATCGAGAAACGCCGCGGCCGGCCGGGCGGCGATACGCCGCAGGGCTCGACGACGCCGCACCGGATTCAGGACGCCTCGACCCGCATCGTCGATCGACGACGTACGGCCTTTCACTCGCGGCCGAAGCGCCACTCAACCCTGCCCCGGGCAGTGCCCAAGCGGTCGCCTCGCGCCTGCCGTCCGGCCCCGCCACGGCGCCTAGTGCTTCACCGATCCGCAAACCCACCAATATTTCACGATGCGGAACAAGTCTCTGCGTTGTAAAAATTCGTGGTGCAGGGCACAAAATCCCCGTTTCGCGATGCCAAAAAACGTTCCGCAATACAAAATGAAGAAAATAATTCTTTGTTTTTAAAAGAGAATTTTTGTTTAGTGAAGCCGTTCTACATGCACCATCCGAGCGAGTCGCGGACGTAGACTTTGTCCCATGCACTGACGCTTCGCCACGACGTTCAAGACGGAAGCCGGCGCAAGCAGCCAGTCGGGCCACAGCCGGCCGAACCGGCAGGGGCACAACAGAATCGCGTGTGATCAGAAAGGGAGAACGGAAATGAAGGGATTTCGCTTTGGTTCAGCGCTCGGGTCGTTCTACATCCTGCCGGGTAACGGCGGCTGGGAAGCGACGTTCGGCAACGCCCTGCTCGGCGCATTCTCGTGCCCCGAAGTGGCTGCCGACCACATCTCCCGCGGCGACTGCGAGCAACTGTCCGAACTGGACACGGCAACGCTCGAAGTGCCGCACGAAATCGCCGAATGGGAAATCGTTCACGTCTGAATAGCAAGCCCGCAACGAACAACGCCCCGGGCGACCGGGGCGTTGTTCTTTTGTGGCCGGCGGCAGGCAGCATTGCCCGCCACGCCGGCACCCGCATCGATCCGCGCAATCGCGCGGCCTGCGTCAGGCGACCGCGTCGACGATGGCGTTCAGCGTCGCGCTCGGGCGCATTGCCTGGCTCGTCAGGTCAACGTTCGGACGGTAGTAGCCGCCGATGGCTTGCGCCTTGCCTTGCGCAGCAGCCAGCTCTTCCAGAATGCGCGCTTCGCTGTCGGACAGCGCCTTCGCCACGCCGTCGAACTGCGCCTTCAGCGCCGCGTCGTCGGTCTGCTCGGCCAGCGCCTGCGCCCAATACAGGCACAGGTAGAAATGGCTGCCGCGGTTGTCGAGGCCGCCGACCTTGCGCGCGGGCGACTTGTTCTCGTCCAGGAACTTGCCGGTCGCCTGGTCGAGCGTCTTCGCGAGCACGACCGCCTTCGGGTTCTGGTATGCGTTGCCGAGGTGTTCGAGCGAAGCAGCCAGCGCGAGGAATTCGCCGAGCGAATCCCAGCGCAGGAAACCTTCCTCGACGAACTGCTGCACGTGCTTCGGCGCGGAACCGCCCGCACCCGTTTCGAACATCCCGCCGCCGGCCATCAGCGGCACGATCGACAGCATCTTCGCGCTGGTGCCGAGTTCCATGATCGGGAACAGGTCGGTCAGGTAGTCGCGCAGCACGTTGCCGGTGACCGAGATCGTGTCCTTGCCCGCGCGGATGCGCTCGAGCGAGAAACGCGTCGCGTCGACCGGCGTCATGATGCGGATGTCGAGGCCGTTCGTGTCGTGATCCTTCAGGTAGCGTTCGACCTTCGCGATGATCTGCGCGTCGTGCGCACGCGCCGGGTCGAGCCAGAACACGGCCGGCGCGCCGGTCGCGCGGGCGCGGTTCACCGCGAGCTTGACCCAATCCTGCACCGGCGCGTCCTTGGTCTGGCACATGCGCCAGATGTCGCCCGACTCGACCGCGTGCTCGAGCAGCACGTTGCCCGCTTCGTCGATCACGCGCACGACGCCGTCCGCCGGGATCTGGAACGTCTTGTCGTGCGAACCGTATTCTTCAGCCGCCTGCGCCATCAGGCCGACGTTCGGCACGCTGCCCATCGTGACCGGGTCAAACGCACCGTGCTGCTTGCAATCCTCGATCACGGCCTGGTAGACGCCCGCGTAGCAGCGGTCCGGAATCACGGCCTTCGCGTCGTACAGCTCACCGTCCGGGCCCCACATGCAGCCCGATTCGCGGATCATCGCCGGCATCGACGCGTCGACGATCACGTCGCTCGGCACGTGCAGGTTCGTGATGCCCTTGTCCGAGTTGACCATCGCGAGACGCGGGCGCACCGCGTATTCGGCCTTGACGTCGGCTTCGATCGCTTCGCGCGTGTCGGCCGGCAGGTCCTTCAGGCGCGCGTACAGATCGCCGATCCCGTTGTTCGGGTTGAAACCGACCTGCGCCAGCACGTCCGCGTGCTTCGCGAGTGCGTCGCGGTAGAACACCGATACGAAATGACCGAACAGGATCGGATCGGAGACCTTCATCATGGTCGCCTTCAGGTGCACCGAGAACAGCACGTCCTGCGCCTTCGCATCGGCGATCTGCGCGTCGATGAAGTTGCGCAGCGCATTGCGGCTCATCACCGATGCGTCGATCACTTCACCGGCCTTCACGGCCGTCTTTTCCTTCAGCACCTTCTTCGCGCCGTCGGTTGTCGTGAGTTCGATCTTCACGCTGCCGGCCTCGGCGATCAGCGCCGATTTCTCGCTGCCGTAGAAGTCGCCTTCGCTCATGTGCGCGACGTGCGCCTTCGACGTGGCCTGCCACGCGCCCATCTTGTGCGGATGCTTGCGTGCGTAATTCTTGACCGACAGCGGCGCGCGGCGGTCGGAGTTGCCTTCGCGCAGCACCGGGTTCACCGCGCTGCCCTTGATCTTGTCGTAGCGGGCCTTGACCGCCTTCTCTTCGTCCGTCGACGGATCTTCCGGGTAGGCCGGCAGCTGGTAGCCCTGCGCCTGCAGTTCGGCGATCGCGGCCTTGAGCTGCGGCACCGATGCGCTGATGTTCGGCAGCTTGATGATGTTCGCTTCCGGCTTCAGCGTGAGCTGGCCCAGTTCGGCCAGATCGTCGGAACCCTTCTGCTCGGGCGGCAGGGCGTCTGCGAATGCCGCGATGATGCGGCCGGCGAGCGAGATGTCGCGCGTCTCGACGGCGACGCCGGACGAGCGCGTGAAGGCCTTGACGATCGGCAGCAGCGAATAGGTCGCGAGCGCGGGCGCTTCGTCAGTGAGGGTGTAGATGATCTTGGGCGAAGTGGACATGGTGGTCAAAGCATTGCTACGTGATTGTTGGACTGAGACGCCGGCGGTAACCGGCGGGGAGCGACCGGGTCGGTCGCGAAAGGGGCGCGCCGGCTCAGCCGGGCGGTGGTGTTGCGAGGGCCGTCATGTTCTACCTTGCAGGGGCTCCGGACCGCATCGCGGCGCCGCGGCCCGCATGCCGGACCGCCCTGCCAACAAACCTGCCATCCACGAAACGCTCCGGCGCCGGCAGTAGGCGCCGGGGCGGCCGGACACGCGCCGGCCCACCCCGGAAGGGGACTTACATGTTCTCGATCAGCACTTCACCGAAGCCCGAGCACGACACCTGCGTCGCACCTTCCATCAGGCGCGCGAAGTCGTACGTGACGCGCTTCTGCAGGATCGACTTCTCCATCGCGGCGATGATCGTGTCGGCGGCTTCCGTCCAGCCCAGGTGGCGCAGCATCATTTCCGCCGACAGGATCTCGGAACCGGGGTTCACGTAATCCTTGCCCGCGTACTTCGGCGCGGTGCCGTGCGTCGCTTCGAACATCGCGACCGAATCCGACAGGTTCGCACCCGGCGCGATCCCGATGCCGCCGACCTGCGCGGCCAGCGCGTCGGAGATGTAGTCGCCGTTCAGGTTCAGCGTGGCGATCACGTCGTATTCGGCCGGGCGCAGCAGGATCTGCTGCAGGAACGCATCGGCGATCGAATCCTTGATCACGATCTCGTTGCCCGTCTTCGGGTTCTTCACGCGCATCCACGGGCCGCCGTCGATCAGCTCGCCGCCGAATTCCTTCTGTGCAAGCGCGTAGCCGGCATCACGGAACAGGCCTTCCGTGAACTTCATGATGTTGCCCTTGTGCACCAGCGTGACCGACTTGCGATCGTTGTCGATCGCGTACTGGATCGCCTTGCGCACGAGACGCTCGGTGCCTTCGGTCGACACCGGCTTGACACCGATCCCCGAGGTTTCCGGGAAGCGGATCTTCTTCACGCCCATCTCGTCCTGCAGGAACTTGATCACCTTCTTCGCCTGCTCGGAGCCCGCGGCCCATTCGATGCCCGCGTAGATGTCTTCCGAGTTCTCGCGGAAGATCACCATGTCGATCTTTTGCGGCTCGCGCACCGGCGACGGCACGCCCTTGAAGTACTGCACCGGGCGCAGGCACACGTACAGGTCGAGTTCCTGGCGCAGCGCGACGTTCAGCGAACGGATGCCGCCGCCGACCGGGGTCGTGAGCGGCCCCTTGATCGACACCACGTATTCCTTGAGCACCTGCAGCGTTTCGTCCGGGAGCCACACGTCCGGACCGTACACCTTCGTCGCCTTCTCGCCCGCGAAAATCTCCATCCAGTGGATCTTGCGCTTGCCCTTGTAGGCATGCGCGACCGCCGCGTCGACGACCTTGATCATGACCGGGGTGATATCGAAGCCCGTACCGTCGCCTTCGATATAGGGAATGATCGGCTGATCGGAAACGTTGAGCGAGTAGTCCTTGTTGACGGTGATCTTGTCACCGCCTTCCGGAACCTTGATGTGCTGATACGGCATGATCGACTCCAGTGACGTGGCTGAGCAGGTGATGCTGGTCGAAGCTGCGCGCGCGGCGGGGGCGCGGCATGGCCACCCCGTGACGGCAACAGCGAGCCGCTATTCTAGCGCCCCAACCGGGCACTTCGGCACGAAGCGCGGCACCGCGTATCAAGACCCCACTTATGTCTTATATAAGACAGAGGACTTGCCGTTCCGTATTATGCATTAAGATTCCGCCATTTGCCATAGACTGCCCGCCGCCGCGTCCCGCTGCGCGCCGGACGGACGCCCCGCCATGAACCTGATCGCCCTCAACAAGCCGTTCGGCACGATTTGCCAGTTTTCCGCGCACGAGACGCGCCCATCGCTCGGCGACTGGGTAAAAACGCCCGGCGTCTACGCGGCCGGCCGGCTGGACGCGGACAGCGAGGGGCTGCTGCTGCTCACCGACGACGGCGCGCTGCAGGCGCGTATCGCCGAGCCCCGCCACAAGCTCGTCAAGCGCTACTGGGCGCAGGTCGAGGGCGCGCCCGGGCCCGCGGACCTGAAGGCGCTCGCGCGCGGCGTCGACCTCGGCGACTATGTGACGCGCCCGTGCCGCGCCGAATTCATCGAACCGCCCGACACGCTGTGGCCGCGCAATCCGCCGATCCGCTACCGCGCCGCGATCCCGACGACGTGGATCGAGCTTGCGATCACCGAGGGCAAGAACCGGCAGGTGCGCAGAATGACGGCGGCCGTCGGCTTCCCGACGTTGCGCCTGGTGCGCGTCGGCGTCGGCGCGCTGGATATATTCACACTCGGCATTGCACCGGGAGAAACAATCGCGCTGCCGCCGCGCGCGCCGTGGGACGGTTTCGCGACCGCCGGATGACGAATTCGGGACGGGCAAATTTTCGTCATCTTTTTCGTCAACCGCCTGCGAAGATCGCGCGTTAAACCACGCAGATGCCAACCTTAGCTATCCGGCATTGGCAGCCGAAGCCGTGTTTGCGTCACGAAAGCGACGTTTTTATCGAATACGATTCGGCGCCCGCAGCGCAATGAGAAATTTCTCGAAGCGTCTGTCAACCGAAAGGTGGATGGCACCGTTAGACGACATGACTCCTATTGCCGGGTCATTTGGTTAATTAACTAAAGCTGAGGAACACAACATGAACAAACTGATCGCCGCTCTGGTCGCTGGCCTCTTCGCAACGGCTGCTTTCGCACAAGCATCGGCTCCGGAAGCTGCTCCGGCTGCTGCTGAAGCTGCTTCGGCACCGGCTAAGCACGCTGCTAAGAAGCACCACGCAGCTAAGAAGCACCACAAGGCATCGAAGAAGGCTGCAGCAAGCGACGCAGCAGCACCGGCAGCTGCTTCGAACTAAGTAAGCTTGCTGTAATAACGCAGTCAAGAACACGCAGTCTTGCCGTTCTTACGGCGTTGAAAGGCAGATCACCGCAAGGCGATCTGCCTTTTTCTTTTTGTGCCCGCCGGCGCGCATCGCGTACCATGCGGGTCTTGTTTTCCAGATAGGAGCCTTGCTGTGCAATTCTCCCTGCGTTCGTCGCTCGGCCGCCTTGCGCGCGCCGCCGTGTTTCCCGCCGCGCTCGCCGTCATGGCGCTCGGCATGCAGGCCGCCAGCGCGCAAATGCCGCCCGGCGCCAAGCAGCCGAGCGAATTCCCGCGCGTGAAGCTGCGCGCCGGCATGTACGTGATCGACGCGGCCGTCGCTGCAAACGACCCCGATCGGGAACAAGGGCTGATGTACCGATCGCAACTCGCGCCGAACGAAGGCATGCTGTTCGTGTTCAACGAGAACGCGGTGCACTGCTTCTGGATGAAGAACACGCTGATCCCTCTGTCGATCGCGTTCATCCGCGCGGACGGCACGATCACCGACATCGACGAGATGAAGGCCGAGACGACCGACAACCACTGCCCGCGCAACAACGGCGTCTATGCGCTCGAAATGAGCAAGGGCTGGTTCGCGGCAAAGGGCATCAAGCCCGGCATGAAGCTCGAAGGCCTGCCGCAGGCCCAGTAACGGCCATCGCCGCGGCGTCGCGCCGCGCACCGACCGAAGCCGGCCGCCCGTTGCGCGCCGGCTTTTTTTTCGACCGCCGGCGGTGGCACCCGGCTTGATTCCGCCATTGCCGGCCGCATCTGCAAAAGCCACGCGCAAGCGCTATGCTTTAAGTCTCGCTTGTCCACCCGGGCCGGCACCGCCGGCCCGCTTACGATCCGAACCCAAGGAGGTTCACGTGCCCCGCAAAACCCCCATCGAGCGCTATCGCAATATCGGGATCAGCGCTCACATCGATGCCGGCAAAACCACGACGACCGAGCGCATCCTGTTTTACACCGGTGTGAGCCACAAGATCGGTGAAGTGCACGACGGCGCGGCCACGATGGACTGGATGGAGCAAGAGCAGGAACGCGGCATCACGATCACGTCAGCGGCGACCACGGCTTTCTGGAAGGGCATGGCCGGCAACTATCCGGAGCACCGGATCAACATCATCGACACGCCCGGGCACGTCGACTTCACGATTGAAGTCGAGCGCTCGATGCGCGTGCTCGACGGCGCGTGCATGGTCTACGACTCGGTCGGCGGCGTGCAGCCGCAGTCCGAAACCGTCTGGCGCCAGGCCAACAAGTACAAGGTGCCGCGTATCGCGTTCGTCAACAAGATGGACCGCGTCGGCGCCGATTTCTTCCGCGTGCAGCGGCAGATCGGCGAGCGCCTGAAGGGCGTCGCCGTGCCGATCCAGATTCCGGTCGGCGCGGAAGATCATTTCCAGGGCGTCGTCGATCTCGTGAAGATGAAGGCGATCGTGTGGGACGACGAAAGCCAGGGCGTGAAGTTCTCGTACGAGGAGATTCCCGCGAATCTCGTCGAGCTCGCGCACGAATGGCGCGAGAAGATGGTCGAGGCCGCGGCGGAAGCGAGCGAGGAACTGCTCGAGAAGTACCTGCACGACCATGAATCGCTGACCGAGGACGAGATCAAGGCCGCGCTGCGCAAACGCACGATCGCGAACGAGATCGTGCCGATGCTGTGCGGCAGCGCGTTCAAGAACAAGGGCGTGCAGGCGATGCTCGACGCGGTGATCGACTACCTGCCGTCGCCCGTCGACGTGCCGGCCATCCTTGGCCACGACTTCGCCGATCCGGAAAAGCCGGCGGAACGCCATCCGAGCGACGACGAGCCGTTCTCGTCGCTCGCGTTCAAGATCATGACCGACCCGTTCGTCGGCCAGCTGATCTTCTTCCGCGTGTATTCGGGCGTCGTCGAATCGGGCGACACGGTGCTCAACGCGACCAAGGACAAGAAGGAACGGCTCGGCCGGATCCTGCAGATGCACGCGAACGAGCGCAAGGAAATCAAGGAAGTGCGCGCGGGCGACATCGCGGCGGCCGTCGGCCTGAAGGAAGCGACCACCGGCGACACGCTGTGCGATCCGACCAAGCCGATCATCCTCGAGAAGATGGAATTCCCGGAGCCGGTGATCTCGCAGGCCGTCGAGCCGAAGACGAAGGCCGACCAGGAGAAGATGGGCCTCGCGCTGAACCGCCTTGCACAGGAAGACCCGTCGTTCCGCGTGCAGACCGACGAAGAGTCCGGCCAGACGATCATTTCGGGGATGGGCGAGCTTCACCTCGAAATCCTGGTCGACCGGATGAAGCGCGAATTCGGCGTCGAAGCGACGGTCGGCAAGCCGCAGGTCGCATATCGCGAGACGGTGCGCACGACGGCGTCCGACGTCGAGGGCAAGTTTGTCAAGCAGTCGGGCGGTCGCGGCCAGTACGGCCACGCGGTGATCACGCTCGAGCCGAACCCGGGCAAGGGCTACGAGTTCCTCGACGAGATCAAGGGCGGCGTGATTCCGCGCGAATTCATCCCGGCCGTCGACAAGGGCATCACCGAAACGCTGAAGAGCGGCGTGCTCGCGGGCTACCCGGTCGTCGACGTGAAGGTGCACCTGACGTTCGGCTCGTACCACGACGTCGACTCGAACGAAAACGCGTTCCGGATGGCCGGCTCGATGGCGTTCAAGGAAGCGATGCGCCGCGCGAAACCCGTGCTGCTCGAGCCGATGATGGCCGTCGAGGTCGAGACGCCCGAGGACTTCATGGGCAACGTGATGGGCGACCTGTCGAGCCGGCGCGGCATCGTGCAGGGGATGGAGGACATCGCGGGCGGCGGCGGCAAGCTCGTGCGCGCCGAAGTGCCGCTCGCGGAAATGTTCGGCTATTCGACGTCGCTGCGTTCGGCCACGCAGGGCCGCGCGACCTACACGATGGAGTTCAAGCACTACGCGGAAACGCCGGCCAACGTATCGGAAGGCGTGATCAACGCGAAAGTGAAGTAAGCGCGGCGCGCTCGCGCTGCCGCATGCAGGCAAGGCCCGTCCGATCCCGGACGGGCCTTTTTTCATCCGCGCGCGCCGTGCACGCGGCTTTTTTGATCGGCACACCCTGCAACTTTTTTCGCGTGCCACAATGCATGGCGATTCGTCAGATGGAACCATCCCGATGCCGCCCACCCCTGCCCTGCGCCGCCTGCTGACCCTCTATGCCGGCCTGATCGCCGCGAATGCCGCCGTCTGGCTGTGGGCGCTCGCCGTGTTGCGCGATCATCCGCTGCTGCTCGGCACCGCGGCGATCGCTTACGGTCTCGGGCTGCGTCATGCGGTCGACGCCGATCACATCGCCGCGATCGACGTGGCGACGCGCAAGCTGATGCAGGAAGGCCAGCGTCCGGTGAGCGTCGGCCTGTTCTTCTCGCTCGGCCATTCGACGATCGTGATCGCCGCGACGCTCGGCATCGCGCTGACCGCGTTCGCGCTGCGCGACCGGTTCGATGCATTCCGCGAGATCGGCGGCACGATCGGCACGGCGGTGTCGGCCATCTTCCTGCTCGTGCTCGCGTGCGTGAACCTGGTGATCCTGCGCGACGTGTGGCGGCGCTATCGCGGCACGCACGGGCACAGGCACGACGCCGCGCATGTGCACCGTCCTGCCGGGCTCGTGTCCCGGCTGCTGCGTCCGCTGTTCCGGTTCGTGTCGAAGAGCTGGCACATGTATCCGGTCGGCGTGCTGTTCGGGCTGGGTTTCGATACCGCAACCGAAATCGGCCTGCTCGCGATCGCCGCCGCGCAGGCGAGCCAGGGGCTGCCGGTCTATACGGTCATGCTGTTTCCCGCGCTGTTCACCGCCGGCATGACGCTGATCGACTCGACCGACAACGTGCTGATGATCCACGCGTACGGCTGGGCAATGGACGATCCGCAGCGCAAGCTGCTCTACAACGCGAGCATCACGTTCGTGTCGGCGGCCGTCGCGCTGGCAATCGGCGGGATCGAGGCAGCCGGCCTGCTGGCCGACAAGCTGTCGCTGACGGGCCCCGTGCGCGACACGCTCGATGCGCTCGGCGAACGCTTCGGCTCGATCGGCTACGGCATCGTTGCACTGTTCCTCGTCTGCTGGATCGTGTCGATCCTGTTCCACCGCTGGCAGCGCGCGGCCGATGCGCCTGCGCGCTGAACTTGGCTCGGACGTTTCGTTCCGGGAACAAAGCTGACGGTGCATGCGGCGACGCGCACTTGTGTGCGCGTTGCGCGGCGGACACCAGCGGCCGGCGGCACGGATCTCGCGGATAGGGATTCGCACGGCGGGCCCACATGCCGTTCCCCTCCTCGCGGCTGGCGTCCGGCGCCCGCCCGAAGGCGAAGCGGATGCCGACAGGACTACGAATCTTTACCACCCCTCCTGCATCACACGTCGATGGCCGCGCGGCGACGAGGCATCGCGCGCAGGGGGAGGCCATGACGCTCAAGACGAAGCAACCGTTCCGCACGACGGGACGGCGTTATCGCGCAACCTTGCTCGCCGCGTTCGCGTGCTGATGCTCGTATGCCGTCGCACGAGATGCGACATCGGACGCCGCGACCGATGCAGTTGCCAGCGCGGCCCTCATCATGACGCTGGTCGACGACCTTGCGCCGTGCGCCGCCAATCCGGCTGCGTGCGCGGTGCACGTCTTCGCCGGCGGGCGCGTTGGTGGCCATGGCGCCGGTGCGAGCGGCAGTGGCAGCAGCAGCCCCGGTAGCGGAAATGGCAGCGGTCACGGCAACGGCGGGCCGTCCGGAGGCAGCCGCTGAACTGCTGCGTTGCCCGGCCGGTTGTCGTCAGAGCATCTCGAGCGCACGCTTGCTGCGTGGCGGACGGAAGTACGCATCAAGCTGCGCGCGCTCGTCATCGCTGAACACGAGGTCGAGCGCGGCCCGGTTGTCGCGCACGTGTTCGAGCCGCGACGCCTTCGGGATCGCGAAAACCCCCGGCTGCGCGAGCACCCACGCGAGCGCGACACGCATCACCGACACCCCGCGCTGCCGCGCGATCTCGTCGAGCGGAGAGCGCTTCGGCAGCCGCCCATGATCGACCGGGCTGTACGCCATCGCCGGCATCCGGTGCTCGGCGAGCCACGGCAGCAGGTCGAATTCCGGGCCGCGCCGCGCGACGTTGTAGAGGATCTGGTTGGTCACGCACGCGCCGCCACCGGCTTCATCGACGAGTTCGGCCATGTCGGCCGTATCGAAGTTGCTGACGCCCCAGTGACGAATCTTGCCCGCGCGCCGCAGCGCTTCGAAGCCTTCGACCGTCTCCTCGAGCGGCACCGAGCCACGCCAATGCAGCAGATACAGGTCGAGGCGATCGGTACGCAGGCGCTTGAGGCTCGCCTCGCATGCGGCGACGACATCGCGCCGGCCCGCGTGGTGCGGATAGACCTTGCTGACGAGGAACACGTCGTCGCGCAGGCCCGCGAGCGCCTCGCCGACCAGTTCCTCGGTCGCGCCGTCGCCGTACATCTCGGCCGTATCGACCAGCGTCATCCCGAGCGCGACGCCTTCGCGCAGCGCGGCGATCTCGTCTGCGCGCCGGGCCGGCCGCTCGCCCATTTCCCACGTGCCCAGGCCAAGCTTGGGAATCGTCTCGCCGTCGGGCAGGACAACCGTGGCGATCGTGTCTGTCATGCGCTCCTCGTTGCGGATGCGTGGCCGCGCACCGCGGCCCAGGCATGGAATACGACGCATCAGTGTAGTCAATCCGCGCGCAATTCACCTATTGCACGGCAAAAACCGGCTATAACGGCGCCACGCGATGACTTAGAATGGCCGCAATCAGATCGATACCCACTCCATGAAGGCATCCACGGACGACCGCTGGCAGGACCTGCGCCCCGACCCCGACAACGACACGCCGCTCTACCTGCAGCTCGCCCGCAAGCTCGGCGACGCGATCCACGACAATCGCTGGACAGCCGGCGAGGCGTTGCCCTCCGAGCGCGTGCTGTCCGATGCGCTCGGCGTATCGCGCATCACCGCGCGCAAGGCGATCGCGCTGCTCGTCGAGCAAGGCCTGATTCGCCGCACGCAGGGCGCAGGCAACTTCATTCAGCCGCGTTACGAGGATCCGCTGTCGCGGCTGTCGAGCTTCAGCGAAATGCTCGAACGGCGCGGCTTCAAGCCGAGCTCGCAATGGCTCGCGCGCGAGATCCAGCCGGCGAACCGCGACGAAGTGATCCAGCTCGGGCTGTCGCCGGCCGCATCGGTCACGCGCCTGAAGCGCCTGCGCCTCGCCGACGGCATCGTGATGGCCGTCGAGAATTCGACGTTTCCCGCCACGCTGATCCCCGATCCGCAGGCGATCGGCGGTTCGCTGTACAGCTATCTCGAGGCACGCGGCACGCCGATCGTGCGCGCGCTGCAGCATTTCCGCGCGGTCAATGCGACCGACGAGATCGCCGAGCAGATGGGCATCGCACCGCACGACGCGCTGCTGCTGATCACACGAATCGGCTATACGTCTGACCAGCGCGCGATCGAACTGACCGACACCTACTGCCGCAACGACTACTACGACTTCGTCGTCGAGCTGCGCAAGTAACGCCGGCCGCACCGCGGGCGCTCACAGCCAGCACGCATCGTCGGTGCCGAGCGGCACGGGCGGGCGCGCTAGCGACGGCGGTGTCGCCGACAACCGCTCGGCTGGCCGCACCGCGGCGAGCGTGCCGAACGGCGACGCGATGCGCTCGATCCGGTCGCGCACGTCGGTGCGCGCGAAATCGGGTGCCTGCAGGCCGTCCGGCACGATGCCGAACGACTGCAGCCAGCGTCCCGTCTGCGCGAGCGACAGCCGCACGTGCCAGCTTCCCCCTTCTCGCGCCCGGCGCGCGAGCGCGATCATCGCACCGAACGCCGCGAGATAACCCGTTGCGTGATCGAGCGCCTGGCACGGCAGGTGGCGCGGCCCGTCCGCGTGCGCAGCCTGTTGCTCCTGCCACGCGATCCCGCTCGCCGACTGCACGAGGCTGTCAAAGCCGCGCCGCTGCGCCCACGGCCCCGCGTGCCCGTACGCGGATATCGACACGTACACGATGCCGGGCCGCCGCGCCGCCAGCGCTTGCGGCCCGAAGCCGCGCGCCGCAAGCGCGCCGGGCCGGTACGACTGCAGGAACACATCCGCGCCGCGTGCGAGCGCGTGCAGCGCATCGACGTCCGCCGCATCGCGCAGGTCGATCCACGTCGAACGCTTGCCGCGCCCGTTGTCGATCACGAGCGGCGCGATGTTCGGCAGGTGCGGGCCGTTGACGAGCAGCGTCTGCGCGCCGTGCGACGCCAGCGTGCGGCCCGCGACCGGCCCCGCGATGATGCGCGTGAGATCGAGCACACGCACACCCGCGAGCGGCTGGCCGGCTTCGCCGCGGCCGATCGGCTCGGCCGGTGCGTCGCCGATCCGCTCGATCTCGAACAGCGGCAGCGATGCAATCGCGCGCGCCTGCTCGAGTGACGCCCACTCGTCAGGCGTTCTGATCAATGCGGCGCACAGCCCTGCCTCGGCCAGCACGGTATCGAGTGCTGCGCCCTCCCGCGCGCGGATCGCCGTGGCGACATCGTCCCGCTGCGCGCCGCAGCCGAGTACGTCGAGAATGCCGTTCAGGTGATGCGGAAAGTTCGCGTGCAGCTGGATCCAGCGTCCGTCGCCCGTCTCGAAGAAGCCCGTCACCGGATGACGCAACTCCGGCGGCGGGCCATCGTCCACGCGCAGGTAGCGTTCGCTGCGGAACGCGATGAGTGCGTCGCGAACCGTCACGCCGACGGTTTGCGCGACGCCGGTGCGAATCCGGTGGCATTCGGCCGCCGCGAGCCCGGCTGCCGCGATCGTCGCCACAGCCAGCGTGCCGACCCGGAAGGTCGACGGCAACGTCGGGTCCTGTCCGGTCACGGTCGCACGGGCCAGCGCGTCGGGGTCGCCGTGTGCCAGCTGCCACAGATGCGCCAACGCGAGTTCGGGTGTCATGGCGGAATGGGCGGTGAGGAAGACAAGATCGAGTCTAGGATTCGCGACAGTCGCGAGCAATCCTGATTGCGCGAATCGGCGCATCACGCATGGTCGTACCCCCTGCGCTCCGGCAGAAGCGGCCGACGTCACATCCGCCAGCGCGCGGGAACCCTGCCAGCATCCTCGGGACCGGCGTGAGCCGCTGCACATCTGCACCGCGAGTTGCTGCCCTCACGACCGAATCGCGCAAGCAGGCACCGCTGCCATCACGCGGACAAGGTGCGACTGCTCGCACGCTGCCGTGCCGACGCGAAACGCTCGCGCGGCGGCGTCGAACGTTCGCTCGACCGGCACGTACCAAAGCCGGACTCGCGGATCTCTGCACGACTGCACGGCCCGCTGGATCACGCATGCGCTCGAACAATGCATGGACGGAACGCTGATCCTGCCCCGGGCGTGCTACGTCGGCAACGACGCGGGCGCATGACGCCGGCCGTCGCGCCGCGCGACGAGCGGCCTCCACCAGGCCTGCGCGGCGCGCCCCGCCGACACCTCGGGCGGACCGAACGCGAACGTCGCACGTTGCGACCCCGCGCTGACCCATACGCGCATGCCGGGCGAAAGCATCAGCGAATCCCCGGCGCCGAGCCAGTGATCGTCGGGCCGGCCCTCGATCGTCAGCCAGACCTCGCCGTCGGCCACCTCCAGTGCGGTGCGATCGACGATCCGCCACCGACCGGCCGGCTCGTCGCCATCGATCACATAAAGTCGCAGTTCGCGCATGGCGGCCTCCTGGTCGCACGGGTTCGATGGCACCAGTATTTCGGACAGCGACAGCACACGGACAGATACGGCTGCAGACACTTTTGGCTGAACTGTATTGGTCAATCGACGGGGACGGGCACCCGCCGCGCGGACTTCGCGCCGAACCTGCACGGCGCGACGGCTTTCCCTACAATGTCGGCTGTCCTGCGCCACCACCCGCCCCCCATGTTCCAGCGTCCGCCTGCCGCCGCTCCCGGCGAAAAGAACCTCACCGTGATGCTCTGGCTCGTCGCAACGGGCTTCTTCATGCAGACGCTCGACTCGACGATCGTCAACACGGCGCTGCCGTCGATGGCCGCGAGCCTCGGCGAATCGCCGCTGCGCATGCAGTCGGTCGTGATCGCGTACTCGCTGACGATGGCGGTGATGATCCCCGTGTCGGGCTGGCTCGCCGATACCTTCGGCACGCGGCGGGTGTTCTTCAGCGCGATCCTGGTGTTCTCGCTCGGCTCGCTGCTGTGCGCAAACGCGCATACGCTGACGCAGTTGGTCGCGTTCCGCGTCGTGCAAGGGATCGGTGGCGCGATGCTGCTGCCGGTCGGGCGGCTCGCGGTGCTGCGCACGTTCCCGGCCGAACGCTATCTGCCCGCGCTGTCGTTCGTCGCGATTCCCGGCCTGATCGGCCCGCTGATCGGGCCGACGCTCGGCGGCTGGCTCGTGAAGATCGCGTCGTGGCACTGGATCTTCCTGATCAACGTGCCGGTCGGCGTCGTGGGCTGCATCGCGACCTTCTATTCGATGCCCGATTCGCGCAACCCGGCCGTCGGCCGCTTCGACCTGAAGGGCTATCTGCTGCTGACGATCGGCATGGTCGCGATCTCGCTGTCGCTCGACGGGCTCGCCGATCTCGGGATGCAGCACGCGGCCGTGCTCGTCCTGCTGATCCTCAGCCTCGCATGCTTCGTCGCGTACGGGCTCTACGCGGTGCGCGCGCCGCAGCCGATCTTCTCGCTCGAACTGTTCAAGATCCATACGTTCAGCGTCGGGCTGCTCGGCAACCTGTTCGCGCGGATCGGCAGCGGCGCGATGCCATACCTGATCCCGCTGCTGCTGCAGGTGAGCCTCGGCTACTCGGCGTTCGAGGCCGGGCTGATGATGCTGCCGGTGGCGGCGGCCGGGATGTTCTCGAAGCGGATCATCACGCGCCTGATCACGCGGCACGGCTACCGCAAGGTGCTCCTCGCGAACACGATCATGGTCGGCGTGATGATGGCGAGCTTCGCGCTGATGCGCGACACGGTGCCCGTCTGGGTGAAGGTCGTGCATCTCGCGCTGTTCGGCGGCTTCAACTCGATGCAGTTCACCGCGATGAACACGCTGACGCTGAAGGATCTCGGCACGGGCGGCGCGAGCAGCGGCAACAGCCTGTTCTCGCTCGTGCAGATGCTGTCGATGAGCCTCGGCGTCACGGTGGCGGGCGCGCTGCTCGCAACGTTCACGGGCATGCTGCGCACCGTCACGCCGAGCAACACGCTGCCGGCGTTCCATGCGACCTTCGTCTGCGTCGGGATCATCACGGCCGCGTCCGCGTGGATCTTCGCGCAGCTCGCGCCCGAGATCCGCAGCACCGCGCGCAAGACCGACCCGTCCGAGCGCGCATGATGCGTGGCGCGCGCCGAACCGGGTCGGCGCGCACCATCACGGTGCGGCGCGGCCCCGCGATACGCATTTGAAACGCCTGCAATGCCCGGCGGCTCGTCCGCGACGCGCCGCCGCACGGGGTACGATGCCGTGCACGCTTCTTGCTGGCCTATTCTCTAGGTAAACTCGCAGTCTTCCTTCGGCCGACATCATGAGCATGATCGAAATCGATCCCCCCGGCTTTCAGCCGCCCCGCCCCGTCGCCGGCGACGACGGGAACCGGCGCACCGTGCTGTACGGCGGCTACACCGTGTTCAGCGTGTTCCAGCCCGTTTTTTCGGTGTCGCACCGCCGCGCGATCGGCTATCACGCGTCGCTGCGTGCGCACGACGAGGAAAGCCGCCAGGTGGCGTCGCACGAGGTGTTCACGCAGGCGGCGCGGCGCGGCGACCTGCTCGAGCTCGGCCGGCTCGCCGAATCGCTGCATCTCGGCAACTTCCACGCATTCGACAGCCATGACGAATGGCTCTTCCTGAGCCTGCACCCGGCCGCGCTGATGGACACCGTCTACAGCGACGCGATGCTCGCGAACCTCAAGGCGCTCGGGCTGCCGCCGCATCGCGTGGTGCTCGAGGTACCCGAGCAGGCGGGCGGCGAGACGCCGCGCTACGCGGCGATCGTCGACGGGCTGCGCAAGGCCGGCTTCCTGATCGCACTCGTCGGGTTCGGCGCGAAGCATTCGAACATCGATCGCGTGTGGCACCTGCATCCCGACATCGTCACGCTCGACCGCGGCATTCTCGCGCAGGCGAGCGAGCACTCACATCTCGAACGCGTGCTGCCGGGGCTCGTCTCGCTGCTGCACGAATCCGGGCAGCTCGTGCTGATGGGCGGACTCGCGACCGAGCGCGACGCGCTGATCGCACTGGAGTGCGACGTCGATTTCGTGCAGGGCCAGTACTTCGCGGGGCCGAGCGTCGAACCGGTGCAGCCGCAGGCTGCCGCCGGCTGCATGGATACGCTGTCGGCCGCATTGCGGCTGCGCGTCGCGGAACGCGAGCGCACCCAGGCGGAGCGGCTCGCGCCGTACGTCACGGCGCTCGAGGCAGCGAGCCGCAAGCTCGTCGCCGGAGAATCGCTGACCGACGCGGCCGCGGCCGTACTCGGGCTGCCCGAGACCGCGCGCTGCTTCCTGCTCGACGCATCGGGGCGCCAGATCGGCGACAACGTGCTCGCGCGCGGCAGCGTATCGCAGCGCGCCAAGCGCTTCCGGCCGCTGCTGCATTCCGAAGGGGCAAGCTGGGAACGCCGTCCGTACTTCATCGACGCGATGCGCGCACCGGGCCGCGTGCACCTGACGGCACCCTACCTGTCGATCAACGAGGCGCACCTGTGCGTGACCGCGTCGATCGCCGCGCCGGCCGCGACCGGCATGCAGGTGCTCTGCGTCGACATCAACTGGGAAGCGGCACTCAACCGCGAATGAGCGGGGAGCCGCCGCGTCGCGCTCACGCGGCGGCGGTCTTGCGCGCGATCAGCCGGTGCACGCGCTTGCCGGACGATGCGCTGACGACCTCGTGCTCGTCGATCACCTGCGTGCCGGCGCCGAGCGCCGCCCGCATCCGCGCCGAATCGAGCAGCGTGTAGAGGCGGCCGCGCTCGTCGCGCAACGTGCCGTTTCCGGCCACCCGCCAGCTCATGTACAACGTGCCGCCCGGCATCAGGAGTTCGGCCAGCCGCGTGGCGGCGGCCGCCGCGTCCGCCTGTTCGAGATGCATGACGACCGTTTCGCACAGCACGTTGCGAAACGCGCCGGACGGCACGCCGGCCAGCGCCGGCAGCGTGGCCAGCTCGAAGATGAGATCCGGATGGCGCCGCCGCGCCTCGTCGAGCAGCGCGGCGCTTGCGTCGTAGCCGCGCACGTCGAAGCCGCGCGACGCGAGCCAGGCCGTATCGCGCCCGGCTCCGCAGCCGACGTCCGCGGTCGGCCCCGGCGAGAAATGCTGCTCCAGCAGCGCGTACATGTCGTCGGGCGCGGCCTGGTCGAGCCAGTCCTGCGCATACTGCGCGGCATGGGCGTCGTAGGCATCGAGAGTCGGGCGATCCACCATGGTGACGGCTCCGCATAGGCGTCGAATGACGCACCCCGCATCTTAGCCGTTGCGCCCCGCGTGCGGCACCTCGCGCGACGGGTTGCGCAGCCCCCTACGCGGCCCGCACATCGCCCGCGCGCGGCGCCTGCGCGGTCAGATCGGCCCACAGCTCGGCGGCACGCCAGGCCGGGCGCGCCGCTGCGCGTTCCGCGTCGTGCACGAGCGCGCACAGTCGGGCATTGACGGGCGCCTGCCCGCCAAAGCGCGCGGCCAGCCGCACGACCTCGCCGTTGATCCACTCGACTTCCGTCGCCCGCCCCGCCGCGAGATCGTCGGACATCGACGAACGCGCGAGTGGATCGATCGCGAGCATCCGGCCACCGAGCACGCGAAACGCCGGATCGGGCAAGTCGAGCACGTCCGGGATCCACCCGGCCGGCAACGGCGTCAGCCGCGCGGGCCGGATCGCGGCCCGCGCCAGCCAGTGCAGGGCTTCGCGCTGCGCGAGCGCAACACAGCGACGGTACGCGCGTTGCGCGAGTTCGTCGCGCAGCGGCAGGTTCGCGAGCGCGTTGACCGCGTTGTTCAGGTTGAGCAGCAACTTCGCCCATTGGACGGCCGGCATGTCGCGATGCAGCACGAGCGGCAGTCCGGCACGCGAGAACACACCCGCGAACGGCGCGAGCGCGGGGGACGCGTCGGCCGCCAGCGCACCGGCCGAGCCCTGGTGAAACGCACCCGGCTCGCGCTCGATCACGTTGAACGGCACCATGCCGGCGAGCACGGTGGCTTGCGGCAGCGATGCGCGCAGCACGTCGGCGTTGTGCAGGCCGTTCTGGAAGCCGATCAAGACCGTGCCGGGCCGCAACACGCCGGCAAGCTGCGCCGCGGCCTCACGCGTCGCCGCCGATTTCACCGCCACGAGCACGAGCCGCGCGGCCGCCGCGGCCGCCGGATCGGTCGCGAACGCGACATCGGCCGGCGCGAGCGTCGCGCGATAGCCGCGCTGGTCGGTCAGCGTCAGCCCGTGCCGATGAATCGCGTCGCCGATCCGCGCGCGGCCGACGAGCGTCACATTCGCGCCGGCCGCCGCGAGCCGTCCGCCGAGATAGCAGCCGACAGCGCCCGCGCCGAACACGCAGACCGGTGCGTCAGACATGCGAATGCGCGCCGCCGTGCACGGGGCCGGCCCGCCGCTCGACTTCGCGGCGCACGTCGCCGCGCAGCCCCGCGAAGAACGCGATCTCGGCGACGACGAACAGCGGCCCGACCATCAGGCCGACCAGATCGTCGACGAATGCAGGCTTGCGCCCTTCGAACCAGTGCCCGACGAACTGCACGATCCAGCCGACGACGAACGCGCCGATGCCGATCGCGAGCCATTGCGCGGTCGGCAGCAGCGCAAGCGCCTGCGCGGCCCACAGGCCCAGCGCGAACAGCGCGGTCATCACGATCCCGAATCGCAGATCGAGGCGCAGGTAGAACACCGAGAACGCGACGGCGAGCAGCAGCGCCGGCGACAGCGCGATGCCGGCCAGCATCCCGATGGCCGGCCGCGAGAGCAGCACCTCGACCGCGAACACGATCATCGGGATGCCGACCAGGTGCGTCGCGATATTGCGCGCGTCGCGATGGTAGGCCGCATACTGGGCAAGATGGTCTTCGAGCGTCTTCATCGCGTCTCCTGGTCGGTTGTCGAGCGCTATGATGCGCGTCACGCCCGAGAACCTCTGTCAGCTACCCGACATCGCGTGTCCATGCCCTCTTCGCTCGCTCCATACCTGCCGCAGATCGAAGCGAACCCGTGGTTCGCCGCGCTGCCGCCCGCGTTGCGTGCGGATCTGCTCGCCCGCGCGGCGCTGCGCCGGCTGCCGGCCGGTCATGCGCTGTTCCGGCGCGGCGACCCGCCGTGCGGGCTGTACGCGGTACTGGCCGGTTCACTCACGATAGGTGCGGTCGACCCGCAGGGCAAGGAAGCGCTGCTGACTGTCGCCGAGCCCGTCACCTGGTTCGGCGAAATCGCGCTGTTCGACGGCCAGCCGCGCACGCACGACGCGATCGCACTCGACGATGCGCTGCTTCTGCACGTCCCGCAGGCCGCGCTGCTCGCGATCCTCGACGCGACGCCGCAATACTGGCGACAATTCGCGCTGCTGATGGCGCAGAAGCTGCGCCTGAGCTTCCTGACCGTCGAATCGATGAGCGTGATGCCAGCCGCGCAGCGGCTCGCCGCCCGGCTGCTGATGATCGCCGACGGCTACGGCGGGATCAGCGCCGGCCGCACTCGTATCCGGCTGTCGCAGGAAAAGCTCGCGGCGATGCTGTCGCTGACGCGGCAGACCACCAACCAGTTGCTGAAGGCGCTACAGGCCGACGGCGTCGTGCGGCTGCACGTCGGCGAGATCGAACTCGTCGACGTCGATGCGCTGCGGCGGGCGAGCGGGTTGCCCGACGGCATGCGCTGAGCCCGGCACAGCTGTCGCGCAGCCTCCCCGCCGTCACCGCGTTGCGCTATCGTGGCGGCTCGTCCGTTCACCCGCTAGCACCGCCTTGAGCACGTCGACCGCCTCCGCTCCCTCCCGCCATCCCTGGCCGGTGTTCGTCGCATTTCTGCGGCTTGGCCTCACGTCGTTCGGCGGCCCGGTCGCGCACCTCGGCTACTTCCGCACCGAGTTCGTCACGCGGCGCGGCTGGCTCACCGAGCGCACGTACGCGGATCTCGTCGGGCTGTGCCAGTTCCTGCCGGGGCCAGCGAGCAGCCAGGTCGGGATGGCGATCGGCCTCGCGCGCGCCGGCTACGCGGGCATGTTCGCCGCGTGGCTCGGCTTCACGCTGCCGTCGGCGCTGCTGATGATGCTGTTCGCGCTCGGCGTGCACGCGACGGGCGCACCGATCGAAGCCGGCGCGCTGCACGGGCTGCGCATCGTGTCGGTCGCGGTGATCGCGCAAGCGGTATGGGGCATGGCGCGCACGCTGTGCCCGGATGGGCGGCGCGTCACGCTGATGGCCGCGGCCGCATGCGTCGCACTGCTCGCACCGGCGGCGTGGACGCAGGTCGCGGTGATCGTCGCGGCCGGTGCCGCCGGTCTCGTCCTGCTGCCGCAACCGGCGCGCGACGCCCACGAGCCGTTGCCGCTGCACGTATCGCACCGCGCGGCTGTGCTGTGGCTCGCGCTGTTCGCGGCGCTCCTCGTCGCACTGCCGTTCGCGGCCCGCGTGCTCCGTTCCGATACGCTTGCCGTCGTCGATGCGTTCTTCCGCACGGGCGCGCTCGTGTTCGGCGGCGGGCACGTGGTGCTGCCGCTGCTGCAGGCGGCCGTGGTCGCGCCCGGGTGGGTCGGCGATTCGGCGTTCCTCGCCGGCTACGGGCTCGCGCAGGCCGTGCCGGGGCCGCTGTTCACGTTCTCGGCATTCCTCGGCGCATCGCTGCGCACCGCGCCGAACGGCTGGCTCGGCGGCACGATCGCGCTCGTGTCGATCTTCGCGCCGTCGTTCCTGCTGATAGCCGGCACCGCGCCGTTCTGGGAACGGCTGCGCCGCAGCACGCGGATGCAGGCCGCGCTCGCAGGCGTGAATGCGGCCGTCGTCGGGCTGCTGCTCGCCGCGCTCTATCACCCGGTCTGGACCGACACGATCGTGGCGCCGCGCGATCTGGCCGCCGCGCTCGTCGCATTCGTCGCGCTGGTGTTCTGGCGCGTGCCGCCGTGGGCCGTCGTGATGGCGAGCGCGGCGCTCGGCTGGGGGTTCGGCGTCCCGGCCTGACCGGACACGCACGGCACGTTCCACCTCGACGGAAAACAAAAAAGCCCTCGAAACGAGGGCTTTCTTGCTGGATGCCGCGCGCCGTAGCGGCGCGCAGGCGCCGGACCTTACGCGAAGTTCTTCGCTGCGAAGTCCCAGTTCACGATGTTCCAGAACGCTTCGACGAACTTCGGACGTGCGTTGCGGTAGTCGATGTAGTACGCGTGTTCCCACACGTCGATCGTCAGCAGTGCCTTGTCGGCGGTCGTCAGCGGCGTCGCTGCGTTGCTCGTCGACACGATGTCGAGCGAACCGTCAGCCTTCTTCACGAGCCATGCCCAGCCCGAACCGAACGTGCCGACTGCGGCCTTCGTGAACGCTTCCTTGAATGCGTCGTACGAACCCCACTTCGCGTTGATCGCGTCGCCCAGCGCGCCCGTCGGCGCGCCGCCGCCGTTCGGCGACAGGCTGTTCCAGAAGAACGTGTGGTTCCAGATTTGCGCGGCGTTGTTGAAGATGCCGCCCGACGACTTCTTCACGATCTCTTCCAGCGACAGGTTTTCGAATTCCGTGCCCGGGATCAGATTGTTCAGATTCGTCACATAAGCCTGATGATGCTTGCCGTAGTGGTACTGGATCGTCTCGAGCGAGATGGTCGGCGCGAGTGCGTCTTCAGCGTACGGGAGCGGCGGGAGCGTATGAGCCATGGCGATTCCTTCGTTGAGTATGTAGGGAGGCTGTGTTGAATGCTGCCGAGCGTCCGATTGTAGGCGAGGACGAATAACCCCGCAAACTCACGGGCCATTTATCCGCGGTATGCGGAAAAGCGATGTTGGCGCAACGTCCGGCAGCACGACCCGGCGTTGCGCAACAACCGTTCCCGTGCGATTTGGCCGTTGCGCGCGCTGCGCTGCGCTCGCGCAGGTTACGTCAGATCGTATCGGTCAGCCGCGGCTGCACATCGGCGAGCGACACGTCGGCCGAACCTTCCGCGAGATGCACGGTCAGGCGGCGCTGCGGCTTCAGCGCGTTCGGCGAGCGCACCGCGCGGCCCGTCTGTGCATCGATCAGCGCCGCATAGCCGCGCTCGAGCGTGCGCTGCGGGCTCAGCACCTCGAGCCTTGCCGCACAGGCTGACACGCGAGCCGTGTCGCGTTCGTGACGGCGCTGCAAGGCCAGCGCGAGACGCTGCGACAGCCCCGCGAGCGCCTGGCGCGCCTGCGACGGATCGGGTCGTGCGCGCTGCCAGCGCAGCTGTGCGAGCGCGAACCGCGCGCGCGCGTCGCGCACCGGCCGCGACGCCGCCGACGCCAGCCGCACCGCGAGCTGCTCGACGTGCGTGCGCTGCCGCTGCAGCCGCTCGGCCGGGCTCACCAGCCGACGCGCGAGCCAGTCGAGCTGCTGCGCGCGCTGTTCGAGCCGGCGTTCCATCCCGCGCGCGAGCGCACGCTGGCGCTCGCCGACCTCGCGCAGCAGCAGCGCGCGCTGCGGGCTGGCGAGCTCGGCCGCGCCGGTCGGCGTCGGCGCACGCACGTCGGCCGCGAAGTCCGCGATCGTGAAATCGGTTTCGTGCCCGACGCCGCTGACGACCGGTAGTTCGCTCGCCGCGATCGCGCGCGCCAGCGCCTCGTCGTTGAACGACCACAGATCCTCGATCGAGCCGCCGCCGCGACAGACCAGCAGCACGTCGACCTCGCGGCGCGCATTCGCGGTCTCGACGGCCGCGACGAGCTTTTCGGCGGAACCGGCGCCCTGCACGGGCGCCGGATAGACGATCACCGGAATGTGCGGCGCGCGGCGGGCGAGCGTGGTCAGCACGTCGCGCAGCGCAGCCGCCTGCAGCGACGTGACGATGCCGATCGCGCGCGGATGAGCCGGCAGCGGCCGCTTGCGCTCGGGCGCGAACAGGCCCTCGCTCTCGAGCTGCGCCTTCAGCCGCAGGAACGCCTCGTACAGTCGCCCCTGCCCGGTGCGCCGCACGGCCTCGACGTTGAGCTGCACTTCGCCGCGCGGCTCGTACATCGTGACGACCGCGCGCACCTCGATCCGGTCGCCTTCGCGCGGCGTGAACTCCGCATATTGCGCGCGGCCGCGGAACATCACGCAGCGCATCTGCGCCTGCTGGTCCTTGATCGAGAAATACCAGTGGCCGCTCGCGGCGCGCGTGAAGTTCGACACTTCGCCCGAAATCCACAGCAGCGGAAACGAGCGCTCGAGCATCGTCGAAATCGCGCGATTGAGCGCCGAAACGGGAATCACTTCGTCGGCGCCGCGGGTCGCGCCCGGTGCGGCAAATGGGGAGTCGGAAGGCATGGACGGTCGGATGAATGCTGGCGGCGACACGATAGTCCGACACACGCGCGACGTCCAGCGCCGGACGCAAGCGCCGTGACGTTCGCCAGGTGTCCACACTTTGACAATCATCGGCCTAAAACGCGTGAAACCCATCGAAAAAACCAGACGATTCGTCGCAACGCATTGATTTTTATACATTTTTAAATCTTTCGGAACGATTCTCATCCGATTCGAGGCCCGCCCGGCGGGCGTTTGACGCCATCGAGCGGGGAGTTCTTCACAGAGTTATCCACAAGCCGCCGCGATCCGGCCCCGCAGACTGCGGCGGCCGGTCGCGCTTGCCGCGCCCGCCTGCGGCGCGCTAGAGTGCCGCCTTCCGCAGACCCCGCGGCATGCGCCGCCCAACGGAGAATCCGCCTTGACGAATCCGTCCCACGCCGCGGTGCACCCCATGCCGCGCCCGGCCCGATGAGCGCGCCCAACGGCCCGCTCGCCCGGCTCGAAGCCCGCCTGACGCGCGAATGGCAGCGCCGCGGCGCGCTCGCGTGGGCGCTCACGCCGTTCGCGTGCGTGTTCGGCCTGTGCGCGGCGCTGCGGCGCACCGTCTATGCACAGGGCTGGAAGCAGCCGGTCGACGTCGGCGTGCCCGTCGTCGTGGTCGGCAACGTGACCGTCGGCGGCACCGGCAAGACGCCGACCGTCATCGCACTCGTCGACGCGTTGCGGGCGGCCGGCTTCACGCCTGGCATCGTGTCGCGCGGCTACGGGGCGAACGTGAAGGCGCCGACCGCCGTCACGCCCGCGTCGCGCGCCAGCGTGGGCGGCGACGAACCGCTCCTGATCGCACGCCGCACCGGCGCGCCCGTCTGGGTCTGCCCCGATCGCGTCGCGGCCGCGCAGGCGCTGCGCGCCGCGCATCCGGACGTCGACGTGATCGTCAGCGACGACGGCCTGCAGCACTACCGCCTCGCGCGCACGGTCGAGCTCGTCGTGTTCGACCACCGGCTCGGCGGCAACGGCTTCCTGCTGCCGGCCGGGCCGTTGCGCGAGCCGCTGTCGCGGCACCGCGACGCCACGCTCGTCAACGATCCGTACAGCGGCGCGCTGCCGCCGTGGCCCGACACCTATTCGCTCGCGCTCACGCCGGGGGCCGCGTGGCACCTCGACCAGCCCGCGCTGCGCCGCCCGCTGTCGCAATTCGCGCACGAGCGCGTGCTCGCCGCGGCCGGCATCGGCGCGCCGGAACGCTTCTTCGCGACGCTGCGCGCGGCCGGCCTCGCGCCCGCGACGCGCGCGCTGCCCGACCACTACGCGTTCGCCGACAATCCGTTCGTCGACGACGCCGTCGATGCGATCCTGATCACCGAGAAGGATGCAGTAAAATTGGGCGCTTCCTGGCGCGACGCCCGACTGTGGGTTGTCCCTGTCGAAGCCGCGCTCGACCCTCGCCTCATTGCCCTCGTTGTGGAGAAACTCCGTGGACGCTCGCCTGCTTGAAATCCTTGTGTGCCCTATCTGCAAAGGCCCGCTCCACTATGACCGTGCCGCGCAGGAGCTGATCTGCAACGCGGACAAGCTCGCGTACCCGATCCGCGACGGCATCCCCGTGATGCTGGTCGACGAGGCGCGCCAGACCGTCGAAGGCACGCCGGTCGACCCGGCCGGCCGCTAAGCCGCCCGACCCGACCCTCGCCGCGGCCCGCCCGCCGCGAGGGCGCCGAACCCAGCCGGGTGACGCGCACCAGACGCGCCGCCCGCTCCGCTCTTCTCACCGCCCTCCCCGATGACTCAACCCTTCATCGCCGTCATTCCCGCCCGGCTCGCGTCGACGCGACTCCCGAACAAGCCGCTCGCCGATCTCGGCGGCAAGCCGATGGTCGTGCGCGTCGCCGAGCGCGCGCGCGAAGCAGGCGCGCAGCAGGTGCTGGTCGCGTCCGACGCCCAGAGCGTGCTCGATGCGGCACGCGATCACGGCTTCGAAGCGGTGCTGACGCGTGCCGACCATCCGTCCGGCACCGACCGGCTCGCGGAAGTCGCGGCGACCTTCGGGTGGAGCGACGACACCGTCGTCGTCAACGTGCAGGGCGACGAGCCGCTGATCGACCCCGTACTCGTGCGCGACGTAGCGTCGCACCTCGCCGCCCATCCGGCCTGCGCGATTGCGACGGCCGCCCACCCGATCCACGACGCGGCCGACGTGTTCAACCCGAACGTCGTGAAGGTCGCGCTCGATGCGCAGAGCGTCGCGCTGTACTTCTCGCGCGCGCCGATTCCGTGGAGCCGGGACGCGTACCAGCCGCACTGGCCCGACGTCGCGGCCATGCCTGCGCCTGCTTTCCCGGTCTTCCGGCACATCGGCCTCTATGCATATCGTGCGCGTTTCCTGCGCACGTATCCGACGCTCGCGCAGGCGCCGATCGAACAGGCCGAGCAGCTCGAACAGCTGCGTGCGCTCTGGCACGGCGAGCGCATTGCCGTGCTGATCACCGAGTCCGCGCCCGAAGCCGGAATCGACACGCCGGCCGATCTCGCACGCGTGCAGGCCCTTTTTCAGCCGTCATCAAAATAACCCGTGGCATAATCAGGCGATTGTGCGAGCCGTCCGCGACCAGCGCGTCCTCGCTTGACCCCGCCCGCGGCCTTGCCGGCAGCCGCGCGTCGCCGAAGCCGACGCGCCGCATCAGACCGGTCCGTCGCGCGCCAGGCAAGCCCCGCGCTCGCAGTCGCCGACGCCTTAGCGTCTCGCCACACGAATCTACATACTTGGAGATATCACCATGCGTTTGATCCTGTTGGGCGCGCCCGGCGCGGGAAAGGGCACCCAGGCAAACTTCATCAAGGAAAAGTTCGGCATCCCGCAAATCTCGACGGGCGACATGCTGCGTGCGGCCGTGAAGGCCGGCACGCCGCTCGGCGTCGAGGCGAAGGGCTACATGGACGCCGGCAAGCTCGTGCCGGACGCGCTGATCATCGGCCTCGTCAAGGAGCGCCTGAAGGAATCCGACTGCGCGAACGGCTATCTGTTCGACGGCTTCCCGCGCACGATCGCGCAGGCTGACGCAATGAAGGAAGCCGGCGTCGCGATCGACTACGTGCTCGAGATCGATGTTCCGTTCTCGGAAATCATCGAGCGCATGAGCGGGCGCCGCACGCACCCGGCATCGGGCCGCACGTACCACGTCAAGTTCAACCCGCCGAAGGTCGAAGGCCACGACGACGTGACGGGCGAGCCGCTGATCCAGCGCGACGACGACAAGGAAGAAACCGTCAAGAAGCGTCTCGAAGTGTACGAAGCGCAAACCAAGCCGCTGATCACGTACTACGGCGACTGGGCGCAGCGCGGCGAGGAAAACGGCCTGAAGGCCCCGCAGTATCGCAAGATCTCCGGCCTCGGCAGTGTCGAGGAAATCCGCGCGCGCGCGTTTGACGCACTGAAGTAAGCAGCGCGTCGCGCACCCGCAAAGCCGCCCTTTCCGGGCGGTTTTTTTTGCCCGGACGGGATTCGCACGGCCGTCCCGGTCTCGCCGCCGCGCGAGAGTGCCCCGTACAATCGGTCGAGTGCGGGCGCCCCTGTTACCCGGGCACAGGCATTTCAACCGATCGCACGACATCGAACCCGGCATCCGCTTGGCGCGGCACCACAACAGGCGCCGGAGCATCAACGGCGGCCGACCACCTTGCATGGGTCCGCCCCAGGCGCCAATGCGCCAAGAGCACTCAACAAAGGAGACAGTCATGGACATTCGCGGCAACGTGTTTCTGATCACGGGCGGTGCATCGGGCCTCGGCGCCGGCACGGCGCGGATGCTCGCGCAGGCAGGCGGCACCGTCGTGCTCGCCGACCTGAACGACGCGGCGGGCACGGCGCTCGCGACCGAACTGGGCGGCATCTTCGTGCACTGCGACGTGTCGAGCGAGGCCGACGCGCAGGCGGCCGTCGGCGCCGCGCAGCGCGCCGGCACGCTGCGCGGCCTCGTGAACTGCGCGGGCATCGCGCCCGCCGCGAAGACCGTCGGCAAGGACGGCGCGCATCCGCTCGACGTGTTCGCGAAGACGATCAACGTGAACCTCGTCGGCACGTTCAACATGATCCGGCTCGCGGCCGCCGCGATGGCCGCCACCGCGCCGACCGCGGACGGCGAGCGCGGCGTGATCGTCAGCACCGCGTCGGTTGCCGCATTCGACGGACAGATCGGCCAGGCCGCTTACGCGGCATCGAAAGCCGGCGTCGCGGGCATGACGCTGCCGATCGCACGCGACCTGGCGCGCCACGGCATCCGCGTGATGACGATCGCGCCCGGCCTGTTCGAGACGCCGATGCTGCTCGGCATGCCGCAGGACGTCCAGGACGCGCTCGGCGCAATGGTGCCGTTCCCGCCCCGGCTCGGCAAACCGGCCGAGTACGCGCTGCTGGTGCGCCAGATCGTCGAGAATCCGATGCTCAACGGCGAGGTGATCCGCCTCGACGGCGCGATCCGGATGCAGCCGAAATAAGCACGAAAAACGCCCGCAGCGCGGGCGTTCTTTCATTCATTCAGGGTTCCCGCAGCGCGGTGCCGGCTCAATCGTCGCCGTCGCGCTGCATCCGCTGCCGCAATTCGGTCACCTGCGACTCGACGACGGTGGCGTCGTCCGCGTCCGGCCGCTCGCCGAGATACTGTTCGAGATCCTCGAGCGCGGGGCGCAGGTAATCGAGCCGCGCATACGCGAAGCCGCGGTCGCGGACCTCGTCGAGGTGCTCGGGCAGCAGGATCACGAGCCGCTGCTGCACCGCGAGCAGCCGCTGCCAGCGTTCCGTCTGAAGATAGATCGTCTTCAGGTTGCGCAGCATCCGCGCGATGACCTCGCGGCTCGTCGCCGGCTGCAGCAGCGCGCGCAACGCGCTGTCGACCGCACCGGCCGCACGCGCGACGTACGGCTCGAGCATCTCGACCATCTCGGCTTCGGACAGCGAATGGCCGTTGGCCGGATCGATGATCAGGTCGCCGTCCGGCAGCGTGACGCGCAGCAGGAAATGGCCGGGGAACGACACGCCGCGCGCCGGCACGCCGATCTGCTCGGCGAGCTCCAGGTACAGCACCGACAGCGAGATCGGGATCCCGCGCCGCCGCTTCAGCACCGCGTTCAGGTGGCTGTTATCGGGGTCGTAGTAGTCGTTGTGATTGCACGCGAAGCCGAGTTCGCGGAAGAAGAAATCGTTCAGTGCGGCGACGCGGCCCTTCAGGTCCGCATCGTCCGTGAGCCGCCGGCGCAGCCGCGCGGCCAGCATGTCGAGTTCGGCCAGCGTGCCCTGCAGGTCGAGGTCGGGATACGCGTCCTGTGCCAGCGACAGCGCCGCTTCCGTGACAGGCAGGCTGTCGTCGTCTGCCACGAGCGTGCTGAAGTAGTCGAGGACGCGGGTCATTGCGGTCGTCACTTGGCGCGCCTTCTGAAATAAGCGTATTTGAAGCCCATCACCCACAACATACCGAAATATAGTGCAGCGAACAGCACGAGGCACGCGGCCATCAATGCAATGCGATCGAGCGGCTGCGCACGCATCCCGGTCCAGTCGAAGCTGACCGACAGCCAGTGCATCAGGCCCGCGAGCACCAGCGCCGCGCCGATCAGCTGCACGAAGAAGCGCAGCCAGCCCGGCGACGGCTGGTAGATGCCGCGCTTGCGCAGCCCGATGAACAGCAGCAGCGAGTTCAGGCACGCGCCGACGCCGATGCTCAGCGTCAGGCCCGCGTGGCCGATCAGCGGCACGAACACGTAGTTCGAGATCTGCGTGACGATCAGCACGCCGATCGCGATCTTCACGGGCGTCTTGATGTCCTGCTTCGCATAGAAGCCCGGCGCGAGAATCTTGATCAGGATGATGCCGACGAGGCCGATCCCGTAGGTCGCGAGCGCGCGCGCGACCATCGTGACGGTATGCGCGTCGAACTTGCCGTAGTTGAAGAGCGTCGCGGTGAGCGGCGTCGCGAAGAAGAACAGCGCGAGCGCACTCGGCGCCGCGAGCAGGAACGTGACGCGCAGGCCCCAGTCGAGCAGCGCCGAATACTCGTGCGAATCGGCATCGACGTGCGCCTTCGACAGGCTCGGCAGCAGGATCGTGCCGAGCGCGACGCCGAGCAGCGCCGTCGGGAACTCCATCAGGCGGTCGGCGTAGTTGATCCACGACACGGCGCCCTGCCCGAGCCGCGACGCGATGTTGGTGTTGATGATCAGCGACAGTTGCGCGACCGACACGGCGAACGTCGCGGGCACCATCTTCGCGAGCACGCGCTTCACGCCCGGGTGACGCAGCGCGCGCAGCGGGTTGAGGCCGATCAGCGGCACCATGTCGATCTTCTTCAGGCCCGGCAGCTGCACGAGGAACTGCAGCACGCCGCCGACGATGACCGCCCACGCGAGCGCGAACACCGGCACCTTCAGGTGCGGCGCGACGAACACGGCCGCGGCGATGAACGCGACGTTGAGCAGCACCGGCGCGAACGCGGGCAGCGAGAAGCTCTTGTACGTGTTCAGCACGCCGGAGGCGAGCGTCGTCAGCGAGATGAACACGATGTACGGGAACATGATCCGCGTCATCGTGACCGCGAGCGGGAACGCCTGCCCGTCGGTGTGCAGGCCGGACGCGACCGCGAACACGACCCACGACGCGCCGACGATCCCGAAGACCGACAGCACGGCAAGCGCCCACGCCAGCACGGTCGACATCGCGTCGACAAGCGCTTTCGTCGCGTCGTGCCCCTGCTGGTTCTTGAACTCGGCGAGGATCGGCACGAACGCCTGCGAGAACGCGCCTTCGGCAGACAGGCGGCGCAGCAGGTTCGGGATTCGGAAGGCGACGTAGAACGCGTCGGTGTATTGACTGGCGCCGAACGCACGGGCGATCAGCGTCTCGCGGGCCAGTCCGGTCACGCGCGACAGCAGCGTGAAGCCGCTGACCGTCAGCAGGGCTCGGAATAGATTCATGGGGCGCTTATTATACGGACGTTGCGTGGCCCGGCCAGCGGCCGATGCCGAAAAGCGTGCATGCCTGCGGCGTCCCGCTCGGCGCATGTCACGTTGAACTTGCCACTCGCTTGATTTTGTTGCTATAATCGCCGGTTTCTGGGCTCGTACATGCACGGCAACTGCCGTTTTCATGTCCCGGCCTCGGTTAAAATCACCGTTTTTTTATGCGCCCCTGGGCAATCGTTCTCAGGGGACGGATCGAAAAGCAGCGCTTGGCCGTCAGGCTCCAAGCTCTGGAAACAGGACAGGATAAGGAACCGTCATGGCTAACTCCGCACAAGCACGCAAGCGCGCCCGCCAGGCCGCGAAGGCAAACTCGCACAACTCGGCGCTGCGCTCGAAATTCCGTACCGCGATCAAGTCGGTTCGCAAGGCTGTTGAAGCCGGCGACCAGGCAAAGGCTGCCGAGCTGTTCAAGGCTGCCGTGAAGACGATCGACACGATCGCCGACAAGAAGATCGTTCACAAGAACAAGGCCGCTCGCAGCAAGAGCCGCCTCGCCGCAGCCGTCAAGGGTCTGCAGGCAGCAGCGTAAATCCGGTGCGCCCGCTCACGCGGGCGTTCCTGTTTCCTGCGATCGCAAAAAAGCCCGCCTAGGCGGGCTTTTTTGTTGCCTGTCGCCGGCGCGCATCCTGCGAGCCAGCGACATTTGCCAGGCCGGACGCGGCAAGCGCCCTCGCCCTGGCCGGTATCACTTCTTGGCGTTGTAGTCCGGCAGTTCGCACGCCTCGGTGACAACAAGGTTGTTGTCCTTCGCGAAATTCAGCACGAAATCGAAAGCCATCGGCTCGACATCGCGCAGCCGGGAATCGAGGATCACGCATTTCAGGTCGCCGAGCATCGTCGGACGCACGTAGAGCGAATACTTGAGGCGCGCGTTCGGTCCGCTCGCCCCCGGCCCGAAGCAGGCCATCACACCGGCCAGACGTTCCGACCAGTCGCTCGGGCGAAACTTTTTCCCGTCTTTCGTGATGCCCTGGATGAAGAATTCGGTCGGAGGGGTTTCAGCCATGTGGTTACCCAAGTGACGGCCCGGCGATGTCCAGGCAACGGCGCCTGGATACGCGAACACAAAGCTGAAACGGACGGCGGCACAAGCATTCCGATATCCCGAAAACGGGACGTCGGTGTGCGCCGCCGGTGGACTGCACCGGATTTGTGCAGCGCACGGCTTGTGTCCGGCAGAGCGCGAGGAGGCTTGCCTGCCGGGCTGGAGAAAACTTTCGGATTATACCGCAGCGCGCCATCGCGCGTCGCCCCGACACCCCTCCTCCCGCTCCGCCTGCAGCACCTGGCGATCATGCCCCGCTTTTCTCCGCGGCTCGTCAAAGCACAGAAAATCCTTTATGCTGCTTTGAGTTATCCACACCCGACGGCGGCGCCGTCCGGCCTTGCTGCCGGGTGCAACCCGCCGTATTTCGCTTCATGACCGCCAAAACCATTCGTCACTACCTGCAGTTCAAGGATTTCTCGCTGGAAGACTACGAGTACGTGCTCGAACGCACGGGTATCCTGAAGCGCAAGTTCAAGAACTACGAGACCTATCACCCGCTGCACGACCGCACGCTCGCGATGATCTTCGAGAAGAGCTCCACGCGCACGCGCCTGTCGTTCGAAGCCGGGATCTTCCAGCTCGGCGGCCACGCCGTCTTCATGAGCACGCGCGACACGCAGCTCGGTCGCGGCGAACCGGTCGAGGATTCCGCGCAGGTCATCTCGCGGATGGTCGACATCATCATGATTCGTACGTTCGAGCAGGAAGTCATCAAGCGTTTCGCGGACAATTCCCGCGTGCCGGTGATCAACGGCCTGACGAACGAGTACCACCCGTGCCAGGTGCTCGCCGACATCTTCACGTACTACGAGCACCGCGGCCCGATCGCCGGCAAGACCGTTGCATGGGTCGGCGATGCGAACAACATGCTCTACACGTGGATCGAAGCCGCGCAGATCCTCGGCTTCAAGCTGCGCCTGTCCACGCCGCCCGGCTACGCACTCGACATGAAGCTCGTGTCGCCCGACAGCTCGCCGTTCTACGAAGTGTTCGACGATCCGAACGAAGCGTGCAAGGGCGCCGACCTCGTCACCACCGACGTGTGGACGAGCATGGGCTTCGAGGCCGAGAACGAGGCTCGCAAGCAGGCGTTCGCCGACTGGTGCGTCGACGAGGAAATGATGGGTCACGCTAACCCGGACGCCCTCTTCATGCACTGCCTGCCCGCGCACCGCGGCGAGGAAGTGACGGCCGGCGTGATCGACGGCCCGCAGAGCGTCGTATGGGACGAGGCGGAAAACCGCCTGCACGTGCAGAAGGCGCTGATGGAGTTCCTGCTGCTCGGCCGGCTGAAGCACTGACGCACTGACGCGCGCGGCCTCGTCGCAAGCGATAAGCGCCGGCACAGCCCGGCGCTTTTTATTTTCCCGCCACCCGCGCGGCATGCGCGCTCATGCCGATGCCCCTTCAGCCCGGCGCCGGCTGCGTCGCGGCGAAGCTTGGCCGCTCGCGCATCACCGCCTGCGCACGCGTGACGTTCGGGTATTTCCGCAGCAATTCCGCCCCTTCGGGGAACATGCCCACGTAAGCCAGAATCGGCGCCAGGAACAGATCCGCCATCGACAACCCGCTGCCGACCAGGTAGTCGCGCCCGCCACACGCCGCGTCGAACACCTGCAGATGCTGGTCGATTTCAGGCAGTGCCGCGTCGATCACCGCGCGATCGGGCTGGCCGTTCTCGCCTTTCGGGAACACGTATTGCAGTACGTAGCGGCGCACCATCGCGTCGTACGCGTGGCAGTTGATCAGGCTGATCCATTGCTCGCCGCGCGCATGCGCGGTGGCGCCCCACTGGGCCAGCAGGCTCGGGCCGTCGAACGCTTCGTCGATATAGCCGAGGATCGCACGCGTTTCGTAGAACTCGACCGGACCGTCGCAGAATGCCGGGACGCGTCCGAACGGGTTGTGCGCGAGCACTTCCGGCGAATGCGGCGGCAACGGCTTCAACGTATACGCGACGCCCTTTTCAACGAGCGCCATGCGCACGGTCCGGCAATAGCTGCTGCGCGGGCGTCGTGGCCCGGCTCACAGGCAAACCGGCTCCGGCTCCAGCTCGACACCGAATTTCGCGAACACGTCGGCCTGGATCGCCCGCGCCAGCGCGAGCACGTCGGCGCCCGTCGCGCCGCCGCGATTGACGAGCACGAGCGCCTGGCGGTCGTGTACGGCCGCCGCGCCGAGCGCACGCCCCTTCCAGCCGCAGCGGTCGATCAACCAGCCGGCCGCGAGCTTCACCTGCCCGTCCGGCTGCGGATACGACACGACATCGGGCGCGCGCGCACGCAGCGCATCGAACTGCGCGGCATCGATCACCGGATTCTTGAAGAAACTGCCCGCGTTGCCGAGCACAACCGGATCGGGCAGCTTCGCGCGGCGGATCGCGACGACCGCGTCGAACACGTCGCGCGGCGTCGCCGCATCGGGCGCGATGCCGCGCGCGTCGAGCTCGCGCGTGACGTCCGCGTAGCCGAGCCGCGGCGTCCATTGCCTGGGCAGCCGGAACGTCACCGACACGATCGCGTACCGGCCGCGCCCTTCCCGCTTGAAAAAGCTGTCGCGATAGCCGAATGCGCAGCGCGCGGCGTCGAAACGCTCGCTGCGCCCCGTCGCCAGCTCGACCGCGATCAGCGAGTCGAAATATGCCTTCATCTCGAGGCCATATGCGCCGATGTTCTGGATCGGCGCGGCGCCGACCGTGCCCGGAATCAGCGCGAGGTTCTCGAGGCCCGCCATCCCGTGCTCGAGCGTCCATGCGACGAATGCGTGCCAGTTCTCGCCGCCGCCGGCCTCGACGTACCACGCGTCGTCGTCTTCGCGCACGACGCGGCGGCCCGCGATCTCGTCGAGCAGCACGACGCCGTCGAAATCGCGCGTGAACACGACGTTGCTGCCGCCGCCGAGCACGAGCCGCGGCAGGTTCGCGACGCGCGGGTCGCGATGGAGCGCCTCGAACTGCGCCGCATGCGTGATGCGCGCGGCGAAGCGCGCGGTCGCGGCGATGCCGAACGTGTTGTGCGCGGCGAGCGGAAGGTCGGGAAGCAGCGACAGGGTGGAATCGTCAGGAGGCATCGGCATTCGCGGTCACGTCCGCCCGGGCGGCGCATGGCCGGCCTTGGGCAAACGGAGGGGCATCGGTAAAATGGCAGACAGTCCGCAATTATAGCGAGTGCCCGTGCGCGAGCCGGGTGCCCGCATCTCAAGGGAGGAATGCCATGCCATCGTTCGACGTCGTTTCCGAAGCGAACATGATCGAAGTGAAGAACGCCATCGAGCAGTCGAACAAGGAAATTTCGACGCGCTTCGACTTCAAGGGCTCCGACGCGCGCGTCGAGCAGAAGGAACGCGAGTTGACGCTGTTCGCCGATGACGATTTCAAGCTCGGCCAGGTCAAGGACGTGCTGATCGGCAAGCTGGCCAAGCGCAACGTCGACGTGCGCTTTCTCGACTACGGCAAGGTCGAGAAGATCGGCGGCGACAAGGTCAAGCAGATCGTCACCGTGAAGAAAGGCGTGAGCGGCGATCTCGCGAAGAAGATCGTGCGCCTCGTGAAGGACAGCAAGATCAAGGTGCAGGCGAGCATCCAGGGCGATGCGGTGCGCGTGGCCGGTACGAAGCGCGACGACCTGCAGAGCGTGATCGCGATGCTGCGCAAGGACGTGACCGATACGCCGCTCGACTTCAACAACTTCCGCGACTGATCGCCGGACGATCCGTCCCGTCATCCCGCCGGGCCCCGCACACGCGGCGCGCCCGGCGCGCGGCAAGCGCCGCTTCCTCAGGCTTTCCCGCCGCCCTGCGCGCCGCCGTCCGCGGCCGCCTTCTTCTTGTCGCCGATCCGGCTCTCCTGCCCCGCCAGCAGCTTCGAAATATTGCCGCGGTGACGCCACACGAGCAGTACGCTCATTGCCAGCACGGCCCACGCGACCGGGTTGTGGCCCGTGCCGAACAGGAACACGTCGAACACCGGCGCGAACACGGCCGCCACCAGCGCCGCGAGCGACGAATAGCGGAAGAAGAACGCGACGATCAGCCAGGTCAGCGCGGTCGCGAGCCCGAGCACCGGGTGCACGGCGAGCAGCACGCCGGCCGCAGTGGCGACGCCCTTGCCGCCCTGGAAGCGGAAGAACACCGGATACAGGTGGCCGAGGAACACGGCGATCGCGACCCATGCGACCGCGACGTCGGGCAGCCCGAAGTGCCGGGCGAGCCAGACGGCGAACCAGCCCTTGAACGCGTCGCCGACGAGCGTGAGGATCGCGGCCTTCTTGTTGCCGCTGCGCAGCACGTTGGTCGCGCCGGGATTCTTCGACCCGTACGAACGCGGGTCGGCCAGGCCCATCGCGCCACTGACGACGACGGCGAACGACACCGATCCGATCAGGTAGGCAACGAAGGCGGCGAGCAGGATCTGCATGCGGAGGACTCTTCTTTCAACGTATCGGTAAAGGGACGGCTGCGCACGGCACGCCGAAACGGCGCCCATTCTACCGAACGCGCGCGGCCTGCCACGAAGGTGAAACCCTCAGTCGACACTTGCGCACTGCACGGGCTGCGCGCCGAGCAGCGACGTGAGCACGGCCGGCGCGAGGCTGACGAGGTAGCCGCGACGGCCGCCGTTCAGGTAGATCGTCGGCAGTTCGAGGATCGTCGCCTCGACGTAGACGGGCATCGCCTTGCGCGTGCCGAACGGCGACGTGCCGCCGACGAGATAGCCCGAATGGCGGTTCGCGACCTCGGGCTTGCACGGCTCGATGCGCTTCGCACCGATCTGCCGCGCGAGGTTCTTCGTCGACACGGTGCGGTCGCCGTGCATCAGCACGATCAGCGGCTTCGCGTGTTCATCTTCCATCACGAGCGTCTTCACGACGCTGTGCTCGTCGACGCCGAGCTGGCGCGCCGATTCGCCGGTGCCGCCGTGCTCGACGTAGTCGTACGGGTGCTCGCCGAACGCGACGCCGTGGCGGCGCAACAACTGGGTCGCGGGGGTTTCGGACACATGCCTGGATTTGCTCATGACGGCATTTTAATGGTGAACGACCGGCGGGCGCGCATGGGTGCGCCCGCGCCGGCGTTATACTCGCGGCCCGTTTTCCGCGGGGCGGCCCTCCGCC
The DNA here is from genome assembly GCF_964265025.1 of Burkholderia mycopellens. Classification (NCBI taxonomy): domain Bacteria; kingdom Pseudomonadati; phylum Pseudomonadota; class Betaproteobacteria; order Burkholderiales; family Burkholderiaceae; genus Burkholderia; species Burkholderia mycopellens. Next base: position 3,194,227 of record NZ_OZ183802.1, read on the forward strand.
GGGCGGCCTGCCGCGCCGCCGCAACGATTCCGTCCATCATCATTGCGGACAGCGTGAAGCGCTATTGCCCGAATGGCCGATTGTGGCACGTGCGCCATCATGGCACGATCGTTCGCCTAACTCGTCAGCCGCCTGCCCCTTTTCTGGAGACGCCATGTCCTCGTCCGTCCGTTCCTCCGAGCCGCTCGACGTCGAGGCCCTGCTCGCCGCGCTGCCTCGCCGCATCGCCGACGTGCCCGCGCGCTGGGCCGCGCGGGTATCCGCGCACCCGGCGCTGATCGAGGACGCGCGCCGCCTGTCGTACGGCGACCTGTCGCAGGCCGTCGATGCGGCGGCTGCGCGGCTCGCCAACCTCGGTGTGCAAGGCGGCGACCGCGTGATGATCGTCGCCGAAAACTGCGTCGCGCAGATCGTGCTGCTGTTCGCGGTCGCGCGCCTCGACGCGTGGGCGCTCGTGTCGAACGCGCGCTTGTCCGCCAGCGAGCTCGACGCGATCGCCGCGCACGCGCGTCCGAAGCTGATCGCGTTCACCACCGACGCATCGCCCGATGCGCGCACGCATGCCGAACGGCACGGCGCAGCACCTGCCGGCACGCTGCCGGTCGACATCGGTGCGTGGTCGTATCGCATCGACGCGAGCGCGCCGGGCGAACCGGTCGCCACCGACGGCGCGGCACAATGTGCGGCGCTGATCTACACGACCGGCACGACCGGCACGCCGAAAGGCGTGATGCTGTCGCATCGCAACCTGCTGTTCATCGCGGCGACGTCGAGCACACTGCGCCGCGTGTCGCCCGACGACGTCGTCTACACCGTGCTGCCCGTGTCGCACGTGTACGGCCTCGCGTCGGTCTGCCTCGGCAGCCTGTACGCGGGCGCGACGCTGCGGCTCGCGCCGCGCTTCTCGCCGGAAGCCGTGCGCGTCGCGCTCGCCGACGAAGGCGTCACGATCTTCCAGGGCGTACCCGCGATGCACGCGAAACTGCTCGAACACCTGCACACGCACGGCCACGCATGGCGCGCGCCACGCCTGCGCTTCGCGTATTCGGGCGGCTCGCCGCTCGACGCGAACTTGAAGGCGCGCGTCGAGCGCCTGTACGGCGTGCCGCTGCACAACGGCTACGGCATGACCGAAAGCAGCCCGACGATCACGCAGACGCCGCTCGACGCGCCGCGCACCGACAGCTCGGTCGGCGTGCCGATTCCCGGTGTGGAAATGCGGATCGTCGCGCCGGACGGCACCGACGTGCCGCCGGGTGAAGTCGGCGAGATCCGCGTGCGCGGGCCGAACGTGATGCTCGGCTACTACCGCAACGCGGACGCGACACACGCGGCCGTGTCGCCGGACGGCTGGCTGAGCACCGGCGATCTCGCGCGGCAGGAGGCGGACGGCGCGGTGACGATCGCGGGCCGCAGCAAGGAGCTGATCATCCGGTCGGGCTTCAACGTCTATCCGGTCGAAGTCGAGCAGGTACTGAACGCGCATCCGGATGTCGTGCAGGCGGCCGTCATCGGCCGCGCGGTCGAAGGCAACGAAGAAGTGCTCGCGTTCGTCGAGCTGGTGCCCGCCGCGACGGCGGACGAAGCAGCGCTGCACGCATGGTGTGCGGAGCGGCTCGCGCCTTACAAACGCCCCGCGCACATCCGTGCGCTCGACGCGCTGCCTGCCGCGTCGACGGGCAAGGTGCTGAAGCACAAACTGCGCGAGCTGGTCTGACCCGAACGGGCCGTTGCGCGTGACACAGCCCGCGCCGCACCGGATGCGTTAGCCGCGCGGATGGTGTTGCGCGTGCAGCGTCTTCAAGCGCTCGCGCGCGACGTGCGTATAGATCTGCGTGGTCGAGATGTCGCTGTGCCCGAGCAGCAGCTGCACAACGCGCAGGTCGGCGCCATGGTTCAGCAGGTGCGTCGCGAACGCGTGCCGCAGCGTGTGCGGCGACAGGTGTGCGCGCACGTCCGCGTGCTGCGCGTGACGCTTGATGATGTTCCAGAACTGCTGGCGCGTCATCCCGTCGCCGCGCGCGGTCACGAACAGCGCATCGGCCGCGCGCGCACCGAGCAGCGCCGGCCGCGCCTCGCGCAGGTAGCGCTCGATCCAGCCATGCGCGACTTCGCCGAACGGCACGAGCCGCTCCTTCGAGCCCTTGCCCATCACGCGCACGACGCCCTCGTTGAGCCCGACCTCGACGGTCTTCAGCGTCACGAGCTCGCTCACGCGCAACCCGCTCGCATACATCAGCTCGAGCATCGTGCGATCGCGCAGGCCGAGCGGCGTGCCGATGTCGGGCGCACCGAGCAGCGCCTCGACCTGCGCCTCCGACAACGTCGACGGAAACCGGACGGCCTGTTTCGCGGACATGATCCGCAGCGTCGGGTCGGCGCTCGCGCGATGCTCGCGCACGGCCCAGCCGTAATAGCGCCGAAACACGGACAGCCGCCGGTTCGACGACGTCGCCTTGCCGTCGCTGCGCGCGGCGATGTAGCCGGTCACCATCGCTTCGTCAACCGAATCGAGCGACGCGTCGTGCGTCTCTGCCAGCCATTGGGAAAACAGCACGAGATCGCGCCGGTACGCGTCGAGCGTATTGCGTGCGAGCCCGTGCTCGAGCCACAGCGCATCGCAAAACACGTCGATCGACGCGCGGCTCGCCAGCAGCGCGGGGGACGCTTCGGCGGCATCGCCATCGGCGTCGGGGGAAATCAGCGGTTCATTCATCAGTACGGCACGCCTTCGTGCGCCAGCAGCCAGCGCTTCACTTTCTGGTAGTAGCCATTGTCGTCGTGGTTCGCGAAGCCGCCGAGGCCGCCCGCCGCGACGACGCGATGGCACGGAATCACGAGCGGGAAGTAGTTCGCGCCGCACGCCTGGCCGACCGCGCGCGGCGCGCTGCCGATCCGCTTCGCGACCTGGCCGTAGGTCAGCACCGTGCCGGGCGGGATATCGCTGATCACGCCCCACACGCGGTGCTGGAACGCGCTGCCGACTTCGGCGAGCGGCAGGTCGAAGCGCGCCGACGCGCGCTCGAAATAACGTTCGATCTGCTTGACCGCGCGCTTCGCGAGCGGCGAATCCGGATCGACCGACTTCACCGATTCGGGCAGATAGACGATCTCGCGCACCACCGCGGCGTCCGTGCGGATGCCGACCTTGCCGAACGGCGCGTCGATGACTGCATTGAACATGGCCCTCTCCTGACCGATGGATGCGCACGGCACGGCCGCGCGCCGACGACACTTTACGCCGCCTTCACGCGGCACGCAGCGCCCATTCGACATGCTCGCGCACGACCGGCGACGGATCGTCGGCCCGTGCGCGCAACGCGGCGACGATCGCATCGCGCGCCTGCGGCGCGAGCCGGCCCGCGTCCGCGCGCAGCGCATTGCCGAGCCCGACCGCGAGATTGCGCAGCCAGCTTTCGTAGCCGATGCGCCGGATCGCACTGCCCTGCATCCGCGTATCGAACGTGTCCGCATCCCACGCAAACAGCTCGACGAGCGTCGCGCGGTCGAGGCCGTGCCGCACGTCAAAATCGGCGACGGGCGCGGCCTGCGCGAACTTGTTCCACGGGCACACGAGCTGGCAGTCGTCGCAGCCGTACACGCGATTGCCGATCATCGGCCGCAGCGGCTCGGGGATGCTGCCTTTCAGTTCGATCGTCAGGTACGAGATGCAGCGGCGCGCGTCGACGCGGTACGGCTCGACGATCGCGCCGGTCGGGCAGGCGTCGATGCAGCGCGTGCAGCTGCCACAGTGCGCGCCGGGCGTCTCGGGTGCGGTGTCGGGGGACGTGTGCGCGTCGGTCGGCAGCGGAACGTCGACGTAGATCTCGCCGAGGAAGAACAGCGAGCCCGCATCGCGCTGCAGCAGCAGCGTATGCTTGCCGCGCCAGCCGACGCCCGCTTTCTGCGCGAGCTCGACCTCGAGCACGGGCGCCGAATCGGTGAACACGCGGTAGCCGAACGCGCCGATCTCCTGCTCGATGCGCTCGGCGAGCGTCTGCAGCCGGTTGCGCAGCACCTTGTGATAGTCGCGGCCGCGTGCGTAGATCGACACGACGGCCGCCTGCGGATCGTCGAGCCGGGCCCGTTCGCGCGCGCGCCAGTCGTGCGCCACGAGCGCGCCCGGCTCGCCGCCGGGGGCGGCGGCGGCGAGCGTTTCGGCCGGCAGATAGGCGAGCCGGGCGGAAATCACGCGTCGCGTACCGGCCACAAGTTCGGCCGGGCGCGCGCGTTTCATCCCATGTTTCGCCATATAATCCATTTCGCCGTGGTATCCGGCTTCCAGCCAGGCAGCGAGGCCTGCTTCGGCATCCGAGAGATCGGTATCGCTGATGCCGATCGCCCCGAAACCCAATTCGCGCCCCCACGCCCTGATGCGCGCGGCGAGCGCAGTCAACGCCGCATCGTCGAGCGCGCACGGTGCCGCGCCTTCGGCACGAGTCGAAGGCCTGTCGGATGCGGCGAGTTCCGGTAATCGGTTCATCGCACTATTTTACGAGAATGCCAGCCACGCCCAGCCAACCGCCTCATGACGCCATGCTGCCCGCCCTGCTCGCGGAGCGCGTGATCGCGCTCGCCGACGAAGCGGCGACCGAGGCCTTCGGCACCCGCTTCGCGCACGCGCTCGATGCGGCGCGCACCGAGCTCGCCCGCGCGCATGCGTTCGACGGGCTGCAGATCCAGCTGGTCGGCGATCTCGGCGCGGGCAAGACGTCCCTCGTACGCGCGATCCTGCGTGGCCTCGGCCACACGGGGCGCGTACGCAGCCCGACCTACACGCTCGTCGAGCCGTATGCGCTCGAACGCGACGATGGGGAACTCGAGGTCTATCACTTCGATCTGTATCGTTTCAACGATCCGGCCGAATGGTCCGACGCAGGCTTTCGCGAATATTTCAATTCCAGCGCGATTTGCCTCGTCGAATGGCCGCAACAGGCGGGCACGCTGCTCGGCGTACCCGATCTGGTTTTCTCGCTCGACGTGGATGGCGACGGCCGCGCCCTCACCGTCCGGGCGTACAGCGCTTCAGGAAAGGCATGTCTCGAAAGATGTTGATCAAACCGTTCCGCTCGATCGAATCGGCGGCCACCGCGACGCACAACTGGCGGCGCCGCCAGATCCTGTGCGCGGGCGCGTCGACGCTGGTGCTCGGTCTCGTCGCACCACGGCTCGCGCACGCGTCGTCGGTGCTCGGCGTGCGCGTGTGGCCCGCACGCGATTACACGCGCGTCACGATCGAATCCGACCAGCCGCTGCAGAATAGCCAACAGCTGCTGCAGGGGCCCGACCGTCTGGTGGTCGACCTGACCGGCCTCGACCTCGACCAGGCGCTGCGCGACCTCGTGTCGAAGATCGCGCCGAACGACCCGCAGATCCAGTCGGTGCGCGTCGGCCAGTATCAGCCGCACGTCGTGCGGATGGTGTTCGACCTGAAAGGCTCGGTGAAGCCGCAGGTGTTCACGCTGCCGCCGGTCGGTACCTACAAGTACCGGCTCGTGTTCGACCTGTATCCGGCCGTCGCGCCCGATCCGCTGTCCGACCTGATCGCGCAGACGGAACGCAAGGAGCAGGCGCTCAACGACACCGCGCGCGCGCAGCAGATGCAGCCGCCGACCACGCTGGCCGGTCCGGGTACCCCGCCGCCCGCCGCGGGCGACAACAGCGACGCGTTCTTCCAGCGCTTCGCGCAGAACACGCCGGCCACGCCGCCCGCCGCCGCCACGCCTTCGACGCCCGCGAAGCCGGCCGTCAAGCCGCCGCCCGTCATCGCGCGCCGCGACGACAGCGACGACGACGGCGACACCTACAAGTTCACCGCGCCGAAATCCGGCAAGGGCGGCACCGTCCGCCTGCTGACGGTTGCGATCGATCCGGGCCACGGCGGCGAGGATCCAGGCGCGATCGGCGGCGGCGGCACGTACGAGAAGCACATCGCGCTCGACATCGCGAAGAAGCTGCGCGCGAAGATCGACGGCGCGCCGAACATGCGCGCGATGATGACGCGCGACGCCGACTTCTTCGTGCCGCTGAACGTGCGCGTGCAGAAGGCGCGCCGCGTCGGCGCCGATCTCTTCGTGTCGATCCACGCGGACGCGTTCACGACGCCGTCCGCGCGCGGCTCGTCGGTGTTCGCGCTGTCCGATCACGGCGCGACGAGCGCCGCGGCGCGCTGGATGGCGAACAAGGAAAACTCGTCCGACCTGATCGGCGGCATCAACATCAAGACGACAGACGCGGCCGTGAGCCGCGCGCTGTTCGACATGTCGACGACCGCGCAGATCCGCGATTCGCTGCGCTACGGCAACTACGTGCTGAAGGAAGTCGGCGGCATCAACAAGCTGCACAAGGGCTCGGTCGAGCAGGCCGGATTCGCGGTGCTGAAGGCGCCCGACATTCCGTCGATCCTCGTCGAGACCGCGTTCATCAGCAACCCCGAAGAGGAGAGCCGGCTGAACGACGACGGCTATCGCGACCAGATGGCCGACGCGATCTTCCGCGGCATCAAGCGTTATTTCGCCGCGAATCCGCCGCTCGCGAAGAACCGGATGGCCTGAGCGCCGCCCCTTCCCCGCCGCCGGCACGCAGTGCGTGCCGGCGCGTCACGATGCCGCGAAGCGGCGCATCAGTTTCCCGCCGAACACGTTCACCGCGAGCCCGCCCATCACGAGCGCCGCGCCGATCAGTTGCGTGCGCGTCAGATGCTCGTCGAGCAGCAGCGACGACGACGCAAGGCCGACGATCGGCACCAGCAGCGAGAACTGCGCGACCTGCGCGGCCGGATAGCGCGACAGCAGGCGGCTCCACAGCCCGTAGCCGAGCAGCGTCGCGACGAACGCGAGATAGACAACCGCGAAGATCGACGCGCCGTTGAGCCCGGCGAGTGCGGTCGCGATCCGCTGCGGCCCTTCGAACCACAGCGACAACAGGAAGAACGGCACGGGCGGCACGAGGCTGGCCCACACGACGAGCGACACGAGGTTCGCACGGCCGACCTTCTTCGTGACGATATTGCCGAACGCCCACATCGCCGCCGAGCAGATCGTCAGCAGGAAGCCCGCAAGCGTCATCGCGCGGCCGCCCTGCGCCGCGATCACGACGAGCCCGCCCGCGGCGATCGCGAGGCCAAGCAGGTTCTGCATGCGCAGCCGCTCGCCGAGGAACAGCATCGCGAACACGAGCGTGAAGAACGCCTGCGACTGCAGCACGAGCGACGCGAGGCCGGCCGGCATGCCGACGTACATGCCGGTGAACAGGAACACGAACTGGCCGAGCTGGATCGTCGCGCCGTACAGCACCAGCAGGCGCCACGGAATCTGCGGCCGCCGCACGAAGAACACCGCGGGCACGGCCGCGAGCGTGAAGCGCAGCGCGCCGAGCAGCATCGGCGGCATCCCGTGCAGGCCAACCTTGATCACGACGAAGTTCACGCCCCACGCCAGAATCACGACCAGCGCAAGCAGCAAGTCCTTCGGGGCCATCATCGGCGTCTCCTCGATTTTGTCGAATGGTCGTGCAAAGTTCTCCCAGGCCCTGTCGCTTTGCGCCGCGCGCCCCGAGGCGGCCGGCGCCGAGCGGGACTCCCTCCGGGGCGAAAAACCGGGGCGGCCCGGCGTTTTGCCGAGAAGCAGGCCAGTCTACCGGGTTTCAGCCACCGGTCCGATACCCGCGCGACGCGCATGGAATCGGCGGACGGCCAGTACAATGACCGACATCCCCCGCCGCCGCCACAGGATCCGCCATGACCGCTCCGATCAAAGCCCTGCTGAAGCCGCACGTGCGCGACATCGGCAACCTGCAGGTGCGCCGCACGCTGCCCGCACTCGCCGCCCGCCTCGTCGGCCCGTTCATCTTCTTCGATCACATGGGGCCCGCCACGCTGCCGCCCGGCACGGGGATCGACGTGCGCCCGCATCCGCATATCGGCCTCGCCACCGTCACCTATCTGTTCGACGGCGCGATCCTGCACCGCGACAGCCTCGGCTCGCTGCAGGAGATCGTGCCGGGCGACGTGAACTGGATGACGGCCGGCCGCGGGATCGTCCATTCGGAACGCACGCCCGACGCGCAGCGCGAAAACGGCCACACCGTCCACGGGATCCAGACCTGGGTCGCGCTGCCGCGCGCGCACGAGACGACCGAGCCGTCGTTCGAGCATCATGCGGCCGACACGCTGCCGAAGCGCATCGAGGACGGCGTGTCGCTGACGGTGATCGCCGGCGACGCGTTCGGACTGCGCTCGCCGGTCACGACGTTCTCGCGCACGCTGTACGTCGCGGCCGAATTCGCGGCCGGCGGCCGTCTCGAACTCGACGCGTCGCACGAGGAGCGCGCGGTCTACGTGGTCGACGGCGAACTCGCGATCGACGGCACGCCGGTGCCGGCCGAACAGATGGCCGTGCTCGCGCCCGGCGCCGCGGTCACGCTGACGAGCGGCAGCGGCGCGCGTGCGATGCTGCTCGGCGGCGACAGGATCGACGGCGAGCGCTTCATCGAATGGAACTTCGTCGCCAGCAGCCGCGAGGCGATCGAGCGCGCGAAAGCGGCCTGGACGCGCCAGGAAATGGGCAAGGTGCCGGGCGAGACCGAATGGATTCCGCTGCCCGAGTCGAAACCGCGTTGAAAAAGGGGCGCGCCGCCCCCATCCTGACGACATTCGAACGGAAGAGAACGACATGGACACCACGCTTGCCACATTCGAGAAAGACGTCATCGAGGCGTCGCTGGACGCCCCCGTGCTGGTCGACTTCTGGGCGCCCTGGTGCGGCCCCTGCAAGACGCTCGGCCCGCTGCTGGAAAAGCTCGAAGGCGACTACGAAGGCCGCTGGAAGCTCGTGAAGGTCAACGTCGACGAGAACCAGGAACTCGCCGCGCACTTCCAGACGCGCAGCAACCCGCACGTGATCGCGTTCGCCGACGGGCGCCCCGTCGACCAGTTCGTCGGCGTGCTGCCCGAAGGCCAGCTGCGCGCATTCCTCGACCGGCTGCTGCCGGCGCCCGAGGAAGCCGAACGGCGTGCCGCGCAGGACGCGATGGCCGAGGCGCGCCACGACGACGCGCTCGCGCACCTCGAGGCGGCGCTCGCGCTGAACCCCGGCTTCGACGACGCGCGCCTCGACTTGATCGAACTGCTGCTCGCGAGCAACCAGGTCGACGCCGCGCGCGCCGAGACCGAGCGCCTGTCGCCGCAGACCGTGCAGAACGGCGACCCGCGCTACCAGGCGATCAAGACCCGTTTCGACGCACTCGACGCCACGGCCGACCTGCCGCCGACCGATGCGCTCGAAGCGCGCATCGCGGCGAACCCGGCCGATCTCGACGCGCGTTTCGATCTCGCGCAGAGCCTGATCGCACGGCGCGCGTATGAAGGCGCGCTGGAGCAGTTGCTGGAAATCGTGACGCGCGACCGCACGTACGGCGACGATCTCGGCCGCCGCACGATGATCTCGGTGTTCGAGCTGGCCGGCGATCGCCCGGACCTCGTCGCCGGGTGGCGGCGCAGGCTGAGCATGGCGCTCAACTGAACGGATGCGTGACCGGCCGGGCCGCAACGGCCCGGCTGCGGAATCGCCCCGCATGGCATGCGACGGCGCGCGTCACGCGCCGCAGCATGCGTCAACGACCGCGATTCACGGCGGCTCAGCCGGCGGCCTGCGCCGCGATCGCGCGCAGCGCATGCGCGGCGGCCGCGAAGCCGAAGCTCGCGGTCACGCATACGCTCGAACCGAATCCCGCACAGTTGAGCCCCGCGACGTGCGCGGCCGCGGACGGCTCGGCGCCATCCTCGAGGTCGCAGGCGGCCGCTTCCGGATAGATCAGCGGCTCGTCCGAATACACGGCGCTGACCTTGAAACGCGCCTTCGGCCCGCGCGGAAAGCCGTGCTGCTTGCGCAACTGCGCGCGCACCTTCGACAGCAGCGGATCCTGGATCGTCAGCGCGAGATCGTCGATCCGGATGCGCGTCGGGTCGAGCTGGCCGCCCGCGCCGCCGACCACGACGAGCGGCTGGCGCTTCGCGACGCACCAGGCGATCAGCGCGACCTTCGTGCGCACGCTGTCGATCGCGTCGATCACGTAGTCGAAACCGCCGCCGAGCAGCGCATCGAAGTTGTCGGGCTCGACGAAATCCTCGATCCGGTTCACGCGGCACGCGGGATCGATCAGCGCGATCCGCTCGGCCATCGCGTCGACCTTCGGCTTGCCGTAATTGCCGTCGAGCGCGTGGATCTGCCGGTTCGTATTGCTTTCGGCGACGTTGTCGAGATCGATCAGCGTCAGCGTGCCGACCGCGTTGCGCGCGAGCGCCTCGGCCACCCACGACCCGACGCCGCCGATCCCGATCACCGCGACGTGCGCGCGCTCGAACGCGGCCGCGGCCGGCGCCCCGTACAACCGCGCAACGCCGCCGAAGCGCCGCGCGCGATCCACGTCAAGCTGGATTTCCGGGGTCGGGGTAAGATCAAAGGAACTGGGCGGGGCAGCGTCGGCGGCGGACATGGCAGCAAGGAAAACGTAAGTCGTGCGGCCCTCTATTCTGCCTGAACTCCCTGCTCGCACGCGCCACTGTGCACGCACGTTTCTCGCGCGTTGGCTACAATGGTTCCAGATTGAAGCGTTTGCATAACATGACGACTCTCGCCGATCTCCGCATCAATTACTCACGTGCTTCGCTCGACGAAGCCGATGTCGCCCACGACCCCTTCGCCCAGTTCGACCGCTGGTTCAAGGAGGCGCTCGCCGCCAAGCTGCCCGAGCCGAACACGATGACGCTCGCGACCGTCGGCGACGATGGCCGGCCGTCGGCACGCATCGTGCTCATCAAGGGCGTCGACGAACGCGGGTTCGTCTTCTTTACCAATTACGAAAGCCGCAAGGGGCGCGATCTTGCCGCGCATCCGCAGGCCGCGCTGCTGTTCTACTGGATCGAGCTCGAGCGTCAGGTGCGCATCGAAGGCCGGGTCGAGAAAACCAGCGCCGAGGAAAGCGACCGCTATTTCGCGTCGCGCCCGCTGGGCTCGCGCATCGGCGCCTGGGCATCCGAACAGAGCGCGGTGATCGACAGCCGCGCCACGCTCGAAGCGCAGGAAAAGGCCGCCAGCGAACGCTTCGGCGAGAACCCGCCACGGCCGCCGCACTGGGGCGGCTACCGCCTCGTGCCCGACTCGATCGAGTTCTGGCAGGGCCGCCCGTCGCGGCTGCACGACCGCCTGCTCTATACGCGCGACGCCGACACGTCGCCGGGCTGGTCGATCTCGCGCCTGTCGCCGTAAGCGCGGCGCCGGCGCACGCCGGTCGTGTCTCGTGTTGCATCCGGGCGCCCGCCTCGCAAGCGGCGGGCGCCGGTCAAGATACTTGGCTGTATTCGATTCAACGAACAAACGGAGAATCCAAATGTTCTGGGAAAAGAAGCTGGCACAGTGGGCGGACGAGGTACGGGCGAAAGCGAACATACCGGCGCGCCTCGTGCTGTGGAACGGCGATCAACTCGATTTCGGCACCTTCAGCGCACCGCAGGTCACGTTGAAGGTGAACAGCGCGTCGGCGTTGCCGCTCCTGCTCGAACCGAGCCTCGACAACCTCGGCGAGGCGTACGTGAAAGGCAAGATCGACATCGAGGGCAAGGTGTCGGACATCATCAACATCGGCTACTCGCTCGCGCGCAGCACCGTGACGAGCGCGAGCAAGCTGGCGCGCGTGAAGCGCTACTTCAGCCACACGAAGAACACCGACAGGAAGGCGATCCAGTATCACTACGACGTCTCGAACGAGTTCTACCAGCTGTGGCTCGACGAGAACATGGTGTACTCGTGCGCGTACTTCGAGAACGGCGACGAGGATCTCGCCACCGCGCAGATCAAGAAGATCGACCACATCCTGACGAAGATCCGGCTCCAGCCCGGCCAGCGCCTGCTCGACATCGGCTGCGGCTGGGGTGCGCTCGTGCTGCGCGCCGCGCAGAAGTTCGGCGCGCAGTGCCTCGGCGTCACGCTGTCGCAGAACCAGTTCGACCTCGCGACCGCGCGCGTGAAGGCTGCCGGGCTGGAGGACAGGATCGAGATCCGGCTGCAGGACTACCGCGAGATCGACGGCCAGTTCGACCGCATCACGAGCGTCGGGATGTTCGAGCACGTCGGGCGCAAGAACCTGCCGCTCTATTTCTCGCGGGTCCATGACCTGCTCGCCGACGACGGCATCGCAATGAACCACGGGATCACGTCGACCGACGCGGAAAGCGGCGAGACGGCGCTCGGCGGCGGCGAGTTCATCGACCGCTACGTGTTCCCGGACGGCGAGCTGCCGCACATCAGCCTTGCGCTGGAAGCCGCGCAGCGCGGCGGGCTCGAAGCGATTGACGTCGAAAGCCTGCGGCGGCACTATGCGCGCACGCTCGACATCTGGACGGAAAACTTCGAGGCGAAGGCAGAAGCCGCGCGACAACTCGTCGACGACGAAAAATTCCGCATCTGGCGCGTGTATCTCGCCGGCTGCGCGTATGCGTTCGAGCACGACGACGTGTCGATCTTCCAGATCGTGTGCCGCAAGGCCGGGCAGAGCGCAAAAACGCTGCCGTGGTCGCGGCGCTATATGTACGAACACACGCTGCCGCGCTAGGCAGCGCTTCACGCTGGGCATGCATGGGTGACGGCAGGACGCGGCGCAAGGCGCCGCCGCAACGACAGCAGCACGACGACGACGACGCGACACACGCCGACGGGCAATTCGACCTGTTCGGCGTGCCGGCCGATGCTGCACGCGCGTCGCCCGACGACGATGGCCCGCGTGCCGACACCAGCGAACACGTGAACCCGGGCGCGTCTGACGGCGCACACCCGGCTCCACGCTCCCGCACCCGCCCCATTCCTTCAGACGAAACGCTGCCTGCCGCTTCCGGCCTGCTGTGGGACGAGCCGTCGCCGCCCGCTGCGCCACCGAAGAAAGGCCGGCGCCGGCGCGGCGTGCTGCCCGCGCCGATCGCGCCGGATGTGGCCGCCGCAGCGGCCGGCCTGCCGCCGAACGTCCGGCTCGGCACGTCGTCGTGGTATTTCCCTGGCTGGGACGGCATCGTCTACGACGGGGATTTCGCGCAAACCAGGCTGTCGCGCGAAGGGCTTGAAGCGTACGGCGCGCATCCGCTGCTGAAAAGCGTGAGCCTCGACCGGTCGTTCTACGGCCCGCTGTCGGTGGCCGACTACCTGCGCTATGCGCAGCAGGTGCCCGACGATTTCCGCTTCGTCGTGAAGGCGCCGGCCTCCGTGACCGACGCGGTCATCCGCGGCCGGCGCGGCGAGCCGTCGGGGCCGAACCCGACCTTCCTCGACGCGGATCTCGCCACCCGCGAATTCGTGCAGCCGTGCGTCGAAGGGCTCGGCCGGAAAGCCGGCGTGCTCGTGTTCCAGTTCTCGCCGCTGCCCGACCCGCTGCTCGCCCAGCCGGCCGCACTGATCGACCGGCTGGCCGCATTCTTCGCGGCGCTGCCGCCGCTGCCGCCCGAAGCCGACGGCACCCGCTATGCGATCGAGATTCGCGACGCGAGCCTGCTCACGCCGCGCTTCATCCGCGCACTCGCAGCACTCGGCGTGCGCTACTGCGTCGGCCTGCACGCCCGGATGCCCGACCCGCTGCGTCAGGCCGCCGCGCTCGCACTGCTCGACGGCGACGCGCCGGGCCCGCTGATCGTGCGCTGGAGCCTGCACGGCGGATTCAAGTACGAACAGGCGAAAGCGAAGTACGAGCCGTTCGACAAGCTCGTCGACGAGGATCCGGCCACGCGCTCGGCGCTCGCCGAACTGGCCGCGCGCTATGCGCTGGCCGGGCAACCCGTGATCATCACGATCAACAACAAGGCGGAAGGCTCCGCGCCGCTGTCGTGCATCGCGCTTGCGCGCGAGATCGCCGCCGCATGCGCGCAGTGGCGCAACGAGGCGGCTTGATACCGGCGTGATACCGGCTTGCGCCGGCCGCGCTTACGCGCCGCGCAGCGACTTCAGCCGGTGCGAGAACTTCTGCCGAAATTTCGCGAGCTTCGGCCCGATCACGACCGAGCAGTAACCCTGCCCCGGGTTACGCGCGTAATAGTTCTGGTGATAGTCCTCGGCCGGCCAGTAGTTGCCGTCGAGCGGCACGACCTGCGTGACGATCGGCTGCCCGAATACCTGCTCGCGCTCCAGTTCGCGGATGACGTCGAGGGCCGTCTCGCGCTGCGCGTCCGAATGGGTGAACACGACCGAACGGTATTGCGTGCCGACGTCGTTGCCCTGCCGGTTCAACTGGGTCGGATCGTGCGTCGCGAAGAAGATCTCGAGGATCTCGCGATAGCCGATGCGCGCCGGATCGAACGTCACGTTGACGACTTCCGCGTGGCCCGTATCGCCCTCGCAGATGTCGCGATAGCCGGGATTGCGCGTATGACCGCCGGCGTAACCCGACTGGACGGCCGTCACGCCATCGACGTCGAGAAACACCGCCTCCGTGCACCAGAAACACCCGCCTCCCAATGTCGCGGTTTCAAGCATCTCGTTCACCATGAAATCAGTCCCTCGTTGATGTCGGCAGCCGGCACGCATGCGCCGGCGCCACCGTTCCGTCTCGCCGCTGCCCACTCGCATACGGGCCGCAGCGGCACTTCGCCAAGTATCTCACTCGCGCGCGAACCTGACAGAATGCACAGGTGTCGCGCGCGGCCGGACGCCCGTTTTCTCGTCTACACTTAGGCACGCGCGAGCGCGGCGGCCAACCCGCTGTCTCGCGTAAAGCACCCGATGCACGCCCGACCCTGATGCAAACATCATCTGCCGGAACATCGATATGCATGCCTTAACAGACATCACTCGCGTCACTCGCATGGCCGTTGCCGCGTCGCAGGCCACCGCTTCGACCACGCCACCCCGTTGGCGTGCATCCGTCCCGCCTCGCGGGCGGCGATCCGGCGCACAGCCTTTATCCGCTTTCACGATCTGATGCACGGCGTCGCATGCGCACCGACGCGTGCCTCCGCCTGCCGATCGCTCCCGCCGGCGTGTCATGCGCCGCGCGGCAACCCCGACCCGCACGCCCGCAACGAACGGCCGTGCGACCACGATCCGACACCATCGAGAGGGCATCACCATGAGCATGCGGCCTGACCCGACGTTTCACGCTTCGCCGGAACTTGCGATGCAGGCACCGCCGGAAGCGTTCGCCTATACGTTGTTGCTGAGCCCCGATTTTTCCAGACCCGACGCGCTCGCCGTGATCGACGTGAAGCCTGGCTCGTCGACCTACGGAAAGATCGTGCACACGGTGACGATGCCGAACACCGGCGACGAGTTTCACCACTTCGGCTGGAATGCGTGCTCGTCGTCGCTGTCGCCGTTGACCGGCCATGCGTTCCTCGAGCGCCGCTTCCTGATCATCCCCGGCCTGCGCTCGTCGCGCATCTACGTGATCGATACGAAGCCGCACCCGACGCAGGCGCGCATCCACAAGATCATCGAGCCCGACGAAATCTTCTCGAAGACCGGCTATTCGCGGCCGCACACGGTTCACTGCGGGCCGGAGGGCATCTACGTGAGCACGCTCGGCGGCGCGGGCAAGGACGGCACCGACGGCGCACCCGGCATCTTCATCATGGATTGCGAAACCTTCGACGTGCTCGGCCGCTGGGAGATCGATCGCGGCCCGCAGGACAAGCACTACGACTTCTGGTGGAACCTGCCGCGCGACTACATGGTGTCGAGCGAATGGGCGCTGCCGCCGCAATTCGAGAACGGGATCGTGCCCGAGGACCTGCTCGCGAACAAATACGGGCACCGGCTGCATTTCTGGGACCTGCGCGCGCGGCGCAACGTGCAGACGATCGATCTCGGCGCGCAGCACCAGATGGCGCTCGAGGTGCGGCCCGCGCACGACCCGGCGCGCGAATACGGCTTCGTCGGCGTCGTGGTCGACACGACCAATCTCGAAGGCTCGATCTGGACCTGGTGGCGCGAAGGCGGCAAGTTCCATGTGAAGAAGACGGCGACGATCCCGGCCGAGCCGGCCGCGGCCGATGAATTGCCGCCGCTGCTGAAATCCTTCGGCGCGGTGCCGCCGCTCGTGACCGACATCGACCTGTCGCTCGACGACCGCTTCCTCTACGTGTCGTGCTGGGGCACCGGCGAGATGCGCCAGTACGACGTGTCGGACCCGCACCACCCGGTGCTCGCGGGGTCGGTACGGATCGGCGGCATCGCGCGCCGTGCGCCGCACTCAAACGGCCGCAGGTTCGCGGGCGGCCCGCAGATGGTCGAGATCAGCCGCGACGGGAAGCGCGTGTACTGGACCAACTCGCTGTATTCGACGTGGGACGACCAGTTCTATCCGGACGGCGTGCCGGGCGCGCAGGTGCTCGCACATGTGGGACCGGAAGGCGGGCTGACGCTCGCCGACGATTACTGGGTCGAGTTCCCCGACGGCTATCGCGCGCACCAGATCCGGCTCGAAGGCGGCGACTGCTCGACCGACTCGTTCTGCTATCCGTCGGTCAAGCGTTGAACGCCGGCCTTCACGCCCAGTTCGCACTGTGGGCGGCCGTGCTCGCGAGCGGCATCTATCACGGACTCAACCCCGCGATGGGCTGGCCGCTTGCGGTGTCGAATGCACTGATGACGCGCCGCGGCGGCGCGCTCGTCGCGGCGCTCGGCTATCTCGCGCTCGGCCATGCGCTCGCGGTCTTCGCGGTGATGCTGCCGTTCGGGCTGCTCGCCGCGCTGCTCGCGTGGCAAACGGCGATCCGGATCGGCGCGAGCGCGCTCGTGATCGGCTTCGGCGCCGTGCTGCTGATCCGGCGCCGGCATCCGCGGGCGCTCGCGCGGATTCCGCCCGCGCGGCTCGGCCTGTGGTCGTTCGCGGTCGCGATCGCGCATGGCGCGGGGCTGATGCTGGTGCCGATCTACCTGGGGCTGTGCGGGCTCGACCAGGACGCCGGCCACCGGGCGGCGGCCACGCTCGTCGATGCGCATCTCGGGATGGCGCTCGTCGTCGCGGCCGTGCATGCCATCGCGATGATCGGCGCCGGCGGCGGGCTCGCCTGGCTCGTGTACCGCTATCTCGGGCTGAAGTTCGTGTCGCGGAGCTGGTTCAATCTCGATGCGGTGTGGGCGTCGAGCCTGATCGTGACGGGGGCGTTGTCGCTCGGACTGGCGGCGGCGCGCTAGCGCGGGCGTCGATGGCACGCGTGGCGGAGCGGCGGATCGGCAGGCGGACGGGCCGACCGCACCGCGCAAGAACGCGACAGAGCGGCCTTGCCGACCACGCGCCATCGGGAACCCGGCATCGCACCGCAGTGTTCGCTACGTCACGCTATCCCCGCGATGCGCCGTCCGGCTGGGCCCGGCGGCCCCGATTCCGCTAAAATCGGGCCATGCGCACCCCTTCCCAACCGACCGCCTTGTCGCCTTTCGTCCGCCGTGCCCGCCCCACCCGCGTCGCGCCGCGCCCGCCCGTTTCGTTCCGGATGGCCGCCCGATGAGCCACGCCAACCCGCCGGATTTCGACGCCGCCGCCTTCCGCCAGGCACTCGGCCAGTTCGCGACGGGCGTGACGGTGATCACGACGCGCGCGCCGTCGGGGCAACTGATCGGCATCACCGCCAGCTCGTTCAACTCGGTCTCGCTCGATCCGCCGCTCGTGCTGTGGAGCCTCGCGCACAAATCGGCGTCGACGCCGGTGTTCCGCGGCAACAGCCATTACGTGGTGAACGTGCTCGCAGCATCGCAGCTCGACCTGTGCAAGCGCTTCTCGACCTACAGGGGCGACCGCTTCGAAGGCATCGCGCATGCGGCCGGCAACTCGGGGATGCCCGTGCTCGACGGCGCACTCGCCTGGTTCGAGTGCCACAATCGCAGCCGCTACGATGAAGGCGACCACGTGATCTTCGTCGGCGAAGTGGAGCGCTGCGGCGTGCGCGCGGTATCGGACACGGCACCGCCGCTCGTGTTCCACGGCGGCGGCTTCCACGGCCTTACACCGCTTTGATCGCTCCGGTGCGCGCCAGCCCGACCGGCGCGCCGGCTTCATCCTTCAGCGTCTGCAGCACGATGTTCGAACGGATGTCCATTACGCCCGGCGCCTTGTAGAGCCGGTTCAGCACGAAATCCGAATAGTGCTTGAGGTTGTGCGCGAGCACGCGCAGCAGATAGTGGCTCTCGCCCGTCACGACGAACGCGCCGACGACCTCCGGCCATTCGCGCAGCGCTTCCGCGAAGCGCTCGTGCCATTGATTTTCTTCGTTGCGCATCGACACCTGAACGAACGCCTCGAGCTCGAAGCCGAGCTTTTCGCGGCTCAGGCATGCCCGATAGTGCTCGATCACGCCCTGCTCCTCGAGCAGGCGCATGCGGCGCAGACAAGCGGATGGCGAAAGCGAAATCCGTTCCGCCAAATCGAGATTGCTGATTCTGCCCTCTTCCTGCAGTACCGCCAGAATCCGGCAGTCGGTGGCATCGAGCGTGATCGCGTGCATTTTTGGTCCCCGTTTTCCCTCTGAGTCGAATTATCTGCCAATCCGGCGGATTGTCCATGTTTATTTCGCAAGCACTTTCTGCGAGCGTCCACCTATCATTCGAAGCATCGATTCACCGATTCGTCATGCCATGGACACTCTCTGGGACATCTCGCCGCCTGTCAGCCCCGCCACCCCCGTGTGGCCGGGCGATACGCCGGTTTCCGTCGAACGCGTGTGGCGGATGGAGGCCGGCTCGCCGGTCAACGTCGCACGCCTGACGCTGTCGCCGCACACGGGCGCGCACTGCGACGCGCCGCTGCACTACGACGCCGACGGCGCGCCGATCGGCGCCGTGCCGCTCGATACTTATCTCGGCCCGTGCCGCGTGATCCATTGCATCGGCGCATCGCCCGTCGTACAGCCGGCCGACGTTGCGGCCGCGCTCGACGGCGTGCCGCCGCGCGTGCTGCTGCGCACCTGTGCGCAAGCGCCGCTCACGCAATGGGACCCCGGCTTCTGCGCGGTCGCGCCTGAAACGATCGACCTGCTCGCCGCGCACGGCGTGAAACTGATCGGCATCGACACGCCGTCGCTCGACCCGCAGGAATCGAAGACGATGGATGCGCATCACCGCGTGCGCGCGCACCGGATGGCGATTCTCGAAGGCATCGTGCTCGACGACGTGCCGCCCGGCGACTACGAACTGATCGCACTGCCGCTGAAATTCGCGACGCTCGACGCGAGCCCCGTGCGCGCGGTGCTGCGCGCGCTGCCCGCGCGTGCCGCCTGATTACCCCGACTGACGAACCCACATCATGATCAAGACCCGTGAAGACGCGCTCGCGCTCGACCGCGACGACCCGCTCGCCCCGCTGCGCGACCAGTTCTCCCTGCCCGACGGCGTGATCTATCTCGACGGCAACTCGCTCGGCGCGCAACCGCGCGCATCGGCCGCCCGCGCGCAGCAGGTAATCGGCGCCGAATGGGGCGAAGGCCTGATCCGCAGCTGGAACACGGCCGGCTGGTTCGCGCTGCCGCGCCGTCTTGGCGACAAGCTCGCCACGCTGATCGGCGGCGCGCCCGGCGAAACGGTCGTGACCGATACGATCTCGATCAACCTGTTCAAGCTGCTGTCGGCGATGGTGCGCCACCAGGCCGAGCGCGCGCCCGAGCGCCGCGTGATCGTGTCGGAACGCGCGAATTTCCCGACCGACCTGTATATCGCGCAGGGGCTGATCGAACAGCTCGGCGGCAACTACGAACTGCGCCTGATCGACGATCCGGCCGACCTGCCCGGCGCGCTCGGCGCGGACACGGCCGTCGCGATGATCACGCACGTGAACTACCGCACCGGCTACATGCACGACATGCCGGCGGTCACGCAGCTCGTGCACGACGCGGGTGGGCTCATGCTGTGGGATCTCGCGCACTCGGCCGGCGCGGTGCCGGTCGACCTGAACGGCGCACGCGCGGACGGCGCGGTCGGCTGCACGTACAAGTACCTGAACGGCGGCCCCGGTTCGCCCGCCTTCGTGTGGGTGCCGCAGCGCCATCACGCGCACTTCTCGCAGCCGCTGTCCGGCTGGTGGGGTCACCGTGCGCCGTTCGCGATGCAGCCGGGCTTCGCGCCCGATCCGGGCATCGCGCGCTTCCTGTGCGGCACGCAGCCGATCGTGTCGATGTCGATGGTCGAATGCGGGCTCGACGTGTTCCTGCAGACCGACATGCACGCGATCCGCCGCAAGTCGCTCGCGCTGACCGATGCGTTCATCGCGCTCGTCGAAGCGCGCTGCGCGGGCCTGTCGCTGAAGCTCGTCACGCCGCGCGCACATCACCAGCGCGGCTCGCAGGCGAGCTTCGAGCATCCGCACGGCTACGAGGTGATGCAGGCGCTGATCGCGCGCGGCGTGATCGGCGACTACCGCGAGCCGTACGTGCTGCGCTTCGGCTTCACGCCGCTCTATACGCGCTTCGCCGACGTGTGGGATGCCGTCGAGACGCTGCGCGACATCCTCGCCACCGGCGCGTGGAAGGCGCCCGAGTTCGCCGAACGCGGCGCGGTGACCTGACCCGCTTCGCGCGGCGCACGCATGACGCGCGCCGCGCCCCCGTCATTCAAATCTGGAGAGAGTCGTGAATTCTGGTCATATGCAGCCACCCGGCGACGACGCGCCGGCGGGCTGCCCGTTCTCGGGCGCACGCGCCGCGCATCCGGCACCCGCGGCCCAGGCCGCGCACGAAGCGTCGCACGTGCCGAGCGACGCCGGCTGGCACAACGCGCAGCTCGATTTCTCGAAGTCGATGAGCTACGGCGACTACCTGTCGCTGAATTCGATCCTCGACGCGCAGCACCCGCTGTCGCCCGATCACAACGAGATGCTGTTCATCATCCAGCATCAGACGAGCGAGCTGTGGATGAAGCTTGCGCTGTTCGAGCTGCGCGGCGCCCTCGACGCGGTACGCACCGACGCGCTGCCGCCCGCGTTCAAGATGCTCGCGCGCGTGTCGCGGATTCTCGAGCAGCTCGTGCAGGCGTGGAACGTGCTGTCGACGATGACGCCGTCCGAATATTCGGCGATGCGGCCCTATCTCGGGCAGTCGTCGGGCTTCCAGTCGTACCAGTACCGGCAGCTCGAATTCCTGCTCGGCAACAAGAACGTGCAGATGCTGCAACCGCATGCGCACCGGCCCGACCTCCTCGAACAGGTGCGTGCAACGCTCGAGGCGCCGTCGTTCTACGACGAAGTCGTGCGCCTGCTCGCACGGCGCGGCTTCCCGATCGCGGCGGAGCGGCTCGAACGCGACTGGACCCAGCCGACCCGGCATGACGAGACGGTCGAGGCCGCGTGGCTCGAGGTGTACCGTCACCCGCAGCAGCACTGGGAACTCTACGAGATGGCCGAAGAACTCGTCGATCTCGAGGATGCATTCCGCCAGTGGCGCTTCCGTCACGTGACGACCGTCGAGCGCATCATCGGCTTCAAGCAGGGCACGGGCGGCACCAGCGGCGCGCCGTACCTGCGCAAGATGCTCGACGTCGTGCTGTTCCCGGAGCTCTGGCACGTGCGCACCACGCTGTAACGCACGACGCGCGCCCCGGCCGGCCCGCCGTCACGACGAGGTGCGGGCCAGTTCCTCCCCTTCGCGCGGCTGCACGGCCGCGCGCGACAGTCGCGGGATGTGCCGTCGCACGACGAGCAGCGCGACACAAACAATCCCCATCGCGATCGCCAGCATCGTCAGATAGGCCGCGGCGCCGCCCGTGGTGATCACGAGCGCGCCCGCGAACGCGCTGAGGATCGCGCCGAGCCGGCCGAACGCGAGCGCGCTGGCCGTCCCCGTCGCGCGCACGGCTGTCGGATAGATGTACGCACAGAGCGCATACATCGTCGACTGCACCGCATTGACGAACAAGCCGTGCAGGCCGAGCCCGACGATCAGCCAGCCCGTGTGGCGGCCGGCATCGACACCCATCAGCCACACCGCACTCGCCGCGCCGCCGATACTGCACAGCACGAGCGGCCAGCGCGACCCGGCATGCGCGATCGTCCACGCGCACAACAGCGCGCCGATCACGCCGCCGAGGTTGTACGCGGTGAGGCCCGTACCGGCGACCGACACGCTCAGCCCGCTCGCCGCCAGCATCGTCGGCAGCCAGCTGAACGCCGCATACACGGCGAGCAGGCACATGAAGAAGGCGCACCACAGCGCGATCGTGTCGCGCGCCTGACCGCTCGCGAACAGCGCACCGAAGCCGCCGCGCCCGCCTGCCGCGCGCGCGTCCCTCATATCGGTAAAGACGGTGCCCGGTGCGACCGGCCGCTCCATCCGCGCAAGCAGCGCGCCGAGCTCCGGCCAGCGCGCGGGGCGCCGCGCGAGATAGCGCGGCGATTCGGGCAACGCACGCACGAGCACGAAACCGAGCACGAGCGGCAATGCGCCGCCCGCGAAGAACAACCCGCGCCAGCCGTAGCGCGGCAGCACCTCGTGCGCGAACAGGCCGGCCAGCATCCCGCCGAGCGGCACGCAGACGATCGTCGCGGTCACCATCATCGTGCGACGCCGCGCGGGCGTGTATTCGGCCGTCATCGTCGTGGCCGTCGGCAATGCACCGCCGATCCCGAGCCCCGCGACGAAGCGCAGCACCGCGATCGCCGTGACGTCCGGTGCGAAGCCGATCGAGCA
This sequence comes from Burkholderia mycopellens, assembly GCF_964265025.1. Taxonomy (NCBI): domain Bacteria; kingdom Pseudomonadati; phylum Pseudomonadota; class Betaproteobacteria; order Burkholderiales; family Burkholderiaceae; genus Burkholderia; species Burkholderia mycopellens. The sequence goes on from NZ_OZ183802.1 coordinate 3,216,872, forward strand.
GGTCGCGATGCCGAACAGGAACACGCTGCCGATCACGGCCTGGCGGCGGCCGAAGCGGTCCGCAACGATCCCCGCGCACGCGCTGCCGATGCCCATCCCGATCAGCCCCGCCGCAACGGCAGGCGCGAACGCGCCACGCGTGATGCCCCATTCGCGGATCAGCACCGGAATCGCGAAGCCGATCAGCTGGCCGTCGAAGCCGTCGAGCACGATCGCGAGCGCGGCGAGCAGCACCACGCCACGCTGCATCGCCGTAAACGGCCCGTCGTCGAGCGTCGCGCCGATGTCGACGGACGGCGACTGAACTCCGTCGCGCGTGCTCATGCGGCCTCCCGTTCGCCGCGCCGAGGCGGCAACGTGCGCGAACGGCGCGCGGCAAGACAACGGCATTCGATGGCTTTCATGGCGTCTCCTGTGGCCCGGGCTGGCGCGACGGCGCGTGCCCGGATCCCGTGCTGCGCAGGCGGCCGGTGTCGACGCAGCGGCGCCGGCCCCGGTGTCTCGTCCAACCCGTCCCGATCCGGTGCCGTCGCCTGCGCGCGACGCGCTCGTATCGTCGTGCGGCGCAAGCAGCGCCGCCGGCCCGATGCTCAGTTCATCCGCGCGTCGATCAGCCGGACCAGCGTGAGCAGCGTTTCCGCATGCGGCACCGCCACGCCCGCTTCGCGCGCGGCCGCGACGACCTTGCCGCTGATCGCGTCGATTTCCGTGCGGCGGCCCGCGAGCACGTCCTGCAGCATCGACGGGCGATGACCGCGATGCGCGCGGATCGCATGCTCGACATTGCGCGCGATGCGTTCGCCGTCGACCGCGATGCCCTTCGCGCGGGCGACGGCGGCCACCTCGGCCGCAATCGCGAGCGCGAGCCGCGGCCCGTCGTGATGATTGCCGAGCTGGTCGACCATGCAGCCCGTCACCGCGCACAGCGTGTTGAGCGCCGCGTTGAACGCGACCTTCTCCCAGATCGCGGCCCACACGTCGGCATCCAGCGTGCACGCGAGCCCCGCGCGCGACAGCGTATCGGCCACGGCCGTCGCGAACGGGCGCGCCGCGCCGTCGGCCGTCATCATGCGGATCGTGCCCGCACCGTGCGAGCGCACGTGCGCAGGCCCCACGGCGTCGGCGGGCCACGTCGTCACGCCAACCAGGATGCGTTCGAGCGGCATGAACGCATTCAGCGTCTCCACGTTGCCGAGCCCGTTCTGCAACGTGAGCACGTGCGTGTGCGGCGTCAGCAGCGCCCGCACGCCGTCGAGCGCGGTGCGCGTATGCAGCGACTTCGTGAAAACGATCAGCAGGTCGAATGGCGTATCGGGCGATGCGGCCGCATCCGCTTGCGCGGTTTCCGGCCGCACGGCCTGCAACGTGCGAACGCGTCGTTCACCACGATCGTCGTCGATGCGCAGCCCGTCGCGGCGAATCGCATCGAGGTGCGCGTCGTTCACGTCGATCAGCGTGACGGCCTCACCGCTTTCGGCCAGCAGCCCGCCGAACAGCGAGCCCATCGCGCCGGCGCCCAGAATCGCAATCCTCATGGTCGGCGGCCTCGTCAGAACGGATAGTGGCGCGGTGCGGTCTGCACGGTGATCCAGCGCAGGTCCGTGAACGCCGCGATGCCAGCCTTGCCGCCGAAGTGGCCGAAGCCGCTGTCCTTCACGCCGCCGAACGGCATCTGCGCCTCGTCGTGCACGGTCGGACCGTTCACGTGGCAGATGCCCGACTCGATGCGCCCCGCGACGCGCAGCGCACGCGCGACGTCGCGGCTGAAGACGGCCGACGACAGCCCGAACGCGTTGTCGTTCGCGCAACGGATCGCGGCCTCCTCGCCATCGACGCGCACGATGCCCTTCACCGGGCCGAACGATTCTTCCGCATAGACGCGCATCGCCGGCGTCACATGGTCGAGCAGCGTGGCCGGGTACAGCGTGCTGTCGGCCTTGCCGCCGCACACGAGCGTCGCGCCGTGCGCGAGCGCATCGTCGATCAGCGCATTGCACCGCTCGACGGCCTTCATGTCGATCAGCGAACCGAGCACGACGGGGCCCTTGCGCGGATCGCCGAGCGGCAGCGACGCGGCCTTGTCGGCGAGCTTCGCGACGAACGCATCGGCGATCGATGCGTCGACGACGATGCGTTCGGTCGACATGCAGATCTGCCCGGAATTCGCGAACGCGCCGAACGCGGCCGCCGCGACCGCCGCATCGAGATCGGCATCGTCGAGCACGATGAACGGCGCCTTGCCGCCGAGTTCCAGCACCGCCGGTTTCAGATGACGTGCGCAGGCTTCGGCGATGATCCTGCCGACACGCGTCGAGCCCGTGAAATTCACGCGGCGCACGGCCGGATGCGCGATCAACGCATCGACGATGGCGCCCGCATCCTCGGGCGCGTTCGTCACGAAATTGACGACGCCCGGCGGCAGCCCGGCCTCCTGCAGCGCCTCGACGATCAGCCCGTGCGTGACGGGGCACAGCTCCGAACCCTTCAGGACGACCGTGTTGCCGCATGCGAGCGGCAGCGCGAGCGCGCGCGTCGCGAGGATCACCGGCGCGTTCCACGGCGCGATGCCGAGCACGACGCCTGCCGGCTGCCGCACGCCCATCGCGAGCGAGCCCGGCACGTCGGACGGAATCAGCTCGCCGCCGACCTGCGTGGTCAGCGACGCGGCCTCGACGAGCCCACTCGCGGCAAGATGCACGTTGAAGCCGGCCCACAGCGCGGAGGCGCCCGTCTCGGCCGCCATCGCGGCGACGAACTGCTCGTGCTTCGCTTCGAGCGCGGCGGCCGCCTTCAGCAGCAGCGCACGGCGCGCACCGGGGCCGAGCGCGGCCCAGTCGGGAAACGCGCGGGCGGCCGCGTCGGCCGCCGCACGCGCATCGTCGACGGTGCAGGCGGGCGCTTCGGACGCGACTGCGCCATCAAGCGGGTTGCGGCGCACGAAGGTCGCGCCGCCGGACGAGTGACGGCGTTCGCCGCCGATCAGCATCGATACGGTTTGCATGGAGTCTCCGGAGGGACGCGCGTTGCGCATCACATGATTCAGGCAATCTCGACTTCGACGACGACCGGCGTCGCCGCACGCAGCGCATCGGCCAGCGTGTCGCGCAGGTGCGCGGCAGCGCTCACGCGCACCCCGCGGCAGCCCATCCCTTGCGCGAGCGCGACGAAATCCAGGTTCGGCAGATCGGTGCCCTGCACGGGGTCATCGGGGCCGAAGCCGAACACCGGCGCGAAATCCTGCAGCGCCGCGTAGCGCCGGTTGTTCAGGATCACGAACGTAATCGGCAGCTTCAGCTGCGCGGCGCTCCACAAGGCCTGGATCGAATACAGGCTCGACCCGTCGCCGATCAGCCCGATCACGCGCCGGCCCGGCTGCGCGAGCGCGACGCCGACGGCGGCCGGCATCCCGTAGCCGAGGCCGCCGCTGTCCATCGTGTAGAACGTGCCGCTGCGCGTGAACGGCAGGTGTTCCTGCATCACGGGCCGTGCGCTCGGCGCTTCCTCGACGACGATGTCGTGCGCGTCGCGCACGTCGGCGAGCGTCTGCAGTGCGAACGCGACCGGCATGCGCTCGCCGGCGGCCGGCGGTTCGACACGCGCACGCGGCGGCCGCGGTGCGGGCATCGGCCGCTCGGGCGGCGCCGGGCGCGCGAGCAGGTCGCGCGCCGCGAGCCGCAGGTTGCCGACGACCGCATCGCCCGACGGCGTCCACGCGGCGACGCCCGGATCGTCGACCAGCTGCACGAGCGTCGCGCCCGGCGGCACGTGCGGGCCGAAGCCCTCGATGTGATAGGTGAACGCGGGCGCGCCGAACGCGAACACGAGGTCGTGCCCGTCGAGCCGGGCGACGATCTTCTCGCGGATCGCGGGCAGGAAGCCGGCGAACAGCGGATGGTCCTCGGGGAAACTGCAGCGCCCCGACATCGGCGCGACGTACACGCGCGCACGGTGCCGCTCGGCGAGCCGCACGGCTTCATCCCACGCACCGGCCCGATCGACGGCCGCACCGACCACGAACGCGGGACGCCGCGCGGCGTCGAGCGCGTGGCCGAGCCGCGCAAGCGCATCGGGATCGGGCCGCACGACACTGCTGACGTCGCGGCGCGGCAGCAGTTCGGCCGGCTGGTCCCAGTCGTCGACCGGAATCGACACGAACACCGGGCCGCGCGGTTCCTGCATCGCGATGCGGTATGCACGCGCGATCGCGGCCGGCACGTCCTGCGCGCGCGCGGGCTCGATGCTCCACTTCACGTACGGCTTCGGCAGCTCGGCGGCCTGCGTCGCGCCGAGGAACGGGTCGAACGGCAGGATCGCGCGCGCCTGCTGGCCCGCGGTGACGATCAGCGGCGTGCGGTTCTTGAATGCGGTGAAGAGGTTGCCCATCGCGTTGCCGACGCCCGCCGCCGAATGCAGGTTGACGACCGCCGCGTTGCCGCTGGCCTGCGCATGGCCGTCAGCCATCCCGACCACGACGGCCTCATGCAAACCGAGCACGTAGCGGAAATCGTCCGGGAAGTCGCGGAACATCGGCAGCTCGGTCGAGCCGGGATTGCCGAACACGCGGTCGATGCCGAACTGGCGAAGCAGGTCGATCACCGCATCGCGAACGGTGATCGATGCGGCGGAAGGGGGCAGATGGCCGGACATGCTCGGCGCTCCTCGATGGCTTGGCGGTTTCCACAGTATCGAAGCGCAAGCCATTCTCGGATACTGTATTTTTTGCGATAAGCCATACCATTCCGTCATGACTTTCGATCTCCGGCAATTGCGCGCCTTCACGACGATCGTCGCGTGCGGCAGCCTCGGCCGCGCGGCCGACGCGCTGCACGTGACCCAGCCGGCGCTGAGCCGGATCCTGAAGCGGCTCGAGGGCCAGGTCGGTGCGCCCTTGTTCGAGCGTCACTCGAAGGGCGTGCAGCTCACCGCGTTCGGCGAGGCGCTGCTGCCGCACGCGACGCTGCTGCAGCACGAGGCCGAGCACGCGCGCGAAGAGCTCGACGCGATGCGCGGGTTCGCGAAGGGCACGATCAAGGTCGGCACGGTGGGCAGCATCGCGAGCCTCGTGCTGCCGGTCGCGGTGGGCCGCGTGCTCGACCGCTGGCCGAACCTGCGCGTCGAGATCATCGAAGGCGTGTGGGACCGTCTCGCGGAAGGGCTGAACAAGCACGAGATCGATCTCGCGCTGTCCGCGCACGGGCCCGATACCGACGAGATCGTCGCGATTCCCGAGTGCCGCTGGGAAGATCGCAGCCATATCGTTGCGGCGCCGCACCATCCGCTGCGCGCGCTCGGCCGCGCGCCGACGCTCGCCGATACGCTGCACGCGCGCTGGGCGATTCCGCCGCGCGGCACCGCGCCGTTCGACCACATGCGCGCAACCTTCGACGCGCACGGGCTCGCGCTGCCCGACATCGCGGTCGAGACGCGCTCGGTCACGACATTGAAGAGCCTCGTCGCGCATGCGGGCTTCCTCAGCTGGATGGCCGAGCCGATGTACGGCGCCGAGCAGCGCGCCGGCACGATCGACACGCTGCCCGTGCACGAGGTCGTCGCGGTACGCACGCTCACCGCGTTCCGGCGCCGCCACGGCATCCTGCCGGGGCCGGCCGGCAAGCTGCTCGACGAACTCGTCGCGCTGACGCGCGAAGGACGCTGACGGCACCTCGCGCACCGGCCGCCCGTTCGCGCGCTCCCCGCCCTGCCCGCGCCGCCACCGCAGCGCACCATCGAAATGCGGTTTCCCCACCTTGACTTTCGCTCGCCCGAATACGATCATTCGCTCACACAAAGAGCAAATGATCGTATTCGTCGGTCGCATGCGACCGGACAGTCAGGCACGAACAGGAGACACCGGATGAGCGCATCGCCCTCCGCCCGCACGCCCGTGCTGCTGCACATCGGCGTGGGCTCGTTTCACCGCGCGCACCAGGCGTGGTATCTGCATCGCGTGAACGCGGCCGTACCGGCCGACGAGCGCTGGTCGCTGACCGTCGGCAACATCCGCGACGACATGCACGCGACGATGGACGCACTCGCCGCGCAGCACGGCGCCTACACGCTCGAAACCGTCACGCCGCAAGGCGAACGCGCGTACGAGACGATTCGGGCAATCACGCGCGTGCTGCCGTGGTCGATCGACCTCGCCGCGCTGATCGACGCCGGCGCCGATCCGGCCTGCCGGATCGTATCGTTCACCGTCACCGAAGGCGGCTACTACCTCGACGAACACAACCGGCTCGACATCGCGAATGCCGATCTCGCGGCCGACCTGCAAGGCGCGCGCACGACGCTGTACGGCGCGCTCGCGGCGCTGCTCGCCGAACGCGTGAAGCGCGGCGCGGGCCCGCTCACGCTGCAGAGCTGCGACAACCTGCGCAACAACGGCGCGCGCTTTCGCGCGGGGATGCGCGAATTCCTCGAACGGCGCGGGCAGGCCGACCTGCTCGCGTGGTTCGATGCGAACGTCGCCACGCCGAGCGCGATGGTCGACCGCATTACGCCGCGCCCGACCGCCGACGTGCGCGAACGCGTGCTGGCCGCCACCGGCATCGACGACGCTTGCCCGGTGATGGGCGAATCGTTCATCCAGTGGGTGATCGAGGACCGTTTCGCGGCCGGCCGGCCGCGCTGGGAGCTGGCCGGCGCCGAACTCGTCGATGACGTGCACCCGTACGAGGAAGCGAAGATCCGCATCCTCAACGCGACGCACAGCTGCATCGCGTGGGCCGGCACGCTCGCAGGCCACACGTACATCCACGAAGGCACGCACGACGCGGCGATCCGCCGCTTCGCGCACGACTACGTGACGCAGGACGTGATCCCGTGCCTCACGCCGAGCCCGCTCGATCTCGCGCGCTACCGCGACGTCGTGCTCGAGCGCTTCGGCAACCCGTACGTGCTCGACACGAACCAGCGCGTCGCGGCTGACGGCTTCTCGAAGATCCCCGGCTTCATCGCGCCGACGCTCGTCGAATCGTTCGCGCGCGGCGCGGCGCCGGTCGCCACCGCCGTGCTGCCCGCGCTGTTCCTGCGCTTTCTCGAACGCTGGGCGCGCGGCACGCTGCCGTATGCATACCAGGACGGCGTGATGGACGAAGGCGCCGCGCGGGCGATCGTCGCGGCCGACGACCCGGTCGTCGCGCTGTGCGCGAGCCGCGCGCTGTGGGGCTCGCTCGCCGGCAACGCGGCGCTGTTCGAGGCGCTGCGCGCCGGGCTCGCGCGGGTCGACGCATGGCTCGCGGCACGCTGACCCGCATCCGGGCGAACCTGCCTTGGCACGGGTGCGGCCGCGCGGCTAAAGTAGCGACTCCCCACTGACGGAACGGATCGCTCATGTATCTCGGCATCGACCTCGGCACCTCGGAAGTGAAGGTGCTGCTGCTCGCCCCGGACGGCACGGTCGTCGGCACCGCCGGCTCGCCGTTCACCGTGTCGCGGCCGCATCCGCGCTGGGCCGAACAGCATCCGGAGGACTGGTGGCAAGGCACGCTCGCCGCGCTCGCGGCCCTGCGCGAACGGCACCGCCAGGCGTTCGCGGCCGTGCGCGGCATCGGGCTGTCGGGCCAGATGCACGGCGCCGTGCTGCTCGGGCGCGACGACCGTGTGCTGCGCCCCGCGATCCTGTGGAACGACATGCGCAGCGCCGACGAATGCGCGCTGCTCACCGAACGCGCGCCCGATCTCCACGCCCTCGCCGGCAATCTCGCGATGCCGGGCTTTACCGCGCCGAAACTGCTGTGGGTCGCGAAGCATGAACCCGACGTGTTCGCGGCGACCGCCTGCGTGCTGATGCCGAAGGACTACCTGCGGTTCCGGCTGACCGGCGCGAAGGTGTCCGATCCGTCGGACGCGGCCGGCACGCTGTGGCTCGACGTCGCGCGCCGCGACTGGTCCGATGCGCTGCTCGCCGCGTGCGGGATGTCGCGTGACCAGATGCCGCGCATCGTCGAAGGCAATGCGCCGTCCGGCACGCTGCGCGCGGACATCGCCCGCGAACTCGGGCTCTCGGAAGCCGTCGTGGTCGCCGGCGGCGGCGGCGACAACGCGACGAGCGCGCTCGGCATCGGCGCGATCCATGCAGGCGACGGCTTCGTATCGCTCGGCACGTCGGGCGTGCTGAGCGTGGTCGGCGATCGTTTCATGCCGAATCCGGCATCGGCCGTGCATGCGTTCTGCCATGCGATTCCCGATCGCTGGCAATTGATGAGCGTCGTGCTGTCGGCCGCGAGCTGCCTGCGCTGGGTCTGCAAGCTGACCGGCACCGACGAGCCCGCGTTGCTCGCCGAAGTCGAGGCGCTCGACGCCGACGCGCTCGCGACGGCGCCGCTGTTCCTGCCCTACCTGTCCGGCGAGCGCACGCCGCACAACGATCCGTATGCGCAGGGTGTGTTCTTCGGGATGACGCATGCGACCGAACGCGCGCATCTCGGCTACGCGGTACTCGAAGGCGTGACGCTCGGCCTCGCCGACGGTCTCGACGCGCTGCATGCGGCCGGCGTCGAAACCGACCAGTTGTCGCTGATCGGCGGCGGCGCGCGCAGCGCGTTCTGGGCGCAACTGATCGCCGATGCGCTGAACGTGCGCACGCGCCGGCACGGCGGCGGCGAAACGGGCGCGGCGCTCGGCGCGGCCCGGCTCGGCTGGCTGGCCGTCGGCGGCGATCCGCATGCGGTGCTGACCAAGCCGCCGGTGCGCGCCGAATACACGCCGGATGCTGCCCGCCATGCGCTGCTGCGCGAGCGCCTCGATGCATTCCGCGCACTGTACCGCCACGTGCGACCGCTGTACGAACCGTCGCGCGCGCGGCTCGCGTAAGCACCACCGCCGCGCGCCGATCGGCCGTCGGTCGTGCGCAAGACATGCGGTACAGTGGATGCCGTCATGCGGCCCATCGGCCGGCCCGCGGGGCGGCCCCCAGATCCGAATCGAATCGCTATCGTGTCCAAGTCCTCAGAAAAACTCGATCTCGCCACGCGTGCCGCGTGGCTCTACTACGTCGCGGGCGACACGCAGAACGAAATCGCGGAAAAGTTGCAGGTGTCGCGCCCGGTCGCGCAGCGCCTGGTCGCGTTCGCGGTCGAAAAGAACCTGATCCGCGTGCGCGTCGACCATCAGCTCGCCGACTGCCTCGATCTCGGCGCGCAATTGTCGAAGCGCTACGGCCTCACGATGTGCGAAGTCGTGCCCGTCGATGCCGATGCGCCCGACGCGATCGACCGCAAGCTCGCGGTCGCCGGCGCGCAGGTGATGGAGCGCTACCTGAACGAAACGCGGCCGATGGTGATCGCGGTCAGCAGCGGCCGGACGCTGAAGGCAGCAGTCGCGCAGATCGCGCAGATCGACCGCCCGCAGCACCGGCTCGTGTCGATGGTCGGCGCGATCGCGGCCGACGGCTCGTCGAACCGCTACGACGTCGCGCAGTACATCTCCGAGAAGACCGGCAGCAAGCACTTCCTGCTGCCCGCGCCGCTGTTCGCCGACAGCGCCACCGAACGCGCGCAGTGGTGCAATCACCGGCTGTACCGGATCGTCGAGGCGCTGTCGGGCGAGGCCGATGTCGCGTTCGTCGGGATCGGCAACACCGGCCCGCACTGCCCGCTCTACGAAGACGGCTTCATCACCGAACAGGAACTCGACGAGATGACCGCGCTCGGTGCGGTGGCCGAACTGCTCGGCATGCCGATCGACGCGCACGGCAAGATGATCGACGTGTCGACCAGCGAGCGCGTGACAAGCGTATCGCTCGCCGCGCCGCCGAAACGCCCGACGATCGCGTTCGCCGGCGGCCCGAGGAAACGCGACGCGGTGATCGCCGCGCTGCGCGGCGGCTGGCTGTCCGGGCTCGTCACCGACGAAACCTGCGCGCGCGCGGCGCTCGACGCGAAGGCGGACTGATGCGGCGGCCGAACGTTCAGGCCGCGCGCGGCGCCGGAAACCCATGCCGGCGCGCACGCCACGCGCCGATCCACGCAGCCGCCAGCAGCGCAACGAGCACCCACGGAATCGCGCCGGCGCCCGTTGCGCCGAGCAGCATCCCGCCTGCAATGCCGCCCCCGGCGATCGCGAGATTCCACACCGTCACGAGCATCGACTGCGCGACGTCGGCCGACTCCCCTGCCGCATTCGCGGCAGCGGTCTGGAACAGCGTCGGCGCGCCGCCGAACGCGAGCCCCCACAGCGCGACGCCCACGTAGACGATCACCATTCCGGAACCGGCGCCGAGCATCGCCGCCGCGAGCGCGAACAGCGCGATGCTGGCGAGCGTCAGACGCCGTTGCGCGGCGCCGATCCACGCGCCCGTCAGTGCGATGCCGGCAAGCGACGCGATGCCGAACACGAGCAGCACCGCATCGACCTGCGCGCCCATCCGCACGCCGGCGAGAAACGGCGCAACGTATGTGTACAGCATGTTGTGCGCAAGCACGTACGCGAACATCACGGTCAGCACCGGCCGCACGCCGGGCAGCGTCATCACGCCGAGCACCGGCTCGCGTGCGCCGGCCTGCTGCCCCGGGTAATCGGGTACGCGCAAGCGGATCCAGCCGATCAGCGCGAGCGCCGCGAACGTGATGGCCGCGAACGCAACACGCCACCCGAGCGCCGCGCCGAGTGCGGTGCCGGCCGGAATGCCGATCGACATCGCGACCGGCGCGCCGAGCATGGCGACCGCAATCGCACGGCCGCGCATCGACACGTCGACCATCCGGCTCGCATAACCGGCCAGCAACGCCCACAGCAGTCCGGCCGCCATCCCCGCGACGAAGCGCGCGGCGAGCGTGAGCGCGTAGTACGGCGACACGGCCGTCAGCGCATTCGACACGACGAAGCCGGCCAGCGCCGCGAGCAGCAGGCGGCGCCGGCGCATCGCGCGCGTCGCGGCGACGAGCGGAATCGCCGCGACGATCGAGCCGAGCGCATACACGGTCACGAGCTGGCCGATCAGCGCCTGGGGCACGCGCAGGTCGACGCTCATCAGCGGCAGCAGGCCGGCCGGCAACGCTTCAGTGAGGATCGTGATGAAGGCGGCGGTCGCGAGCGCCAGCAGGTTCGCGACCGGCAGGCGAGCGCGCGCCTGCGCGGGCCCGACGGAAACATCATCGTCAATCTCAGTCGACGTGCAGTCGCTCATGACGCGCTCCCGGTATCGACGCCGTAGACCGCATCGCGCACGTCGGTCACGATCCGCCCGTGCATGCCCTCGTACAGCGTGTTTGTCAGCGCAACGACCGTCAGCCCGGCGGCGCGGTCGACGAACCATGCATGCCCGTACGCGCCGCCCCAGCGCCAGGTGCCGACCGATTCCGGCGACCGCGCGGCCGCCGGATCGCGCAGCACCGAAAAGCCGAGCCCGAAGCCGAAACCCGGCGCATCCTGCAGTTCGTGCGCGCCCGGCTGGATGCGCGCCATCTCGTCGATCCACGCGGGTTCGAGCCAGCCATCGCGGCCGGTGCGCAGCGCGTCGAGCAGCGTCACGCAATCGCGCGCGGTGCCGACCATCCCCGCGCCGCCCGACGGCCACGCATCGCGATCGAACGCGCGGGCCGGTTCGAAGCGGATGCCGATCGTGCCGTCGAACGCCGGCACGAGATCGGTATCGGCCATCCGGCGCGGGGCGCCCGGCGTGCTCACGTAAGGCGTCGCGACACGCGCGGCGTCGTGCGCGACGAACGCGGTGTCGGTCATCCCGAGCGGCCCCGTGACGAGCGCGGCCACCGCGTCGGCGAGCGGCCGGCCGTCGACCGCCTCGATCAGCGCGCCGACCACGTCGGTCGCGAGCGAATAGCCCCACGCCGTGCCGGGCGCGAACTGCAGCGGCACGCCGGCGATGCGCCGCACATTCTCGGCGAGCGAGATGCCCGCGCGATCCATCCCGTCGGACACGCCGGCGCGCGCATACGGGCCGTCGCCGTCGGCTTCGAGAAAGCGGTAGCCGAGGCCGGCCGTATGCGACAGCAGATGGCGCAACGTGATCGCGGCGGGCGCGCCATCGGGCAGCGCCGGACGGAATTCGGGCAACCGGCGCGCGACGGGTTCGTCGAGCGCGATGCGCCCCGCCGCGACGAGCCGCATCGCGGCGGCCGTCACGACCGGCTTCGTGACCGACGCGAGCCGGAACAGCGCGTCTTCCCGCATCGGCGTACCGGCTTCGCGATCGGCAAGCCCGGCGGCGCGCGCATAGCGCAGCTCGCCGTCGCGCGCGACCAGCACGACCGCGCCGACCATGCGCTCGTCGGCGAGTGCACGATCGAGCGCATGGTCGAGACGGTGGCGCAGCGCGGCATCCGGTTCGGCGCGGGAAGCTGTAACAGGCAGGGATGACATGGCGTGACCTCATAGCGTGAACGAGCGTCCATCGTAGGGGGCCGACGCAACGAGAAAAACCGGGTTAGAGTTCCGGACACTCCGGACGCTGGCGTCCGCAATCGGAAACTTGCATGGAAAATCTCGGCGGGTTCGTCGTGTTCGTTCAGGTCGCGGAAACGCGCAGTTTCGTCGCGGCCGGCCGCGCGCTCGGGCTGTCGGCGTCGGCGGTCGGCAAGCGCATCGCGCGGCTCGAGGCGCGCCTGAACGTGCGGCTGTTTCATCGCAGCACGCGCAGCATCACGCTGACGGCCGAAGGCACGCGCTTTCTCGAGCGGTGCCGGCGCGTGATCGCCGAGATCGACGCGGCCGAACGGGAACTGACGCACAGCGCCGAAGCGCCGCGCGGGCGCTTGCGCGTGAGCCTGCCGACGATCGGCACGCTGCTGCTGCCGGTGCTCGCGGATTTCATGGCCGCGTATCCGGAAATCGAACTCGATATCGATTTCAGCGACCGGCTCGTCGACGTCGTCGACGAAGGTTTCGACGCGGTACTGCGCACCGGCCGGCCGTCGGATTCGCGGCTGTCGTCGCGGCTGCTCGGCCATTTCCGCCAGCACCTCGTCGCGTCGCCCGACTATCTCGACCGGCACGGCACGCCGCGCACGCCGGCCGATCTCGCGCGGCACCGCTGCCTGCATTACCGCTTCCCGAGCAGCGGCAAGCTCGAAACCTGGCCGCTGCGCATGCCGCGCTCGGGCACGCCGCCGGACGTGCCGGTATCGATGGTCAGCAACAACGCGGAAACGCGCCTGTGCTTCGCGCTGCGCGGGCTCGGCATCGCGTGCCTGCCCGAATTCTTCGTGCGCGGCGCGCTCGATGACGGCGCGCTGCGCGCGGTGCTCGACGAACACGTCGCGAGCCGCACGCCGCTCTACGTGCTGTGGCCGTCAGGCCGCCATCCGACGCCGAAGCTGCGCGCGTTCGTCGATTACATGGCCGCGCACCTGCACCTCTGACCGAAGCCGACCGTCACGCCGCCTTCGCGTGCGCGCTCAGCCGGCGCAACGCCTGCCCGTGCTCGTCGAACAGATGGCAGTGCTCGGCTTCCGCGTGCACGTGCAGCGCCTCGCCGGTGCGGTACGTGTCGAGCGGCGGAATCCGCGCGATCAGCCCGTCCGGCGCGACCGCCGACTCCGCATACAGGTACGCGGCATCGCCGAGCGACTCCACGGCCATCGTCTTCGCAGCGACGCCGGCAGCCGCCGCTTCGACTTTCAGGTGCTCGGGCCGCACGCCGACCGTCACCGCTGCCCCGCGCTGCAACCCGGCCGCCTCGACCGCGACACGCTGCGTCTCGCCGCTGTCGAAGCGCACGAGCACGCCGCCCGCATCGACCGATTCGACAGTGCCCTTCAGGAAGTTCATCTTCGGCGAACCGATGAAGCCTGCGACGAACAGGTTCGCCGGCGCGTGATACAGCGCGTTCGGCGTGCCGACCTGCTGCACCGCGCCGCCCGACAGCACGACGATCTTGTCCGCGAGCGTCATCGCCTCGACCTGGTCGTGCGTCACGTAGATCATCGTCGTCTTCAGCTCGTCGTGCAGCCGCGCGAACTCCAGCCGCATCTTCACGCGCAGCGCCGCGTCGAGGTTCGACAGCGGCTCGTCGAACAGGAACACCTTCGGCTTGCGCGTGATCGCGCGGCCGATCGCGACGCGCTGCCGCTGGCCGCCCGACAACTGCTTCGGCTTGCGGTCGAGCAGATGGTCGATGTGCAGGATCTTCGCGGCCTGCTTCACGGCCTGGTCGATCTCCGGCTTCTTCGCGCCCGCGAGCTTCAGGCCGAACGCCATGTTGTCGTACAGCGTCATGTGCGGGTACAGCGCATACGACTGGAACACCATTGCAATGCCGCGCTTCGCGCTCGGCACGTCGTTGACCTTCGCGCCGTCGATCAGCAGGTCGCCGCTCGAAATATCCTCGAGGCCGGCGATCATCCGCATCAGCGTGGATTTGCCGCAGCCGCTCGGGCCGACGAACACGACGAATTCGCCGTCGGCGATGTCGAGGTTCACGTTGCGCAGCACTTCGGTGTCGTCGTAGCGCTTCGCGATGTTGCGCAGGAGCACGCTTGCCATGATCTGTCTCCGTTCGTTCGTGATGCGCCGCGTCGAACGCGGCGCGCAGTCGTTCGTGGTTGCTAGTTCGGCAGCACCGCGCCCGTCGCCTGCCAGCGCGCGACGTAACCGGGCAGCTCGTGCATGTCGTCGAATACGTGACGCGCGCCGATCCCGCGCAGCGCGTCGATCTGCGCGGCCGACGCATGCCCGCCGCCGACGAAGCCGAGCACGGTCATGCCGGCCGCGGCGGCCGCGGTGATGCCGGTCACGCTGTCCTCGACCACGAGGCACTGCGCGGGCGCGACGCCGAGCGTGCGCGCGGCCGCGAGATACACGTCGGGCGCCGGCTTCGGCCGCGCGACGGCATCCGCGCAGAACAGCCGGTCGCCGAAAAAGCGCGCGAGGCCCGTGCGTGTCAGTGCCGCCTCGACGTACGCGCGGTAGCTGTTGCTCGCGCAGGCCGTCGTCAGTTGAATCGCGCCCAGCGCCGCATCGATGCCGTCGACCATCGGCGCATTGACGGCCGCCGCCTCGACCGCGGCACGGATTTCGACCACGTCGTCGTTCGACAGCCTGCGCCCGACGGCCTCGCTCGCGCCGGCCAGCACGCGCTCGATGCGCAGCCCGAGCAACGGCATCACGGCCGGCCGCGCATCGACGCCCGGCCAGCGCGCATCGAGCTCGCGCACGAGCACGTCGGCGGCCACCGCCTCGCTGTCGATCAGCACGCCGTCGCAATCGCAGATCAGTACGCTCGTCGTCATTTGACCGCTCCGAACGTGAGCCCGCGCACCAGCTGCTTCTGCGACAGCCAGCCGACGATCAGGATCGGCGCGACCGCGAGCAGCGAAGCCGCCGACAGCTTCGCCCAGAACAACCCTTCCGGGCTCGAGTACGACGCGATGAACACGGTCAGCGGCGCCGCGTTCGAGCTCGACAGGTTGATGCTCCAGAACGCCTCGTTCCACGACAGGATCACGAGCAGCAGCGCGGTGGACGCGAGCCCCGGCAGCGCCATCGGCATCAGCAGGTAGACGATCTCCTGCCACGTCGATGCGCCGTCGATGCGCCCGGCTTCGAGGATGTCCTTCGGGATCTCGTTGAAGTACGTGAAGGTCATCCACACCGCGATCGGCAGGTTGATCAGCGTGTAGACGATCACGAGGCCCGACACGGTATCGAGCAGCCCCGCGTTCTTCCACAGCAGGTAGATCGGCACGAGCACGCCGACCGACGGCATCATCTTCGTCGACAGCATCCACAGCAGCACCTTCTGCGTGCGGTGGTTCGGGAAGAACGCCATCGCGTACGCGGCCGGCACCGCGAACATAAGCGAGATCACCGTGACGCCCGCCGAGATCAGCACCGAATTCCACGCGAACGCGAAATAGTTGCTGCGCGCGAACACCTCGCGGAAGCTGTCGAGCGTCGGCATGAAGAACAGCGTCGATGCATACGCCTGCTGCTCGGTCTTGAACGCGGTAATCGCCATCCAGAAGATCGGAAAGAACAGCAACAGCGCGATCAGCCACGCGAGCGTGCCGGGCAGCGCGCGCCGCACGAGGTCGAACACGGCCGGCACGCGCCGGCCTTCGAAGGTCAGGTCGCTCATTTCTCGTACTCTCCCTTCAGGTTGCGCGCGAGCATCCGCACGAGGAAGAACGACACGACGTTCGCGACCACGACGGCGATGATCCCGCCGGCGGACGCGAGGCCGACGTCGAACTGCTGCAGGCCGAGCGCGTAGATCAGGTACGACAGGTTGGTCGTCGCGTTGCCCGGGCCGCCGCCGGTCGTCGTGTAGATCTCCGCGAAGATCGACAGCAGGAAGATCGTCTCCATCATCACGACCACGGCGATCGCACGCTTCAGGTGCGGCAGCGTGATGTAGAAGAACATCGCGATCGGGCCCGCGCCGTCGATGCGCGCGGCTTCCTTCTGCTCCTGGTCGAGCGACTGGATCGCGGTGAACAGGATCAGGAACGCGAACGGCAGCCATTGCCACGCGACGATGATGATCACCGCGGTGAGCGGGTAATCCGCGAACCAGTCGATCGGCGTCATCCCGAGCGCGCGCATCGCGTTCGCGACGAGCCCGTACACCGGGTGCAGGATCATATTCTTCCAGATCAGCGCGGACACCGTCGGCATCACGAAGAACGGCGCGATCGCGAGCAGGCGTGCCACGCCCTGCCCGTAGAACTTGCGGTCGAACAGCACGGACATCAGCACGCCGCCGATCACCGTGATCGCGAGCACCGCGCCGATCAGCACGAGCGTGTGCCAGATCGCGGGCAGGAACGACGGATCGGTCGCGAGGAAGCGGTAATTGTCGAGCCCGGCGAACCCCTTCACGTCCGGGTTCAGCAGGTTGTAGCGCGAGAACGAATACCAGATCGTCATCGCGAGCGGAATCGACATCCACAGCAGCAGCACCGCGACGGACGGCGAGACGAGCCAGCTCGCGCCGCCGCGCGCGCGGCGCGGCGCGCCGGGCGGCGACGACGCGTCGCCCGCCGACGGCGCGTGGGCATGGCTCAGGGGAAGACGCAGGTGACGCATGATCGGAGTCCCTCCGGTTGATGCGCGGGCGCGAAGGCCCGCCCGCCTTTCGGCTTCGACGACGCGCACCGTGCGCCACCGCGCACGGTGCGGGCCGCATTACTTCTTGTAGCCGGCCTGCCGCACCGCGCGGTCGGCGGCGGCCTGCCCGGCGGCGAGCGCCTGATCGACCGTCATCTGGCCCGCCACCGCGCCCGCGATCGACTGGCCGACCACCGTGCCGAACGACTGGAATTCAGGAATCCCGACGTACTGCACGCCCGTGTACGGCACCTTCTTCAGCGACGGATCGTTCGGATCGGCCGTCTCGATCGCCTTCAGCACGAAGTCCGAGAACGGCGCGGCGGCCTTGTACTCGGGGCGCTGATACGTCGACGTACGCGTGCCCGGCGGCACCGACGCCCAGCCTTCGTCCTTGCCGACCATCTCGATGTACTGCTTCGACGTCGCCCACGCGATGAACTTGCGCGCGGCGTCCTGCTGCTTCGACGTCTTCGGCACGGCCAGCGCCCACGCCCACAACCAGTGCGACCCCTTCGGTGTGGCGGCAATCGGCGCAGCCGCGAAGCCGATCTTGTCAGCGACCTGCGACTGCTGTTTGTTATAGAGCATGCCGGCCGCGACCGTCGCATCGATCCACATCGCGCACTTGCCCGATGCGGTCAGGGTCAGGTTCTCGTTGAAGCCGTTCGAACTCGCTCCCGGCGGGCCGTCCTTCTTCAGCAGGTTCACGTAGAACGTGATCGCCTTCTTCCATTCGGGCGACGTGAGCTGCGCGTTCCAGTTCTCGTCGAACCAGCGCCCGCCGAACGTGTTCACGACCGTCGACACGTACGCCATGTTCTCGCCCCACCCGGCCTTGCCGCGCAGGCAGATCCCGTAGGTGCCCTTCGCCTTGTCGGTGAGCTTGTCCGCGAATTCTGCGATCTGGTCGTAGGTCGGCTGGTCCGGCATCTTCAGGCCCTTCGCCGCGAACAGGTCCTTGCGGTAGAACGTCATCGAGCTTTCGACATAGAACGGCAGCGCGTACAGCTGGCCGTTGTACGACAGGCTGTCGCGCGCGGTCTTCACGATGTCATTCAGGTCGTAGTCGGCGGGCAGGCCGGTGATCGGCGCCAGCCAGCCGCGCTTGCCCCACTGCGGCGTCTCGTAGGTCCCGATCGCCATCACGTCGAACTGGCCGCTGCCGGTCGTGATGTCGGTCGTCGCGCGCTGGCGCAGCACGTTTTCCTCGAGGATCACCCAGTTCAGCTTGATGTCCGGGTTCGCCTTCTCGAATGCCGGCGACAGCTTCTTCAGCTCGATCATGTCGGGATTGTTCAGCGTCGCGATCGTCAGCGTGCCGGCGGACGCGGCGCAGGCCGCCGTCGCGAGCGCGGCTCCGGCGAAGCAGCGTGCGGCGGCGTCGAGCATCTTTCGTTGCATGGCATGTCTCCTGTGTTTTTTCGAAGTGTCGTCGGTACTGCGTTTCGCTCGCGGCCCGTCATGCCGGCCGCTGCATTCCGCACGCGCGCGCATAGTGCGCGATCACGTCGCGTATCCGGTGGCGCACCCATGCGCGCGGCTCTTTCTCGAGGCCGCCCGCGCGGCATGCCGCGTACACGTCCGGCAACCACTGCGCGACGAGCGTTTCCGGCACCGGCTGGCGCGCCAGGTTGTCGAACAGTTGCTCGACCGCGGCCGCGACGGCCGGCTGCAGCCAGTAGTAGCGGATCCGGTCGCTGTAGCTGAACTGGCGCGCGAGCCGCTGCTCGGCTTCGTCGCCACGGTAGTACGGCGCCCAGTGCTCGGGCTGCGCGCGCATCGCGGCGTCGACGACCTCGCGCAGCCGCGAGCGCTGTGCGAGCTCGCCGATCAGCGCGTCCTCGATGAAGGTCAGCGCGAACAGCGCCTCGCGCAGCGCGAACGTCAGCGCGGGGCCAACCTTCAGCACCGCGAAGTGGTCGCGCACGAGCGCGGCGAGTGCGCCCTCGGTCTGGTAGTCGGTCGAATGCGCCTCGAACACGAGGCGCGGTATCTGCAGGATACTCGCGCCGAGCGAGGCGGCCTTTGTGCTGTCATAGTCGAGCACGTGGCGATCGTCGAAGTCGACGCCCGGTTGCGCGACGATCGCGACGACGCGCGCCCATGCCTGGTCGAGACCGGCAGCCGCGAACGCATGGCGGTGCGCGTCGAGCGTGGCCGCGATGCTGTCGCTGCGCGTGACCGCAATGTGTGCGATCGCTGCGTCGCCGCCGCTGCCGCCGACTTCGCCGCCCGGCGTCGGCACCTCGGTGCCGATCACGTAGACGGGCGCGATGCCGGCGCGCGCCGCCGCGTCTTCCGCCGCGCGGCACAGCTCGGCCGCGCGTGCGGCGATCGTGCGATCGTCGAGCCGCACCGGATCGTCCGCGCACGCCATGCTCGCATCGAGATGGATCTTCTCGAAACCGGCTTCGACGTACGCGGCAACCATCGCGCACGCTTCGCGCATCGCGTCGGCCGCGCGGCGATGCCGCCACGGGTTCGGGCCGAGATGGTCGCCGCCGAGCACGAGCGCCGACGGGGCCAGCCCGCAACGCTGCGCGATCGCGTCGACGTCACGGCGGAAATCGGCGGGCGTCATGCCCGTATAACCGCCGAGATGGTTGACCTGGTTGCAGGTCGCTTCGATCAGCAGCGGCGAACCGTCCGCGCGCGCCGCTTCGCACGCGGCCTCCAGCACGAGCCGGTGCGCGCTGCAGATCGCATAAATGCCGCGCTGCGCGTCCGCGCGGTTCGCGTCGAAGATCATCCGCAGCACGGCGTCCGCATGCGCGGTGCGCGAACGCTCGACGAAGGTCGTCAGGCCGGACATGCAATCCCTCGTTCGGTCAGGAAACGGTCGATTTCGACTGCACTGCTGTTGCCTTCCATCGGGCCGCGCCGCGTGACCGCGATCGCACCGGCCGCGTTCGCGCGGCGCAGCGCGATCTCGATCGGCACGCCCGCGACGAGGCTCGCGACCAGCGTGCCGCCGAAGCAGTCGCCGGCGCCGGTCGGATCGACTTCGTCGACCTGGAACGCGGGCGCTTCCACGCGGTTCGCCCGGTCGAACGCGACGCTGCCTTGTGCGCCGCGTTTCAGCACGACACGCTCGAGCAGCGGATGCGTCGCGAGCAGGCCCGCGATCGCGCGCTCGGCCGACTGCGGCCCGCAGAAAAACGGCAGGTCGGCTTCGCTCGGCAGGAACAGGTGGCACGCGGCGAGCATCGCGTCGAGCGCCGCGCGCATCGGCCGAAAACCCAGCATTTCGGGCCGCACGTTCGGATCGAACGACACCTTCGCGCCGGCGCGCGCCGCCTCGATCACGCCGCGCTGCACCGCGGCGATCGCCGATTCGCTCGTCAGCGACGAGCCCATCACGTGGAAGTAGCGGCAGCCGTCGAACATCGCGGTATCGACGTCGGATGCATCGACGCACGCGGCCGCGCTGGTGGACAGGCTGTAGACGAAGCTGCGCGAGCCGTCGTCGCGATACGCGACGAATGCGGTGCCGGTCGGACGCGCGACGCGGCGGATGCGCGCGACGTCGACCCCGTCGCGTTCGAGCCGCGCGACGATCGCGTCACCAAACGCGTCGCGGCCGACGCAGCCCGCATACGCGACGCGCGCACCGAGCCGCGCGGCCTGGTCGGCGAAGATCGCCGGCGCGCCGCTCGGGAACGGCCCCTCGAACAGCCCCGGCGCATCGAAACCCTGGCCGCGCTCGGCGGCGACGAATTCGGCGAGCAGTTCGCCGGCGACGACGATCTCGGCCATCAGGCGTGCCCTCCTCGTTCGACGGCGGCCTCGGCGTGCGGCCATGCCGCTGCGTCGCAGGCCGGCAGGCAAGTGGCGCGTGCGAGCGGCGCCATGTCAGCTCATCCAGTTGCCGCCGTCGACGTTCAGCGTCTGGGCGGTGATGTAGTCGGCGTCGGACGACGCGAGGAACAATGCGGCGCCGGTCAGGTCGCCCGGCACGCCCATGCGGCCGAGCGGCACGGCTTCGCCGACCAGCCGCTTCTTCTCGCCGAGCGGCCGGTTCTCGTAGCGCGCGAACAGCGCATCGACCTGTTCCCACATCGGCGTGTCGACGACGCCCGGCGCGATGCCGTTCACGTTGATCCGATGCGGCGCGAGCGCGAGCGCGGCCGACTGCGTATAGCTGATCACCGCGGCCTTGGTCGCGCAGTAGTGCGAAACGAGCGCCTCGCCGCGACGCCCGGCCTGCGACGACATGTTGACGATCTTGCCGCCGCGCCCCTGCTCGACCATCCGCTGTGCGACGGCCTGCATCAGGAAGAACAGCCCTTTCACGTTGACCGCGAACAGCCGGTCAAACACGTCCCACGATTCGTCGAGGATCGGGCGCATGTCGAACAGCGCCGCGTTGTTGAACAGGATGTCGACGCCGCCGAAGCGTTCGACCGTCGTGGTGACGATCCGCTCGATATCGTCGCGACGCGTGACGTCCGCGGTGACCGCCACCGCGCGGCCGGGGTTCGCCTCGATGAGCCGCGCGAGCGAGCCGCCTGCCGGCTTCACGTCGACGAGCACGCAGCGTGCGCCCTCATCCAGATAGCGTTGCGCGACCGCCTCGCCAATGCCGCTTGCGGCGCCCGTCAGGATCGCGACCTTGTCTTCCAGTCTCACTGGCTGTCTCCGGTTCGTTCTGCTTTACGACGGCCGCGAGGTGAGCGAACGCTCGCCAACCGATCAATTGCTCTAGTAGTGATCGAATGATCGGATACGCGATTCGCGCTGTCAAGGCGGCGTGACGGCTTTCTATGATGCGCTGCGGCACAACGGCGCCGCGTGGCGGCCCGCCGCGCACGCCCGGCAAGGCGCGGCGCGCGCGGTGCGGCGCGGTCGGAATCGCGATGAAGGGGACGGAACGAGGACGGAAAGGGGAATTCGCGCTGCACGGCGCGGCGATACGTTATATCATCGCCGTACTGTGTTTCATCGCCCTGCCTCACGCCATGGCTACCTCATCGTCCATTGACGCCCGGCTGTCCCGGGCCGACGCATTCGCCGCCGAGCACGGGCTCGCGTGGACGCCGCTGCGCCGCCAGGTCTACGAACACGTGCTGGCCGCGCAACGCCCGATCGGCGCGTACGACCTGCTCGCCGAACTCGAGCCGCAGCGCGGCCGCGTGCCGCCCACGACCGTCTATCGCGCGCTGGATTTCCTCGTCGAGCACGGCTTCATCCACCGGATCGAATCGAAGAACGCGTTCTTCGCGTGCTGCGAGATCGGCGTGCCGCACGAAGGGCAGTTCCTGATCTGCGATTCGTGCGGCGACACCGTCGAGATTCCCGGCGGCGACCTCGCCAAGCAGTTGTCCGCGAGCGAGCCCGCGCACGGCTTCGAAGTCCACCACCAGGTCGTCGAGCTGAGCGGCCTGTGCGGGCATTGCAAGCACAAGCCCGTGCAACGCTGACGCGTATCGTGCGGCGCACGCGCCGCCCCTTCCAACGAGGAGTTCCATGTCCATTGCCCTGAAGCGCGCGCCGCGGCGTGCCCTGTCGCCTGTCCGCTGGCTCGCCAGCACCGTTGCCGTCCTGTCGCTCGCGGCGCCCGCGTTCGCGCAGGCCGCGACCGTCAACGTCGTGGCCGCCGAGAATTTCTACGGCGACGTCGCGACGCAGATCGGCGGCAGCCATGTCGCGGTGACGAGCATCCTCAGCAACCCGGACCAGGATCCGCACCTGTTCGAAGCGAGCCCGAAGACGGCCCGCGCGCTCCAGCACGCGCAGGTCGTGATCTACAACGGCGCCAACTACGATCCGTGGATGAGCAAGCTGCTCGGCGCGTCGAAGCAGGCGAAACGCGCGACGATCGTCGTCGCCGACCTGGTCGGCAAGAAGGCCGGCGACAACCCGCACCTGTGGTACGACCCGGCGACGATGCCGGCCGCCGCGCGCGCGATCGCGGCCGAGCTTGGCCGCGCCGACCCGGCGAACAAGGCCGACTACGACGCGAACCTGCAGAAGTTCGTCGCGTCGCTGAAGCCCGTCGACGACAAGGTTGCCGCGCTGCGCGCGCAGTACAAGGGCGTGCCGGTCACGGCCACCGAGCCCGTGTTCGGCTACATGTCCGACGCGATCGGCCTCGACATGCGCAACCAGCGCTTCCAGCTCGCGACGATGAACGACACCGAGGCGAGCGCGCAGGACGTCGCCGCGTTCGAGAGCGACCTGCGCAAGAAGCAGGTGCGCGTGCTGATCTACAACAGCCAGGCTGAAGAACCGATGACCAAGCGCATGCTGAAGATCGCGCGCGACGGCGGCGTGCCGACCGTCAGCGTCACCGAGACGCAGCCGGCCGGCAAGTCCTTCCAGCAATGGATGGCCAGCCAGCTCGACGCGCTCTCGGCCGCGCTGGCCGCCGGCAAGCAATAAGCAACCGCAACGAAATGACCGTCACTCCTCACGCACTCGCCGTCGATCGCGTCACGCTCGAACTGGGCGGACGCACGATCCTGCGCGACGTCAGCTTCTCGATCGAACCCGGCGAATTCGTCGGCGTGCTCGGGCCGAACGGTGCGGGCAAGACGACGCTGATGCGCGCGGTCCTCGGCCTCGTGCCCGTGTCGGCCGGCACGCTGTCCGTCGGCGGTGTGCCGGTCGTGCGCGGCAACGCGTCGATCGGCTACATGCCGCAGATCAGGAGCGGCCTCGCGAACCGCAGGATGCGCGGCTACGACTTCGTCGCGATGGCCGCCGACGGCCACCGCTGGGGGCTGCCGCACACGAATGCGGCGACGCGCCGCGACGTCGACCGCGTGCTCGATCTCGTCGGCGGCCAGGCGCTCGCGCGCCGACCGCTGTCGGAACTGTCCGGCGGCGAGCGGCAGCGCCTGCTGCTCGCGCAATGCCTGCTCGGCAGCCCGAAGCTGCTGCTGCTCGACGAGCCGCTGATCAGCCTCGACCCGAACCACCAGCGCGGCGTGGTCGAGCTCGTGCGCAACGTACAGCGCGAGCTCGGCATCACCGTGCTGTTCTCCGCGCACGAACTGAATCCGCTGTTGAACGCGCTCGACCGCGTGCTGTATCTCGGCAACGGCGTTGCCGCGCTCGGCACCGTCGACGAGGTGATCACGAAGCCCGTGCTGTCGCGGCTCTACGGTTCGCCGATCGACGTGATGCGCGTGAACGGCAAGATCTTCGTGATGTCGGGCGACGTCGAGATCGAGAAGCACGATCACGAACACGAGGACGACGACGGCCACTCGCACCGCGGTGGCGGTGGCCATCACCACCACGGACACGCTCATCCCGGGCATGCTCACGATGTTTGAATACGACTTCATGATCAACGCCTTCGCGGCGTCGGGGATCGTCGCGGTGCTCGCGGGCATCGTCGGCTACTTCCTGGTGCTGCGCGGGCAGACCTTCGCCGGCCATGCGCTGTCGCACGTCGGCTTTACCGGCGCGACGGGCGCGGTGCTGCTCGGCATCTCGCCGATCTGGGGGATGGTCGGCTTCACGCTCGCGGCCGGCATTGGAATGGGCGCGCTCGGCGAGAAGCTCGCGGGCCGCGACGTCGCGATCGGCGTGATCCTGTCGGGCGCGCTCGGCTTCGGCCTGCTGTTCCTGCATTTCTACACGTCGTTCGCGACGCAGGTCACCGCGCTCTTGTTCGGCAACGTGCTCGCGGTGAGCCACGATACGCTCGCGGTGCTCGCCGCCATCGGCGCCGTGAGCCTGCTCGCGCTCGCGCTGATCGCGCGGCCGCTGCTGTTCGCGTCGCTGCAGCCCGAACTGGCCGAAGCCAAGGGCGTGTCGCTGCGCAC
Organism: Burkholderia mycopellens; assembly: GCF_964265025.1. Lineage (NCBI taxonomy): Bacteria > Pseudomonadati > Pseudomonadota > Betaproteobacteria > Burkholderiales > Burkholderiaceae > Burkholderia > Burkholderia mycopellens. Next base: position 3,241,657 of record NZ_OZ183802.1, read on the forward strand.
GGTGTCGGTGCTGTTCCTCGCGGTGTGCGCGCTCGCGGTGGCCGCCGCGACGCAGATCGTCGGCGTGCTGCTGGTGTTCACGCTGCTGGTCGGGCCGGCTGCCGCCGCGCAGAACGTGACGACGCGGCTGTCGACCGGCGTGCTGCTCGCCGCGCTGTTCGCTTTGTTCGAAGCGTGGCTCGGCATCGTGCTCGCGTATCACACCGACTGGCCGACGAGCTTCTGGATCACCGCGCTGTCGGCGCTCGTGTACGGCGCAAGCCTGTTGCGGCGTCACTGATCGCCGCCTGGCGGATCATCGCCCGACGAAATCAAAAACGCCGGCGTGCCCGAAGGCAGCGCCGGCGTTTTTCATGCGTCCGCGATCGTGCGGCGCGCCGTGTGCGTTACCTGCTTTCCTTCCCTTTCATCGTGCAAGCACGCGCGCGTGATGCGCGATGTGATCGGCGATGAACGTCGAGATGAAGTAGTACCCGTGGTCGTAGCCCGGATGGCGGCGCAGCGTCAGCGGCTGGCCGGCCTTCGCGCACGCGGCTTCGAATATGTCGGGGTTCAGCTGGTTCGCGAGGAACTGGTCGGCGAGGCCCTGATCGACGAGGATGCCGTCCGCGAACTTCGGCGCATCGGCACGCGCGACGAGTTCGCTCGCATCGTGCGCCTTCCATGCGTCGCGATCGGCGCCGAGGTAACCCGAGAACGCCTTCTCGCCCCACGGGCAGCGTGTCGGCGCGGCGATCGGCGCGAACGCCGACACCGACCGGTACAGGCCCGGATGGCGCAACGCGAGCGTCAGCGCACCGTGCCCACCCATCGAATGCCCGAAGATCCCGAGCCGCGCGCCGTCGATCGGCAGCTCGGCCGTGACGAGCGCGCGCAGCTCGCCCGTCACGTACGACTCCATCCGGTAGTGCGTCGACCACGGCGCCTCGGTCGCATCGACATAGAAGCCCGCGCCGACGCCGAAATCCCACGCGTCGGTCTCGCCCGGCACGCCCGCGCCGCGCGGGCTGGTGTCGGGCATCACGAGCGCGATGCCGTGCTGCGCCGCGTATTGCTGCGCGCCGGCCTTGATCGCGAACGTCTCGTCGGTGCACGTGAGCCCCGCGAGATAGAACAGCGCCGGGACGCGGCCGTGCGCGGCCTGCGGCGGCAGGTACACCGAGAACTTCATCGGCAGGCCGATGGCCGCCGAATCGTGACGGTAGAAACGCTGCTCGCCGCCGTGGCACGCGTGCGAGGAAACGAGTTCGAGCATCGCGGTGCGCTCCCGGTCAGTACAGCACGACCGAGCGGATCGACTCGCCGGCCTTCATCAGGTCGAAGCCTTCGTTGATCCGCTCGAGCGGCAGCGTGTGCGTGATCAGGTCGTCGATGTTGATCTTGCCTTCCATGTACCAGTCGACGATCTTCGGCACGTCGGTGCGGCCGCGCGCGCCGCCGAACGCCGAGCCCTTCCACTCGCGGCCCGTCACGAGCTGGAACGGACGCGTGCTGATTTCCTCGCCCGCTGCCGCCACGCCGATGATGAACGACTGGCCCCAGCCCTTGTGCGTGCACTCGAGCGCCTGGCGCATCAGCTTCACGTTGCCCACGCATTCGAACGAGTAGTCGGCGCCGCCGTCGGTCAGCTGCACGATGTGGTCGACCACGTTCTCGACTTCGTTCGGGTTGATGAAGTGCGTCATCCCGAACTTCTTCGCGAGCTCGACGCGCTTCGGGTTGATGTCGACGCCGATGATCTTGTCCGCGCCGACCATCTTCGCGCCCTGGATCACGTTCAGGCCGATGCCGCCGAGGCCGAACACGACGACGTTCGCGCCCGCCTCGACCTTCGCCGAGTACACGACCGCGCCGACGCCCGTCGTCACGCCGCAGCCGATGTAGCAGATCTTGTCGAACGGCGCGTCCTCGCGCACCTTCGCGACCGCGATCTCCGGCACGACGATGTAGTTCGAGAACGTGGACGTGCCCATGTAGTGGAACAGCGGCTTGCCGTCGAGCGAGAAGCGCGACGTCGCGTCGGGCATCAGCCCCTTGCCCTGCGTCGCGCGGATCTTCTGGCACAGGTTGGTCTTGCGCGACAGGCAGAACTTGCATTCGCGGCATTCGGGCGTGTAGAGCGGAATCACATGGTCGCCCTTCCTCAAGGTGCCGACGCCAGGGCCGACGTCGACCACGACGCCCGCGCCTTCATGGCCGAGGATCGCCGGAAAGATCCCTTCCGGATCGGCGCCCGACAGCGTGTAGTAGTCGGTATGACAGATGCCCGTCGCCTTCACCTCGATCAGCACTTCGCCGGCGCGCGGCCCTTCCAGATCGACTTCCTCGATCGTCAGCGGCGCGCCCGCCTTCCATGCAATCGCTGCTTTCGTCTTCATCGTGTGACTCCTGTCTGTGTGTGAGGTCGGCCCGGGTTGACGCGTCAGCGCTCATGTCGACCGGCGTGGGTGCGTCAGCACCGACGCTGGCCCCATGCTTCGCACCGGGGTCCATGCAAAGCTGTCGAAACCGTGCCGCGCGGCATCGCGCACGGCACGGCGAAAGAATCTCGTGCTCGCCATGATGGCCGGTTCGGCCGCGCGTCGCGTGCGGGAAACGGTCGCCGGCTTGCCACGATGCGTCATGGCTGACGCAAAAGAACAAGTGTTCGAGTTTAAACGCCCGTCGTGAACCATGCATCCGTGCGCGCATACAGATCGATGAAGCGTGCGTGGCGCGCGGCCAGCGCGCGATCGTCGCGCGGCTCGGCAACCGGCGACGCGGCCGGCGCCAGCGCGTGCAACGCGTCTTCCCGCCAGTGCCCGATCGCGACGCCCGCGAGCAGCGCGGCGCCGCGCGTCGCGGCGTTCGGGCAGTCGATCGCGTGGAGCGACGCGCCCAGCGCGTCGGCCAGCAGCTGGCGCCAGCGCGGATCGACCGAGCCGCCGCCCGCGAGACGCAGCGTCGCGACCAGATCGCCGCGATCGGCATCGCGGATCGCATCGAGCCCGGCGCGCAACGCGAACGCGACGCCTTCGAACGCGGCGCGCATCATCGCACCGCGCGTGTCGCCGAGCCCGAGGCCGAGCCAGCCGCCGCGTGCATCGGGGTTCATCCACGGCGAACGCTCGCCCGTCAGGTACGGCAGGAAGCACAGGCGCTCCGACGCGGCGTGGGCGAACGCATCGTCATATGCATCGGCCCACCGCGCGTAACCGAGCCAGCCGCGCACGGCTTCGAGCGCAAGCCCGACGTTCTGCATCGCGGCCATCGTGTAATAGCCGCCGCCGGCCGCCGCGCGATACCGATGCAGCCCGCGTCGCGCGGGCGGCAGCGCATCCGCGAGCACGACGATCTGGCCGCCGCTGCCCGTCGTCAGCAGCGCGTCACCGGCGGCGGCGAGCCCGCTGCCGAGCGCCGCGCATGCGGTGTCGGCCGCGCCCGTCGCCAGCGGCACGCCGGCAGGCAGGCCAAGCGCAGCCGCAGCCTGCGCGCCGAGCGTGCCGCAGTGCGCAGTCGACGAACGGATCGGCGCAAACCGGTCGGCCGGCAGGCCGAGCGCGTCGATCAATGCGAGATCCCATTCACCGTCGGGTGTCGCGAGCGCGGTCGCGCACGCATCGCTCGGATCGGCCGCGACGTCGCCGCCCAGTGCGATGCGCAACCAGTCCTTCGGCTGCACGGCCCAGCGCGCGTCGCGCAGCGCATCGGGTTCGTGCGCGGCGAGCCAGCGCAACAGCGGGCCGGCCATGCCCGGCGCGACGGGATTCGGTGCAGCGGGCCAATCGGCCGCATCCGCTTCGCGCACCGCGCGCGTGTCGGGCCACAGCAGCGCGGGCCGCACCGGCTGCCCCGCCGCGTCGATCAGCACGGCGCCGTGCATCTGCCCCGAGAACCCGATCGCCGCCACCTGCGCACGCTCGTCGGCCGGCAGCCGCGCGGCCGCGCGCACGAGCGCCTGCCACCACGTGTCCGGCGCGATCTCCGCCCAGCCGGGCTGCGGCGACGACAGCGCATAAGGTTCGCTCGCGACCGCGCGCTCGACGCCGTCGGCATCGAGCGTGACGAGTTTGACGGAGCCGGTGCCAAGGTCGATTCCGAGCAGGCGCATGACGTGGGGGCGAATTCGAATGAACGGATGTCGATGATAACGGGATCGCGATGCGCGCCCCGTTTTTTGCCGCCACCTCGGCAGGCCGAAAACGCGGTTGCCGGCCGGGTTCAACCCGGCTGCGCCTTGCGGGCAAAAGCGGCCGTTCGCGGGTTAACCCGGCGCGATTTTTCCCAGGCACTTTTTGCCACTATGCACCCCACCCGATACACACCATAAAGCGGCCGATATTTGACACGGGGGCCAGCGCTATTTTGAAGGGCTATAAAACCGGGAAACCTCACTCCTGCGGCTGTTTCCCGATGATCGACACCCTGTTTCATGCCGAATTGGCATATCGAACCCGCAAAGAACGGAATAGTACCCAGCGCTCTTGTTGCGTGGATTCATTCCGCATAACTTCGTATCACCCCGAAAACAAGATCATGGAGTGAGACAGATGCAATCGAACACGGTCCATCCGTGCGATGAGGTGCTGCCGACCGGCAAGCTGGTAACGCTTGGCCTGCAACACGTCCTCGTCATGTACGCCGGCGCTGTCGCCGTGCCGCTTATCGTCGGCGCCGCGCTCAAGCTGCCGAAAGACCAGATCGCGTTCCTGATCAGCGCCGATCTGTTTTCGTGCGGCATCGCCACGCTGATCCAGACGCTCGGCCTGTGGATCTTCGGGATCCGCCTGCCCGTCATCATGGGCTGCACGTTCGCGGCAGTCGGCCCGATGATCGCGATCGGCACCAACCCCGGCCTCGGCATCCTCGACATCTTCGGCTCGACCATCGCGGCCGGGATCATCGGCATCGTGCTGGCGCCGATGATCGGCAAGCTGTTGCGGTTCTTCCCGCCCGTGGTCGTCGGCACCGTGATCGCGGTGATCGGGCTGTCGCTGATGGAAGTGGGCATCAACTGGGCGGCCGGCGGCGTCGGCAACCCCGAATACGGCAGCCCCGTCTATCTCGGCCTGTCGCTGCTCGTGCTGACACTGATTCTGCTGATCAACAAATACGGCCGCGGCTTCATCGCGAACATCTCGGTGCTGCTCGGCATCGTCGCCGGCTTCGCGATCGCCTTCGCGATCGGCCGCGTGAATACCGACGGCGTCGCGCACGCACCGTGGGTCGGCTTCGTGATGCCGTTCCACTTCGGCCTGCCGCATTTCGACCCGCTGTCGATCGTGACGATGGTCACGGTGATGTTCGTCACGTTCATCGAATCGACCGGCATGTTCCTCGCGGTCGGCGACATGGTCGATCGCCCGGTCAACCAGGAGCGCCTCGTGCGCGGCCTGCGCGTCGACGGCCTCGGCACGCTGATCGGCGGCATCTTCAACTCGTTCCCGCATACGTCGTTCTCGCAGAACGTCGGCCTGATCGGCGTGACGGGCGTGAAAAGCCGTTTCGTGTGCGCCACCGGCGGCGTGATCCTCGTGCTGCTCGGCCTGTTCCCGAAGATGGCGCAGGTCGTCGCGTCGGTGCCGCCGTTCGTGCTCGGCGGCGCAGGCATCGTGATGTTCGGGATGGTGGCCGCGAACGGCATCAAGGTGCTGTCGAAGGTCGACTTCGTGAACAACAGCCACAACCTGTTCATCGTCGCCGTGAGCGTCGGCATGGGCCTCGTGCCGGTCGTGTCGCCGCACTTCTTCTCGAAGCTGCCGCCCGCGCTCGCCCCGATCCTGCACAGCGGCATCCTGCTGGCATCGGCGACAGCCGTGATCCTGAACGTCGTGTTCAACGGCGTGAAAGGCGAGAAGGATGCGCGCTGCGACATCCGCCGCGCCGGACACGACTTCGACGGGCGTCCCGCCGACGTGCACCACTGAGCGCCACGCGCCGGACGACGGCGCGAAGCGGTAACGAAAGACGCCACGGCATGCCGTGGCGTTTTTGCTTTGCGGGGGCTGGACTGTGCGCGGGGATCGGACGGCCGGACAGTCGGACGGTCGGTCATGGCGCGTGAAAGCCGGTCGCCCGCGGGCGCGGCACGGGATGCCGGTTCGGTTGGCCACGCAGGATGACGGGGCCGGCGCAACAAGCCGCACCGGAGTCCGATGCGCCCATCGTCACCCGAACCGTCTTCACGCCGCTCGATTCGGGCATGCAAAAGAAAACGCCACGGACTTTCGTCCGTGGCGTTTTCGATACCGCATACAGCCGGTTCGAAGGACAAGCGCGATCGAGACCGCGCCGGCCCCTCCTTGCGCTTACCCGTTCGTCGCCGCTGCCGACGCAGGCGCCGGAGCGGCCGCCTTGTCGTAGTCGACCGGCGCATCCGGCGCGCGCGGCGTCTCGCCGGCCCGCTCGGTCCACCCGCCGCCCAGCGCACGGTACAGGTTGACCAGGTTGGTCCAGCGTGCCAGACGCGCATTGATCAGCGTCTGCTGCGCGTTGTACAGGTCCGTCTGCGCGGTCAGCACCGACAGGTAGCTGTCGACACCGTTCTTGTAACGCAGGTCCGACAGGTCGAAACGTCGCTGCTGCGCGTGCTCGTTGCGCTCGAGCGCCGCGATCTGCTGGTCGTACGTGCCGCGTGCGGCCAGCGCGTCGGCCACGTCGCGGAACGCCGACTGGATCGCCTTCTCGTAGTTGGCGATCTCGATGCGCTTCTGCACGTGCGCCAGGTTCAGGTTCGCGATGTTCTGACCGCCCTCGAAGATCGGCATCGTGATCTGCGGCGCAAACGACCACGCCGCCGTGCCGGCCTTGAACAGGCCGCCGAGCGTCGGGCTTCCGGTGCCGAACGCGCCCGTCAGCGAGATCTTCGGGAAGAACGCTGCGCGCGCCGCACCGATGTTCGCGTTCGCGGCCAACAGCGACTGCTCGGCCTGCATCACGTCGGGGCGACGCGTCAGCAGATCCGACGGAAGGCCCGCCGGCACGTCCGTCAGCAGGTTCTGCGCGTCGAGCGGCAGGCCTGCCGGCAGATCGTCCGGCAGCGGCTCGCCGATCAGCAGCACCAGATAGTTCAGCGCCTGCGCACGCGCACGCGCCTGCTCCTGCTGGTTCGCAAGCGCCGTCTCGACGACCGTCTGCGCCTGGCGCAGGTCGAGCTCGGTGCCCGTGCCGTTGTCGAACTGCAGCTTCGTCAGGTTGTACGAGTCCTGCGCCGTCTTCAGCGTGTTCTCGGTAACCTTCAGCAGATCCTCGGTCGACAGCAGCGTCAGGTATTGATCGGCCACCTGCGATACCAGCGAGATCTCCTGCGCTTGACGCGCATAAGACGTCGACAGGTACTGCGCGAGCGCCTGGTCCTTCAGGCTCTGCACGCGGCCGAACAGGTCGAGTTCCCACGACGCCGAAAGGCCGACGTTGTAGGCACGCGAGATATACGGCGCGCCCGTCGTCGACAGGCCCTGCGGCACGCGCTGGATGTTGCCCGTGCCCGTGCCGTCGAGCGTCGGGAACAGCCCCGCGCGCGTGATCTGGTACTGCGCGCGCGCCGCCTCGATGTTCAGCACCGACACGCGCAGGTCGCGGTTGTTTTTCAGCGCGATCTCGATCAGCCGCTGCAGGCGCGGATCGACGAAGAACTCGCGCCAGCCGATGGCGGTCGCCGCCTGGCCGTTCGCGCTGCGCGCGCCGGCCGCACCCGGCTGCGTCGCGTAGACGCCGCCGGCAGGGTACGCCTGCGCGACGGGCGCGTCGGGCCGCTTGTAATGCGGCGCCATCGTGCAGCCCGTGGCAAAGAGCGCGACCGCGATTGCAGTCAAAGCGTGTTTTTGCATCATCACTGTCCCTTGTTGCCTTCGTCGCCGTTGCCCGGCTTCTCTTCGTGGTGCGAGTGCTCCTGAGCCAGGCGCAGCGCCTCGTCGACGTCTTCCTTCTCGCCGCTGAAGATCGCGCGGATCTTCACGAAGAACATCGGGATCATGAAGATCGCGAGGAACGTCGCCGTGATCATCCCGCCGATCACGCCCGTACCGATTGCGTGCTGGCTGGCCGAACCCGCGCCGTTGCTGATCGCGAGCGGCATCACGCCGAGAATGAACGCGAGCGACGTCATCAGGATCGGACGCAGCCGCAGGCGCGCCGCTTCCAGCGCGGCCTCGATCGGCCCCATCTTCTCCGTCGTCTGCAGTTCGCGCGCGAACTCCACGATCAGGATCGCGTTCTTCGCGGACAAGCCCACGGTCGTCAGCAGGCCGACCTGGAAGAACACGTCGTTCTCGAGGCCGCGCATCGTGGCCGCAAGCAGTGCACCGATCACGCCGAGCGGCACCACCATGATCACCGAGAACGGGATCGACCAGCTTTCATACAGCGCCGCGAGACACAGGAACACGACGAGGATCGAGATCGCGTACAGGATCGGCGCCTGCGAGCCGGACTGGATTTCCTGGAACGACAGGCCGGTCCACGAGTAGCCGATACCGACCGGCAGCTTCTTCGCGAGCCCTTCCATCGCGGCCATCGCCTGGCCGGTCGACTTGCCCGGCGCGGCCTGACCCTGGATTTCCATCGCCGACACGCCGTTGTAGCGCTCGAGCTTCGGCGAACCATACGTCCAGTGACCGGTCGCGAACGAACTGAACGGCACCATCCCGCCCGACCCGTTGCGCACGTACCAGATGTTCAGGTCGTCCGGCGTCATCCGGAACGGTGCGTCTGCCTGCACGTAGACCTTCTTGATCCGGCCATCGGTATCGAGGAAGTTGTTCACGTACTTCGACGCCCATGCGATCGAGAACGTCTGGTCGATCGCATCCGCCGTCACGCCGAGCGCGTTCGCCTTCTCGCGGTCGATGTCGACCTTGTACTGCGGCGTATCGTTCAGGCCGTTCGGACGCACACCCTGCAACGTCGGATCCTTCGAGGCCATCCCGAGCAGCTGGTTACGCGCGGCCATCAGCGCATCGTGGCCGAGACCCGCGTTGTCCGTCAGCTCGAAGTCGAAGCCGGCAGCCGTACCGAGTTCCGGAATCGACGGCGGGTTGAACGGGATCACCATCGCGTCCTTGTAGCCCGCGTAGCGCCCGAACATCCGGCCGATCAGCGCCTGCACCTTCTGGTTCGCATGCTGACGCTGCGAGTAGTCCTTCAGGCGCACGAACACGAGACCGGAGTTCTGGCCGCGGCCGGCGAAGCTGAAGCCGTTGACCGTGAACGCCGATTCGACGATGTCCTTCTCGTCCTTCAGCAGGTAGTCGGAAATGTTCGCGAGCGTCTTCGCGGTCGTTTCCTGCGTCGAGCCCGACGGCGTCTGCACGATCACGAACATCAGGCCCTGGTCTTCATCCGGCAGGAACGACTTCGGCAGGCGCACGAACAGCAGGCCGACCGCGACGATCACGACCAGGTAAATGATGAGCCAGCGGCCCGAGCGCTTGATCACGTGGTGCACGCCGACGTGGTACTTGTCGCGGCTGTTGTTGAACGTGCGGTTGAACCAGCCGAAGAAGCCCTTCTTCTCTTCGTGATGCCCTTGCGGGATCGGCTTGAGGATCGTCGCGCACAGTGCCGGCGTCAGAATCAACGCGACGAGCACCGACAGCACCATCGCCGACACGATCGTCAGCGAGAACTGGCGATAGATCGCGCCGACCGACCCGCCGGAGAACGCCACCGGCACGAACACCGCCGACAGCACGAGCGCCACGCCGACGAGTGCGCCGGTGATCTGGCCCATCGCCTTGCGGGTCGCCTCCTTCGGTGACAGGCCCTCTTCCGCCATCACGCGCTCGACGTTCTCCACGACCACGATCGCATCGTCCACCAGCAGGCCGATGGCGAGCACGAGGCCGAACATCGACAGCGTGTTGATCGAGAAGCCCACCATCGACATGATCGCGAACGTGCCGAGCAGCACGACCGGCACCGCGATCGTCGGGATGATCGTCGCCCGCAGGTTCTGCAGGAACAGATACATCACGAGGAACACCAGCACGATGCCTTCGAGCAGCGTCTTGACCACTTCCTCGATCGACAGCTTCACGAACGGCGTCGTGTCGTACGGGTACTTCACGACGAGGCCGTGCGGGAAGAACGGTGCCAGTTCGTCGATCTTCGCGCGCACGGCCTTCGCGGTCGCGAGCGCATTCGCGTTGGTCGCGAGCTGGATACCGAGTGCCGCGGTCGGCTGACCGTTGTACTTCGTGTCGAAGTTGTAGTTTTCACCACCGAGTTCGATCTTCGCGACATCCTTCAGGCGAACCTGCGAGCCGTCCTGGTTGACCTTCAGCAGGATGTTGCCGAACTGCGCGGGCGTCTGCAGCAGCGTCGATTCGGTGATCGTCGCCTGCAGCATCGTGCCCGGCGTGGCCGGCGTGCCGCCGATCTGGCCGCCCGCGATCTGCACGTTCTGTGCGGAGATCGCGGTCGACACGTCGACCGGCGTGAGGCTGTAGTTCGTCAGGCGGTCGGCATCGAGCCAGATCCGCATCGCGTACTGCGAGCCGAACAGCGTGACGGTACCGACGCCGTTCAACCGGCTGATCGGGTCCTTCACGTGCGACGCCACGAAGTTCGCGAGGTCGTACTTGTTCATGCTGCCGTCTTCGGAGTTGAAGGCGAGCACCAGCAGGAAGCTGCTGCTCGACTTCGTCACCGAGAGGCCGAGCTGCTGCACGACCTGCGGCAGAATCGGCGTCGCGAGCGACAGCTTGTTCTGCACCTGAACCTGTGCGATGTCGGCGTTGGTACCCGGCGCGAAGGTCAGCGTGATCGTCGCGTTACCCGAGTCGTCACTGGTCGACGACATGTACAGGAAGTTGTCGAGACCGCTCATCTGCTGCTCGATCACCTGCGTCACCGTGTCTTCCACCGTCTTCGCGGAAGCGCCCGGGTAGTTCGCGGTGATCTGGATCGATGGCGGCGCGATCGTCGGATACTGTGAGATCGGCAGCGTGAAGATCGCTGCAACCCCGGCCAGCATCAGGATGATGGCGATCACCCACGCAAAGATCGGGCGATCGATAAAAAACTTTGCCATGAAACAGGCTCCCTGTTATTGCGCGCTCGAAGCAGCGGCAGCACTCGCCGGCGCAGCGCCCGATGCGGCAGCACCGGAAGCGGCAGCGGCGCCGGAACCGGCGGCAGCCGGCGCGGCGGATGCGGCAGCAGCACCCGACGCGGCATCGGCCGCCGGTGCGAGCTGCGCGGCGACGGTCTTCACGGTCGCACCCGGGCGCACCTTCTCGACGCCCTGCACGATCACGTGATCGCCCGCCTGCAAACCGCCTTCGACGATCCAGTTCGGGCCCTGCATGCCCGTCGTCTTCAGCGGACGCGGCTCGACCTTGTTGCTGGCGTTCACCACCATCGCGATCGCCTGGCCCTTCTGGTCATGCGTGACGCCGATCTGCGGCACCAGGAACGCGTTCTCGTTCACGCCTTCCTCGATTCGCGCACGCACGAACATGCCCGGCAGCAGCACGCGCCCCGGGTTCGGGAACACCGCGCGGATCGTCACCGAGCCGGTGGTCTGGTCGACCGTCACGTCCGAGAACTGCAGCTTGCCCTGCTCCGAGTAGGTCTTGCCGTCCTCCAGGATCAGCGACACCTTCGCCGCGCCCGGGCCGCTCGTCTTCAAGCGGCCGCTCTGCACGTCCTGGCGCAGCTTCAGCCCGTCGAGGCTCGACTGCGTGAGGTCCACGTACACCGGATCGAGCTGCTGCACCGTCGACATCAGCGTCGCCTGGCTTGCCTGCACGTAGGCACCCGGCGTCACCTGCGAGATGCCGACGCGGCCGGTGATCGGCGACACGACATCGGTATAGCCGAGGTTGATCTGCGCGGTGTCGACCGCTGCCTTGCCGGCCGCGACGTCCGCCGCGGCCTGGCCTTGCGTGGCCACCGCGTTGTCGTAGTCCTGCTTGCTGACCGCGTTCGCGGCCACCAGCACCTTGTAGCGTGCGACCAGCGCGTTCTGCGTGACGAGGTTCGCCTGCGCCTTCGCGAGCGTCGCCTTCGCGCTGTTCAGCGCGGCGACGTACGGCGCCGGGTCGATCTTGTACAGGCGCTGACCGGCCTTGACGTCGGTGCCTTCGGTGAATTCACGGCGCAGCACGATGCCGTCGACCCGCGCGCGGACCTGCGCAACGAGGAATGCACTGGTGCGGCCCGGCAGGTCGGTGAAGACCGGTACGGCTTGCGGCTGGACGGTGACGACACCGACTTCCGGTACTTGCGGCGGCGGTGCCGATTCTTTTTTTCCGCACGCGGCCAGGAAAACGGCGGCCGTCGCGACAGTGATTAAGCGGTATGGAACCCGTTCGACGCGCATGGAGCGACCTCTGTGTATAACCAATGGAATAAGTGCCGCACCCCACCGGAGGGAGTGCAACACGGATGCGCCTCACGGCGCAGATCGAACACCTGAAATACTGGACTGCTAGATACAGCAAGCGGCACGAAACCTCCGTGCCGACAGGTTGCCCCGCAACTGCGGACTGGTACTTTGGCGGGAATCAGCAGAGTGGGATATTAACTGATTGCCACTTGGGTCATTCGATCGTAGGGTGGTATTGTATATACATTCATGAATGTATGTAAAAAGCCCGTTTATGCCCCGCCCGCGGTCCAGTCTTACGGATTGTTACCAGCCGCAAGCATAGCCGGTCTATCTGGCTGCGACGAGGGTTGCAGACCCCAAATTCACCTACGATCATTCCAATCAGGCCTGCACATGGTCAGACGTACCAAGGAGGAGGCGCTCGAGACGCGCAATCGCATTCTCGACGCCGCCGAGCACGTGTTCTTCGAGAAGGGCGTGTCGCATACGTCGCTCGCGGACATCGCCCAGCATGCCGGCGTGACGCGCGGCGCAATCTACTGGCATTTCGCGAACAAGAGCGAACTGTTCGACGCGATGTTCGACCGCGTGTTTCTGCCGATCGACGAACTGAAGCGGATGCCGCTCGACGCGCCGGGCGGCAATCCGCTCGAGAAGATCCGACAGATCCTGATCTGGTGCCTGCTCGGCGTGCAACGCGACGCGCAGTTGCGTCGCGTGTTCAGCATCCTGTTCATGAAGTGCGAGTACGTCGCCGACCTGGAGCCGCTGTTGCAGCGCAACCGTGCGGGAATGAGCGAGGCGCTGCACGCGATCGACGCCGATCTCGCGGGGGCCGTGCGGCTCAAGCTGCTGCCCGAGCGGCTCGATACGTGGCGCGCGACGCTGATGCTGCACACGCTCGTCAGCGGATTCGTGCGCGACATGCTGATGCTGCCCGACGAGATCGACGCCGAGCAGCATGCGGAGAAGCTCGTCGACGGCTGTTTCGACATGCTGCGCTACAGCCCGGCGATGCTGAAAGACGGCGACTGACCGCGCGACGCGCGCTCGCCTGCGGTTTTTGTTTCATCGGGCGGCGCGCCGGGCCGCACCAACGCGCTGCCCCCTTCCCCCCGCCCGGTTCAGGCCGCCTTCGCGCGCTGCGCGCGGGCCAGCTGGTTCGATGCGGCGACCGAACCACGCTTCGGCAACGGCGCACCGGCCAGCCCCGCGATCCACGCGTCGGTCGGCATCACGGCCGCGAAATTCGACTGGAACACCACCGCGTACGCGCGGTGAATCTCCTCGGCGCTCGCCGCGCCCGCTTCGTTCTCGTAAGGCAGCGCGCCCGTCGCGTCGTCCAGGTACTCGACATTCAGCCCCGCGTGCGCCGCGTGATAGACCGTCGACGCATTGCAGTTGTGCGTCATGTAGCCGGCCACGGCGAGCGTGTCGATCCCGTGCGCCTCGAGCCACGCGGCGAGGTCGGTCCCGGCAAACGAGCTTGCCTGCTTCTTCTCGATCCGGTGCGCGTACGGCCGGCCGGCAACGACCGCGTGCAGCGCGACGCCGTCGGAGCCGGGCGCGAAGATCGGCGCGCCGGCCGGCGCGACGTGCTGGACGACGATCACGGGCACGCCGGCCGCATGCGCGGCATCGATCGCGCGGCCGATGTTCGCGAGCGACACGTCGAGCGGCGGATACTCGATCGGCAGATTGCCCGTCACGTATTCGTTCTGGACGTCGATCACGATCAGCGCACGGCGGGAAGCCGGAGGGGAAACGATCGGGGAAGCGGAATGCGGGACGGCGTTCGACATGACGGGCTCCTGGTCCGGGGGCGCGGCCCCGCCCCGGAACGGGACGGCCAGCGGCGCGATGCGATGCATTGTCGGTGCGCATCGTTCACGCAGATAGTGGCCCGATAGTCATTCTTCGATAGAATCGGGCCATCGCCATTCCGGAGCCCCCATGACCGCCGTCGCCTCGTCCACCCGGCCCGCCCCGCCCGTTCCGACCGTCGTTGCCGTGATCGCGTACGACGGCATCAGCCCGTTCCACCTGTCGGTGCCGTCGGTCGTGTTCGGCAAGGAACGCGACGCAGCCGCGTCGCCTGCGTTCGAGTTTCGCGTCTGCTCGGCCGAGCGTGGCCCGCTGTCGACGACGGGCGGCTTCACGATCACCGCACCATACGGGCTCGACGGGCTCGACGATGCGGACATCGTCATCGTGCCGGCATGGCGCGATCCGGACGAAGCGCCGCCCGACGTGCTGCTCGACGCCGTCCGCGCGGTCGCCGCACGTGGCGCGCAGCTCGTCGGGCTGTGCCTCGGCGCCTACGTGCTCGCCGCGGCCGGCCTGCTCGACGGCCGCCCGGCCACCACGCACTGGGCGTGGGCCGACGACTTCGCGCGACGCTTTCCGCGCGTGAAGCTCGATCCGGACGTGCTGTACGTGGACGACGGCAACCTGATGACGTCGGCCGGCACGGCAGCCGGGCTCGACTGCTGCCTGCACGTCGTCCGGCTGCGCTTCGGCTCCGACGCCGCGAACCAGATCGCGCGCCGCCTCGTGATCCCGCCGCACCGCCAGGGCGGGCAGGCGCAATACGTGCCGCAGCCGGTCGCCGCGCACCCGCGCGACGCACGGCTCGCGGGGCTGCTCGACTGGGTGCGCGCCCACCTCGACGCGGCGCACAGCGTCGATTCGCTCGCCGAACGCGTGCTGATGAGCCGGCGCACGTTCACACGCCACTTCCGCCAGGCGACCGGCACGACCGTCACCGCGTGGCTGCAGGCCGAGCGGCTCGCGCGCGCGCAGCATCTGCTGGAAACCACCGGACAATCGATCGACGCGATCGCGCAAGCGGCCGGCTACGGGTCGAGCGTGTCGCTGCGCCAGCATTTCGCGGGCACACTCGGCACGTCGCCGTCGGCCTATCGAAGGGAATTTCGCGGCGCCGGAGCCGGCGCCGAGGTCGTGCGGTAACGCGCGTGTCGGCCGGGCCTCGCAGCGGAACCGGCCGGCCGCTCAGCCGCCGTTGATCCAGCGTGCCGCGTAAAGCAGCAGCGCGACGAAGACGATCATCGCGGCCCACGCCCACACGGGCACCGTGCCGGAGCCGCGATGCGGGAGCGCGCTGGCGGCACGCCCGGTCAGCGCGCCGCCGAGGTGCGGCGGCAGCGCACGCTTGGTCGCGGCCACCAGCGACGCAGGCCGCAGGAACACGTGCTGGCGCCGTGGCGCGGCCGAGCGCGCGCGATTCGGCGCAAGACCGTGCTTCGCCTGCACGACCGCACAGAATTCACGGAAGAAATCGTCGGTCCATTCGCGCAGCGTATTTTCGATCTGCCGCCCCGGAAGCTCGGTGAGCGGACCGCTCGCCGTCGCCCAGACCACGTACTCGATGCGCGTGGCGTTCGCATCGTTATCCGGCATCAGGACGAGTTCGACCTGGCCGCGCAGCGCGCCGAGCCCGTCGGCCCGCGCCTTGAAGTTGAGCACGCGGCGCGGCTGCCCTTCCGCGTCGCCCTGCTCGGCGGCAGCATGCGCACGCACGTCGTAGCGGGCGCGCAGCGGGCCGAGCGGCACCGTGATCGTCAACGCAAACTCGCCATGCGCAAGCTTCACGAAGGATTCGCAATGCTCGAAGCTCGCGCGCAGCAACGCGAGATCCTCGAACGCCTCCCGCACGACAGGCGGGGCGAGCGGTATCCGTAATGTGTCGTTCAGTTCCATGACGCCTCCCCCGATGAACACGCGCCGCATCAGGACGTCTCGACGAGACTGTCGATCCGTGCAGCGTCGAAGGCCACGTAGTGCGCGAGCGCCAGCGCGGCCTCCTTCGGTTCCTCGTAACTCCATGCGGCGTTCTCGATCACGCCGTCTTCGGTCTGCAAGTCGAAGTGCACGGCCTCGCCCCTGAGCGGACAGGCCGACGTGACGCCTGATTTCACAAGCCGGCGCATGTTGACGTCGCCGCGCGGCAGGTAGTGGGTGTCCGGCAGGCCCGTTTCGCGCACGGTCAGCGCGCCGTGCGAATCGGCGTATGTGATGCCACGATGGATAACGCGAACGCGATGGCGGTTCGGCACGATTTCGAGACGAGGGTCGGCTGCGTCGGACATCGTTTCTCCTTGGGGCGGTCAGGCCAAGCCAGGCCAGGCTCAGGAAACGAAAAAGCCACGGCACGGGTGCCGTGGCTTTCATTATGGGCGAAACCGCAGCCGAATGCGCGACCCCGATCGGGGCCGCGCGCGGCGGGCTACTGCGCGCTCCACTGGAATGCGGTTTTCGCACCGCCCTTCGCGCCGACCGTGACGGCGCGGGATTCTTCGTTACCCTGATACGACGCATGCACCGTATAGCGGCCCGGCGGCACCTTCACGAGCATGTATGGCCCGCGCGCGTCGGTCTTCAGCACTTCGGTTCCCTTGCCGTCGACGATCCGCACATGGACGTCAGCCAGGAACTCGCCGCCCTTGCCGGTGAACCGCAGCGCCAGCGGCCAACTCGACTCGTTGTGCTGGAACGCCGTCGATTCGTCCTGTCCGACGCCGCCGGACACGAAAGTGACGTCGCCCTGCTGGCGCGCGGCGGGCAAGCCGTCCGACTGCGCGTACGCGCCGGTCGCCCCGGCTGCGAGGCCGGCGGCCAGCGCCGCGGCGACGGCAATTCGGGACACGTTGCGTAGATATTGCATGGCTCTCTCCTTGGGGTCGGAACACATACAGGGCGCTGCGCCACCCATTCGGAACGGCGGCGGCGCCCGCCGCGGCCGGCCTGGCCGGCCGTCGGCCGTGGCCGGTCAGCTCAGGTCGACCGGCACGAAGATCTGTGCATTATCGCGCTGGATCAGCAGAGCAAGACTGTTGCCCGCGCTCTTGACCGCGTCACGCAACTGCTCGGGGCTCGTGACCGGGCGGCCGTTGACCGCGAGGATCACGTCACCGGGCTGGATGCCCGCGTTGGCGGCCGGCCCGCCGGCCTGCTGCACGATCAGGCCGTGCGACAGGTTGTCGGCGCTGCGCTCCTGCGGCGACAGCGGACGCACCGCGACGCCCAGGCGCCCCTGCTCGACGGGGCCGCCGTCATTCGACGCGAGCTTCGCATCGGCCATCGCGCCGAGCGTCACGCTGATCGACTTCTTCGACTTGTCGCGCCAGATCTGCAGGTCGGCCTTCGAACCCGGCTTCAGGTTCGCGATCTGCGCGGGCAGCGACGTCGAATCGGCGACCGGCGAGCCGTTGACCGACAGGATGACGTCACCCGGCTGCAGGCCGGCCTTCGCGGCCGGGCCGTTCGGATCGACCGAGCTGACGAGCGCGCCGTCCGGCTTCTGCAGTCCGAACGAGCTCGCGAGCGTCTGGTTCAGCCCCTGCACGGCGACGCCGAGGCGGCCGCGGCTCACGTGGCCCGTCTTCACGAGTTCGTCCTTCACCTTGATCGCCTCGTTGATCGGGATCGCGAACGACAGGCCCTGGAAGCCGCCCGTCTGCGAGTAGATCATCGAGTTGATGCCGATCACCTCGCCTTGCAGGTTGAACAGCGGGCCGCCCGAGTTGCCGGGGTTCACCGGCACGTCGGTCTGGATGAACGGCGTGTAGTTCTCGTCGGGCAGCGCGCGCGACTTCGCGCTGATGATGCCCGACGTGACTGTGTTGTCGAAGCCGTACGGCGAACCGATCGCGACGACCCACTGGCCGACCTTGCTCTGCGCCGGGTCGCCGATCTTCACGGTCGGCAGGCCGCTCGCGTCGATCTTCAGCACCGCGACGTCGGACTGCTTGTCCGAGCCGACGACCTTCGCCTTGTATTCGCGCTTGTCGGTCAGCTTGACCGTGACGACGTTCGCGCCGTCGATCACGTGCGCATTGGTGAGGATGTACCCGTCGGAGCTGATGACGAACCCGGAACCGAGGCTCGCGCTCGGCTGGTCGTCCGGCTGCGCGTCGCCGCCCATGCCCGGCACCTGGCCGTAGAAATGCTTGAAGAACTGGTAGAACGGATCGCTCGGGTCGATCGGCAGTTGCGGCTGCGGTACGCGCCGCGACACCTGCTTCACGACGTGCTTCGCGCTGATGTTCACGACCGCCGGGCCGTAGGTCTCGACGAGCCCCGAGAAATCGGGGATGCCGGTCTTGGCGGCCGCTTCGGCCGGCATCAGCGCGGCTGCCTGCGCCGGCGTGATGATCTGCGGATCGGCGCGGCGCGTGCCGGCGACGTAGCCGGCGGACAGGGCGGCCGCCACGGCGACCGCGACGGCGCCGCGCGCAAGGAATCGGGTGTTCATCGTAGGACCTCCTCTTTGTTAGAACGCAGCGTAACGACCCTGACTTAAAGGAGGCTTAATCAGCCTTAAGCGGGGCTTAAGCGGCCGCCGGCGCCCGCCCGGCGGCGTTCTTCACACGGATTCGGACGGCTGCGGCGCCTCGGCCGGCATCTCGGCATCGCGGAACACGACGCTCACGAGCAGGCCGCCCGCGGCCGCGTCGCCGAGCGACACCGTCGCGCCCTGCTGCGCCGCCACGCGTTTGACGATCGCGAGCCCGAGCCCGCTGCCCGACACGTCGGTGCGCGCCCGCGCGGAGCTGTCGCGGTAGAAGCGGTCGAACACGCGCTCACGCTCGTCGGCCGGAATGCCGGGCCCGCTGTCGCCGATCTGCACGCATGCGCGACCGGCCGCGTCGCGGGTCAGCGACACGTCGATGCGGCCGCCGTCCGGCGTGTACTTCACCGCGTTGTCGAGCAGGTTGCCGAACATCACGCGCAGCGCGCCGACGTCCGCGACGACGCTCGCCGCGCGCGTCTCCTCGAAACCGAGATCGATGTCGCGCCGCTGCGCGAGCGGCGCCAGCGCGGCCACGCATTCGGCGAGCAGCGCCTGCAGGTCGACCGGCTCGCGCATCGTCGCGCCATCCGGTTCGGCGCGTGCGAGCGCGAGCAGTTGCTCCGTGAGGCGCGTCGCACGCGACACGCCGTCCTGGAGATCCGCGACCGCCTCGCGGCGCGATGCGTCGTCCTTCGCGCGGGCGACGAGCTGCGCCTGGATCTGCACGGCCGCGAGCGGCGTGCGCAGTTCGTGCGCGGCGTCGGCCACGAAGGCCTTCTGCGTGTCGAGTGCAGCCGACAGCCTCGCGAGCAGCCCGTTCAGCGCCCGTACGAGCGGCTGCACCTCGAGCGGCAGGCGCGCATCGGGGAGCGGATCGAGCGCTTCCGGCCGGCGCGCCTCGACCGCGCGCGTCACGCGACCGAGCGGTGCGAGCCCGCGCCCGACGATCACCCACACGGCCGCGCCGAGGAACGGCAGCAGCACGATCAGCGGCCACAGCGTGCGCAGCGCGACGTTCGCCGCGAGCCGGTTACGCACCGACAGCGGCTGCGCGAGCTGCACGACGTTGTCGCCGACGATCGCGCCGTACACGCGCCATTCGCCGCGATCGGTGCGCTCGGTCGAGAAGCCGAGCTCCGCGCGCGGCGCGATCGGCGCACGCGGATGCGAGAAGTACATCAGCACGCCGTTGCGGTTCCATATCTGGATCACGATGCCTTCGTCGCCGTTGGTGCGCGAACCGAACACCTGCGAGAACGGCTCGGACGGCAAGGCCGCTGCGATTTCCTGCAACTGGTAGTCGAACAGTTCGTTCGCCTCGGCGAGCGCCTGCCGGTAGATGAGCCAGCCCGCGATGCCCACGCCAGCGACGACGATCGCGAGCAGCCAGATCAGCAATTGATGACGAATCGACCTCACGCGTCAGCTTTCCTTGACGACCATGTAGCCGAGCCCGCGCACGTTGCGGATCAGGTCCGAGCCGAGCTTCTTGCGCAGCGCGTGGATGTAGACCTCGACCGTGTTGCTGCCGATCTCCTCGCCCCAGCCGTACATCTTCTCCTCGAGCTGGCTCTTCGACAGCACCGCGCCGGGCCGTGCGAGCAGCGCCTCGAGCAGCGCGAACTCGCGCGCGGACAACGCGACGGGCACGCCGTCGAGCGTTACCTGGTGCGAAGCGGGATCGAGCGTCAGCGCGCCATGGCGGATCAGCGATTCGCTGCGCCCGGCCTGGCGGCGGATCAGCGCGCGCATCCGCGCGCCCAGCTCATCGAGGTCGAACGGCTTGACGAGGTAGTCGTCGGCGCCCGCGTCGAGCCCCTTCACGCGATCGGCCACCGCGTCGCGCGCGGTGACGATCAGCACCGGCAGCGCCAGCCCGCGTGCGCGCAGCGTGCGCAGCACGTCGATGCCGTCGCGCTTCGGCAGGCCGAGATCGAGCAGCAGCAGGTCGTACGCCTCGCCGCCGAGCGCCGTCAGGGCGGCGTCGCCGTCCTGAACCCAGTCGACCGCAAAGCCGTCCGAGCGCAGCGCCTTGCGCACGCCTTCGGCAATCATTCGATCATCTTCGACAAGCAGAATCCGCATCGGGACAGGCATCCATGGGGCAAGTCAAACACGCCGACCATTGTAGCGCCGCGAATCGCATGCGCGGCACCGTGCAATGCAACAGAAAGGCGGATTGCAAGGAGGCTGTCCGGACTTGTCTCTACAATGTGCGCTTTGGCGCCGCGCGCGCCCTGCCCGAACGTCGTGCTTCTCCCGTATTCGCTCATGCCGATTTCCGATCTTTCCACCCGGTTCGCCCCCCGCGCCTGCCTGCGGGCAGCCGCCATCGTCGCCACCTGCACGGCCCTCGCCTTCGCGCCTGCCGCGCAGGCCCGCAAGAAATCCCGCAAGGAAGCGCACAAGACGACCGTCGTGTCGCCCGCCGCACGCGCGGCCGGCCTGCCGGCGTCCGTGCTCGTCGCGCTGCAGCGCGCGAAGGTGCCGGCGTCGGCGATGAGCGTCGTCGTCGAGCGCGTCGGCGATCCGGAACCGCTGATCGCGTGGAATGCGAGCCGGCCGATGCTGCCCGCCTCGACGATGAAGCTCGTGACGACCTTCTCGGGCCTGTCGATCCTCGGCCCCGACTACCGCTGGCGCACGACCGCCTACACGGACGGCACGATCGATCCCGACGGCACGCTGCAGGGCAACCTGTACATCAAGGGCACCGGCGATCCGAAGCTCGTGCCCGAAGAGCTGATCGACCTCGTCGACAAGTTGCGCAAGGCCGGCGTCAAGCGCGTGACCGGCGGCCTGGTGCTCGACAAGAGCTACTTCGCGCCATCGACGCGCGATCTCCCTTCGTTCGACGACGACGCGAGCGCGCCGTACAACGTCGGCCCCGATCCGCTTCTGTACGCGTTCAAGGCCGTGTCGTTCACCGTCACGCCGGGCGACGACGGCAAGGTGGCCGTCGACGTGCTGCCGCCGCTCGCGGACCTGTCGATCGACAACCAGCTGGTCGAAGGCACCGGCTCGTGCAGCGCGGCCGCCGCGGCCGCGCGTCCGACGCTGACCGCCGGCAGCGGAATCATGACCGCCTCGTTCGCCGGCGACTACCCGCTGCGTTGCGGCGCGCACACGACCAACCTCGCGATCCTCGATCACACGACGTTCTTCGCGCGCGGCTTCCTCGCGCTGTGGCAGCAGGACGGCGGCACGATCGCGGGGCCGGTGAGCGAAGGCAAGGTGCCGGCCACCGCGCGGCCCCTCGCCGTGCATCACAGCCCGGTGCTCGGCAGCATCGTCTACGACATCAACAAGTTCAGCAACAACGTGATGGCGCGCAACCTGTTCCTGACGATCGGCGCGGTCAGCGGCAAGCCGCCCGCGACGCCCGAGCAGTCGAGCCGCGTGATCCAGGCGTTCCTGCAGAAGAACGGCATCGCGATGCCCGACCTCGTGCTCGAAAACGGCTCGGGACTGTCGCGCGAAGAGCATGTGAGCGCGCTGTCACTCGCCGCGCTGCTGCAGGCCGCGAACGCGAGCCCCGTCGCGCAGGCCTTCGTCGATTCGCTGCCGATCGCCGGCATCGACGGTACGATGAAGAACCGCCTCACCAACGCCGGCGTGCTCGGCAACGCGCACATCAAGACCGGCACGCTGCGCGACGTGCGTGCGATCGCCGGCTACGTCGCCGGTGCGGACGGCCAGAGCTACATCGTCGTGAGCTTCATCAACGACGATCACGCGGAAGGCGCGCGCGCCGCGCACGACTCGCTGCTCGAGTGGATCTACGCAGGCGCCCACTGACGTTTCCGCGCGCCGCGACACATGGCGGGCCTGCTGCCGGCGCGCGTCGGCTCGCCTCGGCATCGGGACGCACCCGCGCAACGGGTCGACCTGACGCGCCGCCGGGGCGACCTGCCCGTGCGCCTGCACACCGAACTAAGCCCTCCCCGGTTTGAAACGGTAGCCGCCTCCGGCGCGCGACGCACTGCGCACCACCCGCGCCCGCAAAACAGGGCCATACCGCCCGGCCCCGTGCCGCGCGGCTTCCGTAAAAACCCTGTCCTCAGAGGGAACCCTCTACGCTCCCCCCTCGCCTAGCGCGTGGCGATTGCGTAGGCTGTTGGCCTGACCGATATCTACAACGGGCCATACGCCCGGCCTCAAGGCTTGCAGGGGAAAGAAGGAGACACGCCCATGCGATTCGACGTCGAATTGCTTCTGCTCGCGCTGGCGCCCGTCTTCCTGCTCTGCATCGCGTGGGAGGCCTGGCACCTCGCCCGCACTCGTGCGCAGGACCCTGTCTATGCGTGGCGCGACACGCTGTGCAACGCGGCGCTCGCGCTGATGCACCAGGGCGCCGACAAGATCGCGTGGCTGTTCGTGATCCCCGTCTATGCGTACTGCTACCAGCACTATCGCCTGTTCACGTGGCACGACGGCTGGCTGTCGTTCGCGGTGCTGTTCGTCGCGCAGGATTTCCTCTACTACGTATTCCATCGTGCAAGCCATCGCGTGCGCTGGCTGTGGGCCGCGCACGTCGTGCACCACTCGTCCGAACGGATGAATTTCTCGACCGCGTTCCGCCAGAGCCTGATGTACCCGGTCGCGGGGATGTGGGTGTTCTGGCTGCCGCTCGCGTTCGCAGGCTTTCCGCCGCAACAGGTCGTCGGCATCGTGCTGATCAACCTCGCGTTCCAGTTCTTCGTGCATACGCAGGCGATCGGCAAGCTCGGCTGGCTCGAATACGTGCTGAACACGCCGTCGATCCACCGCGCACACCATGCGCGCAACCCGCGCTACATCGACCGCAATTACGCAGGCGTCCTTGTGATCTGGGATCGCCTGTTCGGCAGCTATGTCGAGGAAACGCTCGACGATCCGCCGCAGTACGGGATCGTCGAGCGGCTCGACTCGAACAACCCGCTCGTCGCGACGTTCCACGAGTGGGTATCGATGGCCGGCGACGCGTTGCGCGTCGCCGGCTGGCGCAACAAGCTGCGCGCGATTTTCGGCCCGCCCGAATGGGCGAGCGCTTATCATGCGCAGATTGCCGAGGCCGCGAACCCCGGTCCGCGCACCGTGCCGCTTGCGGCTGCGCGAGACCAATAAACCGTTTCAGCCAACGGCCGCCGCGCAGCCCGGAACCGAGCAGGCATGCGGCAGATGAGAAACACATCAGGCCATATCTACGAGGAGATCGAACGATGCAGACACAACAACACGCACCCGCCCGCACCCGTCGGCGCATGCTGCGCACCGCGCAAGTCGCGATCGCCGGCGCCGCGCTCGCGCTGCTCGCCGCATGCGGCGGCGGTGACGACAACAACAGCAGCAGCGCATCGAACACGCCGCCGTCGGGCGTAAAAATGCAGATCGTGTCGTTCGGCGACAGCCTGTCCGACGCGGGCACCTACTCGCAGATCAAGCTCGGCTTCGGTGGCGGCCGCTTCACGACCAACCCGGGCCAGGTGTGGACGCAGGACGTCGCGCAGTACTACGGCGACACGCTGCAGCCCGCGAACCAGGGCGGCTTCGGCATTCCGCTGCAGGCCACCGGCGGCCTCGGCTACGCACAGGGCGGCTCGCGCGTGACGCAACAGCCGGGCATCGGCCACGCGGACGCCAGCGTGCCGAACGCCGACTACGCGCAGGCGACCACGACGCCGATCGCCGACCAGGTCAAGCAATACCTGTCGCAGCACGGCAGCTTCAACGCCGGCCAGATCGTGCTGATCAACGGCGGCGCGAACGACATCTTCTACCAGGCGCAAGTCGCGCAGGCGCAAGGCAACACGCCGGCCGCCCAGCTCGCGGCAGCGCAGGCGATCGGCCTGGCCGCGCAGCAGCTCGGCGGGATCGTCCAGCAGATCGTCGCGGCTGGCGCAACGCACGTGTTCGTCGCGAA
The DNA here is from genome assembly GCF_964265025.1 of Burkholderia mycopellens. Lineage (NCBI taxonomy): Bacteria > Pseudomonadati > Pseudomonadota > Betaproteobacteria > Burkholderiales > Burkholderiaceae > Burkholderia > Burkholderia mycopellens. The sequence continues at coordinate 3,266,185 of NZ_OZ183802.1, forward strand.
CGTGCCGGACATCGGCGGCACGCCGCTCGCGCTGCAGGGCGGCACGCAAGCCGCGTTCACGCAACTGTCGGGGCTGTTCAACCAGACGCTCGTCGGCACGCTCGCCGCGCTGAAGGTCGACACGACGAAGTACGCGGTGGTCGATTCGTTCACGTGGCAGGACGGCATCGCGGCCAACTACCAGGCGAACGGCTTCAGTGTGTCGAACACCGACACCGCCTGCAACCTGAAGGCGATGGTCCAGGCCGCCACGCAGTACGGCGTCGCGAACGCAACGGCATTCGGCTCGTCGCTGTTCTGCTCGCCGCAGACCTACACGGTCGCGAACGCGGACCAGACCTACATGTTCGCCGACACGGTCCACCCGACGACGCACCTGCATGCGCTGTTCGCGCAGTACGTCGAACAGCAGATCGCAAAGTCCGGCGTCGGCAAGTAAGCAGCCGGCCACACGCCCAAACGAAAACGCCCGACCGGATTGCCGGTCGGGCGTTTTTTCATTCCAGCGCCGGGATGGGCGTCAATCGCGCGCTTCGAACGCGGCCGCCGCGCGGCCGAGGCGATCGTTGACCGCGATCCATTCGACGGTCTCGGGCAGCTTCTCGACGAGAATCCGCGCAACCTGCGCGCGGTCGAGCGCACGCAGCATCCCGTACAGGTCGCGCGCATACGCCTGCGGATCTTCCGGCGCCGCGACGAAATGCACGCCGTCGGCCTGCGCCCAGCGTCCCGCGCGCGACGCGCGTGCGACGAGCGCGACACGCTCGCCGTCGGTCTGCGCGGCCGCGAGCAGCGGCTCGAGCGCGTCGAACGGCAGCAGCGCGAGCGGCGTGCGCGGCGCGTAATGCGCTTTCAGCGTACCCGACGCGCGCGGCGCGGTCGCGTCGCTGCCGTCCGGCAGCCGCGGGGCGCGACCGAGCACGTCGGCGATCTGCTGCGGCGTCACGTGGCCCGGACGCAGCAGCGCCGGAAAGCCGCGCGACAGGTCGAGAATCGTCGATTCGATGCCGACTTCCGATGCGCCGCCGTCAAGCACGTGCACGGTGTCGCCGAATTCGTCGCGTACGTGCTGCGCGGTGGTCGGGCTCACATGGCCGAACCGGTTCGCGGACGGTGCGGCCACGCCGCCATGCCCGCCGCGCCGCGCGCTGAACGCGGCCAGCAGCGCCTGCGCGACCGGATGCGACGGGCAGCGCAGCCCGACCGAATCCTGGCCGCCGCTCACGGCGTCCGGAATGCGCGCATGACGCTTCAGGATCAGCGTCAGCGGGCCCGGCCAGAACGCATCGATCAACGCCTGCGCGTCGGCCGGCAGATCGTCGGCCCAGTAACCGGGATCGCCGCCCGGCGGCAGGTGCACGATCACCGGATGATTCGCGGGGCGCCCCTTCGCCGCGTAGATGCGCGCGACGGCCTCGGGATTCGCCGCGTCACCGCCAAGCCCGTAGACGGTTTCGGTCGGAAAGGCGACGAGCTGGCCCGCATCGAGCAGCGCGGCGGCCGCGTCGATCTGCGCGGCCGTCACCGAGTTCGGGAGATCGATGGACATCGGCCGGCTCAGTCGAGCGGCACGCGCAGCAGTTGCGCGCACGCGGTGGCCGCGGCAACGGCTTCGTCGCGCGTTTCAGCCGTGAAGTTCACGTGACCCATCTTGCGGCCGACACGCGCGTCTTCCTTGCCGTACAGGTGCAGGTGCGCGGCGGGCATCGCCGCGACCGTGTCCCACGGCGGCGTGACGGCATCGGCCGCGGCCCCGTTCGGGAACCACACGTCGCCGAGGATGTTCAGCATCGCGGCCGGCGAATGCTGGCGCGGGTTGCCGAGCGGCATGCGCGTCATGGCGCGCACCTGCTGCTCGAACTGGCTCGTTGCGCACGCATCGACCGTGTAGTGGCCGGAGTTGTGCGGGCGCGGCGCCATCTCGTTCGCGACGAACGAACCGTCTTCCAGCACGAAGAATTCGACGCACAGCACGCCGACGTAGTCGAGCGTATCGGCAATCCGCACGGCGGCCCGCTGCGCCTCTTCGACGCGCGCGGCATCGGCGGCCGGCGCGGGCACGACCGTCAGCGCGAGGATGCCGTTGTGATGCACGTTCTGCGCGAGCGGGAACGCGGCCGAGCGGCCGTCCGCGCCCCGCGCGATCAGCGCCGACACTTCGTATTTCAGCGGCAGGCGCTTCTCGAGCACGCACGGCACGCCGCTCAGCGCCGCATGCGCGTCGCGCGCTTCCTGCGCGGTGCTCACACGCACCTGGCCCTTGCCGTCGTAGCCGAGCCGCGCGGTCTTCAGGATGCCCGGCAGCACCGCGTCGAGCGCGGCATCGTCGAGCGCGGCGAGTGCCGCCGGCGATTCGATCACGACGTGCGGCGCGACGGGCACGCCCGACGCTTCGATGAAGCGCTTCTCCGCGATCCGGTCCTGAGCGATCGCGACGCAGCGGCCGGCCGGCGCGACGAACGTCGTGCGCGCGAGGAAATCGAGGCTCGCGGCCGGCACGTTCTCGAACTCCGTCGACACCGCGTCGCACAGGTCGGCCAGCTCGGCGAGCGCGGCTTCGTCGTCGTAGGCCGCGCGCAGGTGGCGGTCGGCGACCGCGCCGGCGGGGCTCGCCGGATCGGGATCGAGCACGGCGACGCGATAGCCCATCGACTGGGCGGCAAAGCAGAACATGCGGCCGAGCTGGCCGCCGCCGACCATGCCAAGCCACGCGCCGGGCAGGATCGGGGAAACGGAATCAGGAGTTGCGGTCATGTCAGTGGTCGGTCGCGGCGGGCGCTGCCCGCCGCAGTGGGGAGGTCAGGCGGCCGCGACGCGCGGCCGCCGGTGCGCCGTCATTCCAGCGGCGGCAGCACCATCGCGTGCGCGGCTTCGTTCTGACGCACGCGGAACGCGGCGAGCCGGTTCGCATAGTCGACCGAGTTGCCGGACAGGATCGACACCGCGAACAGCGCGGCGTTCGCAGCGCCGGCCTCGCCGATCGCGAACGTCGCGACCGGCACGCCCTTCGGCATCTGCACGATCGAGTGCAGCGAATCGACACCCTTCAGGTACTTGCTCGCGACCGGCACGCCGAGCACCGGCACCGTGGTTTTCGCGGCCAGCATGCCGGGCAGGTGCGCGGCGCCGCCGGCGCCCGCGATGATCGCGCGCAGCCCGCGCTCGCGCGCCTTCTCGGCATAGTCGAACATCTCGTCGGGCATCCGGTGCGCGGACACGACCTTCGCCTCGTACGGCACGCCGAATTCCTGCAGGATGGCAACCGCGTGCTTCATCACGTCCCAGTCGGAACTCGAACCCATCAGCACGCCGACGAGCGGCGCGCTGTGCGTGTGGGCAGTCTGAACTTCGCTCATGTGTTCCGTTCCCCGATCAGGCGAGCGCCTGGCCCGTGATGCGCTCGAGCGCTTCCTGGTACTTCGCGGCCGTCTTCTCGACGACGTCGGCCGGCAGCGCCGGCGCCGGCGCCGTCTTGCCCCACGGCTGCGCCTCGAGCCAGTCGCGCACGAACTGCTTGTCGAACGACGGCGGGTTCGTGCCGACTTCGTACTGGTCAGCCGGCCAGAAGCGCGACGAATCGGCCGTCAGCACTTCGTCCATCAGGTACAGCTTGCCGTGGTTGTCGAGGCCGAATTCGAACTTCGTATCGGCGATGATGATGCCGCGCGTCGCCGCGTAGTCGGCCGCTTCCTTGTACAGCTTGATCGAGATGTCGCGGATCGTCGCGGCCAGCTCGGTGCCGATGCGGCGCTCGGTTTCCTCGAACGTGATGTTCTCGTCGTGCTCGCCCATCTCGGCCTTCGCGGCCGGCGTGAAGATCGGCTCGGGCAGCTTCTGCGCGTTCTGCAGGCCTGCCGGCAACTGCACGCCGCACACGGCGCCCGACGCCTGGTATTCCTTCCAGCCGCTGCCGGCCAGGTAGCCGCGCACGACCGCCTCGATCATGATCGGCTCGAGGCGCTTGACGACCACGCCGCGGCCCTTCACCTGCTCGACCTCGTCGGCCGCGACGACCGCTTCCGGCGCGTCGCCCGTCAGGTGGTTCGGCACGATGTGCGCGAGCTTGTCGAACCAGAAGTTCGCCATCTGGTTCAGCACGCGGCCCTTGTTCGGAATCGGCTCGCCCATCACCACGTCGAATGCCGACAGGCGATCGGTCGTGACGATCAGGAGCTTGTCGTTGCCGACCGCGTAGTTATCGCGGACCTTGCCGCGACCGAGGAGCGGCAGCGAGCGGAGCGTGGATTCGTAGAGGGTAGACATCGTCTTTTCGCAGATAAGGAGCCAAACCAAAAGGGAAACGCCGTTCCCCGCGGCAGGCGGGAACGGCGGTCTTGCAATACGTCGGCGAACCGGCCGGGCGACGGCGCCCGGGCGATTGCCGGCCGGCCCTCGTTCGGCCGGACGGAGCGGCTGCCCGGGGCCGGATCAGATCCGGCCGGGCGGCCTTGCCTTTGCCCGATGCCAGCATCGGGCGCGGCAATCGTACTACAGTCTCAGCGCACGACCTGTGCGAGCGCGCCGGACTTGTACTGCTCGGCGATCTTGTCGAGCGACACCGGCTTGATCTTGCCGGCCTGGCCTTCGCAGCCGAACGCGAGGTAGCGGTCGACGCAGACCTGCTTCGCCGCTTCGCGCGCGGGCTTCAGGTAGTCGCGCGGATCGAACTTGCCCGGGTTCTCGAACAGGTAGCGGCGGATCGCACCGGTGATCGCCAGACGCAGGTCGGTGTCGATGTTGATCTTGCGCACGCCGTGCTTGATGCCTTCCTGGATTTCCTCGACCGGCACGCCGTAGGTTTCCTTCATGTCGCCGCCGAATTCGCGGATCTCGGCCAGCAGTTCCTGCGGCACCGACGACGAACCGTGCATCACGAGGTGGGTGTTCGGGATGCGCGCGTGGATTTCCTTGATGCGCTGGATCGACAGGATGTCGCCCGTCGGCTTCTTCGAGAACTTGTACGCGCCGTGCGACGTGCCGATCGCGATCGCGAGCGCATCGCACTGCGTGAGCTTCACGAAGTCGGCGGCCTGCTCCGGATCGGTCAGCAGTTGCTCGCGGGTCATCGTGCCTTCCGCGCCGTGACCGTCTTCCTTGTCGCCCTTCATCGTCTCGAGCGAGCCGAGCACGCCGAGTTCGGCTTCGACCGTCACGCCGATCGAGTGCGCCATCTCGACGACCTTGCGCGACACGTCGACGTTGTACTCGTACGACGCGACCGTCTTGCCGTCGGCTTCCAGCGAGCCGTCCATCATCACGCTGGTGAAGCCGCTGCGGATCGCGGCCATGCAGACTGCCGGCGACTGGCCATGATCCTGGTGCATCACGACCGGGATGTGCGGGTACGACTCGACGGCTGCTTCGATCAGGTGGCGCAGGAACGGCTCGCCCGCGTACTTACGCGCGCCGGCCGATGCCTGCATGATCACGGGCGCGCCGACCTGGTCCGCCGCCGCCATGATCGCCTGGACCTGCTCCAGGTTGTTCACGTTGAAGGCCGGCAGGCCGTAACCGTGCTCTGCCGCGTGGTCCAGCAATTGACGCATTGATACGAGAGGCATTGTGGAACTCCTTGGAATGAAAACCGGTGCGCCCTGACGCCGGCGCGGCGCTCGCTCCCGGTCGAACCCGGGATGGCGCGGCGCGGCTGAGCGTCGAATAGCCGCATTTTATCGCGAAGCGCCTCCAATTCCGACCGCCCGGTGGCGCCGACTCGCAATTTGTTACGTTGGCACGGCACAATGCGGGCAAAAAAGAGAAAAAAAGCCGCGTGGGGCTTCGGACCCCACGCGGCTTTCGCGTGAAAAACGGTGTCGGATCGATTCCTCAGCCGATCCGACCGGCCCGCAGGCCGGCCCGATGCTCAGTGGGCGCTCAATAGTGCTCGCCGACCCGCACGATCTTCAGCGTGTTGGTGCCGCCCGCCTGCCCCATCGGCTCGCCGACGGTCAGCACGACCATGTCGCCGTGCTGCACGTAGCCCTGCTTGACCACGATCTCGAGCGCCGCCTGCAGTGCCGAGTCGCGATCGCTGTTGAAGTCGACATGCAGCGGCGTCACGTTCCGGTACAGCGCCATCGTGCGCTCGCTGCCGACACGCGGCGTCAGCGCGAAGATCGGCACGTGCGTGTAGTGACGCGACATCCACAGCGCGGTCGCGCCCGATTCGGTCAGCGCGACGATCGCTTTCGCACCCAGGTGATACGCGGTGAACAGCGCGCCCATCGCGATCGACTGGTCGATCCGCGTGAACGTGCGGTCGAGGAAATCCTTGTCCAGCTCGACCTCTTCGGACTTTTCCGCCTCGACGCACACGGCCGCCATCGTCTCGATCGTAACGACCGGGTACTTGCCGGCAGCCGTCTCGGCCGACAGCATCACCGCGTCGGTGCCGTCGAGCACCGCGTTCGCGACGTCCGACACTTCCGCACGCGTCGGCACCGGTGCGTAGATCATCGATTCCATCATCTGCGTCGCGGTGATCACGAGCTTGTTCGACTCGCGCGCCATCCGGATCATCCGCTTCTGCAGCGCCGGCACGGCCGCGTTGCCCACTTCCACCGCGAGGTCGCCGCGCGCGACCATGATACCGTCGGATGCGTCGAGAATGCTTTGCAGCGCCGGAATCGCTTCCGCGCGCTCGATCTTCGCGATCATCTTCGGCTTGATGCCGTACGGCGCGCCCGCGATATTCGCGAGCTGGCGCGCCATTTCCATGTCGGTCGCGTTCTTCGGGAACGACACCGCCACCAGATCCGCGCCGAGCGACATCGCGGTGCGGATGTCCTCCATGTCCTTCGCGGTCAGCGCGGGAGCCGACAGGCCGCCGCCCTGGCGGTTGATGCCCTTGTTGTTCGACAGCTCGCCGCCCACCTTGACGATCGTGTGGATCTCGTCGCCGAGCACGCGTTCGACGGTCAGCACGATCAGGCCGTCGTTCAGCAGCAGCAGGTCGCCCGTGCGCAGGTCGCGCGGCAGTTCCTTGTAGTCGAGGCCGACACGCTCGTCGTTGCCAAGCTCGCAGCCCGCGTCGAGGATGAAGGACTGGCCCGGCTCGAGCGTCGTCTTGCCGTTCTCGAACTTGCCGACGCGAATCTTCGGGCCCTGGAGGTCGGCCATGATCGCGATCTCGCGGCCGACCTTGCGGGCGGCCTCGCGCACCATCTCGGCGCGCTGGCGGTGATCGTCGGCGGTGCCGTGCGAAAAATTGAGCCGCACGACGTCGAGGCCCGCCTGCATCATCTGCAGCAGAATCTCCGGCGAACTGGAAGCCGGGCCGATCGTGGCGACTATCTTGGTGGCGCGCTGCATGAAACTCCTCATCTGGATCAAGGTGGATGCGCTGGGTGAAACGCTGCGAGAGCCGGAAGCGGCAGGCCCAGCGGCGGCCGTTCCGGGGGGCGTGCCGGTGCTTGCGCCCGGCATCGCTTTGTTCTGAATCTCGTGGTGTTGCTCGGCCGCGTCGCCGGCGGCCGCCGGTGCGCGCGGGGCGGTGTTCGCCCGCGCGGGCGCGCGTTTGCGCTTGCCCGCGCCGGCCGGCTGCTCCGCTGTCGCGGAGCGCGCGGCCTTCGTCACCCCTGCGCGCGCCGCCACGCTCAGGCCGCCCGCGTTTCCAGCACTTCCACCGCCGGCAGCTTCTTCCCCTCGAGGAACTCGAGGAAGGCGCCGCCGCCCGTCGAGATGTAGCTGACCTGGTCATGGATGCCGTACTTCGCGATGGCCGCGAGCGTGTCGCCGCCGCCCGCGATCGAGAACGCGGACGATTTGGCGATCGCTTCCGCGAGCGTCTTGGTGCCGTTGCCGAACTGGTCGAACTCGAACACGCCGACCGGGCCGTTCCACACGATCGTGCCGGCCTTCTCGAGCTGGCTCGCGAGCGCCTTGGCCGTATCGGGGCCGATGTCGAGGATCATGTCGTCCGCTTCGATGTCGGCGACCTGCTTCACCGTGGCCGCGGCCGTCGGCGAGAATTCCTTGGCCGTCACGACGTCGGTCGGGATCGGCACCGATGCGCCGCGCTCGCGCGCTTCGTCGATGATCGCCTTCGCCTCGTTGACGAGGTCGGCTTCCGCGAGCGACTTGCCGATCGACAGGCCGGCCGCGAGCATGAAGGTGTTCGCGATGCCGCCGCCGACGATCAGCTGGTCGACCTTGCCGGCCAGCGACTTCAGGATCGTGAGCTTGGTCGACACCTTCGAGCCGGCGACGATCGCCACCAGCGGGCGTGCCGGGTTGCCGAGCGCCTTGCCGAGCGCGTCGAGTTCGGCGGCCAGCAGCGGGCCCGCGCACGCGACCGGCGCGTACTTCGCGATGCCGTGCGTGGTCGCTTCCGCGCGGTGCGCGGTGCCGAACGCGTCGTTCACGTACACGTCGCAGAGCTTCGCCATCTTCTGCGCGAGCTCGTCCGAATTCTTCTTCTCGCCCTTGTTCACGCGGCAGTTCTCGAGCAGCACGACCTGGCCCGGCGCGACATTCACGCCGTTCTCGACCCAGTTCGAGACGAGCGGCACGTCGCGGCCGAGCAGCTCGGCGAGGCGCGTCGCGACCGGCGCGAGCGAGTCTTCCGGCTTGAATTCGCCTTCGGTCGGACGACCGAGGTGCGACGTGACCATCACGGCCGCGCCGGCGTCGAGCGCCGCCTGGATGGCCGGCACGGACGCACGCACGCGCGTGTCTTCGGTGATGTTGCCCTGGTCGTCCTGCGGGACGTTCAGGTCGGCGCGGATGAACACCCGCTTGCCGGCGAGCTGGCCGGCGGCGATCAGGTCGGTAAGACGCTTGACTTGGCTCATGTTGAACAGATTGAAGTAGTGGATGGGGAAAGGGGGTTCACGCTGGACGTGCGCGGGCTGCCGCGAAAGGGCGCCGGATGCGGCCGTGGCTGGCGGTTCGCATGACGCGCACGGGTAAAAAATCTCGAACGGGCATTCTAGCCGATCCACCCGGCAGACTGACCCGCGGGCGGCGAATTCCGCCTATTTGGGATCGCGCGCGGGAACGGACACATCGCCGCAACGCAGCAATGCATCCGCACGAGCGGCCAGTACCCGACGGGCCGGAACGGCGGCCCATCAGAAAATCAGGCGCAGCGCGGTGAACACGAGCATCCCGACGACGATCGTGCCGAGCATGCTGCGCCGCCACAGGAACCAGCCGAGGCCGGCGAGCGCCGCGTAGAACGGATGGTTGGACAGCGCGAACGACAGCCCGGCCGGCGTTTCGAGCACGTCGGGCAACACGACGGCGACCAAGGCCGCGGCCGGCGCGTAGCGCATGGCGCGCTGCGCGCGCTCGGGCAGCACGGTGCGTTCGCCGCCGATCAGGAACAGCGCGCGCGTAACGGCCGTGACGATCGTCATCCCGATGATGACGATCCAGATTTCCGTCGCGCTCATTCGATCTCCTTCTCGTGCACGGTTTCGGTGCGGATGCGCCGCCAGTCGGCCCGCTCGACGAAGAAATCGGCCGTGCAGCCGGCCGCGAGCGCGGCGAGCACCGCCAGCGGCAGCGCGAGCCGGTACGGCAGGTCGAACGCGACGAGCGACACGACACCGGCGACCGCGACGGCCGCGAGCGTCGAGCGGTTCGCGACCGCCGACACCATGATCGGAATCAGCGCGAGCGTGCCTGCCAGCTCCAGCCCCCAGCTCGCGGGAAAGACGCTCGCGAGCAGGATGCCGGCGAGCGACGACACCTGCCACGACAGCCAGCTCGCGAGCGCCATCCCCCAGAAATACGCCTCCTTGCCGGGCACGTGGCCGTACGCGAAGCCCTGTTTCTGGAACAGCAGGTAGATCACGTCGCCGTTGAAATAGCCGATCGCGAGGCGCCGCCACAGCGGCAGGTAGGAAAAATGGGGAGCAAGCCCGGCGCTGAAGATCACGAAGCGCGTGTTGACCATCGCGGCCGTGAGCAGGACGGTCCAGATCGGCAGCTTCGCCGCGAGGAGCGGCAGCACCGCGAGCTGCGACGAGCCCGCGTAGACCAGCAGCGACATCGCGCTCGCCTGCCCGAGGGTCATCACCGACTTGCTCATCGCGATGCCGGTGACGAGCCCCCACGAGAAAATCGCCATCAACGTCGGGGAATAGTCGCGCGCGCCCTGGATCAGCGCGAAGCGGTCGGTGGCGGACAATCGAGCGAGCATGGGAAGCGGGCCGCAGCGGGCGGTTCGTCGGGGCGCCGGCGCCTCCTGCCGGTACGACCCGTCGTTATTGGAATCGGTACCGGGCGATTATAGCGCCGGCCCCGCGCCGACCGACCGGATCGCCTTCAAATGACGCTAAAATGAGCGTCTTTCCGGCTCAACGCTGCATACAACCGCATCCCAGGAGAAATCTATGTCAATGGCCGACCGCGACGGCAAGATCTGGATGGACGGCAAGCTGATCGACTGGCGCGACGCCAAGATCCACGTCCTGACCCACACGCTGCACTACGGCATGGGCGTCTTCGAGGGCGTGCGCGCGTACAAGTCGGCCGACGGCAGCACCGCGATCTTCCGCCTGTACGAGCACACGAAACGTCTGCTGAATTCGGCGAAGATCTTCCAGATGGACGTGCCGTTCGACCGGGAAACGCTCGAAGCCGCGCAGCTCGAAGTCGTGCGCGAGAACAAGCTCGAGTCGTGCTACCTGCGCCCGATCATCTGGGTCGGCTCGGAAAAGCTCGGCGTGGCCGCGAAGGGCAACACGATCCACGTCGCGATCGCCGCATGGCCGTGGGGCGCGTACCTCGGCGAGGAAGGCCTCGCGAAGGGCATCCGCGTGAAGACGTCGTCGTTCACGCGCCACCACGTGAACGTGTCGATGGTGCGCGCGAAGGCGTCGGGCTGGTACGTGAACTCGATCCTGGCGAACCAGGAAGCGACGGCCGACGGCTACGACGAAGCGCTGCTGCTGGACGTCGACGGCTACGTGTCGGAAGGCTCCGGTGAGAACTTCTTCCTGGTGAACAACGGCAAGCTGTACACGCCCGACCTGTCGTCGTGCCTCGATGGCATCACGCGCGATACCGTCATCACGCTCGCGAAGGACGCCGGCATCGAGGTGATCGAGAAGCGCATCACGCGTGACGAGGTCTACACGGCCGACGAAGCGTTCTTCACCGGCACGGCCGCCGAAGTCACGCCGATCCGCGAGCTCGACAACCGCACGATCGGCAGCGGCGCACGCGGCCCCGTCACGGAAAAGCTCCAGTCGGCGTTTTTCGATATCGTGTCGGGCAAGAACGCGAAGTACGCGCACTGGCTGACGAAGGTCTGAGCGCGCCGCGCCACCGACCGCCCCACAAAAGAGTGATAAGAGAAAGTCTCATGAGTGAAATCAAGGAAATGCCGCTGGTCGAGCTGACGGCCAAGGATCTGCCCGCGTACTGCCCGAACCCGGCCATGGCGCGCTGGAGCGCTCACCCGCGCGTCTTCATCGACGTCTCGCACGGCGAAGCACGCTGCCCGTACTGCGGCACGCGCTACAAGCTGCGCGACGGCGAGGTCGTCAAGGGCCACTGAGCCCCGGCGGCCGGGCCTGCAGGTTTGCAGGACCGCCGACCCGCAAGGCGGCGCAGCCGGATTGCCGGCGCGCCGCCCTTCTCCATTCTGGCAACCCGAACGCGGCGCCTGAGCGCCGTGCTTCATTACGACATCGGAAGTCGACCTGATGCGTCGAGCGCTGGTTATCGCACCGAACTGGATCGGTGACGCATTGATGGCGCAGCCGCTTTTTGCGCTGCTGAAGAAAAACCATCCCCGCATCGCGATCGATGCCGTCGCGCCCTCGTGGGTCGCGCCCGTGCTCGAACGGATGCCCGAGATCCACGATGTCTACGCGACCGATCTCGCGCACGGCAAGCTGCAGCTGCTGCGCCGCTGGCAGCTCGCGAGCGACCTGCGCGACGTCGGCTACGACGCCGCGTACGTGCTGCCGAATTCGCTGAAATCCGCGGTGATCCCGTGGCTCGCGAACATCCCGCTGCGGGTCGGCTACACGGGCGAGCACCGCTACGGGCTGCTCAACGTGCGGCACGCGAACCCCGACAAGTCGGGCGAGCGGCCGCCGATGACGGCTCACTACGCGGCGCTCGCGTACGCGCCGGGCGCGAAGCTGCCCGAATCGATGAAAACGCTGCCCGCGCCGCGCCTCGACGCCGACCTGAACGAGACGGCGCGCGTGTCCGCGCGTTTCAATCTCGATACACGCAAGCCGCTCGTCGTGTTCTGCCCCGGCGCAGAGTACGGCCCGGCCAAGCGCTGGCCGCCCGAGCACTTCGCGACGCTCGCCACCATCGTCCATCAGTCGTTCCCGTACACGCAGATCGTCGCGCTCGGCTCGCAGAAGGACGCCGCCGCGGCACAGGCGATCGCCGACCACGCGCCGAACGTGCGCAACCTGTGCGGACAGACTTCGCTGTCCGAGGCGTGCGCACTGATCGCGCGCGCGAACGCGGTGGTCACCAACGATTCGGGGCTGATGCACGTTGCCGCCGCGCTACGCCGGCCGCTCGTCGCGCTGTACGGATCGACCGATCCGCGCCACACCCCTCCGCTGTCGGACCTGGCGAAGGTACAATGGCTTCATCTCGAATGCAGTCCCTGCTTCGAACGCGAGTGCCCGCTCGGCCACCTGAAGTGCCTGCGCGAACTCGGTCCCGAGCAGGTATTCGGCGATTTGCGCGGCATGCTCGTCGGGCAGCGCTGACCCTGGCCGGCAGCGTCGCACGACGCGCCGGGCAATCCGATTCACCGGTGTACGGCGGCTCCATCCGGGCCGCCGTGCTGAATACGGCGCGCGACGCGCGCGAGAGATAACCCCGATGCCACGTTTTGCCCGCCTCTTCGAAGCCGCCGCCGATACGCTGAACGCCTACTACCAGGCCGTCGCCGATGCCAATCTCGACGCGCTGCTGGGATTGTGGATCGACGAGGATTTCGCCAGCTGCGTGTGGGCGGACGGCGAGCATCTGCACGGCCTCGACCAGATCCGCAGCGGGCTCGCCAACCGGCTCGCCACGCGCCCCGTGACGATCGAGCCGCTCGACATCCGCGTGTACGACAGCCTCGGCACGGTCGTCTATACGATCGCCGAAGCGCATCAGCAGGCCGACCTGACGGCCGAACCCGACATGGTTTTCGCCACGTACGTGATGATTCACGAACGCGGCGAGTGGCGCATCGCGCATATTCACGCGAGCCCGATTCCCGAACAAGCGGCCGGACAATTCGCCGCGAAGATCCGTCATGGGCAGGGTCCGCTGCACTGACGAAAAGACGAAGCAACGCATCCGCGGGGCGATCATGAGTACGGCTTCTCCGCCCACATCGCCGCTGACCGGGGCTCCGGCCCCCGACGACGACAACCTGCGCTATCGCGCACCACGCTGGCTGCCGAACAGCCATGCGCAAACCATCGTGCCCGCGCTGTTCGCGCGGCGCCCCGTCGTCGCTTACCGACGAGAGCGATGGGAAACCCCCGACCACGACTTCATCGATCTCGACTGGGTCGCGCATCTCGACAGCGCCGCGCCGCAGCCCGATGCGCCGCTGTTCGTGCTGTTCCACGGCCTCGAAGGCAGCTCCGGCTCGCACTACGCACTCGCGATGATGGCCGCCGCGCGCGCGAAGGGCTGGCACGCCGTCGTGCCGCACTTCCGCAGTTGCAGCGGCGAGATCAACCGCCAGCCGCGCTTCTACCATCTCGCCGACAGCGCCGAGGTCGACTGGATCCTGCGCCGGCTTGCCGCGCAGCATCGCGGGCCGCTGGTCGCGGCCGGCGTGTCGCTCGGCGGCAACGTGCTGCTGCGCTGGCTCGGCGAGCATCGCAGCGACACGTCGATCCTGCGGGCGGCCGCCGCGATCTCGACGCCGATCGACGTGCACGCCGGCGGGCGTGCGCTGTCGCAAGGCTTTGCGATGGTCTACACGCGCAGCTTCCTGAAGACGCTCAAGCGCAAGGCGCTCGCGAAGCTCGACCAGTACCCTGGGTTGTTCGACCGCGAAGCCATGCTGCAGGCCGTGACGATGCGCGACTTCGACGAGGTCGTGACCGCACCGCTGCACGGTTTCGCGGATGCGGACGACTACTGGACCAAGGCGACGACACGGCCGCTGCTGCCCGCGATCGACGTGCCGACGCTGATTCTCAACGCCCGCAACGACCCGTTCCTGCCTGAATCGGCGCTGCCGGGGCCGGCCGACGTATCGCCGGCCGTCGAACTCGACCAGCCCGCGGCGGGCGGGCACGCGGGATTCATGACCGGGCCGTTCCCCGGCCGCCTCGACTGGCTGTCGGCGCGGGTGTTCGGCTATTGCTCCAAATTCGTCGACCATGGATGACATCGTCAGGCAGGCCCTCGCCAAATGGCCAGACGTGCCGCACTGTACCGGCTGGCTGCTGCTCGACCGGCGCGGCGAATGGCGGCTGCGCGATGACGCCGCGCAGGCGGCCGGCGAACTCGGCTCGCCGATCCGGCATGCGGCGCTGAACGCGTTCATCGGCCGCAACTATGAATGCGACGCGCACGGCCAATGGTTCTTCCAGAACGGGCCGCAGCGCGTGTACGTCGAGCTCGCCTATACGCCGTGGGTCGTCCGGCTCACCGAGCGCGACGGACAACTCACGCTCACCGACCATACCGGCGCGCCGTTCGAACCGGATGAAGCATGGCTCGACGACGCGGGTGGCGTGCTGTTTCGCGCGGCAGGCACGCCGCCGCGCATCGCGGCGCTGCACGACCACGATCTCGGGCTGTTCGCCGATCACGCGGATTTCGATGCCGCGCCGCCGGTGCTGCGCTGGCGCGACGGCCGCACCGTGCCGCTCGGCAACATCGTCTGCGCCGATGTGCCCACGCGATTCGGCTACATCGCAAGCCCGGCGCAACGGGCTCACGGCGCGACCGGCGGCGGCAACTGACCAGCAGCGGCTCCGTCCGCCTTTACCGCACGCCGGCCGCTACCCGCGGCCGTTCTTCTCGTCTTCGCGCTCTTCCTTGTAGCGCGCTTCGAATTCCAGCAGCCGCGCGCCGATCATCGACTGCTCGTAAAACGACACGTCCTTCGCGTCGCGCGCTTCCTTCAGCTGGCGAATCGCCGACGGCCACGCGCCGTCGAGCGCGAGCTTCTCCGCGAGCGCGCGGCGCCGCGCCGGCAGGTCGCCCTTGCCGTCGCTCGCCTTCGCAAGATAGTCCCACCAGTCCGGCTGCTCGGGATCGGCCTTCGCCTGCGCGCGTGCCTGCGCCTGCGCTTCGGCGAACCGGCGTGCCGCGATCAGCGCCTGAAGATGCGCGACGATCGCGGCGTGCGATGCCGGCCAGCGCCGCTGCGCGAGTGCCGCAAGTCGCACCGCGTCGTCAGCCCGCCCCGCGCGGCGCGCGATATCGGCGGCCAGCACGTCGAGGCTCGGCGAACTCGTCGCCGGATCGTCCTCGCGCCGCTCGCGCGCGTCGAACGTGGTGCGCGCCGACGCGAGCGCGTTGCCGGCCGCGTCGTACTCGCCGAGCAGCGCCTTCGCGAGCGCGATGCCGTACCAGTTCGCCGCGACGTTCGGCGCGGTGCGATCGTCGATCTCGAATTGCATCCTCCGCGCCTCGGCCGCGATATCGGTCGGCGCGCGGTTCTGCAGGACGCGCAGTCGCGCGCGCACGAACCCGTATTCGGCCGATTGGCGCGGCTGACGGTACGGCGCGCGGCGCGCGCGATCCTCCATGTCGGCGATCCGCTCGCCGGTCAGCGGGTGCGTGCGCGCATAGGCCGGCACGCCCGCATCGCCCATTGACGCGCGGTCGAGCCGCTCGAAGAAGCCCGGCATCCCGTACGGGTCATAGCCCGCGCCCGCGAGCAGCTGGAAGCCGACGCGATCGGCCTCGCGCTCGGCCGAGCGCGAAAAGCGCAGCTGGTTGTCCACCGCATACGCCTGCCCGCCCAACGCGATCGCGCTGCCGAGGTCGCCGCTTCTCGCGAGCACGCCGGCCAGCACGCCGAGCAGCATCGTCGCGAGCGCCGTATAGCCGGTCTTCTCGTTCGCACCGATCATCCGCGCGATGTGCCGCTGCAGCACGTGCCCCATCTCGTGGCCGACCACCGACGCGAGTTCCGATTCCGTCTGCGTCGTGACGACGAGCCCGCTGTTGATCCCGATGAAACCGCCCGGCATCGAGAACGCGTTGATCTGCGGATCGCGAACCGGGAACAGGTCGAAGTCCGGCGTGTAGCCGCCGATGAAGCGCGCGGCCGCCGCGGCCGCGAGCCGCGCCGCCATCGCGTTCAGGTAGTCGCGTACGAGCCAGTCGTCGAGATAGTCGGGATCGCGCCGCACTTCACGCATCACACGCTCGCCGAGCCGGCGCTCGGCCTGCGGCGTCAGCGAACCGCCGGAACCGTCGCCAAGGTCGGGCAGCTCGAGCGAGCGAAGCGGCGCACGCAGGCTCGCGGCCGGCGCCGACGCGCCGCCTGCGTCCGAAAATCGGCTCTCCGCGCCGCCGTAGGTGCCGAACACGCCGGCCGCGATACCGGATGGCACGGTGGAAATCGACCGGGCGCCGCCGGCCGCCGATTCGAGCGGCGGCGCGGACGCGCTCTGCGCATGGCTGCTCGGCGGCAATGCGAGCGCCACCGACAGCGACACGGCAAGCAACTGTTTGACACGCATGGCAGGATGAAAACGACGCCGTCCCGCGCGCCGGGCGCGCTTCGCGGCGTTTGGTCTGAATATTCGGATCATTGTACCGGCGGCATCGCGACTGTCCCGTGCGGCATACGCGCCATCTGCGTACCCGGCGCCACGAATGCCGCTGCTATGATAGGCGCCCGTTGAAACGTTGGATCGGATCGGGGTGCGGAGAGGGGATACCGCGCCCTGCCTGATCGCGAAGCAGGACCGCGGGACGTGCTCGCGCGAGCACGCCGTTCCACTGGAGCATGACATGTCAGAACTCACCCATTTCGATGCCGCCGGCCATGCGCACATGGTCGACGTCGGCGGCAAGCAGGAAACCCAGCGCATCGCGATCGCGCGCGGCACGATCCGGATGTTGCCGGCTACGTTCGCGCTGATTCGCGACGGCAAGGCCAAGAAAGGCGACGTGCTCGGCGTCGCGCGCATCGCGGCCATCCAGGGCGCCAAGCGCACGGCCGACCTGATCCCGCTGTGCCACCCGCTCGCGCTGACGCGCGTGGCCGTCGAGTTCGAACTCGACGACGCGCTGCCGGGCGTCCACTGCGTCGTGCAGGTCGAGACGTTCGGCCGGACCGGCGTCGAGATGGAAGCGCTGACGGCCGTGCAGGTCGGGCTGCTGACCGTCTACGACATGTGCAAGGCCGTCGATCGCGGGATGGTGATCACCGACGTGAGCGTGCGCGAGAAGCGCGGCGGGAAGTCGGGGGACTGGAAGGCGGAAGACGCGGCGGGTTAAGCGCCAGCAGCAACAGCAGCCATTCACGGGGTATCGTCGGCCGTAGCGATGCCCCGTTCAAACGATAAAAAGCCAGAAAAACACATCACCGATGAAGAACCTCACGCTGAAATACGGCGCGCCGCTGCTGTGCGCGCTCTCCCTGCTGCCGGCTGCCGCATCGGCCGCCGGCGCCTGCCCCGCTGCCGACACGGCCGCGCGCGCGGCCATCGACGCGCAGCACCGCGTGCAGCAGATCCGAATTCCGCCGAGCGACGGCGGCGGCGTCGACATTTCGCCGCCGCTGCGCGATGCGCTGCGTGCTTACAAGCAGGCGCTCGTCGGCACGATCGATGCGCGGCTCGCTTGCAGCGACGAACAGGTCGATCCGGTCGCGCTGAAACGCACGCTCGCGGCCGCGCTCGGCGTGCCGGCCCGGCCCGTCCAGCCGAAAGACGGCGAATCGGCGTTCGGTCGCAATCCGGACGTCGACGTCGAACGCGGCGGCACATCCCGCCCGTTGCTCTTCGTGCGCGCCGGCTTCGACATCGCATGCGGCGACGACAACCTGCTCACCGCTTACGCATGGGAAAACGGCGGCTGGCGGCGCGTGCTGCGCTGGCAGGCCGACGACTACAAGGACATCGGCGGCGCGTACGGTGCCGGATTCTGGTTCTCGGCGCTGCCCGGCGGGCAGGTCGCGGTCGTCCACGGCACGCCGTGGTGCGCGTCGCGCTGGAGCCAGTTCGCCGCGGACGTGGTCGCACCGGCCAACGGCTCGGCTGCGCAACGCACGGTGTTCCATTCCGCGAACGACTACGTGCTCGACGAAAACCCGATCCGGTTCAAGGTGCGCCCCGACGGCTTCGAGGTGCGCGCGACGGTCGGCTCGATGGACAGCGAAGTGATGACACGGCCGGGCATCTTTCGCTATCGCGTCGACGGCGGCACCGTGCAGCGCGTACAGCCCGTCGCGCTCAACGGCCGCGATTTCGTCGACGAATGGTTGAAGGTCGACGATGCGCTGGCGCGCGAATGGAGCGAGCCCGCCGCCGCAGCGGCCGCACTGAAAGGCCGGCAGGCGTTCAACAAGGCCGGCAAGGCGGCCGGCCGGGGGTTCGCGTACGGCCCGGTGCGCGGCTGCTCGGACAGCAAGGACCGCTTTCAGGTCGAGCTCGATCTGACGGGCAGTACCGGCGAAACGGTTGCGCGGCACTATGCGCTGATTCGCCAGGAACGCAACGGGTTCACGCTGCTCGGGCTGAGCACGGCGGCCGAGCCGGCTTGCCGCGGCGCGAACCTGATGCCGCAGCACTGAACGTCGGGCGTGTGCGCTGCGCAGGCCGCGCACCGACTGTCAGTGGGCATGCGCAACGAAGCGGCCGGCAGGAAAGGAAACCGGACGGCAACCCGCACGCAGGGCGCGCCGCCCATGCATCACTGGCCGCGCTGCGGCTCGAATACGAACGGTTGGGTCAGCAGGAACGGGTTCGCGGTCGCGCCCGTCTGCACGCAGGTCGCGTGCGTCATCGCGTCGACGGCCGCGCGGTCGGCAGCCGCATTGCGGCTGCTGGTCGTCACGGTGACGTTCTGCGCTTCGCCGGACGTCGTCATCAGCGCGCGCACGAGCACGGTCGCCGGGCGCGTGAGCGGCTTCGCGGTATCCGGGTAGACGGCGCGCGGAATGTGGCAGGTCAGCTTGCTTTCCTGCGACGACGTCAGCATCGCGCAGCCGGAAAACAGCATCGCGACGGCGGGCAGGATCAGGTAGGTCGAGCGAATAGACATGGTCGAATATCGTTCTTCAGCACTGTTCAGGACGCACGCGCCGCGCACCGGAAAACGTCGCCCGGCCGCATCGCATGCGTCACACTGCGCCGCGGCCATCGGACCGGCGCCCCGTTAAGGCCGCACGGCCGATCGATGCTCGGCCGCGATCCTGCGTGACGGACTTCCCGGCTGGCCGGGTGTTGCCTGCGTTCGCGCTGGCCCCCGCCTTCCACAGGGCGGCACGCGAGCGTTTTCGCGCATTGTGCACGCGCGGCCCGGCGAGCGGCGGCGATTTGACAATGGTTGACGCGAATCGCCGCGCCTTCGGCTGGAATCCACGCGATCCGCGAGGTAATCGATATGCGACCGGATTCGGCAGGTTGGCGCCGAGCTTTGACGCCCGACACGCGCCACTACTTCCTCACGGCACGGCACATGCCGGAATTCCCCGTTCCGGCAAGCGCTGCGCGCATCAATCCGAATCGTCGTCGTCCTCGTCGTCGGCCGCATCGGCCGGAACTTCGCCATATTTCGCGACAACCGCCGCCTTGAACGGCTTCAGCGCCGGCTGCTGGTCGCACAGCTTGTACAGCGCCGCCAGTTGCTGCGGCCAGTCCTTCAACTCCTTCGCAAACACGTGCAGGCGCGCGACGGTGTCGAGCGCGTCGGCCTCGCGGCCGGCCAGCGCCTGCAGCACCGCATAGCGGCGCAGCACCGTCTCGCCGGGCAGCAGCGCGATCGCGCGCTCATGCGCGGCGAGCTTGGCCGGCAGGTCATCCGCCGAAATCGGGAGCAGCGTGGCCGCACCGTATTCGCCCCACGCGCCGAACAGCAGCGACGGCGCATCGCGGTACTGCGCGGCCGGATCGCTGCCGTAATACAGCACTTCCGCGCGCTGGTAGTCGCGCAGCACCGGCACCGCCGCCAGTACGCCGCCGACCGACAGCACTGCAAACAACCCGAACGCCGCACGCCCCGGCAGGATGCGCAGCGGCTTCACTTCGAGCAGCCCGATCACGAACATCGCGGGCAACAGGAAGAACATGTACTGCTGCGGATACTCGACCAGCGCGTGCATCAGCAGGATGCCGATCAGCGCGAAGCCGAACACGCGCATGCTCGACTGCGGCGCACGCACCGCACGCACGAACCACGTCACGAGCGCAACGACGAGCACACCGAGGCCGACGAGGCCGGACTTCGCGAGCAGGTCGATGAAGATGTCGTGCGAGTTGTTCGCGATCTCGACGCCGCCCAGCGCGCGCACGAGCGCGAACTGGTGGGACGGGAACTCGCCCCAGCCGACGCCGAGCAGCGGATGCTCGCGGAACATCGCGAGCCCGTACTTCCACAGCGCGAGGCGCGGCGCGATCTGCCCCGCGTCACGCATCCGGTCGGCCGCGGATTCCGCGAGACCCAGATGGTAGTGGACGTTCGCCCAGCGCACCGCGACGTTCACCGCGATGAACGCCGCCGCAAGCACGACCGGGATGACCCACGCGCGCGCATTGCCCGGCGCACGGCGCGATTCGAGCCACGCCATCCAGAAGCCCGCGACGACCATCACCGCGACCTGCAGCCACGGCCCGCGCGACACCGTCAGCGCAAGGCCGACCGAAAGCACGATCGACAGCGCGAGCCATGCCCATACCGCGAGCCGGCGCACCTGCACGAGATACAGCGCGCCCGCGAGCGCGAACGCGATGTAGCTGGCCAGATGGTTCGCCTGCGCCATGTTGCCGTA
The DNA here is from genome assembly GCF_964265025.1 of Burkholderia mycopellens. NCBI lineage: Bacteria > Pseudomonadati > Pseudomonadota > Betaproteobacteria > Burkholderiales > Burkholderiaceae > Burkholderia > Burkholderia mycopellens. Next base: position 3,287,084 of record NZ_OZ183802.1, read on the forward strand.
CGGACGGCGATCGACCGCGACGTTGTACATCACGACGAACGGCGACAGCGCCGACTCGAGGTGGAACAACTGCACGATCTGCGTTCCGACCGCGAACACGCCGCCGATGAGCAGCGCGCCGGCCATCATCCGCGACACGGCCTCGGCCAGCCCGTCGCGTGCGAGCGCATAGCCGGCCTGCATCGCGACCAGCGCGGCAGCAAGATAGCCGACCGCCAACCAGTTCATCGACGGCACCTTGAGCGGGATCAGCGCGACCTGCGCGACGAGCACCACGGCGAACCCGAGCGGCGCGGCGAACGCGGCCGGCGCCGCAAACGGCTCGGCCGGGCGCCCCGTGCGCGCGAGCAGCACGACGGACACCCCCACCAGCAGGTACAGCACCAGCGCGGAAAACTCGGAATAGAAAGTCGGAATCGGATACGTGTGATTCGTGATTGCGTACGGCACGATCAGGGCGACAGCCAGCGCAACGAGCGGCAACGAACGGGAAAAAGTAGAGGGCATGAGCGAACCGGATGTCAGCAACCGGCGCACTATACAAAACTTTCCCCCCTCTGTGCGGGGCCTTCGCGCAGCGCCCCGACACCGCGTGGCCACCCCGGCCGGCTGAAGCGGCGGCCGAGGTGCTGCCCGCACCGCCCTGCCCCGCCGCCATCACTACGCGCGGCACTCCGCCGGCGCATATTTCGCCGGCAGCGTCGCGGCGTCGCCCGGCAGCGGCCCGGCCCCCGGTGCCGGCAACGACGACGCATTCTTGCCGGCCGCGAAGCACTCCCACGCGATCGCACCGGCCTGCATCGCGCCCTTTTTGAGCGGCACGCGCGCAGTGGGCGCCTCGGCCTTGTCCGGCGCGGACGGCACGAGCACCAGCGTATTGGCGCCGGCCGCGGTGACGCGCGTGGTGAAGGCGACCGTGATCTGGCCAGTCTCGCCGTCGATCGCGACGGATTCGACGTTGCGGGTCGCGGCCGGCGGGCTGTAGCCGCCGTCGAGGCTCGCGCCGCTTGCGGCGTTGTCGGCGACGGCAAGCCGCGCGGACGACGCAAGCGCGAGCCCCTCGCCGACGCGCGAGCGCGCAAGGTAATCCTGGTACGCGGGAATCGCATAGGCCGCGATCACGCCGACAATCGCCAGCACGATCATCAGTTCTATCAGCGTGAAGCCGGCCGGCCGCCAGCGCGTCGACGGCCGGTTCGCGCGCCGCAGATCGGCGGCCACGCGACGGAACAGGGAAACGGAAAAGGCTTCGAACATGGCAGGCTCCGGAAACGAAAGACGCCTGCCGATAAAGGCAGGCGTCTCGATCGTAGCCAGCGGGCCATGAATCCGGCAGTCGGCCGGACGGCCAATGTCAGTGCGCGTGCGGTGCGTCGCGGCGCTTCCTGAGCGTATAACCGATCGCCACGACAAACAGCGCGCCCGCGATGCTCGCGCCGTAGAGGACCTCCGGCGTATCGAGCACCGGCCAGCGGTCGCCGACCGGGTCATTCACGATCAGCCCGCCCGCGATCCAGCCGAGCAGCCCGGCGCCGAGCGCCACGACGATCGGGAAACGGTCGAGCAGCTTCAGCACCAGCGTGCTGCCCCACACGATGATCGGCACGCTGACGACGAGCCCGAAGATCACGAGCGCGATCCGGTGCGACGGGTCGGCCTGTTCGGCCGCGCCCGCGATCGCGATCACGTTGTCGAGGCTCATCACCGCGTCGGCGATCACGATCGTCTTCACGGCGTCCCACAGCCGGCTGGCCGGCTTGATGTCGTCGTGCGCGTCGGCGGCCGGTGCCATCAGCTTGATGCCGATCCACAACAGCAGCAACCCGCCACCGAGCTTCAGAAACGGCACGTCGAGCATTGCAACCGCGAACGTGATCAGCGCGACGCGCAGCAGAATCGCCCCCGCGGTGCCCCAAATGACTCCGCGCAGCCGCTGGTTCGCGGGCAGGTTGCGGCATGCGAGCGCGATCACGACCGCGTTGTCGCCGCCGAGCAGGATATCGATGATGACTATCTGGAGGACGGCGCCCCAGTGCAGCGACGTCAGGAATTCGAGCATGGCGTGACGGGCAGGACGGCGGCCGCCCGCAGGCGACCCGGTTCATCGCCGGCACATGCGCGATGCATGCCCGGTGCTTACGAATTCATTGCGCGAGCATAACAAAAAACGCCGGCAAAGCCGGCGTTTTCTGCAGGACGAACCCTGGTCGAAATATTACAGCGCCTTCTTCAGCAGACGGCCCATTTCCGACGGGTTGCGCGTGACGGTGATACCGCACGCTTCCATGATTTCCAGCTTCGCTTCGGCCGTATCCGCACCGCCCGAGATCAGCGCGCCGGCGTGGCCCATGCGCTTGCCCGGAGGCGCCGTGACACCGGCGATGAAGCCGACGACCGGCTTCTTCATGTTGGCCTTGATCCACTCGGCCGCATTGGCTTCGTCCGGACCGCCGATTTCGCCGATCATCACAACTGCGTCCGTATCCGGATCGTCGTTGAACATCTTCATCACGTCGATGTGCTTCAGACCGTTGATCGGGTCGCCGCCGATACCGACTGCCGACGACTGGCCGAGGCCGAGTGCCGTCAGCTGAGCAACCGCTTCATACGTCAGCGTACCCGAGCGGGACACGACGCCGATGCGGCCCTTGCGGTGGATGTGACCCGGCATGATGCCGATCTTCAGTTCGTCCGGCGTGATCGTGCCCGGGCAGTTCGGCCCGAGCAGCAGCGTCTTGCGGCCTTCGCGGCGCATGCGGTCCTTCACTTCGATCATGTCGCGCACGGGAATGCCTTCCGTGATGCAGATCGCGAGATCCAGATCGGCTTCGACCGCTTCCCAGATCGCGGCCGCCGCGCCTGCCGGCGGAACGTAGATGACCGACACGGTCGCGCCGGTTTCTGCCTTCGCTTCCTTGACGCTTGCGTAGATCGGAATGCCTTCGAAGTCTTCGCCGGCCTTCTTCGGGTTCACGCCCGCGACGAATGCTTCGCGGCCGTTTGCGTATTCACGGCAGGCGCGCGTATGGAACTGACCGGTTTTGCCGGTAATGCCCTGCGTGATGACCTTCGTGTCCTTGTTGATCAGAATCGACATGTATTTTGACCTCTGTGCGATTGGCGTCGCGTGCAAACCGCGCCGCCATACCTATTCATTGAGCGCGCTTACTTGCCTGCGGCAGCCGCGACGACCTTCTGCGCAGCCTCTTCCATGCTGTCCGCCGAGATGATCGGCAGGCCCGAATCGGCCAGCATCTTCTTGCCGAGGTCCTCGTTCGTGCCCTTCATACGCACGACGAGCGGCACGTTCAGGTTCACGGCCTTCGAACCGGCGATCACGCCTTCCGCGATCACGTCGCAGCGCATGATGCCGCCGAAGATGTTCACGAGGATCGCCTTCAGATCCGGGTTCTTCAGCATCAGCTTGAACGCTTCCGTGACCTTCTCGGTGGTCGCGCCACCGCCGACGTCCAGGAAGTTCGCCGGCTCGCCGCCGAACAGCTTGATGGTGTCCATCGTCGCCATCGCCAGGCCCGCGCCGTTCACGAGACAGCCGATGTTGCCGTCGAGCGAGATGTATGCGAGGTCGAACTTCGACGCTTCGATTTCAGCCGGATCTTCTTCGTCCAGGTCGCGGTACGCGACGATTTCCGGGTGGCGGAACAGCGCGTTCGAGTCGAAGTTGAACTTCGCGTCGAGTGCGATGACCTTGCCATCGCCGGAGACGTTCAGCGGGTTGATTTCAGCCAGCGATGCGTCGGTTTCCCAGAATGCCTTGTACAGGCCTTGCAGGATCGCGCGTGCTTGCGGGATCGAAGCGGCCGGCACGCCGATCTTCGCGGCGAGGTCGTCGGCTTGCGCGTCGAGCAGGCCCGTCGACGGCTCGACGATGACCTTGTGGATCAGTTCCGGGTGCTTTTCGGCAACTTCTTCGATGTCCATGCCGCCTTCGCTCGAACCCATCAGAACGATCTTTTGCGACACGCGATCGACGACGAGGCTGACATACAGTTCCTGCTTGATGTCGGCGCCTTCTTCGATCATCAGGCGGTTGACCTTCTGGCCTTCCGGACCGGTCTGGTGCGTGACGAGCTGCATGCCGAGGATCTGGTTCGCGTATTCGCGAACCTGCTCGATCGACTTCGCCACCTTCACGCCGCCGCCCTTGCCACGGCCACCTGCGTGAATCTGAGCCTTCACGACCCATACCGGGCCGCCGAGCTCTTCTGCCACCTTGACGGCCTCGTCAACCGAGAACGCCGGCTTGCCGCGCGGTACCGCGACTCCGAATTTCCGCAGGATTTCCTTACCCTGGTACTCGTGAATCTTCATGCGTGATTCCCTTCAGTCTGAGAGTTGGATGAAAAGTCGCTTTAGACGCTTCTTCGAATGATTTCCGTTCATTCCTTCGTGCTGCCCTCACCGGGCACGTCCGGCCGCGCGCCATACCAGCGCGGGTAGTACTGCCGCACGACCTCGCCGTCGAACCGCAACGCCCGGCAGCGGCCGAGCTGGAAAGGCGCTTCGTCGTGCGCGTCGCCATGATCCGGCCCTTCGCCCCCCTCCTCGCGCACGTTCCACACATCACCGGCGAACGCCTGGATCTCTGCCGTCGGCAGCACGGCGCACAGTTCGGTGAGATGGGAGCAGCCTGCGACGCCGGCGAGCAGCCGGTTCGCGTTGCGGCGGAAATTGCGGAAGAGATTGAGCCCGATAAGGGCCCGATAGGCGGATTGACAGTGACCGGGATAGGGAACCCATTCCGAAGACGCTTCAGCGTCGACGACATTGAGGTCACGATCGATAGTCACGCGCAGCCAGAGTTCGTGGATCGGCAGGCCCTGGGGCCGGATGCCCGACGCAAGCGCGACATCGCGCGGCTTGTGGTCGGTCAGGCAGGCTTCGATGTCCCACAAGCCGTCGCCGCGCTCGTAAGCTTCCGCTCGGATTGCGCGTTGATGTCGCAACTGACGGGGCACGGGCTCGGATAGCGGCATGCTGGAGGTTGAGGCCGAAGAGGAAAACCCACGGATTTTAGCATATTGGGTATTTGAGACAGCTTGACGCGACGGCGGGTATTCCCGCCTGTCCGGAAGTGGTTGCGTTGCAGCAAAATCGCGCGACATGCGCGCGATCGGTGCGGTCAGTCGTCGATCGGGAAATCGTCGCCAACCTTCAGCAACTTCACGATGGTCGCACTCGAGAAGCCGCGCGCGGCAAGAAAGCGTGCCTGCTTCGCACGCTCGGCCGGCGTTTGCGGCAGTGCACCGAATTTCTTGCGCCAAACTGCCTGCGCGCGCGCCCATTCGGTCTCGCGAAGCTGGGCGTTCACCTCCTCGACGAGCGTAGCGCCGACCGCATGACGCTTCAGTTCGCTGACGATGCGTGCGGCGCCGACACGCGACGCACGACGATGCACGAGACTCTCGGCAAAGCGCGCATCGGACAGCCAGCCTTCCTTTTCCAGCGCGTCGAGCACGGGGTCGACGGATTCGTCTTCGCCGACGTAGGGCGCGAGCTTGCGCGCGAGTTCCGCGCGACTGTATTCGCGGCGAGACAGATAGCCGAGCGCGCGGCCCTTCAACGATCGCTGAGGCTTCGACGACTTGCGCTCGGCGGCGCCCGGCGCGTCACCCGACGAGGTACTGGAAGAAGCACCCGACGCGCGACGCGTGCGGCGCGGATGTTGGCTGCTGCGCGTATAGACATCTTCGCTGGCCGGCGCCGCCGCATCGGCGGCGCGATCGCCCGGGAAGCTGACACCGGAAACACGACGACGGGAGCGGTCGTGCGCGTCGAACGATTCATCGTCGTCGAACGGATCGTCCGGTGCGGCAATCTCAAACGAAACGAGGGCATCGTCGGATGCCCTCGTCGCGCTGCGGTTCGCGGCATTGCTGCCAGCGCCCCGCCAATCGGCGCCCGAGGATCCGGCTCGCCGGCCGGAGCGACCCGCCGTTTCGGGCGCGTCGCTCTCCTCCGGCTCGCCAGCCTGCCCCCGGCGCCCGACCATCACTCTTCTTCGTCCACCGCCTCGGCTTCGTTGACTGCGCCATCGGGCATGGCAACGACGCCGAGCGATTCGCGAATACGGTTCTCGATCTCGCGTGCGATTTCCGGATTCTCGCGCAGGAATTCACGCGCGTTGTCCTTGCCCTGGCCGATCTTCTCGCCGTTGTAGCTGTACCAGGCGCCCGCCTTGTCGACGATCTTCGCCTGCACGCCGAGATCGATGATCTCGCCCTGACGCGAGATGCCCTCGCCGTACAGGATGTCGAAGATCGCTTCGCGGAACGGCGGCGACACCTTGTTCTTGACGACCTTCACGCGGGTTTCGTTGCCGATCACCTCGTCGTTCTTCTTGATCGAGCCGATCCGGCGGATGTCGAGACGCACCGACGCATAGAACTTCAGCGCGTTACCGCCCGTCGTGGTTTCCGGGTTGCCGAACATCACGCCGATCTTCATACGGATCTGGTTGATGAAGATCACCAGGCAGTTCGTGCGCTTGATCGTGCCGGTCAGCTTGCGCAGCGCCTGCGACATCAGGCGGGCCTGCAGGCCCGGCAGCGAATCGCCCATCTCGCCTTCGATTTCGGCCTTCGGCACGAGCGCCGCGACCGAGTCGATGACGATCATGTCGATCGAGCCCGAGCGCACCAGCGCATCGGTGATTTCCAGCGCCTGCTCGCCGGTGTCCGGCTGCGAGATCAGCAACTCCGGCACGTTCACGCCGAGCTTCGACGCATACTGGACGTCGAGCGCGTGCTCGGCGTCGATGAACGCGGCCGTACCGCCCAGCTTCTGCAGCTCGGCGATCACCTGCAGCGTGAGCGTGGTTTTACCGGACGATTCCGGACCGTAGATCTCGACCACCCGGCCGCGCGGCAGGCCGCCGACGCCGAGCGCGATGTCGAGCCCCAGCGAACCCGTGGAGACGACCTGGATGTCCTCCGCCGCCTCGCCGTCGCCCATCCGCATGATCGACCCTTTGCCGAACTGCTTCTCGATCTGCGCGAGTGCGGCGGCCAGCGCCTTGCTCTTCTCGGCGGTCATCCCGGAGCCCTTCTTGCTATCTTCCATGAATCGTCCTTTGCTATGATGAGCAGCGTCTGTCAGAGGCGCGCCCGCTTTCAAGCGCTGCCCACGAATGCAGACACTGTATAAAAAAACAGTGTTTTGTGCAAGCCCGCAATGCAGGCTGCGTTGTACACGAATAACTTCGGAGACAGTCGGCCGGCGCGAACGCCCTGCCGGCCATCGGTCAGCACCATGCGAATTCTCATCGCGGAAGATGACAGCATACTCGCGGACGGCCTCACCCGGTCACTCCGCCAATCGGGCTATGCGGTCGACCACGTGAAGAGCGGCGTCGATGCCGATACCGCGCTGTCGATGCAGACGTTCGACCTGCTGATCCTCGACCTCGGGCTCCCGAAAATGCCCGGGCTCGACGTCCTCAAGCGCCTGCGCGCCCGCAATTCCAACCTTCCCGTGCTGATCCTGACGGCCGCCGACAGCGTCGACGAGCGCGTGAAGGGGCTCGACCTCGGCGCCGACGACTACATGGCCAAGCCGTTCGCGCTCAACGAGCTCGAGGCGCGCGTGCGCGCGCTGACCCGGCGCGGTGCAGGCGGCGGCCCGACCGTCGTGCGCCACGGCTCGCTCGCATTCGACCAGGTCGGCCGCATCGCGTATGCGAACGATCACGTGCTCGACCTCTCCGCGCGCGAGCTCGGCCTGCTCGAGGTGCTGCTGCAGCGGATCGGGCGGCTCGTGTCGAAGGAGCAGCTCGTCGACCATCTCTGTGAATGGGGCGAGGAAGTCAGCAACAACGCGATCGAAGTCTACGTGCACCGGCTGCGCAAGAAGATCGAACCCAGCGGCGTGCGGATCTCGACCGTGCGCGGTCTCGGCTACTGCCTCGAGAAAGTCGCGCCCGCCGCGCCGGCCGACACGGCAGCGCCCCAGCCTGCGGCGGCCGGCACGCCGCTACGCTGAAACCGGCCGTCGCCGCGATGGCCACGCCGGCCCCTACCCGCCACCCGACCGGCGCGCCGTCGTCGGCCGCCGACGAGGCGCGCGACGCGCGCTACGAGAACCCGTTCGCGCCGCCCGACGAAACCGATACGCCCGAGGCACCGCGCCCGCGCTCGCTGTTCGGCGAGATCCTCGACTGGATGCTCGCGCCGCTGCTGCTGCTGTGGCCGATGAGCATCGCCGTCACCTATCTTGTCGCGAAGACGATCGCGAACGGCCCGTTCGATCGCGCGCTCGAGACCAACGCATACGTGCTCGCTCGGCAGATCCATCCGGTGAACGGCGTCGCCGAGCTGACGCTGCCGGAGCAGACGCGTGACTTCCTGCGCGCGGACAACGTCGACAGCGTTTACTTCCAGGTGCTCGGCACACGCGGCGAGCTGGTCGCGGGCGAAGCCGACATGCCGCTGCCGCGCGACGAGGACCGCCCGCCGCCAGGCGTCGTCATGTTTCGCGACGACCTGCTGCGCGGCAACGACGTGCGGGTTGCCTATACGACGGTCGCGCTACCGCAATCGGGCAACCCGCAGCCCGTGCTCGTGCAGGTCGGCGAAACGCTGGACAAGCGCAACGCGCTCGCGAACGACATCATCAAGGGCGTGATCCTGCCGCAGTTCGTGATCCTGCCGCTCGCGATCCTGCTGGTCTGGTTCGGCCTGTCGCGCGGGCTCGCGCCGCTCAACGCGCTGCAGGCGCACATCCGCGCGCGGCGGCCCGACGACCTGTCGCCCGTCGAGGCGCAACGCGCGCCGCCCGAGATCGAGCCGCTCGTCACGTCGTTCAACGACCTGCTCGCCCGTCTCGAACAGAACATGGCGCTGCAAAAGCGCTTCATCGCCGACGCCGCCCACCAGATGAAGACACCGCTCGCGGGCCTGCGCACGCAGGCCGAGTTCGCGCTGCGCCACCCCGTCCCGCCCGACGTGCAGCGCTCGCTCGAGCAGATCGCGACGAGCTCCGAGCAGGCCGCGCGGCTCGTCACCCAGTTGCTCGCCCTTGCGCGCGCCGAGAACCGCGCGAGCGGGCTGACGTTCGAGCCGGTCGAGATCGCCACGCTCGCGCGGCGCGCAGTGCGCGACTGGGTACAGGCCGCGCTCGCGAAACGGATGGATCTCGGCTACGAAGGCCCGCCGGACGACACGCCGCTCGACGTCGACGGCAATCCGGTGATGCTGCGCGAGATGCTCGGCAACCTGATCGACAATGCGATCCGCTACACGCCGGACGGCGGCCGCATCACGGTGCGCGTGCGCGCCGAGCCCGCGGCGCGGCGCGTGCATCTCGAAGTCGAGGACACGGGGCCGGGTATCCCGGCCGCCGAGCGCGAGCGCGTCGTCGAGCGCTTCTACCGGATCCTCGGCCGCGAAGGCGACGGCAGCGGCCTCGGGCTCGCGATCGTGCGCGAGATCGCCACCCAGCACGGCGGCACGCTGACGCTCGACGATCACGTCTACCAGCACGCACCGCGCCTCGCCGGCACGCTCGTGCGCGTCAGCCTGCCGCTGACCGAAACCGCCCCGGATTAACCCTGACGCGCGCCGCCCCGGCACGCCGCGATTGCACGAAAATCATCGACTTACATGACGTTACAAGAACTTCAAAGCACGATGAGCATGCAATACAATCAATTCAACGCAGATTGACGTGCAGTCGTTTTGCACGCGCGAGTCAGTCGGCCGTAAGTTTCCGTACCAATAATCCTCGACAGGCCCGCCCACCCAAGGCGGCCGCATATCTATATCAAGGGACTTGGAGACGACTCATGGCAACGTTAGGCGGGCAAATTTCGCACGCGCCGATGACGGGCGAAGAGAAGAAGGTGATCTTCGCGTCGTCGCTCGGCACCGTGTTCGAGTGGTACGACTTTTACCTGGCCGGCTCGCTCGCGGCCTACATCAGCAAGAGCTTCTTCTCCGGCGTCAATCCGACCGCCGCCTTCATCTTCACGCTGCTCGGCTTCGCCGCCGGCTTCGCGGTGCGGCCGTTCGGCGCGATCGTGTTCGGCCGCCTCGGCGACCTCGTCGGCCGCAAGCACACGTTCCTCGTGACGATCGTGATCATGGGTATCTCGACGTTCGTGGTGGGCTTCCTGCCCGGCTACGCGTCGATCGGCATCGCCGCGCCCGTGATCTTCATCGCGATGCGGCTGTTGCAGGGGCTCGCGCTCGGCGGCGAGTACGGCGGCGCGGCGACCTACGTCGCCGAGCATGCGCCGGCCAACCGTCGCGGCTTCTACACCGCGTGGATCCAGACGACCGCCACGCTCGGCCTGTTCCTGTCGCTGCTCGTGATCCTCGGCGTGCGCACGCTCATCGGCGAGGAATCGTTCGGCAGCTGGGGCTGGCGCGTGCCGTTCGTCGCGTCGATCCTGCTGCTCGCGGTGTCGGTGTGGATCCGGCTGCAGCTGAACGAATCGCCGGTGTTCCTGCGCATCAAGGCGGAAGGCAAGACGTCGAAGGCGCCGCTGACCGAAGCGTTCGGCCAGTGGAAGAACCTGAAGATCGTGATCCTCGCGCTTGTCGGCCTGACTGCCGGCCAGGCCGTCGTGTGGTACACGGGCCAGTTCTACGCACTGTTCTTCCTGACGCAGACGCTGAAGGTGGACGGTGCGAGCGCGAACATCCTGATCGCGATCGCGCTCCTGATCGGCACGCCGTTCTTCCTGTTCTTCGGTTCGCTGTCGGACAAGATCGGCCGCAAGCCGATCATCCTCGCGGGCTGCCTGATCGCGGCGCTGACCTACTTCCCGCTGTTCAAGGCGCTCACGCACTACGCGAACCCGCAGCTCGAACTCGCGACGCAGAAGGCGCCGATCTCGGTCGTCGCCGATCCGGCCGCTTGCTCGTTCCAGTTCAACCCGGTGGGCACGTCGAAGTTCACGAACTCGTGCGACATCGCGAAGAGCGCGCTCGCGAAGGCCGGCCTGAACTACGAGAACGTCGCGGCACCGGCCGGCGCGATGGCCGAGATCAAGGTGGGCGACACGGTGATTCCGGCCTATGAAGGCAAGGCAGCCGACGCGAAGGCGCAGGGCGCGGCGTTCGACAAGACGCTCGCGTCGACGCTGAAGGCGGCCGGCTATCCGGCGAAGGCGGACCCGGCGCAGCTCAACTGGCCGATGACGATCGTGATCCTGACGATCCTCGTGATCTACGTGACGATGGTCTACGGCCCGATCGCCGCGATGCTGGTCGAGATGTTCCCGACGCGGATCCGCTACACGTCGATGTCGCTGCCCTATCACATCGGCAACGGCTGGTTCGGCGGCTTCCTGCCGGCAACCGCGTTCGCGATCGTCGCGGCGAAGGGCGACATCTATTCAGGCCTCTGGTATCCGATCGTGATCGCACTGGCGACTTTCGTGATCGGCCTGCTGTTCGTCAAGGAGACGAAGGACTCGAACATCTACGCGCAGGATTGAGAGCGAGGAGCGGGCGGGTTCCGGTGAACGGCAACCCGCCCCGCGCCCAGGCCGGCATGGGCCGCCGGCACCTTTTTTCACGTAAGATGAAAAAAGGTGTTGACAGCCCGACCGCCGATCTACATAATTCAATTCTTCGGCGAATTAGCTCAGTCGGTTAGAGCGACGGAATCATAATCCGCAGGTCCGGGGTTCGAATCCCTGATTCGCCACCAAATTGTAAAAAGCCTTGTAGATCAATGGTCTACAAGGCTTTTTCTTTTGTCTGGTGTCACAGCAAGTGACACAGATGATCAAAATTCCCCGCCTGCAACGCGACCGCCACGGCACCTACTACTTGCGCGTCGTTGTCCCCAAGTCTCTTCAAGCTGCGCTCAAACAGGTAGAGTTCAGGAAGTCCCTCGGCACGAAGGATTTCCAGCAAGCAAAGCTGCTTGCGCTCCACTTCAACATGCAGATCGAGACAAGCAGGATGAGCAAGCCGAAGATCACCGATTTCGTTCTCAGGCCGAGCGACCTAGACAAGTACCGCATTAATCTCAAGGAAGGCATCATCGAGGCGACCGATGCGGAAGATCACGCCCGAGCGATGGATGCTATTGAGAAAGTAGGCATGTTCAAAGAAGCCGTGACTGTTGCGGCCGGCAAGCTCGAAACACAATCGCTCTTGCTGTCGGAGGTCGTCAAGCAATACCTGCTTGAGAAGAAGTTCGACAACAAGAGCAGCACGCTCTACGAAAAAGAGAACTGCTACAACGAGTTCATCGAACTTTTTGATAAGCCGAAAATTGGCGCCGTAACGGACGAAACTGCTATCACCTATAAGCAACGCATGTTAAGCGGCGGCACGTCTGCCAGACGCATTAATGCGAAAATTTCATTCCTGAAGGATCTGTTTGAGTTCGCCATTAATAACAAGCACTACTTCAAAACAAATCCGTTCGAGAAAATCAGGATTTCGGCTAAAAGTAAGCTGGCGCAAAACGAATATCATTGGGTCGCATACGTCGATGACGAACTGAAGAAGATTTTTGCGCCGAAGAATTATGGATTCATGAGGCGAAAGCCCGATTATTTCTTCGGTCCCTTGATTGGGCTGTTTACAGGAATGCGGATTGAAGAAATCTGCGCAATGCGCGTCGATCTCATCAAAGAACAGAATGGAGTCCACTACTTTGATATTCCCGCTGAAATAGCGAAAACTCCCAAGTCAATTCGCAAGGTTCCCATCAGCGACCAAATTATCGCAACTGGATTTCTCGACTACGTTGCCGACGTCAAAAAGCACGGCAAGACACACATTTTCTTTTACTTGCCACCCGAAGGGAAAAACGGCTTTAGCAAAAATCTAAGCCGCCGCTACGGCCAATATCTTGACACAAGCGAAATTAATATCGTCAGCCCCGAAAAAGTGTTCCACTCATTTCGCTCGACGTTCATTAATTATCTGACGGATATCAACACCAACCCTGCACTTGTCATGTCGCTCGTCGGGCATATCGAGCAAAACTTGGTGAACGTGAAGCTCAACTCTGTTCACTTCACGACATACCAAGTTGAAAAATCACTTGCGACGCTGAAAAATGTTGTTGATCTCGTGAAATTTGATTTTCTGGATTTTTCTCAATTCAAATATCACAGGTCAATGTTTAATGTTTGGAAGTGAACTCACTCGAACATTAGAACCATACCCGCACCACACATCATCAACATTACACATAATTAGCCATATGCACCCATGAAACTACTTATCTACATGACCAAATCGGCATTCAATGGGATGAGAACCAAACCCAAGACTACGGCAGCCTCCAGCTTTTTATTTATTTTCATTATCGGCCTCACCCCACCAATCTTTATCAGCAAAGGCTGGATTGATAAGATTGGATTTGTATATGCTCTAGTGAATCCGTCGCTCCTGATCTGGTGGCTATCGATCATGACCTCAATGGAGTTGAGCGAAGAAGATATCAAAAAACAAGATCAATTAATTCCAGCAGCGTTTGCACTTGGCTATTGCACGTTAATACTCTCCTATCTCTTTGAGTGGATGTTCATTAGCCTCGCCAACAGCAATTCGGTACAAGGATTGAATTGCATCGACTTAAATATCAATTGTGCATTAAATTCATTTTACTTTTCAGTCATGACAGCAACGACTGTTGGATATGGGGATATCACACCGATCGCTCTTGACGCTCGACTGCTAGCCGCTTCTCAATCATTGTCATCGACATTGTTTGCAATTGTCGGTCTCGCGATCTTGTATACAAAGCGAAAATAATCAGGACTTTAATCGAGAAGTCAGTTCCTGCAATCCTCGAACCAACATCTGTCTGTCTTTAAGCGACAAACCGTCCAACAGTTTCGCCATTGCCACTGCTTGATCATCCGCTCTTATCGATGACTCCAACAATAGAGCGTCGACGTTGCACCCAAACAATTCGGCCAGTTCAACAAGTCGAACGACCGTCGGTATAGCTGTGCCTCGCTCAACACGAGCCACCGCCTCACGCTGCAATCCCAATGCTTCCGCTACTTGCTCTTGAGTGTAGCCGGCTTCCTCGCGTCGTGACTTGATGTTCCTACCGACAGATTCAGCCAAAGCTATCTCCAACTGCTTATCCATAGCACCCCTCCCATGCTACTTCTATGGTCGCAGTGCAACGTATTGACGTGTAGCTGCTATCAGGTTGTAATGCTACTCGGTAAGTAGCATTTCTCGACCCCACCAACGAAGGACCCTATGGAAAACACGTTCTCGGCGCAGTACCAAGCAACACGGCAGGCCGATGGAAGTTTGCTCATCACCTACCGGAACAAGGGACATCACGCGCCAGGTTTCACGGGACACATTGCACTACTCACCTTGCCCGCAGCTTTTTATCTTCTCATTACTGCCGCAGTACTTTATAGCGCTCCACTTGCTGGAGTCGTCATGCTTGGATTATTCGTTTGGGTCGTTGTATTCATTGCTCGTGGGAATCGTCGCTCCCTGACTGTCGTTCCTCAACAAGGAATTAAGTGGGGAAATAAACAATTGCCGTTTCGGGACATTAACCGCTTTGGAATTACGCGCGTTACAACCAATATCGGCCAATCTGGTTACGTGTATGCCGAAAGCCACGGTCGCGAAATCATGATTACCCCTCACATCTCAATGTCACTCGCCAATGCAATTTGCGAAGAAATTCAACGAGAAGCGACTCCATCGTAATTCCCCAGATCAATTCACCCCTCTAACAACCGACCTCAAAATATTATGAAAAAAGCTCTTCTTTTTACCATAACTGCTTTTATGCTCGCTGCGTGCGGACAGAAACTCAGCGGCACATATGTAAATCAGACCACTGACGCCAAACTCATTTTCGAATCAAGCGACAAAGTGATCTATGACACTGGAATGGGGAAAGTCGAGGTTTCGTATAAAGTCGACCGGAAGAATTTGAAGTTGATCTCACCCGAAGGAACTCAAATTTTTACGTTGTCGGATGATGGGAGCATTCAAGGACCGATGGGGATGAGCTTTAAGAAACAATAGAGCAATTATCAGCATGCAAAAAAGGCGATCCAATGGATCGCCTTTTTTATCAATCAGACCTCACCCCGAATCCATCTAACCACTTGACAAAAGTAAAAAATATTGTAGATGTACCACATACAATCGGGGTATAGTATGCATTGGATCAAAAATCATCTATCACAACTTCACACCTTTTTTTATTCGATTATGGGGAATATCATGAATTATGGGAAATTCAAGAGCAAACCCGTTCGACCGCACATCCAAAAAATTATCATTGCTGAAATGATCGATGATGAAATTGTGTTTCAGGAACGATTCATTATCGTGAACAGTAAAGGTGAAACTTTACATGCGCAAATATTTACCAATAAAAAAGAAGCTCTAGAATGGCTCGATACTCATCATCCCGCCTCAAATTACCAGCCCGAATGAATTTCAAAAAACAGAAAATCTGACTTGGCCATGCAAAAAGGCGATCCAACTGGATCGCCTTTTTGTTTTGCACCAGAACTATAGCAGTTCAGTCTTCACAGGACTTGCCATTCAATAATATTCGATTATAACCTAAAGTCAATAGCATCCCCAAAATATTTTTCACTCCGCTATTGACAAGCCCACTTTCATTTCGTAGATTTTATATTGATGTTTTTACGCGTCAGTAGCGTGTAGCAGTTGGTTCTTCACAGGACTTGTTGTCTGATATACCCAAAACCTACTCCCGATTCAAAACATCCAGTAATAGCTTATAGCAGGTTGCAACGGTGTAGTGAAGCGTTAAATCAAAACTCAGTTATCACCCTTTGCCAATTACTCAAATGATACAGCCACAAAATTGAATGATACGAACAACACGAGTAATCAGCACTGACGAAACCAACCGAAAGCAATAAGATCGATTACAAGCCATCCCAGATGGTAAAGTGGTTAGAATGATGTACTTGGAAAGCCACACGGAAGACAATCAGCAGACCCGCCAAGTGTGAAATCAACTTCACGAACTGCGAATCGACTACAGTTGAATTGATAGTTGAAGGGATGGATGTGACGTCACATGAAATCCTTCAGAGTCAAATACTCGCAACCCTGCGGGTAGGGTAAGACTTTGAGGGAATTCGTGTGACAACACGAAACCCCAAAGTCGAAAACAAAACAACAAGTCCCCCGCAACGAAGTGAAGGAAAAATGGGCAATTTTTTGAGCCGTTACCCAAACTTCGAATCAATAA
This sequence comes from Burkholderia mycopellens, assembly GCF_964265025.1. Classification (NCBI taxonomy): domain Bacteria; kingdom Pseudomonadati; phylum Pseudomonadota; class Betaproteobacteria; order Burkholderiales; family Burkholderiaceae; genus Burkholderia; species Burkholderia mycopellens. The sequence continues at coordinate 3,303,296 of NZ_OZ183802.1, forward strand.
TTCTCTTCTCCGTCAGTGCGCAAAGCGAATCATAGACGTTCCGTGCAAATTCTTCCTGCTCGGCAGAATCAGCGTTATCGCAAAGAAAGAGATCATGAATCTCGTCCGCCACATATCGACAAACGTTATGCGGAAAATTCACATCTTCGCTCAATCGATTCAATGTGAGCGAATCCACATTGAACGAAAATTCTAGACCTAGGTACTTGCCGTTATTTCCAATCTTATAAATTTCTAGCGGCATTTTCCCATATTCGAGGTCCGATTCTTCTACAGCACAAAATTTGAAATCACTTTCCGAGTTCATCTTAAACCCGAATCGACTGTCACTAACCAATTCCATTTTCAGTTGAACGAGCGCATCCACTACTTTTATGAGGTCGTCACCTTCGTTCTTGCTTAAGCCGAAAACGTCACCTGCCTGTACTGCGCCAACAAATTCCTCATCAAGACCTTCGCTCATTTCACCCCCGACAATCGTTCGAGACAGCATACATCGACGCATCACCTTGTCAAGAAGCCATACGGAGCCATTGGCACGCCTCTTTCATGCATGGAAGCTACGAGAGAACAACCACCTTCTAAGAATATGCCAAGGGGAGGACACACACTCGCGACGAGCCGAAGGAATGAAACCCTTGACAGTCAAAATCTATGATGAGGCGTTACAACAACACCCTCAAAATCGAAGTCAAAAATCTAAGCAAGTTTACTCATTATCCGGACTGTGCGTCCGTCTAATGTATTGGGGGAAATTTTCGTTGAAAATTTGGAACAGGCCTTGCCTGCTTAAATAAATCCGCTAAGATAGAAGGAGAACAATAATAAAACGGAGTACGGATGATGACCAAGGACAACAGAATAGAATTCAAGCTATCAGCATATGAGAAATCGATACTAGAAGAAAAAATGAACCGCTGGGGCTTTGACAATATGAGCGAGTTTCTACGATGCCTAATTCGTAGCGATGACAAATTATATCTCCCCAATCGATTGAAGCTGACTTATGAAATCAACAAGATTGGAGTGAACCTCAACCAGATCACAAAGCATCTCAACGAGAAGAACCCGATTCACGTAATGCTTCTCACTGATGTGGCGAAAATTAAGAGTGACCTATCCGCCATCGAAAAATCTTTTGATGAATCTATCAAGGCGGAGAAAAAGGTCCGTCGCTAATGATTGTCAAGATTTTCGATTCTGGAACTGGCCCGGGTCATGGACCCGTGAACTACCTTTTGAGCGACAAAGATCATACTGGTAAAACTCGAAGCGTTAAGCCAAAAGTCATATTGGGTGACCCAAACCTCACTCGCGACATTATCGACAACATCCAGAACAAACAAAAATACACTTCTGGCGTGATTGCGTTAAGGAAAGAGGAAATCCTCAGCCAAAAAGAATGGCTATATATAATAGACAAATTTCACGAATACATGATGCCGCTCGGCAACGAACGAATTAATTCGTTATGGGTAGCTCATCACGATAAGGGAAGAACTGAGCTTCATTTCGTCGTGCCGAAAATCGACCTCAAAACAAGGCTCGCTTTGAATATCTCGCCGCCTGGCAAACAGAATCAAGAGTTCTATCGCTTGTTTGGCGCGATGATGAATGATCATTTCGGATTCGCTCAAGTCACCCCATTAAATAATGACACTGGACTGGAAATGAAAGCCAAAGAACTGAAGTCTGGTTCAGACGCCTCCCGATTCAAGCTTGAAATTCACCGTCAAATCACAAATGAGATTCGCTCTGGCCACATCAAAAACCGAACCGAATTAATAGACTGGCTTAACGGCAAATCGTATCGAATCGTAAAAATCCATAGCGATTATTTAACTGTCAAGTATAATAATAAAAGCCTCAGACTTTACGGCAATCTTTACGCAGCGAATCCAAACTTCAAGAAAGCAATCGACCTTGAATTCACGTCTCGCCACAGTGAGAAGCTAGAGTGGTATAAAGCCCAGAGGCAAATTTTCTTTGACAAACGATATAATAAGGAGACCAATGAAAGACGATCAAATCATCGAAATGCTCAGAAGCACGCTGGAAAATCTGCAAGTCAATCAACAAGCCACAATCGCTTTACAAGAACAAGTGAGCGAATTGCAGCAAGAATGGCAGCAAATGCAAAATCGAATGCTTCACATGCAGGCCGACCAAGAATCCCAGTCACTCAAAACCAAAATACTCAACAATCGAGTGGTCAATTATCTGGAAAATGGCATGGGGAGTTAGCGCGGGAAATTAATAACCTAGCCGCTAGCACGTCCGCCAACTCAATCGAGCTATCAATAAACAGCAACAAGAACTCAGCCAATCAACCATCCACAAGCGCAGCTTCATCGGGGTCGAGTGACAACTCATCCGTGAAGGTCGCTTTGGGTAGTCGATTGACTGAGCTTTTGGCGAAGCTCACCAACGAGGCTGATCCGGCCAAGCAAGCAGAACTACGAGGTCAGATCAACGAAGTGAGACGGCAGATTGCCGATCTTGAGCTACAGGAAGCACGCGCGAAAGCGACCGAGGAAGATCGTACACTAAGACACTACGGAAACTCACGAGACTATAATTAGTGAACCATCACAAACAACCAGAACCAACTCTACTTGTTCCTTGTGAATTGAAAAAGCTTGCATATTGCCAATCCAAGTTATTTGCGTTCGCAAAAGCGACAATTTCATCATACTTTGCTCGTGCCGAATTGTATTTTTCAATCGCGCCCCGATCATTGCAATTTACTTCACTACGAAGATTCACGCCCATCGACGAAAATTCCGACATAAGCTTTTCCATTCGATCATTCGCCACTCGATCACGTTCGGCTTGACCGTTTGCAGCTTGCGCAGACCTTAGTTGATCGAAAGCGGCACTGTACTGTTGCGCCTGCTTTTCCAATGCAGCTTTATCAACTTGGTTTTGCTTTTCAATTTCAGAAAGAATGAATTCTCGCTTTTCCAAATCCAATCTTTGCTTGAGAATCGATTCATTTTCTCTCGCTCGATATTTCTCGAAATTCACCTTGTCAGCATCTAATTTAGATGACTGCTCACTCAGTTCTGATCTCTTTTTGTCAACTTCTTTCCACTCACCCCACACCCTCCAGCCTGCCGTTCCAAATATTCCACCAAATAATACGACAGCCAAAAGCGCTGTAAATGCATGGCGCCGAGCGAATTTAACGGCAGCTTGAACATCAACCATAAAGCCCTCTTTTTATTAGCTCAAAGATTTCCCGACCCTCTAGTTATAAGCTCAACTGACTACCTCAATTATTGAAGATGTCCGATCATCAGTCCAGCACCGCCACCGATTCCCGCTCGAATTTTTCCATCAGCAATCGTGCCTGATTGTGCTCCGAGACTAAAACCCGCCATTACAAGTACTGCAGGTGCTTCGTAGATGGCAGATCGAAGAAAAGGCATTTGAGGCATAGCTATGCTCATCATGAGAAACGCCATATTGATACCGAGAAGCATAATCGATACACTCATACCGTCGGCAATGATTCCGAAACCTGCATCGATATAAACCGTACCTCCCGTGAAATCAGATCGTTTTAACTCTTTCCCACGAAATGCACCGGTCATATATACGCCACCGGTACTGGTAAATGATGTTGCAGCACCAGTCGCCGACGGCTCATGAGGCATATGCAGTACTTTAGGAATCGATATGTCGGGAACTTTCGGAATTTTTAGCATTCTCCCCAAACCGATACCCGTTCCGCCATAATAAAATTGCTCCTCTTTTCCTGACGGATCTTTTAAGTAGATTGTGCCACCGGACGCGAGCAAAAATCCTAGACCAACCCCACCAGTTGCACCAGTATCATAAATCCAATCGCTTTTTCTTAGTCCAGAAATCATTGTTCTTCCTTATGCCGGCCCATCAATGCTTGGCGTAACGAAACGATTCCAATCGCGAGAAAAACGATCGCAAACATTGCAGTTGCTAGCGTCCAAAACCACATTGATCCAAATTGATCCAGTCGCGCCGTTCTTCGCGGCGCATCTGCAAGGTATCGAACAGATACCTCATCACCGACAGACATTCCAAAAATGAATCCGCCTTGTGGATAAGAAATTTTTTCGCCCGATTGCGTCGTGAATTCTATTTCTGGATGACTACTACCGTGATTTAATTCGGTCACTTTTCCGTTAGCAACACTTGATGATTGCAAAAAATCGGATGTGTCCTGATAGGTTAATATCATTGCCACCAAAAATATTCCACCGGCAATCAAGAATAAAAATGCTTGGAATGGATTGGTTCTCTTCATATCGCCACTCTGTCACATCAATATAACCAGAACGGAATACCTGTTAAATCTTACAGGTTGGCCAGCCGCTCACTAATCCTTGCTCATAGACTACCTCAATGAGTTATCGGATTCGTACAAAAATTCTTAGTGTGGACGAATTTGGGGACGGGTGGTACAGTTGGTCCACCAAAACTTTCGACGCTACGACACCACGAAAGTTGAGCCGAACTCTTTGATTTATAAGAATTTTTCGTTGGTCGGTTGACCATCAGGGAACGAATCCCTGATTCGCCACCAAATGCGAGAGCCGCTGTTTCGAAAGGAACAGCGGCTTTTTCATTTGCATCGTCCGATGCGCCGGTTCCGCTTTCACGAGCCGACCTTCGCGCCACCTCAGTCGTGCATCAACACCGGCCCTGCTTCGCAGGCACAATGACACCGTCCAGCGCACGGCCGACGTCACCCGATGATTCCGACCACTCCCGACAAGACATGGCGCACCACCGCCCTCGCACTGGGGGTCGTCGTGCTTTGCTATGCCGGCGCCGGTGCTCCGACGCTCTCCCGCCTGCTCGACCCCGCCGTGATCGGCGAAGGCCTCGCCCTCAAACCGATCACCTATCACTGGGTCAATCACGTCGATCGCGCGATCCCCGAAGCGGACCTGTTCGCCAGCCGCTTCTACGTGCTGGTGCTGGCCGCGCTCAACGCTGTGGCCGCGCGCTTTGCACTTGACGCCCATCGCAGCGGCAAGCGCTTTGCGTTCGTGCTCGGCTGGGCCCTCGTCATGCTGATCGTGCTCGTCAACGCGCAGATCCAGGCGTTCTACAACGTGGGCTGACCGATGAAGCGGCGCATCACGATCGTCATCGCCTCGCTGTTCACGCTGATCGGGCTCGTGTCCGTCGCCGGCACGTTCGCCAACCTGTCGACGCCCGGCCAGTTGCACCGCCTGCTGAGCTACGACTACATGAGCTTCGCGGACAGCCTCGTCGAACCCGACCTCGGCAATTTCGCCGACAGCTTCTACATCGGCGTGGCGCTGATGCTCGTCGGCGGCACGCTCTTCATCCGGATCGAACGTACGCGTACGGTCGCCCGCATCGTCACGTCGCTGCTGTTCGCACTGCTCGCCTTCAGCCTCGTCTACGCATGCCTGAGTCCGCGCATCGGCATACTGCCGTCCTGATCAGCCGCCATCCGTACGGCCAATCAGGCGCGCCGCCCCAGCGACGAGACGCGCACATTACTTCGGCCGAACCGGCTCATAAACGCTGTCGATACGCTGATACGTATAGAAAAGCCGCTTGTATTCCGGATCATAGAGGCGCTGATACGCGTGATCGCACGCGTCATCCAGCTTCACCGGGTAACTCGGCGGCCATGCCGCGATAGGCTGACACTTGAAATCGCCGGCGCCCGCGCCGTTCTTTTTGAAACGCAGGATCATCAGGCTTTCCTGGATCTCCTGCGCCGCCTTCTCGTAGTACGGCTTGTTGTTCGATACGACGCCCATCGGAAAATAGTCCGATTCGAGGCCTTCGGCCATTTCCGGTTCGGCCACCATGGCGGCGGCCGTGCGCAGAAAGGCTTCGGCCGCAGCCGGATCCGACTCCATCAAGCGTCGCCCCTTGTATTCGTAGGCCACTGCCACGACGGGAAGCTGGCCGGGCGTCGGGTGCTCGCCCCACCACGCGATGATCTGATCGAGACTGCGAGCGAAGAGCTGCTCAAACTCGCCCGACGTGGACTGAGTCACATGCAACGGTAACCGGCAGTCGATCACGCATTCCGCAACGACCGGGGGATCGCCCGCTTTCCACCGCTTCCAGGTTTCCTCTTCACGCGCATTTTGCCGGTGCTCGTCGATTGCGTTGGACACCAGCGCATAGGGTGTGACGACCACCATCGCGGCTCCCCACGCAAGATCGCACGCCGTCGAATGATTACCGGAAAGGATGTTGCTACAGTCTTTCGAGCATGCACCGAGCGCCAGCGCGCACAACAGGCACGCGAGACGTCGAACGATCGTCATCGACTTCGACACGGTTCCCCCGGTAGTCGCAAGCATTTCTTGTCGCCGCAGTCATCTCGGCCGCGGCCTCTCCACCGCATGCGGAAAGCCGCTGCGCGAATTGAACGAATCCGTCGTTTAAAAGATAACTGTCGGGGTTGTCAGGGGCTCAACCGTTTCGGGCGGGATCGCCGAGCGGAAGATGTGTCGAGAAAGTCGCAACATCGGTCAAACGGCAGATCGTCCGAGTCGCGAACCCTCCCATCTGCATGCGCGGCCGGGCACGACGCATGTCGCGCCCGTACCTGGCCGCATCACCATCGCCTTGCTTCTGCGCATCGAGGCGCACGCATGCCCTCCGGTGCGTTCGCTGCACGTCATGTGGCACTTCACGCCGCCACCGCCCCTCTCTGCAGCTTCGCCGCCTGCGCCTCCACCCGCCCGCGCCAGTTCTCCCCACCTTCCAGCGACGGCGTCGACTCGAACACCTCCGCGATCCAGTCGGCGAACACGCGTACCTTCTGCGACAGATGCCGGTTGTGCGGATAGACGATGGAAATCGGCTTCGGCTTCGGATTGCAGTCCGGCAGCACCTCGACCAGCGAGCCGTCGAGCAGGTTCGGCAGCACCATGAACAGCGTCGGCTGGATCATCCCGAACCCTTCGAGCCCGCACGTCACATAGGCATCCGAATCGTTGACCGTGACGCCCCCGTTCATCCGCACCTCGAACGGCTTGCCGTCGATCATGAACACCCACGGAATCGGCCGCGCGCCGTGGCTCGATCGAAAATTCACCGCATGATGTTCGGCGAGATCGGCAATCTCGTGCGGCTCGCCGTGACGCGCGAGGTAATCGGGCGACGCGCAGGTCACGCGCTTGAGCATCCCGATCCGCCGCGCGACCATCGACGAATCCTCGAGCGGCCCGACCCGGATCATGCAGTCGATGCCTTCCTCGATCGGATCCACGTAACGATCGGAGAGCCCCAGTTCGAGCGTGATGTCCGGGTAGCGCTGCCGGAAAATCGACAGCGACGGCAGCACGACGCGCCGCCCGAGCGAACTCGGCATGTGGACGCGCAGCACGCCGCTCGGCTTGCGGTTGCCGGTCTGGAAACTTGCGTCGGCCTCCGCGATCTCCGAGATGATCTTCATGCAATGCTCGTAGTACGCCGCGCCTTCCGGCGTCAGCGACAGCCTGCGCGTCGTGCGGTGCATCAGGCGCACGCCGAGCAGCGCCTCGAGGTTCTGGATGATGGTCGTCACCGACGCGCGCGGCATCGCGAGCGTGTCGGCCGCCCGCGTGAAGCTGTTCGCGTCGACCACGCGGGTAAAAACTTCCATTGCCTGGATTCGGTCCATGCTGCCCCCCTTCGAATCGCCAACGGAACAGAATAGAGCGCGCGACGGGCACGGCACAAGCCCCCACCCATTGTTATCCGATCCCGAATAATTTCGGCGTTTCGGACTGGAAAGCGATCGATTTCCGTTCAGTTCCACGCGGCGATCGTTCCGGCCCGATCACAGCCGCACGCCGCGCGTTACCGCACGAATCGCTCGCGATACCCCTGCGGCGACACGCCCAGCACGCGCACGAAACAGCGTCGCAGCGTCTCCTCCGAGCCGAAGCCGCAGCGCGCGGCAATTCGCTTGACGGGCCATGCCGTTTCGCCGAGCAGGCGCTGCGCGGCCTCGACGCGGATCTGCTCGACCGCGCGCGCGGGCGTGCGGCCGGTTCCGGCTCGGTAGTGGCGCACGAAGCTGCGCTCGCTCATGCGCACGCGCTCGGCCAGCGCGGGCACCGACAGGTCGGCCGTCAGGTGCTCGGCCATCCATGCGTGCAGTTCGCCGAACCGGTCGTCGGTGCGCTGCATCGAGAGCATCGTGCTGAACTGCGCCTGCCCGCCCGGGCGCTTCAGGAACACGACGAGTTCGCGCGCGACGTCGAGGGCGGTCGCCCGCCCGAGATCCTCCTCGACCAGCGCGAGCGCGAGATCGATGCCGGCCGTCACGCCGGCCGAGGTCCACAACGCGCCTTCGCGGATGAAGATCGGATCGGATTCGACGCGCACGTTCGGATAGCGCGCCGCGAATTCATCGCAGCGCGCCCAGTGCGTGACCGCACGCCGTCCGTCGAGCAGGCCAGCCTCGGCGAGCAGGAACGCGCCCGTGCAGACCGATGCCACGCGCCGTGTGCGCGCCGCCTGCTGCCGCACCCAGCGCACCAGCCGCGCATCCCTGGATGCCGCATGCACGCCCTTGCCGCCGGCGACGATCAGCGTGTCGGGATGGCGCGGAGCCGAGCGCAGCGATTGCGCCATCACGACCAGGCCCGACGACGTCTCGACGGGCCCCGCCTCGGCCGCGATGACGCGCGGCGCATACGGCGCCGGCTGGCCGCGCTCCTGCGCCAGCTCGTTGACGGACGCAAACACCTGCAGCGGCCCCGACACGTCGAGCAGCTGTGTACGAGGGAACGCGAGGACCAGGATCGAACGCGGGGCGGCAGGCATGGCGATTGGCTGAAAACGTGGGTGATATGGCAATTTCGCCAAACACTACGCGCCTAGAATCGGTCTGTCCATCCCGTACCGGCTACGGCCCGTTCCCCTTCCAATAGGAGTCTTCGCATGACCGTGCATATCGGCTTTCTCGTGTTCCCGGGCGTCCAGCAACTCGATCTCACCGGCCCGCACGACGTGCTCGCTTCGCTGCCCGACGCAACCGTTCATCTGATCTGGAAGTCGCGCGACACCGTCGCGTCGAGCAGCGGGCTCGCGCTCGCGCCGACCTGCACGTTCGACGACTGCCCGCCGCTCGACGTGATCTGCATTCCGGGCGGGATCGGGATCAACGAACTGCTGCTCGATGCCGAAACGATCGCGTTCGTGCAGCAGCGCGCGGCCGCCGCGCGCTACGTGACGTCGGTCTGCACGGGTGCGCTGCTGCTGGGCGTTGCCGGCCTGCTGCGCGGGCAGCGTGCGACGACGCACTGGGCGTTCCACTCGCTGCTCGAACCGCTCGGCGCGGTGCCGGTGCACGAGCGCGTGGTGCGCGACGGCAACCTGATCACGGGCGGCGGCGTCACGGCCGGCATCGACTTCGCATTGACGATCGCCGCGGAACTGGCCGGCGAAGAAGCAGCGCAGGCGATCCAGCTGCAGCTCGAATACGCCCCCGCGCCGCCCTTCGACGCCGGTTCGCCCGACACGGCACCGGCAGCGATCGTGAAGCGCGTCACCGAACGTTCGGCGGCCGGCTTCGCAAAGCGCAAGGCGACGATCGAACAGGCGCTGCGCGCGATGTCGCGCTGAATGCGGACGCCGGAAAATCGACTGGAAGACGGGAAGACGACGCGCATCCGCGCCGGAGAACACATCGATGAACATCATCCGCAGCGCCGCGTTCACCGCGGACGGCGCGTGGGGCGCGCTCGACATCGCGAACCTGAACGGCATCACGGTCCGCCTGCACTGGACCGACCAGCCGTATCGGTGGCACGTGAACGACGGCGAGGAAGTGTTCGCGGTGCTCGACGGTCGCGTCGAGATGCGCTATCGCAAAGCAGGTGCCGAGCACGCGACGGTGCTCGAAACGGGTGACGTGTTCCACGCGTCGGCCGGCACCGAGCACGTCGCGCATCCGCTCGGGGAAGCCCGCATCCTCGTGATCGAAACCGAAGGCAGCGTCTGACGGCCGGCGGCCGGGTGTCGATGCCGCGCGGATGGCAACCGCCTCCGCGCGGCGGGTTTCATCCGGTGATCGTCCCGGTGGCCTGCGACGCGATCAGTTTCGGCTGCGGCGTGCACAGGCATTGGCACAGGTCGTGTTCGAGCGCGACGACCTTGCCCATCACGGTCATCGTCCGCTCGCCGCCGTCGGACACGATCACGCCCGGCGACTTGCAGGCGGCGCAGAACACCGGTGCGCCGAGATAGGCGAGTTCGCGTCCGTCGAACGACGAATTGGCAATCCCTTCGAGCACGACGCCGCCGTGGTCGGTCGTGTCGCCCTTCAGAATGAATTTGCGGCTCATGTTGTCGGTTCTTCCCTCGGAAATGCCGTGCAACGCGGCAGCGCGCAGGCAGTCGGAATCCGCCCGTCGGTCGCGGGCGTCCCGCGAGCATATCACCGCCCGCCGCAGCCGCTCCACCGGATCAGGACCCATGCCGTATGGCGACGCGAGCCGCCGTTCAGACGAATAACGCGATACACAGCGCAGCACCGCACAGATATGTGCCGAGCGCGCCGACGAAACGCACGGGATTCGGGCTGGCCATCGTCGGCCACGCGAGCAAGCCGATCACGAGCAGGCAACGGCACGCGGTCGCCGCGACGATCAGTGCCAGGATCGCGCGCGATGGATCGTGTGTGCCGAAGTAGAGAAACAGCACCGCGAGAAACGGCGCGTATTCGGCCGTGTTGCCGTGCGCGCGCACGATCTTGTGCAACCCGTTCGTCGGATCGGGCGCACATCCGCAACCGGTGGTGCACCGGAAGCGCGTGGCGGAGACGACGAGCCCGAGCCCGAACAGCAGCAGCCCAAGGGTGGCCGTACAACCAAGCGCGACGGGATGGATCGGCATGGGACTCCCGGCAAAAGCGGACATGCGCGGCACATCCGGCGGTCGTACCCGTGGCCGACACGCGCGGCTATCACGGAAACCCGCAGCAGCATCGCTCGCCGGACACAATTTTACGGTCGGGTTCCGATCCTAATTGTCGCGGCGCCGCCCCGCACGAAACCGGTGCATTGCCCGCCTGCCCGGCCGTTCGGGCCTGCCCGCCGACACACCCGCCATCCGGGTGACCCGGCACGGCACGCGCAAACGTTACGCTGCGACCGCATGCGCCACCGCAACGCAACGCGGGTTACAGCGCGTCGCAGGCACGCCCGTTGCGGCGACGCATCTCGGTAGTGAACGCCCTTGGCAGCCCGCTGCGGAGGACTACACTAATCCTTAATGGGGTGCGGCCGGAGCCCGCGCCTTCAGGGAGACGCCGCCATGAATCGGCCGCTGAATCGTATCCTGCCGCGCGTGACCGGTCCCGCATCGGTCTGGACGTGGGTCAAGTGGTCTTTGCTGGCCGCGCTGCTGATCGCCTTGGCGATCGTTGCGCGACTCGTGCAGAGCGAGATCGAAACGTCCCGGCTGCAGGCGCGCTACCTGTCCGAGCTCACCCGCGACGTCGGCTACACGGTCGAGACGGGCCCGAGCGATCACATCCGCTTTCCCGCGAACGGCCCGTACGACCAGCGCCTCGGCTACGCGATGATTCCGGCATTCCAGGAGCGGCTGCTCGCGCGCGGCTTCGTCGTCGGCAAGCAGGCGCGCGATTCGCAGCGAATGCTGTCGCTCGGCGATCGCGGGCTGTTCCTCCCGTTCGAAGAGAAGGACCAGGCCGGCCTGATGCTGTTCGACTCGACCGGCGCGCCGCTGTTCGCGACCGTGTTCCCGCAGCGCGTCTACGCCGACTTCGACATGGTGCCGCGCGTGGTCACCGATTCGCTGCTGTTCATCGAGGATCGCTACCTGCTCGACGCGAACGAGCCGAACCGCAACCCGGCGATCGACTGGGGGCGTTTCAGCCGCGCGCTGGCCGACCAGGCGCTGCACGTCGTCAACCGCCATCAGGCGCGCCCGGGCGGCAGCACGCTCGCGACGCAGATCGAGAAGTTCCGCCATTCGCCCGAGGGCCGCACCGCGACGCCGCCCGAGAAGCTGCGGCAGATCGCGTCCGCATCGGTGCGCGCGTACCTGAACGGCCCGCAGACGATGCTCGCGCGCCGCACCATCGTCGTGCGCTACCTGAACTCGGTACCGCTCGCCGCACGGCCGCATATCGGCGAAATCACCGGCATCGGCGACGGTCTCGCCGCGTGGTACGGCCGCGACTTCAACGAAGCGAACCGGATCCTGTCCGCGCCGACGACCGGCGACAACGTCGACGAACAAGGCAAGACGTTCCGCGAAGTGCTGTCGCTGATCATCGCGCAGCGCGCGCCGTCATACTTCCTCAACCGCGGCTATCCGGCGCTGCAGAAGCTGACCGACAGCTACCTGCGGCTGCTGTCGAACGGCGGCGTGATCTCGCCCGCGCTGCGCGACGCCGCGCTTGACGCGAAGATCGAACGCAGCGCGCCGCCGGCCGTCGCGCACGTACAGTCGTTCGTGTCGCGCAAGGCCGTGACGTCCGCTCGCGCGTCGCTGCTGTCGGCGCTCGGCATCAGCGACCTGTACCAGCTCGACCAGTTCGACCTGCAGGCGACCAGCACGCTCGACAACGGCGTGCAGCAGGCGGTCGCCGAACGGCTCGCCCAGGCGTCGACACGCGCCGGCGCGCAGGCAGCCGGCCTGTATGGCTTCGAGATGCTCGCGCCGAAGGACGACCCGTCGCACCTCACGTACAGCTTCACGCTGTACGAACACCGCAACGGCGCAAACCTGCTGCGCGTGCAGACCGACAGCGTGAACGAGCCGTTCGACGTCAATCGCGGCGGCCGCATCAACCTCGGCTCGACCGCGAAGCTGCGTACGCTGATCACCTACCTGCAGATCGTGTCCGACCTGCATGCGCGTTACGCGAACCTGTCGAACACGGAACTGGCCCGCGTGAAGCCCGACCCGATCGACGGGCTGTCGCACTGGGCGCTCGACTACCTGTCGCATACGCGCGACCGCTCGCTGCAGGCGATGCTCGACGCGGCCGTCGAACGCAAGTATTCGGCAAGCCCCGACGTGTTCTACACGGGCGGCGGCGCGCAGGTATTCTCGAACTTCGAGAAGTCGGACAACGGCCGCATCATGACGCTGCACACGGCGTTCGAGCACTCGGTGAACCTCGTGTTCGTGCGGCTGATGCGCGACATCGTCCACTACGAGATGTTGCAGGCGGCCGGCCCGTCGTCGTCGTGGCTCGGCGATCCCGAGCAGCGCCAGCATTACCTGCGGCAGTTCGTCGACGGCGAAAGCCAGGTCTACGTGAAGCGCTACTACACGCGCTATGCGGGCAAGGCGCCCGATGATGCGCTCGCGCTGCTGCTGAAGGACGTGCGCAAGTCGCCGCCGAAGATCGCGACGGTGCTGCGCAGCGTCGCGCCGAACGAATCGCTCGCGTGGTTCGACGCGCAGATGCGCGTGCAACTGAAGGGCACGCCCGCCGCGACGCTGTCCGACGACGACCTCGCCAGGCTTTACGCGAAGTACGCGATCGACCGCTTCAACCTCAACGATCGCGGCTACATCGCGAGCGTGCATCCGCTCGCGCTGTGGACCCTCAACTACCTGCGCGCGCACCCGGCGGCGTCGCTCGCCGACGTCCAGCGCGACAGCCGCGATGCGCGTTTCTACACGTACTCGTGGCTGTACAAGACGCGCTACCACGCGACCCAGGACCGCCGCATCCGCCGCATGGTCGAGCTGCGCGCATACGCGGAAATCACGAAGTCGTGGCGCGCGCTCGGCTATCCGTTCGCGGAAGTCACGCCGTCGTACGCGGCCGCGATTGGCGCCTCGGGCGACCAGCCCGACGCACTCGCGAAACTGATCGGCCTGATCGCAAACGGCGGCCAGAAAGCGCCGACCGAGACGATCACGCGCCTCGACTTCGCGAAGGGCACGCCGTATGAAACGCGCTTCGTGCGCGCGGTCGCCCAGCCGCAGCCGATGCTGTCGCCGGAGATCGTCAACGTGGCGCACACGCTGCTGCGCGACGTCGTGCTCAACGGCACCGCGCGCCGCCTCGCGGGTGGCTTCACGCTGCCCGACGGCAAGACGCTCGACGTGTACGGCAAGACGGGGACCGGCGACCAGCGCTTCAACGTCTATGCGCGCGGCGCGCGGCTGATCGAATCGCGCAAGGTGAACCGCAGCGGCACCTTCGTGTTCGTGCTCGGCGACCGGTTCTTCGGGGTCCTGACCGCAACGGCGCACGAGCCGTATGCGGCGCGCTACGACTTCACGAGCGCGATGGCCGTGCAGTTGCTGAAGTCGATGGCCCCGGCGCTCGCGCCGCTGATCGAACGCCCGGCCGGCGCGCGCACCGCGGGCCCCGCCCCGCAGGCGGAAACGCCCGCGCCGGGTGCCGCTGCCGCACAACCGTCCTGACGGCCGCGCGTCGGGGCCCTGCCCAAACCAGGGAAAACGCCCCTCCCGGTCAGGACATCTCGATCCGTGCGCGCGTCACCGCGAGCAGCGCCGCCATCGCGCGGCGCGCCCCCTCCTCGTCGCGCACGCGGATCGCGTCGCTGACGGCCTTGTGCTCGGCGAGCGACGCGTTGTACACGTCCGCGCGGCGTGCATTCAGATGCAGTTGCGCCTCGAGCGTGCGATCGATCAGCGTGCCGAGCGGCACCAGCAGCTCGTTGCCGCCGGCCTCGAGCACGCCCAGGTGAAAGCGCAGGTCGGCGCGCACCCATTCGTCGACGTTGCGCGCGGCGGCCATCGCACGCGCCGCGTCGTCGATCGCGTCGAACGTGTCCGGCGTATGCATGCGCGCGGCGAGCGCGGCCGCGTACGGCTCGACCATCTCGCGCATCTCCTGCAGCTTCAGCGCGAACGCGAGCGGCGGCGCGACACGCGCGTACCAGTCGAGCAGGTCGGCATCGAGCAGGTTCCACACGCCGCGCGGCCGCACGCGCGTGCCGATCTTCGGCCGCGACTCGACGAGCCCCTTCGACGTGAGCGTACGCAGCGCCTCGCGCATCACCGTGCGGCTCACGCCGTACATCTCCATCAGGTCGGGCTCCCTCGGCAGCAGCGATTCGGGCGGGTAGTCGCCGCGCAGGATCGCCGTCGCAAGCCGGAAGGCCGTCTCTCCATGCAGGTCGCGTCGAATGATCGTTCTCCGTTATGCCGGTACCCCGGTGGGCCGGTGGGCCGGCTGCCCACTATCTGCACAATAGTGCTATTAATACTATTTTTTATCGGGCTACGCTAGGATAACCGTGAAAGCACGCGACCTTGCGCTGCGCCCGAGCGCCCGCGCCGGTCAATCCAGGAGACCCGCATCGTGAAAATCACCCGCCTCGAAACCTTCGTCGTCCCGCCGCGCTGGCTGTTCCTCAAGATCGAAACCGACGAGGGCATCATCGGCTGGGGCGAGCCGGTCGTCGAAGGCCGCGCACACACGGTCGAGGCCGCCGTGCAGGAGCTGGCCGACTACCTCGTCGGCCGCGATCCGCTGCTGATCGAGGATCACTGGCAGGTGATGTACCGCGCGGGCTTCTACCGCGGCGGCCCGATCATGATGAGCGCGATCGCGGGCGTCGACCAGGCGCTGTGGGACATCAAGGGCAAGCACCACGGCGTACCCGTGCATGCACTGCTCGGCGGCCAGGTGCGCGATCGCATCAAGGTGTATTCATGGATCGGCGGCGACCGGCCGAGCGACGTCGCGAACAATGCGCGCGCGGTGGTCGAGCGCGGCTTCAAGGCCGTGAAGATGAACGGCTCCGAGGAACTGCAGATCGTCGATACCTACGACAAGGTCGAGCAGGTGATCGCGAACGTCGCGGCGGTGCGCGACTCGGTCGGCCCGCACGTCGGGATCGGCGTCGACTTCCACGGCCGCGTGCACAAGCCGATGGCGAAGGTGCTCGCGAAGGAGCTCGACCCGTACAAGCTGATGTTCATCGAGGAGCCGGTGCTGTCGGAAAACGCCGAGGCGCTGCGCGACATCGTCAACCAGACCAACACGCCGATCGCGCTCGGCGAGCGGCTCTACTCGCGCTGGGATTTCAAGCACATCCTTGCAGGCGGCTACGTCGACATCATCCAGCCCGACGCGTCGCACGCGGGCGGCATCACCGAGTGCCGCAAGATCGCGACGCTCGCGGAGAGCTACGACGTCGCGCTCGCGCTGCACTGCCCGCTCGGCCCGATCGCACTCGCCGCGTGCCTGCAGCTCGACGCGGTCAGCTACAACGCGTTCATCCAGGAGCAGAGCCTCGGCATCCACTACAACCAGGGCAACGACCTGCTCGACTATCTGCGCAACCCCGAGGTGTTCCGCTACGAGGACGGCTTCGTCGCGATCCCGCAGGGCCCGGGGCTCGGCATCGACGTGAACGAGGAGAAGGTGCGCGAGATGGCGAAGACGGGGCACCGCTGGCGCAACCCGGTGTGGCGTCACGCGGACGGCAGCGTCGCCGAGTGGTGAACGCGATGCGCGGCGCGCGCGGCAAGTATCGATTCGAGAACGGCTGCCCGACAGGCAGCCGTTCTTGCATGCGCAGGGCGACCTCCGGCACGTGTCGGGTGCGGGACGGCGGCCTTGCGCCGCGCCGCACAAGCCCTGCCGTCAGCCGAGGGCCGCGAACCCCGGCACGCTGAACGACAGCACGGCGGCCGCGACGAACACGCCGATCATCGTCAGCGCTTCGAGATGCAGGATATTGCGGAACGTGTGCGCATCCTCGGTCGATGCGGTGCGGCGCAGGCGCGGCAGCGCCGCGAAGCGGTTCAGGCCGCCGAGCACGAGCGCAAGCGCGACGAGCAGCAGCTTCAGCAGCAACACGCGCCCCCACGTGCTGCCGTCGAGCGGCGCGAGCGAACCGCCGAGCCCGCGGATCGCGTTGAGCGCGCCGGTGCCGAGCACGAAGACGACCGCGACGATCGACGTACGCGACAGGTGCTGGCCGATGCGGATCAGCGCACCACGCGCGACCGACGAACCGAGCGCCGGCAGCACCGCGAGCCCGCCCGCGAGCACGAGGCCGCCCCACACGGCCGTCGCGAGCAGGTGCAGCGTCTGCACGCCGACCGCGGCGGACAGCGCACCCGTATCGGCCGCGTGGCCGAGCGACGCCTTGCCGGCCGCGACCACGATCACCGCGAGCCACAGCACCGCGTGTGCAACCGGGCCCTCCGGCTTCGCGAGCGAGACGATCGCGAGCACCACGGCGCCGGCGAACGCGACGCTCCATGCGAAGCCCGTATGCGTCTGCGTCAGCATGACTGGAATCGCGGCGAACGCGCCGCCGAGCCCCGCCCCGCTCATCGTCGCGGCCTCGTAGACGAGCCAGCCGAGATCCGCGAGTACCAGCGCCAGCACCGCCGCGACCAGCGAATGTTGCGCGCGCAGCCACGCGGGATGCGACGGCGCGACGACCGGACGTGCACCGTCCTTGCCGAGCCATGCCTTGAGCAGCGCCGAGCCGACCGCCATCGCGAACGCGGCGTCCATCAGCGCCGCGAGCGCGACCTGACCGACCCACAAGCTGTCGAACTTCATCGCGCACACCCTCCCGAAAGCGGCAGGCCGACGAAGCGGCGGCAACGGGACGGACAGCGTGAGGAAGGCAACGGCACGGTAGAAAACGTCATCGATGAATCCGGAAACGGGAGAAATGACTGGACCTGCGGCGGAGGCGGCGCCGCGCGACCCGCGAGTGTACGGTCTTCGATGGTGAAAACGCACGCCGGTTCACACCGACGCGTCGCAATGCGCGTCAAATTGTCGCAAGTCGCAAACGGACAGGAACCGATGTCCTTTTGCCAAATAGCCGTCATTACCCATCGATGATAGAATGCCGCGTCGCAGCAGCCCGGCTGCCCTGCCGTCATGCGCCGAGCCGATCGTAGCCCGGACAACAGGTCCCCGTCGAATAAACATGGAGTCTCGTGTGTCTTCAAGACGCCTCTTCCGTCCGCTGCTCGCCGTTCTGATGTTCGGCGGCGCGGGCCTTATGAGCGCTGCCCAAGCGCAGACCAAGCCCACGGAGCAAGCGCACGCCCAGCAGGCGCCGCTCAAGGCACCCGATACCATGGCCGAGCGCGTGCGCGGCTGTACGGCCTGCCACGGCGTCCATGGCCAGGGCACGGACAACGACTACTTCCCGCGTCTTGCCGGCAAACCGGCCGAGTACCTGTACAACCAGCTCGTCAACTTCCGTGACGGCCGGCGCAAGTACCCGCCGATGAACTACCTGCTGACGTACCTGAACGACGATTACCTGAAGGAAATCGCCGAGCACTTCTCGGCCGAACGTCCGCCGTACCCGACGCCGGCGAAGCCGACGCTGCCGGCCGCGACGCTCGCACGCGGCAAGCAGCTCGTCACGCAGGGCGACCCGTCCCGCAAGCTGCCGGCCTGCGTGGCCTGCCACGGCGCAGGGCTGACCGGCATGCAGCCGGCGATCCCGGGCCTCGTCGGCCTGCACGCCGATTACCTGAGCGCGCAGCTCGGCGCATGGCGCTCGGGCAACCGCCATGCGAAGGCGCCCGATTGCATGCACGACATCGCGTCGAAGCTTTCCGACGAAGACGTGACGGCCGTGACCGCATGGCTCGCCGCGCAACCGGCGCCCGCCAACCCCGTGCCGGCTCCGGCGCGTTCGATGAAGACTCCGCTCGCCTGCGGCAGCGAACCGCAATAAGGCAAGGGAGACAGACACAATGAAACGCAAGTCCCTGTTTGCACTCTCGGCCGTCGCGATCGTCGCGGCTGCCGCCCTCGTGCCGGTCCTGTGGCCGGGCAACGACACGCTGCACGGCGCCTCCGCCGTCGCGGCCACGCCGGCCGACCAGGCCGCGCTGATCAAGAAGGGCGAATACCTCGCGCGCGTCGGCGACTGTATCGCGTGTCACACCGTGCGCGGCGGCAAGCCGTTCGCGGGTGGCCTGCCGATGGCGACGCCGTTCGGCACGATGTACACGCCGAACATCACGCCGGACGACAAGGACGGCATCGGCAAGTGGACGTCGGACGACTTCTACCGCGCGATGCACACCGGTCGTTCGAAGGACGGCAGCCTGCTCTACCCGGGCTTCCCGTTCGCGAGCTACACGAAGGTCACCCGCGCGGATTCCGACGCGATCTACGCTTACCTGCGCTCGGTCGCGCCGGTGTCGGTGCCGAGCCGTCCGCACGAACTGAAGTTCCCGTTCAACAACCGCAACCTGCTGATCGGCTGGCGCACGCTGTTCTTCAAGGAAGGTGAGTACAAGCCGGATCCGACCAAGTCGGTCGAATGGAACCGCGGTGCCTACCTCGTCGAAGGCCTCGGCCACTGCTCGATGTGCCACACGTCGATCAACATGATGGGCGGCCCGGTGAACTCGTCGGCGTTCGCAGGCGGCCTGATCCCGCTGCAGAACTGGTACGCGCCGTCGCTGACGAACGACAAGGAACTCGGCCTCGGCGACTGGCACGTGCAGGAGCTGTCCGACCTGCTGCAGGCCGGCGTGTCGCAGAAGGGCGCCGTGTTCGGCCCGATGGCGGACGTGGTTCACAACAGCCTGCAGTACATGACCGACGAAGATACGCGCGCGATGTCGACGTACCTGAAGTCGATCCCGCAGAAGGCTGAAGCGCCGAAGAACATGCAGTACGAGCCGTCGAAGCAGTTCGGCAATGCGCTGTTCGAGCAAGGCAAGAAGATCTACGCCGACAACTGCGCGACCTGCCACGCCGCAACCGGTGCGGGCAAGCCGCCGGCGTATCCGCCGCTCGCGGGCAACCACTCGATCGTGATGGAATCGGCGGTCAACCCGATCCGCATGGTGCTGAATGGTGGCTATCCGCCGAGCACGTTCAAGAATCCACGTCCGTACGGGATGCCGCCGTTCGCACAGTCGCTGTCGAACCAGGAAGTCGCAGCCGTAGTAACGTATATCCGGATGTCGTGGGGCAACAACGGTACGCCGATCTCGCCGCAACAGGTGAGCGACCTGCGTTCCGCGCCGCTTGACTAAATAACGCGTGATGCAAACGGGGCGCGGCTGCGGGAAACCGCAGCCGCGCCCCTTTGCTTTTTGCGACGCCAGTCCCCGCGCGGGCCGCGCGAGGTGTCGCCGATCATAAAACTCAAGAGTGGTATCTATGTCTTTCGAATCTCTCGGCCTGGCCGAACCGCTTGTCAAGGCGGTCAACGAGCTCGGCTATACGTCGCCGACTCCGATCCAGCAGCAGGCGATCCCTGCAGTCCTCGGCGGCGGCGACCTGCTCGCCGGCGCACAAACGGGCACCGGCAAGACCGCCGGCTTCACGCTGCCGATCCTGCAACGCCTGCATACTTTTTACGCAGAGCATCGCGGTGCGAAGCGCGCGGTGCGCGCGCTGATCCTCACGCCGACGCGCGAACTCGCCGCCCAGGTCGAGGAAAGCGTGCGTGCGTACAGCAAGTACCTGAAGCTGCGCTCCACCGTGATGTTCGGCGGCGTCAGCATCAATCCGCAGATCGATGCGCTCAAGCGCGGCGTCGACATCGTCGTCGCGACGCCGGGCCGCCTGCTCGATCACATGCAGCAGAAGACGATCGACCTGTCGGACCTCGACATCCTCGTGCTCGACGAAGCCGACCGGATGCTCGACATGGGCTTCATCCACGACATCAAGCGCGTGCTCGCGAAGCTGCCGCCGCAGCGCCAGAACCTGCTGTTCTCGGCCACCTTCTCCGATGAGATCAAGGCGCTCGCCGACAGCCTGCTCGACTCGCCCGCGCTGATCGAGGTCGCACGCCGCAACACGACCGCCGAAAGCGTCGCGCAGAAGATCCACCCGGTCGACCGCGACCGCAAGCGCGAACTGCTCACGCACCTGATCCGCGAACACAACTGGTTCCAGGTGCTCGTGTTCACGCGCACGAAGCACGGCGCGAACCGGCTTGCCGAGCAGCTGACGAAGGACGGCATCAGCGCGATGGCGATCCACGGCAACAAGAGCCAGTCGGCCCGCACGCGCGCGCTGGCGGAGTTCAAGAACAGCACGCTGCAGGTGCTCGTCGCGACCGATATCGCCGCGCGCGGGATCGACATCGACCAGTTGCCGCACGTCGTCAACTTCGACCTGCCGAACGTGCCGGAAGACTACGTGCACCGGATCGGCCGCACGGGCCGCGCGGGCGCGACCGGCGAAGCCGTGTCGCTCGTGTGCGTCGACGAAAAGCAGCTGCTGCGCGATATCGAGCGGCTGATCAAGCGCGAGATTCCGCAGGAAGTGATCGCGGGCTTCGAACCCGATCCGAACGCGAAGCCGGAGCCGATCCAGCAGCGCCGCGGGCAGCAGCAGCCGCGCGGCGGCGGCGGTGGCGGCGGCAATCGCCAGCCGCGCGCAGGCGGCTCAGGCCAGCCGGCCGCGAAACGCGACGGCAACGCGCAACCGAAGGCGTCTCAACCGAAGGCGTCTCAACCGAAGGCATCGCAGCAGAAGGCCGCGAAGCCGCGCACGCAGGGGCAAGGCGGCGCCGGCGGCAGCGGCGGGCGTCCGGCTGGCGGCGGCAACAGCGCACGCCCGGCAAACGGCAACGCCGCGCACGCGAACCGCAACCGTTCGTCGCGCAGCGGCCAGCGCGGTCACTGAAGCCGCGCGGCTGCGCGCCGCAGGTGCTCGACCTGGCGTTGCCAGCGCGCGAGCACCGCGGCGCGCTCCCCCTCCAGCGTGAACGTGACCCCTGTCGCGAGACGCGCATAGCCCACCCGCTGCGCATCGCCCTGCGCGATCGTCGCAGCGAATCCGGCCAGTCCGCCGAAGTCTCCTTCGAGCGGCTCCACCCTCAATTGCGCCTGCAAGAACGCGCCGTCCGCGACGAGCGTCAACGCGGCCGTACGCCGTTGCGCAATCGCGCGCGCCGCGCGCGATTGCGGCCAGAGCGCCAGCAGCAGCGTGCGCGCATCGTGTGCATAGATTTCGCCGACGCCGAGCAGCGTCGTGCGCAACTGGCCGTCGTCGGTCGCGACGATCAGCGATGCGGCGAAGTCGGCATGACGCTCGAGCGCAGTGCCGTCGAACAACGCAACGACGGCCGGCGGCCACGCATCGAACGTCCATTGTTCGAGCGCGTGGCGATGGGTATCGGTCATGATGGCGGGGCCCCGGTGGTGAGCGGATGAAAAAGCCGCAGCATACGCGCGACGGGCCGCGCCGCGGTGGTCAGCGCAGGAACACGTGCCGCGTGATCTTCGTGAGCGGATAGTGGACGCCCGGCTGGATCTTCGCGGGCAGGTCGAGCGGCTTGAGCAGCATCTTCACGCACATGTCGGCCGACAGGTTGCGCCGCACCAGCGTGCTGATGCGCGCGGCGCGCTCACGGTTGTACTGGCTGTCGCCGACACGATCCGGATAGCGGACCGCGAACACGTGGCGCAGCGCGATCTCGGAATCCTCGTTCTTGATTTCCATCACGCGGCGCGCCAGCGCGCCGAGCACCGCGAGCCGGCCATTGCCTTCGAGCTGGTTGTACTTCTTGAAGAACTTGAAGAAGTGCTTGTAGTGGCGCACTTCGTCCGTGCGGATGTTGTCGGTGATTTCCTTCAGCACGGGCTCGTCCGAGCACTCGTTGATCGCGCGATAGAGCGTGGCCGTGCCCGTCTCGACGACGCAGCGCGCGACCATCTCGAGCGCGCGGGTCTTCTCGAACGCCTCGACCTTGCAGGTCTTCGAATACTCGGCGAAGAAATTCGCGAACGCGGTATCCCAGTCGAACTCCGGCCACACGTGCGCGATGTACGCCTTCAGCGCGCGCCCGTGCTGCAATTCTTCGTGCTCCCATGCATTGTTGAGCCATGCGGAGACTTCCGGATCGTCGTTGAAGAACTGGCTCAGATTGCTCGTGTAGAGATCCGAGCCGCTTTCGATGAACGACGACGCGCACAGCAGCAGCAACAGATCCTCGTTCGCGGCGGCACGCTGACGATCGATCCGGTTCAGGTCGATGTCCTCGATGCGCCACGGCATCACATGCGTCGTTTTGGTGTCCATGGTAGTGCGCTCCCAGTCGTCGCGCGGGGGCCGGCCCATGCCTTCGGCACAGGCGCCAAACGACCCGCAGGCGGCGCTTTACTTGCGTTTATAGTGGATTGGTCCGGCCGAACCATGCTGGCATCTTAGCCGGACTTTGACGTTCGTGCTCCAGATCACTGACCATACCCGACAAGCGCAGTTCCACGGCGTCTGTTGCCGTTCGTTAGACGAGTCCTTCAAACCGCTTGCGCCCGCCCGGTGATACGGGCTGCCGCAAACGCAACGGGCGGCCATTCGGCCGCCCGCGAAGCGCACGAAATGCCGGCGAAGGCCGGCGGCAATCCGTCAGAAACCGGCCGCCAGACCGTCACGCCGGCTGTCGCTCGCGGCCACGTAGCCGCGCTCGCGATCGTCGCGATCGAGACGCCAGATGAACTGCCCCGAACCGAAATCCATGTAAGGATCGTCGATCGACTTGATCGTATGGCCGCGTGCGGCCAGCGCATCGACGGTCGCGCGATTCATCGTAGCCTCGACGTCGAGCGTGAAGTCGCGATTGACCTTCCAGCGCGGCGCATCGCAGGCCGCCTGCGGTTGCTGCCCGTAGCCGAGCATCCGCACGACAGTTTGCAGGTGCCCTTGCGGCTGCATGTCGCCGCCCATCACGCCGAAGCTCATCACGGCCTCGGTGCGGCCATCGACCTCCTCCGTGACGAACGCCGGGATGATCGTGTGGAACGGCCGCTTGCCGCCTGCGACGACGTTCGGCGAGGCCGGATCCATCGAGAAGCCGTGCCCGCGGTTCTGCAGCGCGATGCCGGTGCCGGGCACGACGAGCCCCGAACCGAAGCCCATGTAGTTCGACTGGATGAAGCTCACCATCATCCCGCGCTCGTCGGCCGCCGACAGGTAGACCGTGCCGCCCGAATGCGGCCGGCCGGCGCCGAAATGCGTCGCACGCGCGGGATCGATCAGCTTCGCGCGTTCGGCGAGATACGCATCGTCGAGCATCTGTTCGGGCGTGACTTCCATCGCGCGCGGATCGGCGACATAGCGATAGACATCGGCGAACGCGAGCTTCATCGCCTCGATCTGCAGATGCTGCGAGTCGGCCGAGTCGACTGGCCATTCGGTCACGCCCGCGTGCTCGGCGATCCCGAGAGCGATCAGCGCGGCGATGCCCTGCCCGTTCGGCGGAATCTCGTGGATCGTGTGACGGCCGAAGCGCTTGCCGATCGGCTCGACCCATTCGGGCCGGTAAGCATGCAGGTCGGCCGCGGTCAGCGCGCCACCGCCTTCGCGGGAGAACGCGGCGATGCGCTCGGCGAGCGCACCTTCGTAGAACGCGCGGGCACCTTCCTTCTGCAGCGTGCGCAACGTCTGCGCATGGCCCGGCAGGCACATGCGCTCGCCCACCTGCGGTGCGCGGCCGTGCGGCATGAAGGTGTCCGCGAAACCCGGCAGCCCCTCGAGTTCCGGCACCGCGGCCGCCCACTTGTGCGCGACGATCGGCGGCACCGCATAGCCACGCTCCGCGATCTCGATCGCCGGTTCGAGCAGGTCCGCGAACGGCAGCGAACCGAACTTCGCATGCAGCGCTTCCCAGCCCGCGATCACGCCCGGCACGGTGACGGTGTCCCAGCCGCGCGTCGGCTTGTTCGCGATGCCGTTGGCCGCCTCGCCGTGGCGCTTGCGGAAATAGTCGACGTTCCATGCGGCCGGCGCGACGCCCGACGCGTTCAGCCCGGACAGCCGCTCGCCGTCCCACACGAGCGCGAACGCGTCGCCGCCGAGCCCGCATGACACGGGCTCGACGACCGTGATCGCGGCGGCGGCGGCCAGCGCCGCGTCGACCGCGTTGCCGCCCTTCCACAGCATCCGCAGCCCGGCCTGCGCGGCGAGCGGGTGCGACGTCGACACGACGTTGCGCGCGAACACCGGAATGCGGGTCGTCGGATACGGGTTGTGCCAGTTGAAGCCAGTCATCGATTCCACCTCGTCGAAAGCTGAATGAACGCGCCGGACGCGCGCCCGCGTGCGCGGGCAAGCCATCATTGCAGCGCGATCGGCGCAATCGCACAAATTCATTTATCACATGAATCAATGCCATTTCCGCATGAATTACGGGCGACCATGCGGGCCGGGCCGGCCGAACGCCGTTGCCGCCCTTACAATACCCGCTCCGTCTCACGACACGACCATCGAGCCATGACCCGAGATCCCCGCCTCACCCTCAACGCGCGCCAGCAGGAATTGCTCGAATGGGTGCAGCGCGACGGCTTCGTGACCGTCGACGATCTCGCCGCACACTTCGCGGTGACGCCGCAGACGATCCGCCGCGACGTGAACTGGCTCGCCGACCTGAACCTGCTGCGCCGCTACCACGGCGGCGCCAGCCTGCCGACCAGCTCGGAGAACGTGTCGTACACGGCACGCCAGCGGATGTTCCACGACGAGAAGCGGCGCATCGCGGCGCTCGCGGCGTCGCACATTCCCGACCAGGCTTCGCTGTTCATCAACCTCGGCACGACCACCGAGGAAGTCGCGCGTGCGCTGAACCGCCACCACGGGCTGCACGTGATCACGAACAACCTGAACGTCGCGTCGATGATGAGCGGCTACCCCGACTGCGAGGTGCTGATCACGGGCGGCATCGTGCGGCCGTGGGACAAGGGCATCGTCGGCGAACTCGCGATCGACTTCATCCGCCAGTTCAAGGTCGACTACGCGATCATCGGCACGTCGGCGATCGAGGCCGACGGCACGCTGCGCGACTTCGATACGCGCGAGGTGCGCGTGGCCGAGGCGATCATGCAGCATGCACGCACCGTCTATCTCGTGACCGACCATTCGAAGGTCGGCCGCCCCGCGCTGGTGCGCCAGGGCCACTTGAGCCAGGTGCACGCGCTCTTCACCGACAAGCCGCTGCCGCCCGAGATGGCCGACACCGTGGCGGCCGCCGGCACCCAGGTGTACGTCGCGGAGTGACGGCGCCGATGCTGCGCCGCACCCTGAACTTCAAGTGAAATCAAGAAGTTGGCGTCGCGAGCAAACCGCTTGCGCGCGGCCCGGCTGTCAAAGGGAAAATTAACGGGGCACGATTTGTCGTTGGCTGCGTGCTCGACTAGACTCCAGTTCCCCGGCCCATTCGACCGTTCCGCCTGTGCCAGGGCGCGGACGAATGGCATGGCCGGCGAATGCAGCTTTTCCCCCCAAGCCATACCCCGATGGGTATCGCGCACCGGCTTTCGCGCCGGCCGCGCGGGCTGACTGGTCGCCATGGAGAGAACGATGCTGAGTCCGCATGAATTCGCCACGCTATTGCTTGTGAAGGACGCCCCCGATCAAACCAACATGGATCGGGACGAAATCGACGCACTGCTCGAACAGCAGCTCGTTCGTCTGGAAGGACTCGGATCGGGGCGCAAATACTGCGTGACCGAAACCGGCGACGCCGCGCTGCGATCCATCAAATACCGCTATTCGTAAAAGACCACACCGCTCGTAACCTGACCGCGCCGCCCGGATTCCGGGCGGCGCGTCCATTCCTGCTTCCCGCTCGCCGCCCCGCCGCAGCCTGCTTCAGCCGCCGCGCAGCGTCGGATCGACCGCCGCCCGCCAGCTGATCGCCTGTGCGCGCGCACCGTTGAAATACGCGACCCAGCCGGCGCGCGTCGCCGCGCCAGGCGCCGCATAGTGCGTCGAAAGTTCGTTTACGAACGCACAATAGTTCGCTTCGGTCAGCCCGCGATACCGTTTCGCCACGTACGCGTCGACCAGCGTCGAGTAGACCGGCTGCGCGTCCGCGCCCCAGTCGCGTGCCGTGCCGCCGCACGATGTCTGCAGGTCGACGAACGACGGCGTGCGCCAGTTGCCGACGAGCGGCGGCATGCCGGCGCTGCACCCCGCCAGAAGGACGGCGCACACGCCGGCCCACATCCCTATACGCATGATTCACCTCGTGAAACGGTCGATTCCGCCAGTATCGTCCGGGATCGCGCCGCGCGCTACTGGCCCCGCTTTTTCGAACTTTACTTTTTCGATTTCGTTCGTTAAATTTCGAATTCGAACATTTTCTGTTCAACCATTTCCCTCAGACGATAAGGACAGCAGGTGACCCAACCGAATCGCTACGATCTGCTCGTCGTCGGCGGCGGCATCAACGGCGCGGGCATCGCGCGCGATGCGGCCGGCCGCGGCCTGTCTGTCATGCTCTGCGAGCAGGACGATCTCGCGTCGCACACGTCGTCGTCCAGCACGAAGCTGATTCACGGCGGCCTGCGCTACCTCGAGTACAACGAGTTCGGGCTCGTGCGCAAGGCGCTGCAGGAGCGCGAGACGCTGCTGCGCGCGGCGCCGCACATCATGTGGCCGCTGCGCTTCGTGATGCCGCACATGCCGAACCTGCGTCCGGCCTGGCTGATCCGCATCGGCCTGTTCCTTTACGATCACCTCGCGAAACGCGAACTGCTGCCCGGCTCGCGCGGCATCGACATGCGCCGCCATGCGGCCGGCGCGCCGCTGATCGATTCGATCAAGCGCGGCTTCGTCTATTCGGACGGCTGGGTCGACGACGCGCGCCTCGTCGTGCTGAACGCGATGGATGCGAAGGAGCGTGGCGCGGAGATCCTGACGCGCACGAAGCTCGTCAGTGCCGAACGTCGCGGCGACGAATGGGAAGCGCGACTGCAGCACGCCGACGGATCGATCCGCGTCGTGCATGCGCGCGCGATCGCGAACGCGGCCGGCCCGTGGGTCGGCGAAGTGCTGAAAGGCGCGCTCGGCCGCGGTGCGCACCACAGCGTGCGGCTCGTGAAGGGCAGCCACATCATCACGCGCCGGCTGTTCGATCACGACCACGCATACATCTTCCAGAACCCGGACAAGCGAATCATCTTCGCGATTCCGTACGAGCACGATTTCACGCTGATCGGCACGACCGACGTCGAATACACGAGCGATCCCGCGAAGGTCGCGATCGATCGCGACGAGACGCAGTACCTGTGCGACTCGATCAACCGCTACTTCAAGCGCAAGATCTCGCCGGCCGACGTGCACTGGACCTACTCGGGCGTGCGCCCGCTGCTGGAAGACGAGAACGCCGCGAACGCATCGGCCGTCACGCGCGACTACCGCCTCGAGCTGGACGACGGCGCGGGCGCCCCGCTGCTGTCGGTGTTCGGCGGCAAGATCACGACGTTCCGCAAGCTCGCGGAAGAGGCCGGCGACATGCTGTGCCGCGCACTCGGCCGCGACGCGAAGACCTGGACGGCCGGCGTCCCGCTGCCGGGCGGCGACATCGCGAACGCGAAGTTCGACGCATTCGCCGATACGTTCGCCAAACGCCACGCGTGGCTGCCCGCCCCGCTCGCCCGCCGCTATGCGCGTGCATACGGCACGCGCGCGGAGCGCGTGATCGACGGCGCGAAGTCGCTTGCCGATCTCGGCACCGAAATCGCACCGGGCATCTACGACGCCGAACTGCGCTACCTGCGCGACGCCGAATGGGCGACCCGCGCGCAGGACGTGCTGTGGCGCCGCTCGAAGCTCGGCCTGCACGTGGCGCCCGGCACGCTCGACGCGGTGACCGCCGCGGTCGACGCGTGGTTCGCCGCCGCGCACGCGCCGCAGGCCTGATCGGAATGCAGTTGCAGTTGCCGTACCGACGTTGACTCACCGACGCGCCGCCCACATGCGGCGCGCATCACAACTAAGCCAAATCCACGGATGGAGATGAGAGACATGCAGGATCAGTACATCCTCGCGCTTGACCAGGGCACCACGAGTTCCCGCGCGATGCTGTTCGATCGCCAGGGCAATATCGTTTCGATCGCCCAGAAGGAATTCGAGCAGATCTACCCGCAACCCGGCTGGGTCGAGCACGACCCGCAGGAAATCTGGTCGACGCAAGCCGGCGTCGCCGCCGAAGCCGTCACGCGCACGGGCCTGAACGGCACGTCGATCGCGGCGATCGGCATCACCAACCAGCGTGAAACGACAATCGTCTGGGACCGCGAGACGGGCCAGCCCGTCTACAACGCGATCGTCTGGCAGGATCGCCGCACGGCCGACTTCTGCGATTCGCTGAAAGCACAGGGCCTCGAGGCGAAGGTGCGCGCGAAGACCGGCCTGCCGATCGATTCGTACTTCTCAGGGACCAAGATCCGCTGGATTCTCGACAACGTGCCGGGCGCACGCGAGAAGGCCCGGCAGGGCAAGCTCGCGTTCGGCACCGTCGACAGCTGGCTCGTGTGGAACTTCACGAAGCACGAACTGCACGTGACCGACGTGACGAACGCGTCGCGCACGATGCTGTTCAACATCCACACGCGCGAGTGGGACAACGAACTGCTCGAGCTGCTCGACATCCCGCGCAGCATGCTGCCGGAAGTGAAGGCATCGTCGGAAATCTACGGCCATACGAAGACCACCGTGTTCGCGTCGAAGATCCCGCTCGCGGGCATCGCGGGCGACCAGCAGGCGGCGCTGTTCGGCCAGATGTGCACGCAGTCCGGCATGGTGAAGAACACCTACGGCACCGGCTGCTTCCTGATGATGAACACCGGCGACAAGCCGATCGAATCGAAGAACAACCTCGTGACGACGATCGCCTGGCAGATCGGCGACAACGTGCAGTACGCGCTGGAAGGCAGCATCTTCATCGCGGGCGCGGTGGTGCAGTGGCTGCGCGACGGCGTCGGCATCATCAAGTCGGCCGCTGAAATCGAGGCGCTCGCCGCGAGCGTGCCGCACACCGACGGCGTCTACCTGGTGCCCGCCTTCGCCGGCCTCGGCGCACCGCACTGGAACCCGCGGGCGCGCGGCTCGGTGTTCGGCGTCACGCGCGGCACGACCTCCGCACACCTCGCACGCGCGGCGCTCGATTCGATCGCGTACCAGTCGCTCGACGTGCTGGCCGCGATGGAAGCCGATTCGGGCATCAGCATCGGCGAGCTGCGTGTCGACGGCGGCGCGAGCGCGAACGACCTGCTGATGCAGTTCCAGGCGGACCTGCTCGGCGTCGACGCGGTGCGTCCGCAGATCACCGAGACGACCGCGCTCGGCGCGGCCTACCTCGCGGGCCTCGCGATCGGCTACTGGAAGAACCTCGACGAAGTGCGCGACCAGTGGCAGCTCGATCGCCGCTTCTCGCCGTCGATGCCGAAGGAGCAGGTCGAACGCTGCATGTCGGGCTGGCAGCGAGCGGTGCGTGCCGCGAAGGCATGGG
Source organism: Burkholderia mycopellens (assembly GCF_964265025.1). Classification (NCBI taxonomy): domain Bacteria; kingdom Pseudomonadati; phylum Pseudomonadota; class Betaproteobacteria; order Burkholderiales; family Burkholderiaceae; genus Burkholderia; species Burkholderia mycopellens. Next base: position 3,333,493 of record NZ_OZ183802.1, read on the forward strand.
CCGACGACGCCCAGTAACCCCGAGACTTCCAGACGAAATACAACAACACCGGCGGACCGCGCAACGCGCGAGTCCGCGATGACATACGAGAGACAACCATGTCACCTTATATTGCAGAGTTCATCGGCACAGCGATCCTCGTGCTGCTCGGCAACGGCGCGGTCGCAAACGTGCTGCTTGCCAAGACCAAGGGCAAAGGCGCGGACCTGATCGTGATCGTGATGGGCTGGGCGATGGCCGTATTCGTCGCCGTCTACGTGACCGCGTCGTTCAGCGGTGCGCACCTCAACCCGATCGTCACCATCAGTCTCGCGCTCGCGGGCAAGTTCGCGTGGTCGAAAGTCGGCGGCTACATCCTCGCGCAAATGCTCGGCGGGATGGCGGGCGCGTTGCTCGTGTGGCTCGCGTATCGCCAGCACTTCGCGAAGGAAGCCGATGCAGACCTGAAGCTCGCGGTGTTCTGCACGGCGCCTGCGATCCGCAGCGTCACGCACAACGTGCTGACCGAAGCGATCTGCACGTTCGTGCTGATCCTCGGCGTGCTGTACCTCGCGTCGCCGCAGGTCGGCCTCGGCGCGCTCGACGCACTGCCCGTCGGCCTGCTCGTGCTCGGCATCGGCATCTCGCTCGGCGGCCCGACCGGCTATGCGATGAGCCCCGCGCGCGACCTGTCGCCGCGCATCATGCACGCGCTGCTGCCGATCCCCGGTAAGCGCGACAGCGACTGGCGCTATGCATGGGTGCCCGTCGTCGGCCCGCTGCTCGGCGGCGCCGCGGCGGCCGGCCTGTACCTGCACCTGCACACGACGATCTGATCGTGGCTTGACCGAAACGCGCGGCATTCGTCGCCGCGCGTTTCCCTCCCCTTCTCTCGCGCTTCGCCGCGTCGTTTCCGCTACCGGTCGCCCTCGGCCGATATCAGCGACTTCAGCTTCACCCCCCTATCCGCCACGGCCGCCGGGCTCACGTCGATCCCGCGCTCGACCAGCGCTCTCGCCACGCGCATGTCCTTGACGAACTCCGACGCGCGGCCGAAACCGCTCGCAGCGACGAGCCGCGCACCGGCGTCGAAATGGAAATGGATTTCCGCGTCGTCGCCGAGCACGCGCGCGACCGACCGCTCGCCGAGTGCCGGCTCCCCGGCCACCTGCAATTGCGTGTCGTATTGATCCGACCAGAACCACGGCGTCTCGCGATACGGCTCGTCGGCGCCGAGCATGTTGCGCGCGGCGACGCGCGCCTGGGTCTCGGCGCCGTGCCACGTCTCCTGCCGGACCAGCCGCCCCGACAACGCACTCGGAAACACCGCGACGTCGCCGGCCGCGTAGATGCCGCGCGCCGAAGTCTCGAGCCGCTCGTTCACGACGATGCCCCGCTCGACTGCGAGGCCCGCGTCGCGCGCCAGTTCGTCGGCCGGCTCGATACCGATGCCCGCGACGAGCGTGTCGGCGATCAGCGTGTCGCCGTCGTCGAGCACGACGGCCAGCGCCCCGCTCGCCGTCCGCTCGATCGCAACCGGCTTCCGGCTCACGCGAATGGCCACGCCCTGCCGTTCGTGAAGCGCGTGCACGCGCGCCGCGATCGTCTCCGGCACCGCGCGCCCGAGCAGGCGCGGCGCCGCATCGAGCACCGTCACGCGGCAGCCGCGCAGTCGCGCCGACGCCGCGACCTCGAGACCGATGAAGCCGCCGCCGATCAGCACGACCCGCGCATCGGGCACGAGCCGCGCGCCGAGCGCCGCCGCGTCGTCGAGCGTGCGCAACGCGAACACGCCGTCGAGCGCCGCGCCCGGAATCGCGAGGCGACGCGCGCGGCCGCCGGTCGCGAGCAGCAGCGCGTCGTAGCCGAACACGCGAGCGCCCGACACGCGCACCTCACGCGCGCACGGATCGATTCGCTCGACCGTCGCGACGACCGGCTCGATGCGATCGGCCGCCCATGCGTCCGGATCGCGCAACCGGCACTGCGCCGCGCTGCGCTCGCCGGTCAGCACCCCCTTCGACAACGGCGGCCGCTCGTACGGCAGGTGCGCCTCCGCGCCGATCAGCACGATCCGCCCGCGCCAGCCGGATTCACGCAGCACCTGCGCCGCGCGGCCGCCCGCGTGGCCCGCGCCGACGATCGCCATCACCCGGTCGTTCGTCATCGCGTCACACCTCGATCAGGATGCGGCCGTCTTCGATCTTCGCGCGGTACGTGCGCAGCTTCTCGCACGCGGGAGCGGACAACGGCCGACCGTCGCGGACGTCGAAGCGCCCGTTGTGCTTCGGGCATTCGATCACGTGGTCGATCACGAGCCCGTCCGCGAGATGCACGTGCTCGTGCGTGCACAGGCCGTCGCTCGCATAGACTTCGCCGGCGATGCGGTAGATCGCGTACGTGTGGCCGGCATGGTCGAAGCGCGCGACGTCTTCATCGTCGATCTCGTCGAGCGCGCCGGTGTCGATCCATTGCGTCATGTTGGGTGTCTCCTCGGTTGGCAGGTTCGATGTCGGTCAGGCGCGCGCGGCATCCGGCACGGGCCGCACGACGTAATGGGACGGGTCACGCGTCTGCCTGACCAGCGCCGGCACGATCTCCGCATACGCGGCCAGCGTGCTGCGGTACGGCGGCGGCATGTCGGCCTTCACCGCGTCGTGCAGCTTCGGCAGCGCGTGGAACGGCACCATCGGGAACATGTGGTGCTCGACGTGGTAGTTCATGTTCCAGTACAGGAAGCGGAACACCGGATTCATCATCACGGTCCGGCAGTTGCGCCGGTGATCGAGCACGTTCTCGGGCATGCCCGCGTGCTGCGTGAGGCCGAAATACAGGTACAGCCACGCGCCGTAGAGGCTCGGCAGCCCGATGTAGAGCAGCGGCAGGATCGTGTGCCAGTACAGCGACGCACCGACCACCATCGCATACACCGCGAGATGGATGCGAGACTCGCGCACCACCTTCGGCCGCTCCGATTCGGGCACGTAGGTGCGCTCCTCGTCGTCGAGCCGGCCGGTAAAGGCAATCGCGAGCATCTTGCGCAGCTCGCCGGCCACATGCTTCAGCGCGACGATATTCAGCGCGAACGAGAGCCAGTCGGTCGGCTTCGGCGCGGCGATTTCCGGATCGCGCCCGACGACCAGCGTATCGGTGTGATGGCGTGCATGGCTCCAGCGCCACGCCGTCGCGCGTCGGAACACCTGGAACGACGCGACCTGGTACAGCACGTCGTTCATCCAGCGCGTGCGGAACGCGGTGCCGTGCCCGCATTCGTGCCAGCGCGAGTCGGCCGGGCTGCAGTAGAGCGTGCCGTACACGAAGAACGCGGGGATCGCCCATGCGGAATGCGCGCGCCATGCCAGCCACGCGAGCACGCCGCTGATCGCGATCGCCGCGTACCAGAGCAGCGTGTCGCGGATCGCGCGCGCATCGCCGCGCTGCATCAGCTGCTTCATCAGCGGCCGCGGCACCGGGCATCGGTACCACTCGGCATTGACGAGCCCGGCCGCCTGCGCGCGCGCGCCTGCGCCGCCGATCATCCGGTATGCCTCGCGCCGCGCCGCCGTGCGGTCGTGCGCCTGATCGTCGATATGAACCACGTGCGTCTCCTGGATTCCCTGTCCGTAGGAAGCGCGGCAAGCGCTTCGGCATGGAATCAAAATTAGGCCCGCGGCCTCCCCCGCTCAATCGAAACGTTGACGAAATTTCGCCATCGCTTTAGCGTTCCTCGCATCGCCACGTCTCGATGGCGACACCACGATGGAGACAACCATGGCAGGCGAATCCGGGCCGCGCTGGCGCAAGCGCACCGCGCGCTTCGACGAGATCGCGACGCTCGCCGGCGTCAGCACGACCACCGTCGACCGCGTGCTGAACGAGCGCGGCAGCGTCTCGGCACAGGCCCGCGAACGCGTGGTGGCGGCCGCGCGGCAGCTCGGCGTGCCGCGCCAGCTGCCCGACACGCGGCACGGGCTGATCCATGTCGACGTGCTGCTGCCGGACACCGACGCGGCGTTCTTCCGCCGGCTGCAGCTGGCGCTGCAGCGCTCGCTGCAGATGCTCGACCGGCGCGTGGTCGTGCACCGGACGATCCTGCCCGCCGCCGACGACGAGCGCGCCGCCACGCTGATCGAGCGGCCCGCCTACCGGCGCGCGGCGCTGATCGTCACGGCGCGCGACACCGCCCGCGTGCGCGACGCGCTGGCCGGCGCGATCGCGCGCGGCGAAACCGTCGTCACGATGGTCACCGACATCGGCGGCATCGACCGCGTGCACTTCGCAGGCATCGACAACTACCGGGCCGGGCGCACGGCCGGCTATTACATCGGCCGCCTGGCGGCACGCCCCGGCCGCGTGCTGCTGCTCGGCGGACGCATGGGCTACCGCGCGCACGCGGACCGGATGGCCGGCTGCCGCCACCAGCTCGCCGAAGCGTTCGCCGCCGTCCGCTGCGACGACGAGCCGATCGAGACGCTCGACCAGGACGACCGCTGCTACCGCGCCGTGACGAAGGCGCTGCAAGCGCACGACGACGTGGTCGCGATCTACAACAGCGGTGCCGGCTCGGCCGGCATCGAAGCGGCGCTGCGCAAGGCCGGCGCGGCCGGCCGCGTCGTGTGGATCGGCCACGAGATGATCGACCTGCACCGCACCTTCATCGAGGCCGGTGCAATGGATCTCGCGATCGACCAGGATCCGGACGGCCAGGTGATTTCCGCACTGCAACACGTGCTGCATGCGTGCGGGATCGTCGAACAGTCGCCGCCGGCCGATCCGGTCGAATTCCGCGTGTTCTGTCCGGCAAACGTGAGGACGAGCGCCTACCTGCCGGCCTGAATTCCGACGCCCGGCACACCGTCTGTCGCACCGCATGCGCGTTGCGAAAAAATCGACCGCCGCATTGGCGATTTTTCGTCAACGTTTGTCATGCAGCCCGCGCCGCGCATCCGTACATTGGGCAGCCAATCCCATGACAACGGCGGACAGGAGACGATGGCCGAACCGATCCTCATCGGCGTGAACCTCGACGGCGTGCTCGAACACGACGGCCTGCCGCCGGCCCCGCCCGCCGAACGCTTCCGGATGGTCGCCGGCGCCGGTGTGTTCGACTACGTCGAAAAGAACCCGGCGCGCGGCGAAGACCTGTCTCCCTATTTCGCGCTGGTCGAACGCCATGCGCTCCCGATTCGCGTGATCGGCGGCATCTGGTGCGCGGGCCGTGACGAAGCACACGTGGCCGAGATCGCCGACGCGGGCGCGCATTTCGGCAGCACGGTGCTCAACTGTCAGTTGTACGCGCATCACGCGGACGGCCATCCGCTGTCCGACCGCGAGGTCGCCGATTTCTACCTTCGCACTTACGAGCGCGGCGAGTCGGCCGGCTGCCTGCCAAGTCTCGAAGTGCACGTCGACATGTGGAGCGAGGATTTCACGCGTGTCGCACGCGTCGCGCGGCATGTCGAACAGGCCGGCGTGCCGTTCCGGATCACGCTCGATCATTCTCACCTGCTGTTCAAGATCGGCAATCGCGCCGAACTCGACGCATCGGGCATGCGCGACGCGGCCGACGGCGGCCGCCGATTGCTCGACCCTGCGTCGCCGGACGCCCTCTACGCCGACTGGATCGCACGCGGCTGGGTCCGGCATGCGCATGCGCGCAGCGTGACGCCGAACAATCCGCACAATCCGTGGATGCGCCGCGCCGACGGCAGGCCCGGGCGCGGCATCCAGTATCCGTTCGTCGCCCCCGCGCCGGGCGCCTATCACGGTGCATGGCGCGCGGCAGCGCTCGATACGTGGAAGGCCGCGCTTCGGCAGTTGCTGCACGCGCAGGCCCACGTACGGCCGGCGAAGGTCGAACAGATCAGCTGCGAGTTCATCCCGTTTCCCGACTACGGCGGCGGCGCACGCTATTCGATCTTCGACAACAACGTCGCGTGCGCGCACTGGCTGCGCGACACGTGGCATGCACTCGCCGGGCCGCCGACATCGCGCGCACCGGCACCTGATTCGAACCCGGCCCCCACTCGAGACCCAAGGACAGAACGATGACGCAAGCCTTCCATTTTTCGCTGAACCGGATGAGCGCACCGCGCTTGCCGCTCGACCGTTACGTCGCGCTGTGCCAGCGCCTCGGCGTCGCGGCGATCGAAATCCGCAACGATCTCGACGGCGTCGAAATCGACGACGGCACGCCACCCGCCACCGTTCGCGCGACCGCCGAAGCCGGCGGCGTAAAGATCCTGACGATCAACGCGCTGCAGCGCTTCGAGCAATGGAACGCCGAGCGCGCGGACGAGGCGGCCGTGCTGGCCGACTACGCGGCGCAATGCGGCGCGCATGCGCTGGTGCTGTGCCCGACCAACAGCCGAGGCGACACGCGCAGCGCAGACGTGCGCCACGCGGATCTCGTGAAGGCGCTGAAGGCGCTCAAGCCGATCCTCGACGCGCGCGGCCTGCTCGGCTTCATCGAGCCGCTCGGTTTCGAGGAATGTGCGCTGCGTCGCAAGTCGGATGCGGTGAAAGGCATCTACGACGCGGCGGGCGAGCAAGTGTTCCGGCTCGTGCACGACACGTTCCACCATCACCTGTCGGGCGAGGACATCTTCTTCCCGAACCTGACGGGCCTCGTGCACATCTCGGGCGTCGAGGAAGACGACCTGCCGGCCGACCGGATGCGCGACGGCCATCGCGTGCTGGTCGGCCGCGCCGACCGGCTCGGCAATCTCCGGCAACTGCGCGAACTGCTCGTGCGCGGCTACCGCGGCGCATGCTCGTTCGAGCCGTTCGCAAACGAAATCGCCGAAGCCGACGACATCGAGGAGCGGTTGCGGGCCAGCATCGACTACGTGCGCGGCGAACTGTCGGATCAATGACCGCCGCCAACGTACGCGGCCGACTCGAGCGGCGTGCCGGCGCAAAATCACATCATCAACAGGAGAACGGAATGATCGAATTCGCGTTGTTCGGCGCGGGACGAATCGGCAAGATCCACGCGGCGAATCTCGCGCGCCATCCGGGCGCGAAGCTGAAGTACGTCGTCGACCGGCATGCGCCGTCGGCCGACGCGCTGGCCCGCGCGCACGGCGCGCAAGTGGCCGACGTCGAGCGCGCGCTCGGCGATCCGGCCGTCCGGGCGGTCGTGATCGCATCGAGCACCGACACGCACGCGGACCTGATCGTCGCGGCCGCGAACGCAGGCAAGGCCGTGTTCTGCGAGAAGCCGGTCGACCTGAGCGTCGAACGCTCGCGTGCCTGCGCGGACGTCGTCCGGCGCAGCGGCGTGACCTGCATGATCGGCTTCCAGCGCCGCTTCGACCCGACGTTCGCCGTGCTGAAGGCGCGCGTCGAGCGCGGCGAGATCGGCGCGCCGGAAATGCTGGTCGTCACGAGCCGCGACCCGGGCGCGCCGCCCGTCGACTACATCCGCAGCTCGGGCGGCATCTTCAAGGACATGCTGATCCACGACTTCGACGTGTTCCGCTGGATCCTCGGCGACGAAGCGCAGACGCTGCACGCGACCGGCAGTTGCCTGACCGATCCGGCCGTGCACGACGCAGGCGACATCGATTCGACTGCCGTGACGATCCGCACGCGGCGCGGGCTGCTGTGCCAGATCAACACGTCGCGTCGCGCCGCGTACGGCTACGACCAGCGTTTCGAGCTGCTCGGCAGCAACGGGATGCTGCAGGCCGGCAACGTGCGGCCGACCGAGGTGAGCGCGTGGCTCGCGGGAGGCGTTGCGACGGACGTGCCGGAGCCGTTCTTCCTCGAACGCTACCGGCACGCGTACGCGGCCGAGATCGCGCACTTCGTCGACGCGCTGCGCGACGGCACGCCGGTCAGGACGACGATCGACGACGGGCTCGCCGCGCTCGAACTGGCCGAGGCCGCGATGACCTCGTGGAAAACGGGGCGCGTAATCGCGCTGTAACATCACCGGTCGCAAGTAGCGGCGAACCGCGCAGGCGGGCCGCCGCCGGACGATCGGCAGCCCGCCTGAACGAAGCGCGGCGAGCGCGGCCGCGTCGGGAAAATTTGCCGAAGCGGCGCGCGGCATGTGCGTGAAAGCACGTATGATGGCGCATTGATCTGCGTCGCCGACATCCCGCTTTTTCACCACCATGCTCGATCACCTCATCTGCGACTGCGACGGCGTGCTCGTCGACAGCGAAGTCATCGCCGACCGCGTACTGCTCGACACGCTGTCCGCCACGTTCCCGAATCTCGATTTCGAAGCCGCCGCCAAGTCGGCGTTCGGCCAGCAGACGTCGCGCTTCCTGGCGGGAATCGAATCCCGCTTCGGGATCGAGATGCCCGCCGACTTCATCGAGACCATCGAGCACAACATCGAGAGCGCGCTGGCCCAGTCGCTCGCGCCGATCTCCGGCGTGCGCGACGCGCTGCTGAAGGTAAGCCTGCCGGCGGCCGTCGTGTCGAACAGCCGGCTCGTGCGCGTGCGCAGCTCGCTGAAGCGCGCGTCGCTCACCGAGATCTTCGGCGATCGCGTGTTCAGCTCCGAGCAGGTGGCGCGGCCGAAGCCCTACCCCGACGTCTACCTGCATGCGGCGCACACGCTCGGCGTCGCGCCGGAGCGCTGCATCGTCGTCGAGGACAGCGTGTCGGGGTTGAATGCCGCGCGTGCGGCGGGCATGAAGACGATCGCATTCGTCGGCGCGAGCCACATTCCCGACAACTACGCGGACGCGCTGCGCGCGATGGGCATCACGCGGATCATGCGCAAGATGGACGAACTGCCGGCGTTCGTCGAAGCCGGCATCCGCGGCGAATTCGGGGACGTGCAGTCCTGATGGTCTGCGCCGGCCCGATCAGGCTGATCGGGCCAATCCGGCGTGCGCCGGTTCACGCACGCCGTGCCACGGGCGCGCGAACGCGCCCGCCTTCCCTTCCCTCAAGCCGGTTCGCAGCAGCGCTCGCGCGCGGCGGCCAGCGCCTCGCGGAACTCGACGAGTTCCGCGATCGTCAGCATCGGCAGCCCGTGCTGTTGCGCGAAACGCTCGACATCGTCGCCACGCGTCATCGTGCCGTCCGGATTCATCAGCTCGCACAGCACGCCGGCCGGCTTCAGGCCCGCGAGGATCGACAGGTCGACCGTGCCTTCGGTGTGACCGCGGCGTGCCAGCACGCCGCCCGGTTGCGCACGCAACGGAAACACGTGGCCGGGGCGCACGATGTCGTGCGGCTTCGCCCCTTCCGCGATCGCCGCGCGGATCGTCGTGACGCGATCGGCCGCCGATACGCCCGTATGCACGCCTTCGCGTGCCTCGATCGAGACAGTGAATGCGGTGCCGTTGCGGCTCTCGTTGGTCTGCACCATCGGCGGCAGCTCGAGCGCACGCACCGTGTCGTCGGTCAGGCACAGGCACACGATGCCGCTGCATTCGCGGATCAGCAGCGCCATCGTCTCGGGCGTGATGCGCTCGGCGGCAACGATCAGGTCGGCTTCGTTCTCGCGGTCGTGGTCGTCCTGCAACACGACCGCACGGCCTGCGCGCATCGCATCGAGCGCGGCGGCGATGCGCGGCGGCACCGGTTCGGAATCCAGCAACGGGAGATCGGCAAAGGCGTCGGCGGGTGCCGACGAAATGGACATCAAGGACATGTGAAACGCTCCTCGCGAATACGATTTGGGCGAAAAACGTTTCAGGGCATTGCAAACAGACAGAACGACAACCCGCTTCGCACACATGGCGAAGCGGCCCTGGCGGACATGACTATCTGCACATCTTCTCTCATCCGGACTATGACCGTCGGCTCTGGCATTCGACCAGATCTGCTGACCCCGCGCGAATGCGCGGGCGCTCGCGGGCTCGCCGGCTTACGCCAGCCTACCGCCGGTGGGGAATTTCGCCCCGCCCTGAAGACGCACTGATTGCCGGATGGGCCTACCCCATCAACGGCGGGCCAAGCATACAACAGCTGCGCGCGCGGCGCAGCGAACACCACCTAAAACCTTACCGACGACCCCGTCTAACGGCATCGTCCAAACAGCCGACAAACGCCCCGCGATCTCGCCCGAACGACGGGAACGCGGCCCGCTTTCGTGCTGCCTGCGCGCTCAGCCGGCCGCGTGCGCTGCATGTGCGGCGTGCGCCGCATCGGGCACGAGCCAGCGCGGCGGCACCTCGGGGCTCACCGTCACGCGAAACGCACGCGCCTCGCTGTCGCCCGGGTTGCGCAGGCTGTACGGCTGGTCGGCATCGAACACGATCGCATCGCCGGTCGCGAGCAACTGGCGGCGCTCATGCACGCTGACTTCGAGCGTGCCCTCGCTGACCACGAGGTTGACCGTCGTGCCGGGCGCGCGGCGGGCGCCGGGCTCCGTATGCAGCGGCGCGATCCGCAGCTCGTGGAACTCGGCCGCGGCCGGCTCGCCTTCCGGATACAGCGCGCGCGCCGAGAAGCGGCCATTCGAGCTGACGACACGCGACGCGCGCTCGGCCGCCAGGTGCTCGAAGCCGTTCACCGCATGGCGGCGCAGGAATGCGGCGACCGACACCTTCAGCGCCGCGGCGATCTTGCAAAGCACCTTGATCGACGGCACGCTGCGCGCGGACTCGATCTGCGCGAGCATCGCGCGCGACACGCCGGACAGCCGCGCGAGCGCATCGAGCGACAACTGCCGCTCGGCGCGCAACCGTGCGAGGTTCACGCCGACGACCTGCTCGAGAACGTCGAGCGACGCGGACGCCCGCGCATCGGCGGCATTGCCGGACTCGAAGGAAGACACGTCGCGCACGAGCGCCAGGGATGAAGACATAGCATTGCCTCCGGGCCGCTGTGCAGCCCTGCGTATGGGGTAAGCCGGGATCGGAATCGGGTTGCGCCAGCAACGGCGCGTATCGAGACGCTATCACCCGGCCTTGCGCCGGCAAACGAAGTTATCTTCACACCGTTATCAGCATCGCGGAGGAATGCGTTCCTCGCGAACCTTTTCCCGCCGCTATCGCGTCGCTCATTGCACCGCTCATTGCACCGCTCATTGCGCCGCCGGCGCCGCGCCGCGTGCCGGCCCGCGCGCGTCGAGCCGCATCGCGAACCACGTCACGACGAGCGCCGCAAACGTCACCGCGACGGCGACCCACGGCAGCGTATCGAGCGCGAAGCCGTGATCGAGCGCCAGGCCGCCGAGCCACGCGCCGAGCGCGTTGCCGACGTTGAACGCGCCGATGTTCAGCGTCGATGCGAGATGCGGCGCGCTCGCGGCCTTCTCGACCACGTGCGCCTGCAGCGGAGGCACCGTCGCGAACGCGGCGATCCCCCATACGAACACGGTGGCGGCTGCCGCGACCGGATGGTGGCTCGTCTTGGCGAACACGACCATCACGGCCATCAACGCGACGAGGATCGCGATCAACGACGGCATCAGCGCGCGGTCGGCGAGCTTGCCGCCAAGCGTGTTGCCGATCGTCAGGCCCACGCCGAACAGCACGAGGATCAGTGCAACCGCGCGCGGCGAATAGCCCGACACGGACTGGAGAATCGGCGCGATGTACGTGAACACGACGAATACGCCGCCGAAGCCGAGCACGGTCATCAGCAGCGCGAGCCACACCTGCGGCTCCTTCAGCACGCGCACTTCGTGGCCGAGGCCGACCGGCCCGCTGTCGTGGCGGTTCGGCACGAGCGCGGCGACGCCGCCAAGCGCCAACACGCCGAGCGCGGCGACGATCCAGAACGACGCGCGCCAGCCGAGCAGCTGGCCGACGAACGTGCCGAACGGCACGCCGAGCACGTTCGCCAGCGTGAGCCCCGTGAACATCAGCGCGATCGCGCTCGCGCGCTTGTCGGCCCGCACCAGCGACGCGGCGACCACCGCACCGATCCCGAAAAACGAGCCGTGCGCGAACGACGTGACGACCCGCGCGACCATCAGCATCGCGTAGCCGGACGCGGTCGCGCACAACACGTTGCCGACGATGAAGATCGCCATCAGCAGCTGCAGTGCGGCCTTGCGCGGCATGCGGCTCGTCAGCACCGCGAGCAGCGGGGCGCCGGCCGCGACGCCGAGCGCGTAGCCCGTGACCAGCAGGCCGGCCGACGGCAGCGACACGGCCAGGTCGTGCGCGACCTCGGGCAGCAGGCCCATGATGACGAACTCGGTGGTACCGATGGCGAAGGCGCTGATCGCAAGCGCCAGCAATGGAATGGGCATGAGGTTCTCCGGAAGGCGGCGGACGCGGCGCCCGGTCGGTGCCGCACCGCACAAAAGGCAGGATCTGCGCATTGTCCCGAAGATGCCTATATTTGATAATTGGCGTGGCGTTTGAACCATTTTCAAATATTTCTGAAAAATCCCATGGATCGACTGGGCGATATCCGGCTGTTCGTCGAGGCCGCCGAACTGGGCAGCCTGTCCGCCGCCGGGCGCAAGCTGAACCTCACGCCGGCCGCCGCGAGCGCGCGCCTCGCGAAGCTCGAGGCGGCGGTCGCCACCCGGCTGTTCGACCGTTCGACCCGGCAGTTGCGGCTCACCGACGAGGGCCGCCTGTACCTGACCGGCTGCCGGCAGGCGCTGCAGGCGCTCGACGACGCGAACGCGCTGCTGCAGGCCGGCCGCAACGTCGTCGGCGGCCGGGTGCGGCTGTCGGCGACGTCCGATTTCGGCCGCCGGCGGCTGCTCGACTGGCTCGACGAATTCACCGCGCGCTACCCGGACGTGACGTTCTCGCTGACGGCGTCCGACTCGACGGTCAACCTGTGGCAGGACGAGATCGATCTGGCGATCCGCTTCGCGGCGCCGCCCGACGGCGCGCTGATCGCCCGCCGGCTCGCCGCGGACCGGCGCGTGCCGTGCGCGGCGCCGTCTTTCATCGAACGCCACGGCGTGCCGCGCGATCCAAACGATCTGGCCCGCTTTCCGTGCAACGTGATCACGGTGGCGTCCGGGCCGATGAACACGTGGCGTTTCACGCGCGGCGACGACGCGCAGACCTGCACGGTACCGCTCGCCACCGCGTTCGAGACCAACGACGGCGGCCTCGCCCGCGAGTGGGCGCTGCGCGGCCGCGGCATCGTGCTGAACTCGATCTGGGATGTCGCCGACGACATCCGCGCCGGGCGGCTCAAGGTCCTGCTGCCCGACTGGCGGCACCAGAGCGCGCCGCTGCACGCGATCTATCCCGGCAAGCGCTACATGGCGCCGCGCGTGCGCGTGCTGCTCGACTTTCTCGCCGAGCGCTTCGCGCGCGAGGAAGCCGCGCACGACGACCTGCTGAACGCGTGCCACTGACGGCCAGCGCGCCGCCGTTCAAGGGTCGGAACCGGGCAGGCGGCGTCGCGCGGCCACAACCCGCCGCGCGTCCCGGGCGGCATGAAAAGCTATAATGGAAGGCTTTCCTGACGGCTTTTCAGGGTGGCTGCGCGCCATCTGCGTGCAGCGCACGGCCGTCCCGATTCACTCTTGACGACGCCCCCAGGTCAACCACTGCGAACGGCGAACCCCCATGACCAAGAAAGTTTACGTAAAGACCTTCGGCTGCCAGATGAACGAGTACGACTCGGACAAGATGGTGGACGTGCTGAATGCGGCCGAAGGCCTCGAAAAGACCGATACGCCGGAAGACGCGGACATCATCCTGTTCAACACGTGCTCGGTGCGTGAAAAGGCGCAGGAGAAGGTGTTCTCCGATCTCGGCCGCGTGCGCGAGCTGAAGGAAGCGAAGCCCGGCCTGCTGATCGGCGTCGGCGGCTGCGTCGCGAGCCAGGAAGGCGCATCGATCGTGTCGCGCGCGCCGTACGTCGACCTCGTGTTCGGCCCGCAAACCCTGCACCGCCTGCCGCAGATGATCGACGCGCGCCGCGCGAGCGGCCGTGCGCAGGTCGACATCACGTTCCCCGAAATCGAGAAGTTCGACCACCTGCCGCCCGCGCGGGTCGAGGGGCCGAGCGCATTCGTGTCGATCATGGAAGGCTGCTCGAAGTACTGCAGCTACTGCGTGGTGCCGTACACGCGCGGCGATGAAGTGTCGCGCCCGCTCGACGACGTGCTGACCGAAGTGGCCGGCCTCGCCGATCAAGGCGTGCGCGAAGTCACGCTGCTCGGCCAGAACGTCAATGCCTATCGCGGCGCGCTGACGGCCGGCGCGTCCGAGATCGCCGATTTCGCGACGCTGATCGAATACGTCGCCGACATCCCCGGCATCGAGCGGATCCGCTACACGACGTCGCACCCGAAGGAATTCACGCAGCGCCTGATCGACACCTACGCGAAGGTGCCGAAGCTCGTGAGCCACCTGCACCTGCCCGTCCAGCACGGTTCCGACCGCATCCTGATGGCGATGAAGCGCGGCTACACGGTGCTCGAATACAAGTCGGTGATCCGCAAGCTGCGCGCGATCCGCCCCGACCTGTCGCTGTCGACCGACATGATCGTCGGCTTCCCCGGCGAGACCGAGGAAGATTTCGACAAGATGATGGCGCTCGTGCACGAGATGCGCTACGACACCAGCTTCTCGTTCATCTACAGCCCGCGCCCCGGCACGCCGGCCGCGAACCTGCACGACGACACGCCGCGCGAGGTGAAGCTCAAACGCCTGCAACATCTGCAGGCGACCATCGAGGAAAACGTCGCGCGCATCAGCCAGTCGATGGTCGGGAAGGTCGAGCGGATCCTCGTCGAAGGCCCGTCGCGCAAGGACCCGAACGAACTCGCAGGCCGCACCGAGAACAACCGGGTCGTGAATTTCCCGGCGCCGCTCGCGTCGCACCCGCGCCTGATCGGCCAGATGATCGACGTGAAGATCAACCATGCGTACCCGCATTCGCTGCGCGGCGAGCTCGTGCTCGTGAGCGACGACGCGAGCGCGGCCACCCACTGACTGACGCTCAACAGGAACCCGACGCCACTTTGAAGCCGACCCAAGCACTGGAATTCGTCGCGCCGCGCGACGACAACGCGCGCCTCGCCAATCTCTGCGGCCCGCTCGACGAGAACCTGCGGCAGATCGAACAGGCGCTCGACGTCACGCTGTCGCGACGCGGACACCGGATCACGATCCGCGGGCGCGGCGCCAAGCTCGCGCTCACCGCGCTCGAGAATTTCTACAACCGCGCGCGCGATGCGCTGTCGGTCGACGACATCCAGCTCGCGCTGGTCGAAGTGCGCCACACGTCCGGCAACGGCCGCCAGGACACGCTCGACGTGCGCTTTCGCGGCGACCCCGACCATCCGTTCGACGACCCGGTCGTGCAGCTCGACGCCAGCGAGCCGGACGAAGAGCCCGCGCCGAAGCTCTACACGCGGCGCGCCGACCTGCGCGGCCGCACGCCGGCGCAGCGCGAGTACCTGAAGCAGATCCTGTCGCACGACGTGACGTTCGGCATCGGGCCGGCCGGCACCGGCAAGACCTACCTCGCGGTCGCATGCGCGGTCGACGCGCTCGAGCGCGACCAGGTCAAGCGGATCGTGCTGACGCGCCCGGCCGTCGAGGCCGGCGAGCGGCTCGGCTTCCTGCCGGGCGATCTCGCGCAGAAGGTCGACCCGTACCTGCGTCCGCTGTACGACGCGCTGTACGACCTGCTCGGCTTCGACAAGACGGCGAAGATGTTCGAGCGCCAGATGATCGAGATCGCGCCGCTCGCGTACATGCGCGGCCGCACGCTGAACCATGCGTTCATCATCCTCGACGAGGCGCAGAACACGACGCCCGAGCAGATGAAGATGTTCCTCACGCGGATCGGCTTCGGCTCGAAGGCGGTGGTGACCGGCGACACGAGCCAGGTCGACCTGCCGCGCGGCCACAAGAGCGGCCTCGTCGAGGCGCAGCAGGTGCTCGGCGGCGTGCGCGGCATCGCACTCACGCGCTTCACGAGCGCGGACGTCGTGCGCCATCCGCTCGTCGCGCGCATCGTCGAGGCGTACGACGAATTCCACGCACAGCACCAGGACGGCTGAGCGGCCAGCGGCACCTGCACGCCGCCCCGGCCAGACTGCCCGGCCCGGCCCGCCAGACGGCGCGCCGGGCATTTTTTCGCCTGCGTGAATTCGGGTGCGATCGGCCGTTTGGTGTATCCTCAACGCGTCCTAATCGCCGCACGCGTCATGAAATCCTCCCGTTCTCGCAAGTCCGGGCGCGCCCAGTCCGCCGCGCCCGCCTCCCCCCGCCTTTCACTGTTCGATGCGAAGGGCAAGGCCCGGACCGTCAACGCGCAAGGGTTGCGAATCGACTTCCCGGATGGCCGCAGCCTGATGTTCGACCTGTCGGGCAGTTCGGGGGAAGCAGCCGTCGCGATCGTCGCGCAGCACAATGATCCGGCCATGCGCGCGAAGCTCGCGCTGCAGCCCGAGCATTACGACAGCGTGACGCTGCACGTGGGCGCCGAGCCCGCACCGCGCGAAGACGACACCGAAGACGCGCTGCGCGAGCCGGAGCTCGATCTCTCCGTGCAATACGGTGACGAAATCACGAGTGACGTGCGCAAGACGCTGCCCAAACGCAAGCTGATCGCCGAATGGATCGCGCCGGCGCTGTTCGCCAGCGCGCAGCTCACCGTGCGCTTCGTCGGCGAAGAAGAAGGCCGCACGCTGAACGCCGGCTACCGCCACAAGGACTACCCGACCAACGTGCTGACCTTCGCGTACGACGCGGCGCCCGACGGCACCGTGATCGGCGACCTCGTGCTGTGCTGCCCGGTCATCGAGAAGGAAGCGCACGACCAGGGCAAGCCGCTCACGGCCCACTACGCGCACCTGCTGGTGCACGGCGCGCTGCACGCGCAGGGCTACGACCACGAGACGAGCGACGAGGACGCGGCCGAAATGGAAGCGCTCGAAGTCGACATCCTCGCGAAGCTGGGCTTCCCGAACCCGTACCAGTAAGCCATCTGCACGATGCGCAACGCCGCGACGCTCCCGCCCGCCTATCCGCCGTCGATCGGCGACGGGTGCCTGCTGACGGAAGACGAGCTCGCGGCCTCGCTCGCACACACGATGCGCGACTGGGACGGCCGGCAGGATCTCTGGCTGTTCGGCTATGGCTCGCTGATCTGGAACCCCGGGTTGCCGACCGTCGCCGCCGTGCGCGGCAAGGTACATGGCTACCATCGCGGGCTCTATCTGTGGTCGCGCGTGAACCGCGGCACGCCCGAACGCCCGGGCCTCGTGCTCGCGCTCGATCGCGGCGGCTCGTGCTCGGGCATCGCGTTCCGGCTTGCCGGCCCGACCGCGCAGCCGCACCTCGAGACGCTGTGGAAGCGCGAGATGCCGATGGGTTCGTACCGGCCCGCGTGGCTGCCATGCTCGCTCGAGAACGGCGAACGCGTGAACGCGCTCGCGTTCGTGATGCGCCGCGACGCGCCGACCTATACGGGCAAGCTGCCCGACGCCGTCGTGAAGGAAGTGTTCGGCTGCGCGGCCGGCCGCTACGGCACGACGCTCGACTACGTGAGCCGCACCGTCGACGCACTGCGCGCGAGCGGCATTCCCGACCGCGCGCTGGAAGGGCTGCTCGCGCGATGCCGATGACGCAACGCGACGCCCGGCTTGTCGCGCGCCGCGCCACTCGCCCGTTCGAACGAGGAGATGACCGATGAAACCGTCCCGCTGGTCGCGCTGCAAGGTCGCCGCGCTACTCGTCGCCGCGAGCGTCGCGCTGTCCGGCTGCGGAATAATCGGTTGCGGCGGCGCCGCGACCAACGGCGCGGCCGGCGGCGGCTGCTCGACCGGCCTGCGGTTCTGATCCGCGGCCCGACGGCGCGCGCATGCGGCAGAATGCCGCCGTCACGCCGCGCCATTGGCCGACCGCCTTCCCGCGCCGCACGTCCCCGCGCTTCCCCCACCCGTTTTTTGGCCGCTGCTGCGCCGTCGCCCTTTTCTGGGATAGGATGGACGCAAGGACGACGTCGCCCGGCGCGGCCGTCCGCGAGCGGGGCCCGCGCGAGCTGCCCACCCTGGCCGTGCGGCCGGTGTGACACGGCCGCGTCGTGCCCTTGGTGTATCCTTGCCTACTCCGTGACAGCGCGCTCCGGCATGACCCGGGCGCACCACCATGAACGATTCGTATCCCAGTCGTAAGCCAACCGACAAACCGCAAGAAAAGCGTTCGCTGCTCGAACGCCTGACCGACTTCATCTCGCCCGAGCCCGAATCCCGCGGCGAGCTGCTGGAAATCCTCCAGGACGCCCACGAGCGCAACCTGATCGACGCCGATTCGCTGTCGATGATCGAAGGCGTTTTCCAGGTATCCGACCTGTGCGCACGCGACATCATGGTGCCGCGCGCACAGATGGACGCGATCAACATCGCCGACAAGCCTGAAGATTTCATCCCGTTCGTCCTCGAGAAGGCGCACTCGCGCTACCCCGTGTACGAGGAGAACCGCGACAACGTCATCGGCGTGCTGCTCGCGAAGGATCTGCTGCGTTTCTATGCCGAAGAGGAATTCGACGTGCGCGGGATGCTGCGCCCGGCCGTGTTCATTCCCGAATCGAAGCGCCTGAACGTGCTGCTGCACGACTTCCGCGTGAACCGCAATCATCTCGCGATCGTCGTCGACGAATACGGCGGCGTCGCGGGCCTGATCACGATCGAGGACGTGCTCGAACAGATCGTCGGCGACATCGAGGACGAATACGACTTCGACGAGGAAGCCGGCAACATCATCTCGGGGCCCGATGGCCGCTACCGCGTACGTGCGCTCACCGAGATCGAACAGTTCAACGAGACGTTCGGCACCGATTTCCCCGACGACGAAGTCGACACGATCGGCGGGCTGATCACGCATCATTTCGGCCGCGTCCCGCATCGCGGCGAAAAGCTGCAGCTCGGCAACCTCGTGTTCGAGATCCAGCGCGGCGATGCGCGCCAGGTCCACGTGCTGCTGGTGCGCCGCAACCCGCTCGCCAGCCGTCGCGCCGAAACCTCGCACGAAGACTGACCGTCGCGCGCCAGCCGCGCATTTCACAACCGCTCGCCCACTTTCGCTTCACATGGACGATCCGATCCTGTCCCGCCCGGCTGGCGGCCTGCTCGCGCCGGCACCCGGCCGCGCGCTGCCGCGCTGGCACTACCCGGCCGCGCTGCTCGCCGGCGCCGCCAATACGCTCAGCTTCGCACCGACGCCGCATGGCGGCTGGCTGCAACTCGTCGTATTCGTCTGGTTTTTCGCGCAGCTCACGCGCACCGCAAGCTGGCGCGGCGCCGCGCTCACCGGTGGCGCGTTCGGCTTCGGCAACTTCATCACCGGCATCTGGTGGCTCTACATCAGCATGCACGTGTACGGCGAGATGGCCGCGCCGCTCGCGGGCGGCGCGCTCGTGCTGTTCTCGCTGTACCTGTCGCTATACCCGGCGTTCTCCGCCGGGCTGTGGTCGTTCTGCGCGGGCCATGCGTGGCATCGCCGCACGCCCGACCCGCGGCCGTTCTCGCCGACCTGGCACGGCGCATTCGCGTTCGCGAGTGCCTGGGCGCTCGGCGAATGGCTCCGCGGCACCATGTTCACCGGCTTCCCGTGGCTCGCCAGCGGCTATCCACAGGTCGACGGCCCGTTCGCGGGCTTCGCGCCGGTCGCCGGCGTGTACGGGATCGCTTGGGTGCTCGCGCTGTTCGCCGCGCTCGTCGTGCAGGCGCTCGCCGCCGCCCGGCCGTTGCCGCTTGCCGAACCCCGCGCCGGCGATGCCCGCGTGCGCATCGCCGCGCCGGCCGGCATCGCGGTCGCGCTGATCGCGGCCGGTCTCGGCCTGTCGCAGGTCACGTGGACCGTGCCCGCCAACAAGCCGCTCACCGTGCGGCTGCTGCAGGGCAACGTGAAGCAGGACATCAAGTTCGAGGAAGCGGGCATCGACGCGGCGATCAAGATGTACACGCAGATGATCGTCGAGAAACCGGCCGACCTGATCGTCACCCCCGAAACCGCGATCGCGGTGATGATTCAGGAACTGCCCGAGCCGTTCGCCGTCGCGATCCGCAAGTTCAGCGACACGACGGGCTCGGCCGTGCTGTTCGGCGCGGTCGGCGCATCGGTGACCGAGGACGGCCACTACGTCGACTATACGAACAGCCTGTACGGCGTGACGCCGAACTCGCGCGACATCTATCACTACGACAAGCACCATCTCGTGCCCTTCGGCGAATTCATCCCGTGGGGCTTCCGGTGGTTCGTCGACCTGATGAAGATGCCGCTCGGCGACTTCGCGCGCGGCGCCCCCGTGCAGAAGCCGTTCCTCGTACACAACCAGCCCGTGATGGCCGACATCTGCTACGAGGACTTGTTCGGCGAGGAGATCGCCGCGACGATCCGCGACAATCCGCAGCCGCCGGGCGTGCTCGTCAACGTGACGAACCTCGCGTGGTTCGGCGACACGATCGCGCTCGACCAGCACCTGCAGATCGCGCGGATGCGCTCGCTCGAGACGGGCCGGCCGATGCTGCGCTCGACCAACACGGGGATGACGGCCGCGATCGATGCGCACGGCCGCGTGCTCGGCCAGTTGAAGCCGTTCACGATCGGCTCGCTCGACGTGCGGATCGAAGGCACGAGCGGCTTCACGCCCTACGTGACGAGCGGCAACAACCTCGTACTCGCGGTGTCGCTCGTGCTGCTCGCGTTCGGCTTCACGTTCGGCCCCGGGCTGCGCCGCCGCAACGGCAAAAAGAACGGCGACGAACAGCCGGAATGACGTAACGGGCGGCCGCTGCGCGGTGCGTGGCGGCCGCCGCCCAATGCAGCATGCAGCGGCGGCCCCCGGCCGCGAACCGGCCGGCCGCTCAGGCCTGCCGGGACGACTCCGCCGATTGAGTCGATTGAGCCGGCTGCGCGGCCAGGCGCCGCAGGTCGCGGCCCACGGCCTCCATCACCGGCTCCCATGCGCCGAACACAGGTTGCCGGTACAGCGTCGCCGTCGGATACCACGGGCTGTCGTTGCGTTCGAGCAGCCACGGCCAGTGCGGATTCACGTCGAGTAGCACCCAGGTGCGCGCGCCGAGCGCACCCGCCAGGTGCGCGACCGACGTGCATACGGTGATCACGAGATCCAGCGCGCCGATGAACGCGGCCGTATCGTCGAAGCTCGTCAGTTCCGCCGTGAAATCCTCGATCGCGAAGCCGGCCGCGCGCGCCGCCGCGACATCCGCCTGCGCACCCGGTTGCAACGAATAGAACGCGACGCCGTCGATTCCGCGGAACGCGTCGGCATAGCGCTCGAGCCCGACGCGCCGGAACGGATTGCGCTGGTGCCCCGCGCTGCCCGTCCACACGAGCCCGACCTTCAGCCGGCGCTCACCCGCGAGCCGCGCGCGCCACGCGTCGCGCGCAAGCGGATCGGCCCGCAGGTACGGCACCGACGACGCGAGCGTCGACGCCTCCATGCCGAGCATCAGCGGCAGGCCGATCAGCGGCACTTCGTAGTCGAAGGCGGGCAGCAATTCGACGCCGCCGCCCGCGCTGAACGCATCCGCATGCGCGCCGAGGCTGCGCTGCATCAGCGTGCCCACCAGCGGGAACGTATTCCAGATGAGCCGCCCGCCCTCGCGATGCACGCGCTCGGCGAGCGGCGCGACGAAGCGGCAGAACTGCAGCACGTCGCCGAGCCCCTGCTCGCCCCACACGAGCAGCGTCTTGCCGGCGAGCGGCTCGCCCTGCCAGCGCGGGCCAGGCAGCACCGGCCGGCGGCCGCGCAACTCGCCCGCGCCGTCCCAGCGCGCCTCGTGGCCGCGCCAGCCGGCCGCGAAGTTGCCGCGCACGAGCTGGATGATCGCCAGGTTGAAACGGTACGACGCGTCGTCGGGCGCCAGCTCGCACGCGCGCGCCGCGTAGCGCTCGGCGTCGTCCCAGCGCTGCGCCTCCTTCATCGCCAGCGCGACATTGTTCATCGCGAGCGCGTTGTCGGGCGCGAGCTCGACGAGCGGCGCCGTGCACGCGAGTGCGGCGTCCAGGTCGTGGGTCGCGATCCGCGCGACGACGAGGTTGATCCACGCCTGCACGTCGCGTGGATCGAAGCGCACGGCCGCTTCGAGCAGCGCGATCTCCTCCGCGCGGTCACTGCCCGACAGCCGCAGCGCGATGGCAAGGTTGTTGCGCAGCGACGGCCGGTCGGCATCGAGCGCCAGCGCTGCCCGATACGGCGCCACGGCATCCGCGTGCCGGCCCGCCATCTGCAGCGCGTAGCCGTGATTGAAGTACGCGGTCGCGCCCGGCTGGACGCGCGCCGCGCATTCGGCGAGCGCGACCGCATCGGCCGTACGCTGCCGCGAGACGAGCGCGCCGGTGAGTTGCGCGAGCGCATCGGCGTCGACCGCATGCAGGTGCGCGGCGGCGGCAAGCCACAGATCGCGCGCGGCGTGCTCGCCGCGCGCCTGCGCGTCGGCGGCCTGCCCGAGCAATGCGAGGAACGGCGGAAGCAGCGGAATGAGGATGTCGGTCGAATCGTCCATGCAGTCGGGATCGGCTAGCGGTGACGCGGCGCGCGTCGCGCGCACCGCAATACGCGCATCTTAACGCCCGCGCGAAGCCGCGCGGCATGCACGTCTCGACAGGCCGCGCGCGGCCGCCCGGCGCGCGCCGGTCACGCCCGTGCAGGCCGCCGGAACGCTGCCGGCGGTGCGCCCGCCCGCGTTCCGGCCGCATCCGCCCGCCGATCCGGTAAAATTACGCGTTTCAGCACACTAACAAGCCGCGCCGCCGCGCGAGCCGACCCTCCGGGCCCAGCCCGGAGCGCCGCCCGCAACGGAGCGCCAGCGCCACGAAGGCTCTTCATGCTTACGTTTCAGCAAATCATCCTGACGCTGCAGTCCTACTGGGACAAGCAGGGTTGCGCCCTGCTCCAGCCCATCGACATGGAAGTCGGCGCGGGCACGTCGCACGTCCACACGTTCCTGCGCGCGGTCGGCCCCGAGCCGTGGCGCGCCGCATACGTGCAGCCGTCGCGCCGCCCGAAGGACGGCCGCTACGGCGAGAACCCGAACCGCCTGCAGCACTACTACCAGTACCAGGTCGTGCTCAAGCCGGCGCCGGAGAACATCCTCGACCTGTACCTCGGCTCGCTCGAGGCGCTCGGCTTCGACCTGCAGCAGAACGACGTGCGCTTCGTCGAGGACGACTGGGAAAACCCGACGCTCGGCGCGTGGGGCCTCGGCTGGGAAGTGTGGCTGAACGGGATGGAAGTCACGCAGTTCACGTATTTCCAGCAGGTCGGCGGCCTCGACTGCAAGCCGGTGCTCGGCGAGATCACGTACGGCCTCGAGCGCCTGGCGATGTATCTGCAGAAGGTCGAGAACGTGTACGACCTCGTGTGGACCGAATGGGAAGAGCAAGGCCCGAATGGCCCCGAGCTGCGCCGCCTGTCGTACGGCGACGTCTACCACCAGAACGAGGTCGAACAATCGACCTACAACTTCGAACACGCGAACGTCGACCTGCTGTTCACGTTCTTCAACAGCTACGAGGCGGAAGCGAAGAAGATGATCGACGCCCAGCTCGCGCTGCCCGCGTACGAGCTCGTGCTGAAGGCCGGCCACACGTTCAACCTGCTCGATGCGCGCGGCGCGATCTCGGTCACCGAGCGCGCGGCGTACATCGGCCGCATCCGCGCGCTGTCGCGTCTCGTCGCCCAGGCTTACTACGACTCGCGCGAGAAGCTCGGCTTCCCGATGCTCGGCAACCCGCCGGGCGTGCCGGGCCTCACCACCGACGCCCAGGATGCCGCACAGCCGGCGTGGGCGCCGCCGCTCAAGGTCGAACGCAAGATCGATCAGGACTGACGAGACGAGATTCATTCCAAACATGACGCACAATCATCCCGCCCCCCTGCTCGTCGAACTGCTGACCGAAGAGCTGCCGCCGAAGGCCCTCGCGCGCCTTGGCGACGCATTCGCCGAAGGTCTTGCGCAACGCCTCGCGGCGCGCGACCTCGTCGAAGGCGAACTCGTGTTCGAACGCTACGCCACGCCGCGCCGCCTCGCCGTCGTCGTGCAGAACGTGCGCGCCGTCGCGCCTGACAAGCAGGTCCGCGAAAAGGTCCTGCCCGTGTCGGTCGCGCTCGACGCCGAAGGCAAGCCGACGGCCCCGCTCGCGAAGAAGCTCGCGGCGCTGGGCCACCCGAACCTGTCGATCGCCGATCTCGAGCGCGCACAGGACGGCAAGGCCGAAGCGTTCTTCATCAACTATTCGGCAGCCGGCGCGACGCTCGCCGACGGCCTGCAGGCCGCGCTCGACGAAACGCTCGAGAAGCTGCCGATCCCGAAGGTGATGACCTACCAGCGCCCGGACGGCTCCGACGTGAAGTTCGTGCGCCCGGTGCATCGCCTGACGGTGCTGCATGACGATCGCATCGTGCCCGTCACCGCATTCGGCGTCGACGCCGGCGACACGACGCTCGGCCACCGCTTCCTGTCCGACGGCCTCGTCGCGATCCAGCATGCGCGCGCGTACGCCGACACGCTGCGCGACAAGGGCCGCGTGATCGCGCACTTCGCCGATCGCCGCGAAACGATCCGCACGCAGCTGAACGAACACGCGAACGGCGATACCGTCGTGATGCCCGAGTCGCTGCTCGACGAAGTGACGTCGCTGGTCGAATGGCCGGTCGTCTACCCGTGCCGCTTCGAGGACGAATTCCTGCAGGTCCCGCAGGAATGCCTGATCCTCACGATGCAGACGAACCAGAAGTACTTCGCGCTGACCGACGTCGGCGGCAAGCTGCGCTCGCGCTTCCTGATCGTGTCGAACATCGAGACGAAGACGCCGGGCGAGATCATCGAAGGCAACGAGCGCGTCGTGCGCCCGCGCCTCGCCGATGCGAAGTTCTTCTTCGAGCAGGACAAGAAGAAGCCGCTCGCCGACCGCGTGCCGCAGCTCGCAAACGTCGTGTACCACAACAAGCTCGGTTCGGCGCTCGCACGCGTCGAGCGCCTCGAGGCGCTGGCCGGCGAGATCGCGCCCGCGATCGGCGCCGACGCCACGCTCGCGAAGCGCGCCGCGCGTCTCGCGAAGGCCGACCTGCTGACCGACATGGTCGGCGAGTTCCCGGAGCTGCAGGGCACGATGGGCACGTACTACGCGCGCCACGACGGCGAAGCCGACGACGTCGCGCTCGCGTGCGCCGAGCACTACCAGCCGCGCTTCTCCGGCGACGCAC
Organism: Burkholderia mycopellens; assembly: GCF_964265025.1. NCBI lineage: Bacteria > Pseudomonadati > Pseudomonadota > Betaproteobacteria > Burkholderiales > Burkholderiaceae > Burkholderia > Burkholderia mycopellens. The sequence goes on from NZ_OZ183802.1 coordinate 3,358,564, forward strand.
TGCCGACCACGCCCGTGTCGACCGCCGTCGCGCTCGCCGACAAGCTCGAGACGATCGTCGGCATCTGGGGCATCGGCCTCGCACCGACCGGCGAGAAGGATCCGTTCGCGCTGCGCCGTCACGCGCTCGGCGTGCTGCGCCTGCTGCTCGAGAAGCAGTTGCCGCTCGATCTCGTGTCGCTGCTGCGCACGGCCCATGCACGCTTCGAAGGCGTGCCGGGCGTGGCCGAATCGACCGATGCGATCCTCGCGTTCTTCATGGACCGCCTGCGCGGCCTGCTGCGCGAGCGCGGCTATTCGGCCGGTGAAATCGACGCGGTGCTGAGCCTGAACCCGACGCGCGTCGACGATCTCGTCGCACGCCTCGACGCGGTGCGCGAATTCACGCATCTCGTGGAAGCGGAAGCGCTCGCGGCCGCGAACAAGCGGATCTCGAACATCCTGAAGAAGTCGGAAGGCGGCGCGAACGGCGCGGTGCAGCCGGCGCTGCTCGTCGAAGCCGCCGAGAAGGCGCTGCACGAACAGCTCGCGGCCGTAACGCCGCACGTGCAGTCGCAGCTCGAGGCGCGGGCGTACACGGGCGCGCTGTCGGCGCTCGCCGCGCTGCGCGTGCCGGTCGACACGTTCTTCAACGACGTGATGGTCAACGCGGAAGATCCGGCACTGCGCGCGAACCGTCTCGCACTGCTGTCCGCGCTGCACCAGCAGATGAACTGCGTCGCCGACATCTCGAAGCTCGCCGCATAAGGGCCTCACGATGCCGACCAGCCCCAACCGAAAGCTCGTCGTCCTCGACCGGGACGGCGTGATCAACGTCGATTCGGATGCGTTCATCAAGACGCCCGACGAATGGATCGCGCTGCCCGGCGCCCTCGAGGCGATCGCCCGGCTCAACCACGCAGGCTATCGCGTGGTCGTCGCGACCAACCAGTCCGGCATCGGTCGCGGGCTGTTCGACATGGCCGCGCTCAACGAGATGCATCTGAAGATGCATCGCGCGGCGGCCTCGGTCGGCGCACGTGTCGACGCGGTGTTCTTCTGCCCGCACACGGCCGAGGATCACTGCGACTGCCGCAAGCCGAAACCCGGCATGATGCAGATGATCGCCGAGCGCTTCGAGATCGATCCCGGTCACACGCCGGTCGTCGGCGATTCGCTACGCGACCTGCAGGCCGGCGTCGCGGTCGGCTTCCAGCCGCACCTCGTGCTCACCGGCAAGGGCAAGAAGACGCTCGCCGCCGGCAACCTGCCGCCCGGCACGAAGGTTCACGACGACCTGCGCGCGTTCGCGCTCGATTTCCTTTCACACGAACACGAGTGATGCAGCCGCCGCGCGCATCCTCCCTAACGCCAGACTTACGCCGATGCGCTTCGTCCGCTCCCTGCTGCTGCTGATCTACTTCATCCTGTACACGGTGCCGTACGCCACCGCGTGCTTCATCGCCTTTCCGTTCATGCGTCCCGACGCGCGCTACTGGATGGCGGCCGGCTGGTGCAAGTCGACGCTGTGGGTCGTGCGCTGGCTGAACGGCATTCGCTACCGGATCGAAGGGTTCGAGAACCTGCCCGACGGCCCGGCCGTGCTGCTGTCGAAGCACCAGTCCGCGTGGGAGACGCTCGCGTTTCCGGCGCTGATGCCGAAGCCGCTCTGCTATGTGTTCAAGCGCGAGCTGCTGTACGTGCCGTTCTTCGGCTGGGCGCTCGGGCTGCTGCACATGGTCAACATCAACCGCAAGGAAGGCAAGAACGCGTTCGCTTCGGTGATCCGCCAGGGCAAGAAGCGCCTGTCGGAGGGCGCATGGATGATCATGTTCCCGGAAGGCACGCGCACGCCGGTCGGCAAACAGGGCAAGTACAAGACGGGCGGCGCGCGCTTCGCGATCGAAACCGGCGCACCCGTCGTGCCGATCGCGCACAATGCAGGTCGGGTGTGGCCGCGCAACTCGTTCACGAAATTCCCGGGCGTCGTCACCGTGTCGATCGGCAAGCCGATCCCCAGCGAGGGGCTGACGCCCGATGCATTGAACTCGCAGGTCGAAGCATGGATCGAAGCGGAAATGCGCCGGATCGATCCGGATTCGTATCGCCAGGCGGGCAATGCCGGCACGCGCGATGCCGCGCGCGTCTGACGCCTCCAGGTTGCAGCCGTTGCGTACGACAAAAAGAAGCGAACTGATGAAACAGCGTCCGCGGCCACGGCCTGCCGTCGTGGCCCTCGATCATCGCCAGATGGACCTGCCGCTCTTCGATGGGCCGGCCGCCGCACCGTCGGCGCCCGCTACGCCGCCGGCGCCGCCCGAAGCGGCGCCCGCCGCGCCCCTCGATCCGGGCCCGGCACCCGACCGCTCGCGCGTGCGCACGTTCGCACTCGACAGCCGCGTGCTCGAATACCGCCTGAAGCGCTCCGCGCGCCGTACGATCGGCTTCACGATCGACGGCAGCGGGCTGTCGATCACCGCGCCGCGCTGGGTCACGCTCGCCGACATCGAAGCCGCGATTTCCGAGAAACAGCGCTGGATCTTCGCGAAGCTCGCGGAGTGGAAGACGCGCACCGAGCAGCGCGCGCTGCCGCAGATCGACTGGCGCGACGGCGCGCAGCTTCCGTATCTCGGCAAGACGGTGACGATCGCGCTCGGCGCGGGCGCCGTCTCGTTCGATGCCGATGCGCTGCGGCTCTCGTTGCCGCTGTCCGTGCAGGCCGACATGCAGCAGATCAAGGATCGCGTGCAGGGCTGGCTGCAGGGCGAAGCCAAGCGGATCTTCGGTGAGCGCCTCGTGGTCTACGCGGAGAAGCTCGGCGTCACGTATTCGGTGTACGCGCTGTCGTCGGCCGCGACGCGCTGGGGCAGTTGCTCGAGCGACGGCAAGATCCGGCTGAACTGGCGGCTGATCCATTTCCCGATGTCGATCATCGACTACGTCGTCGCGCACGAGCTGTCGCACCTGCGCGAGATGAACCACAGCCCGGCCTTCTGGCAGACCGTCGAATCGATCTTCCCCGAGTTCCGCGAGGCGCGGCACACGCTCAAGCATCATCCTCCCGAGCTGCTGCCGTCGCTTTGACGCGCGTGGCTTCGCCGCCAACGAAAAAGGGCGACGCGGGTCACCCCGCATCGCCCTTTTTTGCTGCTGCGGCGCACATTGCGCGCCGCAGCCCGGTTCATCCGGCGCTCAGTGCGCCTTCTTCTGGATGAACTCGATCTTGTAGCCGTCCGGATCCTCGACGAACGCGATCACGGTCGTGCCGTGCTTCATCGGGCCCGCTTCACGCGTGACCTTGCCGCCTTGCGCCTTGATCTTGTCGCAGGCCGCGTACGCGTCGTCGACTTCCAGTGCGAGGTGACCGAAACCCGTGCCGAGGTCATAGGACGGCGTATCCCAGTTGTGGGTCAGTTCGATCACCGTGTTATCGCTTTCGTCGCCGTAGCCGACGAACGCGAGCGTGAACTTGCCTTCCGGATAGTCGTCGCGGCGCAGCACCTTCATGCCGAGCAATTCGGTGTAGAACTTGATCGAGCGGTCGAGATCGCCGACTCGCAGCATCGTATGCAGCAATCGCATGTGTTGTACTCCTGTGGGGACTTTCCAGAAGCGGGAACTCTACCAGAGTCGGATGAACTTCGCCGGGGGTGCCTTAGCCGGGAGCGCCTAGCCTGAGGCGGCCAACCGGGGCGCTTGCCCGGAGCGCGGCCGATACGCCGATCGGCGCCGGGCGGCGCGAGTACGACGGCGGAAACCGGCGCGATCCGGCTCACCCGGCTACCGTACCGATCGAGTAACATCCTTCCACCTCGCACCCAAAACGGGCATGCGACCCGCCGCCCGCACGCGGCCACCACTCTCCCCTACAGCCACACTGCCGTGCGAAACCGCCGATTCGAGCGCGCCGGATGCGCAGCCCTCCCGATCTTGCAGCCGCCATACCGAACCGGCGAGGTTCGCCGATGACCACCCTCGCCGCCCCCGTGCGCCGCGCGCTCGACACGCGCGCCGTCGGCCTGATGCTGCTGCTGTGCGCGATCTGGGGCTTCCAGCAGGTCGCGATCAAGAGCACGAACGCCGCGATCGCGCCGATGTTCCAGGCCGGGCTGCGCTCGGTGATCGCGGCAGTACTGCTGTGGGGCTGGGCCCGCTCGCGCGGCACGCCGCTGTTCCGGGCGGACGGCACGTTCGGTGCGGGTCTTGCGGCCGGGGCGCTGTTCGCCGGCGAATTCATCTGCGTGTTCTTCGGGCTGACGCTGACGAGTGCGTCGCACATGGCGATCTTTCTGTATACGGCGCCGTGCTTCACCGCGCTCGGCCTGCACCTGTTCGCACCGGGCGAACGGCTGCAGCGCACGCAATGGGCCGGCGTCGGCCTGGCATTCGCCGGCATCGCACTCGCGTTCGCGGACGGCTTCCTGAAGCCACGGGCGCCCGGCGCATCGGTACTGGCCGGGCTGGCTGGCGATGCGCTCGGGATACTCGGCGGCGCGATGTGGGCTGCAACGACGGTCGTCGTGCGCTCGACGGCACTCGCGCGCACGAGCGCGAGCAAGACGCTGTTCTACCAGCTCGCGGTATCGGCGGTCGTGCTGGTCGCGCTTGCCGAGCTGTTCGGCCAGGTGTCGTTCGCACGCGTCACGCCGGTTGCGGTGGCAAGCCTCGCGTACCAGTCGGTGATCGTCGCGTTCGTGAGCTACCTGTCGTGGTTCTGGCTGCTGACGCGCTACAGTGCGTCGCGATTGTCCGTCTTCACGTTCCTGTCGCCGCTGTTCGGCGTCGCGTTCGGCGTGCTGCTGCTCGGCGAATCGGTCGGCTGGCGCTTCATGTCCGCTGCCACGCTCGTGCTGACCGGCATCGCACTCGTCAACGCGCCGCCACGCCGGCGGACATGACGACCGTGCACAACACGCGCGCATCCACGCAATAAAAAGGCTGCCCGCGGGGCAGCCTCTTCGGCACACGTCCGATCCAGCTCGCGTGGCCGGCCTCAACCGCCCTTGCGCACCACCGCGAGCGCCTGCGCGACGCCGACGTATTCGGCCACGCTCACGTCCTCCGCGCGACGCGCGAGATCGAAACCGAGCGCGTCGAAATCGATCGTCTCGCGATAGTCGCCGAGCGTATTGCGCAGCATCTTGCGGCGCTGCGAGAACGCGGCGGTGACGATTTCGCCGAGCAGCACGGGATCGACGTCCGGCAGTTCGTGCGGCTCGTACGGAATCATCCGGACGATCGCCGAATCGACCTTCGGCGGCGGCTGGAACGATTCCGGCGGCACGTCGAGCATCTTCTCCATCACGTAGCGGTACTGCAGCATCACCGACAGACGCGAAAACGCCTTCGTGCCCGGCTCCGCGACCATCCGCTCGACGACTTCGTTCTGCAGCATGAAATGCTGGTCGATGACCGCATCGGCGAACGTCATCAGGTGAAACAGCAGCGGGCTGGAGATGTTGTACGGCAGGTTGCCGACGATCCGCAGCGACGGCTTGTCGCCGGGCGCCGCGAGCGAACGGAAGTCGAACGCGAGCGCGTCGCCCGCGTGCAGCTCGAGCAGCGCGCCGAAGCGTTGCTGCAGGCGCCCGATCAGGTCGCGGTCGAGCTCGACCGCATGCAGCGGCGACTCGGGCGTCGCGAGCCGCTCGATCAGCGGCCCGGTCAGCGCGCCGAGCCCGGGGCCGATCTCGACCATGCGCTGGCCGCGCGCGGGGCCGATCGTCGAAACGATCGAGTCGATCACGCCGTGATCGACGAGGAAGTTCTGCCCGAAGCGCTTGCGCGCGAAATGGCCTTGGTGCTGTCTGCTGTTCGACATCGACTGAGTAAAACGAAAAAAACGACGAAAGAGGGGAAGCCGGGCCGCGTCAGGCCGTGCGGCGATGGCGCGCCATCGTGACGGCCGTGTCGAGCGCGGCGATCATGCTGCCCGGATCCGCGCGGCCCGTGCCGGCCAGATCGAGTGCCGTGCCGTGATCGACCGACGTCCGGATGATCGGCAGCCCGAGCGTCACGTTGATGCCCTCGCCGAACGTCGCATACTTCAGCACGGGCAGACCCTGGTCATGGAACATCGCGAGCACGCAATCGGCGTCGGCAAGATGGCGCGGCTGGAACAGCGTGTCGGCCGGGTACGGGCCGCGCGCGTCGATGCCCTGCGCGTTTGCGCGGGCCAGCGCCGGCGAGATCACGTCGATCTCCTCGCGGCCGAGATAACCGTTCTCGCCCGCGTGCGGGTTCAGGCCCGTCACGACGATACGTGGCGCGGCGAGGCCGAAATCGCGCCGCAGGTCGCGATCGATGATCGCAAGCGTCTCGACGAGCCCGTCGATCGTGAGTGCGGCCGACACGTCCTTCAGCGGCAGGTGCGTGGTCGCGAGCGCGACACGCAGCGGCTTGTGCCCGGTACCGGCCAACATCATCACGACACGCGGCGTATGCGTGCGCTCCGCCAGGTATTCGGTATGGCCGGTGAACGGCACGCCTGCATCGTTGATCGTGCTCTTCTGCAGCGGCGCGGTGACGATCGCGTCGTACCGGCCTGCCAGCGCGCCGTCGATCGCCGCGTCGAGCAGCCCGAGCACGTACGGCCCGTTCGCTGCGTCCAGCTTGCCCGCCTGCACGGGCACGGCGAGCGCGTGATGTGCGACCGACACCGGCCCGCCGCCGGCCAGCGTGGCCAGCTCGGCGCCGACGGCCGCCGCGCGCGCGTCGAGCAGCGCCGCATCGCCGAGCACGGTGAAATGCGCGTCGGGCCAGCGCCGCGCAGCGTCACGCAGCGCCTGCACGGTCAGCTCCGGGCCGACCCCCGCGGGTTCGCCGGTCGTGATCGCGATCTGCAGCGCGGGCGTGGTCATCCGAAGCTCGCTCAGTTCGCCGGGCCGACGCCGCCGATCTTGTACTGCACGTACGACGAATCGCGCAGCTCGCGCAGCCAGTCGGCATATGCCTGTTCGGCCTTGCGCTGGCCGATCGCCTGACGCGCGATATCCATCTGCTGCTGCACCGAACCTTCCGCTTCGCGGCGGCTCAGCACCTGGATCAGGTGATAGCCATACTCGGTACGGATCGGCTGGCTGATCTGGCCGTCCTGCAGGTTGTTCATCGCGCGCTCGAACTCCGGCACGGTCTCGCCCGGGCTGATCCAGCCGAGATCGCCGCCTTGCGACGCCGACCCGTCCTGCGAGTAGGTGCGCGCGAACTTCGCGAAATCGCCGCCGGCCTCGACCTGGTTGCGGATGTCGACCAGTTGCTGGCGCGCCTGGCCTTCCGACTTGCCTTCGCCCACGCGCAGCAGGATGTGGCGCACGTGTGTCTGGACGATCTTCGGTGCGGCGGCAGTCGCGCCCTGGCTCTGGCGGCGATCGACGAGACGCACGATCTCGAAGCCGTCCGGCACGCGGATCAGCGTCGGGTTGACCTCGCCCGGGCGCAGCTTCGACGCGGCCTCGACGACGTCGGCCGGCAGCGCGCTCGGTGCCTTGAAGCCGAGGTCCCCCCCCTTCTTCGCGTCGTTCGCTTCCGAATTGTTCTTTGCGAGCTTCTCGAAATCGGCGCCCGACTTCGCCTGCTGCAGCAACGCGTCAGCCTTCTTCTGCGCGGCTTCGATGTCGGCCTGCGGCGCGTTGGTCGGCGCCTTGATGAAGATGTGCTGGAAGCGCAGGTCCTGCTGCTGCGACGCGTTCGGCCCGCGCTGGCTCGCGATGTAGTTCGCGACCTCGGCGTCCGACACGGTGATCTTGCCGTCGACCTCGCGCTCGCGCAGCTTCGACAGCATCAGTTCGGTGCGCGCGTCGCTCGTGAAGATGCTCCAGGGCACGCCTTGCGCCTCGAGACGCGCGCGGTACTGCTCGAGCGTCATGCCGTTCGCCTGCGCGAGACGCTGCAGCGTGGACTGCACGGTCGCGTCGTCGATGCGGATCCCGTCGTCCTTGGCCTTCTGCACCTGGATACGCTCGAGCACCATCTGGTTCAGCACCTGCGCGCGCAACTGGTCGGTCGGCGGCACGGGTGCGTTCTGCTGCTGCAGCCGGCGCGCGATCAGGCCGGCACGCTGGTCGAGTTCGCGGCCCGTGATCACGTCGTTGTTGACGACCGCGACGACTTCGTCAGCGAGCTGCGCACCTTGCGAACCGAGCGCCTGCGCCGCGGCCGGCGCGGCGGCGAGCAGCGCGGAGGCCGCAGCGAGGCTGGACACGACTGCCGCGAAACGAAGGGTTTTCTTCATTGCCACTGGAACTCCATTGAAATCGTGCTGACCGGTGCAGACAAGCCGGCGTTACTCGTAGTTGCTGAAGCGGGACATCGGCGGCGGCGACGGCGGCAGCGGCGTGTAGCCCGCCACCCCGGCGCGGAATGCGGACACGAGGCCGTTGTCGATGGTCGACAGGCCCTTGAGCGTCAGCTGCATCATGACTCGCGTCGACGAGTTCTGCTGTCCCGACGAATTGATGCCGTTCGCCGCCCGTTGCACCCCGACCCCGAGCGCCCAGCAGTCCGCGTCGTATTGTAAGCCGACCAGACCGTCGACCACGCGATCGCCGGCGAGGTCGTAGTTGAAGCGGCCGATCGCATACAGGCGGCGCGTGAGCGGCCATTGCGCGGACACCAGGAACTGGTTGATCGGCTGGTTGTCGAGCGTGGTGTTCGAGCGCGTATAGCGGTAGCCGACGTTGATCACGCGGCGCTCGCCCGGGCTGTAGCCGAAACCGACGCTCGATTTCACGAGCTGGTTGTTGTTCTGGTTGTACTGGAACGCCGTCTCCGACATGAAGCCCGAGCCGAGCTTCAGCGCGGCGCCGACGATCAGGTCCGAGTGGCGCGCCAGTACGGCACTCTGCCCGGAATTCAGCGTGACACGCTGATCGGCGAAGTAATACTGCTGCGCGATCACGAAGCGCGCACGCTCGTCGCCGGTGCGCGGATCGATGAAGCGCGACGTGAGGCCGGCCGTGATCCGGTTCGCATCGGCGATCCGGTCGTTGCCGACGAACGTGTTCGGCTGGTAGATCTCCGCGAGGCCGAAGTCCGATTCCGCGGTATCGAACAGCGGTGCGTTCGACTGGTTGCGATACGGCGTGTACACGTAGTACAGGCGCGGCTCGAGGGTCTGGATGAAGTCCTGGCCGAACAGGCGCACCGAGCGGTCGAAGATCAGCCCCGAGTCGAAGCTCACGGTCGGGATCGACTCGGTGAAGCGCTTCGGGTTGTTCGGCGTGGTCGACGACAGGTAGTTCAGGTCGTACGACGCGAAGTGGTACTGGACCTTCGGCACGACGAAGTAGCCGGGTCCGTACACCCCGTACGAGATGTACGGATTGAAGACGATCCGGTCACCCTGGGTCGCATCGGCGGTCGTGATGCGGAAGCGAGAATAGTCGGCTTCCGCGCCGAAGTCGAAGCCGCCGACGTTGTACTTCGTGTACTTCACGTTCAACTGCGGCTCGCGGCTGTACGGCGCGATCGACGGCGGCAGCGTCTGCCAGTGCTGGTAGCGCGCGAGCACCGACCACGGGCCGTTGTTGTACGTCAGGCCGGCTTCCTGCTGGTACAGCGTCTGCGTCCCGTTGATGAACTGGTTCGACGAACCGAGATCTTCGGGATAGGTGTTGTCCGAGACCTTGTTGAAGAAGACGTAGCCGCCGAAGCCGCCGCCGAAGTTCTGCTGGTGCTGCCAGTAGATCGCGTAGCGGTTGCGGTGCGCGAGCCGGTCATCCGGCAGGTAATTGGCCGTAAACGTGCCCGCATACGACGGCGACAGGTAGCGGAACGTCGCCTCGGCCATCACGCCGCGCCGCGAGATGATGCGCGGCGTGAGCGTCAGGTCGCGGTTCGGCGCGATGTTGAAGTAGTACGGCAGCGTCAGCTCGAAGCCGTTGCTCGAGTTCATCGAGAACGTCGGCGGCAGCAGGCCGCTGCGCCGCTCGCCCGACAGCGGGAACGTCATCCACGGGCTCGCGAAGATCGGCACGCCCTGGAAGAACAGCACGCCGTTGCGCGCGGTGCCCTCGTCGGCGCCCATATCGAAGTCGAAGCGGCTGCCCTTGATGTACCACGCGGGGTTCGTCGAGCACTGGCACGCCGTGTACGTGCCGTTGACGAACACCGAGCGCTCGTCGTCGACCATGTCGACGCGCTCCGCGCTGCCCGACCCGCCCGTCATGTTGAAGTGATACTTCGGCGCCGTCATGAAGCCCTGGTTCGCCTCGATCTTCAGATGCGCCTCGGGGCCCGCGAACGACGTGCCGCCATTGATCACCCTGACCTGGCCGTACGCATCGGCCATGTCGGTATCCTGATCGTAGTGGATCGCGTCGGCCTTCACGACGGCGTCACCGCGCCGCAGCTCGGCCGAACCCTTCGCGGCGAGATCCTGCTCGGCCGTGCCGCTCGTGTGGTCGGCGATCACGAAGGCGGCCGGCTTCGAGCCGTCCTTCAGCGGATGATCCTCGAGCTGGGGCGCGAGGCGCAGATCCCACGGCGAGTCGAGCGGCTGCGGCTGCGCGGCCGCGCCCGACAGCTGCGCGTACGACACGGCCGGCACGAGGCCGGGCACGGCCAGGAGCGCGAGCGCGAGCCGCCGTTTGCGCGGCGCCCCGTCACCGGGGAAAACATTCGGGAATAGCGGTTTGGGCGGCATCTATCGTTTGGCGAATCGCCCCTTGTCAGCCGCACCGTCGCGGCACATTCGCGCGTGGCGCGCCGCACCGTCGCACCGCGACTGCGGCTGAGCGCAAACCGGGGAGGCGATCGGGCGGACGGCGCGGCAGGCAGCGGGCCTGCACGGCGGAAGCTGACGCGGGGCGCGTCAAAAAAGTCGTGGGGTATTATATGGCAAGACGTTCCCCCCTCCTCCGAGTTTCATGACGCCCCCATCCGCCGCATCCCAGCCCGACGCCCGCCTCGAAGCGCTCACCGCGTGGCTGCGCCCGCTCGCCGAACGCTATGCGCTCGACCTGTCGACCCTCTCGCCCGCATCGTCTGACGCCAGTTTCCGCCGCTATTTCCGCGTCGCATCGGCCACGAGCGACGTCGGCACGCTGATCGCCGTCGACGCGCCGCCGCCCGAAAAGTGCCGCGAGTTCGTCCAGGTCGCGCAACTGCTCGTCGCGGCCGGCAACCATGTGCCTGACGTGCTGGCCCACGATTTCGACGCGGGCTTCATGCTCGTGACCGATCTCGGCCGCACGTCGTACATCTCAGTGCTCGATCCGGCCGACCCGGCCGCCGCAAAACCGCTGATGCGCGCGGCGCTCGACGCACTGATCCGCTTCCAGCTCACGTCGAAGCCCGACGTGCTGCCGCCGTTCGACGAGGCATTCCTGCGCCGCGAGATGGAGCTGATGCCCGAATGGTTCGTCGGCCGCCACCTCGGCAAGCCCGTCACCGACGCGATGCGCGGCACGCTCGACCGCACCTTCGCGCTGCTGGTCGCCAGCGCGCACGCGCAGCCGCAGGGTTTCATGCTGCGCGATTTCATGCCGCGCAACCTGATGGTGTGCGAGCCGAACCCGGGCATCCTCGATTTCCAGGACGCCGTCCACGGGCCGCTGACGTACGACGTCGTGTCGCTGCTGCGCGACGCCTTCATCAGTTGGGACGAGGCGTTCGAGCTCGACTGCTTCGCGTACTACTGGGAAAAGGCGAAAAAGGCCGGCCTGCCGGTCGACCCCGATTTCGGCGAATTCTACCGCCAGCTCGAATGGATGGGGCTGCAGCGCCACATCAAGGTGCTCGGCCTGTTCGCGCGTATCAATTACCGTGACGGCAAGCCGCACTACCTGAACGACCTGCCGCGCTTCATCGCGTATGCGCGCAAGGTCGCGCTGCGCTACCGCCCGCTCGTGCCGTTCGCGAAGCTGCTCGACGAGTTCGAGGGCAACGCACCGGCCGACGTGGGCTATACGTTCTGATCGTTCCGACTCTCCTGAAACCCGGCCGAACATGAGCAACACCCTGACCACGGCGATGATCTTCGCCGCCGGGCGCGGCGAACGGATGCGCCCGCTCACCGACACTCGCCCGAAGCCGCTGCTCGAAGCGGGCGGCAAGCCGCTGATCGTGTGGCAGATCGAAGCGCTCGCCCGCGCGGGCATCGAGACGATCGTGATCAACCATGCTTGGCTAGGCGAACAGATCGAGGCTGCGCTCGGCGACGGTTCGCGCTGGGGCGTGCGGCTCGTGTATTCGGCCGAGGGCGAGGCACTGGAAACGGCCGGCGGCATCGCGAAGGCGTTGCCGCTGCTCGAGCGCGACGGGCAGCCGGCCGTGTTCGCGGCGGTCAGCGGCGACGTCTACTGCGCGTTCGACTACCGGTCGCTCGCGCCGCGCGCCGCCCGAATGGCCGAGCTCGAAGCGCCGGCGATGCACCTCGTGATGGTGCCGAACCCGCCGTTCCACCCAGCCGGCGACTTCGCACTCGGCGACGACGGCCGCCTTGCGCTCGACGGCCCCGCACGCTTCACGTTCGGCAATATCGGCCTGTATGACACGCGGATGTTCCGCGATCTCGCGCCCGGCACACGGCGTGCGCTGACGCCGTACTATCGCGCGGCGATCGAGGCCGGCCGCGCGAGCGGCGAACTGTATGAAGGTATCTGGGAGAACGTCGGCACACCCGCGCAGCTCGGCGAGCTGGATGTGCGGCTGCGCGCCGCGAAGTGACCGGCTGACGGGTCGTCGGGCCGATCGATCGGATGGCCGGTTGGCCCGCTGGTGAGCCGACCTGCAAGCCGGCCGGTTTGGCCTGGCCAAACAACAGGACCAGCGCCTGCCGACCGCTCATGCCGGCGCGACTCCCGCCCGTCAAGCACCCCGCTGCGGGCCTGCGCGTGCAGCACCGCGGCTCACGCGGCTTCCGCTTCCTCCCCGCCCGCCGCCGCGCGCTGCTGCTGCAGCGCCCACATCTGCGCATACAGCCCGTCGGCGCGCACGAGTTCGTCGTGCGTGCCGCGCTCGACGATCCGCCCGTGGTCCATCACGAGGATCTGCTGCGCGTGCACGACCGTCGACAGCCGGTGCGCGATCACGAGCGTCGTCCGATGCCGCGCGATCTGGTCGAGTTCGTGCTGGATCGCACGCTCCGAGCGTGAATCGAGCGCCGACGTCGCTTCGTCGAACAGCAGCACCGGCGGATCCTTCAACAACGTGCGCGCGATCGCGACGCGCTGCTTCTCGCCGCCCGACAGCTTCAGCCCGCGCTCGCCGACCGGCGTGTCATAACCCTTCGGCAAGCTTTCGATGAAATCGTGGATGTGCGCGGCACGCGCGGCCGCGATCACTTCGTCGCGGGTCGCGGTCGGCCGGCCGTATGCGATGTTGTAGTAGATCGAGTCGTTGAACAGCACGGTGTCCTGCGGCACGATCCCGATCGATGCGCGCAGCGAGTCCTGCGTGACGTCGCGGATGTCCTGCCCGTCGATCCGGATCGCACCGCCCGCCTGCCGGTCGAGATCGTAGAAGCGGAACAGCAGCCGCGACAGCGTCGACTTCCCGGAGCCGCTGTGACCGACCACCGCGGTCGTCGTGCCCGCGTCGATCGTAAACGACACGTCGTACAGGATCTGCCGCGCCGGCTCGTACGCGAAATTCACGTGCTCGAAGCGCACCTGTGCGCCGGCGACCGCAAGCGGCCGCGCGTCGGGCAGGTCGGCGACTTCCTTCGCGGCCGACAGCAGCCCGAACATCCGGTCCATGTCGGTGAGGCTCTGCTTCAGCTCGCGGTAGACGACGCCGAGAAAGTTCAGCGGAATGTACAGCTGCAGCATGAACGTGTTGATCAGCACCAGATCGCCGAGCGTCAGCTTGCCCGCGAGCACGCCCTGCGTCGCGCGCCACAGGATGAACACGAGCCCCGTGCCGATGATCGCCTGCTGGCCGAAGTTCAGCACCGACAGCGAGTTCTGCGAGCGGATCGCGGCCTTGCGGTAGCGCTTCAGGTTCTCGTCATAACGCTGCGCTTCCCACTCCTCGTTGCCGAAGTACTTCACCGTCTCGTAGTTGATCAGCGAATCGATTGCCCGCGAATTCGCGCGCGAATCGAGTTCGTTCATCGTGCGGCGGAAATGCGTGCGCCAATTGGTGACCTTCACCGTGAACAAGATGTAGGTGACCAGCGCCGCGAACGTCACGTACGCGTAATACGCCTCGTACTTGACCACGAAGAAGCCGAGCACGAGCCCGACCTCGACGAGCGTCGGCAGGATGCTGTACAGCGAATACGAAATCAGTTGCTGGATGCCGCGCGTACCGCGCTCGATGTCGCGCGACATGCCGCCCGTCTGGCGCTCCAGGTGAAACCGCAGCGACAGTCCGTGCAGGTGCCGGAACACCTGCAGTGCGAGCTGGCGCACCGCGCTCTCGGTGACCTTCGAGAACAGGATCTCGCGCAGCTCGGTAAACAGCGACGTGGACAACCGCACGAGCGCATACGCGACGACCAGCAGCCCCACGCCGCCCGCGAGCACGATGCCGGCCGACTGTTCGGCGCGGCCGATCGCGGTGATCTGCTGTACGTAGGACAGGTGGTCGACGATGCGCTTCATCACGACCGGCACGCCGAGGTTCGCAACCTTCGCGCCGATCAGGCAGCCGAGCGCGAGCGCGACGCGCCATTTGTAGGTGGCCAGGTACGGCAGCAGCGACCGGATGGTCTGCCAGTCGTTGCGGGGCCCGGTTGAAGCCGGCGCGGGCTCACCGGAAGCAGGAAATCGGCGCATGGGGGGAAGGATCGGCGGCGGTGCCGGACGCGTGCAACGGCGGCCGGCTCGCTCACTTTCTCGTACAATTTGCGAACGTTGTATTGTCGCAGAAGCCGCTTCGCGCCGCTGCCGGCGCCCTCGCCGGCCGGGCTGCGCGCGGCGGCAAATTCATTACAGGATGAAAGCCCCCGCCATGACCGATTCGACCCTCGAACTTCCGGCAAAGCAGCCCGCGCTGCGCGTCGTCCCGCAACCGCACGACGCGAACGTCCACGGCGACGTGTTCGGCGGCTGGATCATGTCGCAGGTCGACATCGCCGGCTCGATCCCCGCGAGCCAGCGGGCGAACGGTCGCGTCGCGACGGTCGCGGTCAACTCGTTCGTGTTCAAGCAGCCGGTGTTCGTCGGCGATCTGCTGAGCTTCTATGCGACCATCACGCGCACCGGCAACACGTCGATCACGGTCGACGTCGAGGTGTACGCACAGCGCATGCGCCTGATGGGTGAAGTCGTGAAAGTCACCGAAGCGACGCTCACCTACGTCGCCACCGGCACCGACCGCAAGCCGCGGCAACTGCCGCCGCTCTGACGGGCGAGCACCGCGCGACGGCGCCCTCCGCCTGCCCGCGGCCACCTCAGTGCGTGGCCGTCAGCCCGAACTCCCGCATCGCGGGCAGGAAATCGTGGTTCAGCTTCGGCTTGCGCGACAGCTTCACCAGCACGTAGCGCTGGAACGGCGCGAGCCGCTGCCACTGCGCGAGCGCGGGGGCCGACAGCCCGGCCAGCGCGCTCTGCTGCACGAGCGACTCCGGCACCGTATCGGTGGCGCGCCAGGTCGGCTGCTCGTCCGGCTGGAACCACGACGGTTCCAGATCGGCATGCGTGCGCAGCATCTCGAACAGCGCGTGATCGAAGTTGGGCTCGATCGAGGTGTCGTCGTCGGCCGGAAAGCGCGCGAGCAGCTTGCGGTCCTCGAGCGGCAGTAGCTGCCACTGCTCGAGCGAAATCCGCAGACCGAAGCGGTCGAGGTTGAAACGCACGATCATCGGGATGTACGTGAAGTTTTCCGACGAATCGTGTTCGAAGTTGAATAGCAACGGAGCGTCGCTGAGTCCCATGGTCGTTACCTGACGTGGCGGATGCCGGCGCGGCCGGCTTGCCTGAGGTATTTTAGAACCTCTGCGCGCGGGCGGCGGACACGATTGCCGCCGGCCCCGCGCCGAATCAACGGGAGTGCTCGTGAATCCGACCGAATCCGCTGACATGCGCGACGAACCGCGCGGCGCGATCGAACTGACCGTGCGCCGCACGCGTGGCGGCGCCGTCGAGACCGCACACGACTACGTGGGCCAGGAATGGCCCGTCGCGCTCGTCTTCAACGGCATCTCGCATGCGGTGATGATGTGTACGCCGTGCGACCTCGAAGCGTTCGCGGTCGGTTTCGCGATCTCGGAAGGGATCGTCGCGCGCGGCAGCGACATCAAGGACATCGAGGTGATCCTGCACGCCGACGCGCCGCTGCCGCATGCGGAAGTCCACCTGGAGGTCGTCCAGCAGGCATTCGCCGAGCTGAAGGACCGGCGCCGCGCGCTCGCCGGGCGCACCGGCTGCGGCGTGTGCGGGATCGAAAGCATCGACCTGCTCGACCTCGCGCCCGAACGCGTGCCCGACACGGGCTTTCTCGCGCGCCTCGCGCCCGACGCGCTGGCGCGCGCGGCGCACGGGCTGCCGGCCCATCAGGCGCTCACGCAGCTCACGGGCGGCCTGCATGCGGCCGCGTGGTGCGACGCAACAGGCGCGATCCGGATCGCGTTCGAGGACGTCGGCCGCCACAACGCACTCGACAAGCTGATCGGCTCGCTCGTGCTGTCGCGCGCCGACGCGACCGACGGCTTCGTGTTCCTGTCGAGCCGCGCGAGCTACGAGCTCGTGCGCAAGGCCGCACGGGTCGGCATCCCGCTGGTCGCGACGATCTCCGCACCATCGTCGCTCGCGATCGAAATCGCGAAAGCGGCCGGCTTGCGGCTCGTCAGCTTCTGCCGCGAAACCGGGCACGTCGACTACGGCACGGCCTGATCGCGAGCGCGAAATCGCGCCGACGATACGCCGCCGGCGCGACCCGCTCCGTCAGTCGAACTGACGGAAGTCCGGCTTGCGCTTCTCGAAGAACGCCGTCATCGCCTCGCGCGCTTCCGGCGCGCGCAGCATCGCCGAGAAGTGGGCCGCCTCTTCGGCCATCCGCGCGGCGGTAGCCACACCGCCCGTATCCTTCAGCAGCGCCTTCGTCACACGCAGCGATGCCGCCGGCAGCGCCGCGAGCTTCGCCGCCTGCTTCGCCGCGAACGCGTCGAGCTCGGCCGCCGGCAGCACGCGATTGACGATGCCGATCCGGTGCGCCTCCAGCGCATCGAACGCCTCGCCGAGCAGCAGCTTCTCGGCCGCTACCTGATGGCCGGCCAGACGCGGCAGCAGCACGCTCGACGCGGCTTCCGGGCACAGCCCGAGCTGCGTGAACGGCAGCGAGAACGTCGCGGTGTCGGCCGCGTACACGAGATCGCAATGCAGCAGCATCGTCACGCCGACACCGATCGCCAAGCCCGGCACCGCGGCCACGATCGGCTTGCTCGCGCTGCTGATCCGCGCAAGAAACTGGAACACCGGAGCGGTGTCGTCCTTCGGCGGCGACTTCAGGAAATCCTCGAGATCGTTCCCCACGGTGAAATTGCCGTCACCGCCGCGCAGCAGGATCACGCGAATCGCCTTGTCTTCCTGGGCTTCGGCGAGAGCGTCGGCCATCGCCTGGTACATCGCCGCCGTCAGCGCGTTCTTCTTCGCCGGGCGCGCGATCGTGATCGTCATCACGCCATCGGCGCATTCCACTTGAATTTCGGCCACAACCGTCTCCTTTGACTTTCCTCTATCGGAATGAAAAAACGGTGCGCGAGCTCGTGGCCCGCGCACCGTCATCGCTCTTGTCCCGCCCCGCTTACAGGCGTTCGATGATGCCCGCGGCGCCCATGCCGGTGCCGACGCACATCGTGACCATCCCGTACTTCAGGTTACGGCGGCGCAGGCCGTGCACGACGGTCGCCGCGCGAATCGCGCCGGTCGCGCCGAGCGGGTGGCCGAGTGCGATCGCACCGCCCATCGGGTTGACCTTCGACGGGTCGAGACCGAGATCGCGCATCACCGCCAGCGATTGCGCGGCGAACGCTTCGTTCAGCTCGATCCAGTCGAGATCGTCCTGCTTCAGGCCGGCAGCCTTCAGCGCGGCCGGAATCGCTTCCTTCGGACCGATGCCCATGATTTCCGGCGGCACGCCACGCACCGCGAAGCTCACGAAGCGCGCGAGCGGCGTCAGGTTGAATTCCTTGAGCACCTTCTCCGACACGACGAGCAGTGCACCCGCGCCGTCCGACGTCTGCGAACTGTTGCCGGCCGTGACGGAGCCCTTGTTCGCGAACACCGTGCGCAGCTTCGCGAGGCCTTCGATCGACGTATCCGCACGCGGACCCTCGTCGAGCTTGATCTCGCGCGTCTTCACGTCGACCTCGCCCGTCGCCAGGTTCGGGAAACGCTCGGTGATCGTGTACGCGGCGATCTCGTCGTCGAAGTCGCCGGCCTGCTGTGCGGCAAGCGCCTTGCGGTGCGACTCGACCGAGAACGCGTCCTGGTCTTCGCGGCTCACCTTCCACTGCTCGGCGACGCGCTCGGCCGTCAGGCCCATCCCGTACGCAATGCCGAAGTCTTCGTTGCGATCGAAGATGTGCGGCGACATCGACGGCTTGTTGCCCATCATCGGCACCATGCTCATCGATTCGCAGCCGCCCGCGAAGATCGCGTCCGATTCGCCGACGCGGATGCGGTCGGCCGCCATCGCCAGCGCCGTGATGCCCGACGCGCAGAAGCGGTTGACCGTCACGCCGCCGACCGTCTGCGGCAGGCCCGCGAGCAGCGCGCCCATCCGCGCGACGTTCAGGCCCTGCTCGGCTTCCGGAATCGCGCAGCCGATGATCGCGTCCTCGATCAGCTTCGTATCGAAGCCGGGCACCTGCGCAACCGCCGACTTGATCGCATGGACCAGCAGCTCGTCCGGGCGCGTGTTCTTGAAGACACCGCGCGGGGCCTTGCCGATCGGCGTGCGGCTGGCGGCGACGATGTATGCGTCTTGCAATTGTTTGCTCATTTGAGACTCCTTGCCTTATCCGCTCGCTCAGTTACGCACCGGCTTGCCGGTCTGCAACATGCCCATGATCCGTTCCTGCGTCTTCTGCGTGCCGAGCAGCTCGACGAACGCACGGCGCTCCAGCGCGAGCAGCCACTGCTCGTCGACGAGGCTGCCGGCTTCGACGTCGCCGCCGCACACGGCTTCGGCGATACGGCTCGCGATCAGGTAGTCGTGGTCGCTGATGAAGCGGCCGTCACGCATGTTGACGAGCGATGCCTTGATCGTCGCGATCGCCGACCGGCCCGCGACCGGCACGTCCTTCGCGCGCAGCGGTGCGCGGTAGCCGGTTGCCGCCAGTGCGCGCGCTTCCTTCTTCGCGGTGTCGAGCAGTTCGAACACGTTGAAGACGATCGTGTCGGACGGCTTCACGTAGCCCATCGCACGTGCATCGTGCGCGGACGCCGACACCTTCGCCATGGCCGCGTTCTCGAACGACTTCGTGACGAACTTCAGGATGTCGGTGGTCGCGTTCGCGGCCGTTGCGGCGTCCGCTGCGCGCAGCGCGGCTTCCTTCAGGCCGCCGCCCGCCGGCACGAGGCCGACGCCCACTTCGACGAGACCGATGTAGCTCTCGACGTGCACGACGCGCTTCGCGCTGTGCAGCATCAGCTCGCACCCGCCGCCGAGCGCGATGCCCGACACGGCTGCGACGACCGGTACGTTCGCGTACTTCACGCGCAGCATGCCTTCCTGGAACTTCTTCACGAACGGCTCGATACCCTTCGCGCCGCCCATCATGAACGCGGGCATCGCCTCTTCGAGGTTCGCGCCGGCCGAGAACGGGCCGCCCGGCGTGCCGAGCTTCAGCGACGTCGGCTGCCAGATCACGACGCCCTTGTAGTCCTTCTCCGCGAGTTCGATCGCCTGCACGAGGCCGTCGATCACGCTCGGTCCGATCGTGTTCATTTTCGACTTGAACGACACGATCACGACGTCGTCTTCACCCGCACGGTCGTCGACCCATGCACGCACGGCATCGGTCTCGAACAGGGTCTTGCCGTACGTCTTCGGATCGGCACCGGCTTCGCCGAGCAGCGGTGCGCGGAACACCTGCTTGTCGTAGACCGCGAGGTCCGAACGCGGCACGAAGCGCTTCGCTGCCGGTGCCCACGAGCCTTCGGCCGTGTGCACGCCGCCCTTCTCCGCAACCGGGCCGTCGAGCACCCACGACGGCAGCGGCACGTTCGCGAGCGCCTTGCCGGCCGCGATGTCTTCCTGCACCCACTCGGCGACCTGCTTCCAGCCGGCGGCCTGCCAGCCTTCGAACGGGCCTTCGTTCCAGCCGAAGCCCCAGCGAATCGCGAGGTCGACGTCGCGCGCGTTGTCGGCGATCGATTCGAGATGCACGCCGATGTAGTGGAACACGTCGCGGAAGATCGACCACAGGAACTGCGCGTGCGGATGGTCCGTTTCACGCAGCAGCTTCAGGCGTTCTGCCGGCGGGCGCTTCAGGATGCGGCCGACGGTTTCGTCCGCCTTCGCGCCCGAATCCACGTAGGTGCCCGTCTTCGCGTCGAGCACCTTGATCGCCTTGCCTTCCTTCTTGTAGAAACCGCCGCCCGTCTTCTGGCCGAGCGCGCCCTGCTTCACCAGTTCGGCGAGCACGGCAGGCGTCTGGTAGACCGGGAAGAACGGATCGTCGGCGAGGTTGTCCTGCATCGTCTTGATCACGTGCGCCATCGTGTCGAGGCCGACCACGTCCGCGGTGCGGAACGTTGCCGACTTCGCGCGGCCGAGGCGGCTGCCCGTCAGGTCGTCGACTTCGTCGAAGCGCAGGCCGAACTTCGCGGCCTCGGTGATCACCGCGAGGATCGAGAAGATGCCGACACGGTTCGCGATGAAGTTCGGCGTGTCCTTCGCGCGCACGACGCCCTTGCCGACGATGCTCGTCAGGAACGTCTCGAGCTGGTCGAGGATCTCCGGACGCGTATGCGCGGTCGGGATCAGTTCGACGAGGTGCATGTAGCGCGGCGGGTTGAAGAAGTGCACGCCGCAGAAGCGCGCCTTCAGCTCGTCCGAGAAACCTTCGGACAGCTTCGTGATCGACAGGCCCGACGTGTTGGTCGCGAAGATCGCGTTCGGTGCGATGTGCGGCGCGACCTTCTTGTACAGGTCGTGCTTCCAGTCCATCCGCTCGGCGATCGCCTCGATCACGACGTCGCACTCGGCGAGTTTCGCGATGTCGTCTTCGTAGTTCGCTGCTTCGAGGTACTTTGCGTCGTCCTTCACGCCGAACGGCGCGGGCGACAGCTTCTTCAGGTTCTCGATCGCCTTCAGCGCGATCGCGTTTTTCGGGCCTTCCTTGGCCGGCAGGTCGAACAGCAGCACCGGCACGCGCGCGTTGATGAGGTGCGCGGCGATCTGCGCGCCCATCACGCCGGCGCCCAGCACGGCGACCTTGCGAATCAGGAAATTGCTCACGGGATGTCTCCGGATAGTGTCGTGCAGCGCGGGAGGTGTGGGCTGCACGGCGAAGTGAGTACCAGGAACCGTTGCGTTCGGGCGGCGCGCAGCGCGCGCCGCCCGGACTCGCGTCAGAACAGCGATTCGTCGACTTCCATCAGCGTCTTCGAACCGGCGCGCGCGGCGCGGATCGTCGACGCCGTCTCGGGCAGCAGGCGCGCGAAGTAGAAGCGTGCCGTCGCGAGCTTCGACTTGTAGAACGGATCGCCCGACGCTTCCTTGTCGAGTGCGAGGCGCGCCATGCGCGCCCAGAAGTACGAGAACACCAGGTGGCCGACGGTGCGCAGGTACGGCACGGCGGCAGCGCCGACTTCGTCCGGGTTCTGCATCGCCTTCATGCCGATTTCCATCGTCAGCTTCTGCACCTTGTCGCCGATGTCGGCGAGCGGGTTGATGAACTCGGCCATTTCCGGCTTCACGCCTTCGGCTTCCGCGAATTCCGTGACGAGCTTGCCGAACTTCTTCAGCTTCGCGCCCATGTCGCCGAGTACCTTGCGGCCCAGCAGGTCGAGCGACTGGATCGAGTTCGTGCCTTCGTAGATCATGTTGATCCGCGCGTCGCGCACGTACTGCTCCATACCCCACTCGGAGATGAAGCCGTGGCCGCCGTAGATCTGCATCGCGTGGTTGGTCGACTCGAACGCGTTGTCGGTCAGGAACGCCTTGATGATCGGCGTGAGCAGCGCGACGAGGTCGGCTGCTTCCTTGCGCACCGCTTCGTCACCGTGCGACAGTTCCTTGTCGATCTGCAGCGCGGACCAGTACGTGAATGCGCGCGCGCCTTCGGCGTAAGCCTTCTGCGTGAGCAGCATGCGGCGCACGTCCGGGTGCACGATGATCGGGTCGGCCGGCTTGTCCGGCGCCTTCGGGCCCGTCAGCGAGCGCATCTGCAGGCGCTCCTTCGCATACGTGAGGGAGTTCTGGTATGCGACTTCCGTGAGGCCGAGGCCCTGCATGCCGACGCCGAGGCGCGCGGCATTCATCATCACGAACATCGCGTTCAAGCCCTTGTTCGGCTCGCCGACCATCCAGCCCTTCGCGCCGTCGAGGTTCATCACGCACGTCGAGTTGCCGTGGATGCCCATCTTGTGCTCGATCGAGCCGCACTTGATGCCGTTGCGCTCGCCCGGCTCGCCCGCCGCGTCGGGGATGAACTTCGGCACGATGAACAGCGAGATCCCCTTGGTGCCCTGCGGCGCGTCCGGCAGACGCGCGAGCACGAGGTGGATGATGTTCTTCGACATGTCGTGCTCGCCGCTCGAGATGAAGATCTTCGTGCCGCTGATCGAGTACGAGCCG
The DNA here is from genome assembly GCF_964265025.1 of Burkholderia mycopellens. NCBI lineage: Bacteria > Pseudomonadati > Pseudomonadota > Betaproteobacteria > Burkholderiales > Burkholderiaceae > Burkholderia > Burkholderia mycopellens. The sequence continues at coordinate 3,381,234 of NZ_OZ183802.1, forward strand.
TCGCCGTTGGGTTCGGCCTTGGTGCGCAGGATGCCGAGGTCGGTGCCGCAGTGCGGCTCGGTCAGGCACATCGTGCCCGTCCATTCGCCCGTCACGAGCTTCGGCAGGTAGCGCTGCTGCAGTTCCGGCGCACCGTGTGCGTGCAGGCACTCGTAGGCGCCGTGCGACAGGCCCGGATACATCGTCCAGGCCTGGTTCGCCGAGTTCAGCATTTCGTAGAGCGCGTTGTTCACGAACGCGGGCAGGCCCTGGCCGCCGTACTCCGGATCGCAGCCGAGTGCCGGCCAGCCGGCCTCGACGTACTGCTGGTAGGCTTCCTTGAAGCCGGTCGGGGTCTTCACGACGCCGTCGCCTTCATACGTGCAGCCTTCGCGATCGCCGACCTGGTTCAGCGGGAACAGTACCTCGGAGCAGAACTTGCCCGCTTCCTCGAGGACCTGGTTGATCGTGTCGGCGTCGAGGTCCGCGTGCTTGGGCATTTGCTTGACTTCGGCTTCGACGTTCAGAAGCTCGTGCAACACGAATTGCATGTCGCGCAGCGGCGCGGCGTACTGTCCCATGACTCTCTCCAAAGGTGGGCAAAACGGCTCGAGCTCCTGGCGGGCGGATCACGCGCCGCTAACGGCTCTCGCTCTGATACGAAACAATCGTCTTTTCCAGCGCGGCCCACGTGAGGCGCACGGCGTCCGGCGAATGCAGGAAGCGTGCGTCGTGATGCAGGCCGAGCGTGAAGCTGTACAACTCGAAGAGCATCAGGTCCGGATCCGTATCCGCACGCAGATGGCCTTCTTCCTTCGCCTGCGAAATGGCACGCAGCATCGCGGCACGCCAGGCCGTCACGCTTGCGATCAACTGCTCGCGCACGGGGCTGTCAGGCCGGTCGTCGTACTCGACGGCACCGCTGATGTAGATGCATCCGGTCGTCACCTCCTGGATGCGCTTCTCCGTCCAGCGGGCCAGCATCGCCCGAAGGCGCGGCAAGCCTCGCGGCTCGCGCAGGCTCGGAAAGAACACCTCGTTTTCGAAACGATGGTGATACTCGCGGACGACCTCGACCTGCAGATCCTCACGCGATCCGAAGTGCGCGAACACACCGCTCTTGCTCATCTGCATGCGCTCGGCCAGCAGGCCGATCGTCAGCCCCTCCAGCCCGTCCCGGCTGGCGAGGTCCAAAGCAGCTTCAAGTATCGCGGCACGCGTCTGTTCGCCTTTTCGCATAGCTATTTCTGTAACCGTTCGGGGGTTCGAATAAAATCGAACGGCCGTACTATTATTGAGTGCGGCCGCTCGCGAAACAAGGAAATTATTAGAAACCGGTGTCTAACCGAGCCGCTATTTTGCGCGATTCCGGCGGGACCGGAGCGGCTTTTCCGCACGAACGTGCGGACAGATTTTTGAAGCGAACACTTAGTCTTCGTCAGTCGTAACCACCGACCGTCAGCGCCTTCATCACGAGGCGATAGGTCGTATAGGCGAGCCAGTTCAGCATGCGCTCGATCCGGGGGCGCGCGGCGAATCGTGCGGGATCGATTTCCCGGCCGTCGGCAAACGCGGCCGCGATCGCGTCGCGCAGTTCGTTCGTGACAGCATCGTAGCGCACCAGCACGACATTCGCCTCGTTGTTCAACATCAGGCTCAGCGCGTCCAGGTTCGACGAGCCGACCGTCGCCCAGTTGTCGTCGATCACGGCCACCTTGCCGTGCAGCATCGTCTTGTCGTATTCGGCCACGCGCACGCCTGCGCGCAGCAGCGCGTGATAGAGGAACGGCACGGCCGTATCGAGTGCCGCGAATTCCTTGCGGCCGATCAGGATCCGCACGTCGACGCCGCGTCGCGCGGCGCCCGACAGCGCACGGCGCAGTTTGCGGCCCGGCATGAAGTACGGATTGGCGAGCAGGATCCGCTGGCGCGCCTGGCCGATTGCGGCGAGATACGCCTTCTCGATCGCGCGGCGGTTCACGACGTTGTCGCGCGCGACGAACGCGACGCTCGGCTCCGTCACGACCCGCAGCGCGCCGGCCTTGATCCACCGGTGGCTGCGCATCCAGCGCCGGAACATCTCGGGGAATGCCTCGCCGCCATGCAGCCCGGCCGCGTATTGCGCATACGGCTTGTGGCCGAACATGATCCGGTGCCACTGCAGTTCGAACGCGGCACGCACGTCGGACACCGCGGGCCCCGCCATCTCGACCGCGAAATCCCAGCGCGGAAACGGCAGCGTCGCGCCGCCCTGCGCGTAGTCGTCGATGATGTTGATGCCGCCACAGAATGCGACTGCATGATCGATCACCGCGAGCTTGCGATGCGTGCGCGAAAAGCCGAAACGGCCGAACAGGAAACGGTTGTAGATGCAGTGCTCGACGCCGGCCGCCCCCCATGTGTCAAACAACGGCAGGCGTGCGGTGCCGATGCCGTCGGTGATCACGCGCACGCGCACGCCGCGCTGCGCCGCGCGGATCAGCGCGTCCGACACCGGCCGGCCGGCCGCGTCGTCGCAAAAGATGTAGGTTTCGAGCATCACCTGCTCGCGGGCGGAATCGATCCGTTCGATCAATGCCCGGAAGAATGCGCCGCCGCCCTCGCACAGCCTGACGGTGTTGCCCGACGTGAAGGCGAGCCGCGACGCGGAACCGCGTTCCTGCAGGAACATCTGCCGCAATTGCGCGAAGCGCTTGCGGGCTTCCGCCGTCATGCGGACGAGCCGTGCGGCGCGCGCGAGAGTGCCACGCGTGCGGGCAGTTGCAGGATCGCTTCGGCGTTCGACGGCGAGAAGCAGCGCGCGGCCGCCTCGCGGAACGGCAGCCACGCATGGTCGACGTGCTCGCGCGGCGACAGCGTCACGTCGACGCGATGCGGCACGCACAGGCCGAACCAGTGTTCGGTGTTGCGCGTGACGCCCGGCGCATAGCGGTGCAGGTATTGCGGATAGATCGTGTATTCGATCCGGTGACGCCAGTCGACGAGCGCGCTGGCCGGCACGTCCGGCGTGCCGATCGCGATGCCGGTTTCTTCGGCCACTTCACGCGCGGCGGTGACCGCGAGCGGCTCGTCGAGCGCGTCCTTCGAGCCGGTCACCGATTGCCAGAAATCGGGCTGGTCGGCACGCTTGATCACGAGCACATCGAGGTCCGGCGTGTAGATCACGACAAGAACGGATTCGGGGATTTTCGGCGGCTTCGTCATCGTTGTTTCATGCAGCACGGGGCCGCGCGCCGGGCATGGACTCCGAACGGGCGGCAAGTGCTGCGACTGTACCGCAAAAAACGAAAAAGGCGCATCGCTGCGCCTATTTCATGTGCGTCGTGTGCGCGCGAACGCACACACGACCGGGTACGAAACGCGTTACGCCTTCGGCTGCTCCGGCTGACGCAGACGGATGTGCAGTTCGCGCAGCTGACGCTCGTCGACCGGGCTCGGTGCTTGCGTGAGCAGATCCTGCGCACGCTGCGTCTTCGGGAACGCGATCACGTCGCGGATCGAATCGGCGCCGGCCATCATCGTGACGATGCGGTCGAGACCGAATGCGATACCGCCGTGCGGCGGCGCGCCGTACTGCAGTGCGTCCAGCAGGAAGCCGAACTTCAGTTGCGCTTCTTCCGCACCGATCTTCAGCGCGCGGAACACCTTGCTCTGCACTTCCTCGCGGTGGATACGCACCGAGCCGCCGCCGATTTCCCAGCCGTTCAGCACCATGTCGTACGCCTTCGCGAGGCAACGGCCCGGATCCGTCTCGAGGTACTCGAGGTGCTCGTCCTTCGGGCTCGTGAACGGGTGGTGCGCGGCGACGTAGCGCGCATCTTCGTCGTCGTATTCGAACATCGGGAAGTCGACGACCCACAGCGGCTTCCAGCCGGCCTGGACGAGCCCGTTCGCCTTGCCGAATTCCGAATGGCCGATCTTCAGGCGCAGCGCGCCGAGGCTGTCGTTGACGACCTTCGCGCGGTCGGCCGCGAAGAAGATGATGTCGCCGTCTTCCGCGCCGGTGCGCTCGAGGATCGCCGCGATCGATGCGTCGTGCAGGTTCTTGACGATCGGGCTTTGCAGGCCGTCACGGCCCTTCGCCTTCTCGTTGACCTTGATCCATGCGAGACCCTTCGCGCCGTAGATGCGCACGAATTCGGTGTAGCCGTCGATGTCGCCACGCGACAGCTCGCCGCCCTTCGGCACGCGCAGTGCCGCGACACGGCCGTCCTTCGCGTTGGCCGGCGTGCTGAACACCTTGAAGTCGACGTCCTTCATCGCGTCGGTCAGCTCGGTGAATTCGAGCTGCACGCGCAGGTCCGGCTTGTCCGAACCGAAACGCGCCATCGCTTCCGAGTAAGGCATCACCGGGAATTTCGCGTCGAGTTCGACGTCGATCGTCGTCTTGAAGATGTGACGGATCATGTCTTCGAACAGGTCACGGATTTCCTGCTCGCCGAGGAACGACGTCTCGCAGTCGATCTGCGTGAATTCCGGCTGACGGTCGGCGCGGAGATCTTCGTCGCGGAAGCACTTGGTGATCTGGTAGTAACGGTCGAAGTTCGCGACCATCAGCAGCTGCTTGAACAACTGCGGCGATTGCGGCAGTGCGAAGAACTGGCCCGCGTTCACGCGCGACGGCACGAGGTAGTCGCGCGCGCCTTCCGGCGTGCTCTTCGTCAGCATCGGCGTTTCGATGTCGATGAAGCCCTGCTCGTCGAGGTACTTGCGCGCTTCGATCGCGACGCGGTAGCGCAGGCGCAGGTTGTGCTGCATCTGCGGGCGGCGCAGGTCGAGCACGCGGTGCGTGAGACGCGTCGTTTCCGACAGGTTGTCGTCGTCGAGCTGGAACGGCGGCGTGACCGACGCGTTCAGCACGTTCAGTTCGTGGCACAGCACTTCGATCTTGCCGCTCTTCAGGCCGGCGTTGACCGTGCCTTCCGGACGGTTGCGCACGAGGCCCTTGATCTGCACGCAGAACTCGTTGCGCACGCCTTCGGCGGTCGCGAACATTTCCGCGCGATCCGGGTCGCACACCACCTGCACGAGGCCTTCACGATCGCGCAGGTCGATGAAGATCACACCGCCGTGATCGCGGCGGCGCTGCACCCAGCCGCACAGCGACACGGTTTGGCCCAGCAGGTGTTCGGTCACGAGACCGCAGTATTCAGTACGCATCGACATGATGTTTGCTTTCGTTCGGTTTGATCAACGGGCGCCGCAACGCGCGGCCCGGGCGATGATTCTTTACTTACAGCGGCGGCTCGACGGGGCGGCGTGCAGGCGCCGGAACCGGCGCCGGGGGCGCCACCACGCCCATCGAGACGATGTACTTGAGCGCGGCATCGACCGACATGTCGAGTTCGATGACTTCGCTCTTCGGCAGCATCAGGAAGAAGCCCGACGTCGGGTTCGGCGTCGTCGGAATATAGACGCTCACGTATTCTTCCGTCAGATGATTGAGCACGTCGCCGCCCGGCGTGCCGGTCAGAAACGCGATCGTATACGAGCCGCGACGCGGGTATTCGATCAGCAGCGCCTTGCGGAACGCGTTACCGCTGCTCGACAGCAGCGTGTCCGACACCTGCTTGACGCTCGTGTAGATCGGCCCGACGACCGGGATGTGACGCACCACGGCGTTCCACCACGTGACGAGCTTCTGGCCGATGAAGTTCTGCGTGGCCAGCCCGACGACGAAGATGAACGCGAGCGTCAGCACCGCGCCGATCCCCGGCAGATGGAAGCCGAGCAGCCGCTCGGGCTGCCACGATTCGGGCAGCAGGAGCAGCGTCTGGTCCATCGTGCCGATGATGAGACCGAGCACCCACAGCGTGATCGCGAGCGGGACGAGAACCAGCAGGCCGGTCAGAAACACCGATTTCAGGGTCGTCTTTTTCATCATCTGCCGTCAATGAACCGCGCCGGCGGCGCGGGTTGGTCGCAGCCCGGCCGGGCCGCGACGGTCAACTGCTGGCGGCGGGCGCTGCAGCCGGGGCGGGCGCGGCGCTCGTCGTCGTGCTTTCGGAACTGCTCGATGCAGCCGGTGCAGCCGCCGCGGGCGCGGCTTCCGTCGCTGCCGCCGGTGCCGCGTCGCCCGACGCCGTCGCCGGCGCGCTGGTGCCGCCCGAACCGCCACGGAAATCGGTGACATACCAACCCGAACCCTTCAGCTGGAAGCCCGCAGCAGTGACCTGCTTGCGAAACGCGTCCTTCCCGCATTCCGGGCACTGCGACAGCGGCGCGTCGCTCATCTTCTGGAGCACGTCCTTCGCGAAACCACACGCTTCGCATCGATAGGCGTAGATCGGCATGATATTTTTCCCGCGGAAACTGGAAACGGCTTGCAAAACCTTGAATTATAGCCGAAACCCTGCCGTGCTCCGGCAATGGCCGCGACACCCGCGCATCAGCGGCGACGCCACGTGAGCCAGCGCTCATGTCCTTCGAACACGGGCAGCGAATCGGTCACGGGCAAATCCTCGATCAGCTCGAAGTGCGGCGTGAGCAGCGCATCGAGTTCGGCACGCTCGATTCCGAACGGCGGCCCCTTCGGTTTCGCCGTCAGGAAGAAATAGCCGGCCAGCAATCCGTCCGCAGGCAGCAGCTCGGCCATGCGCGCTGCATAGCCGGCACGCATGGCCGGCGGCAGCGCGCACAGGAACGCGCGCTCATACACCCACTGCACGTCGAACGGCGGCCGGTACGCAAAGAAATCAGCCTGCTCGACGACACCCGCATGCGCGCCGAGTTGCGCCTTCGCGGCAGCCACCGCCTGCGCGGCGAAATCGATCGCACGCACGGGCCAGCCGGCTTCAGCCAGCCACCCGGCTTCCTGCGCACTGCCGCAGCCGGGAATCAGCACCGTGCACGGCTCGAGCCGGTGCGCGAACACGCCAAAACCCTCGGGCACGCCACCGAATTCCCACGGCGTCACGCCACGCTCGAAACGCTCGTCCCAGAACGACGCGTTGCCGGGATCGCGCGTCGCGAAATCGGCGGCTGACGGTGTAGCGGGTTGCTTCGGATCGGACATCGCCCTGCTCCTTTCGGTCATGTGCCGTACGCGAGCGCGAGCAGTACACGCGCAACGAGCGCCCCGACGCCAACGGCGAGACCGTAGATCAGCAGCGCCTGCAGCAGCCGGTTCGTCCGCTTCTGCTCGACGAGGATCTGGCGCATCAGGTCCTCGCTCGCCGCGCGCGGCGCGTCATGGCGCGCGGCCATCGCATGGTGGATCAGGCGCGGCAATTGCGGCAGCGTCTTGCTCCACTGCGGCGCCTCGACCTTGAAGCGTTCGTACCAGCCGCGCAGGCCGATCTGCTCGGTCATCCAGCGCTCGAGGTACGGCTTCGCGGTCTTCCACAGGTCGAGTTCAGGGTCGAGCGAGCGGCCGAGCCCCTCGACGTTCAGCATCGTCTTCTGCAACAGCACGAGCTGCGGCTGGATCTCGACGTTGAAGCGGCGCGACGTCGAGAACAGGCGCATCAGCACCTGGCCGAGCGAGATGTCCTTCAGCGCCCGGTCGAAATACGGCTCGCACACCGCGCGGATCGCGCTTTCGAGTTCCTCGACGCGCGTTTCGGGCGGCACCCAGCCCGATTCGAGGTGGAGCGTCGCGACGCGGTGGTAGTCACGCTTGAAGAACGCGAGGAAGTTTTGCGCGAGGTAGTTCTTGTCGAAATCGGACAGCGCGCCGACGATCCCGAAATCGAGCGCGACGTAGCGGCCGAACGTGTTCGGATCGAGGCTCACCTGGATGTTGCCCGGGTGCATGTCCGCGTGGAAGAAGCCATCGCGGAACACCTGCGTGAAGAAGATCTCGACGCCTTCGCGCGCGAGCTTCTTGATGTCGACGCCGGCCGAACGCAGCGTCTCGACCTGGCTGATCGGCACGCCGGTCATGCGCTCCATCACCAGCACCTGCGACGTCGAGAAATCCCAGAACATCTCGGGCACGAGCAGCAGGTCGAGGCCCGCGAAGTTGCGGCGCAGCTGGCTGCCGTTGGCGGCCTCGCGCATCAGGTCGAGTTCGTCGTGCAGGTACTTGTCGAATTCGGCGACGACCTCGCGCGGTTTCAGGCGCCGGCCGTCGGCCCACATGCGCTCGGTCCAGATCGCGATGTCGCGCATCAGCGCGAGGTCGGAATCGATCACGGACAGCATGTTCGGGCGCAGCACCTTGACGGCGACGGCCTTGCCCGCGTGCTGGCCCTGCTTCAGCTTCGCGAAATGCACCTGCGCGATCGATGCGCTCGCGACCGGCTCGCGCTCGAATTCGTCGAACAACTCATCGACCGGCGCGCCGAGCGACTTCTCGATGATCCCGATCGCGACCGCCGATTCGAACGGCGGCACCTGGTCCTGCAGCTTCGCGAGTTCGTTCGCGAAATCGACCGACAGCAGGTCGCGGCGCGTCGACAGCACCTGGCCGAACTTCACGAAGATCGGGCCGAGGCTTTCGAGCGCGTGACGCAGCCGCACGGCAGGCGGATCGGAATAGCGGCGGCCGATCGTCGTGATCCGCAGCAGCAGCTTCACACGCCGGTCGTCGATCCGGGACAGCATCACTTCGTCGAGACCAAAGCGGATGACGGTGTAGACAATCTTGATGAAACGGAAAATGCGCATGCCCTGCGGCCCTCAGTGCGCGCCGCGCGGGCCGGAACCCGTGCGCGCGCCGATTTTTTGTTCGAGTCGCTCGACCCGCTTTTCGACCCGCGCGAGCGCATCGCGTGCGCGCGCCAGTTCGGCGTCGAAGCCGCCGAGCGACGCGCGCCTGACGACCTGCGGGTTCTCGTCGAGCCAGTATTCGGCGACGGAATCGAGCACGTTGCGGCCGGTGCGTCGCGCGCGCGCGCCGGCGTCGCGCACGACCGTCGCGATCCGGTATGCCGCGGCGTCGCCGACCAGCTTCGCGAGATCTTCTTCAGGTTCCCAGCGCAGGTGCTCGGCCAGCTTCGCGATCTGCGTCGCGAACTCCGCGTCGCCCTCGATCTTCACGTGCTTCATCACGGCCGCCTGGCCGCCCTGCAGGAACGCGGCGACCGTGTCGCCCGCGAGCGCGATCGACACGTCGACCTGCTGCGCATCATGCGAATCGACGGCCGACAGATAGCCGTCGGGCTGCACCAGCAACGTGAGCGTGACGGGAGGCACGTCGATCCGGGCAGTCTTGCCCGCATACGGAATCAGGCGGTCGCGCGCCCACGATTCGCGGGCGAGCAGGTGATTGACAGCAGCAGCAAAAGGCTTGGCGGCAAAGGTCATCGGGCTGGGAAAGAAAAAACCCGCGCAGGCCGGGCGCCCACGCGGGTTTCTATTGTAACGTCGGATCGTCGGCAGACCGTGCCTGACCGCACACCCGGGCGGCAAGCGGTCGCAGTGCGGCGGCCGTTGCCCGGGTGACCGGCGGCGCGGGCCGCCGGTCACGCTCAGTGCGTGTTGATCTGCTGGATGCCCGCGAGCAGCCAGCCCTGACTGCCCGACTTCGACAGGTTCCACACTTCGTCGAACGGTGCGGCCGACGCATTCGCCGATTCGCGGATCAGGCCGTGGAAGCGCACGCTCGCCGACTGCTCGATGCCGCGATCCTCGATCGCGACCAGTTCCGCGTCGAGCTGCACGACGTCGGTCTGGTTCGACTCGTTGCCGCGCGAATCGAGGTCGATCTTGATCTCGGCGAACATTTCGGGCGTCGTGAACTCGCGGATGTCGGCCAGGTTGCCCTGGTCCCACGCGGCCTGCAGGCGCACGAAATAGACCTTCGAGCTGCGCAGGAACGCTTCGGCGTCGAAGCCGGCCGGCACCTGGAGCGGCGCTGCCGCAGCAGCCGCTGCCGCGCCTGCGCCCGCGGCACCGCCGCCGAACACGCCTTGCGCTTCGTTCGCGTAGCTGCTGCCGCTACCCGCATAGTTGCTGCCGGTGCTGCCCTGCTGGAACGACGGGCTTTGCGAGTAACCACCCGACGACGACGCCGAGCCGCCTGCCGAATACGCGGGCTCCTGCGGGCGACGGCGGTTCATGAACTTGCGGATCAGCCAGATGCCGACGAACGCGAGCAGCGCGATCACGATCAGGTTCGACATCATGCCGGCGAACGCCTCGCCGAGGCCGAAGTGCGACAGCAGCGCCGCGATGCCGAGACCGGCCGCGAGGCCGGCGATCGGCCCGAGCCAGCGCGAGCGGTTGGGCTGCGCGGCCGGCGTGGGCGCGGCCGGATTCGCACGCTGCGCCTGCGACGGCGCGGCCTGCTGCATCGGCTGCTGCGCAGGCGGCGTGGCCTGGCGCTGCGTGACGGTGGAATTCTGGCGGCCGATGCTGCGCCCGCCGCCCATGCGCTTGGCTTCGGCGTCGAGCGATGCGAACGTGCCGGCCGTGAGCAGGCCGACCATCAGCAGGGTGCCGACCCGTCGAGCCCACGGCTTCGACGGCTTGCCACGGTTGAACAACGAACGCGATTCGAACATCAGCTTCTCCGAATGTAAGACAAATGTATGGAAAGAGCCCCTTAGTACTTGGCTCCCATGTGTAAAGCTACCACGCCACCTGACAAATTGTAATATTTGACGGCGTCGAGGCCCGCTTGTTCCATCATCGTCTTCAGCGTGTCCTGATCGGGGTGCATCCGGATAGATTCAGCAAGATACCGGTAACTTTCAGCATCTTTCGCGAACTTGTCGCCAAGCCACGGTAATACTTTGAAAGAATACAGATCGTACGCTTTTTTCAGCGGATCCCAGACTTTCGAGAATTCCAGCACCATCACGCGGCCGCCGGGCTTCGTCACGCGGCGCATCTCTGCCAGCGCGGCGTCCTTGTGCGTCATGTTGCGCAGCCCGAACGCGACCGTGACCACATCGAAGTAGTTGTCCGGAAAGGGAATTTTCTCCGCGTCGCACAACAGCGACGGCGTCACGATGCCCTTGTCGAGCAGCCGGTCGCGGCCGACGCGCAGCATCGATTCGTTGATGTCCGTGTGCCAGACCTCGCCCGTCGGCCCGGCCGCCTTCGCGAACGCCTTGGTCAGGTCGCCGGTGCCGGCCGCAAGGTCGAGCACCTTGAAACCGGGGCGCACGTTCGCCTGCGCGATCGTGAACGCCTTCCACGCGCGGTGCATGCCCGCCGACATCAGGTCGTTCATCAGATCGTAGTTGCTCGCGACCGAATGGAACACACCCGCCACTTTCTTCGCTTTTTCGTTTTCCTCGACGCTTTCGAAGCCGAAGTGGGTTTTGCTCATCGCGTTGATCCTCAGTAAATGGCAAGACGGCGCCGAGCGGGCGCCGTCGAATTTCAGTGGCAGTGGCCGTGCGACGCGCCCGCCGCCGGCATCGGGGCGTCGCGCTCGACGCCCGCCGCCTTCAGTTTGTCGAAATAGTCGCGCCACAGCGCGTCCTGCTGCGTCGCCAGCTCGTACAGCAGGTCCCACGAGTAGATGCCGGTCGAATGGCCGTCGGAAAACGTCGGCTGCAGCGCGTAGTTGCCGACGCCCTCGAGCGCGGTGATCGTCACTTCACGCTTGCCCGTCTGCAGCGTCTCCTGGCCGGGCCCGTGGCCGCGCACCTCGGCCGACGGCGAATACACGCGCATCAACTCGAACGGAATCCGGTAGCTGTCGCCGTTCGGGTACTGCAATTCGAGCACGCGCGACACCGCGTGCACGACGACGCCGGACGGAATCGGCGTCGTGGAAGTCAAACCGCTCATGGCTGCCTCGAATCGGTCATGCGTTGAATTTCCTCGCGCACCGCATTGTGCAGCAGCGAGGCCTGCGCCGCGCGCGTGCGCAGCAGCGCCTCGGACACGCTGCGCTGGCGCGGCGCCCATACGGGCTGCGGGAAATGGGCGTCGTTGGAAAAGCGCGGGATCACGTGCCAGTGCACGTGCGGCACCATGTTGCCGAGGCTCGCGAGATTCACCTTGTTCGGCTGCATCACGCGGCGCACGGCCCGCTCGACCGCGTAGACCACGCGCATCAAATGCGCCCGCTCCGGCTCGCCAAGATCGGAAAATTCGGCCACGTGCGCGCCCCAGATCACCCGGCAGAAGCCCGGATATTCGTGCTCGCCCGTCGCGAGGACGACACGCAGCGCATCGTCCTGCCAGAGCACCTCGCCGCCGTCTTCACGGCAAAACACGCATTCCATCGTCGCTCCCATGTGGACGGGCGCCCGCATTGCTGCGCCGGCGCCCGCTCATCCCTAGCCCGGTCGGGCGGTCGTCATGCCCGCATTAGACCAGCACGCGCTCGATCCCGCCATGGTTCGCACGTGCGACATAATCGGCCATCCAGTTCTCGCCGAGCACCTGACGCGCGATTTCGACGACGATGTAGTCGGCCTCGAGGTTCGCGTCCTCGCTGTAGCGCGACAGGCCCTGCAGGCACGACGGGCAGCTCGTCAGGATCTTCACGTCCGGGCCGTTCGCGGCCGCGGCGGCCGGCGCCGCCGCATTGCCGGCCACGACCGGGATGCTGCGCAGCTTCGCGGCCCCCTTGCGAATCTCCTCTTCCTTGCGGAAGCGGACCTGCGTCGACACGTCCGGGCGCGTGACCGCGAGCGTGCCCGATTCACCGCAGCAGCGCTCGTTCTTCTCGATCTTGTAGCCGTCCTTCTCCGCGCCCATCAGCTCGTTGACGAGCTTCACCGGGTCCATCGTCTTGATCGGCGTGTGACACGGGTCGTGATACATGTAACGCGTGCCCGTCACGCCATCGAGCTTCATCCCCTTCTCGAGCAGGAACTCGTGGATGTCGATGATCCGGCAGCCCGGGAAGATCTTGTCGAATTCGTAGCCCGCGAGCTGGTCGTAGCAGGTGCCGCACGACACGACCACCGTCTTGATGTCGAGGTAGTTCAGCGTGTTCGCGACCCGGTGGAACAGCACGCGGTTGTCGGTGACGATCTTCTCGGCCTTGTCGTACTGGCCCGAGCCGCGCTGCGGATAGCCGCAGCACAGGTAGCCCGGCGGCAGCACCGTCTGCACGCCGGCTTCCCACAGCATCGCCTGCGTCGCGAGACCGACCTGCGAGAACAGGCGCTCGGAGCCGCAGCCCGGGAAGTAGAACACCGCTTCCGAATCGACGGTGGTCGACTTCGGGTTGCGGATGATCGGCACGATCTTGTTGTCCTCGATGTCGAGCAGCGCGCGCGCCGTCTTCTTCGGCAGGTTGCCCGGCATCTTCTTGTTGACGAAGTGGATCACCTGCTCGACCACGGGCGGCTTGCCGACCGTCGCCGGCGGGTGCTGCGTCTGCTTCGTCACGACCTTCTTCAGCATGTCGTTCGCGAAGCGCTGCACCTTGTAGCCGGCGCCCATCATCACGCCGCGCGCGATGTTGATCGTCTGCGGGTTGGTCGCGTTCAGGAAGAACATGCCCGCCGCATTGCCGGCGTTGAACTTCTTCTTGCCCATCTTGCGCAACAGGTTGCGCATGTTCATCGTGACGTCGCCGAAGTCGATCTTCACCGGGCACGGCGTCGCGCACTTGTGGCACACCGTGCAGTGGTCGGCCACATCGTTGAACTCGTCCCAGTGCTTGATCGACACGCCGCGGCGCGTCTGCTCTTCGTACAGGAACGCCTCGACCAGCAGCGACGTCGCGAGGATCTTGTTGCGCGGGCTGTACAGCAGGTTCGCGCGCGGCACGTGCGTCGCGCACACCGGCTTGCACTTGCCGCAGCGCAGGCAATCCTTCACCGAATCGGCGATCGCGCCGATGTCGGACTGCTTCATGATCAGCGACTCGTACCCCATCAGCCCGAAGCTCGGCGTGTACGCATTGCGAAGATCAGCACCTTCGAGCAGCTTGCCCTTGTTGAAGCGGCCGTTCGGGTCGACGCGCTGCTTGTACGCGCGGAATTCGGCGATCTCGTCGTCGGTCAGGAACTCGAGCTTCGTGATGCCGATGCCGTGCTCGCCGGAAATCACGCCGTCGAGCGAACGCGCGAGCGTCATGATGCGTGCGACCGCCGCGTGCGCGTCCTGCAGCATCTCGTAGTTGTCGGAGTTGACCGGCAGGTTGGTGTGGACGTTGCCGTCGCCCGCGTGCATGTGCAGCGCGACGAACACGCGGCCGCGCAGCACCTGCTTGTGGATCGCCTGCGCCTCGTCAAGGATCTGCTTGAACGCCCCGCCGTTGAAGATCGCGCGCAGCTCGGCGCGGATCTCCTGCTTCCACGAGATGCGGACCGTGCGGTCTTGCGTGATGTGGAACACGGTCGCGCCCGGCTGCTCGTCCGCGCGGTCCGCGAACTTCTCGGCCAGCGCCTCGTAGCCGAGCTGCACGAGGTAGTGCTGCGCCTCGCGCAGCGGCTGGTCGAGGCGGTCGCGCACGAATTCCCAGCGCGCACGCACGCGCTTGAGCAGCTCCAGCGCCTGCTGGACCCGGTCTTCGAGCAGTTCGGCGCTCGGGATCTCGTTCGCGTCGTCGGTCTTGCCGAGCGGCAGGTTGCCGGCACGGAAAAACGCTTCCAGCGCGTCGACGAGCTGCAGCTTGTTCTTCAGCGACAGCTCGATGTTGATCCGCTCGATGCCGTCGGTGTACTCGCCCATCCGGTTCAGCGGGATGACGACGTCTTCGTTGATCTTGAACGCGTTCGTGTGCTTGGCGATCGCGGCCGTACGGCTGCGGTCGAGCCAGAAGCGCTTGCGCGCCTCCGCGCTGACCGCGACGAAGCCTTCGCCGCTCTTGCCGTTCGCCATCCGGATCACTTCGGACGTCGCGTGCGCGACCGCATCGGCATCGTCGCCGACGATGTCGCCGATCAGCACCATCTTGGGGAAGGCATTGCGCTTGCTCTTGGTCGCGTAGCCGACCGCGCGCAGGTAGCGCTCGTCGAGGTGCTCGAGGCCCGCCAGGATCGCGCCGCCCTGCTTCGACGTTTCGAACAGGTAGTCCTTGATCTCGACGATGCTCGGGATCGCCTCGCGTGCCTGGCCGAAGAATTCGAGGCAGACCGTGCGCGTGTGCGCGGGCATCTTGTGCAACACCCAGCGCGCGGACGTGATGAGCCCGTCGCAGCCTTCCTTCTGCACGCCCGGCAGGCCGGCGAGGAACTTGTCGGTCACGTCCTTGCCGAGCCCTTCCTTGCGGAACCGGCGGCCTTCGATCTCGAGCATCTCGCTCTTCAGCAGCTTCTCGCCCGGCGCGTAGGCGCCGTCGAACCACTTCAGCTCGAAACGCGCGACCGCGATGTCGTGGATCTTGCCCTGGTTGTGCTCGTGGCGCGTGACTTCGAGCCAGTTGCCGTCCGGGTCGACCATCCGCCACCAGGCCAGGTTGTCGAGCGCGGTGCCCCACAGCACGGCCTTCTTGCCGCCCGCGTTCATGGCGACGTTGCCGCCGATGCACGACGCGTCGAGCGAGGTCGGATCGACCGCGAACACGTAGCCGGCCGCTTCCGCCGCCTCGGTCACGCGGCGTGTGACGACGCCCGCGCCGGAGAAGATCGTCGGCACCTTGTGCGCGACGCCCGGCAGCTCGGTCAGCTCGACCGCGCCGAGTTGCTCGAGCTTCTCGGTGTTGATCACCGCGGAGAATGGCGTGAGCGGCACCGCGCCGCCCGTGTAGCCAGTGCCGCCGCCACGCGGGATCACGGTCAGGCCGAGCTCGAAGCAGGCCTTGATGAGGCCGGCGATCTCGGCTTCGCTATCGGGGGTCAGCACGACGAACGGGTATTCGACGCGCCAGTCGGTCGCGTCGGTCACGTGCGACACGCGCGACAGCCCATCGAAACGGATGTTGTCCTTCTGCGTGCAGCGGCCGAGCGCCTTGGTGGCGCGGCGGCGCAGGTCGGCCATCTTCTCGAATTCGTCGGCGAACTCGTTGACCGCGCGCTGCGCGGCGGCTTCGAGCATCGCGACGCGCGACGCGCGTTCGCGGCCCGCGTCGTCGCGGTGCTCGGTGAGATCCGCGCTGCGGCGCTTGCCGATCTCGGTCAGGCGGTGGTTCAGCGCCTCGATCAGCAGCGCGCGGCGCTTCGGGTTGTCGAGCAGGTCGTCCTGCAGGTACGGATTGCGGCGCACGACCCAGATGTCGCCGAGCACTTCATACAGCATCCGCGCCGAGCGACCCGTACGGCGTTCGGCGCGCAGTTCGTCGAGCACCGACCACGCCTCTTCGCCGAGCAGGCGGATCACGATCTCGCGATCCGAGAAAGAAGTGTAGTTGTAGGGAATCTCGCGCAACCGGGGCGCGGGGTCGGCGGCGACGGCAGCGGCCGCGCCATTCGGATCGAAAACTTGTGGTGCGTTCATGTTCGGACGACTCGGAGGGCCGATACCCCGTGCACGGGCGTCGGCAAGCGCGTGGGCGCAATCTTGGGGAAATCTGTTCTGTTACCAGGCGCGCGGCTGTCCTTCATGGGGCCGGAGCGGGCGTTGACTCGCCCCTCGCGGCCGGCGACAGGGCCTGGCGGCACTCGGAACCATCAGCACGATCGCGCGCGGCGCGCATGCCGTTCCGCCGCGGGGGTGGCTGCGCGCGGCGTCGGCTTCAACGGGGCGATCCGAGGGTGCCTCTGCATCTTCCGATCCTTGATTCAAAACGGAATTCTAACCCATGATCGGACCATGCGTGACACGTCGGACGGGTCGTGGGGCTATCGCCGCGAGCCGCTCCAGGCCTGGTTCGGCGCGATTTCGCGCGATCATTCGCCGTCCGTCCGGTCGGTAACCATGCGGTTAAACCGGTAAAAACGGGCCATCGCGCGCGCCGACGCCCCGCCGGCACGGCCCCGCGAGCGAGCGCTCGGCACGCCGCTTGCGTGCGGGCGGACCCTTGGCGCTATCATTGATCCTTTACCGTCTGCTTCCGCACTGCACGCGAGCGCCCATGGCATCCCACGATTACCTGAAGAAAATCCTCACCGCGCGCGTCTACGACGTCGCGATCGAGACGGAACTCGAATCCGCCCGCAACCTGTCGGCCCGGCTGCGCAATGCGGTCTACCTGAAGCGCGAGGACAACCAGCCGGTGTTCTCGTTCAAGCTGCGCGGCGCGTACAACAAGATGGCGCACATTCCGGTGGACGCGCTCGCACGCGGCGTGATTACGGCGTCGGCCGGCAACCACGCGCAGGGTGTCGCGTTCTCGGCGGCCCGGATGGGCGTGAAGGCCGTGATCGTCGTGCCGGTCACGACGCCGCAGGTGAAGGTCGATGCGGTGCGTGCGCACGGCGGCCCGAGCGTCGAGGTGATCCAGGCCGGCGAATCCTACAGCGACGCGTATGCACACGCGGTCAAGGTGCAGGAGGAGCGCGGCCTCACGTTCGTCCACCCGTTCGACGATCCGTACGTGATCGCCGGCCAGGGCACGATCGCGATGGAAATCCTGCGCCAGCACCAGGGCCCGATCCACGCGATCTTCGTGCCGATCGGCGGCGGCGGACTCGCGTCCGGCGTCGCGGCCTACGTGAAGGCGGTGCGCCCGGAGATCAAGGTGATCGGCGTGCAGGCCGAGGATTCGTGCGCGATGGCGCAGTCGCTGGAAGCCGGCAAGCGCGTCGAACTGAGCGAGGTCGGCCTGTTCGCGGACGGCACCGCCGTGAAGCTGGTCGGCGAGGAAACCTTCCGGCTCTGCAGCGAATACCTCGACGGCGTCGTGACGGTCAACACCGACGCACTGTGCGCGGCGATCAAGGACGTCTTCCAGGACACGCGCAGCGTGCTCGAACCGTCCGGCGCGCTCGCGGTGGCGGGCGCGAAGCTCTACGCGGAACGCGAAGGCATCGAGAACCAGACGCTCGTCGCGGTCACGTCCGGCGCGAACATGAACTTCGACCGGATGCGCTTCGTCGCGGAGCGCGCGGAAGTGGGTGAAGCGCGGGAAGCCGTGTTCGCGGTCACGATCCCCGAGGAGCGCGGCAGCTTCAAGCGCTTCTGCTCGCTCGTCGGCGACCGCAACGTCACCGAGTTCAACTACCGGATCGCCGATGCGCAGGCCGCGCACATCTTCGTCGGCGTGCAGATCAAGCGCCGCGGCGAATCGGCCGAGATCGCCGCGAACTTCGAATCGCACGGGTTCAAGACCGTCGACCTGACGCACGACGAACTGTCGAAGGAACACATCCGCTACATGGTGGGCGGCCGTTCGCCGCTCGCGCTCGACGAGCGCCTGTTCCGCTTCGAATTCCCGGAACGGCCGGGCGCGCTGATGAAGTTCCTGTCGTCGATGGCGCCGGACTGGAACATCAGCCTGTTCCACTACCGTAACCAGGGCGCGGACTACAGCTCGATCCTCGTCGGGCTGCAGGTGCCGCAGGCCGATCGCGCTGAATTCGAACGCTTCCTCGCGGCACTCGGCTATCCGTATGTCGAGGAGAGCGCCAACCCGGCTTACCGCCTCTTCCTGTCGTAAGGGCGACACGCATGAATCCCGAACATTCCCCGCTCGGCAAGGCCACCGTCTACGCCGCCCAGTACGACGCGTCGCTGCTGTTCCCGATCCCGCGCGCCGGCGCGCGCGAGCAGCTCGGCATCACGTCGGCGCTGCCGTTCTTCGGCACCGACATCTGGAACGCGTACGAGCTGTCGTGGCTCAACGCGCGCGGCAAGCCGCAGATTGCGGTTGCGACCTTCTACGTGCCGGCCGAATCGCCGAACATCGTCGAATCGAAGTCGTTCAAGCTGTATCTCGGCTCGTTCGCGCAGACGAAGTTCGACTCGATCGACGCGGTGCGTGACACGCTCAAGCGCGACGTGTCGGCCGCGTGCGGCGCGACCGTTTCCGTGCAACTGGTGTCGCCGCACGATTTCGGCAAGCTCGAGATGGACGAACTTGACGGGCTGTCGCTCGACCGGCTCGACCTCGACACCGATGTGTACGAACCCGATCCGTCGCTGCTGTCGGCCGCTGAGGACGAAGCACCGGTCGAGGAGACGCTCGTGTCGGACCTGCTGCGCTCGAACTGCCCGGTCACCGGCCAGCCCGACTGGGGCAGCGTGCAGATCCACTACGTCGGGCCGCAGATCGACCACGCGGGCCTGCTGCGCTACATCATCTCGTTCCGCAATCACACGGGCTTTCACGAGCAGTGCGTCGAGCAGATCTTCCTCGACATCCTGCATGCGTGCAAACCGGTGAAACTCGCGGTGTATGCGCGCTATACGCGCCGCGGCGGGCTCGACATCAACCCGTTCCGCACGAACTACAACCAGCCGATGCCGGACAACGCGCGCAACGCGCGGCAGTGACGGCCGCGGGCGGCCCACGGTCGATGTTGGCGACACGTGGCGGCCCCCATACAAAACAGCCCCGTCGGATTCAACCGACCGGGCTGTTTTTCATTGCGCGGAGAAGCGCGAACGGCCTGCGCTCACTCGCTCACCGGCCGCTCCGGAAGGAGCTCCATCAGGCGCAACAGGTAGCCGTCGGGATCCTGCACCAGCATCTCGACCTGGCCGTGCTCGATCTCGCCTTCCCGATACCAGGACGTGCGCGGCTCGACGAACAGCGTTACGCCCGCGGCGCGGATCCTGTCCAGGATGGGATCGAGCGCATCGACCTCGATCTGCAGATTGATCCCACGCCCGAACGGCGGCTCCAGCGGGCCGGTCAGCCAGCCCTCCGCGCTGTACTGCTCGAGCATCAGCTGGGCACGCCCGATTTCAAGATAGACGAAGCCGTCTTCCGGACGCTCGAAGCGAATCCGGAATCCGAGCACGTCACGATAGAAGCGAACGCTTCCGGCAAGATCCGAGCAAATCAGCTCCGGCACCAGCGCAGCCCATTCCATGCATGTCCTCTCCGCAGGGTCATGCGGCACATTACATGAACGAGCGGGATGCGTTGCGGCGGTTGCCGCCGCGAGAGCGCCGCCTGCAGGCCGACCGGTGCCCGGCACATGAAAAAACGGTCCCGGCGCACGTAAATGCGCCGGGACCGTTGCGTAGCGGCTCGCCGTCGCCGCGTTACTTCGCCGGCGCCTTGTACGCGATGCAGTCGACCTCGACCTTGCAGTCGATGACCATGCTCGACTGCACGCACGCGCGGGCCGGCGGATGCTCGCCGAAGTACGACACGAACACCTTGTTGAACGACGCAAAATCGCGCGCGTCGTCGAGCCACACGCCGCAGCGCACGACGTGCTCGAGGCCGTAGCCGGCTTCCTTCAGGATCGCGATCACGTTCTCGATCGTCTGCTTCGACTGCGTGACGATCCCGCCTTCGACGACCTCGCCGTTCACCATCGGCGTCTGGCCCGACACGTACAGCCAGCCGTCGGCCTCGACCGCACGTGCAAACGGCATCACCTGGCCGCCTGTGCCCTTCGCTTCGCCTACGCCATATCGCTTCATCGTTTCACTCCTTGTTTCGTCGACCCGGGCAGGCGCATCAGCGCCGACCCGAATCCCATGCAACGCACGGTTGCGGATGCGCACGCCTGCAGCGGCGCGCGCGGGAAGATCGGAACTACAGCCGCGCCCGGACTCAGAACGCAGCCTCGGCACCCACCGGCACGCGCTCGCCGCGCGCGACGAAGCCGCCCGCGCGCTCGCCGGTCGGCCGGCCGTTTTCATAAGTGAGCACGCCGTTCACCCACACGGCGTCGATCCCGTGCGCGGGCTGCTGCGGCTTCTCGAACGTCGCGGCGTCGATCACGCGCGCCGGGTCGAACAGCACGAGATCCGCGTGGTAGCCCACATGCACCTCACCGCGCCGCGCGATCCCGTAGCGGCGCGCGGACAGCGACGTCATCTTGCGGATCGCCTCCTCGAGCGGCAGCAGGTTCGTGTCGCGCACGTAATGGCCCAGCACGCGCGGGAACGCGCCCCACAGCCGCGGGTGCGGCAGCGGATCGTTCGGCAGGCCGTCCGAGCCGACCATCGTCGCGGGGTGCGACAGGATCCGGCGCACGTCGTCCTCGGACATGTTGTGGTACACGGCACCGGCCGGGCGGATGCGCTGCGCGGCTTCCTGCTCGGTCACGCCCCAGTCGGCCGCGATCGCCTTCAGCAGCTTGCCCGCCACTTCCGGGTGCGGCTCCGACCACGTGATCGTGATGTCGATGTCGCCGGTCACCTGCTTCAGGTCGAGCGTCGACGAGCTGCGGCTGTACGGATAGCAGTCGCAGCCGACCGGCTGGTAGCGGCGCGCGCCTTCGAGCGATGCGAGGACTTCGGTGCTGCGCCCCCAGTTCGACGGGCCTGCGCACTTCAGGTGCGAGATCACGACCGGCACGCGCGCATGGCGGCCGACCTGGTACGCCTCTTCCATCGCATCGAGGATCGCGTCGAACTCGGTGCGCATGTGCGTGGTGTACAGCGCGCCCGCGTTCGCGAGCGGCTCGGCAAGCGCCATCACCTCCTCGGTCGGCGCCGCGAACGCGGAGCCGTACGCGAGGCCCGACGACAGCCCGAGCGCGCCGTTCGCGAGCGCCTCCTCGAGCTGCGCGCGCATGCCGGCGATCTCGCCGTCGGTCGCCGCGCGGTCGAGGCGGTCCATCTGGTTGTTGCGCAGCGCCGTATGGCCGACGAGCGCCGCGACGTTCACGGCCGGACGCGCGTCGTTCACGGCCGCGACGTAGTCGGCGAAGGTCGGGTACCGGAACGCATCGCGCTCGCCGAGCAGGTTCATCGGATCGGGCGGATCGCCCGCGAGCGTCACCGGTGACGCGCTGATCCCGCAGTTGCCGACGATCACGGTCGTCACGCCCTGCGAGATCTTCGGGATCATCTCCGGTGCGCGGATCACGTGCGTGTCGTCGTGCGTGTGCACGTCGACGAAGCCCGGCGCGAGCGCACGGCCATCCGCATCGACGACGGTCTCGGCAAGCCAGTTCGACAGGTTACCGATCGCCGCGATCACGCCGTTGCGGATCGCGACGTCGCGCGTGACGGGCGGCGCACCGGTACCATCGTAAAGCTGCGCACCGACGATCAGCGTATCGGCGGCTTCGGGATGCGAATGCATGGGTCAGTCTCCTACCGGTTGACGGTCTCCGCCGCCGCGATGCGCATCGAGCGCGTGCTTGATGCGACGCAGCGATTCTCGGCCCGCATCGCCGAGCCGCAATGCGACTCCGGTGACGAGCACGTCGATCGCCATCATCATCGCGTAACGCGATGTCGACGGCTTGTAAATGAAATCAGTTTCGAACGCGACGACCGGAATCAGGTGGTCGGCCAGCTTCGCGAGCGGCGAAGCCGGCGCGGTGATCGCGATCAGCTTCGCGCCGTAGCGCTTCGCGAGCCGGCAACTCTCGAGCAGCTCGGGCACGCGGCCGCTCACCGACAGCGCGACGACGACGGTGTCGCGCGACAGCGTCGCGGCCACCATCCGCTGCAGCACGCTGTCCTGGTAGCTCGCGACCGGCCGGCCGAAGCGCACGAGCCGGAAGCGCAGCTCGTCGGCAAGCGCCGTCGAGCCGCCGCCCTGCCCGTACACATAGGTCATCTTCGCGCCGGCGAGCAGGTCAGCCGCTTCGTCGAACGACGTATTGCGCAGCAACTGATGGTTGTGCGCGAGCGCCACGCGGATCTCGTCATAGACCATCGACGCAGGGCTCGCGTCGTCGGCCGGCGCGTCATCGGACGGCACCAGAAAGCGCTGCCCGACGGCCGCCGCCTGCGCGACCAGCACTTTCAGTTCGCGCACGTCGCGGCAGCCGACCGCTTTCGCGAAACGCGTAACCGTCGCGACGCTGACCTCCGCGTCGCGCGCAAGTGCACCGATGCTCGCATGCGCGGTGCGCGCGAGATCGGCGAGGATGTACGCGGCGACCTTTCGCTCGGCTTCGCGCAGCTCGGGCGCACATTCGGCGATCCGCGCGACGATGTCGAGGATCGGCGTAGCGGCAGGCGCCGGATGGAGCTCGGCCGCGAGCGGTACGGACGGGGTGGCGGGCGTATTCATCTGCGGGAAAGGGGGCGAAGCTCGATGTTACTAAATAACATCACCGCGCCGATGCTACTTTCTGTACCATCGGCGTGTCAACTTCAGTGCAATGCATAGTGATGATGGAGTGGGATGACATGAAAGTTACAAACTATCAGGAAGCGACGATCGACCCGTTCGGCAAGGGTCTCGGCAATCTGCCGAGCGCGAGCGTGCCGCTCGGCGACGCGGGCCGCCTCGAGTGGAACCTGCTTGCGGAAGACGTCAGCCTGCCGGCCGCCGTGCTGTACGAGGACCGCATCGAACACAACCTGAACTGGATGCAGGCATTCGTCCGGAAGTACGGCGTCAAGTTTGCGCCGCACGGGAAGACGACGATGGCGCCGCAGCTGTTCCGCCGTCAGCTCGACGCCGGCGCGTGGGGCATCACGCTCGCGACCGCGCACCAGACGCAGGCCGCGTATCACGGCGGCGTGCGGCGCGTGCTGCTCGCCAACCAGCTGGTCGGCCGCCAGAACATGACGATCATCGCCGGGCTGCTGTCCGATCCCGACTTCGAATTCTTCTGCCTCGTCGATTCCGCGGAGAGCGTCGACCAGCTCGGCCGCTTCTTCGGCGCACTGAAGAAGCCGCTGAACGTGCTGCTCGAGCTCGGCGTGCCGGGCGGCCGCGCAGGCGTGCGCGATGCCGCGCAGCGCGAGGCCGTGCTGGCCGCGATCGCGCGCTATCCGGACACGCTGAAGCTGGCCGGGATCGAGCTGTACGAAGGCGTGCTGAAGGAGGAAGGCGAGATCCGCACGTTCCTGCAGGAAGCGGTCGCGCTCACGCGCGAGCTAGCCGCAGCGGGCCGCTTCGCGCGTACGCCGGCGATCCTGTCCGGCGCCGGTTCGGCGTGGTACGACGTGGTCGCGGAGGAATTCGCGAAGGCGTCGAACGCCGGCTTCGCGGAAGTCGTGCTGCGTCCGGGCTGCTACCTGACGCACGATGTCGGCATCTACAAGAAGGCGCAGACCGACGTGTTCGCGCGCAACCCGATCGCGCGCACGATGGGCGAAGGGCTGCTGCCCGCGCTGCAGCTGTGGGCCTATGTGCAGTCGGTGCCGGAGGCTGATCGCGCGATCGTCGCGCTCGGCAAGCGCGACGCGGCGTTCGACGCGGGGCTGCCGGAGCCGGCGCGCCATTTCCGCCCGGGCCGCGATACCGCGCCGCGCGACGTCGCCGCCACCGAAGGCTGGGCCGTCACCGGGATGATGGACCAGCATGCGTACCTGCAGATCCCGCCGGGCGCGGACGTGAAAGTGGGCGACATGGTCGCGTTCGACATCTCGCACCCGTGCCTGACGTTCGACAAGTGGCGCCAGGTGCTCGTGCTCGATCCGCAGTTCAGCGTGACGGAAGTCGTCGAAACCTTCTTCTGACGCCCGTCGCGCGTACCGCCCCGCCGCTCGCGCGGGGCGGCCGTCACGCGCGCTTCAAGCGGCCGGAGTACACTGCGCTTTCGTCCTCGGGGCCCCAGGCGGGCGTTGCACGCGCCTGCCGCGCGGGCCCTCAACGCAGTTCCACTGGAGAAAGCCATGGCCGCGAAGAAGATCCTGTTCCTGACCGGTGATTTCGCCGAAGACTACGAAACGATGGTGCCGTTCCAGGCGCTGCAGGCCGTCGGCCACCACGTCGATGCAGTCTGCCCGGGCAAGCGCGCGGGCGACAAGATCAAGACCGCGATCCATGATTTCGAGGGCGACCAGACCTACACCGAGAAGCCCGGCCACCAGTTCACGCTGAACGCGGCGTTCGACGACGTCGACGCATCGCGCTACGACGCGCTCGCGATCGCGGGCGGCCGCGCCCCCGAATACCTGCGACTCGATCCGAAGGTGATCTCGCTCGTGCGCGAGTTCGCCGAAGCCGGCAAGCCGATCGCCGCGATCTGCCACGCGGCGCAGCTGCTCGCGGCCGCCGACGTGATCCGCGGCAAGCGCATCTCGGCCTACCCGGCCTGCGCGCCCGAGGTGAAGCTCGCCGGCGGCGAATACGCGGACATCCCGGTCGATGCGGCCGTGACCGACGCGCCGTTCGTCACCGCGCCCGCGTGGCCCGCGCATCCGGCATGGCTCGCGCAGTTCCTCGCGCTGCTGGGAACGCGCATCGAGCTGTAAATCGAAAGTGAATTGAGATGAGATGAAGCGCCGGCCGGCGGCGGGATTTCGTGCCCGCTTGCCGGCCGCGATCGGTCGCGGGCGCGGCGCACGCGCCTGCCCGCGTCGCGCTTCAGCGCGCGGTCGGTGTCGAGCCGACGTCCGCGATCCGCGCCTCCAGCATCGCCAGCGCGCCCGACAGCGCATTCAGCACGTCGTCCGGCAATTGCGCCATCGTCCGGTCGAGAAACGCCTTGCGGCGTGGCAGGCACGCGTCGAACGCGGCGCGGCCGTCGTCCGTCAGCGTCACGTTGGTCACGCGATTGTCGCGTGCGTCGGATTCACGCTGAATCCAGCCGAGCGCGTCGAGCGACTTCAACTGGCGCGTGAGCGCGCCCGGATCGATGCGCAGCACTTCGACGAGCTTCTTCTGCGACGAATGCCCGCCCATCGTGTGCAATGCGACCATGATGCGCCAGCGCGGCATCGGTTGCCCGACGTGCGCCTCGAACGCGATCATGAACGCACGATACGTGCGTCCGAATTGCTGCAAGATCGCGACGCGGTCCTGTTCTTCCATGCGCTCAGTTCTACTCGTTCAATCGTTCAGTCGGCCGCGACATGCGGTTCGATCTTGTGCCGCAGCGCGATCGGCGGCACGCGGCGGCACTGCCACACCGACACCACGGCGACGACGGCCGCCATTGCGACGCCCAGGTGAATCGCGCCGACGAGCGACTCGCGGGCCGCTTCCAGCAGCAGCGCGCCATTATGCCCGGCACGCGTCAGCTCCGCGACCAGCCCGCCCTGCGCGGCGCGATCGATCAGGATTTGCGGATCGGCGAGCTGCGCATGCCACGGCGTCGCATGATCGGCCGACAGCGCACTGCGCACGCCGCTCGAGTACATCTGGTTGACCAGCGTGCCGGTCAGCGCGGTGCCGACCATTCCGCCGACCATCCGCAGCGACTGCAACAGCGCCGTCGCGATGCCGAGATGCTCGCGGCCGGCCGTCTGCTGCGCGAAGACGGTGAGGTTCGGCAGCACGAAGCCGAGCCCGATGCCGCCCGCGACCATCAGCGCCATCAGCACCCACTTCGGCGTCGTGTGGGTCGATACGACGATGCCCGCGCAGGTGATCGCGAACAGCACGAAGCCCACGTGCAGCATCGCGTTCGGATTGCGGATGCGCGTGACGACCCGGCCGTTCATGATGCTGCCGATCGTGATGAACACGACGAGCGGCGTGATCACGAGCCCCGCCTCCTTCGGCGACATCCCGAACCCGCCCTGGAACAGCAGCGGCGCATAGAACAGCAGCGAGAACATCGAGAAGCCGGCGAGGATCGCCAGCACGAAGAGTGCCGACAGCGCGCGGTTGCCGAACATGTCGAACGGCAAGATCGGCTGCGCGCAGCGCCGCTCCCAGTGCCACAGGCCGAAACCGGCCGCGACCGCGACGACGAGCAGCAGCGATGCCCAGCTCGCGACGCCGTACTTCGGCAGCCATTCGACGAACAACTGCAGCGCGCCGAGCGACAGCGCGATCAGCAGCGCGCCCGGCCAGTCGAGCCGCATCTTGCGATCGTGCTCGACGTGGCGCAGGTGCGGCAGGTAACGCCACACGAACAGCAGCGACAGCAGGCCGACCGGCAGGTTCACGTAGAACACCGAGCGCCAGCCGAACGACTGGGTCAGCACGCCGCCGAGCGACGGGCCGACCGCGTTCGCGATGCCGAACGCGGAGCTCATCAGCACCTGCCAGCGCAGGCGCACGACGGAATCGGGGAACAGGTCGGGAATGCACGCGAACGCGGTGCCGACCAGCATCCCGCCGCCGATCCCCTGCAGCCCGCGCGCGAGCACGAGCATCAGCATGTCGTTCGCCATCCCGCACAGCACGGACGCGCCGGTGAACACGACGATCGACGCGATGACGAACGGCTTGCGGCCGTAATAATCGCCGAGGCGGCCGAAGATCGGCACCGTGATCACGGAACTGAGCAGGTACGAGGTCGCGACCCACGCGTACAGGTCGAATCCGCGAAGCTCGGCGACGATGGTCGGCAGCGCCGTGCCGACGACGGTCTGGTCGAGCGCGACGAGCATGGTGACAAACGAGATCCCGATCATCGCCAGCAGCGATTCACGGAACGGCAGGACTTGCCCGCTCGAATGGTGGGCGGCAGTATGGACGGCCATTTTTTGTTGGCGCAACTTTTGACGAGTCAAACAATCTCAAAATTCTAGCATGCCGGAGTAATCTAGGCCGGCGACGGTCAAACTGGCTCAGCCCCCCAAGGAGAAAGATGGAACCGATTTCAATCACCCCCGCGACCACGCTGTCGCAGGAGGATCGGGACGCGCTGTGGCGCGCGAAGCAGGTGCTGGAAAGCCCGTCGCTGACGATGAAGCTGACGGGCATGCTGGGCGCGCCGGTCGAGAAAATGATCGCCCGGCTGCCGGATTTCGCGACAGGCAAGATCAACGACGCGACGCAGCTCGCGCTGCGCAAGTGCCTGAACATCGCGCTTCGCACGCTCGGCAAGCCGCCGGCGCCGGACGCCGAGCCCGACAAGCCGAGCAACCTGCTGCACAAGCTCGCAGTGGCGACCACCGGCGCGGCGGGCGGCGCGTTCGGCTTTCTCGCGCTGCCGGTCGAACTGCCGGTGACGACGACGCTGATCTTCCGCTCGGTGTGCGACATCGCGCGCAGCGAGGGCGAAGACCTGAGCTCGGTCGATACGCAGTTGCAATGCCTGGCCGTGCTCGGCATGGGCGGCAACCCGGACAAGCAGGAAGAGGACGCCGATCTCGGCTATTTCGTGCTGCGCGGCGCGCTCGCGCAGGCGATCTCGAAGGCATCGTCGGACATCACGACGAAGGGCATCGCCGCGCACAGCTCGGCGGCCGTGTTCAAGCTCGTGCAGACGGTGGCGTCGCGCTTCTCGGTGCAGGTGACCGAGCAGATGGCCGCGAAATCGATTCCGGCGATCGGAGCCGTGCTCGGCGCGACCGTCAATACGCTGTTCATCGACCACTTCCAGCAGATGGCGCACGGCCATTTCACCGTGCGCCGGCTCGAGCGCAAGTACGGCTCGGTGGCCGTCAAGGCGGCCTATCAGGCGATCGACGCCTCGCCGGCACGCTGAACCGCACGTTCGACCGCGACGCGGCGCAGGAACGCGGCCGCACGGTCGAGCGCGTCGCGCGCTTCCGGCACCATCGGCGCGTACAGCTGCCACACGTGCGGCATGTCCGGCCACACCTCGATCTCCACCGCCACGCCGGCCGCCTTCGCCTTCTCGGCGACGCGGCGCGAATCGTCGAGCAGCACCTCGGTGCTGCCGACCTGGATATACAACGGCGGCAGGCCCGCGAAATCCGCATAGAGCGGCGATGCGTACGGATTCGTGCCCGGCTCGTCACCCAGGTAAAGCTTCGCGGCCTTCGGCAGGGCCGCGCCCGCGAACATCGGATCGGCGCCGTCGTTCGTGCGCAGCGTCGCGCCGGTGGCGGCCAGATCAGTCCACGGCGAGAACAGGATCGCGCCGGCCGGCAGCGGCTCGCCACGGTCGCGCAGCGCAACGAGCGTCGCGAGCGCGAGGCCCCCGCCCGCCGAATCGCCGCCGAGCACGATCGACTCGGGCGGCGTGCCGAGCGCCAGCAGTTGCCGGTACGCCGCCAGCGCATCGTCGAGCGCGGCCGGGAAACGGTTTTCGGGCGCCAGCCGGTAGTCGAGCGAGAACGAGCGCACGCCCGCGCGCTTCGTCAGGCCGAACACGAGCGGCCGGTGGGTTTTCGTCGAACAGAAGTAATAGCCGCCGCCGTGGAAGTACAGCAGCGTGCGGCCGGGCCCGCGCCCCTCGCCCGCGTCAGTGCGTTCGAGCCATTCGCCGCGCAGCGGTGCGTCACCCGCGCCGTAGCACTGGCGCAGCCGGTAGCCCGACGGCGCGCGGCGCGGCACATACATTCGCAGGTCGGTAAAGCGCCGTGCGCGGGCAGGATCGAGCACCTCGCGCGTGGTCTCGGGACGGAACTGCCAGCGCAGCAGCCAGCACGCGAACTTGCTTTGCCAACTCATCGGACGCACTCCGTAATCACAGTGTGACGATGGTACGTGCGATCGCACCCGCACCGCTCGACAGGTGCCTCTATATCAAACGCCGGCACTCAGTTCGCCGGCATCACCTGGCCGCGGATCTCGCCGGACGGGTGCTCCTTCGTATGGACGTTGAAATACCACTTGCCGCCCATCAGGTCGGTGACCTGCGCGTCGGTGAGTTCCTTCGAACCCTTGATCGGGCTTGCCAGCTCGTCCTTTGGAATCGGCACCTGCACGCCGGCGTTCTGGCCAACCGGTGCCGGCCCATGGAAGTGCGCGGCGGTGGCCGGCCCCGTGAGGTGCTCGTAAGTGACCTTCCACTGCAGCATGTGGGTGGCCGTGTCGTAGGTGGCCTCGACGTCGCCCGAACCCTTGGTCGCCGTCGGCGGCACTTCACTCGACGGCTGGAGATTGGCGGTCAGGCGCACCGTTTCGGCAGCGGCGCTGCCGGCGGCGAGCACGCCCGCGAGTAACGCGACCTGGAGCAAACGCAGCTTGAGCATGGACTCTCCTTGTACGACGTTGTACGCCGCCCGAGCGGGGGCGCCAGACATGATGGTAGTCGATCGCCGCCGCTGCGGGAGTCCCCCGAACGGCCATCCAGCGAATCGCCGCACCACGCACGGCAGGCTATCTCGCACGGCGCGCGACGTGTCAGTCTGCGTCTACCTGGAACGGACCTTTGCAGCCCGATGACTCAATCCGCGCGCGGCCTTTCGCTACACTGCGTCTCACAGTTGCTTGTTTCCTTCGTCCGAAGGAGTCTGCGAGTATTCACGCGGCCGCCCGGCCGCGTTTTTTTTGCGCGCGCCGCTCGCTGGCCCGGCAGGTCCGGCCACGCGTACAGGCGTCGCGACACGCCGCTGACGCGCACCGCCAAGGTCACGAACAACGAGGTCACCGCGATGCTCGGCGAGACGATCCTGAACAGCCGCTCGTCGCCACCGACGCTCGGCGGCAGCCTCGAGTACCGGCGCGGCCTGATGCGCACCATCGACCGCACCGCGACCTGGATGTACGACGGCGCGAAACAATCGATCCCCCGCAACGGGATCGCGTCCGAGCCGTGGCTCACGCGCGCGTTCCTGAACGACAGGGTCACGCAGGCGCCTATTTCACGATCGACCAGCGCAACCGGCGCGACCCGCCGGGGCCAGGGGACGGCCGGTTCTCGGGCATCGTGTCGATCTCGGCCAGCTACCGCATATCCGATCGCTGGCTCACGCGCATCACGTGGAACCGTGCGGTCACGCGGTACAACGCGACACCGACGTGATCCAGACCGGCCTCGGCTACCGCTTCCGACCGCTGCGCGTCACGCGCGATAGCCAGGATCGATGCGATCGACGATACGCTGCAGCGCGTCGAACGCGTCCTGCCCCGCGCCATGCTTCGGATCGAAATTCAGCGAATCGCGCACGCACGCTTCGAGCACGGGCGGCGCGATCGACAGCGCGTCGCCGATCGCATGCGTGGCGACCTGCACCTCGCACGCGCGATTGAGCAGCCACATCAGCGAGAACGTCTGCGCGAGCGTCGCGCCGATCGTCACGGGCCCGTGGTTGCGCAACAGCAGCACCGGCCGGCCGCCGGCGCTCTCGACGATGCGCCGCCCTTCTTCGAGATGCACGGTGATGCCCTCGAAGTCGTGATACGCGATCTTCCCGTACAGCTGCGCCGAATAGAAATTCGAGAATGACAGCCCGTCGCGCGAACAGCACACGGCCATCGTCGGCGTCGTGTGCACGTGCATCACGCAGTGCGCATCGGGCAGCGCCGCATGGATCGCGCTATGGAACGTGAAGCCGGCAGGGTTGATCGGCCAGTCGGAATGACCGATCACGTTGCCGTCGATATCGATCTTCACCAGGTTCGACGCGCACACCTCGCGGTAATGGAGCCCGAACGGGTTGATCAGGAAATGCCCGTCCTCGCCCGGCACGCGCAGCGAGATATGGTTGTAGATCAGCTCGGTCCAGCCGAGATGATCGAAGATGCGGTACGCCGCCGCGAGCTGCACGCGTGCCTGCCATTCGGCTTCGGAGAAACGGGCGGGACGCGTGAACGGCTGGTTCGGGACACGTTGCATGGGGGAACTCCGGTTGCGGGCGTGCGCGGCACGCGGGGTGCGGGCTGCCTGACGGCGCCGTCTTGCACGTCACATTAGTTGCGCACACAACCATATCATCGTTCCGCGCGCACCGGAAACGCGGGTTTAGCCGGAGCGCTTCCGTCCCCTTAAAGCTGGTCGTCGACCGGCAGTAGCATGAACATGCCGGTCATCAGGTTGCGCAGCAGCCCCGCGTGCGGATCGACGTGATAGGTGGTCGGCCGGCCGTTGTCGGTGCCCGTCCATTCGAGTTCGGGCGTCCCGCCGCCCGCCGGCGTCACAAGGCTCACGCGGTAGCTGTCATCCGGCTGCGTCACGCGCGCGAAGATCGTCGCGACCTGCTGCGCGAGCGCCGGGCTGTGGATCACGAGCGCCAGTTCGGTATTCAGGTGCGCGGACCGCGGATCGAGGTTCATCGAGCCGATCACGAGGATCTTCCGGTCGATCACGTACGCCTTCGCATGCAAGCTCGCCCGCGAGCGCGACCCGAACAGGCGCGGGCGCTGCCGGCCCGGCTGCGCCTTGAACTCGTATAGCTCGACGCCGTGCTGCAGCAGCGGCACGCGGTATGGTCCGTAGCCGGCCTGCACGGCGACCGCGTCGGTCGCGGCGAGCGAATTGGTGAGGATCGCGACGCGCACGCCGCGCGCGGTCGTCTCGCCGAGAATCTTCACGCCCGCGTCGTGCGGCACGAAATACGGCGAGAACGCGAGGAATTCCTGCTGGGCGCCGCGCGTGAGCTCGACGAGGCGCTGCATCGGCGGGCTCACGTACGCGTCGGTCGGCTTGGCGACCTTGTCGGGTGCGTCGGCCTTGAACTCGGCCGGCGCCCACACGAGCGCGAGCTCGTCGCGCGCGATCTGCTGCGCGAGCGGCGTCGCGTTCAGCGGCTTCGCGTTGTACGGATCGGCGTTCTGGCGCCAATGGCTGCGCAGCTCGTCGCGCGTCGCGTCGAGGTCCTTCGGATCGAACGACTGGTGATTCAGCACACGCAGCGGATAGCTGCTCGCGCTCGACCAGTACGCGTCGAAACTCGCCGAAACGTCGTTCGTCACGGGGCCCGCGGCCAGCACGTCGAGGTCGCGGAACTGCAGCGTCGGGCTCGCATTGAAGTACTCGTCGCCGAGATTGCGGCCACCGACGATCGCAATCTGGTTGTCCGCGATCATCGCCTTGTTGTGCATCCGGCGCGTGAAGCTGTCGATGCGCGTGAAGAAGTTGGCCGTGCGTTCGACCATGCCGTACCGCGACGCGCCGAACGGGTTGAACACGCGGATCTCGATGTTCGGGTGCGTGTTCAGCGCGGCCATGATGCGGTCGATGTCGCGGAAGTTCAGGTCGTCGACCAGCATCCTCACCCGCACGCCGCGATCGGCCGCGTACAGCGCCGCGGCGAGCAGCAGCTTGCCCGTGGTGTCCTCGGTCGCGATGTAGTACTGCATGTCGAGCGTCTTCGTCGCGGCCCGTGCGAGCGCGATGCGCATCTGCAGCGCCTCGGCGCCTTCCGGCAGCAGCCGGAAGCCCGACTGGCCCGGATGCGCGGCCTCGGGCGCGGCCAGCGCCTCGCGCAGCGGCGTCGCGGTATCGGGCGGCAACGCATGGGAGACCGGGCGATCGAGCGTAGTGGCGGGCGGATGTGTCGCGCAGGCGGCGACGAGCGACAGCAGTACACCGGCGGCCAGCGTGCGGGCCAGGCGGCATGCGGCGCGCCACGACAGCGCGGCCGGTGCGCGCCGGATCAAAGACGTGAACACGGAAACTTCCTCGACTGGCGGAACAAACGGCCCGCATGCGCCGCAACGCGCGGCTGGCGCACGGTTCCGGCCGATTCTAGTGGGCGCCGGACGAACCGGTCAATCGCGCAAGCGCCACCGACCGGGGCTTCATGCCGCTGACTTGCCCCCGCCTGCCTGATTTCGATACCCCTGAGCGCCGGAAGCGCCCGTAGGGCCGGCCAGGCGCCGAAGCGGTCCAACCAATATCAGGCGCCATCGCCGCTGCGTTCGAAATGGCTGCGCACAAAGTCGATATGCGTCTGCATCGCGGTGCGCGCCTCCTCGGGCCGCTGCGCGCAGATCGCGTCGCACACGACGCGGTGCTGCAGCAACAGCAGCTCGGACGCCTGCTCGTCGTGCGTCGTCATGCCCGCCACGTTGATCGAGATGTGCTCGCGCAGCATCCCGATCACGCTCGTATGCAGGTGCAGGAACATCGTGTTGTGCGACGCGAGCGCGATCGCCTCGTGCAGCTTCGCGTCGGTCGCGGCTTCGACGGCCGCGGCGCCGTTCGCGTGCGCGGTTTCGAGCTCGCGCAGCAGCGTACGGATCCGGCGCCGGTCGTTCGCATCGGCACGCAGCGCGGCGAAATAGGCGGTCGCGCCTTCGAGCACGCGGCGGAACTCGAGGATGTCGTCGCGCAGCGCCGGATGATCGGCGACCAGCTGGCCCCACGGGGACGCGATCCCGGCACGCAACTGGTCGGTCACGTAGACGCCCGCGCCGCGCCGGCTCTGCAGCAGCCCGCGCGCGACGAGCCGCTGGGTCGCCTCGCGCACCGTATTGCGCGCGACGCCGTATTCCTGCGCGAGCACGCGCTCGGCCGGCAGGCGCGCGCCGGCCGGCCACGTGCCGTCGAGCAGCGCCGTCTCGATCTTGCGCATCACCACTTCGGTCCGGCCCCGTGCCGTCATCGCTGCCATCGTCGCGTCTCCTGCGGAATGCCTGCCGCGCCGATTGGCCCAACCAATTTGAGCTACGGCGCCGTCGCGGGAATTATGCAGCGAAATCGTCGTCCCGCATCCGCATGCCGGGCCGGCGCCTCTGGAGCGAGACATGAACGAAAGGCAGTACCCCGCCGCCGCCGCGCACGTCTACCTGTTCGCGACCTGCCTGGTCGACCTGTTCGTCCCCGAAGCCGGGCTCGACGCGGTCCGCCTGCTGGAACGCGAAGGCCTGACCGTCCACTATCCGCGCGGCCAGAGCTGCTGCGGGCAGCCGGCCTACAGCAGCGGCAATCCCGACGAAGCGCGCCGCGTCGCGGCCGCGCAGCTCGACCTGTTCGCCGAAGCGTGGCCCGTGATCGTGCCGTCCGGCTCGTGCGGCGGCATGATCCGGCACCATTGGCCGGCGCTGTTCGCCGACGATCCCGTCCACGGCCCCAAGGCCCGTGCGATCGCGGAACGTACCTACGAACTCACCGAATTCCTCGTGCACGTGCTCGACGTGCGGCTCGATGCGCTCGCCGCGCCGGCCGGCGCCGACGAGCGCGTGGTGCTGCACACGTCATGCGCGGCGCGTCGCGAGATGGGCACACGCGTGCACGGCGTCGCGCTCGTCGACGCGCTGCCTGGCGTGACGCGCATCGAACATGAACGGGAATCCGAATGCTGCGGCTTCGGCGGCACGTTCTCGCTGAAGCATCCCGACATCTCCGGCGCGATGGTGCGCGACAAGGTCGCGTCGGCCTGCGCGACGGGCTGCGACCGGCTCGTGTCCGCCGACTGCGGTTGCCTGCTGAACATCGGCCACGCGGCCGACAAGGCCGGCGCGCCGTTACCCGTCGAGCATCTCGCGAGCTTCCTGTGGCGCCGCACGGCGGGCGCTGCGTCGCTGCGCGGAGACAAGCCATGAGCGCGCGCGACACGATCCTTCAGCGGCTGCGCGCCGCCGCCCCGGGTGTCGCGGCCACGGCCGCCCCCGCGCTCGACGCCCGCATCGACACGCATTACGACACGCGCCGCGCGCAGACCGGAACCGCCAGTGATCCGCACGCGCTTGCCCACACGATGCAGGCCGCGCTTGCCGCGTCTCATGCGGACGTCTGGTGCGCGACCGGTGACGAATGGCCCGCGCAGCTCGCTGCACGACTCGCCGAGGCCGGGGTGCGCCGCCTGCTGCTCGACCCGGCCCGCGCCGAATCCGCGGCGCTCGCCCGCGCGCTGCCCGACACGGTCGCGCCCGTGCCGTTCGACCGGCCGATCGACACTTGGATGGCCGAACTGTTCGACACGATCGACGCGGGCTTCACCGTTGCGCGCTCGGGCATCGCGGCTACCGGCACCGTCGTGCTCGCACCCGATGCCGGCACGCCGCGCACGGTGTCGCTGGTGCCGCCGCTGCATGTCGCGCTCGTCCACGCGAGCACGCTGCATCCCGACCTGCATGCGGCCGTGCGCGCGGAGCGCTGGCACGCCGGCATGCCGACCAACCTCGTGCTGGTGTCGGGCCCGTCGAAGACCTCCGACATCCAGCAGACGCTCGCCTATGGCGCACACGGCCCGCGCCGTCTGTGGGTCGTGATCGTCACCGATACGGCAGCCGCTCGCCCGGCCGCCACCGCCAGCGAGGCTCTCCCGCAATGAGCGACCACACGCTGCAATTCGTCGCCCCCGGCGACTTCAAGACCCGTGCGCGCGCCGCGCTCGACGATCCCGCGCTGCGCAAGAGCTTTCGCGGCGCGATGGACTTCCTGCAGGGCAAGCGCTCGACGCAGTTCCCCGACGAGGCCGAGCTGCAGCAACTGCGCGACCTCGGCGAAGCGGTGCGGCAGCATGCGCTCGCGCAGTTGCCCGCGCTGCTCGAACGGCTGGAGACGAAGCTCACCGAAGCCGGCGTGCATGTGCACTGGGCCGTAACGGCGGCCGACGCGAACGCAATCGTGCTCGGCATCGCGCAGGCGAAGAAGGCGCGCCGCGTGATCAAGGGCAAGTCGATGGCGAGCGAGGAAATCGAGCTGAACCATTACCTCGCGGAGCACGGCGTCGACTGCATCGAATCCGACATGGGCGAATTCATCGTGCAGCTCGCGGGCGAGAAGCCGTCGCATATCGTGATGCCGGCGATCCACAAGACGCGCGCCGACATCGCCGAGCTGTTCGAGGAACACATCCCCGGCACGCACTACACGGAGGACGTCGACGAACTGATCCAGACCGGCCGGCGCGCGCTGCGCCGCGCGTTCGCCGATGCGGACATCGGCCTGTCGGGCGTGAACTTCGCGGCGGCCGACACCGGCACGCTGTGGCTCGTCGAGAACGAAGGCAACGGCCGCCTGTCGACGACGGTGCCCGACACGCACGTCGCGATCATGGGGATCGAGAAGGTGGTCGAGAAGCTCGAGCACATCGTGCCGCTGTCGAGCCTGCTCACGCGCTCGGCCACCGGCCAGGCGATCACGACCTACTTCAACCTGATCTCGGGCCCGCGCCGCGACGGCGAACGCGACGGCCCGCGCGAGCTGCATCTCGTGCTGCTCGACAACGGCCGCACGCAGGCCTACGCGGACGAGCAGCTGCGCGCGACGCTGCAGTGCATCCGCTGCGGCGCGTGCATGAATCACTGCCCCGTCTACACGCGCATCGGCGGCCACGCATACGGCACGACCTACCCGGGCCCGATCGGCAAGATCATCTCGCCGCACCTGCTCGGCCTCGACGCGACGGCCGACCTGCCGACCGCATCGACGCTGTGCGGCGCCTGCGGCGAGGTATGCCCGGTGCGGATCCCGATCCCGCAACTGCTCGTGCGGCTGCGCACTGAAGCAAACCGCAAGCCCGACGAACCCGTTGCGCATCCGCTGCGCGGCCAGGGCGCGAACTACAGCCGCGCGGAAGACCTCGTCTGGCGCTTCTGGTCGGGTGCCTTCGCGCATCCGCGCGCGTACCGCGCGTTCCGCTGGACCGCAACGCGGCTGCGTGCGCTGACGCCCGCGAAACAGATGGGCTGGACGCAGCACCGCACGCCGCTCGAACCGGCGCCGCGCAGCCTGTCCGACCTGTTGCGCGCACGCGGCCAGCCCGAGTAGCCGTTCCGTTTTTCAAGCCGTACCGACAAAACCTATGGAGGAGACATCCATGCAGGCCTGGCACCAGATCTACACCCCGCTTGGCAGCCTCGGGCTGTCGGCGTTCGTCGCCGCAATCCCGATCATCTTCTTTTTCGTCGCGCTGGCCGCGCTGCGGCTCAAGGGCCACGTCGCGGCGGCGATCACGCTGCTGCTCTCGCTCGGCGTCGCGATCCTCGCGTACGGGATGCCCGTGCCGCAGGCGCTCGCGGCAGCCGGCTTCGGCTTCGCGTACGGCCTGTGGCCGATCGCGTGGATCATCGTCGCGGCCGTGTTCCTGTACAAGATCGTCGTGAAGACCGGCCAGTTCGACATCATTCGCGCGTCCGTGCTGTCGATCACCGACGACCAGCGCCTGCAGATGCTGCTGATCGGCTTCTCGTTCGGCGCCTTCCTCGAAGGCGCGGCCGGCTTCGGCGCGCCCGTCGCGATCACTGCCGCGCTGCTCGTCGGGCTCGGCTTCAAGCCGCTGCACGCGGCGGGATTGTGTCTGATTGCAAACACCGCGCCGGTCGCGTTCGGCGCGATGGGCATCCCGATCATCGTCGCCGGGCAGGTGACGGGCATCGACCCGTTCCATATCGGCGCGATGGCCGGCCGCCAGCTGCCGCTGCTGTCGCTCGCGGTACCGTTCTGGCTCGTGTTCATGATGGACGGGCTGCGCGGCGTGCGGCAAACGTGGCCGGCCGCGCTCGTCGCGGGCGGCAGCTTCGCGGTGACGCAATACTTCACGTCGAACCACATCGGGCCCGAACTGCCGGACATCACGTCGTCGCTCGTCAGCCTCGTCGCGCTCGCCGCGTTCCTGAAGGTCTGGCAGCCGCGCACCGCGAAGCAGACGGCCGACGGCCTCGTCGCGTCGGGCGGCAGCGCCGCACTCGCGGGCTTCGGCGGCGCAGGCTCGCGCAACGGCTTCGGCGCCGGCACCAGCCGGCAGGCGTCACCGTACACGCTCGCGCAGACCGTTCGTGCATGGTCGCCGTTCCTGATCCTGACAGCCGTCGTCACCGTATGGAGCATCGCGCCGTTCAAGGCGCTGTTCGCCGCGCACGGCGCGCTCGCGTCGACCGTGCTGAAGTTCCATGTGGCGGGGCTCGACCAGCTCGTCGTGAAGACCGCGCCGATCGCCGCGACGCCGAAGGTGCTCGACGCCGTGCTGAAGATCGATCTCGTATCGGCGGTGGGCAGCGCGATCCTCGTGACCGCGCTGATTTCGATGGCGCTGCTGCGGATGAAGCCGCGCGACGCGCTCGTCACGTTCGGCGAGACGCTGAAGGAACTGACGCGCCCGATCCTGTCGATCGGCCTCGTGCTCGCGTTCGCGTTCGTCGCGAACTATTCGGGGATGTCGTCGACGCTCGCGCTGATGCTGGCCGCGACCGGCGCCGCGTTCCCGTTCTTCTCGCCGTTCCTCGGCTGGCTCGGCGTGTTCCTGACGGGCTCGGACACGTCGTCGAACGCGTTGTTCTGCTCGCTGCAGCAGGCCACGGCCCATCAGCTCGGCGTGCCCGAGACGCTCGCGGTGGCCGCGAACACGACGGGCGGCGTGACCGCGAAGATGATCTCGCCGCAGTCGATCGCGGTCGCCTGCGCGGCAACGGGCCTCGTCGGCAAGGAATCCGAGCTGTTCCGCTTCACGGTGCGACACAGCCTGCTGTTCGCGGTGATCGTCGGGTTGATCACGCTCGCGCAGGCCTATGTGCTGCCGGGGATGGTGCCGTAAGCGGCGCGCAGCCAGGCCCAACAAAACGAAACCCCACGCCCGGGCGGGCGTGGGGTTTTTCTTTTCGCATGCCGACCGCCGGTGCGGGCCGGCGGTCGAACGTACGATCAGCTGCCCTTCGCGATGCGATCCTCGATGTGCTGCGCACGGCTCGTCGACGACGGGTGCGAGCTCATCATCGAGCTTTGGCCGCCGTCGAGCTTCGCCAGCTTCTGGAACGCGGTGACGAGGCCCTTCTGGTTCATGCTCTTTTGCTTCATCAGGTCGAACGAGTAGTCGTCCGCCGCGCTTTCCTGCGTCTGCGAGAACTGCGCGTTGATGAACTTCTCGGTGATATCGCCGAGCTGCGAGCTCGTCAGCGCCGCCACGCCCGGCGATGCCGCGCCGGCCGCGGTGCGCGCCGCGCTGACCGCGTAGGCGGTCTGCATCGCCTTCTTCGAGTGACCGAGTGCGACGTGGCCCATTTCATGGCCGATCACGCCGCGCAGCTCGTCATCGTTCATCATGTCC
Organism: Burkholderia mycopellens; assembly: GCF_964265025.1. Lineage (NCBI taxonomy): Bacteria > Pseudomonadati > Pseudomonadota > Betaproteobacteria > Burkholderiales > Burkholderiaceae > Burkholderia > Burkholderia mycopellens. The sequence goes on from NZ_OZ183802.1 coordinate 3,420,456, forward strand.
ATCAGGCCGCTGTACACGCGCACGCAGCCGTTGCCCATCGCCCACGCGTTGACGTCCTTGGTCATGTAGACCTTGTAGTTGATCTTCTGGCCGTTCAGCGTCATGTCGCCGAAGCCCTTCATCACCTTCGTCAGGCGCTTCGCGTATGCGCTGTTCGCCGGCGCGATCTTCGACTCGGCGTCGCTGGACTTGCACGATTCGTTCGACAGTGCGGCGATGTCGCTGTCCGACAGCGTCGCCGCCTTGTACAGGCTGGCCCCCGCCGACGTCAGGCTGTTCGCGTCAAGGCTCTGCACCCCGCCGCACGCGCTCAACAGAAACGCCACGCCACACGCTGCCACCGCTTTCTTGAGTTGCATCCCGGAATCCCTCGATAGTTGTATTTGGGAGCGGCGATTTTGCATAATCCGGCAGAAAATTACCAGATGTTTACATCCAATGACACGTTCATTACTTGTCGAATTGGAACGAATTGGCGCACCGGAGCGGGATTGACGACAGAAAAGGAGCAATCGCCGTGCGGATGCACGACGCCGTCGCGAACCAGCCTGTCGCGGTCAAGCCCGACCCGTTCGCGCCGTTCATCACCGACGTCGAGGTCGCGCGCCACGCACCGCTGCCGACACGTGCGGACTTGCGCGGCACGTCAATGGCGCTCGCAGCCAACACGCAGTTGCACTGGACCACGCTGCGCGCGGCGCTCGCGCCTGAGCTGCCCGGCGAGCCGGGCGTGCCGGCCGGTTCGGCACCCCCGTTTGATAAAATCCGACCTCGAACGGCGCGCCTGCCAGCCCTGCTGCGGCACCCGTTCCGGCCACCGGATGCGACCCTCGTGAAACCCCTCCTGCGCTTGCACTTCACCGCCACCAGCTGCATCTGCCGCAGCCTCGACGCGACCCTCGATGCGCTACGCCACGACGCGCGCGTCGGGCCGCGGCCCTGCGACTTCGAGCGTGCGGATCTCGACTCATGGATCGACGCGGTGGACGGCGCCGATGCGCAGCCCGTGCATGCCGACCTGGCCGACTTCGCGTGCCGCAACAACCGCGTCGCACAGCTTGGCCTCACGCGGGACGGCTTCGACGCCCGCGTCACGGCGGCCGTCGCACGCTACGGTGCAGCACGCGACGGCGCTCCGCGCGTTTCGCCCGGCGCCAGCCGGCGCTGCGAATCCTCGATGAAGCCGCTTGCTCAACGGCAGGAAACCCGGTCGTGAAAGTTCGTCAGTTCATTGGCACCGCGCTCGTTCTGGCGCTGATCAGCCCGATCGCGCATGCGGACATGTCGGCAGTGAAGCAGGACATCAAGCGCGATTCGAAGGCAGCCGCGCACAAGACCGGCGAGGCGGCCCGCAGCTTCGGCCACGCGACCGCGAGCGCCGCGAAGGCGGTCGGGCACGGGGTCGCACACGTGTCGCGTGAAGGCTGGGATGCCACCAAGCGCACGACGAAGCGGATCTTCCACAAGAAAGACGCGGGCGAGTCGGCCGGAAAGAGCGAAAAAAGCCATTGATCAAGCGCATCGCGCGCATCACCGACCGCATGCGCGCGATGCGTGACCGTTCGTCAATCGCGGCGTCGCGTTGGCACGACGTCGCCGGCGTCAACGCGCGCCGCGCATGCGGCGTGCCAGCCTCGCCGGCCGGCGGGCAAAGCACTTGCCGTACGCGGCGAACCAGCAGTCGCGATGATCGAGGTTCCGCAACAACCGCGCGCGACGCCGCTCCAGCCAGTGGAGCACGATCGCCATCGTCAACCCGACGGCCAGTGCCGTGCCGCCGATCACGAGTCCCATCCAGGTGTCACCCATGCCTTCTCCGGAATGCGAGGCCGAAGCGGCGTGCCTGCCGCCGCTGCGGCACTGGATATAGCGGAACGCGGCCCGAAACGCACGCGAATGCGGTCCGGGCCACCGTGCGTCAGTGCATGTGCTGGCCGCCGTTGATCGCGATGTTGGAGCCCGTCACGAAGCCGGCCTCCTCCGAGCACAGGTAAGCGACCAGCGCCGCGACCTCCTCGGGCTTGCCGAGCCGGCCCGCCGGAATCTGCGGGAGGATCTTCGTGTCGAGGATGTCCTGCGGAATCGCCGTGACCATCTTCGTCGCGAGGTAGCCCGGCGACACCGTATTCACCGTCACACCCTTGCGCGCGACTTCCAGCGCGAGCGATTTCGTGAAACCGTGCATGCCGGCCTTCGCGGCCGCATAGTTGGTCTGGCCGACCGAACCCTTCGAGCCGTTCACCGACGAGATGTTGATGATGCGACCCCAGCCGCGCTCGACCATGCCTTCGCAGACGGGTTTCGTCATGTTGAACACGGAATCGAGGTTCGTGCGGATCACGGCATCCCAGTTCACCTTGTCGAGCTTGCGCAGCGTCACGTCGCGCGTGATGCCCGCGTTGTTCACGAGAATGTCGACCGGGCCGACGTCCCGCACGATCTTCTCGATGCATTGCTGGCACGAATCGTGATCGGCCACGTCCACCGGATACGCGAGGAACTCGCGGCCGGCCGCGTGCATCTCGGTCAGCCAGCGGTCGGCGCCGGTGTTGTTCGGCGAATACGTGACGACTACCCGGTGGCCCGCGTCGTTCAACCTGATGCTGACCGCTTCGCCAAGACCGCCCATTCCACCTGTCACAACTGCAATTCGCTTAGTCATCCTATAAATTACCGACAAAAAAGTAATCGATGAAGGCGGGGCGACGGCATCGCATAGGCTGCCGCCCCACCGCTTCGATGCGCAGCCGCCCGCGTCGCGGGCGCGGCGCGCACCGGCACCTCGCGCTTGTTGTTGGCTGCTTGTCGTGCGCGAAAACCGCTCCACCCGCGTGCGGCGCCGGCCGGCGCCACATGCGGGACGTGTGTCAGGCCCCGCTCAAGTGCGCTCGACCGCGAGCGCGACGCCCATCCCGCCGCCGATGCACAGCGACGCCAGCCCGCGCTTCGCGTCACGCTTGGCCATCTCGTGCAGCAGCGTCACCAGGATCCGGCAGCCCGACGCGCCGATCGGGTGACCGATCGCGATCGCCCCGCCGTTCACGTTCACCTTCGACGTGTCCCAGCCCATCTGCTTGTGCACCGCCAGCGCCTGCGCCGCGAACGCCTCGTTGATCTCCATCAGGTCCAGGTCGCCCGGCGTCCAGCCCGCACGCTCCAGGCACCGGCGCGAGGCCGGCACCGGGCCCATCCCCATCACGCTCGGATCCACGCCCGCGTTCGCGTACGCCTTGATCCGCGCCAGCGGCGTCAGGCCGAGCGCCGCCGCCTTCTGCGCCGACATCACCAGCACCGCCGCCGCGCCGTCGTTCAGCCCCGACGCGTTCGCCGCCGTCACCGAGCCGTCCTTCGAGAACGCCGGCTTCAGCCCCGCCAGCGATTCCGCCGTCACGCCGTGACGCACGAATTCGTCCGTCGCGAACTGCAGCGGCTCGCCCTTGCGCTGCGGAATCGCCACCGGCACGATCTCGTCGTCGAAGCGCCCGGCCTTCTGCGCGGCTTCCGCCTTGTTCTGCGACAGCGCCGCGAACGCGTCCTGCTCCTCGCGCGTGATCCCGTATTCCTTCGCGACGTTCTCCGCCGTGATGCCCATGTGGTACTGGTTGTACACGTCCCACAGGCCGTCGACGATCATCGTGTCGACCAGCTTCGCGTCGCCCATCCGGAACCCGTCGCGCGAGCCCGGCAGCACGTGCGGCGACGCGCTCATGTTCTCCTGGCCGCCCGCGATCACGATCTCCGCGTCGCTCGCGACGATCGCGTTCGCCGCCAGCATCACGGCCTTCAGGCCCGAGCCGCACACCTTGTTGATCGTCATCCCCGGCACTGCATTCGGCAGCCCGGCCTTGATCAGCGACTGCCGCGCCGGGTTCTGCCCCGAGCCGGCCGTCAGCACCTGCCCCATGATCACTTCGCTGACCTGCTCGGGCTTCACGCCCGCACGCTCCAGCACCGCGCGGATCACCGTCGCGCCCAGCTCCGGCGCCGCAATCTTCGCAAGCGAACCGCCGAATTTGCCGACCGCGGTCCGCGCGGCCGATACGATCACTACGTCCGTCATGTCCAGTTCCTGCATTGAAATCAGTTCGTCGTTCTGACGCCGGCCCGAGCCGGCCTCGGCTGGCGATCACACCTCTCGAGCCGTTCGGCGCGATAGCGGTCGCACGCCGCCATGCGGCGCGCGGCACCCGTTCGAACGGGCGGCACACCGGTACGGCCCGCCGGTTCACCGGCGTCTTGCGGCAAACCGGACATTCGCCGGACGCCACGCGGCACACGCGGCGCCCGGCGCCATCCGGCGCCGATCGATCGTGCCGCGCCCGTGCGCGACACGTGCTTGCGTGGCTACGCGATTACGCAGCCGATTCGCGTGCAGTCGCTGCGTCCTTACGTGCGGCGGCAACCGTTTGCTTCGCGCCGCGCGTTGCCGTTTCGCTGACCGCATCGAACCCGCTCTGTGCGGCTTCGATCGCCTGACCCGTCGCTGCGCGCACCGAGTCGGCCGCGGCAGTCGCCGCCGACAGCGCCGAGTTCAGCGCGGCCACCACCGGCGCCGAGCCGGCCGGTGCATGCTTCGACAGCTCGCCGAGCACGTCCTTCAGGCGCTTGTCGTTCTGTTCGTATTGCGCTTGTGCGACCTTCGCCCATTCAGACTGCGTCGACACTGCGATGTCGAACAGATGGCGGCCGTACGACACGACCTTGCCGGCCGCTTCCTGCGGTGCGGCGACCTGCTGCGCGAAGCCCACGGCCGGGTTGCTGCTGTTGAACGCGTTCTTCAGCTTGTCCTCGTATTCCTCGAGCGCCGTCCGGGCCGCTTGCAGGTTGAGTTCGACGACAGCCTCGAAACCCTGGATCGCCGGACGCGCGATAGCAAACCACGCGGCGATACCGGATTGATAATCGGCGTTGATTTTTTCGGGGGCAAATACGGACATCGGGCACGCTCCTGTTAGCAATGCGAGAGACGACGTAAAGAAAATTGGAAGCCGATCGACGGCAGACTTCCTTATTGACAACCCGTCACTTGTTTGAGCACGGGAAGTTGAAGGAGCACATTCTAGATCGATTAATTGTCAATTAAATGGCATTAATACTAAGTGTAAACCCTTATTTGGATCCGGAGTGACCGCTGGAACCCATGATGCGCCGACATTGCAGATGAGACGGCGCATCGCTCTGTCCCGCAATGCACTTTTACCTTTTTACAGGATAGCGGATCATGACGTCGCGCAACATTTACCAATTCATTATTCCGTTTATTAGAAAACCGGCACTCATTGAAAATGGAGCGGTCACTTATGTAATCGTTTTTTTGGATTTATTATGAAATCGTTTTCGGGATTATTAATGACGAAATCAATGATCGGATGAATTGCGGATCGCAATAAAAAACGGCCGCACGATGCGGCCGCGGGTTCGCCAGACAGGCGCGAGATCAGCCGGCCAGTTCGCGATGCAGCGCGAGGAACTCCTGCGCGAGCTTGTGCCCGGGTTCCAGATGGATCACCGGCTTGGACTGCTGATGCGACTCGCGGATCTTCACCGACGCCGACAACCTCGACGCGAGCACCGGCAGCCCTTCTTCGACGAGTTCGTCGACCAGCCGCTGCGGCAGGCTCGCCCGCGGCTGGAACTGGTTGATCACGATCCCTTCCACTTCGAGCGCCGCGTTGTGGTCCTGCTGGATTTCCTTCACGTTCTCGAGCAGCGTGTACAACGCACGGCGCGAGAAATCGTCGCAGTCGAACGGGATCAGGCAGCGCTCGACCGCGATCAGCGCCGAGCGCGTATAGAAATTCAGCGCGGGTGGCGTATCGATGTAGACGGCGTCGTAGGTGTCGAGCTCGTTCAGCGCGTCGCGCAGCTTGTAGATCTTGTAGCGCGATTCGAGCTTGCCGTGCAGCGTGTCGAGCTCCGGATGCGCGGGCATCACATCGAGCCCTTCGAACGGGGTCGGATGAATGAATGAAGCGACGTCGACCGGGCGGAAGTTGAAGGTCAGCGCGGTTTCAAAGAAATCGGCGACGCCCGGCTGCGCGTCGGCTGCGGCGTCGCCGAGCAGGTAGCGCGTCGAGTTCGCCTGTGCATCGAGGTCGATGACGAGCGTGCGCAGCCCTTCGCTCGCGCTGATCGCCGCCAGGTTGCAGACGATCGTCGATTTGCCCACGCCGCCCTTCTGGTTGAATACGACCCGCCGCATTGTGTCTCCTCGATCGAGAACGTCGAAAAGACAAGCTTAGCCGGTCAATAATGGCGGTCGCGTGACGCAGGTCGAATTGTGCGCATCTTGGCACGGGGTGTATCAGCGGCGCGTCACCGATCCTGACACATATCGATTGGCGGGCACGCTCCACCGCCACGGCAGCTCCGTGCCGACGCGAATGCCGATGCGCGGCCCGCCCGCCAGATCGGCAGGCGGCGCGATACCGTCGTCGACGATCGCGAACCCTTCGCGCGCGCCGATCAGGTCGATACCATCCTGCGCGCCGCCGATCCCCATCGCCTGGGTCAGCCGCGCCGGCCCCCGGCACAGGTCGCGGTCGCGCGTCTGCGGCGGCCGTGCCGCACGCATTTGCTCGAGCCCTTGCAGCGGTTCGAGCGCACGAATCAGCACGCCCGTGCCCGTGCCATCCGGGCCGCACACGCAGTTGCAGCACCAGTACATGCCATAGGTGAAATAGACGTACAGGTGCCCCGGCGGCCCGAACATCGTCGCATTGCGCGGCGTCTTGCCGCGATAGGTATGCGCGGCCGGGTCGATCGCGCCGGCATAGGCTTCGACTTCGACGATCCGGCCGGCCCGGCCGTCCGCAGCCGCGAGAATCTTGTTCAGCAGTTGCGGCGCGACGTCGGTAGCGACGCGGTCGAAGAATGCGCGCGGCAGCACGGTGCCCGGCCACCGGGACGCGGAGTCACTGCGCCGCATCCTGCCCCTCCGGTTGAAAACCGGAAACGGCCGTCACCTGCAGACGAAGCTGACGGTATGCATCGACCAGAGCGTCGAGGCCAAACGCGAGATTTCTCCCGCTGGGATTGGGCAGCACCCAGACGTTCGCCCCCTGCATCCGGGCCGGCTGCAATCCCCATTCGATTTCTCGCTTTCCGGCAAGCGCCGCGTACGCCGCCTTGCCGAGAAAAGCGACGAAGCGCGGCCGGTAACGCGCCAGCTTCTGGTCGAACGCCGCGGCCGCAGCAATGAATTCCGTGCGCGAAAGCTGATCGGCACTCGCGGTCGGACGCTTCACCACCGCCGTCAGGCCGTAGCCATACCGGAGTATCAAGTGATCGTCCTGCGGCGAAATTTCCGCCGGTGTGAAGCCCGCGAGATGGATCACGCGCCAGAAGCGGTTGCTTCTCCCCGCGAAATGATGCCCGGTCGCGGCTGCGGCCAGGCCGGGGTTGATCCCGCAGAACAGCACGTCGAGATGCGCAGCGATGAGGTCCGGAAGTTCGTCAGCCACGTTTTGCCTGGCGCACAAGGAACATCGACGTAAACGAAAGAAGGCCCGAAGACCCGGGCCAAGCAGCTGGCTTGACTCGGACATTCGGGCCCATCGTGATGCGGGATGCCGACTTGGAAATCAGAACGGTTAGCGGAACATAGTACTGTAAAAAACTCCGCCAACTTGTTGAAAAGCCACAAATTCCAATGAATGCCGTTGGACACTTGTCACACCTTCCGGGCGAAGACCAAACAGGCCCTTTGTGACTTGGACGGTACCACCGCCATCATTTGCCCACTCAAGGGACGCCGCACTCGTCGCTGACGACGTCACTCAAGGTTCATATCCTATAGCCTGTGGTATACGATAACAAGGCATCACTTCTCGATGTAGCCTTTCCCTCCGAGGGCAGACTGTCGCGCATCAACACTTCATCCAGAGGCTCGCAAGCATCACCGCATCGCGGGCGATGCCCTCCTTCGCCTCGACTGCGGCTATCAGTTGCGCTGTCAGGGTGCGCAATTGTTCCGGGCTGAGTGCGTCGAGGTCGGCAGGCAAATTCATGCGGACCAGTCTGCCAGAACCCTGCAGACGGCGGAAGCGCAACTGTTTACGTCCCGCCGGACTCAGACGATACGGATCACGCCGTCCTCGCCGATGCGTTGCCACGGCAAGCCCAGCACCAGACCGGCCAGCTGTTCGTGCGTCAAGGCACCTTGGGTTCGCTGCCAAGGTGCGGCCAGGCGAATTGCCCCTGGTTCAGGCGTCGCGCGGCCAGCCAGATGCCGATCCCGTCGTGAATCAGGACCTTCATGCGGTTGGCGCGCCGATTGGCGAACAGATAGGCATGGTGTGGGTGAGCGGCGCCGAACACCTTGACCACACGTGCCAAGGCCGTATCGGAACCGGCGCGCATGTCCAGTGGATCGACTGCCAGCCAGATCTCGTCGACACGGATCACCGCAGCCACTCACGCAGCCAGGCGGCACACTGGGTTGCCTCGGACACCGGCCAACTCACCGTGATCGACTGATCTCCCCGGCGCACCTCGATGCGGATCTCTGGCGAATGCGGACTCGGCGTTCCCAATGCCAACGGCACAAAGGCTGGCAGTGACGGTGGCGTGGCCGGTGGACGGCCCAACGGTCTCTTGGGAAGTCGACCTTCCGCCTGATCGATCCAGCGCCGCAGCAGATTCGCGTTGAGCCGGTGTTCCAGCGCGACCGCCGCAACCGATACGCCGACTCCCTGGCAGGCAGCAACCACCTGCGCTTTGAACTCCTCGCTGTAGCGTTGCCGACGACGACGCTCCGGGAGTGATTCCGATTCGATAGTGTTCACGTGTCCGCTTATTCGTTAGGTGGACACGATACTCCCAAGCGTCTCGGTCAAACTCAAGATGGGTTCGCTAGCCGCTTACGAATGAACGCTCGCGCAACGAACCGTAGAGAAGCAAGAGCTGCGGCAGATGAGTCGACGGCAACGCAGGCCGCAACTGGCTGGCGCCCGGTACGCGGAACAGTTCGGCGTCGAGTTGCGGCAGGTTGTTCAATGGCTCAGACACGCTTGCGCATACCGTTATGCAACCCAAAGTCGACTTTAATCACCCCGTCGCCCAACCAACACCAATTCTGAATAAAAAATAAATCCACGGCACACGACCATTACCTTTTAACCAAAACTACAAACACAAAACCCACAACAACATCATGTCAAATTCATTCCACCATCAAGCAGCAACGTTTCACCGGTAACGTAATGACTTTCAACTAGCATCGCGACCCCTTGCGCGATATCATCTGGAGTCGCCGATCTTCCCATTGGGGATCGATCACGCCAGAGATCCCGCATATCTGTCCAGGTTGACGTCAAAGGTGAATCAACCAAACCGGGAGCGACCGCATTGACACGAATATGTGGTGCCAAAGTGACCGCCAACATCCTTGTTACATGATTAAGCGCAGCCTTAGACGCAGCGTAAGGAATCGAAGCGCCTTTAGGTCGCAACCCGGCATGCGAAGTGATGTTAACAATACAGCTTGGGCAGCCCGGCTTAGATGAATCTCGGAGAGCCGACTGCGCCTCAGATATGAGTCGAAATGGCGCGATGACATTTATCTCATTTAATTCTCGCCAATATGCAGGAGCCGCGGCAAGAAGATTACTATGCGATATCGTTCTACTTATTCCCGCGTTATTTATCAAAACGTTAAGCCGCCCCCAAGCCTCAATAGCTTGACGGATAAGTCTAACCCTGTCCTCATCATTACTTAAATCGGCCTGTACATAAATTGCGGAGCCGAGTTCGCTAGCCAGACTCATACCCGCATCCACCGACTCCTTGGAATGAAGAACCACCGAAAATCCCTCGCCCGCTAGACGTCTAGCTATAGCAGCCCCAATTCCCGAAGCAGACCCCGTAACTAATGCAACTCTCCCATCCATTTAACCCTCCACGACATCTTTGACACAGAAGAGATATAACATCAACAATTATCAGACAACGACAGTAAAGTTCGTCGGATTGTGTTTGAGAAGAAGCCTCGAAAAATGCCGAATCACGGCACGCACACTTTCGATTACTGGAGTACCTGGATCGAAAATCTCCGAAACACCTGACCTGAGCAATTGAGATTTATCTTCATCCGGAACAATCCCACCGACGAACACCAACTTGCCACTACCATCACTACGATTGAGCATCGCCAGTAATTCAGGAATATGAACTCGATGTCCTCCCGCCAGACTCGATATTCCGATTGCATGCACATTCAACTCAAAAGCCAAGTTCACAATTTCCTTTGGCGTCGCGAACAAAGGCCCAAGCTCAACCTCAAATCCAAAATCTGAAAATCCAGAAGCAATTAGCCGACTCCCTCTGTCGTGACCATCCTGCCCCAATTTTGCGATCAAAATTTTCGGTACTTCTCCTAGCTTTTCGGAAAACTCCTCAACCTCTTTCTTCAATAAATCGATTTCTGACTTGCCGGCATATCGATTAGAATAGACAGCCGTAGCTTCAGTAACTTTATTCTCAAATCGACCAAAAACCTCGCCTAGAGCATCGGAAACCTCACCGACCGTGGCTCGCACACTCATTGCATCTACAACAACCGCAAGCAAGTTCTTTCTCGTATCTTTTGCCGCATCGCGGACACGCGCCAACGCTTCCTGCACAGCTTGATCATTCCGATTGAGCCGCAAGATTCGGAGCTTTTCTTTCTGAGTACGCAATACATTATCATCATCAATATGGCGCGCTGCGGGCGGAATAGTATAGTCATCCCCTCGGTATCGGTTAACACCAACAACAACCTCATCGCCGCTGTCTTGAGCAGCTTGCCTTTCTGAAGCACACTCTTCTATTTTTCGTCGAATCGAGCCGTTCTCAATACCTGAAATAACACCACCCGACTCATCAATCTCCTTCATGATGCGCCGAGCTGCACTTACCATATTATGAGTCATTGCCTCCATCATGTATGACCCAGCCCAGGGGTCAATCACGTCTCCAATTTTCGTCTCATGTTGCAAGATGAGCTGGGTACTACGAGCAATTCGTGAGGCAGCATCTGACGGAATTCCGATAGCTTCGTCATATGAATTTGTATGTAACGATTGAGTGCCACCAAAAATTGCTGCCATAGCCTCAATTGTCGTCCGAGCGATATTGTTATATGGTTCTTGTACGGTAAGCGATACCCCAGATGTCTGACAATGCATTCGTAACGCCTTGGATCGATCAGATTTCGCACCCAGAGATGCCATAGCCTCGGACCACAGCACTCGTGCAGCACGCAACTTCGCAATTTCAGTATAAAAATCCATCCCAACGCAGAAAAAGAAAGACAGTCTCTCACCGAACTCATCAACACTCATTCCTCGTCTCGCCACTGCTTCGACGTACTCCACACCGTTTTTAATGGTCAACGCCAACTCCAACTCTGGCGAGGCCCCTGCCTCTTGAAAATGATACCCAGATATCGAAATTGGATTGAATTTCGGACAATATTTACCCATATAATCAACAATATCCGTCACTATTCTCATAGAATCCCTCGGCGGATAAATATATGTATTTCTCACCAAAAACTCTTTCAGAATATCATTCTGTATTGTTCCTGTTAGCCTCTGAATATCGGAGCCCATCTCGCGAGCAGCCACGACAAACGAAGCAAGCACCGGAAGTACTGCTCCATTCATAGTCATAGATACCGAAATCTCATTCAATGGGATACCATGAAACAAAGTCTTCATGTCTTCAACGGAATCGATTGCGACTCCGGTTTTTCCAACGTCTCCTGCCACTCTCACATTATCCGAATCGTACCCCCGATGGGTCGGAAGATCGAATGCCACCGACAATCCCTGCCCCCCGTGTGAAAGGATATTTTTAAAGAATATATTTGATTCCTCCGCACTTGAAAATCCCGCATATTGCCGAATAGTCCACGGCCTAGTGACATACATGGTGGAATGCACGCCACGCAAGAAAGGAACCTCACCAGGCAAGCTATCAAGCGACTCGACATCTGGCAAATCCTCTCGAAAATATATCGGCAATACCTGCCGCACCCCCTCACCTCGACAATTTCGCTTTGAAATCCCCTCCGCTCTACCTTCGCGAATAACGCCAAACTCCCATCTTGAACGCGCCAACATAGTAGGATTCCTTATTAATTAATTAAAACCATAGAAAATACAGTTCTTTAGAAGAAGTTATCACCAGCGCAAAACAGAGGCAGCTGCAGTCATTCCCGCTCCGGCAGCAGCAAACAAAACAGCGTCACCCCGCTTCAATCTTCCAGACACAACTGCCTCGTGAAGAGCAATTGGAATCGTACCCGCGGCTGTGTTCGCATAACGATCCATGTTAGTAACGAATTTACTGAAATCAATTCCAATATGCCGTGCAATTTCCTTCAAAAGAGTAATTGAAGGTTGATGGGGAATCACCAGATCAACGTCTGAAATCTCCATGTTAGCCCGAGCCAAAACACGCTCGATCGCTTGTGGAACCGATGACACGGCGGCCTGGAAAACACCACGGGGATTCATCTCGAATATTCTTGTTTCGGACGGGATAAAAAAATTCTCGATCCCCTCACCTAGAGAAACCAACTCCGCAGCATACATTGCATCAGAGTTCCACGATGCTTGCAAAACGACCGCACCGGCTCCATCACCAAAAAAAACACTATCTTTCCTGCTCGTGTCGACAACGCGGGAAAATGTATCCGCACCGATAACCAACGCGGAATCATACATACCCCCACTTATATATTGAGCGGCTGTAGTCAGACCGTAAAGAAATCCGCAACATACAGCCGATACATCAAAGGCAGCAGCCCCACGATTACAAATATTCCGCTGAACCATGCACGCGGTTGCCGGCGCTTGCATATCGGGAGTGGCAGTCGCCACAATCAATAGGTCAATATCTTTCGCTTCAAACTTCGCATCTTTCAATGCCTCGAATGCGGCGATCGTCGCTATATCTGATGTTCGCTCGCTAGAATCGACATATCTGCGCTCTCTGATTCCGAGACGCTCCACGACCCAATCGGAATCCCCGCCCGAAAGGCCGAGAAGCTCATCGTTACTCACAATTCGGTCCGGAACGCGAATACCCGTACCAGTAATTCTGATTCCCCTACGCTCCATTTGACACCTCTCAGGATATACCTCCCCCCGAATTATTAAAAAATATCAGGGATTAACCTCCAAGGACGAGACAAACAATACGCATCATATACATCATTCAACTCTCGAAATGCCGTCGATAAACTTCTTTCTCTCAACGATCCCCCGGGTGTGATAGCCGCATGCAACAACCGTGCTTCCATCGTGTGCCTGCACGGAAAATTTCAGTGCGCGCCCATTAATCTCGGCGAGAACAACAGAGATATTTATAAGTGCCCCTTCTCGAGTCGGAGCAAGATGTCGCATATCGTGCGCAATTCCAACGGTCATAGTCCCCTTTTCAAGTTGGGCTGCGACTGCATCCATGCACACCAATTCACACCACCATAGAATAATCGGAGTAGCCAGCACTCTAACGTCATTACCCCAACTTGTTGCCAACGATGCATCCGTAACAGTGAACTCTTTACTCTTCGCAATTCCCTTAACTATCATTCGATCACCCTTCGCGAACGCACTTCTTTAGTTGATTGAAAATATTTACCTTCTGAATATCGCTAGTCCCACCCGCTATACGTGTACCGGCGACGTCGCAATGTATCCGACTAATTTTTCCAAGCATGTATCCGGAGTGGCCGTTAAGTTGCATAAGATTCTGAGCCGACTCCCAAAGGCCCTCGGTACCTACCAATTTCGCGATTGAGCACATCAAGATGGCGTCTGGCGATTCATCAATCAATTTTTGCATGGCCGCATACGAAATATATCTACTCACCTCCATATTTATTTTCATTGATACAAGCTTATCTTGAACATACTGAAAATTATCAATCGACTTCCCAAATGCCTCTCGACGGGAAGTAAAATCCAATGCACCCCTGAGCATGCCATCAGAAAATGCCGCCGAAATTAACCCATACAAGAGCCTGTCAAATGAAATCATGTTATACAGGATACTCAACCCGTCCCCACTCTTACCAAAAACCGCAATAGCATCAATCTCAACATTGTTGAATTCGATATCTCCAGTCGGACTGGTGGAGTTTCCGAGCATCATTTCCGGGTCTGCGACCTCAACGGACGGATTGTGCGCATCGATCAAAAAGAGCGTGATGTTTCTCTTCTCTGGAAGTGCCAAATCTCGGCCCACTGCAACGATTAGATCTGCGACAGGAGCGTTCGTGATGTGACTTTTCTTGCCCCGAAGAACGGATCTACCAGGTTCATGGAACATAGATAATTCAACTCTCGCGACATCCGAGCCTCCGCGCTCCTCCGTAATTGCTGTCGATGCAACACCTCCAGCAAGAAGAACCGGCATCCATCTATCAATTTGACGACTCGAGCCCTGAATACTAATTATTCGAAGCGCTCCAGCGTGTGCGACTATCGATAGAAGAAATCCCAAATCACCCACTGAGCCAGCAAGTCCTTCCATCGCCGCTACGAAATCCCACCACCCCATGCCACTTCCGCCCTGTGAAATCGGAATAGGTATCTTCCAAAAACCAGAATCCGCCAGAATCCTCCATCCGTCACGATCGAAACCAGCGGCCACATTATTGCGGTCACGATTCAACGCTATCTCACGCCCCACGTCACTGTATTGAGTATATAGTTGCCTTTGATCTACACTCCAGTCGATATTCATTAGTATTCCTATATACAATTAATCAATTGAACATCAATATAAAATTCACTACGACACTATTCCTTCACTTTCTTCTGAAGTTTTTTCAAAATATGCATACACGAGAGACGCAGCTACTCCTACGCACGCTACAACGGAAAGCACTACCCAAGCATCCGAACCACCACTCGTCAAACTCAATCTACTTCCGACCATATTTCCAATCGCGCCCCCCATCCCGAAGACCGCGTTGAATGTTCCGAAGAATGCCCCACCTAGATCGGATGGAGATACTCGACTCACGACTATTTCGGCGGCCGGTAAAATTAGGACTTCTGCCACGCTAAATATCGCCACCCCGATCAGAAATAAAGGAATTTGACTGGCAGTGGTCGCTAAATAAAACGCACCCACTGCCATTAAATAGCAGAAACTTACGAGAAACACACTATTCCGCCCCTTTACAACCCCGCCAAACAACGGCAAGAATACTATTCCCACAACCCCGTTAACCACAAATACCGAATGAGACCATTGCATTGAATTACCGATCTCTGACGCACGTATTGGAAGATAAATAAACAACTGAGAAAACAGGAAAAACCACGGAAGCATTACCAGCAACAATCCTATGAATCGACATGACGTCAATGGAATCAAGAACGCTCGCCAGACGCCAATATCTCGACGTACAACCGTTTCACATTCGAAACTGCTATACGGCACCATCATAGAAAGAACGAACATAGAGAAAAATATTATCGCAGATAATACAAATACGATTTCCGTTGACAGGAAAGATAAAATTGCTCCCAGTAGAGGGCCGGCGATAACCCCAACATTCAGGGAAAAATTAATACTCACGATTGTTTTTTCGCGAGACTCTTTGCTCAAACCTTGAACCAGACTATAAACCCCCGTTTCGAATGCCGCCCCTCCCAAGCCAATCGCTATCGCGCCAATATATGTAACAACCGGATGGAGATGCAACCCCAATAGGCCGAAACCAACGGCACGAACCAGCAAACCAAAGTTGATAAATCGAGAACGCCCAACTCTATCTGTTAGCGCTCCGAAAATTAGCGGCGTTATTCTGGCCGAGCAAAAATATACCGAGAGAAGACACCCTACATTATCTGCCGAAAAATTCAAAGTCCCGGAAAGATAAACCGCCATTATTGGCATAACCATGAACGTTGCCAAATTCGACAAAAAGAAAGCTGTTACAGCAGCAGCTTCAATTCGCCCTAAAATCTTCCCTCGACCAAGAATACTCATACACATCCTACCATCGTGGATTTAAGAACACTCAAACACTCTTTCTCCAATTCATCCGCTCGGGAAGCTGATGCAGTAGCAATTAGAAATTCGATAGTCCCAGTCCGATCGGCATCATCGGTCATCACAAAGAGCCCCTCCTTTTTATTCTGTGAATAAAGAAGATTACTCTGTCGAAGCACATTCAATACAACCTCAAATGGCCCGCACTTCACCTTATTACGAGTGATCAAATGGAATTTATCCATATAATCCTGCCCAAGAACCTTAGTGGCCAGTTCGTC
The DNA here is from genome assembly GCF_964265025.1 of Burkholderia mycopellens. NCBI lineage: Bacteria > Pseudomonadati > Pseudomonadota > Betaproteobacteria > Burkholderiales > Burkholderiaceae > Burkholderia > Burkholderia mycopellens. Next base: position 3,436,736 of record NZ_OZ183802.1, read on the forward strand.
GATATGAGTTGTTCCCCCACATCTTCCATTAAATTCTAGAAATGTAGGTCGCCCACTTTCCAAGAACACCGCGTCGTAATTGATTGCCCCTAAATATCCCAATCCCTTCACCGCCTGCGTGAGAATTCCGGAGTCACTCATTAGATGAGACGCGCGACCGGCTGGGATCGGACCTGGAATCCGAAAACCCACCCATAGAGGTTCCATACGCATTTCTCCATGAACCAAATATCGTGGAGCGCTTCGAGTGTTCTCAATATAATAGTCTGAGAAATAGATATGTGTCGATTTATGGAAAGTTTCCGCGATTAAGTTGATGTTCCGACCCCTAGCTTGGCGATTCCATATATCACTAACCACCTCCCGAACTGCTTTCACAGTTTCAACATGAAAAATATGACCGGCTCCGGCTGCAAATTTAAGATCGCCGCGATTCGTCAAGACGGTATTCCCGTCGCCGCCGGAGTTGAAGTCCTGCTTCAGCATGACAATCCCAGTGTCGTCCAGCAGATCCCAGACGACAGATGACATATGTTCGACACTCGAACACGCCTGGCCATTTGGGATCGAAATACCTAAACCCGCGGCCATTCGTCGAAACTCCGCTTTGCTATTTAATATTTCCGCACCACCTTGCTTCATAAACCGCGTATACGCTTCGTCGTCAGAAATTGGGAGATGATCAATCAACCATGAAATAGTCCGATCAAAGAAATACGGACGAATTCTCCATTCAAGCGTAGGATCCATGGCTTTCCGAACGCGTTCGATAAGGATGGGATCTGAAAGTGTTTGGAAAGTAAGCAGCTTCGGATCTTTCGAATCATCTGATGCGGCAATTACCGTGATGGATTTCGGATCTACGTCTTTTATTTCACAGATGTAGTTAAGAAACTCTGTCGAACATGCAGCTGGTAGCAACAACACATCCCCAGCGTCGACGAGCCAAGCCATTCGATTGGCAACAATTGAACTCATCTGTCGAAATTTCGGAGAACCGGATACCCACGACCAATCTCCAAGCATGTGCTCGTTGTCAACATTCCCTACGATAAGTTTCGGCATATATATCCTCACGTTTTATTTGGGACCGGTTACTGCATCACGATCCTTGAACCAACTGTGGAACATCTAACACCACACTATAGTTTCCCTAAATGCCTCGTCGACCGCCTCTCCGAACCGGTAAACCATATTCCTTATTTCTTCAGGACTACTTATAAATGGCGGGCAAAAAACAATTGTGTTACCGACTGCTCGCAGAATCACTCCGTACTTAAGAGCGATCCGAACTACTGTAGCCGCGAATTTCATGTCCCGCTCCTCATCGTGCCCGAGGCCCTGCGTCACGATATCGACCGCTGCAAGAAGGCCGATCCGTCGGAGGTTTGTTACATTGTTTCGGGAATGTGCCGACAATGCATCCTCGAGAACTGTGCCAAGAGCTCGGACATTGCCGAGGAACTGAGGGGAGCCGTATCGGGATAAGCATTCCAATGCCACCGCTGATGAAACAGGGTGCCCTGAGTAAGTCATACCGGTCGCAAATGTTCCGATTCTTTCACTCTCTTTCTCGATAACTTCGTATATCTCATCACTTAACATTACGGCGCCCATCGGCAAATAGCCCGAGGTCAAATTTTTTGCCATCGTCGTGATATCTGGACTGATTTCGAATGCGTCAGCGCCGAATAGCTCTCCAGTACGGCCAAATCCCGTAATCACTTCGTCTAGCACAAGCAAAATGTCATTTTTGCGCAAATACTCTTGTAATTTCGCGTAAAATTTCTGTGGCGGAATGATTACCCCACCAGCCCCAAGTACTGGCTCCGCAAAAAAAGCGCCAACTCGATCCGGTCCGTACTGCTCGATTTCAGCGATCACCGGCGCAGTCAGCGCTTCAACAATTTCATCGGAATTCATATTCCGACCGTTCTCGATTTTTCGAATATCCGGACTCGGAACTCTGATCACTGGAAATATAGGTAGATCAAATGAGGCATGCATATGCGGCAGCGCTGTCAGGCTAGCGGCCGCAATCGTAGATCCGTGATATGCACGATCGAATGTTACAATCGCCTTCTTGCCCTGCAGTCCCCTTGCGTTATTAAAATACCAAACCATTTTTAACGCAGTATCATTAGCCTCCGAACCCGAGTTCACAAACATAACTTTTCTCAAGCCATCTTTTCGAAGGTTTGCAATCTTTTCGCACAGTAGAACTGCGACATCACTAGTTTTATCGTTAAACACGGGACAGTACGAGAATGACGCGAGCTGCGATTGCGCAATATCTGCCAACACAGTGTCTCCGTACCCCAATCCTACGCACCACATTCCTGATATGGCATCAAGGTATTCGTTTCCAATAGAATCCCACACCTTCACGCCTTTTCCCTTACAAAAAATATGTGCCCCTTTCTTTTTTAAAGTCGAAAGATCTGCAAACGCATGAATGTGATGCTCCGAGTCCGCACGCGCCAGGGCACTAGTCGAGCCAGTCATCTCCATTTGACATTTCCTTTCTAAAAATCGACCACAACACTTGTGACCGCTGAACTTATCGCCACCCGCCACGGCACATCATCTTTACGACTCGATTTGTTGGCTTTCGCAAACGGGAATCGAGAGAGATTGATCGAAGTTACCCATTAACGACACCGTAGCTAGCAGTTTCAAAAAATTTTTCGAATTTTGAGATATCTTCTACATTATGCGTTTTCATAATCCATCTATTTTGAAGTTCCAGCGGATCACTAACTGAATCCACCTCTTTTCCGTGTAAACAATAGTGATTTCGAAGAAGCACAAAATCACCAGGCCGAGGAATATTTCTCACCTTAGTATGATGCATGAGAGTGATCAGTTGATCGACTGCGCTCGACGCCTTCTCGTCTAGGCCGACCGTGCGCCCCTCAAAAAACCGGAATCTAAAATTCTCTTCGACTATCGAATGATTCTTCGCCTTTCCTGAAAGTGCCGTCGATTCCTTCGTCGATATGTCATCGTATGGTGTATAGAATTTTTCCCTCCTCAATTCATCAATCAAATCCGAATCTAGTCTTTTAATCATTTCTTTATTCGACACGTATGTCGAATACACTTCATTAATCGGATTATTCCTCAATACCACCTGCAAGACAAAATCGGGCTGAGCGAAATGATTGGTGAAGTCTTTATGGAATTTCAAAGTTCCCAACGTTTTCTGAGACTGACTTTCGGTCATTGATTTTTTCGGGGCGATATCATGAAAAAAATCACCATTGTTAACTGAGCGATGCGCAATAGCTGGCTTCACCAATAGGATAGACATCGCAGCGAGAAAGCCCTCGGATATATAGGTTGTCTTGTTTAGCTTCTTATCCTCGACAGGATTTTCCCAATCGAGGATTGGCAAATTTTTGTCAATTGGGCAGTTTCTACCGAATACAAACGGTGAGTCTTCCGGACGACACTCCGAAATTTGACTAGCAATCTTACGTAGTACGTCAAAACTTCGGGAAGATGCCACCAATTCACGAATGGCGGTGACAAATTCATGATAATTCTCGTATGGATTCCCTGACACACTTGCCAAATCGGAATAAAGGGAATCTCGCTCACGGTCTGACAACGTAAACAAGTATTCTCGATTATCGCCCCCTTTATGAAACTCGCCACTCTCAGTCACATTGGCTTTACTTTCCATTACTGTCTCCAATAAGAGAATTAACTGGCACAATACAATTTATCAAACCACCTTGACTGTCGACTCAAATTAAGCTTTCCTAACGACACATTTTACAATCACCCTCATCAGATGAAATTCTGCCGAATCTCTCCGCAACTTCATTATTTCTATATTTTCTAAATGGCTCTTCCGCGGAACACTTGAACCTATCCAGCCTTGTACGACATCACCCCACAGTCCTGCTTCTTCGTCGCGCCTCAATCTCAAGTGGAAATGTTCCTACATCGCCGATACCTTACTTACTTTCCTTGTTTTTATTACAAAATGTCGCGAACCGCCTAGCGTCCGCTCCTAGAGACAATATCCGCGAAATGGTGAAATACGGCATAAAGCATCTACAGCCTGCTTTGCTTAGCGTCTTGCTCGGCCTGGCACTCACGGATACCATTTCATACACTGCTTCGTCGAAATCAATCCCAAAAAGCAATGGTTTGAATCTAGGTCCGCGAATTCATTGTGTCAAGAGATTTTCATTAGATGAAAAACGGCGTCATTCATTGTATATTTTGCAACTTTTCTACTTCAATCCCGTCCCTAAGATATGGAAATCGCCCATTCGAGCCTGGATTCGTTCACAATCGCTCAGAAAATTCATGACCTCTTGGAGTCGAATGGCATCCCTCGCCACCGACATGTCGCCACAATTGGACGGATATTGAATCTGAGCGCGTCACATGCGCATCGCAAGATGAAGGGCGCGAGCCCATGGACGTTGGCTCAAATAAAAGATGTCGCGTCATCGTTCGGAGTCGACGCGCCTTCCCTTCTACACGGAGTGAGCACTCCCGAGGGGAATCGAACACGCGGAAGAGAAGCGATCCTAGCCATTGGGAACGAAGAAATCCCTTGTCGCGCCCACATCGACGAAGAATTGCCTCACAGCGTGACGCAGCCGCTTTTTGTCGCCTTACGATTTGCCGATAGCTGGCGCATCTATCGCGCTGAAGGCGCACCAAGTGGGAGAAAATTTGGGGTCACAGCGATCGAGATCAATTGTGCTCCGCAGCAAATGCAGAAACCTTCTGTTGCTATTCTTGACGACAATGTCGGCGTTGTAGACGAGCTTGCTAGATATCTGAGCTCACACGGATTTTCGGTAAGTAAATTTCACACTGCTTCCTCACTCAAGAGCATGATGAGAACCGTGAAATTTGATGCGTTTGTCGTTGACTGGATTATCGACACCGAAACAGCCGGTGAGTGCATCAGAGATATTTTCAATACGCATGATTGTGACACGGCTGTTTTAATATTGACTGGCTTCATGGACGATTCCGTCCACACACAAGCGATCGCTGAGATCATGCGATCTTTCAATATAATTGGACCATTTGAGAAGCCTGTCCGCGCACCGGTAATCGCAGCAGCGCTAGACCGGCACTTTAAGAGGTAGATAGTCAGCATGCGAAAACATCCTTTAAATTATCAGTCTCTATTAAAGTTTACGATTTTTGCTATCTCTACGATTACGGTTATTCTATGCCACGCCAAATCACTTCCGCTCATGCTAGACGTAACGGGAGAGATCGGAAAATTTACACAAAAATATCCGAAGAATTTTCACTTTTCAGAGGATGATCTTCTGAAACTTCGGATTTATCAAATAACAACCTCTACCCCTTGGTCTCAGCAAGCAATTTTCAAAGGTGTTCGCTTATACGATATTCTTAAAATCGTCGACGCCAGAGGGTCTTACGTAGATATTAAAGCATATGATGACTATACCGTGAGCGACATCCCGATCTCCGAGATTTCAAAATACCAACCGATTCTAGCATTTGAAAGGAACGGGGAGCGACTGAGACTGAGTGATTACGGACCATTGTTTCTGGTTTATCCACGAGATCAATTTCCGCTTGAACTAAAGAAGTCACAGTACAGCACGCGAGAAATTCGACAAATCAAAGAGATTTCAGTCAAATGAGAAAATTAGCGTCGCGCATCGCAAGATCCCCAGCATTCATTTTATTTTTATCTTTGGCCCTATCAATTTGGCTCATCGTCCTTACACAAACAACTCACGACGAGTCACTTATTGAGCTAGCCGGTCCGACTGAAAATTATTACTGGGGAGTCGCACAATTTAGAATTTTTACTGACGACCTGGAATCAGCCACTCTAAAGTACGCCTATACCAACAAGGAAAGCTTTGATGACGTAGAGATGAAGTACGAACTACTTCAATCGAAAATCCTGTTGATTTCTACCGTATCAGACACAACAAAATCAGCATTTTCAGAAAAATTATATCAAATTACCATACCGAAAATCAATGAGCGCCTGAAATTACTGGGCCAAAACATTCAAAATCTTCCAATCACCAAAAATGATCCAGGAAAAGTTTTGGAAGATTTATATTTTTTAAAATCATGCTACTTAGATCTTTTGCACGCAATTGGCCCTGCAGAAATGAAGCGGCGCGATGCCCTATTGCGGGACTTGAGAGCCAAACGGCAATTCCTCTTTGCCTGCAGCATTATCGTCGCCCTCCTGCTTGGCCTGACCATCTTGAGTCTATTGCTCACACTACGGAGATCCCAGTCCTTAATAAGCATTGAAAAGAATGCTAGAGCCGCAGAAGCAGCGGCCACCGATGCCGTTAAAAAAACCGCACATACCAAACAAATATTCTTAGGCGCAATCAGTCACGAGCTAAGAAATCCACTACAAACACTTGTCTCTTCACTTGATAATTTATCTCATCGCCCTCTCGACAGCGAATCGATGGAAATATTACTGAGCATGGAAGGCGCCATTTCCCATCTCGAAATGCACATGCACGACTTGAACGATTACATTCGGCTAGACACTGGAAAACTCAATCTAACTTTTGACGAAATAGAAGTTTTACCGATGCTAAATGACATTAGAAAGCGCTACTCTAATGCACTAACATCAAAGCAACTGACGTTACAGGTCATGGCACACCCCCGAGATCTCAAAATCCAATCGGATCGCAAGCGATTACAACAAATAATTAACAATTTAACGGAAAATTCCATTAAATTTTCGGAAAACGGAACAATCGTCATCGAAATAAAAAATGAGTTGCGCGAGGGAATCGAGTTCACGATTATTCGAGTATCCGATCAGGGGCGCGGGATTCCATCGGATAAACTTGATCAATTATTTGATCCCTTTTTCCAAATTTCCCAATACCAAAAAATACCCTCCTCCGGATATGGGATGGGCTTAGCAATTGTGAAAGGTATCGTCGAACTGCTTGGTGGCAATATCTCCGTCGAGAGCCAAGTTGGAATTAAAACGATATTCACCATTGCGCTCCCTTCTCAAGCCATACGGAATCCATCTGACGGACAATGTGACACAAATAACAACGAGTCCATTGCAGCGGCAAGAATTCTCCTGATCGATGATCAAAAAGACGTCCTAGACTCTCTGAGCAAAAGCCTTAGCGCGCTGGGTGTCGATGTCGATACTTGCGACGGAGCTGAACAAGGATACGTTTTAGTAAACTCAAATAACTATGACATTATTTTCGTCGATGTGCATATGCCAAACGTAAATGGCATTGATTTTTCCAAAGCGATTCGAAAGAAATTCACTCCAAAAAATCCACCTCCGCTCATTATCGCCATTAGCGCATACGACCCAGACTATTTACATGAAGATGATGCAACTGTATTCGATGCATTTTTAACCAAGCCAATTGGGCCCAAGATTATCAGGCGACTTGTTTACGATTTTTTACTAAACCGAAACAATTGACCAATCGTCAACCACCTGAATTTCACATGCAACCTCATCGAATTCGTGTACCGCCAAAATATTAGGGCCAGCAGGGAATGTTTTATACCCGGCCTCTTTCAGAAAATCAGATATTGGCGTCATGTTGGATTTGATTGCCTCAATTAACATTATCGGCCGGAAGTTTGCGATGGTTTTTTGAGCACCGAGAAGCGCCTCCAATTCCATTCCCTCAATATCCAGTTTTATAAAATCCAACCTCGGCAACATCAAATCGTCAATCGAAACCATATTTATATAATTCCCCCTTCCGTAACCTGGCTGTTGTCCAATATGCTCATTATCACTCGACCGACGTAACTCAAGACTTCCGTAGCTAGCCGGCGTCGTGTAGTCAATCAGCGGAACATCGATCATGCCGGACTCGGAGCCGAGCGCTGCATTTCGCACCGCTATGTTAAAGCAATTATTGATTGCCGCATTTCCACACAGAGCGTAGAATATTTTTTCTTGCGGCTCAAATGAAATTACCTCCCCCCAGCCACTCATATGACGAGCCCATTCAATCGAATGAACTCCGATATTGGCCCCTCCATCGATTGCGAGCAACCCCGGGCCTCGATGTTGCGATCGCCGATCCAACAAATTCAATACCAACCTAACCTCGACCTCATCGAAAGAGGATTTCGTAAGTATTTGGTATCCAACGCCATAATCTCCGTATTTTTCATTTTTATGATAATCGTGCCTATTCACTATAAGCGTCCCGTGATTCGAAGAAACAATAACGTAAGAAATCGATCGGTTCCGTGTATTCATGTGTCTCACCCACAGCTTAGGTTGAAATTGACCTACCAAACATCACTATCGGAATATATCAAATACCATTCACTTGCGCTAATGCAGCTGTTTTCGATGACCGCCACAAATTTACCTATCACGTAGACGGCGGAAATTGTGGGGCCTGGAGTGCGTGCGTTCGGCCCCACCCAACGACACTTGCCGAGTCCGCTGCCCTGTTCGGTCCCGCGTTTTGCGATCACCGACTGGATACCGCGATTGCGCAAGGCTTGCCGATATTGCTCGTAGTCGTACCCGCGTTCGGCATAGACTACGCGAGGCCGTTGAATCGGGTGATCTATGCCGCTGCCGTTGGATGAACGACTGGGTGTCGAGCAACGAATGCGCGAACTGGACCGCCTCGGCGAGGATATGCGTGTGGTGGAGCGAGCACTCGCGCAAGCGACCATCGACGACGCGCGATTGCGCGTGTTGCTGACGATCACGGGTGTCAACACCACGGTGGCGATCGGGCTGCTGTCGGCCATCGGCGACATCGAGCGGTTTCCTAGTCCGGAGAAGCTGGCGAGCTACTTCGGGCTTAATCCGTCGGCCTATCAATCCGATCCAACACCGGCCAGGCACGGCCACATCACCAAGCCCAGGCGCCTTTACGCAAGGTCGAGGCTGCCTGAAGCGCAACGCAAGCGCCTGGACCGCTGAGCGCGTTCTTCCTGCACGTGCGCGATCTCCGCAGCCAACAATTTGCCGTTGTCGCGACCGCTCGCAAACTCGTGGTGATCGTATGGTAAGTCCTGCGGATTCAACCCGTCGATGCAACACACTTGAGGCTGCATAGCAGCGAGGAGTGTTGCAATGAAACAGAGGCGGCGGATCTACTATACTGGAGTTGACCCTGTAACTCCGGACACCCGGGCACCGTTAAGTTTGTGATGCCGCAGCGCGCCGGAACTCCCTTGGGGAGCGGTATTTCAATGCTTTGTGCGGGTGACACTCGTTGTAATGATCGAACGCAGCAGCCAGATGCGCGAGTGCCGTCGGCACATCAGGTTATCCATGAAGGCAACGTAATCATGCTTGATCGTCTTCACGAACGACTCGGCCATACCGTTGCTCTGCGGTGAGCGCACCGGTGTCGTCAACGGTTCCAGCCCGAGCTCACGCGCGAAGCGACGCGTGCGCCTGTCGGTATAGGCCGAGCCGTTGTCGCTCAGCCATTCGATCGGCGCGACCGTGCGCGTGGCTCCAAAGCGCTGTTCAACCGCAGCCAGCATGACGTCGCGCACGACGTCGCCGCTATGACCGCCGGTTGTCGCGGCCCAACTGATCGCCTCGCGATCGCAACAGTCCAGCGCGAACGTAACGCGGATTGGCTCCCCATTGTCACACCGGAACTCGAAGCCGTCCGAGCACCAGCGCATGTTGCTCGCATCGACCGCGATCCGGCCATCGTGCCGCCGACTGTCGCGCTGGCCGCCGTGGCGCTTGAGCAGCAACTGGTTCTCGCGCATCACCCGGTAGATTCGCTTGGCATTCACGCGATCCGTTCCGCTCTGCTCGCGATGCCGACGTACGATACCCCAGACGCGCCGATATCCATAGTTCGGCAGTCCGGCCACCACGTCCCGAATCTCGGCGACCAGCCCCGTGTCATCGTGACGGTGGGCACGGCGGCCGTCTTGCCAATCCGGCGACCGACTACGCCTCACTGCCAACGACGAGCGCGCTACACCGAGGACATCGCAGACCGTCTTCACCGATCGTCCTCCGGCAGCAAGGGCGAGCGCGCAATCAGGTTTTTTGCTCGTCCCCATTCGACCGCCTCACGCAGAATCTCGTTCTCGACGGTCTTCTTGCCCAGCAAGCGCTGCAGCGTGCGGATCTCTTTGAGTGCCGCTGCCAACTCCGAGGCCGGCACAACCGATTCCCCGGCCTTCACCGCGGTCAGGCTGCCGTCCTGGTACTGCTTGCGCCAGGCGAACACCTGGTTTGGGTTGAGGCCATGGCGACGTGCGACGGCCGACACTGACGCGCCCGGCTCGAAGGTTTCCTGCACGATCGCCACCTTCTCCTGCGGGGCGCGGCGCCGGCGGCGCTCCGGCTCCATCAAAATCTCCACACCTTCTACTTTGTGCATAGGCTTAAAGCTAGTCACTGGACTACCTCGTATTTTAAGAGGTGCCACGTGTCCGGAGATTCAGGGGGCCGCTCCATATACAGACAGTCAGAAGGCGTTAATGTGGGAGCGCTGGCGCAAGGGCGAATCGCTGCAGCAGATCGCCCATTTGTGTTGATTTCCACCGAGTCTTAACCCACCGGGGATGCGGCTATTTTCTTGGACTGATTTACGTCGTTAGCCCCAGGCTTTCACGGTACTCGATGGGGCTGAGATAGCCAAGCGAGCCCTTGATCCGTTTCTCGTTGTACCAGCGAATGTAGGCGCTCAGTACCTCAATGAACTCCGCGATGGTCGTCGAACGCCAGTCTCCTGGATAGAACATCTCGGTCTTCAGCCTGCCGAAGAATCCCTCACAGGCTGCGTTGTCCGGGGAACAGGCTTTACGCGACATGGATCGAATCAGATTAGCCTTTGCAACCCGCGATAGCCAGCCAGGCCAACGGTAGTGGCCACCGCGATCGGAATGCACGATCGGCGTTTTATCTGCTTCAGTCACGGTCTCGATAGCCGCGTCTAACATGGTATTCACGAGTTCTGCGTCAGGGCTTGTGCCGATCGACCAGCTGACTACCATGCCATCAAAGCAGTCGATCATGGGCGACAGATATACCTTACCCGCAGGAATCTGGAACTCGGAGATATCGGTCACCCACTTTTCGTTGGGGGCGTCAGCACGGAAATCGCGATTGATGATGTTATCTGGGGCAGGGCTGATTTCCCCGATATAAGAACGGTATCGGCGCCGCCTGGGCCTGGCTGCGTGGAGGCCGCCTTGTTTCATGAGCCGACGCACGACCTTCTCCGATAGAAACACACGTTGTCGGCCGAGCGCTGCCTGCACCCGACGATAGCCGTAGGATCGGTGATTGTCCTCGAAGATCTCTGCAACGGTACGACGGACTTCTGCATATTTGTCGGCAACCCGTATGGGCGACCGATGGTAGAAATAGGAGCTGCGCGCTAGGTCCAACCGCGCAAGCAGCTCAGCCAAGCCGTATTCTTCTCTCAGGGCGTCAACCAGCGTTGTCTTCTCCCGGTTGCTCAGGAGTGGCAGGTCGACGCCCAGGTCTTTTTTTAGGAGTTCATTCGCCTTCTTCAACAGGTCGTGTTCAAGCTGCAAATTGCGAATGTCGCGTCGGAGCCCTTCGACCTGCCGCTCCAGTTCGTCCCGATCCGTCTCCGCAGGTGATCGCTTGTCGCGTTTCATGGATGCAGGGGCCTCTCGGCCGAGTAACTGGTTCTTCCAGTTGTACAACGTCACCCTGTCAACGTCCAGCTTTCGCGCCAACGCCTGCGCACTTCCTTCGCGTGTACATAGTTCGTACACCGCGGCCTGCCTGGACGCCAGTGACGCGACCGGTCGACCTGCCTTGCCAACCACGCATCTCCTGGTTTCCGGATAGCGCTCGCGAACCCACGCCGTCAGTATCTGGCGACATGGATAGCCTAATTCCCTGAGGGTGAAGGCGAAGCAGCGCCCGTGGTTGACGTAGTGCTCAAGTGCTACGTTCTTCTGTTCTTCTGAATACTTCTGCTTTCCGCGAACATACTCCTTCTGCAAATCGCCGCTGTTCTCGAATTCCTCGCACCATGCCTTGAGAGAATTCTTCGTCGGGTAACCCAACTGGCGGATTGTCGCCTTGATGCGCTTGCCAAGCTTCAGGTACAGCTCGACCGCCCGAACGCGGTCTTCGTATGAATACATGGACTACCTCCAGGTAGTCCAAGATTTGGTCCGCATCCCCAGTGGGTCAGTTCTGTGCGGACATCAACACCTTCTTCGCTCCGAGTCGTTGTCGGGTACAGCCAGGTGTGTTGTGTACGCGCTGAAGGATCCCCAGATGCTCATCGCCAATAGCTTCCTCTGTCTGCCACGCAAACATCCGATGGTGGTGGCAATACCAAATTCCCGAGGTTGCTTTGGATTCCGCAGCTTGCATCTCGCGCGGATCGTAGAAGGTCAACGTGCGTGTCTGCCGACAGTTGCGATGATTGCATGGTAGCGATAGTACGCCGACACCACCATCGAACTCCTGGTCAACCCATCGTCGAAATGTTGCTTCGTTGATCCGGTAATGCTCGGCCGCGATAGCTGTTGGGTCTCTAAACCATTCAGGAAGCCGATGAAACGGGACCGCGATGTATTCGCCGTGGTACCAAACGTCGACCGAACCCCTCAACATGAGGGTACTAATGAGATCGAGGTAACCGGGTGAAACCGGCCCCTCCCCGGACTCGAACGAATCGAGCATTTGCTCGAAGCGGACTAACTCGATTCGCACATCCGCTACAGCGGACCGTACTCTCGAAAATGCATCACCTGCTGCCTTTTCCATCAAATACCTAACTCCCTACCCGGCTCGCCAGTTACGTCGATTTGGGTCGTAAATGCCGTGGCCGATCTGGCATGATACCTCGACCATACCTTCATGGAAAGGGTATCTGGTCGAACCGACACGGAGGCACACCTCGGAGCAGTGGGAGGTCTATCCGCGCTCGTCGACTCGAACTCGACATCTCGCAGGAAGCGCTCGCGAACATCGCCGACATCGATCGAAGCCACATGGGGAAGATTGAACGTGGCGAGCGAAACGTTACGCTTCTGAACTTGGTGAAAATCGCGCGCGCTCTCTCGTGCCGCCCATCGGATTTGCTAGTTGCGGCCGGGCTGTGAGTGCTGCCGGAGACAAGCCAGCCCTCTCACTCACGGAACGATCTTCAGCTTCCGTCGTCTCGCGTGCGGTTCGAGAATCGGGCGCAACGGTTCGTTCAACTGGGCCTCACTGACGCCGAGCGCAAGCGCATTAGCGACATACCGGATCAATCGACGATCGTATTCATTGAGACGTTCGCGTAACCGCGCGTTCTCATCCTTGAGGTTAGCAATCCGACGCTCCACTTCCGTCGCCCTGTGACGCTTCGACGCAGCGCCACTCTGTCGGCTGACTCCCTTCCGCTCAGAAGTCAGACGTAGATACGCAAGCTTTATGCACTCGCGTTTTTCGAGAGTCTGACGTGTCCAACGGACACCGAGACGCGCCGAAGCAACTTTGACGATCTCGTTCCACGTGAACGACCTGTCTTTAGGCCATTCGTCGATCAACAGCGCCACCAGCCTCGCTTGCTCGTCAGTGAGCCGGCGGTACTTCCGCATGTCGTTCAGGCCTCTATTTCTCATTTCGATTGAGCGCTCGCGCCGGGAAGTTGTATCAACGTCCCGTCAGGAATTCCATCGTCGCTATGCAAATTCAGAACCGTGGCAGCGCGGCGGACAACCAGTTTGTGGTATTCAACCCAGTTGCTCGCACCATAGCTTTCATCTGCACACTCATCCTCAGCGAGCGCCAGAATCTGTTGCGATTCATTCAGCATTGACTCAGCCCGCTTCCGCTGCACCGAGTTTCCCTTCTCAATGAGATGGTCTGTACAAGTCATGCATGATCGATGGTGATCGCACGGAAGCGCTGACAAATCGCGGATACACATCCCGACGTCGGTTACATGAGCAGAAGCGATCATCGATCGAACGAATTCCTCGCGCCTCACGGGTTCGCGTATGCGACGGGCCGTCGTTCCAATAGGCCCCTGCACCTCCCCGCTACTCAAGCGACCGCGGATGCGATCCGCCAACTCAAATCCCGTTTGATGATCGTATACCGCGTTCTCCGCAACGCGGCGGCGCCCCATCCATCGACTTATCTCGATTTGTGACAGACCGCCTTCATGAGCCAACGTGTTCAACCAATGGCGAAATTGATGAGTCGTCACGCGCAGCGCGCCACCCGCTTGATCTCTGTAACCGAGCCGAGTGAAGATGGACCAATCTCCGCCGCGATCACGAAGATAATAGGCTAGTTGTCCTTGCGTCAGGAGCCTAACCGTTCCATTCAGTAAGGAGCGTTGCGATCCGATGAAGTTGACGCCGATCAGAAAAAGTCGATCGTGTAGATTGCACGTTCGTCCGTTGCCATACGAGATAGTCGGCGGAAGCGAACGTCTTCTCAGTTGCGCCTCCACGTCTCGCTTACGAACTCTGAGAACCTGCTGCTTCAGATGTTCGACTGTAACGGTAGGAATACGTGCAAGCCTGACAAATTGAAGCCCAGACGATCCGTCCGCTCCAGATAGACCGACAAGATCGGAAACGTCACTCATACTCAGCAGCGAGTCACCGTCCAATTCGCGCCATGCATCTTGCAACAGGGTTCCCTCTGGATTCTGAGTCAGATAAACGGCGACTAATGCAAACGGAGCAGTAATTCTCAGAATATCGTCGACCGCGCGACGAGCGACGTCGACGAGCGCTGACGGCAACCACTTCACTTGCACTACTGTATGCCCGCCCTTTTCTGGCATATACCGCAAGCCGCACCTCACAATAGGCACTCCGTGAGTGTTCGTTAGCGGTGATCCCGATGGATCTACTGCCGGCTCCTCAACCCAAACGTCGCGCGGCAACGTGAGCAGTTCGTTGCAACGAAACCCACCACATATAAGGAGTTCTACGGCTCGCTGTCGTAAGAGATCTTGAGGACGAAGGTCCACGCGATTTGATATCTCCGCCAACGCGTCCAACACCGCCTCGCTCGGCAACTTACTTGCACGTCGGTCAAAGAAATCACTACTAATGCGACTGGTCTTGCTCCCCCCAGATAGCGCGTCCCGCGGAATGGGGTTCACCCAGTTCAAGCGCGTAGACGCGAGATATTCTCGATCCATGATGCGTGCGATCTCTTGGAGCCGGCAACCCACCCGATACGACGAACTTGCCGCTTCGCGACGGCAAGTCTCCGCCGCCGCGTCGAAGTCCAGACGCTTCAAATCTACGGGATGCTCCGTCCGACCTTCAGCCACGTTGTACAGGTATCGAAACGCACGAACGGTGACCATGTGATCAGCGACGGCACGCGGGTGCTTCCGCCCAAATTCTCGAATGCAGGCGATCGCGCGCAGTAGATCCCCGTACGCCTTTCGAAACGGCCTCGCATTGGCTTGCGTCGACCTCACTACGAAGTCACGCGTAAACCAAATCTGCTCTTCTTTACCTGCCGACGAACGCAGGCTCGCCCCCGACCGCCAACAGATGTCGTCCCAGTTGCAAATACGGAACGGATTCAACTGCATCATCCTCGTGACGAAGGCGTCAAAGTTCTCTAGCGCCGATCGCTCTGCAGCATGCGCGATTCTCTCGTTTTTCTGCTTAGCCACCACGCTTCATCTCCTCGCATCGCGTGATCACGTCTGCGATGGCTGTTATCGTCAAATCTCGAGCCTGCGTCATCTTCGGATCTGCACCTTGCTGTAGATGCGCATCACGGTCGGCCAGTAACGCCTCCAGTACAAGCTCGTGCGGCCCATCGAGCCACGGTTGAAATTTCGCGCAGGTATAGCAGGCGATGGGCGCCGCAAGCCCACAAAACCCAAAGCTTCCACATGTCCCAACACCAGCGAGACGGCCCGTTCTTAAATCGAAATGCCGGATTCGGCTCGCCGGATCGTGTCCGCGAATCGCACGTGATTCAGCTTTTACAAGGGTTCCCATAAAAGCTTGAGCCCACGGTGCAAGTTTGATCGCCATTGCACGATCCAATTTGACGACGATGTCAGCACGTGCGTTGTAATAAACCATCACATGCTGGAGATCGGTGTGATCGAGCGCATCTGCGAGAAGTACCTGCGACGCACCGTCCTGAACCAACCGCGTCGCGAACGTGTAACGAAGCCTACGCGGCGTCAGATACAAACGAGAGCCGTCACGGGCATAGAGATCCAAACGGTTCGCGACTCTGCGGAGCGCCTCACCAAACGCCGCCGTGCTCCATCTAATAGAATCAGCAGCGAAATCTGGAACATCCGCTGCCGCTCGTCGCGGCTCATCTAAGCGGAACATCGCAGGCACAAACTGAGTGTCGCCCAACATGTCGATGGACTTGGCCCCAGCATTTGCTTTGACGACGCGCTCGAGTAGCTCACCGAGTTCGGTTCTAAGAGGACGAGTTTTGAATTGCCCCCGCTTTGCGACACCCTGCTTCTTGATTCGAGGAATTCTCAACTCGTGCCGCACTGTGCCGTCAGACATCACCGTCCGTAGCAAATCCTCGTCGTTTAGAAGCTGCAGGTTCTTGGGGTTGCATCCGAACGACAGAAATAACCACGCTACAGCCAAATCCACGTCAGGCAGCAATCGATTGACCGTCGCGTTTCGGAGAGAAAGAAAAAGACGATCGAATTCAGTGGCGTGCAGTGGCCCAAGCTTCGGGTCATGAGACAGCACCGCATCCCCCTTTCGATTACCACCCACAACTATTGCATCAAGTGCATCCGCAATCCGTGCATCGAATCCCTCAAGTCCCGCATCTGAGCACCATTGATACCATTTTCGATATGCATGAAGAGCCCAACTGACACTAGCCTCGCCGACGTGATCATTGATATAACCACGCATTTTCCCGACAAGAGCAATATCGAATCCGGTTATATCCGACACGTCAGCACCCAGAGACATTGCCGCTTTCAGACAGTTTTGCATACCTCGGAAGTAACCCGTCACCGTATCCGGCGCGAGAGTTTTTATGAGTTGGATGATAAACATCCGTAGCGATACGCTTACGCTCGGCCCAACATCGGGGTACAAGCTCCAGTTCAGAGCATGATCCGGGCTCAGTCGCCAAATGCTTCCACTGACATCGACTCGAACGTTCCCGTATGCAACGATCACTGTAGCAGCGGTCTCTTGCATAGACTCGCGTCCATTGCTTCCTTCGGAAATCACAGCTCGCTTATTCATCGCTGCCTCCGACTCTACGCTGAAGATCCAGTATCCGTTTGTTTGCGGCAGAAGCAATCGCCTGGCGTCCATATCTCTGCGGCATATTCGACTGATGCGACCATCCCATCGCATATTTTTGCTCGTGTTGAGCTTTCTCGAAGTCGACTTCGTCTTGCTCCATCATTGCTACCCAACGGTCGTTCCAGTCGTGCCTTAGGACGTGATGGCAGAGGACCGCTAATTCGGGGTACTGATCTCTCAATGTTTCAACAATTTTTCGATAGCCGCGCCCTTCTATTGCATCGCCATATCGGTTTACGAAGACGTAGGGATTACGATGGGCTCGCGGCCAGCGGACTCTATTGCTCCTGTCGCCCAACCAGCGCTCTAACGCAATTGCAAGCTCCTCGTCTATATATAGCAACCGTCCCAATGTCTTGGCTGCAGCCGGATCTTTCCTTTTATCGTCAGCATCGTGGTAACGCGGCATGACCATTAACTCGGCGGGCACACTATCGAGATTGAGATCTGTCTTTTTTAAGCCACGTACCTCCCCTGAACGAGTACCTAGCTTGAACGCGAGTAACAGCAGAGCGTGATTTCTCGCTCTAGCCTTCGCACTGAACGGATTTCCAGGGTCGTCTGGATGAATAACTTTGAGGAATAACTTTCGCTGGTCTTCTTGAAGACCATGGCGCTCTCCGTCAATTGGAGAACGGCTACCGTGCGCACGCGGAGCGACTGAACGAGAACGAGTCAGAAATCTCCGCAGTGCAACGCTCGCTGCATGCCGTGCGGTTGCCTCAGAGATACGAGCGATGACTGGCTCAAAAACCCAGAGCATATAGTCGATCGCAGTGGCATACCGTACGGCGGCGTACTCGGGTCCAACCACCAATTTGGCTTCTCGTGCCCCCTTGCGCGTTCGACACCAGTCCGCCAACGCAACTAACTCGTTTAGAGACAAAAAAATCTGGCCGTTCGCCCTCGATATGAGATCGATGCTGCGATCACCGAGAAACTGCAGCGTTAGCCCGAGCGCTTCGGCTCGATGGCGAATGCTCCTTCGTCGAAGCCCACGCGCACGTAGCTTCGCGATGGAATATTCCACGATCTCTGGAACTGGCAAACCCAGTGGGTCGTCATGCACCAAGAGAGGTAAGCGTTCGCCGTTCTCAAGACGAACTTCACGAATTGCGTATCGGGTCACGCTAGGCTCCATTCGACGAATGGAGCCCATTTTTTACCGATTAGGCACGTTCCGCCTAGATCGAAAAATGTGTAAACGAAAAAAGACCCGAAGATCCAAGCTAAATCATTGATTTAGCTCGAAAATTCGGGTCCATCCTTACACTAGGAACTAACGTTCCTCCTAGAACGGAATATCGTCGTCCATCTCGTCGAAGCCGCCGCCTGCCGGTGCGCTCGGACGGCTCTGCGCGCCGCCGCCTGCACCGCCACGCGCTGCGCCGGCGGCACGACCGCCGCCGCCACCGCCACGCTCCATCTGCTCGCCGCGGCCGCCACCACCACCACCGTAGCCGCCGCCGTAACCGCCTTCATCGCCGCCGCCACCGCCGCCGCCCGCACCACCGCGGCCGCCGAGCATCTGCATCTGGTCGGCGACGATTTCGGTCGAGTAACGATCCTGCCCGTCCTGGCCCTGCCACTTGCGCGTGCGGATGCGGCCTTCGATATAGACCGACGAACCCTTCTTCAGGTATTCGCTGACGATTTCCGCCAGGCGACCGAAGAACGCGACGCGATGCCACTCGGTCATTTCCTTGAAATCGCCGCTTGCCTTGTCCTTGTAGCGGTCGGTCGTCGCGAGACGGATGTTCGCAACCGCGTCGCCGCTCGGCAGGTAACGGACTTCAGGATCGGCGCCGAGATTGCCGACGAGGATGACCTTGTTGACGGATGCCATGTGTTTCTCCAGTAAATTCGATGCCGGGCCGCCCGCTCATAGTGTCGGTACGGCCCGCCGGGCAAGCCGGCGAACGCCGTCGGTGCCTGCCCGAAGTAAGTTCAGGCCTTGCGCGGTGGCGCTTTCATGCTGGCCGCGATTATAAGCCAGGCGGCAACGAGCCCCGAGCACGTGTAGAACACCGTATTGGCGCCTCCGTGCTTCAGCAGCCAGCCACCCGCGATGCCGCCGAGCGCGAGCCCGATCGACTGCGTGGTGTTGTAGACGCCCGTGGCCGCGCCCTTGCGCGAGCCGGGCGCGAGCTTCGATACGAGCGACGGCTGCGACGCTTCCAGGATGTTGAAACCCAGGAAGTAGACGAAAAGAATCGCCGCCACAATCAGGATGGTATGCGGCGCGCTGCCCAGCAGCAATTGGCCGATCAGGATAGCCAGGATGCCGCCGAGCAGCACCGGCTTCATCTTGCCCCGTTTTTCCGCAACGATGATCGCCGGAACCATCATCACGAACGCGAGCCCCATCACCGGCAGGTAGACCTTCCAGTGCGCGGCGACCGGCAGGCCGCCGTCGACGAGCAGGCGCGGCACGACGAGGAACAGCGCCGTCTGCGTCGCGTGCAGCACCAGCACGCCGAAGTTCAGGCGCAGCAGCTCGACGTTGTGCAGCACCTCGGCGAACGGCGCGGGCACGTGCACCGGCTTCGCCGCATCGGGCACGATCCACAGCACGACGCCGATCGCGAGGATCGACAGCACGCCGACGATCGCGAACAGCCCGCTCATCCCGACCCAGTGGAACACGATCGGCGCACCGACGATCGCGACCGCGAACGACACGCCGATCGAGCCGCCGACCATCGCCATCGCCTTCGTGCGGTTCTGCTCGGAGGTCAGGTCGGCGATGAATGCGAGCACCGCGGACGACACCGCGCCCATCCCCTGGATCACGCGGCCGACGATGATCCACGTGATGTCATGCGCGGACGCGGCGACGAAACTGCCGATCGCGAAGATCACGAGGCCCGTGGCGATCACCGGCTTGCGGCCGAACTTGTCGGACGCCCAGCCGTAGAAGATGTAGAACAGCGACTGCGTGACGCCGTAGGCCCCGAGCGCGATGCCGACGAGCAGCACGTTGTCGCCGCCCGGGATGGTTTTCGCGTAGACCGAGAACACCGGCATGATCATGAACAGGCCGAGCATGCGCAGCGCGAAGATCGCCGCGAGCGACGCGGTCGCGCGCAATTCGGGCGCAGTCATGCGAGAAGACGTGGCGGACGGATTGGACATCGGGAATGAATTTCGAATGATCGGAATGTCCGCCCGACACCGGGCGGCGGAAGATCAGGACCAGCGGCCCGGGAGGCTTGGCCGGCAGCACGTCGGGGCAGGATTCAGGCAGCCCGCAGGCCGCCCGGAACCGCGCGGCGCAGCCGCTTTCCCGGCGCAGGCGCCATCTTGCTGCCACCTGCTGCTAAGGCTGGGGGCCCCAAACGACGGCCTCGAAAAGCCGTTATAGTAGCAGGTTTGGTTCCCTCCATTTTCGCCAGGTTCATGGAACAGATCCGCATCCGTGGGGCTCGTACCCACAACCTGAAAAACGTCAATCTCGACCTGCCGCGCCACAAGCTGGTCGTGATTACCGGGTTGTCCGGGTCGGGCAAGTCGTCGCTCGCGTTCGATACCCTTTATGCCGAGGGCCAGCGCCGCTACGTCGAAAGCCTGTCCGCGTATGCCCGCCAGTTCCTGCAGCTGATGGAGAAACCCGACGTCGACCTGATCGAAGGCCTGTCGCCGGCGATCTCGATCGAGCAGAAGGCGACGTCCCACAACCCGCGTTCGACCGTCGGCACGGTCACGGAAATCCACGACTACCTGCGACTTTTGTTCGCACGTGTCGGCACGCCGTACTGCCCCGACCACGACATCCCGCTGGAAGCGCAAAGCGTGTCGCAGATGGTCGACGCGGCGCTCGCGCTGCCCGAGGAAACCAAGCTGATGATCCTCGCGCCCGTCGTCGCGAACCGCAAGGGCGAGCACGCGGAGCTGTTCGAGGAGATGCAGGCGCAGGGTTTCGTGCGCTTTCGCGTGCGCTCGGGCGGCGGCGCCGCGAACGAAGGCGTCGCGAAGATCTACGAAGTCGAGTCGCTGCCGAAGCTGAAGAAGAACGACAAGCACACGATCGACGTCGTCGTCGATCGCCTGAAGGTGCGCCCGGACATGAAGCAGCGCCTCGCCGAGTCGTTCGAGACGGCGCTGCGCCTCGCCGACGGCCGCGCGATCGCGCTCGAGATGGATACCGACCACGAGCACCTGTTCAGCTCGAAATTCGCGTGCCCGATCTGCTCGTACTCGCTGCAGGAGCTCGAACCGCGCCTGTTCTCGTTCAACAACCCGATGGGCGCGTGCCCGGAATGCGACGGCCTCGGCCAGATCACGTTCTTCGACCCGAAGCGGGTCGTCGCGCACCCGTCCCTGTCGCTCGCCGCCGGCGCCGTGAAGGGCTGGGACCGCCGCAACCAGTTCTACTTCCAGATGCTGCAGAGTCTCGCGGCGTTCTACGAATTCGACATCGACGCCGCGTTCGAGGATCTCCCGGAAAAGATCCGGAAGGTGCTGCTGTTCGGCTCGGGCAAGCAGACGATCCCGTTCTCGTACATCAACGAGCGCGGTCGCACGACGATTCGCGAGCATGTGTTCGAAGGGATCATCCCGAACCTCGAGCGCCGCTACCGCGAGACCGATTCGGTCGCGGTGCGCGAAGAGCTGTCGAAGTACCAGAACAACCAGCCCTGCCCGTCGTGCGACGGCACGCGCCTGCGCCGCGAGGCGCGCCACGTGCGGATCGGCACGGGCGACTACGCGCGCGGCATCTTTGAAATCAGCGGCTGGCCGCTGCGCGACGCGCTCGGCTATTTCGACAGCCTGTCGCTCGACGGCGCGAAGCGCGAAATCGCCGACAAGGTGATCAAGGAAATCGTCGCGCGCCTCACCTTCCTGAACAACGTCGGCCTCGACTACCTGTCGCTCGAACGCAGCGCGGAAACCCTGTCGGGCGGCGAGGCCCAGCGCATCCGGCTCGCGTCGCAGATCGGCTCGGGCCTCACGGGCGTGATGTACGTGCTCGACGAGCCGTCGATCGGCCTGCACCAGCGCGACAACGACCGCCTGATCGCGACCCTCAAGCACCTGCGCGACCTCGGCAACTCGGTGATCGTCGTCGAGCACGACGAGGACATGATTCGCACGGCCGACTACGTCGTCGACATGGGCCCGGGCGCCGGCGAGCACGGCGGCGTGATCGTGGCGGAAGGCACGCCGAAGCAGGTGCAGTCGAACCCGCAGTCGCTCACCGGCCAGTACCTGGTCGGCAAGCGCACGATCGAATACCCCGACGAGCGGCTTGCCCCCGATCCCGAGCGGATGCTGCGCATCGTCGACGCGCACGGCAACAACCTGAAGCACGTCGATCTGGAGCTGCCGGTCGGCCTGCTGACCTGCATCACCGGCGTGTCGGGTTCCGGCAAGTCGACGCTGATCAACGACACGCTGTATCACGCGGTCGCGCGCCACCTGTACGGCTCGTCGGCCGAACCGGCGCCGCACGAGGCGATCGAGGGCCTCGAGCACTTCGACAAGGTGATCAACGTCGACCAGTCGCCGATCGGCCGTACGCCGCGCTCGAACCCGGCCACCTACACGGGCCTGTTCACGCCGATCCGCGAGCTGTTCTCGGGCGTGCCGACCTCGAAGGAGCGCGGCTACGATCCGGGCCGCTTCTCGTTCAACGTGAAAGGCGGCCGCTGCGAATCGTGCCAGGGCGACGGCGTGCTGAAGGTGGAAATGCACTTCCTGCCGGACGTCTACGTGCCGTGCGACGTGTGCCACGGCAAGCGCTACAACCGCGAAACGCTCGAAGTGCAGTACAAGGGCAAGAACATCAGCGAAGTGCTCGACATGACGGTCGAGCACGCGTACGCGTTCTTCAGCGCGGTGCCGGTCATCGCGCGCAAGCTGAAGACGCTGCTCGACGTCGGCCTCGGCTACATCCGCCTCGGCCAGTCGGCCACGACGCTGTCGGGCGGCGAGGCGCAGCGCGTGAAGCTGTCGCTGGAACTCTCCAAGCGCGACACCGGCCGCACGCTGTACATCCTCGACGAGCCGACCACCGGCCTGCACTTCCACGACATCGCGCTGCTGCTGGAAGTGATCCACCGGCTGCGCGACCAGGGCAACACGGTCGTGATCATCGAGCACAACCTCGACGTGATCAAGACGGCCGACTGGGTCATCGACCTCGGCCCCGAAGGCGGTGCCGGCGGCGGCCAGATCATCGCGCAGGGCACGCCCGAACAGGTCGCGAAGACGAAGGCGAGCTTTACCGGCAAGTATCTGGCGCCGCTGCTCAAGCGCCCGGCCCGCAAGGTCGCGGCGGGCTGACGCGTCCCGCCCGCTCCTGCCGCGCGCGGCCGTCCGGCCGCGCGCGCCCCTGCGCACCGCGCAACGAGCCCCCTCTCGTTTTCCCTTCTGCGTTTACACCATGCGCCAAACGGCTCCGTTGCGGACCATAATGGCGGCTATACTTTACGGTCGTAAGGTTCGCCATACGCACCAATCCGGTGCAACACCGGGCGAACACGGCTCTGCCGCGCATTCCGCGGCATGACACACGAACGACAGGAATCCACGATGGAGAAGCAACCAGACTCGTCTCGCGATGTGCAGAATCGCGAACCGCACCTGCGCAGCGTGCGGCTGACGAGCGACTTCAGCCTGCCGAAGCTGTCGGCACTCGAGATCGGCAGCTACGTGTTCGCGATCCTCGCCATGTGGCTCGTGATCGAGCTCAAGCTGCTCGGCGGGCTGCTGGCCGGCCTGCTCGTCTACCAGCTGATCCACACGATCGCCCCCGTGATCGAACGCCACACCACGAGCATGCGCGCACGCTGGGTCGCCGTCGTGCTGCTGTCGATCGCGATCGTCGGCGCGCTGACGGGCCTGACGATCGGCATCATCGAACACTTCGAGCGCACGGTGCCGAACCTGCAAAGCCTGCTCGACCAGCTGATGCAGATCGTCGAGCAGACCCGCGCACGCACGCCGGCCTGGATCGCGAACCTGCTGCCCGTCGATGTCGAGCAGATGAAGACGAAGGCCGCCGTGCTGATGCACTCGCACATGGACCAGCTCCAGCAAAGCGGCAAGAGCGTCGCGCGCGGCTTCGGCCACGTGCTGTTCGGGATGATCATCGGCGCGATGATCGCGATCGGCGTCGAGCACGGCAAGGTGCGCCGGCCGCTGTCCACGGCGCTCGTCACGCGCGTGTCGCGCTTCGCCGACGCATTCCGCCGGATCGTGTTCGCGCAGATCAAGATCTCGGCGATCAACGCGGTGTTCACGGGCATCTACCTGCTCGTCGCCCTGCCGATCTTTCACCAGCGGCTGCCGCTGTCGAAAACGCTCGTGCTCGTCACGTTCATCGTCGGCCTGCTGCCCGTGATCGGCAACCTGATCTCGAACACGCTGATCGTCGCCGTGTCGCTGTCGGTCAGCATGGGCACCGCGATCGCGTCGCTGGCGTTCCTCGTGGTCATCCACAAGCTCGAATACTTCCTGAACGCGAAGATCATCGGCGGCCAGATCGAGTCGCGCGCATGGGAGCTGCTGCTCGCGATGCTGATCATGGAAGCCGCGTTCGGGCTGCCGGGTGTGATCGCCGCGCCGATCTTCTATGCGTACCTGAAGCGCGAGCTGTACCTGCTGCGGCTGATCTGACGCAGCCCGTGCATCAACGGCAATAAAAAACGCCGCGCCCCGTGAAGGGCGCGGCGTTTTTGTTTGTAGGGGTCCGGCCATCCGGGGGCCGGCCATCCGACAGCCGATCGACCGTCCGGCGCCCGACGAATCAGCGGAACACGACCGTCTTCGTCCCGTTCAGCACGATCCGATGCTCGACGTGCCACTTCACCGCGCGCGCGAGCGTCACGCATTCGACGTCGCGGCCGATCGCGGTCAGCTGATCGGGCGTCATGCTGTGGTCGACGCGCTCGACTTCCTGCTCGATGATCGGGCCTTCGTCGAGATCGGTCGTCACGTAGTGCGCGGTCGCGCCGATCAGCTTCACGCCACGGTCGAACGCCTGGTAGTAAGGCTTCGCCCCCTTGAAGCTCGGCAGGAACGAATGGTGGATGTTGATCGCGCGACCGGCAAGCTGCTCGCACATGTTCGGCGACAGGATCTGCATGTAGCGCGCGAGCACGACGAGATCGGCCTCGTGCTCGTCGATCACTTCCAGCACGCGTGCTTCCTGCGCGGCCTTCGCGGCATCGGACGAACCGCCGATCAGCGGGAAGTGATGGAACGGGATGTTGTAGCTCGCGGCGAGCTGGTAGAACTCCTTGTGGTTCGACACGATCGCCGGGATCTCGATCGGCAGCTGGCCGGTGCGATAGCGGAACAGCAGGTCGTTCAGGCAGTGGCCGATCTTCGACACCATGATCACGACGCGCGGCTTCACGGCCGCGTCATGCAGTTCCCAGCGCATCGAAAACTGTTCCGCGAGCGGCGCGAATTCCTTGCGAAGCGTGTCGAGCGCCGACGCGGCATCCGCGCCGCCGCCGTCCTGCTCGAAGTGCACCCGCATGAAGAATTCGCTGGTGCGGCTGTCGCCGAACTGCGCCGAATCGAGGATGTTGTTGCTGCGCTCGAACAGGAAGCCCGAGACCGCGTGGACGATGCCGTGCCGGTCGGGGCACGACAGTTTCAAGATAAAGCTGTGATCGGTCGGCATGACCGCTACTCCCTTCGTTTCCGGATTCGTCAAATTGCCCGTTCGCGCCGCCACGCCGCGTGCGCGTCACGCGGCCGGTGCGAACAGTGCGTCGATGCCCGCCGCGTCGGCCACCGGGATCCAGCGGTGGCGCAGCAGCGTGTCGAGCGTCGCGAGGCTTGCATCCATCGTCGCGCGGCCGGCGCGCAGCCAGCCGATCACCTCGGGCACGCCGGCCAGCAGGTGTTCGGCCACTTCGCCGTCCTGGTTGCGCGGCGCGAAGTCGCGCGGCAGCGGCAGGTCGTACACGAAGATCAGTTCGGACTGCGTGCCTTCCGGCAGCGAGCACAGCACCTGCACCGCGCGGCCCGCGATCGCGCCCGCGGCCAGTTCGGCCGGAATGCCGGCTTCTTCCCAGCATTCCTTCGCGAGCGTCTCGTGAACGCCCAGGCCCCAGCCGATCCCGCCCGCGACGACGTTGTCGAGCATGCCGGGGTCGGTTGCCTTGGTCTCGCTGCGGCGGCCGAGCCACATCTGCGGGACGGCCGCGGAGGACGGCTCGCCCGGCGCAACCGCATATTCTACGATGCCGTTCAGATGCACCGCGTAAGTCTGCGTACCGAAGAAGCGCGACGCGGCGCGCTCGATGTACGCCAGCGGCGGATCGTCGAAGCGGTTGCGGATCGCGTAGATCTCGTCGCGCCAGCCGGGAATCGCGCCTTCGGCCGCGAGCGCGCCGATCGCGCTCGCCAGCGCCATGCTGCGTGCGTCGACCGAGTCGTAGCGCGCCGACAGCACGACGCGCTCGCCGGTCAGCTCGAACACGTCGGGCCAGCGGGCGAGCATCGCGACGTCCTGCCGGCGCACCCAGCCGACCGCCTGGCCGGCAATCTCGAAACGCAGGTGCGCGGCCGGATCGAAGCGGCGCGCGGCCGCAATGCATGGAAACGTCATCGAGATCAGTCCTTCAGCGCGACGCGGATGCCGATCGCGATGAACGTCGCGCCGGCGATCCGGTCGAGCCACACGCCGGCCTTCGGGCGGCGCTTCAGCCACGCGCCGATCATGCCCGCGCCGACGCCGAACAGCGAAAAGATCGCGGCCGTCTGCAGCATGAACAGCGCGCCGAGCTCGAGCATCTGCAGCGTCACGCTCTGCCCGCCGTGCGGATCGACGAATTGCGGCAGGAACACGACGAAGAACAGCGTGACCTTCGGGTTCATCAGGTTGCCGATCACGCTCTGCCGGAAGATCGTGCCAAGCGGCTGCGGCGGACGCTCATGCGCATTCGCGAGGCCCTGGCTGCGCAGCGCCTTGATGCCGATCCACACGAGGTACGCAGCGCCCGCGAGCTTCAGGATCTCGAACGCGACCGGAGACGAACGCAGCACGGCCGCGACGCCGAGCGCCGCGAGCGTCGTGTGGAACAGGATCCCGGCCGTGAAGCCGAGCGCGGCGACGAAGCCGGCCGCGCGGCCCTGCGAGATGCCGCGTGCGAGCACCTGCAGGTTGTCGGGCCCCGGCGCGAACGTGATCGCGATCGACGTGGCGAGAAACAGCATGAAGTTGGGCATCGTGACCTCGCTGCGTAACGTGGAAGTTCAGACGGGCCGGCGTTCAGTGGCCGGCGAATTCGGTGACGGTATAAACCGGCAGTCCGGCGTTGCGCAGCAGCGCCGAGCCGCCGAGATCGGGCAGGTCGATGATGGCCGCGCCTTCGACGACCTCCGCGCCGAGCCGCTGCAGCAGGTTGCGCCCCGCCATCATCGTCCCGCCGGTCGCGATCAGGTCGTCCATGATGATCACGCGGTCGCCGGGGCGGCACGCATCTTCATGGATCTCGACCGTCGCGCTGCCGTATTCGAGGTCGTACGATTCCGAGCGCGTCTTGTACGGCAGCTTGCCGACCTTGCGGATCGGCACGAAGCCGACGCTCAGTTCGTACGCGACGATCGGCGCGATGATGAAGCCGCGTGCATCGAGGCCCGCGACGTAGTCGAGCTTTGCGTCGACATAGCGCTCGACGAACAGGTCGACGAGGATGCGCAGCGCCTTCGGGCTCTGCAGCAGCGTCGTGATGTCGCGGAACATCACGCCCGGCTGCGGCCAGTCAGGCACCGTGCGGATCTGGCTGTGGATGAAGGCGACCGGATCGAGCGGTGCGCCCGACGACGAATGCGGCATGAAACTCTCCGAAAAAAACGGTGCGCGAAGATCGGGCACCGTTTCGAATCAATACGGGTCAGATTGTGACACCAAGCGCGGCTCAGGCGGCCGCAGCCGGCGGATCGCGCCGATGCCGCGACAGCCGCTCCTCCGCGAGCGCGAGCGCCTCGGGCAGCCCGCGCAGCACGACGATGTCGCTCGCGCGCAGCTTGGTCTGCGGATCGGGTTCGACGCCGCGGATACCGTGCCGGCGGATCGCCGTGACTTCGAGCCCGAACGCATACAGCCCCAGTTCTTCCAGCGAACGCCCGACCGCGTCCGCGCGCGCATCGACCGGCACCGATTGTAGCCGCACCAGCTCGCGGTCGTCGTCGTCCGCGTCGTCCGCGCCGCGGAAATAGCCGCGCAGCAGGCTGTAGCGTTCGTCGCGCATTTCCTCGACGCGCCGCACGACCTTGCGCATCGGCACGCCGACCAGCACCAGCGTATGCGACGCGAGCATCAGGCTGCCTTCGACGATTTCCGGAATCACCTCGGTCGCGCCGGCCGCGAGCAGCTTCTCGAGATCGGCATCGTCGACGGTGCGCACGATCGCGGGCAGCGTCGGCTCGAGTTCGTGCACGTGATGCAGTACGCGCAGCGCGGACGGCGTGTTCGCGTAGGTGATCGCCACCGCCGCCGCGCGATGAATACCGGCCGCGAGCAGCGACTCGCGGCGCGCCGCGTCGCCGAACACGACCGATTCGCCGGCCGCCGCGGCCGCGCTCACGCGATCGGGGTCGAGGTCGAGCGCGACGTACGGAATGCCCTCCTGCTCGAGCATCCGCGCCAGGTTCTGGCCCGCGCGGCCGTAGCCGCAGATGATCACGTGGCCGCGCTGCTTGAGGCTTTGCGTCGCGATCCGCGTCATCTGCAGCGACTGCTGCATCCATTCCGTCGACGACAGCCGCATCACGATCCGGTCGGCGTTCTGGATCAGGAATGGCGCGGCGAGCATCGACAGCAGCATCGACGCGAGGATCGCCTGCAGCAGCGTCGAATCGACGAGATGCCGGTCGAGAATCAGGTTCAGCAGCACGAAGCCGAATTCGCCGGCCTGCGCGAGGCCGATACCCGTGCGCATCGCGACGCCCGGCGTCGCGCCAAACAGCCGCGCGAGCCCGGCAATCATCGTCGCCTTGAACAGGATCTGCCCGACGAAGAAACCGAACACGAGGAACGGGTGCTCCCAGATCACGCGCGGATCGAGCAGCATCCCCGTCGTCACGAAGAACAGGCCGAGCAGCACGTCGCGGAACGGCTTGATGTCCTCCTCCACCTGATGGCGGAACGGCGTCTCGGAGATCAGCATCCCCGCGATGAATGCGCCGAGCGCGAGCGACAGGCCGAAGCGGTCGGTGATGAACGCGGCGCCGAGCGTGACGAGCAGCAGGTTCAGCACGAAGAGTTCCTGTGAGCGGCGCCGTGCGACGACGTTGAGCCAGCGCGTCATGAAGCGCTGCCCGATGACCAGCAGCAGCGTGAGCGCGATCACGATCTTGACGGCCGCGAAGCCGAGCGTGATCGCAAGGTCCTTCGACGATTCGGCGCCGAACGCGGCGATCACGATCAGCAGCGGCACCACCGCGAGATCCTGGAACAGCAGCACGCCGAAGATGTTGCGGCCGTGCTCGGTCTCGATCTCGAGCCGCTCGGCGAGCATCTTCGATACGATCGCCGTCGACGACATCGCGAGCGCCCCGCCCAGTGCGATGCTGCCCTGCCACGTGATGTGCTCCCAGCGCTGGAACAGCGCGCCGAGCACGAGTGCGAGCGCCAGGGTCGCGACCACCTGCATCAGGCCCAGCCCGAACACGAGCCGCTGCATCGACCTCAGCTTCGCGAGCGAGAATTCGAGGCCGATCGAGAACATCAGGAACACCACGCCGAATTCCGCGAGATGCTCGGCCCGTTCGAGATCCGCCGTAATGCCGAGCGCGTGCGGGCCGACCAGGATGCCGACGGTCAGGTAGCCGAGCATCGGCGGCAGGTTCAGCGAGCGGAATACGACGACACCCACTACTGAGGCCAGCAGCAGCAGCAGGGTCATTTCGAGCGGGGAAATCACGGGCAAAGCGTCCTCGTTCGTCGGGGCCACCGCGAAGCAGAAACGGTGGCGTAGCGTGGGATAGGCGGCATCGGACGAGTCCGATGGCCCGGCGCGGCGAACAAACGCCTTTGCTATACTCCGCGCATGATAGCGAAAATCAATGATGATCGGGCGCTCGCGCTCGCCCGCGACGTGCTCGACATCGAGGCGGACGCCGTGCGCGCGCTGCGCGACCAGCTCGACGGCGGCTTCGTCCAGGCCGTCGCGCTGCTGCTCGGCTGCCGCGGCCGCGTGGTGGTGTCCGGTATCGGCAAATCGGGGCATATCGCCCGCAAGATCGCGGCCACGCTGGCCAGTACCGGCACGCCGGCCTTCTTCGTCCACCCTGCCGAGGCCAGCCATGGCGACCTCGGGATGGTCACCTCCGACGACGTCTTCATCGGCATCTCCTACTCCGGCGAATCCGAAGAGCTCGTGGCGATCCTGCCGCTCGTGAAGCGGATCGGCGCGAAGCTGATCGCGATCACGGGCCGAGCGGAGTCGAGCCTCGGCACGCTCGCCGACGTGAACCTGAACGCTGCGGTCTCGAAAGAGGCCTGCCCGATGAACCTCGCGCCCACGGCGAGCACGACCGCCGCGCTCGCGCTCGGCGACGCGCTCGCCGTGGCGGTGCTCGACGCGCGCGGCTTCGGCTCGGAAGATTTCGCACGCTCGCACCCGGGCGGCGCACTCGGCCGGCGCCTGCTCACCTACGTGCGCGACGTGATGCGCTCGGGCGACGACGTCCCGTCCGTCGGGCTCGACGCGACGCTGTCGGACGCGCTGTTCCAGATCACCGCGAAGCGCCTCGGCATGACGGCCGTGGTCGACGCCGACGGCAAGGTCGCGGGCATCTTCACGGACGGCGACCTGCGCCGCGTGCTCGCGCGCGACGGCGACTTCCGCACGCTGCCGATCACCGACGTGATGACGCGCGACCCGCGCACGGTTGCGCCGGATCACCTCGCGGTCGAGGCCGTGGAACTGATGGAGCGCCACCGGATCAACCAGATGCTGGTGGTCGATGCCGACGGCGTGCTGATCGGCGCGCTGAACATGCACGACCTGTTTTCGAAGAAGGTGATCTGATGAGCGCAGCGCTGACTGCGGCCGAACGCGCGAGCCGTGTGAAGCTGATGATTTTCGACGTCGACGGCGTGCTGACCGACGGCGGCCTGCTGTTTTCCGCGACCGGCGACACGATGAAGTCGTTCAATTCGCTCGACGGCCACGGCGTGAAGCTGCTCGGCGAAGCCGGCATCGCGACCGCGATCATCACGGGCCGCCGCTCGGAGATCGTCGCGGCGCGCGCGAAGGAAATGAAGATCGCGCACCTGTTCCAGGGCGTCGAGAACAAGCTGACCGTGTTCACCGACCTGATCGCCTCGCTCGGCCTCACCGCCGACCAGTGCGGCTACATGGGCGACGACTGGCCCGACCTGCCCGTGATGCTGCGCTGCGGCTTCGCGACCGCTCCGGCAAATGCGCACCCTGAGGTGATCGCCCGCGCGCACTGGGTGGCCGAGGCCCGCGGCGGCCACGGCGCCGTGCGCGAAGTCTGCGACGCGATCCTGCGCGCGCAGCGCCGCTACGACGCGCTGCTCGCGACCGCCTGTGGAGCCTGACGGATGAACAAGCATTTCCGCTGGACCCAGTTGCTGCCGCTCGCCGCGGTCGCCGCGCTCGCGGGCATCACGTGGTGGCTGCTGCAGGCGACGCTGCCGCCGCCGGGCGAAGGCGTCGCGCAGCCGAAGCGCCATACGCCCGACTATTTCGCGGACAACTTCTCGGTCACCGAGCTCGACCAGTCCGGCACGACCCAGTACCGGCTGACGGCCGCGAAGCTGATCCATTACGAAGACACCGAAAACAGCGACCTGGCCGATCCGGCCATGCGCGCATTCCAGCCCGGCAAGCCGGTCGTGACGACCACCGCGAAGCGCGGCACCGTCAACGGCGACGTATCGATCGTCGACTTGTACGACGACGCGCGCATCCTGCGCGCGGCCGGCGGCGGCGATCCGCAGATGCAGGCCGATTCCCAGCATTTCCGGATCTTCGTCAATGACGATGTGATCCAGACCGAAAAGCCGGTTAAACTTCAGCGCGGCCTGTCGCTCGTCAACGCGACCGACGGCATGAAGTACAACAACGTCACCCGGGTCATCGAGCTTTACGGCAACGTGCGCGGCACGATCGCCGCGGCGGACACGTCCGGCGGCTCGAAAGGTCAACCCAAGTGACGACTCCCTCACGTGACTGCATGAACGAACCGTTCCCTCGACAGATTTCCGGCGGCGCTGCGCGCGCCGTCCGCGCCGCGCTTGCCGCGACGCTCGTGGCGCTCCCGCTGGTCGGGCTGGCGCCGCTCGCCCATGCCGAGAAGGCCGACCAGAACAAGCCGATCAACGTCGAGGCCGACAACCTGACCTATGACGACCTGAAGCAGGTCACGGTCGCGACCGGCAACGTCGTGATCACGAAGGGCACGATCATCATCAAGGGCGATCGCGTCGAAGTGCGCCAGGATCCGGAAGGCTATCAGTACGCAACGTCGTTCGGCAGCGGCAAGAAGCACGCGACGTTCCGCCAGAAGCGCGAAGGCCTCGACGAGTACATCGACGGCGACGCCGAGCGCATCGACTACGACGGCAAGCAGGACCTGACCACGCTGACCACCGCCGCGACCGTGCGCCGCCTGCAGGGTACGTCGACGATCGCCGATACCGTGCACGGCAGCGTGATCACGTACGACGGCCAGCGCGACTTCTACACCGCGAAGGGCGGCAAGGACGTCGCCGCGCCGGGCAACCCGAACGGCCGCGTGCGCGCGATGCTGTCGCCGAAGAACGGCGGCCCCGCGCCACTGAACGGCGCACCTGCCAAGCTGTCGCCGTCGACCACGATCCAGGGGGCGCCGGGCCAATGAATGCGCTACCGAACCGCCAGCCGGCCGGCACCACGAGCTCGCTCGTCGTCCGTAACCTGAAGAAGCGCTACGGCTCGCGCACGGTCGTCAAGGACGTGTCGCTCGACGTGAAGAGCGGCGAGGTCGTCGGCCTGCTCGGCCCGAACGGCGCCGGCAAGACCACGTCGTTCTACATGATCGTCGGCCTCGTGCCGCTCGACGCGGGCGAGATCTCGCTGAACGGCAGCTCGATCAGCCTGCTGCCGATCCACAAGCGCGCGTCGCTCGGCCTGTCGTACCTGCCGCAGGAAGCGTCCGTGTTCCGCAAGCTGACCGTCGAGGAGAACATCCGCGCGGTGCTCGAGCTGCAGCACGACGAAAACGGCAAGCGGCTGTCGAAGGACGCGATCTCGTCGCGCGCCGAAGCGCTGCTCGACGAACTGCAGATCGGCCACTTGCGCGAAAACCCCGCGCTGTCGCTGTCGGGCGGTGAGCGGCGCCGGGTCGAAATCGCGCGCGCGCTGGCAACCAACCCGAACTTCATCCTGCTCGACGAACCGTTCGCCGGCGTCGACCCGATCGCGGTGCTCGAGATCCAGAAGATCGTCAAGTTCCTGAAGCAGCGCAACATCGGCGTGCTGATTACCGATCACAACGTCCGCGAAACGCTCGGCATCTGCGACCACGCCTACATCATCAGCGACGGCTCGGTGCTCGCCGCCGGTGCACCAAGCGACATCATCGAAAACGAAAGCGTGCGCCGCGTATACCTCGGCGAACACTTCCGGATGTAACTCCTCCTCGTGGCTGGCTGCACCCCGCCCGGCGCTGCCGCGCGGGGCCGCGCCCCGCTTCGCGGCCATGCCCGCGGCCGGGCGGCGCGCCGCGCGTAATCGCGGATGGCTCAACGCGCCTGGGTCGTGGCAAACTGCCGGTATGACTCCCTCCTCGCCATGAAAGCCAGCCTTCAACTCCGCCTGTCGCAACATCTGGCGCTGACGCCCCAGCTACAGCAGTCGATCCGGCTCCTGCAGTTGTCGACGCTCGAACTGCAGCAGGAAGTCGCGATGGCCGTCGCGCAGAACCCGCTGCTCGAGAACGACGATGAATGGATCGCGAGCCCGCTGCGTGTCGCAGCGGACGGATCGCTGATCGCGCAGACGCCTCCCGCACAGAACACCGAGCCCGCTGCGACGAACAGCAGCAGTTCGTCGAGCGAGCGCGCCGAGCGCGACGAGCCGGCCGGCGCGGACGAATACGACGGTTACGCGTCCGGCGACGGCAACGACGGCCCGCAGTGGAACCTCGACGAATTCGGCCGCTCGAGCGGCGCGTCCGACGACGACGACCTCCCGCCGCTGCAGGTGCAGGAAGCGGCGACGTCGCTGCGCGACCACCTGTCGGCGCAGTTGCGCGTCACGCAGGCCAGCCCGCGCGATCGCGCGCTCGTGATGTTCCTGATCGAGTCGCTCGACGACGACGGCTACCTGACCGCCACGCTCGACGAAGTGCTCGCCGACCTGCCGCCCGAGCTGGAGATCGACTGCGACGAACTGAACGCGGCGCTCGCGCTGCTGCACAGCTTCGATCCGGCCGGGGTCGGTGCCCGCTCGGCATCCGAGTGCCTGAAGCTGCAGTTGCTGCGCCTCGATCCGTCCCCGACACGTACGCTCGCGCTCGAGATCGTGTCGCAGCATCTCGAACTGCTCGCCGCCCGCGACTTCACGCGGCTGCGCAAGCACCTGAAGGCGAGCGACGACGCGCTGCGCGACGCACACACGCTGATCCGCTCGCTGGAGCCGTTCCCCGGCGCCGCGTACGGCAAGGCCGAAGCCGACTACGTCGTGCCCGACATCATCGTGAAGAAGGCCGGCCAGGGGTGGCTCGCGGAGCTCAATCCGGAAGTCGTGCCGCGCCTGCGGATCAACAACCTCTACGCGAACATCCTGCGCAACAGCCGCGGCGATCCGTCGGCCGGTTCGCTCAAGCAGCAGCTCCAGGAAGCACGCTGGCTGATCAAAAACATCCAGCAGCGTTTCGACACGATCCTGCGTGTCGCGCAGGCGATTGTCGAGCGTCAAAAGAACTTCTTTGCGCACGGTGAAATTGCCATGCGCCCCTTGGTTTTGCGGGAAATAGCTGATACGCTGGGCCTACACGAGTCGACTGTCAGCCGTGTGACAACCGGGAAGTACATGCTGACCCCGTTCGGGACGCTTGAATTTAAGTACTTCTTCGGATCTCACGTTTCGACCGACACCGGTGGCGCCGCTTCGTCGACTGCCATCCGAGCCCTCATCAAGCAACTGATAGGAGCTGAAGACCCTAAATCGCCACTTTCGGACAGCCGCATTGCCGAGCTGCTGGCAGAACAAGGATTCGTGGTCGCGCGCCGCACGGTTGCGAAGTATCGCGAAGCCCTCAAGATCCCGGCAGTGAATCTGCGCAAGTCTCTTTAGCCTGCTGCCTGCCCGGCGGCAGGCGTGTTCCGGCCACCGCGCACACGGGGAACAGGCCGGGCGACCTGTCCACGATACGCCGCCTCGTGCGGCACGGGCAAGTCGACCGGAGCGCCGCCTCGATGCGGCCGGGTGGTCACTCGCTTGGAGAAGCACTATGAACCTGAAGATCAGTGGACATCATCTCGAAGTCACGCCTGCAATTCGCGAATACGTGATCACCAAGCTGGACAGGGTGCTACGGCATAGCGATCAGGTGATCGATGGCACTGTGATCCTCTCGGTCGACAACCACAAGGAAAAGGACAAGCAGCAGCGCGCGGAAATCAACCTGCACCTGAAGGGCAAGGACATCTTCGTCGAAAGCGCGAACGGTAATCTGTATGCCGCGATCGACCTGCTGATCGACAAGCTGGACCGCCAGGTCGTCAAGCACATGGAGCGCCTGCAAACGCACGCGCACGACCCGATCAAGCTTCAACCGTCGATCGACCAGATCGAACTGCCGCCGCAGTAACCTGCACCGCAACACACACGTCGCCCGGTTCGCCGGGCGTTTTTTTTGCGACTCCGCGCCCGTGGTGCAACCGGTCCGCCCGCGCTGCGCCACGCACGCGGCTGTGCTCTATAATGTTCCGGTTATCGCCGGGGGGCGCTGGATGCGGTAGCTGCGTTGCACGTTGCCGATGCCGAACGCCTTGATATCGCCGAACATGGATAATCAGTCTGCCGCCGCAAGGGGACCCCAGGCCGCCCAATCGCCTGCCAACATGAATCGCCTAGCCAAAATCCTGCCCATAGAGAACGTCGTCATCGACCTCTCAGTCACCAGCAAGAAACGCGTGTTCGAACAAGCCGGGCTGATGTTCGAGAATCAGAACGGCATCGCCCGCAGCACTGTCACGGACAATCTGTTCGCGCGCGAGCGCCTCGGCTCGACCGGGCTCGGCGAAGGCGTCGCGATTCCGCACGGGCGCATCAAAGGTCTCAAGCACCCGCTCGCCGCGTTCGTCCGGCTCGCCGATGCGATTCCGTTCGAAGCCCCCGACGGCCAGCCGGTCGGCCTCCTGATTTTCCTGCTCGTGCCCGAGCAAGCCACCCAGCAGCACCTCGAGATCCTGTCGGAAATCGCGCAACTGCTGTCCGATCGCGACGCGCGCGAGCGTCTGCACAACGAAACGGATATCGCCGAGTTGCATCGCCTGCTCACTCAGTGGCAACCTTGAGTTGATCCGGGTGGAATATTTTCCCGTACGCGGCGGCACACGCCGCCGTTCAGGACCGCCCGGCGCCGGCCCGGCATGGCGACGTCCGTCGCCACGCGCACGCACCGGCCCATTGGAGTGACGAGAGTCATGGATACGTCCAGCATCAACGCCCAGAGCATCTTCGACGACAACGCGGCCACGCTGAAACTGAGCTGGCTGACGGGGCATGAAGGCTGGGAGCGCGGCTTTTCAGCCGACACCGTCGGCAATGCAACCTCGAGCGCCGACCTCGTCGGCCACCTGAACCTGATCCACCCGAACCGGATCCAGGTGCTCGGCGAAGCCGAAATCGACTACTACCAGCGGCAGACCGACGAAGACCGCTCGCGCCACATGGCCGAGCTGATCGCGCTCGAACCGCCGTTCCTCGTTGTCGCCGGCGGCGCCGCGGCGCCCCCCGAACTCGTGCTGCGCTGCACGCGCTCGTCGACCCCGCTGTTCACGACACCGATGTCGGCCGCCGCGGTGATCGACAGCCTGCGGCTCTACATGTCGCGCATCCTCGCGCCGCGCGCGACGCTACACGGCGTGTTCATCGACATCCTCGGAATGGGCGTGCTGCTGACCGGCGATTCGGGCCTCGGCAAGAGCGAGCTCGGCCTCGAGCTGATCAGCCGCGGCCACGGCCTCGTCGCCGACGACGCGGTCGATTTCGTCCGACTTGGCCCCGATTTCGTCGAAGGGCGCTGCCCACCGCTGCTGCAGAACCTGCTCGAAGTGCGCGGCCTCGGCCTGCTCGACATCAAGACGATCTTCGGCGAAACCGCCGTGCGGCGGAAAATGAAGCTGAAGCTGATCGTCCAGCTCGTGCGGCGCCCCGACGGCGAATTCCAGCGCCTGCCGCTCGAAAGCCAGACCGTCGACGTGCTCGGCTTGCCGATCAGCAAGGTCACGATCCAGGTCGCGGCC
Organism: Burkholderia mycopellens; assembly: GCF_964265025.1. Taxonomy (NCBI): domain Bacteria; kingdom Pseudomonadati; phylum Pseudomonadota; class Betaproteobacteria; order Burkholderiales; family Burkholderiaceae; genus Burkholderia; species Burkholderia mycopellens. The sequence goes on from NZ_OZ183802.1 coordinate 3,474,456, forward strand.
GGCCGCAACCTCGCGGTACTCGTCGAGGCGGCCGTCCGGAACACGATCCTGCAGTTGCGCGGAATCGACACATTGCGCGATTTCATGGATCGGCAACGACTCGCGATGCAAGATCCCGACAGTCAGTTCCCCGGCAAACTGGTGTAACCCTCACGCGCCGGCCACGCAACGCCGACGCGTCGAGCCGGTGCTATGATGAAACGTCAGGATTCTCTGCCTCCCATGCGCATCGTCCTCATCACCGGCATCTCCGGCTCAGGCAAGTCCGTCGCGCTGAACGCGCTCGAAGACGCAGGCTATTACTGCGTCGACAACCTGCCGCCGCACGTGCTCCCCGAACTCGCCCGCTACCTCGCCGAGCATGGGCAGCACCGGCTCGCGGTCGCGATCGACGCACGCTCGAGCGCGTCGCTCGACGAAATGCCCGGCCTGATCCGCGATCTGTCGCGCGAGCACGACGTGCGCGTGCTGTTCCTCAACGCGAGCACCCAGGCGCTGATCCAGCGCTTCTCCGAGACGCGCCGCCGCCACCCGCTGTCCGGCTCGCTGTCGCACGATGCGGACGTCGGCCTGCTGTCGTCGCTCGAGGAAGCGATCGAGCGCGAGCGCCACCTCGTCGCGCCGCTCGCCGAATTCGGCCACCAGATCGACACGAGCACGCTGCGCGCGAATGCGCTGCGTACGTGGGTCAAGCGCTTCATCGAGCAGAAGAGCAACGACCTGATGGTGATGTTCGAATCGTTCGGCTTCAAGCGCGGCGTGCCGCTCGACGCCGATTTGATGTTCGACGTGCGCGCGCTGCCGAATCCGTACTACGACCACGAGTTGCGCCCGCTCACCGGGCTCGACCAACCGGTCATCGCCTTTCTCGACGCACAGCCGATCGTCCACCAGATGATCGACGACATCCATGCGTTCCTGATGAAATGGCTGCCGCACTTCCGCGATGACAACCGCAGCTACCTGACCGTCGCCATCGGCTGCACGGGCGGGCAGCATCGGTCGGTGTTCATCGCGGAAACGCTCGCCGCGCGCCTTGCGCACGAGGCGAACGTGATCGTGCGGCATCGTGATGCGCCAGTGGATGTCGACGCGTCGTCGCGGCTCGTCTCCGAGGTCGACCGACCCTAGCGACGCCCGTCCCTTCACCCGCGCGCCATGTCCTCCCTATCGACCACCCTGATCGACCTGCCGCTGTTTCCGCTGCACACAGTGCTGTTTCCGGGGGGCCTGCTCCCGCTCAAGGTGTTCGAGGCACGCTATCTCGACATGTCGCGCGCGTGCCTGCGCGACAACGCACCGTTCGGCGTGTGCCTGCTGAAGAGCGGGCCGGAAGTCGCGCAGGACGGCGCGGTGTCGGTGCCCGAGACCATCGGCTGCATGGCGCGCATCACCGAGTGCGATACCGGTGAATTCGGCATGCTGTACCTGCAGGCGGTCGGCACGCAGCGTTTCGAGCTGCTGTCGTATCGCGTCGAAAGCAACGGGCTGCTGGTCGGCATTGCGGAGCCGCTACCCGACGACATCCCGCTCGAAGGCGAGCAGGCGCTCGCGCAGTTCGGCTCGTGCGCCGAGGTGCTCGAGCGCATCATCAACGCACTGAAAAAGTCCGATCCGGAGAAAATGCCGTTCGGTGAACCGTTCCGCCTCGACGATCCGACCTGGGTATCGAACCGTCTCGCGGAACTGCTGCCGCTCGACCTGCGCGCGCGGCAGAAGCTGATGGAGTTTCCGGACGTCGGCGCGCGCATCGACGCCGTGCACCACGTGCTCGACCGGCACGGCTGGCTGTAAGCGCCTCCGGACCGGTCGCTTCGCGCCACGCGTCCCGAGAGACGCGGCCCGGCGCTCACTCGAGCGCCCCCCGAACCTGCCGCTTCGTGCGAGCCCCTGCGCCGACGGAATCATTCCCCGTGGGAACGCCCTTCGCAGCGGAAATCCGGGGCGGCCCGGCACTTTCGTGATAGCGCGAACCGCCGCTCTCGTCTCGTTAAAGCAGCGGCCCGCTCAGTGCATCGAGCAGCTTACGCACCGGCGCCGGCACCCCGTACGCATCGAGCCGGCTGAGCGGCACCCACGCGGTTTCCGCATCCCGCGCTTGCGACGGCAGGCCGCCACCGTCGGCCATGTCGCTCAACCGCGGCTCGATCTCGAGCCGGAAATGCGTGAACGTATGCGTCAGCGGCGCGAGCGGTACCGTGCCGCCGCCGCCGAAGCCGCGTGCGAGTGCCGCGAGCGCAACGTCGCCGTCCGCTTGCGGCAGGCTCCACAGCCCGCCCCAGATGCCGGTCGGCGGCCGCCGCTCGAGCAGCACGGCGTCGCCGTCGCGCAGCACGAGCATCCAGGTCTTGCGCGTCGGCACGGCCTTCTTCGGCCGCGCGGCCGGCAGTTCGCGCTGGCGGCCTGTCGATTGCGCGACGCAGTCGCCCGCGAACGGGCAGCGCGCGCAATCGGGCTTGCCACGCATGCACAGCGTCGCGCCGAGATCCATCAGCCCCTGCGTATACGCGCTCACGTCGGCCGCGTTCGCGGCGTCCGGCAACAGCGATTCGGCGAGCGCCCACATGTCGTTCTCGACGCGCTTCTCGCCCGGGAAGCCCTCGACGCCGAATACCCGCGCAAGCACGCGCTTCACGTTGCCGTCGAGAATCGTTGCGCGCGCGCCGTACGCAAACGACGCGATCGCCGCGGCCGTCGAACGGCCGATACCCGGCAGTTCGGCCAGCGCGTCGGGTGTCGCCGGAAACGCACCGCCGTGCTCGGCGACGACGACCTGCGCGCAGCGGTGCAGGTTGCGCGCGCGCGAGTAGTAGCCGAGCCCCGCCCAGAGCGCCATCACGTCGTCGGTCGGCGCGGCCGCGAGCGCGGCGACGTCGGGGTAACGTTCGAGAAAGCGCGTGTAATACGGGATGACGGTCGATACCTGCGTCTGCTGCAGCATGATTTCCGACAGCCAGATCCGGTACGGATCGCGGGTGTTCTGCCACGGCAGGTCGTGGCGGCCATGCTCGCGCTGCCACGCGACCAGGCGCGAGGCGAACGTGCGATGCAGCGGCGTGACGGGGAACGGAGCGGGGGTGATGCGGGGCGGCTTCAAGTTATCTGATCGTGGAAAAAGGTTTCAACGCTGGCAGGTCGGGCAGAAATAGGTCGACCGCTGACCTTGCACGATCTGGCGGATCGGCGTGCCGCATACGCGGCATGGCTGGCCCGCACGGTCGTAGACGAAGCAGTCGAGTTGGAAATAGCCGCTTTCGCCGTTGCTGCCGACAAAATCGCGCAATGTGCTGCCGCCGCGCTCGATCGCGTCGGCAAGCGTTGCGCGCACTGCGTCGGCCAGCCGCTCGTAGCGCGGCAGCGACACCTTGCCGGCGGCCGTCGTCGGCCGGATGCCGGCGCGAAACAGGCTCTCCGACGCATAGATGTTGCCGACGCCGACGACCATGTCGCCCGCGAGCAGCGCCTGCTTGACCGACACGGTACGGCCGCGCGTGCGCGCGTGCAGGAGCGCCCCGGTAAACGCCGGCGAGAACGGCTCGACGCCCAGGCTCGCGAGGAGCGGATGAGCATGGACGTCACCTGCTTCGCGCGGGTGCCACAGCACCGCACCGAAGCGGCGCGGATCACGGAACCGCAGCACGAATTCGTCGAAGATCCAGTCGATGTGGTCATGCTTCGCGGCGACCGGCACGCCCGCCGCGGGCAGCACGCGCAGCGTGCCCGTCATGCCGAGATGGACGATGAACCAGCCCGCGTCGACCTCGAACAGCAGGTACTTGCCGCGACGCTCGACGGCAAGCACCTCACGTGCGCGCAACTGCTCGGCGAGCCCGGCCGGCACGGGCCAGCGCAGCATCTCGGTACGGACGTCGACACGCTCGACGCGGCGGCCCGCGACAAAGGGCTCGATGCCCCGGCGCGTGACTTCGACTTCTGGCAACTCTGGCATGTTTTGCGGGTCTGAGACTAGGGTCTGTTTACATATGGAACGCTCATGCGTTGCCACGAGAACGGCCGCTCGCGAGGCGCGCGACGCCGCGAATACTCACGTATTCGCAAGAAGCGCAACGCGGCGAGCGGCCGTTCTCGTGGCAACCCCAAATTAAAAAATTCCTGTCACGGGAATGCCCGAAATTGCCCGCATGGCGGCGTCGCTCGTCGCTTGTTTGGCTCGCCAAACGGCACTCCTCGCTTCTTGCCATGCGGGCAATTTCGGGCATTCGCATGTGCGTTCCATATGTAAACAGACCCTATCACGATCGTGCGTGTATTGTAGCGAGCGCGTTACAATCGGTTGAAACATCGAACGGATTTCCATGACCCTGCCCTCGAAGCTGCTTCTGAAGCGCCCCGCCGCCGTGCGCGGCGCGCGCGCCTTCCCGGTCCGCCGTGCACTCGGCGCCGCGCTGTTTGCCGCCTGGACCCTCACCGCCTTCCCGGCTCACGCACAGGATCCGGCATCGGACGACGCGGAGTCGCAGGGTGCGTTCGAGCATGTGATGCCGGACGAGCAGAAGAATCTCCCCGGCGTCCCGCTGACGAGCCAGATCGTCTACCAGGTGCTCGCCGCCGAGGTCGCGCTGCAGCGTAACCAGCCCGCGCCGGCCTACCAGACCTACCTCGCGCTCGCCCGCGACACGCGCGATCCGCGCATGGCGCAGCGCGCGACCGAAATTGCGCTGGGCGCGCAGAGCCCGGCCGATGCGCTGTCCGCCGCGAACCTGTGGCGCCAGTACGCACCGGATTCGAATCGCGCATCGCAGGTCGACGCCGCGCTGCTGGTGCTCGCCGGCAAGCCGGCCGACGCGCAGCCGATGCTCGCGCGCGAGCTGGCCCGGGCGACCGGCGAGACGCGCGGCCCGGCGATCCTCGCGCTGCAGGCGTTGCTGGTGCGCGGCCCCGACCGCGTCGGCGGCCTCGCGGTGCTGAAGGACATGCTGAAGAACGACCTGAACCGGCCCGAAGCGCAGCTCGCGATCGCGCGCCAGCAGCTCGCGGTCGACGACAAGGACGGCGCCGCGCAGTCGCTGAAGCAGGCGCTGCAGATCCGCCCCGACTACCTGCCGGCAGCCCTGATGCTGTCGCAGATGGGGCCCGCGGAACGCGCGGCGGGCATCGTGTCGTTCGAGAAGTATGTTCAGCAGAATCCGAAGTCGCGCGATGCGCGGCTCGCGCTGTCACAGCTCTATCTCGCCGACGATCGCCTCGACGACGCGCAGAAGCAGTTCGAGACGATGCGCAAGCTCGACTCGAAGGATCCGACGCCGCTGATGGCGCTCGCGCTGATCAAGATCCAGCAGAAGAAGCTCGACGACGCGACCGTCTACCTGAAGCAGTACGTACAGCTCGGCGACAAGCAGCCGAACCTCGACGTCGGCCAGGGCTACATCTACCTCGCGCAGATCGCGATCGACCAGAACAACGATGCGCAGGCGTCGCAATGGCTCGACAAGGTCGACCAGACGAGCCAGCACTACCTCCCCGCGCAGATCACGCGCGCGCAACTGCTGCAGAAACAGGGCAAGACCGACGAGGCGCGCAAGGTGCTCGACGACCTGCCGATCACGGATCCGCGCGATGCGGCCGTGGTCGCACGCACCGACGCATCGATCCTGTTCACCGCGAAGCGCTATCCGGAAGCCGAGGCACGGCTCGGGCAGGCGGTCCAGGACTTCCCGGACGATCCCGACCTGCGCTACGACTACGCGATGGCGGCCGAAAAGACCGGCCACTACACGACGATGGAAAAGCAGCTGCGCGAGCTGATCCGCACGCAGCCCGAAAATCCGCAGGCGTACAACGCGCTCGGCTATTCGCTCGCCGACCGCAACCAGCGGCTGCCCGAAGCCAGCAAGCTGATCGACAAGGCGATGGCGCTCGCGCCGAACGACGCCTACATCATGGACAGCCTCGGTTGGGTGAAGTACCGGATGGGCGATACGGCCGGCGCGGCGAAGGTGCTGCGGCGTGCGTACGAACTGCAGCCGAACGCCGAGATCGGCGCGCATCTCGGCGAAGTGCTGTGGAAGAGCGGCGCGCAGGACGACGCACGTTCCGCGTGGCGTGACGCACAGAAGCTCGAGCCGGACAACGACACGCTCGTGCAAACGCTGAAACGCTTCCAGATCAACGGTCTCTGATGCAGATGTTCCCGACGTTTTTCCGGTCCTTCCACGCGCAGCGCACGCTGGCCGCAGTCGGCGCGGCGCTCGCGCTCGCCGGCTGCGCGAGCACGCCGCCGTCGGCCGGCACGCCGGCCGGCGCAGCGCTGCAGACCGCCGCAACACACGCTTACCATGGCCGTTTCGCGGTGCAGTACGACGACCGCCTCGGCAAGCAGCAGAACGTGTACGGCAACTTCGACTGGCAGGAGCACGGCGACGACGTGTCGCTCGAACTTCGCAGCCCGCTCGGCCAGACGCTCGCCGTCGTGAAGTCGACGCCGCAGGCGGCATCGCTCGAATTGCCGAACCGTCCGACGCAATATGCGCCGGACGTCGGCGACCTGATGCAGAAAACACTCGGCTTCGAACTGCCGCTCGCGGGCCTGCGCTACTGGCTGCTGCCGACAGCCGCGCCCGCAACGCCCGCGGAGACGGTGCGCGATCCGGCTGACGGCACGCGCGTCAAGCAGATCCGCCAGGACGGCTGGACGATCGACTACCTTGCCTACGCGGATGCCCCGGCCACGGGCGTCAAACGCGTCAACCTCGTGCGCGCGACACCGCCGCTCGACATCAAGCTCGTGCTCGATCAGTGAGCACCCGCCTAGCCTAGACATACGCATGACCGATTCGACCCGCTCGCTGCGCAACTGCCTTGCGCCCGCGAAACTCAACCTGTTCCTGCACATCACCGGCCGCCGTGAGAACGGCTATCACGATCTGCAGAGCGTGTTCCAGTTGCTGAACTGGGGCGACACGCTGCACTTCACGCTACGCGACGACGGTCGCGTCGCACGTGTCACCGACGTGCCCGGCGTGCCCGAGGAAAGCGACCTCGTCGTGCGCGCGGCCAACCTGCTGAAAGCGCACACGGGCACCGCGCACGGTGTCGACATCGAGATCGACAAGTGCCTGCCGATGGGGGCCGGCCTCGGCGGCGGCAGCTCCGACGCGGCGACGACGCTGCTCGCGCTTAACCGCCTGTGGCAACTCGACCTGCCGCGCGCGGAGCTTCAGTCGCTCGCGGTAAAACTCGGCGCAGACGTTCCGTTTTTTATCTTTGGAAAAAATGCATTCGCAGAGGGTATCGGAGAGGAATTAGCTGAGGTACAATTGCCGACTCGCTGGTTCTTGGTTGTAACGCCTCGCGTTCACGTCCCAACCGCTGAAATATTTTCAGATAAGTTGTTGACAAGAGATTCGAAGCGCGTCACAATTACGGACTTTCTTGCACAGCAAAGCAGCGACGCGGGATGGCCAGATAGTTTCGGCCGGAACGATATGCAGCAAGTTGTGACAAGTAAGTACGCGGAAGTTGCGCAGGTGGTCAAATGGTTGTATGATGTGACCCCCGCGAGGATGACCGGCTCCGGAGCAAGCGTGTTTGCAGCGTTTCGCAGCAAGCATGAGGCAGAAGCGGCGCAAGCCAAGCTGCCCACCGGTTGGAACGGTGCAGTTGCCGAGAGCCTGAACGAGCATCCGCTCTTCGCTTTCGCGTCATGAAGTTTTACTTTGCCGGATGGCCTACACAAGTCCGGTGAAGTTATCAGTTGAGTGTAGGGGAGTCGCCAAGTTGGTCAAGGCACCGGATTTTGATTCCGGCATGCGAGGGTTCGAGTCCTTCCTCCCCTGCCAAAAATTTTCCCGCATTTCCCGCCTAAGCCCGAAGCAGGTGCACGATGAGCAGCCATGACGGCCTGATGGTTTTTACTGGCAACGCGAATCCCGCGCTCGCCCAGGAAGTCGTCAATATCCTTGGAATTCCCCTCGGCAAAGCAATGGTCAGCCGTTTCTCCGACGGCGAGATCCAGGTCGAGATCCAGGAAAACGTGCGTGGCAAGGACGTCTTCGTCCTGCAATCCACGTGCGCACCGGCGAACGACAACCTGATGGAACTGATGATCATGGTCGATGCGCTCAAGCGCGCGTCTGCCGGCCGGATCACTGCAGCCATCCCCTACTTCGGTTACGCCCGTCAGGATCGCCGCCCGCGTTCGGCGCGCGTCGCGATCTCGGCGAAGGTCGTCGCGAACATGCTGGAAATCGCAGGCGTCGAGCGGATCATCACGATGGATCTGCACGCCGACCAGATTCAAGGCTTCTTCGACATCCCGGTCGACAACATCTACGCAACGCCGATCCTGCTGGGTGACCTGCGCAAGCAGAACTACCCGGATCTGCTCGTCGTGTCGCCGGACGTCGGCGGCGTGGTGCGTGCCCGGGCACTCGCGAAGCAGCTCAACTGCGATCTCGCGATCATCGACAAGCGTCGCCCGAAGGCGAACGTCTCCGAAGTGATGAACATCATCGGTGAAGTCGAAGGCCGCACCTGCGTGATCATGGACGACATGGTCGATACGGCAGGCACGCTCTGCAAGGCCGCACAAGTGCTGAAAGAGCGCGGCGCAAAGCAGGTATTCGCGTATGCGACGCACCCGGTGCTGTCGGGTGGCGCAGCTGATCGTATCGCCGCATCGGCGCTCGACGAGCTGGTTGTCACCGACACGATCCCGCTGTCCGCCGAATCGCTCGGCTGCTCGAAGATCCGTTCGCTGACGAGCGCGAGCCTGCTGGCCGAAACGTTCTCGCGGATCCGCCGCGGCGACTCGGTGATGTCGCTGTTCGCGGAATCCTGATCGCGAATCGACTGAACAAAGCATGCGCAGAAAGCGAAGCGGCAACGCTTCGCTTTTTGCACAATCGGACGGGATAGACGAAACCCCGTCCGTTTCATCGGGGGCCGCAGTTTGACGGCCCCGTTTTACTGCCTGGTCGCGGGCAGCTATTGGAGAATCACATGAAAGTCGTCGCTTTCGAGCGCCAAGAGCAAGGTACGGGTGCGAGCCGCCGCCTGCGCAACGCTGGTAAGACCACGGGTATCGTTTACGGTGGCGAAGCAGCCCCGCAAAAGATCGAACTCGATCACAACGCCCTGTGGCACGCCCTGAAGAAGGAAGCTTTCCACTCGTCGATCCTCGACCTCGAAGTGGCTGGCCAGTCGCAACAGGTTCTGCTGCGCGACGTGCAATACCACCCGTTCAAGCAACTGGTGCTGCACGTGGACTTCCAACGCGTTGACGCGAAGAAGAAGCTGCACACGAAGGCACCGCTGCACTTCCTGAACGCTGAAATCAGCCCGGCCGTGAAGCTGTCGAGCGCGATCGTTTCGCACGTCGCGACGGAAATCGAAATCGAGTGCCTGCCGGCTGACCTGCCGGAGTTCCTCGAAGTCGACCTGTCGAAGATCGAAGCCGGTCAATCGCTGCACGCGAAGGACATCACGCTGCCGAAGGGCGTCGCGCTGGTCGCGCACATCGACGCGGAAAACCCGGTTGTCGCATCGGCGACGGTCCCGGCTGGTGCCGTGTCGGACGCAGCAGAAGGCGAAACGCCGGCTGCCTAAGCGGGCTGCCCACGCGCCCCATCGATCCGTTTCACGAAACGGTCGACGCAACCCGCCGCGGCTTGCCCGGCGGGTTTTTCTTTTTTTGCGCCCAGGCGGCAGTTGCCGCCTTCGAAACGTCATGATCAAACTGATCGTCGGCCTCGGCAATCCCGGGGCGGAATACACCGCGACGCGCCACAACGCCGGCTTCTGGCTGATCGACCAGCTCGCCCGCGAAGCAGGCACGACGCTGCGCGACGAACGCCGCTTCCACGGCTTCTACGCGAAAGCGCGCCTGCACGGCGAGGAAGTCCACCTGCTCGAGCCGCAAACCTATATGAACCGCTCCGGTCAGTCGGTGGTCGCGCTCGCGCAGTTCTTCAAAATCCTGCCCGACCAGATCCTCGTCGCGCACGACGAGCTCGACCTGCCGCCCGGCACCGTGAAGCTGAAGCTCGGCGGCGGCAGCGGCGGCCACAACGGCCTGAAGGACATCACCGCGCACCTGTCGTCGCAGCAGTACTGGCGGCTGCGGATCGGCATCGGCCATCCGCGCGACCTGATTCCGGAAAGCGCGCGCGCGGGCGCGAAGCCCGACGTCGCGAACTTCGTGCTGAAGCCGCCGCGCCGCGAGGAACAGGACGTGATCGACGCGTCGATCGAACGCGCGCTCGCCGTGATGCCGATGGTCGTCAAGGGCGAACTCGACCGCGCGACCATGCAGCTGCATCGCAACTGACCGCATCGCACCGCTGCGGTGCATCGAGCCGTCCGGCTTGCCGCCGGACGGCCTTACCCGCCCCACCCTGCGCGCACATGCGGTAATCTGGTCGCTTTGCCCGACAGGAGCCAAGCGGTGAGCCGTTACTGGAGCGACGTCGTTCAGCAACTCGTGCCTTACGTGCCGGGCGAACAGCCCGCACTCGCACACCCCGTCAAGCTGAACACCAACGAGAATCCCTATCCGCCGTCGCCGCGCGTCGTCGCGGCGATCGCGCGTGAACTCGGCGAGACCGGCGACACGCTGCGCCGCTATCCCGACCCGGTTGCGCGCGCGCTGCGCGAGACGGTCGCAGCCCATCACCGCATCAAGCCCGAGCAGGTGTTCGTCGGCAACGGCTCCGACGAGGTGCTCGCTCACACGTTCCACGCGCTGCTCAAGCACGACCGGCCGCTGCGCTTCCCCGACATCACGTACAGCTTCTATCCGACCTATGCGCGCCTGTACGGCGTCCAGACGTCGATCGTGCCGCTCGCGGACGACTTCTCGATGCGCGTCGAAGACTATCTCGACGACGCCGGCGGCGTACTGTTTCCGAATCCGAACGCGCCGACCGGGCGCGCACTGCCGCTCGCCGACGTCGAGCGGATCGCGGCCGCGAATCCGTCGTCGGTCGTCGTGGTCGACGAAGCCTATGTCGATTTTGGCGCGCAGTCCGCGATTACGCTGATCGACCGCTACCCGAACCTGCTCGTCGTACACACGACGTCAAAGGCGCGCTCGCTCGCGGGCATGCGCGTCGGCTTCGCGTTCGGCGATGCGGCGCTGATCGACGCGCTGAACCGCGTGAAGGACAGCTTCAACTCGTACCCGCTCGACCGGCTCGCGCAGGTCGCCGCGCAGGCCGCGTACGAAGACACCGATTATTTCAGCGCAACCTGCCGGCGCGTGATCGACAGCCGGACGCGTCTCACGCATGCGCTCGACGCGCTCGGCTTCGACATCGTGCCGTCGGCCGCGAATTTCCTGTTCGCGCGCCATCCCGCGCACGACGGGGGTGCGATTGCGGCAAAGCTGAAGGAACGGGAAATTTTCGTGCGGCACTTCGGGCTGCCGCGGATCGACCAGCACCTGCGCATCACCGTCGGCACGGACGCCGAATGCGATGCGCTCGTCGCGGCGTTGCGCGAGTTGCTGGCCTGAAACGAAAGAACCGGCGCCAGGCGGCGCCGATCCGGACGCGCAACGTGCGCACCGAAGCACTCGAGCGCGCGCGTCACCGCTGGGTCACGACGCGTCGTCGCGCTTCCCGGCGGTCAATGCGTGATACTTCTCCATCAATTGCGCGTGCGATTCGTCATGCTGCGGATCGCGCGGAATGCATTCGACCGGACACACCTGCTGGCACTGCGGTTCGTCGAAATGGCCGACGCACTCGGTGCACTTGCTCGGGTCGATCACGTAGATGTCCGGGCCCATCGAAATCGCGCCGTTCGGGCACTCGGGCTCGCACACGTCGCAGTTGATGCACTCGTCGGTAATCATCAAAGCCATACTGATCTCACTTCTTCAGGCCGGCGGCCGGCTTCTCGACGAAACCGGCCGGCGCCGCGTCACGCGGCAGGGCCTCCGATCGCGGCGACTTTCTCGGTCAGCCACTTCTCGACGGACGGGAACACGAACTTGCTGACATCGCCGCCCAGCTGCGCGATTTCGCGCACGATCGTCCCCGAGATGAACTGGTACTGGTCGGACGGCGTCATGAACATCGTCTCGACGTCGGGCAGCAGGTAGCGGTTCATCCCCGCCATCTGGAACTCATATTCGAAATCGGACACGGCGCGCAGGCCGCGCACGATCACGCGCGCGTTGTTGGTGCGGACGAAATCCTTCAGGAGGCCGGTGAAACTCATCACCTTCACATTCGGATAATGGCCGAGCACCTCGTTCGCAATCGTCAGACGTTCTTCCAGCGAGAAGAACGGCTTTTTCGCGCGGCTGTCGGCAACACCGACCACCAGCGTATCAAAAATGCTCGACGCACGCCGCACGAGGTCTTCGTGCCCGCGCGTCAGCGGATCGAACGTACCGGGATACACGGCGACTACCATGTCGCTCCTCCTGTCATCACGCAAACGGGATGGCAGCCGTGCGATGCGCACGCCGCCGCCGAGATGGGCATGCGTCGCCTTTGCGGCGCGCCGCCTCGTATGGAACGCGCATTATTCATCATTTTCGCGCCGCAGCAAATGATAGTGAACCGCACCTGCCTTGCCGTGCTTCACGACCTCCCAGCCTGCGAGCGCGTCGTGCGCGGCCGGATCGAGCTCCGCCCCCGTTTCGACGTACAGCGCGCCGCCTGCCGCGACGAGCGGCGCCGACAGCGTGATCGCGCGCTCGAGCGCAGCGGAATCGCCGAACGGCGGATCGAGAAACACGACGTCGAACGCGCCCGGCGTGAGCCCGGCCGCGAGCCGCAGCGCATCGGCTTCGGCGACTTCGACCGCACGTGCGCCGAGCTTGTCCTTGATCGCACGCAATTGCTGCGCGGCGCGCGGATGGCGTTCGACCATCACGACGCTCGCCGCGCCGCGCGACGCGGCCTCGAAGCCGAGCGCGCCGGTGCCCGCAAACAGGTCGAGGCAGCGCCGGCCCTCGAGATCCTGGCCAAGCCAGTTGAACAGCGTCTCGCGCACGCGATCGGGCGTCGGCCGCAGGCCGTCGAGATCGAGCACCGCGAGCGGCGTGCGTTTCCAGTCACCGCCGATGATGCGGATCGTGTGCGGCTTGCCGCGGCCAGAAGGGGCCGCCGGGCGGCCGGGAGAGGAACGGGACATACGGAATATCGACGACGGAGGGACCGGGCGCGCGCGAGGGCGCACCGCTAAACAGGCGCACGTTACCACAGCGGCGGCGCACACTGACGCGAGCGCCACGCCGCACTGATAAAATGCACGGTTTCGGCCGCCGTGCGCCGCGCCCGCGCGAACGCAGGACGGCCCGTCCGGTGCCCCGCCGCTGGCGGCGGCCCGCCCTCTTCCCGACGTCAGACCATGTTCAGCTTCTTCAAACGATTCAAGAAAACGCAGGAGCCCGATCCGGCGGATTCGCAATCGGCCGACGCGCAGCAAACGGACGAGCCGTCCGATGCGCCCGCGGTCGAGGCCCCGCCTGCGGCCGACCTGCCGCAAGCGCCCGCGCAACCGGCCGCGCCGGCCGTCGTGATGACGGTCACGCCGACCAACGACGGACGCGACGAAGTCGTCGAGACGGTCGAAATCGTCCCGCCGCCGCTGCAGGACGCCACCGCGAAGAAATCGTGGCTCGCGCGCCTGAAAACGGGGCTCGCCAAGACGGGTTCGAGCATCACCGGCGTGTTCGTCAACACGAAGATCGACGAGGATCTGTACGAGGAGCTCGAAACCGCGCTGCTGATGTCCGACGCGGGCGTCGACGCGACCGAGTACCTGCTCGGCGCGCTGCGCGAAAAGGTACGCACGGGCCGCCTGACCGACCCGCAGCAGGTGAAATCCGCACTGCACGACCTGCTCGTCGAGCTGCTGACGCCGCTCGAGAAATCGCTGATGCTCGGCCGCGCACAGCCGCTCGTGATGATGATCACCGGCGTGAACGGTGCGGGCAAGACGACCAGCATCGGCAAGCTCGCGAAGCACCTGCAGAGCTTCGACCAGTCGGTGCTGCTGGCCGCGGGCGACACGTTCCGCGCGGCCGCGCGCGAACAGTTGGCGGTCTGGGGCGAGCGCAACAACGTGACGGTCGTGCAGCAGGAAAGCGGCGATCCGGCCGCGGTGATCTTCGACGCGGTCAGCGCCGCGCGCGCGCGCAGGATCGACGTGATGATGGCCGACACGGCCGGCCGCCTGCCGACGCAGCTCCACCTGATGGAAGAGCTGAAGAAGGTGAAGCGCGTGATCTCGAAGGCGCATGACGGCGCGCCGCACGAAGTGCTGCTGGTGATCGATGCGAACACCGGCCAGAACGCGCTCACCCAGGTCAAGGCATTCGACGACGCGCTCGGCCTTACCGGCCTCATCGTCACGAAGCTCGACGGCACCGCGAAGGGCGGGATTCTCGCCGCGATCGCGCGGCAGCGCCCGGTGCCGGTCTACTTCATCGGCGTCGGCGAGAAGGTCGAGGATCTGCAGCCGTTCAGCGCGGTCGAATTCGCGGACGCGCTGCTCGGCTGAACTCCGCCGGCACGCATCGCACAGGGCGCCTTCGGGCGCCCTTTTTCATGCGCGCCCGGTCATGCATGGCCCGGGCGCGCCGCGCTCATTCGGCGTCGGGCTGCGCGCCAGGCTCGGCGGCCTTGAACGCATCGAGCGTCGACGCATGGTCGACGATCCGCTGGATCGTCGGATAGCGCGTCGTGTCGATCGAGAAGCGGTTCGCGTTGAACACCTGCGGCACGAGGCACACGTCGGCAAGCGTCGGCGTGTCGCCGAAGCACAGCTTGCCGGTGCGTGGATCGCTCGCGAGACGCGTCTCGAGCGTTTCGAAGCCCGCCTCGATCCAGTGCCGGTACCACGCGTTCTTCGCCTCCTCGGGCACCTTCAGCGTGTGCTTCAGGTACTTCAGCACGCGCAGGTTATTGAGCGGATGGATTTCGCACGCGATCTGCAGCGCGACCGCACGCACATACGCGCGATCGACCGGCTGCTTCGGCAGCAGCGCCGGTTCCGGATGGGTTTCCTCGAGATATTCGATGATCGCGAGCGACTGCTGCAGCGTCGCGTCGCCGTCGATCAGCGTCGGCACGACCGCATCCGGATTCAGCGCGCGGTACGCGTCCTTCAGTTGCTCGCCGCCGTCGCGCAGCATGTGCACGGGGACATAGTCGAACGGCAGCTGCTTCAGGTTCAGGGCGATTCGCACGCGGTACGACGCGGAACTGCGGAAATAGCTGTAAAGCTTCATGGGATGTCTCTCGTAGTCGTATTCGGCCGGCGACGGCACGGGCGCGGCGCAGCCGGCGCGCACCGCCGGGAACCAGAGTGTAGCGCGCCGCGCCGTGCGGCCTCGCTTGCGACGGCCGCACCCGTGCGATACTCGGGGCATTCCTCACCGCTCACAGCGCGGCCCGATGCCGGCCCGCCCGCCCCACGCCCCGATGACCGCTTCCCACGATCCCGCCGCCGTTCCATTCCCTTGCGCCCGCTTCATCAAGGAAATCGGCCGCGGCCCGAACGGCGCGCGCGCACTGTCCGCCGAGGACACGTTCGAGCTCTATCGTGCGATGCTCGACGCGCGTGTGTCGGACGTCGAACTCGGCGCGATCCTGATCGCCTATCGGCTGAAGGGCGAAGCCGCCGACGAACTGGCCGCGATGCTCGCTGCCGCGCAGGCGTCGTTCGAGCCGGTGCACGTGCAGGACGCCGCGTTCCGCCCCGTGTCGATCCCGAGCTACAACGGCGCGCGCAAGCAGCCGAACCTCGTGCCGCTGCTCGCGCTGCTGCTGGCGCGCGAAGGCGTGCCGGTGCTCGTGCATGGCGTCGAGCAGGACCCGGGCCGCGTGACGAGCGCCGAGATCTTCTCGGCGCTGTCACTCGCGCCGTCGACGTCGCACGATGCGATCGAGGACACGCTTGCCGAGCGCCGCGTCGCGTTCGCGTCGATCGAGGTGCTGGCGCCGCGCATTGCACGCCTGCTGTCGATGCGCAGCGTGCTCGGCGTGCGCAACTCGACGCACACGCTCGTGAAGATCCTGCAGCCGTTCGCGCCGGCCGGCCTGCGGCTCGTCAACTACACGCACCCGCCGTACCGCGACAGCCTGGCTCAATTGTTCCGCGACCATCCGGACGCCGCGCTCGGCGGCGCGCTGCTGGCACGCGGCACCGAGGGCGAAGCCGTTGCCGACACACGGCGCCAGGTGCAGGTCGACTGGCTGCACGACGGCGTTTGCGACACGCTGATCGAGGCCGAGCGCTCGTCGACCGATGCGCCCCCCGTCGCCCTGCCCGAATCGCGCGATGCGGCCACGACGGCCGCGTGGACGGACGCCGTATTGCGCGGCGAAGTCCCGGCGCCCGACACGGTCACCCGGCAGGTCGCGACGATCGTGCAGATCGCCCGCATCGCGCGCTGACGGCACGCTCGCGAACCGGCTCCGCTTGCAGGGCATTTGACACGGGAGCGCATACTGGCATAGAGTTGCCGTCATGCGTTCCTATCCGAACCCCCTCCGAATTACCTCCGGCCGCCTAGCGCGGCTGCTATCGCTACGACTAGCCTAAGGCTTTCGTAGCGCCGTGTGCTGTCCGCACGGTCCCTCCCAGCAGTTCCTCGCAGTACCCCTCTCGTAGTTTTTACAACCCGAAGTCGTCAGCATTCGTCCGTCTATCCGTCGGCCGACTCGCGAAGATCATCCGCATCCGCAGCGCGTTCACGTGCCGCGGAGCGAGGCAGCGCCAACCGTCGCCCATGCCGCCCGTCTTCGCTCGCGACTTGAGACCCGAGGTCCAGAAGATGCAGCGCAATCCGCAAGACAAGTACCGTCCGTTCGAGCCCGTCCGCCTCAATGGCCGCAAATGGCCGTCGCGCACCATCGAGCGCGCGCCCGTCTGGATGAGCACCGACCTGCGCGACGGCAACCAGTCGCTGATCGAGCCGATGAGCATCGAGCAGAAGCTCGAGTTCTTCGAGATGCTGGTTGCGATCGGGTTCAAGCAGATCGAAGTCGGTTTTCCGTCGGCGTCGCAGACCGACTTCGATTTCGTCCGCAAGCTGATCGACGACAAGCGGATTCCCGACGACGTGACGATCGAAGTGCTCGTGCAGGCGCGCGAAGACCTGATCGCCCGCACGTTCGACGCGCTCGAAGGCGTGCCGCGCGCGATCGTGCACCTGTACAACGCGGTCTGCCCGTCGTTCCGCCGCATCGTGTTCGGGATGTCGAAAGCCGACGTGAAGGCGCTCGCGATCGACGGCACGCGCATCATCAAGGAACACGCCGCCGCGCGCCCCGACACGCAGTGGACCTTCCAGTACTCGCCGGAAACCTTCAGCATGACCGAGCTGACGTTCGCGCGCGAGATCTGCGACGCGGTCGCGCAGACCTGGCGGCCGACCCGCGATCACAAGATGATCGTCAACCTGCCGGCCACCGTCGAAGCCGCGAGCCCGAACGTGTTCGCCGACCAGATCGAGTGGATGGACCGCAACCTCGCGTATCGCGACAGCATCGTGCTGTCCGTTCATCCGCACAACGATCGCGGCACCGCGGTCGCAGCGGCCGAACTTGCACTGCTCGCGGGCGCCGACCGCATCGAGGGCTGCCTGTTCGGCAATGGCGAACGCACCGGCAACGTCGATCTCGTCACGCTCGCGCTGAATCTCTACACGCAGGGCATCGATCCGGGCCTCGATTTCTCCGACATCGACGCGGTGCGCCGGGTCGTCGAACGCTGCAACCAGATTCCCGTGCATCCGCGCCATCCGTACGCGGGCGACCTCGTGTTCACCGCGTTCTCGGGCTCGCACCAGGACGCGATCCGCAAGGGCTTCGCGCAGCAGCGCCCCGACGCGGCCTGGGAAGTGCCGTACCTGCCGATCGACCCGGCCGACCTCGGCCGCAGCTATGACGCGGTGATCCGCGTGAACAGCCAGTCCGGCAAAGGCGGCGCGACGTTCCTGCTCGAACGCGGGATGGGCTTCACGCCGACGCGCCGCGTGCAGATCGAATTCAGCCACGCGGTGCAGACGCTCGCCGATACGTCCGGCGAGGAAGTGACGGGCGACGCGATCTGCGCGCTGTTCGCGCGCGAATTCTTCGACACCGACGGGCCGGCCGCGCACCACGGCAACGGCGCGCGCTGGCAGAACCGCGAGATCGCGACGGCGCCCGCGGCGGATACACCGCCCGACGATGCCGCGCGACGTTTGGCCGCGGCATTCGCGGCGGCCGCCGGCGCGGCGATCGACATCGCGTCGTGCGAACACGCGCGCACGACGGATGGGCGGATCGCGGTATCGGTCGGCTGCCGGGTCGGCAATGCGCCGCTGCGGCACGGCGTCGGCCTGCACGCGGATGCGGCGAGCGCCGCGCTCGATGCGGTCGTCAGCGCGATCAACCGCTCGGCCTGGCACTGCGCGGATCACCGCGCGGCGGCCTGAGCGCCGGGTTCCGTTTCAGGGTTCAACCGTCAGCGAGCGGGGCGTGACCGCCCGTGCGCCGCGCGATCCGCGCCGCACGAGGCAGCAAAAAGCGGCCCAGAAGGCCGCTTCGGTCGGGACATGGAAAGGAGCGCCACGCGCGCTCATGTCTCGGTCGCGCACCGCGTCGCCTGCCACGCGAACAGGCTCCAGCGGCCCTGTTCGTGGGTGTGGACGGAGGTATAGGCAATCGGGAAGACCAGGCCGCCGTTGTTCGTTTCCATCTCGATCAACGCGCGGCCGGTGACGATGCAGGTTTCATCGCCGACGGGCAGCACGTCCTGCGACTGGATTTCGATCTGGCGATAGCGGCGGCGGCCGGCGACGATGGCGTCGATGAACTGCTGCTTGGTTTCGCGTTTGCCGTTGGTGTGCACGAAGAACACCTTGTCCGACAAAAGCGCGTCGAGCGCCTCGCCGTCCCCGTCCACCATCGCCCGGAACCGATCGCGCTCGAGCGCGCGGATCGCATCGACCACCTTCGCCATCGCCTGACTCCTCGGCAACGCGCACGCCGTGCGCGGGCATGCGGATCAGAAGTTGTACTGCAAGTAGAACTGGTGGAAATTTATACCAGGATTCGGCTCTTTGATACCCGCGTTAGACACATGTTCAAAACGGTAGCCGACCTGATACTGTTGCCGTTGGCCGAACTGCACGCCCACCCCCGCCGTCGGCGCGAACTGGAACGCGGTCCCCATCGAGAAATGATCCGAGATCGTCGGGTGCGTCAGCAGCCTGACACCGCCGCCGGCCTCGATGAACGGGCGAATCTCCCCGGCGCTCTTGATGAAGCGGAACATCGGCGTCACGCCGAATTCGCCAATGCTGCCGTGGACGTTGCCGCCCGTGTGCCAGTAGCCGGCGTGTCCTTCCACGACGAAAGCGAAGTGCCAGCCGCCGATTTCCCACCAGTTCCAGCCCGGATCCCACACCACGCCGAGATCGGCCTTG
Source organism: Burkholderia mycopellens (assembly GCF_964265025.1). Classification (NCBI taxonomy): domain Bacteria; kingdom Pseudomonadati; phylum Pseudomonadota; class Betaproteobacteria; order Burkholderiales; family Burkholderiaceae; genus Burkholderia; species Burkholderia mycopellens. The sequence goes on from NZ_OZ183802.1 coordinate 3,493,852, forward strand.
TCGACACCGTGGCGATCCGAAAAACCGCCGCCCGCCTGAATCCCCCATCGATCCGCGCATGCCGCGCCTGATCCGCCCAGAAGAGACGCCGCCAGCATCGCGTGCAGCGCAAGCCGGCTGCGGGGCCAGCGATTCTTGTTATTGTTCATCTGACACTCCAACTTTGTGGGTTGAATGGAGCCTGCCGCTTTGGCCGGCTCAAGCGAACTGAATGGTATGGTAAAGGACTTTTCGGATCGGCATCACAAAGCGAAATGGCTTCCTTCCAAAACGACAAAAATTGAAATCGTCTACTGATAACCATCAGAAACAACGGCTTACGGAACTTCGCTTCGCCGTCTCGGTCGCAGAATAGACTATCGACTCGACTTTCTTGATAGAAAAAACGGGAACTCCGATGCCCACGCTTGCTCTAAGGAATTAGCACTCATCTTGCGGGAGTGCTAAGATGGCCCACGGAATCTCATTCGAGACCGGGGGTTTGTCCCTGATTCCAAAGGAGTTTTTTAGTGAGCAACGCCCTGACCCTCCCGAACACCCTGAGCCCCACGCCGGCCAAGGCCGAATCGGCAGGCTCGCTGGCGCTCGCAGCCCAATCGATGTTGCCCGGCCAGCTTGGCAACATCGACGCGTATATCCAGGCCGTCAATCGCATTCCGCTGCTGACGGCCGAAGAGGAACGCCAGTACGCAACCGAATTCCGTGAAGGCAACAATCTCGACTCGGCACGCCGCCTCGTGCTGTCGCACCTGCGGCTCGTCGTGTCGATCGCGCGCAACTACCTCGGCTACGGCCTGCCGCACGGCGACCTGATCCAGGAAGGCAACATCGGCCTGATGAAGGCTGTGAAGCGCTTCGATCCGGCTCAGAACGTGCGTCTCGTGTCGTACGCGATCCACTGGATCAAGGCCGAGATCCACGAGTACATCCTGCGTAACTGGCGCATGGTGAAGGTCGCGACGACGAAGGCGCAGCGCAAGCTGTTCTTCAACCTGCGCAGCCACAAGAAGAGCATGCAGGCGATGACGCCCGAGGAAATCGACGGCCTCGCGCAAGAGCTCAACGTCAAGCGCGAAGACGTGACCGAAATGGAAACGCGCCTGTCGGGCGGCGACATCGCGCTCGAAGGGCAGGTCGAAGACGGTGAGGAATCGTACGCGCCGATCGCCTACCTGGCCGACTCGCACAACGAACCGACCGCCGTGCTCGCCGCACGTCAGCGCGACACGCTGCAGACGGACGGCATCGCGCAGGCACTCGACGCACTCGACGCGCGCAGCCGCCGCATCATCGAGGCGCGCTGGCTGCACGTCGACGACGACGGCTCGGGCGGCTCGACGCTGCACGATCTCGCCGCCGAGTTCGGTGTGTCGGCGGAACGCATCCGCCAGATCGAAGCGAGCGCCATGAAAAAGATGCGCACCGCCCTCGCCGAATACGCGTAAATCGCTGCGATTTAGAGCGCTTCATCAAAAACCGCTGCCCGACCGGCAGCGGTTTTTTTTCGCCTGTCTTTTCTCCTGCTTTTCATTCGCTTCTCCGCCCGCTTCATCACTCGTTTCCGCGCCGATTAATTGACCTGATTCGTCAGGCAATAGGCCGTTTGCAGGCCCCTTCCGCATAACCTTGATCTGCCTCAAGTTTCGGCCCGTGTTTCGCGACGGTCTGCCGCAGCGCAGCACTCGGAATCGGAAAGCCGTCCTTTTAAAATTGGCATGTCAGGCGCAAAAGGATTAAAACAGCTTCACGGCCGTCATAAATCCGACGTAAAGTCGCCCCAAATTCGACGTAAATCGATTCAGGATAATCGCCTTGATCTCGATCAATAAAGAGCCCGCGCCGCCTCCCCCGCGACCGGCCGGCACGATCGGCTGGCGCGCGCGCATCGCCGCGTGGGCTCGCGGCCCCACCCTCGCCCGCGACATCACCCTGGTGCTGATCGTCAAGCTGATCCTCCTGATGTCGCTCAAATACGCATTCTTCAATCATCCGCAGGCCGAGCACATGGCGCTTGCGCCTGCCGTCGTCGCCGAGAAACTGCTCTCGGTACCGGCGCCAGCACCCACCGAGGGAGACCACCATGATAAGTAGTGAAGTCGTCGATCTGTCGCGTCTGCAGTTCGGCATCACGGCGCTCTACCACTTCCTGTTCGTGCCGCTGACGCTCGGCCTGTCCTGGCTGCTCGTCATCATGGAAGCTGTTTACGTGATGACCGGCAAACAGGTCTACAAGGACATGACCCAGTTCTGGGGCAAGCTGTTCGGCATCAACTTCGCGATGGGCGTGACCACCGGCATCACGCTCGAATTCCAGTTCGGCACGAACTGGTCGTACTACTCGCACTATGTCGGCGACATCTTCGGCGTGCCGCTCGCGGTCGAAGGCCTGATGGCGTTCTTCCTCGAATCGACGTTCGTCGGCCTGTTCTTCTTCGGCTGGAACCGCCTGTCGAAGGTCAAGCACCTGATGGTCACGTTCCTGGTCGCGCTCGGCTCGAACCTGTCCGCGCTGTGGATCCTCGTCGCGAACGGCTGGATGAACAACCCGGTCGGCGCCGAGTTCAACTATCAGACGATGCGCATGGAGTTGACGAACCTGTTCGACGTGCTGTTCAACCCGGTCGCGCAGGTGAAATTCGTGCACACGGTGTCGGCCGGCTACGTGACGGCCGCGATGTTCGTGCTTGGCATCTCGTCGTGGTACCTGCTGAAAAAGCGCGACACCGATTTCGCGCTGCGCTCGTTCGCGGTCGCGGCCGGCTTCGGCCTCGCGTCGACGCTTTGCGTGATCGTGCTCGGCGACGAGTCGGGCTACACGACCGGCGAAGTGCAGAAGATGAAGCTCGCCGCGATCGAGTCCGAATGGGAAACGCAGCCGGCGCCCGCCTCGTTCACGCTGATCGGCCTTCCGAACCAGGAAGCGCAGCGTACCGACTACGCGATCAGGATTCCGTACGCGCTCGGCCTGATCGCGACGCGCTCGGTCGACGAGCCCGTGGTCGGCCTGCGCGAACTCGCGAAGCACAGCGAGGAGCACATCCAGAGCGGGATGATCGCGTACGGCGCGCTGCAGAAGATGAAGGAAGGCGACGCGAGCGCGGCCACGCGCGAACTGTTCGACCAGCACAAGCAGTATCTCGGCTACGGGCTGATGCTCAAGCAGTTCACGCCGAACGTGGTCGATGCGACGCCCGAGCAGATCAAGGCCGCCGCCATGAAGACGATCCCGCCGGTCGCGCCCGTGTTCTTCTCGTTCCGGATCATGGTGTTCCTCGGTTTCCTGTTCCTCGCGACCTTCGTCGCCGCGTTCTGGTTCTGCGCGCGCCGCCAGCTGCTGCAGGGCAACCGCCGCTGGTTCCTGCGCTATGCGGTGTGGGCGATTCCGCTGCCGTGGCTCGCCGCGGAATTCGGCTGGGTCGTCGCCGAGCTCGGCCGCCAGCCCTGGACGATCGCGGGCATCCTGCCGACGCATCTGTCCGCGTCGAGCCTGACGCCCACGGACCTGTACCTGAGCCTCGCCGGTTTCATCGCGTTCTACACGGTGCTGTTCGTCATCGAGATCAAACTGATGTTCAAGTACGCGCGCCTCGGCCCGTCGTCGCTGCATACCGGCCGTTATCACCACGAAATCGCGGCCGCCAGCGAGCGCGCCCCGGCGTGAGCACGCACCTGAAACGGAACAAGGAATCGCTATGGACTATGCAACTCTCAAGCTGATCTGGTGGCTGCTCGTCGGCGTGCTGCTGATCGGCTTCGCCGTCACCGACGGCTTCGACATGGGTGCGACCGCGCTGCTGCCGTTCCTCGGCAAGACCGACGAGGAACGCCGCATCATCGTCAACACCGTCGGCGCGACGTGGGAAGGCAACCAGGTATGGCTGATCACGGCCGGCGGCGCGATGTTCGCGGCCTGGCCGCTCGTCTACGCGGCGTCGTTCTCCGGCTTCTACTTCGCGATGCTGCTCGTGCTGTTCGCGTTGTTCTTCCGGCCGGTGGGCTTCGACTACCGCAGCAAGCGGCCGGACCCGCGCTGGCGCGCGGGCTGGGACTGGGGCCTGTTCGTCGGCGGCTTCGTGCCGGCGCTCGTGTTCGGCGTCGCGTTCGGCAACCTGCTGCAAGGCGTGCCGTTCAAGTTCGACAGCGACCTGCGCGTGACCTACTACGGCGGCTTCTGGGCGCTGCTGAACCCGTTCGCGCTGCTGTGCGGGCTCGTCAGCCTCACGATGCTCGTCGCGCACGGCGCGGCCTTCATCAAGATGAAGACGGAAGGCGTGATCGCACGTCGCGCATCGGTCGCATTGCGGGCGGCGTCGTTCCTCGCGGTCGTGCTGTTCGTACTGGCCGGCGTGCTGGTCGCGTCGACTATCGGCGGCTTCCACATCACGCACGCCGCGCCGACCGATACGGTCGCGAACCCGCTGCTCAAGGACGTCGCTGCCGGCTCGGGCCTGTGGCTCGCGAACTACGGCGAGTATCCGTGGATGATCGCGGCGCCCGTCGTCGGGATCGCGGGCGGCCTGTTCGCGCTGCTGCTCGCCGGCTCGAAGCAGGAAAAGACGGCGTTCTTCTGCACGGGCCTGATGATCGTCGGCGTGATCCTGACCGCCGGCTTCTCGATGTTCCCGTTCATCATGCCGTCGTCGCTCGACCCGCGCAGCAGCCTGACCGTGTGGGATTCGACGTCGAGCCACATGACGCTGCAGGTGATGCTGTTCGCGGTGATCGTGTTCCTGCCGCTCATCCTGCTCTATACGAGCTGGGTGTATCGCGTGATGCGCGGCAAGGTCACGCGTGAAGTGCTCGAAGAGAACAAGCATTCGATGTATTGATGCATTGAACCGGGCCGGGGCGCTTACGCGCCCTCGCCCACCGTTTCGCAAGGAGTCGGATCATGTGGTATTTCAGCTGGATTCTCGGTATCGGCGTCGCGCTGTCGTTCGGCATCGTCAATGCGATGTGGCTCGAGGCGCGGCAGAAGACGCAGGAAGCACGCGTTCGCCACGACTGACGCGTGTGCGGCCGATCGCGCCGCCGCCGTCCCGAAGGAACCTCGCCTCGCGCGAGGTTTTTTTTCGTCCCGGCCGCACAGGCCCGGCGTGCCGATGCCAATTTAGCGCCAGATTGATACCACTTGAATACCAATAAAAGGTTTCATAAGATCTTTGGACACGGCCGCAGACAGGCCGAATCCATCTGGTGGGGGAGACATGCGAAACCCGTATGTGGCGCGCGCGTGCGCGCTGTCTCGTCGTCGATTCGTCCGCGTGGATCGCGTGCGTGCCTTTGCCATCGGGCGCGCCGCCGCGGCAGCACCCGCCGCTGCCGTGCGCCGCCGATGAAGACGCGTACCCACCCGCGCCGATCCGACCGGCACGCCTGCCCGCCACCCGTTCCGTAACGCACGCGCCCGCGTGCCGACTGCGCGCGGAGCAGCCGCATCGCCCGCGCACCCTGTTGTCCCCGCAGCTCCGTTGAAAGACCCGCTTGCAGCGACGTCATCCCGTGACGCCGCCACGCCCCCTTTTTTCTCAGGAGTCCGCATGAACCGAACCTTGTCCACCCTGTTTGCCGGCCTGCTGGTCGCGGCACTGTCGCCGGTCGCGCTCGGCGCGCTGCCCGCGTCGAGCGCCGTGGTCGCGGCGACCGGCGCCGTACGGCCCCCCGTGCCGCCGGCCGATCTCGCGGCGCGGCTGTCGAACGGCCTCGCATTGCGCGTCGCCGTCGACAACAACCACGCGGCCGCGGCCGGCGTGCCGTGCGCCGATCTCGGCGCCGACGGCGCGGCCTGCGCGACGGGCCGCCTGATCCTGCAGAACCGCGGCCACCAGGCGATCGCCGACGGCGGCTGGAAGCTCTACCTGCACAGCATCCGCCGCCTGCTGCGGATCGACCGCCCCGGCTTCGCGCTGCGGCGGCTCACCGGTGACCTGTACGAGCTGACGCCGCAGCCGGGCTCGGTGCGGCTTGCACCGGGCGAGCGCATCGAGCTGCCGTTCGTCGCCGAATACTGGCTGCTGCGCTACAGCGACGTGATCCCGCGCCCGTACGTGGTCGTCGATGGCGCGCCGCCCGCCGTGCTCCGCTACGACGACACCGACGACGAACTGCGCTACGTCGAATCGCTGCCGGCCGACGCACAGAACAACTCGACCGGCAATGCGCCGCCCGTGGCCGCGCGGCCCGATGCGAGCCGCGCGCTGCCGAGCGTGAAGCGCGAGCAGCCGCTGCCCGGTACGCTCGACCTGCGCGGCGTCGAGCTCGCGCTACCCGATCTACCGGACGCACAGGTCGCGGCGCTGCGCGAACGCGCGACGACACTCGGGCTCGACGGCGCGCGCGTGCCGGTGCGTGGCGCCGTCGCGCCGCGCCGGCTGCCGGCCGACATCGCGATGCCGGGCGGCTATCGGCTCGCAATCGGGCCGCGCGGCGTGCTGATCGAAGGCTACGATCGCGCCGGCCTCTACTACGGCGTGCAGACGCTCTACTCGCTCGCACCCGCCGGCGGCGGCCCGATCCCGGCGATGCTGGTCGAGGATGCGCCGCGCTTCACGCATCGCGGGATGCACGTCGATCTCGCGCGCAACTTCAAGCACCCGGCCACGCTGCGCCGCCTGATCGACCAGATGAGCGCGTACAAGCTCAATCGCCTGCACCTGCATCTGTCCGACGACGAGGGCTGGCGCATCGAGATTCCCGGCCTGCCCGAACTGACCGAGATCGGGGGACGCCGCTGCCACGACCCGAGCGAGACGCGCTGCCTGCTGCCGCAGCTCGGCTCCGGCCCGGACAACCGCTCGGGCGGCGGCTACCTGACGCGTGACGACTACGTGTCGCTGGTGCGCTACGCGGCCGCGCATTTCGTCGAGATCATCCCCGAGATCGACATGCCCGCGCATGCGCGCGCGGCCGTCGTGACGATGGAGGCACGTTACAAGCGGCTGCATGCAGCCGGCCGCGAGCAGGAAGCGAACGCATACCGGTTGCTCGATCCGCAGGACGCGTCGAACCTGACGACGGTGCAGTTCTACGACCGGCGCAGCGACCTGAACCCCTGCGTGCCGGGCGCGCTCAATTTCGCATCGAAGGTGATCCGCGAGATCGCCGCGATGCATGCCGACGCGCAGGCGCCGCTGCACATCTGGCACTACGGCGGCGACGAGGCGAAGAACATCTTCCTCGGCGCGGGTTTCCAGCCGCTGAACGGCACGGATCCGAACAAGGGGCGCATCGATCTCGCCGCGCAGGACAAGCCGTGGGCGCGTTCGCCGGCGTGCACGGCGCTGCTCCAGCGCGGCGAGATCAAGTCGATCGACGAGTTGCCGACGCGATTCGCGCAACAGGTGAGCGCGGCGGTCAACGCGAACGGGATCGACACGATGGCCGCGTGGCAGGACGGCATCAAGCATGCAAACGGGCCGCAGGACTTCGGCACGCGCCACGTGATGGTGTCGCTGTGGGACACGATCTTCTGGGGCGCATCGGATAGCGCACGCGACCTGAGCGGCAAGGGCTACCTGACGGTGCTGGCGCTGCCCGACTACCTGTACTTCGACTTCCCGTACACGCTCAACCCGCGCGAGCGCGGCTACTACTGGGGCTCGCATGCGACGGACGAGTACAAGGTGTTCTCGCTCGCGCCCGAGAACCTGCCGCAGAACGCCGAAGTGATGGGCGACCGTGACGGCAACGCGTTCGAGGTAACGGGCACGGGCCCCGCGCCACGCATCGAAGGCATGCAGGGGCAGGCATGGGGCGAGGTGATGCGCAACGACACCTTCCTCGAGTACATGGCCTATCCGAGGCTGCTCGCGCTGGCCGAGCGCGCATGGCACCGGGCCGACTGGGAGCTGCCTTATGCGGCCGGCGTGCGCTTCAAGCGCGGCGACACGCATCACGTCGACATCGCCGCGCTGCAGCGCGACTGGGCCGGCTTCGCGACGTTGCTCGCGCAACGCGAATTGCCGAAGCTCGACCGGGCCGGCGTCGGCTACCGGAAGCCGACCTTCACGCTGACGACCCCGTGAACGGCTGGGCGGCCGAACGATCGGGCAGTTGAGCAATGCGCGATGCGGACGAATGCATCGCGCGATCGCCCGCACCAAAGAAAAACGGCTTGCGACGCATCGCAAGCCGTTTTCGTTTCTGCCGACCGGCGCGAACCCGCAGCGCGGATCCTGCCGGCCTTATTGCGTCATGCCGGCTGTGCAGCCGCCCCGCCGCCTGCCGGCGGCAGGCGCGCGCCGAGCTGCTCGGCATAGCGTGCCGCCGCGTTGCCGCAGACGATGTGAAACGTGTCGAGCGACACCCACGCGACGTCGAGCGCGCCGAGACGATCGCGATCGACAGCCGACGGATCGCGCACGACGACGCGCAGGCGCGTGGTCGCGACCGCGTCGAGCGACGCGACGTTGGTCGCGCCGCCGAACACCGCGAGCCAGCGCGTCGGCTCCGGATCGAGCGGGCCGGCGGCCGCGCCGGTGACGGGCTGCGCCGCGGCAGCCGTCGCCGTCGCCGTCGCCGTCGCCGTCGATGCCGCGCCCGCCGCGCCGCTGCCGATGGCGGCACGCATCTCGTCGGCAATGATGTCGGCCTCGGGCCCGATGATCACCTGCACGCTGTTGCCGCCGCGCTTGAGCACGCCGCGCGCGCCGATCGACTTCAGTTCCGGCTCCGAGACCTTCTCCGGATCGACGACGGTCAGGCGCAGGCGCGTCGTGCAGGCGTCGACGACCGACAGGTTGCCTGCCCCGCCGAGCGCGGCGATGTAGCGCTGCGCGCGCGGCGCGGCGGCACCCGCCGCGGCGCCGGCGGCCGGTGCGACGAAGCCGCCCGATGCGTACGATTCGACTGCCGAATCGGCCGATGCCGGCTCACGGCCCGGCGTGGCCATGTTGAACTTGCGGATGAAGAAGCGGAACAGCCCGTAGTACGCAGCGCCGTACGCGATGCCGAGCGGGATCGCGATCCAGCCCTTCGTCGACAGCCCGTAGTTCAGCACATAGTCGATTGCGCCGGCCGAGAACGTGAAGCCGAGCTTTACGCCGAGGATCTGGCAGATCGCGAGCGACAGCCCCGTCAGCACCGCGTGGATCACGTACAGCACCGGTGCGAGGAACATGAAGCTGAATTCGATCGGCTCGGTCACGCCGGTCAGGAACGACGTGAGCGCCATCGAGAACAGCAGGCCGCCGACCATCGCGCGGCGCTCCTTCGGCGCTTCGTGCAGCATGGCCAGACACGCAGCCGGCAGGCCGAACATCATGATCGGGAAGAAGCCGGCCATGAAGGTGCCCGCGGTCGGGTCGCCCGCGAAGAAGCGGTGCAGGTCGCCGTGCACGATCTCGCCGCCGGCGGGCGGCGTGAAGTTGCCGAACACGAACCATGCGAGCGAGTTGATGATGTGGTGCAGGCCCGTGACGAGCAGCAGGCGGTTCAGGAAGCCGAACACGAACGCACCGATCGCGCCCGCCGTCGTCAGCCACTGGCCGGCCGCGTCGATCGCATGCTGGACCGGCTGCCATACATACCCGAACACGATGCCGAGCACGACGCAGGCCAGCCCCGTGATGATCGGCACGAACCGTTTCCCGCCGAAGAACGCGAGGTAGTCCGGCAGCTTGATGTCTTTGTAGCGGTTGTACAGCAGGCCCGCAACGACACCCGCGATGATCCCGGACAGCACGCCCATGTTCAGCTTGGGATCGATGTCCTTCATGATCGCGGTTTCGATCAGGTAGCCGATCGCGCCCGCGAGCGCCGCCACGCCGTTGTTGTCTTTCGCGAAACCGACCGCCACGCCGATCGCGAACAGCAGCGGCAGGTTGTCGAAGATCGCGCCGCCGGCGTCGGCGATCATCTTGATGTTGAACACGTCAGGCTGACCGAGTCGCAGCAGGATGCCGGCAACCGGCAATACCGCGATCGGCAGCATCAGCGCCCGGCCCAGGCCCTGTATTTTCAGAAACGGATTCCCGTTCATTCAGTCCTCCAATCCTTGTCTCGTCGTTAAGCGTCGTTGACCTAATTGCTTTCGTAGTAAAACGGGTCGCGAGCCTGCCCTCGACGTTCAGTCGAGCGGCCAGACCTCGCGGCTTGCTGCCCTTACCGCCTGCGCCGAATCGAGTGCGAGCAGATCCTGCGCGCGCTGACGGCACAACTGGTAATCGAGACGGCGCACCCGCGCCTTGATGCCCGGCACCGACACCGGGTCGACCGACAGTTCGGTCACGCCGAGGCCGACCAGGATCGGCACCGCGAGCGGATCGCCGCCGAGCGCGCCGCACACGCCAACCCACTTGCCGTGCTTCGCGGCGCCGCGCACCGCGATGTCGATCAGGCGCAGCACGGCCGGATGCAGGCCGTCGGATTGCGCGGCCAGGTCGGCCTGGCAGCGGTCCATCGCGAGCGTGTACTGCGTCAGGTCGTTGGTGCCGATCGACAGGAAATCCGCGTGCTGCGCGAGCTGGTCGGCCAGCAGCGCGGCCGACGGCACCTCGATCATCACGCCGACCTCGATCGGCTCGGTGCGGCCCTGTGCGCGCGCGAACTCGTCGATACGCTTTCTCAGCCGCACGATCTCGCCCGCGTCGGTGACCATCGGCAGCAGGATGCGCACCGCGCCGAACGGCTTCACCGCGAGCAGGCCCTGCAACTGATCGTCGAGCAGATCGGGGCGCACCTGCGCGAGGCGGATGCCGCGCAGGCCAAGCGCCGGGTTCGGTTCGGGCGGCAGCGTCAGGTAGTCGACCTCCTTGTCGGCGCCGACGTCGAGCGTGCGGATGATCGCCGTGCGGCCCTGCAATGCGTCGACGATCGACTGGTAGCTCTGCTGGTGTTCGACGACCGTCGGTGCGGCCTGGCGATGGATGAACATCAGTTCGGTACGCAGCAGGCCGACCGCGTCGGCACCGTTGTCGACCGCGGTGTTCGCGTCGTCGAGCGTCGCGATGTTCGCGGCAACCTCGATCGCACGGCCATCGACGGTCGAGGCGGCAACGCCCGCCAGTTGCCGGTTCGCCTCGCGCACACCGTCCAGGCGCTGGCGCTCGTGCCGCGCGCGCTCGACGTCGAGTGCGGTCGGCGCGTGCTCGAGCCGGCCCGCGCTTGCATCGACGACGACCTGCGTGCCGTCCGGAATCGCGTACAGTGCATCACCGACCGCGACCAGCGCCGGAATGCCGAGCTGCCGCGCGATGATCGCCGCATGCGACGTCGCGCCGCCGCGCGCCATCACGAGCGCGGTCACGCGCTGGCGATCGAGCGACGACAGGTCGGACGGCGTGAATTCCTCGGCCGCGAGCACGGCCTCGTCCGGCAGCGCACGCGCGGCGCCGTTCGTATGACCGAGCGCGCGCAGCACGCGCTTCTCGATGTCGCGCAGGTCGGCCGCGCGTTCGGCGAGCAGCGCATCGTCGAGCTTCGACAGCGTGTCGATCTGCGTGCGGATCGTCGCGCGCCATGCGAAGCCCGCGCTTTTGCCGAGGCTGATCAGGTCGCGCGCCGCGTCGATCAGCGTCGGATCCTCGAGCAGCACGCGGTGCACCGCGAAGATGCCCGCTTCGCCGACCGCGCCGCGCGCCGATGCGTTGCGCACTGTTTCGTCGAGTTCCGCATCGACTGACTTCAGCGCCTGGTCGAGCTGACGGCTTTCCGTGGCCGGCGTGCCGGCAGCCTGCTCGGGCGGCACGATTTCCGCGTCATCGAGACGCACCAGCGTGCCGACCGCGATACCGGGCGCCGCGCACACACCCGCGAGCGTGTTCGGGTCAATCGGCGCGCCGACGTTGCGCGCGACCGTCTGCGGCGCGGGCGACCTCAGCCGCGCCGGTTTTTCCTCGACTTCGCCGTGCGCTTCGCGCAACAGCTCGTGCTCGACCGCATCGACAGCCTGCTGCGCGTGCGCGCCGCGGCCGACCAGTTCGACCGTCGCGCCTTCCCCGGCGCCGAGGCCGAGCAGGCCGACGACGCTCGCGATCGATGCCTTGCGGCCGTCGAACAGCACGTCGACGGTCGCGTCGAACCCGCGCACGGCTTCACGTGCACGTGCGGCCGGCCGCGCATGCAGCCCGCCCGGCTGCGCCAGCACGATTTCGCGGCGCACTTCGTTCCCCGCCGCGGTGCTGGTTTGCGCTGCCTGCGCGGCCGCTTCGCCCTTGCCGCGCAACGCCAGCAACGGCGTCTCGCCGGCCGTCGCGAAACCGCTGGCGCGCTCGACGACCTCGAACGCATCCGAGTTCGCGATCGCGATCACCGACACGAGCGAATGCGCGCTGCGCGCCACCGCGTCCTGGTCGAACTCGATCAGCAGCGTGCCCGCCTCGACACGCGCGCCGGCCTCGACGTGCGCGACGAAGCCCTGCCCGTTCAGTTCAACGGTATCGATGCCGATGTGCAGCAGCACTTCCGCGCCTTGCGGCGTCGTGATCGTCACGGCATGGCCCGTGCGCGCGAGATGCGACACGACGCCCGCGCACGGCGCGACGAGCTGGCCCGCGAGCGGGTCGATGCCGATGCCGTCGCCGAACATCCCGCCGGAGAACACCGGATCGGGCACGTCGGCCAGCGCGACGATCGGCCCCGTCAACGGGGCAAGCAGGACGATCTGATCGGGGGTGGGGCTCTTCAACTGGGACTCCTCGGCGCGTCTCATCGGCTGTCTCGGCTATCAGTGCGTTTCGGTGACTTTGTTCAGGTGGCGCGGCGTGTCGGGATTGCGGCCGCGCGCGACGGCGAGATCCGCCGCCATCACGTAGAACGAAAGAATGGCGGCGATCGGGTCGAGCGCCGGATGGGCGGACTGCGCGAGCGGCAGCACCGTGCCCGATGTGCCGGGCGTGCCGGCGGGCGCCGCGAGCAGCACGGCGGCGCCGCGGGCGCGCATGTCTTGCGCGAGCTGCAGCAGGCCGGCCTGCTCGGGCCCCGGCGGCGCGAATACGAGCAGCGGATAGTCGCGGTCGATCAGCTCCATCGGGCCGTGACGGACTTCGGCGCTCGAGAACGCCTCGGCCTGGATGCCGGACGTTTCCTTCAGCTTCAGCGCGGCTTCCTGCGCGATCGCGAGGCCCAGGCCGCGGCCGATCACGATCATCCGTTCGACGCCCGCCAGCGCGGCAACGGCCCGCGACCAGTCGAGCTGGCCGGCCTGCGCGAGCACGTCGGGCAGACCGCGCAGCGCGGTCATCAGTGCGGCGTCGCGCTGCCAGTAGGCCACGATCTGCGCGGACAGCGACAGCATCGCGATATAGCTCTTGGTCGCGGCCACCGACAGTTCGGGGCCGGCGAGCAGCGGCAACTGGTGCTCGCATGCATCGGCAAGCGGCGACGGCAGCACGTTCACGGCGGCGACGGTGCGCGCGCCGGCTTCACGCAGCGCGGCCATCGTGTTGACGAGATCGGGGCTCTTGCCCGACTGGGAGAACGCGATCGCGAGCTGGTCCTGCACCTTCAACGGCGCCTGCTGCAGCGTCGCGACCGACATCGGCAGCGACGCGACCGGCACGCCGAGGCGGCTCATCGTCAGGCTCGCGAAATAGCTCGCGGCGTGATCCGAGCTGCCGCGCGCGACCGTCAGTGCGACGGCCGGCGGGTGATCGAGCAATTGGCCGGCGAGCGCTTCGACGCGCGTGGTGTCGGCGATCTGCGCGGCGACGACCTGGGCGGACTCGCGCGCTTCCTTAAGCATATTCGACAATCGATTCTCCTTCGACGTAAGTCGCGGTGAGGTTCAGGTCGCGATCGAACACCGCGAGGTCGGCCCATGCGCCGCGCTCGAGGCGGCCGCGATCGGTGACGCCGAGGTAGTCGGCCGCATAGCGCGACATCCGGTTCGACACGTCGGCGATCGGCAGGCCGAGCGACACGAGGTTGCGCAGCGCCTGGTCCATCGTCAGCGTGCTGCCGGCGAGCGTGCCGTCGGCCAGCCGCACGCCGCCGAGGCACTTCGTCACGTGCTGGCTGCCGAGCCGGTACTCGCCGTCGGGCATGCCCGTTGCGGACGTGCTGTCGGTCACGACGTACAGGCGCGGGATCGCGCGCAGCGCAGCACGAATCGCGCCCGGGTGGACGTGCAGCAGGTCAGGGATGATTTCCGCGTATTCGGCATGCGCAAGCGCCGCGCCCACCAGGCCCGGGTTGCGGTGATGCAGCGGCGACATCGCGTTGAACAGGTGCGTGAAGCCGCACGCACCGTGCTTGAGCGCGGCCACCGCGTCGTCGTAGGTCGCGAGCGAATGACCGAGCTGCACGCGCACGCCGCGCGCGGCCATCTCGCCGATGATCTCGATGTGGCCGGCGATTTCCGGTGCGAGCGTGACGACGCGAATCGGCGCGATCGACAGGTACTTCAGCACTTCGTCGAGCACGGCCGACACGGCCGCGTCAGGCTGCGCGCCGAGCTTGCCGGGGTTGATGTACGGCCCTTCGAGGTGCACGCCGAGCACGCGCGCGCCGCCCGGCGTGCGGGTGCGTGCAACGCTGCCGAGGTTGCCGACGACTTTCATCAGTTCGTCGCGCGGCGCGGTCATCGTCGTCGCGAGCAGGCTCGTCGTGCCGAATTGCGCGTGCGTGCGGGCGATCGTCTCGATCGCGTCGCCGCCTTCCATCACGTCGGCGCCGCCGCCGCCGTGCACGTGCAGGTCGATGAAGCCGGGCAGGATGTAAGGCGCGTCGTTCTTCGCGGGATCGACGGGCTTGCCGTCGAGGGTCGTGATGCGACCGTTCTCGCTATCGAGCGAACCGTGAATCCAGCCGTCGGGGGTAAGGATGTTTCCAGTCAGCATGACGTTCTCTTGATGATCTGGTGACGCGGGCATCCGCGTCGTGATTTGCAAATCCGTGTCGTTGCTTCACGCGGGTCGCGCGCGGGCAGTCTCGCGCGTCAGCGTTTCAGTTCGGCGACGAAGTCGTAGTAGTCGTCGCGGCAATACGTTTCACTCACTTCGATCGCGCGCTGGTCGGCGCCGTAGCCGACCCGCGTGATCACCAGCAGCGCCGAACCCGGCTTCACCGCCATCCATTTCGCGATCGCGTGGGTCGCGTTCGCCGCGCGAAAGTGCTGCAGCGCGCGCACGACGGTCATCCCGCGCGCTTCGAGGTATTCGTACAGCGACGCGCCGAGCACCTGCGGATCGGGCACCACCGCGGCCGGCAGCGTCGAGTGCTCGACGGCCATCACGATGCCGTCCGCGCGGCGCAGCCGTTCGAGCCGCGCCACCGTCGCGCCGGGCGCGAGGCCGAGACGCGTGATCTCGTCGCGGTTTGCGGCGCGCAGCGTGCGCGACAGCCACACCGAATCGGGCACGAAGCCGCGCTGCCGCATCTTCGCGGTGAAGCCGACGAGACGCGACAGCGGATCGGCAACGCGCGGCGTGATGAAGCTGCCCGCTCCGCGCGCCCGCTTGATCAGCCCCTGCTCGACCAGCAGCGCGAGTGCGCGACGGGCCGTGATCCGCGACACACCGACCGACACTGACAGCAGCCGCTCCGACGGCAGCGCCTCACCGGCCCGCCACGCGCCGGCGTGGATCGCACTCGCCAGATTGCGGGCGAGCTGCAGATAAAGCGGCGTGTCGCTGAGGGGATCGGGCGCCAGTTCGGACCAGCCGGTTTCCATGTGCCTCCAGGTGTCGGACGACGACCTCGGGCCGTCGAAAGTGAGGGCATTATATAACCACCATAATACCAGTCAACGAACTGGTATTAGCGGTGCGGAAATCGCCAAAAGCCTTGCCAGGCAAGCGGTTTAGTTCCAACAAACCCTTTGTTTACAACAAAGTACCGGGTAGGGATTTACCCGGATTGGTATGCAAGGGGACAGTTCCAGTACGCGTCTCGGCCAGGTTTTGGGCGCGAATATGAGACCTGAATAGAACCAGTTGAGCCGACTGGTATGCAAGGGTGGCGGCAGGCGCGCCGCGACCGCCACCGTGCGTCAGTGGAATTCGCGGCTCGCTGTGCGCAGGCCGCCGAGCAGCGGCGTCAGATCCTCGAAGTGTTGCGCGACGAGGTGCCTCACGTCGCTCACGACCTGCCACACGCCGGACGCCGCGAGCAGCCGCGAATCGAGGGTTTCGCGGCGCTGCCGCGCGAGCAGTTCGGGCCGGACGATCAGGTTCACGCAGCCGGTTTCGTCCTCGAGCGTCATGAACATCACGCCTTTCGCGGTGCCCGGCATCTGCCGCGCGGTCACGAGCCCGCACGCGCGCGCGAGCCGGCCGTCGGGGCGGTCATGCAATTCGGCCGCGGACGACAGCCGCCGCGCGCGCAGCTCGGGCCGCAGCAGCGCGACGGGATGGCGGTTCAGCGTGAGGCCGGTGGTGTGATAGTCGGCGAGGATATCGTCGGCTTCCGACGGCGCGCCGAGTGCGGGCTTCTCGGGTTCGTCGATCGGCGCGGCGGCGAGCAGGTCGCGCTCGGGGGCTGCTGCAACCGCTTGCCACAGCGCATCTCGGCGATGGCCGGCGAGCGTCGCAAGCGCGTTCGCGGCGGCGAGCGCTTCGAGGTCGCGGCGTTCGAGCTGCGCGCGGCGTGCGAGGGCGTCGACACTGTCGAACGGGCCGGCTGCGCGTGCCGCTTCGATGCGGCGCGCGGCGGCTTCGCCGAGACCGCGCACGAGCGACAGGCCGAGCCGCACGGCGGGTTGGCCGCGCGGAGGCGGCTGGTCGGGCAGCGCTTCCAGCGATGTTTCCCAGTTGCTTTGCGTCACGTCGATCGGCAGCACCTGCACGCCGTGCCGCTTCGCGTCCTGCACGAGTTGCGACGGCGGGTAGAAACCCATCGGCTGGCTGTTCAGCAATGCGGCGAGGAAGATCGCCGGTTCGTGGCATTTGAGCCAGCTGCTGGCGTACGCGAGTTTCGCGAAGCTTGCCGCGTGGCTTTCGGGGAATCCGTAATCGCCGAAGCCCTTGATCTGTTCGAAGATCTGTTCGGCGAAGTCGGGCGGATAGTCGCGCTCGCGCATCCCGTCGACGATCTTGCGGTGATATTTCTCGAGATTGCCCTTGCGCTTCCACGCGGCCATCGCGCGGCGCAGCTCGTCGGCCTCGCCGGGCGTGAAGCCTGCCGCGATCATCGCGATCTGCATCACCTGCTCCTGGAAGATCGGCACGCCGTACGTACGTTCGAGCGCGGGCTTCAATTCCTCTTTCGGATAACTGACCTTTTCGATTCCCTGGCGCCGTTTCAGATAGGGGTGTACTGCCCCGCCCTGGATCGGCCCCGGCCGCACGATCGCCACCTCGATCACCAGATCGTAGTAAGTCTTCGGGCGCAGGCGCGGCAGCATCGACATCTGCGCGCGCGATTCGATCTGGAACACGCCGACTGTGTCGGCACGACAGATCATGTCGTAGGTCGCCTTGTCATCCTGTGGAATGTGCTTCAGCGTGAACGGCTCGCCGCCCGGTTTCGGCGGCCCGCGCCATGCGGTGCGCATGTCGAACGCGCGATGCAGCGCCGACAGCATGCCGAGCGCGAGCACGTCGACTTTCATCAGCTTGAGCGATTCGAGGTCGTCTTTATCCCACTGGATCACGCGCCGCCCGTCCATTGCGGCGTTCTCGACGGGCACGAGCCGCGTGAGCTTGCCGCGGCTGATCACGAAACCGCCCGAGTGCTGCGACAAGTGGCGCGGAAAGTTGAGCAATCGCCCCGACAATTCGGCCCATGCGCGAATCATCGGCGTCGCCGGGTCGAGCCCGGTCGTCGCGAATTGCTGCAGCAGGTCACGGCTACCGTCGAACCAGCGATGCCCCTTCGCGACGCGGTCGATCAGCATCGGATCGACACCGAGCGCCTTGCCGGTTTCGCGCAGCACGCCGCGCGGACGATAGGTCGAAACGGCCGCCGCGAGTGCCGCGCGATCCTTGCCGTATTTCTTGTAGATATGCTGAATCACTTCCTCCCGGCGCTGATGCTCGAAGTCGACGTCGATGTCGGGCGGCTCGCCACGCTCCTCGCTGATGAAACGCTCGAACAGCATCGTGCTCTGATCAGGGTCGACCTCGGTGATACCGAGGCAATAGCAGACAACCGAGTTTGCCGCCGAGCCCCGGCCCTGACACAGGATGTTCTGGCTGCGCGCGTATTTGACGATGTCGTAGACGGTCAGGAAGAACGGTTCGTAGCTCAGCTTCGCGATCAGGTCGAGTTCATACCGGATCTGCTTCGCCACTTTCTCCGGAATGCCGTTCGGATAACGCTCGGCCGCGCCTGCCCGGGTTTCCTGTTCCAGATAGCTCGTCGGCGTGAGCCCCTTCGGCACGATCTCGTCGGGATACTCGTAGCGCAGCGAATCGAGTTCGAAATGACAAGCATCGAGAATCGCGCACGTCTGCGCGATCTCCTCCGGCGAGTACAGTTGCCCGATTCGCTGTCGCGAGCGCAGATGCTGTTCCGCATTCGGCGCAAGCGCATACCCGCACTCGGAAACCGGCATGCCGACGCGGATTGCCGTCATCACGTCCTGCAGTTCCTTGCACGAGCGCCGGTGCATCGTCACGTCACCCAGCGCGACGATGCGCACGCCACGTCGTTCGCCGGCCGCACGAATCTCCTCGCGCTGCGCACCGTCCAGCGCGCGCTGCAACTGTACGAGCCCGAGCCGCGCACGTTCGCCGAACGTCGCGCGAAACCACGCGACCTGCGCATCGAGTACATCGGCACGCACCGGATACGTGGGCACGAGAATCGCGAAGCAGTCGGGCACGCCGCGCAAGTGCGCAAACTCGGCAGGCGGTGCCGACAGCATCCGCGACGTCAGCGTGTAAGTGCCCTTCGGCGACGCCATTCGCCGCCACGAAATCAGCTCGGACAGGTTGCCGTAGCCCTCGCGGTTCTGCGCCAGCAACACGAGCCCGAACGCGCCGGGGCCCGGATCGTGGCCGGGCGCGACTTCATCCGGCGTGACTTCGAAATACGAACCGATGACGAGCGGCAGCCCTTTCGCCTTCGCGGCGACATGCATGCGCGGCGCGCCCGCGAGCGAGCATTCGTCGGTGATCGCGATCCCGCGATAGCCGAGTTCGGACGCACGCTCGACCAGTTCCTCCGCATGCGACGCGCCATGCAGGAACGAAAAGTTCGAACGGCAAAACAACTCCGCGTAATCGGGCAGCCAACTGAATTCCGCAACCATCGCCGCTCACCCGAACAGGCCGTGCAGGAACCAGCGCGGCTCGGACTCGCTCCTCGCCCGTTCCTTGAATACCCAGTAGCACGCACCGGCCTCGTCCTGCGCGACGCAGTAATCGCGTGCAGCGAGCTGACCATCGAACCACCCTGCCTCGATCCGCTCCACCGACGACATCATCCTGAGCGGCGTATGAAATACCGGCCGCTCCCCGCGCATCAGCAACGGCAGCGGCTCGGCCAGCAGCCACGCGGGACGCGGCGGCACGGCCGGCGGGCCAGCGGCCGGCTTGCCGGCCTGCGCATCCAGCGGCAGCCAGCGGTTCGCGGCCTCGGGCCGGTAATCGGCAACCGGCGCCGCGCGCAGCACGTTCTCCGCGCCGAGCCGCGCGACCAGCAGCTCGAACAGCCGCGCGCGCGTCTCGCGCGTGCCGCCCGGCTCGGGAAAGAGATCCTCGGCCGGCGGCGCGACCGATTCGACGCGCGTGGCCTTCAGGCGCACCGCGATCACCGCGGCCGGCAACTCGACGCGCGCGAGCCGCTCGCCGAGCAGCCGCATGAAGTGCGCCTCGTCGCGCACGGGTGCGGCGAACGCAAGTTCGAGCGGCGTCGGCGGCACGGCCTGGCGGCCGCGCTCGTGCTCGAGATCGAACGTCATCGCGGCCAGCGACAGTTGCCGCGCGGCCAGCCAGCCGCAGAGCTGCACGACGAGCCGCCGCGCGGCGAACAGCACGGCTTCCGCGTATTCGACGCGCTCCGGCAATTCGAGCCGCACGTCGAACACGGGCGGCACCGCCATCCACGCAAGCGGCTCGACCGCATCGCCGTACGCGCGATCGAGCGCGGCCAGCAGCGCGGGACCGCAGCGGCGCTGCAGCCCCGCGCGCGGCAGTCGGCGCAGATCGGCGAGCGTGCGGCAGCCGAGACCGTCGAACCAGCCCGCATACGGACGCGCATCGGGCAACAGCACGCACGGCAGCCCATCGAGCGCGCGAACCAGCGACGCAGGGGCGGCCACCCGGCGCCGGATCCGCGCGCGGGCCGAGACACGCGCGAGCAGCCACGCACCGCGCCCGGTCGGCGCGGCGGACAGGCGCGCCGCATAACCGAGCGCCGCGAGCGTCTCACGCACCTGGCGACACAGCGACGGCAAGCCGCCGAACAGGCGCAGGCTCGGGCCGACGTCGACGATCAGCGTGGCTTCGTCGTCGAGCGCGACGCACGGCGAGAAGCGCAGCAACGCGAGCGCGACCGCGCGCAGCGCATCGGCCTCGCGCGCGGGATCGCGTTCGACGAGTTGCGTCTCGGGCGCGAGCGTCAGCACGCCGCCGCGCTTCATGCCCGCGCGCACGCCTTGCCGGCGCGCGGCTGCATCGGCGATCAGCACGACGCCTTGCTCGAGCACCGCGCAGCCGGCGCCGCCGGCCGCTGCGTCAGACGGCGGCGGGGCGCACACGTCGAGCGGCAGGCGCGGCAGATGGATGCCGAGCAAGACGCGCATAGCGGCTCTCCACGATGGGCGACGGCAGGTCGAGCACGAGCGGCTCGCCGCGCGCCGGCCCGCGACGCTTGACGATATCGAGCGACACGCCGCCCGGCACGGGATACAGCGCGACGCGCAGCACGGCCGGCGACGGCTGCCGCGCGGCCGACAACGGGCGCAGCATCACGAACAGCGTGTCGCCCGTACGCGCGGCCGCGAGATGCAGGCGCCGCAGCGCATCGGGCCGCGCGTCCTGCCAGAGCAGCAGCGCGCCGCAACAACCGGTCTTGAGCGCCTGCTCGGCGGCCCACAACGCATCCGTGCGGCTGCCGGCGCGCAGCCACAGCAACGCGTCGGCCGGCACGCCGAGACTGGCGAGCGCGGTCGCATGCGGCGATTGTGGCGGCGCGACGAGCGCGAGCGGACGCCGGGCGCTGACGGTGCGTGCGAGCGCGGGCGCGAGCAGCCGCATCTCGCCGCAACCCGGCTGCGCGGCCAGCAGTTCGACGAGCCCGCCGACCGGCCAGCCGCCGCCCGGCAGCTCGGCGGACAGCGGCGCAAAGCCCGTGTCGATCGTGCGCGGACCGCCGCGCGCGAGCTGCGAGCCACGCCAGAGCGATGGATGAAGGGATTCGGGAGAAATGGAGGATGCGAGCATGACGCCACCCACAACTGTATGGATATACAGTATATGGCAATGCGCTCGCATCGCACAGCGCCGGTGCGAAACCGGTTTTTGTCAGAGGAAAAACGGGGAGAAAGCCGGCGCGCCCGTCATGTTACGGTGCGCCGGATCGGGCGTGGCCGGATCGTGCCGCCCGAACGCCCGCCACAACCATCCGGCCCGATGCGACGCACGCGCGCCGAATCGCCCGACCGGATCGGCATGCCACGCCTCACGCAGACCGGCACGGTGCGGCATCCCGCACCGCGCCGGCCCGCCTGCCGCCCGTCAGCCGAGCAGCAACGCGTCGTCGTCGAGCTGCTCGTGACGCACCTTCTCGAACATCTGCAGCAGGTCCGGCACGTCGAGCCCCTTGCGCGCGTCGCCCGACACGTCGAGCACGACCTGCCCCTGGTGCAGCATCACCGTGCGGTCGCCGTAGTCGAGCGCCTGCCGCATGCTGTGCGTGACCATCATCGTCGTCAGCTTGCTCTCGGCGACGATGCGCGCGGTCAGTTCCAGCACGAATGCGGCCGTCTTCGGATCGAGCGCGGCGGTGTGCTCGTCGAGCAGCAGGATCCGCGACGGCCGCAGCGATGCCATCAGCAGGCTCACCGCCTGCCGCTGGCCGCCCGACAGCAGCCCGATCCGGTCGGTCAGCCGGTTCTCGAGGCCGAGGTTCAGGAGCCGCAGCTTGTCGCGGAACAGCTCGCGCGACGGCCGGTCGAGCGCGGCCCGGAAGCCGCGCCGCGCACCACGCGCCATCGCGAGCGCCATGTTCTCCTCGATCGTCAGCGCCTCGCAGGTGCCGGCCATCGGATCCTGGAACACGCGCGCGACGAGGTGCGCGCGATCCCACGCAGCCTTGCGCGTGACGTCCGTGCCGTCGATCGAGATGCGCCCCGCATCGACGGCCTGGTCGCCGCTGACCGCATTGAGGAAAGTCGACTTGCCGGCGCCGTTCGAGCCGATCACCGCGACGAACTGGCCGTCGGGAATCTCGAGCGACAGCCCGCGCAGCGCACGCGTCTCGATCGGCGTGCCGGGATTGAACGTGAGTGTCAGGTCTCGTGCGGACAGCATGTCAGGCCCCTCCGTTCTTGCGCGCGAACAGCTTCTTGCGCGTCGCCGGCAGCACCAGCGCGATCGTGACGAGCGCGGCCGTCACGAGGTTCAGATCCTGCGCCTTCAACCCGATGAATTCGCTGTTGAGCGCAAGCGCGATGAAGAAGCGGTAGACGATCGCGCCGAGCACGACGGCAAGCGTCGTCAGCACGAGCCGGCGCGCCGGCAGCAGCGTTTCGCCGATGATCACCGCGGCCAGCCCGATCACGATCGTGCCGATCCCCATCGAGATATCCGCGCCGCCCTGCGTCTGCGCGAACAACGCGCCTGCGAGCGCGACGAGCGCGTTCGACAGCGCCATCCCGGCGAGCGTCGCGCGGCCGGTCGCGATCCCTTGCGCACGCGCCATCCGCGCGTTCGCGCCGGTCGCGCGCATCGCGAGGCCGAGCTGCGACGAGAAGAACCAGTCGAGGCCGAGCTTCGCGACCACGACGACGATCGCGAGCAGCGCCGGGCGCAGCACGTAGTCGGGCATCCAGTCGGGCTGCAGCACGGTGAAGAGGGTCGGCTCGGTGATGAGCGGCACGTTCGGCCGACCCATGATCCGCAGGTTCACCGAATACAGCGCAATCATCATCAGGATACTGGCGAGCAGGTCCATGATCTTCAGGCGCACGTTGAGCCACCCGGTGACGAAGCCGGCCGCCGCGCCCGCGACGATTGCGATGCAGGTCGAGCTGAACGGGTCGTAGCCGGCCGAGATCAGCGTCGCGGCGACGGCGCCGCCGAGTGGAAAGCTGCCGTCGACGGTGAGATCGGGGAAGTTGAGGATGCGAAACGAGATCAGCACCCCGAGGGCGACGAGACTGAAGATCAGGCCGATCTCCAGCGCGCCCAGAAACGAGAACAGAGACATGATGGGGAAATCCTGTTGCTTCCCGGCCGGACGTGTACGGCCGGGCGAAGCGAACGAGCGGCCCCGGGTGGGAGCCGCCCGTCCGGCGGTGTCGTTCAGGCCCGGATCGGGCCCGCAAGCGCGGCGCTCGGGCCGCGGCTTACTTGATGACCGTCTTCGCGTCCTTGAGCAGATCCGGCGACAGCGTCACGCCCTGCTTCGCGGCCGCGCCCGTGTTCGCGAACAGCTCGAGGTTGCTGCTCGTTTCCGACGCGATCGCGCCCGGCTTCTCGCCCTTCAGGATGCGCGCGACGACCTTGCCCGTCTGGCGGCCGAGGTCGCCGTAGTTGATGCCGAGCGCCGCGATGCCGCCGCGCTTCACGCTGTCGGTGTCGCCGGCGACGAGCGGGATCTTCGCTTCGTTCGCGACCTTCACGAGCGCTTCGTACGCGGACACGACGTTGTTGTCGGTGTTCGTATAGATCACGTCGACCTTGCCGATCAGGCTCTTCGCGGCCGGGCCGATGTCGACGGTACGCGGTGCGGCCGCTTCCTTGAGCGTCATCCCCTGCTTCGCGAGGATCTCCTTGAGCGCCTTCACGACGACGACCGAGTTTGCCTCGCCCGGGTTGTAGACCATGCCGACCGTCTTCGCATTCGGCACGACGCGCTTGATCAGCGCGACCTGGCGATCGAGCGGCAGCTTGTCGGACACGCCCGTCACGTTGGTACCCGACGGGCCCCAGCCCTTCACGAGCTGCGCGGCGACCGGATCGGTCACGCCCGAATAGACGACCGGCACGCTCTTCGTCGATGCAACCACCGCCTGCGCGGCCGGCGTCGCGATCGCGACGATCACGTCGGGCTGGTCACCGACGAACTTGCGCGCGATCTGCGCGGCCGTGCCCGTGTTGCCCTGCGCGCTCTGGTATTCCCACTTGAGCTTGTCGTCGCCGTACCCTTGCGCCTTCAGTTCGGCGCGCACGCCGTCGCGGATCGCGTCGAGCGCCGGGTGATCGACGATCGACAGCACCTTGACGGTCTGTGCGTGCGCGGCGCCTGCCAGCGCGAGTGCGGCCACGCCGGCCGTGATCGAACGGATCGCGAAAGTCTTGAAACGCTTCATGGATGTGTCTCCCCCGTATTGTGTCGGTTCTGGATGATGGATTCCCGCCGCCGTCAGGCGGGCGCCGCCATGCGTGCGACGCGTCGGCGAGCGGCCCGCGCACGCTCCGGGAAAGCGTGCAGCGGCGAACGCACGAGGATACCATTTCCGCAGACCACCGCCTGACTCCGCGCTTTCGCATCACGCCCCGAATCGCAGCGCCCACCGACGTCCGCGAACGCGCGCGAAGCCCAGCCGGCGGCGGTTCCCGCCGGCCCCGACGCAACGCGTCAGCCGCGCTTGCGGCTTTACGTTATGCTGTCGGCCGACCCAATCCACGCCTTCGGAGGGCACATGAAACGGGGGATCCGAGCCATCGCATTCGCGGCGCTCGCGCTGGCGCTGCCGAGCGCGGCGTTCGCGCTTACCGACGGCTATGCGCAATACGACGACTGCATGCTTGGCGCGCTGCGCGACAGCCGCAACGGCGCGGCGGCGCAACTGATCCAGCGCTCGTGCGACGCGCTGTATCGCAACAACGCGATGCTGCTGCCGCGTGAACGGCGCTTTCATGAATGTGTCGTGCAGTCGCTGCCGGGCGTGCGCGACAATTACGCGATCCAGCAGATCATGGCGATCTGCTCGCGGCGCGGCGAGATGTGAGCCGGCCGCGGAACGCGACACCCCCTGCGGCCGCCGATCGGCCGCGCCAATGAAAAAAGGGCCTGCACGCGATGCAGGCCCTTTTCATTCAGCGATTCGACCGGTATGCGGCGTTCAGAACGACGCGACCATCGAGCCCTTGAACTGCTTCTTGATGAATTCCCGCACTTCCGGCGACTGGTATGCCTTGACCAGCTTCTTCACCCACGGCTGATCCTTGTCCTTCGCGCGCACGGCGATCAGGTTCGCGTACGGGCTCGTCAGCGCTTCGAGCGCGATCGCGTCCTTGGTCGGCTGCAGGTTCGCGGCGAGCGCGTAGTTGGTGTTGATCACGGCCGCGTCGACGTCCGACAGCACGCGCGGCAGTTGCGCGGCGTCGAGTTCGGAGATCTTCAGTTTCTTCGGGTTGTCGGCGATGTCGAGCACCGTTGCGTTGTTGCCGCCCGTGCCGGCGCCCGCCTTCAGCTTGATCAGGCCTTGCGTCTGCAGCAGCAGCAGCGCGCGGTTCTCGTTCGACGGATCGTTCGGCACCGCGACCTTCGCGCCCTGCGGCAGGTCCTTCAGCGCCTTGAACTTCTTCGAGTACACGCCGATCGGCGAGATGTAGGTCAGGCCCGCGCTGACGATCTTGTAGCCACGCTGCTTCACCTGGCTGTCGAGGTAGGGCTGGTGCTGGAAGCTGTTCGCGTCGAGGTCGCCCGAGTCGAGCGCCGCGTTCGGCTGCACGTAGTCGTTGAACTCGATGACCTTCACGTTCAGGCCTTCCTTCTCCTTCGCGACCTTCTGCACGAGCTGCCACACTTCCGAATCCGGGCCGGCGACCGTGCCGACCTTGATCACCTTGTCTTCGGCGTGCGCGCCTGCCGACAGCGTCAGTGCTGCACCGGTGGCCAGCGCGGAAAATACCTTCAGGAGACTGCGACGCTTCATCTGTTTCTCGCTTTCTTGCTTACTGGATTACTCGAAATAGGGCGCGATACGGGTATGCCCCGACTCGCAGGAAGGGGCAAATGGTGTCACAGGATCGGCGGGAAGTGAAATACATCCCGCTCATATGGGTATGCTCCGCAGCGTTGCCGGCAGCGCCTGTGCGACTCGGCCGTTAGTTGCGTTCATGCGGATCGCGCATCGGCCAGTGCGTTACGCCACCGCCGCCTGATCCGCCTTCGTGGCGCCGAGTGCAGGCCCACCCACCTGCCCGCCGACCCGGAACGCGCCGACCGTGTCGCGCAGCCGTGCGGCCTGTTCCTGCAGCGACGCGGCGGCCGCGGCGGCCTCCTCGACGAGCGCCGCGTTCTGCTGCGTCACCTGATCCATCTGCGTGACCGCGCGCCCGACCTGCGTGATGCCGCTCGCCTGCTCCTCGGACGCCGCCGCGATCTCGCCCATGATGTCGGTCACGCGTGCGACGGCCTGCAGGATCTCGCCCATCGTCGTGCCGGCCTGGCCGACCAGCGCCGACCCGTTGCGCACGCGCTCGACCGAGTCGACGATTAGCTCGCGGATCTCCTTCGACGCCGTCGCGCTGCGCTGCGCGAGCGAACGCACTTCGCCCGCGACCACCGCGAAGCCGCGCCCCTGCTCGCCGGCGCGCGCGGCTTCGACCGCCGCGTTCAGCGCGAGGATGTTGGTCTGGAATGCGATGCCCTCGATCACGCCGATGATGTCGGCGATCTTGCGCGAGCTGTCGTCGATCTCGCCCATCGTGCCGATCACGCGGTTCACGACGTCGCTCCCGGTACGCGCGATCTCCGATGCGTTGTTCGCCAGCCCGCTCGCCTGCCGCGCGTTGTCGGCGTTCTGCTTCACCGTCGCGGTCAGCTGCTCCATGCTCGCGGCGGTTTCTTCCAGCGACGCAGCCTGCTCCTCGGTGCGCTGCGACAGGTCGTCGTTGCCGGCCGAGATCTGGCGGCTCGCCGACGCGATCGCTCCGGCCGACTGGCGAATCCCGCCGATCGTCGCCTGCAGCCGTGCCTGCATGTCGTGCATCGCGGCCATCATGCTCGTGCGGTCGCCCGCCCGCACGGGCACCGGCTGCGTCAGGTCGCCCTGCGCGATGCGCGCCGCGAGCGCGGCCGCTTCGTCGGGCTCGCCGCCGAGGCTGCCGCGCACGTTGCGGATGATCACCAGCATCGCCGCGCTGATCACGAAGCCGATCACGAACACGACCGCGAGGTGGCCGAGCAATGTCCGGTAGTAAATGGTGTCGATGTCCTTCAGGAAGACGCCGCTCGAGATGTTCCAGTCCCACGGCGTGAAGCGCGTGACGTAGCTGATCTTCGGCACGGCGGTCTCGCTGTGCGGCAGGCGCCCGCGATACTCGGCGAAGCCGCTGCCGGTTTCCTTCGCGGCGTTCAGGATCGTGACGAACAGCGGCTTGCCGTCCGGGTCGAGATAGTCGCCGACCTGCGTGCCGACCAGCTTCGGCAGCGTCGGATGCATCAGCACGACCGGCTTCGAGTCCATCACGAACACGTAGCCCGAATCGCCGTAGCGCATCGCGGCCAGGCTCGCGAGCGCGTCGCGCTTCGCGTCGGCCTCGGGCAGCGTGCCGCTTTGTGCGAGTGCGTGATACGCCTTCACGATGCCGGCCGCCGAATCGACGAGATTCGCGATGCCGGCCTTGCGTTCGGCGAGCATCGTCGCGCGCGTCTCGTACGCGCTCCATGCGCCAACGCCCAGGAGACCGATCCATACCAGCGCAAGCGCGAGCCACAGCTTGCGGTTCAAACTCATTCTGCTCATCTGCGTGCCTTTGTCGATGTCGATGCGCACGCTGCGCGCGAACGGCCTGCCGCGCGCAAACGCTTGCCCATTCATTTACGGCACCGAGGCTTACAACTTGAATACGAACGGGCGCCACGCACCGGCGATCGACACGCCGCCCGCACCCCGCACCGCGACCACCGGCGCGACAGCCCGCATCCGCTGTGCTAAAAAGACCGGCCAGCCGGCACGCGAAGAGCCGGCACCATTCCGGGGCCATCCATGTACGTCATCGACATTCACTACACCGCATCGCTCGAGCGCATCGACGACGCGCTCGAACGCCATCGCGCATTTCTGCAGCCGCAGTTCGACAAGGGCATCTTCATCGCGGCCGGGCCGAAGGTGCCGCGCGAAGGCGGCGTGATCCTCGCGGCCCGCATCGATCACGACGAACTGGACGCGATCCTGAAGACCGATCCGTTCGTCACCGAAGGGCTCGCCACGTATCGCGTGACGGAATTCCGGATCACGCGTGCCGCATCCGGCTTCAACGTACCGGCGCTGCCGTAACGCGGCGCCTGCGCGATGCGCGCGCAGGCCGGCACGCCGCCCGACGCGCGGCGCATGCAATCAACGAGGGAAGCGGGAAAGCGTGACGGCGCGTGGCGGCCGTCACGTGATCGCCGGGCCGGGCGCCCGGCGGCGGCCGGTCAGTCGACCAGCAGCTTCAGGTCGTGGACCCACGGGCCGGGGCCCTGGCCGTCGCGCACGAACAGGCGCAGCTTGCCGTCGCGGTCGAACACGTAGCTCGCGGCGGTGTGATCCATCGTGTAGCTGCCGGGCGTCTTGCCGGGCACCTTCGCGTAGTACACGCGGAAATCCTTCGTGACCTTCTTCAGTGCCGCTTCGTCGGCCGGCCGCAGGCCGATGAACGACGGGTCGAACGCGGGCACGTACTGGCCGAGCAGCGCCGGCGTGTCACGCTCCGGGTCGACGGTCACGAACAGCACCTGCACGCGCTTCGCGGCATCGGGCCCGAGCTGCTTCAACGCTTCGGACAGCTCGGCCATGGTCGTCGGGCACACATCCGGGCAGTGCGTATAGCCGAAGAACATCACGACCGCCCGGCCCTTGAAGTCGGCGAGCGTGCGCACCTTGCCGGTCGTATCGGGCAGCGAAAAGTCGCTGCCGAATTGCGTGTTGCCGGTGATGTCGAGATTCTGGAATTTCGGCGCGTTGTCGCATCCGGCGAGCAGCAGCGCTGCCGTGAATGCGCATGCGAGCATCCAGCCTTGGCGCGCGCGGCGCCCGAACCGTGATTGGAGCATTGCGTTCAAACCGTGCGGTTACACGCCGAGCAGCGGGCGTGCATAGTGATCGACGAGCAGCGCGGCAAACAGCAGCGACAGGTAGACGATCGAGTAGCGGAAGGCCTTGCGGGCGAGTGCGTCCGAATAGTCGCGATGGATCTTCCACGCATACGCGAGGAACACCGCGCCGAGCAGCACCGCGCTCGCCAGGTAGACGGCTCCGCTCATCCCGGAGATGAACGGCATCAGCGTGACCGCGAACAGGATCACCGTGTACAGCAGGATGTGCAGCCGCGTGAACTTCTCGCCGTGCGTGACGGGCAGCATCGGCAGCCCCGCGTTCTCGTAATCCTTGCGGCGATAGAGCGCGAGCACCCAGAAATGCGGCGGCGTCCACACGAAGATGATCAGCACGAGGATCCACGCGTCGCCCGGCACCGCGCCGGTGACCGCGGCCCAGCCGAGCGCCGGCGGCATCGCCCCCGATGCGCCGCCGATCACGATGTTCTGCGGCGTCATCGGCTTGAGCAGCAGCGTGTAGATCACCGCGTAGCCGACGAAGGTGGCGATCGTCAGCCACATCGTCAGCGGGTTCGTGAACGTATAGAGCGTCCATGCGCCGACGCTGCCGAGCACGGCCGAGAACAGCAGGATCTGTGGGGTCGTGATCTCGCCGCGCGCGGACGGGCGCCACGCGGTGCGGCGCATCATCGCGTCGATCTTCTGTTCGACGAGGCAGTTGATCGCGAACGCGGCGCCGGCCAACAGCCAGATGCCGACCGTACCGCCGATCAGCACGTGCCACGGCACCATGCCCGGCGTCGCGAGGAACATGCCGATCACCGCGCAGAACACCGCGAGCTGCGTGACACGCGGCTTCGTCAGCGCCATGTATTGCGAAAACCGGCTACCGGGCGATTGGGAGAGGGTGCTTTGCATGGGGGCGGTCACGCCGGGGCGGCGTCGCGCGCAGGCTGCGCGACACGGCCGGGGCGGCTTGAAAGGATGCGAAAGTTTAACATGACGACGAGCAGCAGCAGGATCGCGGCCCCGCCGTTGTGCGCGACGGCGACCGGCAGCGGCCACTGCAGCACGATGTTGGTCAGGCCCGTCACGAACTGCAGCAGGACGACCAGCAGCACGCCGTTCGCGGGCCGCCGCAGCGATTCGAAGCGGCGCATCTTCAGCGCGAACGCGACCAGGTACGCGACCACGACGAACGCGAACGTGCGGTGCGTCCAGTGGATCGCGACCAGCGCGTCCTGCGTGATCGCCTCGCCGTCCTTCGTCATCCCGAGCGCGCGCCACAGGTGGAAGCCGTGCTCGAAGTCCATCGGCGGGATCCACTGGCCGTTGCAGGTCGGGAAGTCGGTGCACGCGAGCACCGCGTAGTTGGTGCTCACCCAGCCGCCGAGCGCGATCTGCACGACCAGCAGCACGAGCGCCGCGAGCGCGGCCGCGCGATAGCGGCCGGCTTCGGGGTCGTGCGACGGCAGCGGCGTCTGCCGCGCCGCGAGCCAGCCGAGCGTGCCGAGCAGCGTGAGGCCGAGCAGCAGGTGGATCGTGACGATCACCGGCTGCAGCTTCATCGTGACCGTCCACGCGCCGAACGCGCCCTGCACGAGGATCAGCAGCAGCAGGCTCGTCGGCCACCACGGCGACACGTGCAGCGGGCGGCGGCGCAGCCGCGCGGCCCACGCGATCACGACCTGCGCGATGATCAGCACGCCGATCGCCATCGCGAAATAGCGGTGGATCATCTCGATCCACGCCTTCGACATGCTGACCGGGCCGGTCGGCATCGCCTGGTGCGCGGCCGTGATCGCGGCGTGCGCAATGAACGGCGACGACGTGCCGTAGCAGCCGGGCCAGTCAGGGCAGCCGAGCCCCGAATCGGTCAGCCGCGTGAAGCCGCCGAACATCACGAGGTCGAGCGTCAGGAAGGTGGTGATCCACACCAGCTTGCGAAACTTGTTGTCGTCGGCCTTCACCCACACGTACGACAGCGGCAGCAGCGCGATGCAGAAGCCGATCAGGCCGAGTTGCAGTAGATACGCCATCGGTTTATTGCCTCTCGTATTGCCTTAGCCGATGCTCGACCACTTCAGCAGCTTCGTCACGTCCGACTTGATCTTGCTGGGGTTCGGATCCTTCGGGAAGCGCATCATCAGGTTGCCGTTCGGATCGACCAGGTAGATGTGGTCGCTGTCCTTCGTGCCCGCGTCGGCCGGCAGCCACGCGGCCACCGCGGCCGGGTCGGCGACGAGACGGCGCGTATCCGGGTACGCGTCCAGCACCTTCTGCGGCGTCGCGCCCGCATCGCTGCGCAGCCACACCATCGTGAGCCGGTGCCGCTCGCCCGCCTGCGTGACGCGGATCTGGCGCATGAAATAGAGCTTCTTCGCGCAGGCCTCGTCGCACGCGCTGCTGTCGGTCATCACGAACAGCCACACGCCGCGCAGCGACGACAGCGGCACGGTCCTGCCGGTTTCGTCGGTCACCTGCAGATCCGCGGGGATCGGGCGCTGCGGCTCGATCAGCGTGCCGTAGTTGGTCGAGCCGCCCTTCGGCTTGATCACGTAATAGGTGAAGTACGACGCGATCATCGGTGCGGCGCACACGAGACCCAGCAGCACGAGCATCCAGCGGCCGCGCTTGCGGGCCGCAGGCGACGGCGCAGCGGCCGGACCCTGACGGGAAGATTGCATGGACAAATCAGACCTCTCGAAACGAACCCGCGGCGCCGGCGCCGCGTCCTGGCATGGCGCTCACGCGCCGGCCGACTTCTTCGCCGCACGCCGCGCGGCGTACAGCCCGAAGCCGAGCGCGGCCGCCGCCATCGCCCACCACTGAAACATGTAACCGTAATTGCGCTCGACGCCGGTCGTCGCCGCCGGCCAGTCACGCACGAGCTTGTCGCCGTCATCGCTCGTCTGCTGGATCACGAACGGCTGCAGCGGCAGCCCCGTTTCCTTCGCATACGCGGCGACGTCCAGGTTCTGCCGGATCTTCTGGTGCGCCGCCGATCCGCCTTCGCCGAGCTCGAACGCCCGCGATGCATCGGCGCGCGCAATGCCCACGATCTCGACGTCGCCCGCGGGCGTCGCGAACGGCTCGATCGCCGTGCGATCGGAGATATTGCGCGGCAGCCAGCCGCGGTTCACGAGCACGACGCCGCCGCCCGTGAGTTTAAACGGCATCACGACGTAAAAACCCGGCTGGTCGTTATACGGCCGATTGTCGAGGAACACGGCTTGCTCGGGCAGAAAACGGCCCGTCGCACGCACGCGATGGAACTCGATCGACGCGAGCGGCATCGGCTGCGCGCCGATGTCGACGGGCGCCGCCTGCTCGTAGCGCTCGATGCTCGCCTGCAGCGCTTCCTTCTGGTGCGCGCGGTCGCGCTGCCAGAAACCGAGACGGATCGTGACCGCGACGACGACGAGGATCAGCAGCGCGGGCAGCCAGCGAATCTTCATCATGCGGCCCGCCCGGCACCTGCCCGAAAGCGAAGTGCGATAATTATCCTCTTCCTTTCGAATTGCCGTCGTCCGGTTCGTGTCATGCACATACTCGTTCCCATCGCCTTCGTCCTCATCATTGCCAGCATGGGCTCGGCGCTCTACTTCATGATGCACGACCGCGGCCACACGAAACGCATGGTCTGGTCGCTCGCCACCCGCGTCGGGCTGTCGGTGTCGCTGTTCCTGCTCATCCTGATCGCGAACTGGATGGGCTGGATCCATTCGACCGGCCTGCCGATCGGGCGTTGATCCGTTTGCCGCCGCGGCCGCTGTGACATTTCGCCGCACGGCCGTGGCACCAAGCAAAAGCGCCGCCTGACTGAGTCGCGGCGGCGCCCGGGTGGTGAAGGCCGGCAGTCACGCTGCCCGGCCGACCCAATGAAAACGGCCCGCGCATTGCTGCGCGGGCCGTGGTTCCATTTACAGCCAGTAGACGACGACGTACAGGCCGAGCCAGACGACGTCGACGAAGTGCCAGTACCACGCGGCGCCTTCGAAGGCGAAGTGGTGATCGGGCTTGAAGTGGCCGCGGATCATCCGCACCAGCACCACCGCGAGCATCGTGCCGCCGAGGAACACGTGGAAGCCGTGGAAGCCCGTCAGCAGGAAGAACGTCGAACCGTACACGCCCGAGTTCAGCGTCAGGTTCAGTTCGTTGTACGCGTGGTAATACTCGAAGCCCTGCAGGAACAGGAAGCAGATACCGAACACGAGCGTCGCGGCCAGCCAGGCGATCGCCTTCTTGCGATGATCGTCACGCAGCGCGTGGTGCGAGATCGTCAGCGTCACGCCCGACGACAGCAGGAATGCGGTGTTCAGCGTCGGGATCGGCCACGGGCCCATCGTCTTGAAGTGACCGGCGAGCGCGGCGGGGCCTTCGTTCGGCCACACGGCGGAGAAATCCGGCCAGATCAGCTTGTAGTCGAGGCTGCCGAGCTGGTGCAGCGCGATTTCACGCGCATAGAACAGCGCGCCGAAGAATGCGCCGAAGAACATGACTTCCGAGAAGATGAACCAGCTCATGCTCCAGCGGTACGACTTGTCGACGTTCTTGCCGTAGTGACCGCCTTCCGATTCGGCGATCGCGTCGCCGAACCAGTGATACAGCGTAAAGAGCAACCAAAGCAGGCCGAGCAGCGCCGTAAACGGCGCCCAGTCGTGACCGTTGATCCACAGCGCTGTCGATCCGAGCATGACCAGCAGGCCGATGGCCGCGCTGATCGGATGCTGCGACGGATGCGGCACGAAATAGTACGGGGTCTGGTTTTGACCGCTCATGCTTGATTCTCCACTTCAGTCCAATTTGTGTACCGGAAACCGCTCCGGCTTTATTTCTTGCGCGGCGTGACCACCACCGCTCCTTCCTGCACGCGCCACCGTGGCGCCGCGCGCTGCATTCTTTCGTGCCCGCGGGCTTCAGCCCACGACGGCACGCACGATCAGGATCAGCACGCCGATGAACACACCGGCCGCCAGCAACGCGACGATCAGCACGTGCAGCGGATTCAACTGCGTCGCATCGGCCTCCAGGTCGCGCCGCTTGCGCACCCCGAAGAACGACCACAGCACGGCCTTCAGCGCCTGGCCGAACGACCCGCCCCGCTTCTCCCCCGTCATCGCCCCGCCTCCGTCGTCATGCGTCCGGCTTCGCCGCGCCCTGCGCCGCGGTCTTGCCCGGCGCCGGCGCCGGCGTGGCCGGCGTATTCA
Source organism: Burkholderia mycopellens (assembly GCF_964265025.1). Classification (NCBI taxonomy): domain Bacteria; kingdom Pseudomonadati; phylum Pseudomonadota; class Betaproteobacteria; order Burkholderiales; family Burkholderiaceae; genus Burkholderia; species Burkholderia mycopellens. Next base: position 3,528,102 of record NZ_OZ183802.1, read on the forward strand.
GCTCGAAGAACGTGTACGACAGCGTGATCGTCTTCACGTCCTTCGGCAGTTTCGGATCGATCACGAACACCACCGGCATCTTGCGCGATTCGTTCGCGGCCAGCGTCTGCTGCGTAAAGCAAAAGCACTCGATCTTCTTGAAGAACTCCGTCGCCTGCTTCGGCGCGTAGCTCGGAATCGCCTGTGCAACGACCGGCCTGCCCTGCCCGTTCGTCACGTCGTACACGATCGTCGTCAGCTCGCCCGGATGCACGTCGAGACTGTTGTGCTCCGGCTTGAAACCGAGCGGGCCGCGCGCGTTCGCATCGAACTCGACCGACACCGTGCGGCTGGTGTCGACCTGCGAGTTCTTCGCCTCGCGCTCGCTGACATCGCGCTGCACCAGGTTGTTGATGCCGGTGATCTGGCAGATCGCCCGATACATCGGGATCAGCGCGAAGCCGAAACCGAACATCAGCCCGGCCACGACGAAGAGCTTCACCAGCATCGAACGATTGAACGCGCGATCGACGGCGCCCTCTTCCGGCTTCGACATACGACAACTTCCTCGCTACTGCGTCTGTTGCTGCATCAGTGAGTGGACAGCCACCACTGCTTGATCACGACACCCACAAAAAAAACGGCGGCGATGACGAGCAGGATGAGGCCGAGCCGCTTGTTGCCCGCGCGAATCTGCTCGGGCGTTCGTCTTTGTTGTGGATTCCGGGTCATCTGAAACTTCGCTGAAACCTCGATTCGGCGCCCGCCGCTGCCAGCCTGCCTGCGCGGCAGGCTGGCAGCGGCCAGGCGCACTGTGAAACTTACTCGACGTGCGGCGGTTGCTCGAACGTGTGGAAGGGAGCCGGGCTCGGCACCGTCCACTCGAGGCCCGTCGCGCCATCCCACGGCTTGTCCGACGCCTTTTCCAGCTCGCCGCCGCCACGGTAGGCCGGCAGCGCGACTGCGAACAGGAAGTACACCTGCGCGAGGCCGAAGCCGAATGCGCCGATCGTCGCAACCTGGTTGAAGTCCGTGAACTGCGCCGGGTAGTCCGCATAGCGACGCGGCATGCCTGCGAGACCGACGAAGTGCATCGGGAAGAACGTCAGGTTGAAGAAGATCATCGACGCCCAGAAGTGGATCTTGCCGCGCGTCTCGTTGTACATCCAGCCCGTCCACTTCGGTGCCCAGTAGTACCAGCCCGAGAACAGCGCGAACAATGAGCCCGCCACCAGCACGTAGTGGAAGTGCGCCACCACGAAGTAGGTGCCGTGATACTGGATGTCGAGCGGCGCCATCGCGAGCATCAGGCCCGTCAGGCCGCCGAACGTGAACACGAACAGGAAGCCGATCGCGAACAGCATCGGGGTTTCGAACGTCATCGAGCCGCGCCACATCGTCGCGAGCCAGTTGAACACCTTCACGCCCGTCGGCACCGCGATCAGCATCGTCGCGTACATGAAGAACAGCTGGCCGGTCACCGGCATGCCCGTGGCGAACATGTGGTGCGCCCAGACCATGAACGACAGGATCGCGATCGAAGCCGTCGCGTACACCATCGAGCTATAGCCGAACAGCGTCTTGCGTGCGAACGCCGGGATCACCTGCGACACGATCCCGAACGCCGGCAGAATCATGATGTACACCTCGGGGTGGCCGAAGAACCAGAAGATGTGCTGGTACATCACCGGATCGCCGCCGCCTGCCGCGTTGAAGAACGACGTGCCGAAGTGGCGGTCGAACAGCACCATCGTGATCGCGCCTGCCAGAACCGGCATCACCGCGATCAGCAGGTACGCCGTGATCAGCCACGTCCACGCGAACATCGGCATCTTCATCAGCGTCATGCCCGGTGCGCGCATGTTCAGGATCGTCACGACGATGTTGATCCCGCCCATGATCGACGATGCGCCCATGATGTGGACCGCGAAGATCGCGAAGTCCATGCCCGGGCCCATCTGCGTCGACAGCGGCGCGTAGAGCGTCCAGCCGGCAGCCGTCGCGCCACCCGGCGCGAAGAACGAACCGACCAGCAGCACGGCCGCAACCGGCAGCAGCCAGAAGCTGAAGTTGTTCATCCGCGCGAACGCCATGTCGGACGCGCCGATCTGCAGCGGAATCATCCAGTTCGCGAAGCCGACGAACGCCGGCATGATCGCGCCGAACACCATGATCAGGCCGTGCATCGTCGTGAGTTCGTTGAAGAACTCCGGACGCATGATCTGCAGGCCCGGCTCGAACAGCTCGGCCCGGATGGCGAGCGCCATCACGCCGCCCGACAGGAACATGATGAACGAGAACAACAGGTACAGCGTACCGATGTCCTTGTGGTTGGTGGCAAACAGCCAACGCCGCCAGCCGTGCGGCATTTCGTGCGCGTGGTCGTCGTGCGCGTGGTCCGCGGCTACGTCGTGCCCGATGCTAGACATGAGAATCTCCTAATGCGAATACGTCGACTAACTCAGCGACACGTCAAGCCGCCGGACCGATCTCGACACGCCGGGCTTCCTTCGCGTCCGCCCCGCCCGAGATCGTTTCCGGCTTTTTGAGAATAATGTGGTCTTCCGCCACGCCTGCTGCCTTCAGCGCGTCGCGCACGGCTTGTGCGCGATGCTTCGCCAGTTCGGCGTTCGCGTCGGCCGAGCCCGTCTTGTCGGTAAAGCCCGACAACGCGAGCTTCGCGTCCGGATGTGCCTTCGCATAGTCGGCCGCGGCGGCGATCGCCGCCTTCGCGTCGGCCGGCAGCACGCTCTTGCCCGTCTCGAAGTAGATCGTCGACAGTGCGGCCGATGCCGCTGCCGCCGGCTGCTCTGCGCCCGACGCAGCCTGCGCCGGCGCCGAAGCGGCTTCCGCCGGTGCGGCTGCCGCTGCGCCCGCCGCGTCTTCCGGCATCTTGCCGTTACGCGCGTCGGCCACTTGCTTCGGCTGCAGCAGGTCGTTCTTGTGGTTGCCCCACGAATTGCGTTCGTACGTGATGACCGAGGCGATGTCGAGATCCGACAGCGACGCCCACGACGGCATCGCGCCCTTGCCGTGCAGCACGCGCTCGACGTGGCCGGCGATCGGGCCGTTCACGATCGGGCTGCCGTCCATGGCCGGGAACGCGCCGAGGCCCTTGCCGCTCACCTGGTGGCAGGCCGCGCAGTTCGCCTTGTAGACTTCCTCGCCGTGCGCGACGAGTTCAGCCATCGTGTAGACCTTGTTCGGATCGACCGCGGCGCTGGCCAGCTTGGCCTTCTGCGCGGTGACCCACTTTGCGTAGTCGTCGTCCGACAGGACTTCGACGACGACCGGCATGTACGCGTGTTCCTTGCCGCACAGCTCGGTACAGAAACCGCGGAACGTACCGACCTTGTCGGCCTTGAACCACGTGTCGCGCACGAAGCCGGGGATCGCATCCTGCTTCACGCCGAACGCGGGCACGTACCACGAGTGGACGACGTCGTTCGCGGTCGTGATGATGCGGATCTTCTTGTTGACCGGCACGACGAGCGGGTTGTCGACTTCCTGCAGATAGGTGTCGGTGATCGGCTTCTTGCCCATCACTTCGTCACGCGGGGTGCTGAGCGTCGACAGGAAGCCGATGCCCTCGCCCGGGCCCTTCACGTAGTCGTAGCCCCACTTCCACTGGTAGCCGGTGACCTTGATCGTGAGATCGGCGTTCGTCGTGTCCTTCATCGCGACGACGGCCTTCGTCGCCGGCAGCGCCATCAGCACGACGATGACGAACGGCACGATCGTCCAGATGATCTCGACGGTCGTGCTTTCATGGAAATTGGCGGCCTTGTGGCCCTTGGATTTGCGGTGCGCGAAGATCGAATAGAACATCACGCCGAACACGCCGACGAAGATCACCGTACACAGGATGAGCATCATCGTGTGGAGATCGTAGAGCTCCTCGGCGATTTTCGTGACCGGCGGCTGAAAGTTGATCTCGTTGACGCGGGGGCCGCCCGGGCTATCACCGACCGCCAGGGCGGCACCGGCAAAGAGCAATCCGCTGCATGCCAGCACGCCCGTGAGGGCTCGCTTGATTGTTTTCATAGCATCCTTACCCAAAATTTCCATTCAAACCCTCCCCCGTCGCAAGCCGCCGGCCCAATCCGCCGGTGCCCGCGCCTCGTCAGCCGCAGCGCCTGAGCGACACGCGCAGTTCGTCGGCGAACTGCGCACGCTTGTACTGCGCGAGATGCTGCCCGATTACGACGGTCTGCCCGCGCGATACCAGCCGAATCGGGTCGCGTGGCGTCGCACCCGGCTCGACCCGCACCCAGCGCGGGTTGAATTCGATCTGCGTGAGCCGCTCCGCATCCATCCGCTCGATCACGAGCCGGTGCGGATACAGCCTGATGCGTTCGTAATCGACCGCATGGCGAGCATAGATCGCAAATGCGACACCCACAGCCAGCAACTCGATTCCGGTAAAGGGCATGACGAGCCAAGCTCCCCGCCACATCAGCAATGTCGCGATCAGCAGCGAGAAGCCCGCGAGCGACACGTAAAACAGCACGAACTGACGCGGCGACGCCGAACAGTTGCGTTTCATGAGCCAGTCTTCGAGGACCGGCTCGCCGTTCGTCGTCTCCGCCAAAACCCTCGCTGCTTCCATCGCCGCCTCACGCGAATGGCATGCGATGCATGCCTGCATCGGACTCGTCGTTCCGTATTGCGGGGACCCCGGGACGACAAGCTGACGCATTATAGGCGGGTTCAATGGCATCCACAAGCAAGCGACTATCGGCCCGCGAGCCAAGCGCGACAAGCTTTCCGGCCATTTCAGGCGCCAATTCGACCCCGCTTTGCGCCGCTAATTTCAGACATAACAAAACCCCTCTTTACCGCTTTACCGATTCTTCGGACGCCCCTTTCCGATGTCCTCGATGCGCACGATCCCGTGCCCTTCGGCGGTCGTGCGCGGTACGGCCTTCCATGCGTGGCCGTAGATCACTTCGAACGTGAGCGGAATCGTGCCGTCCGCGCGCCGGCGGGCCTCCAGCGCGTCGTCGAGCGCCGCGCGAAAGCGCCGCGTCGCGCGTTGCGGCGCCTCGCGCTCGAACGGATAGGCGCCCCAGCGGCGCACGTCGGCCAGCAGGGAGTCGGGGGATTTGTAGGTGACGGTCAGCACCTCCTGATCCATCACGGGAATCTCGAAGCCGCTCTCGACGAGCATGTCGCCGAGGTCGTGCATGTCGACGAAATCGATCACGCGCGCGGCGGGCGGCGCGATGCCGAGCGCCGCTTCGGCGTCCGCGCAGGCCGCGCGCAGTTCGCGCAGGGTATCGGGGCCGAGCGTGCTGAACATCAGCAGCCCGTTCACGCGCAGCACGCGCTGCCATTCGGGCAGCACCGCGTCCGGGCGCGAATGCCAGTGGAGGGCGAGATTCGACCAGATCAGGTCGAACGCGCCGCCGGGGAACGGCAGCGCGGCGAAGTCGGCCTGCGCGACGCGCGGGCCGCGCTGGCCCAGTGCGCGGCCGAGCGAGGCCGGCAGCCAGCGGCGCCAGCTCGTCTGCTCGACCTCGCGCTGACCGGCTCGCGCGAGCATCGCACCGGACAGGTCGACGCCGAATACGGGCGCCTCGGGAAAGCGTGCGCGCAGCGCCGGCAGATCGTCGCCCGGGCCACAGCCCGCGTCCAGCACGGCTGCGGGGCTCACCTTGATGTATTCGAGGCGCTCGTTCATGCGCTGCGCGATCTCGCGCGGCAGGAACGCGACCGCATCGAACGTGGCGGCACGGCGGTCGAAGATCCGCCGAAGGCGCCTTGCGTCATTGGCCGGACGGCCGGTTGAAATCGAAGCTGGGGACATGTCGGGCACACTGGCGAAGAGCCCGAAGTATACTCGCTCGCCCCGCGGGCTTCATTGAGGCGGGGTGTCAGGAGTGTTGCGATGATCCGCCGTTCCGTCCGACGCACGATGCGCGTCGCTTTGTCGCAGGTCCGCGCGCTGGGCGCGCGCGTCGCCGCGGTCGCGCTGCCGAATCGCTGCGCACTGTGCGGCAATTTGTCACACACCGTGATGTGCGGCGCGTGCGACGCCGCGTACTGGAACGAAGCGCGGCTGCGCTGCGACGTCTGTGCGCTGCCGCTGGGCATCGGGCCACCGCGTTCGGCCCCGCCCCGCGGCGCTCGCGCCGGTGCCGGCCGCGCGGCCGCATACCGGTGCGACGCGTGCCGTGCGGCGCCGCCGCCGTTCGATGCAACGCTCGCGCTGGCGGATTACCGTGCGCCGCTCGACGGACTCGCGCGCGGCCTGAAGTTTCACCGGCAACTCGCGCTCGGCGCCGAATTCGCGGCACGCCTCGCCCGGTTGATCGACGATACGCCCGGCGCCGGCGGCTTCGACCTGGTGGCGCCCGTGCCGCTGTCGCACCGGCGGCTCGTCGTGCGTGGCTACAACCAGGCCTGGGTCATCGCGCGCCCGCTCGCGCGGCGGCTCGGCGTGCGCGCGGATGCGGCGCTGCTCGCGCGGGTCGCCGACACCGCGCCGCAGTCGCGGCTCGACCGGCACGCACGGCGCGACAACGTGATGGCCGCATTCGCGGTGGCGGGCGGCGTCGCCGGGCGCCACGTCGCGCTCGTCGACGACGTGATGACGTCCGGCGCGACGCTCGCGGCCGCCGCGCACGCGCTGAAAGTGGCGGGCGCCGCGCGCGTGACGAATCTGGTTGCGCTGCGCACCGCCAGGGATTAATTAGATAGAGAGGCCAGCCGCCCGAACACGGCGGCGGCCGCCACGAACCGGCCGGTCGGGAACGCGCACATTGCGCCGCCCCGGCCGGCCCAGCCAGACCGAAACATGTTCAACGTCGTCCTCGTCGCCCCCGAAATTCCGCCGAACACCGGCAACGTGATCCGCCTGTGCGCCAACACGGGGGCGCGCCTGCACCTGATCGAGCCGCTCGGCTTCCCGCTCGACGACGCGCGGATGCGCCGCGCGGGCCTCGACTATCACGAGTATGCGCAGATGCGCGTGCACCGCGACTGGGATGCGTTCGTCGCGGCGGAAACGCCCGACCCCGCGCGGATGTTCGCGTTCACGACCCGCGGCTCGGGCCGCTTCCACGATCATGCGTTCCTGCCCGGCGACTGGTTCGTGTTCGGCTCGGAAACGCGCGGCCTGCCCGCCGAGCTGCTCGAGCGCTTCCCGAACGAACAGCGCGTGCGCCTGCCGATGCGGCCGGACAACCGCAGCCTGAACCTGTCGAACACGGTCGCGGTGGTCGTGTTCGAGGCGTGGCGCCAGGCCGGCTTCGAAGGCGGCGCATGACGCTTGCGCGGCGCATCCCGCTCCGCGGGACGCGTCACGTCCGTGCGAGTCGCGCGCGATACAGGTCGTAGATGTCGGGAGAAAAGCACGCGAACACCACGCGTGCGAGGTTCGGCGCCTGCGGCAGCATTTCGGCGACGGTGCCGACCGCAATCTCGACGGCTTCTTCAGCCGGATAGCGATAGATGCCGCAACTTATCGCCGGGAACGCGATCGACGTCGCCGCGACCTCCTCGGCCAGCTCGATCGCGCGCCGGTAGCACGACGCGAGCAGGTCGGCCTCGCCGCTCCCGCCGCCGTGCCACACCGGCCCGACCGCATGGATCACGTAGCGCGCCGGCAACCCGTGGCCGCGCGTGAGCTTGGCGTCGCCCGTCTCGCAGCCGCCGAGCGTGCGGCATTCGGCAAGCAGGCCGGGGCCGGCCGCGCGGTGGATCGCGCCATCGACGCCACCGCCGCCGAGCAGCGAACCGTTCGCGGCGTTGACGATCGCGTCGACATCGAGCGTCGTGATGTCGACGACCTGCGCATCGAGCGTGGTGGAATGGATCCGCAGCATGACAACCTCCCGGAGCGCCGGCGACTGTTCAAGCGTAGCGCGCTTTGACGCCGCGCGCCCGAAGCGAACACGGCGCCGCCAGGCAGCGCCGGGGCGCCCTACTCGGCGCGCGCGTCGCGCCGCAGCAGGCCGCTGACGGCGTCGCGCGGCGCGATGCCGTCGAACAGCACGCCGCACACGGCTTCGGTGATCGGCATTTCGATCGACTGCGCGCGCGCGATCGCCAGCACGGCCTGCGCGCAGCGCACGCCTTCGGCCACGTGGCCAAGCGCGCCGAGGATGTCGTTCAGCGTGCGGCCGGCCGCCAGCTGCAGGCCGACCGTGCGGTTGCGCGACAGGTCGCCCGTTGCGGTGAGGATCAGGTCGCCGAGGCCCGTGAGGCCCGTGAAGGTTTCCGCCCGGCCGCCGAGCGCGACACCGAGGCGCGACATTTCGGCGAGGCCGCGCGTAATCAGCGCGGCGCGCGCGTTCAGCCCGAGACCGAGGCCGTCGGCGATGCCGGTCGCGATCGCGAGCACGTTCTTCACCGCGCCGCCGACCTCGACGCCGACCACGTCGTCGCCCGTATAGATCCGCATCGCGCCGTGATGGAACGCGGCGAGCGTGCGCTCGCGGCATTCGGCGGACGTGCTCGCCACCGTCAGCGCGACAGGCAGCGACTGCCCGACTTCCCGGGCGAAGCTCGGCCCCGACAGCACGCCGTTGCTGTGCTGTTCGGGCAGCTCGGCCGCGATCACCTGATGCGGCAGCAGATGCGTGCCGGCCTCGAAGCCCTTGCAGACCCAGACGATGTGCGCGGGCACGCAGCCTGCATCGCGCATCGCGTGACACAGCGTGCGCAGCCCGGCCACGGGTGCGGCGATCACGCACAGTGCGTCGTCCGCGGCGCCATGCGCGAGCGCGGCGCCGAGATCGGCGCCGTAGCGCAATGCGTCAGGCAGCGCGATGCCGTCCAGATAGCGGGAATTTTCGTGCCGGGCCTGCAGCCCGGCGATGAGCGCGGCGTCGCGCGCCCACAGAAGCGTGTCGTGCCGCGCGGCCAGATGGCCCGCGAGCGCGGTGCCCCACGCACCGGCGCCGAGAACGGCTACTTTCATACCCAGCACCGGTCCTCCGAGTGAAACGTCAGTTCAGCGTCGTGCCGTTCGGCGCGCCTGCTGCGGCGCCGGCCTGCTGCTGAAGCTGCGCGAGGCGCTGTTCGTACAGCGCCTGGAAGTTGATTTCCGCCAGGTGGATCGGCGGGAAGCCCGCGCGCGTGATCGCGTCGGCGATGTTCGAACGCAGGTACGGGAACAGGATCGTCGGGCATGCGATGCCGACGAGCGGGTCGAGCTGTTCGTCCGGAATGTTGCGGATGTCGAAAATGCCGGCCTGCTTCGCTTCGATCAGGAACGCGACCTTGTCCTTCACCTTCGCGGTGACGGTGCCCGACACCACGACTTCGAACACGCTTTCCGCGAGGCGGTCGGCCTTGACGTCGACTTCGACTTCAACCGACGGCATGTCCTGCTCGAGGAAGATCGCCGGCGAATTCGGCTGCTCGAGCGACATATCCTTCAGGTAGACGCGCTGGATGTTGAAGAACGGTTGGTTTTCGACGTCGGACATGGTGTTTCCCTAAAAGTGGTGACGGGGCGGCCCGGCTTCTCGCCGGCCGCCACGGATGAATCCTGCGCGCCAAGCCGCGGCGCGGCCGGCGGCCATTCTGCCCTAATCAGGCCGCTTGCAGAAGCGGGACGAGCCCGCCTTCGCGGTCAAGCTTCGACAGATCGTCGTAACCGCCGACGTGCGTGTCGCCGATATAGATCTGCGGCACCGTGCGGCGCCCCGTGCGCGTCATCATTTCGTCGCGGCGTGCAGGATCGCGGTCGATCAGCACCTTCTCGATCTGCTCGACACCGCGCAGCTTCAGCAGGCGCTCGGCCTGGATGCAATACGGACACACCTGCGTGCTGTACATCAAAACCTTGTTCACTTCGCCACTCCTTGTTTGACGACCGGCATCCCGGCCTGCTGCCAGGCGGCCACGCCGCCCTCGAGCACGTGCACCTCGGCGTAGCCCGCCGCCTCGACCTCGCGCGCCGCCTTCTGCGACTGCTGGCCGTTCTGGCAGACGAGCAACACCGGCGTGCTCTTGTTCTTCGCGACCTGCGCGATCTTCGTGCCGATCTCGCCCGCCGCGACCTGACGTGCCGACGGCAGGTGGCCGGCAGCGAAATCGGACGCGGCGCGCACGTCGATCACGACCGCGTTGCGGCGATTGATGAGTTGCGTCGCCTCTGCGGCCGACAGGCCGCCGCGGCCGCGGCGCAGCGCGGGCCAGGCCAGCAGGCCGCCGGATACCACCAGGATCGCGATAAGGGCCAGGTTGGTGTAATCGGTAAAGAACGTCACGGAATTCCGCCGGAAAAAGAGAAATCGGATGAGGACAATCCCGCCATTATAAAATAACCGTCTTGCGCGATGGCGGGCCCGGGTCGGGTCCTGCGCGACGCGCCACCGCTTCCTTCACTACCGACCGCAAGATCCATGTACAAACTCGTTCTCATCCGCCACGGCGAATCGACGTGGAACAAGGAAAACCGCTTCACCGGCTGGGTCGACGTCGACCTGACCGAGCAGGGTCGCAACGAGGCCTACCAGGCCGGCGAATTGCTCAAGGAGGCCGGCTACACGTTCGACATCGCGTACACGTCGGTGCTCAAGCGCGCGATCCGCACGCTGTGGCACGTGCAGGACCGGATGGACCTCATGTACCTGCCGGTCGTCCACTCGTGGCGCCTGAACGAGCGCCACTACGGCGCGCTGTCGGGCCTGAACAAGGCCGAAACGGCCGCGAAGTTCGGCGACGACCAGGTCCTCGTGTGGCGCCGCAGCTACGACACGCCGCCGCCCGCGCTCGAGCCGACCGACGAACGCGCGCCGTTCAACGACCCGCGCTACGCGAAGGTGCCGCGCGAGCAGTTGCCGCTCACCGAGTGCCTGAAGGACACGGTCGCGCGCGTGCTGCCGCTGTGGAACGAGTCGATCGCCCCGGCGGTACGCGCCGGCAAGCAGGTGCTGATCGCCGCACACGGCAACTCGCTGCGCGCGCTCATCAAGTACCTCGACGGCATCTCGGACAGCGACATCGTCGGCCTGAACATCCCGAACGGCGTGCCGCTCGTGTATGAACTCGACGAAAACCTGAAGCCGATCAAGCACTATTACCTCGGCGACCAGGACGCGATCGCGCAGGCGCAAGCCGCCGTCGCGAAGCAGGGCAAGGCGGGCTGACGCCCGTCGGCCGGGTGAGCCGGGCGGACTGCGTCCGGTGCGGTTCGCCCGGCCCGAGCGCCGCCCCTTGTCCGGCACACCGCGCGAACCTTCGCGGCGCCGGCGCTGTCGAATCCGCTTTCGAACCCGCAGCGCGCCCGGCAGTGCCCCGCCGGGCCGGCTCCGGGCCCTTTTCGACGCTTTTCGCGCCGTTCCACTGAGTCATCGGACGAACAGTTATACTTGTCCGCTACATCCCCGCTACCGCCACGCGCTTCCCGACCGCACCAGATCTCTATGCGAATGAAATTGAAGAACATCGGCCTGATTGCCGCGGGCCTCGCCACGGGCGTGTTCGCCACGCTGCAGGTTTCCGCATCGGCCGAGCAGACCGCCACGGCGCCGCTTCCCCTCGACCAGCTCCGCCTGTTCGCGGAAGTCTTCGGACAGATCAAGCGCGAGTACGTCGAACCGGTCGACGACAAGAAGCTGCTGACGGCCGCGATCAAGGGCATGGTGTCGAGCCTCGACCCGCACTCGTCGTTCCTCGACAAGACCGACTATGACGAGTTGCAGGAACAGACGAAGGGCCGCTTCGCGGGTCTCGGCATCGAGATCTCGCAGGAAGACGGCCTCGTCAAGGTGATCTCGCCGATCGAAGATACGCCCGCGTTCCGCGCCGGCATCCGTCCGGGCGACCTGATCACCCGCATCAACGACAAGCCGGTGCGCGGCATGACGCTCGACAAGGCCGTGAAGCAGATGCGCGGCGAGCCGGGCACCAAGGTCACGCTGACGATCTTCCGCAAGAGCGACGACCGCACGTTCCCGGTCACGGTCACGCGCGCGATCATCAAGGTCCAGAGCGTGAAGATGAAGATCCTCGATCCGGGCTATGCGTATGTCCGCATCACGAGCTTCCAGGAGCGCACGACGCCCGATCTCGCCGCGAAGCTGCAGGACATCGCACGCCAGCAGCCGAACCTGAAGGGCCTCGTCCTCGACCTGCGCAACAACGGCGGCGGCCTGCTGCAGAGCGCGGTCGGCGTGGCCGGCGCGTTCCTGCCGCCCGACTCCGTCGTCGTGTCGACCAACGGCCAGATCGCCGATTCGAAGCAGGTCTACCGCGATACGTACGACAACTATCGCCTGCCGTCCTTCGACGGCGATCCGCTGAAGAACCTGCCGCCGGTCTTCAAGACCGTGCCGATGATCGTGCTGACGAACGCCTATTCCGCGTCCGCGTCGGAAATCGTCGCCGGCGCGCTGCAGGATTCGAAGCGCGCGCAGATCATGGGCAAGACGACGTTCGGCAAGGGTTCGGTGCAGACGGTTCGCCCGATGACGGCCGACACCGCGCTGCGCCTGACCACCGCTTACTACTACACGCCGAGCGGCCGTTCGATCCAGAACAAGGGCATCACGCCGGACGTGCCGGTCGATCAGTACGCGGACGGCGATCCGGACGACGTGCTCGTGACGCGCGAGGTCGACTACTCGAACCACCTTGCGAACACGCAGGATCCGAACGAGAAGAAGGAACAGGAAGACCGCGAGCAGCGCCGGATGGATCAGCTGCGCATTCTCGAGGAGCAGAACGACAAGAAGACGCCGGAGCAGCGCCAGAAGGATCGCGATCGCAAGCCGATCGAGTTCGGCAGCGCCGACGACTTCATGATGCAGCAGGCGCTCAACAAGCTCGAAGGCAAGCCGGTCCAGGAATCGAAGTCGCTGCTCGCCGAGAGCACGACGAAGAGCCCGGCCGGCAAGGCTGCGACGGCCTCGAAGGCATCGGGCGCAGGCGCGAAGCCGGCAGCCGCACCGAAGCCCGCGTCGGCACCGCAGTAAGCGCCGGCCGGCATCCGACGGGCCATCGCGGGAAGACCGCGATGGCCCGTTTTTCATGCGCGCCTAAAATAACGACACGAACGCCCGCCTCGCCCACGACTTCCCATGAATGACGATCAACTCCTTCGCTACTCCCGTCACATCCTCGTCGACGAAATCGGCATCGAGGCGCAGCAGCGCTTTCTCGATGCGCATGCGATCGTCATCGGCGCGGGTGGCCTCGGCTCACCCGCCGCGATGTACCTCGCCGCATCGGGCGTCGGCACGATCACGCTCGTCGACGCCGATACGGTCGACCTCACGAACCTGCAGCGGCAGATCCTGCACGTGACGGCATCGGTCGGCCGCCACAAGGTCGAATCGGGGCGCGACGCGCTCGCGCGGTTGAACCCCGAGGTGAAGGTGCACGCGGTCGCGGAGCGTGTCGACGACGCGTGGCTCGACGCGCACGTGCCGCGCGCGACCGTCGTGCTCGACTGCACCGACAACTTCGCGACGCGGCACGCGATCAACCGCGCGTGCGTCGCGCACGGCGTGCCGCTCGTATCCGGCGCCGCGCTGCGCTTCGACGGCCAGATCAGCACGTTCGATTTCCGCGACCCGGCCGCGCCCTGCTATGCGTGCGTGTTCCCGGAAGACCAGCCGTTCGAGGAAGTCGCGTGCGCGACGATGGGCGTGTTCGCGCCGACGGTCGGGATCATCGGCGCGATGCAGGCCGCCGAGGCGCTGCGCGTGATCGGCGAAATCGGCAAGACGCTCAGCGGGCGGCTGATGATGCTCGATTCGCTGCGGATGGAATGGACGACGATGAAAATCGCGCGCCAGGCCGACTGCCCCGTGTGCGGGGGCCGGCACTGACGCGCGACGGGCATGCGCCTTTCGGCGCATGGGTGACACTTCGCCAAGGTTTGAGCGGCGACGCCCGTGCGTCAAGCAGCCGCGTCCGCACGCGGCTCCGCGACCGACAGGCGCTGCAACGCGGCCTGCACTTCCTCAGGCTCGAACGCGGCGAGCACGTCGGCCGTCGGCTTTTCGAGCGCCTTCAGGTGCGCGCGCAGGATCTCCTGCTTCACGACGAGCAGCTGGCTCGGGTGCATCGAGAACTCGGTGAGCCCCATCCCGAGCAACAGGCGCGTGAGCGCCGGATCGCCCGCCATCTCCCCGCATACCGACACCGACACGCCCGCGCGCTTCGCTTCGCGCAGCGTATAGGAGATCAGGTGCAGCACGGCCGGATGCAGCGGGTCGTACAGGTGCGCGACCGCGTTGTCCGCGCGGTCGATCGCAAGCGTGTACTGGATCAGGTCGTTCGTGCCGATCGACAGGAAATCGAACCGCTTCAGGAACAGCGGCAGCGCGATCGCCGCGGCCGGAATCTCGATCATCGCGCCGATCCGCACGTTCGGATCGTACGCAAGCCCCGCGTCGTCGAGCTGGCGCTTCGCCTCGCGGATCAGGTCGAGCGTCTGGTCGATCTCCTGCGCGTGCGCGAGCATCGGGATCAGGATCTTCACCTGGCCGAACGCGGACGCGCGCAGGATCGCGCGCAACTGCGTGAGGAACATCTGCGGCTCTGACAGGCTCCAGCGGATCGCACGCAGGCCGAGCGCAGGGTTCGGCGCCGTCTCGTAGCCTTCGTCGAGCGCCTCGAGCGGCTTGTCCGCGCCGACGTCGATCGTGCGGATCGTCACCGGCATGCCCTTCATCCACTCGACGGCCCGCTTGTACGCGGCGAACTGCTCCTCCTCTTCCGGCATCTCCTTCTGATGCATGAACAGGAACTCGGAACGGAACAGCCCGACGCCGACCGCACCGGCCTCGACGGCCGCCTTCGCGTCGTCGGGCAGCTCGATGTTCGCGTACAGATCGATCTTGGTGCCGCACAGCGTTTGCGTCGGCGAGAACTTCAGACGCTGCAGCTTGCGTTGCTCCAGCAGCTTCTCGGACTGCCGGTACGAATATTCCTCGAGGACGATCGGTGCCGGATCGACGATCACGATGCCCTGGTCGCCGTCGACGATGATCAGGTCGTCCTGGCGGATCAATGCGCTCGCGTGCTGCACGCCGACCGCCGCCGGTATGCCGAGGCTGCGCGCGACGATCGCCGTGTGCGACGTGCGCCCGCCGAGGTCGGTGACGAACGCCTGGAACGACTGCGACTTGAACTGCATCATGTCGGCCGGCGCGATGTCGTGCGCGACGACGATCATCTCGTTCGTGCCGTTCTTGGCCGCCCGGTCCAGTGCCTGCGACGCGGACGGTGCACCGGCGAGCGCCTTCAGCACGCGCTCGACCACCTGCTCGATGTCGGCCTTGCGCTCGCGCAGGTATTCGTCCTCGATGTCGTCGAAGTGGCGCGTGAGCAGCTCGAGCTGCTCGGTCAGCGCCCACTCGACGTTATAGCGACGCGTGCGGATCAGGTCGATGGTTTCCTGCACGAGCATCTCGTCGCTCAGGATCATCGTGTGCACGTCGATGAATGCGCCGACTTCGCTCGGGGTGTCGTCGGTCAGGTCGGCGCGCAGCGCTTCGAGTTCGTGATGCACGACATCGAGCGCCGTGCGGAAGCGCTCGACCTCCGCATCGATCTGGTTTGCCTCGATCAGGTAATGGGCGACGTCGAGCGCCGCCGGCGCGATCAGGTACGCTCGCCCGATCGCGATACCACGTGAGACGGGAATGCCATGCAGCGTGAAGGACACGCGCACCTCCTCTGTACAAGTAAAGCCGCGGCACACTGCTGCGATGCGCTTATGACCCCGGTTAGCGATTATAAATTCCGCGACTCCCCGCTGACTGCATGCACCGCAGCATTGCGCATTCCGCATCAATGCTTCCGACGAAAAAAATGCCGCGGAATCCGCGGCATTCTGACTGGAAACGGCAACGATCCCGCGCGGCGATCACTGGCCTTCGCCGAACTTGTCGGCGATCAGCTTCAGCAGCGCGTCCATCGCTTCCCGCTCGTCCGGCCCTTCGGTCTCGATCGTCACGGTGCTGCCGATGCCCGCCGCCAGCATCATCACGCCCATGATGCTCTTCGCATTGATCTTGCGCCCGTTGCGTGTCATCCAGACTTCCGACTGGAAGTTGCCGGCCAGTTGCGTAAGCTTGGCCGATGCACGCGCATGGAGCCCCAATTTGTTGACGATGGTGGTTTCTTGTTGAAGCATGATTCTCGGTCGGATCGGTCGGGGCCGCCGGCGGGGCGCGTCGGCGGGGCTGTCTAAAACGGAAAACGGGAAATCAGTGC
Organism: Burkholderia mycopellens; assembly: GCF_964265025.1. Lineage (NCBI taxonomy): Bacteria > Pseudomonadati > Pseudomonadota > Betaproteobacteria > Burkholderiales > Burkholderiaceae > Burkholderia > Burkholderia mycopellens. The sequence continues at coordinate 3,544,266 of NZ_OZ183802.1, forward strand.
GATTCGGTGCGCGGCTGCGGTTCGGGCGGAATCGGCGCGCACTGGCCGCAGCCGGTTTCGGTCGGCGGCGGCGGCGTACCGGCCGACACCTCGTGGACGCCCTTCGCGCCGCCGGACAGCGCCTTGTCGACCAGCTTGTCGAGCGGCACGGTGCGGTAGCAGACGGCCCGCACGAGCATCGGCAGGTTCACGCCCGCGAGCACACGCACGTTGTCGATCTTGGCGAGCTGGCCCGCGATGTTCGCAGGCGTCGCGCCGTACATGTCGGTCAGCACGACCACGCCGTTCTCTTCCTTGAGCCGTGCGAGTTCCGCGTGCGCGAACGCCATCACCTGGGTCGGATCGCTGTCCGCCGTCACGTCGATACAGCCGATGCGGGCGGGCACGCCGCCATAGATGTGCGCGATACAGTCCCGCAGCGCGGTGGCGAGCGGGGCGTGCGCGATGATCAGGATCCCGGCCATGTCAGATCGCTCCCGGCCGCCCCTGGCGGGCCGACACCCCGCGGCGGGGCAATGAGCGTAGCGAGTGTGGGAAACGTTCCATGTTCAGCCTTGCAACAGTTTCGGCCCGACCGCCGGGCCTTTGGTGCGCGATCGCGGCACCGGGCAAGCGGGCATTGTAGCAGGCCGGTCGAACCGCTCCGGCGACGGGGGACCTGCGCGGCCGCCGCCGGGGTTGCGCGGGAGACGGCCTACGCGGCCGCACGCTCCAGCGCGTCGATGAACATCGCGGCGACGTCGAAGCCCGTCTGCTCCATGATCTCGCGGAAGCACGTCGGACTCGTGACGTTCACCTCGGTCAGCCAGTCGCCGATCGCATCGAGGCCGACCAGCAGCAGCCCGCGTGCCGCGAGCACGGGCCCGAGCGTTTCGGCGATCTCGCGATCGCGCGCGGTCAGCGGCTGCGCGACACCGAGCCCGCCCGCCGCGAGATTGCCACGCACCTCGCTGCCCTGCGGAATCCGGGCGAGCGAATACGGCACCGGCTCGCCCGCGATCAGCAGGATGCGCTTGTCGCCCGCCTTGATCTCCGGAATGAACTTCTGGATCATCAGCGAGCGCGTGCCGTCGTGGCCGAGCATCTCGATGATCGCGCCGAGATTCATCCCGTCGGCCTTCACGCGGAACACGCCCATCCCGCCCATCCCGTCGAGCGGCTTGACGATCACGTCGCCATGCTCGGCGTGGAAGGCACGCAGGCGCGCCGCATCACGCGTGACGAGCGTCGGCGCGACGAATTGCGGAAACTCGCCGATCGCGAGCTTTTCCGAGTGATCGCGGATCGACTGCGGCTTGTTGAACACGTGCGCGCCCGCACGCTCGGCGAGCTCGAGCATCCACGTGGCCGTCACGTATTCCATGTCGAACGGCGGATCCTTGCGCATCAGCACCGCACCGAACGACGTCAGCGCACGGGATTCGTGAGCGGCCGCCTCGTACCACGGATGGCGGTGCAGGTCGGCCGTGTCGCCGACGATCGTCACGCGCTGCACGTCCGCCTCGACGCCCGAACCCGTCCATGCGAGCTGATGCGGCTGACACGCATAGACTGCATGCCCGCGCCGCGCCGCCTCGGCCATCATCGCGTAGGTCGAATCCTTGTAGATCTTGAAGCGCTCGAGCGGGTCGGCGATAAAGAGAATGTCCATGAGGTCCTGTACTTGGCGAAGGTCCGTTACACCTGGATGGCTTCGGGGTCGGTCTTTTCCAGTTCGATCGACGACGCGATCAGCGACAGCCGCGCGACGACACCGTACATGTAGAAACGGTTCGGCGGCGCAGCACCCGGCTTCGCACCCGCATCCGGCAGCGCCGTGTGCTCGAAGCCGAGCGGCACGTAGTGCATGCCGGGCGCGTTCAGGTTCTGGTCGCGTTCGCGGCCGGCGTGCGTGCGGTAGAAGCCGCCGACCACGTAGCGGTCGATCATGTACACGACGGGCTCCGCGACTTCGTCGCCGACGCGCTCGAACGTATACACGCCTTCCTGCACGATCACGTCGCGCACCGCGAGGCCGGCCTTCGACTCGGCCATCTGCGCGCGCTCGGCCTTCGACATGCGGCCGATCTCGGCCGCGTCGTGCACGGTCATCACGCCGCGCCCCGCCGTGCCCGCATCGGCCTTCACGACCACGTACGGCTTCTCGCTGATCCCGTATTCACGGTACTTGCGCGCGATCTTCTTCAGCACGCCGTCGATCGCGTCGGCGAGCGCCTGCTCGCCTTCATGCGCCTGCCAGTCGACGCCTTCCACGTGCGCGAAATACGGATTCACCATCCACGGATCGACGCCGACCATCTTCGCGAACTTCTTCGCGACGTCGTCGTAGCACGAGAAGTGCGTCGACTTGCGGCGCACGGCCCAGCCCGCGTGCAGCGGCGGCAGCAGGTATTGCTCGTGCAGGTTTTCCAGCACGGCCGGGATGCCAGCCGACAAGTCGTTGTTCAGCAGGATCGAGCACGGGTCGAAATTCTTCAGGCCGAGGCGGCGCTGCGAACGCTCGAGCGGTTCGAGCACGATCTTCTGGCCGTCGGCCAGCGTGATCGGCGTCATGTCGGTGATGCTCGGGTCGAGCGAGCCGAAGCGCACGTTCAGGCCGGCCTGGCGCATGATCGTGGCAAGACGTGCGACGTTTTCGAGGTAGAACGCGTTGCGGGTCGGCAGCTCGGGAATCACGAGCAGGTTCTTCGCGTCCGGGCAGATCTTCTCGATTGCGGCCATCGCGGCCTGCACGGCGAGCGGCAGCACTTCGGACGGCAGATTGTTGAACGCGCCGGGAAACAGGTTCGCGTCGACGGGCGCCAGCTTGAAGCCGGCATTGCGCAGGTCCACCGAACAATAGAACGGCGGGGTATGTTCCTGCCATTCGAGCCTGAACCAGCGTTCGATCGCAGGCGTCGCGTCGAGGATCTTCTGCTCGAGTTCGAGCAGCGGACCGTTCAACGCGGTAACGAGGTGGGGAACCATGAATCACTCGCGAGCGGGAGAATGAAGATTGTAGAGCAATTGCCCTGCCCATTTGGGGATTGTTCCCGGCTTCGCAAGGGTTTGAAGGAAGTTTTCGGCTATTGACCCGATAGTGCGAAGGGTCATGCGCGACGGCAGTGGATGACAGGAGAAAAAAGAGCCCGCCGGGTGGGGCGGGCCGAAGTCGCTGCGCTCATTCATGGCAGGCGCCGTCGTCGCGGCGGCCCGCCGGTCATCCTTGTGACTTATTCGACGTGCTCGCCGTGCAGGATCACGTCGAGGCCTTCGCGCTCCTCTTCTTCCGACACGCGCAGGCCCATCGTCAGGTCGATCAGCTTCAGCAGCACGAAGCTCAGCACGCCGCTGTAGACCAGCGTGATCAGCACGCCCTTGGCCTGCAGCAGCAGGCTGCCGTCGGCGCCGCCGATGTCCTTGACCGCGAACACGCCGGTCAGCAGTGCGCCGAGAATCCCGCCCACGCCGTGCACGCCGAACGCGTCCAGCGAATCGTCATAGCCGAGCTTCGACTTGAGCCACGTCGCCGACCAGAAGCACACGACGCCGGCGGCGATGCCGATCACGAGTGCGCCCGCCACACCGACGAAGCCGGCCGCCGGCGTGATCGCGACGAGACCCGCGACCGCACCCGACACGATGCCGAGCACCGACGGCTTGCCCTTCGCGATCCATTCGGCAAACATCCAGCCGAGCGCCGCGCAGGCCGTCGCGACTTGCGTCGTCAGCATCGCGAAGCCGGCACGGCCGTCAGCCGCGACCGCCGAACCCGCGTTGAAACCGAACCAGCCGACCCACAGCATCGAGCCGCCGATCATCGTCAGCACGAGGTTGTGCGGCGCCATCGATTCGCGGCCGTAGCCGACCCGCTTGCCGAGCACCAGGCACGACATCAGGCCCGCGATACCGGCGTTGATGTGCACCACGGTGCCGCCCGCGAAGTCGAGCACGCCGTCGGCCGACAGCCAGCCGGTCGGCTCCCACACCATGTGCGCGATCGGCACATAGACGATCAGCGACCAGAGCGTCATGAACACGAGCATCGCCGAGAACTTCATGCGGTCGGCGAACGCGCCGCAGATCAGCGCCGGCGTGATGATCGCGAACGTCATCTGGTAGACGAAGTACACCGATTCCGGAATCGTCGGCGCGAGGTGGCTGACGGTCAGCGTCGTCGCCTTGTCGCCGTGGATGTAGTTCATCCCGTGCAGGAACGCGCGCGACAGGCCGCCGATGAAGCCGTTGCCCGGCGTGAACGCGAGGCTGTAGCCGACCACCGTCCACAGCACCGTGATCAGCGCGGTGATCGCGAAGCTCTGCATCACGGTCGCGAGCACGTTCTTCTTGCGGACCATGCCCGCGTAGAACAGCGCGAGGCCGGGGATCGTCATGAACAGCACGAGCGCGGTGGAGGTCAGCATCCACGCGGTGTCGCCCGAGTTGATCTTCGACGAATCGACGGAGAACGGCGCGGTCGGCGCGGCGGGGGCGGCCGGTGCCGAAGCGGCGGCGGCAGCCGACGCGTCGGTGGCGCCCGAGGCCGGTGCGGCGGCAGCGGCCGTGGCGGACGCGTCGGTGGCAGCCGGCGTCGAAGCGGCCGGCGTCGAAGCGGCCGGCGCGGCGGCGGCCGAGGCGTCGGAAGCCATTGCGGCGGGTGCGGACGCAGCCGCGGCGGACGCCGCGTCGTCGGCAAGCGCGGAGCCGACGCCGGCCGCGATCAGCGAGCCGGCCATCAGCAGGGACATCAGAAGTTTGCGCATCTTGGGTTTCCTCTTGTCGCTTGTCTTGTCTGTTCTGTTACAGCGCGTCTGCGCCCGTCTCCCCGGTGCGAATCCGGATTACCTGTTCGATCGCCGTGACGAAGATCTTGCCGTCGCCGATCTTGCCGGTGCGCGCAGCCCGCTCGATCGCCTCGACCGCCTGGTCGACGAGATCGTCGGACACGGCCGCCTCGATCTTCATCTTCGGCAGGAAATCGACCACGTATTCGGCGCCGCGGTACAACTCGGTGTGCCCCTTCTGGCGTCCGAACCCTTTCACCTCCGTCACCGTGATGCCCGAGACGCCAAGCGCCGACAGCGCTTCGCGCGTCTCATCGAGCTTGAACGGCTTGATGATTGCGGTAATGAGTTTCATGAAGTCCTCTCGCTGGGTTGTCCCGTCGAATTGGTTGGAATGTTGTAGCGGACTCTTCTCAGCAACTCGCATGCCATGTCGGGTCGAGCACCGTCTCAAAAGGCTTCATCAAGGGGGCGCATCACGTGATGTAAGGTGCGGAAGCCCGGCCGAATGGCCAACGTGGCCCGGTTTGCTGGCGCGGCGAAAGGATCGTTGCTAGAGTGCACGCACGTCCCGGATCACCGGGCCATTCACCCATGCGGGCGCCATGCCCGGAATTCGCGCTCAGTGCGCACCATTTCCGGTCATGCGTGCATCATGGGCACGTACGCAACTGAAGATGCACATTTTTTGTGCAAGGAAGGGGAATCACATGAAGCAACCCAGCGACGTTTTCAACGATCTGCAGTCGCGCGTCAGCGACCTGCTGAAAAACTCGCCGGCCAAGGACGTCGAGCGCAACGTGAAGGCCATGCTGTCGCAAGGCTTCTCGAAACTCGATCTCGTCACGCGCGAGGAATTCGACACGCAGGCGCAAGTGCTCGCCCGCACCCGCGTGCGCCTCGAGGAACTCGAGAAACGCGTCGCGGAACTCGAGCAGAAGCTCGCCGCGCCGCAAGCCTGACGCCCGACCCGGCCGCAAGGTCCGGGCGCGAGCCGCCGCGTGCGGTTCGCGCCCGCCGCCCGCCGCCCGCCGCCCGCCGCCCGAAGCACTGAAGCACTGAAGCACTGAAGCACTGAAGCACTGAAGTCACCGTACCGCTCTTCGTCGTCCGTCGTTCTCCGCAGCACCCCCGCTCTTCGCTGTTCATCGCTCTTCGCAGTCCGTCGTTCCGCAGTGCCTCGTTCTTTCCCCGCGCCACGCCGGCAAGCGCGCACCGATTCCTCCGATTCCCGCGGCATGCGGCCTCGAACGGCCGTCGTCCGTCCGCCTTGTTTACAGGAGCCTCGCCATGTCGCTCGCCGTGGTGCGCAGTCGCGCGCCCGCTTCCGGCCGTGCGCCGGACGTCACCGTCGAAGTCCATCTCGCCAACGGGTTGCCGTCGTTCTCGATCGTCGGCCTGCCCGATCTCGAAGTCCGCGAAAGCCGCGAGCGCGTCCGTGCCGCGCTACAGAACTGCGGCTTCGACTTCCCCGTGCGCCGCATCACCGTCAACCTCGCGCCTGCCGACCTGCCGAAGGAGTCGGGGCGGTTCGACCTGCCGATCGCGCTCGGCATCCTCGCCGCGAACGGCCAGATCCCGGCCGACGCGCTGGCCGGCCGCGAATTCGCGGGTGAACTGTCGCTGACGGGCGCGCTGCGGCCGATGCGCGGCGCGTTCGCGATGGCGTGCGGCGTGGCGCGGGATTGGCAGTCCGCGGAAAGTGGCGCGGCCTCCGGTCTGGGTTCCGGCTCGCTTTCCGGTTCAGGCAACGATGGCCGGGGGGCCGGCCCGGAGTCGGGCTGCGCCGCCGCGTCGAACGCACCCGAGCTATACCTGCCGCTCGCCAGCGCCGCCGAGGCCGCGCTCGTGCCGGGCGTCACCGTGTTCGGTGCGCCGGACCTGCCCTCGCTGTGCGCGCACCTCACCGGCGCGCCCGACGGGCGGCTCGCCCCGGTCGCGGCACCGTGCCTCGACGGCCTGCCGATGCCGGCCGCCCCCGACCTCGCCGACGTGATCGGCCAGCGCGGTGCGCGCCGCGCGCTGGAAGTCGCGGCGGCGGGCGGCCATCACATGCTGATGGTCGGGCCGCCGGGGGCGGGCAAGTCGATGCTGGCCGCCCGGCTGCCGGGACTCCTGCCGCCCCTGACCGATGACGAGGCGCTGACGTCGGCGGCGCTCCTCTCCGCGAGCCGCCTCGGCTTTTCGCCCGCGCAGTGGCGCCGGCGGCCGTTCCGCGCACCGCATCACTCGTCGAGCGCCGCCGCGCTGGTCGGCGGCCGCAACCCGCCGCAACCGGGCGAGATCACGCTCGCGCACCTCGGTGTGTTGTTCCTCGACGAACTCCCGGAATTCGACCGGCACGTGCTCGAGATGCTGCGCGAGCCGCTGGAGGCCGGCCGCATCACGATTTCACGCGCGGCCCAGCAAGCCGACTTTCCCGCTGCGTGCCAGTTGATCGCCGCGATGAATCCGTGCCCATGCGGCTGGCACGGCGATCCATCCGGACGCTGCCGCTGCTCGCCGGACGTCGCCGCGCGCTACCTGCGCAAGCTGTCGGGGCCGCTCGTCGACCGCATCGACATCCAGATCGACCTGCCCGCGCTGTCGCCGGCCGAGCTGGCGACGCGCGCGTCGGCGCCCGGCGAGCCGAGTGCGGCGGTGGCCGCGCGGGTCGCGCGGGCGCGTGCGCTGCAACTCGACCGGCAGGGCAAGACGAATCACATGCTGAGCGGCCGCGAGACGGACGACCTGTGCCGGCCAACCGACGAAGGCGAACGCCTGCTGCGCGAGGCTGGCGAGCGCTTCGGCTGGTCGGCGCGCGCGTATTACCGCGTGCTGAAGGTCGCGCGGACGATCGCCGACCTGGCCGGCGACCCGCTGCCGACGGCCGCGCAGATCGCCGAAGCCATCCGCTACCGGCGCGCGCTGACGGCACTCTGAACGCCCTCGGAGGACAAAATCCGGCTGTCAAGACTTGACTTATACACAATTCCACGCATCCGGCCCCGGATCAGGGTCCGGCGAAGCCTTTGCAGCACGGAATCCGCATCTCGTTGTTTTGATTGATCTTTCTCAAATCGCGAGCGAGCGACCAAACGGGCCGGAAGGCCGTCCCGCGCGGCTTGGCGGGAAATCCGGGCAACTTTTCAACAAAGTTATCCACATGCGCTGTGGATAGCCGGAAAAAACCCGCAAAATCCGGCGACTAGCGTCGAAAGCTGCGAATGAACTTTCAGTTGTCACAGAGTGTCCCGGCGCCCTTTCCGGCCACCGTCAATCGAGTTTGAACGACCCGAAAAACTGGTCGAGCTGCTCCTGCGCAAGCGGCCCGTCGGCAATCACGACGGCCTGGTACGCGTGCCGGCCGCGCGCGGCGAGCCGCGCGACGATCGTCTTGTGCGTGCGATCGCCGCCGGCGGCCGCGCCCGCGATGCGCAGCTCGAGCCCATTTACCGCGCCGCCGGCCGCGAGCGGCACGGGCACCGAAGCCGTCCGCGGCGCGCCTTCGAGGTTGCGGGACAGCCCGGCGCGCAGGAAGTCGAGCGCCGCGCGGCGCGTGTCGTCTCGGTCGTCCGGCAACGTCAGCGTGCCGACCGCGAACACCGCGCCGTCAACGTGCGCAGCCTGCATCCGCATCGGCATCGACGCGCCGTCGATCGCCACCGGCTGTTCCTCGACGGTCGGCTTCGCCGGCAGGTCGATCGTGTAGCCGGCGTCGTTGTGCAGCGTGCGCCAGTCGTACGACGGCGAGCACGCGGCCAGCGCGACGCTCACGCACGCGAGCGCGGCGAAGTGTCGCAGCGGACGAAAAAGGGGGCGCAACGAAACGGTGACTTCCTTCGGCATGGCGTCGATCGGGCAGGAAAAAACGGGCATTATCCGCCGAACCTGAAATCCGGGATGCGTGGCCGCCGCCGGTGCGCAAGCCGCATTCGCGCTAAAATGAGCGCCGAATTTCGATGTCCTTTGCATCGATCCGCGTCATCGACCGACTCCGAGAGCACCAGATGAACACCACGCCTCCCGTCCGGCGCAGCGCCGGCCCCGTCCGCTACCTCGTCGCCGCCGTCGTCGTCGCGGCGATCGCCGTCGCCGGCTTCTTCGCGTTCAACGGCAAGTCCACCGTGCCGGATGCCACGTTCACGCTGCTGTCGGGCCAGAAGGTTTCGACTGCAGGCGACCTGAAAGGCAAGGTGTATCTCGTGAACTTCTGGGCGACGAGCTGCGCAACCTGCATGCAGGAAATGCCGCAGATGGTCGACACCTACAACCGCTTCAAGGGTCAGGGGCTGGAATTCGTCGCGGTCGCGATGAACTACGATCCGCCGATGTACGTCGCGAACTACGCACAGACGCGCCAGCTGCCGTTCAAGGTCGCGCTCGACGACGGCAGCGTCGCGAAACAGTTCGGCAACGTGCAGCTCACGCCGACCACCTTCGTCGTCGACAAGGACGGCAAGATCCTGAAGCGCTACGTCGGCGCACCGCAGTTCGCGGAACTCGACGCGCTGCTCAAGAAAGCACTCGACAGCAACGCGGCCTGAGCGCCGCCCGATCCGGATCGAAGGGCCGCGCACCGCGCCCTTCCCCGCACGACGGACCGCACGACCGGGCAACCCGGTTCCGCGGTCCGTTGGCTTTTCAGCGCTCGGTTTCGCCTTTCGCCGACAGGCCGTAGCGCTTCATCTTCTCGTACAGCGTCGCCTTGCCGACATGCAGCCGGTCGGCCGTCGCGGCGACCGCGCCGCCCGTCTGGTTCAACGCCTCGGCGATCACCGCGCGCTCGAACTGCTCGATGCGCTCCTTCAGCGTCTGCTCGTTGTCGGCCGCGTCGCCGCTTGCGCCCGTCTCCTGCGGCATGTCGGCCACGCCGAGCACGAAGCGGTCGGCCGCGTTGCGCAGCTCGCGCACGTTGCCGGGCCAGTCGCGCTGCATCAGGCTCGCGCGCTGCCGGTCGGTCAGCACCGGCGCGGGCCGCGCGTAACGCACGGCCGCATCGAGCATGAAGTGCTCGAACAGCGGCACGATGTCCTCGCGGCGCTCGGCGAGCGGCGGCAGCGCGATCGTCACGACGTTGAGCCGGTACAGCAGGTCGCGCCGGAACGTGCCGGCGGCGACGAGCTCGCTCATGTCGCCCTTCGCGGCCGCGACCACGCGACAGTTCACGCGGATCGGCTGGTTCGAGCCGAGCCGCTCCAGCACGCCGTCCTGCAGCACGCGCAGCAGCTTCACCTGCAACGCAAGCGGCATACTTTCGATCTCGTCGAGAAACAGCGTGCCGCCGGACGCGTATTCGAGCTTGCCGACGCGGCGCTTCGCGGCGCCGGTGAATGCGCCTGGCTCGTAGCCGAACATCTCGGATTCGAACATCGGCTCGGGCAGCGCGCCGCAATTCACCGCGATGAACGGCTTGTCGCGGCGCGGCGACAGCTCGTGCAGGCTGCGCGCGATCAGTTCCTTGCCGGCGCCGGTGTCGCCGTTGATCAGCACCGACGCGTCGGTCGGCGCGACGTTCGCGATCAGCTTGCGCACCTGCTCGATCGCCGGGCTGCGGCCGATGATGCGCGGCGCGACGACGTTCTGCCCGGCCAGCTCGCGCCGCAGCGCGTGATTCTCGAGCACGAGCTCGCGGCGCTCGAGCGCGCGGCGCACCGTCTCGATCAGGCGCTCGGCCGCGAACGGTTTTTCGATGAAGTCGTACGCGCCGTCGCGCATCGCCTGCACGGCCATCGAGATGTCGCCGTGCCCGGTGACGAGGATCACCGGGACGTCGGGCACACGCTCGCGGCATTGCGCGAGCACGTCGAGCCCGCTCGCGCCGGGCAGCCGGATGTCGCTGACGATCACGCCGGCGGTATCGGCGACGATCGCCTTCTCGGCCGCTTCGGCCGACTCGAAGCCGGCGACGTCGAAGCCCGCCAGCTGAAGGCTCTGCACGCTCGCCCGGCGAACGAGCGCGTCGTCTTCGATATAGATCACTTGCAGCCGGTTGGCCATCGTACTCACTTGCTCCTGACGGGCCGCGCGGCGGCAGCGCGCGCGGCGTCGTTGATACCGATCGTGGGCCGATCGGGCGGGCGGCGTGGCGCGCCTAGCGCGAGCCCGCCGGCTCGGACACGGAGTCCGGATGATGCGTGCGGGCGCGGCGCAGCGTCAAGACGAACAGCGCGCCGCCCGACGGCGCGTTGCGCGCGGTCAGTGCGCCGCCCGCGTCGCTCGCGATCGACGACGAGATCGCGAGGCCGAGCCCGAGCCCGCGCCCCATTTCCTTGGTCGTGAAGAACGGCTCGAACAGGCGCGGCAGCAGGTCGGGCGCGATGCCGCAGCCGTTGTCGCGCACCTCGACCGCGAGCGTCGCGGCCGACACCGCGATCGTCACCTCGATCGCGGGCGCCGCCACGCCGGCGACCGCGTCGAGCGCGTTGCCGAGCAGGTTGATCAGCACCTGTTCGAGGCGCAGATCCTCGCAGCGCGCGACGAGTTCCGGATAGTCGCGCGCCAGGTCGAGCGGCGCGTCGTGCGCGGGCGACACGGTCGCATCCTGCAGCGTCAGCGTGAGCGCGACGCCGCGCAGCCGCTCGGCGAGCAGCGACAGCACGCTGCGCAGCGCGCGCACGACGAGCGCCTGCTCGTTGCGCGGCTTCGCGCGGCCGACGAACAGCTTCAACTGGTTCGTGATCTTGCCCATCCGCTCGGTGAGCGCGGCGATCGCCTCGAGGTTCTCGCGCGCGGCCGCCTGCTCGCCGCGGTCGAGCAGCACGCGCGTGTTGTCCGAGAAGCTGCGCAGCGCCGCGAGCGGCTGGTTCAGTTCGTGCGTGATGCCGGCCGCCATCTGGCCGAGCGCGGCAAGCTTGCTCGCCTGGATCAGCTCGTCGTGCGCGGCGCGCAACTCCTGCTCCGCGTGAATCCGGTCGCCGACTTCCTTCTGCAATTGCTCGTTCGCCTCCGACAGGTCGGCCGTGCGCTCCTCGACGCGCCGGTTCAGCTCCGCGTACGCCTGCTGCAGCAATGCGCGGCCGCGGATCATTTCGCGCACGCGCGCGCGGCGCATCCGCCAGTAGAACGCGAGCAGCGCGACCGACACGAAGCCAAAGCCCGTGACGATCGTCGCGTTGCGCGCATCGGCGTCGACCGGCGCGATCGGCGCGAGCGTGACGAGCAGCCAGTCGGGCTCGCCGATCCTGCGCTTGCTCGCGAGGAAGCGCGGCGCGCGCAGGCCGGGGCCGAGTCGCACGATCTCCGCGTCGGGGCCGAGCACCTGCTCGATGCGCAACGGCAGCGGCGTGACGGGTTGCTGCGCGTACTGGCGCGTCTCGTAGATCGACGCGGCGACGGGGCCCGTGAGCGGCCGCAGCGTGTGGTACTTCCAGGCGGGCACCGACGACAGGAACACGACGCCATGGTCGTCCGCGACGACGAGCGGCTCGGACGCATCGGCGCCCTGGAACCATTCGAGGTTGAGCTTCACGACGACGACGCCCGCGATCTTGCCGTCGCGCCACACGGGCTGCGAGATGTAGTAGCCGGGATCGCGCGAGATCGTGCCGATCCCGAAGAAGCGGCCGACCTGGCCTTTCATCGCATCGAGGAAATACGGGCGGAAACGGTATTCGATCCCGACGAAGCTGTCGGGCGCGCGCCAGTTGCTGGCGGCGACACACAGGCCGTCCGCACCGATCACGTAGGTGACGGTCGCATGCGCGTGTTCGTTGAGGTCTTCGAGATAGCGATTGACGCGCGCGGTGTAGTCGGCGCGCTTTGGCTCGGTGAGCAGGTCCTGCACGTACGGATGGCTGCCGAGCAGATAGGGCAGCGATTCGTAGCGGTCGAGCGTGCTCTTGAGCGCGTTGGTGGTGCGGTCGACGCGCACCGCGGCGTTGCGCTGCAGCTCGGCAACGCCGCGCCGCCAGGTCATCGTCCACGTCAGCGTGCACGCCGCGGCGAGCGCGGCGGCAAGCACGACGAGAATGAGCAGGCGGCGCGTCACGGTCGAAGCTTCCTGACGATGCGGATCGCCTATTGTGTCATAGGCCTCCGCCTCTCTGCCCTGGCTGCGGCGGGCCGCGCCGCCGGCGAGCGGCGCCGCCGCCTGCTCGTTCATGGCGTCAGACGCCGGCCGTCTCGGTCGCCGCGACCTCACCGCCGCCCTTCAGCGCCTGGCGCAGCTTGTTGCGGTCGAGCTCCTTCTCCCAGGCAGACACGACGACCGTCGCCACGCCGTTGCCGACGATGTTGGTCAGCGCGCGGCATTCGCTCATGAAGCGGTCGATGCCGAGGATCAGCACCATGCCCGACAGCGGGATCGTCGGCACGACGGCCAGCGTCGCGGCGAGCGTGATGAAGCCCGCGCCCGTGACGCCGCTCGCGCCCTTCGACGTCAGCATCGCGACGGCCAGCAGCGTGAGCTGCTGCATCCACGTCAGTTCGATGTTGGTCGCCTGCGCGATGAACAGCACGGCCATCGTCATGTAGATGTTGGTGCCGTCGAGGTTGAACGAATAGCCGGTCGGCACGACGAGGCCGACGACCGAGCGCGAGCAGCCGGCCTTCTCGAGCTTTTCCATCAGTTGCGGCAGCGCGGCTTCCGACGAGCTCGTGCCGAGCACGATCAGCAGCTCTTCCTTGATGTAGGACACGAAGCGGATGATCGAGAAGCCCGTGACGCGCGCGATCGTGCCGAGCACGACGAGCACGAACACGACCGACGTCAGGTAGAACGTGCCGATCAGCTTGAGCAGCGGCACCAGCGAGCCGACGCCGTACTTGCCGATCGTGAACGCCATCGCGCCGAACGCGCCGATCGGCGCCAGCTTCGTGACGATGTGCACGATGCCGAACAGCACGCGCGTGAGCCCGTCGATGAAGTCGGTCACGACGCGGCCGCGCTCGCCGAGGTGCGCGAGTACGCTGCCGAACAGCAGTGCGATCAGCAGGATCTGCAGGATCTCGCCCTGTGCGAACGCATCGACCATCGTGTTCGGGATGATGTGCATCAGGAAGTCGACCGTCGACTGCCCGTGCGCCTTCGCCGCGTACGACGCAACGGCCTTGCCGTCGAGCGTCGCCGGATCGATGTTGAAGCCGACGCCCGGACGCAGGATGTGCGTGGCCGCGAGGCCGAGCACCAGCGCGAAGGTCGACACGACCTCGAAGTACAGCAGCGCCTTGCCGCCGACGCGACCTACCTTCTTCATGTCCTCCATGCCGGCGATGCCGGTCACGACCGTACAGAAGATGATCGGGCCGATCACCATCTTGATCAGCTTGATGAAGCCGTCGCCGAGCGGCTTCATGTCGGTGGCGAGCGCCGGGTAGTAGTGACCGAGGATCACGCCGACGATGATGGCGAAGATCACCTGCACATAGAGCACTTTGTAGAAGGGTTTCTTCTTCACGATGGTTCCTGCAGAAGTAGATGAGCCGATGGAAACGGCGTCACGCGCGCAGGCGAATGCCAGGGGAGTCATTCGCCCGCGCGGCTGCCGTGCCGCAACAAGCGATGCCTCAAGACATCCGGAGGGGGAGGAAGGCAGTGGTCATCGATTGTCTCCTGTGGACCCAGGCCGGCGCTTCGGCGCTTACCGGGTCTCATGCAACGCTTGGTTTAATAGTCCGGCCGGGGGATGGCCGTGCGATTTATAACGCAAGGTCGATGCCAGGTTTCCGTAACCCGTCAAGCCATTGTTTTCATTGTATTTCTCATAATGCGGCAGGCAAGGAAATCCGGTATTCCGGATTTCCGGAAAATATCCGTCCGGCGATCCGGACGGATATGCTCATCCGTCGGATCAATCAGTGCTGCACGGCGCGGCCGGCCAGCACGCCCGTCTGCGCGTAGAACTCCTGCTGCGCGAAGGCCTCGCGCTCGCGCCGGGCGCGCTCGCCGCGATCCGCGAGCGAGCCGGCGACGATCCCGACGAACGCGAGCGGCACCGACACGAGCGCCGGGTTGTCGAGGAACACCGGCGCGTGTGCGTGATGCAGCACGTCGACCCACACCGACTTCGACAGCACCGTGAGCGTGACCGCCGACCCGAGGCCGAGGCCACCGCCGAGCACCGCGCCGCGCGTGGTCATCCCGCGCCAGAAGATCGACATCGCGAGCACCGGGAAATTCGCGCTCGCGGCCACCGCCGCGACGAGGCCGACCATGAACGCGACGTTCACATGCTCGAACAGGATCGACAGCCCGATCGCGACCGCCGACAGCGCGATCGTCGCCGCGCGCGAGATGCGCATCTCGACGCGTTCGTCGGGCTTGCCGCGCGCCCACATCTGCGCATAGAGGTCGTGCGAGATCGTCGTCGCGCCGGCGAGCGTCAGGCCCGCGACCACCGCGAGGATCGTCGCGAACGTGACGGCCGCGATGAAGCCGTAGAACCAGTTCCCGCCGACCGCCTGCGCAAGCTTCACCGCGACCATGTTCGAGCCGCCGAGCAGGTCGTGCGTGAGGTTGAACGTGCCGTTCGCGCCGAGCTTGAAGAACTCCGGATGCTGCGCGAGCAGCACGATCGCCGAGAAGCCGATCACGAAGGTCAGCAGGTAGAAGTAGCCGATGAAGCCGGTTGCGTACAGCACCGACTTGCGGGCTTCCTTCGCGTTCGGCACGGTGAAGAAGCGCATCAGGATGTGCGGAAAGCCGGCCGTGCCGAACATCAGCGCGATGCCGAGCGACAGCGCGTTGGCCGGATCGCGAATCAGCTTGCCGGGGCCCATGATCGACAACGCGCCCGGATGCACGGCCACCGCGCGGCGGAACATCTCGTCGATGCTGAAGCCGAATTCGCCGAGCGCGAGCACGACGAGCAGCGTCGCGCCGCACAGCAGCAGCACGGCCTTGATCACCTGCACCCAGGTGGTCGCGGTCATCCCGCCGAAGAACACGTACACGACCATCAGCACGCCGACGATCAGCTCGGCCGTGCCGTACGACAGCCCGAACAGCAGCTGGATCAGCTTGCCCGCGCCGACCATCTGCACGACGAGGTACAGCACGACGATCGTGAGCGAATTCGCGGACGTCAGCAGCCGGATCGGCCGCTGCGCGAAGCGGTACGCGACGACGTCGACGAACGTGAACTTGCCGAGGTTGCGCAGCGGCTCGGCGATCAGGAACATCACGAACGGCCAGCCGACCAGAAAGCCGATCGAGTAGATGAGCCCGTCGAAGCCGAACATGAACACCATCCCCGACAGCCCGAGGAACGACGCGGCCGACATGTAGTCGCCCGCGATCGCGAGCCCGTTCTGCAGCCCGGTGATGCCGCCGCCGGCCGTGTAGAAGTCGCGCGTCGAGCGCGTGCGGCGCGCGGCCCAGCGCGTGAGCGCGAGCGTCGCGAACACGAACGCGAAGAACATCCCGATCGCGACCGGGTTCAGCTCGACCTTGTCGGGCATCGGGCCCGCGACCGATACGGCACGCGCGGCGCAAGAAACGAGCGCCAAGGGAACAGCAAGCGCGCCGGGCGCGATCGAAGTATGTCGCATGTCGGCCTCCGTCAAGGGCGCTGCAGGATCGCGTCGACGCGACGGTCGAACGCACGGTTCGCGCGCAGCACGTAGCACGCGGTCAGGCTGATCGCGACCAGGATGATCGCGACGCCCGTGGCGATCCCGACCGTCGTCGTCGCGCCGCGGTACAGCGGCGCGGCGAGCACGTGCGGCGCGAGCGCGACGAGCAGGATGAAGCCGTAGTAGGTCGCGATCATCAGCGCCGTCAGCGTGAAGCTGAAGCGGCGCCGCGCACGCACGAGCTGCTGGTAGTCGCGGCGCGCCGTGACCGATTCGATGACGGAAAGCTCCATGGTGTCTGTCTCCTGTCCCATGCTTGGCGGTCGCCCGGCGCCGGCCCTTCAGCGCCCGCGCCGGTCCCGCCGAATGCCCTCGTCGTGTCGCGAGGGAGGTGTTGTGGATGGCCGGCGCGTCAACCGATCCGCCCGCGCCGCGGCGGAGAAAGGCAATCCGGTGAAAGGAACGATGCGCGCGTCAGACCACGCGCTCGGCACGCAGCCGCGCAACCTCGTCGACCGACATGCCGAGCCAGCCGCCGAGCACCGCCTCCGTATCGGCACCGAGCACCGGCGGCGCACCGCGCACCGGCAATCGCGCGCCGTCGAACCGATACGGCGGCGCAAGCACGTCGACGCCGCCCGCGACCGGGTGCGGCTGCCGCGTGACGAGCCCCGCGCTCGTCGCGCGCTCCGACTTCAGCGCTTCGTGCAGCCCGAGCACTTCGCCGCACGGAATGCCCGCATCGGCGAGCGCCGCGAGCAACGTCGCGCGCGACCGGCGCGCGAGTTCGCCGCGAATCTCGGGCAGCAGGTCCGCACGGTTTTCCGAGCGGCCGAGATTGGTCTT
The DNA here is from genome assembly GCF_964265025.1 of Burkholderia mycopellens. Lineage (NCBI taxonomy): Bacteria > Pseudomonadati > Pseudomonadota > Betaproteobacteria > Burkholderiales > Burkholderiaceae > Burkholderia > Burkholderia mycopellens. The sequence continues at coordinate 3,561,368 of NZ_OZ183802.1, forward strand.
GTATCTCGCGTCGGCCGCGAGGTCGGGCCGTTCGATCGCATCGCAGAAGCGCGCGAACTGCGTGTTGTTGCCGACCGTGATCACGAGCGGGCCGTCGGCCGCGTCGAACACGCCGTACGGCACGATCGACGGATGCGCGTTGCCGTAGCGCGGCGGATCCTCGCCCATCAGCAGCGCGTCGAGCCCGTAGTACGCGGTGATCATCAGCCCGCAGTCGAACAGCGCCATCTCGATGCGCCGCCCGCGCCCCGTCGCATGACGCTCGTACAGCGCGGCGAGGATCGCCTGCGCCGAATACATGCCGGTGAACAGGTCGACCGCCGCGACGCCGAACTTCAGCGGCGGCTGGCCGGCCTCGCCGTTCAGCGCCATCAGCCCGGCCTCGCCCTGCACGACGAGGTCGTAGCCGGGCCGCGCGGCCTCGGCGCCCGAGCGGTCGTAGCCGGAGATCGCGCAGTGCACCAGGCGCGGATTCAGCTTGGCCAGCGCGTCGTAGCCGAGCCCGAGCTTTTCCGCGCCGCCGAACTTGAAGTTGTGAAGCACCACGTCGGCCTGCGCGGCCAGCTCGCGCGCGAGCCGCCGCCCTTCGCCGGTCTGCAGGTCGAGACAGATCGAGCGCTTGCTGCGGTTCACGCTGTTGAAGTAGGTCGTCTCGGTGTCGCCGATCCTCAGGCCCCAGTCGCGCGTGTCGTCGCCGCGCGCCGGATGCTCGACCTTGATTACTTCCGCGCCGAAATCGGCGAGCACCATCGCACACCACGGGCCCGCCAGCACGCGCGAGAAATCGAGCACCTTCACGCCGGCCAGCGGCAATGCGCGCGATTCGTTCGTCATCCTTGTCTCCTCCATTCGCGTCGTTCGCTTTTACTGTTTCGACAGCGCGATGTAGCGCGCGAGATGGTGATCCTCGTCGCCGAGCTGGTGATCGATCATCACGAGGCGCTTCGCGTAGTGCGACAGCGGCAGCTCCCACGTCATCCCGATCCCGCCGTGCAGCTGGATGCTCTCTTCCGCGACGAGCGTGCCGATCCGGCCGATGCTGGTTTTCGCCGCCGCGAGCGCACGTTCACGCACCACGCGCGGCGCATCGAGCTGCGCGGCCGCGTTGATCACGGCCGAACGCGCCTGCTCGACTTCGAGCAGCAGGTCGGCCATCCGGTGCTGCAGCGCCTGGAAGCTGCCGATCGGCATGCCGAACTGCTTGCGGGTGCGCAGGTAGTCGAGCGTGAACGCCTTCGCGACGTCCATCGCGCCGAGCGCTTCCGCCGACAGCGCCAGCAACCCGTAGCCGAGCACGCGTTCGAGCAGCTCGGCGCCGGCTTCACCGTCGTGCGCGCCGAGCGCGGCATCGGCCGGCAGCGCGACGCGTTCGAAGCGCACTTCGGCCGCGCGGCCGCCGTCGATCTTCCGGTAGTCGCGCAGCGATACGCCCGGCGCATCGGCCGGCACGACGAACAGGCCGATGCCGGCCGCATCGTCGTCGCGACCTGACACGCGCGCGCTGACGACGAAGAACGCCGCCTGCGCGGCCTGGTCGACGACGCCCTTCGCGCCCGTCAGCACCCAGCCGTCGCCCGAGCGTTCGGCGCGCGTGCGCACGGTCGTCAGTTCGTAGTGCGAGCCCGGCTCGTCGTGCGCGAACGCGGCGCTCGCGCTGCCGTCGATCAGCGCGGCGAGCCGGTCGCGATGCGCGGCGCCGCCGGCGAGCGACAGCGCGCGGCCCGCGAGCAGCGCGCCGAGGAACGGCTCGACGACGAGCCCGCGCCCGAGGCATTCGAACACCACGGCAATGTCGAAGCCCGCGCCGCCGAACCCGCCGTCGGCTTCGGAAAACAGCGCGCCGACGGTGCCGAGTTCGGCAAAGCGCCGCCACATCGCGCGATCGAAGCCTTCGGCCGACTGCGCGATGCGATCGCGCACCGGAAACGCGTACTGTTCGGCGATGAAGCGGTTCAACGTATCCGCCAGCATCCGGCGGTCTTCTGTGTGCTGGAAATCCATCGTCGCGTCCCTCGTTACAGCCCGAGCATCATCTTCGCGATGATGTTCTTCTGGATCTCGTTCGAGCCGCCGAAGATCGACAGCTTCCGGTTGTTGAAATACTGCTGCGCGGCGCTCGCGGCTTCGTCCGGGCCGACCGGCTCGCCGTCGTAATCGGCATCCAGTGCTTCCTCGACGAACGGCTGCGCATACGGCCCCATCGCGCGCCGCATCAGCGCGGTGATCTCCTGGCGGATCTGCGTGCCGCGGATCTTCAGCATCGAGCTTTCCGCGCCCGGCGCGCCGCCGCCCGCGACCGCGGCCAGCACGCGCAGGTTGGTCGTGCGCATGTTCTCGAGCTCGATCTCGACACGGGCGACGCGCGCCGCGAAGAACGGATCGTCCGCGAGCGGCCGGCCGTTCTTCGTGACCTTCGCGGCGACCGCGCGCAACCGGTCGAGCGCGGCCGTCGAGAAGCCGATGCCGGCGATGTTGGTGCGCTCGTACGTGAGCAGGTATTTCGCGTAGGTCCAGCCGCGGTTCTCTTCACCGACGAGGTTGGCCGCCGGCACGCGCACGTCGGTGAAGAACACCTCGTTCACCTCGTGCTCGCCGTCGAGCGTGACGATCGGGCGAACCTCGACGCCCGGCGTGTTCATGTCGATCAGCAGGAAGCTGATGCCTTCCTGCTTGCGCACGTCGGTCGCGGTGCGCACGAGGCAGAAGATCATGTTCGCGTAGTGGCCGAGCGTGGTCCACGTCTTCTGGCCGTTCACGACGTAGTGCTCGCCCTGCGCGTCGACGCCGCGCACCGCGCTCGTCTTCACCGCCGCGAGATCGGACCCGGCGCCCGGCTCCGAGTAGCCCTGGCACCACCAGTCGGTGCCGTCGAGGATGCGCGGCAGCCAGTGGCGCTTCTGCGCTTCGTTGCCGTACTTGATCAGCACGGGGCCGAGCATGTTCACGCCGAACGGCACGATGCGCGGCGCACCCGCGAGCGCGCATTCGTTGTCGAACAGGAACTTCTGCGCGACGCTCCAGCCGGGGCCGCCGTATTCACGCGGCCAGTGGCTCGCGAGCCAGCCACGCGCGTTGAGGATGGCATGCCATTCGCGCATGTCGTCGCGCGTGAGATGCAGGCCGCCCTTCACCTTGCGCGCGATGCGCGCGGGCAGTTCGGCTTGCAGGAAGCGCTGCACTTGCGTGCGGAAGGCTTCCTCTTCGGGAGTGAAATTGAGGTCCATCTTCGGTCCGTGGCGAATGCGGTGGGCGTTCAGTCGATGCGGTTCAGGCTCGCGAAATCCGCGCCGCGCGCGACGAGATCGACGAGCAGCGGCGACGGCTTCCAGAACAGCGGATCCTCCTTCGCGAACGCGCGGATATCGGCGAGCACGTTCGCGAGGCCGATCGTGTCCGCGTAATGCATCGGGCCGCCGCGATGGCGCGGGAAGCCGTAGCCGTACAGGAACACCGCATCGACATCGAGCGGGCGCAGCGCGATCTTCTCGTGCACGACGTTCGCGCCTTCGTTGATCATCGCGGCGAGGTAGCGGCGCAGGATCTCGTCGTCGGTGAACCGGCGCGGCGTGACGCCCTTCTTCGCGCGCTCTTGCGCGACGATCGTCTCGACTTCCGGGTCCGGCGTGCCGACGCGCGCACCGTCCGGATACAGGTAGTAGCCGCGCGCCGTCTTCTGGCCGAACCAGCCGCGCTCGCACAGCCGGTCGGAAATCTCCACGTAGCGCGCCCGCGGGTCGCGCGTCGCCGCGCGGCGCTTGCGGGTCGCCCAGCCGATGTCGCCGCCCGCGAGATCGACGACCTGGAACGGCCCCATCGGGAAGCCGAATTCGCGCACCGCGCGATCGATCTGGTACGGCGACGCGCCGTCTTCCATCAGGTAGTCGGCCGCCGTGCGATAGACGGCGAGGATCCGGTTGCCGATGAAGCCGTCGCACACGCCGGCGCGCACCGGCGTCTTCTTCAACTGCTTCGCGAGCGCGAAAGCGGTCGCGACGACGTCCGCGCTCACGCGCGCCGGCACGACGATCTCGAGCAGCTTCATCACGTTGGCCGGCGAGAAGAAATGCAGGCCGATCACGTCGGCCGGCCGGTCGATGCTCGCAGCCAGCGCGTCGATGTCGAGATACGACGTGTTGGTGGCGAGCACCGCGCCCGGCTTGCACACCCGCGCGAGTTCGGCGAACACGGCCTGCTTCACGGCCATGTCCTCGAACACGGCCTCGATCACGACGTCGGCCTGCGCGAGCGCATCGTACGACGTGCTGCCCTTGAAGCGCGCGAGCCGCGCGGCGTGCGCGGCCGGCGTCATCCGGCCTTTCGCGACGAGGCCGTCGTACACCTTCTCGACGTGCGCGCGGCCACGTGCGAGCGATGCTTCGTCGCGTTCGATCATCGTCACCGGCAGCCCGGCATCGAGCGCCGCGACCGCGATGCCCGCGCCCATCGTGCCGCCGCCGACCACGCCGATGCGCTCGACCGGCCGCGCGCTCGCGCGCCGCGCTTCGGGCGCCTTCGCCGCTTCACGCTCCGCGAAGAACGCATGCACGAGGCCCGCGCGCTGCGGGCTGTCGATGCACTGCAGGAACAGGGTGCGCTCGAGCTTCATCCCCGCGTCGAACGACTGCGTGAGCGCTGCCTCGACCGCGTCGACGATCTTCGCGGGCGAGAACAGGCCGCGCGATTTCTTCGGCAGCTCCGCGCGCGCCGCATCGATCGCGGCCTGCGCGGATGCGCGGTCGGCGAGCCCCTGCGCATCGCGCGTGCGGCGCACCGGCGCGCCGAGCGACACGAGTTCCTGCGCGTAGGCGAGGCCTTCGGCGAGCGTGTCGTCGCTGTGCGCGAGACGGTCGACCAGGCCCAGCGCGAGCGCTTCTTCGGCGCTTGCATGACGGCCCGTCAGCATCAGGTCGAGCGCGGCCTTCGCGCCGATCAGGCGCGGCGCGCGCTGCGTGCCGCCCGCGCCGGGCAGCAGGCCGAGCGTGACTTCGGGCAGCCCGAGCTTCGCGCCGGGCACCGCGAGCCGGTAATGCGCGGCGAGCGCGACCTCGAGGCCGCCGCCGAGCGTCGCGCCGTGCAGCGCGACCACGACCGGCTTCGCGCTGGACTCGATCCGCTCGCAGACATCGGGCAGCGACGGCGGCACCGGCGGCTTGCCGAACTCGCGGATGTCGGCGCCCGCGATGAAGTTGCGGCCGGCGCCGACGATCAGCACCGCGCGGATCGCGTCGTCGGCCTGCGCGGCGTCGAGCGCGTCGGCGAGGCCGCGCCGCACGTCGGCCGACAACGCGTTGACGGGCGGGTGGTCGATCGTGACGACGAGCACCTTGTCGCGCCGCTCGCGCGTGACGATGCCGGCAGGGCTGGTGGGGGAAGCGGGTGAGTTCATCGTGTCTCCTTGACGCGGCGGCCGGTGCGTCGACGCCGGTTCGTGGCTCGCGGCCACGCGAGCGGCGCCGGGGCACCAGCCCCGGTCCCGCACGAAGCGGGACAAGATCCGGCCTGACGCCGGGCATGACCCGATTCTCGATTGATCTAGATTCATTGACAATTCCCGCACGCCTTTACAAGCTGTCAAGTCTGACTTGACATTGAATGCTTTCCGACCGTTAAACGGGACGGATCAGGAGACGCGACGCATGGACCTGAACGCGCTGACGCTGCTCGTCGAGATCCTCGACGCCGGCAATCTCAGCAAGGCCGCGCAGCGGCTCAAGATGAGCCGCGCGAATGTCAGCTACCGGCTGAACCAGCTCGAGCGCTCGATCGGCCAGCAGCTCGTGCGGCGCACGACGCGGCGCATCGAGCCGACCGAAATCGGGCTGAAGCTGTACGAGCACGGCCGGCGCATCCGCAACGAACTGCTCGCCGCGCAGGAATCGGTGACGACGCTCGGCCAGGACCTGCAGGGCCGCGTGCGGCTGTCGGTGCCGAGCGGCTACGGGCAGATGGTGATGTCCGACTGGCTGCTCGCGTTCAAGCGGCTGCATCCCGGGATCGTGCTCGACGTCGTGTTCGAGAACCGCGTGGAAGACCTGATGCGCGACGAAATCGACATCGCGGTGCGCGTGATGCCGGAGCCGCCGCAGAACCTCGTGGCGCGCGACATGGGCGCGGTACGCTACGTCGCGTGCGCGTCGGCCGCATTCGCGGCCGAGCACGGCATGCCGTCAAGCCTCGGCGCGTTGTCGGCCGCTCCCGTCGTCACCGCGACGGTGATGGGCCGGCAGCTCAGGATCGCCGCGTATCTCGGCGACGAGCGCCATGAGGTGCTGCTCGAGCCCACGCTGATTTCGGAGAACTTCCTGTTCCTGCGGCAGGCGATCCTCGGCGGGATCGGCGTCGGCATCGTGCCCGACTACGTGGTGCAGGACGACATCCGGCGCGGCACGGTCGTCACGTCGCTCGACGCGTACCGGCTCAGCATCTTCGGCACGCATATGTACATGCTCTACATGCCGAACCGGCACCACACGCGTGCGACGTCGACGTTCATAGAGTTCATCCTCGAACAGGCCGGAAAGACCGGCCGGGGCGGGCCCGGCGCGATGCGTCAGGGTTTCCTGTCGGGTGACAAGCCGCCGGCCGCGCGGCGACAATAGCGCGCCCGGGGCGGGCAGCCGCGTTGTGCCCGCCCCGTCGCCTCCTTCGAATTCACTGCTGCCGAGGGTTCAATGTTCGACCGGATTCGTCCGCATTCGCGCTCCTGGACGCTGCTCGCCGCCGTCGCGCTCGTCGCGTTCAACACCGGCTGCACGTCCCCGTCCACGCCGTCGTCGGGCGCGGTGGTGCCCGTCGCCGCCGCATCGGGCGCCGCCGTGCCGCTGCCCGGTTTTCATGCGCCCGAGCTGTCGTCCGGCTGGACCGACAAGCCGGGCTGGACCTCGCAGCACTTCATGATCGCGGCCGCGAACCCGCTCGCGACGCAGGCCGGCTACGACATGCTGAAGGCAGGCGGCACCGCGATCGACGCGGCGATCGCGACGCAGATGGTGCTCGCGCTCGTCGAGCCGCAATCGTCGGGGATCGGCGGTGGCGCGTTCCTGCTGTACTTCGACGGCAAGGCGACGCAGGCCTACGACGGCCGCGAAACCGCGCCGGCCGCCGCGACCGATCGCCTGTTCTACGGGCCGACCGGCCAGCCGATGAGCTTCTACGAAGGTGTCGTCGGCGGGCGCTCGGTCGGCACGCCGGGCGTGCTGCGCATGCTCGACGCCGCGCACCGCGCGCACGGCAAGCTGCCGTGGCGACGGCTGTTCCAGCCGGCGATCCGGCTCGCCGAGCACGGCTTCACGATCAGCCCGCGGCTGGCGACGCTGATCGCCAACGACAAGTACCTGAAGAACGACCCGGCCGCGCGCGCGTACTTCTACAACCCGGACGGCACGCCGAAGACGGCCGGCACGGTGCTGAAGAACCCCGCGCTCGCAACCGTGCTGCGCCAGGTCGCCGAGCGCGGCGCGAACGCGTTCTACAGCGGCGCGATCGCGCGCGACATCGTCACGAAGGTGCGCAGGCATCCGACCAACCCGGGCCTGCTGTCGCTGCAGGATCTCGCGCGCTACAAGGCGAAGGTGCGCGCGCCGCTGTGCGCCGACTACCGGCGCTCGGTCGTGTGCGGGATGCCGCCGCCGTCGTCGGGCGGCCTCGCGATCGCGCAGATGCTCGGCATCCTCGAGGCGATGCCCGACTGGCAGCAGATCGGCGCGCAGAAGCCGGTGCGCAACGATGTCGGCTACGAGCCGACGCCGTTCGCCGCGCACCTGTTCAGCGAAGCCGGGCGCCTCGCGTATGCGGACCGCGCGCGCTACGTCGCCGATCCCGATTTCGTGCCGCTGCCGGGCGGAAGCTGGGCGAGCCTCACCGACAAGACCTATCTCGCGCAGCGCGCGCACCTGATCGGCGACAGCAGCATGGGCGTCGCGCAGGCCGGCACGCCGCAGGGCGCGACGCTCGCGATGGCCGACGACCGCAGCCCCGAGTTGCCGTCCACATCCGACATCGCGATCGTCGACCGCTATGGCCAGGCGCTGTCGATGACGACCAGCATCGAGGACGCGTTCGGTTCGCGGCTGATGGTGCGCGGCTTCATGCTGAACAACCAGCTCACCGATTTCTCGTTCGTGTCGAACGACAACGGCCGGCCGGTCGCGAACCGCGTGCAGCCCGGCAAGCGGCCGCGCTCGGCGATGTCGCCGGAGCTCGTGTTCGACAAGAAGACGAAGCAGGTGACGATGGTCGTCGGCTCGGCCGGTGGCCCCGCGATCATCAATCACGTCGCGAAAACGCTGGTCGGCGTGCTCGACTGGGGGATGACGATGCAGCAGGCGATCGCGCTGCCGAACTTCGGGTCGATGAACGGGCCGACGCAGCTCGAACGCGGCCGCGTGTCAGACGCGCTCGCCGACGGGCTGAAGGGTCGCGGGCACGACGTGCAGATCGTCGAGATGAACTCGGGGCTGCAGGGGATCCAGCGGCTGAACGTGCAGGGGCAGACGGTGTGGTTCGGCGGTGCCGATCCGCGGCGGGAAGGGGTGGCGATGGGGGATTGAGCGGTTCCTTGCATGGCGGTGCGACGCGCCGCCGCGATACCGTCCCCCGCCCCGCCGCGACGAAATTCCGACTCGTCCGACAGACGTTGGCCGCCTCCTGTTCGCCCGTCTTGTCCAACTGCGACATCCCGATCGATACGCGATGTCCTGTCCCGTACCGCTAACTTCAATTTCGTAATTGTCTGATCGACGGCGCATCTGCCGCTTCGTATAGTCCCTGACTCGCGTCTCGACCATTCGATCCCGGCGTGCCGTTCGCGGACAACGTTGCAATGTCACGTTGCCCATAGAAGCAAATCGGCATTGACCGTCCGAATGCACGCAATCCATCATTCAGGACTACGATTCATGATACGCCTACTTGCCATCTCCTTCGGCAACGCACGCCCGCACGGTTCGACAAAGCGGCACCCCCGGGCTGCCATCCGCATGTCGGCGCTGGCGCTCTCGATAAGCGCGTTGGTGCCCGGCTACAGCCATGCCGGCGACGATCTCGTGCTCGACAAGCTGATAATCAAAGACAGTACCGGCGGGCAGACGGTCGCGTCGGGTGCCGGCTCGATCGCCATCGGTCCCGGCGCAACGGCAAACGGGGAGACCGGCGGCGACTACTCGGCGATCGCGATCGGCGTGAATTCCGTCGCCGACGGGCGGTCCACCGTTGCCATCGGCGAACAGGCGAACGTTCACGGCGATCGCTCGAGCGCGTTCGGCGTCTCGTCGAACGTCAACGCGAACCGCGCCCTCGCGCTCGGAGCGGACGCGACGGTCACCGCACACGACGCGGTCGCGCTGGGACAGGGCAGCACCGCCGATCGGGCGAACACCGTGTCGATCGGAAAAACAGGCAACGAGCGCCAGCTCGTCAATCTCCGCGCCGGCACGCGCGACACCGATGCGACCAACCTGTCGCAACTCAAGCCCGTCGTCGAAGCGCTCGGCGGCGACGCCACGATCAACGCGGACGGGTCCGTGCGCGGCCCGAACTACAAGATCGACGGCCAGACCTTCACCAATGTCGGCGGTGCTCTGACGAACCTCGACGGGCGCGTCTCGACGACCGAAGCCGACGTCAAGTCGATCCGCTACGACGTCAGCGATCTCGGCAATCGACTCGACAACGGCACAACCGGCCTCGTGCGGCAGGATCCGGCCAGTCTCGCCATCTCGATCGGCGCAGACAAGGGCGGCGCATCGGTCAGTGTCGCCGGCACGAACGGCACGCGCACGCTGACCGGCCTGTCGAACGGCACTGGCGACACCGACGCCGTGACGGTCGCGCAGCTCAAGGCGACCGGCCTGATCGACCCGAACGGCAAGCCGCTCGGCGCGATCGTGTACGACGATCTGACGCTCGGTAGCGCGACGCTCGGCGGTGTTGGCGGCACCTTGCTCAACAACGTCAAGGGAGGCGCAATCGCGGCCGGCAGCATGCAGGCCGTCAACGGTGGGCAACTCTTTGCGATGGAGCAGAAATTCCAGAACAGCGTCGATTCACTGAATTCTCGTCTGACGAAGGTCGAGCAGAACGGCACCGGCGTCAAACCGCCGACGGGCGAGCATGGCAATCAGTTGGCACAGCTCGGCGACGGTTCCGGAGCGACCGGATCGGGTTCGATGGCGCTCGGCCAGAACTCGACCGCCTCAGGCAATGGCAGTGTCGCGATGGGGAACAATGCGAAGGCATCGGGCAATAATTCGGTCGCGCTCGGCGCGAATTCCGTCGCCGATCGCGACGACACGGTATCCGTCGGCGCGCCTGGGCAGGAACGACAGATCACCAACGTCAAGGCCGGCACCGCGCCGACCGATGCCGTGAACGTGCAGCAGTTGAACGACAAGATCGGCAGCGTTCGATCCGACATCGATCACTACCGGCGCGACGCGAGCGGTGGCATCGCGTCCGCCGTCGCGATCGCGAACCTGCCGCAGGCGTCGCTGGCGGGCGAAAGCATGGTATCGGTTGCCGGCGGCACGTACAGCGGTCAGTCGGCCGTCGCATTCGGTCTGTCGACTGCTACCCGCAACGGTCGCTGGGTGGTCAAGGCGTCCGGGTCGACCAATACACGAGGCACCGTGGCAGTCGGCGCAGGCGCAGGCTATCGCTGGTAAGCCGTCGCGGCATGGCTGCGCGCGTCACGCAACAGGAGCCGGGTTCCGATCGATACGGAACCCGGCTCCTTCGGGTTCATTGCGCGGCCGCCGCCGCCACGCGCTGCGCGTGGCACGCGACTAGCCCCGCCCCTTCCACGGCACCACCCGCCGCTCGACCCACCGCATCGCGAGATCGAACAGCCACGCGATCGCGCCGATGATCAGGATGCCCATCACGACGATATCCGTGCGCAGGAAGCTCGATGCGTTGAGCACCATCTGCCCGAGCCCGGCCGTCGCGGCGACCATCTCGGCCGCCACCAGCGTCGTCCAGCCGAAGCCGATCGCGATCCGCAGCCCGGTGAGGATCTCCGGCAGCGAGGCCGGCAGCACCACGTGCCGCACGATCTGCGCGAAGCTGCCGCCAAGCGAATACGCGGCGTTGATCTGCTCGACCGTCGCCGCACGCACGCCGGCACGTGCGGCCATCGCGATCGGCGCGAAGCACGCGAGGAAGATCACGACGAGCTTCGCCGTTTCGTCGATGCCGAACCAGATCACGACGAGCGGCAGGTATGCGAGCGGCGGCAACGGCCGGTAGAACTCCAGCAGCGGATCGAGCACGCCGCGCGCAACGCGGCTCACGCCCATCAGGATGCCGGCCGGCACGCCGATCGCGGTCGCGAGCCCGAACGCGCCGAACACGCGCGCCGCACTCCACAGCAGGTGCTCGGACAACGGCAACCCGCCCTGGATGCGGCCATGCCATGCATCGACGAATGCCGTCCACACGGCTTCCGGTGCGGGCAGGAACAGCGGCGGCAACCACTGGCGATGCGTGGCGACCCACCACAGCACGGCCAGCGCCGCGACCGTCGCCGCGCTCAACCCGGCCGTCTTCCCTTCCCCCGGCAACCGGTAGCGCCGCGACAACGGCGCACGACGTTCCGCCACCCGAGTCCGCGTGGGATCGCCCTGCTCGACACCTGCGGCCGTCGCGTCGGCCGTCCACGAATCCTGCGTGCTCATGCTGTCCTGCCTGTGCAAAGTGCTGATCCGACCGCGTCCGACCGACGCGCCCTGTCGCGCGAGTTCATGCATCACGCGGCCACCTCGGCCGCTTCGTCGCGATGCAGGTACGCGATCAGCCGCTCGCGCCACGCGATGAAATCCGGTGAAGACTTCACCGCCCGCGCATCGCGCGATTCGACGTAGCGGCGCGCGAACGGCAACTCAAACGTTTCCGCGATCCGGCCGGGGCCGGGCGTCATCACGACGAGACGCGTCGCGAGGAATAGCGCCTCCTCGACATCGTGCGTGATGAAGAACACCGTCTTGCCGGTGCGCGCCCACACGTCGAGCACGAGCGCCTGCATCGTGCCGCGCGTCAGCGCGTCGAGCGCGCCCATCGGCTCGTCCATCAGCAGCACGCGCGGGTCGCTCGCGAGCGCGCGCGCGATGCCGACCCGCTGCTGCATCCCGCCCGACAGCTCGTACACCCGCGCATGCGCATGCCCGTCGAGCCCGACGAGCGCGAGCATTTCCCGCGCCCGCGCTTCGCGTTCGGCCTTCGACACGCGCGCGAAGCGCAGCCCGAGCGCGACGTTGTCGAGCACGTTAAGCCACGGCAGCAGCGCGTACTTCTGGAACACGACGCCGCGATCGGCGCCGGGGCCCGTGACCGGCACGCCGTCGACGCGCACCTCACCGGTGGTCGGCGCGACGAAGCCGGCCATGCAGTTCAGCAGCGTCGTCTTCCCGCACCCGGACGCGCCGAGCGCGACGACGAATTCGCCGGCCTCGATGCGCAGGTCGACGCGTGCGAGCGCCTGCGTCGTCGGCCTGCCGCGCTCGCCCGGATAGGCCACCGAAACCTGACGGACTTCCAGCGTACTCATGCTCGGGACTCCGCGATGTTCGCCGCGCTCAGCGCGCGGCCTTCTGCACGAACTGCGGATCGACGCCGGCCGAGTAGTCGGCGAGCACCGTCTGGATCGTGCCTTGCGATTTGAGGAACGTGGCGGTGGCCGCGAGCGACTTCGCGGCGCCCGATTGCGCACCGCCGCCAAGCCACGTCGGCGACGCCTGCTCGGCCGCCGTCGGGAATGCATAGAGCGCGAGGCTGGCCGGCACGTCCTGCGCGTTCGCGCCCGATACCTTCGCGACCGCCGCGACCTGCGGCGAGCCGACCTTCCACGCCGCCGCATGCGCGCGATAGTCGGCATCGGCGGCGGCGAGCACCTTCACGAAACGCGTGACGAACTCGGGGTTCTCGCGCGCGAACTTGCGACTCACGACGAAGCCGTCGAAGGTCGCCTTGCCGCTTTCTTTCGCCACTTGCCCCGACGTGGTCAGCACGGTGCCCGACTGCTTGACCTTCGCGAGCACCGGATCCCAGATGTAGGTCGCGTCGATGTCGCCGCGCGCCCACGCCGCCGCGACTTCGGGCGGGCGCAAGTTGACGATCTTCACGTCGTTCGGATTGACGCCCGCGGCCTGCAGCGCGACGAGCGTGTGGAAATGCGACGTCGACACGAACGGCACGCCGATCTTCCTGCCCTTCAGCGCCGCGATACTCGTGACGCCGGAACCGTTGCGCGCGACGAGCGCCTCGGCGTCGTTGATGTTGTCGAGCACCCAGAACAGCGAGATGTCGAGCCCCTGCGACAGGCCGGCCGCGATCGGGCTCGAGCCGGCTTCGCCGAGCTGCACGGAGCCCGACGCGAGCGCGCGGATCACGTCGGCGCCGCTGTCGAGCTTGCGGAACCTGACCTTGTAGCCGGTTGCCTTTTCGACTTCACCGCTCGCCTGCGCGTAGCGCCACGGCACGACCATGTCCTGGTACGCGATCACGACTTCGCGCGATTCGGCGTGCGCCGCGCCGAGCGCGGCAAAGGCGGTCAGTGCGACGACGGCGCGGCGGATGAAGCTGAAACGGGACATGCGGCTCTCCTTCGGAATGCGGGCATTGCTGCGGGAGAGCCGACTATAGGAGCTTTGCGCGCGGCGGGAGCGAACTTATCGTGCGAAGCTATCGATGCCGTTTCAGCTTTGCTTTCCATGCTGGATTACGTCAGACCGATCATTAAGCGGCGATCGATATGCGCAAGCGCGACCGGGAGCCTCGATGGAACAATTGCCGGTATTGCGACATTGTTACCGAATTCCAGGATGACTTCGGATACATCCTATCCACCCTATATCACAGGCCAATCGCACGCCCCCTTTTTCAAGACAGCGAAGCGCAACACGTATCAGATAAAGACGCAAATTCATTCGTTATATTCGGACTGGCGCACCATCGAATCACACTTCTTTCCAAGCCCCGGAAAATTTCATACAAGTCTTGTATCAATTCAATGCATTGAATGATATTTTACGCCGAGGCATTATATTTTAAAAAACCATTGGACCATATCCACTGCACGAGCATTCCACCAATAGACTTGAAACACACATAAAGCACTCGATTGAGCTTTACCGGAAGCAACACTCAATACCCAACTTTCCGGATCATAAAATCAGCGGAGAACCATGAAAACAAAGTATGATCTGATACAGATGAGAGATGTGTGGATCGACGCCTACACTAACGGCGATATAGATCAACTGAGTTTTGTGGAGAGCCCGCACTTCTTCGTAAAGCGAGGAGACATAATAATCACCAGACACCAACAAATATCTCATATTAAACAACATCTATCCGAGAATACCTGGCGCCGTTTCGATCTAGGCTTCCGGGACGAGACCATAAGAATCACGGAAAGCAAACAATGGGCATCGATTTCGGGTACAAGCTCGATACGACGCGACGGAATGGCACTTATCTGGTTCAACTTTCTGGAACCATGGCTTGCCTGTGATGACCGGTGGCAAATAGCAGCGCTTTGCTATGACGAGAAGAACAGCGAAGACGATACGGCAGAAGATCGATCTAAACCCGAATAAAAGCACTCCGACGCTTTCCGCGATCGGCTTATCGTCGACTGGATAGATGTGAACGCGTCTTCAGATCTCGGGCCATCGGCCCACCATTCACCGATGGCGGCGCTGCGCCGATGTCATTGAGGCACTCGCGAAAATATTCCGGGAAGTTTGCTTTCGCAACGTCCGTGCCGCCGTTATCTCGATCCACCGTCAAAGAAAAGGTAACAACCTTACCCAGGAATCGAGCATTGGGCAAAAACCAACAGAAAAGCCCGCATCGCTGCGGGCTTTTTCGGGTTCGACGAAAGCAACGGCGCTCAGACCACCCCGGCCCCGTGCGCCTGCAGATCCGCATGATAGCTCGACCGCACCATCGCGCCGACCGCCGCGTGCGTGAAGCCCATCTTGTACGCCTCTTCCTCGTACATCTTGAACGTATCCGGATGCACGTACGCACGCACCGGCAGGTGGTGCTCGGACGGCTGCAGGTACTGGCCGATCGTCAGCATGTCGACGTCGTGCGCGCGCAGGTCGCGCATCACCTGCAGGATTTCCTCTTCGGTTTCGCCGAGGCCGACCATCAGGCCCGACTTCGTCGCGACGTCCGGATGCAGCGCCTTGAAATCCTTCAGGAGCTTCAGCGAGTGCGCGTAGTCCGAACCCGGGCGCGCTTCCTTGTACAGGCGCGGCACCGTTTCGAGGTTGTGGTTCATCACGTCCGGCGGCGCGGCGTTCAGGATCGAGATCGCGCGGTCGAGACGGCCGCGGAAGTCCGGCGTCAGGATCTCGATGCGCGTTTCCGGCGACTGCTCGCGCACTTCGCGAATGCACTCGACGAAGTGGCCGGCGCCACCGTCGCGCAGGTCGTCACGGTCGACGCTCGTGATCACCACGTACTTGAGCTTCAGCGCGCCGATCGTGCGCGCGAGGTTCTTCGGCTCGTCCGGATCCAGCGGATCGGGGCGGCCATGGCCGACGTCGCAGAACGGGCAGCGGCGCGTGCACTTGTCGCCCATGATCATGAACGTCGCGGTGCCCTTGCCGAAGCATTCGCCGATGTTCGGGCAGCTCGCTTCCTCGCACACCGTATGCAGGTTGTGCTCGCGCAGGATCGTCTTGATCTCGTTGAAGCGCGAGCTGCCGGTGGCCGCCTTCACGCGGATCCACTCGGGCTTCTTCAGCTTCTCGATCGGAATGACCTTGATCGGGATGCGCGCCGTCTTCGCCTGCGCCTTCTGCTTGGCGGTCGGATCGTAGGCAGCGGTCGCGGCCGAATCGGCCGGTGCGGGAGAAGCGGTAACGTCAGTCATTCGATTGTTCCAGTGCCTGCGGCTTGTCGGCGGCCGCGGATGCGCCGTCGAGGTTGGCGATCAGACGGCGCACCAGCGTATGGGCGACGTCGTTCCAGTCGGCGGCAACCTCGAGGCTCGCCATGTCGACGGTTTCCAGTCCGGCATAGCCGCACGGGTTGATCGCAAGAAACGGGCGCAGATCCATCTTCACGTTCAGGCTCAGCCCGTGATAGCTGCAGCCGTTACGGATCTTCAGGCCGAGGGCCGCGATTTTCGCGCCCTCGTGCACGCCGGATGCCACGTAGATCCCGGGCGCGCCCGCCTTGCGGATCGAAGCGAGATTATACGCCGCGAGGGTTTCGATCACGGCCTCCTCGATCTTCGTCACCAGCGTGCGCACCATCAGCTTGCGCCGGCGCAGGTCCAGCAACAGGTAGGCGACGATCTGGCCGGGGCCGTGGTAAGTGATTTGCCCGCCGCGGTCGACCTTCACGAGCGGCACGCCGCTGTCGGCCACCAGCAGGTGGGCCGGGTCGCCGGCCTGGCCGAGCGTGTAGACGGGCGGGTGCTCGACCAGCCAGATCTCGTCGCCGGTGTCGGCCGTGCGCGTGTCGGTGAACGCGCGCATTGCGTCGAAACTCGCCTCGTAGGTCTCGACGCCCCGCCAGCGCACGGTGACCGGCTGGGCCGGCTGATCCGGTGACCCGGCGGGCGATGCGGAAACGGCTACAGGCGTGGACACGATGGAAACCGGCGAAACGGACATGGGCGGTAGTTTACCGAAAACCCGTAGGTCTCGCCGGCCTGGGAGAGGGGACGGATCGCCGCTATCCGTCGGAGGAAATGATGGTCAGACGGTGCGCCATCCGTCATGGAGCAGCGCGGTCACGCGTTCGCGCAGCCGTGCCAGCCCGCCGAGCGCGACTTCCCGCGGCGGCCGCGACACCGAGAATGCCACGCACGTGCCCTCCCGGCCTTCCGCGCTGAGCCACAGCCGCTCGCCGCGGCGCAGCTTCAGCGTTTCACCGTCGACCAGGAAGTAGTCGTTGACGTCGTTGCTGCGCGTCGCCCACACCGGCCCGCGCTGCACCACCAGCCGCGTGCTGCGTTGCACCTTCATCGGCACGGTTTCGCCCGCGGGGATTTCGAACGTGATGCTTGAAGAAATTTCTTGCATGATCGACTCCGCCAATAAATGCTTCGATGGCTACAATCGTAGTCACTTCAAGGCGTCCGACAAAACGACCAATTTTCACGTCGATGTGAGGAAAATTAGCAAATGGACCTCCGCCAGCTGCCTGCACTGAACGCGATTCGCGCGTTCGAAGCCGCCGCCCGTCACGAGAATTTCTCGCGCGCCGCCGACGAGCTGTTCGTCACGCACGGCGCGGTCAGCCACCAGGTGCGCGCGCTCGAGGAGGAGCTCGGCGTGCAGCTGTTCACGCGCAACGGCAAGCGGCTGTGCCTGACCGACGCGGGCATGCGCTATGCACAACAGATCCGTACCGCGCTGATGGTGATCGCCGATGCGACCCGCGACGTGCGCGCGAGCGACCGCGACCGGCGGCTCGTGGTGTCGATGCTGTCGTCGTTCGCCGCGCGCTTCATCACGCCGCGCATCGGCACGTTCATCGAGCGGCATCCGGAAATCGACGTCGAGCTGCAGTCGACCAACTCGCTCACCGATTTCGCGCGCGACGACGTCGATCTCGCGATCCGCTTCGGCCAAGGCAACTATCCGGGGCTGCATGTCGAGCCGCTGTTCGACGAGGTGTTCTTTCCGGCGTGTGCGCCGACGCTGAACGGCGGCAAGCTGCCGCAAACGCCCGCCGATCTCGTGCACTACACCCTGCTGCGCTCGGACGACGAGCTGTGGCGCCCGTGGTTCGACGCGGCCGGGCTCAAGACGCTGACCGAGCCGAAGCGGGGGATTCTGTACCAGGATTCGTCGAACCTGCTGCTGGCCGCGATCGACGGCCAGGGCATCGCGCTGGTGCGCCGCTCGCTCGCGGTGCACGACCTGCTCGACGGACGCATCGTGCGCCTGTTCGACATCGACGGGCCGAGCCCGTGGCACTATTTCTTCGTGTGTCCGCCGCCGCTGCTGAATGCACCGCGCGTGCAGGCGTTCCGGAACTGGCTGTTCGAGGAAGTCGCCGAATACAAGCGGCTGTGCGACGAGCTGGACGCGCGGCGCGCGGCGGGGAAGCGTCCCGCCGAGTGCGCGCAGGAAGGAGGATGGAGGGCGCTTAGAGCACAACCTTGACCATCGGATGGCCGGTCAGTGCGCGGTAGATGTTGTCGAGCTGTTCTTGGCTCGTCGCCCGCACGGTGATCGTGAGGCCCGTGTAATTACCGCCGCTCGACGCACGCTCCTCGATCTTCTCGACATCGATCTCGTTGTCGTGAACGGCCACGACCTTGAAGATCGTGTCCTTGAACTCGGGGTGCGCCTTGCCCATGATCTTGATCGGGAAATCGCACGGGAACTCCAGCAGCGACTCCTTCCGGGTATCGATCGCGCCGGTCACCTCGATGGTTTTGGTCGGTTCGCTCATCATTTTCTCCGGGTTAGGTCAAACTGTTCAAACTCGCGCGCCTTCGCGCGCTGGTACGCGTCATACAACGCCGCGAACACGGGGCCAGGCTTGCCGCCCTGCACGGGCAGATCGTCGAGCGACGTGACGGGCAGCACTTCCTTCGTGGCCGACGTGATCATGATTTCGTCGGCCGCGCGCAACTCCACTTCGCTGATCTCGCGTGCAACGAACGGGATCTTGCATTCATCCGCCAGTTCCTCGATCAGCGCGTAGCGGATCCCCTCGAGGATCTTGTTGCTGCGCGGCGGTGCGAGCAGTTCGCCGTTCTTCACGATCCACACGTTCGACGACGAGCCTTCCGTCAGGTTGCCGTCGCGCAGCTGCAGCGTCTCGAACGCATCGCGTTCGGCCGCATGCTGCGCCATCAACACGTTGCCGAGCAGCGAGATCGACTTGATGTCGCAGTGCAGCCAGCGGCGATCCTCGGCCGTCACGCAGCGCACGCCCTGCGCTCGCTCTTCGGCGGACGGCAGGCGCAGCGGGCTCGTCATCATGAACACCGTCGGCACCGCGTTCGCAGGGAACGCGTGGCCGCGCTTCGCGACGCCGCGCGTCACCTGCAGGTAGACGAGCGCGTTGCCGTCGCCGAGGCCTTCGGCGTTCGCCGCGACCACCCGCTCGATCAGCGCGCGCCAGCCCGCCGCATCGTGCGGGCTCACGATGCCGATCTTCTTCAGGCTGCGCTCGAGCCGCGCCAGATGCTGCTCGATCCGGAACGGCACGTGCGCGCCGTCGTGCGCATAGACGGGAACGACTTCATACACGCCGTCGCCGAAGATGAACCCGCGGTCGAGCACCGGTACGCGGGCTTCCGACAGCGGCACCATTTCCTCCTGCGACGACACGCTGAGGTAGACGATCGGTTCGAATTCGGCTTGGCTCATAACGATGACAGATGGGGATGAAGTCGTGGAAACAAAGGCCCGTCGTGCTTACTTCTTCTTGCTGAACATCAGCAGGATCGAGTCCCAGATACGCCCGAAGATACCCGCTTCCGGCACCGCCTGCAGCGCGACGACCGGGAATTCCGACAGCGTCTTGCCGTCGGCGACGATCTTCACGGTGCCGACCTGCTGGCCTTGCGCGAGCGGCGCGATCAGCGGCGCGTTGACGTCGACTTCCGTCTTGACCTTGTCGCCGAGGCCGCGCGGCACGGTCGCCCACTGGTCGCCCTGCACGCCGACCTGCACGGTGTTGTCCTTGCCCTTGTAGATGCGCGGCGTCGAGATCGCCTGGCCGCCCTTGAACAGGCGCACCGAATCGAACGCGCTGTAGCCGTAGTTCAGCATCTTCATGCTGTCCTGCGTGCGCTCGCCTTCCTTCTGCTCGCCCATCATCACCGACACCAGGCGACGCTGGCCATCCACACCCGGAATCGCGCGCTTCGCCGACGCGATCAGGCAGTAGCCGGCCGCTTGCGTATGGCCCGTCTTCAGGCCGTCGACCGTCGGGTCGAGCCACAGCAGCCGGTTGCGGTTGCCCTGGCGGATGTTGTTGTACTTGAATTCCTTCTCCGAGAAGATGCTGTAGTACTGCGGAAAATCGCGGATCAGGTGGGCGGACAGCTTCGCGAGATCGCCGGCCGTCGTGTAGTGGTTCGGGTCGGGCATGCCGTTTACGTCGGCGAAGTGCGTGCCCTTCATGCCGAGGCGCTGCGCCTCGTCGTTCATCAGCGTGACGAACTGCCCTTCGCTGCCGCCGACGAGTTCGGCCAGCGCGATCGCGGCGTCGTTGCCCGACTGGATGATCATCCCGTACACGAGATCGTGCACGGACACCGGCTTGTTCGCCTCGATGAACATGCGCGACTCGTCGCGGCCGACGCGGCGCACGGCTTCGCTCGGCGTGACGATCTGCTCCATCGAGATCTTCTTCTTGTCGAGCGCCTCGAACACGAGGTACGCCGTCATCAGCTTCGTCAGCGATGCGGGCTCGACGCGTTCATCGGCATTGCCCGACGCGAGCACCGTGTTGCTGGTCGCATCGACGAGCACCCACGAGCGCGCATTCACGCCCGGCGGCGGCACCGCGCCCGGCATGTAGGTCGCGGGCGCGCCGGTGAACTGCTCGGTGGCGGCCGGCGCTGCATGCGCGGCCTTGGCCTTGGCGGCCGGCTTCGCCTCGGCGACGACGATCGTCGACGCGAGCGCGACGGGCAGCATCACGCCGAGCGCGACGTTGCGCGCGGCGGTGCCGAAGGCGATGGAGGAAGCGAGGGACTTGAGGCCTTGGGGAGACAGACGCATGATCGATTCAGGCTGATGGCAGAAAGTGCGGTGCGAAACGCGCAGGGTTGAACGGCAAGGCGGCGGGCGTTTCGGGCACTCGCCCGATATCGTCGGGCGACGCGAAACGCGCCGGTTGGACTCGTGCGGACGCGTTCGGTTCGCGGCCGTCGCGAGCGGGCGGACAGGCGGCGAAACGAGCGCCGCATGGGCCCAGCCGGGCCGCGGGCGAAGCGGAATGCGGCCATTATACGTGGCCGCGCTGGGCGTTTTCGCGAACCTGGCGCCCAACGGCCGCACATCGGCCGCACATCGGCATCGGGCGCAGGGTGACGGCAAGCCGCACGTCATCGCACACGAAGCTGTGCGAAAGGCGTGCGCAGGCGAGGTGGAAGTCGGGTTGCGCCGCACGCTGCGGCGCGATGTCGCGCGGCGGGAACGCGCGTCCGGCGCGTGCCGGAGATCCCGTGCGAGATGCGACGCGGGCTACCGCTGTTACGCCGGCACCCGCGCACCGACTAGCGCCATGCGTCGACGATGATGCGCTTCAGCACATGCAGCTTGCGATGCAGGAAATGCTCGGCGCCGGGGATCACGACGACCGGCAGTTCCTGCGGCCGCGCCCAGTCGTACACGGAGGCGATCGGCACCGTGTCGTCGGTTTCGCCGTGGATCACGAGCGTGTTCTCCGGCACGTCGGCCACCTGCCAGCGGCTCGCGGCCGTGCCGACGAACACCATCCGCTCGATCGTCTCGCCCGCGTCGCGCAGCCGCTTCGCGACGTGCGACAGCACGAACGTGCCGAACGAGAAGCCCGCGAGCACGAGCGGCAGGTCGGCATACGCAGGCTGCGCGCGCATGTGCGCGAGCACCGCGAGCAGGTCGTCGGCCTCGCCGGTGCCGTTGTCGTGCACGCCTTCGGTCGCGCCGACGCCGCGGAAGTTCGACCGGAACACGACGTAGTTCAGCTGCACGAGCGTGCGCGCGAGCGTCTGCGCGACCTTGTTGTCCATCGTGCCGCCGAACAGCGGATGCGGATGCGCGACCAGCGCGATGCCGCGCGGCGCGGCGCCGCCTTCGCGCACCGCGTCGGGGAGGTCGACCGCGATTTCGATCTGCCCGACCGGCCCTGCGATCAGCGACTTCTGCGTATGAACGTTCATTCGGCCGGCCCGCTCAGATCTTCAGGCGGTCGACGACCTTGCCGTCGCGCAGGTGCGATTCGACGATCTCGTCGATGTCGGCCTGGTCGACGTAGGTGTACCACGTGCCTTCCGGATACACGACCATCACGGGCCCTTCCTCGCAGCGGTCGAGGCAGCCGGCCTTGTTGATGCGAACCTTGCCGGGCCCCGCGAGGCCGAGCTCCTTCACGCGCTTTTTCGCGTATTCCTGCATGGTCTGCGCGTCGCATTGCGCGCAGCTCGGGCGTTCGGCGCCCGGTTCGCGCTGGTTCAGGCAGAAGAAGACGTGGTGCTGGTAGTAGGAATCCATGATGGTGACGAGCGGCCCGGCGCGAGGCCGTGCGGAAAGAGGAGCGGTTGCCGCTGCGCGGGGCAACGGAGGATGCGGACGATTATAGCGAGCGGCGCACGGCGCTGCCCGCGATACCGCTGCGGCCGCGTTACCGCAGCCGCCGCAGCCGCGTCAGCGCCGCGATGCGGCCGGCAGCCACGCATGCTCGACGCGCTGGCCGAGCCAGATCAGCGCCGCGTAGGGCCAGATCCACGCGAGCCAGCGCGCGAGGCTGTTGAAGTGCAGGTAGCGCCCCTGCCGCCAGCCCGACAGCGTGAAGTCGAAGAACGGGTTGACCGGCAGCAGGTTCACGAGCGCCACGCCGGCCAGCAGCGCGAGCGCCGCGAGCATCGCGCGCCAGGTCGCCGGCACGCGCAGCGCGACGAGCGCGGCCGCGAAACCGAGCTCGATCCCGAGCCGCGCGCCGGGCGTCGCCCACACGACGACGAGGCCGGTGGCCGACTGCATGAACGTCGCGGCCGCCTTCAGCACGAGCGTCGCGGCGACGAGCGCGATCAGGAGCCGGATGCGCGGCGCTGACGATCGCATCGCGAGCGACGCGATCGTCAGCGCCGCGAACAGCATCAACCCGCCGAGCGCGGCCTCCCACCCGGAGTCGGACAGCCAGCCGTCGACGCGCTCCGGCCATTCGCCCACGCGCCACGCGGCCGGCAACCACGCAAGCAGCGCGTCCTGCATCGACGCGTCGGCCCGCTCCCACAGCGCGGCCGGCCAGTCGCCGATGCCGAACAGGAACGGCGACGGAAACAGGATCGCGAACGGCCACAGCCCGGCGAGCAGCAGCGGTGTCGCGCCGTCGTCCTCGAACCACGCGAAGCGCAACCGGCGCAACGCGCCGCGATCGAGCAGCGCACCGGTGGCCGGCGCGACGAGCGCCGCGCCCAGCAGCGCGCCGAGCGCGTTGGCCGCGAGATCGAGATTCGACGCGACGCGCGTCGGCAGGTAGGTTTGCAGCGCTTCCATCGAGCCGGACAACAGCACGCCGAGCCCGGCCGCGATCAGCGTCGCGGCCACGCCGCGCCGGCGCGGGTGCAGCGCGAGCACGGCGAGCGCGCCGAACGGCATGTAGCCGAGCACGTTCGTGACCACGTCGAATGCGGTCACGTAGCGCTGCATCGGCGCGAACAGGTAGTCGAACGGCCCGATGCCGAGCGACACCCAGCCTTCGAACGGATACAGCGACGCGTAGACGATGAGTGCCGTGTAAGCGGCAAAGGCCTGGCGCGCGAACGGCGATGCGCGAGGCGTACCGGTCGCGCTCATCGCGGCTGCGCGGCACGCGTCACGGCGTGCCCGCGTACGCCTGCATGCCGACCCACGCGGCGATCTGCGACACGAGCTGGTCGCTCGCGGTCGCGAGCGCGCGGGCACCGCCCGCCGCGTCCGGCGTGCTCGACGGCGCGCGTGCAACGAACGTGCGCTGGCCGAGCACCTTGCCGTCCAGCATCAGCGTCGCGCGCGCGGTAACGGCGCCGTGGCTCTGCGACTGGCCGTCGAACACCTGTTCGAATTCGTCCAGGTCGACCTTCAGTGTCGGCGCGCGCACGCCGTCGGATCCTTCGAGCACCGTGCCACGCGACGACAGCGCGCCGCGCAGCCGCTGCGTGAGCAGTTGCGCGGGCGGTGCGGTCCAGCGGCTGTCGCGATAGACGGCCACGTGCTGCGCGTCCACGTACGCGAGGCGGTACGCGAATTTGTCCGAGTCGAGCGCGTCGGGCGCGGCAACGTCGAGCACCTTCAGCGCGGGGCCCGGGCCTGCGGTCACGACCGACGTGGCCGGCCCGAGGTCGTAGCGGACATTCGACAGCACCGCGCTGTTGCCGGCGCAGCCGGCCGCGAGCGAGAGCGTCAGCACGGCAAGCGCGGCCGCGGCGGGACGCAGCGCGCGCTCAAGGATTCGTGGCATGGCGTGTTCCTGCATGATGTTTCCGGTTTCGATGGGTATCACTGCCCGGCCGTCGCACCCGGCCAGACGAAGCCCGGCTCGCCGGGCCCCGGCGCCGCGCCGGGCGAACCGAACAACAGACTGCGCGGATTGCGGCCAAGTTCACCGGCCACGTCCTTCAATTGCCGCGATGCGTCGCCGACACTGCCGGCCAGCGCATTGAAACGCGGCAGCGTGTCGTACTGCACGCGCGCGTTGAGACCGTTCAGCGCGACGCCGATCTGCTCCGCGGCCGTGCCGGCCTTGTTCAGGTTCGACACGAGCGGCCCGTTCGGCTGCAGCAGCGTGTTCGCCGACGCCATCGCGCGGTTCACCTCGTGCATCGTTTCCGGCAGCACGGTCACCGCCGGGCCGAGCTGCTTCGTCAGCGTGGTGGCGCCGTCGGCCGCGTGCTGCAGGCTTTCAGCGGTCGCGCGCAACTGCTCGCGCATCTCGGGCGACATCAGCGCGTTCGCGCTCTTCGCGGCCAGTTCGAGCTGCCGCAGCAGCACATCGCCGCGCTCCTGGATCTGGTCGAACAGGCTCGGGCGCATCGGGATCTGCGCGATCGCCTTCGTCGACGACGGCAGCGGCGCCAGATCGCGGCCCGTGTCCTCGAGCTGCACGAACGCGATGCCCGTCACGCCCTGGAAGCCGAGGCTGCCGTAGGTCGACTGCGTGATCGGCGCGTCGTGGTCGACGAGGATGCGGATCCGGATCTGGCCCGGGTGCGCGCGATCGAAACCGATCGACTGCACCTTGCCGACGTCGAGGCCGCGAAAGCGCACGGCCGCGTCCGGAAACAGCCCCGTCACGTTGGTGCGCGCGAGCAGGTCGTACGGCACGCGCACGGTGCGGTCGACGTTGAACCAGAACACGGTGCCCGCGATCGCGAGCGTCAGCGCGATCGTGAACAGGCCGGCCCAGAACGCATGTGATTTGTTTTCCATTCGCGGATTCCTTCGTGCCTACAGCTCGACGCTCGACAGCGCCGGTTCGAGGGCCGCCTTCGGCAGCTTCGCGCGCCGCTCGGGCGGCAGCGCCTGCAATGCGCGGCGCCCGCGCAGCCCCAGGAAATATTCGTGGATGAACGGATGGTCGACGTTCGCGACCTCTTCGACCGGCGCGGCGACGAGCACCTTGCGATCGGCCAGCACCGCGACGCGCGTCGACAGCGCGACCATCGTGTCGAGATCGTGCGTCACCATCACGACGGTCAGGCCGAGCGTGCGGTGCAGCGTCGCGATCAGCTCGACGAATTCGTCCGACGCCTGCGGATCGAGGCCGGCCGTCGGCTCGTCGAGGAACAGCAATTCGGGCTCGAGCGCGATCGCGCGCGCGATGCCGACCCGCTTGACCATCCCGCCCGACAGCGCGGCCGGCATCTTCGACGCGTGCTTGCACGGCAGCCCGACCATCTCGAGCTTCAGCATCACGATGTCGTGCAGCAGATCCGGCGGCACGCGGCCGAGCTCGCGCAGCGGCTGCGCGACGTTGTCGAACACCGTCATCGACGAGAACAGCGCGCCCTGCTGGAACAGCATCCCGGAGCGCGTGCGCATCATCCGCGCGCTCGCGTCGTCGATCGTCGCCGTATCCTCGCCGAACACCTTGATCGTGCCCGAGGTCGGCCGCTCGAGGCCGAGGATCTGCCGCACCAGCGTCGTCTTGCCGGAGCCCGAGCCGCCGACGATCGACACGATCTCGCCGCGCCGCACGTCGAAGTCGAGCTTCTGGTGGATGATGTTGCGCCCGTAGCGCTTGGTCAGGTTGCGCACCTCGATCACGAGGTCGGCGGTATCCGCCGCCGCGGCCGGCGGCGCGCCGATCGACCCGGCACCGATGGCCGCGACGTGGGCGTCCGTTTCGTTCGACACGTTCATCCGAGCCCCACGTTCTGGAACAGGATCGCGAACACCGCATCGGCGAGGATCACGACCGTGATCGACGACACGACCGACGTGGTCGTGCCTTCGCCGAGGCTCTGCGAGTTCGCCTTGATCCGGAAGCCGAAATGGCAGGCGACCAGCGCGATCAGCATGCCGAACACGACGCCCTTGCCGACCCCGATGTACAGGTTCGCGATCGGCACGACGCCCGGCAGCGAGCGCACGAAATAGTTGACGTCGATGCCGAGCACGAGCTTCGCGGCGAGCGCGCCGCCCGTCAGCGCGATGATGTTGGTCCACATCACGAGCAGCGGCATCGCGACGCCGAGCGCGAGCACGCGCGGCAGGACCAGCCGCAGCCCGTGCGGGATGCCCATCACGCGCATCGCGTCGAGCTCCTCGGTCACGCGCATCACGCCGATCTGCGCGGTGATCGCCGAGCCCGAGCGGCCCGCGACGAGGATCGCCGACAGCACGGGGCCGAGCTCGCGGATCACCGACAGCCCGAGAATGTTCACGATGTAGCGGTTCGCGCCGAACATCTGCAACTGCTGCGCGGACAGGTAGCTGAGCACGATGCCGATCAGGAACGCGACGAGCGCCGTGATCGGCAGCGCCTGCGTGCCCGCGCTGTAGATGTTCGCCGACGTTTCCTTCCACGGCATCGTCCGCGGGCGGCGCAGCACCGACAGCGCGTCGAGGATCACGAGGCCGAACATCGCGATGCCGCCCTGCAGGTGTTCGCCGAACGTGAAGATTGCCTGGCCGAGCCGCGTGACGGGATCGACGCGCACGACGCGCTCGGGCGCCTCGCGCTGGCTGTCGAGCCGCTCGATGCGCTCGAAGATCGTGCGCTGGTTGTCGCTCAGCGCGACGCCGGCCGGCAGCTTGCGCCCCCACACGCGCCACAGCGCCTGGCCGCCGACGTGGTCGAGCCGCTCGATGCCGGACAGATCCCATTCGCTCACGCGCCCGGACGCGATGCTCGCGACGCGGCGCGCGACCGCGCCGCGATTGCGTGCAAGCGCGAGCGCGGTCCACTGGCCGGTCAGGCGCACCGTCTGGCCCTGGCCGCCGGCGTCGACCGACAGGCCGGGAGGAGTCTCGAAGTCCAAGGGCAGGTTGTTTGCAAAATGGTGACAGCGGCCATTGTAGCGAACCGCCCGGCGACGCGACGTGAGGATTTCCGTGGGAACGCCTGGCCGGGGCGTCTGGCCCGGGACGCCGGCCCCGGGTGCGTATGGAAGCCGCCGCCCCCTGCCCGCTGCCGGCTTCATCACCTTTCATTCTTCCGTCACGTTTCCTTTCGATACTCTCACGCGCCGCACATCAGGCCGTCGGCGCCCCGCGCCGCCATTCGTTGCGTACCTCGCACTCCATAAAACAGAACACCGAACAGGACAACCGATGCGTCTCCCCCCGCTTTCCCGCCGTCGCATGCCGGCCATCGCCGTGCTCGCCAGCCTCGCCTTCATCCTCGCCGCGTGCGGCGGCGACGACGTCACCTCGCCGCCGGTGACGCCGCCGGCGGCCCAGGCGCCCGTCGGCACGACGGCCACGCTCGCCCTGCTGGAGACGACCGACCTGCACACCAACGTGCTGTCGTACGACTATTTCAAGCTCGCCGCTGACAACTCGCTCGGCTTCGAGCGCGTGTCGACGCTGATCGCGCAAGCGCGCGCGCAGTATCCGAACACGCTGCTGCTCGACAACGGCGACACGATCCAGGGCACCGCGCTGTCGGACTACCAGGCGCTCGTGAAGCCGATCGGCTGCGACCAGACGCTCGCGATCTACAAGGTGATGAACGCCGCGAAATTCGACGGCGGCGGGATCGGCAACCACGAATTCAACTACGGGCTGCCGTACCTGTCGCAGGTCACCGGCAACACGTTCGAGGTCGACGGCCTGCCGGCGCCGGCCCAGCAGAAGAAGTGCGCGGGCCCGAACTTCCCGCAGGTACTCGCGAACGTGATCAGCGCGAAGACCAACGCGCCGCTGTTCACGCCGTACACGATCCTGACCCGCACCGTGACCGCGACGACGCCGGACGGCAAGACGGTCAGCGCGCCCGTGAAGATCGGCATCATCGGCTTCACGCCGCCCGCGATCATGAACTGGGACAAGCGCTGGCTCGACGGCAAGGTCTACACGACCGGCCTGAAGGAAGCCGCCGAAAAATACATTCCGGAGATGCGCGCGAAGGGCGCCGATCTCGTCGTCGCGATCTCGCACGGCGGCCTCGACAATTCCACGTATTCGCCGACGATGGAGAACGGCAGCTGGTGGCTGTCGAAGGTGACCGGCATCGACGCGATGCTGATCGGCCACTCGCACCAGGTGTTCCCGGACGCGAACAGCACCGTGTCGCAGTTCAACCTGCCAGGCGTCGACAAGGTCAAGGGCACCGTCAACGGCGTGCCGACCGTGATGGCCAACTACTGGGGCAAGCACCTCGGCGTGATCAAGCTCGGCCTGAAGTTCGACGGCAAGACGTGGAGCGTCGACAAGTCGCAGACGACCGTCGAGGCGCGACCGATCCAGAACGCCGACAAGAGCTACGTCGCGGCCGATCCGTCCGTGTCCGCCGCGATTGCCGCCGAGCACCAGGCGACGATCGACTACGTGAAGACGCCGATCGGCTCGACCGACTACCGGATGAACTCGTACTTCGCCGATGTAGGCGACCCGGGTGCGATCCAGATCGTCAACGAGGCGCAAGCCGACTACGTGAAGACCTACGTGCAGGCGAACCTGCCGCAATACGCGTCGCTGCCGGTGCTGTCGGTCAGCGCGCCGTTCAAGAGCGGCTTCGGCGGCGGCACCGACTACACCGACGTCGCGCCGGGCGCGCTCGCGATCAACAACGCGGCCGACCTGTACCTGTACCCGAACACCGTGTACGCGGTGAAGGTAAGCGGCGCCGACGTGAAGAACTGGCTCGAAACGGCCGCGAAGCGCTTCAACCGGATCGATCCGACCAAGGCGACCGTGCAGCCGCTCGTCAGCACGTTCCCCGGCTACAACTTCGACATGTTCACGTCGGCCGATCTCGCGTATGAGATCGACGTCACGCAGCCGGTCGGCAGCCGGATCAGGAACCTGACGTACAAGGGCGCGCCGATCGACCCGAACGCGCAGTTCATCGTCGCGACCAACAACTATCGCGCGAGCGGCGGCGGCAACTTCCCGGGCCTCGACGGCAGCAAGACGATCTTCGCGTCGCCCGATGCGAACCGCGACGTGCTGATCGCATTCATCAAGAAGCGCGGCGCGATCACGCGCGCGGCCGACGGCGCGCAGCGCAGCTGGCGCTTCACGAAGCTCGCGAGCTCGGTCGCGCACGTGCAGTTCGCGTCCGCGCCGAACCGCCTCGGCGACGCGGCGGCGGCCGGCCTGACCGGCATCACGCAGGTCGCGGCCGACGACGGCTCGGGCAAGAACCTCGCCACCTACGAAATCGACCTCACGCAATGAGACACGCGATGCAACCGATCCGGACGATGCGGCCGGCCGAAACCGGCTTCGCCGCCGCCGCGCGGCGCCTGCTGCGCGCGAAACTCCCGCCGGCCGCGCTGCTCGCGGCGGCGGCCATGACCGTCGCGGCCGTCGTCGCGACCACTGGCCTGCGTGGCGCCGGCCCCGCGCCGAGCGCCGCGCAGCTCGACGAGTGGCAGGCGATGGTCACGCAGGCCACCGAGCCGCATGCGCTCGCGCAATTGCGCACGCTCGCGCGCCGCGGCTCGGGCGCCGCACAGGCGGCGCTCGGCATCGCGCTCGTCGATGCCCGCGAACCGGGGCTGCGCGACGAGGGGCGCGGCTGGCTGGAAACGGCCGCGACGGCGGACAGCCAGGCCGACGCGCCGGCCGCCCGGCGTGCGCAGCTCGCGCTCGGCAAGGCGTTGCTGCTCGGCAGCAGCGACATGCCGAAGGACTATGCACGCGCCCGTGCGCTGCTCGGCGAAGCGGCCGCGCAGGGCGACCCGGCCGCCGCGTATTACCTCGGGCTGATCTATCGCAGCGGCTACGGCATCGCCGCCGATCCGGTGCAGGCCGCGCACTGGTTCGAGATCGCGTCGCGCGCGGACATTCCGGCCGCGGACTTCATGCTCGCGAACGCGTACCGCGAAGGCAGCGGCGTGCCGCGCGACGAGGCGCGCGCGCTGGCGCTGTATCGCCGCGCCGCCGAGCACGAGCTGCCGGAAGCCGTACAGACGCTCGCGATGGCCTATCGCAACGGCGAACTCGGGCTCAAGCCCGACGCGGACGAATTCCACGCGCAGTGGATCGAGACCGCGCACGCGCTGAAACATCCGGTTGTCGCGCCGTGATGTGATGGTTCCTCGGCTCGCGCGCGTGCTGGCGCGAGCCATCGGGACAGGGGCGGCGCTGATTCTCGGGTCGGCCCGCCAGGCCCGGCGTTGAAGGGCAGGACGCTGCCTGCCTGCGAAATGACGTCCGAGGAAGACATCAAGGCGCTGGAGCGGATGGAACAGCATTGAGTCGTTTGGCGGGGCACCGGCAAACGATCGCTCCGTCATTGCGAGCAGCGCTAAAGCAAACGGGACACGTAAGGTTCAAGATAAAGCAGCCCCGCGAGCATGGCCCCGATTCCGAGCGCTGCACTCCATCTTTTGCATGACCAACGCCGATACGCTATTGCGTTGACGACACCGAAGAACACCGCTGGCGCAAACAAGTACGTAAAAAAAAGCAGCCCTTGCCACCACGACATCGGGCATTTGTCGATCTCGTAGCATCCCCGCGCCGGCGGACCTGAAGTTTCCGGCCATCTTATAAGGCTGTATGCATCAAGGTAGAGCCAGGTCAATAGCAAGCCCCCAAAGGTTCCAGAAAGCGTAATCGCGAATCGCTTCACTCGATCTCCCAAAACCAAATTGAATTCGATCTCCCGAAATCGGAGTAGCTGAGGCTTGGCAGGACAGTTGCACCTTGCCGAAATGATGCTATCCCGATATATCGCCCTATCGTGGTGGTCGCCCCCCAGAAACCATTCATTGTCATTCGAGAGCCGTTCCAGAGATCAATGTGCCCTCCGCTAGCATTCGATTCCGACTCGCCGGCGCGCGTCCAGTAACCGTCAAACATGACAATGCCTGTACGTCCCTTTATTTTTGCCTCCCAGTTCGCGCCGGTAATTGCCTCCGCCTTTCCGAGACCTGCAAATGGTTGCAACCTGAGCCACGCTCCAAGTTCATTGGCACGTGTCGCCGTCGCCTTCCCGTCTATCAGAATTCTCCCAATACTCGGTTGATCCCCTAGCGGCTTGACCAGCTTCGACGAAAACGACTTCATGTCGACCCCGACGCGATGCAGGGCAACACTCACGCGAATTGCACATTGGTTTGTATAAGCAGGGTTGTCATATGGGTTACCCGACGGGTAAGCATCCCACAGCTCGCTGAACGTCACTGCCCGAAGCTGCACTTCCTTGATTGAGAGCGGGGTCGTATTTCCCCTCACTATTATCGATCTGTTGGGCATGACGGCCAGTCCTTGTGGGCAAGCGCATCCTCACCCCAATATATTTGGTAACTCCCGGAAATCTCGGTATGGATTCGCGGCAATCGACCATTGGTATCGACGCGCCCGGCGATCGTGCGCCCATCGGCCATTTCGATCAAATACGGATAGCTCTGCGGCAGCCTGGTGCCAATGCAGGCGCGCACCTGTTCGTCATAGGTAGGAGTAACGTCAGATCGCGTCGCGACGGTATGCTCTTTTTCATTGACCTCTGCAATTCGCTGGTTTTTCTCAGCGGCTGTTGCAGCTTGTGACGTCAGAATCATCTTCATGCCACGCTCGGCATAAAAAACGGGCGGCGGACTACATCCGCATGCATTGATATCTCCGCTCAATGCCCACTGCTGCCCATTGGGCCCCGTACCAGGCAAACGCGGCCCTTCCGGCGCGATGAACCCTTCCCGTTTGCAAGCCATGCAGTAGGTTTTCATGTAGAGCGTGGCGATCTGTACGCGCGGGGGTGGATTGGAACACGTGACGAACTCCAGCCCTTCCGTGATCACGGCGTTACCGCCCCGGTCGCCTTTGGCGAGGAAATAACGAATCATGCCGACTCGCCTCGAAACGTCGCGCCCGAACGCTTCGTATCCGCATAAAGACGAACCGTTCCCGATTCGATGACTGTCTTATCGCCAGCCCGGATACGCCGGCCGCTTTCCGCAGCAAACCGACAGATAACCGTAAAAGAAGATGCTGGCGACTCTTGCCCGTTGCTCATCTGGATTCCCCGTCGTCAATGGTTGGCATCCAAAATGCCCAATCAGCACAAGGGAATCAATCAGACGAATTCGAAATCCTAATCAATTTATATGAGTCGACCATGCTTTTCCCATCACCCGACAAGAACCGGGCCGGACTTCATTTGGCTTGACGATGCACTTCCGCTTGAACACGCGACATCTTCTCTTCGCGGCAACGAAATTCGGGCCAATGCGCCGCGACGATCCAGGCAAGCGCCCCGACAAACGCTTCGCCGGCTTCCCGACGCACCCCCGCCCCCTGTCGCTACAATACGCGACATGAACGCCCCCACCTCCTCCGACACGCCCGATTCCGGCGACGCGCACATCGCGCGCAACCGGCTCGAGGCGCACCTGGACGCCGCGCCGCGTGCGTGGCCGCTCGACATCGTCGCCGCCACCGGCTCGACCAACGCCGACGTCGCGACGCGGCTCAAGGCGCTGCCGCGCAGCGCGAGCGCGTTGCCCGCGCCGCTCGTTCGTGTCGCGTTCGAGCAGACGGCCGGCCGCGGCCGGCAGGGCCGCCCGTGGTTCGCGCAGCCCGGCAATGCGCTGCTCTGCTCGGTCGGCTGCATCGTGCCGCGCCCTGTCGACGCGCTCGGCGGCCTCAGTATCGCGATCGGCGTCGCGCTCGCCGAAGGGCTGGCCGCGCTGCCGCTCGATACCCGCTCGCACGTCGCGCTCAAATGGCCGAACGACCTGCTGCTGACGACCACCGACGACGGCGCGCCGCGCATCGTCGGCAAGCTCGCCGGGATCCTGATCGAAACCGTCTGGACCACCGCCGACGCGACCGCCGTCGTGATCGGCTTCGGCATCAACGTGCGCGGCGCGGAAGCCGTCGCCGCGCAGGTCGACGCGCTGCGCGCGCGCGAAGCGACCCTCGCGATCGGGCTGCCGCCGGCCGCGCTGTCGGTCGCGTGCGCATCGGCCAACCTCACCGATACGCTCGCCGCGTCGCTGAACGCGCTCACGCCCGCGCTCGCGCAGTTCGGCACCGACGGGCTCGCGCCGTTCCTGCCGCGCTGGCACGCATTGCACGCGTACGCCGGCCGCGAAGTCGTCCTGCTCGAACAGGGCGTCGAACGCGCGCGCGGCATCGCAACGGGTATCGATGCGACCGGCCAGTTGCTGCTCGACACGCCGAACGGCGTGCAGGCGATCGCGGCCGGCGACGTGTCGCTGCGCGAAGCGCAATGAGCGAGCCGCACCTGCTGATCGACGCCGGCAACAGCCGGATCAAGTGGGCGCTCGCCGATGCGCAGCGCACGCTTGTCCAGACCGGCGCGTTCGGCCATGCACGCGACGGCGGCGCCGATCCCGACTGGTCGAGCCTGCTGCGTCCGCGCGGTGCATGGATCTCGAACGTCGCGGGCGCCGACGTCGCCGCCCGGATCGACGCGCTGCTCGACGCCCGCTGGGCGGGCCTGCCGCGCACGACGATACGCTCGCGCCCCGCGCAATGCGGCGTGACGAACGGCTATACGACGCCCGACCAGCTCGGCAGCGACCGCTGGGCCGGCCTGATCGGCGCGCACGCGGCCTTTCCGGGCGAGCATCTGCTGATCGCGACGTTCGGCACCGCGACGACGCTCGAGGCACTGCGCGCGGACGGCCGCTTCACGGGCGGTCTGATCGCGCCGGGGTGGGCACTGATGATGCGCTCGCTCGGCACGCACACCGCGCAGTTGCCGACGCTGACCACCGATATCGCAAGCGGCCTGCTTGCAGGTGCGCAAGCAGACCCGTTCCAGGTCGATACGCCGCGCTCGCTGTCGGCCGGCTGCCTGTACGCGCAGGCCGGGCTGATCGAACGCGCGTGGCGCGATCTCGCGGATGCCTGGCAGGCGCCCGTGCGGCTCGTGCTGGCAGGCGGCGCGGCGGACGACGTCGCGCGTGCGCTGACGGTCCCGCATACCCGGCACGATGCACTGATCCTGTCCGGGCTCGCGCTGATCGCCGCGGAAGCGGCGGCCGCACCGGCGGCGCAGGCGTGACGGAAAGGCGCCGGCATCGCGCCGGCGCACGGCGACGCGAGCCCATGCGGGCCTGCGTCAAGATGACGGTGAAGAACGGGCGGCGCCACGACGGCAGCCCGCACGCACGGTCACCGGAAGGCGTGAAATAGCCGGCGATGCGGCCGGCCCGATTGAATGACGTGAACCACGTCAATGACGACGAGGAGTGTCGACGATGCTGCGCTGGCTGATCGCTGTTCTCTTTCTCGCCAACATGCTTGCGTTCGTGGCGGCACGCGGCGTGTTCGGGCCGCTGCCGGCGGCCGGCCCGCGCGAACCGGGCGTGCTGGCGCGGCAGGTGCGGCCCGATGCGCTGCGCGTGACGCCGCTCGCGCAGGCAACCGACCAGCCCGTCGTCGGCGGCCCGATCACGCCGCCTGCCGTCACGGCCGAGCCGCTCGCGGCGTCCGCGCCCTGACGGCGCCGGACAGCGCTCAGGACTGTTGCGCGCGCACCTTCTTCAGGAGGATTGAACCCTTTCAGATAAAGGGCTTCAAGGAAACAGCCCTCAAAAGTACCCGGACAGATACCCGGCCTTTGCCGCCATTGCCGAGCCCCCTTTCCTGCGTATTTTTTCGCTTTTTCTGCCTGAAAAATCGCGAAATACTTGGAGGTTTGGAGGGAAGTTGTTTATGCGTTTGTTTTAATTGATATTTTTTACCTCCAAGTTCCCTCCAAACTCCCTATTTTTCTGGAGGGAAAGTTGGAGGGAAACCGTCAGCACATCGAGCGACGGCGACCGTCTCGGGCATTGCCTCACAATCTGGAACGCTGCGCGCAAAGAATCTCCCGTGCCGCCGTCCCCTCCGCGCGCAGAAACAGAAACGGGCCTTGCGGCCCGTGAAAAGTGACTTTGGAAGGGTGGGGCGTTACGCCGCGTCGCGGACCCGCATGATCGTCTGGCGGCTCGTGCAGAATCGCCGGGCAAGCCCGGCCACGCTCGTCCCAGCGTCCAGCTCGCGCAGCACGTCCGCCCGCTGTTCGTCGGACAGGGCGGACGGACGGCCCATCGTTTTCCCTTCCGCCTTCGCGCGAGCAATGCCGGCATGTGTTCGCTCGATCAGCAGATCGCGTTCGAACTCGGCTACCGCGCTCAACACCTGCATCGTCATCCGGCCCGCCGCGCTCGTCAGGTCGACACCGCCCAGGGCGAGACAATGAACCCGGACACCGCGCTCGGCCAAACCCTCGACCGTGGCTCGCACGTCCATTGCGTTGCGGCCGAGCCGATCGAGCTTCGTCACGATCAGCACATCGCCTTCTTCCATCCGGTCAAGTAACTTTGCGAAGCCCGGCCGCTGATCGGCGCTCACGCTCCCCGAGATGCTCTCCGACACGACGCGGCGCATGTCGACCGAGAAGCCGGCCGCCTCGATCTCACGCAACTGGTTCGCGGTGGTCTGGTCGGACGTGCTGACGCGGGCATAAGCGAAGGTTCGGGACATATCGGGCACTCAATCTGTACGAAATAGATGTCCGAATATATAACCCTGTCCAAAATACTTCAACCGTTACTTTCGGACAGGGTGAAACGGCACTGTCCGTAAGGGTTCGGTTTCGGACACGCAAATCCCAATGAGCCTACGATCGATAAAACGGATGGGGTCGTAACTGCGAGCGCGCCCCGCATTGATTTGCTTCAACCGCGCCCCTTGTTTAATCAGACGAATCGGCCTGTACGTCGACTGGAGGTCATGCTAGAGTCAAAGCGCTACCAATACAGCGGTAGTGTGGGCTTGGTCGCCCGCTAAACCTGTAACCCGCACACCTGCTCCGGCAGGTCGTGCGTCTGCTTGTGCACGCCTGTTTACGGGCGGGCCGTGGCGGGGAGGCCTTCGGGCCTGCCGGTTGGTGGTTACAGGGCCGGTCGACCAACCTCGTTATCGTGCCCGCCCACCTCATTGCTTCATCGCGGTAGGCGCGGACCCCAAGTAGAGGGCAGGCCAAACGTGACACCCGATGACAAATTCCCTACCGCGCCCCACGCGCGCGACCCCATGCTTCCCCGCGACATCGCTGTACTTGAAAGCGCGGTGCAGTCCGCGTTGGAGTCGTTCCAGCACGTCGCGACACACTACTCCCGATTGACCGCCATCGCTCGATTCGCGCTACACGTCGAAATGCGCGACGAAGATCGACGCTACGTGTTGCAAGCGATACGCGAACTCACTGAGCTGGGAGAAGAAGACTTGCAGCGGCGACACGACACGCTGCGCCTGACAGCTTCGCGATACTGGCTGGCCCGGTATGGCGGCGAGGCAAACCGTTCGGCGCGGCACTGAATGTGAAGCATCAACGCAAGGTGGGGGCGATCGCGATTTGATGCCGTCTCCACCTCACACCTTTATCCGATTGTGATGAGACCGGCTCGCGATCAGATCAGCGGCTGCGTGCCGGGCGTGGCTGCGCCTCGCGTCAGTTCCTGGCCGGTCTGCACCGAACGGACCACCAGTTGAACATAGCTGTTCGTCGGCCCGTATGGCGCGAAGAACCGTTCGAGCAGTTTCGTGAACACAACCAGACTGACCTCACGTAGCGCGGTCTCGTCAAGCGACAGCAGGATCTCGATGCCGCGAACGAATGACGGGAACTGGTTATCCAGCGACATCCATTTGATCGCCGGCTTGTAGTCCAAGTCAGTGATCGCATCGATGCAACGCTGCGCGAGCGGCGTCGTGCGCACCGCGTGCAGCCGAAGAAATGCTTTTAAGCCCGACAGCCCGTCACGCGTCAGGTCGAGCGGATGCGGTGATAAGGTCGACAGCACACGCCACAACGCGCCGTTGCCGCGCGGCAGCTCGGCCGTCAATGTCGGCCGCGTGATCAACTGAATCGGGCAATCGAGCGCCTTGCTTTCAAGCAGCAGATCGCCCACCGCATTGCCGATCGGCAAGCGTGCCGGCAGGTCGCGATTGGTCACCGTCGTTATTACGTCAATTTGCGGCAGCTTCGGCTGGGTCGATTGTCCATCCAGTCCGACCAGCGACAACATCATGGTTTGGCGGCCGGACGATCGGTCATCGCGATCGCGGAACGCGACCCAGTAGACCGCCGACGAATCGCGGCGCGGATCGTGACTGAGGGCCTGATACGGCCGCACCGGGATTCGGGGTCGATCAGTTTCGAGTGGCATGTCCTCGTCTTTGTCATTTTTCTTGGACAACTCGCCCAGATATACCGCGTCGACCGAATACACGCCCAGCGGCGAATGCTTCGCCAGTCGCATAGGCTGGACCGGATAGGCATCCTGCCCTTTGAGCACAATAGGCTGGGCCGGCTGCGAGAACAGATTCACGACAGGCGTGCAGAACAGCTTGAACGCCGTTTCGTCGAGCGACGCGAGCGTCTGCGCGGCGAACGACTCGGCCGGCGTGCCGCGCAATACGACATGCAAGGTCAGTTCCCGAGCGTCAGGGGCGCTCGCTGCGCGCAGCACGCGTCCCATGTCGAGGTCGACGAAATCGAACAGCTCCGGAAACGCGAAATATTCCAGAAGGTAACGATATGTGGTCGCGGTCCGGCTGGTGGTTCGGCTGTCCGGAAGCAAGCGTTCGTAGTCGGAGAAACCGACCGCTTCGAACGGTACTTTCGACAACGCTCGCCAGCGCCCGCATCGATCGACCTCGACGTACGCGGCGGCCGCGCGCAACAGCAAGGCGTCCAGCAGCGACGAAGCAAACGGCCGCTCGCCGGCAAGGTAGATGCGTATGGGATCGTCTGGAATGGCCGCCGTGAACGGACCAGCGGCCGACGTGAAGCTGATCGACAGCACGCCGGTTGCGTCGGCCGGCACTCTTACGGCCGATGGCGCGAGCGTCGTCGGCGCATACCGTGCGGACCGGACTTGCAGCGGCGAGATGGTCACGTCGTAGGCCGACCGGAATCGTACCGGGGCCGTGCGTGCATTTAGCGCCACGCCGCGCGGCACGACGACCGGTTCTGTCAGTTGACCGACGATCGCCCGTGGCTCGAATCGGGCAATCGCGCAGGATGGCACGGTGCGCAGATAGTGCGGGTGGACAATCTCAAGCAGCGCCTCGGTGAATTCGGGATAGTCGTCGGCCAGCTTCGAATCGAGGTGCGCGGCAAGAAACGAAAAGGTTTGAATCAGACGCGTCGCATGCAGATCATCGGTCCGGCCGCTCTGGATGCCGAGCCGGGCGGCGATCTTCGGATAGCGGATGGCGAAATCGCCCAAGGCCCGCGCGAACAACCCGAGTTCGTATTCGTAATGCGACAGCAGGTGATCCATTCAGCTACAGCCCCAGTCGGTCGGGGCGCACGAGCGTCGGGCCGACGAAGATAAGTTTGCGTAATGCCGCCTGTGGGCCGTACGGCTGCATCCGGAAGTGCGGCCGCCGCCAGTGACCACTCACTTCGCGCTGTAAGCCGTCCGATGGGACTGATCCGGCCGCCTCGGCGTCGAGAATCGCGGGGCCGACGACGTGTCGGTCGTAGAGTTGTTCGATTTCCGCGAGGCGTTCCGTGCGCTTGCGCTTGCCGAGTCCCGGAAAATGTCGTGACGCATTCGAATAAGCGCGATCGTGCACGACCTGTGGGTCGCGCGCGTTGAGGTACAACAGCATCTTGATCGCATAATCCAAGGCGTTGCGCCAAAACTGCTGAGAATCGGGCAGGTCGGGCAATCCGTCAGCCGGGGGCCGCTGGAACAACTCATCGACTAGTTCACGGATCGTCTTGTCGGGGTCCTCAAGCGGCAGCGTAATCGAATCCATTGCCGCGCCGTCGCTGGGGCCGCCGGGCATTAACCAAGTCGCAAATCCGATCGACCGTTCGTTCTTGAAGATCGCGATCGCCTCGATGTCGCCGGCTTGTTTCCAGCGGGTGGGTTCGGGAATGATGCATAACGTATCGGTCGGCATCTTGAGCATGCCGATCGGCACGTCCTCCGCGATATAGGCAGCGTCGAGCAGGCGATGCAACGGCGGGGTCGGCTCGTAGAAAGCCCCTCGTCGAACCTCGAACGCCAGCCACACGGCGCTGTACTGAGCCACCCCGGCGAGCGCGTCAGCCGAGCGGCCGACAGCACCGTGCGGCAGGAGGTCCCGCGTGAAGCGATCGAAATAGCGCGTCAGTCGCAAGATGCCGTCTGACCGCAACATCTCGGTCAGAGTCGGCGACGCTACGCGATCTGTTGCGGCTCGCAGCGCGTCCCACGCGGCGAGCGCGCCCGTAACCCGGTAGCGAACTGGCCCAGGCAAGCGAGCGAGCTTCGGATCAGTGACGGCGTCGCCCGAGCGCATCAACGCGGTAACGAGCCGCTGACGAATGTCGGCACGCAGCGCTTCACGTTGAGCATCGGATATCAAGACGGTGTTGCGAGGCGACGCACCCGTCAAAGTTACTTTTTCCATCCGACCTACCGAACCGCTCATGCGCGATACCTCTATTCAAGCGACGAAATCAGTCGCGCCCCACACTCCGTCAGGTCGTCATGAAAGGCGACCGGCGTACCGTGGTGATTGCGCGTACTGTTTTGCGGAATGATCCTGAACTGGCCGCCGCACTTCGGACACCATGTCAGGTGATCCTTCAGGGCAACCGGAACGCCCAGCGCCGTCAGATCGTCGCTCGCGGTGATGACTTCGCCACCATGGGTCGTCTTGTCTTGCAGGCGAATCACGCCGCGTCCGTTTTCGTCTTTCATGTTTCGTCTCGCGGCCCAGTAGCAGCCGTGGTGGGGTCCTTGAGCCAGGCGGCCGCGTATTTGAGACCATCCGGCTCCCGCGCCCAGTTTGGGACTCGCGAATGATCGTCGTCCGGATAGTCTCCACGTTGCTGGGCCAGCACTGTCGCAGCCCAACCGACTGGAGTACTTGCGCGCGGTTCGGCATAGAGATCGTCAGGAGCAATCGTAGAGATACGCGCGATCGCATCCGGCCAAATCGGCGCGCGACAGGTCGCATTCGCGATCATCCGCATGGCGGTGAACAACAGAACTATCGGCAACGTCAGTAGACGCATGAACAACGCCACGTTCATACCGAAGTTGTACAACGCAAACAAGAATGATTCGCGCGGCGTTTCATGCTGAGTATGAAACAGCATCGGCTTGGGGAGACCGTGCGGACCATTGTTCATGTACATGCACCAGTAGTTCCACTGCGCCAGCGCCAGCCGGGTTTGTGAACTGGTCCACTCACGACCGATCGAGAATACCTGTGTCACGTTGCCCTGATCG
Organism: Burkholderia mycopellens; assembly: GCF_964265025.1. Classification (NCBI taxonomy): domain Bacteria; kingdom Pseudomonadati; phylum Pseudomonadota; class Betaproteobacteria; order Burkholderiales; family Burkholderiaceae; genus Burkholderia; species Burkholderia mycopellens. The sequence continues at coordinate 3,601,908 of NZ_OZ183802.1, forward strand.
TCAACTGTGTAGTGCCGGATATGAAACACCGTACCGTAAGGTGACACTTCACGATGTAAGCAGAAGATCGCGTCGTCCGACCAAGGCGCTTCCCACACGACATCGCCTTCGCCGCGCTTCGCGAAGAACCGCCGATCGCGAATCGAGTAAAGCAAGCGCGAGGCACGGTGGAAGCGGATCGGCCGGTACAGTAGACCAAAGAACAGACCGCGACCAAGTCGCCAGGCGATCGAGCCGAAAACAAATGAAACAAAGATCGAAAAAATATTTCCGATGACACCACCGGCATCGGGATAACGAATGTTAGTCAACCAATAAACATACGGTCCGATACCCATTGCCATAAAAGCAACCAAAACTGCCAGGATGACCCATTGCTTGTCTAGGAACGCGGGGTCGATCACATCCATGAAGGTTGAGTTAACGCTAAAAATTGTCCCCAGATCCTTGACTTCAGGGCCAACTGGTTGTGTGGTTGACAGACGGTGCGCCCAGTCCCATTCGGGAATCGGCGCACCGATACACTTCTTCATATTCATCAAGCGCTCGTCCATGGCTCACCCCGCCATCGCCGAGTTAAAAGCCTTCAGTTCTTCGTTCATCGACTGATAGCCCGGTGTCTTGCTGAACTTGCATCGTGATACCCAATCGTTAATGGCTGCAGATTTGAAGTACACGATCACAAAGCCAATCGCGATCGCGACCACCAGAACCGGCCAGAGAGGCGGCATCCAAGCGGCGATGAAGGGAACCATCGAGAGCAATGGTGAAATTGCGATATACGCACCAAGAGACCCACTTAATACATATAGCCAGCCCAAGTTTTTTTCATGATTTTGAAAGGCCTCTGGGGCATTCTTAAACAGGTCATAACCTGAGAGAATGACGCCGGCAGCAGCTCCGATCACGCGACCGGCCAGAACACCCGCTTCGGCCGTGTCTCGATTGAACCAAGACCAATGTTTCATGAGGAATGCGGAGAGCGGGTGCTCGGGAGCCTTGGCGACGGTATCGGAGACCGTCTCAACGACGTTACCGATGATCGAAGCGATTGATCCCCAGAGCTTGAGCAAGGTTTCGTTATGGTTGAAGCGATCGCTACCGTCGAAATCCTTGTAAGCGAATCTCAGCGTCGCGAGCTGGAAGATTGCGGTGGCGATGCCTTGATTGAATTCGACAGGAGACGACGACCCAAGCCATTTGCGGGTCATCTCCACGCCCGGAAGCTTGATCGCTTTAACCTCACTGGCGTCCATCTTGCCTGACTTCACCCAAGCATCGGTGTCGATCGCATAGGCAAAAACTGCCTCGTCAGAGGGCGGCGCAGCCTTGAAGACCTCGCGACGGATATTGGCGGCAGCAGCCTGCCGTTCGAGCCGATCGCCATCCATGTTCAAACCCAGTGCGTCGCCCTGCTTGAGCACCCAGTTACGCATCTCGGCTGGCGTTATATGGGCGGCCTTGATCGACACGCCTGCATGCAGCGACAACCGGATCGTCGCGAAGCCAATGGCTGCGCCTTTCCCGCCCTTCACCAGCACATTGACGATCGTGTTTGCCGTGGCCACAACAAGTCGATCGCGTAGATTCGCGGCATTACCCAATTTCTCGATCTGCTTGAAGGCTTCCTTGTAGAGGTTCAGGATGTTCTCGTACTGAATGTCCGAGCCGTGCACCTGCGCATCGGCGGCCTTCATCAAGGTTTCCTGGTTGAACATCAGCGCACGTACGTACAAATTGCGGGCGTCGGAGGCTTGGCCGTTCAACCAGTCATTGAGCACTTTCTGGCACGCTTCCGTACCGGCCGCTGCGCCGATGGACTGCGCGCATGATTCGCTGTACGCGTACCCGCTGCGCAGGTCCTTCGTGTCGTGATTGCCGGCCATCCAGTCGGCAAGCAACTGTGATTTGAGCCAGTCGGCATGCGCCTGCACAAGCGGCGCCCATTTCGGCTTGAACGCGTCGAGCGCATGCGGGTACTCGTTATCGCGGAAGCGTTGCAGCGCTTGGGTATCGATCACGGTCACGGGTTTGCCGTCCGGGCCGATCTGCGGCTTGCCGTCCGGCCCCTTCTTGTAATACGCGTCGTCCCATGCCTCGTTGGCGGATTCGTTCGCCGCCTCCGGCACGTTATGCGCACGCCTGTCGTCTTCGTCTGTTGCCTTCTGCAAGCTCCCGGTCTTGAACCATCCCTTCACAACCCGATACATAAGGGCGGCGTCGACCGATTCGCCAGACATTGGAGTCGGAGGCATCTTGGAGTCATTCGCCATGTTCGCCGCTTCTGACGCAGCGTAACTAACTTTGGTCGCCATTTTTGCATTTGCCCGAATGCCCGCCTCGGCCCGCTCAAGGAGTTGCGCCGAAACGTACTTCCAGTAAAGCCCCGCGTCAAATCCGTTGTTCAGGTTCGGAACCGTGAGTTCGGACAGATCGTTGGTGATCCCGACCGGATCGTTGACGGCGACGACAAAGCCTTTCTTGAGAGGCGATTCAGCCATCACCGCGCCGATGCGCTCGTCGGCATGACGCTGATGCAGCTTGATTTCGTCCTTGGGCGAGCGATTGCTGAAGCCGAACGCCTCTTTCATCGCACGATCGTCCATCGTGAAGTGGGCGATCTTGCTGCGCGTCGCCTGAAACTCGCCTGTGTCGGCCGCGCTGCCGGCAACCATCGCCGGAACGTTGATGCACTGCATATGTTGCTTGCGCCACGCGGCGTCGCCGACCTTGTTGAAGACCACGTCCCGAGTCCAACGCACGTTGGACCAACCGATCCAGAGGTTCGTGGCTTCGTCACTGCCGGGGGTATGTTGGACACCCACGCAGCGACCATAGGACTCGGGGGCCATGTCGCTGGACGGACAAATATTCTGGGTCAGGTTGTCCTCGGCCGCATTACCGGGCGGCGGCACGATGCTGGGTGCGAATTGCCACAGCACGCCGTCATCCAGCACCATGAACGCACGCAGTTTCTTGCGTTTCTCGTCATAGGTGTACAGATAGCCTTGCCGCAGCGACCGCAAGGTGTACTTGGCCGTCGCGACGGCCTGAGGGGCGCGCGCGTCGATCCGGAAATTACCAGACAGCGCAGGCGCTTTGGCCGCACCGCGTGGACACGCAATTGCGTAGCGGACGGGGTAGATCAACAGTGAGTCGCGATCGCAGATCGGACAGCCTGGGATGGTCGCCATAGTGTGATCCTTGAGCCTCGGAATATTCGTATTGGGATGCCGGTGTTATTCGGCTAACAAATCTTGCTGTACGTGCTGTACCGTGTGCTCCACCAGCGCATCGGTGCTTGGGACATCTTGATCGGCAAAAGCATGCAACGCCTGATCGATCGCGGCCGGCAGCCGTGCGGCCTGATCAAGCGTTAGCGCGGGCAGTCGCTGACGCACCTGCTCGGCAACTTCGCTGCGATCGAGGCGCGGCCATTGGTCCGGGCGAGGCCAGCCGGTCGGTTGGCCCTCCGGTTCGGCCTTCGCCCCTGGCGCGTCGACCGACCAACGATGGCCCGCCCATGCAAACTGCCAAGCGTCGATCGGCCCGAGCAAGGCGCGTCGCTGGTCCGGTTCGAGAACCGCGAGCGTCAGACTGAGAACGCGCGGATCGTAATACCGCCAGAACACGGATTGGCCGTGCGCACCGGGGCCGACCAAATAACGGGCGATATGTTCGACCAGCGTGTCGGCGCTGGACTGGGTATCGAGCCACGCGCACACAACAGGCGGCCGCTCGGTCTCGACCTCTTCCCGCCAACGCTCTAGGGCGATATGCCGATCCTGCGGATCGAGCGCCCCGAGATCGATCAGGCGAGGCATCAACTCTTCGCGATGCGCCAGCACGCGCGGCGTACAAGGGCGCATATCGATCGCCGCGAGGTCCGGTGTGTGGACGAGCATCGTAGGTTCAACCAGCAGAAAACCCCGCGTGAGCGGCGTTGCTGATTCGTCGACGGACAGCATGGGAGTGGTAGCGGCGTTCATCGGGTTAGGAAAGAGCAACCGACGCCTGACCGCTTTGCGCGGCGTCCTGCGCAACCGGTGCGCAGAGATCGGAGCCGGGGAACTTGGCCGGCACGCTCTGTGGGCCAACTGTATCGTGACTACCGGCGTGAATCTTGTTTTCGCCGGGTGTGTAGCCGATGATGCCGGCCTGGCTGACTTCGAGCTTGCTATTGCCTGCGGTCAGGCGAATGCCCTGCTTGGCGGTGATGTTGATCCAGTCCGTCGTGCTGATGATCGACAGGACCTTCTTCGCCAGTAGCTCCAGCTCGTCGTTTTCCGCGTGCACCTGCACCTTGCCGCTCGCGGCGATCAGCTTCATCCCCATCTTGTGCACGAACAGCGAGAACCTGTCGGAGACGCTGGCAAATAACGACTTGCCCGTCGCAATCGACACGCTTTCGCCAGCCGTGACGGCCACGTGCTGCCCGCCAGTCACATGCGCCGTCGCGGGCGTCGTAACGGCGATACCGGCCGCGCCGGCCAGCAGCAGGTGCGCTTCGTTGAGCTCCGGGAAATCGCCCTTGTCGCTACCGCCCGTCGCCCCCGCGCCCTGAATACCATCCACCTGTGACTTCAGCGCGTCGGCGATCGGCGTCTGGCCCGCGCCGCTGTCCTGCGCCTGATAGTGCTGCGCGAGCTTGGCCGACTGCGCATGTAACGTTTGCGCTTTGGTCAGCCGCGATGCCGGTTCGCTTACGTCGGAGAGATGCCCCTTGGCCGCCGGACGCACCTCAGTACTGATCACCATACCCTTGCCGGTGCGGATCGCGCCAATCTCATCGGTACGCAGCTCGAAGCCCTCGCCACGGGCGTCCTTGCGCCCCTGCCAGTCCTCGATGCGGGTAATCTTGCCGAGCGACAGTTGGCTGGCCGCATGGTCGGACCGGAGTTGCGTCTGAATAGCGTTCGCCGTGTCGTCGAAAATAAGCTGATTGCTGCGGCCGGCCGACGCGTTGCCGTCCGCGCCGGTCAGTTCCCGGCTGCGAATCCCCATCAGCGGATTCTCGTCCGGCAACTTCCACGACGGCACGTTGCGCGCGTTCATCACGCGGCCCGTGATGATCGGATGGTCCGGATTACCGTCGAGCCATTGGACGATGACTTCGGAACCGATGCGGGGCAGCGCCGCCATCCCCTGGCCGCCTCCTGCCCAGCCACTCGCGACCCGGACCCACGTCGAGTACTTGCCGTCGCGATCCCAGTGGAATTGAACCAGGACGCGACCGTGCTCGTCGGTGTGAATGCTCGTGCCGGATTGACCGACGACGGTCGCTGTCTGCGGTGCGAGAATCTTCGTGTCGACGCTGTTGAAGCCGCGCCCTGGCCGCCACGGCGTTGCCCTGGGAACGCACGTGAACTCGTTGCGGTATTCCGCCACCACACCCGTGTCCTGAAGATAGTTGTTGGTCGCTACGTGCCGGACTGCGATGATCAGGTACTCGTCGTCGCTCGGATCGCGACTCAGTGCCGAGCCATAACGATCCGTCAATTGGAACCAGCGGCCCGGCTGCACGAAACGATTGTTGCCCTTCGCATCGAAGCGCTTGATCGTCGCTTCGATTTCCTCCATGCGGCGATTGACGATCTGATACCCGTGCTCCATGTTCCGATAACCGTACGCGCCGGCGTACTCGTTCCATTCGAGTTGCGGCAGCGTGGCTTCGGGGCTCGACAGGCTCGTTTGAACGTGGGTCGGCGTCGGGGTCTTGAAGTCGAAACGGGACAGTTCCGCGTGCGTCGACGTGGTCTGCTGGAACGGGGACCAGCTCAGAATGCTGTCCGATTCCTCCGCCCCCATGCCATTGTGAAAACGGATTTCGTGAGCCTTGCCGTCGATCGCGGGCGCAGGACGCGTCGGATCGGAGACGGTCAACTTGTGCGACGTGGCCGTGTGTTCGTACCAGTACAGATAGCCCGCGTGCTCCCAGCGCCGATGCACGTAATTGTGGTCGTCTTCATCGAACTGACAGGCCATCGTCATGCGGGGATCGTCCTCGCCGACCTGCCACGCCCAGTCGGACAACACGCCGTAATCCTGGAAGACCGTCGCGGTCTGATCGTGCAGGTTTTGATCGAGGAACAGGCGATTGTGCTGGCTGTACTTCAGGTAGCGTAACCACGGGCCGACGTGCGCCTCATAGAACACCCAGCCGCCGTCTGTGCGAACGTGCCGGAACGCGAAGATATAGCCGTTGAAATATCGGCTGCTCCCGTCGCCGCGCGTCAAGCTGATCGTGACGCGCTTGCCGATGAAATCCTTCGGTGCGAGATGATCGTTGTCCGACAAGATTTCGATCTTGTACGCGAAATCCTTCGATACCGCCTCAACTGCCTCGAATGCATTCGGTAGCAGGATTTTGTAAGGTGCGTTATCGTCCGGAAAGCTGATTTGCACTTGCCGGTTGTGCTGCGGCCCCAGCGCAAGGTCTCTCAGGGCTTGTGCCGTGTTCTGCATTGTTCTTATCCCTTGATCCGGGCGCACGATGCCGCTGGGCCGCCCGTGCGCCCTAGAATCTGTCGCAGAAACGTGGGGCTGATTAGCGCTCGGGCCTACCCCAATGTACCGCGATAAGCTCTGACGTATACCACAAAGCCCTCGGAAGGCCCACGGGCAGAATTGTCAGGGATGGTGAGAACGACACCCAGCCGCGTGGAGTGAGAACGGTCCTAATATCAAGCCGAGACGAATGCTGCATTGCATGTCGAAACTGACAGGCGACCACCCAGCATTGTTGCCAAAAGTGAAATTAGAAATGTTTCGCCATGAAAGGCATCCAAACAGGTGCTTTCCCCTGATTCGGGCGATCAATTGGAAAATACTTCTCGTAAATTCGCATTCCGACCGGCATCAATCGATTGCGTGCGCCTCTGCGGCGAACGCTGCGCGGAACGTCACGGCACCAAACGGCACGACGAGGGCTACAAAGCGGCGTCATGGCGACGTCATCCGCACCGAAACAGTGCTTTTAGGGGCGCACCCCTTTCGATATAATTACGCCCTTGTCGGCACTCGGACGAACGCCTGCGGCCCTTATGGGCTATACGTTTGGAAGGGGAAAGCGCGGGAAAGCTTGGTTCAAGCAGACTGCGCCAAGCCGACAGAAGAGGTGCCGGGAGCGTGCTACCAACACAACCCCCGGCGATTTTTTTGGCTTGGGAGCCTGTTCCGTGGAGGGAACACCACAGCTATCACATCTTTGTGGAAGATAGTGAAGCACTGTAGTCGATGCGAACAATAAGGGGGGTGGCGCGCCGCGTCAAGCCCCTCCACACGCCCTGTGTGGAATTTTCATCGCCTGCGTTTTTTCGATAGTGCTGTGATTTTATACAGCCCTATCACCGCTCCCTCCCTCGGAACAGGCCGTTTTCTAGGTAGAAAATGGCTTTAAAACTGCTTCGTCTTATTGGCGTGCTCGATCACGTCGGCGTCAAGAAAACCACACTGTATCGCTGGATTCGCGAGGGCAAATTTCCAGCGCCGGTCCAGTTGGGGACAAGGAGCGTCGGCTGGCGCGCGAACGACATCCAGCAATGGATTGAATCCCGTCAGTCGACGCGGGGGCAGGTATGAGCGCGCACGCCCCGCTGATCAGTCGCGGCGGCCCGTATGGTCGCGCGATGGGCGCAGCCGTCACGGCCCGCGACGCCGCATTCGTGCGTTGCCGCGACGCCCGACTCCGCAAGCTCGCCGGAATCCTCGATGACATCGAGGGATGCTTCTGGAATCGTGGCGACGATGCCGGCAAGCTCGTGGCGATCGCCGTCACGCTCGCCTCGACGCTGGCGCTTGAAGCCCCGCGCCTGACGACAAAGCAACTTGGCTACGCCTGCGAGAAATTCGTCCAGGCGATCGGCGCTGCCGAACAGGATGCCGCCGGCTACCGTCGCCGGCAATATCGACACCTGCTGAAAGCCTATCGCGCGCTTTACCACGACATCGATGCGCAATGCACTGACGTGACGCGGCGCTTGGAAGTCAGCGCCCTGCTGCGAGGCGTCGCGCTCGGCCAATCACTGACGCAGCACAGCGAGCAACTAGATATCGAACGGCTCAAGCTGGCGACCGCCGTACTCAAGGGGGAGGCCGCCTGATGCTCACCCAAAGTCACTTTGCGCTTGGCAATGCGCGGCGAGGGGCATTGCGATTTGCGTCGTCTGGCACCGCGCGGTATCCTGTGGGTGTCGCTGAAACAGCAGCGTCCGGGCGTGGAACCCCGATCAATCGAAGCGCACAGCCGCGCACAGCGGCTTTTTTGTGCGTACCGCCTTTGCGCGCCTTTTTCTATGGGCGGGCCTTGGTAGGGACGGCTTCGGCCGTGCCGGTTCCTTCGGTTGCCGGTGTTCCAACCCTGCCAATGTGCCCGCCCACCCCCGTTTGGAACCGGGATGCGGGCCTCAACGTCAACCGAAGAGGTCGCACCATGCGCCAGTCTGCGCACGCCCATACCGGGCTTCAACCCCAAGTCATCCAGTCGATTATCCGTCGCGCCTTGCGTGACGCGGCAACCGCCGACACGTATCAGTCCGCACTCGATGCGACCGGCGCAGCGCTGGCCGCCATCGCGGCGCTCGTCCGTGCGGAGGTGCGGCATGGCTAATCAAGGTCTGCTGCAAGAAGCGTCCATGATCGCCCTGTGTGCGGCCGATCAATTCGCCAATCTCGAAGCCTTGTTTGACGCCGTTCGTCAGCATCTTGACGAGTTCACCTACGAGCGTTCGCTAGTCGAGATGGGCCGTGACGTGGCGAGCCAGTACTCGGCCAGCATGCGCCGCCTGTCGAAGCCGGAGGTGAGCCATGTCTGAGCAACGCATCCGTACCGCCGTTGTCGACGGATTCGACAACGCCCCGCCGCTCGATACGGGCGCGCCGATCGAGCTGCAATTCGCCGTCGACCTGGGTGCGATCTGCGCCGACGCATGGCTCGACCTGAAGGGTAACGTGCGCCTGCACGACTATGCCGCGCATCAGGCCGCCGCGTTCACGCGCGGGCTGGAAACGGCCATGCAGGAAGCCGGCGAGGTCGACACGCACCGCGTCGCGGTCAGCCGGCAAGCATTCGCGGCCGGCCTGATGGGCCGCGTGCAGCAGCACCTGTTCGCGGCGCTCGGCCTGGTCACGCGCGAACCGCGCACGACGCACTGAGGGGAATCATGGCAAAGACGAACACGAAAACCATGCAACCGCTCGCGTCGCACTTCGTGGCCGAGGTGAACCGGCCGGACGGCAACCGCATCGGCACGCGCATCAGCGATGCAATGGAGCTGCTGGACAGCCTGCAATGGGCGGCGCACAAGGCCATGTCCGATGACGACTACTGGCTGGTGCTGAGCCTGTTCCGCGCGTCCCTGCCGTCGATCGGCGCGGCGCTGGAGGCGGCGAACGACGCACTCGGCGAGTCGCGGCTCGGCCGCTACGTCTACAGCAATGACGTCACGGCCGGCGGGGCCGTTCTGTCGGTGCCGCGCGCGGCCGGCTGACGCTCGCCGCTAGGCACCCTCGCATCATTCAATTCTTCGCGCGTCGGGTAACTGCTTGTCCGATATGGACTACTAATCGGAAGCCGACCGACGCGCGTCTAGTGGGAACCTATGAGTAACGCACCCATGTCCGAATTCGAGCGGGCGAGAGTCGCGCTCGGCTATGTCCCGCCCGACGACCGCGACACGTGGAGTCAGGTGGGGATGGCGCTTAAGGCCGAGTTTGGCGAGGAGGGCTTCGCCCTCTGGAACGAATGGAGCCAAGGCGCGCAAAATTACAACGGCAAGGACGCGCGCGATGTGTGGAAGTCGTTCAAGGGCGGCAAGATCACCATCAACACGCTGTTCCACCTTGCCAAACACGGCGGCTTCGATCCGCGTGCGCATCGAGCGAAGCCGGTCGATCCAGCGGAGCGCGAGCGGCAGAAAGCCGAGCGCGCGGCCCGCGAAGCGGCCGAGCTGGCGGAGCTGACCGAGAAACAGCAAGCCGCGTCGACGCTCGCCGAATCGATCTGGTCGGCGGCCGAGCCTGCGCCGGCCGATCATCCCTACCTTGCACGCAAGCGCATCCCGGTCGACGCGCTACGCGTCTATCGCGGCGGCTTGTGCATCGGCACGGCCGCATGCGACGGCGCACTCGTCATCCCTGCCCGTGACGCGGACGGCAAGCTGTGGACGCTGGAGTTCGTCCTGACAGACGGCCAGAAACGCTATCTGCCGAACGGCCGCAAGGCGGGCTGCTTCTCGTTGATCGGCGAGCCGGTATCGTCCACGCTGCTGATTGGCGAGGGTTACGCCACATGCGCGACGCTCGCGGCCGCGACCGGCTATCCAGCCGCCGTCGCGTTCGACGCCGGCAACCTGCACGCGGTGGCGACGGCACTGCGCGGCCAGTATCCGGACGCCCGCATCGTCGTATGTGCGGATGACGACCACACGACGAAGGGCAATCCGGGCGTGACGAAGGCGCGCGCAGCGGCCGAGGCCGTCGCCGGCATCGTGGCCGTGCCCGACTTCGGCCCAGATCGCCCGGCGGCCGGGACCGACTTCAACGATCTGGCGGCGCACGTTGGCCCCGATGCGGTGGCCGCCGCCGTGCGCGCTGCGCTCGCACCGGCCGGCTCGGCAGATGCCGGCAAGGGCAAGGCTGCGCCGCCCGCCGCGAAGCCCGCCAAGCGCCCGAAAACGGCCCGCGCGCAGGACGGCAAGTCGCGGTTCGTCGTCGACGACAAGGGTGTGTGGTTTCACGGCTTCAACAATCAGGGCGACCCACTGCCGCCGCATTGGGTCAGCACGCGTATCGACGTGATCGCGGAGACGCGAAACGAGATGAACAGCGAGTGGGGCTACCTGCTCGAATTCACCGATCGCGACGGCATCCTGAAACGGTGGGCGGTGCCGGCGGGCCTCTTTGCCGGCGACGGTACGGAGCTGCGCCGCATGCTGCTCGATATGGGCGTGAAGCTCGGCGTGACGCAGATCGCCCGTACGCAGATCGCGAACTATGTGCAGATGGCGCAGCCGGACGAGCGCGTGCGCTGCGTGCCGCGCGTCGGCTGGCATCACGGCGCGTTCGTGCTGCCCGATCGCGTGATCGGGACGGGCAAGGAGGCGCTGATCTATCAGGCAGACACGCCGATCCAAAGCCAATTCAAGGAGCGCGGCACGCTGGACGACTGGCAGCGCGAGGTCGCAGCCTACTGCGTCGGCAATAGCCGGCTGCTATTCTGCGTCGCTACCGCCTTCGCTGGTCCGCTGCTGCACTTCTCCGGGCTCCAGTCGGGCGGCTTTCACCTGCTCGGCACGACGTCCAAGGGTAAGTCGACGGGCGGCGTCATCGCCGCATCCGTGTTCGGCTCGCCGGACTACGTGCGGAGCTGGAAGGCGACCGACAACGCGCTCGAAGCCGTGGCCACGCAGCATAGCGACGCGCTGCTGATCCTCGATGAAATCGGGCAGGTCGAGCCGCGCTTGGTCGGCGATGTGATCTACATGCTTGCGAACGAGTCGGGCAAGGCCCGTGCGTCGCGTAGCGGCTCGGCCAAGCCCGTGCTCACGTGGCGGCTGCTGTTCCTGTCGAACGGCGAAAAGAGCGTGTCCGCGCTGATGGCCGAAGGCAACAAGCCGATGAAAGGCGGTATCGAGGTGCGCTTGCCGGCGATCCCGGCCGAGGTCGGCGAAATGGGCGTCGTGGAGAAGCTGCACGGCTTCCCGACGCCGGCCGCGCTGATCGAGCATCTAGAGCGGCACGCCGGCATGCACTACGGCACGGCCGGCCCCGCGTTCATCGAGTGGGCGTCGTCGCAGGCCGGCGAGCTGGCCGAGCATCTGCGTGTGCGCGTCGACGAGCTGGTCGGGCAATGGGTGCCGGACGGCTCGCATTCGCAGGTCGCACGCGTCGCCAAGCGGTTCTGCCTCGTTGCGGTAGCCGGCGAGCTGGCGACGGCGCACGGGCTGACGGGCTGGCCACCGGGCGAATCGGTCGCAGCCGCAAAAAGCTGTTTCGATGGCTGGCTCGACCTACGCGGCGGAACCGGCAATTCGGACGAGGCGGAAGCCGTGCGGCAGGTGCGGTATTTCCTGGCCGCGCACGGCGACAACCGTTTCGTGTGGATGCACCGGTCGAAGGATGACCACCGGCCGAACGTGCCGCATCGAGCGGGCTGGAAGCGGCTCCTGAAGCGCAGCCAGCGCGACGCGGCCATCGCATCGGATCAGGATTACTACACGGAGTTCGGCGACAAGATGAGCGCCGACGACGCGGAGAACGTCGAGACCGAATATCTGATCGAGTCGAGCGTGTTCCGCGAGGAAGTGTGTGCCGGGTTCGATTACAAGATGGTGGCCGAAGCGTTGAAGAAGCGGGGCGTGCTCAGGCCCCGCACGGACGGCTATCCGTATCGCAAGGAGGATATCCCCGGACACGGCCCGGCGATGGTCTATCGCGTGTTGCCGTCGATCTTCGCGCTCGATTTGTAAGATGCGCCGCCGCCGTGGAGGGGCGGTGGCGGGCATTCCTTTGCGCGGCAATTCCCGTCCGGTGCCAAAGTGACTTTGGGTGAGATACGTTCCAGATGGAACTGGGCGGGCGGCTTCCGCGATTCTTTCCGCATTTGCAACAATAGACGAAAATTTCCCTCCAAAACCTCCAGCACCCTCCAACGCGTTTGGAGGAACGCAAAGCCTTAGCCCACAAGGCTTTGGGGTCGACTCAGACCATTTCCTCCAAACCTCCAACTCGTTTTGCACTGAGCGGATTCGTGCAGCGCGTTCGAGTCGAACCAGAATCCATACAGGACAAGGATTTCAGGGGACTTCACGCCCCAGAACGCGTGATTTCTAGGGCGGTGTACGTGAAACGCACCCGATCGACATTGTTACGCCCACCGAAAGAGTCGATAGTCGACCGGACAAGCAAGGGACCCTGTACATAAGCCAACATGCGGGGGCTCACACCCGCGTTTTCTCTCTAGCCGCGACACCCCAAGGGGGGTCATATTCATACCGAAATGCAGGTTGTCGACAGTGTTGCGCCAATTCTGAAAATTCGGTGGGAGGTGTGCAGCAAGGGGGTCATATTTACGGCTCGGCGGCGGCCCATAGGCAAGGCGGGTCCTCCCTGGCGCGTTGCCCGTGCGGGTGATTCGAGCCGCGTCGCACGCGCGGCTCGTTGCGTTTTGCAGGGTGGTCAGTGCGGTGGTCGGGTGGTCAGGCAGCGGCCTTGGTCATCGCGGCCTTTACTTCCTGCTCGATGTAGTCGGCCCACGCCTGCATCAGCGCACGGCGCTTCTCGAACAGATCGCCACGTCGGTAGGCCGCTTCCGTCTTGTCGCGGATCGCGTGAGCGAGCGCCATCTCGACCACCTCGTTCGGAAACGGCGAACACTCGGCCGCCCAGTCGCGAAAGGTCGAGCGGAAGCCGTGGACCGTCAGGTCAGCACGCCCCATTGCCTCCAACAGCACGCGCATCGCACTGTGCGCGAGCGGACGCCCCGCCTTCGTGCCCTCGAATACAGGTCCCCCCCCTGTTTGCGGCAGACTGTTCAGCAAGGCGAGAGCGGACGACGACAACGGCACGCGGTGGGAACGCTTGGCCTTCATTCGCGCCGGTGGAATTTCCCAGGCCGTCCCTTGCAGATCCACCTCGCTCGAAGCCGCCCCCATGGATTCGTTTGAACGCACCGCCGTCAGAATCGTATATTCAAGCAGCCGGGCGGCCGTGCCCGACACTGCGCGCAGTTCGACCATAAACGCGCCGATGTCGGCGTACGGCAATGCCGCATAGTGCTGCACCTGCTTGACCTTGCGCGGGGACGCAAGAAGCTGTTCAAGGTGCCCCGTCCATCGCGCCGGATTCTCGCCACTGCGCAACCCGCGAACCTTCGCCCAGTCCAGAATGGTCTCGATACGCGCGCGCAAACGAGACGCCGTCTCGTTCTTGGTCAACCAGAGTGGCTCTAGCACCCGCATCACCAAGTCCGTCGTGACGTCAGCGGGGCGCAACGCACCGATAACCGGATAGGCATAGGCGGCCAGCGAGCGAACCCAAAGCTGCCGATACTTCTCGCTACTCCATTCGGCACTGCGCGCCTCAACGTAGGCCAGCGCGCATTGCTTGAACGTTAGTGCTGAAACAACCTTGGCCTTCCGCTCGGCCTTCTCCTGCTTACGCAAGATCGCCGGATCGTCGCCTCGCCACACAACCTCGCGGTGCGTATTGCGAGCGGACCGCGCTGCCTCAAGCGTCACGCGGGGATACGGGCCGATCTGGATCAAGCCCTCTCGGCCGTCAGGTTTCGAGTAACGGTACTGCCAATACTTATGGCCGGTCGGCCGGACGAGAAGCGCGAGGCCGCCGCCGTCGCTGAGTCGATAGACGCGCTCGCGCGGCTTGGCCGTGCGGCACTGAACATCACGAAGAAGGCATTCCGCCATGTCTAAACAGCCCCAAAATCTACCCGAAAAAGTACCCGGAAAAATTGCGGATTGTACGACACTTCACGGAACTATACGGCACCACCAATCGCCAGAAACCGCTTTAAATAAGGGCCGAGCGGGACGCCTTCGAATCTTGCAGCATCTTAACCGCGCACCTTCTTCAGCAACGCGGTGGTCGAGCGATCGTGCTCGAACGGAATCGCCAGCGCGCGGCCGCCCCAGCCGCGCACCAGCGCCGATTCCGGCAACGCATCCATGTCGTAGTCGCCCCCCTTCACGAGAATGTCCGGCCGGACGGCCTCGATCAGCGACACCGGCGTCTTTTCCTCGAACGTCACGACCCAGTCGACGCTTTCCAGCGCCGCGAGCAGCGCCGCGCGGTCTTCCTCGCGATTGATCGGCCGGTCGTCGCCCTTGCCGAGCATGCGTACCGACGCGTCGCTGTTCACACCGACGATCAGGCATGCGCCGAGCGCTTTGGCGTCGGCAAGATACGTGACGTGGCCGCGATGCAGGATGTCGAATACGCCGTTGGTGAACACGACGGGTGACGGCAGTGACGCACGCAGGGCGACGAGGGCATCACGGGTGATCAGCTTGCGTTCGAAGGTGGCGGACATGATGGAGGCTGGACGGAATGAACAACGGCGCGCGCGGCGGCGCCAGATAAAAAGCCCGCCGGATTGACCGGGCGGGCTTCATGCAACGGATACGACATCGCGCAGCACGGCCGGCGCGATTCACGCCGGCTGCCGCGGCGCCAACCGGCCTCAGGCCGGCTGCGCGGCCGACGACGGGCCGCTTTCGGCCTGCAGGCGGCTGGTCACTTCCTTGCGATAGCGGTTCAGTTCCTGCGCGGTCGCGAACGTGCGCTCGAACAGGATCGACAGGTTGTGCAGGATCCGCTCGACGACCTTCTTTTCCCACTCGCCGTCGAACCGGATCTGCTCGTCGAGCCAGCGCTCGAGCCATTCCGGATCGGGCAGGCGCGACTGCACGGTGTCGCGCGGAAACAGCGCCTGGTTCACGTGCAGGTTGGTCGGGTGCAGCGGCTTCTCGGTGCGGCGCGCCGACGCCATCAGCACGCCGATCTTCGCGAACGCGGCACGCGCAACGTCGCCGCAGTTGTTCAGCGCCTTCTTCATGTAGCGCAGGTACGCGCCGCCATGGCGCGCTTCATCGCGCGAGATCGTTTCGTAGATCTGCTTGATGACCGGCTCGGTATGCCAGTCGGCCGCGCAGCGGTACCAGTGGTTCAGACGGATCTCGCCGCAGAAGTGCAGCATCAGCGTCTCGAGCGGCGGCGCCGGATCGAATTCGAAGCGCACCGCGTGCAGTTCCTCTTCGGTCGGCACCATCTCCGGCCGGAAGCGGCGCAGGTATTCCATCAGCACGAGCGAATGCTTCTGCTCCTCGAAGAACCACACGCTCATGAACGCGGAAAAGTCGCTGTCGTGCTGGTTGTCGCGCAGGAACATTTCCGTCGCGGGCAGCGCCGACCATTCGGTGATCGCGTTCATCTTGATCGTCTTCGCCTGCTCGTCGGTGAGCAGCGAAGCGTCGAACTTGTCCCACGGAATGTCCTTCTCCATGTCCCAGCGGACAGCTTCGAGCGATCGGTAAAGTTCCGGATAAAGCATGGTGTTCATGATGGTCCCACCCCTGTTCTGCGCAATGCGACTTCTCTAAACGTGACTGTTGCCGCAGCGGCGCGCCGAGCGCGCTTTTTGCGGCCAAGACTGTAATTTTACGCGTGAAACCGACCGGCCGGACGCCGATTGCTCGTCCGGCAGCCGGGCGGCCGCGCCGCCGTTGCGGCATGCCGCAGCCACGCTCCGCGCGAACGGAACCGGCTGCGCACTTGCCTGAGTGGGGGCCGGCGCTGGCCGGCTCGTGACGCGCCCGTCCCCTGCCCCAGGCGGGTGCCCCGAAGGGTTCCCCGTGCGGATGCCGGATCGGCGGGCTGTTCGATATGGTGTATACGGCGGCGGCCATGATAGCACGCGTCCATGACGGTTCCGAGACGCCTGGCCGGTCGCGCTCCGCCACTCGCGGTGCGGCGATCGGTCGCGGCTGGCCGTCGCGAAAACGCAACCACGCACCATTTCGGCGCATCAGACCCGTATTTCGCCGGTCGCGAGGCCGTCTTCCGGCGGTATGCCGGCGGCCGGCACGCTGCCGCCGTCCGCCCGCGCGATCCAGCCGGCCAACGTGTCGCGCTGCGCGCGCCCGTCACGGTAGCCGAGCTCGATCAGTTCGCGCGTGAACGCCTCCTCGAACAGCAGGTAGCTCGCGAACGACGCGCCGGCCGGCTGGCTGCCGCCGATTGCGCCCAGCAGCCCGCGCATCGTCGCCGGCATCTGCTTCAGGTGCTTCGCGGCGATCAGCTCGATGCGCTCGGACGGCGCGATCGCGAGCACATCGACGTGCCGCCAGCCGCTGCCCACCTCGACCTGGTGCGGCAGGTGCTCGATCATCCGGTTGATGTGCTCGATGCGCTCGATGTCCGAGCCGATCGAGTCGAGGAACACGCTCGCGAGCACCTGCTGGCCGATCTGCGCGAGCGTCGGGTAACCGCGTACCAGCCCGGCGCCGTTCGCGGCCGGAATCTCGGGCCGCGGGTCGGCCGCACCGACCACGACGATCCGGTCCGCGCCGAAATGGATCGCCGGCGACAGCGGCGCGATCTGCCGGATCGACCCGTCGCCGAAGTATTCGATCTGCCCGTCGAGCACGAGCGGCACGGCCGGGAACACGAATGGAATCGCCGACGACGCGAGCAGGTGCGACGCCGACAGGTCGACGAGCCGTGCGGTGCGTTGCGCGCGGCGCCACGCCTGGATCGGCTCGGCCGCCTGGTAGAACGTGAGGTGGCGCCCGCTCGAATAGCTGAGCGCCGTCACCGCGAGCGCGTGCAGCAGGCGCGCTTCGAGCATCTGCTCGATTCGGTGGAAACTCAGCTCGCGCTGCAGCAGGTGCGCGAGCGGCGCGTTGTCGAGCAACCCGCGCGGCGAACGGCGGGCCGCCCAGCCGAAGGTCATCGTCGCGAGCCAGCGCGCGCCGGCGGCCGCGATGCCGAGCCAGTCGGTGCGATACACGTAGTCGGCGCGCAACGGCTCCCAGAATTCGAGCAGGCGCCGCACGCCGTGGGAAAAGTCGTCTGCGTGGCTCGCGATCGACGTCGCGTTGATCGCGCCGGCCGACGAGCCGCACACGACCGCGAACGGCAGCGTCTGCCGCTGCGGATCGGCTTCGCGCGCGATCTCGGCCAGCGCCTTCAGCACGCCGACCTGATAGGCGGCACGTGCGCCGCCTCCCATCAGAACGAGCGCGAGCCGCATGGTCGACCTGCCTGCTACCTGCGCCGCGTCACGTCGAGCGCTTCGGCGGACGGGTTTCGGGCGACGAAGCGGCCGCCGCGCGCGCCGCGGCCGAACCGGCCGCACCGCTCGCACCGGTCGACTTCGCGCGCTTCGCCGCAGGCTTGCGCGGCGCGGCGGCGGCCGGAGCCGGCTTCGCGGCCGGCTCCGGCGGCGCAGCCGCGTCTGCCGGCGCCTCGCCCGGCGCGGCGGGCTGCATGCCCGGCTGCGCCATCGCGAGGCTCGCGAGCTGGTTGAACTGCGACTGCAGCAGGTTCCACCAGCCCGATGGGTCGAAGGCCTGCTGCGCGGCGTCACCCGCCGCCGCATCCGACGCGTCGGCATCCGGGGCCGGCGGTGCGTCGCCCGATGCCTGTTTCGCCGCATGCGCGGCCGCCACGGCCGCTTCCTCGGCCGCTGACATCGAGCTCTGCGCAAACGCGCCGAACGCACGCAGCGTCGCGAGCGTCGCGCGCTGCACCTCGAGCGCCTGGATCGCGGACTGCAGCATCCCGAGATTGAGCTTCAGCCACTGCTCGACCGCGCGCAGATCGGTGATCCGCTTGTCGAGCTCCTCGACGCTCGTGAGCGGCGCCATCATGTCGGACATGCTCGACAGCGACGGCGGCAGCCCGTGCGTGGCGCCCGGAAACGACGTCATCCCGCCGAACGGCGACATCCGCATCATGTCCCACATGCGGTCCATCATGTCGGCGGGCTTGAAGCCGGCAAAGCCGGCGAAAGGGTTGGAGCCGGGGGCATCGGTCGTCATACAGGCATCCTGGTTGACTGGGTGAGAGCAAGGCGGCCGCCATGCATCGCGCGAGCCGCGCCTGGGTCGATCATAGCGCCGGCGCGCGTCAGAACGGCGCGTCGCCGGGGAACTCGGGTGGGCGCCGCTCGCGCAGCGAGCGGATGCCTTCCTGCACGTCGGGCCCCGAGAAGCCCATGAATTCGAGCGCAAGCGACGTATCGAAGGTCGGCCCGGCCGTGCGCAGCCAGTTGTTCAACGCGTACTTGGTCCAGCGGATCGCCGACTGCGAACCGTGCGCGAGCCGCTCGGCCACTTCGTACGCCTTCGGCAGCAGGTCGGCCGGCTCGACCGCGAGCGAGACCAGCCCGATCCGCTCGGCCTCCTCGCCGCTCACGGGCTCGCACAGCATCAGGTAGTACTTCGCCTTCGCCATTCCGCACAGCAGCGGCCACACGATCGCCGCGTGGTCGCCCGCCGCGACGCCGAGCCGCGTGTGGCCGTCGATGATGCGCGCATCCTTCGCGGCAATCGAGATGTCCGCGAGCAGCCCCGCGACGAGCCCGGCGCCGACGGCCGGGCCATGCATCGCCGACACGATCGGCTTGCTGCAGTTGATCACGTTGTAGACGAGGTCGCGCGCCTCGCGCCACACGCGGGCGCGCACGTCGAAGTCGTTCGCCATGTCCTCGACGAGCGCGAGATCGCCGCCTGCCGAGAAGCCCTTGCCTTCGCCGCGGATCACCGCGACGCGCGTGTCGGGATCACGGTCGACGTCGCGCCAGATGTCGGCGAGCTCGCGATGCATGCGTGCGTTCGCGGTCGCGAGGCCGCTGCGGTTCGCGCCCTCGCCGCTCATCACGATGTCGAGCACGCCATGGTCGCGGCGCGTCACCTTCAGTGCTTCGTAACCGCTGTAAGCGGCGAGATTGGCCATGCCAGCTCCTTGCTCGAGGCTCTCGAGCCCCTGAATCGAGTGTAGCCAAGCCCGCGCGGGCAAACATCAGGCGAAACCCGGCGCGCGGGCGGGCCCGGGTTTCGCGACGGCGGAGCTGCGTGCCCCGCGTGACTTACGCCGCGCCGTCGGGCGGGGCGACCGACTGCTCGATCGCGCCGAAGATCGACTTGCCGGCCGTGTCGAACATCTCGATGCGCACGGTATCGCCGTAGCGCATGAACTCGGTCTGCGGCGCGCCGTGCTCGATCGTCTCGAGGCAGCGTTTCTCGGCGATGCAGCAGTAGCCGCGCTTCGCGTCCTTGTTCGACACCGTGCCCGAGCCGACGATCGAACCGGCGCGCAGGTTGCGCGTCTTCGCCGCGTGCGCGATCAGCTGGCCGAAGTGGAACACCATGTCGGTGCCCGCATCGGGCTGGCCGACCTTCTTGCCGTTCCAGTGGACGATCATCGGCCGGTGCACGCGGCCTTCGCGCCATTCGTCGCCGAGCTCGTCGGGCGTCACGGCGACCGGTGCAAATGCGGTGGCCGGCTTGCTCTGGAAGAAGCCGAAGCCCTTCGCGAGCTCGGCCGGAATCAGGTTGCGCAGCGACACGTCGTTCACGAGCGTGACGAGCCGCACGGCCTTCAGCGCTTCGTCGGGCGTCGCGCTCATCCGCACGTCGCCGGTGATCACCGCGACTTCCGCCTCGAAATCGATACCCCATTCCTCGGACGGGCACACGACGTCGTCGCGCGGCCCCAGAAAATCGTCGCTGCCGCCCTGGTACATCAGCGGGTCGGTCCAGAATTCGGGCGGCATCTCCGCGCCGCGCGCGCGGCGCACGAGCTCGACATGGTTCACATAGGCGGAGCCGTCGGCCCACTGGAACGCGCGCGGCAGCGGCGCCATGCAGTTGGCCGGATCGAACGCGAACGCATTGCGCGCGCGGCCGTGGTTCAGCGCGTCGTACAGGTCGCGCAGCTGCGGCGCGTAGAACGCCCAGTCGTCGAGAACGCGCTGCAGTGTCGGCGCGATCGCATCGGCGATCGCCGCGGTATGCAGGTCGCGCGACACGACGATCAGCTGGCCGTCGCGCGTGCCGTCCTTCAGCGAAGCAAGTTTCATAAGGGGGACTCAGCCGTTGTAGTGACGATGGAGGGAATCTATTTTACGATGGTGAATCCCTGCGGCGCGCCGCGATTGCGCGCGCCGTTTTCGCCCCGATTTTTCGGCCCGGTTTTCCAGCCCGACTTCTGCCGCATTTTCGCGCACCTGCCGCCCATGCCTGCCAGCCCGCTTCCCGACGACGATCTCGCCGACTCCGACTCCGACACCGACGACGCCGCTTCCGGCGAGCACGGCGAGAAGGTCCGTTCCGGCATCCAGTCGATCGAAGTCGGCTTCCGCCTGCTCGATGTGCTGACGAGCGAGCCGCGCGCGATGATGCTGCGCGACCTCGCTCAACGCGCGGGCATGAGTCCTGCAAAGGCACACCGCTACCTGGTCAGCTTCGCGCGGCTCGGCGTGGTGTCGCAGGATCCCGTCTCGGGCCGCTACGAGCTCGGCGGCTTCGCGCTGCAGATGGGGCTCGCGCGGCTCGCGCGCGTCGACGGCGTGAAGCTCGCGCGGATCGCGCTGACCGAATTCCGCGACCGGCTCGACCAGACGGTCGGCATCGCCGTATGGGGCAACCAGGGGCCGACGATCGTCCACTGGATGGAATCGAGCCACCCGGCGAAGGCGTCGCTGAAGCTCGGCGACGTGATGCCGCTGCTCGGCTCCGCGACGGGGCTGCTGTTCGCCGCGTACCTGCCGCGCAGCAAGACCGCCGCGATGCTCGAGCGCGAACTCGCCGATACCCGCCGCTCGCCGCACCACGGCGGCCCGCGCACGCTCGACGAGGTCGACGCGGTGCTCGCCGACGTGCGCAAGCACCAGGCCGCGCGCGTCGAGGGGATGCTGCTGCCGACGATCCACGCGTTCTGCATGCCCGTGTTCGATGCGGTCGGCGAACTCGCGCTCGCGATCGTCGCGCTCGGCCAGGAAGGCTCGTTCGACATTGCATGGGGCGGCGAGATCGACACCGCGCTGCGCGCCTGCGCGCGGAAACTGTCTTACGAACTCGGCTATAGTCCCGACGCACGCGACGCCTGACGCATCCTGCACCCGCCCCGTCACGCAGCGCGAACGCGCGGCGCATTCGACAGTCCGATTCCTGTGGCGCGCGCGGCGCGCCCGACGCCATGCGAACGCTCCGATCCTGTTCCGATGCCCATGCAGCCTGCCGACACCCGCCCGAGTCACGCTTTGCCCCGCCACTGGCTGCGCGTGGGCATTGCGCTCGTCGTCGTGCTGGTGCTGCACGCGCTCGCCGCGTTCTGGCTGATGCGCAACCGCGACGCATTCACGCCGCCCGCGCCCGCCGAAGTCCCCGTGCAGATCGAGCTGCTGAAACCGCAACCGATCGAGCGCCAGCCCGCGCCGCCTGCGCCGCAGCCGGTCGAGCATCCGGCCGCGCCCGCACCGGCTGCCCCGAAGGCCGCCGCACCGAAACCCGCGCCTGAGCCGGTCCTCACGTCGACGCAAACGGCCGAGCACGGCGAGCCGCCGGCCGCCGCGTCCGCGGCGAGTGGCGTGCCGGGCGCATCGGGCCCCGATGCCGCGTCGGCTGCCGGCGCCGCCAGCGCCGCGACGCCGGGCCCCGCGACGAACGGCGTGAAGTTCGCCGCGCCGCCGTCCGGCGACCTGCAGTACGACACGTTCTACAACGGCATGCAGAACATGATCGGCACGATCCACTGGCGCACCGACGGGCACACCTACGACCTGTCGGTATCGATGCCCGTGCCGTTCGTCGGCCCGTTCACCTACCGCAGCGAAGGCCGCATCGACGCGTTCGGCGTCGCGCCCGACCGCTACGTCGAGAAGCGCGGCAAGCGGCCGGAAGACATCGCGATCTTCAACCGCGAGATCCGGCAGGTCGTGTTCACGCGCACGCCGAACAACGCGCCGCTGCCCGACGGCGTGCAGGACCGCTTCAGCATGCTGATGCAGTTGTCGGGGCTCGTGCGCGGCAATCCGTCTGCCTACAAGCCAGGCGTCACGCAGCAGTTCTTCGTGATCGACAACAACAGCGGCGAGACGTGGCCGATCACCGTGATCGGCGACGAGCAGGTGCAGACGCAAACCGGTATCATCGGCGCGCGGCACTTCATGCGCCTGCCGCGGCGCGACGGCGACACGCGCCGCATCGACATGTGGCTCGCGCCGTCGCTCGGCTGGCTGCCCGCGCGGCTCGTGCAGACCGAACCGAACGGCGCGCAGATCGAGCTGTTGTGGCATGGCCGGCTCGCGGCGCCGGGCGCGCCGTCCGACGAAGAACCCGCAGACGGCGCAATGCATGCGCCCGCCGGTGCACCGACGCCCGACGCATCGGCTGCTCCCGCCGCGGAACCGGCACAACCCGCGCCGCCGGCCGCCGTGCAACCGCCGGCACAACCGGCTGCGCCGCCCGCGCCCTCGCCTGTCACATCGCCTGTCACACAGTGAACTCGCGCGTGGACGCGCGCGATTCGGCAATTTCGACCGATTACAGATTTCCGCGAAATGGCCGATGACACTCTTTAACAACTATTTCAGTCCACCGGTCGACAATGGGAAACGTTTCATAGACATCGGCTTCTAACCGATACACCCTACACAACGGGAACAGGGTGTGCAGCGCAAGCCCCTTGAATCCGGCAAGGCTCGCCCCACCTAGGGGACAACAAGGCCAGATGCCACTGCGAAGAGGAGTGCCGCCATGCAAATGATCTACAACAGCCCCAACTACTGCGTCGTCGAATTCGCGCCGCAGGCCGGCCACCACCTGATGAACGCCGGCGGATATGAAATCGTCGACAAGAACGCGCAGCGCGAAATCTTCATCGACGGCGAACTTGCCGAACGATTCCGCGCCCACGTGAAGCAGTTGATCGAGGATGAACCGTCGCTCGACGAAGTTGACGAATTCCTCGGACAATTCGACAGCCTGATGATGATGCCCGTCGTGCTGCACTGACGACCCGCGGCCCGGCGCCTCGCGCGGCCGGGCCATTCGCCGCGCACCGACGCGGCACCCGCGAGCACTCCGATCATGCCCCCGTCCGGTTCGCCGGCGGGGGTTTTCATTTGGCGGCCCGGCCGGCGCGGCGCGGGGCCGGGCGGCGCCCATGCGCACCGGCTACAATGACGGTTTTCCCGTCTTCGCCGGTCTTTCGCCCATGTCTGCGACTCCTCTCGCCGCTTCCGTCCCGCTCGCCGCGCCCTACACGCGCGGCGCCGCACTGCCTGCGCTGCTCAAATCGCGCATCCTGATCCTCGACGGCGCGATGGGCACGATGATCCAGCGCTACAAGCTCGACGAAGCCGCGTATCGCGGCGAGCGCTTCAAGGATTTCCCGCGCGACATCAAGGGCAACAACGAGTTGCTGTCGATCACGCAGCCGCAGATCATCCGCGAGATCCACGACCAGTACTTCGCGGCCGGCGCCGACATCGTCGAGACCAACACGTTCGGCGCGACGACGGTCGCGCAATCCGACTACGGGATGGAGGATCTCGTCGTCGAGATGAACATCGAATCGGCGAAGCTCGCACGCGAAGCGGCCGAAAAATACGCGACGCCGGACAAGCCGCGCTTCGTCGCCGGCGCGATCGGACCGACGCCGAAGACGGCCAGCATCTCGCCGGACGTCAACGACCCGGGCGCACGCAACGTCACGTTCGACGAGCTGCGCGCGTCGTACTACCAGCAGGCGAAGGCGCTGCTCGACGGCGGCGTCGACCTGTTCCTCGTCGAGACGATCTTCGACACGCTGAACGCAAAGGCCGCGCTGTTCGCGCTCGACGAGCTGTTCGAGGACACCGGCGAGCGCCTGCCGATCATGATCTCGGGCACCGTCACCGATGCGTCGGGCCGGATCCTGTCGGGCCAGACGGTCGAGGCGTTCTGGAATTCGCTGCGCCATGCGAAGCCGCTCACGTTCGGCCTGAACTGCGCGCTCGGCGCGGCGCTGATGCGCCCGTACATCGCCGAGCTCGCGAAGCTGTGCGACACGTACGTGTCGTGCTACCCGAACGCGGGCCTGCCGAACCCGATGGCCGAGACGGGCTTCGACGAGACGCCGGACGTCACGTCGGGGCTCCTGAAGGAATTCGCGCAAGCCGGGCTCGTGAACCTCGCCGGCGGCTGCTGCGGCACGACGCCCGAACACATCGCCGAGATCGCGAAGGCGCTCGCCGACGTGAAGCCGCGCCGCTGGCCGAACCAGTACAGCGACAACGCCTGACCCGACCGCCCTACGTCCTTCATCACCAGAATTCGCACCGCCATGACCGATCACATGATGCGCCTCGCCGGCCTCGAGCCGTTCAACGTCACGTCCGGAACGCTCTTCATCAACGTCGGTGAGCGCACCAACGTCACCGGCTCGAAGGCGTTCGCACGGATGATCCTCAACGGCCAGTTCGACGAGGCGCTCGCGGTCGCACGCCAGCAGGTCGAGAACGGCGCGCAGGTGATCGACATCAACATGGACGAGGCGATGCTCGATTCGAAGGCGGCGATGGTGCGCTTCCTGAATCTCATCGCATCGGAGCCGGACATCGCGCGCGTGCCGATCATGATCGACTCGTCGAAGTGGGAGGTGATCGAGGCGGGCCTGAAGTGCGTGCAGGGCAAGGCGATCGTGAACTCGATCTCGCTGAAGGAAGGCGAGGACGCGTTCCGCCACCACGCGCACCTGATCCGCCGCTACGGCGCGGCGGCCGTCGTGATGGCGTTCGACGAAACCGGCCAGGCCGACACCTACGCGCGCAAGATCGAGATCTGCACACGCTCGTACAACTTCCTCGTGAACGAAGTCGGCTTCCCGCCGGAAGACATCATCTTCGACCCGAACATCTTCGCCGTCGCGACCGGTATCGAGGAGCACAACAACTACGCGGTCGACTTCATCGAAGCGACCCGCTGGATCAAGCAGAACCTGCCGTACGCGAAGGTGAGCGGCGGCGTGTCGAACGTGTCGTTCTCGTTCCGCGGCAACGACCCGGTGCGCGAGGCGATCCACACCGTGTTCCTGTACCACGCGATCCAGGCGGGGATGGACATGGGCATCGTCAACGCGGGCCAGCTCGGCGTGTACGCCGACCTCGACCCGGAGCTGCGCGAGCGCGTCGAGGACGTGATCCTGAACCGCCGTGACGATTCGACCGACCGCCTGCTCGAGATCGCCGACAAGTTCAAGACCGGCGCCGCGAAGAAGGAAGAGAACCTCGAGTGGCGCAACCAGCCGGTCGAGAAGCGGCTCGCGCACGCGCTCGTGCACGGCATCACGAACTTCATCGTCGAAGATACCGAAGAAGCGCGCGCGAAGATCGCCGCGGCCGGCGGCCGGCCGATCAACGTGATCGAAGGGCCGCTGATGGACGGGATGAACGTCGTCGGCGACCTGTTCGGCCAGGGCAAGATGTTCCTGCCTCAGGTCGTGAAATCGGCGCGCGTGATGAAGCAGGCCGTCGCGCACCTGATCCCGTTCATCGAGGAAGAAAAGCGCCTGCTCGCGGAAGCGGGCGGCGACGTGCGCGCGAAGGGCAAGATCGTCATCGCGACCGTGAAGGGCGACGTGCACGACATCGGCAAGAACATCGTGTCGGTGGTGCTCCAGTGCAACAACTTCGAAGTCGTCAACATGGGCGTGATGGTCCCGTGCAACGAGATCCTCGCGAAGGCGAAGGTCGAGGGCGCGGACATCATCGGGCTGTCGGGCCTCATCACGCCGAGCCTCGAGGAAATGGCGTACGTCGCGTCCGAAATGCAGCGCGACGACTACTTCCGCGTGAAGAAGATCCCGCTGCTGATCGGCGGCGCGACGACCTCGCGCGTGCACACGGCCGTGAAGATCGCGCCGCACTACGAAGGCCCGGTGGTCTACGTGCCGGACGCGTCTCGCTCGGTGTCGGTCGCCTCGAGCCTGCTGTCCGACGAAGGCGCGGCGAAATACCTCGACGAGCTGAAGTCCGACTACGAACGCATCCGCGACCAGCACGCGAACCGCAAGGCGCAGCCGATGGTCACGCTCGCCGAAGCGCGCGCGAACAAGACCAGGATCGACTGGGCGGGCTACCAGCCGGTCAAGCCGAAGTTCATCGGCCGCCGCGTGTTCAAGAACTACGATCTGAACGAGCTCGCGCAGTACATCGACTGGGGCCCGTTCTTCCAGACCTGGGATCTCGCGGGCCCGTACCCGGCGATCCTGAACGACGAGATCGTCGGCGAATCGGCGCGACGCGTGTTCTCCGACGCGAAATCGATGCTCGCGCGCCTGATCCAGGGCCGCTGGCTGACCGCGAGCGGCGTGATCTCGCTGCTGCCGGCGAATACCGTCAACGACGACGACATCGAGATCTACAGCGACGAGTCGCGCTCGGAAGTGCTGCTCACGTGGCGCAACCTGCGCCAGCAGAGCGTGCGCCCGGTGGTCGACGGCGTGATGCGGCCGAACCGCTCGCTCGCCGACTTCATCGCGCCGAAGGAATCGGGCGTCGCCGACTACATCGGGATGTTCGCGGTGACGGCCGGCCTCGGCGTCGACGCGAAGGAAAAGCAGTTCGAAGCCGACCACGACGACTACAGCGCGATCATGCTGAAGGCGCTCGCCGATCGCTTCGCGGAGGCGTTCGCGGAAGCGATGCACGCACGCGTGCGGCGCGAGCTGTGGGGCTACGCGAGCGGCGAAACGCTCGACAACGAGGCGCTGATCGCGGAAAAGTACGCGGGCATCCGCCCGGCGCCCGGCTACCCGGCTTGCCCGGATCACCTCGTGAAGCGCGACATGTTCGACGTGCTGCGCGCGGACGAGATCGGCATGAGCGTGACCGACTCGCTGGCGATGCTGCCGGCCGCGAGCGTATCGGGCTTCTATCTCGCGCATCCGGACAGCCGCTATTTCTCGGTCGGCAAAATCGGGCAGGATCAGCTCGAGGATTACGCGCGGTGCATGGCGCTGTCGCTCGACGACGCGCGCCGCGCGCTCGCGCCGCAGCTCTGATCGAAGCGAACGGGCGGCCGACCGCCCGTTTGGTCAGACAAAACGAAAAAGCCCGCTCGGAAGCGGGCTTTTTCTTGTCTTACTTGACCTTTCTTACTGCCGGGCAAGGGAGCTCAGAAGCCCCAGTGCACGTCGGCTTCGCCGGCTTTCGCCTCGCGCAGCATCGTGAGGAACGGCGCGACGCGCTGGGCCAGGCTCGGCGGCACTTCGTGGTGCGCGTGGTCGGCTTCGTCCTCGTGGAAATGGCCGGCGTGCTCGGCGCGCTCCTGCTTCGCCTGCGCGACTGCGCCTTCCAGCTTCGCGATCGCGTGGTCCAGTTCGTCGTGCGTAATCACACCGCGCTCGCCCAGCTGCTTGCCGACGAGGCCCAGCACATACACGGCGAAATCCTTCAGCACGTCGAGATCCTGTGCCGCCTTGCTCTTGAACGTAATCATGACAATTCCCTTTTCATCTTGTTGTGCCTGCGCGGCGAGGTTGGGGAACGCCGGCAGACCGGCGTCCGGCCTCGCGGACGCGGGCCGCCTGAGCGGCATATTAGCACCTGTTAAAATTCTGCGATCCCTGAAACGCGCGCTTAAAAAGCGCGCCGGCGGGCCGGCGTTTCCGGCCGCCACCAACGAAGCCTTCTACCAGCATGCTGCCAGCACACAAACAGACCCTCGAAGCCCTGCTCGCGGATAGCGTCAAGCAGGTCGCACACGCGCTGAAAGGCGCCGACGCAGCGTTCGTCGCCCCGACCATCACGCTGGAGCGCCCGAAAGTCGCCGCGCACGGCGACGTCGCGTGCAACGTCGCGATGCAGCTCGCGAAGCCGCTCGGCACGAACCCGCGCCAGCTCGCCGAGCAGATCGTCGCCGCCCTCACCGCCCAGCCGGGCGCGCAAGGCCTCGTCGAAGCCGCCGAGATCGCCGGCCCCGGCTTCATCAACCTGCGCCTGTCGGCCGCCGCGAAGCAGGCGGTGATCGCCGCCGTGTTCGACCAGGGCCGCGCGTTCGGCACGTCGGATCGCGAGAAAGGCAAGCAGGTGCTGCTCGAATTCGTGTCGGCGAACCCGACCGGCCCGCTGCACGTCGGCCACGGCCGCCAGGCCGCGCTCGGCGACGTGCTCGCGAACGTGATCGCGAGCCAGGGCTATGCGGTGCATCGCGAGTTCTACTACAACGACGCGGGCGTGCAGATCGGCAACCTCGCGATCTCGACGCAGGCGCGCGCGCGCGGCCTGAAGCCGGGCGACGCGGGCTGGCCGGAAGCCGCGTACAACGGCGAATACATCGCCGACATCGCACGCGACTACCTGAACGGCGAAACGGTCGCCGCGTCGGACGGCGAGCCGGTCAAGGGCACGGGCGACATCGAGGATCTCGACGCGATCCGCAAGTTCGCGGTCACGTACCTGCGTCGCGAGCAGGACATGGACCTGCAGGCGTTCGGCGTGAAGTTCGACCAGTACTACCTCGAGTCGTCGCTGTACAGCGAAGGCCGTGTCGAGAAGACGGTCGACGCGCTGGTCAAGGCCGGCATGACCTACGAGCAGGACGGCGCGCTGTGGCTGCGCACGACCGACGAAGGCGACGACAAGGATCGCGTGATGCGCAAGTCGGACGGCACGTACACGTACTTCGTGCCGGACGTCGCGTACCACGTGACGAAGTGGGAGCGCGGCTTCACGAAGGTGATCAACATCCAGGGCTCGGACCACCATGGCACGATCGCGCGCGTGCGCGCCGGCCTGCAGGGCCTGCACATCGGGATTCCGAAGGGCTACCCCGACTACGTGCTGCACAAGATGGTCACCGTGATGCGCGACGGCCAGGAAGTGAAGATCTCGAAGCGCGCGGGCAGCTACGTGACGGTGCGCGACCTGATCGAATGGTCGGGTGGCGCGGCGGCGGGCCAGGAAGCGGCGCCCGACCTGATCGACGAGGCGACCATCACGCGCGGCCGCGACGCGGTGCGGTTCTTCCTGATCTCGCGCAAGGCCGATACCGAGTTCGTGTTCGACATCGACCTCGCGCTGAAACAGAACGACGAAAACCCGGTCTATTACGTCCAGTACGCGCATGCGCGGATCTGCTCGGTGCTCAACGAGCTGAAATCGCGCTACAACGTCGACGTTGCGCAGCTGCCGGGCGCCGACCTGTCACAGCTGACGAGCGCGCAAGCGGCGTCGCTGATGCAGAAGCTGGCCGAATACCCGGACATGCTCACGCACGCGGCGAACGAGCTGGCACCGCACGCGGTCGCGTTCTACCTGCGCGACCTCGCTGGCGAATTCCACTCGTTCTACAATGCGGAGCGCGTGCTGGTCGACGACGAAGCGCCGCGCAATGCGCGCGCCGCGCTCCTCGCCGCGACCCGGCAGGTGCTCGAGAACGGTCTGGCGGTGCTCGGCGTGTCCGCGCCCGCCAAGATGTAAGGACGCAAGCGGCCCGAACCGGGCAGCGAATGGCCGCGGCAGCGCCCGCCGTCGGATTACCCGCCGTCGGATAGCCCGCCGCGGCCTTTTCACGATTCTTTTTGCAGGTGACTCAAGCAATGGCACAACCACGCCGCACTTCGAAACAATCGAAACAAGCCGGAGGAACATTTCTTGGAATCGTGCTGGGCCTGATCGTCGGCCTCGCGATCGCGGTGGTGGTGGCGCTCTACATCACGCGTTCGCCGTCGCCGTTCGTGTCGAAGGTCGCGCCGCCGCCGGCCGACAACGGCGCGAGCCAGCCGCAGCAGTTCGATCCGAACCGCGCGCTGCAGGGCAAGACGCCGGGCCAGCCGGTGCCGCAGGCCGCGCAGTCCGCGCCGCCGAACACCGCGCCTGGCCAGGCCGCGAACCAGACCCAGGGCGGCCTGCTGCCCGAACCGCAGATCGTCGAAGTGCCGCCGCAGGCCAACGGGTCGAGCGGCTCGAACAGCACCGGCAGCGCGAACAACACGACCGCGTCGAACACTACGTCGTCGAGCAATGGCGTCGCCGTCGCGCCGAAGCCGGCCGACACCACGCCGCCGCCGAAAAAGACGCAGCAAGCGCAGCAGCAACAGCAGCAAGGCGGCGAGGACGACCTCGCACGCTTCGCCGCGCAGAAGCAGGCGCAGCAAGCCGCCGCGCAAAAGCAGCAACAACAGCAACTGGCCGCGAACACGCCGAAGCCGACCTCGTCGGCCACGGCCGCCGCGGCAGCGAAGCCGCCGACCGCGAACGACGCGAATACCGGCTACTTCCTGCAGGTTGGCGCGTACAAGACGGAAGGCGACGCCGAGCAGCAGCGCGCGCGCCTCGGCTTCCAGGGCTTCGAGTCGAAGGTGTCGAAGCGCGATGTCAGCGGCGTGACGTATTTCCGCGTGCGGGTCGGCCCGTTCTCGAAGTTCGAGGATATGAACTCGGCCCGCCAGCGCCTGTCCGATGCAGGTGTCGACACGGCGGTGATCCGTTTCACGAAGCAGTAAGCAACCGGCCGAGCCCACTCAGAACCCGTTACGTCCCGTAACCCGAGCAACTGATTCGACGTTCACAACATGAAAAAACTGCTTAGCACGCTCCTTCTGTCCCTGGGCCTGGCCGCCGGCCTCGCACAGGCTTCGCCCGCCGCGCCGGTCGCCGGCAAGGACTTCGAGGTGATGAAGTCGCCGCAGCCGGTGTCCGCGCCGGCCGGCAAGGTCGAGGTGATCGAGTTCTTCTGGTACGGCTGCCCGCACTGCTACGAATTCGAGCCGACGATCGAGGCCTGGGTGAAGAAGCAAGGCAACAACATCGACTTCAAGCGCGTCCCGGTCGCATTCCGTGACGATTTCGTCCCGCACTCGAAGCTGTTCTACGCGGTGTCCGCGCTCGGCATCTCCGAGAAGGTCACGCCGGCGATCTTCAACGCGATCCACAAGCAGAAGAACTACCTGCTGACGCCGCAGGCGCAGGCCGATTTCCTGGCCACGCAAGGCGTCGACAAGAAGCAGTTCATGGACGCATACAACTCGTTCAGCGTGCAGGGCGAAGTGAACCAGTCGGCCAAGCTGCTGAAGGACTACGCGATCGACGGCGTGCCGACGGTCGTCGTCCAGGGCAAGTACAAGACGGGCCCCGCTTACGCGAACAGCATCCCGGGCACGGCCCAGGTGCTCGACTTCCTCGTGAAGCAGGTTCAGGACAAGAAGCTCTGATCCCCGCCCGCGCGCCGGCATGACTACTCCGCTGAAGGTCTTCATCACCGGCGCATCGAGCGGCCTCGGCCTCGCGATGGCCGAGGAATACGCCCGCCAGGGCGCCACGCTCGCACTCGTCGCGCGACGCACCGATGCCCTCGATGCGTTCGCGCGGCGCTTCCCGAAGCTGTCCATCTCCGTCTATTCCGCCGACGTGCGCGACGCCGACGCGCTCGCGACGGCCGCCGCGTCGTTCATCGCAACGCACGGCTGCCCCGACGTCGTGATCGCGAACGCGGGCATCAGCCAGGGCGCCGTCACGGGCCAGGGCGATCTCGCGACGTTCCGCGACGTGATGGATATCAACTACTACGGGATGGTCGCGACGTTCGAGCCGTTCGTCGGCCCGATGACGGCCACGCGCCACGGCACGCTGGTCGGGGTCGCAAGCGTCGCCGGCGTGCGCGGCCTGCCCGGTTCCGGCGCGTACAGCGCGTCGAAATCGGCCGCGATCAAGTACCTCGAAGCGCTGCGCGTCGAGCTGCGGCCGGCCGGCGTCGGCGTCGTGACGATCGCGCCCGGCTACATCCGCACGCCGATGACCGCGCACAACCCGTACCGGATGCCGTTCCTGATGGACGCCGACCGCTTCGCCGCACGTGCGGCCCAGGCGATCGCGCGACAGCACGCGTTCCGCGTGATTCCGTGGCAGATGGGCGTCGTCGCGAAGGTGCTGCACGTGCTGCCGCGCTGGCTGTACGACCGCCTGTTCGAGAAGGCGCCGCGCAAGCCGAAGGCCGGGACGCACTGACACTCCGGCGAGCGCCGGCCCGCGCGAAGCATCGCGGGCCGTCTCTCCGTCTCTCCGTCTCCCTGCCTCTCCGCCTCTCCGCCTCTCCGCCTCTCCGCCTTCCGCCTTCCGCACCGACGTCGACACCTGGCCGCTTCGACGCTTCGATTGGCAGACCGCTCTCCCGCCGCACCGCTGTCCAGCGCCCCCAGCGCCAGCTCTCCCCTTCCCGCCGCCCGAACACCCGTTCCGTCGCGAACGCAGCCGTTTTTCGGTCAATTCGCCGCGTTCAGGCGCTTTTTTCACGCGCCGCGCGCTTTGACGGTATGCTATTCGCCAGCCGCGCCGGCCCTGCCCGCTTCCGGGCCGCGCCCGCATCCCGTCACCCAGCAAAAAACACAAGCCACGTGGGAGATCCTATGCAGGTCAAGCTGTTCGCCGCGGCCACGCTCGCCGCCGCCCTCGCCGCCCCCGGCCTCGCCGCCGCCAAGCCGCTCACCGTGTGCACGGAATCGAGCCCGGACGGCTTCGACGTCGTGCAGTACAACTCGCTCGTCACGACCAACGCGTCGGCCGACGTGATCTTCAACACGCTCGTGTCGTACGACGAAGCCGCGAAGAAGGTCGTACCCGCGCTCGCCGACAAATGGGAGGCGAGCGCCGACGGCCTCACGTACACGTTCCACCTGCGCCCGAACGTCGCGTTCCAGACCACCGACTACTTCAAGCCGAGCCGCACGCTCGACGCGGACGACGTCGTGTTCACGTTCTCGCGGATGCTCGACGACTCGAACCCGTGGCACAAGGTGGCGGGTGCGAGCGGCTTCCCGCACGCGCAGTCGATGGGCCTCGTGAAGCTCGTGAAATCGGTCACGAAGGTCGACGACAGCACCGTGAAGTTCGTGCTGAACGAACCGAACGCGACGTTCGTGCCGATCCTGACGATGGGCTTCGCGTCGATCTACTCGGCCGAATACGCGGACCAGTTGCTGAAGGCCGGCAAGCAGGCCGACCTGAACGCGAAACCGGTCGGCACCGGGCCGTTCGTGCTGAAGAGCTACACGAAGGACGCGCTGATCCGCTACGACGTGAATCCGACCTACTGGGGCACGAAGCCGAAGGTCGACCGGCTGATCTATGCGATCACGCCCGACCCATCGGTGCGCCTGCAGAAGGTGAAGGCCGGCGAATGCCAGATCGCGCTGTCGCCGAAGCCGCAGGACGTGCTCGCCGCGAAGGGCGAAAGCGCGCTGAAGGTCGTGCAGACGCCCGCGTTCATGACCGCGTTCGTCGCGCTGAACACGCAGAAGAAGCCACTCGACAACGACAAGGTGCGCGAGGCGCTGAACCTCGCGTTCGACCGCGCGACCTACCTGAAGGTCGTGTTCGACAACACCGCGACGGCCGCGAACAACCCGTATCCGCCGAACACGTGGAGCTATGCGAAGGACGTCGCACCGTATCCGTACGATCCGGCGAAGGCGAAGCAGCTGCTCGCGCAGGCCGGCTTCCCGAACGGCTTCTCGACGACGATCTGGACGCGCCCGACCGGCAGCGTGCTGAACCCGAACCCGAAGGTCGGTGCGGAGCTGCTGCAGGCCGACCTCGCGAAGATCGGCGTGAAGGCCGAGGTCAAGGTGATCGAATGGGGCGAGCTGATCAAGCAGGCGAAGCTCGGCCAGCATGACATGCTGTTCATGGGCTGGGCCGGCGACAACGGCGATCCGGACAACTACCTGACGCCGCAGTTCAGCTGCAATGCGGTGAAATCGGGCATCAACTTCGCGCGCTTCTGCGACGCGCAGCTCGACAAGCTGATCACCGACGGCAAGTCGACCGCCGACCAAGCCAAGCGCGCGAAGCTGTACGAAGCCGCGCAGAAGATCATCCACGACCAGGCGCTATGGATCCCGCTCGGCTACCCCACCGCCGCTGCGCTGACGCGCACGAACGTGAGCGGCTATCGCGTGAGCCCGTTCGGACGGCAAAACTTCACGACCGTCGCCGTGCAGTAACGCGACCCTCGCGCGTGGCGCGCAGGCGACGGTGCGCCGGGCCGTCGCTTGCGGCCCGCGCGCCGCGCTTGCTACACTGCGCGCTCATTCCTCATACCGGACGCCAGCCAAAGTGAACAACTAAGCCTTCCCGAAATGTTTTCGCCGCCGTGCCACGCACGCCGCGCGCGAAGGTCTTCACGCATTTTCGGAGGTGCTTATGGCTGCCGCCACGCCCACCGGCGCGCTCGTCGCGCTTCATCACGTTTCCTTCCGCTTCGACGACGGCGTCACGCTGTTCGATTCGCTCGACCTTTTGATCGACCGCACGCCGACCGGCATCGTCGGCCGCAACGGCATCGGCAAGAGCCAGCTCGCGCAACTGATCGCGGGCCGCTGCGCGCCGAGTGCGGGGACGATCGACCGGCGCACGCCAGTCGTCTACGTCGCGCAGCAGCACGACGACGCAGCCGCCGGCCCGCGAACCGTCGCGCAGGTTGCCGCGCTCGATGCGCCGCTCGACGCGCTCGCGCGTCTCGCCGACGGCCGCGCGGAACCGCACGACTTCGACCTGATCGGCGATCGCTGGGATCTCGCCGAACGGCTGCGCGCGGCGCTCGATGCGACCGGCCTACACGACGTGCGCGCCGACACGCCGGCGCAAGCGCTGAGCGGCGGGCAACTCGCGCGCGTCGCACTGATCGGCGCCCTGCTGTCCGGCGCCGGCCTCCTGGTGCTCGACGAACCGACCAACCATCTCGACGCGCAGGGCCGCGCATGGCTGCGGGCGGCGCTCGACGGCTGGCGCGGCGGCCTCGTCATCGTGAGCCACGACCGTGCGCTGCTCGCCGACGTGCAGCGCATCGTCGAGCTGACGCCGCAAGGCGTGCGCTCGTATGATGGCAACTATGCGCTCTACCGTGCGCAGCGCGACGCTGAACAGGATGCCGCGCAGTCTGCACTCGACAACGCGCGTGCCGAGCGCGGACGCGTCAGGCGCAGGCTCCAACAGGAGCACGACACGATCCAGCGTCACGCGGCCGCGTCGCTGCGCGAGGCGAAGACAGCCAACCTGTCGTCGGGGGCCCGCCAGAGCCGCAAGGGCGCGGCGCGCAACATCATGGGGCAGGTCCGGCGCCACCAGAACGAATTCAAGACGACGCTCGACGAACGCGTGCAGGAGACGGCCGCGCGCGTCGACGCCGATGCGCCCGTGCTCGTGTCGCTGCCGGGCACCGAGGTCAGCGCGCGCCGCCAGCTGTTCACGCTCGACCGCGCGCAACCGCCGTGGCGCATCGCCAGCGATGCCGACGCGCTCACATGGTCGGCAAGCGGCCCGGTGCGCATCGCGCTGACCGGCCCGAACGGCTGCGGCAAATCGACCTTGCTGCGCATGCTCGCGGGCGAGCTCGCGCCGCGTTCAGGCACCTGCACGACGCACGTAGGCGCCGCGTATCTCGACCAGCGGCTCGCGCTGCTCGATCCTGATCGTTCGGTCGTCGAGCAACTGGGGCTGCTCGATACGCCGCTCGCCGAAGGCGACCTGCGCAGCCGGCTCGCGCTGCTGCAGCTCGACGCGGCGCGCGCGACGCAGCCGGCACGGCAGCTGAGCGGCGGCGAACGGCTGAAGGCCGCACTCGCGTGCGCATTGTGGCGCGGCACGCCCGCGCAACTGCTGCTGCTCGACGAGCCGACCAACCACCTCGATCTCGAATCGGTGCGTGCGATCGAAGCCGCATTGGCCGGCTTCCCCGGCGCGATCGTGGTCGCGTCGCACGACACCGCATTTCTCGCGGCGCTCGACCCGACGCACACGATGCAATGGCATCGCGACGGGTGGCGCTACGAACCCGTCGCATGAGAAAACCGCAGCGGTATCAGCCGGCGGTACGGAACCGCAGCACGCCGTCGTCGCCCTGCTCGCGCACGAGTTCGCCCGCGAGCCACAGCAGGTTCAGGTGCGCGAGCGCCTCGCCCAGCGCGAACGTCATCTGGTGGATGTCGAGCTCGCGGCGGCGGAACATGATCGGCACGATGTCGGCCGCGCTCATCGGCTTTTCCGCGCACGCGACGCGCACTTCGGCCAGGCGCGCGTCGTGGTGTTCGCGCAGTTGCGTGATGCGCGTGCGCACGCCACGGAACGGCTTGCCGTGCGACGGCAGCACCAGCGTATCGGGCGCCATCGTCTCGTAGCGGCCGAGCGACTGCAGATACAGCGCGAGCGGATTCGCCTCCGGTTCGAGGTCGAACACGGACACGTTCGTCGAGATGCGCGGCAGCACCATGTCGCCGGAGATCAGCACGCCGTCCGCTTCGCTGTGCAGCGCGCAATGTTCAGGCGAATGGCCGAAGCCGGTCACGACGCGCCAGGTGCGTGCGCCGATCGTCACCGCATCGCCTTCGCGCAGGCGCCGGTAGCGCGGCGGCACGGCCGGCACGAGATCCGAGTAGTAGTGGCGGCGGTTGCGCAGCTTGTCGAGCGCGGCCGGATCGGTCAGCCCGTGGCGCGCGAAGTGTTCGGCGGCAGCCGCACCGCCCGCGTTCGAGCCGTTGCCGGCCGCCATCAGGCAGCCGAACATGTACTCGCCGAGCGTCATCCACAGCCGCACGCTCCAGCGGCCCTTGTCACCGCCTTCGCACAGCCAGTTCGCGAGGCCGAAGTGATCGGGGTGGCAGTGCGTGACCAGCACGCGCAGCACGGGCAGGCCGTCGAGATGCGTGTCGAAGATCTGCTCCCAGTGCGTGCGGATCGCATCCGACGAGATCCCGCAATCGACGATCGTCCAGCCGGCCTGCCCGTCGATCTCGTCACGCAGCAGCCAGAGGTTGATGTGATCGAGCGAGAACGGCAGCGGCATGCGCAGCCAGCGTACGCCGGGCGCGACCTCGAACGTGTCGCCCGCGGCGGGCAGCGTGTCGGCGAAGGGATAGTCGAGTTGGTGTTCCAGTGCGTTCATCGGTGGGGCGTCTCATCGTTATCGGTACGAATGCGCGCCGGCGGCAGGCCGCGGCGGGCGGTGCGTCGATTCTATCGCCGTCGCGCGGAACACGTGCCCGGCGGCTTGCCGCCCGTCAAAAAAAGTTCGTGCCAGAATCGGTTCCGTACCCGTATCTTTACGCGAAGATGCACCGAACGGCATCCAACGGCGGACAACCCGCCGCCTGCCGGCCGGCCGCACATTGCCGCAAAGCCCTTGAACCGCCCGCTTGGGCGCTAAAATGGCGAGTGCTTACAGCCCCTCCCGAACGAGCCTGCACGCGATGAATCACTTCCCCAAACTGCTGTCTTCGCAGATCGGTTTCGACGTCGCGCAGACGATGCTCGAAAACTTCGACCGCCACTACCGGATCTTCCGCGAAGCGGCCGTCGAAGCGAAGACGCTGTACGAGCAAGGCGACTGGCACGGGCTGCAGCGGCTCGCGCGCGAGCGGATCACGTCGTACGACGATCGCGTGAAGGAATGCGTCGAGGTGCTGGAAGACGAATACGACGCGGAGAACATCGACGACGAAGTGTGGCAGCAGATCAAGCTGCACTACATCGGCCTGCTCACGTCGCACCGCCAGCCCGAGTGCGCGGAGACCTTCTTCAATTCGGTGTGCTGCAAGATCCTGCACCGCTCGTACTTCAGCAACGATTTCATCTTCGTGCGCCCGGCGATCTCGACCGAGTATCTCGAGAACGACGAGCCGGCCGCGAAGCCGACCTACCGCGCGTACTATCCGGGCACCGACGGGCTCGCGGCCACGCTCGAGCGGATCGTCACGAACTTCCAGCTCGAGCCTGCGTTCGACGATCTTCCGCGCGACATCGCATGCGTGATGCAGGCGATCCACGACGAGTTCGGCCACTTCGACGAAGCGCCGAATTTCCAGATCCACGTGCTGTCGTCGCTGTTCTTCCGCAACAAGAGCGCGTACATCGTCGGCCGCATCATCAACGCCGACCGCGTGCTGCCGTTCGCGGTGCCGATCCGCCACGTGCGCCCGGGCGTGCTCTCGCTCGACACCGTGCTGCTGCGCCGCGACCAGCTGATGATCATCTTCGGCTTCTCGCACTCGTATTTCCTCGTCGACATGGGCGTGCCTTCCGCGTACGTCGACTTCCTGTGCACGATCATGCCCGGCAAGCCGAAGGCGGAGATCTACACGTCGGTCGGCCTGCAGAAGCAGGGCAAGAACCTGTTCTATCGCGACCTGCTGCACCACCTGTCGCATTCGAGCGACCGCTTCATCATCGCGCCCGGGATCAAGGGCCTCGTGATGCTCGTGTTCACGCTGCCGTCGTTCCCGTACGTGTTCAAGATCATCAAGGATCAGTTCCCGCCGCCGAAGGAAACGACGCGCGCGCAGATCATGGAGAAGTACCAGCTCGTGAAGCGCCACGACCGCCTCGGGCGGATGGCCGACACGCTCGAGTATTCGAGCGTCGCGCTGCCGCTCGCGCGGCTCGACCATGCGCTCGTGCGCGAGCTCGAGAAGGAAGTGCCGTCGCTGCTCGAATACGAGGACGACAATCTCGTGATCAAGCACCTGTACATCGAGCGCCGGATGACGCCGCTGAACCTGTATCTGCAGAACGGCACCGACGCCGACGTCGAGCACGGCGTGAAGGAGTACGGCAACGCGGTGAAGGAGCTGATGAAGGCGAACATCTTCCCCGGCGACATGCTGTACAAGAACTTCGGCGTCACGCGCCACGGCCGCGTCGTGTTCTACGACTACGACGAGATCGAGTACCTGACCGACTGCAACGTGCGCCGCGTGCCGCCGCCGCGCAACGAGGAAGACGAGCTGTCCGGCGAACCGTGGTATACCGTCGGCCCGCACGACATCTTTCCGGAGACCTACGGGCCGTTCCTGCTCGGCGACCCGCGCGTGCGTGACGTCTTCATGAAGCATCACGCGGACTTTTTCGATCCCGCGCTGTGGCAGGCCAGCAAGGACAAGCTGATGCAGGGCGAATTGCCCGATTTTTACCCGTACGACACCGCGCTGCGCTTTTGCATGCGCTACCCGGCGCGCTTCGGCGCGACGGACCAGAACGATGGCGCAGGCGACGCGCAGCGCGCCGCCTGACGCCGGTCACACCGAACCCGCTATCGACCTGATTGCCGAAAACGGAATCCAACCCGATGAACACCCCAGTCAACCCGCTCTCACACCTGTTCGACAACAACGACGCCTGGGTCAAGCGCCAGCTCGCCGACGATCCCGAGTTCTTCACGCGTCTCGCCGACCAGCAGGCGCCGGAATACCTGTGGATCGGCTGCTCGGATTCGCGCGTGCCCGCGAACCAGATCATCGGCCTGCCGCCGGGCGAAGTGTTCGTCCACCGCAATATCGCGAACGTAGTCGTGCACAGCGACCTGAACTGCCTGTCGGTGATCCAGTTCGCGGTCGACATCCTGCGCGTGAAGCACATCATGGTCGTCGGCCACTACGGCTGCTCGGGCGTGAACGCCGCACTGCTCAACCGCCGCGTCGGCCTCGCCGACAACTGGCTGCATCACGTGCAGGACGTGCGCGAACGCCACGCGGCGCTGCTCGACGGATGGCCGGTGGGCGAAGCGCGCTATCGCCGCCTGATCGAGCTGAACGCGATCGAGCAGGTCGTCAACGTCTGCCGCACGACGATCGTCAACGACGCGTGGGCGCGCGGCCAGTCGCTCACCGTGCACGGGCTCGTGTACGGCGTGCACGACGGCCGGATGCGCAACCTCGGGATGGCCGTGTCGAACTTCGATGCGCTCGACGAGACCTACAAACGTTGCGT
Source organism: Burkholderia mycopellens (assembly GCF_964265025.1). NCBI lineage: Bacteria > Pseudomonadati > Pseudomonadota > Betaproteobacteria > Burkholderiales > Burkholderiaceae > Burkholderia > Burkholderia mycopellens. Next base: position 3,642,166 of record NZ_OZ183802.1, read on the forward strand.
GGCCGCGCTCACCGCCGGCGGCAAGCATGCGCCGGACAATGACATGGTCGCCGCCGATGCCGCGCAAATGAACGAAGTCGCGCAGGCGGTGGTCGATACCCTGAAGCCCTGCCCGGACGCCGAGTAAGCACGCGAGCCGCGTCGGCGGCGGCGCAACGGCGGCAACCCGCATCGAACTGACCTGACGCCGTCACCACGGCACTGCAAAGGAGCGGCGAACATGAAAACCGTATTGATCGTCGGTGCATCGCGCGGCCTCGGCCGCGAATTCGTCCGCCAATACCGGCGCGACGGCTGGAACGTGATCGCCACCGCGCGCGACGACGCGTCGCTCGACGCGCTGCGCGCGCTCGGCGCGCATGCGCATGCGCTCGACATCACGCAGCCCGAGCAAATCGCGGCGCTCGGCTGGAAGCTCGACGGCGAGCGGCTCGATGCGGCCGTGCTGGTGTCGGGTGTGTACGGGCCGCGCACCGAGGGCGTCGAGACGGTCACCGCCGAGGATTTCGACGCGGTGATGCACACGAACGTGCGCGGGCCGATGCAGCTGCTGCCGATCGTGCTGCCGCTCGTCGAGGACGCGCGCGGCGTACTGGCCGTCGTGTCGAGCCGGATGGGCAGCATCGCCGAGGCCACCGGCACGACCGGCTGGCTGTACCGTGCGAGCAAGGCCGCGCTGAACGACGCGCTGCGCATCGCGTCGCTGCAGACGCGCCACGCCGCGTGCATCTCGCTGCATCCCGGCTGGGTGCGCACCGACATGGGCGGCGCGCAGGCCGCGATCGATCCGGAAACCAGCGTGACCGGCATGCGCCGCGTGATCGCCGAATCCGGCGCCGACGTGTCGCAGGCAAACGGCCGTTTCTTCCAGTACGACGGTATCGAGCTGAGCTGGTAGGCAGCCGACAACCTTGCGTCGTTAATTCCCGTTTCGCATGATTTTGAACCGACCTGACGCGTGCCCGTGCGGCGGCGCGTCCCCCGCTCCCGCCGGCAAAGCGCCGGCGCCCCGCTATGCGGCCTGCTGCGGCCGCTTCATCGACGGCGGCGAAGCCGCGCCGACCGCGCTCGAGTTGATGCGCTCGCGGTATAGCGCCTACGTGCTCGGCGCGAGCGACTACCTGCGCGCGACCTGGGCCGCGCGCACCTGCCCGCCGGATCTCGACACCGACCCCGAAGCGCCCGACGCGCCGCGCTGGCTCGGGCTCGCGGTCAAACACCACGCGCCGCTCGACGAACGGCACGCGGAGGTCGAATTCGTGGCCCGCTACAAGGTCGGCGGACGCGCTTACCGGCTTCACGAGACGAGCCGTTTCGAGCGCGACGAGCATGGTTTCTGGCGCTACGTCGACGGCGAAGTAAGTGAACGCTGACAAATAGTTGCCATGTCAGACGCCGGGTAATTCCCGCATTGCACAACCCCATTTTGTCCGGCTACGATGACCTCGAATTGGTCATGTTGCATGGCAGGGCTTACGAATGGCGTTCAGCAAGGGTTTGGTGGGATGGATGGCGGCCTGCGCGCTGTCGGCCGCTCAGGCCGGTACGCTGCCGAACGCCGATACGGGGACGGGTGCCGGCGCCAGCGGGTCGCTCGCCCACGCCGAACGCTTCGACTACGGCGATTCGAACCTGCCGCAGGTCGCCGCCGACCTGAACGAACAGATCCTCCGCATTCCGGCCGACGCCTCGGGCTCCGTCACGCTCGAGGCCACGCTCTTCAAGCCGAACGGCCCCGGCCCGTTCCCGCTCGTCGTCTTCAACCACGGCAAGAACACCGGCGATCTCCATCTGCAGCCGCGCAGCCGGCCGCTCGCGTTCGCGCGCGAATTCGTGCGCCGCGGCTATGCGGTGATCGCACCGAACCGCCAGGGCTTCGCGGGCTCGGGCGGCACGTACCAGCAGGAAGGCTGCAATGTCGGCAAGAACGGCCTCGCGCAGGCGGCCGACGTCGACGCGACGGTGCGCTACATGTCGCGCCAGCCGTATGTCGATGCGTCGCGCATCGTCGTCGCCGGCACGTCGCACGGCGGCCTCGTATCGGTCGCGTACGGCACCGAAGCCGCACCGGGCGTGCGCGGCATCATCAACTTCTCCGGCGGGCTGCGCCAGGATCTCTGCGACGGCTGGCAGAAAAACCTCGTCGACGCGTTCGACCAGTACGGCGCGCATACGGCCGTGCGGTCGCTGTGGCTGTATGGCGACAACGACTCGGTGTGGACGCCCGGGCTCGTCGCGCAAATGCACGACGCGTACGTTTCGCACGGCACGCAGGCCCAGTTCATCGATTTCGGCCGCTACAAGGACGACGCGCACCGGCTGATCGTCGACCGCGACGGCGTGCCCGTGTGGTGGCCGGCCGTCAACGCGTTCCTCGCGCAGCTGAACCTGCCGACCTCCGTGCGCTACGCGGTCGCGAACCCGCACGAGCCGAAAGCGAGCGGCTATGCGTCGATCGACTCGGTCAACGCGGTGCCGTATGTCGACGAAGCCGGCCGCGAAGGCTATCGCCGCTTCCTGAGCCAGCATCCGAGCCGTGCGTTCGCGGTGTCGTCGGAAGGCGCATGGTCGTGGGCCGAAGGCGGCGACGACCCGATGGCGCTCGCGCTCGACAACTGCGCGAAGCAGGGCGCCGGTTCTTGCCGGCTGTACGCGGTCAACGACCGCGTCGTGTGGAACACGACGCAGACGGCCGACAACGACGACAGCAACGCACGCGACACCGGTACGCCGGCGCTGGCTTCGCGTTGACGAGCGGCGGCCTTCGCCGCCGTTTTTCGTTCTCCTCCCCGCCTCCCTTTCGTCGCTGCGCGCAGCGTTCGCGGCGGATGTCACACATGTGGCACGGCACGCATGCCGGCATGAATGCGCCGTATCGCAACCCCACGCTCGCGTTCTCCCCGCCCCCGCTTGCCGTCAAACGCGTTCCGCTCACGTGGGGGCCACATCATTCCCCGCCACCCGCCTTCGCGCTCCGATTTTTCATCCCGCCGCCCCGCTCGGCGCACGATTTTTTTCGGTTGGGGGGGCTCACTCGAACGTCGTCATCTGCGGTCATTTCGGGACATCTGAACCGTACCGTCACGAGCCGCCCCGATCTGCGCCGAACTCCCGCCCGGCAAGGCTTTGCGGCGTTTGTAACCGGTAGTGCAACGGGTCGCGGAACACGCTAATCTCAGCGCGTTTCGTGTCTCGCCGCGCGGCATCCCATCGATGCCGCGCGGCCGTTTTATCCCCCGGAGCCGCCTTGAGTACGCCAGCCACCGACGACTGGGTCGCGCGCAGCCTGCGCGCGGTCTGGCATCCCTGCACCCAGATGAAGCATCACGAGCGCCTGCCGCTCATCCCCGTCGCGCGTGGCGCGGGCCTGTGGCTGTACGACCGTGACGGCCGCCGCTACTTCGACGCGATCAGCTCGTGGTGGGTCAACCTGTTCGGTCATGCGAACCCGGACATCAACGCGGCGCTGAAGGACCAGCTCGACACGCTCGAGCACGCGATGCTCGCCGGCTGCACGCACGAGCCCGCGATCGAGCTCGCGGAGCGGCTGCACGCGCTCACCGCGCGCACGCTCGGCCATGCGTTCTTCGCATCGGACGGCGCGTCGGCGGTCGAGATCGCGCTGAAGATGAGCTTCCACGCGTGGCGCAACCGCGGCCGCGCCAACAAGCAGGAATTCGTCTGCGTCGCGAACAGCTATCACGGCGAGACGATCGGCGCGCTCGGCGTGACCGACGTCGCGCTGTTCAAGGACGCGTACGACCCGCTGATCCGCCACGCGCATGTCGTCGCGTCACCCGACGCACGCGGCGCGCTGGCAGGCGAAACGGCCGCCGACGTCGCGGGCCGCGCGCTTGCGGACGTGCGGCGCCTGTTCGTCGAGCGCGGCGAGCGGATCGCCGCACTGATCGTCGAGCCGCTCGTGCAGTGCGCGGCCGGCATGGCGATGCACGATCCGTCGTATGTACGCGGGCTGCGCGCGCTGTGCGACGAATTCGGCGTGCACCTGATCGCCGACGAGATCGCGGTCGGCTGCGGCCGCACCGGCACCTTCTTCGCGTGCGAGCAGGCCGGTGTCTGGCCCGATTTCCTGTGCCTGTCGAAAGGCATCAGCGGCGGCTACCTGCCGCTGTCGCTCGTGCTCACGCGCGACGATGTGTTCGCCGCGTTCTACGACGACGACACGACGCGCGGCTTCCTGCACTCGCATTCGTACACGGGCAACCCGCTCGCGTGCCGCGCGGCGGTCGCGACGCTCGACCTGTTCGCCCGCGACGACGTGCTCGCGGCCAACGCCCGCAAGTCGGCCACGATGCGCGCGGCGCTCGCGCCGCTCGATGCACACCCGCGGGTGCGCCACCTGCGCGAGCGCGGCACGCTGTTCGCGTTCGACGTCGCGCTCGACGGCGACGCGGCGCGCGGCTTCTCGCGGCGCTTTTTCGAACGCGCGCTGGAACGCGAGCTGCTGCTGCGCCCGATCGGCACGACCGTGTACTTGATGCCGCCGTACGTGATGAGCGACGACGACATCGCGTGGCTCGCTCAACGCACGCGCGACACGCTCGATGCAACGCTCGCGGAGATCATTGGATGACGAACCCTCTGCTCGATCACCTGCAGCGCGGCCTCGCCGATCTCGACGCGCAAGGGCTGCGCCGCGTGCGCCGCACCGCCGACACCGCGTGCGATGCGCGCATGACCGTCGACGGTCGCAAGATCATCGGCTTCGCGAGCAACGACTATCTCGGCCTCGCCGCGCACCCGGCGCTCGTCGCCGCGTTCGCCGAAGGCGCGCGGCGCTACGGCGCCGGCAGCGGCGGCTCGCACCTGCTCGGCGGCCATTCGCGTGCGCACGCGACGCTCGAGGAAGAACTCGCAGCCTTCTCGGGCGGCTTCTCCGACGCGCCGCGCGCGCTGTACTTCAGCACCGGCTACATGGCGAACCTCGCCGCGATGACGGCGCTCGCCGGCAAGGGCGCGACGATCTTCTCCGACGCGCTGAACCACGCGTCGCTGATCGACGGCATGCGGCTGTCGCGCGCGAACGTCCAGGTCTATCCGCATGCGGACACGGCCGCGCTCGCCGCGTTGCTCGATGCATCGGAGGCCGAAACGAAGCTGATCGTCAGCGACACCGTGTTCAGCATGGACGGCGATCTCGCGCCGCTCGCCGAACTCGTCGCGCTGGCCGAACGCCATCGCGCATGGCTCGTCGTCGACGATGCGCACGGCTTCGGCGTGCTCGGCCCGCAGGGCCGCGGCGCGCTCGCGGCCGCCGCGCTGCGCTCCCCGCATCTCGTGTACGTCGGCACGCTCGGCAAGGCCGCCGGCGTCGCGGGCGCATTCGTGATCGCGCACGAGACCGTGATCGAATGGATGATCCAGCGCGCGCGTAGCTACATCTTCACGACGGCCGCGCCGCCGGCCGTCGCGCACGCGGTATCGGCCAGCCTGAAAGTGATCGCGGGCGACGAAGGCGACGCGCGACGCGCGCATCTCGCCGCGCTGATCGAACGCACGCGCGCGCTGCTGCGCAACACGCGCTGGCAGCCGGTCGATTCGCACACGGCCGTGCAACCGCTCGTGATCGGCAACAACGACGCGACGCTCGCGGCAATGCGCGCGCTCGACGCGCACGGCCTGTGGGTGCCCGCGATCCGGCCGCCGACGGTGCCCGCCGGCACGTCGCGGCTGCGCGTGTCGCTGTCGGCCGCGCATTCGTTCGACGATCTCGCGCGGCTCGAAGCGGCGCTGATCGAAGCCGGCAAGGGCGCTGCCGCCTCCGTTGACGCGGTTCCGCAGGAGGCCGCGGCATGACCGCCCCGCTCTCGCTGTTCGTCACCGGCACCGACACCGAAATCGGCAAGACCTTCGTGTCGGCCGCGATGCTGCACGGCTTCGCGCGGCACGGCCTGCGCGCGGCCGCGCTGAAGCCCGTCGCGGCCGGCGCGTATGAGCGCGACGGCGTGTGGCGCAACGAGGACGCCGACCAGCTCGACGCGGCCGCGAACGTCGTGCTGCCGCCCGGGCTGCGCACGCCGTTCCTGCTGAAAGCACCGGCCGCGCCGCATATCGTCGCCGCGCAGGAAGGCGTGACGCTCGACATCGACACGATCGTCGCGTGCCATCGCGAAGCGCTGGCGCGCGCGGATATCGTCGTCGTCGAAGGCGCCGGCGGCTTTCGCGTGCCGATGAACGACACGCAGGACATGGCCGATCTCGCGGTTTCGCTCGGCGTGCCGGTCGTGCTCGTGGTCGGCGTGCGGCTCGGCTGCATCAACCACGCGCTGTTGACCGCCGACGCGATTGCCGCGCGCGGCCTCAAGCTCGCCGGCTGGGTCGCGAACCACGTCGACCCGGCCATGTCGTTCCCCGACGAAAACATCGCGACGATGCGCGACTGGCTCGCCCGCGAGCACGGCGCGCCGCTGCTCGGCCGCATTCCGCACCTGCGTCCGGCCGCCCCCGAATCCGCCGCGGCGATGCTCGACATCGCCGCGCTCGTCGAGACGCTGCGCGCCGCGCAGCCTTGACCCAATCGAAAACAGATCCTCCGATCCCTCATCCCCGACCAGGACAGGAAAACGATATGACCCAAGCCCAGACTGCCGCCACCGTGCAACCTGACGCGATTCCCGTGGCCGCTCCGGCCTCGCAGCGCTGGCGCGTCGCCGACGTCGTCGCGCTGTTCGAGCTGCCGTTCAACGACCTGATCTTCCGCGCGCAGCAGGTGCACCGCGAACACTTCGACGCGAACGCGGTGCAGCTGTCGACGCTGCTGTCGATCAAGACGGGCGGCTGCGAGGAAGATTGCGGCTACTGCTCGCAGTCGTCGCACCACGACACGGGCCTGAAGGCCGAGAAGCTGATGGACGTCGACGCGGTGCTCGACGCCGCACGCGCGGCGAAGGCGAACGGCGCGAGCCGCTTCTGCATGGGCGCCGCGTGGCGCAACCCGAAGGAGCGCCACATGCCGGCGCTGACCGAGATGGTGCGCGGCGTGAAGGAACTCGGCCTCGAGACCTGCATGACGCTCGGCATGCTGGAAGACGAGCAGGCGCAGGAACTCGCGAACGCGGGCCTCGACTACTACAACCACAACCTCGACACGTCGCCGGAGTTCTACGGCCAGGTCATCTCGACGCGCACCTACCAGGATCGCCTCGACACGCTCGATCGCGTGCGCGACGCGGGCATCAACGTGTGCTGCGGCGGCATCATCGGGATGGGCGAATCGCGCCGCGAACGCGCGGGCCTGATCTCGCAGCTCGCGAACCTGAACCCGTATCCGGATTCGGTGCCGATCAACAACCTCGTCGCGATCGAAGGCACGCCGCTCGAAGGCACCGCACCGCTCGACCCGTTCGAATTCGTGCGCACGATCGCGGTCGCGCGGATCACGATGCCGAAGGCCGTCGTGCGCCTGTCGGCGGGCCGCGAGCAGCTCGACGACGGGCTGCAGGCGCTGTGCTTCCTCGCCGGCGCGAACTCGATGTTCTATGGCGACCAGCTGCTGACGACGAGCAATCCGCAGTCGCAGAAGGACCGGGCGCTGTTCGAGCGCCTCGGCATCCGTTCGAGCGATGCAGACGCGATGTCGGCGAACGCATAAGCGCAACGCACGGCGGATTCGTTCGCCACATGAAAAGCCGGGTACGTCCCGGCTTTTTTACGCGGTTCGTACGCAATACGCGACGGGCCGCCCGCGCGCCGCCGCGCGTCACCCGATCGTCTGCACCGCGTTGCCCTGTGTATCGCGGATCACGGTCTTCTCCACGCGCCACCGCACGCCGTCGAGACCGTCGAGCGCATACTCGCCGGCGCGCGGCTGCAGTGTGCGCGCCAGCGCCTGCACCGTCGCATCCGTGAGCCGCAGCGTCAGCGTGCCGCCCTCGTCGGTCACGCCATTCGCATCGCCGTGCACGAACCGCACCGCGCCGTCATGGCCGACCAGGCCGAACGGCCGGTCGAACGGCAACCGCAGCGGCAGCAGCATGACGAGTTCGTCGACCTGTCGTGCGCCGACGGTAATCTCGATCACGGGCGCACGCAGCAGCCGCTTGCGGGTTTCCCATCGGAGCACGTTACCGGCGTCGACCTCGGCGCGCACGTCCGCGCGCTCGAGCAGCGACGCGCGGCCGAGATCGGTCACCCATAGCGGCATGTGCGGCAGCAGCGTGTCGAGCAGCGCGCGCGTGCGCCAGCGCTTCGCGGCGCGCTCCTCGTCGAGCGTCAGCCCGACGATCTGCAGGAACGCCAGGCTGCCGTGCGGCGTATCGATCGCCGGCAGTTCCGGATCGAACGCGAAACCCATCGAGCAGAGCTGCGTAGCGGTATCGAGCGCAATCGGGCCGTTGGCCGTCATCCAGTGGCCGTCGTCGAACGCGTTGCCGCTCTGGAATACGTAGCGCGCGAGGTTCTGCAGGAAGCTGAACACCCAGTTCGGCGGCGCTTCGTCGGCGCCGCCGCGGGCGACGCGCATCGTCAGCTCGAATCCGAAGCCGCTGACGGCCGGATCATCCGATTCCTTCGCATACAGCTCCGAGAGCCCGTACGTGACGAAATGCCAGTGCGGCACGGGTGCCGCGCGCTTCCACACGCTGATTCCGTCGAGCGGATCGTGGCCGCCGAGCCGCCACTTGAGCAGCGTGGCGTAGTGCTTCGGCGCCTGCCCCGGATAGACGCGCGCGAGCGCGCCGTCGATCGCGTCCCAGCCCGGCGCGCTGTCATCGGTTGCGCGGCCCTGCGGATCGTGCGTTGCGTCCGTCATGTGGCCCTCTGTCCCGGCTCGTGTCCCGGTGGGTGGTGTCGGTGCGTGCGGCGGCGGCCTGCAGGCCGCCGAGTGCGTCACACGTGTGCCGCCGCGCCGTCGATCGCCGCGCGCACGCGCTCGACGAGTTGCTGATCGACCGGCGCGAGCACCTCGCCGCGCGGCCGCACGCCCGAACCGAAATGCACCGCGCGCACGCCCGTGGCGCGGACAAAATCGCCGACCGCATCGATCGTGAGCCCCGAGCCTGCCAGCACCGTGCAGGTCGAGCCCGCCGCCTGCCGCACCAGCCGCGTGATCGTCGCGGCCGCGTCGAGCACCGACGGATGGCCGCCCGACGTCAGCACCGACGTGACGGCCGGCACGCGCAACAGCGCGTCGAATGCGGCGTTGAGGTCGCGCGACACGTCGAATGCTCGGTGGAACGTCAGCGCGCGGCCGTCCGCCGCGGCCGCGATGCGGGCCAGTGCGCCGAGATCGACGTCGCCGCGCGCGTCGAGCGCGCCGAACACGACACCGTTCGCCCCGGCCGCGACGGCGGCACGCACGTCGCGCTCGATCACGCGCAAGTCGTCGGCGTCGTAGACGAACGACCGGCTGTGCGGTCGCACGATCACGTTGACGGGAATCGGCACGGCGGCCACGACGGCTTCGATCAGGCCGACACTCGGCGTCAGCCCGCCTTCGGTGATGGCGGTCACGAGTTCGAGGCGGTCGGCGCCCGCCCGGGCGGCGGCCTTGGCATCGCCGACGGTCGTGGCGATCACTTCGAGGAGAATGGAAGAGGCGGCGTTTCGGTTCATGGGCGGCCCGCGAATCGTCAGGACAATTCGCGCATCCTAGCCGAGCCGCGTGACGGACGCCAGCGTGCCGGCCGCGGCACCGTCGGTCGCACCGTCAGCCGCGGCGCGCGAGCCACACGCCGACGAGCGCGGACAGGCCGGTCACCGCGGCGCCGGGCACGACCCGGAACATCCGCACGTTCATGTTCACGCCTTGCTGCTGCAATACGTCGACGATCCCCGGCGCCATCAGCATCGTCGCCCAGCCGATCATCCCGAACGCGGTGGTCGCGGTCGCGATGAGGAGCGCGATGCCCGCGCCGCGCGCGCGTGGCCGGAACGCGCCGGCGAACGCACCCACGGCCAGGAGCACGGCCGACAACACGCACAGCACGGTGACGAACACGAACATCGCCCCCGTATGGCCGAGCTTCATGAACGCCATCATCTGCGCGGTGATCACGCACATGCCCGCGAGCGTGAACAGCCCGATCGCGATGGCGTTGCGCGCGAAGCTCATGCGTTCGCCTGGAAATACGCGGTCGCGGGGCGCCGGAACATCAGGTAGACGAACAGCGCGAACAGCAGGACGCCCGGAATCAGCACCGCATACATCGACGCCGGCATGTTGATGAACGAGAACGCGAAGCTGAATACGGAGATCGCGATGTAGGTCTTGCGCGACCATTCGCGGCCCTTGAGGATCGCGATGCCGACCACGACGTTCACGACTTCGAGAATCACGCTGATGCCGAGCGTCGCCCAGACGGGCAGCAGGTAGTGCGACAGCAGCGCCTGGGTGGTCGGCATGCCGATCGTGAATGGCGTATAGACGCACGTTATCGCATTGGTCACGATGATGATCCACGCGAGAATGGTCAGCGAAATCGGTCTTTTCATTGTGTTTTCCTTGTTATTCGCCGCCATGGTGGCCCCCGGGACGGCGCGCTCGCGGTCACGATGGCCGCGGTCGGGCCATTGTCGGGGAAGCTCGCGGCGAACGCAACGGCCGGCCCGCTCCGCCCGCCGCCCGCCGCTTGCGGTGCGCGCGGGACTAGCCGGCGTCCGCTTCGTCGTCGCCCCAGTCGATATCGCCGCACAGCACGCGCTGCGCATCGCCGACGCGCACGGCCACCGACAGCGTCACGCATGGCTGCGCCTCGTTGATCGACAGGTACGGCCGCGTGACCTGCACGCGCCCCGGCTCGGCGATCGCCGAGCGGAAATACGGCCGGCGCAGCCAGTTCGCGCCCTGCGCGTCCGCCAGCGGCGAAAAGCGCGCCTCGGCGAGCGCACGGTCGGCGCGCAGCACGACGTTGCGGCCCGACTGGCGGCCGTGCGCGTCGAGCAGGAAGCAGCGCGCGGCCGAGTCGAGCGCAAGGAAATTCCAGCACACCTCGTCGAGCGGCTCGCCGGCCGCGAGACGCTCGGCCGCGCGCTCGAACGCGCGCAGGTAGGGCGCGAGCCGCTGCGCATCGCGCCGCTCGCGCGCGTCGGTCTGCTGCCGGAAACGCTCGGTCAGCTCGCCGATGCAGCCCGTCGCGGCCGCGCTGTCGGGCAGCCCCGGCGCCGGCCGGCCGAAGTAGTAGCCCTGCACGAAATCGGCCTCGCATGACAGCGCGATCTGCGCCTCGTGTTCGGTCTCGATGCCCTCGACGAGCACCAGCTTGCCGGCCTCGTGCAGCAGCGTCACGAGCCCGTGCAGGATCGCGGTGAGCCCGGTACGGTGCGCCGCGTGCGACAGCATGATCCGGTCGAGCTTCACGATGTCCGGGTTCAGTTGCCAGATCCGCTCGAGATTCGAATGGCCCGCGCCGAAATCGTCGAGCGCGATCAGGAAACCGTGCGTGCGGAATTCACGCACGGCCTCGGCGAGCCGCTCGACGTCTTCCGCGCGCTGTTCAAGCACTTCGAGCACGATGCGGCGCGGCGGCATGCCGAGCCGCTTCAGGTTCGCGAGCAGCGCGGCCGCCTGGAACGGGTCGGTGAGCACGCCCGGATGGACGTTGAGGAACAGCCACTCGCGCTCGGCGCCGAGCAGCATGAAGTTCTCGAGATGCAGCGCCTGCGCGAGCCGGTCGAGCTGCAGCAGCTCGCCCTGGCGCGCGGCTTCGCCGAACACGTCGAGCGGCGACACGGCGCGGTCGAGCGCATCGTGCGCGCGCAGCAGCGCCTCGTAGCCCACCGCGCGCTGGTGCGACAGGCTGAAAATCGGCTGGAACACGGTCGTGAGCGTCAGGTCGCGGTGCTGCGTCGCCAGACGTTCGAGGCCGGAACTCACTTCCCGCTCGAAGCGGTACGGCGACGCGGCGGCCGGACGCTCCTGTTGCACGATCGTCATGCCTTCCTCCTGGTAGTGCCTTCGAACGCGGCGTCCGACGAAGCGAACGGCGCGTGCAATGTCATGGTTGGACCCTCGGTTGCCCGGTCGACGCCGGACGGCTGGCCAACATCAAGCAAGCTCCGTGCAAGGCGCGGACAACCCGTGCGCAGCACCGCTCGCGCCGTGCTGCCGCACCAACGCGGCGCATGTCTCGCGCACCATTTTCGTGCGCGCGCACCGGCCGCTCGAACGCACCCGTCACGCTGTCACGCTACACTCCGTACGATCGTTTCATTCCCCGTATTCGCCGTATCGATGGAAATCGTCTTCACCGTCCTGATCCTGCTGCTGACCGTTGCGCTGTCCGGCGCCGTCACGCGCATCCTGCCGTTCCAGCTGCCGTTGCCGCTGATGCAGATCGCGTTCGGCGCGATGCTCGCGTGGCCGAAGCTGAACCTGCACGTCACGTTCGATCCCGAAATCTTCATGCTGCTGTTCATTCCGCCGCTGCTGTTCGCGGACGGCTGGCGGATTCCGAAGCGCGAGCTGTACCTGCAGCGCCGCGCGATCCTGATGCTCGCGTTCGGGCTCGTGTTCATGACGGTACTCGCAGTGGGCTACTTCGCGCACTGGCTGATACCCGAGTTGCCGCTGCCGATCGCGTTCGCGCTCGCGGCCGTGCTGTCGCCGACCGACGCGGTCGCGCTGTCGGGCATCGCCGGCCGTGGCCGGATCCCGCCGCAGCTGATGCACATCCTCGAAGGCGAGGCGCTGATGAACGACGCGTCGGGCCTCGTCGCACTGAAATTCGCGATCGCGGCCGCGCTGACGGGCATGTTCTCGCTGCGCGACGCCTCGGTCACGTTCGTGATCGTCGCGGCCGGCGGGCTCGCGACGGGCGCGATCGTATCGTGGGCCTTCAGTGCGCTGTCGACGCGCTTCCTGAACGCCGAGCAGGAAGGCGATCCGGCCCCCGGCATCGTGATGACGCTGCTCGTGCCGTTCGCGGCCTACCTGTTCGCCGAGCACCTCGACCTGTCGGGCGTGCTGGCGGCCGTGTCGGCCGGGATGATGATGAATTACACGAGCTTCTCGCGCAAAAGCACCGTCGCGTCGCGCGTGCGCGCCGAAAGCACGTGGGCGATGATCGAGTTCGTGTTCAACGGCATGGTGTTCATCATGCTCGGGCTGCAGCTGCCGCACATCATCGGCCGCACGCTCGTCGACGCGCACCACACGAGCGACGCACTCGTCGGCCGGATGATCTTCAACGTCTGCGCGATGATGCTCGCGCTGTATGCGATCCGCTTCCTGTGGGTCTGGCTGCTGCGCTGGTTCGCGAGCCGTCGCGCCGCGCGCCAGGGCCTCGCGGGCACGATGGCCGGCGTGCGCACGATCGCGGTGATGACGGTCGGCGGCGTGCGCGGCGCGGTCACGCTCGCCGGCGTGCTGTCGATTCCGGTCGCGCTGTCCGACGGCGTGCCGCTGCCGGGCCGCGACACGGCGATCTTCGTGGCATCGGCCGTGATCCTCGGCTCGCTCATCGTCGCGGTGATCGGCCTGCCGCTGCTGCTGCGCGGCGTGCGTTCGTCGCGCAGCCCGCTCGGCGACGAGGAACGCGCCGCACGCGCGGCCGCCGCGCAGGCCGCAATCCGTGCGATCGACTCGTCGCACGACGCGATCTCGGCCGATCTCGACGAATCGGGCGCCGCGCGCTGCGCGGATATCTCCGCACGCGTGATGGACCAGTACCGCCGCCGCCTCGCGACGCTCGCCGAGGACGGCCCCACGCCGCGCGCGGAAGCGAAGCAGGCCGAAACGATGGAACTGCAGATGCGGATCGCGGCCGTGCGCGCGGAACGTTCCGCGCTTTATCGGCTGCGCAGCGAAAGCAGGATTTCCGACGAGACGCTGACGAAGCTGCTCCGCGAGATCGACCTGTCGGAGACCGCGCTGTCGACGCGCAAGAAAGGCATTCTCTAAACGGCCGGGCGCCGCCCATAAAAAACGGCGACGCACCGGCGTCGCCGTTTTCACTTCCGCCCGCGTTCGCGTTACTTCGCGACGACGACCGGAATCCCCTTCAGCATCCCCGCGCCCTTCATCTCGTCGAGCGCGTGCTGCACGGCCGCGCTCGTCGCCGCTTCGATGCCGAGCTGCAACGCGAGCTCGCGCTCCGCGCGCTTCACGCCGGCCAGGTTGCGCACCTTCACGTGCCCGAAGCCGCGCACGCGGGCGTGCAGATCGGCCAGTTGCGTGACCTGCGCCGCATTGCCGGCGGTCGTCGCGGCGAGCGCACGCGTGAGCGTCGTCTCGTAGTCGTCGGCGAGCGCGCGCTCCATCTTGCGCTCGACGGTGCGGCCGAACGGATCGAGCCACGTGCCGCGCAGGCTGCGCACGCGCGCCAGCATGCCGAACACCGGCCACATCCACTGGCCGAACACGCGCTTCTTCGGCGCGCTGCCGTCGCGGCCGGCCTTCGCGACCGTCGGCGGCGCCAGGTTGAACTTCACGCGATAAGCCTGCCCCGGCACGCCTTCGAATTGCGCTTCGAGCGCGGTGCGGAACGCGTCGTCCGTGTACAGCCGCGCGACCTCGTATTCGTCCTTCACCGCGAGCAGCCGGTAGAACGTCGTCGCGACCGCGCGCGTCAGCGCATCGTCGCCCTTCGCGCGCGCCGCGTTCACGAGCGCACGGTAGCGTTCGACATAGCGTGCGCCGCCGTACGCATCGAGACGCGCCTCGCGATCGGCGATCAGTTCGGCAAGCGTTTCCGGTGCGGCGTGTGTGGCCACCGCGTGACGCGCGTTCCACAACGCATCGAGGCCCGCCGCGTCGCCGGCCGCCATCCGGCCGATCGAGAACGCGAGCTTGTTCATCGGCACCGCGACGTTGTTCAGCTCGATCGCGCGCATCATCGCGGCGAGCGACACCGGCACGAGGCCGAGCTGCCACGCGTAGCCGAGCATCAGGATGTTCGCGCCGATCGAATCGCCGAGGAACTTCGCGGCGAGCGCTTGCGCGTCGCAGCTCGACAGGTAGCCGTCGCCGGCCGCGTGACGCATCTTCTCGAGCAGCGCATCCGCATGCAGGTTCGCGTCGGGGTTCTGCACGAACGACGCGTTCGGGATCCGGTGTGTATTGACGACGATCCGCGAGCGCTCGTGACGCACCGTCTGCAGCGCCTCGGCGCTCGCGCCGACCACCATGTCGCACGCGAGCAGCACGTCGGCCTGCTGCGTGTCGATACGCACCTGGTTCAGCCACCGGTCGCTCGATGCGATCCGCACGAACGACAGCACCGAGCCGCCCTTCTGCGCGAAGCCCATGAAGTCGAGCACCGATGCGCTCTTGCCTTCGAGGTGCGCGGCCATGCTGATCAGCGCGCCGACCGTCACGACGCCCGTGCCGCCGACGCCCGTCACGAGCATGTCGAACGGCGCCGCGTCGAGATGCGTGGCCGGCACCGGCAGCGCGTCGACGCGCGCGGCGAGCGCGGCTTCGTCGAACGCGGCACCGGCGGCCTTCTTCAGCGCCGCGCCTTCGACCGTCACGAAGCTCGGGCAGAAGCCGTTCACGCACGAATAGTCCTTGTTGCACGACGACTGGTCGATGCGGCGCTTGCGGCCGAGCGGCGTCTCCAGCGGCTCGACCGACAGGCAGTTCGACTGCACGCCGCAATCGCCGCAGCCTTCGCACACCGCGTCGTTGATGAACAGGCGCTTGTCCGGGTCGGGGAATTCGCCCTTCTTGCGGCGGCGGCGCTTCTCGGCGGCGCAGGTCTGGTCGTAGATCAGCACGGTGACGCCCGGCGTCTCGCGCAGCTCGCGCTGCACCGTGTCGAGCTCGCTGCGGTGATGGAACGTCGTGCCCTTCGGGAACAGCCCGTGATGACCGTCGTACTTCTCCGGTTCGTCGGACACGACGACGAAGCGCGACACGCCTTCCGCCTCGACCTGCCGCGCGATCTGCGGCACCGAGATGCTGCCGTCGACCGGCTGGCCGCCCGTCATCGCGACCGCGTCGTTGTAGAGGATCTTGTACGTGATGTTCGCTTTCGCGGCCACGGCCTGGCGGATCGCGAGGATGCCGGAGTGGAAGTAGGTGCCGTCGCCGAGGTTCTGGAACACGTGCTTGGTGTTGGTGAACATCGCGTGCGCGGCCCAGTCGACGCCCTCGCCGCCCATCTGGATCAGCCCGGTCGTGTCGCGCTCCATCCACGACGCCATGAAGTGGCAGCCGATGCCGGCCTGCGCGATCGAGCCTTCCGGCACCTTCGTCGACGTGTTGTGCGGGCAGCCCGAGCAGAAGTACGGCGTGCGCTTCACCGCGTCCGCCTCGTTCGACAGGATCTGCGGCGCGACGAGATCGACGACGCGTTCGCGGCGGTCGAGCGCCGGCTTGTGGCGCGCGAGCCAGTCGGCGAACACCGGCAGGATGCGCGACGGGCGCAGTTCGCCAAGCTCGGACAGCAGGCAGGCGCCGGCGGCGTCATGCTTGCCGAGCACGCGCGGGCGTGCGCCTTCCGTGCGGTTGTACAGGTAGTCCTTGATCTGCTGCTCGATGACGGGGCCCTTCTCCTCGATCACGAGCACTTCGGCGAGCCCGTCGACGAAGGTCTCGATGCGCGTCATCTCGAGCGGGTACGACAGGCCGACCTTGTAGATCCGCACGCCGGCCGCGTCGAGGTCGGCCACCGTCAGGTCGAGACGGCGCAGCGCCTCCATCAGGTCGAGGTGTGCCTTGCCGCAGGTCACGATGCCGACGTTCGCCTGCGCGCTCGGCGCGATCCACTTGTCGATGCTGTTGGTGCGCGCGAAATGGCGCACCGCGTCGAGCTTCGCGGCGAGGCGCGCCTCGATCGTGAGGCTCGGCAGGTCGGGCCAGCGGTTGTGCAGGCCGCCCGCCGGCGGCGTGTAGCCTTCCGGCGCCGGCCACTGCGTCTGCAATGCGTCGAGGTCGACGGTCGAGCCCGATTCGACCGTCTCCGAGATCGCCTTGAAACCGACCCACGCGCCCGAGTAGCGCGACAGCGCCCAGCCATACAGGCCGAATTCGAGCATGTCGGCGATGTTCGCCGGGTTCACGACCGGCATGTGCCACGCGATCATCGCGAAGTCGCTCTGGTGCGGCATCGACGACGACACGCAGCCGTGGTCGTCGCCCGCGACGACGAGCACGCCGCCATGCGGCGACGAACCGTACGCGTTGCCGTGCTTCAGCGCGTCGCCCGCGCGATCGACGCCCGGGCCCTTGCCGTACCACATCGCATACACGCCCTCGACCGTGCGCTCGGGATCGGCCTCGACCCGCTGCGTGCCGAGCACGGCCGTGCCGCCGAGTTCCTCGTTGATCGCGGGCAGGAAGCGCACGCCGCCGGCGTCGAGCAGTTTCTTCGCCTTCCACAGCTGCTGGTCGACCATGCCGAGCGGCGAACCGCGATAGCCGCTGACGAAGCCGGCCGTGTCGAGCCCCTGTTCGGTGTCGACCGTGCGCTGCATCAGCAGCAGGCGGACCAGCGCCTGCGTGCCGGTCAGGAAGATCCGGCCGCGCGTCGCGGTCAGGTTGTCGGTCAGGCGGTAGTCGGACAGGGCAGGCGTGCCGTCGATGGGCAAGCGGGCGGTCATGGGGGATGTCTCCGGATCGTGTTGTTCTGGGCTGCTCGGTGGGGCGTCGGACGACGCGTGACCAGCGGCAGCGAATGGCTCTATTTTTTCGCGCGCAGCCGAGAATGTTTTTTCTCATCTTGCTCGGGCGGGCCCTCAGTGAGAAAAACTGCGCAGCTTTTTGCCAGGATTTGAGAGAGTTTTCGCGCACGGCGGCCGGGCGGGATGGGCGACGTGTCGGGACCGGCGGGTCGCCTGCCGGGCAAACACGTGGCTGTCCGACGGTGGCCCGGGCAGGTGGCGGATGGCGCTCACGCCCCGTGTGACAAGGGTTTCAGCGGCTCGATGCGGTGACCCTCACCGATGAAATGCACAGCATTGCGATTGGTCGGTGGGGCGGGATGTCCACAATGCCGCGCCCCTCGGCCGACCGGGCTCGCGCGCTCACCGTTCGATTGCACAGCGTTTCGAGTGGCGTGGAGGCCGGGATGTCCACACCGTTGACGGCATGCGTCCCGCGCTTGCCTCGACGCTCACCGTTGAAATGCACAGCGCGGCGAGTGGGTTTGAACCGTGGATATCCACATCGATGGGGACCTGTTGCGTCGATCCACGGCTCGCCTTCAGCGCTCGAATACTCAGGGCCGCGAGTGGGTTTGTCGGCCGGAAGGGCGTGCCGGAACACGCATGCCGGGCAATCGCAGGCTCGCACTCACCGTAGAAATACGCCAGGTTGATCGTCCGGACAGGCGCGCGGTTACACGCGTGCGCCACGATCGCGGGCCCGCACTCACCGCGGAAATACGCCGGGACGCGAGTGGTTTAGGGGCCGGGCATACACGCCGGAACGCGCATGCGGCACAATCGCGGGCTCGCGCTCACCATTGAAATACACAGGGCTTCGAGTGTCTGCAACGGCGGTTATCCACGCCTGATCCGGTATTGCCGTGCGGCCACGCGGTCACCCTCACCGTTGAAAACCACAGCCCTTCGAGTGCTTCCGCGCGCAGGATATCCACATGGACGAGCATCCGCCGAGGCGATGACGGATGCGCGCCGCGGCAGGTGCGGCAGGCCGGCGATTCATGCTGCACGCGGCTCATCGGGCGATCGGGCACGGACACTCACCGTCGAAATGCACAGTGTCGCGAGTCGTTTCCGCGGCCGGATATCCACACGGGGGCCCGTGTGTTCGTCGTTCGCATGCGCGCGTGCCAGCCTGAGATACACGATGCGCCAGACGCCGCCGACGGCCGAATGATCGCATCTTGGTGCGCTGAGCGCCGATCTCGTGTTCACGCTCGCCCTTGCATCGCGCAGCGCTTCGAATCGCTTGCGAACGCGGCGGTGCGCAGCGAAATCTGCGGATTGCAGACCACGCGCCCGTGCTCGCCGTTAAAATGCACGGCCTTTCGAGCGACAGCCGGAACCGGATCTCCCCGTCGCGGCACCCGCGCGGTTGCGCCGCGCACGCGCGCGTTCGGCTAGAATGCGCGACGCTTCGAACCACGGCAACGATCGGAAAACCTCGCCAGGACAGGCGCATCGCCCGATCGGGCGCCGACCCTCACCGCTGAATTCCACAGCATTTCGCGTCGTTTCGCGGGCGAGTTGTCCACACCCTGCTTCACGCATACCGCATCATCCGGTGACCCTCACCTGTGAAATGCACAGGGCGCCGAGTCGTTTCGGCGTGAGGATATCCACAACCGACCGCGCGGCGCGACCTTCGTCGGACCATCGGCAGGAGCGGCTCACGCATCTGCCGGCGGCTATCGGGCAGTCACCGGAAAGCCCCGCCCGGACGGCCTCGGCGGCACTCTCACCGATCAAATGCACAGCATTTCGAGTCGCCTCGATGGCGGGTTATCCACATCCGTCCCGCCCGGCTGCATCGAGCGGGCACGCACCCGCGGGTCGCGTTACGGGGCAATCGACCGGATGACCGATGCCGGATTCCCCCCGACCAGCACATTCGGCGGGACATCGCGCGTGACGACGGCCCCGGCCGCGACCACCGAGTTCTCGCCCACCGTCACACCGCCAATGATCGTCGCGCCGGCGCCGATCCACACGTTCCGTTCGATCACGATCGGCTTCGCGACGACGAAGTCGCGCCGTCGCGAAGATTCGACGGGATGGCCCGACGTGATGAGGCTGACGTTCGGCCCGATCATCGCGTCGTCGCCGATTTCGAGCCCGCCGAGATCGTAGAACGTGCAGTTCTGGTTGATGAACACATTGCGCCCGAGCTTCATGCCGGTGCCGCCCGTCGCATGGAACGGCGGGATCAATACGAAGGCGTCGTCCACCTGCGTGCCGATCAGTTCTCCGAACAATGCGCGAACCTCGGCGGCATCGTCGAACGTCAGGCGATTGATCCGCGCGGCGATCGACATCGCCCGCTTGACCTCGGCCACCATCGCCGCAGATTCCGGCGTTCTTCTCGGAATGACCGTGGTGCGATCGTCGTTTGCCATGCGTGAGTTGTCTCCCATGATTTCCCTGTTTCGTGATGCATCGGCGATTGCGGAAGGATGCCAGTGTTGCCGTGTGCGCAGGCGCCGCGGACTCCGTGATGCCGTGCGCGGCATGCCGGTTCACGACGGGATTTCGATGCTTTTTATAACTAGTATTGATATGACTAGTCATTGTCCTACAACATTGTTCCATAAGACTTTTCCGGCCTTGTGCCCGATTCACGCACGGCACACGACATATCCGGCCATCACACGCAGATAGCCGCCCCTAGCCGGGCACCCCTAGCCGGGCGCCCCTGTCCGATCCTGCGGCGCTCGGGTACGCTTGAGCATCCACCGGACCGACGGCTGCACCCGAACACGGAGGCACGATGAAGCTCTACTACTGGCCGAAGACCCGGGCATTCCGGGCGTTGTGGATGCTCGAGGAGCTCGGCGTGGTGTACGAACTCGTGCCGATCGACTTGCGCTCGCACGAGCAGGGCAGCGACGCGTTCGTGCAGGTCAACCCGATGGCCAAGCTACCCGCGCTCGACGACGGCAGCGTGCCGTTCGCCGAATCGGGCGCCGTGCTGCTCTATCTTGCCGACCGCTGCCCGGGCGCCGGGCTCGGCGTCGCGCCCGACGATCCGCTGCGCGGCCGCTTCCTCCAATGGATGTTCTTCACGCCAACCTGCCTCGAACCGGCGATGGCCGAAAAATTCACCGGCGCGTCGGGCAATCCGGTCGCGTTCGGCTGGGGCAACATCACACGCGTGCAGCGCGCCCTTGCGCAAGCGCTCGCCCATCGTCCGTGGCTCGTCGGCGATCGCTTCACCGCGGCCGACCTGCTGCTCGCCAGCACGCTGAAGATCGCGTTCGACGCGCATCTGCTGCCGCACGAAGGCGTGCTCGGCGACTACGTCGCCCGCGCCGAGGATCGCGACGCCTTCCGCCGCGCGGTCGCGATCGAACAGCGCGAAGCGGCGCGCCTGCTGCATGCGTGACGTGTAGACGCGTAGCGCGTGGGCGGCACGACCCGCCGCCCGCGAGCGCACCTACGCGGCCGGGCCCGGCGTCGCGGCGCCGGCATTGACCACCGCACCCGGCGAGCCGCGCTCGTCGGTATCGGCGTCGACCGGCACCACGTCGTGAAAATGCGTGTAATCGATGTGCGTGATGCCGCCTTCGTCGTGCATCAGGTCGACATAGCGGTGACGCCAGCGGATCTCGCCATGCACCCACGAGTGACGCGCCTGCATCACCTGCGCGGTCGTCTCGTCCGAGCCTTCGATCGTGATCAGCAACGACGCGTCGCGCGCGGCAAGCGATTCGGGCGTCTCGCCGAACAGCGCGCTCGATTCGTCGATCACGTGCATCAGGTTCCAGCCGAGCAGGAAAATCGGATGCTCGCTGCGCACGAGCGGCAGGTCGTGGATCTTGCGCAGCGTGTAGCCCTCGTGCGTCCCTTCGACGCGCATCAGCCGCAGCTTCGCCTGCGCCTCGGCAATCACGTTCTGGCGCGCATTCGCGGCGCGCACCATCAGCGTCATCCGGCCGTTCAACGGCCGGACGATCGCGTAGCGCGCGAACAGGATCTTCGCCTGCGGCCGCGAAAACCGCGCGAATACGAGCCCGGTGGCCAGCGCGATGCCCGACATCCCGATGAAGATCTCGAACGTCGCGACCAGGTGCGCATAGACGGTCTGCGGATGCATGTCGCCATAGCCGACGGTCGCGAGTGTCTCGACGCTGAAGAAGAACGCGCCGCCGAATCCTGCGGGCGACTGGTTCGCGATCGACGCATGGCCAAGCAGGTAGAGGGTCGCAAAAGCGCCGTTGAGCAGCAGGAACAGCACGGCGAGCGACAGGAAGAACACGGGCCAACTCACCGTCAGCGCGCGATGATAGAGATCGCGCCAGCCGAGCGGCGGCATTCCGTACGCGATGACCGGGCGCGTGCCCGACCAGATCTTGCGGCCACGGCCGCGGGAGGATGGGGAGGACGAATCGACGTTCATCGCGCGGCGCCGGAAGCAGGGAGGCGATGAGCGTAGCACGCGCGGCGGCGGCCGGGTATGCGTGCCGGTTCGGAACGGGAATCCGCCGCGCCGCCGGCCGCGCGGCACAAAAAAACGGCCGCGGAAGCGGCCGGCTGCGTCGTCAGCGCGTGGGCAAGCGCGCGATGCGCGCGGCACTCACTTGCGGTCGACGATCACCTGGTCGAACGTGCCGCCGTCCGCGAAATGCGTCTTCTGCGCGTTCGCCCAGCTGCCGAAAACCTGCTCGACGCTGAACGTCTTCAGCGGCTTGAATTCGGCCGCATGCTTCTTCAGCACGTTCGCGTCGCGCGGGCGCAGATGGTGCTGCGCGATGATCTCCTGCGCTTGCGGCGTGTACAGGTAGTCGAGATACGCTTGCGCGACCTTGCGCGTGCCCTTCTTGTCGACGACCTTGTCGACCACGGCAACGGGCGGCTCCGCGAGGATGCTCGCCGACGGATACACCGCGTCGAACTGCGCGCCCGATGCGCCGGTGTCCATCAGCGCGACTTCGTTCTCGAACGTGACCAGCACGTCGCCGATGCCGCGCTGCGTGAACGTCGTCGTCGCGCCGCGACCGCCCGAGTCGAGCACCGGCACATTGCGGAAGATCGCCTTCTCGAAGTCGATCGCCTGCTGGTCGGTCGCGCCCTTCTGCTTCTGGAAGCCCCACGCGGCGAGATACGCATAGCGGCCGTTGCCTGAAGTCTTCGGGTTCGCGATGATCACCTGGACACCCGGCTTCGCGAGATCGCTCCAGTCCTTGATCGCCTTCGGGTTGCCCTTGCGGACCAGGAACACCATCGTGGTCGAGTACGGCGAACTGTTGTCCGGGAAGCGCGCGCGCCAGTCCTTCGGCAGCAACTGGCCACGCTCGGCGAGCAGGTCGATGTCGTTCGGCTGGTTCATCGTCACGACATCGGCCTGCAGCCCTTGCAGCACCGACAGCGCCTGCGCGCTCGACGCGCCGTGCGACTGCTTGATCGCGATCGTCTCGCCGGTTTTCTGCTTGTAGGCCGCGGCAAAACCCGCGTTGATGTCCTTGTACAGTTCGCGCGTCACGTCGTACGACACGTTCAGGATCGACGTATCCGCGTGCGCGGCCGTTGCCGCCACGACCAGCGCCGCCGCCGCGCCCGTGTGCAGCCAGCGGCCGATCCCCTTCATGCTTGCCATCGTGATATGCCCCGTTTCCAGTGTGGGTGAATGTGCATGACGGCACGCATACGCGCTGTCATCGAAACGTAAGCGGGCATTCTAGCGGCCGGACGCGGCGCGCTTTCCAATCAGTCGTGGAAAGCAAATCTCGAATCCTGCTAAACGGCGGCGCGCACTCGCGCACGGATCGGATCCGATGTTAAGATCGCCGCTCAGCCCACTCACGGTTCCTCCATGTCCGCTCCCCTGCGCTCGCTTCCGATCCTCGCCGCCGTCGCGGCAGGTGCGCGCGCGGCCGGGCTGAAACTGAAAAAACGACTCCTCGACTGACGGGGACGTCGCGTCCCGTCAGGCGAATGCCGGACGGGATGCCCGCAGGTCGTTTCTTTCTCCTTGCTCGCACGCCTCGCTCCGGCTCTCCGCCGGCGGAACGGTTCTTTCCCACTCCGTTTCCACCATGAGGCTTTGCATGAACACACGTTTCGAAGGTATCTGGCTGCCGATCATCACGCCGTTCCACGACGGCGAAGTCGACCATGCCGCGCTCGCGCGGCTCGCGCGCCACTATGCGTCCGCGGGCATCGCGGGCTTCGTCGCGGGCGCGACGACCGGTGAAGGCGTGCTGCTCGACGCGCGCGAACAGGACGCGGTGTTCGCGACGCTGCGCGACGCGGCGCCCGGGCTGCCGATCGTCGTCGGGCTGACCGCGAGCGCGACGCATGTCGCGGCCGCCCGCGCGCGCGAACTCGCGACATTGCGGCCCGACGGGCTGCTCGTCACGCCGCCCGTCTATGTGCGGCCGACGCAGGACGGCATCCGCCGCCACGTCGAGGCGATCGTCGACGCGGCCGACCTGCCGGTGCTCGTCTACAACATCCCGTACCGCACCGGCGTGAACGTCGAACTGGACACGCTGCAGGCGCTGGCCCGCGACCCGCGCGTCGCGGGCATCAAGGAATGCGGCGGCACGCTCGACCGGATGAGCCGGCTCGTGCACGACACGCCGCTCGCGATCCTGTCCGGCGACGACAACCAGAACTTCGCGGCGATGTGCGCCGGCGCGCACGGCGCGATCGCAAGCAGCGCACACGTGCTGCCCGAATGGCATGTGCGCATCCATGCGCTGCTGCGCGACGGCCGGCTCGCCGATGCGCGGCGCGTGTCGGTTGCGCTGCAGCCGCTCGTCGCGGCGCTGTTCGCGGAGCCGAACCCGGCGCCGGTGAAGGCCGTGCTGGCCGCGCAAGGGTGGTGCGAGGACGGGTTGCGGCTGCCGTTCGTGCCGGCGAGCGAAGGGTTGCGGGCGCGGCTGGCAGCGATCCGTGCGGCACTGAGCGAGGTCGAGCCGGACATCGCCGCGATATAAATCCCGACGTCACATGTCACGGGGCAACCGACGGATAGCGGGCCGAGAGATTGCTTCAAACTGTCAGAACAAGAGGTCGGCCATACCGCACAAGAAGGGTATCGGCCGTCATGAGCTGAAGCGGCTCGAGCCGGGCCTGTGCAACCAGCAAGCGATCGAATGGATCACGATGGTGATGCGGCAAATCATGGACCGTGGCCCCATGCACGGCCCGCACCGGTAGTTCACGAATCCCGCTTGAACCGATCGAGCCGATCAGCTTGCCGACGTCGATATCGAGCTTCCCCAGGCCGACCTTGATGGCCGCCTCCCAGATACTCGCGCTGCTGACGAAACGTTCGTCGGCGGCCGAGATCAGCGTGCGCGCCCGCGCGCTGAGCCTGGGGTCGTTGGTCACGATCCACAAAAAGATGTGCGTATCGAGCAACAGCCGCATCAGCGCCCTTCGAAAGCATCCAGCAGGTAATCGGGCAGCGGGGCGTCAAAATCGTCCGCGATCCAGGCCTGCCCTTGCAGCACGCCGAACCGAACGGGTGGATCGGCTGAAGCCCTGTCACTGCGAATCGCGGCATCTGTCCTTTGGGGCGGATCGACCTCACTACCGCCGGGTGTATGGGCGTTTTGCACGATGCCCTCCATTTCAAGTGATCACCACTGTAGTCAGGTTCACCCGATCGATCCATTCGACCGATCGGCAGAGGGACTGCAGAACCGCACCCCGCGCGGCGGCGATCGAACGTTTCGTCACGCCGCCAGCGCCGCCCCCTCCGTCGCATCCCGCACCGCCTGCGTCACGATCCGCGCAAGCCGATCGACGGTCGGCGTCGCCGACGACGTGCGTCGCAGCAAGATCAGCGGCAGGCTCGGCAGTGCCGGCAGCCCGCACGAAGCCGCATCGAGCACGCGCACCGACGCGGGCAGCCCGTAGTGCGAGCGCACCGTCAGCCCGAGGCCGGCCGCCGCCGCGGCCCATAGCCCGGCGAGACTCGGTGTCGTGAACGCGACGCGCCACGGCACGCCCGCGCGATCGAGCGCACCGGTCGCCGCGCCGAAGAACCGGCATGGCCGGTCGAACACGACGAGCGGCAGCGGCTCGCCCGGATCCCGCGCCGCACGGCCGCCCGTTTCGACCACCCCGCCTTCCCCCCCTTCGTCCGCACCGCCGCCCGGCATGCCGAAGCCGCCGGCCGCCCCGACCCACTGCATCGGCACCTGCGCGATCGCTTCGCTGTCGATCCCCGCGCGCGCCACCAGCGCCGCCGACGCCGGATCGCCCCACACCAGCGCGAGATCGAGCTGGTTCGCGTCGAGCCGGTCGAGCAGATCGGCATTGCGCGCCACGCGCGCCTCGATCCGCACCTTCGGATGCGCGCGCGCGAACCGCCCGAGCACGTCGGGCAGGATCGCCTCGCCGAAATCCTCCTGCAGCCCGACACGCACCCAGCCGTCGAGATTCATGCCGCGCACGGCCGCGGCCGCCTCGTCGTTCAACTCGATCATCCGCCGCGCGTAGCGCAGCATCGCTTCGCCGGCATCGGTCAGCGCGAGCCCGCGCCCGGCCTTCATGAACAGCGGCGTGCCAGCCTGCTCCTCGAGCTTGCGGATCTGCGCGCTCACCGCCGACGACGAGCGCGCGACGCGGTCGGCCGCCTTCGCGAAACTGCCGAGATCCACGCCTGCGACGAGGCTGCGCAGCGCCGCCACGTCGAAGTTGGGCCGGGCCTGCGCGACATCGGCCATTGCAAGCGGCTCGTCGTCGCCACGGGGAATATCGTGTTCCGACACGTCAATCATCCTGTTTTATCGAACGATTCATCAAAAAGTTTCCGATTTTCAGGATGAATCTAGGCGACCAGACTGTCGATGTCAATTTCCAACCAGGCCTGCCGCCATGGATACCACCTGCATCGCTTCCCCCACGTCGCCCGCCCGCGACACGCGCGGCCCGGCCCATCGCTGGCGCGTGCTCGCGGCCGGCGTCGCCGCGAACATGAGCTTTTCGGCCGCCGCGGCCGGCATTCCGACCACGGCCGTGTGGATGCGCTCGGCCTATCACCTCGACAACGGCGCGCTCGGCCTCGTGCTCGGCGCGCTCGGCTTCGGCGTCGCGTTGTCCGAGCTGCCGTGGGGCATGGCCGCCGACCGCTTCGGTGATCGCCGCGTGCTGCTGACCGGGCTCGTCGCGACGGCCGCGATGCTCGCGCTGATGGTGTGCACGATCGTCCCGACCGCGCACGCGGTGCCGCCGCTGATGCGCGTCGTCGCGGCGATGAGCTGTGTCGGCCTGCTTGGCGGCAGCGTGAACGGGTCAAGCGGGCGCGCGGTGATGCGCTGGTTCGGCGAGCGCGAACGCGGGCTCGCGATGAGCATCCGCCAGACGGCCGTGCCACTCGGCGGCGGCGTCGGCGCGGCGCTGCTGCCGTCGCTCGCGTCGCATCTCGGCTTCGCCGCGGTGTTCGGTGCGCTGATGCTGTTGTGCGCGGGATCGGCCGCGCTGACCTGGCGCTGGCTGCACGAGCCGCCCGCCGCGCCGGCCCCCGTGCACGGCATCGTGCATCGCTCCGTCGAGCAGCAGCAACCCGCCCGGCATGCGCGCAGCCCGCTCGCGAGCGGCAGCGTATGGCGCATCGTGCTCGGCATGGGCCTGCTGTGCGCGCCGCAGTTCGCGGTGCTCACGTTCGCGACGGTGTTCCTGCACGACTTCGGCCGGCTCGGCCTCGCCGGCATCAGCGCGGCGATGGTCGCGCTGCAGCTCGGCGCGATGGTGATGCGCGTCTGGAGCGGCCGTCATACCGACCGGCACGGCAACCGGCGCGCGTACCTGCGCGGTTCGGTGCTCGTCGCGGCCGGGTCGTTCGCGCTGCTTGCAGCCGCGACGGCAGGCAGTCCGCACGTGCCGCTCGCGGCGATCGTCGCGATTCTCGTGTTCGCGGGCGTCTGCGTATCGGCGTGGCACGGCGTCGCGTACACGGAGCTCGCGACGCTCGCGGGCGCGAACCACGCGGGCACCGCGCTCGGGATGGCGAACACGATCGTCTACCTCGGGCTGTTCGCGACGCCGCTCGCGATTCCGCCGCTGCTCGCCGTCAGTTCGTGGAGCGTGGTCTGGCTCGCGACTGCGCTGATCGCGGGTGCGACCTATCCGCTGTTCGCCGTGCGATAGCGGCCGCGCGTCGCGCGCGGGCGTCGTTCGCGGGCGTCGTTGTCTGCGCGGCGGCGCCCGCGCATCCGTCAGCCCGCCTCGCGCGCCAGCGCGCGCTGCGCAGCCGGTCGTTCGGCCTCGCGCTGAGCATGGGCCGTCCACGCGGGATGCCGCGTCATGTCGAGTCCGATCGCGACGCCCCAGCGATACAGCACGAACAGGAACGGATCGACGATCGAATGCGCGCCCGGTTCGGCCCACGGGCGGCCGTCGGCGAGCGCGGCTTCGATCGCCTCGTTCGCTGCATCGATCGTGCCGCACCCGTGCGTGCTGACCGCACCGTGCAGGGCCGGATCGTCGATGAAGCGGCCCGGCCGCCACAGCGCGCCGTAGCCGACGCCATGCACCCAGCCGACCAGCCAGGCGAGCCATTCGTGGCACCGCGCCTCGCGCAACGGATCGTCGAGCGGCAGCAATCGCGCATCCGGATAACGGCGCGCGAGATACGTGAGGATCGCCGGCGTTTCGGTGAGCACGCGCGGCTCGCCCGGAATCGCGAGCACCGGCACGCGCGCCTTCGCGTTGATCGCGAGATAGCGCGCTTCGAGGTTCTGCTGCTTCTGCACGGAGACGATCTCGACATCGAACGGCGCGCCGGTTTCCTCCAGCGCGATGTGGGCGGCAAGCGAGCAGGCGCCCGGCGAAAGATAGAGACGATAGGCGTTCATGGCGGTGTGGCCCGACGGGGCTTTGGAAGACGGAACCGAGTGTAGGAACGCGTGGCCGGGCGCCGCAAACGATGAATTGTCGTGCCTGGACATTAGTGTTACTAATACCCGAATGCGACGCATCCACCTTCCTCCGCTGCAGACGCTGCGTGCGTTCGAGACCGCCGTGCGGCTGCAGAGCTTCACGCGTGCGGCCGACGCACTCGCACTCACGCAAGGCGCCGTCAGCCAGCACATCCGCGCGCTCGAGGCGCAGCTCGGCTATCCGCTCTTCACGCGCGAGCGCAACGGCGCGACGCCGACGCACGCCGCGCACGCGCTCGCGCTGCAGGTGCGCCAGGGCCTCAGCGTGCTCGAACGCGCATTCGAGCCGGCACTCGCCGTGCGCAGCCGCCCGCGCACGTGCGACGTCACGCTGAACGTCAGCGTGCTGCCGAGCGTCGCCGAGCGCTGGCTCGCACCGCGCCTGCCGCGCTTCACGGCCGCGCATCCGCACATCGCGATCGCGCTGCACCCGGACGTGGCGCTCGCGCCGCTGCGCAAGCGCGACCGCATCGACGTCGCGCTGCGCTACGGGCCCGGCACGTGGCCGGGTGTCGTCGCCGAGAAGCTGATGAACGAGACGATCTTCCCGGTCGCGAGCCCCGCGTACCGCAATCGCGACGGCGTCGCACCGCGTGCGCCGGCCGATCTCGTGCGCGCGACGCTGCTGCGCCATCCCGCGCAGCCGTGGGAACCGTGGTTCCAGGCCGCGCGGCTCGATCTCACCGAATCCGAGCGCGCGCCGCGCTTCACCGATGCGAATGCGCTGATCGACGCGACGCTGAAGGGGCGCGGCGTTGCACTCGCGCGCCGCTCGCTGATCGAGCGACAACTCGCGGACGGCACGCTCGTGCGCGTATCGACGGTGCGCGTGACCGACGTGTACGCGCACTACGTCGTGTGGCGCCCGGGCCATCCGCACGAAGCGGCGATCCGCACCTGGCTCGACTGGCTGCGCAGCGAGGTCCGGCGACGCACGCCGCGTCGCTGAGGCAACGCGATCGGCTGCACGCGTCCATCACGAACGGTCGGGCTGCCCCGGACGCGCGCGTGCATCGCATCGCGAGCCCGGGTAAAAGTGCCCGGTCTGCATCACCCACCGGGAAATATTGCATCTCGTCGATCACACGAAAGACCTTGGTCAGGATATCGAAAGCATTTCGCGATCATGCTCCGGTCGCAAACGATTCACCGAAACGTCGCATCGCATCGGCATACTCGAAAACGTTTCCCGATCAGCCAGCCAGGAGAGAAGTCATGCGTCGCGTTTCCGTCGCCGTTCTTTGTGCCGCCGCTTTCGTCGCCGCCTGCAGTGACGACGCGCCGCACGACGCACACGCGACCGACGCTTCGCAGCAGGCCGGCGCATCGGCCGGCTCCGCGAGCGCATTCAACCACGATGCAGCCGCCAACACCGCCGCGTCCGATGCCGCACCGCTCGCGCCGCCCGTCGTGCACTACCCGCCCGATGACGACGACGATGCGAAGCCCACGGCAAATGCGGCCGCGTCGAGTGCGGCAGCGTCGTCACCCGGCTGATCCCGCCGCTTCCGTCCCCTGACCGCAGCAGAACCGAGGTGAAATAACATGACGTCATCGAGCCGCCGCCGTTTCCTGCATACCGTCGCACAATCCGCGGGCGCCGCCGTCGCGCTCAACGCCTTCCCCGAATCGATCCGGCGCGCGCTCGCGATTCCCGCCGCGCGCGGCACCGGCACGATCCGCGATGTCGAGCACATCGTCGTGTTCATGCAGGAAAACCGCTCGTTCGATCATTACTTCGGACACCTGCGCGGCGTGCGCGGCTACAACGACCGCTTCCCGATCCCGCTGCCGAACGGCAAGCCGGTGTGGTACCAGCCGTCGAAGGCCGATCCGACAAAGCCTGTATTGCCGTTCCGGCTGAACACGCTGACGACGAGCGCGCAGTGCGTCGGCGACCTCGACCACTCGTGGTACAAGACGCACGCGGCGATCGACGGTGGCCGTTACGACCAGTGGCCCGCGAACAAGACCGACATGACGATGGGCTATCACGTGCGCGAGGACATCCCGTTCCACTACGCGCTCGCCGATGCGTTCACCGTGTGCGACCACTACTTCTGCTCGCTGCCGGGGCCGACGCACCCGAACCGCTCGTACCTGATGACGGGCACCGTCGACCCGACCGGCAAGTTCGGCGGCCCGCTGCTCGACAACAGCGACTATGTCGACGGCGACGGGCCGCCCGCCTATCAGCTGCTGTCGTGGACGACCTTTCCCGAGCGTCTCGAAGCGCACGGCGTGTCGTGGCAGATCTACCAGCAGGGCACGACGGGCAACGATCCGTACAACGGCAACTACGGCACGAACGTGCTGCAGAACTTCGCGAACTTCATCAACGCGAAGCCCGGCTCGTCGCTGTACCAGCGCGCGCAGACGGTGCGCACGCTCGACAACCTGAAGGACGACGTGATCAACGACCGGCTGCCGCAGGTGTCGTGGCTGTGCCCGCCCGCGGCGTTCTCCGAGCATCCGAAATACACGCCCGCGTACGGCGCGAACTACACGTCGCAGATCCTCGATGCGCTCACGTCGAACCCGGACGTATGGCGCAAGACCGTGCTGTTCATCATGTACGACGAGAACGACGGCTTCTTCGACCACATCGTGCCGCCGCAGCCGCCGACGTCGGCCGCGCAGGGCGCGTCGACCGTGACGACCGACGGCGAGCTGCACACGGTCGTGAACCCCGGCCGAGGCGGCAGCTACACGGCCGACGGCCTGCCGTACGGCCTCGGGCCGCGCGTGCCGATGACGGTCGTGTCGCCGTGGACGAAAGGCGGCTTCGTGTGCTCGCAGGTGTTCGACCACACGTCGGTGATCCGCTTCATCGGCGAGCGCTTCGGCATCGACGAACCGAACATCACGCCGTGGCGCCGCACGGTGTGCGGCGACCTCACCGCCGCATTCGACTTCCGCTCGTCCGACGCGTCGTTCCCGCCGCTGCCCGACACGAGCCAGTACCGCTCGATTGCCGACCAGCAATGCACATCGCAGCCCGCGCCGACCGTGCCCGCGACGCCGTCGCCGGTCGACCCGCAGGAGCCCGGCGTGCGGCCGGCACGTGCGCTGCCGTACGAACTGCACGTGAACGCGAGCATCGATGGCGGGACCCGGCTGCGCATCGAGTTCGCGAACCGCGGCAACCAGGGCGCGCACTTCCACGTGTACGCGACGAACCGCACCGACGGCCCGTGGCGCTATACGGTCGGCGCGCGCCGCGTGCTGCATGCGGACTTCGACCTGACGGTGACGAACGGGGCGTACACGTTCGCGGTGTACGGGCCGAACGGCTTCGTGCGCGTGTTCTCGGGCAACGTGTCGGCCCCGGCCACGCCGCATCGCAACCCCGCGCGACCGGAAGTGAAGGCCGGCTACGACGTCGCGAACGGGAACCTGTACCTGAAGCTGCGCAACCATGGCGGGGCGCACGTCACGCTGACGCTGACCGACAACGCATACGGCGCGCCGTCGCGGCAGGTGACGCTGCATGGCGGTGACGAGCGCGTCGAGCAGTGGGCGCTCGCATCGAGCCACCAATGGTATGACGTGACGGTGAGCGACGGCGCGAACGGCACCTTCTCGCGCCGTTTCGCGGGCCACGTCGAGAACGGCCGGCCGAGCTATTCGGATCCGGCGGCAGTGCGGCCCGTCTCCGCGGCGTAAGCGCGACGGCGCGGCGTGGCACGGCACTCGCCGTGCCGCCCGCCCGGCTCGTCAGATCGCGTGCGCGAGCGCGCGATCGACGCGTGCGGCGTCGAAGCCGTCGTCCGCGTCGCGAAAGCGCAGCGGCGCCGCGCAGTGGACGAGCGTGTCGACGAAGTACTTCGCGCGCGGCCACGGCCCGAAGCCGGCGGCGGTGTTGATGTGCCCGGCATCGCCGAGGTTCACGAACGCGCTGCCCAGGTGCTGCGCGAGCGTGCGTGCGTCGCCGAGCGGCATCCACGGATCGGTCTCGCTGCCGATCACGATCGACGGCACGGCGAGCCGGCGCGCGTCGAACGGCCCGGCAAACGTGAATTTCTTCGGACTGGCGGGCGCGACGAGCAGGACGCCCGCGACATCGCCCGGATGCGGCCACTGCGCGAGCGCATGCGCGGCCGCGAGGCAGCCGAAGCTGTGCGCGGCCAGCACGAACGGGCCGCGTTCGCGGTCGAGCAAGGTGCGCACCGATTGCGCCCAGCGCGCGAGATCGGGCGCGTCCCAGTCGTCCTGCTCGACGCGCAGCGAGCGCGGGAACTGCCGTTCGAGCCAGGTCTGCCAGTGAGCGCCTTCGCTGCCGTGCAGGCCCGGAACGGTCACGAGCCGCGGCGGCCACGCCGATTTGCTGCATGCGCGCATGATTGCCCTCGCTTGCCTGAAGACGGGATTCGATTGTGGCGCGGCGTCCCCGGCGGACGAACCAATATTTTGTGCTTTGCATTTGCGTCGGACGGCGCCCGGGGGCCGGCGCCCCGGAGCAGCCGCCCCACGCCGGTCGCCCGCATCGCGCACCGGCGCGCGATGCGCCGCGAGACCGTAGAATGTGGGCTTCCCGTCAGCTTCACACGGAACCGGGGCCGGACGCCGACGCGCCGGGCGCCCGGTCGTCAGGAGACGCCCGATGTCCGCTACGCCCGCCGGCGCGCTGCGCCCGGCCCTGCTCGCCGTGCCCGTGACGCGCCTCGCCGGCGCGCGCGCCGTCATCCAATGAAGATCCTGTTCCATTCCCCGCACCAGGAAGCCGGCGCGTGGCGCGACGAGATCGCGCATGCGCTGCCGGAAGCCCAACTGCGCGCGTGGCAGCCGGGCGACACGGCCGCCGCCGACTACGCGCTCGTGTGGCGCGCGCCGCGCGAATTCTTCACCCCGCGCGACGGCCTGCGCGCGATCTTCAACCTCGGCGCCGGCGTCGACGCGCTGCTCGCGCTCGAGCACGCGCATCCGGGCACGCTGCCGCGGCACGTGCCGCTCGTGCGGCTGGAAGATTCGGGCATGGCGCGGCAGATGGTCGAATACGTGACGCACGCGGTGCTGCGCTACCTGCGCCGCTTCGACGAATACGAAGCGTTGCAGCGCGAGCGCCGCTGGCGGCCGCTCGAGCCGCATGCGCGCGCAAGCTTCACCGTCGCCGTGCTCGGCCTCGGCGTGCTCGGCGCGCAGGTCGCGCTCGCGCTCGCCGCGCTCGGCCTGCCCGTGCGCGGCTACAGCCGCAGCGCGAAGCAGCTCGACGGCATTGCGACCTTCGCCGGCGACGGCGCGTTCGATGCGTGCATCGACGGCGCGAAGGTGCTCGTCAACCTGCTGCCGAGCACGCCCGACACCGACGGCATCCTGTCGTCGCGCACCTTCGCGCGGCTCGCGCCCGGTGCGTATGTCGTCAACGTCGCGCGCGGCGCGCATCTCGTCGAGGCCGATCTGCTCGACGCGCTCTCGAGCGGCCAGGTGGCCGCCGCGACGCTCGACGTATTCCAGCGCGAGCCGCTGCCCGAAGACCATCCGTTCTGGCACACGCCGCGCATCACGATCACGCCGCACAGCTCGGCCGAGACGCTGCGCGACGAAGCCGTCGCGCAGATCGCCGGCAAGATCCGCGCGCTCGAGCGCGGCGAGCGCGTCGGCGGCATCGTCGACTACGCACGCGGCTACTGAACCTACAAGCAAACCAGGAGACAACCATGACGTTCCCCTCCGCCGTCAAGATCGTCGAAGTCGGCCCGCGCGACGGGCTGCAGAACGAGAAGACCTTCGTGCCGACCGACGTGAAGATCGCGCTCGTCGACCGGCTGTCGCGCGCCGGCTTCCGCAATGTCGAGGCCGCATCGTTCGTGTCGCCGAAATGGGTGCCGCAGATGGCCGACGGCGCCGACGTGATGGCCGGCATCGAGCGCCGCGCGGGCACCGTGTACTCGGTGCTCACGCCGAACCTGAAGGGCTTCGAGAATGCGCTCGCCGCGCGCGCCGACGAAGTCGTGATCTTCGGCGCGGCGAGCGAGGCGTTCTCGCAGCGCAACATCAACTGCAGCATCGCCGAGAGCATCGCGCGCTTCGAGCCCGTCGCGAAGGCGGCGAAGGACGCGGGCCTGCGGCTGCGCGGCAGCGTGTCGTGCACGCTCGGCTGCCCGTACCAGGGCGACGTGCCGGTCGCCTCGGTCGTCGACGTCGTCGAGCGCTTCGCCGCGCTCGGCTGCGACGAGATCGACATCGCCGACACGATCGGCGTCGGCACGCCGAAGCGCACCCGCGAAGTGCTTGCGGCCGTCACGCGCGTGTTCCCGCGCGAACGCCTGTCGGGCCACTTCCACGACACCTACGGACAGGCGCTCGCGAACATCTACGCGGCGCTGTTCGAGGGGATCGAGATTTTCCACGCGTCGGTCGCGGGCCTCGGCGGCTGCCCGTACGCGAAGGGCGCGACCGGCAACGTCGCGACCGAGGACGTGCTGTACCTGATGCAGGGCCTCGGCATCGACACCGGCATCGATCTCGCGCAAGTGGTCGCCGCCGGCGACTTCATCTCGAACGCGATCGGCCGCGCGAACGTGTCGCGCGCCGGTCGCGCACTGCTCGCCAAGGCGCAGAGCGCGGCCGACGCCGCGAACTGCGTGTGACCCCGGTATTCCATGGATTCCTCAACATGACGACACCCGCTTCATTCGATTCCCTCCCCGATTCCGCGCGGCGCGTCGCGCTGCTGCTGCGCGAGCGCGGCCATGCGAAAGGCATCGTGATGCTCGCCGAAACCGGCAAGACTTCGGCCGAAGCCGCAGCCGGGCTCGGCTGCTCGGTCGCGCAGATCGCGAAGTCGATCCTGTTTCGCCGCCAGTCGGACGGCGCGCCGGTGCTCGTGGTCGCGAGCGGCGTCAATCGCGTCGACGAGAAGAAGGTTGCCGCGCAAGTCGGCGCGGTCGGCCGCGCGGACGCGAAGTTCGTGCGCGACAACACCGGCTATGCGATCGGCGGCGTCTGCCCGATCGGCCATCTCGTCGACCCCGTCACGCTGATCGACGCCGACCTGCTCGAGCTCGACAGCCTGTGGGCGGCCGCCGGCCATCCGCACGCGGTGTTCAACCTGTCGCCGAACGAACTCGTATCGCTGACGGGCGCGCCGGTGGCGGACATCGCATTGCGGGAGCCCGCATGAGCGACGTGCCGGTGACGGCGCCGGTCGCCACGGTCGCGTCGCCGTGCACCGACGTATGCCGGATCGATCCGCGCACCGACTGGTGCGCGGGTTGCCTGCGCACGCGCGACGAGATCAAGGGGTGGCGTGCGTCGGACGACGACGCGAGGCGCGCGTTGCTCGCGCGGCTCGATGCGCGGCGGCGTCTGCTGGCGAGAAGCGGCGCATAAAAAAAAGCCGTTCAGCCTGACAGGCGAACGGCATGAGATCGGAATCCTGTGAACGTGATCAACGTCACAGCCCGCATCATACGAGCGACGCGGCCGCATCGCATCGGGTGTTTCCCTACAACTTCTTACAGCGTCTTCCACGCATGCGCGCGCAGCGCTTTCGCTCGCCGTGGACACGCCATCCGCGCGCCATGCTCGTTCCTGAAACGCGCATTCGACGCGCCGCTGCGCTGCCCGCGGCGGCGCCGAATCGCACGACCGTTTCAGTTGCCGACGGCCGCGCGACGGGCGGGCACGATGCGCCAGCCGAGATTCACGCCGGCCGCCGCGAGCAGGATCAGCAGCGCGCCGAACACCTGCGTCCACGCGAGCGTCTGCCCGAACGCAACGTGATCGACGACGATCGCGACGACCGGATAGACGAACGACAGCGCACCGGTCATCGCGGTCGGCAACTTCTGGATCGCGCCGTACAGCAGCACATACATCAGACCGGTGTTCACGACGCCGAGCACGACGAGGTCGAGCCACTGCCCGGCGGTCGCCGGCAACGTACCGAAGTGCGCGAACGGCGCGAGCAGCAGGACCCCGAGGCCGGCCTGCAGCAGCGCGAGCAGATGTGGCGGCGTGCCCTTCAGGTGCTTCGTGACGATCGACGAGATCGCATACAGAAAGGCCGCGCCGAGCGACAGCGCGACGCCTTCCAGATATTCGCCCGGCACCGCGAGCACGGCCGGCTCGACGCGCACCACGGCGACGAGCCCGACGAATGCGAGCGCGAGCCACACGACCGTCGACGCGGTGATCCGCTCGCGGAACACGATCGCGCCGAGCGCGACGAGCATGAACGGCTGCGTGTTGTAGACGGCGGTCGCCATCGAGATCGACGCGCGCGAGTAGGCAGCGAACAGCAGCAGCCAGTTCGCGACGATCGCGACGCTGCCGAGCATCGCAAGCGCAAGCATGCGCGGCGAGAACAGCGCGCGGCGCAGAAACCCGAACGCCGCGCAGACGATCGCGAGCGTCGCGGCGCCGAACAGGCAGCGAAAGAACACGACGTTCGTCAGCGGCTGCCGCGATGACATCACGAGCCAGCCGATCGTGCCGGACATCATCATTGCGACGACCATCTCGGCGGCGCCGCGGCGAATTTCATTCGAAGCCATCGTGAACTCCGTTCAGAAGCGTGGATGACTTCGATTCTAGAAACTTGCTTTCGCGGCGACCACGGCTAAACTGAAGTGAATCGACCGATTCACCTTCGAAACCAAAGCGATCATGCCGAAACGCCTTCCCCCGCCTGCCGTCGCGTCGCTCGACGCGACCGACCGCGCGATCGTCGCGGCGCTGGCCGACGACGCGCGCATCGCGACCAGCGAGCTCGCCCGGCAGATCGGGCTGTCGGCGCCCGCGACCGCGGACCGCGTGCGGCGGCTCGAAGCGCAAGGCGTGATTGCCGCGTTCACCGTCGAGCTCGACCCGCGCGCGCTCGGCTACACGCTGCAGGCAATCGTCCGCGTGAAGCCGCTGCCCGGCCAGTTGCATCTCGTCGAAGAGATGCTGCGGCGGATTCCCGAATTCGTCGAGTGCGACAAGGTCACCGGCGACGACTGCTTCATCTGCCGGCTCTACCTGCGCACGATCGAGCACCTCGACGACATCCTGTCGAAAGTGACGGAGCGCGCCGAGACGAGCACCGCGATCGTCAAATCGACGCCGGTGCCGCGCCGGCTGCCGCCGCTCATCGAGGACGACGGCGCGCACCGCTGAGCAGCCGGGTCGCGCGCCGCTCGCGCATCGTCAGGCAGCCGTGTCGCGCGCGTCGAAGAACGCCAGCAGTTCGTCGATCAGCGCGACGGGCGCCTCTTCCGGAATGTAGTGTCCGCACTCGAGCGCGCGGCCGCTGACGTCGCGCGCCACGCGGCGCCATTCCTCGAGCGGATCGAAGCAGCGGCCGACGATCCCGTGCTCGCCCCACAGCACGCGCAGCGGACACGCAACCTTGTTGCCGCGCTCGAGATCCGCACGATCGTGCTCGAGATCGATCGTCGCGGATGCGCGGTAGTCCTCGCACATCGCATGCACGGCGCCCGGCTGCGCGAGCGCGGCCCGGTACGCGGCGAGCGCTTCGGGCGCGAACGGTGCGAGCCCGGCGGACCGGTTGCCCATCACGCGCTCGATGTACGCATCGGTATGCGCGCCGACCAGCGTCTCGGGCAGCGGCTCCGGCTGGATCAGGAAGAACCAGTGGAAATACGCGGTCGCGAACGCGCGATCGGTTTTCTCGTACATCGCGAGCGTCGGTGCGATGTCGAGCAGCATCATCCGCTCGACGGCGTCCGCGTGATCGAGCGCAAGCCGGTGTGCGACCCGCGCGCCGCGATCGTGCGCGCACACGTGGAAGTGCTCGAAGCCGAAATGCCGCATCACGGCGACCTGGTCGGCCGCCATCGCACGTTTCGAATACGGCGCATGCCGCGCGTCGCTCGGCGGCTTGCCCGACGCGCCGTAACCGCGCAGGTCGGTGGCGATCACCGTGAAATGATCCGCGAGCGTCGCGGCAACGCGATGCCAGATCATGTGGGTTTGCGGATGTCCGTGCAGCAACAGGAGCGGCGGACCCGCGCCTCCTTTGACACCGAAGATGTCGGTGTCCTGCACCGTCACGCGAAACGGTGCAAACGCCTCAAACGACATGGTTTGTTTCTCGTTGGTTTGTTATGGCGGCTATTTTAGGAGCGCTTGCACATCTCCACAGCGGGGCGACAGCCGGAATCCGTAGAAAGAGAACACTCACTCGATTGCCGGCACACCGCGCATTTTGTTAAGCTCGCGTAGAATCGCACGATCGTTCGTATTAATATGAACGACCTCGTTTCGCAGCTACACTCGAATCATCATCACCGTTCGACCGCAAAGCATGGCGGCGTCGGCGCGACCGCGCGGCCGCCCCCTGGAGACTGGAGACATCACATGGCCTTGCCCACCGTCCTGCAGAACCTGACGCTGCCCGTCATCGCGTCGCCGATGTTCATCGTCAGCTACCCCGAACTTGTGCTCGCGCAATGCAAGGCGGGCATCGTCGGTTCGTTCCCCGCGCTCAACGCCCGTCCGGCCGAACTGCTCGACGAGTGGCTCACGCAGATCCAGTCCGAGCTCGCCGACCACCAGGCAAAAAATCCCGACGCGGTGATCGGCCCGATCGCGGTCAACCAGATCGTCCACCAGTCGAATGCGCGGCTCGAACACGACGTGCGCGTGTGCGTCGAGCACAAGGTGCCGATCTTCATCACGAGCCTGCGCGCACCGGCGCGCGAGATCGTCGACGCGGTGCACAGCTACGGCGGCATCGTGCTGCACGACGTGATCAATCTGCGTCATGCGCAGAAGGCGCTCGAAGCCGGGGTCGACGGGCTGATCCTCGTCGCGGCCGGCGCAGGCGGCCACGCGGGCACGACGTCGCCGTTCGCGCTTGTCGGCGAAGTCCGCAAGATCTTCGACGGCCCGATCGTGCTGTCCGGCGCGATCGCGAACGGCGGCTCGATCCTGGCGGCGCAGGCGATGGGCGCCGACTTCGCGTACATGGGCACGCGCTTCATCGCGACGCAGGAAGCGCACGCGATCGACGACTACAAGCACGCGATCGTGAACGCGAAATCGTCGGACATCATCTACACGAACCTCTTCACGGGCGTGCACGGCAACTACATCCGCGAGAGCATCGAGAAGGCCGGCCTCGATCCGGAAGCGCTGCCAGAATCCGACAAGACCAAGATGAATTTCGGCAGCGACAAGACGAAGGCGTGGAAGGACATCTGGGGTGCCGGCCAGGGCGTCGGCCTGATGGACGACCTGCCGAGCGTGGGCGCGCTCGTCGAGCGCCTGAAGCGCGAGTACGACGACGCAAAGGCGCGGCTCGGCATCCCGCGCTGACGGATGCGGCGGCCATGGCGGCCGCCGCCGGCGCGAATGCCATCCGACAAAACAAAAAGCGCGAACCGAAGCGGTTCGCGCTTTTTTATTGCCCCGCTTCCGCGGGAAAGACGGCTCAGACCGCGCGCTTCATCCGCGTCATCGGCAGCACGCGCAGGCGCGATTCGATCGACGGACACAGCGACTGCCCTTCGAAACGCGCCGCCAGGAAGTCGACGAACGAACGCACCTTCGCGGACACGTGACGACGGCTCGCGTAGACCGCATAGATCGGCGCCTCGTGCGGCGGCACCGCATCGAGCAGCACCGGCACGAGCCGGCCGGACTCGATGTCGTCGCCGACCACCTCGGTGCCGAGCAGCGCGATGCCCGCGCCCGCGAGCACGGCCGCACGCAGCCCTTCGAGATGATTCACGATCAGGTTGCCGTTGAGGTTCACGCGCGACGCGGCGGCCGCATCGATCACCAGCGAATCGAGCATCGTCGAATTCGAGTCGCGCCGCAGATAGTTGTGGTGCGCGAGATCGGCGATCGTCGCGGGCGTGCCGTGCTTCTCGAGATACTCGGGCGACGCGACCAGCAGGATGTGCGCGGTCGCGATCTGCCGCGCGACCAGCGACGACGATTTCAATCCGTTCGGCGCCGCACGCACCGCGACGTCGTAGCCTTCCTCGATCAGGTCGACCACGCGATCGGACAGCGTCATGTCGACGGTCACGTCCGGAAACCGGCCCGCATAATCGGTGACGGCCTGCATCACGTGCCGCAGCCCGAACGCCGAGAGCGACGTCACGCGCAGCCTGCCTTGCGGCACCACGCTCGCGGCGCCGACGGCCTGCCCGGCTTCGTCGAGTTCAGACAGCGCCTGCACGAGGCGCTCATAGTATTCGCGTCCCGCCTCGGTAGGGGCGACGCGTCGTGTCGTGCGATGCAGCAGCCGCGCACCGAGCTGCTGCTCGAGATGCATCACGTGCTTGCTCGCCATCGCAGCCGACATCTGCATGCGCTCGGCCGCGCCGACGAAGCTGCCCACTTCGACGACGTAGCGAAACACATTCATGCTGACGAGGGTATCCATCGAACTAGCTCGTAATGACGGGGGAATGGTCCAATTACGAGATAGGGTAACAAAGGCGGGGAAACAGAAAGGTCAAGAAAGGCAAAACGGCGCCGCGGGGTCGCGGCGCCGTTTTGGCGGGAAAACATGCAGTCCGGCCGCGCTTTTGGCGCGCGGCCGGCGCACCGGTCGCGCGTGCGCGTCAGAACTTCGCGCGGATGCCGGCGCCGAACGTGTTGCCGGTCGACAGGCCGCTGATGTGGTCGTTCATGTACGCAGCGTAGACGTCCGTACGCTTGGACAGCGGATAGTCGTAGCCGACGGCCCAGGTCTGGCGCGTCTGATCGAGGCCGCCCGCATCGCGCGAGTACGCGTACGACGCCATCGCGCTGCCGACGCCGAGCGGCACCGACACGCCGCCCTGCGCGGTATTCACGTGCCAGCTGCCCGCGACCTGGTCGTTCTTCGTATACATGTACTGGCCGAACAGCTTCACGTATTTCAGGTCGTAGGTCGCGCCGACTTGCGCGATGCCCTGGCTCTTCATGCCGGCCACCAGCGCGCTCAGGTCACGCGGGCCGTTGTTGAAGTTCACGTACTGGTAGACCGCGGTCGCCGCGAACGGGCCGTTCGCGTAGTTGAACTGCGCGCTCCACTTCTTCGAGCCGTTGTCGCCGGCCTGGTTGCCGAGCGCGTACATCGCGCCGAAATTCAGGCCACCGAACGACGGCGACGTGTACGACAGCGCGTTGTTCCAGCCCGAATCGCCGACGGCACCCTGGTCGCTCGGGTAGGTCGGGAACGTGCCGAGGCCGAGGAACACGTGGTACACCATCGGCGAGAAGGTGTACGAGTCGTAGAACGGGTTGAACAGGATCGTCGACAGGAACAGGTGCGTCGTCAGGCGGCCGGCCGTCACCGTGCCGTACGGCGAATCGATGCCGACATAGGCGTTGCGTGCGAAGAACGTGTCACCCTGGAAGCGGCCGAACTGGCCGTTCTGCGCGCGGAAGAAGCTTTCCAGCGTAAAGATCGCCTTATAGCCGTTGCCGAGATCCTCGGCGCCGTGCAAGCCCCAGTACGACGTCGACATCCCGCCGCCGCTCACGTTCCACGCGCGGTCGCCGCCCGGGAACTTGGTTGCGCCGACCCATTCGTCGACCTGACCGTAGAGCGACACGCTCGACTGTGCATGGACGGGAGCGGCAGCCGCCACGCAGGCGGCCGCGGCGATCAGCTTGACGGACGTGCGCGACGCACGGCGAGCGAGTGCTTTCATGGGATCTCCAGGTTTTGTCGAATAGTCGATAAGTGGCGCGAGCGTTGTTTTTGGGAGCCGAGTGCTTGCGTCGTATGGGGCGCAGCCATCTTTACGGATCATTCGTCCGGTCAAAATTGCGCACACTTATTGCGGGTATAGCGGCGGCATTAACTTCGCGGAATGGATGCATGGCCGGGCAGCCCGGCGTGAACGCGATCGCACGGCGGGACGGCAGCGTGGCGCACGCGAACCGGGCGCGAAAGATAGCGCAATGCGACGGGAAAATCAGCGGAAATCTGTGCGCGACTGTGGCGAATTCGCATCAGCCGGCGGAGGGACGAGCGCGCAGGCGCTCAGTTTCGGTAGAACGGGGAGAAAAACGGCGAGTGCGCAGGTTCTTCCTGCGAGCGGGGCGGCGGCATCGGACGTCCGCCGCGCTCCTCGTTATAGCGCGCGACATCGGCGCGGATCGACCCGGCGCGCAGCGGCACGTTGCCGCCGCCCGGCGGGCGCGGCATCTGGCGCACGTCGGTGCTGATCGGGCGATACGGGCTTTGCGCGGCGTAATGGCCATACGACGGCGTCGGCCGCAGCCCCCAGCGGGAGCCGTAGCCGTTCACGCCGCCGGCGCGTGCACCGGCGGGCGGCGCAGCGCGGCGCCAGACCGCCCCCCCGCCGGCCGGCTGACCGTACGCGCGCATGTCGCCACCGCCGAAGCCGTGGCCACCGAACGCATGACCACCGTGGGGCGGTTGCGCGAGCGCGAGCGGCATCAGCAGCGCGCCGAGCACGCCTGCCACCCATCGTCCGATCTTCCGTTTCACCCGTTCCGTCATCGTTCAGTGCCTGTCCATGCCCGGTGCCGGCCGCTTTTTGGCCGACGCAAGGCTTTCAGCAGTAATTTATGAGCGGGCCGAAAGCGTGTCGAGCCAAAAAGTGTTATGTCGCCGGCATCGGTGTAACACCATGTTACTGCTAGGTTTTTTCACTTCTGCAGGGGACCGGGACAGAACATTCTTCTGCCGTTTTGCGCATGGCCGGGCCGGTGCGGTGAGCACTATTACATGAGACTGGCTCATCAATCGATTCCCACAATGAATTTGTGTAGTGAATCGCCAACCGGGACAATGGCGCCATCCGCGCGCGCGACGCGCGCCTCCGTCGTTTCCGAATCGAGTTCCCGATGGCCCGTCCCCGTTTTCTTCCCGACAACTTCACGCTCGCGCTCGTCGGCACCGTCGTGCTCGCGAGCCTCCTGCCGTGCCGCGGCCCGGCCGCCCACGCGTTCAACTGGGCGACCAACATCGCCGTCGGCCTGCTGTTCTTCCTGCACGGCGCGAAGCTGTCGCGCGAAGCCGTCGTCGCGGGCGCGACCCACTGGCGGCTGCACGCGGTCGTGCTGCTCAGCACGTTCGCGCTGTTCCCGCTGCTCGGTCTCGCGCTGAAACCCGTGCTGCAGCCGCTCGTCACGCCGACGTTGTATGCGGGCGTGCTGTTCCTGTGCACGCTGCCGTCGACGGTCCAGTCGTCGATCGCGTTCACGTCGATCGCGAAGGGCAACGTGCCTGCCGCCGTGTGCGCGGCATCCGCGTCGAGCCTGCTCGGAATCTTCGTCACGCCGGCGCTCGTCGGGCTGATGATCACGTCGCAGTCGGCAGCCGCCGCGTCGCCGTGGAGCACCGTCGGCAGCATCGTGATGCAGCTGCTCGTGCCGTTCATCGCCGGCCAGTTGCTGCGGCCCGTGATCGGCGGCTGGATCGACCGCAACCGCGGCGTACTGCGCTTCGTCGACCAGGGTTCGATCCTGCTCGTCGTCTACGTCGCCTTCAGCGAGGCCGTCAACGAAGGCCTGTGGCACCAGATCCCACCGCGCGCGCTCGGCGGCCTGCTCGTCGTCAACCTCGTGCTGCTCGCGATCGCGCTGCTGCTGACCGCGTTCGTCAGCAAACGGCTCGGCTTCAACCGCGCCGACCAGATCACGATCATCTTCTGCGGATCGAAGAAGAGCCTCGCGGCCGGCGTGCCGATGGCGAAGGTGATCTTCTCGGCGAACGCGGTCGGCGCGATCGTGCTGCCGTTGATGCTGTTCCACCAGATTCAGTTGATGGCCTGCGCGGCACTCGCGCAGCGTTGGGGCGCGCGCGACATGAGCGGCGAGCACGACGAGGGCGACGCGACATCGGCGCCGGGCGCGCTGAGCGCGGGCAAGCGCTGACGATCCGCGCGTCGGGACGGCCGTCGAGGGGCGCCGTCCCGACGTTCTCGGGTTCTCGGGTTCTCGGGTTCTCGGGTTCTCGGGTTCTCGGGTTCTCGGGTTCTCGGGTTCTCGGGTTCTCGGGTTCTCGGGTTCTCGGGTTCTCGGGTTCTCGGGTTCTCGGGTTCCGGGTTCCGGGTTCCGGGTTCCGGGCTCCGGGTGCCCGCCTTCCCTCCACACGCCCCCCACTTCCAAACGCACACCGATGCGCCCCAAGCGCGATGCACCAGCAGCGCCCATCGCGTCACGAAATCTTCATTC
The DNA here is from genome assembly GCF_964265025.1 of Burkholderia mycopellens. NCBI lineage: Bacteria > Pseudomonadati > Pseudomonadota > Betaproteobacteria > Burkholderiales > Burkholderiaceae > Burkholderia > Burkholderia mycopellens. Next base: position 3,686,721 of record NZ_OZ183802.1, read on the forward strand.
AATTATCCGCGAGCGGTGCCGTTAAATCGGGCGTCCCGTCGATTCGGCTGTCCTCGCCCATGCCCGCGCCCCACCCCGACTCCGCTGCCGCCAGCATCACGCGCCTGATCGCGGATCGCGCGCTCGCCGCCGTGTTCCAGCCGATCGTCGATCTCGGGTCGGGAACGGTCGTCGGATACGAGGGCCTGATACGCGGCCCAAGCGGCACCGACCTCGAGCCGCCCGTCGCGCTGTTCGCGCAGGCCGCGCGCGAAGGCGAAACCATCGCGCTCGAACAGGCGGCCGCGCTCACCTGCCTCGACGCGTTCGCGGCGCTCGGCTGCGACGGCAAGCTGTTCCTCAATTTCAGCGCGGGCACGATCCTGCAGCTCGCGCGCGAACGGGAGCGCGTACGCCAGCGCCTCGTCCGCGCGCGGATCGGCGCCGAGCGCATCGTGATCGAGCTAACCGAACAGAACGCGACGCCGGACATCGCCCAGATCGGGCCGGCCGTCGCGTCGCTGCGCGACGCCGGCGTCCAGTTCGCGCTCGACGACTACGGCACCGCGAACGCGAGCATGAACCTGTGGCTGCGCCTGCAGCCGGACGTCGTGAAGATCGACCGCTTCTTCATCCACGACATCGCCCGCGACCCGCTGAAGTTCGAGGCCGTGAAAGCGATGCAGCACTTCGCGCAGGCGAGCGGCGCGCAACTGATCGCGGAAGGCATCGAGAACGAATGCGACCTGATCGTCGTGCGCGACATGGGCATCCGCTGCGTACAGGGCTTCCTGCTCGGCCGGCCGAACGCGCAGCCGTCGCAGGTCGTCGCGCCGGCCGCGCGCGATGCGATCCGCGCGCCGCACATCGCGGTGTTTCCCGGCGCGACGCGCTCGGTGCGGCCGGCCGGCACGATCGCCGGGAAGATGCTGGTGCCGGCGCCGGCGCTGCCGCGCGACGCGACCAGCAACGACGTGCTCGACTTGTTCAACCGAATGCCCGACCTGCATGCGGTCGCGCTCGTCGAACGCGGGCGGCCCGTCGCGCTCGTGAATCGCCGCGGCTTCATCGACCGCTTCGCGCTGCCGTACCACCGCGAGGTGTTCGGGAAGAAGCCGTGCCTCCAGTTCGCGAACGACGCACCGCTGATGATCGACAACGCGACGACGTTCGAGCAGCTCGCGACGCTGCTCGCGAGCCACGACCAGCGCTATCTCGCGGACGGCTTCGTGATCACCGAACACGGCCGCTACGTCGGGCTCGGCACCGGCGAGAGCCTCGTTCGCGCGGTGACCGAGATGCGCATCGAGGCCGCGCGCTACGCGAATCCGCTGACGTTCCTGCCCGGCAACATCCCGATCAGCGCGCACATCGACCGCCTGCTCCAGCGCGACGCGGGCTTTCATGCGTGCTACGTCGACCTGAACCTGTTCAAGCCGTTCAACGACCAGTACGGCTACTGGCAGGGCGACGAGGTGCTGAAGTTCGCGGCGACGGTGCTGGCCGGCGTGTGCGACCCGCAGCGCGACTTTCTCGGGCACGTCGGCGGCGACGATTTCCTCGTGCTGTTCCAGCGCGCCGACTGGCGCGAGCGCGCCGCCGACGCGATCGCCCGCTTCAACGACGGCGCGCAGCTGTTCTACACGCAGGCCGACCGGCAGGCAGGCGGGCTGCGTGGCGAGGACCGCCACGGCAACCCGGCATTCTTCGGCTTCGTGACGATGGCGATCGGCGCGGTCGGCGTGCCGGCCGGCGCGCACGGCGCGAAGCGCTACGGCAGCGACGAGATCGCGTCGGTCGCAGCGCTCGCGAAGCGGCGCGCGAAACAGCAGCCGGACGGGCTCGCGGTCGTCGACCTCGACGCGGGGCGCGCCGCGCTGCGCCATCGCGGCGAACCGCCGGCCGTGGCGATACGCTGAGCGGCGGGCGGCCGGCGTTTGCACGCCCGGCGGCGCCCGGTGCGGCGGGGGCGCGCCTGCGCCCCCGCCCATCAAGCAGCCGGACCGTTAGTTGCACACCGACCTCCCGGTGGTCGGCGGAGGCAGTCGGGCACGGTTCGCGCTGACGCGTGAAGCCAGTCCGTTTGCCCCCATTTCCTGCTCGCCAGGCGCCCGCACGTCCACCTTGCCTTTTTCGCGTTTTGTTTAGTATTTTTAGTAACGGCGTTTTCGCAGATTAGCGCTTAAAAACCGGGATTTCACGGGTATTCCCCTGTTATCCGGCCCGAATTCCGCGACACGTTTTACTATACAATCGCTTTCACCCTAAACAAACCGGACCCCGAACGATGGGTACGACCATTCGCGATGTGGCGCGGGCGGCAGAGGTTTCGATCGGCACCGTCTCCCGCGCGCTGAAAAACCAGCCGGGCCTGTCCGAAGCGACGCGTGCGCGCATCGTCGAGATCGCGCAGCGGCTCGGCTACGACCCCGCGCAGTTGCGGCCGCGCATCCGCCGGCTCACCTTCCTGCTGCACCGCCAGCACAACCGCTTTCCGGCCAGCCCGTTCTTCTCGCACGTGCTGCACGGCGTCGAGGACGCGTGCCGGGAGCGCGGCATCGTGCCGACGCTGCTCACGGTCGGGCCGAACGACGACGTGCTGCGCCAGATGCGCCCGCACGCGCCCGACGCGATCGCGGTGGCCGGCTTCATCGAGCCGGAAACGATCGAGGCGCTCGCCGCGACCGGCCGGCCGCTCGTGCTGATCGACCTGTGGGCGCCCGGGTTGCGCTCGGTGAACATCGACAACGCGACGGGCGCGGCGCTCGCGATGCGCCACCTGCTCGCCACCGGCCGCACGCGGATCGCGTTCATCGGCGGCTCGCCCGCGCACTACAGCATCGCGCAGCGCGCGATCGGCTACCGGCGCGCGTTCTTCGAGGCCGGGCGGCTGTTCGATCCCGCGTACGAAGTAACGATCGATGCAGGGCTCGATCCCGACACCGGCGCCGCGCGCGCGATGGAGCAGCTGCTCGACGCGCCGGGCCCGCGCCCGGAAGCCGTCTTCGCGTACAACGACGCAGCCGCGCTCGCCGCGCAGCGCGTCTGCACCGCGCGCGGGCTGCGCATTCCCGACGACATCGCGATCGTCGGCTTCGACAACATCCCGGCTGCCGCACACGCAAGCCCGCCGCTCACAACGCTCGCGGTCGACAAGGAAGCGCTCGGCCGCCGCGGCGTCGAGCTGCTGCTCGCGGAAGCACCCGAGCGCACCGAGATTTCCCTGCCCGTCGAGCTGATCGTGCGGGCCAGCAGTCAGCCCGCCGGCTCCCCGGCACTCGATACCGCCACGGTCACCGAATCATCATGAACATGCCCCCGGTCCAACCCTGCACGGCCGCGCCGGCCGCCCACACACAAGCCGCGCCGTTCGTCGCGAGTTTCCGCGATCCGTCGTTCCTGCTGTCGCACATCGAGGACACGCTGCGCTTCTACGCAACGAATGCGTTCGACCCGACGGGCGGCTTCCATCATTACTTCCGCGACGACGGCAGCCTTTACAACCGCACGTCGCGCCACCTCGTCAGCAGTTGCCGGTTCGTCTTCAACTACGCGATGGCGTACCGGCATTTCGGCGATCCGCGCCACCTGGAATATGCGCGCCACGGGCTGCGCTTCCTGCGCGACGCGCACTGGGACGACGAACTGCAGGGCTACGACTGGGAACTCGACTGGCGCGACGGCGCGAAGCGCGCGACGCTCGACGGCACGCGCCACTGCTACGGGCTCGCGTTCGTGCTGCTCGCGGCCGCGCACGCGACGATGGCCGGCCTCGACGAGGCCCGCCCGCTGATCGCGGCCACCTTCGAGCTCGCCGAACACCGCTTCTGGGATGCGGCCGCGGGCCTCTATGCGGACGACGCGACGCCGAACTGGGTCGTGTCGTCGTACCGCGGCCAGAACGCGAACATGCACATGACGGAGGCGCTGCTCGCGGCCTACGAGGCGACCGGCCACCTCACGTACCTCGATCGCGCAGAGAAAATCGCGAGCCACGTCACGCAGCGCCAGGCCGCGCTGTCGGGCGGGCTCGTGTGGGAGCACTACCATGCGGACTGGTCGGTCGACTGGGACTACAACAAGGAAGACAGCTCGAACATCTTCCGTCCGTGGGGCTTCCAGCCCGGGCACCAGACCGAATGGGCGAAGCTGCTGCTGATCCTCGAGCGGCACCGCCCGCTCGACTGGCTCGTGCCGCGCGCGACCGAACTGTTCGACGCGGCGCTCGCGCACGCATGGGACGCCGATCACGGCGGCCTGTGCTACGGCTTCGGCCCCGACTTCACGATCTGCGACCACAACAAGTATTTCTGGGTGCAGGCGGAAACCTTCGCGGCGGCCGCGATGCTCGGCGCGCGCACCGGCAGCGAGCGCTTCTGGGACTGGTACGACGAGATCTGGCGCTACAGCTGGACGCACTTCGTCGATCACCGCTACGGCGCGTGGTACCGCATCCTCACCTGCGACAACCGCAAGTACGGCGACGAGAAGAGCCCGGCCGGCAAGACCGACTATCACACGATGGGCGCATGCTACGACGTGCTCGCGACCCTCGCGCGCGCGCAGCGCAGCGAGCCGACGCAATGAGCGGCGGCACGTTTCCGGCTTTCGTGTCGGCGGGCGACATCCTGACCGACATGGTGCGTGCGGGCGACGCGCAATGGACCTCGGTGCCGGGCGGCGCCGGCTGGAACGTCGCGCGCGCGGTGGCGCGGCTCGGCGTGCCGAGCGCGCTCGCGGGCTCGATTGGCGAAGACTGCTTCTCCGACGTGCTGTGGCGCACGAGCGAAGCGGCCGGGCTCGACCTGCGCTTCCTGCAGCGCGTCGCGCGGCCGCCGCTGCTCGCGATCGTCCACGAGACCCGCCCGCCCGCGTACTTCTTCATCGGCGAAGCGAGCGCCGATCTCGCGTTCGATCCGGCGCAACTGCCGGCCGGCTGGACCGACCATGTGAAATGGGCGCATTTCGGCTGCATCAGCCTCGTGCGCGAACCGCTCGCCGGCACGCTGGCCGCGCTCGCGGCCGACCTGCACGCGCGTGGCGTGAAGATCAGCTTCGACCCGAACGTCCGGAACCTGATGACGGCCGCATACCGGCCGACGCTGGAAAAGATGGCCGCGCTCGCCGACCTGATCAAGGTGTCCGACGAGGACCTGCGGCACCTGTTCGGCGGCGACGGCCCCGACGCGATTGGCGCGGTGCGCGCGCTGAACCCGCACGCGGCGGTGCTCGTCACGCGCGGCGCGCAGGCGGCGACGCTCTACGCGGACGGCGACGTGCATGAAGCCAGCCCGCCGCGCGTCGAAGTGGCCGACACGGTTGGCGCGGGCGACGCGTCGATCGGCGGCATGCTGTTCAGCCTGATGGCCGCGCCGCAGCGATCGTGGCGCGAGCATCTCGCGTTCGCGCTGGCGGCGGGCGCCGCGGCGTGCCGGCATACGGGCGCGCACGCGCCGACGCTCGACGAGGTCGTCGCGCTGATCGAAGGCTGACCGAGGGTCGATCGAACGCGGCCGGACGCGCGCCGGCCGCCGTTCGGTCACCGATAAGCGGCGCTGTACATGCTGCGCCGCAGTGCTACGATGAAGTGTCCTTTTGCGGGAGAGGCACGATGGACACGAACACGTTCACGAAGGGCATCTACACGGCCAAGGCGCATACCCAGCATTCGGCCAACGGTCAGTTCCAGGGTTACGTGATCCTCTCGCGGGACGACGGAGACGACACCGAGAACACACGCTACGACGTCCACTCGACGAGCCCCAGCGAGGAAGAAGCGTTCGACGAGGCGAAGGCGCTCGCGCACCGGATCCTCGGCGAAATCGAGCTGTAACGCGCCGCCGTTCAGGCGCGGCTCAGAGGAGCCGCGCCACCATCGATACCAGCATCGTCAGCACCAGCGTCGACATGAACGGGAACGGGTAGCGCCGCCCGCCGAGCGTCAGCGTGACGTCGCCCGGCATCCGCCCGATGCCGAGCTTGCCGAGCCACGGCCAGCAGCGCGTCAGGATCATCACCGCGACGAACGACGCCATCAGCCAGCGCAGCATGTCGGCTCCCGTCAGAGTGCGTGCGAGCGGTCGCCGCGCGCGAACGCGTCGAGCGTGCCGTCGATGCCGCGCGAGAACGCGATCACCTTGAACAGCTCGCCCATCTCGGCTTCCGAGATCAGCTTCTGCACCGCGTTCGCGGCCGGCAGGAACGCGTGGATGTCCGACGGATCGATCGCGGCCAGCGCGTCGGTGATGCCTGCGTTCAGCAGGAAGCGCGCCTGCGACGTGTAGCCGAGCAGGTCGGCGCCGGCGGCAATGGCCGCGTCGTAGATGCCGGTGAATTCGACGTGCGCGGTGATGTCCTGCAGCCCCGGGTACAGGAACGGATCGTCGTGCGCGTGATGGCGGTAGTGGCACATCAGCGTGCCGCGGTCGCGCTGCGGATGGTAGTACTCGTGCGCGGGAAAGCCGTAGTCGACCAGCAGCACCGCGCCGCGCCCGAGCATCGCGCAGACGGTGCGCGTGAACGCCAGCGCGGCCTCGTGCGTCTCGGTCACATAGCCGTCGGCGACCTCGGCGGTGAGCCGCGCGAGCACCGGCGGCTGGCTGGCCGGCGCGGCGGGCCGATCCTCGAACACGAACGCCTGCCGCGCGTCGAGCGCGACGCCGCGCTCGTGCCACGCGCCGCCCGCCTTCGCGAACAGCCGCACGGGCATCGCATCGAGCACCTCGTTGCCGACGACGACGCCGTCGAACCGCTCGGGCAGCGCGTCGAGCCAGCGCACCTTCGCGGCAAGCGCCGGTGCGGCGGCCGTGATCGTGTCGCGCTGCCGTTCGCGCAGCTCGCCGGACAGGTCGACGATCAGGTATTCGTCGAGCCCGGCGCCGAGCGCGTCGAGCGCCGCGAGCAGCCCGGCCGCGAGCTTGCCCGTGCCGGCGCCGAATTCCATCACGCGACGCGTGCCGCTCGCCGCGAGCGCTTGCGCGACCGGTTGCGCGAGCGTCTGCGCGAACAGCGGCGACAGCTCGGGCGCGGTGACGAAGTCGCTGCCGTCGTCAGCGCGACGCCCGAACTTGCGCGCGCCGCCGCTGTAGTAGCCGAGGCCGGGCGCATACAGCGCGCGCTCCATGAAGCGGTCGAACGGCAGCCAGCCACCGGCAGCCGCGATCTCGTCGCGCAGTTGCGCGGCAAGGGTTTCGGACTGCGCAAGCGCGTCAGGGCCGGGAGCGGGTAAACTAGCGGGTTCGTGAGCTTTCGGGTTCATCCCGGCATTGTAAATGACCGTTTCAGCCGATACGTCGACCCAGCGCGTGGCGCTCGTCACAGGTGCCCTGGGCAGCGCGGCCGACGCCGCGTCGATCGGTCGCGCGCTCGCGACGGGATTCGCCCGGCGCGGCTGGGACGTCGCGCTGCAGCGCAGCCACGGCACGCCGCATGCGGCGGCCGACGCACTCGTCGCCGAAGTTGCGGCGCTCGGCCGCCGCGCGGTCGTGCTCGACGCCGATCTGGCCCTGGAAGCCGACGCCGCCGGACTCGTCGCCGCGTGCGGCGCGGCGCTCGGCCGGCCCGCGTGCGCGGTGTTCGTGAGCGCCAGCGCAGGCGCCGACGATGCCCATACGGTAGACGGCGCGTCGCTCGCCGGCGCACTCGCGCGCAACGTGACGGCCCCGCTCGCGCTGGCCCGCGCGCTCGCCGATGCGACGCCCGACGCCGCGCGCGAGCACGAAGCGCTGCGCGCCTGCGCGATCCACGTGCTGGATCAGGCACTGTTTCACCCTGCGCCGGCGCAGATGTCGCACGCGCTGATGCAGGCCGCGCTGAACCGCGCGACGTCGGCGCTGGCGCTGGCGCTCGCGCCGAAGGTGCGGGTCGCGGCGCTCGTGCGCGGCCACGCGCCGCACGCGGACGACATCGCGGCGGCCGCCTGCTATCTCGCGAGCGCACCGGGCGTCACCGGCGCGACGCTAACCGTCGACGGCGGCGAGCACCTCGTGCCGCCCGCCGCCGGCCCGAATGAATGAACTGCGCGGATCGCGCGGCCTGACTGCCGCCGCCCGCGCCGCTTTGCGTGTGCGCACGCCAATTTGACTGGGACGACCATGTTTTCCGCTCTCCTGCACCCCCGCCTCGCGGACTGCCGCAGGCTCTACCTGCGCGACTACGAAGTGCACATCAACATCGGTGCCTTCGAACACGAGAAGCGCGGCGAGCAGCGCGTCGTCATCAATGTCGACCTGTTCGTGCCGCTCGCGCTGTCCACCCCCGTCGACGACCGGCTGCATGAAATCGTCGACTACGATCTGATGAAGCAGAGCGTCACGCAATGCCTGGCGCGCGGCCACATCCACCTGCAGGAAACGCTGTGCGACGCGATCGCCGCGCGCCTGCTGGCGCACGATGCCGTGCGCGCGGTACGCGTCTGTACCGAGAAACCGGACGCTTATCCGGACTGCGACGCCGTCGGCGTCGAAGTCTTTCGCATCAAGGACGAGGAGCGCGCATGAACGCCCCCCACATGAATGACACGGCGGCCGATGCCGCCACCCTCGACGCGACCGCCGCCCCGGCCGCCCGCCCGGTGCTGACGCGCCGCGAACAGAAGGACGCGTACGAGAACAACAAGCTGTTCAAGCGGATCGTGCGCCAGGTCGGCCAGGCGATCGGCGACTTCAACATGATCGAGCAAGGCGACAAGGTGATGGTCTGCCTGTCGGGCGGCAAGGACAGCTACGCGATGCTCGACGTGCTGCTGCGCCTGCGCGAGCGCGCGCCGATCGACTTCGACATCGTCGCGGTGAACCTCGACCAGAAGCAGCCGGGCTTCCCCGAGCACGTGCTGCCGGAATACCTGAAGCAGGTCGGCGTGCCGTTCCACATCGAGAACCAGGACACCTACAGCATCGTGAAGCGGCTCGTGCCCGAGGGCAAGACGACCTGCTCGCTGTGCTCGCGGCTGCGCCGCGGGATCCTGTACCGCGTGGCCGGCGAGCTCGGCGCGACCAAGATCGCGCTCGGCCACCACCGCGACGACATCGTGCAGACGCTGCTGCTCAACATGTTCTACGGCGGCAAGCTGAAGGGGATGCCGCCGAAGCTGCAGTCGGACGACGGCAAGAACATCGTGATCCGCCCGCTCGCGTACGTGAAGGAAACCGATCTCGAGAAATACGCGGAACTGCGCGAATTCCCGATCATCCCGTGCAACCTGTGCGGCAGCCAGCCGAACCTGAAGCGCGCGGAAATGAAGGCGCTGATCCGCGAATGGGACAAGCGCTTCCCGGGCCGCGTCGACAACATGTTCAACGCGCTCGCGAAGGTCGTTCCGTCGCACCTGATGGACACGACGCTGTACCCGTTCCAGTCGCTGCGCGCGACAGGCGTTGCCGACCCGCAAGGCGACATCGCGTTCGACGAGGAACCGTGCGCGTCGGGCGACGACAGCGCCGCGCCGGGTGGCGCCCGGCCGATCTCGATCGTCCAGTTCGACGACCTGTAAGCAGGGCCCGAACACCTGCCGGAACGGGGCCGCAACGCCGCTTTCCGGCGCTGTCGCCCCGCCGCGACAGGCCCGGAACGGCGGGGGCCGCATGCTAAAATGGACGGCTTCGAACTCCTCTGACAAGCTGGCGCCATGAATATCGTGATTTTGGCGGCAGGCACCGGCAAGCGCATGCGTTCCGCGCTGCCGAAAGTGCTTCATCCCCTGGCCCGCAGGCCGCTCCTCTCCCACGTCATCGACACCGCGCGCACGCTGCAGCCGTCCCGGCTCGTCGTCGTCGTCGGTCATGGCGGCGAGCAGGTCCAGGCCGCCGTCGCCGCACCCGACGTCCAGTTCGCGGTGCAGGCCGAGCAGCTCGGCACCGGCCACGCGGTGCGCCAGGCGCTGCCGCTCCTCGATCCCGCGCAACCGACGCTCGTGCTGTACGGCGACGTGCCGCTCACCCGCGCATCGACGCTGCAACGCCTCGTCGACGCCGCGCGCGAAGGCCGCTACGGGATCCTGACGGTCACGCTCGACGATCCGACCGGCTACGGCCGCATCGTGCGCGACGCGGCCGGCTTCGTCACGCGCATCGTCGAACAGAAGGACGCGTCGCCCGAACAACTGAAGATCGCCGAGATCAACACCGGCATCATCGTCACGCCCACGGCCCAGCTGTCGATGTGGCTCGGCGCGCTGAAGAACGAGAACGCGCAGGGCGAGTACTACCTGACCGACGTCGTCGAACTCGCGATCGAGGCCGGTTTCGAGGTCGTCACCGCGCAGCCCGACGAGGAATGGGAAACGCTCGGCGTGAACAGCAAGGCGCAGCTCGCCGAGCTCGAACGCATCCACCAGCGCAATATCGCCGACGCGCTGCTCGTCGACGGCGTCACGCTCGCCGATCCGGCGCGCGTCGACGTGCGCGGCACGCTGCGCTGCGGCCGCGACGTGTCGATCGACGTGAACTGCGTGTTCGAAGGCAACGTGACGCTCGCCGACAACGTGACGATCGGCGCGAACTGCGTGATCCGCAACGCGTCGGTCGGCGCAGGCACGCGCATCGACGCATTCACGCACATCGACGGCGCCGAGCTCGGCGCGCACACCGTGATCGGCCCGTACGCGCGGCTGCGCCCCGGCACGCAACTCGCGGACGAAGCGCACGTCGGCAACTTCGTCGAGGTGAAGAACGCGGTGATCGGCCACGGCTCGAAGGCAAACCACCTCACGTACATCGGCGACGCCGACATCGGCGCACGCGTGAACATCGGCGCGGGCACGATCACCTGCAACTACGACGGCGCGAACAAGTTCCGCACCGTGATCGAGGACGACGTGTTCGTCGGCTCCGATACGCAGCTCGTCGCGCCCGTGCGCGTCGGCCGCGGCGTGACGATCGCCGCCGGCACGACGATCTGGAAGGACGTGGCCGACGGCCTGCTCGCGTTGAACGAGAAGACCCAGACCGCGAAGAGCGGCTACGTCCGCCCGGTCAAGAAGAAAAGCTGAACCTTTTTGCGGGCGCCCGGCGGCGTCCGCGTCGACTTACAGGACTCACTCATTCATGTGCGGCATTGTCGGCGCAGTTGCGCAGCGTAATATCGTTCCGGTGCTGATCGAAGGATTGCGGCGCCTCGAATACCGTGGCTACGACTCGTGCGGCGTCGCCGTGCTCGAGCCGGGCGCACCGAAGCGCGCGCGCAGCGTCGCGCGCGTCGCCGATCTCGACGCGCAGGTGCGCGAATCGCACCTCGAAGGCACCACCGGCGTCGCGCATACGCGCTGGGCGACGCACGGCGCGCCCGTCACGCACAACGCGCACCCGATCTTCTCGTCGAACGCGCTGGCGCTCGTCCACAACGGCATCATCGAGAACTTCGAATCGCTGCGCGAAGCGCTGCGCGCGAAGGGCTACGAATTCGTGTCGCAGACCGACACCGAAGTGATCGCCCACCTCGTGCACAGCCTGTATCGCGGCAACCTGTTCGACGCGGTGCGCGAAGCGGTGGGGCAGCTGCACGGCGCGTATGCGATCGCCGTGATCCACAAGGACCAGCCGCACACCGTCGTCGGCGCGCGCCAGGGTTCGCCGCTCGTGGTCGGCCACGGCGACGGCGAGAACTTCCTCGCGTCCGACGCGCTCGCGCTCGCGGGCAGCACCGACCGCTTCACGTTCCTCGAGGAAGGCGACGTGTGCGAGTTGTCGCTCGACGGCGTGAAGATCGTCGACCGGAACGGCGCGCTCGTGCAGCGCGAGATCCGCGTGGTGAGCGCCTACGGCGGCGCGGTCGAACTCGGGCCGTATCGCCACTTCATGCAGAAGGAAATCTTCGAGCAGCCGCGCGCGATCAGCGACACCGTGCCGCAAACCGAAACCTTCGACGCAACGCTGTTCGGCGACGCCGCGCCCGCCGCCTTCGCGGATATCGACAGCCTGCTGATCCTCGCGTGCGGCACGAGCTACTACTCGGGCCTCACCGCGAAATACTGGCTCGAATCGATCGCGAAGATCCCGACGCAGGTCGAGATCGCGAGCGAATACCGCTACCGCGAATCGGTGCCGAACCCGCGCCAGCTCGTGCTGGTGATCTCGCAGTCGGGCGAGACGGCCGACACGCTCGCCGCGCTCAAGCACGCGCAGTCGCTCGGCCACACGCACACGCTGGCCGTCTGCAACGTCGCGACGAGCGCGATGGTGCGCCTCACCGAAATGCAGTTCCTGACGCACGCGGGCACCGAGATCGGCGTCGCGTCGACGAAGGCGTTCACGACGCAACTCGTCGCGCTGTTCGTACTCGCGGCCACGCTCGGCAAGCTGCGCGGGCACGTCGATGCCGCTCAGGAAGCCGAATTCCTGAAGCAGTTGCGCCACCTGCCGGCCGCGCTGAACAGCGTGCTCGCGCTGGAGCCGCAGATCATCGCGTGGTCGGAGGAATTCGCACGCAAGGAAAACGCGCTGTTCCTCGGCCGCGGGCTGCACTACCCGATCGCGCTCGAAGGCGCGCTGAAGCTGAAGGAAATCTCGTACATCCACGCCGAGGCCTATCCGGCCGGCGAACTGAAGCACGGGCCGCTCGCGCTCGTCACGGAAGCGATGCCGGTCGTCACGGTCGCGCCGAACGACACGCTGCTCGAGAAGCTGAAGTCGAACATGCAGGAAGTGCGTGCGCGCGGCGGCGAACTGTACGTGTTCGCCGATGCGGACACGCAGATCGTCAACGACGACGGCCTGCACGTGATCCGGATGCCGGAACACTACGGGCAGCTGTCGCCGATCCTGCACGTCGTGCCGCTGCAATTGCTCGCGTATCACACCGCATGCGCGCGCGGCACCGACGTCGACAAGCCGCGGAACCTCGCGAAATCGGTGACGGTGGAGTAACGCGGGACGACCGGGATGGTCCTTGCCGGACCGTCCCGACCGCGTATCGGCGGGCAGCAGGCCATTCGGCCAGGTCGAAATATGTACCACGTAGTGGTATATAATCCTGTGCTAACTCGACCGGTCCGACATGCCTGCCTCCGTACGACGCGTCTTCAAGACGAAGTGGTTTCACAAGGCAGCCAGAAAAGCAGGAATCGCCGATGCCGAACTCTGCCGCGCCGCGCGGGAACTGGCGCGCGGCCAGGGCGTCGAGCTCGGCGGCAACGTCTGGAAAAAGCGCCTGGACGGGAATCGGCAGCGCGGGATCGTGCTGAGCAAGGTCGGGCAGGCGTGGGTTTTCGTGTTCCTGTTCGCAAAACGCGACAGGGACGACATCGACGAACGCGAACTGCGCGCCTTCAGAAAGCTCGCCGCGGATGTCGGGCGCCGCACCGACGCCGATATCGCGACGCTGATCGCACTGAAAGAGCTGGTGGAGATTTGCAATGGCTAAGAGTCGATTCAAGAGCGACGCAACGGAGGCGATCCACAGCGCCGCGTCGGGCCTCTATCGCGCAAACCTGATCGACAAGAAAACGATGCGCGAATACGACAATCTCTGCATCGAAGCCGCCCCGCAGTTCGATCCGCAAGCGATCGCCCGCATCCGCAAATCCGTCAACGTCAGCCAGAGCGTGTTCGCGCTCTACCTGAACACGACGACGTCGACGATCCGCCAATGGGAACAGGGCGACAAGCGGCCGAGCGGCATCGCGGCCCGGATGCTCCAGATCGTCGAGAAGCACGGGCTCGAGGTGTTCTCCTGAGCCGCTGCCCCGAATGCGCATGCACGGCCGGCCGAACGCGGGTCGCAAGGAATATGACGGAGAGACAATGGTAAGACTGATTGGATGCGGTGTGCTGGCGCTGACGTTCGTGTCGACGGGCTGGGCCGCCGAGCATTACGTCGAGGTCTGGAACCCGCCCGAGGCGCGGCTTCCGGCGGCCCACGCGCCGGAAGCCCGTACCCCGGCCGCGCACACGGGCGCCGACGCGCGCGCCGTCAAGAGCGCGGAGAAGCACGCGAATGCCACGCCCAAAGCCGCGGTGAAGCCGCACAAGCGCCGCGTCGCGCAGGCCGTGAAAGCCGGTTCGCATCGTTCGCCCGCGACCGCGGCCGAGAGGCCGGCCGCTCCGCGCCCCGTCGCGCAGCCCGCGCCGGGACGCCTGACGGTGATGCAGCCGGCTGCACCCGACGCGCAGCACGCCCTGAATGACTCCAACATCCCGCGGCAATACACGCCGGACGGCAACGTGCTGCAGGTCGGCACGCACGGCCGCTCCGCGGAGGTGACTCGATAATGGAAGCGCAAACCTACCACGGCTACCAGATCTGGGGCCACGCGATCCTGCAGCAGGACGAAATCCTGCAGCCCGAGCGCTTCGCGGCAAGCGGCACGATCACGCAGAACAACAAGCTGGTCGAGGCATCCGGCGTACTCGGCGTGTTCGACACCGAGGACGACGCGCGCGAAGCGGGGCTCGAATGGGCTCGCGCCTGGATCGACAGCCACCGCTGACCGCCCTCGGTCGCCCCTTCTCACCCGTTCGCACGGCGGCAGGCGGCCCGCCCGCCGCCTGATCGCTCATCCCGCAACCGCACGAGCACGCATGACGGCGCTTGACCTTCCCACCGTGGCAAGCTTCATGCTGTCGATGCTTGTCAATCGTCAACCCAGGAGAACACGATGGAATTCGAAGTCCAGGACATGACCTGCGGCGGCTGTGCCAACGCCATCACGCGCGCGGTGACGGCCGCCGATCCCGCCGCGAAGCTCGACATCGACGTCGCGGCGAAGATCGTCAAGGTCGAATCGGCACAAGGCGCGGAGCGCGTGCAGTCGATCATCGAAGCCGCCGGCTTCCACCCCGCGCTGCGCGCCGCATAACGCACACGCAACGCGACCCGCGGGCACACCGCCGCACGGCGCTGCGCCCGCGGCCGATTTCGCGTCAGCGCAGCCTGATCAGCGTCGACTTCAGCTCGGTGTACTTCTCGAGCGCGTGCAGCGACTTGTCGCGGCCGTTGCCCGACTGCTTGTAGCCGCCGAACGGGAAGTTCATGTCGCCGCCCTCGTCGTAGCAGTTCACCCAGACGGTGCCCGCACGCAGCCGGCGCGACACGTCGTGCGCGGTCGTCAGGTTCGATGTCCACACGGCCGCGGCCAACCCGTATTCGGTGTCGTTCGCGATCCGCACGGCCTCGTCGACGTCGTCGAACACGATCACCGACAGCACGGGCCCGAAGATCTCCTCACGCGCGATCCTCGCATCGGGCTTCACCTCGAACACCGTCGGCTCCACGTAGAAGCCGCCCGTTTCCTCCTTCACGCGCGCCCCGCCCGTGACGAGCCTGCCTTCGCCGCGCCCGGCCTCGATATAGCCGAGCACGCGCTCGAGCTGGATGCCGTCGACGATCGCGCCCATCGACACCGACGGATCGAGCGGGTTGCCGGGCACGTATGCGCGCGCGGCCGCGACGAGTTTCTCGATGAACGCGTCCTTGATGTCGCGATGCACGAGCAGCCGCGAACCCGCCGTGCACATCTCGCCCATGTTGTAGAAGATCGCGCCGGCGGCGGCCTGCGCCGCGCGGTCGAGATCGGGACAATCGGGCAGCACGATGTTCGGCGACTTGCCGCCGAGTTCGAGCCACGCGCGCTTCAGGTTCGACTGCGCGGCGTATTGCATGATCAGCTTGCCGACCGCAGTCGAGCCCGTGAACGCGATGCAGTCGACGTCGCGATGCAGCGCGAGCAGCTTGCCCGGCTCGCCCGCGCCCGGCACGACGTTGAACACGCCGGCCGGAATGCCGGCCTCGTACGCGAGCTGCGCGACACGGATCGCGGTCAGCGGCGATTTCTCCGACGGCTTCAGCACCACGCTGTTGCCGGCCGCGAGCGCCGGCCCGAATTTCCACGCGGCCATCAGGATCGGGAAGTTCCATGGCACGACGGCGGCCACCACGCCGACCGGCTCGCGCGTGACGAGACCGACGAGATGATGATCGGCCGGCGCGACCTCGCCGCCGACCTTGTCGATCGCTTCCGCGAACCATTCGACGCAGTACGCGGCGCCCGGCACGTCGACCGTCGTCGTGTCGCCGATCGGCTTGCCGGCGTCGAGCGTCTCGAGCAGCGACAGCTCGTCGAGATGCTCGCGCATCAGCGCGGCCCAGCGCAGCAGCACGGCCTTGCGCGCACGCGGGTTCAGCCCGGCCCACACGCCCGCGTCGAACGCGCGGCGCGCAGCGGCGACGGCCGCGTTCACGTCGGCTTCGCCGCAATCGGCGACCTTCGCGAGCACGCGGCCGTCGATCGGGCTCACGCAGTCGAACGTCTTGCCGCCGTGCGCATCGCGCGATGCGCCGTCGATGAATGCGCGCCCTTCGATCTTGAGCGACGCCGCCTTGTCCTGCCAGTCAGCCAAAGTCAACTTGTTCATCAGGATGCCTCAGTTTTTTGGCATTCGCGATGCGGCACGCCGCTGCGCATGACGCGCAGCCGGCCGGCAGCGAATGCAGTGACGCGCGGTGCGAAGGTCAGAAGGTCGCCGGCGAATTGGCCGAGACGACCTCGCAGATCTGTTCCGCGCTGGGATTGCGAAAACGGTGCGGCAAACGGCTTTCGAAGTAGTAGCCGTCTCCGGGGTCGAGCAGCCACGTCGCGCCGTCGACGGTCAGCTCGAGCCGGCCCGACACGACGACCCCGCCCTCGTGCCCTGCGTGCACGAGCATCTCGGGCCCTGTGTCGGCCTGCGGCTGGTAGACCTCGCGCAGGATGCACATATTGCGGTCCTTCATGCTCGCGCCGACCAGGTGAAACGCGAGCGTGTCGTTGCCGAGGTTCGGCATCTCGTCGCGACGCGACACGACCGAACGCGATTCGACGAGCTCGAACGTGAAGAATTCCGCGAGGCTCATCGGGATGCATTCGAGCAGCTTCTTCAGCGAGCCGACCGACGGGCTCACGCGGCCCTGTTCGATCAGCGAGATCGTGCCGTTGGTCACGCCGGCCCGCTTCGCGAGTTCGCGCTGCGACAGGCCTTGCTTGTTGCGCACGAAACGCAGGCGCTCGGCGACTTCGGTGGACATCGATTCGGTTTCGGACACGGTATGTGCGATGGCAAAGTGAAACGACGCGGTGGACAGCCGTTGAATATTCTAATCACTTTATGCCGAGCATTAGCGGGGAAAACCCTGAAAGGCGTTCGAAATAATGAACACCTCGCACATTATTCCGTTTGCGAATCTTTTGTTCGCACTGCTCGGGAAAGCCCTGATGCAGCACCGTTAAAAAACATTTGACGCCGTTTTTGGCTCGTATATGCTGGCTCTCAGGTTAGCGTCATCACGCTTTCATGGGCAGCAAAAAACGTTATTGCAACGCAAAAATTGAGGCCCATCAATGTAAATAACGTGTAACCGGCACCTCGATTATTTTAAACGCCCAGCGCGTCGAAACGGTCAGGTGTTCAATACTTTCAACAACCCAGTCGAGTGTAATCGTGAGAGTCCGTGGCCCTCTGGTGAGGTGGGATCGAGGCGATGTGCGAAGTTTGCGCAGCGCGGCGTCCGCTTCCGACGACGGCAGTTGCGGCTGGCATAGTCCTCGCCTGCTTCACCTGTCGATCTACACCATCCTGTCCCGTCGTTCCGTTCGGCGTCACAACGCCGTTTCCGCACGCGCATTCGTCGCCGTCGATACGGACGAAGTGGCGTCGCTGTTGCCGTAGCGCCTCTCCCTTCTTTACGTCGTTCGTTTCGTCTGCTGATTCGTCAACCGCATCGTCCGTGCGGTGACGGAACGCGTTCGCGCATTCGTTGCCGCGTCGCGTCTCGCAATGAAACGAACGACGGCCTGATCGTCGCGCGCAGCGCGGATCGCCACGCCATCCCGTTGCGCCCATTCACCAGCGGCCCTGCGTCTCACGCAAGGCTGCGGGGCTGTTGCACGCCGGCGTTTCGCTCCATCCGGCAAGCAAGACGCAACAACCCTCCGGATAACTGATTGACGTCATGGATAGAAGGAAACCCCTCGTCGGCCTCACCGCCGACCATACGCAAATCGGCACACACGCATCGCACACGGTCGGCGACAAGTATGTCGCCGCGATCGTCGACGGCGCGCAGGCGTTCGCCATGGTGCTGCCCGCGCTCGGCGAGCGCCAGTCGGTCGACGACGTACTCGACGCGGTCGACGGCCTGCTGTTTACCGGCAGCTACTCGAACGTCGAGCCACACCTGTACGGCGGCGAACCGAGCGCACCGGGCACGAAGCACGACCCGGCCCGCGACGCGACCACGCTGCCGCTGCTGCGCGCGGCGATCGCCGCGGGCGTGCCCGTGCTGGCCGTCTGCCGCGGCTTCCAGGAACTGAACGTCGCCTGCGGCGGCACGCTGCACCAGCGCGTGCATGAAGTGCCGGGCCTCGCCGATCACCGCGAGGACGACGATGCGCCGATGGACACGCAATACGGCCCCGCGCACGTCGTGCGCCTGACGCCCGGCGGCAAGCTGCACGCGCTCGCCGGCGGCCGCGACGACGTGCAGGTGAACTCGCTGCACAAGCAGGGCATCGCCCAGCTCGGCGCCGGCCTCGCCGTCGAGGCCGTCGCGCCGGACGGCCTGATCGAAGCCGTGAGCGTCGTCGATGCACCGGCTTTCGCCCTCGCCGTGCAGTGGCATCCGGAATGGCGCCATGCGCAGGACCCGCTGTCGAGCGCGATCTTCCGCGCCTTCGGCGATGCCTGCCGCGCCCGCCGCGCTGCCCGCACGCGTGCCATGGCCGCCGCCGCGCTCGCCTGAGCGCGCCGACCAAACCAACGAGAACAGACATGCAAGACATCGAAAGTTTTCTGAAGCAACACCGGATCACCGAAGTCGAGGCGATCATTCCCGACATGGCCGGCATCGCGCGCGGCAAGATCACGCCGCGCAACAAGTTCACGTCCGGCGAATCGATGCGGCTGCCGCAGGCCGTGATGGTGCAGACCGTCACCGGCGAATATCCGGAAGACGGCTCGCTGACCGGCGTGACCGACCCCGACATGGTGTGCGTGCCCGACGAGTCGACGATCCGCCTGATCCCGTGGGCCGTCGACCCGACCGCGCAGGTGATCCACGACTGTGTGCACTTCGACGGCTCGCCGGTCGAGATCTCGCCGCGCTACGTGCTGCGCCGCGTGCTCGAGCTGTACAAGGCGAAGGGCTGGAAGCCCGTCGTCGCACCGGAGCTCGAGTTCTACCTGGTCGACATGAACAAGGACCCCGACCTGCCGCTGCGCCCGCCGGTGGGCCGCACGGGCCGCCCCGAAACGGGCCGCCAGTCGTATTCGATCGAGGCCGTCAACGAGTTCGATCCGCTGTTCGAGGACATCTACGAGTACTGCGAAGCACAGAACCTCGACATCGACACGCTGATCCACGAGGTCGGCGCCGCGCAGATGGAGATCAACTTCATGCACGGCGACGCGCTGTCGCTGGCCGACCAGGTGTTCCTGTTCAAGCGCACCGTGCGCGAGGCCGCGCTGCGTCACAACATGTACGCGACGTTCATGGCCAAGCCGATGGAAGACGAGCCGGGTTCGGCGATGCACGTGCACCAGAGCATCGTCGACGAGGAAACGGGCCAGAACCTGTTCACGTCGCCGGAAACCGGCGGCGCGACGTCGATGTTCTACAACTACCTCGCGGGGCTGCAGAAGTACACGCCGGCACTGATGCCGATCTTCGCACCGTACATCAACTCGTATCGCCGCCTGTCGCGCTTCATGGCCGCGCCGATCAACGTGCAGTGGGGCTACGACAACCGCACGGTCGGCTTCCGCATCCCGCACTCGGGCCCGTCCGCGCGCCGGATCGAGAACCGCATTCCGGGCGTCGACTGCAACCCGTACCTCGCGCTCGCCGCGACGCTCGCGGCCGGCTATCTCGGCATGACGCAGCGCCTGGAGCCGACCGAGCCGCTCGTCAGCGACGGCTACGAACTGCCGTACCAGTTGCCGCGCAACCTCGAGGAAGGGCTGACGCTGATGGCCGCCTGCGAGCCGCTCGGCGAGATCCTCGGCCACAAGTTCCTGAAGGCGTATTTCGCGCTGAAGGAAACCGAATACGAAGCGTTCTTCCGCGTGATCAGCTCGTGGGAACGCCGCCATCTGCTGCTGCACGTCTGAGCGTGCACACAACCGAATACGGAATCACGGAGGAAACATGACTTACCGCAACGACTCTGCCTGGATCCAGCCGGCCGCGCCGAGCGCCACGGCCGCAGCGCCCCGCGCGACGCAGGCACGCACGACCGCCGAATACCGCGCGCTCGATGCCGCGCACCACATCCACCCGTTCTCGGACATGGGCGCGTTGAACCGCGCGGGCAGCCGCGTGATCGTGAAGGCCGACGGCGTCTACCTGTGGGACTCGGACGGCAACAAGGTCATCGACGGGATGGCCGGCCTGTGGTGCGTGAACGTCGGCTACGGCCGCAAGGAACTCGCCGACGCCGCGTATCGCCAAATCCAGGAACTGCCGTTCTACAACACGTTCTTCAAGACCACGCACCCGCCGGTAATCGAGCTTTCCGCGATGCTCGCGGAAGTCACGCCCGCCGGCTTCAACCACTTCTTCTATTGCAACAGCGGCTCGGAAGGCAACGACACCGTGCTGCGCCTCGTGCACCAGTACTGGCGCGTGCAAGGCCAGCCGCAGAAGAAATATGTGATCTCGCGCAAGAACGGCTATCACGGCTCGACGATCGCCGGCGGCACGCTCGGCGGGATGGGCTACATGCACGAGCAGATGCCGTCGAAGGTCGAGCACATCGTGCATATCGACCAGCCGTATTTCTTCGGCGAAGCAGCGGCCGGTGAAACGCCGGAAGCGTTCGGCCTGGCCCGCGCGCAGCAGCTCGAAGCGAAGATCCTCGAACTCGGCGCGGAGAACGTCGCCGCGTTCATCGGCGAGCCGTTCCAGGGCGCGGGCGGCGTGATTTTCCCGCCGTCGACGTACTGGCCTGAAATCCAGCGGATCTGCCGCAAGTACGACATCCTGCTGGTGGCCGACGAAGTGATCGGCGGCTTCGGCCGCACCGGCGAATGGTTCGCACACCAGCATTTCGGCTTCGAGCCCGATCTGATCACGATGGCGAAGGGCCTCACGTCGGGCTACGTGCCGATGGGCGCCGTCGGCATTCACGAGCGCGTGGCGCGCCCGATCATCGACAACGGCGAATTCAACCACGGCCTCACATACTCGGGGCACCCGGTTGCAGCGGCCGTCGCGGTCGCGAACCTGAAGCTGCTGCGCGACGAAGGGATCGTCGAGCGCGTGAAGAACGACACGGGCCCGTACTTCCAGGCGCTGATGCGCGAAACCTTCGCGCGTCACCCGATCGTCGGCGAAGTGCACGGCCACGGCCTCGTCGCGAGCCTGCAACTCGCCGAGGCGCCGGCCGAACGCCGCCGCTTCGCGAACGGCGGCGACGTCGGCACGATCTGCCGCGACTTCTGCTTCAACGGCAACCTGATCATGCGTGCGACCGGCGACCGGATGCTGCTGTCGCCGCCGCTCGTGATCTCGCGTCCGGAAATTGATGAACTCGTATCGAAGGCGAAAAAAGCAGTCGATGCAACCGCCCAGCAACTGGGTATTTCGTAACGGTTTTGCCTACAGGCGTGCGGCGGGCGCCGCACGTCGCCATAACCAGGGGAACTCCACCATGCGTGCCTGCTTTCTTCGCCAAGCCTGCTCCGTTGCCGCCCTTGCCGCCGCGGCAGCATTCACGTCGATCGCCAGCCCGTCGGCGCATGCCGAAGAGCTGAATGTCTACAACTGGTCCGACTACATCGCACCGGACACGATCCCGAACTTCCAGAAGCAGACGGGCATCCACGTCAAGTACGACAACTACGACAGCGACGACACGCTTCAGGCGAAGCTGCTTGCCGGCAGTTCGGGCTACGACATCGTCGTGCCGACGTCGAACTACATGGCCAAGCAGATCCAGGCCGGCGTGTACCAGAAGCTCGACAAGTCGAAGCTGCCGAACCTCGCGAACCTCGACCCGCTGCTGATGAAGATGATCTCGGATGCCGATCCGGGCAACCAGTACGGCGTGCCCTGGGCCTACGGCACGGACGGCATCGGCTACAACGCGCAGGCGGTGAAGAAGGCGCTCGGCGACAAGGCGCCGGTCGACAGCTGGGCGCTGGTATTCGACCCGGCGAACATGGAGAAGCTGAAGGGCTGCGGCGTGTCGTTCCTCGACCAGGCCGTCGACGTGTTCGCCGCCACGCTGCAGTACATGGGCAAGGATCCGAACAGCAAGAACCCCGGCGACTACCAGGCTGCATTCGAAGTCCTGAAGAAAGTCCGCCCGTACATCACCCAGTTCAACTCGTCCGGCTACATCAACGACCTCGCGAACAACGACGTGTGCGTCGCGCTCGGCTGGTCGGGCGACGTCGGCATCGCGCATCGCCGCTCGGCCGAAGCGAAGCGTTCGTACGACATCAAGTTCTCGAACCCGAAGGAAGGCGGCCTGCTGTGGTTCGACGTGATGGTGATCCCGAAGGATGCACCGCACCCCGAGGCCGCGCTGAAGTGGATCAACTACATTTCCGATCCGAAGGTCAACGCGGCGATCACCAACACGGTGTTCTACCCGACCGCGAACAAGGCCGCGCACCAGTTCGTCACGCCGGCCGTCGCGCAGGACCCGACCGTCTACCCGCCTGAAGACGTGCTGAAGAAGATGGTGCTGATGAAGCCGATGCCGGCCGACATCCTGCGCCTCCAGAACCGCCTGTGGGCCCAATTGAAGACCGGCCACTGATCGCCCTGCATTCCGGCGGCGCAGGCATCGCTCGACGCCTGCCCGCCTGAGATCCGCGGACCTCCGTCCGCCCGCGCGCGTCGCGCGCACTGTTCCATCCGGCACGAGCCGTCGTCCGTGAGTCGCATCGCGCGCCTCGCGCGGGGACGCTCACGCCTGCAATCCGTGAAGAACGAATGGTGAATCCCATGCAATCGATACCCTCTTCCGCTGCTGCACGACAGACCCAACCGGCCCCCGCGGCCCGTACGCAAAACGATGCTTTCGTGCGCATCGAGAACGTCGTGAAGAAATTCGGCGACAGCACGGCCGTCGACAACGTGAACCTGACGATCGCGAAAAACGAGCTGTTCGCGCTGCTCGGCAGCTCGGGCTGCGGCAAGTCGACGTTGCTGCGCATGCTCGCCGGGCTCGAGACGGCCACCTCCGGCAAGATCTTCGTCGACGGCGAGGATCTCGCCGCGCTGCCGCCGTACCGCCGCCCGGTGAACATGATGTTCCAGTCGTACGCGCTGTTCCCGCACATGACGGTCGAATCGAACGTCGCGTTCGGCCTGAAGCAGGAAGGCACGCCGAAAAACGAGATCAAGGAACGCGTGGCCGACGCACTCGCGCTCGTGCAGATGAGCAAGTACGCGAAGCGCAAGCCGCACCAGCTCTCCGGCGGCCAGCAGCAGCGCGTCGCGCTGGCCCGCTCGCTGGTCAAGCGCCCGAAGCTGCTGCTGCTCGACGAGCCGATGTCCGCGCTCGACAAGAAGATCCGCCAGAAGACCCAGCTCGAGTTGGTCAACATCATCGAGAAGGTCGACGTGACCTGCGTGATGGTCACGCACGACCAGGAAGAAGCGATGACGATGGCCAGCCGCCTCGCGGTGATGAGCGAAGGCAAGATCGTGCAGATCGGCTCGCCCGGCGAAGTCTACGAATACCCGAACAGCCGCTTCTCGGCCGAATTCATCGGCTCGACCAACCTGTTCGAGGGGCGCGTGGTCGAGGACGAACCCGACCACATCTTCGTCGAGAGCGACGACCTCGAGGCGCGCATGTACGTGAGCCACGGCGTGACGGGCCCGCTCGGGATGCCGGTCGGCATCTCGGTGCGCCCGGAGCGCGTGCACGTGTCGCGCGAAAAGCCGGGTTCGAAACACAACTGGGCGCGCGGCGTCGTGACCGACATCGCGTACATGGGCAGCTACTCGCTGTATCACGTGCGCCTGCCGAGCGGCAAGACGGTGGTGTCGAACCTGTCGAGTTCGCACCTGATGAACGACGGCGCGCCGGCGTGGAACGACGACGTGTTCGTGTCGTGGTCGCCGGCCAGCGGCGTCGTGCTGACGCAATGAGGGCGACATGATGAGAACCTCCGCTTCCACGCCGTCCGCGCCGGTGTCGTCCGGCGCCGCGAGCACCGGCGCCGGCCGGGCGCGCCCGGGCCGCTTCGCCGCGCTGTCGCGCTTGTTGCCGTCGGGCCGCAGCGTCGCGATCGGCGTGCCGTTCATGTGGCTCGCGATCTTCTTCGCGCTGCCGTTCGTGCTGGTGCTGAAGATCAGCTTCGCCGACCAGGTGATGGGCATTCCGCCGTACACATCGCTCGTCGAGTTCAAGGACGGCGTCGTGCACTTCGCGCTGCAGCTGTCGCACTACGCGTTCCTGCTGCAGGACGACCTGTACATCGCGACCTACCTCAGCTCGCTGAAGATGGCCGCCGTGTCGACGGTGCTGTGCCTGCTGATCGGCTATCCGATGGCGTACTACATCGCCCGCTCGGAACCGAACCGCCGTAACGTGCTGATGATGGCCGTGATGCTGCCGTTCTGGACGTCGTTCCTGATCCGCGTGTACGCATGGATCGGCATCCTGAAGGATGACGGCCTGCTGAACCACACGCTGATCGCGCTCGGCATCATCCACACGCCGCTGCGGCTGTATCACAGCGACGCGGGCGTCTACATCGGGATGGTCTATTCGTACCTGCCGTTCATGGTGATGCCGCTGTACGCGCACCTCGTGAAGATGGACCTCACGCTGCTCGAAGCCGCGTACGACCTCGGCGCGAAACCGTGGGTCGCGTTCACGCGCATCACGCTGCCGCTGTCGAAGAACGGGATCATCGCCGGCAGCCTGCTGGTGTTCATCCCGGCGGTGGGCGAGTACGTGATTCCAGAGCTGCTCGGCGGCGCCGACACGCTGATGATCGGCCGCGTGATGTGGGATGAATTCTTCAACAACATGGACTGGCCGATGGCGTCCGCGGTGACGGTCGCGATGGTGATGCTGCTGCTGGTGCCGATGGCGCTGTTCCAGTACTACCAGGTCAAGGAACTGGAGGACGCGAAATGATCAAGCCGAGCAAACCGCTGTCGACGGGCGTACTCGCCTTCGGCTTCCTGTTCCTGTACATCCCGATCATCAGCCTGGTCGTGTACTCGTTCAACGAGTCGAAGCTGGTGACGGTGTGGTCGGGCTTCTCGCTGAAGTGGTACGCGGCGCTGCTGGACGACGACGAGCTGTTGAGCGCGGCGTGGCTGTCGCTGAAGATCGGCCTGCTGACCGCGACCGCGTCGGTCGTGATCGGCACGTGGGCGGGCTTCGTGCTCGCGCGCTTCGGCCGCTTCAGGGGCTTCACGCTGTACACGGGGATGATCAACGCGCCGCTGGTGATTCCGGAGGTGATCCAGGGCATCTCGCTGCTGCTGCTGTTCGTGGCGCTGGAGCAGATGTTCGGCTGGCCGAAGGGGCGCGGGATGCTGACGATCTGGATCGGTCACGTGATGCTGTGCGTGTCGTACGTGGCGATCATCGTGCAGTCGCGCGTGAAGGAGATGAACAAGTCGCTGGAAGAGGCGGCGCTGGACCTGGGGGCGACGCCGCTGAAGGTGTTCTTCGTGGTGACGCTGCCGCTGATCTCGCAGGCGCTGCTGTCGGGGTGGCTGCTGTCGTTCACGCTGTCGATCGACGACCTGGTGCTGTCGGCGTTCCTGTCGGGGCCGGGCTCGACGACGCTGCCGCTGGTGGTGTTCTCGCGCGTGCGGCTGGGGCTGAACCCGGAGATGAACGCACTGGCGACGCTGTTCATCACGGCGGTGACGATCGGCGTGATCGTCGTGAACCGGATGATGATCGCCCGCGAACGCCGCCGCGTGGCGGACATGAAGGCGGCGTTCGCGGTGGCGTGACGCCCCTCCGGCTTCAAGGATAACAAGCACTGCAGACAAGCACGATGCGCTGCCCCAGGGGGGGGCGCGCGATTCGATTCCGATTTGACAGGCCCACGACAAGGAGAATCCGCAATGAAGAAGAAACTGATCTGCCTGCTGGTGGCCGGCGCGTTGCCGGGCATCGCGCTGGCCGGTTCCACATCCGCCGAGATCAAGGCGCTGCAGGCGCAGGTCGCCGCGTTGCAGAAACAGATGAAGGCGATGCAGGCGCAGCTGTCGGCGAAGGGCGGCACCGCGCCCCTCCAGGCCGGCACGAAGGCGGGGGCCGGCGCCGGTGCGGCGCCGGTCGCCGTGGCCGTCGATCCGAGCTCGCCGGACTACGGCAAGGCGCAGGCCACGCTGACCAACGACGAGGTCGGCGAGATGAAGCAGCAGATCGCGAACCAGCAGCTGAAGGTCGACTCGCTGACGGACGCGGCCAATACGGGCCCGCTCGCCGGCCTGTCGGTGACGGGCTACATCGACCCGACCTACATCT
The DNA here is from genome assembly GCF_964265025.1 of Burkholderia mycopellens. Taxonomy (NCBI): domain Bacteria; kingdom Pseudomonadati; phylum Pseudomonadota; class Betaproteobacteria; order Burkholderiales; family Burkholderiaceae; genus Burkholderia; species Burkholderia mycopellens. The sequence goes on from NZ_OZ183802.1 coordinate 3,713,128, forward strand.
ACAACCGCGCGGCCGGCACGTCGTCGTTCCTGTTCGCGAACCACGAGAACGCGTACAACTACTTCAACAGCACGTTCGGCGACCTGTACCTCGACATCAAGAAGACGTTCGGCGTCGGCCCGATGGCGCCGTCGGCGGAAATCACGCTGATGCCGAACCGCGGCAACGGCATCACGCTGCTGCAGAACTCGCGCGGCTCGATCACCGACAACCTGCTGAACACCGCGGTCGTCAACGTGCCGATCACCGCCGAAACGACGCTGGTCGCCGGCCTGATCCCGAGCTTCGGCGGCTACGAGGTGCAGCAGTCGAACCAGATGCTCACGCTCACGCACAACCTGCTGTACGACTTCTCCGACCCGGGCAGCTACGTGGGTGCCGGGGCGAACTACACGAAGGGCAACTGGGCGTGGAAGTTCTTCGTCGGCAACGAGCAGTACCGTACGTACGGTTCGGTCACGCAGACGGGCACCAATGCGCTCGGCGATCCGATCACGACCAGCAACAAGGTGCCGACCTTCACCGCGCGAGCCGACTACACGTGGTCGAGCGCGCTCGACATCGGCGGATCGTTCAACATCGGCCGCCAGACGCTCTCGAGCTCGATCGATTCGAACGGCGTCGTGCACTACGGCCCGGGCGCCAACGCACCGAGCGGCTATGGCACGTTCTTCTTCGCGGAAGCCGATGCGACCTATACGCTCGCCGACGTCCAGTACAACGCCGAACTCGACTACGGCCAGCAGCAGCATGCGGCATACAACGGCGGGCTCGCGCAGTGGTACGGCCTGTCGCTGCTCGCGCACCGCAAGTTCAACGCGCCGGTGGTCGGCCGCATGGGCGTGACGCTGCGCTACGATGCGCTCGTGAACAGCAAGAACGGCGGCGGCGGCGGCGGCATCGCGCTGAACGGCAACGGGATGGATCCGAACAACGGCTTCGGCATCGATTCGGACTGCCTCGCGACGTCGAAGGCCGGCGGTGGCCTCGGCTTCGAGTGCAAGGGCGCGATCCGTCAGGACGTTGCGCTCGACCTGCTGTTCTATCCGACCCAGCAGATCACCGTGAAGGTCGAATACCGCCACGACTGGGCGAACAACAAGGTGTTCCTGCGCAACGACGGGTCGTACGGCAAGTCCAACGACCTGCTCGCGACGCAGTTCATCTATTCGTTCTGACGCAGCGCGCGCGGGACGCCGTGCCGTGCGCACGGCGTCCCGCGCCGTTTTTACCGGCCGGCTGACGGTGCGCGACGCACCGCCGCCGGCTGCAACGAGGGAGTCGGTTTCATGACGCAGTCTTTCACCCGCCGCGCCGACGCGCTCGCGCGCGACTCGTACTACGAAGCGACGGCCGTGCGGCCCGTGGATGACGACCCCGGGCTCGACGCCACGATCGACGTCGACGTCTGCGTGATCGGCGCCGGCTTCGCGGGCCTGTCGACCGCGCTCGACTGCCGCGCTCGCGGGCTGTCCGTCGCAGTGATCGACGCGCACCGGCCCGGCTGGGGCGCATCGGGCCGCAACGGCGGCCAGGCGATCACCGGCTTCGCGAAGGACGAGGAGATCGAGCGGCAGCTCGGCGCCGACGGCGCGCGTGCCGCGTGGTCGCTGTCGCTCGACGGTGTCGCACTGATCGCCGAGCGGATCGCGCGCTACGGGATCGACTGCGATTTCACGCGCGGCTACCTGACGGTCGCGACGAAGCCGCGCCGCGTCGACGACCTGCATGCCTGGATGGACGCCGCAACCCGGCGCTGGGGCCATCCGTCGCTGTCATGGCTCGACACCGGCGAGATCCGCACGCGCATCGCGTCGACCCGCTATCTCGCAGGGGTCTACGATCCGCTGTCGGGCCACCTGCATCCGCTCAAGTACTGCCTCGGCCTCGCCGACGCCGCCCGGCGCGAAGGCGTCGCGCTGTATGCGCATACGCCCGCGCTCGACATCGTGCGCGGCGCGCGGCCCGTCGTGCGCACGCCGTCGGGCGAGGTGCGGTGCCGCTTCGTCGTGTCGTGCTGCAACGCGGGCCCCGGCGGTGTGCTGCCGGCCGCGACGGCCGCGCGCATCGCGCCGATCGCGTCGACCATCATCGCGACCGAACCGCTCGGCCAGGCGCGCGCCGATGCGCTGATCGCGCGGCGCGAAGCCGTGTGCGACAACAACTTCTTCCTCGACTATTTCCGGCTGTCGGCCGACCACCGGATGCTGTTCGGCGGCCGCGCGAATTCGGCCGGTGCATCGCCCGCCACGCTCGCCGAAACGATCCGGCGGCGCATGGTCGGCGTGTTTCCGCAGCTCGGCGACGTGCGCGTCGACCACGCGTGGGGCGGCTTCGTCGACGTCACACGCAATCGCGCGCCGGATTTCGGCGCCCTCGACCCGAACGTCTTCTACGTCCAGGGCTTCAGCGGCCACGGCGTCGCGCTCACCGGCATCGCCGGACGCGCGGTCGCCGGCGCGATCGCGGGCGACACGCGCGCGTTCGACCTGTTCGCGCGCATACGTCACCGGCGCTTCCCCGGCGGCGACGCATGGCGGCAACCCGCGCTCGAACTCGGGATGCTGTACCACCGCGTGCGCGAGCTGTTCTGAGCCCACTTTCTCCGTTCTCCTGATCATGCAGACATTCGCCAACCAGCCGCACGTCGCGTCCTACTACGCGGCGACCGCCAACGATACGACCCGCCATGCGCCGCTCGCCGGCACGACCGATGCCGACGTGTGCGTGATCGGCGCGGGCCTCACGGGCCTGTCCGCCGCGCTCAACCTCGCCGAGCGCGGCCATTCGGTGACCGTGCTCGAAGCGTCGCGGGTCGGATGGGCGGCGAGCGGCCGCAACGGCGGCCAGTTGATCGGCGGGTTTGCATGCGACATCGACACGTTCGGGCAATTCATGCCGGAAGCCGACGTGAAGCGGATCTGGGACATGGGGCTCGAAACGCTGTCGCTCGTGAAGTCGCGCATCGCACAGCACCACATCGACTGCGCGCTGGTGCCCGGCTACCTGACCGCCGCGAACACCGAACGCGATGCCGACGCGCTGAAACGCTGGCGCGACGAAGCCGCGAAGCGCTTCGGCTACGACCGCTTCCACTTCGTCGAAGCCGACGAACTCGGCGACTACGTACAGTCCGAGCGCTATTGCGGCGGCCTGTACGACCCGGACAGCGGCCACCTCCATCCGCTCAACTACACGCTCGGCCTCGCCCGCGCGGCGGTCGATGCTGGCGTGCGCATTCACGAGGACAGCTGCGTGACGCGCGTGCGCGACGTCGCGGGCGGCCATGTCGTCGAGACGAGCGGCGGCAACGTGCGCGCGCGCTTCGTCGTGCTCGCCTGCAATACCTTCGTCGGCACGCTGGCGCCCGCGCTGTCGAAGAAGATCATGCCGGTCGGCACGTATGTGATCGCGACCGAGCCGCTCGGCGACGCGCGCGCCGCCGCGCTGATGCCCGCACGCGCGGCGATCTGCGACAGCCGCTTCGTGCTCGACTATTTCCGGCCGGCGCCCGACACGCGGCTCGTGTGGGGCGGCAAGGTCAGCTATTCGACGCGGGAGCCGCGCGATCTCGCGGCGGCGATGCGCGCGGACATGCTGAAGACGTTCCCGCAGCTCGCGGACGTGAAGATCGACTACGCATGGGGCGGCTTCGTCGACATCACGATGAATCGCGCGCCGCACTTCGGCCGCATCGCGCCGACGATGTATTTCGCGCAGGGATTCTCGGGGCACGGCGTGAACACGACCGCGCTCGCAGGCAAGCTGATCGCCGAGGCGATCGATGGACAGGCGAGCCGCTTCGACCTGTTCGACAAGATCCGCCATCGCGACTTCCCGGGCGGCGAGGCATTGCGCACGCCGGCGCTCGTGCTCGCGATGAGCTGGTACCGGCTGCTCGACGCGTTCGGCGTGCATTGAACCGTCACGCGTGCGCCGGCTTCCCGGCGCCGTATCCATGCAAAACGGCTGCGCATCGACGCAGCCGTTTTGCGTTGATGGCGCGCGCGACGCGCGTCAGTCGGTGCCGTACTTCGGCGAGTGCGGGCCGTACAGCAGGCCGGTCGGCGGCCCCGCCGTCAGCAGCCGGCCGCTCGTGAACGCCGCTACGTCGTGGCTCTGGTCCATCAGCGTGTTCGCAACCTGCTTGACCGCGGCCATCACGAGCATGCCGATCAGGCTGCCGCCGTTGTTGCCGCCCTCGTCGCTGGCCGCGCTGGCCTGGCCTTGCCACAGCACGTCGCCGGTGCGCAGGTCGACGAGCTTGGTCGACGCGGACACGACCGTCGCGCTCGCGATGATCCGGTATACGGTGCCGTACTGCGAAACCTTCGTGTACAGCGCGGCATCCGCGCCGAAGATTTCGCGCAGTTTCGCGGGCGGCGTCTCCTGGATCTCGGCCGCGTTGGTCAGGCCGTTCTGCTTGAAGGTCTCGTCCATCACCGCGACCGGCACGACGTAATAGCCGGATTCGGCGAGCGGCAACGTCATCTGCGACAGCATCCCGTAGGTCGCGCCGACCTCGGACGTTTCGTTGACCGGCGGCAGCACGAGGATCGAGCGCGGCTGGCTCTTCTTGAACGCCGTGTAGTCTGGGCGTTTCACCGGCTGCGCGCACGCGCTCAGCAGCGCGACGAGCGACAGCACGGACATCAGCTTGAATGAGAGGGTCTTGAACATGGCGGGCGCGTCACTGTTTGGCGGAGGTCGGATCGGCATTCTTCCGGCCGGCGATCGTCTGGCCGGCGCCCTGCTGCGCGGCGGCCTTCGGATCCGCCGCCTTCGGCGCACCGGTTTTCTTCTTCAGCAGGAAATCCATGTAGGTCGCGGATTCCGGGAACAGCTGCTTCTCGGCCTGCAATTCCTGCTCGGCCTGCTGCTCGTTGCCGACGCTCGCGTACAGCATCCCCAGATGCGCATGGAAACCCGGCGGCGGCGTATGGCCCTTGCCGCGGATGTCCTGCAGCGCCTTTTCGAGCGCGTCGATCTGTTCCTGCGGCGACTTCTGCCCCTTGAAGTACTCGTACACCTGCGGCTGATAGCCCGTCCACTGATACAGCGGCGGCGTGGAGCTCGCGCAGCCGGCGAGCAGCAATGCAGCGGCCGTCGCCGGCAGCCAGTTACCCCGTTTCATGGTCTTGTCTCGTTTGATGTCGTGGTGAATCGATCGGCCCGTGCGCCGGCCCCGGCGCACGCGGCACTCACTGCGCCGCCTTCAGCGCACCGGCGTCGACCTGGTCGACAAGGTGATTCACGGCTTCCTGGATCGCGAGGTCCAGTACCTTGCCGTTCAGCGTCGAGTCGTAGCCGGCCGTGCCGCCGAAACCGATCACTTCGCGGTTCGACAGGCTGAATTCGCCCGCGCCCTGGCTCGATGCGATGACTTCCGACGTCGTCGTGTCGACGATGTTCAGGTTGACCTTCGCGTACGCGACCTGCGTCTTGCCGCGGCCGAGAATGCCGAACAGCTGGTGATCGCCGACGTCCTTGCGGCCGAATTCGGTCACGTCGCCCGTCACCACGTAGTTCGCGCCCTTCACGGCCTGCGCCTTCTTCATGAAGCCGGCTTCCTGCTTGATCTCGTCGAGATTCTCGCGATCGAGCACGTTGAAGCGCCGGCTCTGCTGCAGGCGCGTGACGAGGATCGTCTTCGCCTGCCCGCCCAGGCGGTCGATGCCGTCCGAGAAGATGCCGCGCATGTAGCTCGAGCGGTTGTCGAACTTGCCGACGGCGATCGCGACAGGCTTGCCCGCATACGGCTTCTGCGCGCTGCTGACGGGCGGCACGTCGAGCGTGCGCGACGATTCGGTCGCGCAGCCGGACAGCGCTGCGACGACCGCTGCCGCCACGAGAACGGTGCGTCGTGTCTGAATGTTCACTGCTGGTCTCCTTGCATGAAAAGATGGCCCTGAGCGGGCGCGCCGGCTCGCGGACGATCCGGCGGTCGAAACGGCTACGGTGCGAACGGGGATGCGCGCATCGGTGCGACGCGCGCGCGCATTCATCGCCGGGCTGGCGATCGTGTCAGGTGACAGGCAGGTGCGTGCAACGGACGTGTTGCGGCACAAAGCGGATGGGCGACGCGATACGCGACTGATTCGCGTACGGGCGCTATGTCTTGATTCTGGTTACTGCGCTGTTGATCGCGCATGGCCGGCCCCGGATATGATTTTTCGCGATCATATCAAGCCTTGTTATCGGGACGAGGTGTCTTGATAATAATTGACGATTTTCTTACATTTACATGAATAACGCCTGCAACTCCGCCCTGAGACCTTGCCGGACAATGCCTTTCCGACATCGGAACGGAGCATCTTGATTGCTCGCTTTTGCCACGGCGCATCGCGCGCCGGCCCGCCAATATCAACGCATATTGCCGGCGACGCTCGTCCGAATTGCCAATGCATTGAAAACAATCGCCGAGAATAATCCGGCTTTATTGCGCCAGAAAATGGCTCGCCGGCGCATTCCCGATCCGGCAATCCGGCGCACATTCGACGCGCATGTCCGCTCCTGCTAGCCGGCCACCTTCTGCCGCATCGTCACGAACTCCTCGGCCGCGGTCGGGTGAATGCCGATCGTGTCGTCGAACTGCGCCTTCGTCGCGCCCGCGCGAATCGCGATCGCGATCCCCTGGATGATCTCGCCCGCGTCGCGGCCGACCATGTGCGCGCCGACCACGCGCTGGCTGTCGCGCGCGACGACGAGCTTCATCAGCGTGCGCTCGTCGCGGCCCGACAGCGTATGGCGCAGCGCCTTGAACGACGTGCGGTAGATGTCGACGTCGCCATCGTACAGGTCGCGCGCGGTCGACTCGGTGAGGCCGACCGTCGCGACCTCGGGCTGGCTGAACACCGCCGACGGCACCCATTCGTGATCGGCCGCGACGCGCGACCCGCCGAACAACGTGCGCGCGAGCAGCCCGCCGTCGCGCGTCGCGACAGGCGTGAGCTGCGGCCGCGACGTGACGTCGCCGATCGCATGGATCGAAGGCACCGACGTCGCCGAATACGCATCGACAGCAATCGCGCCGCGCGCATCGAGCGCCACCCCCGCCTGTTCGAGCCCGAGCCCGCCGACGTTCGGCACGCGGCCGGTCGCATAGAGCACTGCGTCGTACGGCCCGTGCCGCGCAGCGCCGACGCGCACGCTCAGCGTGCCGTCGTCCGCGCGCTCGATCGACTCGACCACCGCGCGCGCGTGGATCGTGACGCCCTGCTTCGTCATCTCGTCGGTCAGGAACTGGCGCACGTCGTCGTCGAAGCCGCGCAGGATCTTCTCGCCGCGATAGAACAGGTCGACGTGGCTGCCGAAGCCGTTGAAGATGCCCGCGAACTCGACCGCGATATAACCGCCGCCGACCACCGCGATGCGTTTGGGCAACGCGGCAAGCGACAGCGCCTCGCGCGACGTGATCGCATGCTCGATGCCGGGCCGCGCCGGCAGCGACGGGCGCGAACCGGTCGCGATCGCGATGTGGCGCGCGCGGATCGTGCGTTCGCCGATCGCGACCGTGTGCGCATCGACGAGCGTCGCGCGCCCCGCGTGCATCTCGACGCCCGATTGCCGCAGCAGGTTGATGTAGATGTCGCTGAGCCGGTTGATCTCGCGATCCTTCGCGGCGATCAGCGCGGGCCAGTCGAGCGCGCCGGCGCCGAAGGTCCAGCCGAAGCCCTTCGCGTCCTCGACTTCATGCGGGTAGTGCGATGCGTAGACGAGCAGCTTCTTCGGAATGCAGCCGCGCAGCACGCAGGTGCCGCCGATCTGCTCTTGTTCCGCTATGCCGACGCGCGCGCCGTAAGACGCGGACATGCGCGCAAGCCGCACGCCGCCCGAGCCGGCGCCGATGACGAACAGGTCGTAATCGAAATCCATCGCATCCCCTCATCGCAGTTCGGATGAAGGCACGATAGCAAGATTCCGGAATTCCTGCGGCGCACGGCGCCGCCACGCGTGCCCAATAAAAAACGGCGAGAGACGTCGCCTCTCGCCGGTCAAACCGGTTGCCGGGTGTGCCATGCGTCACCGATCGACCGCATGCCCGACCTGCCGGCCGCGCGGCACCGATCCGCCCGGGCGCGCGAAGGGCGCGCCCACGGCCGGACCAGCCGCCATGCTCATGCCTGCGACGTGTCGCTGCCGTCCGTCGCCTGCGTGTCGTCTGCCTGCTGCGGCTGCTCTTCCTTCTTCTCGAGCATGCCTTCGACCGCTTCCGCACCCTTGAAGCCGGCGACGGCGGCTGCCGCCTTGGTCAGCAGGCCCGCATCCGGATCCAGCTTTTCCGCGCCTTCGACAGCCGCGACTGCGCCAGCGATTTCACCCACGGTGTTCAGGATACCCATCGTCATCCCCTTTCAAGAAAATCGTGAGCGCATCGTCCCACGAAAAAAACCGGCGGACCGCGATTGTCATCACCGGATACACAAGTTACGCCCCAGGCCGGCCGCACTCGACGAGCGCAACCGGAACGACGCACGCGCGCGCCTGACGGCACGCAACGGGCGATGCACGCAGCGTAGCGGAAACGCTTCGCGCGTACTGTAAAAGTATGTTCTGGATTGCCGACGGAACCCTTACGGCGCGGGGGTCTCGTGATGAAGCATTCGCCGAATAGTCGTGCGCGCGTATGAAGGTCGCGTGACGAAAAAAAGAGGCGCCTGGCGGCGCCCCTTCGATACCCGCCGGACGACTGCCGGCGCATGCGTTCCGACGTTCGTCAGAAGATATTGCGCAGGCCGATCGCGATGCCGGTCTGGTTGCTGCGGCCCGGCAGCTCGACGTTCGCCGCGCCGTTCGTCTTGTTGAAGTCGACGGTGCCGTAGACTTCCGTGCGCTTGCTGAGTGCGTACTCGGCGATGCCGACGACCGCGTAGCGGTTGCCGCTCGCGAGCGTGCCGTTCGTGGTCATCGCATTGCGCATGTGGTCGTAGTAGAACGCGCCCGTCAGCGTCAGCGGCGCGCTGACCTGCCAGCTCACGCCCGCGAACGGACCGTCATCGATCCGGCCGGTGCCCTTCGCGACCGGAATCGTCTGCTGCGCGAGCAGGCTGTCGACGAAGCCCGTGTCGTCCTTCGAGCGCAGGTAGCCCGCGTAGATCTTCGCCTTGCTGAACGCATACACGACGTTCGCGTGATAGATCGTCTGCTTGCGCGCCGAGTTGTCGCTGTTCTGCTGCGCGCCGGCCGCGATGCTGAGCGGACCCATCACGTACGACAGCGACACGCCCCACGCATTGCCCTTGCCGAGCGAACCCGGGATCTGGCCCGAGAAGCCGCCGGCGCCGGTCGATTCGTAGTTGGTGCCGGTCGAGTACATCGCCTTCGCGGTCAGCCCGTCGAACTTGCCCGTGTACTTGATCTGGTTGTCCGCATACAGGCCGCCGCCGAGTGCGACCGGCAGCCACGCGTTTTCGAGGTAGTTGCCGACCGTCAGCGGATCGTAGGTGTCCGACAGCAGATCGAACAGCGGCGTCTTCTGGCGGCCGAGGGTCACCGTGCCGTACGGGCTCTGCAGGCCGACGTACGCTGCGCGGTTGAACAGGCGGCCGCTGTCGGCGAAGGCGCCGTTCTGCAGGTTCACGCCGCTCTCGAGGTTGAACACGGCCTTCAGGCCGCCGCCGAGGTCTTCCGTGCCGTAGATGCCGAAGCGGCTGTTCGTGATCGCGCCGTTGGTCATCGACAGCAGGCCGTCGTTCTTGGCGTTGGCGTTGGTCAGGTAGCGGATGCTGGCGTCGGCGACGCCCCAGAGCGTCACGGAACTTTGTGCGGCCGCGTACTGGCTGGCAAATGCGAGCGCGGCGCCCCCTGCGATGGCTGCGAGTCGGGTGGTCTGCTTCACGAGCTTTCCTTTTTGTAGGTGTCTCCGTTCATGGCCGGCCGCGTGCGCAGCCGGGTGGCGATCGCTCACGCTCCTGGCGCGCGCGATGTGGGCTGAATCATATGACGAGTGCAATCGCTGAAAGAAATTGAAATGCGCGGTAACGGCGGAACTGTCGCCCGCGCACAACGCCGCGCGCGCGAGGCTTGCCCGGCGGGCGTCGGGCACCGCACGGCAGCGATCGCTCGCGCGGCTTACGGCATGTCGGATCTGTAAGGATCGCGCGGCAGGCGCCGCGGATCGGACGCAGGCCCGGGGCGCACGCGGCGGTGCGCCCGCGGGATGCGCGGCTATGCCGCCGCCGGGCCGCCGTCGGCCGTGTGCCGGCGCCATGCGCGCCGCACGATTTCCGCGAACGCGCCGACGAGCAGCAGCACGGCGCCCCACAGCGCGCCTTCCGGCACGAGCCGCGTCACGAGGCCGCCCGCCACCGCGCCGGCCAGGAAGCAGAAGCTGATCGTCGCGAGCAGCGCCGAGTCGTGCAGCGCGCCCGCGTCGTAGCGCGGGATCAGCCCGACGAACAGCTTCTGCGCGGCGCGCCGCAGGTTGCCGGTGGTCATCACCGACGTGTACGACAGTTCCTCGAGATGGGTGAACGACAGCGTCTGCAGCGTCGCGACGAACGAAATGCCCGGAATCAGCCACGCGCTCGACGCGCCGACGAGGCCGCTCGCGGCGACGCCGAGAAAGGCGATCTCGACGAGCAGGCACGCGAACGCCGTGTGCTTCATCCAGCCGCGCTGCGCGGCGAGGCCGAGCAGGTGCGCGACGAATACCGCGATCACGAAGCCGACGAGCGGCGGCACGTGATGCAGCGCGGCGGCCCAGTCGCCCGCCGACAGGTTGATGCCGAGCAGCGCGACGTTGCCGGTCATCGTGTTCGCGAACACGTGGCCATGGCCGACATACGTGTACGCGTCGAGATAGCCGCCGGACAGCGTCAGCAACGCGGCGACAGTGAGATTGCGGCTGGCGCCGTCGAGATCCATCGAGCCTCCCGTGAAGATTCGCGCCAGTATGGCGCACGGGCGGTCAGTGTGCGCGGGTCACTGCCCGATGCCCGTGAGCCCGATCAGCGCGCCGCCCGCGAGCAGCCACAGCGGATGGATGCGCGTGCGCCACGCGAGCACCGCGCACGCGGCCGTGATGCCCCACTGGATCGCCGTGCGGTTCGACGCCTCGGAGATCAGCACCGCGCTTGCCGCAACGAGCCCGGCGGTGACGGGCATCATCCCCTGCTGCACGTAGCGGCGCCACGGCCGGTCGCGAAAGCGCTCCCACGCATGCAGCGCGAGCACGGTGACGATCGACGACGGCCCGAACTTCGCGAGCGACGCGACCAGCAGCCCGCTCCAGCCGGCCACATGCCAGCCGACCAGCGACACGATCATCATGTTCGGCCCGGGCGCCGCCTGGGCCAGCGCGAACAGCGCGGTGAACTCGTGCGCGCTCATCCAGTGATGGACGTCGACGACCTGCCGCTGCATCTCCGGCAGGATCGTGTTGCCGCCGCCGAATGCGAGCAGCGACAACTGGCTGAAGATCGTCGCGATGGCGATCAGCGTGTCGTTCATGGCCGGCCCCCTGGCTGCGCGTCGCGCGCCGCGGCCGGCGCGGGCTGCGGCGTGTCCGCGTCGCGGCGCCGCGACGCGAGCCAGATGCTGAGCGGCGTCAGCACGAGCATCGCGGTCAGCAGCGGGATGCGCAGCACCGCGATCGCGACGAACGCGAGCGCCGCGATGCCGGCCGCCGCACGCGCGTGCCGCAACGGCTTCAAGACCTTCACGGCCATCGCGACGAGCAGCCCGGCCGCCGCCGCGGCGAGCCCCGCGAACAGGTGCTGCACGCGCGGATCGTTCTGCGTCTTCGCGTACAGCACGCCGAGCGCGACGACGACGAGCGTCGGGCCCGCGATCAGCCCGAGAATGCCGGCGAACGCGCCGGCGACACCGCGAAAGCGCATGCCGACGGCCACCGACAGGTTGATCACGTTGCCGCCCGGCAGGAACTGGCACAGCCCGAGCAGATCGGTGAATTCGTCGGCGGAAAGCCACTTGCGCTCTTCCACGATGGTGCGCCGCGCGAACGGCAGCGCGCCGCCGAACGACATGAGGCCAAGCGACAGGAAACCGGTGAACAGCTCGGCGAGGCCGATGCTGCGGGGGGAAGCGGCCGGCGGCGGTGCGGCAGGCGGAGAAGCGGATTGCATGGGGTTCCTTATCAAACGGTGACCCGAGGTTACCGCCGTTCGGCATGCCGGCAAAACGATTTTATCGGCGCGACTTTGTGATCTAGAATCACAAGCATGGCACGCGACCTCCCGCCCTTTTCCGCGCTTCGGGCCTTTGAAGCCGCGGCACGACATGAAAGCTTCAGCGCTGCCGGCGACGAGCTGCATGTGACTCACGGTGCCATCAGCCGGCAGATTGCCGGGTTCGAGGCCTGGCTCGGCAAGCCGGTGTTCCACCGCTACGGCAAGCGCGTGAAGCTCACCGACGAAGGCCGCCGCTACCTGGATACCGTGCGCGCGGCGTTCGACAGCATCGCGCTCGCGACCGAGCAGCTGCGCAACACGGGCGCGGCACGCGTGCTGCGCATCAATGCGCTGCCGACCTTCGCGATGAAATGGCTGCTGCCGCGCCTGTCGCGGTTCCAGCGCGACGTACCGAACGTCGAGCTGAAGCTGTCGACGTCGAATGCGCCGCTCGACACGCTCGACGGCTTCGATGTCGCGATCCGCCGCGGCCCCGGCCACTGGCCGAACTGCACGAGCGGCCACTTCCTCGACGAAAGCGTGATTCCCGTCTGCAGCCCCGCGCTGCTCAAGCGCGTGCCGATCGCGCGCGCGGACGATCTCGCGCGCCATGTGCTGCTGCATTCGGATACGCGGCCGGAAGGCTGGCGCGACTGGTTCGCGGCGGCCGGCGTGGCGATGAAGGGGCGCAAGCGGCAGTCGTTCGACCACTTCTACCTGGCGCTGCAGGCGGCCGTCGACGGGCTCGGCGTCGCGCTCGGCCCGTTGCCGCTGATCGACGACGAGCTCGCGAGCGGCCGGCTCGTGATGCCGCTGGAGGGGCCGCGCATCGCGACGCGCAGCTACTGGTGGATCGCGCCGCGCGCGCCGGCCGACGATCCGCTCGTCGCGCAGTTCTGCGCGTGGCTGCAGACGCAGTCGAACGTCGGCGCGTAGCGCGTCGACGTTTGACGCGGACCATGACGCGGGCGGCACGACACCGCCCGCCGCAGGCTCAGACCACCGGGCCCGGTTCCTTTTCCTTGCGCAGGATCGCGTAAAGGATGATCGCGCCGAACGTCGCGGTGCCGATCCCGCCGAGCCCGAAGCCGCCGATCTTCAGCGAGAAGTCGCCGGCGCCGAGCACCAGCGTGACGGCCGCGACGATCAGGTTGCGGTTGTCGGAGAAGTCGACCTTGTTGACGACCCAGATCCGCGCGCCCGTCACCGCGATCAGCCCGAACACGACGATCGACACGCCGCCGAGCACGGGGCCCGGAATCGTCTGGATCACCGCACCGAACTTCGGCGAGAAGCCGAGCACGATCGCGATCAGCGCGGCGACCGCGAACACGAGCGTCGAGTAGATCCGCGTGACGGCCATCACGCCGATGTTCTCCGCGTAGGTCGTCACGCCCGTGCCGCCGACGCTGCCCGACACGATCGTCGCGAGCCCGTCGCCGATGAACGCGCGGCCCACGTAGCGATCGAGGTTCGCGCCCGTCATCGCGCTGACGGCCTTGATGTGGCCGAGGTTTTCCGCAACCAGGATCACCGCGATCGGCGCCAGCATCAGCATCGCGTGCGGATCGAACACCGGCGCGCGGAAGCTCGGCACCCCGAACCAGGCCGCATGCTCGACGATCGAGAAATCGATCGGCTTGCCGAGCCCCATCCCGTTGGTCGCGACCGCGTAGATCGCGTAGGCGATCACCAGCCCCACCAGGATCAGCAGGCGCTGCACCATCCCGCGCGAGAACACCGCGACGCCGCCGACGCACAGCACCGTGACGAGCGCCATCACCGATTCGAAGGTCGACCCGGACACGCCCTTGACCGCGATCGGCGCCAGGTTCAGCCCGATCACCGCGACCACCGCGCCGGTCACGACGGGCGGCATCAGCGTCTCGATCCAGTTCGTGCCGATCGCCTGCACCAGCGCGCCGATCGCGACGTACACGACGCCGCACGCGACGATCCCGCCGAGTGCGACCGGGATGTTCGGGTTCGGGCCGCTGCCGCCGTAGCCGGTCACCGCGATCACGAGGCCGATGAACGCGAAGCTCGAGCCGAGGTAGCTCGGCACGCGGCCGCCGACCAGCACGAAGAACAGCAGCGTGCCGATCCCCGACATGAAGATGCACAGGTTCGGGTCGAAGCCCATCAGCAGCGGCGCGAGCACGGTCGAGCCGAACATCGCGACGACGTGCTGCACGCCCATCGCAACCATCTGCGGCCACGCGAGGCGCTCGTCGGGGCCGACCACGCGCGAGGCCGCGCCGGTCGATTGCACCCGCCAGCGCGGGAAGTAGGAATCGGACATGGGGAAAAGGGCTCCTGTCGGTCGCCGGCTGCGGAGGATGCGCCGGTCTGGAATCTGGCGCGAGTTTACGGAGCGGAAATGGGGCTGGCAAGCGGACTGGCGAGCGGGCCGATGCGCGGGCCGGCGAGCGGGGCCGGCAAGGCCGAAGCGCGGCTTGCCGCGTGGGTGAAACGGGGCCGGATGAAAGGGGCCCGATGAATGGGCGCGACGGCGCGACCCGGTGCAGCGCCTGCCCGCGCGGGGACATGCGCGGGCGGTGATCGACGCCGGCCGCGACGCCGAGCGTGCGCTCACGTCGCGGCCGGCGCGTCGTGCATCAGGGATTGATGTACTGGAACAGCGACAGGTTCTGCAACTGCGCGTAAGCCTTCTGCGAGCCCGTCAGCGCGTTCTGCATCTGCAGGAACTGGCTGATCGTCGACACCATGTCGGTGCTCGTCAGGTCGGCCAGGTTGCTGCTGACCTGCAGCGTGTTGGTCTGGTTCACCGTCTGCATCGCCTTGATTTCCTGCTCGCGGCCGCCGACCGACGCCTGCACGGTGAGGACGTTCGTCATCATGTTGTTCAGCTTCGTCGTGCCGGTGGTCATCGCGTTCTGGAGCGCGGCGGCGGCGGTCGTGTTGCTGCTGACCGGCACCTTCAGCGCGGCGATCATCGAGTCGAGCGCGGCGAACACGTCGGTGCCGGCCTGCGGCGCCGGCGTGACCGTGAACGAATCGCCGGGCGCCGGGTTGCCCGACACGGGCACCGACAGGCCATTGCCGAGCGCGATCCCGGCGCCGGCCGAATACGGCTGTGCGGCGGTCACGTTGTTCGGCGGCGGAAGGGAATTGTCGGTCACCGTATAGGTCGGCGCGGCCGCGGTGCCGCCGAAGTTGATCGTGAACTGGTGCGTGTTGGTCGCGGCCGACGGGCTCGTGATCGACACCGAGCCGATCGTGCCCGTGCCCGTGTTGCCCGCGCCGGCGACCGGCACCGGCTGGCTGCCGAGCATCGGCACCGACAGGAACACGCTCACGCCGTTGTCGCCCTGCGAGATCGAGCGCGTGTCGGCGATCTGCACCTGCCGCGAACCCGTGTCGCCGCTGTAGGCCACACCGCCGCCCGCCGCGTTCGAGAACGGCGCCGTGGCCGTCTGGAAACCCGCGAACAGGTAGTTGCCCGCGCCGTCCGTCGAGTTCGCGAGCGTCAGCAGCTGGTTGCGATAGCCCTGCAGTTGCGTCGACAGCGCCGAACGGTCGCTGTCGGACAGCGAGCCGTCGCCGGCCTGGATCACGACCGTATGAATGCTGTTCAGCAGGTTGTTGACGCTGAAGAGCGCCTGGTCTTCCGCCTGCAGCGAAGACAGCGCGGTGTTCTGGTTCGACGAATACTGCGACAGCGTGGCCGACGTCATCGACAGCTGCACCGCCTGCGCGGCGCCGAGCGGGTTGTCGGCCGGGGTCGACAGGCTCACGCCGCTCGAGATCTGCTGGTACAGCTGCGCGAGCTGTGCCTGCTGGTCGCTCATCTGGGCGACATTCATCTGGTAGAACTGGGCAGTGGAAATCCGCATCGCTTCGATCCCCGAAATCAGTTGAACAGGCCGAGCACGGTCTGGAACAGCGTCGACGCGGTCTGGATCACCTTCGCGTTCGCCTGGTAGAGCTGCTGGTACTGCATCAGGTTGGCCGCTTCCTCGTTCTGGTTCACGCCCGACACCGACTGCTGCGCTTGCGTGATCTGGCCGATCAGCGAGGTCTGCGCGGCGCTCGACGACTTCAGCTGGCTCGTCGTGTTGCCGATGTTGTTCACGTAGTTCGCATACGCGCCCGTCAGCGTGGTCGTGCCGTTGCCGAACGATTTCGCGCTGACGAGCTTCGACAGCGCGAGCGCGTTGCTGCCGTCGTTCGTGCCGCCCGTGTTCGGCGCGACCTTGAACGTGTCGCCCGCTGCCGGCGTGCCCGACACCGCGACCGTGACGCCGGCCGCCAGCGTGATCGGCGAGCCGGACTGGTAATTCTGCGGCGCGCTCGTGGTCACCGGGTTGGCGGAGTTGTCGGTGACCGTGTACTGCAGATTGCCGGCGGTGCCGGTCATCGTGATCGTGTAGTTGTGCGGGTTGGCCGCGGCCGCCGCGCTCGTGACCGACAGGCCGCCGATCGTGCCGGTGCCGGTGTTCGTCGTGGTCGCCGACGGCACGAACGGCGCCGCCGCCGCGATCGCCGAGCCGTTCGACGTGGCGAGGCCGAAGCCGTTCAGCGCGCCGCGCGTCGGCTGCACGGTGAACTTGTCGCCGGCGTTCATCGTGCCGGACGAGAACGAGAAATTCAGCCCGCCGATCGTGGCCGGCATCGAGGTCGACTGGCCGACCACCGCGCCGCTGGCGCTGTCGGTCAGCGTGTAGTTCGTGCCGTCGAACGACAGCGTGTAGTCGCTCGTGGTCGGCTGCGACGCGTTCGCGAACGACACGGACAGTGCCGCGTTGCCGGTATTGCCCTGGTTCGCGTACGTGATCGGGCTACCGGTCGTGAACAGGTTGCCGCCGACGTTGCCCGACAGGTCGATGCCGAGCGCGTTCTGCGCGTTGACCTGCGCGGCGAAGCTGGTCGCGATCGCGCCGAGCTGCGCTTCGGCCGGGTCGAGCGTCTGGTTGCGGAACGCGAGCAGGCCGCCGAGCGTGCCGCCCGACAGCGACGCGTCCGACAGGAACTGGTTCGGCCCCTGCGGGTTCGCGCCGGCGATGCCCTGCGACACGACGGTCAGCTCGCTCGGGTCGGACGGCGACGCGACGGTCGCGAGCTGGTAGCTGGTGTTCGAGACGACGAGCGGCGTGCCGCCCGCCAGAAACACGCTGTAGCCGTCGCTGTTGCGCACGACCTGCACGCCGGCGAGGTTCGACAGGTTCGACACCGCGAGGTCGCGCTGGTCCATCAGCTGGTTAGGCGGCTGCCCCTGGCTGCTCGCGGATGCGATCTGCTGGTTCAGCTGCGCGATCTGCGCGGTGTACGCGTTGATCTGCGTGACGGTGCTCGTCAGCTGCGTATTCACGCTCTGGCGCAGCGCGTCGTACTGCTGGCCGGCCGCCGTGATCTGGTTCGCGAGCGTCTGCGCATTGCTCATCGCGGTCTGCCGCACCGACGAGTCGGCCGCGCTGTTCGCGACGTTCTGCAGCCCGGTGAAGTAGCTCGTGATCGCGGTCGAGATGCCCGACGTCGGGCTGCCGACGTAGTTGTTCAGCTGCGTGACGAGCGAATACCACGTCGACAGCGCGCCGCTCTGCGTCTGCGCGCCGTTCAGCTGGTCGCTCAGGTACTGGCTGTACTGCCGCTGCACGGTGACGGTGTTCACGCCCTGCGGCATGTAGCCGCTGCTCGTGTACTGGCCGCTCGCCTCGGCATAGACCGGGCGTTCGACCGAATAGCCCGGCGTCGCCGAGTTGCTGATGTTCTGGCCGGTCGTCGTGAGGCCCCAGAGCGCGGCATTCAGGCCGCTGACGCCGAGGTTCATGAGTGTGTTGGACATGCGCGATCCTGATGAGCCGGCCGCGCTGCGGCCGCCGGGTTGCGTGACTCCCGGTATAACGGCCGCGATTTCAGAAAATTGAGGAAAAAATGCACGCGCGACGCGCATGCGCGCGACGCCGGTTCAAGCGTGCGGCCGAGGGTGCCGCGAACGCCGCGCGGGCCGCCCCGGGCGGGGCCGGCCGTCGCCTGCGCGTCAGGCCCGCGCGAGCGAGCGGCGCTTCATTTCGAGCTGCGTGATCAGCCGCTGCAGCGTGTTCTCCGCGCTGCCCGGCAGCGACATGTAGCGGAAGCCGAGCTGGTAGCGCCGCGACCCGTTCGGCATCTGCGTCGAACGCTGCGACACGAGCTGCAGGTCGAGCGACAGCTTGCCATGGCCGGTCAGGTCGAGCTCGACGTCGGGCAGCAGCGTGCCGACCTCGAGCGCCTCGACGCGTTCGTCGGCCGTGCGCAGCCCCACGCCGCCGAGCGACAGGTTGTGCACCTCGAACAGGAAGCTCTCGCCGTCCGGCAGCTTGCCGCGGCACAGGAACGGATCGACGATCGGTGCATCGACGCGGAAATATTCGCGGCGCTGGATGCACATCAGCACGTCGGGGAAATCGGCGACGAACGCGGGCAGCCCCTCGAAGCGCGTCTCGCGCGGCGTGCCCGTGGTGAATTCGACGCGCACGCCCTCCGGCGCGGCCGCGAACGTGCAGTGCGACGCGCCGAGGATGCCGGCGTTCTGCTCGGCCAGCGCACCCCAGTCGAACGTGAACGTCCGCGCGCCGACATCCACCTCGAGCAGGCGCGTGACGAGCTGGCCGCCCGGATACTGGACGGTCAGGAAATCGCCGCGATTGACGAGGTTGCGCAGCTGCACGCCGATTTCCAGCGGATTGCGGCGGGCATAGTCGGGCCCGGAGTGGCCTGCATCCAGGCTGGGGTCCGTCGACGTTTCGATATTCATGGCTAGCCGGTCTGTCTTCTCATGGGCGCCCGGGCAACCGGTGCGCAATAAAACCGGGCCAGAACGGGGGCCCGGTCGCAGGTCTCTCACACTTAGCGGCAGTGCTGACCGAAAGTTTAGATCGAATTGGGGATTTTTTTCGCGCAAACGTTGAAACCGCGCGCGGCGGTCTGCCGGGCGCGGTCCAGAGGGTACGACGGCGGTCGCCGACGGGTCGTCAGCCGATCTGCTGCATGATCGAAATCAGCTTCTTCGCGTAGTTCGGGTCGGTCGCATAGCCGGCCTTCTGCATCCCGTGCGCGAAGCCTTCGACGCTGCGGCTCGCGCTCAGCACGCCCGCGTAGCGCGGATTGTTCTTCAGCAGGTTCGCGTAATCGGTCATCGCGTGCTCGTACGAATCGTACGCGCGGAACTTCGCGACCACGCGGCGCGGCGCGCCGTTCACGTATTCCGTCGTCAGCGCGGACACCGTGCGGCCGGTCCAGCCCTTGGTCGCCTTGATGCCGAACACGTTGTAACTCGTCGAGCCGTCGCCCGCGCGGATCTCGCGCTTGCCCCAGCCCGATTCGAGCGCGGCCTGGCCGACGATGAAGCGCGCCGGGATGCCGGTCGACGCGCTGGCCGCCTGCGCGGGGCCCGCGAGCCGGTCGACGAACGCGTCGGCGTCCTGCACGCCGCTCGCGCCCTTCAGCGGCGGCGTCAGCGCGCTGCCGGCCGAATAGCCGCGCGTGCCGGCGAGCCCGCCGTTGTTCGCCGCGTTCGCGTAGGCCTTCGCCATCGCGTTCATCGCGGCGAGGCCGCCTTCGTTGCCGGACGCGCCGAAGCCGTCCGCGCCCAGTCCGGCCGCGCCGACGTCGGCCGCCGTGTCGCTGCCCGCGCCCTGCCCCGCGTTGCGCAGCAGCTGCTTCATCAGTGCGTCGGCGACGCCGATCCCGCGCGTCGACATCTGCTGCGCGAGCTGCTGGTCGAGCATCGACGTGTACATCTTCGACGTATGCGAATCGAACAGCCCGCCGTCGGGCGACGCGTCGCGCATGCTCTTGAGCATCATCTGCGTGAACATCGCGTCGAACTGGCCGGCGACCGCCTTCGCGCCGGCCTGCGGCGACTGCCTCGCCTGCGCGCGCAGTGCATCGAAACCCTGCACGTCGAGCGCAAAGCGCTGCGTGAGGTCGTTCGCGTTCGGGAGACTGGCTGCCATTTAGATGATCTCCAGGTCGGCGCGCAGCGCGCCGGCGGCCTTCATCGCCTGCAGGATCGACATCAGGTCTGCGGGCGTTGCGCCGAGCGTGTTCAGCGCCTTCACGACGTCGGCGAGATTCGCGCCGGCCGTCACCATCTTCAGCGCGCCGTTGTCCTGCTTCAGCTGGATCTGCGACTGCTGCGCCACCACCGTCTGCCCGTTCGAGAACGGGCCCGGCTGCGACACGACCGGCTGCGTGTTGACGACGACCGACAGGTTGCCGTGCGCGACCGCGCAGCTCTGCAGCGTCACCATCTGGTTCATCACGATCGAGCCGGTGCGCGCGTTCAGGATCACCTTCGCCGCAGCCTTGTCCGGGCTGACGTCGAGGTTCTGCAGCCGCGCCATGAACGCGACCTGCTGCGCCGAATCGGCCGGCGCGGCGAGCTGGATCGTGCGGCCGTCGAGCGCCGTCGCGGTGCCCGGGCCGAAGCTCGAATTGACCGCGGACACGATCCGCTGCGCGGTGCCGTAGTCCATGTCGTTCAGCTGCAGCTGCAGCACGCCGTTCATCTGCGCGATCGCGTTCGGCACCGAACGCTCGACGATCGCGCCGCCGACGATCCGGCCGGCCGCGAGCTGGTTCACCTGCACGCGGCTGCCGTTCGCGCTGGCGCCGGCACCGCCGACCGCCATGTTGCCCTGCGCGAGCGCATAGACCTGGCCGTCCGCGCCTTTCAGCGGCGTCAGCAGCAGCGTGCCGCCGCGCAGGCTCTTCGCGTTGCCGAGCGACGACACGGTGACGTCGAGCGCCTCGCCCGGCCGCGCGAACGGCGGCAGCGTGGCGGTCACCATCACGGCCGCGACGTTCTTCAGCTGCATGTTGCTCAGCTGCGACGCGCCGCCGTTGGCCGAGCCGTTGTTGATCGAGATGCCGAGGTTCGCGAGCATGTTCGCGAGCGTCTGCGTCGTGAACGGGGTCTGCATCGTCTGGTCGCCCGTGCCGTCGAGGCCGACGACGAGGCCATAGCCGATCAGCGGGTTGTCGCGCACGCCCTGGATCTGCGCGAGATCCTTCAGGCGTTCCGCGTGCGCGGGCGCCGCGCCGAACACGCAGGCCAAGGCCACGAACGCGACGGCGAGCCGCGCGAAGGCTTGCGCGCGGAACGACGGGCGGTTGAACGGGGGCTTCTGCATCGTCATCACCACGGCGCGATGTTGAGGAAGAAGCGCTGCAGCCAGCCCATCGTCTCGGCTTCGTTGATGTAGCCCTTCGACGAGTATTCGATCTTCGCGTCGGCAACCTGCGTCGAGTAGACGGAGTTCGCGCCCGAGATCGTGTTCGGGTTGACGACCCCCGAGAAGCGCACGAATTCGTTGCCCTGGTTGATCAGCATCTGCTTCTCGCCGCTGACCACGAGATTGCCGTTCGGCAGCACGTTGGTGACGGTCACCGTGATCGTCCCGTTGAACGTGTTCGCCGCGCTCGCGCCGCCGGTCGCCGCGAACTTGTTGTTGCCGGTCGCCGACAGGTTCGCCTTCGCGAACAGGCCGCCGAGGAAGCCGGCCGTCGGCACGTTGAAGTCGGTGTTGCCCTGCCGGTTCGTGTTCGCGCCCGACGACTTGGTCGCGTTGATGTTCTCCGCGATCATGATCGTCAGGATGTCGCCGATGTTGCGCGGACGCTGATCCTCGAACAGCGGCCGCCCCGCGTAGCCGGGGTTGTAGATCGAGCCGGGCGCCTGCATCGACATCGGCATCGGCGGCTGTGCCGTCATTGGCTGCTGGATGATCGGATCGCGCGGAATCTGCGCGCAACCGGCGGCGAACGCCGCCACCGCGACCGCGCATGCGGCGCGGACGGTGGCTGACGGGAGGAGGCGAACCTGCTTCATGGCGACGACGGGTGTTCCGGTTAGCTCTTCATCTGCGTGACGGTCTGCAGCATCTGGTCGGACGTCGTCACGGCCTTGCTGTTGATCTCGTAGGCACGCTGCGTCTGGATCATGTTGACGAGCTCCTGCACGACGTTCACGTTCGACGATTCGACGTAGTTCTGGCTGAGCGTGCCCGCGCCGTTCAGGCCCGGCTGCGACACGTTCGGCGCACCCGACGACGTCGTCTCGGAGAACAGGTTCTCGCCGCGCGCTTCGAGACCGGCCGGGTTGATGAAGGTCGCGACCTGCAGCGAGCCGATCTGCACCGAATTGGTCGAGCCCGCCTGCGTGATCGTCACGACGCCGTCCTTGCCGATCGTCAGCGACGTCGCGTTCTGCGGGATCGTGATCGCCGGCAGGACCTGGTAGCCGCTCGACGTGACGAGCTGGCCCTGCGCGTTGGTCTGGAACGAGCCGTCGCGCGTGTATGCATTCGTGCCGTCCGGCATCAGCACCTGGAAGAAGCCCGCGCCGTTGATCGCGACGTCCTTCGAGTTGCCGGTCTGCGTGAGGCCGCCCTGCGTGTACAGGCGCTCGGTGGCGACCTGCTGCACGCCGGTGCCGAGCTGCAGGCCCGACGGCAGCTCGGTCTGCTGCGTCGAGTTCGCGCCGGGCTGGCGGATGGTTTGGTACAGCAGATCCTCGAACACCGCGCGCGACGCCTTGAAGCCGTTCGTGCTGGTGTTCGCGAGGTTGTTCGAAATCACGTCCATCTGCGCCTGCTGCGCATTCATGCCGGTGGCGGCGATGTAGAGCGAACGGTTCACTTTTAAGGTCTCCTGCTTGGGCTGGCGCGGGCGCTCAGCTGAAGTTGAGCAGCTGGTTCGCCGACTGCTCGTTCTGGTCGGCCGTCTGGATCAGCTTCGACTGAAGCTGGAACGCGCGCGCGTTGTCGATCATCGCGACCATCGCGGTCACCGGGTTGACGTTGCTGCCTTCGAGCGAATTCGGCGTGACGACCACGTTCGGGTCGGCATCGGCCGGATTGCCGTCGGCGGTGCGGAACAACCCGTCGTTGCCGCGCGTGAGCGTGGCCGGATCGGGATTGACGAGCTTCATCTGGTCGACGATCGCGACCGCCGTCGGCGGGTCGCCCGGCATCAGCGCGGAAATCGTGCCGTCCTTGCCGATCGTCACTTCTGCGTTCGGCGGCACCGAGATCGGGCCGCCATTGCCGACCACCGGCAGGTTGCTCGCGTTGACCAGCTGGCCGTTCTCGTCGACGTGCAGGTTGCCGGCGCGCGTGTACGCCTCGCTGCCGTCGGCCGCCTGCACCGCCAGCCAGCCCGCGCCCTGCACGGCGACGTCCAGCGGGTTGCCGGTGCGCGTGATCGGACCCGGCGCGTAATCGGCGCCGGGCGTCGACGCGAGCACGTAGGTGCGCGTCGTCGTCGGGTCGATCGTGCTGCCGTCGCCGAAATTCATCGGCACCGCGCGATACGTCGCGAGTTGCGCGCGAAAGCCCGTCGTCGACGCGTTCGCGAGGTTGTTCGCGACGATCGCCTGCTGGTCGAGCGACTGCGACGCACCCGTCATCGCCGTGTAGATCAGTCGGTCCATGGCTGCCCGTTATCCGCGCTTACAGGTTGATGAGCGTCTGGTCGACGGTCTGCTGCGTCTTGATCGTCTGCGCGTTCGCCTGGTAGTTGCGCTGCGCGGTGATCAGGTTCACGAGCTCCGACGTGAGGTCGACGTTCGAGTTTTCCAGCGCGCTGCCCTGCAGCGTGCCGTGGTTCGTGCTGCCCGGCGCCGAGATCTGCGGCACGCCCGATGCGGAGCTTTCCGCATACTGGTTGCCGCCGAGGTTCACCAGCCCGTTCGGGTTGTTGAAGTTCGCGAGCGCGATCTGGCCGAGCACGGCGGTCTGGCCGTTCGAGTAGTTGCCGGTCAGCTTGCCGTCGGTGCCGATCGTGTAGGTCGTCAGCGTGCCGCTCGCGTAGCCGTCCTGCGCGAGGTTGTTCACGCCGTCCTTGCCGCCGTACTGCGTCGTGCCGGTCAGGTCGAGCGTGAGGCTCTGCGGCGTCGCCGAGCCGTCGGTGTTCGGCACCGTGAACTGGAACTGGCCGACCGACGCGGTCGGCACGGGCGGCGTGCCCGTCGTCGTGCTCTGGATCGCGCCCGACGAATTGAAGTTGACCGTGCCGAGATCCGTCGTGGCGCCGCCCTGCACGCCCGCATACGCTTCCCACGTGCCGGCCGCCGACTTCACGAAGTACATGTTGACCGCCTGCGAACCGCCGAGCGAGTCGTACACCTGGATCGACGTCGAGTAGTTGTAGGTCGTGTTGTCGGTCGCGCTGAACGGCGTCTTGGCCGGCACCGTGTCCTGCGAGTTCAGGTTGAACTGGGCCGAGATCTTGGTCGTCGCGGTCGGCGCGATGTTGGTCGTCGGCGCCTGCAGCGGCACGGTCTGCGCGGTGTTGATCACGCCGCCCGCGTTGGCTGCGTAGCCCATCAGGTTGCGGCCTTGCGAGTCGACGATGTAGCCGTTCTTGTCGCGCTGGAACGTGCCGTCGCGCGAGTACGTCGTCACGCCGTTGTTCGACATCTGGAAGAAGCCGTTGCCGTTGATCGCGACGTCGAGCGACGAGTTCGTCGTGTTGATCGTGCCCTGGCCGAAGTTCTGCTCGACCGCGTTCAGCGCGGTGCCGATGCCGATCTGCGTGTTGGTCGACGTCGCGACCGAGTTCGCGTACATGTCGGCGAACTGCGCGGTGCTCGACTTGAAGCCGACCGTGTTCGCGTTCGCGATGTTGTTGCCGATCACGTCGAGCGCGTTCGATGCACCCGAGAGGCCGCTCAGACCCTGTTGATAACCCATTTCGGTCTCCGTTTCGAGATTGCT
Source organism: Burkholderia mycopellens (assembly GCF_964265025.1). Taxonomy (NCBI): domain Bacteria; kingdom Pseudomonadati; phylum Pseudomonadota; class Betaproteobacteria; order Burkholderiales; family Burkholderiaceae; genus Burkholderia; species Burkholderia mycopellens. The sequence continues at coordinate 3,737,981 of NZ_OZ183802.1, forward strand.
CGATCAGTATCAGTTGGAGGGGGTGCCGCTGCCGGACGAAGCCGATGCGGTCGACGTCGTGTTCGGGAAAATCGACGCGACCTGGGTCAGCCCCACCGTCGTGCCGTTCGACAGCACGAGCCCCGCCGTGCCGTCCGCCTGCTTGATCACGCTCTGCACGGTCGACGCCGCAAGCGTCGTGGCCGGCTGCGGCGTGCCGTTGCTGTCGGTGTACGACGCGCTGACGGTGTACTGGCCGTCCGGCAGTGCGTTGCCCGCCGAGTCGGTCGGCGTCCAGTTGAACGGCACGGTGCCGGCCGACTGCGCGCCCGCGTTGATCGTGTTCACCACGGTGCCCGCCGAGTTCTTCACGGTGATCGTCAGGTTCGACACCGCGCTCGACAGCGACACGCCGAACGGCGATGCCGCGCCGCTCTTCACCGCGACCGCGTTGCCCGGCGCGAGCACATTCGTGCCGATCAGCAGCGCGGCCTGCGTCTGCTGGCCGGCCGTGAGCTGCGTCGACAGCGACGTGAGCGACGTGTTCAGCTGCGCGATGCCGCTCACCGTGTTGATCTGCGCGAGCTGCGACGTCATCTGCGAGCTGTCGACCGGGCTGGTCGGGTCCTGGTTCTGCAGCTGCGTGACGAGCAGCTTCAGGAACGTCGCCTGCAGGTCGCTCGCCGACGTGCCGTTGGTGTTCGACACGTTGTTGGTGTTCATCGTGTCGGTCGGCAGGTTCGACACGGTGGTGCCGTTGCTGCCGATCGTGGTGCTGGAGGAAGTCATCCTGGGTGGCCTTCTGTCGGAACTGTCGAGTCTGTAAGGTCGGTCGGCGCGCGGCTTACGAGCCGATCGTCAGCGTCTTGAGCATCAGCGTCTTCGCGGTGTTCAGCGTCTCGACGTTGGCCTGGTACGAGCGCGACGCCGAGATCATGTTCACCATCTCCTGCACCGGATCGACGTTCGGCATCTGCACGTAGCCGTTCGCGTCGGCGGCCGGGTTCGACGGGTCATAGGTCGACTTCATCGGCGACGGGTCGTCCATCACCTTCGTCACGCGCACGCCGCCCACGCCCTGGCCGGACGCGGTGCGCGCGCCGCCGATCGGGTCGGTCGCGAACACGACCTGCTTGGCCTTGTACGGCTTGCCGTCGGGGCCGGTCGCGCTGTCGGCGTTCGCGAGGTTCGACGCGGTGACGTTCAGGCGCTGCGACTGCGCGGACAGCGCCGAGCCGGCGACGCCGAAGATGTTCATCAACGAAGGCATGGAAGCTCCTTTTGCTCGGATTCGGAGGCGGCGCGCGCCGTCACTGGTTCGTCGTGATCGCGGCGATCATCGCCTTGATCTGCTGGGTCATCACGGTCATCCCGGTCTGGTAGTGCAGCGCGTTGTTCGCGAACTGCACGCGCTCGACGTCGAGATCGACCGTGTTGCCGTCGAGCGCCGGCTGCAGCGGCATCCGGTATTGCGCACGGCCGTAGTCGTCCGACGGGCCGCCCGTCGGGATCAGCTTCGCGGTGCCCGCCATGTGGCCCGCCGCCGTCGACACCATCGACATCCCGCTCGTCACGCCGGCCGGCTGCGTCATCGGCAGTTGCGCCGCGTTGCTCGGCGCGAGGCCGCCGCCCGCCTGCTTCAGCGAGCGTGCGAGCGTCGACGCGAAATCGACGTCGCGGGCTTGGTAGCCGGGTGTGTCGGAGTTCGCGATGTTCGACGACAGCAGTTCCTGCCGGTAGGCGCGCACGTCCAGCGCCTGGCGGCCGAACGCGAATTCCGCATCGAGTTTGTCCAGCATGTGTGCGTCTCTCCGTATGAAGCGCTGCACGCCCCTCGCGCCGGATGGCGACCCGAGAGGCTTTTTTCCATGACAGCGATGGTAGGCGTCGGACGCAACCGGCAATCGGGCGAATAACGCGGCAAAGGCCCCCTCTATTCATCGTTTGCGCGACGGCCCGGCTCCCTAGAATGCAAAGCGGGGCAACGGATCGGGGATACGGCGATGACTGGCAGCGCACTTCGCGGAAGGAACGGGCGGCTCACGCACGTCCGGCGTGCGTTTGCGCTCGCCGCGGCGCTGTGGATCGCCGCCCCGGCCGCGCACGCGGACGACGCGATGATCGTGATTCCGGGGCGCGGCGAGACGGCCGAAACCGCGCTCGCGCATGCCAATGCGGCAAGCGGCGGGCAGTTCGGCGGGAATGCGGCGCCGGCGCCAGGTTCGGGCCTCGCGCCGGACACGGGACGCGCGGCGAGCAGCACGGGCGCCGCCGGCGCGTCCGGCACCGGCTACGCGGCGCAACCGGCGGACACGATGGTCGTGACGACCGTCCCGCCGCCGGCTCCCGCACCGGCCCCTGCGCCTCGCCCCGTCTACGCAGCCGCCCGCACGAACGCCGGAACCGGATATGGCGCGCCGCGCGCCGCCGATCCGAACGCGATCGCGACGGTCGTCGCCGGCACGTCCGAACCCGCGTCGAATCCCGTACGGCCAGCCCCGCAGCCGGCCATGGCCTCGCGCCTGGCGGCGGCCCGCGCCGCGCCGACGCCGCGCGCCGTACCGGTTGCCGCGAACCCGGCCCCGGCGGTCAATGCCGCCAATGCGGCCCAACCCGCGACGCCGCCCGGCCAGCAGGATCCCGAGTCGATCCGCCGCACGGCCCTCTCGTTCCTGCAGCAGCAGATCGCGGGGCTGCCCGGCAAGACCACCGCCACGGTCACGACCGCGTTTCCGCGCGGGCTCGCCGCGTGCACGACGCTCGAACCGTTCATGCCGACGGGCGCGCGCCTGTGGGGCCGCACGACGGTCGGCGTGCGCTGCGCAGGCGAGCGCCCGTGGACCGTCTACCTGCAGGCGAAAGTCACCGTGCAGGCCACCTATTACGTCGCCGCGCGCCAGATCGCGCCCGGCGAGCCGCTCTCCGCGGCCGACCTGGTCGCCCGCGACGGCGACCTGACGGTGCTGCCGCTCGCGGTGGTCACCGATCCGGCTCAGGCGATCGGCGCGACCGCGCTCGCGCGCATCTCGGCCGGGCTGCCGCTGCGGCAGGACATGCTGAAGAGCGCGGCATCGGTGTCGGCCGGCCAGACGGTGCGGGTGGTCGCGGCCGGGCCCGGTTTCACGATTTCGGCCGAGGGCAGCGCGCTGGCGAACGCGGCGCCCGGCCAGTCGGTGCGGGTGCGGATGGCGGCGGGCCAGATCGTCACGGCGATCGTCAAGGACGCCGGCACCGTGGAAATTCCGCTGTAGGGCCGGCTCTCTCGGCAAGAATGTAAAGAATTGTTTATTCGGAGCATTTCGGGCTCGCGATGCTAAAGTTCGGGCCGACCCGGCCGTTATCTGGGTCAAACCGAACAGGAAACCCATCGTGAAGATCGATTCCACTCCGAACCCGAGCCCCCTGGCGCCGACCGGCAACGGCGCGACCCGTGCGCAATCCGGCGCGGCCTCGTCCTCGTCCGCGCAGGCGGCCGACGCGGGGTCGACCGGCGGCGACACGACCGTGAACCTGTCGGGTCTGTCCGACCAGTTGCGTTCGGTATCGGCGTCCGCCAACGGCGATATCGACACCGGTCTGGTCCAGTCGATCAAGGACGCGCTGAACAACGGCACGCTGACGATCGATGCGAACAAGATCGCCGACGGCGTATTGAATACCGCCCGCGAGCTGCTGCAGCAGCAGCGCCCGGGCAACTGAAGCCGGCCCTGGCCGGTCCCCCGGTTTGCCGGCGCGTCCACCCGCGCCGGCGCGACGAGCATGACGCGATGAGAGAAGAGCTGCTGGCCACGGTCAACGACGAACACGCGACGGTCGAAGCGTTCGCGTCCCTGCTCGCCTACGAGGAAAAGGCGCTGACGATGGCCCAGCCGCTCGAGATGCTGCCCGGGATCGTCGAAAGGAAAAGCGAGCTGATCGACCGGCTCGCGCAGCTCGAACGCACGCGCGACACGCAGCTTTCCGCACTCGGCTTTCCGGCCGGCAAGAAGGGGATGGACCAGGCAGCCGAGCGCGATGCCCGCCTCGCCGGCCGCTGGCAGTTGCTGCAGCAGTCCGCCGAACGCGCGCGCCAGGCCAATGCGAACAACGGGATGCTGATCCGGATCCGGATGGACTACAACGAGCGCGCGCTCGCGGTACTGCGCTCGGCCCCCGCACCGGCCGGCGTCTACGGCCCCGACGGGCGCGTGTCGGCACTCATGCGCTGAAGCACTGACTGACCGGCGGCCGCGCCGCCACCGTACGCTCCGCCTCTCGCCGCCATGCGCGGCAGCTCACGTTTCGACAGACCGGGCCCGAGCCCGGCACTCACGGTCCCTTCCGATACACGGCCGCGCAGCCGCGCCGCCGTCCCGTCACGACAATCAGAAGAGGGCCGCATGCCAGTTTTCCGCATTCCGTTTTCATCCCGCGTCACCGCCGCTTCCGCCATCGCGGCACTCGGCGCCGCATTGACGCTCCCCGCGGCGCAGGCCGCCGGCCCCGCGCCGCTGCCCACGCCGACGGGCGACATGTCGCTGTCGCCGGCCGGCCCCGACATCGTGCCGCCGGCCGCATCGACCCCGCCGGACGCCACGCCGCGCGCCTCGCGCCGCGGCTCCGACACCTACACGTACTTGCGCTGCTGGTACCGGATCGACGCCGATCCGCTGAAGCCGGCCGCGACCTACGAATGGGCGCGCAACCCCGCCGCCGGCGACTGGTATCGCGTGTCCGGCTACTGGTGGGCGGACGGCATCACGCAGTGGAAGAACATGTTCTACAGCACGACGACGCAGGACACGCTCGCCGACGTGTGCCGCAAGACGCTCTCCGCGAAAGGCATCAGGACCGAGCTCGTGCAGGCGGTCGCGGCCAACAACGCGCTGTCGTTCAACTACACGGTGTGGACCATCGACGCCGCGCAGCAGGACGCGCGCGTCAACAAGCTGATCGTGTTCGGCGACAGCCTGTCCGACACGCAGAACATGTTCAACGCGAGCCAGTGGAAGCTGCCGAACGGCACGAGCTGGCAGGCGGGACGCTTCAGCAACGGCCCGGTGTGGGCCGAATATCTCGCGAACGCGCTGCGGCTGCCGTTCTACAACTGGGCGATCGGTGGCGCGGCAACCGACCAGTACCTCGTCGTGCCGGGCCTCGTGCAGCAGGTCGATTCGTGGCGCGAATACATGGATCGCGCGCCGGACTACCGGCCCGCCAACACGCTGTTCGCGGTGTTCGCGGGCGGCAACGACCTGGTGAACTACGGGCGCTCCCCCGAGCAGGCGGCGAATGCGGTGCGCGACAGCCTCGAGCGGCTCGCCGCGGCCGGCGCGACGCGGATCATGCTCGTCACGCTGCCGGACGTGTCGCGCGCGCCGGTGTTCGCGACCCGCACCGACACCGCGAGTGTCGCCGCGCAGGTCAAGGACTACAACCGGCGCCTCGCCGACGCGGCTGCCGCGCTGCGCGCCCGCTACGGCGCGACGCTGCGGCTCGAGGTCTTCGATGCGTCCGCGCTGTTCGACGACCTGCTGAGCCATCCGGCCCAGTACGGCTTCGACGACGCGAAGCGTTCGTGCCTCGACATCCCGAAGCCGTCCTCGCTCACCTACCTGAGCGCCCAGACACCGCGTGCGGACTGCCGCGATCCGGCGCGCTTCGTGTTCTGGGACACGCTGCACCCGACCACGCGCACGCACGCGTGGCTCGCCGAGCGGATCGCGCCGTTCGTGCGCGCACGCCTGCTGAACTGACCGGTGCGGGCGGCGGCGCTTACAGCAGCGGACACGCGGTGACCTGCGTGCCGCGCGCCACGCACAGCCGCTCGTAGTCGCGCAGGTACGCGCGCTCGTCGTCGTCGAGCAGGTCGAGATCGATCAGGTCCCAGTCGTAGCCGACCGTCACGATGTTCTCGAACGTGACGGTATCCGGCTGCGCGTCGTCCTGGCGGATGATCACGATGTTCTCGATCCGCACGCCGCCCTTGCCCGGCACGTAGATGCCCGGCTCGATCGAAATCACCGCATTCGGCACGAGCCCGTACTTCGCGCCCGGCGCGAACCGCACGCCGCCCTCGTGCACGTGAATTCCGACACCGTGCCCGGTGCCGTGGCCGAAATCGTGGCCGTGGTCGCGGCACACCTGCCGCACGAGCGCATCGACGTCGCCGCCCTTGGCGGTGCTCGGGAAGCGCGTGACGAGCCCCTTGATGCAGGCCTTCAGCGCGACCGTGTAGATCTCGCGCTGCCACGGCTGCGCGACCGTATCCGGCCGGGTCCGGCGCAGCACCACGCGCGTGCAGTCCGTCGCGAAGCCGGCTTCGTAGTAGGCGCCGCTGTCGAGCAGCACGAGTTCGCCTTCCGTCAGCTCGACGTCGGCGCTCGCCGCCGTGTAATGCGCGAACGCGCTGTTCGCGCCGTTCGCCGCGATCGACGGAAACGTCAGCGCAACCGCCGAACGCGCGCCGTACGCGTCGTTGATCGTGCGCGCCAGGTCGTATTCGGTGTGGCGCGTGCCCGGCTCGCCGGTCTTCGCCCAGCGCATCGTCTCGGCGATCGCCGCGGAACTGCGCGCGAACGCGTCGCGGAACCGGTCGAGCACCGCCGGCGTCTTGCCGGCCCGCATCGCCTCGACCGGGTTGAAGTCGGCATGCCGCGCGCGCGGCCACACCCGCTTCACCGCGTCGACGAGCGCGCAGTTCACCGATTCGAAGCCGTAGCACACGTGCTCGACGTCGAACTGGGCAAGGAAGCGCTCGAGCGCCGCGACATCGCGCCGGATCACGTGCAGCGCCGGATACGACTCGAGCGTGACCTCGCAGCGGTCGCAGCCTTCCGGCAGGAACAACGCCACCTCGGCGCCGACCGCGAACAGGAAACCGAGGTGCGACGACGCATTCGGGATGTGATAGCCGCGGCTGTTCAGCAGATACGCAAGATCGTCCGACGCGCAGGTGAAGAACGCGGTCTTGCCGTCCGGCGCGCCGGTATGCGCGGCGAGCTTGCGGTTCAGCGTGTCGAGGTTCTGCGCGACGCTCAGGCCGGTCGCCGATTCCGGCACTTCGAAGATCGGCCGCTCGACGACCCAGCCCGGCAACGCGATCGCACGATCGATTTCCCGGTCGGCGAGGCTCGTCCAGTCGAGCGACGCGGCCTGCGTCTGTTCGAACAGACGATCGCGCTGCGCGACGCTGATCCGCCGCGCGTCGTAGCCGACCCGGGCGAGCCGGCTACCGTGCGCGAGCAGCCAGTCGGCCATCGCCTGCCAGATCGTCACGTTCATCCCGAGCTTCTCGATACGCACGCGCGCCGGATCGCACTGCTGTTCGGCCTGCAGGTGATAGCGGCCGTCGACGAACAGCACGAACGGGGGCAGATCGAGCGCCTGCGCGGTCGCCGCGCTCAGGAAGATCCCGCAACCGGCCGAGCCGTCGAAACCCGATACCGCGTAGCGCGGATTGTTGGCGAGCGGCAGGTACTCGGTCACGTATTCGTCCTGCGACGTGACCAGCACCGCGTCGAGCCGCGCGGCATCGAGCAGGCGCAACAGGCCCGCCTGCGTGTCGACGACGGATGCGTCGTACGGTGGAAGGCCGGAGAAGCTGTATTTCAGTCGATCGATCATCGGAAGCCCGTTATGCATTGTTGTCGGCGGCCGGCGGTGACGCGGCGGGGTGCAGGCCCGAGGCAGGCCTGACGCGGCACGGCGCCGCTGCGGGTGGACGCTCGGCCCGGCGCGGCGCCGTGCCGCCATGCCGTTCCGGCAGCAGGCCTTTAAAAAAATTTCGTCTCACTTAACTTTTTTTGATACTCGCGACAGAATCTAGAGCACGCCGAAATTGAGGTCAAGCTGAAATTTTCGTAGGGCTAAAATCAGCGCGGCGCATGCGCATCCCGGCACAACGAGCCTTCCCCCGGCGACACCGCGCGGTACAATTCGTCGGCATCGCCGTCCCGACGGCCATGCTTCGTGCGATGTGCGGAAATCACCGCCCAGCGACTGCACCGCCCGTCCGCCCGCCTCCCGACTCGTTGCCACGAAAGAGATTCATGGATTCAGACATGATGCGTATCGGCCAGCGCATTCGCCGCCTGCGCCGGGAAGCGAAGAAGACGCTGCTGGAAGTCGCGACCGAAGCGAAACTCTCGGTCGGGTTCCTGTCCCAGGTCGAGCGCCACCTCACGGGCATCTCGCTGACGTCGCTCGTCAATGTCGCGAAGGCACTCGACGTGCCGCTCGGCGCGCTGATCGACCAGCCGCGCCAGGCCCAGCCCGATTCGCGCGCGGGCCGCCGCAGGCCGTACGCGCTCGACGCGTCGTCGCAGTGGTACGAACGCCTCTCCACCACGTTCGACGGCAGCCAGATCAACGCGCTCAAGGTGCAGATGATGGAAGGCTACCGATCGGAATGGGTCGCGCACGGCGGCGACGAATTCGTGTACGTGCTGGCCGGCCGGATCTGCTACACGGTCGGCAAGAAGGATTACCCGCTGTCGCCCGGCGACTCGCTGCACTTCGACGCGCGCAAGCGGCACCGGGTCGCCAACGTGGGCGACGGGCCGGCCGAGGTGATCGCGGTCGGCACGCTGCCGCTGTTCGACGACCGTGGCGCCGGGTTCGTGTCCGCGACGATGGACCTCGGGAAACCGGCGCCCGTCGCGCGCGCGACGCCGGGCGAGCCGCGCACGAGCCGCCGCGGGCCGGCGCCCAAGCGGGCAGAGCGCGATCGCGACGCCGGCACGGCAGGAAAAGACAAGAAGGCGGCGGCCAAGCCGCGCGCATCCGCCGGCAAACGTCCGGCGGCCGCCAAGCCGGCGCGCAAGAAGAAGTCGAAACGGTCGGCGTGAGGAAGGCGCGCGACGCGCCCCCTTCCCGTCACCCCTATTCGCCGATCTCGAGCGCCTGCGCGACGGCCTCGATCCGCGCGCGATGCACGGCGTCCCGGATCTTCTCCGTGTCATTGCCGATGCCGCGCGCGATTGCGCCGGCATCGACGCTGCGCGCGGCCGCGAGCGCGACGCGCAGCCGCTCGGCCTGCGGATACGGCTGGGCTTCGAGCCCGAGCCGCCCGCGCGCATCCGATTCGCATGCCTGCAGCATCTCGGCGAAACGCGCCGGCTTGCGCAGTGCGTCGCTGCGCTCGAACAGCCGCACCAGCGCGGCCGCGCCCATCTCCATCACGCGATGCAGGTTGCCGTGCTCGCGCGCGACCACGAGCGCGAGATCGCGGCATTCGTTCGGCACGCGCAGCCGCTCGCACAACGGCTTGAGCAGGTCGACGCTGCGGCCCTCGTGGCCGATGTGGCGCGGCAGCACGTCGGCGGGCGTCGTCGCCTTGCCGAGATCGTGCGTGAGCGCCGCGAAGCGCACCGGCAGCGAATAACCCTGCTTCGCCGCGTAGTCCACCACCATCATCACGTGCACGCCGGTGTCGACCTCCGGGTGGTAATCGGCGCGCTGCGGCACGCCCCACAACGCATCGACTTCGGGCAGCACGCGCGCGAGCGCACCGCATTCGCGCAGCACCGCGAACATCCGCGACGGCTTCGCCTCCATCAGCCCGCGCGCGATTTCCTGCCACACGCGCTCGGGCACGAGCGCGTCGACCTCGCCCGCGTCGACCATCCGCCGCATCAGCGCGAGCGTTTCATCCGCGACCGTGAAATCCGCGAACCGCGCGGCGAAGCGCGCGATGCGCAGGATCCGCACCGGATCCTCGACGAACGCATCGCTCACATGTCGGAACACGCGCGCGCGCAGGTCGGCCTGCCCGTCGAACGGATCGATCACGGGCCCGACCAGTTCGCCCTCCGGGCTCACCTCGCGCGCCATCGCGTTGATCGTCAGGTCGCGCCGCGCGAGATCCTCGTCGAGCGTCACGTCCGGCGCGTAGTGAAACTGGAAGCCGTGATAGCCGGCCGCCGTCTTGCGCTCGGTGCGCGCGAGCGCGTACTCCTCCTGCGTCCGCGGATGCAGGAATACCGGGAAATCCTTGCCGACCGGCCGGAAACCCTGCGCGGCCATCTGCTCGGGGGTCGCGCCCACCACCACGTAGTCGCGGTCCTGCACGGGCATGCCGAGCAATGCGTCGCGGATGGCGCCGCCTACAGCGTAGATATTCATGGCGTCGGCTCGTACTCGGCAATCACGCTCGTTTCGCGGCGCGCGGCGTCGATCCAGCGCTGGACGGCCGGCAGCGCCGTCACGCGGGCCGCATAACCGGCCGCTTCCGGCGACAGGCCCGGCGCGTACGTATTGAAGCGCATCACGACGGGCGCGTACATGGCATCGGCGATCCCGAATTCGCCGAACAGGAACGGCCCGCCCGACGCCTCGAGACACGCGCTCCACAGCGCATCGATGCGTGCGACATCGGCGAGCGCGTCGGGCGTCGCACCGCGCCCCGGCATCGACGCGCGCACGTTCATCCCCATCTGCGTGCGCAGCGCCGCGAAACCCGAATGCATCTCGGCCGCGACGCAGCGCGCATGCGCGCGCTCGAGCGGGTCGGCCGGCCACATCGGAAACTGCGGATAGCGTTCGGCGAGCGTCTCGGCGATCGCGAGCGAATCCCAGATCGCGACGCCGTGGTCGTCGACCAGGCACGGCACCTTGCCGGACGGCGAATACTCGCGGATGCGTGCGGCCGTGTCATCGCGGCGCAGCTCGATCGCGATCTCGTCGAACGGGATGCCGAAATGCGCGAGCAGCAGCCACGGGCGCATCGACCACGACGAGTAGTTCTTGTCTCCAATGACGAGTTTCATGACGGTGTTCCGGATAACGCGAAGGTGGAAAGGAAGACGCTGCCGGCCTAGCGGCGCGAGCGGAACCAGTCGAACCGGGAGCGCTGCGCGGCCTGGCCGAGATACGCGGGCGCGATGCTTTCGAGACTCGCGGGCGAGATCCCGAGCTCCGGCGCGAGCGGCCCCGACAGCACGTTCGGCACCGACATCGTCGCGAGGTTGTCGCGCGTGAGCACGGGCTCGCCGGGCAGGCATTCGAACACGCTCGCCTGCAGCCGCGCGAGCGCGTCGGGCAGCCGTACGATGCGTGCCTGCCGGCCGACCAGCGTGCCGCAATAGCGCACCAGCTGCTCGAGCGTGTAGACGGTCGGGCCGCCGAGTTCGTAGGTCTTGCCGTGTGCGGCCGCGAGATCGAGCACGTTGACGAACGCGCGCACGACATCGCCGACGAAGACGGGCTGGAAGCGTGCGTCGGGCATCGCGAGCGGCAGCACGGGCACGGTGCGCTGCAGGTTCGCGAACGTGTTGAGGAACGCATCGCCGGGGCCGAACACGACCGACGGGCGGAAGATCGTCAGCGCGAGCGAGTCGGTCGCCGCGATCGCATGCAGCGCGGCCTCGCCGTCGCCCTTCGAGCGCTGGTACATGCTCGCGCCGCGCGAATCGGCGCCGAGCGCGCTCATGTGCAGTACGCGCTGCACGCCCACCTCGGTGCAGGCGGTCGCGAGCGCGGCCGGCAGCGTGACATGCGCGCGCTCGAAGCCGGGCCCGTACGGCGTACCGCGGCCGCCGTGCAGCACGCCGACCAGGTTGATCGCCGCATGCGCGCCGGCGACGAAGCGCGCGAGCGTGCGCGTGTCGAGCGCTTCGAGCTCGACGATTTCGACCGGCAGCATCTGCAGGTGGCGCGCGTGGTCGCGCCGGCGCGTGCCGATCCGTACCTGCTTGCCGGATTCGATCAGCGCATTGACGAGCCGGCTGCCGATGAAGCCGGTGCCGCCCAGCAGCGCGACGGTCTGGCGATCCATGTTCGAGGCCTCGAAAGAACACTGCCGCGTCTCGCGCGGCAGTGTGAAGTTGCGTATCAGGGCGAGATCATGCCTAGACGTTTCTTCAACGACTGCGGCTTGCCCTCGAAGAGCGCCGCGTAGTAGACGGTGTTCGACAGCACGTTCTTCACGTAGTCGCGCGTCTCGTTGAACGGAATCGTTTCTGCGAAGATCGCGCCTTCGACCGGCTGCGTCAACACCTGGCGCCACTGGCGCGGCCGGCCCGGGCCCGCGTTGTAGCCGGCCGTGGCGAGCACCGGCGAGCTGTCGAAGTTGTTGTAGATGTCCGCCAGATACCAGGTGCCGAGCTGGATGTTGGTATCGATGTCGTGCATCTGCGTGCGCGAGATCGTGCCCAGGCCGAGCTTTTTCGCGACCATCTGCGCGGTGGCCGGCATCAGCTGCATCAGGCCGCCCGCGCCCACCGACGAACGCGCGCTCGTGATGAAGCGCGACTCCTGGCGGATCAGCCCGTACGCCCATTCGGTGTCGAGGCCCGTCGACTGCGCGTAGCGTTCGACGATATTGCGGTACGGCGACGGGTAGCGCAGCGTGAAGTCGTGCTCGGCTTTCGTGCGGTCGGCCGTGTTGACCGTGCGGTCGAGCAGGTCGACGCGCTTGCCGTATTCGGCCGCGGCCAGCAGCTGGCGATCGGTCATCCCGCGCAGCGGCCAGTTCCATTCGCGGTTGCCTTCGAGGCGCAGGTTCAGCGCATAGAAACGCTGCGCAAGCGCGAAGCCCGGAATCTTGCTCATCGCGTCGATCTCGGCGTCGCTCACCTTCGTGCGCGGCGGGATCGTCGTGCGCTGGCCGAGCTCTTCGCCGGCGAGCTGCCCGTAGAAGTTGAACTGGCCCGCCACCTGCTCGAACTCCTGGTTCGCCTGCAGCGTGTCGCCGCTCTGCTTGAGCGCGCGCGCATGCCAGTAGATCCAGGCCGGATCGTCGCGCAGCGACGGCGGCATCTGCTCGATCGACCAGCGCACCATCGGCCAGTTGCCGGCGAGCAGCGCGGCGCGCGTGCGCCATTCGTAGCCCGGGTTCGACAGCGGCGCATTCGCGGATTTCGCATACCAGACCGATGCGAGCGGCGAGCGCTTGATCGCGCCCTGGTAGCCGATCGCGCCCCACGCGATCGCCTGCTCCTGCTTGGTCAGCGAGGCGGCGACCGACGTCAGCATCCCGGCTGCCGCGTCCGGATCGTTGCGCGCCATGCGGCCGAGCGCGATCAGCGCGAGCTGGTGCGAGGTCGCGTCGGGGCCGACGCCGCGCGCGAGGTACAGCGGCGGCGCGCTCGTCGCCTGGTCGAAGCCGACCGGGCGCGGGCCGAGCGCATCGACGATCTTGCCGCCGAGCGTCGTGTAGTTCTGCTCGTACGCGAGGCGCGCCTGCTGCCACACGTCGTCGCTCGTGAACTGCTGGTTGACCGTCAGCGCGGTGATCAGGTCGACGCACGCGTCGCCGTAGTTCTTCGGCTCGACGAGCAGCGCGCGTGCCGCATCGGCGACGTTCTCGCCGCGCGCCGCGCGCGATTCGAGCGCATAGCACTTGACCTGCGTGTCGTCGTCGAGCACGAAGCGCTTGTATTGCTCGTCGAAGTTGCGCCAGTCGTGGCGCGCGCCGAGCACGAGCAGGTAGTCGTTGCGCAGGCGGTCGGCGATCGCCTGGCCGTCGTAGCGCTGCAGGAACGACTGCACGGGCGCGTCCGGCGCGTCCACGCGCGCGCGGCCCGTCGAATCGAACAGCTGCGGCTTGATCTGGAAATACTCGACGTAGGACGGTACCGGATAGTTCGGGATCATCGACGCGAGCTGCGCGGCTTTCGCAGCGTCGTTGCGACGCGCGGCTTCACGAAGCTGCACGAAGGTCTGGTCGTCCCCGGCGACCGTATCGTCGTTCGGCGCGGCGCACGCGGCCGTGCCCGCGACGAGCGCGGCGGCCGAAAGCGTCAGCGCGACCGCGCGATATACTCGGAAAAGGCTGTTCGACATCGATTTGAATGGAGCACGAAGTGAGCGAAAGCATAGCACGCAACCCTGTGCCAAACCCGAAGGTTGCGCTACGCAAAACGCTGTCCGGCGCACGGCGCGACGCCGCGTCGCAACCCGCCGCGAACGGCGCGCTCGACGCGCGGCTGCGCACGCTGCTCGAGCGGCTCGCGCCGCGCACGGTCGGGTTCTACTGGCCGCTGCCGGGCGAATTCGATGCGCGCGATGCGGTGCTCGCGTGGTGCGCGGCCGGCGCCGGCAGGCAGGCCGCGCTGCCCGTGATCGACGAGCGGCACACGCCGCTCGAGTTCCATGCGTGGGACGCGCACACGCCGATGCGCGAAGGTCATCACCGGATTCCGGAACCGGCGTCGGGAATCGTCGTCGTGCCCGACCTTTTGCTGATTCCCTGCGTGGGATTCGATCTGCAGCGCTACCGGCTCGGCTACGGCGGCGGCTACTACGACCGCACGCTCGCCGCATGGCCGGGCAGCGAGCCGCCCGTGACGGTCGGCATCGCCTATGAAGCGTGCCGGGTCGATGCGCTGCCGGCCGAAGCGCACGATCTCGCGCTGCGCTGGATCGTGACCGACGGCGCGCTGTACCCGGCCGCCGGATGATACGGCGGGCGGCGCCGCATCGGTCGTCGCCCCGCCCGTCCGCGCACCGCCGCGCGCCCCCGGCGCAACCGTTTACAGCGACGCCGCCGCGCGCGCGGCCGTGTCGTAGAGGCCCGATGCGTGGCGCAGCAACTGCGCCGCGTCGCCGATCTGCTCGTTGGTGAGCCCGCTGTCCTTCAGCGTCTCGATCAGGCAGTGCTCGCGCACCTCGCGGTACTTCAGGCACAGGTCGCGGCCCGCGTCGGTCGCGAAGAAGAACACTTCCTTGCCGCTCTTCTCGCTCTTCACATAGCCGCGGGCGATCAGTTTTTTCAGCGCATAGGTCGCGACGTGCGTATCCTCGATGTTGAGCACGAAGCAAATGTCGGCGAGCTTCTTCTTGCGTTCGCGATGGCTGACGTGATGCAGCAGCGACACCTCGACCGCCGTCATGTCCTTCGCGCCGGCCGCCGACATGCAGCGCACCATCCACCGGTTGAACGCGTTGCCTGCCATGATGAGCCCGTATTCGAGTTCCGACAGCTCCGCGCTCGAATCGGAAACGAGGTGTTCGGATGACACGATCTTGGTCGCAGGACGCTTCATGGAAAGGCGGAGCAAGCCGGTTGACAGGGTGTGCCGAGTGTACGCCAGAAGCCCCGGCATACGGGCTAGGCGAAAACGCTTATTGGGAAGTTGTCGATATTTTATTGACAATGTGCGCTAACATTGCCGTCCGAACCGTGCCAGTCCGATGACGCAACCCCGCATTTATCCGCTCGGCGATGCCGCCCTCGTCTGCGAGGTGCCGCCGCCCGCCACGCTCGATTGCCAGCGCCGCGTCTGGGCCGTTGCCGCGGTCGCGCGCGCGTGGCCCGACGTGATCGACGTCGTGCCCGGCATGAACAACCTGACGATCGTATTCGACCCGCTCGCCACGACGGCCGAGTCGCTCACGCCGGCGCTGCGCGACGCGTGGGAGACCGCCGACGTCGAACACGCGGACGGCCGCGAGGTCGAGATCCCGGTCGAGTACGGCGGCGCCGCCGGCCCCGATCTGCCGGCCGTCGCCGCCCATACCGGCCTGTCGGCCGACGAGGTCGTCGCGCGCCACGCCGCCGGCGCCTACGTCGTGTTCTTCGTCGGGTTCCAGCCGGGCTTCGCGTATCTCGGCGGGCTCGACGCCGCGCTGCACATGCCGCGCCGCGCGGCGCCGCGCCTCGAGGTGCCGGCCGGCTCGGTCGGCATCGGCGGTGCGCAGACGGGCATCTACCCGACCACGTCGCCCGGCGGCTGGCAACTGATCGGCCGCACGTCGCACGTGCTGTTCGATCCGGCGCGGCCGCAGCCGACGCTGCTGCTGCCCGGCGACCGAGTCCGCTTCACCATCGCGGGAGTCGACGCACGATGACCCAGAGCAACGCACCGGGCACCATCGAGGTGGTGCGAGCCGGCCCGCTGACCACCGTGCAGGATCTCGGGCGCCGCGGCGCGCGCCATCTCGGCGTCGCGCAGGGTGGCGCGCTCGACGGCCTCGCGCTCGAAGTCGGCAACCGGCTGGTCGGCAACCGCCCCGATGCGGCGGCCATCGAGATCACGATCGGTCCGGCCGCCTTCCGCTTCACACGCGCGACCCGCATCGCGATCACCGGCACCGAGTTCGGTGCAACACTCGACGGCCGGCGCGTATATTCATGGTGGAGCCTGCCGGTCGAGGCCGGGCAGACGCTCGTGCTGCCCGCCGCGAAACGCGGGATGCGCGGCTACCTGTGCATCGCCGGCGGCATCGACGTGCTGCCGATGCTCGGCTCGCGCAGCACCGATCTCGCATCGCGCTTCGGGGGCCTCGGCGGCCGCGCGCTGCGCGACGGCGATCGCCTCCCGGTCGGCGTGCTTCCGGCCGGGATGGGTTGCCTCGCGGCCGACGCACCCGAATTCGGCGTCAAGGCGCCGGCATGGTGCGCGTTCGTGCGCGTCGACGAGCCGCCGCGCCGTCACCGCCCTGCGCATGCGCCGTGGGCGATGCCCGTGCGCGTGCTGCCGGGCCCCGACTACGCGTCGTTCGCCGCCGATTCGCAGCAGGCGTTCTGGGACGAGGAATGGCTTGTCACGGCCAACAGCAACCGCATGGGCTATCGGCTTGCCGGCGTCGAACTCGTGCGCGAGCGGCCGGCCGAGTTGCTGTCGCACGCGGTGCTGCCCGGCACGATCCAGGTGCCGCCGAACGGCCAGCCGATCGTGCTGATGCACGATGCGCAGACCACCGGCGGCTACCCGAAGATCGGCACGGTGATCCGTGCGGACCTGTGGAAACTCGCGCAGGCGCGGCTCAACCTGCCGATCCGCTTCGTGCGCACGACACCCGACGCCGCGCGCGCCGCGCTGGCCGCGGAACGTGCCTATCTGCGGCAGATCGACGTCGCGATCGACATGCGCGAGGAAGCGCGCCGCCGCGCCCACTCGCGTGCGGCGTGACAATAGCGGTAGCAATACCGAACGCAGTAGCAGTAGAGAGGACGGGCCACGCAATCCGTGGACGAGGAACATCATGGAAATCGATCTGAATGCCGATCTCGGCGAAGGATGCGGTTCGGACGAGGCGCTGCTCGACCTCGTGACGTCCGCGAACATCGCATGCGGGTGGCATGCGGGCGGGGCGAACGCGATGCGCGATTGCGTGCGCTGGGCCGTGCAGAAAGGCGTGGCGATCGGCGCGCACCCGAGCTTTCACGATCCGGAGAATTTCGGCCGCAAGGAAATGCAGTTGCCGGCCAGCGACATTTACACGGGCGTGCTGTACCAGCTCGGCGCGCTGTCGGCGATCACGCAGGCCGAAGGCGGGCGCATCGCGCACGTGAAACCGCACGGCGCGCTGTACAACCAGGCCGCGCGCGACCCGATGATCGCCGATGCGGTGGTGTCCGCGATCCGCGATTTCGATCCGTCGCTCGCGGTGTTCGGGCTCGCGAACAGCGTGTTCGTCGCGGCCGCGCGGCACGCGGGGCTCGCCGCGGTGGAGGAAGTGTTCGCCGATCGCGGCTACCGCGCGGACGGCTCGCTCGTGCCGCGCAACCAGCCCGGCGCACTGATCGACGATGAGGACACGATGATCGCGCGCACGCTGGACATGGTGCGCAGCCGGCAGGTGCGTGCGATCGACGGCGAATGGGTGATGCTCAATGCGCAGACCGTCTGCCTGCACGGTGACGGGCCGCATGCGCTGGTATTCGCGAAACGGATTCGCGCCGCGCTCGAGGCGGTGGGCGTCGACGTGGTCGCACCCGGCATGCTGCAGGCCGACGAACGCGCGTGATCCGGCCGATCCTGCAAGCGGGCGCACCATCCGTCGTACAAAAGAAAAAAGCGCCCTCGTGGCGCTTTTCCGTTGGCGCAATCGCTGCGGCTTCGCCGTCTGTCGATTCGCCCCCCGAAACCGTCTTGCGACGGTGACCGGAAATATATTCCGGATTAAAAAACGTCCGCCGCCGCCCGATTACTGCCTTTCCCCGGTGGGACGACGGAACGTCGATTATCCCGCAAGTCGGCCTGCATGCCTTGTTGTTGTCCGACGATGATTGGCCCCGCCGTGCATGCAGACACTTCCGCGGCCGGCACGTGCATCACGTGCCGGCAACGCGCTAACCCCGCGCTTTATTTTCTGCTACCCCGTAGAACTTTTTCTATTCTTTTCATTTTTTCAACTTGTGGATCGAAGGATAGATATTGGCAGATCGGGATGTCAATCGTTTGAAACGCTATTTTCTGACGATTTGAGGGTTTTCCTTATCGAACAGCGTGCCCATACAGGCGTTTGAGCCGGGCGCACGACGTCAATCAAACAGGGGAAGATCGGTTCGGGCGCGGCGGCGGCGATCAGTTCGCGTCGACGCTGTAACCTTGTTGACGCAACAATTCGAGCACGCCGCGCGGGCCGCCCAGATGCAGCGCGCCGATCGCGACGAACAGCGGCCGGTTCGGTGCGGCGATTGCCGTCATGCGTGCAACGAAGCGGCGGTTGCGCTCGTACACGATCTTGTTGTCGATCGACGCCGACAACGCCTTCGAACGCGCGAGCCGCTCGCCCTTCGCGACCGCCCACGCCGAGATCGCATCGGCGTCGCCAATTCGCCACAGTCGGTGCAGCGCCTTGATGTCGTCGGCGTTCTGCGCGGGCGTCTGCACCATGTCCTGCGCGAGCATCTCGCGCTGCTCGGCAAGCGTCAGCCCGGTGAACGCGCGCATCTGTTCGGCGAGCGTCTCGAGCCCGATCACGCGGCCGCCCTTCTTCTTCAGGAACACGTTCTGCAACTGCGCCTCGGTGCCGTATTCGGTCTGCAGGCCGGCCGACAGCGAATCGTAGGTCTCGACGACGAGCGCCGCGAGCCATGGCCGCATCTTGCGGATCTCGGCGAGCGCGGCCGGATTGCCGCGCAGGCGCGCCGCGAGCCGCTGCCACAGCGGCTCGGGCAGCAGGCGCTGCAGGCACGGGTAGCGGCATACGCCGTACTTCGACACGTCGTCCTGCGATTCGAGCAGGTCGTCGGGCGACAGCTCGAGCGCGAGCGTCGGCGACGCGGCGAGCGCGGCGAGGATGCGCGGCCGGAACGGCTGCGCGCTCGGGTAATCGGATGGGTCGCCCGTGTGTAGCGTGCCGAGCACGTAGAGCGTGACCTTGCCCTTGGTCGCCACGTAAAACGGCATGCGCGCGGGCTGCACGCGCACGGTGCCGCGCGACACCGTGCCGTCCGACACGGCGGGCGCGTGGAAGCCCGGCAGGCTCATGCCGGGCGGCGGGACTTGCGACGGATGGATCGGTGAAGTGGCCGGCGCGCGCCCTTCGGCGCGCGCGGATTCGACGGGAACCACGAGGCTGGCCGCCACGCACGCGCCGGCCAGCGCCGCGCCCGTGACGGTACGCACGCTCCAGCGCCGCGCGTAGCGGTACGCGCGCATCACGCGTGCGCTGCTTGCCCCCGCACGGCGCACGCCGGACGCGCGCGCCGCCAACGCTTCAGGCATTCGCCTCCCCTACCTCCTCGGCCCGATGGCAGGCTACGCGCCGGCCGTCGACCTCGCGCAACTGCGGCTCCTCCGCACGGCAGCGCTCGACCGCATACGGGCAGCGCTGGTGGAACGCGCAGCCTGACGGCGGATTGAGCGGCGACGGCAGTTCGCCCTGCAGCTTGATCTGCACGCGGCGGTCTTCCTCGAAGATCGCCGGCGTCGCCGACATCAGCGCGCGCGTGTACGGATGACGCGGCCGGGCGTAGATCGTTGCCTTGTCGCCCAGCTCCGCGACGCTGCCGAAGTACATCACCATCACGTCGTCCGCAACGTGCTCGACCACCGACAGGTTGTGCGAGATGAACACGTAGCTCGTCTTGAACTGCTCCTGCAGATCCATGAACAGGTTCAGGATCTGCGCCTGAATCGACACGTCGAGCGCGGACACCGGCTCGTCGGCGACGACGATGCGCGGATCGAGGATCATCGCGCGCGCGATCGCGACACGCTGGCGCTGGCCGCCCGAGAACATGTGCGGATAACGCTTCGCGTGCTCGGGCCGCAGGCCGACCGTGCGCATGATCTGCGCGATGCGCTGCGCGCGTTCGGCGGCCGTCAGGTTCGCGTTGATCTCGAGCGGCTCGGAAAGCGTCTGTTCGACGGTCTTGCGCGGGTTGAGCGACGCGAACGGGTTCTGGAACACCATCTGCACGCGGCGGCGCAGGTCGGCGACCGTCTCGCGGCTTGCGCCGGCCACGTTCTTGCCGTCGATCGTCAGGCTGCCCGACGTCGGCGTTTCGATCATCGTCAGCTGGCGGGCGAGCGTCGACTTCCCGCAGCCCGATTCGCCGACGACGGCGAGCGTCTTGCCGCGCTTGAGCGAGAACGACACGCCGTTCAGCGCCTTCACCGTGCCCTGCCCGAACATCCCGCGCTTCACCGAATAGTGTTTCGCGAGTCCGTCGGCCACCAGCACGGCTTCCTCGTCGTGCGGCGTGGCACGCGTTTGATTGACTGCATTCATCGTGCGCCTCCCGTCAGGTCGAGGTTGGAAACGTTGAGCGGCTTGATGCAGCGTGCGCGCATCGCATCGTTGCCGGACACCAGCGTGTCGAGCGCCGGCCGCGCCTTGCGGCAGTCGTCGACGACGTACTTGCAGCGCGGCGCGAACAGGCACCCGGACGGGCGATCATCGCGGCCCGGCACCATGCCGGGCAATGCGGCAAGGCGACGCGCCCCCTTATTGTGCTCGGGAATCGCCGCGAGCAGCGCTTCGGTGTACGGATGATGCGGCGCGCGGAAGATGTCGGGCACGCTGTTCGTCTCGATCACCTCGCCCGCGTACATCACCGCCACGCGCTGCGCGACCTCCGACACCACGGCCAGGTCGTGCGAGATCAGCACGAGCGCCATCCCGCGCTCCTTCTGCAGCTTCACGAGCAGGTCCATGATCTGCGCCTGGATCGTCACGTCGAGCGCGGTGGTCGGCTCGTCGGCGATCAGGAGCTTCGGGTTGCACGCCACCGCCATCGCGATCATCACGCGCTGGTTCATCCCGCCCGACATCTGGTGCGGGAACGACGCGATGCGGTTCTTCGCATCGGGAATGCCGACCTGGTCGAGCAGCTCGAGCGCGCGCCGGTGCAGCGCGTCGCCGCGCAGGCCCTCGTGCAGCTTCAGCACTTCCTTGATCTGATAGCCGACCGTATAGCTCGGGTTCAGGCTCGTCAGCGCGTCCTGGAACACCATCGCGATGTCCTTGCCGACGATCTTGCGGCGCGCTTTCGGCGACGCCTTCAGCAGGTCGACACCGTTGAACGTGACCTCGTCGGCCGTCACCTTGCCCGGCGCGTCGATCAGGCCCATCAGCGCCATCATCGTCACGCTCTTGCCCGAGCCCGATTCGCCGACGACGCCCACCACCTCGCCCGGCGCGATCGACAGGTTGATCCGGTCGACCGCGGGCAGGCCGTTGAAGTTCACCGCGAGATTGCGGATGGTCAGAAGATTGTTCATGGTCACGCCATCCGTTTCAGCTTGGGGTCGAGCGCGTCACGCAGCCCGTCGCCGAGCAGGTTGATCGCGAGCACCGAAATCAGGATCGACAGGCCCGGCATCGTCACGATCCACCATGCGTTGTCGATGTAGTCGCGCGCGGAAGCCAGCATCGCGCCCCACTCGGCGGTCGGCGGTTGCACGCCGAGGCCGAGGAAGCCGAGCGCGGCCGCGTCGAGGATCGCCGACGAGAAGCCGAGCGTCGCCTGCACGATCAGCGGCGCCGTGCAGTTCGGCAGCACCTGCGAGAACATCAGGCGCAGCGTGCCGGCACCGGCCACGCGCGACGCCGTCACGTACTCCTTCTGCAGCTCGCCGAGCGCCGACGCGCGCGTCAGACGCACGTAGGCCGGCAGCGCGACGATCGCGATCGCGAACATCGTGTTGGTGAGGCCCGGGCCGATGATCGCGACGACCGCGACCGCAAGCAGCAGCGACGGCAGCGCGAGCAACACGTCCATGATGCGCATCACGGGCGTGTCGGCCCACTTCTGGAAGAACGCGGCGACGAGCCCGAGCACGATGCCGGGGATCAGCGCGAGCACGACCGACACGAAGCCGATCCAGAACGACATCCGCGCGCCGAACATCAGCCGCGAAAGAATGTCGCGGCCCGCTTCGTCGGTGCCGAGGATGAATTTCCAGTTGCCGCCTTCGAGCCACGCGGGCGGGATCTTCACGAAGTCGCGGTATTGCTCGACCGGGCTGTGCGGCGCGAGCAGCGGGGCGAGCAGCGCGACCAGGATCAGCACGAGCACGACGATGCCGGCGCCGACGGCGCCGCGGTTGCGCGAGAAGTTGGCCCAGAACTCGCGCAGCGCGAGCGCACGGCCGCCGGCCGGCGCGGATTCGGTCGGCAGGGTATTTTGCAGATTGCTCATGGGATTACCTCGTGTGGCGGATGCGCGGATTCAGCACGCCGTACAGCAGGTCGACGACCAGGTTCACGACGATCACGAGCGTCGCGATCAGCAGGATGCCGCCCTGCACGACCGGATAGTCGCGGCGGCCGATCGCATCGATCAGCCACTTGCCGACACCGGGCCACGAAAAGAGCGTCTCGGTCAGCACGGCGCCCGCGAGCAGCGTGCCGATCTGCAGGCCGATCACGGTGACGACCGGGATCAGCGCATTGCGCAGCGCATGCACGACGACCACGCGCGCGGGCGACAGCCCCTTCGCGCGCGCGGTGCGGATGTAGTCCTCGCGCAGCACTTCGAGCATCGACGAGCGCGTCATCCGCGCGATCACCGCGAGCGGGATCGTGCCGAGCACGATCGCGGGCAGGATCAGGTGACTGACCGCCGACTTGAACGAGCCTTCGTCCGGCGCGAGCAGCGCGTCGATCAGCATGAAGCCCGTCGGGTGCGGGAAGTCGTATTCGACGGCGATGCGCCCCGACACGGGCGTCCAGCCGAGGTATGACGAAAACACCATGATGAGGATCAGCCCCCACCAGAAGATCGGCATCGAGTAGCCGGTGAGCGCAGTGCCCATCACGCCATGGTCGACGACCGAGCCGCGCCGCAACGCGGCGATCACGCCGGCCGGCAGCCCGACCGCGAGCGCGAACACGAGTGCGCACAGCGACAGCTCGACGGTCGCCGGGAAGCGCGCGAAGAACTCGCCCGCCACGCTCGTGTTGGTGATGATCGACGTGCCGAGGTCGCCATGAAACGCCCGGCCGATGTAGTGGAGGTACTGCATGGGCAGCGGCTGGTCGAGCCCGAGGCGTTTCATCGCCTCCGCGTGCATCGCGGGATCGACGCCGCGCTCGCCCATCATCACTTCGATGGGGTCGCCCGGTATCAGGTGAATCAGCGCAAACGCCAGGATGGTGATACCGATGAAGGTCGGGATCACCATGCCCACGCGGCGCAACACGAATGTGAACATGATGCGTCTCGTATTTTCTGGTGGGAAATGTGCGACCGGCGACGGGAAGCTTTTGGCCTCCCGCCGCCGGATGAATTAGCCGGTCTTCGCGACAGCTTACGACAGGCGTGTTACTTCACGCTAACACCGTCGAAGCGGGCATAGCCGAGCGGCTCGATACGCATGTCGACCACGTTCTTGCGAACCGGCTGGTAGACCGTCGAGTTCGCGATCGGCGAGAACGGCAGCTGTTGCGCGAAGATCTGCTGAGCCTGCGTGTAGAGCTTCGTCCGCGCGTCCTGGCCCGTCGTCGTGCGGCCCTTCTGGATCAGCTCGTCGAACGGCTTGTAGCACCAGTGCGAGAAGTTGTTGCCCTTGACCGCCTCGCAGCCGAGCAGCGTGCCGAGCCAGTTGTCCGGATCGCCGTTGTCGCCGGTCCAGCCGATCAGCATCGTGTCCTGCTCGCCCGAGTGCGCGCGCTTGATGTACTCGCCCCACTCGTACGTGACGATCTTCGCCTTCACGCCGATCTTCGCCCAGTCGGCCTGGATCATCTCGGCCATCAGGCGGGCGTTCGGGTTGTACGCGCGCTGCACGGGCATCGCCCACAGCGTGATCTCGAAACCGTTCGGGAAGCCGGCCTTCGCGAGCAGCGCCTTCGCCTTCGCGGTGTCGTACGCGGGCATCTTCAGGTTCTTGTCGTACGACCATTGGGTCGGCGGCATCGGCGCGGAAGCAGCCTGACCGGCGCCCTGGTAGACGGACTCGAGGATCGCCTTCTTGTTGATCGCCATGTCGAGCGCCTGACGCACCTCGAGCTTGTCGACCGGCTTGTGCTCGACGTTGTACGCGAGATAGCCGAGGTTGAAGCCTGCCTGCGACGGCATGTCGACGCCCGCATCGGCCTTCAGCGTCGCGATGTCGGCCGGACGCGGATAGGTCATCACCTGGCATTCGTTGCGCTTGATCTTCTGCACGCGCACGCCCGGATCAGGCGTGATCGAGAAGATCAGCTTCGAGATCTTCACCTCGCCCTTCTTCCAGTAATCAGGATTGCCATCGAATCGGATCGTCGCGTCCTTCGTGTAGCTGCGGAAGATGAACGGGCCCGTGCCGATCGGCTTCTGGTTGATGTCGGCGGCCTTGCCTGCCTTCATCAGCTGGTCGCCGTATTCGGCCGACAGGATCGACGCGAATTCCATCGCCATGTTCTGGATGAACGGCGCATTCGGCTCGGCGAGCGTGAACTTCACGGTGTACGGATCGACCTTCTCGACCTTCGTGATCAGCTTGTCGAGGCCCATGTCGGTGAAGTACGGGAACGACACCGGGTACGCCTTGCGGAACGCCTGGTTCGGATCGAGCATGCGCTGGAACGTGAACAGCACGTCGTCCGCGTTGAATTCACGCGTCGGCTTGAAGAAGTCGGTCGTGTGGAACTTCACGCCATGCCGCAGGTGGAACGTGTACACCTTGCCGTCCGGCGACACATCCCACTTCTCGGCAAGGCCCGGCTCGACCTTCGTGCCGCCGCGCTCGAATTCGACGAGACGGTTGTAAACGGTAAACGTGGCGGCGGTGAAATCGACGCCGGTCGTGAATTGCGCGGAATCGAAACCCGCCGGGCTGCCTTCTGAGCAGTAGACGAGCGTTTTGTTCGGGATCTGTGCGAATGCAGAACCCGCGACGCCGAGCGATGCCGCTGCCACGCCTGCCATGGCGGTAACACGCAGGGTGTGCAACAGACGGTTGTATTCCATGTTTCCTCCAGGTCTCCAGATCGGAACCGGCCCGCCCGGGGCCGGCGTACGCGGATATTACTTGAGCTAACGATGTGGCAACAAGCTGGAGAAAAAACTCTTCTAGACGCCCGCGCGGGTTTTTGCGGATGTTTAGTGTGGGTAAAAAATGCGACAACGCGCGCGAGCGACAATTCCGTTCATCTCGCGCAAGTTTCGTTCGACAACTAAACAATTCGGGCGCGAACACGAAGGCTCGATGCCCCGTTTTCCCGTGTTCCGCAGCACATCATTGCGTTTTACGAAACGATCCGTTGATCGTCTTCAAATCGTCATGTCGTCACGCCGGCGCGTCGAGATCGGCGCTGCGCGCGGGCACGAACGCGACCGCGACGATCGACAGCGCGATCCCGGCCATCACGTAGTAGGTCGGCGCGAGCGGCGTGCCGGTGACCTTGATCAGCCACGTGACGATGAACTGCCCGAAGCCGCCGAACAGCATCACCGCGACGTTGTAGGCGATCGACAGCCCGGTCGAGCGCACGTTGGCCGGAAACAGCTCGGCGATCATCGCGCCGAACGGCCCGTAGTAGCCCGCGAGCGTGACCGACAGCACGGCCTGCACCGCGATCAGCCGCGCGATGCTCGGCGCCGCGTCGAGCCATGCGAACAGCGGATACATCAGCGCGAGCGTCAGCACCAGCGACCACAGCGACAGCCCCTTGCGGCCGATGCGATCCGACCACGCGCCTGCGATCGGCGACAGCACCATCAGCAGCAGGTTGCCGACGATCACCGCGTAGAACGATTCCGCGTAGGGCAGCTTCAGCTGCTTCACCGCGAAGGTCGGCAGATAGCTGATCAGCACGTAGATCGTCACGGTCAGCGCGATCACGGAGCCGAGCCCGCACAGCACCTCGCGCGGGTGGCGCGTGAACACTTCGCCGAGCGTCGCGCGGCGCGCGCTTTGCTGCGCATGCAGGAACGCTTCGGAATCGGCGAGATGGCGGCGGATGTAGAAACCGATCGGGCCGATCACGAGCCCGAGGACGAACGGCACGCGCCAGCCCCAGCTGCGCAGCGCGTCGTGCGACAGCCCGCGCGTGACGGCCGCGCCGACGAGCGCGCCGATCAGCAGCGCGGCCGCCTGGCTCGCCATCTGCCAGCTGCCGTAGAAGCCGCGTTTCGAGAATGGCGCAGCCTCGATCAGCAGCGCCGTCGCGCTGCCGAATTCGCCGCCCGCGGAGAAGCCTTGCAGCAGACGGCCGAGCACGATCAGGATCGGGCCGCCGATGCCGATCGCCGCATACGGCGGCGCGACCGCGAGCAGGAAGATGCCGGCCGTCATCAGGAGGATCACGAGCGACAGCGCGGCCTTGCGGCCGGCGCGATCCGCGTACAGCCCGAACACGATGCCGCCGATCGGGCGCATGAAGAACGCGACGCCGAACGTCGCGGTGGTCAGCAGCAGCGACGAATATTCGCTGGAGGTCGGGAAAAACAGCTCGGCGATCACGACCGTCATGAAGCCGAACACCGTGAAGTCGTACCACTCGAGCGCGTTGCCGATCACGGCGGCCGCGACCGCTCGCCGGTTCAGCGCACGCTCGGGCCGCGTCGTTTTCGTTGAATTCGCAATCGTCGCCATGCGTGCCTCGTTCTCGTCAGTTCGCCGTGTCGGGCTGCGCGGCGCGCAGGGTGCCCGCGGCGCGCTGGTTTGCAGCGAGTGTAGAAAGCGACGGAACCGTTTTCAAGCAATAAAAAACGCCCGCCATCCATCGACGGCGGGCGTTTTGCGGTTTTCGCCACAATGCGGCATCGCACGATGCCGCATGGCCCTCAACCCATCTTCGAGAAGGCGCTGCACCAGCCCTTCGCCGACACCTGCTTGCCGGGGAAGGCGCCGCACGGGCCCGAGGCCGAGCCCTTCTTGCCCTGGTACAGCATGCAGGCCGCGCAATCCTGGCCTGCCGCGTATTTCGGGTACTTCGCCTTGTCGACCTTCGTGGCATCGGCCTTGTAGCCGAGTGCCGTCGCGGTCGGGTCGCTCTCCGTGAGCATCGGCGCATCAGCCAGCGCTTCGCGCGACAGCGCCAGCGCGGACACGGCACCAATGCTCGTGATCAGGAAACTCCGACGGGATGTTTTCATGGGGGACTCGCTCCAACGTTATCGGTTTGAAAGCTGTTCTGGCGACAGCCGTTCGACAGAATAACGCTCAAGCGAATGGTTGTGCGCGCCGAAATGTCATAGATAAGAAATTCGACACGCCGGGCGAGTGCGCGCCGCGTCAGCGGTAGGCCGCCATGTCGCCCACGCGCTGTGCAAGCGCCAGCGACGCGGTGAGCCCCGGCGACTCGATGCCGAACAGGTTCACGAGACCGCGCACGCCATGCTGCGCGGCGCCCTGCACGATGAAATCGGCCGGCGGCTCGCCGGGCCCCGCGACTTTCGGCCGGATGCCCGCGTATGCCGGCTGCAGCGCGTCGTCGGGCAAGCCCGGCCAGAATGCGCGAATCGACGCGTAGAACGCGGTCGCGCGCGCGGGATCGACTTCGTAGCGCAGCGTATCGACCCATTCGACGTCCGGGCCGAAGCGCGCCTGCCCGCCGAGATCGAGCGTCAGGTGCACGCCGAGCCCCGCGCGGTCGGGCATCGGGTAGATCAGGTGCGAAAACGGTGCGCGCCCCGACAGGCTGAAGTAGTTGCCGCGCGCGAGATAGAGGGGCGGCACCCAGCGCGGGTCGAGGCCGCGCGTGCGGCGCGCCAGCGCCTGGGCGCCGAGGCCCGCGCTGTTGATCACGCAGGCGGCCTCGATCTCGGTCGGCGCGTCGCCGCCCGTGCGCACGACGAAGCGCCCGCCGCGCAGCACGTCGATCGATTCGACCGGGGATTTCAGCGCACACACCGCGCCGTCGCGCTGCGCGTCGCCGAGCAGCGCGAGCATCAGCTGGTGGCTGTCGACGATGCCGGTGGACGGCGAGAACAGCGCCTCGACGCATTCGAGCGCGGGCTCGAGCGTCTGCGCCTCGGCGCGCGTGAGCGGCATCAGGTCGAGCACGCCGTTTTCGGCCGCGCGTGCGGCGATTGCCTTCAACTGCTTCACCTGCGCGACGCTCGTGGCGACGAGCAGCTTGCCGGCACGCCGGTGCGGCACGTGATGCGTCTCGCAGAATTCGTACAGCAGGTCGCGCCCGTGCACGCACGACGTCGCCTTCAGCGACCCGCGCGGATAGTAGAGCCCCGCATGGATCACTTCGCTGTTGCGCGAACTCGTACCGGTGCCGATTGCATCGGCAGCCTCGAGCACGAGCGTTTCGCGCCCGCGCGCGGCCAGTTCGCGCGCAATCGCAAGACCGACGACACCCGCGCCGATCACGACACAATCCATCTGCTCCATGACGTTTCGCGCCGCTAGCGCGTCGAGGGGAGAGAAGAGAATTGTACGTCCCGGTTCATCCGCTTGCCGAAGGTCGTGCGGCGTATCGCGACGACGCCGTGCATGACGTACGACGCACGGCACGGCGCGCGCCGGCTGCCACCGTGCGCGCGCCGCTCGCTCAGAAGCCGATCGGCCGGCGCTTCGCGGCCCCCTCGTCGGCACGGATGTCGCGCGGCCCGATTGCATCGCGGCCGTCGAGCCGCGCGGCGCCGAATGCGTGCAGCAGCGCGCGGCGCATCGTGCGCGGCGGGGTCGCGGCCAGCACGTCGAGCGCATCGTCGCCGAGGGTGTCCGGGAAGCGCCGCCCCCACGCATGCGACGTGCGGATCTCGTCGTAGATCGTCTGCGCGATCCGGCGCGCGCCGGCCGCATCAGGCGGCTCGATCTCGTACACGTTCATCCGGTTCAGCAGCGGCTCCGGAATCGCGTGTGCGTCGTTCGCGGTCGCGACCCAGATCACGTTGCCCGCATCGATCGGCACTTCCGCGAATTCGTCGATGAACGCACGCGCGGTGTCGTGCTCGAGCAACGCGTACAGCGCGCCGAGCGGATCGTACTGCGCGTCGCTGCCGGCCTTGTCGATCTCGTCGACCGCGATCACCGGGTTCGCGTAGCTGCCGTTCACGAGCGCATCGAACACCTTGCCGGGCTTCGCGTTCTTCCATTGCGACGATGCCCCCGACAGGATCCAGCCGGCCGTCAACGAACTCATCGGTACGTAGTGGTACGCGGTGCCGAGCAGTTGCGCGAGCGCCTTCGCGAAGTGCGTCTTGCCGATGCCCGGGGGCCCGAGCAGCAGGATCGGCATCAGTTCGAGCCGGTCGTCCGTTTCGAGGCACAGCGCGACCTGCTTGCGCACGTCGTCGAGCGGCTCGGCGAAATTGGGCAATGTCTCGCCGAGCGCGTCGAACGACGGCATCCGGTTCGGCTTCACGCAGAAGCGCAGGTTGCCCGTCTTGAGCATCCTCTCGTAGGTGGCGCGCAGTGCGTCGCTCGCGCTCTCGTTCAGGTCGCTCAGCGCCGTCTCGACCTGCTCGAGGTCGTACACCGTGCTGAAGGACGCCACCGCCAGTTCCTGTTTCACCATCGCCGTCGTCATACCAACCTCGCTGCCGCTTGCCGTCACATGACCATCAGACCCTTACGATTTCAGTGTAGCGATCCCGCATCCCCGCGCAAGCAAGCAGCCGCGCGCGTCTGCTGCTAACACTCGCGCGCGCTGCATGCCGGCGCGCCGCGGCGTATCATCGTCGGTTCACCCACCGCCGCACCGGCCTTGCCGACGGCGCCCGCGCGGCGCGTCGGCCCGTCCCGAAGGTATGCCGATGTCCGTCCCCACTGCTTTCCCGCGCGTCGATGCCGATGCGATCGACGCCGTCGATGCGGCGCTCACGTCGCGCCGCGCGATCCGCGCATTCCTGCCGACACCCGTGCCGCGCGACACGATCGAAGCGATCCTCGAAACCGCGAGTCGCGCGCCGTCGGGCACCAACATCCAGCCGTGGCGCGTGTACGTCGCGACCGGCGCCACGCGCGATGCACTCGCCGCCGCGCTTACCGCGGCCCACGACGATCCCGCGCGCGACGAAAAATATGTCGCCGAGTACGACTACTACCCGCGCGAATGGGTGTCGCCCTATATCGACCGGCGCCGCAAGGTCGGCTGGGACCTGTACGGCCTGTTGAACATCGGCCGCGACGAGAAGGCGCGCATGCATGCGCAGCACGCACGCAACTTCCGCTTCTTCGATGCACCGGTCGCACTGTTCTTCACGCTCGACCGCGTGATGACCTACGGCGCATGGCTCGACTGCGGGATGTTCCTGCAAGGCGTGATGACGGCCGCACGGGCACGCGGGCTCGATACCTGCCCGCAAGCCGCGTTCGTGCCGTTTCACCGGATCGTCACCGAACACCTCGGCATTCCCGCCAACGAACAGCTGGTCTGCGGCATGTCGCTCGGCCATGCGGACCCCGACGCGATCGAGAACCGCCTCGTCACCGAGCGCGCGCCGGTCGCCGAGTTCACGCGCTTTTTCGCTTGAAAACGCATGACGCGGCCCTACCTTTCGAACAGGACCGCATCGTGCGGCGAACCTGCCGCGGCGCGTCCTGTCACATCGCGATCGAAATCGATCGGGCGTAAGATGTGCGTCCGTTCCCCGCTATTCCGCGTTTCCGGAGACGTTTCATGCTGAAACACGGCCTGGCCATCCTGCTCGCGAGCGTCGTGCTCGCCGCCCATGCGCAGAGCCCCGCGCCGGCTTCCGTCGCGTGGGAGATCCAGGTCGTGCGCGACGGTCAGAGCATCGACACGTTCCAGCAGCGCACCACCGTGGGTCAGGCCCGTACCGATACCCATCGCTATCCGTCCGCCGTGCCGGTCGGCTGCGGCAATGCCGCGCGCGTCGTGCCGACCGAGCGCTCGCGCTCGGTGACGGTCGCGCCGCTCGCCGTCGATGCCGGCGCGAACACGGTGTCGCTCGCGCTCGACGTGCAGGAAACGATCGACGACGAAGGCGCGAAGCCGGCCGATCCGTGCGTGCCCGCTTCGCCGCGGCAAATCGTCGCGAGCCACCCGGGCCTGACGGTCGGCGGCGACGCGTGGACCGACTGGACGCTCGTCGAACAGCATCCGCACCTCGTGTACCGCGTGCGTGCGCACGTCGCGAAGGATTGAGCGTCATGTCCGCCGATGCCCTGTCCCTGCCGTTCGCCGAACCGCACGCCGCACCCGACGAAATCACCGCGGTGAGCTGGAACCTGCACAAGGGTCGCTCGCCGCTCGGCTTCACCGCGTGGAACGCGATGCGCAACTGGATGCAGTCGACGCACGCCGACGTGTATTTCCTGCAGGAAGCGATGGCGCGCCGCATGCCGCGCCCGATGCTCGCCCCCGGCTTCGGCGCGCCGATGGACGACGCGGTCGACGACGTCTGGCACTGCCAGGCCACCGAGATCGCGCATGCGCTCGACTGGCAGATCGCGCTCGGGCCGAACGTGTTCAAGCCGTCGTGGCGGCACGGCAATGCGATCCTGTCGCCGCACCCGCTCGATCTCGGCGGCCGCTGGGACATCTCCGCGCACCGCTTCGAGCGGCGCGGGCTGCTGGTCGCGCGCGCGACGCTCGCGGGCGCGCGCCCGGTCACGCTGCTGTGCGCGCACCTCGCGCTCACCCGCGCCGCGCGGCTGCGCCAGATGCACTGGATCGCGCACTGGATCGTGCGCAACGCAGGCGATGGCCCGCTGATGCTCGCCGGCGACTTCAACGACTGGCGCAACGACTCGGTCGCGCTGTTCGGCGAGATCGGGCTGTCCGAGGTCGCGACGCTGCTCGGCGAATCGGGCCGCACGTTCCCCGCGTTCTCGCCGGCGCTCGCACTCGACAAGATGTTCGTGCGCGGGCTGACGCCGCTCGAATGGCGCGCCCCGTCCGGCGAGGCCGCGTGGCTGTCGGACCACCTGCCGTACATCGCGCGCCTGCGCCTCGATCCGCAATAACGTTCCCGGCCTCGGCCCGAGATCAGCCGGATCGCGCACCGCCAAAGCGCGGCTGCACGGCGCGCGCTACATTGACGCCTTGCCCATTCCGCCAAGCCCCGCCGCCGCGCCGCCATGACCTACCTGCCGATCCTGCTGCAAATCGCCGCCGTCTATCTCGTCGCGGCGATCACCCCCGGCCCGAATTTCTTCATGATTTCGCAACTGTCGCTCGCGGGCCGGCGCAGCCTCGGCGCCACCTCGGCGCTCGGCGTCGGCACCGCGTCGGTCGCATGGGCGACGCTCGCGATGCTCGGCCTCGCGGCCGTGCTGCACCAGGTCGAATGGCTGTACGAGGCGATCCGGATCGGCGGCGCCGTGTACCTCGTGTATTTCGGCTTCAAGCTGCTGCGCTCGGGCGTGCGCCGCGATACGATGCCGGCCGACGCGACCGACGAACGCGCGCCGCTGGCCGCGCCGCACGCGCGCGACTACCTGCGCGCCTATCGCAGCGGACTGTTCACGTGCCTGACGAACCCGAAATCTTGCGCGTTCTGGACCAGCGTGTTCGCGGCGATGCTGCCCGCGCACGTGCCGCTGTGGTTCAACGGCGCGGTGCTGGTGACGATCGGCGTGCTGTCGGCCGGCTGGTATTCGTGCGTCGCCTACCTGTTCGCGAGCCCGCGCGCGCAACGCGGCTACCGGCGCATGCGGCGCCCGCTCGACGCGCTGTGCGGCGTGGCGCTCGTCGGCCTGGGCGCGAAACTCGCGGCCGAGCGCTGATAAACCGAAAGCTGATTGAAATGATTCGTTGCGCCAAATCCGCGCGGCCACGGGGGTCAAGCCCGCGATCCGCGTCAACAGGGTAAAATAACGAGTTCCTCAATCGTCTGTCATCGAGAAGGCGCGTGTCCGACGCGCCGGCCGGCCGATCCGTGATCGGGCCGTCGCACTCGGTTTTTTGCCCGTTTTTGGGCCCGTTACTCGCGTTCGCTACGCGCGTCCGTTTTCAAAGCCATGAGCAAATACGACACCGCCACCGTCCAATCCGTCCATCACTGGACC
The DNA here is from genome assembly GCF_964265025.1 of Burkholderia mycopellens. Taxonomy (NCBI): domain Bacteria; kingdom Pseudomonadati; phylum Pseudomonadota; class Betaproteobacteria; order Burkholderiales; family Burkholderiaceae; genus Burkholderia; species Burkholderia mycopellens. Next base: position 3,770,980 of record NZ_OZ183802.1, read on the forward strand.
GACACGCTGTTCAGCTTCACCTGCACCCGTGAGGCGAGCCTGCGCTTCAACAACGGCGAATTCACGATGGTCGGCCTCGAGGTCGACGGCAAGCCGCTCGCGCGTGCCTACTCGATCGTCAGCCCGAACTACGAAGAGCATCTCGAATTCTTCAGCATCAAGGTGCAGAACGGCCCGCTGACGTCGCGCCTGCAGCACCTGAAGGTGGGCGACACGGTGCTGATCGGCAAGAAGCCGACGGGCACGCTGGTCGCCGACAACCTGCTGCCGGGCAAGACGCTGTGGATGCTGTCGACGGGCACGGGCCTCGCGCCGTTCATGTCGATCATCCGCGATCCGGACATCTACGAGCGCTTCGACAAGGTGATCCTGACGCACACGTGCCGCCTGAAGGGCGAGCTCGCGTACATGGACTACATCAAGCATGACCTGCCGGGCCACGAGTACCTTGGCGACATCATCAAGGAAAAGCTCGTCTACTACCCGACGGTCACGCGCGAAGCGTTCGACAACGAAGGCCGGATCACCGACCTGATCGCAACGGGCAAGCTGTTCACGGATCTCGGCGTCCCGCCGTTCTCGCCGGAAAACGACCGCGTGATGCTGTGCGGCAGCACCGCGATGCTGAAGGACACGACCGACCTGCTGAAGCAGGCCGGCCTCGTCGAAGGCAAGAACAGCGCGCCGGGCCATTACGTGATCGAGCGCGCGTTCGTGGACTGATCGATCCCCAAATTTGCGCGCCATCAAGAACCGGAGCGAAAGCTCCGGTTTTTTTTCGTCCCTACTTGGCGAATTCGTAACAAGTTGGGATCATCTCATCTCAAATAGTTACATTTGGATACGTCATCGTCCGGTGCTCGGGTGTCAGTGTTTTTCCTACAACACGTTCATTCCGATTGTTCACATTTACCCTTAAATGTCCGCCCGACATGACCTTTTCAGAAATTTTGAGATATTATTCGCCGCGCGTGGTTGCCGTTCGGATGACAGTGAAAGGGTCGGATGCAAGTGTTACAAGACGTAACTTTTGTTACCTCGGCAGGGGGCAATTCTCTGGCGGCGACCGTCATCGAAACGGCAGCCGATCCACGCAGCCAGCCGGTGTCTGAACCGCTTCTGACAGCAGGGAGAGTCATGGATACGTCGCTTAACGCGCCCTTGGGCGCCCACGCCCCGTTCCCGTCGCAACAGCGCATGCCAGGCTGCGTCGCGACTCCGCCCATTACCGACGCCGCGTCGAAACGCGACGCCCGCGCCGCGCGGATCGCAGCGCTGTCTGCCCAGTTGCTCGCCGCCGACGAAGCGGCCCGCCGTCATCTGGCCGGCGAGTTGCACGACGGGCTCGGTGCCGAACTCACCGCCGCGCGTTTCGCGCTCGCAAACGTTCAAACGTGGCTGCCGGCCGATGCGCCGGATGGTTGCCTGCGCGCGCTGGCGCTTGCGCAGCAGGCGCTCGACGCCGCGACCGACGCGAATCGCCGGCTGATCGACGAGCGCGACACGCCGGCGCTCGACGCAGGCTTGGTCGGCGCGCTCTCGTCGTGGGCCGACACCCACGCGGCACGCACGGGCCTGCACACCAGCTTCGTCTGTGCGGCCGACGCGCGCCTGACGCAAATCGCCGGCGTCAGCGCGCTCGCGGTGTTCCGCGTCGCGCAGGAAGCGTTGTCGAACGTCGCGAAGCACGCACGCGCGACGTCGGTCGACGTGCGGATCGCCACCGACGGCACGCACCTGTCACTGATTGTCTCCGACGATGGGACCGGTTTCTCCCGGCGCCGCCGCCCCGGCTACGGTCTCGCCGGCATGCGCGCCCGCTGCGAGGCGTTCGGCGGCAGCTTCGAGACGGCCACGCCGGAAACCGGCCACGGCACGCGCGTCACCGCGCGCTTCGCTTGGGATTCGCTGCTCGCGGTGCCCGTCGCGGCCCGCCGCGCGTCGCTTTCGTGAGGTCGTCATGAGCCTGAACATCCTGCTCGTGGACGATCACGCGATCGTCCGGCAAGGGATCCGCCAGTTGCTGATCGACCGTGGCGTCGCACGCGACGTCACCGAGGCCGAGAACGGCGGCGACGCCATGGCCGCCGTCGACAAGCAGGAATTCGACGTGATCCTGCTCGACATCTCGCTGCCGGACACGAACGGCATCGAAGTGCTCAAGCGTCTCAAGCGCAAGCTGCCGCGCACGCCGGTGCTGATGTTCTCGATGTACCGCGAGGATCAGTACGCGGTACGCGCGCTGAAGGCCGGCGCCGCCGGCTATCTGTCGAAGACGGTCAACGCCGCGCAGATGATCGGCGCGATCCAGCAGGTCGCGGCCGGCCGCAAGTACGTGAGCCCCGCGATGGCCGAGGCGCTCGCCGAATACGTGTCGTTCGAGAACGAGCCGCTGCCGCACGAGAAGCTGTCCGACCGCGAATACCAGACGCTGTGCATGCTCGCGTCGGGCAAGCGGCTCACCGACATCGCGAACACGCTGTCGCTGTCCGTGAAGACGGTGAGCGTGTACCGGTCGCGGCTGCTCGAGAAGATGCGGCTGTCGAACAATGCGGAACTCACGTTCTACGTGATGAGCAACCGGCTCGTCGACATGGCGCCCACGGCCGGCGCCTGATTTCGCCGCCCTGCCCGATTCGTCCGGCCCAGCGACGCGGCGCATGCCGCGCCGCCGCCCGCTGCCGCCCGTCTGGCGCGCAAGCGCTTGTTTTATCGGACGATTTCTCGAGGCGCCGCTGCGCCGCAGCGGGTTTTGCGCGCCAAATCGGCTAAAATCGCGGGTTTTCACTCAGTCAGCGCTATCGCGCCCGCGCGCGCTGGCGATTCATCCGCAATGTCACTCTTCCGCAAGAAAAACGTCGATCGCATGATCGCCGGCGCGCATGCCGCCGGGCTCAAGAAAGCGCTCGGCGCGATCGACCTCACCTTCCTCGGCATCGGCGCGATCATCGGCACCGGCATCTTCGTGCTGACCGGTACCGGCGCCGTGCAGGCCGGCCCCGCGCTGATGCTGTCGTTCGTGATCGCCGCGATCGCGTGCGGCCTCGCGGCGCTGTCGTACGCGGAATTCGCGTCGACGATCCCCGTCGCCGGCTCGATCTACACGTATTCGTACGCCACCCTCGGCGAGCTCGTCGCGTGGATCATCGGCTGGGACCTGATGCTCGAATACGGCCTCGCGTCGTCGGCCGTGTCGGTCGGCTGGTCGGGCTACCTGCAGTCGCTGCTGCAGGGCTTCGGGCTGTCGCTGCCCACCGTGCTGACGGCGGCGCCCGGCGCGGTGCCGGGCGTCATCACGTGGTTCAACCTGCCCGCGTTCCTCGTGATGATCGTGATCACGACGCTGCTGTCGATCGGCATCCGCGAATCGACCCGCATCAACAACATCATGGTGTTCATCAAGGTGTCGGTCGTGCTGCTCGTGATCGCGGTCGGCCTGTTCCACGTGACGCCCGCGAACTGGAAGCCGTTCATGCCGCACGGCTGGAACGGCGTGTTCGGCGCGGCGGCCGTGATGTTCTTCGCGTTCATCGGCTTCGACGCGGTGTCGTCCGCCGCCGAGGAAGTGAAGAATCCGAAACGCGACCTGCCGATCGGCATCATCGCGTCGCTCGCGGTGTGCGCGGTGCTGTACGTGACGGTCGCCGCGGTCGCGACCGGCATCGTGCCATCGGCCCAGTACGCGAACATCTCGCACCCGATCTCGTACGCGCTGCAGATGGCCGGCGAGACGTGGGTCGCGGGCTTCATCGATCTCGGCGCGGTGCTCGGCATGCTGACCGTGATCCTCGTGATGAGCTACGGCCAGACGCGCGTGATCTTCGCGATGTCGCGCGACGGGCTGCTGCCCGCGGCGCTGTCGCGCGTGCACCCGCGCTACGCGACGCCGTTCCTGACGACCTGGCTCGTCGGCCTGTTCTTCGGGCTGATCGCCGCGCTGGTGCCGCTCAACGTGCTCGCCGAACTGATCAACATCGGCACGCTCGCGGCGTTCTCGATGGTGTCGATCGCCGTGCTCGTGCTGCGTCGCACGCACCCCGACCTGCCGCGTGCGTTCCGCTGCCCCGGCGTGCCCGTGGTGCCGATCCTCGCGGTCGCGTCGTGCCTGTTCCTGATGCTGAACCTGCGACCCGTCACGTGGGCCGCGTTCGGCATCTGGCTCGTGATCGGCCTCGTGATCTACTTCGTGTACTCCCGCCACCACTCGAAGCTCGCGCACGGTCACCACGACGCGCACTGAGCGCCGCCGTGCCGCACGCGGCACGGTGCGCAGCCGCGGGGCCGGATACCGGCCCCGCCCCCTCCCCGCCCTTCCTTCACGCGTCACGCCGCCACGTTGCTTTTCCTGCAACGATCCGCGCGTCAATTCCCGTTCCCATTGGCTGTTTTTCGAATGCCGGCATATTCGCTTCAGATCAGCGCATTAATCGATTGAAAACGTAATGCGATTGAATTGAATATGAATAGCACAAAATAATTGCGCAACCGGCATTGAACTCTTGCATCCGCCAAACTAGCATTCAGTCGGTCGACCGCGCGAACCCGCACAGTCCATACCAGACCGGGATTGCGACGCAGCATGAGCGCCGCGCGATGCAATCGACTTCATCGAAACGCATTTCCATTAAACAGAAATTCATCGCGTATTCATAAACAATTTTTCAGCATCTTTTTAATTAATCAAAATTAAAACCGGATAATCCGGTTGCCGGTATTGTATTGCCTCCGTCCGGAGGCATGTCGCTGCACCTGTCCGAAGTTCAACAAGAACCAGAGAGGTCTGTCATGAGCAATACATTGGTCAACGTCACGGCGAAGGTCGAAATCAACGCGGCCAACCAGACGATCGCGGGGCTCAGGGATTATCAAAGCAAGAACTGGGCGATCGGGCTGAACGGGGATACGCTGGCACCGGACGGTTTCCTGACGTTCTTCACCGAGCGCAACCTGCCGTTCAGCTACTACGTCCGCGCACGTGGCGTCTCGGTCGGCGAGCCGAGCGCATACCAGGCGAACATCGAGACGCTGACGCAGCACATCGCCGCGATTCGTGCGTCGGAGACGAACCAGGTCCAGGCGACGATCCGCGAGCTCGAGCTGTACAAGTCGAGGAACTGGGCGATCGGCCTGAACGGGACGACGCTGCAACCGGACAATTTCCTGCCGTTCTTCGGCACCCGCTCCGTGCCGTTCGAGTACTACGTGCGCAGCGGCGGCGTCGAGCTTGGCACGTCGAACGCGTATGACAACAACATCCGCGCCCTGACGCAGTACCTGGGCTCGCTCTGACGGAGCACCCCGCCGGGTGGATGTATCCGCCCGGCGGCCTGCCGGCGGCCCGTCCCGGGCCGCCCTGTCCGCCTTCCTCGCTGCTCCGTCTCCCCCTTCCCCGTTTTGCGCGTTCCCCGTCGCCTGCACGCTTGCCGCGGCCGGTTCATAATCGCGCCATCGAACGGCGGCCCGCATCGGCGGTGTCGCCCGGCAACAGGAAGAAGATGATGGAAAGCGTCGATCTCGATGTATTGAAATCCAGCGCGCGCTGGCTCGAAGAAGGGCGCCGCGTGCTGCTGGTGACGGTCGTGAAGACGTGGGGCTCGTCGCCCCGCCCCGAAGGCGCGATGCTCGCGGTGCGCGAGGACGGGCTCGTGGTCGGCTCCGTGTCCGGCGGGTGTATCGAGGACGACCTGATCGCCCGCGTGCACGCGAGCGGGATCGCGGCCGACGCGCGCCCGGAAGCGCTCAAGTACGGCGTGACGGCCGAGGAGGCGCACCGCTTCGGGCTGCCGTGCGGCGGCACGATCCAGCTCGTGCTCGAGCCGCTCACGCGCGACAGCGGGATTGCCGCGCTGTGCGCGGAAGTCGAGGCCGGCCGCCTCGTCACGCGCACGATGACGCTCGCGACGGGCCGCGCATCGCTGTCACCCGCGCAGGCGGCCGACGGGCTCGCGTTCGACGGCGAGCGGCTCGTGACGATCCACGGGCCGCGCTATCGAATGCTCGTGATCGGCGCCGGCCAGTTGTCGCGCTATCTGTGCCAGATCGCGGTCGGGCTCGACTACCAGGTGACGGTGTGCGATCCGCGCGAGGAATACACGGATGCGTGGGACGTGCCGGGTACGCGTGTCGTGCACACGATGCCCGACGATACGGTGCTCGACATGAATCTCGATGCACGGTCGGCCGTGATCGCGCTCACGCACGATCCGAAGCTCGACGATCTCGCGCTGATGGAGGCGCTGAAGACGCCCGCGTTCTACGTGGGCGCGCTCGGTTCGCGGCGCAACAACGCGGCGCGGCGCGAGCGGCTGCGCGAATTCGACCTGAGCGAAGCGGAACTGGGCCGGCTGCACGGGCCGGCCGGCATTTATATCGGCAGCCGGACGCCGCCGGAAATCGCGATCTCGATCCTCGCCGAGATCACCGCCGCGAAGAACAACGTGTCGCTGCCGACGATCCTGCAGGTCGAGGGCGCGAAGGCCGCGCGCGAAATCGCGGCGAACAGCGGCGCGGCCTGCGGCCTCTGATCGCTAACGGCTCCGGCACGCGGTCGCGCCGGGCACGCCTTCCCGACGAGCGAAGCGGACGAAACCAATGAAACGGCACGCGCCGGCGCCAGGCCGACGCGTGCCGCCGATCAGGTCAGGCCCGCGGCCAGCGCCGCGGCGACCGAACCGACCACCAGCACGACGCCCACCGTGCGGCGCTTGTTCAGCTCGGTCCACAGCAGCACGCCGGTCAGCGACAGCAGGATCAGCGAGCCTGCAATCGTGTCCATCAGCAGCACCCAGCCGAGATTCATCCCGACGCCGCGATGCAGGTTGTTCAGCGTGGTCAGGAACGTGTTGCCCGTGCGCTTCACCGCGACGTAGCCGTTGCCGACCCAGTATTCGGCCTGCAGGTTCTGGTGCGGTCCGAACAGGCCCATCTGCCAGTGCTCCGGCTGCATCACGCGTTTGTCGCCCCACGCGACGGGCTGCGCGGGTTCCTGGCGCATGCGGCCCGGCTTGCCGTCGAAATGCAGTTCGTGCTGCAGCCACTTCGTCATCGCGGCGGGCGTCTTCGGCGCCGGATCGGGCAGCGCGATCTGCATCTCCTCGACCTGCGGCTCGCCGGTCGAAATCTTCAGCGGCGGCGCGCGGTGGTTGAGCAGCACGCCCGTCACGCCAAACAGCAGCCCGAGCACCGCGCCCCACAGGCCGACCCAGCCATGCACCTTGCGCAGCCACTTGATGAAGGTTGCGCGGCGCGAACGCTGGCGGCGCGCGGCCAGTTCGTCGTCAGTCAGCGGGCGGGCCGCCGGGTGCAGCACGGTGACACCCGCGCGGGCAGTACCCGTCTGGGGCGGATTGATCGTTTCGGGCGCGTTCACGCGAAAGGGTCCATTCGTTCAAAACAACGGGCGGCGCGCAGAGCCTGCGCGCCGCCCGAGCGGCATGAAAATGAGAATGGATATCATTACACAAATCGATAGCCGGCTCAATCCGCCCGGTTACATGGCGGCGAGCCCCGCGACAGGGCGAATTCCGACGAAGCAGACACATTGCTTCATGATGCGGGAAGATAGGAAGGGAATATCGACAGAATGACCTTGCAAGGCCAAGACGGCATTTCGTAAGAAATCGCACGATGCCGAGCCGTTCAACGCAGCGGCGGCAGCGGAAAGCGCGGTGCGGCGTCGTCCGGCGCGGGTTCGGTACGGTCGAGCGCGTACAGCCACGCGAGCAGATCCGCGACCGCCTGGTAGAGCTGCGGCGGAATCCGGTCGTCGAGGTCGACCTGCATCAGCAGGGACACCATCTCCGGCGCCGTATGCACGTACAACCCCGCATCGTGCGCGCGCGCGACGATCATCTCGGCGAGCGCGCCGTAGCCCTTCGCGACCACGCGCGGCGCGGCATCACCGCCCTTCGGATCGTAGACGAGCGCGGCTGCGCGCTTGCGGGACGCCATGCTCATTGCAACGTCTCCTCGTCGGTATCGGGCGCACGCGTCGTCGGGCCGCCGGCCGAGGCTGAACCGCGTGCATACGCGGCCGCCGCCGCCTGGGCCGCAAACAGGTCGAAGCCGTCCGGGCCGTCGTCGACCGCGCGGATCGACAGCCCGCCCACCTTGAGCCCCGACACTTCGAGCCGCTGCCGCAGTGCCGCCTCGTGCCGGGTGAGACGGTCGGCCCCTGTCTGGTTCGCACGCAGCCGCGCGACGAGTTGCGTGCCGTTCAGCACCAGCTCCGCGTCGACCGTGCCGAGCGACGGCAACGTCAGCGTGAGGCGCGTGCGCCAGGCGATGCCGTCGCCCGAGTCGCCGTCGCCGCGCGGCGCGCGGCTGCCCGGATCGTCGGGCTCGATCGTCCAGTCGAGCCGCGCGCCGGGCCATGCCTCGCCGGCCCAGCGAAACTGGTCGGTCGCGAGCGCGTCGAGCTGCTGCCTGACGAGCGGCACCGCGGCCGGATGCACGGGCGCAAGCGTCTGCGCCTGGGAATCGGACGATGCGGCGGCCAGTTCGGCTCGCGCGGGCGTCCAGCGTGCATCGGGCCGATCGCCGAGCAGATCGGCCGTCTCGGGCGGCAGCGACGCCCCTTGCCGCGCACCCGACGGCAGGGCCGGTGCGGGATCGCGAGCCGCCGCGCCGCCCTGGGCGGGCGTGCCCGGCTGCGCCGCTGCGCGCGCGGTCGCCGGCAACGGCGAGCGCTGCGCGAGCAGCTCGTCGAGCGGGTCGGTCGAGCCGTGCTGTGCGGCATCCGGGTCAGCCGGCGCGAGCGCGGCCGCGAGGCGTGCCTGCGGCTCGCGCATCAACGCCGCGAGCGGACGCTGACCGGCCAGCCACTGCGCGAGATGGGATTCATAGAAGAGGCCGCTTTCGCTCACCGCCTGCGCGAGCGCTGCGCGCAGCGCGGCAACCGGCAAAGTCGTAGCCGCTTCGCGCGCCGCGGAAGCCGGCGTGGAAGACGCAGCCGGATCGGGCGCGGCCGGCGCGGCCGCGTCGGTCAGCAGCACGGTGGGGTCAGCCAGCAGCGGCGCACGCCCGGCAATGGCCGGCGTCGAGTCGCCGCCCGCGCGCGAGATCGCGTCGAGCACGCGCCCGACATCGGACAGCGCGGTCTGGGTGGAAGCGGGCGGCGCGGCAGGCGGACTGCCGGCCGGAGGCGTGGACGGCGCGCCGGTGCCCGGCGTGCCGACCTGTGAGGTCGCGCCGCCGCCGGCGGGCGCCGACACGGTGCCGGTCAGCAAGCTGTCGAGGCGGCTCGCCAGCAGTGCGGCCGCAACGGGGTCGATACCGGTCATGATCGGAGCCTGGTCACCTCAGCCACATCGTGGCGAATCCGGGAACGACACACCGGTGCCGTCCGCGGGAACTGCGCGTCTGCCGCAACGGGCTCGTGCGCCCCGCGCCCGTTTCCCCGGAAACGGGCCCTACCCGCGCGCGCGGTAGAGATCGGTCAATACCTGGGTCGAGCGCCGCGCCTCGAACAGCGCGGACAGCCGCGCGACGTCCGGGCTCGCGAGATCGCGGATCGCGGCGTCGTCGGCCAGGATGCGGCGGATCAGGTCAAGCTTGCGGCCGAGATCCGATTCGTCGAGCACGACGCCCGGGTCGGCTTCCTTCAGCCCGTCGACCAGCTGCATGAATTCGGCCTGCAACCCCGGCAACGCGCTCCAGTCGGCGCTGCGGGCGGCGCCCAGCATCCGGCCCGACACGGCGGCAAGCGCCTCGTAACGTTCGAAGTATTCGGCCTTGCGATTCATCTCGATGCTTCCACTGCCTGTTGCGCGGCCATCCGCGCGACTTCCGGGGCGATTCCCGTCCATGCTTCCTCGAGCGTCGCGAGCAGCCCGTCGACCTCGACCAGCATCGCGTCGCTCGCCTGCGCATTGGCCTCGAGCAGACGCCGGCTGATATACGCATACAGCGCGTCCAGCCGCTCCGCGATCTCGCCGCCCGCGTCGCGGTTCAGCGATGCCTTCAGCCCGCTGTCGACGATCCGGATCGCCTTGCCGATCGCTTCGCCGCGCGCGGATACATTGCCCTGCTGCAAATGCATGCGCGCCAGCGCAACCGCCTGCCGCGCGCCCTGGTACAGCATCGCGATCAACCGGTGCGGGGAGGCGCCCATCACCCCCGTCTCGACGCCGACACGCGCGTATGCACTGGCTCCAGCGTGTCCTGGGGAAAACATGCGCTTCTCCTTGTTGTGCGTTGGCTATACGGGAACCGCCGCCGTGCATCGCACGACGCGGCCTTCACCGGAGTTATCGGAAGGGATTTGGAAAGCTTTAGGCAAGCGGAGCATGCCGCCTGGCGCGGCAAGGCCGGCCCGCAGGCCCGCCCGGATGGCCGTGCGCGGAGCGCTTTCCCCGGATAGCCGTCCTGTCAGACCGACATCTGCATGATGTCGTTGTAAGCGCTCACTAGCTTGTTGCGGACCTGGAGCCCGAACTGGAAGCCGATGTTGGCTTTCTGCATGTCGACCATCACGTCGTTCAGCGACACGTTCGGCGCGCCGACCTCGAACGCCTGCGCCTCGCCGAGCGCGTGCTGCTGGTCGCCGCTGATCTTGTCGAGCGACGCCTTCATCGCGCTCGCGAAGGTGCTGGCCGTCGCCGCGCCCGAGCCGGCCAGTGCCGCCGTCGGGCTCGCGACGCCGCCGGACGCCTGCGCGGCCATCGACTGCATCTGTTGCAACACCGAACCGATTCCGCTGACGTTCGCAGTCATGCTGTCCCCAAAACTGAGAGAAGAGACCCGGACGCACCGGGAGATCCGCCGGCGCTGCACCACGCGCACCATGCCGGATTCCGAAAAAGGATAGCAGCGCGCCGCGCGTCAAAGCCGAGAAAGTACGGGGGAAACCCCGCTCTTTTCGGTCGATCGGAATACGGCCCGGATCACGATAATCGCATCGTGTCATTGTCCGCCCGCTCGTCCGAGCGAGCTCAGTCGTCCCGCTCCGGAGAAACTCGACGCATGGATTCGCAGGCCAACTCGCTGATCAACCCAGACGCCCGCGCGGGCCTCGCCAGCCCGGCGCCCGGCGCCGCCGCGGCCGCCGCGTTGCCGGGCGCGGGTGGCGCAGGCGCGGACTTCGGGCTTGGCGGCTTCGCGGAACGCATCCCCGGCATCTCGCGGATGAAGGGCAACCCGAAGCTGCCGTTCCTGATCGCTGTCGCGTTCGCGGTCGCCGTCATCACCGCGCTCGTGCTGTGGAGCCGCGCGCCCGACTACCGCGTGCTGTACAGCAACCTGTCGGATCGCGACGGCGGTGCCATCATCGCCGCGCTCCAGCAAGCAAACGTTCCCTACAAGTTCGCCGATGCCGGCGGCGCGATCCTCGTGCCGTCGAACCAGGTGCATGAAACGCGCCTGAAGCTCGCCGCGATGGGGCTGCCCAAGGGCGGCTCGGTCGGCTTCGAGCTGATGGACAACCAGAAATTCGGCATCAGCCAGTTCGCCGAACAGATCAACTACCAGCGCGCGCTCGAAGGCGAGCTGCAGCGCACCATCGAATCGATCAACGCCGTGCGCGGCGCGCGCGTGCATCTCGCGATCCCGAAGCCGTCGGTGTTCGTGCGTGACAAGGAAGCGCCGAGCGCGTCGGTGTTCGTCGACCTCTACCCGGGCCGCGTGCTCGACGAGGGCCAGGTTCAGGCCATCACGCGAATGGTGTCGTCCGGCGTGCCCGACATGCCCGCGAAAAACGTGACGATCGTCGACCAGGACGGCAACCTGCTGACCCAGACCGCGTCGGCATCCGGCCTCGACGCGAGCCAGCTCAAGTACGTGCAGCAGGTCGAGCACAACACGCAGAAGCGCATCGACGCGATCCTCGCGCCGATCTTCGGCGCCGGCAACGCGCGCTCGCAGGTCAGCGCGGACCTCGATTTCTCGAAGGTCGAGCAGACGTCGGAAAGCTACGGCCCGAACGGCGTGCCGCAGCAGGCCGCGATCCGCAGCCAGCAGACCAGCAGCTCGACCGAGCTCGCGCAGGGCGGCGCGTCGGGCGTGCCGGGCGCGCTGTCGAACACGCCGCCGCAGCCGGCTTCCGCGCCGATCGTCGCCGGCAACGGCCCGAACGCGCCGCAGGCGACGCCGGTGAGCGACCGCAAGGACCAGACGACCAACTACGAGCTCGACAAGACGATCCGCCATCTCGAGCAGCCGATGGGCAGCGTGAAGCGGCTGTCGGTCGCGGTCGTCGTCAACTACCAGCCGGTCGCCGACGCGAAGGGCCACGTGACGATGCAGCCGCTGCCGCCCGCGAAGCTCGCGCAGGTCGAACAGCTCGTGAAGGACGCGATGGGCTACGACGAGAAGCGCGGCGACTCGGTGAACGTCGTGAACAGCGCGTTCTCGACCGCGAGCGACCCGTACGCCGACCTGCCGTGGTGGCGCCAGCCGGACATGATCGCGATGGCGAAGGAAGCGGCGAAGTGGCTCGGTATCGCGGCGGCCGCGGCGGCGCTCTACTTCATGTTCGTGCGCCCGGCGATGCGCCGCGCGTTCCCGCCGCCCGAGCCGGTCGCGCCGGCGCTCGCCGCGCCGGAAGACCCGGTCGCGCTCGACGGCCTGCCGGCGCCGGAAAAAGCCGAGGAACCCGACGCGCTGCTGCTCGGCTTCGAGAGCGAGAAGAACCGTTACGAACGCAACCTCGACTACGCGCGCACGATCGCCCGCCAGGATCCGAAGATCGTCGCCACCGTCGTGAAGAACTGGGTGTCCGATGAACGCTGAAGGCTTGACCAAGAGCGCGCTCCTGCTGATGTCGATCGGCGAGGAAGAGGCCGCGCAGGTATTCAAGTTCCTCGCGCCGCGCGAGGTCCAGAAGATCGGCGCCGCGATGGCCGCGCTGAAGAACGTCACGCGCGAGCAGGTCGAGGACGTGCTGCACGAATTCGCGAAGGAAGCGGAGCAGCACACCGCGCTGTCGCTCGATTCGAGCGACTACATCCGCTCGGTGCTGACCAAGGCGCTCGGCGAGGACAAGGCCGGCGTGCTGATCGACCGCATCCTGCAGGGCAGCGACACGAGCGGCATCGAGGGCCTGAAGTGGATGGATTCCGGCGCCGTGGCCGAGCTGATCAAGAACGAGCATCCGCAGATCATCGCGACGATCCTCGTGCACCTCGACCGCGACCAGGCGTCGGAAATCGCGTCGTGCTTCACCGAGCGGCTGCGTAACGACGTGATCCTGCGGATCGCGACGCTCGACGGCATCCAGCCGGCAGCGCTGCGCGAGCTCGACGACGTGCTGACGGGCCTGCTGTCCGGCAGCGACAACCTGAAGCGCAGCCCGATGGGCGGCATCCGCACCGCGGCCGAGATCCTGAACTTCATGACGAGCGTGCATGAGGAAGGCGTGCTCGAAAGCGTGCGCCAGTACGACGCCGAACTCGCGCAGAAGATCATCGACCAGATGTTCGTGTTCGAGAACCTGCTCGACCTCGAGGACCGCGCGATCCAGATGGTGCTCAAGGAAGTCGAGTCGGAAACGCTGATCATCGCGCTGAAAGGCGCGCCGCCGGCACTGCGCCAGAAGTTCCTCGCGAACATGTCGCAGCGCGCGGCCGAACTGCTCGCCGAGGATCTCGACGCGCGCGGCCCGGTACGCGTGTCCGACGTCGAGACGCAGCAGCGCCGCATCCTGCAGATCGTGCGCAACCTGGCCGAGAGCGGCGCGATCGCGATCGGCGGCAAGGCGGAAGACGCGTATGTCTGATTCGGCGAGCGATCGCGCGGGCACCCTCACCGCGTACCAGCGGTGGGAGATGGCGTCGTTCGACCCGCCGCCGCCCCCGCCGCCGCCCGACGACGCGGCCGCCGCCGCCGCCGCGCTCGCCGAGGAACTGCAGCGCGTGCGCGACGCCGCACATGCCGAAGGCCATGCGGCCGGCCACGTCGAAGGCCAGGCGCTCGGCTACCAGGCCGGTTTCGAGCAGGGTCGCGCACAGGGTTTCGAGGCCGGCCAGGCCGACGCACGCGAACAGGCCGCGCAGCTCGCGGCGCTCGCCGCGTCGTTCCGCGAGGCCGTGTCGGCCGTCGAACACGATCTTGCCGCCGACATCGCGCAGCTCGCGCTCGACATCGCGCAGCAGGTCGTGCGCCAGCACGTGAAGCACGACCCGGCCGCGCTGGTTGCCGCCGTGCGCGACGTGCTCGCCGCCGAACCCGCGCTGTCCGGCGCGCCGCATCTCGCGGTGAACCCGGCCGACCTGCCCGTCGTCGAAGCCTACCTGCAGGACGATCTCGATGCGCTCGGCTGGAACGTGCGCACCGACGCGTCGATCGAGCGCGGCGGCTGCCGCGCGCACGCCGCGACCGGCGAGGTCGACGCGACGCTGCCCACGCGCTGGCAGCGCGTCGCCGCCGCGATCGGCAAGGTGAGCACGTGGTGACGCGGCCGCCCGAGGCGCTCGCGCACGACGGCATGACGCCGCTGGAGCGCGAACTCGCGCTCGCGTCGTTCGGCCCGCACGCGCACGACGCCGCGCCGGACACCGCACAACACCCCACCCCGCACGCCACCGCTGCAGCGGCCGATGCACCCGGCGCCGCACCGCGCGCACCGCACAACCCGCATCTCGCGCACTGGCGCAGCCACCTGAACGGGCTCGCCGCGCGCAGCCACCACGCGTTGCCGCTGCGGCCGTGCGGGCGCCTGACGCGCGCGGCCGGCCTCGTGCTCGAGGCGATCGGGCTGCGCCTGTCGGTCGGCGCCGAATGCACGATCGAACTGCCGCCCGGCAGCACGCTGCCGCACGCGCAAGCCGAAGTCGTCGGCTTCGCCGGCGATCGCCTGTTCCTGATGCCGACCACCGACGTCGCGGGCGTGCTGCCCGGCGCGCGCGTGTGGCCGCTCGAAAGCGCGCCCGTCGCCGATCCGCTCGCGGGCGCGAAGCGGCTGCCGGTCGGCTGGGAGATGCTCGGGCGCGTCGTCGACGCGTCGGGCCGCCCGCTCGACGGCCTCGGCCCACTCGCATCGAAGGTCGACGCGCCGCTGTCGGCGCCGTCGATCAACCCGCTCGAGCGCGAACCGATCCACCACGTGCTCGACGTCGGCGTGCGCGCGATCAACGCACTGCTCACCGTCGGCCGCGGGCAGCGGATGGGCCTGTTCGCGGGTTCGGGCGTCGGCAAGTCGGTGCTGCTCGGCACGATGGCGCGCTACACGAGCGCGGAAGTGATCGTGATCGGGCTGATCGGCGAACGCGGCCGCGAAGTGAAGGAATTCATCGAACAGATCCTCGGCGAGGACGGGCTCGCGCGCTCGGTCGTCGTCGCGGCGCCGGCCGACGTGTCGCCGCTGCTGCGGATGCAGGGCGCAGCCTACGCGACGTCGCTCGCCGAGTATTTCCGCGACCAGGGCAAGCACGTGCTGCTGCTGATGGATTCGCTCACGCGCTACGCGATGGCGCAGCGCGAGATCGCGCTGGCGATCGGCGAGCCGCCCGCGACGAAGGGCTACCCGCCGTCGGTGTTCGCGAAGCTGCCCGCGCTCGTCGAGCGCACCGGCAACGGGCCGGAAGGCGGCGGCTCGATTACCGCGTTCTACACGGTGCTGACCGAAGGCGACGACCAGCAGGACCCGATCGCCGATTCGGCGCGCGCGATCCTCGACGGCCACATCGTGCTGTCACGCACGCTCGCCGAGGCCGGCCACTACCCGGCGATCGACATCGAGGCGTCGATCAGCCGCGCGATGACCGCGCTGATCGACGAAACGCATCTCGACCATGTCCGGCAGTTCAAGCAGATGCTGTCGCGCTACCAGCGCAATCGCGACCTGATCGCGGTCGGCGCGTATGCGCCCGGCCGCGACGCGCAGCTCGACCGCGCGATCGCGCTCTATCCGCGCATCGAGGCGTTCCTGCAGCAAGGCTTTCGCGAATGCGCGCCGTTCGCGTCGAGCCTTGCCGGGCTCGATGCCCTGTTCGACGCTTACGGAGGCTGATCCAGATGGCACCCGGCTTTCCCCTTCAGTTGCTGCTCGACCGCGCGCAGGAGGATCTCGACTCCGCCGCGAAGCAGCTCGGCACCGCGCAGCGCGACCGCACCGCGGCCGCCGAGCAGCTCGACGCGCTGCTGCGCTACCGCGACGAATACCATGCGCGCTTCTCGCAATCCGCGCAGCACGGGATGCCGGCCGGCAACTGGCGCAATTTCCAGGCGTTCATCGACACGCTCGAGGCCGCGATCGCGCAGCAGCGCAGCGTGCTGGCCGCGGCCGAAGTCCGCATCGACGAGGCACGCCCGAACTGGCAACAGAAGAAACGCACCGTCGGTTCGTTTGAAATCCTGCAGGCGCGCGGCGTCGCGCAGGAAGCGAAGCGCGACGCCCGGCGCGAACAGCGCGACGCCGACGAACACGCCGCGAAGATCCTGCGCATGCGGGCCGATGCGGCCCGTTCGTCGTAACCGACCACCGCATTCGAACGAGAGAACCGTCATGCCTCCCCTGCCCCTGCTCGGCGCGCTGCTCGACACCGCCGGCGCCGCACTCAAGGCCGCCCGCGGCTCGGGTCCGTCCGGCGCCGCCGGCAACGATGCCGCGACCGCCACGACCGCCGCGCCGTTCGCACAGACGCTGAAGCAAAGCGTCATCACCCGTCGCGATGCGTCGGATTCCGGTGTGCCGGACGCTTCGACGAAACAGGCTTCGTCGAAGCCGGCCGCCGGCACGAAGCCGTCCGCTACCGATGACGACGACGCGACCGACGATACGACCACGAGCGCCGCCACCAACCCTGACGCCGCCGCGCTCGCGGCTGCCGTGGCCGTGCAGGCGCAACTGCAGGCGCGCACGGACAACGCGACGCCGGCCGATGCGGCAGCCGCCGCGGCCGCCGCGGCCGCCGCGCAAAAGACGGCCGTGTCCGGCCAACCCGACGCCACGGCTACGCTGGCGGATCACGCGGCCACCCAGCCGGCCACACCGGCATCGAGCCGCGATGCGCTGCAGGAAGCGCTCGCCAAGCTGACGGGCGGCTCGGGTGCGATCGCCATGCCCGCGACCGGCACGACGGCGTCGACACCCGCCTCGACCGCAGCGACCGGCACCGCCGCGCCGCTGACACCGAAGGTGCCGACCTTCGAGCGCACGCTCGCCGATGCGAAGGGCGCGCTCGCCACCCAGCAAACGCCGGTGCAAGCCACCGCGCAAGCGCTGCAGGCCAACGCGAACGCGCAGTCGGGTGAGCAGCACGCGCTCGCGGCAGCCGGCGACGCGGCGGACCCGGCCGCCAGCGCGACGCTCGCGGCCGGCGCCACGGCTGCGGCCGCGGCCCAGGCGAACCTGCAGCTGTCGCCGGCCGCGAGTGCGATCGCCGCGGCAAACGCGCACGTGCTCGCGCCGCACGTCGGCACGCCGGACTGGACGGACGCGCTGAGCCAGAAGGTCGTGTTCCTGTCGAATGCGCACCAGCAGAGCGCCGAGCTGACGCTCAATCCGGCCGATCTCGGGCCGCTGCAGGTCGTGCTGCGCGTCGCGGACAACAACGCGCACGCGCTGTTCGTGTCGCAGCACGCGCAAGTGCGCGAAGCGGTCGAAGCCGCGCTGCCGAAGCTGCGCGAGGCCATGGAAGCGGGCGGGCTCGGGCTCGGCAGCGCAACCGTCAGCGACGGCGGCTTCGCTTCGCAGCAGCAGAACCCGCAACAAACCTTCGCCGGCGGCCAGTCGTCCCGGCGCGGGAACGGCGGATCGTCAGCCGCCGATGCACCGGTCGACGTTGTGCAATCCGCACCGGCCGCCGCAAGCGTGAGCCGCGCCGGCCTCGTCGATACGTTTGCCTGAGCATGACCCGGTGCGCGCCGCTCAGCGGCCGTGCACCGCCGCGGCTGCCTCGCCGCGCGGCGCCGCGCCCTTGCGCGCGGCGACGATGAAGTCCGCCGCGCGTTCGCCGATCATCACCGACGGCGCATTCGTGTTCCCGCCGACCAGCGTCGGCATCACCGACGCATCCACCACGCGCAACCCTTCGACGCCGCGCACGCGCAGTTGCGGATCGACGACCGCGCGCGCGTCCGAACCCATCCGGCAGGTGCCGACCGGGTGGTAGATCGTGTCGGCATGCTCGACGATCGTCTTGCGCAGCTCCGCCTCGCTCTGGTCGGCCCGCGTGTACAGCTCGCGCCCGCCCTGCGACGCGAGCGGCGCCTGCGACAGGATCTTGCGCATCGCCTGCGTACCGCGCACGAGCAGGTCGAGATCGCGCGAATCGCTGAAGAAGCGCGGATCGATCAGCGGCGCGTCGCGCGCGTCGCCGCTCGCGAGCGCCACCGTGCCGCGGCTGAACGGCCGCAGCGCGCACACGTGCAGCGAATAGCCGAAGCCCCAGTGCATCTTGCGGTTGTGGTCGTCCACGAGCGCCGTGCAGAAATGCAGTTGCAGGTCGGGACGCTCGAGCGACGGATCGCTCTTGATGAAGCCGCCGGCCTCCGCGACGTTGCTCGTCATCATCCCGGTGCGGCTCGAGAAATAGCGCGCGAGCGCGGGCGTCATCTTCGCGATCCCGCGCAGGCACACGCCGACCAGTTCCGATGAATTCACGCGCGTATTGATGATGAAATCGATATGGTCGATCAGGTTCGCGCCGACATCCGGCGCATCCTGCACGACCGCGATCCCGTGCCGGCGCAGTTGCTCCGCCGGGCCGATCCCCGAACACATCAGCAGTTGCGGCGAATTGAACGCGCCGGCCGACAGGATCACTTCCGCGCGCGCGTCGAGCGTCTCGACCCGCCCGTTGCGCGCCACCGCGACGCCGGCCGCGCGCTTGCCGTCGAACGTGACGCGCAGCACCGTCGCATCGGTGATCACGTGCAGGTTCGGCCGGTTGCGGCCGTAGATATACGCGCGGGCGACGCTGCAGCGCGAGCCGTCGCGATGCGTGACCTGATAGAAGCCGACGCCTTCCTGCGTCGCGCCGTTGAAATCGTCGTTCAGCGGATAGCCGGCCGCATGCGCGGCCTGGATGAATCGTTCGGAGAACGGATTGCGAAAGCGCAGATCCGACACTGTGAGCGGGCCGTCCGCGCCGTGCCACGCATCGGCGCCGCGCTGATTGCCTTCCGCGCGGCGGAAATACGGCAGCACGTCCTGCCAACCCCAGCCGGTCGCGCCGAGCTGCGCCCATTCGTCGTAGTCGCCCTGGTGACCGCGCGTGTAGATCATCGCGTTGATCGCACTCGAGCCGCCCATCCCGCGCCCGCGCGGCTGGTAGCCGCGCCGCCCGCCGAGGCCCGGTTGCGGCACCGTCTCGTAGCCGTAGTTCGTGCCGAGCTTGAACGGCACCAGCGCCGCGATGCCGACCGGCATGTTGACGAGCAGGTTGCGCTCCGTGTGCGAGCCGGCTTCGATCAGCGCGATCGTCGCATCGGGGCAGGCATCGGCGAGACGGCCTGCCAGGCTCGCCCCGCCCGAACCGCCGCCGACGATGATGTAGTCGTATTGCATGTCACGTCTCCGTCGTGTCATGGAAGCCGCCCGGCACCGCCGCGCGACCGCGTCTCCTCTTATAGGGTCTGTTTACATCGGGAACGCACATGCGAACGCTCGAAATTGCTCGTCCCCCAAGGGGACAAGCAACGAGCGACGCCGCCATACGGGCGATTTCGGGCATTCCCGTGACATGAACGCTTTAATTGGGGGTTGCCCCGAGAAGGGCCGCTCGCCACGTCGCGCTCCTTGGCGATACGTCGGTGTTCGCGGCATCGCGCGCCTCGCGAGCGGCCCTTCTCGGGGCAACGCATGCGCGTTCCATCTGTAAACAGCCCCAAGTGTTCGGGCATTGTAGGAATGGCCGTCGCGCGCGCGGCGTGCGGATTCAAGAGCGATTCCTCTAAACGCCCGCGTGAACTAAATTTAAGATGTATCGATTCGCTTTGCGCGATGCGCCGGCCGCCAGAAGCCGATCCACCGCGAAACGGGAGTGACGACGATGCAGCGCCAGGTTCTGCAGGCTACGTGCCGACCGGGTTGTCCGGATGCGCTGCGCGCAGCCCGCATTTCATTTCAAACGGCTGCCCGCGCGGAGAGGCTCGGCGTCGTGCGCGCAGTCGACCGGAATCGAACGGCACGTGTCGTCGCCGACCGTTTGGACGGTTTGTCGCCGCAGCGGCACGATGCGCTGCGGCACGATTTGGCGTACACGTCGCGCCGCCCTGCTTCGGTCCACCGGCCGGCGCGCGTGGCGCAGCGATGCGTGCCTGTCGGCGGCCACATCGTGCCGGACGCGCATGCGCCGCAGAGCGGTTTCCGGATGCGCACACCGTCGCGTGGATGCGACGCCCGCTGCACGCTTCAACCGGTTTACGAGCACACGTCGCATCCGGCCCGCGCCGCGCGACACGCACCACCCCGATCCGCGTCGCCGCGCTCGCCGAGCGTGCGCGTGCGGCGTGACGGCCGGCCGACCAGCCGGGCCCAACTGGAGGAGACGACATGAAAAACGACCTGCCCGAACTCGCCCCGCAAGCACTGCCGTCGGTGGATGCGCTGACGTCGCTGCTGCGCGACCAGCGCGCGGCCTACCTGCGCGCGCCGTATCCGGCATGGGAAACGCGCGTGCAGCACCTGCGCGCGCTGCGCACGATGCTGATCGACCATGCGGATGCACTCGCCGAAGCGATCAGTGCCGATTTCGGTCATCGCGCGAAGCAGGAAGTGCTGCTGTCGGAAATCTGGATGGCGAAGGAAGAGATCGACGACGCGCTCAAGCACGGCAAGCGCTGGATGAAACCGATCCGCAAACCGATGAACAAGTGGCTGCGCCCGGCGCGCGCGAAGGTGATTCCGCAGCCGCTCGGCGTGGTCGGCATCGTCGTGCCGTGGAACTACCCGGTGCTGCTCGCGGCCGGCCCGCTGATCTGCGCGCTCGCGGCCGGCAATCGCGCGATCATCAAGATGTCCGAACTGACGCCGCGCACGTCGGCACTGTTCGAGCAGCTCATTGCCAGGACCTTCACACGCGACCACGTCGCGGTCGTGAACGGCGATGCCGAAGTGGGCGCCGCGTTCAGCGGGCTGCCGTTCGATCATCTGCTGTTCACCGGCTCGACGCACGTCGGCCGCCACGTGATGCGCGCGGCCGCCGACAACCTCACGCCCGTCACGCTCGAACTCGGCGGCAAGTCGCCGGCGATCGTCGGCCCGAACGCGCGCTTCGATGCAGCCGTCGACGCGATCGTCGCGGGCAAGACGCTGAACGCAGGCCAGACCTGCATCGCGCCGGACTACGTGCTGCTGCCGCGCGGGATGGAAGCCGCGTTCATCGAGCGCGCGCGCGCACGATTCGCGAAGATGTATCCCGACCTGTCGGCCAACGGCGACTACACGACGATCGTGTCGCCGCGCCACTACGCGCGGCTCCAGCAGCTCGCGAGCGACGCGCAGGCGGCCGGCGCGCAGCTGCATCCGCTGTCCGACGCACAATCGGATCCCGCATCGCGCCGCTTCGTGCCGTGCGCGGTCACGCAGGTGCCGGCCGCATCGCAACTGATGCAGGAGGAAATCTTCGGGCCGCTGCTGCCGCTCGTGCCGTACGAACGGCTCGACGAAGCGATCGCCTACGTGAATGCACGCCCGCGTCCGCTCGCGCTCTACCTGTTCGACGAGGACGGCGGCACGATCGACCGCGTGATGCGCGAAACGATCTCGGGCGGCGTGTCGATCAACGAAACGCTGATGCACATCGCGTGCGGCAGTTTGCCGTTCGGGGGTGTCGGTGCGAGCGGCATGGGCGCCTATCACGGCTACGACGGCTTCGTGACGTTCTCGAAGATGAAGCCGGTGCTCACGCAGGCGCGCCTGAACGCGCGCAACCTGCTCGCGCCGCCGTACGGCAAGCGCTTCGCCGCGCTGATCAAGCTGATGCTGAAGTTCTGAGTGGAACGGGCCGCGCGCATCGCGCCGCGGCCCGCGCAAGCCTGCCGCGCGGCGAGGGCGCCGCGCGCGCCATCACACGGGCCAGAGCGGCCCTTCCTGCATCGCGCCGATCTGCTCGCGCAACTCGAGCACGCGTGCTTCCCAGTAACGATGCGTGTTGAACCACGGGAACGCGGCCGGAAATGCGGGATCGTCCCAGCGTCGCGCGAGCCATGCCGCGTAGTGGATCAGCCGCAACGTGCGCAGCGCTTCGACGAGATGCAGCTCGCGCGGCTCGAATTCGCAGAAATCCTCGTAGCCGGCCAGCAGGTCCGCCAGCGCACGCGACGCGCCTTCGCGATCGCCCGGCAGCAACAGCCACAGATCCTGGATCGCGGGCGCCATCCGGCTGTCGTCGAAGTCGACGAAGTGCGGGCCGGCATCGGTCCACAGCACGTTGCTCGGATGACAGTCGCCGTGCGTGCGCAGCAGGCGGAGTTCGCCCGCCCGCTCGAACGCCGCCTCGACGCCTTCGAGCGCGAGCGTCACGGCCGTCTCGTACGCGGGCCGCACATCGGCCGGAATGAAATCGTGCGCCAGCAGGTAGTCGCGCGGCTCGTAGCCGAACGTATTGATGTCGAGCACGGGGCGCGCGACATACGGCTGCGTCGCGCCGACCGCATGGATCCGGCCGATGAAGCGGCCGAGCCATTCGAGCGTGTCGCTGCGATCGAGATCGGGCGCGCGGCCGCCGCGCCGCTCGAAGATCGACAAGCGGAAGCCGTCGAACGCGTGCAGCGTGCGGCCATCGAATGCGCGCGCAGGGACCACCGGAATCTCGCTAGCGGCGAGTTCGGCGACGAACGCGTGCTCTTCGAGGATCGCTTCGTCCGACCAGCGAGCCGGACGGTAGAACTTCGCGACGACCGGCGGACCGTCTTCGATGCCGACCTGATAGACGCGGTTTTCGTAGCTGTTGAGCGCGAGCAGGCGCCCGTCGGTGCGCAGGCCGGCCGGTATCAGCACGCTGTCGAGCGCGTCGAGCACGCACTCGGGCGTGAGTCCGGCGAACGGCGGGCCGGCGGGAGAAGCGGGAGCGGAAGTGACGTCTTTCATGCCCCGCATTGTGCCGCCAGCCGGGCCGAAAGACGAGCGCCCGGTGTGATGGATGCGCTCAGTGAAGCGCCGCGCCGGCCGGCAGCACGGATTCGCCGGTGTCGATCAGATCCTCGAGAAAGAACGGCTCGGTGTTGAGTTCCTTCGACTCGCCCGGTACGCCCGCGTACCAGGTCACCATGGCCATGTCGCCCAGGATGCGCTGGACGATGCCGCGCGCGCCCTTCGGCACCGCGATATGGGTAGTGCAGACAATCGACCCGACATGCATGATGGTTCCCCACTCTTGAATCTTGAAACCCGGCTCGCTGGCGAGCCGGCAAATGCACGATCCGCGCGCTCTCGTCGGAGCGTGGCGCGTGATCCCATTGTTCACGGTTTATCGAAGCGCGAAAAGAAGAAGAAGCAGGCGAAGTGCCGCGAATTCGTCGAATGTCTCCAATCAACCACTGCGCCGGGCAAGCGCTTGCCCGCCCGGTTACCCCCATCATACCCTGTCGAATGTGACCGCCCGCCGAATCCCCGGCATCACCGCGGCGCGCACGTGACGCCCACGCTGCGCGCATCGTGGGTCCGGTGCCGGGTCACCTGGCAATGTCGTGCGACTGCGGTTGCCGAATCACGCGACACCGTCATCGTGTTCCCCCTGCCTCGAACGCAGCCAGCGCACCGACCGTTGCGCACGCACCGCCTTCCGCCCTTCGTCATCCGATGCCGCCGACAGGTGTTGCGTCCGATACCGGCCTTGCGGTACCTTGAATGCTCATTCGCGTTCAAACGCATTCCGACACGATGCATCCGCTCACGTCCGCCCTCGCAAAATCCCGGCCGCAGTTCGACTCGCGGCCGCAGGCGTGCGCGCATCCGTCGGTCCTTCCGCCTCCTGTCGCACCGCCGCTCGTCGGCGCCGCGCCGCCCCCTGCGGCGGCACGCGCCGGCTGACCGGCCGGCTTCCATTTCGTCTTCCATTCGCTCTCAGGCCTGCATTCGTGCGTCGTGACGCACGGCGCGTTGCAGCGTGCGCGGATGGAACGTTCCGATCCGTTCGACAGGTGGATTCACATGGTTTCGTTCAAACGCGCGCTCGCCGCGCATGGAGCGACGTCGCTCTTCGTGCTGCTGTGGAGCAGCGGCGCGATCTTCGCTGAACTCGGTCTGCGTCACGCATCCGCGTTCGTCTTTCTCACTGCGCGTTTCGCACTCGCATCGCTCGTGCTGGTCGGGCTGGCCTTCCTGCGCAAACGCTGGCTGCCGCCGCGCGGCGAGCGGCGCATGGCCGTGCTGACCGGCGTGCTGATGATGGGCGGCTATTCGATCTTCTACCTGCTCGCGCTCGAACGCGGGATCGCGCCGGGCGTGCTCGCGACGATCCTCGGCGTCCAGCCGATCCTCACGCTCGCGATCGTCGAGCGGCGCTGGCAACCCGTACGTGTCGCGGGGCTCGCGCTGTCGCTGGCCGGCCTCGCGCTCGTCGTGTTCCGCGGCGCAGGGGACGGCGGCCTGTCGCTCGCGGGCATCGCGTGCGCGCTCGCCGCGCTCGTCGCGCTGACCGCCGGCTCGCTGCTGCAAAAGCGCATCCGTGCGGCGCCCGCCGACGTGCTGCCGCTGCAGAATGCGATCGGCTTCGCGCTGTGCGTGGCGATCGCGCCGTTCCGGCCGGTGTCGTTCGACATCAGCTGGACACTCGCGATCTCGCTGCTGTGGCTCGGCATCGTGATTTCGGTGATCGCGCAACTGCTGTTCTACCGGTTGATGCAGCGCGGCGATCTCGTCAACGTGACGAGCCTGTTCTATCTCGTGCCTGTCGTCACCACGCTGATGGATGCCGTGTGGCTCGGCAACCGGCCCGAGCCGCTCGCGCTCGCCGGCATGGGCGCGATCATCGCGGGGCTCGCGCTCGTGTTCCGCGCGCCGGCCGGCCGTGTGCAACCCGACCGCGCTTGAGCGTGCGTGCCGCCGCGCCCGCGGGTGCGGCGGCACGCACCGGACACATACGACGATTCCGCGGAAATCGAAAGACATAGGAAAGATACGCGCAAGGTGTTCGTCGAACTTGCGGGAAAAATGCGCGATTCCCGGGGCTTTCCGCTGATTTTTAATGGTTCGGATAGCGAAAAGCGCTGCCGGTTGCCTATACTCGAATTGACCGCCCCGCTCGCAATCGGGTCGGATCCATACTAGAAACACCCGGCATGGGGCCGGAGCAAGCGCCCAGGCGCCCACTCCGGCCGACCTTGGAGACACGCATGACGACCTACTTCACGATCGGCGACTTCATCCTGTTGATTCCGATGGCGCTGGCCGGAGCGCTGTTTCTCGGCGCGGTGCCGTGCGCAACCGAATTCCGCCACAACCTGCTGCGCGTGCTGGGCGTCATCCTCGGCGTCGGTGTCGCGGTATTGCTCGTCGAAGGCCTGCCTGCGCTGATCTAGCGGCGCATCACCCATGCGCGGCATGCATCGCTGCATTGCAGCGATGCGATGTGCCGCGAGCAAGCCATTGATACGGCACGCGATGTTTCGCATGCCGTATCGACTGCCGGTCAGATCGCCTGATCGGTGGACGGCTTTTCCCACAGATTGATGCCGCCTTCCGTCGCGTAACGATCGATCTCAGCGAGTTCCTCCGCCGAGAATTCGAGGTTCTTCAGTGCGCCGACGTTTTCACGCACCTGCTCCGCACGGCTCGCGCCGATCAGTGCGGACGTCACGCGGCCGTTGCGCAACACCCATGCAAGCGCCATCTGCGCGAGACTCTGCCCGCGCCGTTCCGCGATCGCGTTGAGCTTGCGCACGTGCTCGAGGTTGTCCGCGCTCAGGTGATCCTGCTTCAGCGAACCGCCGCCCGGCTTGTTCACGCGCGCATCGGCCGGCACGCCGTTCAGGTACTTCGACGTGAGCAGCCCCTGCGCGAGCGGCGTGAACGCAATGCTGCCCGTGCCGATCTCGTCGAGCGTGCCGAGCAGTTCGGTTTCGACCCAGCGGTTCAGCAGGTTGTACGACGGCTGGTGGATCAGCAGCGGCACCTTGTACTGCGCGAGCAGCTCGGCCATCTCGCGCGTCTTCGCCGCCGAGTATGACGAAATGCCGATGTACAGCGCCTTGCCCTGCTGCACGGCCGACGCGAGCGCGCCCGCCGTTTCCTCGAGCGGCGTATGCGCGTCGAAGCGATGCGAATAGAAGATGTCGACATAGTCGAGCCCCATTCGCTGCAGGCTCTGGTCGAGGCTCGCGAGCACGTACTTGCGCGACCCGCCGCCGCTGCCGTACGGCCCCGGCCACATGTCCCAGCCGGCCTTCGTCGAGATCAGCAGCTCGTCGCGATACGGCCGGAAATCCTCCTTCAGCAGCCGGCCGAAGTTGGTTTCCGCGCTGCCGTACGGCGGCCCGTAGTTGTTCGCGAGATCGAAGTGGTTGATGCCGAGGTCGAACGCGGTGCGCAGGATCTCGCGCTGCGTCGCGATCGGCGTCGTGTCGCCGAAGTTGTGCCACAGGCCGAGCGACAGCGCGGGCAGTTTGAGCCCGGATTTGCCGCAGGTGCGGTATTGCATGTCGGCATAACGTTCGGAAGCTGCTTCGTAGGCCATGAGTCGGTTCCGTCAGGACATCGGGAGAGGGGACGCGCGCCCGCCGCGCACACGGCGCGGCGGCGGCGAAGGAGTCATACGACGACTATGGTAGCGAAAGCGGCCGGAACGTGCTCGGCCGCACGGCGATGGACGCGGCCACGGCCGTCGCCTACACTGCGGCGTCTCGAATCACCGTTTCAGCGAGGTTGGTATGTCCCGGGTCATCTCGGTTGCGCTGCTCGTCGGCGGCGTCGTGCTGCTGTATTTCGGCGGCCAGTCGTTCCATTCGATCAACGACAACGTGTCGCGCTTCTTCACCGGTTCGCCCGCGACGAAGACGATCCTGCTGATCGTGGGCGGCGCCGTCGCATCGTTCATCGGCCTGATCGGCCTCGCGATGCCGGGCGGCAAGCGCTGAACGCGCAGCCGCGCGATGCACGCATGGCCCGCGTTCACGATCGGGCACATCAAACGAAACGGGCGGCCAGGCCGCCCGTTGCTTCAAACGCCCGCGATGCGCCGCATCGCGCGACCGCGGCGGTGTCACCGCTCGTCCGATCCGAACCTAGAACTGCACTTCCGGCTTCGACGCCGAACGCGTGCCCGGCACCGGCCGGTTGCTTGCACCGTGGTACGTATACACGAGCGAAAACTTCACCTGGTCGGAACGGTTCTGCCCGGCCGAATGCAGCGTGTTGCAGTGGAAGAACACGACGTCGCCCGTCTGCAGTGACGGGCACGTGGCCGCGTCGATCATCTTCCGGTTCTCCGGCAGGTCGCCGCGGAAAAACTTCGCATCGTCGAACGCTTCAGGCCCGAACTCGGCCGTATGCGACCCCGGTACGAGCCACAGTGCGCCGTTCTCGTTCGTTTCCGGCCCGAGCGCGAGCCACACCGACACCATGTCCGGGCGCTCGAACGACCAGTAGCGGAAATCGCGATGCCAGCCGGTCAGGCTGCCGTACGCGGGATGCTTCGTCATCATGCAGTTGTGATGCGCGCGCGACAGCACCGGCTCTTCACCGAAATACGCCCGCATCCACGCACCGATTTCGGGTGCGATCGCGCGCTCGGCGAAGGCCGGATCGCGTGAATACGCATCGAGCAGCCGCCGCACCGTATGCCCGCCCGGCGCATGCTTGGACTCGGGTGCGCCCGGGTAGCGCAGGTCCGCCTCGAACTCGATCGGTTCGGCCGCCTCCCTCAGTTGGCGCTCCGCGACCTGCCTGAGCGCCGCGCACTGCGCCTCGCCGACGAGGCCACGCGCGACGACGAAGCCGCGCTCGCGCAATTCCGCGACTTGTGCGCGGATCGATTCCGACTGCAATGGAGACGACATGGGATGCCAGACGTTTATTGTGTGAATGTGACGATTGTAAATCGGCGCCGGATGCGGCGAACAGCGCCATTGTCGTGCGCAGGGGCATGCCAATCGCGGATTTGATCCGGCTCAAGGGAACTGTGCGGCGCGGCGCCGGCCTCACCGACAGGCGGTATGCGGCACACGCCTTGCGGCACAAGGGTTTATCGCGACTTTTGCCCGTCATGAATCCCCTGTAGCCTGTCGCGGCCTGTCAATTCTGGCGGGCGCGGCGCGCAGCGAGTATCGGTAAGATCCGTTGCGCCATCCGAGGCCGTTCATACCAGTGCGCTCTCAAGGGCGCCATCCATACAAGCGAAGCATCGTTCACATGCCATTCCGTCTGACTTCCCGTCTCAGCCGCGCTGCGAAGCGCGTTGTGCCGCCCGCTCCTGCCCGCTCGCTGCGCCATCACCGCGCACGCACGCGGGCGCTGGCCGAGCGTACGCCCGCACATAGCCGGCTGGACGGTATCCGTGCGTGGTTCCACGCATTTTTCTCGATGATGAGCGCGCAGGCGTTCTCGCGCCGCGCCGGCCTGCGCTCGCTGCTGCAGAAGCCGTCGTCGCTGCGCGCGCTCGCGCTGCGCCGCACGCTCGGCCCGCAGCGCCGCATCAACCGCCCGCGCCGCCTCGCGGCCAGCAACGGCTGGTTCGGGTTCGGCGCGCGCTGAGCGCACGCCGGCGGGCACCGTGCGCGACGATCGCCGTCGCGCTGCGGCCCGATTGTCCGATTGCCCCGGCGATCGGAACCCATAAAAAAACCCGGCAATGCCGGGTTTTTTTATTTGAGGCGAACGACGCTTACGCGACGCGTGCCGTCGGCTCGACACCGGCCGCTTCGGCCAGGGCGAGCGCCTTGTCGGTCGCTTCCCACGAGAATTCCGGCTCTTCGCGGCCGAAGTGGCCGTAAGCAGCGGTCTTCTCGTAGATCGGGCGCAGCAGGTCGAGCATCTTGATGATGCCCTTCGGACGCAGGTCGAAATGCTCGCGCACGAGCTTCGTGATCACCGCATCCGACACGCGGCCCGTGCCGAACGTGTTGACCATCACCGAGGTCGGCTCGGCGACGCCGATCGCGTACGACACCTGGATCAGCGCGCGCGACGCGAGGCCGGCGGCGACGATGTTCTTCGCGACGTAGCGGCCTGCGTACGCAGCCGAACGGTCGACCTTCGACGGATCCTTGCCCGAGAACGCGCCGCCGCCGTGCGGCGCGGCGCCGCCGTACGTGTCGACGATGATCTTGCGGCCGGTCAGGCCGCAGTCGCCCTGCGGGCCGCCGATCACGAACCGGCCGGTCGGGTTCACCAGGAACTTGATGTCGCCCTTGATCAGGTCGGCCGGCAGCGTCGGCTTGATGATTTCCTCGATCACGGCTTCGCGCAGCGCGGGCAACTCGATGTCCGGTGCGTGCTGCGTCGACAGCACGACGGTGTCGATCGAATGCGGCTTGCCGTCGACGTAGCGGACCGTCACCTGCGACTTCGCGTCCGGGCGCAGCCATTGCAGGCGGCCGTCGCGGCGCAGGCTGGCCTGACGCTCGACGAGGCGGTGCGACAGGTAGATCGGCAGCGGCATCAGTTCCGGCGTTTCATCGCACGCGTAACCGAACATCAAGCCCTGGTCGCCCGCGCCTTGGTCGAGGTTGTCGTCGTGCGCACGATCGACGCCCTGGGCGATGTCCGGCGACTGCTTGTCGTACGCGACGAGCACCGCGCAACCCTTGTAGTCGATGCCGTAGTCGGTGTTGTCGTAGCCGATGCGCTTGATGGTGTCGCGCGCGATCTGGATGTAGTCGATGTTGGCCGTCGTGGTGATTTCACCGGCCAGGACGACGAGACCCGTATTGCACAGCGTTTCCGCCGCGACGCGGGAATACTTGTCTTGCTCGAGGATGGCGTCGAGGATCGCGTCCGAGATTTGGTCCGCGACTTTGTCCGGATGGCCTTCGGAGACGGATTCGGACGTGAAGAGATAATCGTTTGCCACTTTTTCAGGCTCCTGTGTGGTTACGGTTGGTTTCACGTAGCCAGCTTCGTTGGGCCTGAAGCGGCGACGCTTTAGCGGATTACCAGGACCGGACAGCGCATGTAACGCTAACCGGCTTCGCCCCGCAAGTTGTCAGTTAACTCGGCGAAGCCCGTATTATAGCGGCTTTCCTGAATTGTCACAGAGCGCCGCCCGTGCTGCATCTTCCGCTGTTTCACCACCCTGTTCGCAAAGCGCCGGCCAGCCGGTCCCACGGAGGTTTCGCATGCTAGGTCGTCTAGCCACGCACCTCGCCATTGGCTTGCTGAAACTGCTCGCCCTGTTGCCGTACGGCCTGACCGCACGGTTCGGCGATGGTCTCGGCTGGCTGCTCTACAAGATCCCCAGCCGGCGAAAACGCATCGTACACACCAATCTGAAACTCTGCTTCCCTGATTGGAGCGACGAACGCCGCGAGGAAGTCGCGGGGCAGCATTTCCGCCATGCGATCCGCAGCTACGTCGAGCGCAGCGTGCAGTGGTTCGGCTCGGAGAAAAAACTCGCGAAGCTGATTCAGGTCGACAGCGCGGTCGACCTCGACGATCCGGACCTTCCGCCGACGCTGTTCCTCGGCCTGCATTTCGTCGGCATCGAGGCCGGCTCGATCTGGCTGAACCGTTCGCTGCACCGCCGCTGCGGGTCGCTCTACCAGCCGTTCTCGAACACGGTGCTCGAGGAAGCGGCGAAGCAGGCGCGCGGCCGTTTCGACGCCGAGATGGTCGGGCGCGCGGACAGCGCGCGCGTCGTGCTGCGCTGGCTGCGCGACCGCAAGCCGGTGATGCTCGGCGCCGACATGGACTACGGGCTGCGCAACTCGACGTTCGTCCCGTTCTTCGGCGTGCCTGCGTGCACGCTGACGGCGGTCGGCCGGCTCGCGAAGACGGGCCGCGCGCAGGTCGTGCCGTTCATCGGCGAGGTGCTGCCGAACTACAAGGGCTACCGTCTGAAGGTATTCAAGCCGTGGGATCACTACCCGACCGGCGACGACGATCTCGACGCGCGGCGGATGAACGCATTCCTCGAGGAGCAGATCCCACTGATGCCCGAACAGTATTACTGGGTCCACAAGCGCTTCAAGACGCGCCCGCCCGGCGAGCCGAGCCTCTACTGACCCTGCCGCACGCAACCCGCGGGCACGCCGTCGCGCGCGCCCGCGCTCCCGCCACCTTCGGCTCGCCTTTCGCGCGTGCCCGCCACCGGTCGAACGCAACCTGCCGCGCGAGCCATCGATCGCCCGCGCCCGCGCGGGACGCCCCTGTCGGCTGCATGTATCATTTGCGGTTGAGATCAGCACGACGAACGAGGCCGCCCGGCATGGCGCGGCGTCGCGCGCGGCGCGCTGACCGCCTTGTTCGCCATGGAAATCCGGACCCAGTGAAACTCTCGTTCACCAAGATGCACGGCGCGGGCAACGACTTCGTCGTGCTCGACGGCTATTCGCGCGCGTTGCCGCCGCTCACCGAAGCGCAGGTGCGTGCGCTCGCCAACCGCCACTTCGGCATCGGCGCCGACCAGCTGCTGCTCGTCGAAAAACCGACCGTCGACGGCGTGGATTTCAAGTACCGGATCTTCAATTGCGACGGCGGCGAGGTCGAACACTGCGGCAACGGCGCGCGCTGCTTCGTGAAATTCGTCAGCGACCGCGGCCTGACCGACAAGCGCAGCGTGCGCGTGCAGGTGATGAAGGGCCTGATCACGCTGACGATGCAGGACAACGGCGAAGTCGTCGTCGACATGGGCGCGCCCGTGTTCGTGCCGGCGCAGGTGCCGTTCGACGCAGCGGGCCTCGACGGCCGCACCGAGGGCCGCGACACGCTGTGGCCGCTCGACGTCGGCGGTGCGACGCGCTGGATCTCGACGGTGACGATGGGCAACCCGCACGCGGTGCAGGTCGTCGACGACGCCGAAGCGTATCCCGTGCTCGAAGAAGGCCCGCTGATCGAGCGCCACGCGCGCTTCCCGGAGCGCGTGAACGCCGGCTTCATGCAGATCGTGTCGCGCAGCGAAGTGAAGCTGCGCGTGTACGAACGCGCGGCGGGCGAGACGCTCGCGTGCGGCACCGGCGCATGCGCGGCGGTCGCGGCCGGGATCCGGCGCGGCCTGCTCGATTCGCCCGTGACCGTGCACACGCACGGCGGCACGCTGACGATCAGCTGGGACGGCGCGCGCGACGAAACCGCCGCGCTGATGATGGCCGGGCCCGCCACGACCGTGTTCGAAGGCGAGATCGACCTGCCAGCCTGACCCTGCAACGTCCTTGATAACTGAACGCGCCAGCCACATGAACGATCGCGAAGTCGCCGACTACCTGCTCGCCAATCCCGAATTCTTCGCGCAGCACGCCGAACTGCTCGCGACGATCCGCCTCGCGAACCCGCACGGCAAGGCCGCGATCTCGCTGCAGGAGCGGCAGATGGAGATGCTGCGCGACAAGAACAAGCATCTCGAGCGGCGGCTCGCCGAACTCGTGCGCTATGGCCACGAGAACGACAGCCTGTCCGCGAAGTTCAGCCGCTGGACCGCGCGCGTGATCGCGGAACGCGATCCGTACGCGCTGCCGCGCACGATCGCCGACGGCATCGCCGAAGTATTCGACGTGCCGCAGACGGCGCTGCGCGTATGGGACGTCGCCGACACCTACTCGCAGGCCGATTTCGCGCGCCAGGTCGGCGAGGAAGTGCGCCTGTTCACGAGCGGGCTGTCGACGCCGTACTGCGGTGCGAACACGGGGTTCGAAGCCGCGCAGTGGCTGGCGCCCGCGGTCGCCGCCGCGGCCGCGAATGCGGCGGAAGGCACGGAAGCCGCACCGCCGGCCGGCGACGGTTCGGCCGCTTCGATCGCGCTGCTCGCACTGCGCGCGCCGCTCGCCGGCGCCGATGCGCCCGCGTTCGGCCTGCTCGTACTCGGCTCGCCCGACCCGCGCCGCTTCCACGACGGGATGGCCACCGACTTCCTCGCGCAGATCGCGACGCTCGCGAGCGCCGCGCTCACGCGCCTGCTGCCGCACTGATCCTTCCGCACGCGATGACAGACGATCCGATCGCCGCCTACCTGTCGAACCTGAAGCACGTCAGGCAGTTGTCGGAACACACGCTGCGCGCATACACGCACGAACTCGACGAGCTGAAGAAGCTCGCGAACGGCCGGCCGCTCGAAGCGCTGACGGCCGCCGACATGCGCGGCGCGGTTGCGCGCGCGCATGCGGGCGGGCTGTCCGCGCGGTCGATCTCGCACCGGCTGTCCGCATGGCGCGCGTTCTACCGCTGGCTCGCGCAGCGCATCGAGATGCCCGCGAACCCGGTCGCCGCGGTGCGCGCGCCGAAACGCGCGAAGACCTTGCCGAAAGCGCTGTCGGTCGACGATGCATCGGCGCTGATGGATGCGCCGCTCGCCAACACGACCGAAGGCATCCGCGATCACGCGATCCTCGAGCTGTTCTATTCGTCGGGGCTGCGCCTCGCCGAGCTGATCGGGCTCGACGTGATGTACACGCAGGCCGACGGCTACCGCTCGGCCGGCTGGCTCGACCTCGCGGAAGCCGAAGTCACCGTGCGCGGCAAGGGCAACAAGGAGCGCAAGGTGCCGGTCGGCCGCAAGGCGATCGATGCGCTGAACGCGTGGCTCGCGGTGCGCGGCGAATTCGTGAAGCACGATCCGCATCCGCTGTTCCTGTCCGTGCGCGGCAACCGGATGTCGCCGGGCGTCGTGCGCGAGCGCGTGAAGCGCGCGGCGCTCACCGCGGGCATCCCCGCCAACGTCCATCCGCACGTGCTGCGCCACTCGTTCGCGACGCACGTGCTGCAGTCGAGCGGCGACCTGCGCGCCGTGCAGGAACTGCTTGGCCACGCGAGCGTCTCCGCGACGCAGGTCTATACGTCGCTCGACTTCCAGCATCTCGCGAAGATTTACGACAGCGCGCATCCGCGCGCGAAGAAGCGCGACTGACGCACTTCCCGTGTTACCCGCCGCGCGCGGCGACCGGCCACGGCCGGCTTCGCGCACGGCCCATTTCGATCTCATCATGCAAACCGTCACCCTCAAGCCGTCCAAGGAAAAATCGCTGTTGCGCCGCCATCCGTGGATCTACGCCACTGCGATCGACCGCGTCGACGGCAAGCCCGCGCCCGGCGCGACCGTCATCGTGCGCGCACACGACGGCCGCTTCCTCGCGCGCGGCGCGTACAGCCCGCAATCGCAGATCCGCGTGCGCGTGTGGAGCTTCGACGAGAACGAGCCGATCGACCACGCGTTCTTCAAGCGCCGCGTGCAGCGCGCGGTCGCGCACCGCACGACGATGGTGTCGGGCACGGGCGCGGTGCGGCTCGTGTTCGGCGAAGCCGACGGGCTGCCGGGGCTGATCGTCGACTACTACGTCGCGGACACCGCCGAAGCCGGTGCCGCACCGCGCGGCCAGCTCGTCTGCCAGTTCATGGCCGCGGGCGTCGACGCATGGAAGGACGCGATCGTGAAGGCGCTCGTCGGCGCCACGGGCTGCCCGAACGTCTACGAGCGCTCGGACGTCTCGATCCGCGACAAGGAAGGGCTCGAACAGACGACCGGCGTGCTGGCCGGCGACGCGCCGCCCGCGACGCTGATCGCGAACGAAAACGGCGTGCGCTATCACGTCGACGTGCCGAACGGCCACAAGACGGGCTTCTACGTCGACCAGCGCGACAACCGCGCGCTGGTTGCGCAGTACGCGACCGATCGCGACGTGCTGAACTGCTTCTGCTACACGGGCGGCTTCTCGCTCGCGGCGCTCAAGGGCGGCGCGAAACGCGTCGTGTCGATCGACTCGTCGGGAGACGCGCTCGCGCTCGCGCAGCAGAACGTCGTCGCCAACGGCTTCGACGCCGAACGCGCGACCTGGCTCGACGCCGACGCATTCAAGACGCTGCGCCGCCTCGTCGACGAAGGCGAGCGATTCGACCTGATCGTGCTCGATCCGCCGAAGTTCGCGCCGACGCGCGACAGCGTCGATCGCGCGGCGCGCGCGTACAAGGACATCAACCTGAGCGGCTTCAAGCTGCTGCGTCCGGGCGGCTTGCTGTTCACGTACTCGTGCTCGGGCGCGATCGACATGGACCTGTTCCAGAAGATCGTCGCGGGTGCGGCCGCCGACGCGAAGGTCGACGCGCGCATCCTGAAGCGCCTCGGCGCGGGTGTCGATCACCCGCTGCTCGCGGCCTTCCCGGAAGGCGAATATCTGAAGGGCCTGCTGTTGCAAATCGTCTGATCGCCCCGATCTACGCGCGCAACCGTCCGTCGGCCGCGGCCCCGCGCCCGGCGGATCCGCGCTCCCGCCTGTCGTTCGGACGACGGGCGAGGGCTTGACAGGTATGTTTCAATGGATGGTTGTGCGCCCCGGCTGGCAACGCCCCGGGGCGCGACGCACATCCAGGTTTTGACCCCGATTCACGAACCACAGGCGATTGACATGGCCACTCCCGTCACCATCCTCACCGGCTTCCTCGGCAGCGGCAAGACGACGCTGCTCAAGCGCATCCTGAACGAACAGCACGGCATGAAGATCGCCGTGATCGAGAACGAGTTCGGCGAAGAGAACATCGACAACGAAATCCTGGTGCAGGATTCGAACGAGCAGATCATCCAGATGAGCAACGGCTGCATCTGCTGCACGATCCGCGGCGACCTCGCACGCGCGCTCGGCGATCTCGCCGCGAAGAAGCGCGAAGGCAAGCTCGACTTCGACCGCATCGTGATCGAAACGACCGGCCTCGCGAACCCGGGCCCGGTCGCGCAAACCTTCTTCATCGACAGCGAAATCGCCGACGACTTCCTGCTCGACGCAGTCATCACGCTGGTCGACGCGAAGCACGCGAACGCGCAACTCGACGAGCACGAAGTCGTGCAGCGCCAGGTCGGCTTCGCCGATCGCCTGTTCATCACGAAGTCGGACCTGGTCGACGACCAGACGGTGGCCGGCCTCAAGCATCGCCTGATGCACATGAACCCGAAGGCCGCGATCAAGGTCGTGAACTTCGGCGAAGCGGACATCAAGGAAATCTTCGACCTGCGCGGCTTCAACCTGAACGCGAAGCTCGAGATCGACCCCGACTTCCTCGCCGAGGACGATCACGCGCACCACCACCACGATCACGGCCATGATCACGATCACGCCAATTGCGACCACGATCACGGTCAATGCGCGCACGATCACGACCACGGCCACCACCACCATCACCATGCGCACCACGACGACAAGATCAAGTCGTTCGTGTACCGCAACGACCGCCCGTTCGACCCGAACAAGCTGGAAGACTTCCTCGGCGGCATCCTGCAGATCTACGGCGAGCGGATGCTGCGCTACAAGGGCGTGCTGTACATGAAGGGCGTCGACCGCAAGGTCGTGTTCCAGGGCGTGCACCAGATGATGGGCAGCGACCTCGCCGCGAAGTGGCTGCCGGTCGAGAAGAAGACCAACAAAATGGTGTTCATCGGCGTCGATCTGCCGCAGGACCTGATCACCGACGGCCTCGACGCCTGCCTCGCCTGACGCGCGCGGGCAACCGCCGCACACGCCGCCGCGCGACCGCCTCGCAGGCGGCTGCGGCGGCAGCGGAGCGCCCTTTTCGGGCAGGGTTTCGCCGTCATCGCTTTTTCGCGATTTGCGCGTTATATTTTCTAGATATTGGCGCAGCCGACGGGGATCGACCCGATACGGCGCCCGCTTGCGATTCAGTTACAATACGTGCCCGCTGGAGTACGGCAACAAACAGGCCCGGTTCTTGCTGAACCAGTTTTCCGGGCATCGCAACCGCGCCGGATCGCCAATCCGCCTCCCGGCCGCGGCCGATGCGATGTGCCGCGCAGCACACCGGTTCGCAGCGCGCACAACTCCGCGCCAGGCCTATCCTGGTATTTGAGAACCGGTTTTCCAGAGGCTTTCGGCCCCGCGGCGGCAAATCGCAAATGAATGCAAACGCGGTTGCGGGTAATCCCAAAGTGCAGGCAATATCTCTTGATTTGCCGCACATTGAAGAAGCAAGCAGATGACGAAGAAACTCTTGACCGAAGCCGAAATCCTGAAGATGAGCGACAAGGATTACATGAATGAGGATCAGCTCGCCTTCTTCAAAAATCGGCTCGAACAGTTGCAGGCGGACATCCTCAAGAATGCAGGCCAGACGACCGAGAACCTGCGCGAGACGGTGATCGTGCCCGACCCCGCCGATCGCGCGACGATCGAGGAAGAGCACGCGCTCGAGCTGCGCACGCGCGATCGCGAACGCAAGCTCCTCAAGAAGGTTCAACAGTCGCTCGCCCGCATCGATTCCGGCGATTACGGCTGGTGCGAGGAAACCGGCGAGCCGATCGGCATTCCGCGCCTGCTCGCGCGTCCGACCGCCACGCTGTCGCTCGAGGCGCAAGAGCGCCGCGAGCTGCGCCAGAAGCTGTTCGGCGACTGATCGAGCGGGCGTTCCGCTCAGACACGCTGCTTCCCGAAAGCGCGCGGCCTGCCGCGCGCTTTTTGTTTTTCCGGCACCGGTTCCCGGCCCGCCGATTTGCCCCCCGCCTCTTGATATACCGGCGCCCGCCCTAAAATGAACCGGACGCGCGCCGGGCCGCTTCCCGGCGCACTGCGAGTTACGCAGCGGCGCCTCGCGCCGCCTGACTCTTCCCCGTTTTTCTCAAGGAACGCAGATGGAGCAATTTCACGGCACGACCATCGTTTCGGTCCGGCGCGGCGACAAGGTCGCGCTCGGCGGCGACGGCCAGGTAACCCTCGGCAACATCGTCATGAAGGGTGGCGCGCGGAAAGTGCGGCGGATCTACAACAACCAGGTGCTGGTCGGATTCGCGGGCGGCACCGCCGATGCGTTCTCGCTGCTCGACCGCTTCGAGGCGAAGCTCGAGAAGCACCAGGGCAACCTGACCCGCGCGGCCGTCGAGCTCGCGAAGGACTGGCGCACCGACCGGATGCTGCGCCGCCTCGAGGCGATGCTGATTACGGCCGATGCCACCACCACGCTCGTGATCACCGGCAACGGCGACGTGCTCGACCCCGAGGGCGGCATCTGCGCGATCGGCTCGGGCGGCGCCTATGCGCAGGCCGCGGCCCGCGCACTCGCGGAGAACACCGAGCTGTCGCCGCGCGAGATCGTCGAGAAGTCGCTCGAGATTGCCGGCGACATGTGCATCTATACGAACCACAACCGCATCATCGAAACGATCGAGTAAGGACCGCACCATGAGCACCATGACCCCTGCCGAGATCGTCTCGGAACTCGACAAGCACATCATCGGCCAGGCGAAGGCGAAGAAAGCCGTCGCGGTGGCGCTGCGCAACCGCTGGCGCCGCCAGCAGGTCGCCGACCCGCTGCGCCAGGAAATCACGCCGAAGAACATCCTGATGATCGGGCCGACGGGTGTCGGCAAGACCGAAATCGCGCGCCGCCTCGCGAAGCTCGCCGACGCGCCGTTCATCAAGATCGAAGCGACCAAGTTCACCGAAGTCGGCTACGTCGGCCGCGACGTCGACAGCATCGTGCGCGACCTGATCGAGATCTCGGTCAAGCAGACGCGCGAATCCGAGATGCGCAAGGTGCGCAGCAAGGCGACCGACCAGGCGGAAGACCGCATCCTCGACATCCTGCTGCCGCAGCCGCGCGCGGTGGGCTTCGGCGGCAACGCCGAACACGCGAACGACGACAACAACGCGACGCGCCAGACGTTCCGCAAGCGCCTGCGCGAAGGCCAGCTCGACGACAAGGAAGTGGAACTCGACCTCGAGCAGCCGTCGGCCGGCATGGACATCATGGCGCCGCCGGGCATGGAAGAGATGACCGAGCAGATCCGCTCGATGTTCTCGAACCTCGGCAGCGGCAAGAAGCAGCGCCGCAAGGTGAAGATCAAGGAAGCGCTGAAGCTGCTGACCGACGAGGAAGCGGCGAAAATGCTCAACGACGAGGAAGTGAAGACGAAGGCCGTGCAGAACGTCGAGCAGAACGGCATCGTGTTCCTCGACGAGATCGACAAGATCACGTCGCGCAACAACGAAGGCAGCGGCGGCGAAGTGTCGCGCCAGGGCGTGCAGCGCGACCTGCTGCCGCTCGTCGAAGGCACGACGGTCAACACGAAGTACGGGATGGTGAAGACCGATCACATCCTGTTCATCGCAAGCGGCGCGTTCCACCTCGCGAAGCCGAGCGACCTGATTCCCGAACTGCAGGGGCGCTTTCCGATCCGCGTCGAGCTCGACTCGCTGTCGGTGGAAGACTTCGAGGCGATCCTCGACGCGACCGACGCAAGCCTCGTCAAGCAGTACCAGGCGCTGCTCGCGACCGAGGACGTACAGCTCGAATTCGCCCAGGACGGCATCCGCCGTCTCGCGGAGATCGCGTATGCGGTCAACGAGAAGACCGAGAACATCGGTGCACGCCGGTTGTACACGGTGATCGAGAAACTGCTCGAGGAAGTGTCGTTCTCGGCCGGCAATCACGCCGGCGAGCGCGTGACGATCGACGCGAAGTATGTCGACCGGGCGCTCGGCGAAGTGTCGCAAGACGAAGACCTGTCGCGCTACGTGCTGTAACGCGCGCGGCGGCGAATGCGAAACGGGCGACCCGGCGGGTCGCCCGTTTTCGTTGGTGCGGCCGGCGGACAGCCGGGCACGGCCTGCCCGCATACCGATCCCCCTCGCCACCCGCAACGCCCGTCGTGCCGCATCGACACCCGCCGCGACGGTCGCGGCGCGCCGCTTACTGCCGCACCGGCTTCTTCGCGAGCTTGCGCTGCAGCGTGCGGCGGTGCATGTTCAGCGCGCGCGCCGTCGCCGAAATGTTGTTGTTGTTCTCGGCCAGCACGCGCTGGATGTGCTCCCATTCGAGCCGGTCGACCGACAGCACGACCGGATTCTCCAGCGCTTCGTCGGCCTGCACTTCGGTCGCGTTGGTCTGCAGCGCGGCCAGGATCGACTCGACGTTCGCGGGCTTCGCGAGATAGTTGTCGGCGCCTTCCTTCACCGCCTGCACGGCCGTCGCGATGCTCGCGTAGCCGGTCAGCACCAGGATCCGCGCGTCGGGCTGCAGGTCGCACAGCGGCGCGATCAGGCTCAGGCCCGAGTCCTCGCCGAGATGCAGGTCGACGGTGATGAACTGGAACTTGCCGCCTGCGGCGAGCCGGAGCGCCGCCTCCTTGTCGTGCGCCTGCTGGACCGCATAACCGCGGCGCTCGAGGCCGCGCGCGAGCGTGCCCGCGAACACCTCGTTGTCGTCGATCACCAGGAAATTGTTCTCGCTCATGTGGTTTCTCCGTCTACGTGTTGATTGAGGCGGCCGACGCCGCGACGCGCACGGCCGGCAGCCGCAGCACGGCCCGCGTGCCGCGCGCGGCGGTCGTGCCGGCCGGGCGGCTGTCCGGCGCGCCGGTTGTCCGTTCGGCCAGGCGCTGGCCCGCGCGCTGCGCCGATCCTGCCGCGGCGTGGCCATTCGCCGCACCGCCGGCCCGCCCGTTGCCGCCCGCCGCGCGCGGCACGACATCGGACAGCTCGATCTCGCCGCCGAGCCGCGCGGCCGCGCTGAACGCGAGATACAGGCCGACCCCGTGCCCGCCCTGCGTGCTGTCGACCGGCATCGCGCCGAGCGATTCACGCAACGAGGCCGGAATGCCGGGCCCGTCGTCGCATACCTCGAATTCGATCTCGTCGGCCGCGCCGGCGTGCGCGACCTTCGCGGCCAGTGTCACGCGCTGCGGGCTCGCGCGCGCGGCGTTGTCGAGCAGGATCGTCAGGATCTGGCCGGCCGCGACCGTGTCGTCGAGCGCGACGCCGGCCGGGCGCGCGCCGAGCAGCTCGAACTGCACGTGCGGATGCCGCAGGCGCCAGTGCTCGACGAACGTGTCGAGCCAGTCGTCCACCGGCTGGCGGCTCGCGGGCGCGCTCGCACGGCTGCGCAGGCGCGCGAGCGCCGATGTGCAGAGCGTCATCTGTTCCTCGAGCACCTTCAGGTCGGCTTCATAGCGGGCCAGCCCCGGGTCGGCGCGTGCAGCGTCGCGCAGCTCCTCGGCGAGCATCGCGATCGTCGACAGCGGCGTGCCCATCTCGTGCGCGACGGTGGCGGCCTGCACGCCGAGCGCGACCGCCCGCTCGTCGCGCAGCAGGTGCTGCTGCGCTTCGCCGAGCGCCGCATCGCGCTGGCGCAGCGCATTCGACATGCGCGCGACGAACCACGCGATCAGCCCGACGCTGACCATGAAGTTCGCCCACATCCCGGTACGGTAGTAGTCGAACAGGTTCGCGGGATTGTCCATATTGAGCGGCACCGAGTCGAAACCGAGCGCCGCGTAGCACGCGACCGCGAACGCCGCGAGCCAGACCATCAGGTGCCACGGCAGCACGGCCGCCGCGATCGCGAGCGAAGGCAGGTACAGCGACACGAACGGATTGGTCGTGCCGCCCGACAGGAACAGCAGCGCGGACAGCGCACCGAGGTCGACCCACAGCTGGCCGAGCAGCTCGAAATTGGTCTCGGGCCGCGCACGCAGCACGCGCACCCAGGTCAACGCGTTGAAAACGATTTCGAGCGCGATAACCATCAGCATCGCCGGCAACGGCAGATGCACGCCGAAATAAGTCTGCACGACGCCGATCGTCACCAGCTGGCCGATGATCGCGAGATTGCGGAGCCAGAACAGGTGACTGAGGTTGACGCGCCCGGTGGTGGTGATTCGTTGCATCCAAGCAGTTTACCCGTTTAGCGGGCGGCGCCTCTAGCGGGGCCGGATCGGCGTGCGGCGAACGGGACGCCCCGCGTGTACGGCCGATGCCGTCAGCCGGCCGCGCCGGCCATCCGCTGCGCGATTTCGTCGGCCAGGCACTCGGGGCACCGGCAACGCGCACCGACGGCGGGCGGTGTGCCGCCGGGCAAGACCGGCATCGACGCGCACCAGCATTCGAACGGCTGCGTGCGGGCGCCGCAGTCGAAGCTGCGCCCGCAGTGCGGGCACCGCGCGCGGCGCGGGGCGGAACAGGCGTCGGCGGCAGAATCGGTCATGGCGAAAGCGCTCGAGCGGGCGGGAAGCCGCCCTACGCGACTAGCATAGCGCGGCAAACGGATTTTGCACGCCGGCCGTTCGGCCGATGGCCATCGCGAATGTTCGCGAACCACCCCGCCGCCACTGCCGTCGCACCGCTGCCAGCACCGCTGCCCGTACCGCGGCGCACATCGCGCCGCGCCATAGCCGGCGGGCCGCCGCGTGCGGCGCCCGGGCCGCGCCGCCAGTGTTCCGGCCCGCCCAAAAACCCGATGCTGCGCTGCGCCACTCCTGTACAATTCGCCGTGTTTCAACCGTTCCCAGCCTGAGCCGCCGCCATGTCCGAGCCCATCGACCTCTCGCAGATCGCCCCCACGCTGAAAGCAGAAATCCTCGCCGAGGCGCTGCCGTACATCCGCCGTTACCACGGCAAGACCGTGGTCATCAAATACGGCGGCAACGCGATGACGGAAGAGCGGCTCAAGCAAGGCTTCGCGCGCGACGTGATCCTGCTGAAACTGGTCGGCATCAACCCGGTGATCGTCCACGGCGGTGGTCCGCAGATCGATCAGGCGCTGAAGAAGATCGGCAAGGCCGGCACCTTCATCCAGGGCATGCGCGTCACCGACGAAGAGACGATGGAAGTCGTCGAATGGGTGCTGGGCGGGGAAGTGCAGCAGGACATCGTGACGCTGATCAACCACTTCGGCGGCCACGCGGTGGGCCTGACGGGCAAGGACGGCGGCCTGATCCACGCACGCAAGCTGCTGATGCCGGACCGCGACAACCCGGGCCAGACCATCGACATCGGCCAGGTCGGCGAAGTCGAGGCGATCAACCCGGCGGTCGTGAAGGCGCTGCAGGACGATGCGTTCATCCCGGTGATCTCGCCGATCGGCTTCGGCGAAGACGGCCTGTCGTACAACATCAACGCCGACCTCGTCGCGGGCAAGCTCGCCACCGTGCTGAACGCCGAGAAGCTGCTGATGATGACCAACATCCCGGGCGTGATGGACAAGGACGGCAACCTGCTGACCGATTTGTCCGCGCGCGAGATCGACGCGCTGTTCGAGGACGGCACGATCTCCGGCGGCATGCTGCCGAAGATCTCGTCGGCGCTCGACGCGGCGAAGAGCGGCGTGAAGTCGGTGCACATCGTCGACGGCCGGATCGAGCACTCGGTGCTGCTGGAAATCCTGACCGAGCAGCCGTTCGGCACGATGATCCGCTCGCATTGAGCGCGCGCCGCAAGACCGCCAGCCCCGACCTGCCGGCCCCGCTGCGGCGCCGGCGCATCTCGCGCAGCCGGCCGCGAGCCGGCGCGCCCGTCTGGCTGTTCGATCTCGACAACACGCTCCACCACGCGTCGCACGCGATCTTTCCCGAGATCAACCGTGCGATGACGCAGTACATCATCGATGCGCTCAAGGTCGAGCGCGCCGAAGCCGACCGCCTGCGCAACGGCTATACCGAGCGCTACGGCGCCGCGCTCCTCGGCCTCACGCGCCATCATCCGATCGACCCGCACGACTTCCTGCGCGCGGTCCATACGTTCGCCGATCTCCCCGCGATGGTACGCGCCGA
Organism: Burkholderia mycopellens; assembly: GCF_964265025.1. Lineage (NCBI taxonomy): Bacteria > Pseudomonadati > Pseudomonadota > Betaproteobacteria > Burkholderiales > Burkholderiaceae > Burkholderia > Burkholderia mycopellens. Next base: position 3,814,485 of record NZ_OZ183802.1, read on the forward strand.
GCGCGGCCTCGCGCACATCATCGCCGCGCTGCCGGGCCGCAAGTTCGTGCTGACCAACGCGCCGGAGAACTATGCGCGCGCGGTGCTGCGCGAGTTGCGCATCGAGCGGCTGTTCGAGCGCGTGATCGCGATCGAGCACATGCGCGACCGCCGCACGTGGCGCGCGAAACCTGACCACATGATGCTGCGCCGAACGCTGCGCGCCGTACATGCGCGGATGACCGACGCGATCCTCGTCGAGGACACGCGCGGCCACCTGAAGCGCTACAAGCGCCTCGGCATCGGCACGGTCTGGATTACCGGCCATCTTCCCGGCCACCTGCCGGGTACCGGCCGCCCGCATTATGTCGACCAGCGGATTCGTTCGTTAAAATCGCTGCGACTGGGCACTCGATCGGGGCGACAGAAATGCAGCCGACTCACCCGCAGGACCACGCCGTAACGGAAGACCAGGCCACGCCGTCCCGCCCGCGCCCGAAGCCGGGCGAGCGCCGCGTGATGATCCTGCAGACGCTCGCATCGATGCTCGAGGCGCCGAAGCGCGAGAAGATCACGACGGCCGCGCTCGCGGCCCGGCTCGACGTGTCGGAAGCGGCGCTGTACCGCCATTTCCCGAGCAAGGCGAAGATGTACGAAGGGCTGATCGAGTTCATCGAGCAGTCGCTGTTCGGGCTCGTCAACCAGATCGTCGAGAAGGAGCCGAACGGCGTGCTGCAAGCACGCACGATCGCGCTGACGATGCTCAATTTCGCCGCGAAGAACCCGGGAATGACGCGCGTGCTGACCGGCGAGGCGCTGGTCGGCGAGGACGAACGGCTCACCGAGCGCGTGAACCAGTTGCTCGATCGCATCGAGGCAACGGTCAAGCAATGCCTGCGGGTCGCGCGCACGGAGGCGAACGCGCCTGACGGCGCAGCGCCGCTCGCACTACCGGCCGATTACGATCCGGCCGCCCGCGCGAGCCTGCTCGTCAGCTACGTGATCGGCCGATGGCACCGCTTCGCAAAGGGCGGGTTCCAGAAATCGCCCGGCGAGCAGGCCGACGCGCATTTGCGGCTGATCCTGCAGTAGCGCCGCGCCGGCCGCATCCGGCCACGCCTGCCGGTCGCGCGCATTCGACGACGGATGGTGCGGTCGCCCCGTCAAGGGGCGGCGTCGATTCGCACCTTGCCGCCCCCTTCTGCCGGCGCTCAATACCTCGCGCCAATTCGAACTCGTCCAATTTCATGCCGCCGCCTCACACGTTAAATTTGTCTCGTTATAGACAAATTCAGGTGAGATGGTGAAACGCAGATTCCGACCTTCCCGGATGAGGGCAGCCCGACGCCTCGCCCATTCGGCATTGCTGGCGGGGGCGGCAGTGCCCTGGCCGTCGGCCGCGCAGGTGACCAACGGCGAGCCGCAACAGGCGGACGGTGTCGTGCTTGAAATCGCACCGGGCGAATATTCGACGACGCGATTGGGCGAGGCCGTGCTTTCCGCCGTCAATGGCGGCACGCTGGTGACGACCGGCAAGACACGCGTGTTCACCACCGCCCCTCTCGCGGCGGGCGCGACTGCGCTAGGCGCGGGCTCGAGCGTCAGGCTGAGCGATACGGAAATCCGCACGCGCGGCGGCTCCAGTGCCGGCATCGACCTCCGATACGGCGGCAGTGCGACCGCGGAACGCATCTCGATCGATACCGACGGCGACTACGCACACGGCGCGGCCGTCGACAGCGCCGGCGGCCGGCTCCGCATCGCCGACAGCGTCATCGTCACGCGCGGCAAGGAAGCGTATGGCATTTCGGTGAACTACGTGCCGGGCGGCGTCATCGACGTCACCGACACGCTGATTCGCACCAGCGGCCTGTTTGCCTATGGCATGGCCATCAGCTACGAGGGCGTCCGTGCGACGTTGAACCGCTCGGATATCCGGACGGACGGCGGCTACGCATCGGCGCTGTACCTGCCCGGCGCATCGGCTGTCTCGTTCGCCGACAGCCGCCTCGAAACCAGCGGCGATTACGCGCTCGGCGTGGACACCCGCGAAGGGCGCGTCGAGCTCGCGCGCACGCAAGTCGCCACGCACGGCCGCAGCGCACACGGGCTGTATGCGTCGAAGGAATACACCGACACACCGACCATCGACGCGATCGATACTGAAGTGACCACCACCGGCGCTCGTTCGATCGGCGTACTGTCCCGGCTCGGCGGCCGGGTCACGATGACACGCGGCGGCATCGTGACGACCGGCGAGCGCGCGCGCGGTGCGATGTCCGCCGGTGCGGGGTCGGTTGCGTCGCTCGTCGACGCAACCGTCGAGACGCGCGGCAACGAGGCCGCAGCGCTGTATGCAAGCGCCGGCGGCAGCATCGACCTGCTGCGCACCGATGCCCGCGCGACCGGTGACGCCGCGTCTGCGGCGAGCGTCCACGGCGGCAAGCTGACGGCCGACGGCGGCTCGCTCTTCAGCGAACGGCATGCGGCCATCGACGCGTCCGACGCCGACATCACGCTGCAGAACGGCGCCCGCGCCGCCAGCGGCACCGGCACGCTGCTGTCGGTCCTCGCCCAGTCGGGCGCGCCCGTGCGCCTGACGCTCGACACCGGCGCTCAAGCGGCAGGCGATATCGTGAACCAGCCGGCCGACGACGGCAGCCCGACTTCCGCCGTGACCGACGTCGCCCTGTCCAACGCGTCGACATGGCGCGGAGCAACGGACGCTGTCCGCACGCTGTCGCTCGATACCGACAGCCGCTGGATCGTCACCGCCGATTCGTCGGTCGGATCCGTCGCGCTGAACGACTCGACGATCGCATTCGCCGCGCCGGAGGCCGGCGCGCCGCCCACGCCACGCACGCTGGTCGTCAACGGCGACTACGCGGCCCGCAACGGCAGGCTGGTCGTCCATACCGCGCTGCGCGACGACGCGTCGCCCACCGACCGGCTCGTGATCGACAGCGGCCACGCATCCGGCCATACCGGGATCGTCGTGAAACGCACGAGCGGCGAAGGCGCGCAAACGACGGTCGGCATCCCGATCGTCGAAACCCGCAACGGCGGCACCACGGATGCCGCGGCCTTCGCGCTCGACGCCGCATCGGATGGCTACCGGCAAGGCTTCGGCACGCTGTCGGCGGGCGGCTACGACTACATGCTCAAGCGCGGCGGCCAAGGCGGCCAGAAGGACGACTGGTATCTCGTTTCCGCGGCAAAACCCGTTCCGCCGCAACCACCCGGCCCGGTGGACCCGGATCCGCCGATCGAACCCGAAACCAAGCCGCCTGCGCGCACTGCTGCCCCGGAGCCCGACGCATATCTGGCGAACGCCGATGCAGCGTCGACGATGGCGATCCACACGCTGCATCAGCGCGATGATCGCTCGCTTCGCACCGAAGCAAGCGGTCCGCTCGACGGTGCGGTCTGGCTGCGCGCGGAGGGCCAGATGACGTTGATGTCGGGCGGCAACCGCAGCGTATCGGGCAACGGCCGCCTGATTCACGCGGGCGCCGACCTGTTCCGCTTCGGCGACGGTCGCGGCGGCAGCGTACGGGTCGGCGCGATGGGCATGTACGGCAGCCAGACGAACTGGTCGACCCGGCCGCTGTGGAACGCGACCGAACAGCGCATCGCGAACGCCACCGCGCGCGGCAGCGTGTCGGGCTACAACGTCGGGGTTTACGGCACGTGGTACGGCAGCCGCGACATCCTGTCCGGCCCGTACGTCGATGCATGGTTCATGTATGGCGCTTATGCGAACAGCGTCGGCGGCAGTCTGGTTGCTGATTCGTACCGGTCGCGCACCCTCACGGGCTCGATCGAAACGGGCTATTCATTGCCGTTCTACGAGCGAGGCGACTCGCGCTTCTTCGTCGAACCCGAAGTGCAACTCGTCGTATCGGACTACCGCGCAAACGCGCACGCCGCGCCGGGCGGCCGGATCGACGGTCAAGGCGCGACCGACGTGCTGACCCGCGTCGGCGTGCGTGTGCACGGGGTCACCGCGATGCCGCGTGGACGCGAACTTCGACCGTTCATCGAAGCGAACTGGTGGCATGGCCCGGGTTCGCGCGCGCTAACGCTCGACGGCAACGCGTTCTCGTTCAGCCTGCCGCGCGACCGGGCTGCCGTCCGGATCGGCGCAACCGGCCAGTTGAGCCGTCGCTTCTCGGTATCGGCGAACGTCGGCGTGGAAGGCAATCTGTCCGACTACTCGGTAGTCCGGGGGCAGCTCTCGGCAAAATACCGCTGGTAAGCCAAGCAGACCGACGGCGGGTCGCGAAATCCGCGCCCGCCGAATTCCGCTATACTTTGCCGACTTGCCGTCTCGTTGGCGGCAGGTCGGAAGCGCGCCGATTTGCTGACTCGATTGCGGGCGCGCGAACCGGCCGGGGTGTGGAGGTTGTGTCCTTGTCCCGGCGGTTCACTACAAATGCGGCTAAAGAGGTCGTCAGCCGCGCATCTCCGACTCCGCGCCTCGCCGACACCATTTAGCTGCCCAGTCATAAGGCGGAACGAATGGAATCGATCGGCATCGTCGCTCCACAGACCATGCACTTCGCCGAACCGCTGCGCTTGCAAAGCGGCAGCGCGCTCGGCAACTATCAGCTCGTCGTCGAGACGTACGGCGAACTCAACGCCGCGCGCTCGAACGCGGTGCTCGTCTGCCACGCGCTCAACGCGTCGCATCACGTCGCCGGCGTCTACGCGGACGATCCGCGCAGCACCGGCTGGTGGGACAACATGGTCGGGCCGGGCAAGCCGCTCGACACCAACCGCTTCTTCGTGATCGGCGTGAACAACCTCGGCTCATGCTTCGGCTCGACCGGCCCGATGAGCATCGACCCGTCGACCGGCAAGCCGTACGGCGCGAGCTTCCCGGTCGTCACCGTCGAGGACTGGGTGCACGCGCAGGCGCGCGTCGCCGACGCATTCGGCATCGAACGCTTCGCCGCGGTGATGGGCGGCAGCCTCGGCGGGATGCAGGCGCTCGCGTGGAGCCTCATGTATCCGGAGCGCGTCGCGCACTGCATCGACATCGCGTCGACCCCGAAGCTGTCCGCACAGAACATCGCGTTCAACGAGGTCGCGCGCTCGGCGATCCTGTCCGATCCCGATTTCCACGGCGGCGACTACTACGCGCACGGCGTGAAGCCGAAGCGCGGCTTGCGCGTCGCGCGGATGATCGGCCACATCACGTACCTGTCCGACGACGACATGGCCGAGAAATTCGGCCGTGCGCTGCGCCGCGCCGACGGCGCGCTCGACGCGTACAACTTCAGCTTCGACGTCGAATTCGAGGTCGAGTCGTACCTGCGCTACCAGGGCGACAAGTTCGCCGACTACTTCGACGCGAACACCTATCTGCTGATCACGCGCGCGCTCGACTACTTCGACCCGGCGAAGGCGTTCGACGGCAACCTGACGGCCGCGCTCGCGCACACGCAGGCGAAATACCTGATCGCGAGCTTCTCGACCGACTGGCGTTTCGCGCCGGCCCGCTCGCGCGAGATCGTGAAGGCGCTGCTCGACAACAAGCGCACGGTCAGCTACGCGGAAATCGATGCGCCGCACGGTCACGACGCGTTCCTGCTCGACGACGCGCGCTATCACAACCTGATCCGCGCGTATTACGAACGAATCGCCAACGAGGTGGGTGCATGAACCAGCAAGCGCTGAATTCCCTGTCCGCACGCGCGGACTTCCGCACGATCGCGCGCTGGGTCGAGCCGCGCTCGACGGTGCTCGACCTCGGCTGCGGCGACGGCTCGCTGCTCGCGCTGCTGATGGAAGAACTGGACGTCACCGGCTACGGGATCGAGCTGAACGACGCGGGCGTGCTCGCGAGCGCGAAGAACGGCATCAACGTGATCCAGCAGAACCTGGAGGACGGCCTGCGCCTGTTCGAGGACCACAGCTTCGACATCGCGATCCTGTCGCAGACTTTGCAGACGATCCACCAGACGGCCGCGATCCTGCGCGAAACCGCGCGGGTCGGGCGCGAATGCATCGTGTCGTTCCCGAATTTCGGCTACTGGCCGCACCGGCTGTCGGTGCTGAACGGCCGGATGCCGGTGTCGAAGTCGCTGCCTTACCAGTGGCACAACACGCCGAACGTCCGGGTGCTGACGATCGAGGATTTCGAGGCGCTCGCGCCCGAAGTCGGCGTGACGATCCTCGACCGCGTGGTGCTGCACGAAGGCCAGCCGATTCGATGGGGTGCGAACTGGCGTGGTAGTCTTGCTGTCTACCGCGTCAAGCGCAGCTGAGCCGGGAAGCCGTTGACGAACGCCGACGGCCCGCACGCATGTGCGGCCGCACCGCTGCGCTACCCGCGCCGCCGCCTGCGCTGTCGCCGCAATCAGTCAACGCTATCCAGTTCCAGTCCATGTCGAAAACGCCACACGAGGCGCCCGCACTCACCGCTCACGAGGATCACCCCGGCTGGCGAGCCTACCTGAACACGCACATGCTGATCTGCGTGTTCCTGGGCTTCACGTCGGGTCTGCCCCTCTTCACGCTCGTCTACCTCGTGCAGGCATGGCTGCGCTCCGAAGGCGTGAACCTGAAGGAAATCGGCCTGTTTGCGCTGATCCAGTTCCCGTATACGTGGAAGTTCCTGTGGGCGCCGCTGATGGACCGCTACATCCCGCGCCTGCCGGGCTGGCGGCCGGGGCGCCGACGCGGCTGGCTGCTGCTCACGCAGGTGCTGGTCGCGGGTGCGATCGCCGCGCTCGGCTTCGTGTCGCCGCGCGACTCGATCTGGACGGTCGCCGCGCTCACCACGCTCGTCGCGTTCTTCGGCGCGAGCGCCGACATCGTGATCGACGCTTACCGGCGCGAGCTGCTGCGCGACACCGAGCAGGGCCTCGGCAACGCCATCCACGTGAACGCGTACAAGCTCGCCGCGCTGATCCCCGGCTCGCTGGCACTGATCCTGTCCGACCACCTGCCGTGGGACGTCGTGTTCGCGATCACCGGCGCGTTCATGCTGCCGGGCATCCTGATGACGCTCGTGGTGCGCGAGCCCGAAGTGGTCGGCGCGCCGCCGCGCAACCTGCGCGACGCGATCGTGCTGCCGTTCCGCGAATTCATCCAGCGCGACGGCTGGGCCGGCGCGCTGCTCGTCATCGCGTTCATCTTCCTGTTCAAGATCGGCGACACGATGGCCACCACGCTGTCGACGTCGTTCTTCCTCGACATCGGCTTCTCGCGCACCGAGATCGGCATCGTCGCGAAAACCACCGCGCTCGTCGCGAGCGTCGCCGGCGGCATCATCGGCGGCGTCTGGCTCGTGAAGATCGGCATCGGCCGCGGGCTGTGGATCTTCGGCGCGCTGCAGATGGTGTCGACGCTCGGCTTCGCGTGGCTCGCGCAGCTCGGCCCCGGTTCGCCCGTGCTCGCGATGCTCTACGACTTCACCGTGTCGACGAGCCATGCGATCGCCGCGGCGCTGTCGGTGTTCGGCATTGCGGTCGCACCGCAATTCAGCCCGATGACCGTCGCGCTCGCAATCGTCTACGGCGCCGAAACGTTCACCACCGGCCTGACGATGGCCGCGTTCGTCGCGTATATCGCCAGCACGACCGACCCGCGCTATACGGCTACGCAGTTCGCGCTGTTCACGAGCCTCGCGTCGGTGCCGCGCACGCTCGCGTCGGCCGCGAGCGGTTTCATCGTCGCGAAGATCGGCTGGTTCGACTACTTCATCGTGTGCACCGCGCTCGCGATTCCCGGCATGCTGCTGCTGTTCAAGATCGCGCCGTGGAACGGCACCGCACGCAACGGCGAGGCCAGCCGTGCGCAGTAACGGCCTGCACCGCCTCGCGCGCGTTGCGGCTTCGTTGAGCGTCGGCGCCGCGGCGCTCGCCGCGGGGTTCGCCCATGCGGCCGACGCCGGCGCGCCCGCTGCCACCGCCGCCGGTTCCGCGCCGGCCGCTGCGCCGGCCTCGCCGCCGGCGACTTCGGCTCCCGCCGCCCCCGCCCAGCCGGCAGCCGCCGCCGAACCCGCGCAACCGACCGGCGCCGCCGCGTCGACGAAGGCTTATGCGCAGACGCCGCAGCAGGTCCGTTACGGCGACGCCATTGCCTTCCGCACGCTGATTCCGTCGCCGCTGCTCGAGCAGCTCACCGCGAACGAATACGCGCAGATCGTACAGGCGGCCGCCGACAGCAACCGCCTGCTGCCGGCGAACCAGCCGCGCGTGAAGCGCCTGCGCGCGATCGTCGCGAAGCTCGCGCCGTATTCGGTGAAATGGAACGACCGCGTGAAGAGTTGGGCGTGGGACGTCAACGCGATCCGCTCGCGCGACATTCGCCTGACCTGCCTGCCGGGCGGCAAGGTGCTCGTGTACGGCGGCCTGCTCGATCGCGTCCGCCTGAACGACGACGAACTCGGCGTGCTGCTCGCCCACTGCATCGCGCATGCGCTGCGCGAACACGCGCGCAGCAACTTCAGCGCGACCTCGCAAACGTCGCTGCGCGCGGCCGCGCTGCCGCCGCTGTTCGGCGTCGGTGACCCGCTGCCGCAGGCACTGAACCTCGGCGAACGCCTGCAGGCGCTCCACTACAACGCGACCGACGAGACCGAAGCCGACGTGATCGGCGGCGACATCGCCGCACGCGCGGGCTTCGATCCGCGCGCGGCGATCACGCTGTGGGACAAGCTCGCGGTCGCGACACGCGGGAACAAGGCAACCGGCTTCATCTATACGCACCCGTACAGCAACGCCCGCCGCCAGGATCTGCTGAACCGCCTGCCGGATCTCATGCCGCTGTACGCGAAGGCAGTGGGCAAGCGCGTCGACACGCTGCCCGACTACGCGGGCATCAGCGCGCAGCGTCGCAAGGTCGTGCGGCGCTGAGCACTCAGACAGTACCGGTCATATAAAGCCTGCCATTCGTATAGCAATGCATACGTCGCGCGTGGGGGAGTTTACGCTCCTCAAATTGTCTTCCACCGAGCCATTGACTACACGGCTGGGACTGCAACGTCGCGCGTCCGGGCAGAGCCAGTTATCATTTCGCTTGGATTAGCGGCGATACAGGAACATGGACGATTATCGGAGCGCAGCGTTGCGCCACCTGAAGGATGCTGAGAGCTTGCGTACTGTAGACAGACTGGATAACGCAGGCCATCTTGTCGGATTTGCTGCCGAATGCGCGATAAAGTATCGAATCACTACCTTACAGGTGACGTCCGATCCTCACGGACACTTCCCTGAGTTCCTGACGATCGCCCGCAAGCACCTTGGGCAACGTAGCAACTACACGTCCATGTACGAAATTATCAGAAATCCAGTGTTTCAATCATGGACCGTTCATCGTCGCTACTGGAAAACCGGCGGCACAACACTGAATGAGATCGACCAGTGGTTTGCCCAGACAGAGGTGGCCTCACTCGTTCGGACAGTTTTCTGAGATTTTTAAGTGGAGCGGCCGAGGCAATCATGCTGCCGATTTGATCGCAGGCAGCGTCGCGAAGTATGCCTCATCCGGCGTCTGATCCGCCAGGCTCGAATGGGGCCTTTTCCGGTTGTACAGCTCGATGTAGTCGCCGATGGAGCGCCGGGCATGGCTGACCGACTCGTAGGCCCGCAGGTAAATCTCTTCGTACTTGATGCTGCGCCATACGCGCTCGACGAACACGTTGTCACGCCAAGCCCCTTTGCCGTCCATCGACAGCCGCACGCCTCGACACAGTACGGCCTCGGTGAACGCGCCCGCCGTGAACTGGCTGCCTTGATCGGTGTTCACGATGTCGGGCAGCCCGTAGCGGGCGAACGCTTCTTCCAGTGCCTCGACGGCATGCGTGGCTTCCAGCGTGATGGCAACCCGGTGCGCGAGAATCTTGCGGCTCGCCCAGTCCACCACGGCCGTCAGGTACACGAAGCCTCGCGCCATCGGAATGTAGGTCGTGTCGAGGGCGAACACCTGGTTGGCCCGCGCGATCTTCATGCCGCGCAGCAAGTACGGCCATATCTTGTGCTGCGCGTTGCGGCGGCTTGTGTTCGGCTTGCAGTACAGCGCCTCCACGCCCATGCGCTTCATCAACGTGCGTACGCGACGGCGGCCGACTTCATGGCCCTCCCGACGCAACAGGCGCGCCAGCATCCGTGCCCCGGCAAACGGGAACTCCATGTGCAGTTCGTCGATTCGCCGCATCAACAACAAATCGGTTTCGCTGACCGGCTGCGGCCGGTAATACGCACTCGATCTCGCGATGCCAACCAGTCGCGTCTGTTGCGAAACCGGCAGCGCATGCGTACGGTCGATCATCGTTTTGCGCTCAGCAATCCCGCCTTGGTGAGCGCACCTTCTAAAAAATCATTCTCCAGTGTCAGCTGGCCGATCTTGGCGTGCAACGCCTTCAGGTCCACCGGCGGCTCGCTCGACGGCATGCCTGCCGCGCCAAACACGTCCGCCGCACGCTCCTGCAATTGCCGCTTCCATTCGGTAATCTGGTTCGGGTGCACATCAAACTGCTGCGCCAGCTCGACCAGCGTGCGCTCGCCCTTGACCGCTGCGAGCGCCACCTTCGCTTTGAACGCCGCTGAGTGCGTGCGTCGGGTTTTCTTCGTCATTTCCTCGGTTCCTTTGCCGGCATTATCGCTGGCTCAGGCCCCGGCCGTTCCACTTATCTGGCTGTCCGATTTTGCGAGGCCACCTCTGACGAAGCGCCTTATGGCAGCGGCGCAAATTCGTGGCGAGGAGTAAAAAGCATGATGACCTTTGACCTTGCACTGCCGACCTTCGCGCAACTTGTTGTTGACACGCTGGGCGGACAGGCGCTCTTAGACTACTTTTTCCTTCGCGACGTTTCGGGAAGGCTTACTCTAATCGTCCCGAATGGCGCGCTTGACCCTGCAGCAAAGGACGCACTGGCACGTCGCGCCTATGAGCTTGTTCACCCCTATGTAGATGGCGATGGTCTCGCGGTAGCAACGCCGTCGGAACTGTTTGACGATCGCCTGCTTGCGCCCGACAACGTAGTGTCCGTTCGTGTAGTTGTGAATGAACGCCCTCTGCGAGTACGAGTTGTTGATCGCCGAATGGTGGGCAGTGATTGGCTGCGCGACCCGACCGCCTCTAAGCCCGACCGTAATCGCCTTGCGTTCGTAAGCCTTAAGGGAGGAGTCGGGCGTACAACCGCCTTATGCGTGTTGGCTGCCGACCTAGTTGCACAAGGAAGACGCATCCTTGTGGTAGATCTAGATCTGGAAGCGCCGGGTCTAGGTAACATGTTACTTCGACCCGATACGCTCCCGCGTTTCGGAATGCTGGACTACCTCGTTGAGCACGGGTTGGCCCCAGTCGACGATCAGTTTGTTAGCGACATGATTGGCGCGTCGTGGTTAGGTGCCGGAAGAGGGCGACTAGACGTTATTCCTGCTATCGGACAACTCGCGAATGAAAACCCAGAAAACGTACTCGGAAAGATTGCGCGAGCATACCTTGCCAATACGGACGAAAATGGCAACGCGACGACTTTTGCTGACCATATTGCGTTCGCGCTGGATCGAGTTTCGAGAGGTCGGGCATATGACGCAATTCTAATTGATGCCCGAGCAGGCTTGCATGAAACCACGGCAGCATCGATTGTTGGACTCGGAGCAAATATCCTTCTCTTTGGAGTAGACCAGCCACAAACGTATGCTGATTACCGCCTTCTGTTCGCACACCTTGAAACTCTTGGCCATAGCACCTCAGCACAAAGCAATTTGACTACGCCACTGGACACTGACGCTCCGACTCATGTTGCAGCAGATAACTCCGCTGAATTGACATCGCATCCAAGCGGAGGCAATGGTTCGCCATTCAATTGGCAGGATACCTTGCTACTGGTGCACGCAAAGGCTTCTACTGACGCCCAATCCCAAGACCAGTTCATAGATCGGATGACCGAGCTTGTTCGCCAAACCTTGATAAAGGTCTCGGATCCGCTCGCAAAGCAGGTCGACGTCGGACCACTGGCTAACGAATTCGATGTTGAATGGGATGATACTGATATCGATCAAGTACCGGTGCCTGCAGAAAACGGATTGAACACTTGTCGTATCCTTAACGACGACCACTATGCATCGTTCGATCCTCTGGGGCGCCCCGACTTGCTAGATGCACTAGTGTATAAAACCACTTATCAGCCCTTTATTGATGCATGTCGGAGCATGCTTGGACTTGAAAATGCGGAAAGCTGAATGAACAACATTGACTACATCGGCATCCAAGCCGCAATGGCTCGGCTCCCCTCCGATCACGATGCGTCCGGCGCCCATCGGCCTACTGTTAGCGAAATCTTTACGCCGCGTCAGCATGCATTCGCGCTAGATCCTGATACTCCGGTTGTCGTGGGGGCGAGAGGCTCGGGCAAAAGCTTTTGGGCAGGCGTACTCCAGCATGACGACACAAGAAATTTTGCTGCGCTGGCTTATCCACAAGTTGACCTGGAGTCGGTAGTCGTTGAGGCTGGCTATACCGGCATCGCATCTGAAGGCGGGGTCACATCGCGCAACATTGATGCTCGTGTTCCGACTGGTCAAGAGGCGCAGCAAGGCTTTGAATTCTGGCAAGCCGTCATTATGCGAGCAGCAAAGCGAGCGACTGCCCCCGATACAGAGCAGCCGACTATACGTGACCTCATGGCTCAATACGCCGACCCGGAGGACGCTGATCGCGAACTCTCGCGTTTGGATCGCTATTTTGCGTCGTCGCGAAAGACATTGATTGTCACTTTTGACGCACTCGACACTATCTCAACTGAATGGAAGCGCAGTCGAAAGCTACTTGACGCACTGTTCGAGGTTATCTGGTCATTGCGTGCGCGACGGGCAATTCGAGGGAAGGTGTTTATTCGTCCGGAGCAATTCAACGACGAAACACTCCGCTTTGTTGAATTACCCAAGCTTCGCAGTATGCGCATCGAACTCGTTTGGTCAAAGGAAGACTTGTACGGGATGATGTTTTCCTGTTGATGTCCGCACAGAACTGACCCACTAGAGCTGAAAATTTTCATCGAATTTTGACCCACGTGATTGAATGCCCTGCTCAATCTTTGAGCAGGGGATACAAAGGTGATCACGGTGGGCATATTGGCCAAGATCAGGCGGATGTATTTCCGCGAGAAGGTCCCACTGCGCGAGATTGCGCGGCGTACGGGCCTGTCCCGAAACACGGTGCGCCGCTGGCTGCGGCAGACTGATGCTGTCGAGCCGAAGTATCCGAAGCGCGTCAGCCCGAGCGTCATCGACGACTGGGCCGCACAGCTGACAGGTTGGCTGCGTGCCGACAGTCATCGCCCGAAGCGTGACCGGCGCACCGCCCGGTTCATGTTCGAGGCGATCCGCGCCGAGGGTTACGCCGGCAGCTACGGCCGCGTAAGCGCGTTCGTGAGGCGTTGGCACGAGGAGCAGGCTGAGGCGCCTCGCAGGAAGGCCTTCGTGCCGCTCGCCTTCGAACCCGGCGAAGCCTTCCAGTTTGACTGGAGCTGCGAATACGCGTTTGTTGGCGGGCTACGGCGACGCCTGGAGGTCGCCCACGTCAAACTTAACTCCAGCCGCGCGTTCTGGCTCGTCGCCTATCCCACACAGAGTCACGAGATGCTGTTCGATGCGCACGCCCGCGCATTCGCCGCGTTCGGCGGCGTGCCGCGGCGCGGCATCTACGACAACATGAAGACCGCCGTGGACAAGGTTGGCCGCGGCAAGGAGCGTGCGGTCAACGCGCGCTTCGAAGCGATGTGCAGTCACTACCTGTTCGAGCCGGAGTTCTGCAACCGGGCTGCAGGCTGGGAGAAAGGCATCGTCGAGAAGAACGTTCAGGACCGGCGACGTCAGATCTGGCACGAAGCAGCGCTACGGCGCTGGGAAACGCTGGAGATCCTGAACGAATGGGTCGCTGGTCAGTGTCGTGAGGCGTGGCACATGCGGCACCCGCAGTGGCCTGAGCTGACAGTCGAGGATGTGCTGCAGGACGAGCGTACCCGGCTGATGCCCAATCCACGGCCGTTCGACGGCTACATCGAGCAGACCCTGCGAGTCTCGTCGACCAGCCTGATTCACTTCCAACGCAACCGCTACAGCGTGCCCACCGAGTACACGAACCAGTTGGTGAGCGTGCGCTGCTATCCGGCATATCTCAGCGTCGTCGCCAACGCCCAGGAGATCGCACGCCACGAACGCAGCTTCGAGCGGCACATGACCTTCTACGATTGGCGCCACTACGTCACGCTGGTCGAGCGCAAACCCGGCGCACTGCGCAACGGCGCACCGTTCATCACGATGCCGCAGCCGCTGCAACTGCTGCAGCGGCATCTGCTGAAACACCCGGGCGGCGATCGCGTCATGACGCAGGTGCTCGCTGCGGTGCGCGAACACGGGCTCGATGCGGTGCTGCTCGCCGTACAGGCTGCGCTGGATTCAGGACGCCCCAGCGCAGAGCACGTCCTGAACGTGCTGAGCCGGCTGAAGGCGCCCGTCACGAATGGCAGCCTCGCCACGACGAAACTCCAGCTCAAGGAAGAGCCCGCGGCCGACGTGAACCGTTACGAGACGCTGCGTGCCAACCCACCGGAGGATCGTCATGTCTAACGATATCGCGGCCCAGCTCAAGGGTCTTAAACTGCACGGCATGGCGAGCACGTGGCCGGAGCTGCTCGCGCAGTCGCGCCACACTGACTTCGAGCCGGAGCGCTTCATGAAGCAGCTGTTGATGGCTGAAACCGCCGAACGGCAGGTGCGCTCGATCGCCTATCAAATGACCGCTGCGCGCTTCCCGGCCCACCGCGACCTGAAGGGCTTCGACTTCGCGCAGGCACACGTCGACGAAGCGCTGGTGCGCGAACTGAGCGAGCTGTCGTTCCTCGAAAGCGCGCACAACGTCGTGTTCATCGGTGGTCCGGGCACTGGCAAGACGCACCTCGCCTCAGCGATCGGAATCGAAGCCGTACAGCGCCACGGCAAGCGTGTGCGCTACTTCTCGACCGTCGAGCTGACCAACGCCCTGGAGCAGGAGAAGTCCATCGGCAAACAAGGCCAGATCGCCCACAAGCTGATGTACGTCGATCTGGTGATTCTCGATGAGCTGGGCTATCTGCCGTTCAGCCAGACCGGCGGTGCATTGCTGTTCCATCTGCTCTCAAAGCTTTACGAGCACACGAGCGTCGCGATCACGACCAATCTCAGCTTCGGCGAGTGGGCGAGCGTGTTCGGGGATGCAAAGATGACGACAGCGCTGCTGGACCGCGTCACCCATCACTGCCACATCGTCGAAACGGGCAATGAATCGTGGCGCTTCAGGACCAGTTCTGCCAAGGCAAAGACAACAAGAAAAAGAGCAGCAAAACCAGCGGGTAACGAAGAGTTATCCACACCGGAATAGATGTACTACGCTGTCTCAGGGTGGGTCAGATTTAGATGAAATCGGTGGGTTAAGACTCGGTGGAAATCAACAGTTTTCCCAGCTTTTGCAACTCGCAGAGCTGAAAGCACGTCGATCGCTTATTGCCCTAGCATCGGAAGCCGACGCCGACTATCCCGCTGATATGCGGACTTGGTTTCGAAAGCGCAGTCTTTACGCGGACGGTGCTGCCCAGCAACGCATGATGGTATGCCTCGCTGGCCTATATATGGGGCGAGGGGCAAAAAAAGGGGGGACGTACGACTGGCCCTACAATCATCTTGGCGATGCTCACGGTCGCGTTACCCCGCGCAGCTTCATGAAGTTGTTTTCCGAGGCCGGAAAGTACCCGCACACCTTGTCGTTACAGGCGATTTCAGCCGATGGAATTCGACATGGATTGCGCGAAGCTTCTAGAGTCCGCGTAGATCAGCTTGTGCTCGAGTACCCATGGATTAAGCGAGCCATTGCTCCGCTCGCGGGGGTTACAGTGCCATGCGATCCGACGCGTATCTATGAGTTGTGGGAAGAGACAAAGACTGTTGATACGATTCTAAAAGCGGCGAAGAGTCAGACGACAGGCTTCCTGCCACCGTTTGAATTTGCCAAGGCCTCGAATCCCGTTGAAGCTCTCGCGCTCGCTATGGAAAATATTGGCGTCCTGTCGTTTAGAAGTGATGGTCGAATTGATATGCCGGATCTCTTCCGGGTTGCTGCGCTGATGCTCAAACGAGGCGCAACTCCACCGCTCAAGAACCTCTCTCGATAAGTTGTCGCGTAGTCGAAAGTGATGGACCCAACCCATGCACACTCGGCGCCACGGCATACTTAGTGGAAGTACCGAGTGTGAGTTGGCTGACGCTCAGCCCCCCCCTGTGATGAGACCAACGATGCTCGTCGCAACTGATGCTTACGATTTACAGAGAGTCGAACCTAAGCATCTTCCGCGGACATTAATCCCCCTCGACGACCATAAACGTCGTACTCGCGCATCCAGCGCACCTCGTCACCCGGGCTGCGGCCGAACAGCCGCTTGAACTCGCGGCTGAACTGCGACGCGCTCGCATAGCCGACGCGCGCGGCCGCCGCACCGGCGCCGACCCCGTCCTGCACCATCATCAGCCGCGCCTGGTGCAGCCGCGCGGCCTTCACGTACTGCATCGGCGACGTCGCCGTCACGTGCTTGAACTGCGCATGGAACACAGCCAGGCTCATCCCGGCCTCGCGCGCGAGCGTCTCGACGTCGAGATCGGCCTTCAGGTCCGCATGGATGCGCCGCAGCGCCTTCGCGATGCGGCCGAAGTGATGTCGCTGCACGAGCGCCGCGCGGATCGCGTCGCCCCGCTCGCCCGTCAGTACCCGATACGCGATCTCGCGCATGATCGCGGGGCCCAGCACGCGCGTGTCGTGTGGCGACGCGAGCGCTTCGAGCAGCCGCACGACCGCGTCGGCCAGCGGCGCGTCGAGCGGCGTCGAATCCACGCCGACCGGTTCGCTGACGGCCGCGCCGAGCGTCTCGTCGAGCAGGATCGCGAGCTCGGCGATCACGGCGAGATCGACGCGGATCGAGATCGCGAGAAACGGTTCGTCCCGGCTCGCGAAGGTCTCGCATTCGAACGGCAGCGGCACCGACAGCACGAGATACTGCCGCGCGTCGTACACGAACGAGCGCTCGCCGAGATAGCCGAGCTTGCGCCCCTGGCACACGACGACGATGCTCGGTTCGTACAGCACCGGCATGCGCGGCCCCGGGCGGCTCACGCGGATGAAGCGCACGCCGTCGAGCGCCGCGAACGTTTCGCCCTCGTTCGGCGCGAGGCGCGCATGCAACTCGACCATGCGGCGCTGCACGCGGTCGCCCATGTCGGCGAAAAGGGGCTCGAAGCTCATCGGCGTGGTCCTGTCCGGCAAGAGAATCCGGCTCGCAATGTAGCACCTTGCAGCCGTTTTGACGGCTGTTGGCACGCAGTTAGAGAGGAATAGGCAAATCTTCCAGACCTTCGTGTATTTCGCCGCGGCGCCGCGCTCCTTACGATGACGTCCTGCCTCGCCGCATCGCCACATGATGCGACGGCAGTTCGTTTCGCCGGATGTTATTCCCGGACAAGGAGCCCCCTGCATGAGCACCACCTACGCTTACGCGGCAACCGATTCGCAGTCGCCGCTCGCCCCGTTCGAATTCCAGCGTCGCGCGCTGCGCGACCTCGACGTCCAGATCGACGTCCTCTACTGCGGCGTCTGCCACTCGGACCTGCACCAGGCGCGCAACGAATGGCGCAACACGATCTATCCGGTCGTGCCGGGCCATGAAATCGTCGGCCGCGTGACCGCGACCGGCCCGCAGGTCTCGCGCTTCAAGGTCGGCGAACTGGTCGGCGTCGGCTGTCTCGTCGATTCGTGCCGTACCTGCCCGAGCTGCGCCGACGGCCTCGAGCAATACTGCGAGAACGGCTTCGTCGGCACCTACAACGGCCAGGATCGCGTGACGGGCGACATCACGTTCGGCGGCTATTCGACGCAGCTCGTCGTCGACGAGGCGTTCGTGCTGCGCGTGCCCGAGACGCTCGACCCGGCCGGCGCCGCGCCGCTGCTGTGCGCGGGAATCACGACCTACTCGCCGCTGCGGCAGTGGAACGTCGGCCCCGGCAAGAAGGTCGGCATCGTCGGGCTCGGCGGCCTCGGCCACATGGGCGTGAAGCTGGCGCGCGCGATGGGGGCGCACGTCGTGCTGTTCACCACGTCGCCGTCGAAGATCGAGGACGGCAAGCGTGTCGGCGCGCACGAAGTCGTGATCTCGAAGGACGAAGCGCAGATGAACGCGCACCTGAACAGCTTCGACTTCATCCTGAACACGGTCGCCGCGCAGCACGACCTGAACCCGTTCCTGAACCTGCTGAAGCGCGACGGCACGATGACGCTGGTCGGCGCGCCGGAGCACGACCATCCGTCGCCGCAGGTGTTCAACCTGATCTTCAAGCGCCGCCGCCTCGCGGGCTCGCTGATCGGCGGGATCGCGGAAACGCAGGAAATGCTCGACTTCTGCGCGGAGCACGGCATCACGTCGGATATCGAAACGATTCCGATGCAGCAGATCAACGCGGCCTACGAGCGGATGCTGAAGAGCGACGTGAAGTACCGGTTCGTGATCGACATGGCGTCGATCAAGCATTGAGCGCGGCCGGGCGGCACGCCCGATCGCCGCCCCAAACGAAACGGGCCGCATGCTCGACATGCGGCCCGTTTCTGCATCCGGCGGCCGGATGACCCGACGGCTACACGCGCGGCGCAGCGCGGGACGTCACTTGTAGTCGTAGTCCACCGTCAGCGGCGCATGGTCGCTGAACTTGATGTCCTTGAAGATCGACGTGCTTTTCGCGGTGCCGGCCACGCCCGGCGTCGCGATCTGGTAATCGATCCGCCACCCGACGTTCTTCGCATACGCCTGGCCGCGGTTGCTCCACCACGTGTACTGCTCGGCGCGCGGGTCGAGCGTGCGGAACACGTCGACATAGCCGACATCGTCGAACAGCTTCGTGAGCCACTCGCGTTCTTCCGGCAGGCAGCCCGAGTTCTTCTGGTTGCTCTTCCAGTTCTTGATGTCGATTTCCTTGTGGACGATGTTCACGTCGCCGCACAGGATCACTTCGCGCTTCTTCTTCAGCGCGGCGAGGTGCGGCATGAACTCGTCCATGAAGCGGTACTTCGCCTGCTGGCGTTCTTCACCGCTCGAGCCGGACGGCACGTACACCGACACGACCGACAGCTTGCCGTAGCGCGCCTCGACGTAGCGACCTTCGGCATCGAATTCGCTGCTGCCGAAGCCGATGATCACGTCGTCGGGCTCGCGGCGGCTGTACACGCCCGCGCCGCTGTAGCCCTTCTTCTCGGCGTGGTGGAAATAACTCTTGAAGCCGTGCGGCTCGACGAATTCTGCCGGCAGGTCGTCGGCCGAGACCTTGATTTCCTGCACGCACACGCAATCGGCGTTCTGTTCGCCGAGCCATTCGAAGAAGCCCTTCTTCGCGGCGGAGCGGATGCCGTTCAGGTTGGCGGTAATCACTCGCATCATGTCGGATTCCGTTCAGTTCGATGTTTTTCAGGGGGCAGCTTAGCGGATCTTCACGCCTTCGAGCTCGGGCTTCGGCGGCGGGAATTCCAGCTTCATGTCGGTCATCGTGCGCAGCAGCAGCTCGGCGATCATCACGTTGCGGTGCGTCTTCGAGTTCGCCGGGATCACGTACCACGGCGCATGCTCGGCGGATGTCGCGGCGAGCGCGTCGCGGTAGGCGCTCTGGTACGCATCCCAGTGCTTGCGCGCGTCGAGATCGGAGATGTCGAACTTCCAGTGCTTGGTCGGATCGTCGATGCGCGCCTGCAGCCGCTCGCGCTGCTCGTCCTTCGAGATGTGCAGGAAGCACTTGACGATCGTCGTGCCGTTCTCGACCAGCATCGTCTCGAAATCGCGGATCTGCCGGTAGCGGCGCTCGCACTCCTTCGCGTCGATCAGGTCGAGCACGCGCGGCACCAGCACGTCTTCATAGTGGCTGCGGTTGAAGATCGCGAGCTCGCCCGCGGCCGGCACCTGCGCATGCACGCGCCACAGGAAGTCGTGCGCGGCCTCGATCGGCGTGGGCGCCTTGAACGACACGACGCGCAGGCCGAGCGGATCGACCTCGCGGAACACCGCGCGCACGGTGCCGTCCTTGCCGCTGGTGTCCATCCCCTGCAGCACCAGCAGCACGCGCTTCTTCTGCTGCGTGTGCAGGCGCTCCTGCTGTACGTCGAGCTCGGTCGACACGGCCGACAGCCGTGCGCGGTCGTCGTCCTTCGAACCGGACGAGAACGGCTTCGCGGCCGGGTCGAACGCATCGAGCTTGAATGCTGCGGCTTCCTTCTCGCGCGTGCTGTACGGCACGCGGAAATCGTCGAGCGACGGTTGTTTCGCCATTCGTTCCTCCGTTGGACGCTAGGGTGCATACGATAACGCATCCACCAAACGCAACGGGCCGCCCCGAACTGGTTCGGAGCGGCCCGTCGTCAAGCGCGGTTCAGGCGCGCGGTCATGCTCAGCCGAGCTTCTTCTTCAGCAGTTCGTTGACCTGCTGCGGATTGGCCTTGCCCTTGGTCGCCTTCATCGCCTGGCCGATCAGCGCGTTGAACGCCTTCTCCTTGCCCGCGCGGAATTCCTCGACCGACTTCGCGTTCGCCGCGAGCACCTCGTCGATGATCGCTTCCAGCGCGCCGGTGTCGGAGATCTGCTTCAGCCCCTTCGCGTCGATGATGCGGTCGGCCGCGCCTTCGTCGGTCGCCTTCTCGTCCCAGATCGTCGCGAAGATTTCCTTCGCGATCTTGTTCGAGATCGTGCCGTCGGCGATGCGCTGCAGCACGAGCGCGAGCTGCGCGGCCGAAACCGGAATCGCGTCGATCTCGATGCCGTCGCGGTTCAGCTGCGACGACACGTCGCCCATCAGCCAGTTCGCGGCGATCTTCGCATTCGCGGCGCCCGCCTTCGCGACCACGGCTTCGAAATACGCGGCCATCGCCTTGCTCGACGTCAGCACGCCCGCGTCGTACGCGGACACGCCGTACTGCTCGACGAAGCGCTGCTGCATCGCGGCCGGCAGTTCGGGCATCCCGGACTGCACGCGCTCGATCCAGTCCTGGCCGATCACGAGCGGCATCAGGTCCGGGTCGGGGAAGTAGCGGTAGTCGTGCGCGTCTTCCTTGCTGCGCATCGACTCAGTCTTGCGCTTGTCCGGATCGTAAAGACGCGTTTCCTGCACGACTTCGCCGCCATCCTCGATCAGTTCGATCTGACGCTGCACTTCGTAGTTGATCGCCTCTTCGAGGAACCGGAACGAGTTCAGGTTCTTGATTTCCGCGCGCGTGCCGAACTTCTCCTGGCCGACCGGGCGCACCGACACGTTCGCGTCGCAGCGGAACGAGCCTTCCTGCATGTTGCCGTCACAGATGCCGAGCCACACGACGAGTGCGTGCAACGCTTTCGCATAGGCCACGGCCTCCGCCGCGCTGCGCATTTCCGGCTCGGTGACGATCTCGAGCAGCGGCGTGCCAGCGCGGTTCAAGTCGATTCCCGTCATCCCAGCATAGTCCTCGTGCAGCGACTTGCCGGCATCCTCCTCGAGGTGCGCGCGGGTCAGGTTGATCGTCTTCTCGTACGCGGCCTTGCCAGCTTTCTCGTTAGCCGGGACCTGGATCGTGAGCGTGCCGCCCTGCACGACCGGAATCTCGTACTGGCTGATCTGATAGCCCTTCGGCAGATCGGGGTAGAAATAATTCTTGCGCGCGAAGATGCTGCGCGGCGCGATGGTCGAGCCGATCGCGAGGCCGAAGCGGATCGCGCGTTCGACCGCGCCGCGGTTCAGCACCGGCAGCACGCCCGGCAGCGCCAGGTCGACCGGGCAGGCCTGCGTGTTCGGCTCGGCGCCGAACTGCGTCGACGCGCCCGAGAAAATCTTCGAGACGGTCGACAGCTGCGCGTGCGTCTCCAGACCGATAACGACTTCCCATTGAGTAGTCATGTGCTTAGACCCCTGCCGGAACTTGCTTGTGCCAGTCGGTCGCGCGCTGGAACGCGTCGGCGACCTGCAGCATCCGGGCTTCGTTGAAATAGTTGCCGATGATCTGCAGGCCGACCGGGCGCTTTGCATTCGCGCCCGCGCCGAAGCCGCACGGCACGCTCATGCCGGGCAGGCCGGCGAGGCTCACCGACAGCGTGTAGATATCCGCGAGATACATCTGCACCGGATCGTCGCCCTTCGAGCCGAGATCCCATGCGACCGTCGGCGAAGCCGGGCCCATGATCACGTCGCAGGACTTGAACGCTTCCTGGAAATCGTTCGCGATGATGCGGCGGATCTTCTGCGCCTGCAGGTAGTACGCGTCGTAGTAGCCGTGCGACAACACGTACGCGCCGACCAGAATCCGGCGCTTCACCTCGGGGCCGAAGCCTTCCGCGCGCGACTTCTTGTACATGTCGAGCAGGTCGCCGTACTGCGCGGCGCGGTGGCCGAAGCGCACGCCGTCGAAACGCGACAGGTTCGACGACGCCTCGGCCGGCGCGATCACGTAGTACACGGGGATCGACAGTTCCGTCTTCGGCAGCGACACGGGCACGAGCGTCGCGCCGAGCGCTTCGTATGCCTTGAGCGCCGCGTCGATCGCCGCGCGCACGTCGTCGGCGAGGCCGTCGCCGAAATACTCGTTCGGCAGGCCGATGCGCAGGCCCGCAAGCGGCTTGCCCGCATCGTTGCCGGCCGCCCACGGCTGGCCGAGGTGGCGCGTGAAGTCTTCATCGTCGCGCTCGAGGCTCGTCGAGTCGCGCTCGTCGAAGCCGGCCATCGCGTTCAGCAGCAGCGCGCAGTCGGACGCGCTCTGCGCCATCGGGCCGCCCTGGTCGAGCGACGACGCGAACGCGATCATCCCGTAGCGCGACACGCGGCCGTAGGTCGGCTTGATGCCCGTCACGCCCGCGAACGACGCGGGCTGGCGGATCGAGCCGCCGGTGTCGGTGCCGGTCGCGGCCGGCGCGAGGCGTGCGGCGACCGCGGCCGAGCTGCCGCCCGAGCTGCCGCCCGGCACCGCGTTCGTGTCCCACGGGTTCTTCACCGCGCCGAACGCCGAATTCTCGTTCGACGAGCCCATCGCGAACTCGTCCATGTTGGTCTTGCCGAGCGTGACCATGCCGGCCGCCTGCAGGCGGGCGACGACGGTCGCGTCGAACGGGCTTTCATAATTCGCGAGCATCTTCGAGCCGGCGGTCGAGCGCCAGCCGCGCGTGACGAAGACATCCTTGTGTGCGATCGGCAGGCCGGTGAGCGCGCCGCCCGCGCCGCGCGCGAGTTCCGCGTCGGCGGCTTTGGCCTGCGCGAGGGTCAGATCGGCGTCGACGTGGACGAACGCGTTCAGGTCGCGCGCGGCGTCGATCCGTTTCAGGTAGAGCTGCGCGAGCTCGACGGCCGAGCATTCCTTGGCGGCGAGCGCGGCGCGCAGTTCGGTCAGGCTTTTTGCGTGCATTGAGTGGTTTTCCTGGGAATTCTGGGTCGCGCGCGGCGCAAGGCGGCCGGCGCGCTTGTCATCGAATGCTTACTCGATCACCTTCGGCACGAGATAGAGGCCGTCCTGGACGGCCGGCGCCGGACGCTGGTTGTCGTCGCGATTGACAACTTCCGTCACGGCGTCGTCGCGCAGGCGCTGCGCGACTTCCTGGATCTGTTCGATCGGGTGGGCGAGCGGCGCGATGCCGGCGGTGTCGACCGCCTGCATCTGCTCGACGAGGCCGAAGAATTCATTGAGCTGGCCGAGCATGTGCTCGGCGTCGGCGTCGGCCATTTCGAGTCGCGCCAGGTGCGCGATGCGTTTCACATCGGTCAGGGTCAGGGCCATGCGATCACCGGAAAAACAAGGCTGCGCAGCGCATCGAAAGCAGCACTGCGGCGGGGGGTTGGAGGGTGCGATCCCACCCTCAAAAATCGGGACTGAAGCGGCAAAAATACCGCCCGTTTCGATTCAAATACCGTGAAATTATAAGGTATCATTACGCGTTCGACCCAAACCCGGCAGCCTTTTCCCGCACCGTTTCGCCCCGCCTCGGCAAGCCGTGCGTGCTTCGTGCGATCCCCGGTAGACATCACTCGCAGCTTCGTGCGCCGCGGCGGCCGCTTCCGCCACGCTTCCCGAGGCTGTTATTTTTTCCGCTGCCGCCCTCAGCGTTGCACGCCACGCAGGGCCGGCTCAGAGCGAAACAGGATTCTGAATGTTCGGTTTTTTGCGCAGCTACTTCTCCAACGATCTCGCGATCGACCTCGGCACCGCAAACACCCTGATCTACATGCGCGGCAAGGGCATCGTCCTCGATGAGCCGTCCGTCGTGTCGATTCGCCAGGAAGGCGGCCCCAACGGCAAGAAGACGATCCAGGCGGTCGGCAAGGAAGCCAAGCAGATGCTCGGCAAGGTGCCGGGCAACATCGAGGCGATCCGCCCGATGAAGGACGGCGTGATCGCCGACTTCACCGTCACCGAGCAGATGATCAAGCAGTTCATCAAGACGGCCCACGAGTCGCGCATGTTCTCGCCGTCGCCGCGCATCATCATCTGCGTGCCGTGCGGCTCGACCCAGGTCGAGCGCCGCGCGATCAAGGAAGCCGCGCACGGCGCCGGCGCATCGCAGGTCTACCTGATCGAAGAACCGATGGCAGCCGCGATCGGCGCAGGCCTGCCGGTGTCGGAAGCCACCGGCTCGATGGTCGTCGACATCGGCGGCGGCACGACGGAAGTCGGCGTGATCTCGCTCGGCGGTATCGTGTACAAGGGTTCGGTGCGCGTCGGCGGCGACAAGTTCGACGAGGCGATCGTCAACTACATCCGCCGCAACTACGGGATGCTGATCGGCGAACAGACCGCCGAAGCGATCAAGAAGGAAATCGGCTCCGCGTTCCCGGGCTCCGAAGTCAAGGAAATGGAAGTGAAGGGCCGCAACCTGTCGGAAGGCATTCCGCGCAGCTTCACGATCTCCAGCAACGAAATCCTCGAAGCGCTGACCGATCCACTGAACCAGATCGTGTCGTCGGTGAAGATCGCGCTCGAACAGACGCCGCCGGAACTCGGCGCCGACATCGCCGAACGCGGGATGATGCTGACGGGCGGCGGCGCACTGCTGCGCGACCTCGATCGCCTGCTGGCGGAAGAAACCGGCCTGCCGGTGCTCGTCGCGGAAGATCCGCTCACCTGCGTCGTGCGCGGTTCGGGCATGGCGCTCGAGCGCATGGACAAGCTGGGCAGCATCTTCTCGTACGAGTGATCGTCCAGGCAGTCTTCCTGACATGACGCAACCGCGGCGTGGCCGGCTCGCTCGTTTAGAACGAACCGCCGCGCCGTTTGCGCGTCTGAGCATCATTTAACCGATCGTTCGCGCCCGGCGCCGACCATGGAATACAGTCCGCCGCCCCTCTTCAAGCAAGGTCCGCCCGCGCTCGCGCGGCTCATCTTCTTCGTTGCCCTCGCCATCGCGCTCCTCGTATCGGACGCGCGCTTCAGCACGCTCGAAATCGTCCGCGGCGCGCTCGGCACCGTGCTCTATCCGCTGCAGCGCGTCGCGCTCGTGCCGCGCGACCTGTTCATGGGCGCGGCCGACATCGCCGTCACCGGCGCGTCGCTGCGCCACGAGAACGACGACCTCCGCAAGCGCAACCTGCAGCTGTCCACGCAGGCCAACCAGGCCGCCGTGCTCGCGCAGGAGAACGCGCACCTGCGCGCGGTGCTCGAGCTGCGCCAGCACATCGCGACGCAATCGACGCCGGCCGAGATCCAGTACGACACGAGCGATCCGTTCACGCAGAAAATCGTGATCGGCCAGGGGTCGCAGCAGGGCATCCAGAACGGCGCGCCCGTCGTCAGCGAGAACGGCGTGGTCGGCCAGGTCACGCGGGTGTTCCCGCTGCAATCCGAAGTCACGCTGGTCACCGACCGCGATCTCGCGATTCCCGTGCAGGTGCTGCGCACCGGCCTGCGCAGCGTGATCTACGGCACGCCGAAGGGCGATTCGCTCGACCTGCGCTTCGTGCCGACGAGCGCGGATCTCGTCGTCGGCGACGAACTCGTCACGAGCGGCCTCGACGGCGTCTACCCGCCCGGCCTGCCGGTCGCGAAGGTCGCGCGCGTCGACAAGCTCGCCGATACGGCGTTCGCGCGCGTGACCTGCGCGCCGATCGCCGCCGTGCGCGGCGCGCGCCAGATGCTCGTGCTGCATTACCAGAACGACATCCCGCCGCGTCCGGCCGAGCCCGATCCGGCCGCCGACAAGAACGCGAAGGGCAAGAAGGGCGCGAAAGCCGCCGCCAAGGGCGAGAAGGCCGACAAGGCTGACGCGAATGCGAAGCCGGCCGCCGCGGCCCAGCCCGGCGCGAAGCCTGCGGCACCGGCCGCTCCGGCCAAGCCCGCCGCCCCGCCCGCGAAGCCCGCGGCGGGGCAGTCAGGAGCCCAGCGATGAATCGCCCGCAATACATCCTGCAGCCGGTCAATCCGTACTTCATCGTCTTCAGCCTCGCCGCCGCGTTCCTGCTGAACCTGATGCCGTGGGGCCGCCTGCCCGGCGTGCCTGACTTCGTCGCGCTCGTGCTGCTGTTCTGGAACATCCACCAGCCGCGCAAGGTCGGGATGGGCGTCGCATTCGCACTCGGCATCCTGATGGACGTGCATGACGCAGGGCTGCTCGGCGAGCACGCGCTCGCCTATACGCTGCTGTCGTACGGCGCGATCACGATCCACCGCCGCGTGCTGTGGATGCCGATCGGCGTGCAGGTGCTGTACGTCACGCCGCTGCTGGTCGTCGCGCAGCTCGTGCCGTTCGTGATCCGCCTCGTGATGGGCGCCGCGTTCCCGGGCTGGCGCTACCTGGTCGACGGCTTCGTCGAGGCCGCGCTGTGGCCGATCGCGAGCCACCTGCTGCTGATGCCGCAACGCCGCCCGGTCGATCCGGACGATACGCGCCCCATCTGAGCCGGACCGACCTTTGAATACCCGCCGCCCCCAAACCCGCCGCGCGCCGCGCTCCGGGGCGGCACCTCGCCCGCCCGCGCGCGGGTCAGACCGATCCTAGCCGCATGACCGAATTCAACGACACCCAACAGCAGCTCTCGAAGTTCCGCCTGCGCGTCGCGGCGGCGGGCGTGTTCGTGTTCGTCTGCTTCGGGCTGCTCGCGAGCCGCTTCTTCTACCTGCAGTTGATGCAGCACGGCAAATACGCGCTGCAGGCCGAGGAAAACCGCATCTCCGTCGCGCCGATCGTGCCGAACCGCGGGATCATCACCGACCGCAACGGCGTGATCCTCGCGAAGAACTATTCGGCCTATACGCTCGAGATCACACCGTCGAAGCTCGACGACACGCTCGAGAACACGATCGACAAGCTGTCCGAGATCATCCCGATCGACGCGCGCGATCGCCGCCGCTTCAAGAAGCTGCAGGAAGACTCGAAGAACTTCGAGAGCCTGCCGATCCGCACCCGGCTCACCGACGAGGAAGTCGCGCGCTTCACCGCGCAGCGCTTCCGCTTCCCCGGCGTCGACGTGCGCGCGCGGCTGTTCCGGCAATATCCGCTCGGCACGACGGCCGCGCACGTGATCGGCTATATCGGCCGGATCTCGAAGCGCGACCAGGATCGCATCGACGCGATGAGCGACGACAACGACAGCGATCAGGAAAACTACGATCCGCGCCGTGACGCGAACAACTACAAGGGCACCGACTACATCGGCAAGATCGGCGTCGAGCAGAGCTACGAGACCGAGCTGCACGGGCTGACGGGCTTCGAGGAAGTCGAGGTGACGGCCGGCGGCCGGCCGGTGCGCACGCTGTCGCGCACGCAGGCGACGCCCGGCAACAACCTCGTGCTGTCGCTCGACATCGGGCTGCAGCAGGTCGCCGAGCAGGCGTTCGCCGGCAAGCGCGGCGCGCTGGTCGCGATCGAGCCGAAGACGGGCGACGTGCTCGCGTTCGTGTCGTCGCCGAGCTTCGACCCGAACTCGTTCGTCGACGGCATCGACCAGCAGACCTGGGACGAGCTGAACAACTCGACCGACAAGCCGCTGCTGAACCGCCCGCTGCACGGCACCTACCCGCCCGGCTCGACGTACAAGCCGTTCATGGCGCTCGCCGGCCTGACGCTCGGCAAGCGCACGCCGGGCTGGGGCTTCCAGGATCCCGGCTACTTCACGTTCGGCGGCCACACGTTCCGCAACGACGTGCGCTCGGGCCAGGGCTGGGTCGACATGAACAAGGCGATCATGGTGTCGAACGACACCTACTTCTACATGCTCGCGCGCGATCTCGGCGTGAATGCGATCGCGAACTTCATGAAGCCGTTCGGCTTCGGCCAGATCACCGGGATCGACATCCAGGGCGAGGCGCGCGGGATCCTGCCGTCGACCGACTGGAAGAAGAAGGCGTTCAAGAAGGCCGCGCAGCAGAAGTGGTTCGACGGCGAGACGATCAGCCTCGGGATCGGCCAGGGCTACAACTCGTTCACGATCCTGCAGCTCGCACACGCGACCGCGACGCTCGCGAACAACGGCGTCGTGATGAAACCCCACCTCGTGAAGGAAATCGAGGATCCGATCACGCGCGGGCGCCGCCTGACCGTGCCGAAGGAAAGCGAAGTGATCCCGCTCAAGCAGGCCGACATCGACGTCGTGAAGCGCGGGATGGAAAACGTGATCGAAAATCCGTCCGGCACCGCGTACAAGGTGTTCCGCGGCGCGCCGTACCTCGCGGCCGGCAAGACCGGTACCGCGCAGGTGTTCTCGCTGCAAGGCTCCAACTACAAGGGCCACCTGCTCGCCGAGCACCTGCGCGACCACGCGCTGTTCATCGCGTACGCGCCGGTCGACCATCCGCAGATCGCCGTCGCGCTGGTCGTCGAGAACGGCGGCTGGGGGGCGCAGGCCGCCGGCCCGATCGCGCGCCGCGTGCTCGACTTCTACCTCGTCGATCGCCAGAACCCGAAGAACGAAGCCGCGGCCGTGGCTGCCGCGGCGTCGGCGACCGAACCCGTCAACGCGCCGGTGATCGGTGACGCGAACAAGCCCGCCGCCGTCGCGGCCGGCTTCACCGCGCTGCCGCAGCCGGTCGTGCCGACCGCGGCCAGCGCGGCGGAAGCGGCATCGGTGGCAGCCGCCTCCGAAGCGTCGGCTGCCGCCGGCGCGAGCGCCGCCCCACCGGCCAGTGCCGCTGCGCCGATGGCCGCGAGCCTGCCGCCGATCCGGCGCCCGCACCGGCCACGCCGGCCCGCCAGCGACGCGCAGCCGCTCGTCGCCACGCCGCGCGACGACAATCACCGTGCAACGGCCCCCGCGAAGGCGGCGGACGCCGGCACCGCTCATTAACGGAGAAAGGCATGCAATTCGACAAGCGCGCCTGGCTCGACAAGATCAAGCAGATGTTCGCGGGCTTCGACCGCCCGCTCGCCCTCATCGTGTTCCTGCTGCTGTGCGTCGGCATCGTCACGCTGTATAGCGCGGCGATCGACATGCCGGGCCGTGTCGAGGACCAGTTGCGCAACATCCTGCTGACGTTCGTGCTGATGTGGGTGATCGCCAACATCCCGCCAACGACGCTGATGCGCTTCGCGGTCCCGCTCTATACGTTCGGGGTCGCGCTATTGGTTGCGGTCGCGCTGTTCGGGATGACCAAGAAGGGTGCGAAGCGCTGGCTGAACGTCGGCGTCGTGATCCAGCCGTCGGAAATCCTCAAGATCGCGACACCGCTGATGCTCGCGTGGTACTACCAGCGCCGTGAAGGCGGGCTGCGCTGGTACGACTTCGTCGCCGCGTTCGGGATCCTGCTGGTGCCGGTCGGGCTGATCGCGAAACAGCCCGACCTCGGCACGGGCCTGCTCGTGTTCGCGGCCGGCTTCTTCGTGATCTACCTCGCCGGCCTGTCGTTCAAGCTGATCGTGCCGGTGCTCGTCGCGGGCGTGATCGCGGTCGGCTCGATCGCCGTGTTCGAAGAGCGCATCTGCCAGCCCGAAGTGCAGTGGCCGCTGATGCACGATTACCAGAAGCACCGCGTGTGTACGCTGCTCGACCCGACTTCCGACCCGCTCGGCAAAGGCTTCCACACGATCCAGGCCGTGATCGCGATCGGCTCGGGCGGCGTGCTCGGCAAGGGTTACCTGAAAGGCACGCAGGCGCACCTCGAATTCATTCCCGAAAAGCACACCGACTTCATCTTCGCGGTGTTCTCGGAGGAGTGGGGGCTCGTCGGCGGGCTCGTGCTGCTGACGCTGTACATGGCGCTGATCGCGCGCGGGCTCTATATCGCCGCGCAGGGCGCGACACTGTTCGGTCGCTTGCTCGCGGGCTCGCTCACGCTCGCGTTCTTCGTCTATGCGTTCGTCAACATCGGGATGGTGAGCGGCGTGCTGCCGGTCGTCGGCGTGCCGCTGCCGTTCATGAGTTACGGCGGCACCGCGCTCACGACGCTCGGCATCGCGATCGGGATGATCATGAGCGTCGGGCGGCAGCGGCGGTTGATGAAGAGTTGACCGCGCGACACGCACCGCACAAAGCAAAACGGCGCCTCGGCGCCGTTTTTTTCGACCGTGCAGAGCGAACGCGGCCGCAGTTCGCCGCGCCGCCCCCGCTCACGGCGACGGTGCGTGCGCCCCGCCCGGCCCCGCGCCGGCACCCGATGCCGGCCCCTGCGCCTTCAGCCGCGCACTCAGCTCCTTGAATTTCAGCCCGGCCGTCTCGTCGCCCTGCGCGGCAGCCGCCGCGTAATACGCCCGCGCGATGTTGAGGTTCTGCTCGACGCCGTCGCCGCCGCGCTCGTAGAACGACGCGGTCACATACTGCGCGGTCGGCTCGCCGGCGTCGGCGGCCTGCTTGTACCACGTGAACGCCTGCCGGTTGTCGCGCGGCGTGCCGCGCCCGTCGAGGAACTGGTTCGCGAGCGACAGCTCGGCCTGCACATGCCCCTGCTTCGCCGCCCGCAGAAACCAGCGGTGCGCTTCGGCCGGATCGCGCGTAACGAACTCGCCGTCGTCGAACATCCGGCCGTACACGTACTGCGCATGCGACATGTTCGCGTCGGCCGCGCGCTTCAGCCAGCGCAGCCCTTCGTCGACGTTCACGGTCACGCCTTCGCCCGTCAGCAGCATCATCGCGTAGTTGAATTGGGCGAGACGGTCGCCGCGCTCGGCCGCGTCGTGGAACTGCACCAGCGCCGCACGATAGTCGCCGGCGTTGTAGTCGGCGACCGCCGATTGCGTCTCGCGCGACGGATCAGGCTTCGCTTGCGGCGCGCCCTGTGCGGCGGCCGCGATACACACGACCCACAGTCCGAGCAGCGCGCCGACCTGCCCGCGCCTCCCGATCACACCCTGCGCGCGCCCGCGGCACGCGCCCTCGCCATCGTTCATGACCGTACCTCCTGCAGCGCCTGCCGCGTTGCGCGCAACAGCCAGCTTACGTCGGCCGACAGCGTGATCATCCGGTAGCCGGCCTCGCGATACTGGCGCGCGACCGTCGTATCGCCCGCGAAGATGCCGACCGCGACGCCAGCCTGACGGCCGGCCGCGAGCACGCGCGCCATCGCGGTTTCGACGTCCGGGTGACGGATGTCGCCAAGGTGCCCGAGGCTCGCCGCGAGGTCAGCCGGACCGACGAACAGGCAATCGACGCCGGGCAGCGCCGCAATCCGCTCGACTTCATCGACGCCGCGCGCCGATTCGATCTGCACGATCACCGCGACCTGCGCGTTCGCCGTCTGCACGTAATCGCGGCGCATGCCGAACGCCGCCGCGCGCACCATGCCCGCGACGCCGCGCAGCCCGTCCGGCGAATCGCGCGACGGATAGCGCGTCAGCCGCACCGCATGCGCGGCATCGTCCGGCGTCTCGATACCTGGAAACATCAGCGTGCGTGCGCCCGCATCGAGCGCACGCTTCACGAGCCACGGCTCGCGCGCCGGCACACGCACGACGGGCTCGCTCGGCAGATGGGCGGCGGCGATCGCGCGCAGTTGCGATGCAACATCGCGGCTGTCGTTCGGCGCGTGCTCCATGTCGATGCAGAGCCAGTCGTAGCCGGCATGCGCGAGCGCTTCCGCGGCCGAGTCGCTGCCGAGCGACAGCCACAGGCCGTACAGCGGCTCGTCGCCGTCGCGCAGGCGTTGTTTGAGGGAATTGGTGAGCGTGCTCATCGATACGGCCTCCAGGACGGAACGGCAATCGAACGGGACAAGCAACGGGCAAAGCGGAGCGCCGCACGCCGGGCAGCGATGCACGGCGGCGCCAGGACCGGGCCCTGGAACGTTGGTCGGCCGTAGGCGGCCGATCTGACAGCGCCGGCCGCACGATCGCGCACGGCAGCGTTTTCGGCGCCACGCAACGATCATAGCGCGGCGTTACGCGGAATGTAGGAACGGTCGGCGAGCGAGGCGGGACAAGGCCGCGGGTGCGGCGTCAGGCAGCCCGCGCCGGCTGGCGGGGCGGCCGGGAAGGCAGGATCAGCGGCCGGACTGGCGCTCGACGTCGGCCCAGCAGTTCGGCGTTTCGTACAGGCGCACGCGCTCGAGCCGCAGGTTCACGCCGTAGTGCGCGTCGTAGACGTTCGCGAGGATGTCGAACGCGATCGCCGCGAGATTCTCGACGGTCGGGATCCGGTCGATCACGACGGTCTTGTGGTCGGCCATCTGCTCGAGGAACGAGCGCACGACCTCATCGCGCGCGTAGACCAGGAACGCGTGGTCCCACTTGCCGACCAGGTGCTCCATCGCGAGCGCCTTCACGTCGGCGAAATCCATCACCATGCCGCGGTCGGGCGCCCCCTCGGTATCGACGAGATCGCCGCGCAGCGTGACTTCGAGCACGTAGCGATGACCATGCAGGTTCCGGCACTGGCTGCGGTGATCGGGAATGCGGTGGCCCGCGTCGAATTCGAGTTTTCGGGTAATCAGCACGATGTCAAAAGCCGGAGCTCAGGGAATGTTCAGATATTTGTGGGTCTGCATCGACAACCGCCACTGCGGATGACGCTTGCACCAGTCGATCGCGAGCTTCGTATTGAGGTCGCGCGACGGGCCGTCCATCGGCTGGACGAGGAAATACGCGAAGTCGAGCTTCGCGTAGTCGGCCAGCCGCTGGTTGTCCTGCGGGATCACGACCTTCAGCTCGTCGCCCTTCGTGACGACGAGCGGCGCGTCGGCCTTCGGGCTCACGCAGATCCAGTCGATCGATTCGAGCACCGGCAGCGAGCCGTTGGTCTCGATCGCGATCTCGAAGCCGGCCGCGTGCAGCGCATCGACGAGCGCCTGGTCGAGCTGCAGCATCGGCTCGCCGCCCGTGCAGACGACGAAGCGGTGCGCCTCGCCCTCCGGCCACAGGCCGGCGATCGTCGCGACGAGCGCTTCGGCGTCCTTGAACTTGCCGCCGTTCTCGCCGTCGGTGCCGACGAAGTCGGTATCGCAGAAGCGGCACACGGCCTCCGCACGATCCTCTTCGCGGCCCGACCACAGGTTGCAGCCGGCGAACCGGCAGAACACGGCCGGCCGGCCCGCGTTCGCGCCCTCGCCCTGCAACGTGTAGAAAATTTCCTTGACCGCGTAAGTCATCGTCCTTGGTCCGGCTCGCGCCGCTCGTTGTCGATCAGAATCCGTTATCCATCCAGCGCTGCCGGCGCACCCGCGTCACAGCGGCGCTTCGGTCACCCGCTCGCCCTTCAGGTAGGCCTCGTAGCCGCGCTTGCGCAGCTTGCAGGCCGGGCATTCGCCGCAGCCGAAGCCCCAGTCGTGCAGTTCCGCACGCTCGCCCACGTAGCACGTGTGCGTCTCGACGCGGATCAGTTCGACGAGCGCTTCGCCGCCGAGCTGTTCGGCGAGCTGCCACGTTTGCGCCTTGTCGAGCCACATCAGCGGCGTCTCGAGCACGACGCGCGTATCCATCCCGAGGTTCAGCGCGACCTGCAGCGCCTTCATCGTGTCGTCGCGGCAGTCGGGATAGCCCGAGAAATCCGTCTCGCACATCCCGCCGACCAGCACCCGCAGCCCGCGGCGATAGGCGATCGCCGCGGCGATCGTCATGAACATCAGGTTGCGGCCCGGCACGAACGTGTTCGGCAGGCCGTTCGCCGCCGTCTCGATCTCGATCGTGCGCGTCATCGCGGTATCGCTGATCGCGCCGAGCACCGACAGGTCGATCATGTGATCGTCGCCGAGCCGGTCCGACCATGCGGGAAACTTGCGCTTCAGCGCTTCGCGCACGCCTTCGCGACATTCGAGCTCGACGCGGTGGCGCTGGCCGTAATCGAAGCCGAGCGTCTCGACCGTCTGGTAGCGTTCGAGAGCCCATGCCACGCACGTGGCCGAGTCCTGGCCGCCGGAAAACAACACGAGCGCGCCGTCTTTAGCGTCTGTCCGAATCACCGTGATACTCCGTGAATGTGTAGGCTCGCGTCGCGCTGCGCCCCGGGGCCGGCTGCCGCCGGGCGGCCCGACGCGTGCCGGCCTGAGCCGGCTCGACCAGTATAGGCAGCGCAATCGGCCGCGAACGCGGCGGAGCGCTTATACCGCCCATCGCGCGGCATCGTTGCCGCGCGCCACGGCGGCGCCACGCCGGCAGCCTGCCGTGCGCATGAAGCGATGCGCTAAGTTATTGAGCGGACACGGATTTTATCATGCCCTCACGAATACTGCCGGGCACGCCACGCCACCGCTCTCATCACGCAAACCCCACCACAAACGAAAAACCCCAAGAATCTTCCGATTCTTGGGGTTTTAATTCTGGTGGCCTGGGACGGAATCGAACCATCGACACGCGGATTTTCAATCCGCTGCTCTACCAACTGAGCTACCGGGCCAACGAAGAAGAGAAAGTATATCGGCCCTTCTTCACTTGAGCAAGTACTTTCGCAAAATATTTTATGCGGCGCCTTCGGACGGCTTCTTGCCGAGCTCGACGCCGAGCTGCTTGAGCTTGCGATACAGGTGCGTGCGCTCGAGGCCCGTCTTCTCCGCGACGCGCGTCATGCTGCCGTTTTCGCGCGCGAGGTGATATTCGAAGTACGCGCGCTCGAACGCATCGCGCGCTTCGCGCAACGGGATGTCGAACGGAATCGCGGCCGTCTGGCCTGCGAGGCCGAGTGCCGAGGCCATGTCGTCGCCGAGCGTCGGCAGCGCAGCCGCGGACGCAACCGCCGCGGGCCCCGCTGCCTGCCCCGCACCGGCCCTCGCTGCCGCGTTCGCGGACACCGGCGCCGCACCGCGTGCGAGGCCGTGCTCGACGGACTTCAGCAGCTTCTGCAGCGCGATGGGTTTCTCGAGGAAATCGAGCGCGCCGATCTTCGTCGCCTCGACGGCCGTATCGATCGTCGCGTGCCCGGACATCATGATCACGGGCATCGTCAGCAGCCCCTGCGCTGCCCACTCCTTGAGCAACGTCACACCGTCGGTATCGGGCATCCAGATATCGAGCAGCACGAGATCGGGCGCCTGATTCAACCGGTATTCCCGCGCGGCCTGCGCGTTCTCCGCCGCCTCGACGACGTGTCCTTCGTCGCTGAGGATCTCCGAGAGCAATTCCCGGATGCCCATTTCATCATCTACCACCAGGATGGTTGCCATTTACGCTGCCTTTGTCTGCTCACTTGCTTTTGTCTTGGCGGGTGTCGTCCCGTCCTGCGCGCCTGGTTCGGCGCCTGGCGCATCGCTCGCCATCTGCAGGAACAGGATCGACACCTGCGCACCCTCGACGGTCTCGCCGTGCATGCGATTGCGCAGATCGATCCGCGCACCGTGCTCATCGACGATTTTCTTGACCATGGCCAACCCCAGACCCGTGCCCTTCGCCTTCGTCGTCACATAAGGCTCGAACGCGCGGGTCAGGATGCGCGCCGGAAAACCGGGCCCGTTGTCGGACACGGTAAGACGTACCGCGACGCGCGTTTTGCCCTCGGCGTCGGGATCGCCATATTCTACTGTCTTGGTTTCAATCAACACACGCGGATGCGCCGATTCCGCGACCGAATCCTGCGCATTCTGCAGCAGGTTGTGAATCACCTGGCGCAGTTGCGTCGCGTCACCGCGTATCACCGGCAGCGACGGCGCGAGCTCGGCGACGATCGCGCTCTTGCCTTCGCCCACACCGTACAGCCCGAGCACCTCGCTCGCCAGTTCGTTCAACTGCAGATTCGCGAGCACCGCCGGCGGCGTCCGTGCGTATTCGCGGAAATCGTCGACCATCCGCTTCATCGCGGCCACCTGGTTGACGATCATCGTCGCGCCGCGCTTGAGCACATCGGCGTCGGACGGCGCGAGCTTGTCCGACAGCTTCATCTGCAGCCGCTCCGCCGACAGCTGAATCGGCGTCAGCGGATTCTTGATCTCGTGCGCGAGCCGGCGTGCGACCTCGCCCCACGCGACCGAACGCTGCGCGGAAATCACGTCGGAGATGTCGTCGAACACGACCACGTAACCGGACGTCTGCGGATCGTCGGCCTGCCCCTCGACCGTCGACACGAGGCGCGTGCCGCGCACGAGCAGCGTCAGCGGATCGGCTTCGCCGGGCAGCTCGATCGCGAACTGCTGCTGCCAGTGACCGCCGTCGCCGCTCGCGCCGTCGGACGCCGCCTCGCGATCGGCGAACGCCTTGCGCACCATCGCGCCGAACCCGGCGGCCACGCCGATCCGGTCGAGCGTCGTGCCGATCAGCGCGTTGAACGGCTGCCGGAAGATCCGCTCGGCCCCGCGATTGGCCGTCGTCAGCCGGAACTGGCGGTCGAGCACGAACACGCCGGCCGTCAGGTTCGCGAGAATGCTCTCGAGATACGTCTTCGAATGCTCGAGCGCGACCCGGTTCTTCTCGACCGCGAGCCGCGCCTCGGACAACTGGCGCGTCATCGCGTTGAACGACTGCGTGAGGAAGCCGAGCTCGTCGCGCGTCTTGATCTCGCGCTTCGGCGTGTAGTCGCCTTCCGTGATCTCCTTGGTGCCCTGCGCGAGCAGGAACAGCGGCCGCGCGAGCTGCTGGCCGAGCGCGAGCGCGAGCATCATCGCAATGAAGGTCGCGAGGAACAGCGCAAGCGTCAGCGTGCCGATGTACATCTTGCGCAGCCCCGTGCGGCCGAGCGACTTTTCCTGGTACTCGCGATACGCGCGCTGCACGGCATCCGCGTTGTGGGCAAGCGTGGGCGGCACCGGCTGCGTGAGCTGCAGGAAGCGCTCGGCCGGCTGCAGCAGCGACGTCGATGCATCGGGAATCGGCCGCACGACGCGCAACCGCAGCGCCCCCTTCGCACCGTGTGCGCGCGGGTCGCCGTCGACTTCACCCTCGATCGCCGCGTACGCGCCGTGTTCGCGCGCCTGGTTCAGCATCAGCGGCGTCGGCAGGTCGTCCGGAATCAGCGCGGCGAAATTGCCCGACGCCTGCGCAACGATGTGCAGGTCGGGGGCCGCGCCCGAGCCGCCGCGGCTCGGCTCGACGATCGTCGCGTCCTGCACGCCGAACTGGTCGCGCATCCGCAGCAGCGTGAGCGTCGTGCCGTTCGTGTTCGCATCGACGCTCGCGAGCTGGTCGGACATCAGCCGCGCCTTCGTCTGCAAATCGGACAGCGAAGCATCGAGCATCCCGCGGCCGAGGTTCAGGCCGGCCGTCAGCGCCGTCTCGACGTTCACGTCGAACCACGACTCGATGCTGCGCGACACGAACTGGTACGACACGATGTAGATGATCCCGCCGGGCACCACGCCGACGAGCGCGAAGAACACCGCGAGCTTCGCGAGCAGCCGCGTGCCGAACTTGCCCTTCCTCAGGCGCACGACGATCATCCCGATCAGCCCGAGCACCACGAGCAGGAACACGAGCGCGACGACGATGTTCGTCGCGTACAGCCACGAGTAGTAGCGATCGAAGAATTCGGTATTCGCGCTCGCGGCCGCGAGCAGCACGAGCAGCAACAGCGCGGTGAGCGCGACGGTCGAGACGATCACGCGAACGAGGAAGCTCTTCCCGCTGGCCGCGCGGCGCACTTTATTTAGCACGTTCGGTCACCGTGAAGTTGAAGCGCTTCCAGTCCGACCCGAGCGTCCAGTCGCGGTTGTTCACGGCATCGACCTGGAACGGCTTCGGCATCAGCGCCGTATCGAGCTGCATCCGCACCGATGCCGTGTAGGTTTCACCGGCGCGCACCTGGTTGCGGTCGATCACGTGCCAGGACGTGATGTGCCTGACGACCGCGAGCGCGTCCTTCAGCGACGGGAAACCGAGCTGCAGGCCGCCCGTCGACACGCGATACTCGCGCGTGAGCGGCTGGAACGACAGGCGGATCGTCTGCGTCACCGCCACCGGCTGCTCGTCGAACCAGTACCAGCGCGCACGGCTCAACTCGAAGTCGGTCGTGAAATAAAGCGGAATGCCTTTGTTGACGGCATCCTCGAGGCTCGGGTTCAGTTCGAAATCGAAGCGGGCGTCGAGGGCCCAGCCGCTTCCATCGGACTGGAGCGACGCGCGCTGCACGGCGATCGACTCGGCCTGCGCCGGCCGGACGACGGCCAGGCACAGCGTCAACGCGACCATCAGGGCGGCCGCGAGCCGAAGTGGAAAAAGGTGTTTGATCGTCACCGTTTCTGAAACCGCGCGTAGAAAAATCCGTCGTGATCGGTGTTCTGGTCGAGCGCGCCGGCGGCCGCCCCTCCCTGCACTCCGCCCGGCAGCATCTGGCCGGGGGCGTCCAATCGTACCGCATCTTCACAGACCGCTTCAAACCAGCGGGCCTGCAATTCGCCTTCTTCGGGGAAGACTGAACAGGTCACGTAAAGCAGTTCGCCGCCCGGCTTCACGAGCGGCCACAACGCCGACAGGATGCGGCGCTGTTCCGCGACGAGCGCCGGGATGTCAGCCTCGCGGCGCAGCCAGCGAATGTCGGGGTGCCGACGCACGATGCCGGACGCCGAGCATGGCACATCGGCGAGGATGCGGTCGAACGGGCGCCCGTCGTACCACGCGTCGGGTGCGCCCGCATCGCCGACACGCACGTCCGCTTCGAGCGACAGCCGCATGAGGTTCTCGCCGATCCGTGCCGCGCGCGCGGCATCGCTTTCCAGCGCGACGACTTCCGCATCGGCCAGTTCGAGAATATGGCCGGTCTTGCCGCCGGGCGCCGCGCATGCATCGAGCACACGCATGCCGTCGCGCGCACCGAGCCATTCGGCTGCGAACTGCGCGCCGGCGTCCTGCACGGACACGACGCCGTCGGCAAACCCCGGAATGCGATCGACCGGTCGCGCCGACGCGAGCCGCACCGCATGCCGGCCGATCGCGGTCGCTTCGATCCCATTGGCGCGCAACGTATCGAGATACGCGTCGACGCTCGCGCGACGCGCGTTCACGCGCAGCGTCAGCGGCCCCTGCTGCTCGCCGGCCGCGAGGATCGCCTGCCATGCATCGGGCCAAGCGCGCTTCACCGAATCGACCCACCACGCGCGGTAGTTCCAGCGTGCGACGACATCGTCCTGCAGCGCTGCGACGAGCGTGTCGCGCTCGCGCAGGAAACGGCGCAGCACCGCGTTGACCATCCCCTTCGCGAACGCGCATTCGCGGCGCGCACCGATCACGGTCACGGCCTGGTCGACCACCGTGAACGCCGGATACGCGGCCTCGTCCGCCGGGTCGAGCAGCAGCGCCAACGCGCCGGCGAGCACCGCCTGTACATGTGCGGGCGGCGCCTTGCTGATGAGCCGGCCGATCAGCCAGTCCACACTGCCGAGGCGGCGCATCGTCCGGTATGCGACGTCCTGCGTCGCCCCGCGCGCGAATGCCTGCGCATCGGACGGCATCTGCGCAAATACCGCCGAGAGCGCCGCCGGCAGCGCGGTGCCGCGCCGCACCGCATCGACCGCCTGCGCGGCCGCATCGAGGGCGAAGCCGAGCGAATCAGGCGCGAGATGCAGCGCGGACAGGCGCGCCGGGCGGCCGGAAGAAGACGGAGCGGTAGAACGGGTTCGTGTCATCAGAGCAAATTCGGCAAACAAGCGCGGCAAACGGGCACAGCAAACCAATGCGGCAAACGGCGGGATCGCGAGCCCTGCGATCCCAAACCGGGCATTGTAGCGTGCGACGCTGCAGGCCCTTTGGCCCCTTTACCGCACGCACAAATGAAACACCCCGCAGCGCGAAGCGTGCGGGGTGGTGTGGCGGCCCCCGCGCGGCAACTGCCGCACGGTGTGCCGTGGCTTAGTCGAAGCGGCCGGTACGCGCCATCTCCATCAGGCGCGCGATGCGCTCCTCGGTGGCCGGGTGCGTAGAGAACAGATTCTGCAGGCCGCCGCCGTGCAGCGGGTTCATGATCATCATCTGCGCGGTGGCCGGATGCTGCTCGGCGGCCTGGAACGGGATGCCCGCCGCATAGCGATGGATCTTGTCGAGCGCAGTCGCGAGCGACTGCGGATCACCGGAAATCTGCGCGCCGCCGCGATCGGCCTCAAACTCGCGTGCCCGCGAAATCGCCATCTGGATCAGCGCGCCGGCGATCGGCGCGAGCAATGCAACCGCGATACCCGCGATCGGGTTGGCCGGCCGGCCATTCTCGTCGCGCCCGCCGAAAAACATCGCGAAATTTGCGATTGCCGAGATCGCGCCCGCCATCGTCGCGGTAATCGTCGAGATCAGGATGTCGCGGTGCTTCACGTGTGCGAGCTCGTGCGCCATCACCCCGCGCATCTCGCGCTCCGACAGGACGCGCAGGATGCCCGTCGTCGCGGCGACTGCCGCGTGCTCGGGGTTGCGGCCCGTCGCGAACGCGTTCGGCGCGTCCTCGTTGATCAGGTAGACGCGCGGCATCGGCAGGTTCGCGCGCGTGGCCAGCTCGCGCACCATCCGGTAGAACTGCGGCGCCGTGTTCTCGTCGACTTCCTGCGCGTTGTACATGCGCAGCACCATCTTGTCCGAGAACCAGTAAGAGAAGAAATTCATGCCGAGCGCGAAAAGCAGCGCGATCGTCATGCCCCGCGAGCCGCCGATCATCCCGCCGATCACGATGAACAGGGCCGTGATCGCGGCCATCAGCATCGCCGTTTTGACCCAATTGAACATACCCACTCCTTATCCGTCAGGGGACCCGCCGCGCATCAAAGGGCGCGACGGAAAATTGTAAGCGATTTGTTAGATAAGGTCTTGCCGGAAAAATTCAATCTCAGCGTTGCGATGTTGCAAGACGAAGGCCGAGGCCGACGAAAGCGCTGCCGACCGTGCGGTCGAGCCACTTCTTGACGCCCGGCTTGCCGGAGAAGCGCTCCGTGACACTGCCCGCGACCCACGCGACGAGACTGGTCCACACCGTGCTCATCGCGACGAACACGCCGCCGAGGGTCAGGAACGCCCATGCTTTGTGCGGGCTGTCGGCCGACACGAACTGCGGAAAGAACGACACGAAGAACAGCACGACCTTCGGGTTCAGCACGTTGGTCCAGAAGCCCTGCATGAACAGCTGGCGAAGCGGCTTCGCGGCCTGTGCGGCCGCGTTGCCCGACGGCTCGGCCGCCTGCTTCGCGACGAACATTCTCACGCCGAGGTAGATCAGGTAGGCGGCGCCGACCAGCTTGATTACCGTGAATGCGGCAGCCGACGCCGCGAGCAGCGCGGTCAGGCCGAATGCGCAGGCGAGCGCGTGAACGCAGCAGCCGGCCGAAATGCCGAACGCCGACATCAGCCCCGCGCCGCGGCCCTGCGCGACGCTGCGGCCGACGATATAGGCCGTATCGGGGCCGGGCGTGACGTTCAGCAGGAAGACTGCCAGCACGAAGAAGCCGAAATGGGTGATGCCGAACATGAAAACCTCGAAACCGGAGAGCGCAAGGAAATTCTACGCGCGCCTGCCGCGCCGCGCGACTCGGCCATCCGGCCGATTGCGCACGCGCGGCAGGCCGTGTCGAATGGCGGTCAGGCCGCTTCAGGCAACGTCGGTCAGCGTGAAACGCTGGCCTGCGGCGAGCGGCGAGCCGGCCAGGAATTCGCGCGCGGGCAGCCGCTTGCCGCCCGGCTTCTGCAACTGCGTGACGCGCAGCGCCCCGCTGCCGCACGCGATGACCACGCCTTCCGGCGCGACTTCGACGATCGTGCCGGGCGCCGCATCGCCGCGCGCCGCCACGGGCTCGGCCGCCCACAGCTTGATCGCCGCGCCGTCGAGCGTCGCGACGCCGCCCGGGAACGGATCGAACGCACGCACCTGGCGCGCGAGCACGTCGGCCGGCTTGCGCCAATCGAGCGCCGCTTCGTGCTTGCCGATCTTCTCCGCATAGGTCACGCCGTCGGCCGGTTGCGGCGTCGCCGGCAGCACGCCGTCGCGCTCGAGCTGCACGAGCGCGTCGACGATCAGTCGCGCGCCTTCGGCGGCGAGCCGGTCGTGCAGCGTCGCGGTCGTCTCGTCGGGGGCGATCGCGATGCGCGCTTCCTCGATCATCGCGCCGGTGTCGAGGCCGATGTCCATCTGCATCAGCGTGACGCCCGTCTCGGCGTCGCCGGCCTCGATCGCGCGGTGGATCGGCGCGGCACCGCGCCAGCGCGGCAGCAGCGACGCATGAATGTTGATGCAGCCGTGGCGCGGAATGTCGAGCACTTCCTGCGGCAGCAGCAGGCCGTATGCGGCGACCACCATCACGTCGTGCGGGGTCGAGCGCAGCAGCTCGATCGCGTCGGCCGCCTCGGCCGGGTACTTGCCCGCGCGGCGCAGCGACGGCGGTTGCGCGACGGGCATCCCGTGCTCGACGGCGTAGCGCTTCACCGCGCTCGCCTGCAGTTTCATCCCGCGCCCGGCAGGGCGATCGGGCTGGGTGAGCACGAGCGGCACCGGAAAACCGGCCTCGTGGATCGCGGCAAGGGCAGCCGCGGCGAATTCCGGCGTGCCGGCAAAAACTACGCGCAACGTATGGGTCATGACAGCGTTCGGGTTCGAGCTGGGCGAACGCGCGTTACATCGCGCGTTCGAGTTTCTTCATCTTCGTCTTGATGCGCGTCTGCTTGAGCGGCGACAGGTATTCGACGAACACGCGCCCCATCAGGTGATCCATCTCGTGCTGGACGCACACGGCCAGCAGGCCCTCACAGTCGAGTTCGAAGGTCTCGCCCTGCTCGTTGAGCGCGCGCACGCGCACGTGATCGGGACGCTCGACTTCGTCGTAGATGCCGGGCACCGACAGGCAGCCCTCTTCATAGATCTGCTTCGCGTCGCTCGACCACACGATCTCGGGATTGATGAACGCGCGCAGCTCGTTCTTCTCCTCGGAGATGTCGATCACGATCACGCGCTCGTGCACGTCGACCTGCGTGGCCGCAAGGCCGATGCCCGGCGCCGCATACATGGTCTCGGCCATGTCGGCGACGAGCTTGCGGATCCGGTCGTCGACCTTGTCGACGGGCTTCGCGACCTTGTGCAGCCGCTTGTCGGGGTAATGAAGAATATTGAGTAAAGCCATGGCGTTCGGTATTCGGTGGGGCGGCGTGCCGCATCGGCCATCCGGCCGGCTGGCGCTGCCGCCGGGATGCAATGAAGATGAGGCGGACGCGCGGCGAATCAATGCCGCGGATCATGCCTCCTGCAATTGGCCGGGCGCCTGCGCGCGCGGCCCTGTCGAGTATTTCGGATGATGAAAATTTTATCATGGCGCCACGCGGTTCGCTGGCCGCCGCATTCGAGGGGCGCCTCATGTCGCCGCAAGCGCTGACCACCTCCGCCGTGCGCGCGTGGCTGCAGCTCGCGCATGCGCCCGGCCTC
This sequence comes from Burkholderia mycopellens, assembly GCF_964265025.1. Classification (NCBI taxonomy): domain Bacteria; kingdom Pseudomonadati; phylum Pseudomonadota; class Betaproteobacteria; order Burkholderiales; family Burkholderiaceae; genus Burkholderia; species Burkholderia mycopellens. The sequence continues at coordinate 3,858,137 of NZ_OZ183802.1, forward strand.
GCCCCCGCCGTGCTGCAGGCACTGCTCGATGCGTTCGGCGCGCCGGACGCGCTGCTGCGTGCGTCCGACCACGCCATCGCCGCGGTAACCAGCGCCGCCGCCGCCCTGGCCGTACGCGCGAGCGAGCGCGACGATCTCGACGCGCGCACCGACGCCGCGCTCGCGTGGCTCGATGCGCCGGGCAATGCGCTCGTCACGCTGAACGATCCGGCCTACCCGCCGCGGCTGCGCGACCTGCACGATCCGCCGCTGCTGCTATATGTAAAGGGCCGGCTCGACCTGCTGCACGCGCGCAGTCTCGCCGTGGTCGGCAGCCGTCACGCAACGCCGCAAGGTCTCGCCGACGCGACGCGCTTCGCACGCGAACTGTCCGACGCCGGGCTTCCGATCGTGTCGGGCCTCGCGCTCGGGATCGACGGCGCCGCGCATCGTGGCGGGCTCGACGGCCGGTCGGGCACGGTCGCGGTGATCGCGACCGGCGCCGATCTCGTCTATCCGGCGCGGCACCGCGCGCTCGCCCACGAGATCGCCGCACACGGCGCGATCGTGTCGGAATGGCCGCTCGGCACGCCTGCCCGCGCCGCACATTTCCCGCAGCGCAACCGGCTGATCGCCGCGCTCGCGATCGGCGCACTCGTCGTCGAGGCCGCGCCGCGCTCGGGCTCGCTGATCACCGCACGGCTCGCGAATGAACTGGGGCGCGACGTGTTCGCGATGCCGGGCTCGATCCATGCGCCGCTCGCGCAAGGCTGTCACGCACTGATCCGCGACGGTGCGAAGCTGACGGCTGCGCCGCTCGACGTGCTCGAGGAATACGGGCTGGGCGAATCGAAAGCCGGCGCGGCGGGCGGTGCGGCGTGTTCCGGGCACTCCTGCGCGGACACCGGCGACCTCCGCGAAACCGAAGCCGCCCCTCGGCGTGCCGCTGCCGGGCTTATGCAAATTGGCGACCCCGTTCCGGCCGCCACGCCCGCCCGGGATGAGGCCCCGCCGCCGGCGCCACCGCTTCCCGGCACCCCATCCGAACAGGCCGTGCTTGCCGCATTGGGATACGGCCCCGTTACCTACGAATGGCTCGCCGAGCATAGCGGCCTGTCCGACGACGTGCTGCACCGCGCGCTGCTTGCGCTGGAACTGGCCGGGCGCGTCGCCAGCCTGCCCGGCGGACGCTTCGCACGGCTTGACGCGGCGCGCACTTCGCCCGTGCATGGCGTGCTACATTCCCCCGCATAGGGGCGGCCAGGCCGCCAACGATATCCAAGGAAACCCATGCCCGCGCTGAATCTCGACACCGATGCGGATCGGATCGCCGAGCGCCTCGCCGATCCCGGCACGTTGCTCGTCGCCTGCCTGTGCGCCGAGTGGTGCGGCACGTGCCGCGACTACCGGACGGCCTTCGACCAGCTCGCCGACGCGCATCCGGACGCCTGCTTCGCCTGGATCGACATCGAAACGCATGCCGACCAGCTCGACGATCTCGACGTCGAGAACTTCCCGACGATCCTGATCGAAGACACCCACACCGCCCGCTTCTTCGGCACGGTGCTGCCGCATGCGGCGATCGTCGAGCGGATGCTGTCCGACCTGAGCGCGGTACCCGGCGCGCCGCACGCGCCGAAATTGCGCAACGTCCTGGCCGTCGAAGCCTGAATTCGCGAGCCGGCCCGGTGGTTTCACGCGTATTTGCGCACCCCGCCGCGCCGGGCGCTTGCCGCCGTTGCGCCCCCCCTCTATGATGAGCCGCTTTTTGCACGCCGAGCCGCCATCGCTGCGGCGTGTGCTATAAAGCGGTCGTAAAAGGGACCCACAACCGGCGAACCCGGTCTACCAACACACACCTGTCATGTCCAAAGCACTGATCATTGCGGAAAAGCCTTCTGTCGCGAACGACATCGCACGCGCTTTGGGCGGCTTTACCAAGCATGACGAGTATTACGAGAGCGACGATTTCGTCCTTTCGTCCGCTGTCGGCCACCTGCTGGAAATCGCCGCCCCGGAAGAGTACGAGGTCAAGCGCGGGAAATGGAGCTTCGCGCATCTGCCCGTCATCCCCCCGCATTTTGACCTGAACCCGATCGCAAAAAGCGAGTCGCGCCTCAAGGTGCTCACCAAGCTGTTGAAGCGCAAGGATGTCGACCGCCTGATCAACGCATGCGACGCGGGGCGCGAGGGCGAGCTGATTTTCCGCCTGATCGCGCAGCACGCGAAGGCGAAACAGCCGGTCCAGCGCCTGTGGCTGCAGTCGATGACCCCGCAAGCGATCCGCGACGGCTTCGCGAACCTGCGCAGCGACGCGGACATGCTGCCGCTCGCCGACGCCGCGCGCTGCCGCTCGGAAGCCGACTGGCTCGTCGGGATCAACGGCACCCGCGCGATGACCGCGTTCAACAGCAAGGGCGGCGGCTTCTTCCTGACGACAGTTGGCCGCGTTCAGACGCCAACGTTGTCGATCGTCGTCGAACGCGAAGAGAAAATCCGCCGCTTCATCCCGCGCGACTACTGGGAAGTGAAGGCCGAATTCGCATGCGCGGGCGGCTTCTACGAGGGAAAGTGGTTCGACCCGAAATTCAAGCGAGACGAATTCGATCCGGAAAAGCGCGACTCCCGCCTGTGGAGCCTGCCGGCTGCCGAAACGATCGTCGCCGCGTGTCGCGACCAGGTCGGCACGGTCTCCGAGGAATCGAAGCCGTCGACGCAACTGTCGCCGCTGCTGTTCGACCTGACGAGCTTGCAGCGCGAAGCGAACAGCCGGTTCGGCTTCTCCGCGAAGAACACGCTCGGCCTCGCGCAGGCACTGTATGAAAAGCACAAGGTGCTGACCTACCCGCGTACCGACGCGCGCGCACTGCCGGAAGACTATCTTTCGACCGTCCAGTCCACGCTCGAGATGCTCAAGGAGAGCAACAACTACCTGCCGCATGCGAAGCAGGTGCTCGACAAGGGCTGGGTGAAGCCGAACAAGCGGATCTTCGACAATTCGAAGATCAGCGACCACTTTGCAATCATCCCGACACTGCAGGCGCCGAAGTCGCTGTCCGAGCCGGAGCAGAAGCTGTACGACATGGTCGTGAAGCGCTTCCTCGCGGTGTTCTTCCCGGCCGCCGAATTCCGCGTCACGACGCGGATCACCGAAGTCGCGGGCCATCACTTCAAGACCGAAGGCAAGGTGCTCGTCGAGCCGGGCTGGCTGCAGGTATACGGCCGCGATGCCGAAGGCGCGGATGCGAACCTGGTGCCGGTGCAGAAGGACGAGAAGGTGAAGACGGACGAAATCGCCGCCGTCGCGCTCGTCACGAAGCCGCCCGCACGCTACTCGGAAGCGACGCTGCTGTCCGCGATGGAAGGTGCGGGCAAGCTCGTCGAGGACGACGAACTGCGCGAGGCGATGGCCGCGAAGGGGCTCGGCACGCCGGCCACGCGCGCGGCGATCATCGAAGGCCTGCTCGGCGAGAAATACCTCGTGCGCGAAGGACGCGAACTGATCCCGACCGCGAAGGCATTCCAGTTGATGACGCTGCTGCGCGGGCTCGGTGTGAAGGAACTCACCGCGCCCGAACTCACCGGCGAATGGGAATACAAGCTGTCGCAGATGGAGCGCGGCAACCTCGGGCGCGAAGCGTTCATGCAGGAAATCGCCCGCATGACGCAGCAGATCGTCAAGCGCGCGAAGGAATACGATTCCGACACGATCCCCGGCGATTACGCGACGCTCGAGACACCGTGCCCGAACTGCGGCGGCCAGGTAAAGGAGAACTACCGCCGTTTCGCGTGCACGAAGTGCGAGTTCTCGATCTCGAAGATCCCGGGCAGCCGGCAGTTCGAGATCGCGGAAGTCGAGGAACTGCTGCGCGAGAAGACGATCGGCCCGCTGTCCGGCTTCCGCAGCAAGATGGGCCGCCCGTTCTCGGCGATCCTCAAGCTGTCCTTCGACGACGAGACGAAGAACTACAAGCTCGAGTTCGACTTCGGCCAGGACACCGGCGGTGAGGAAGGCGAGGCGCCCGACTTCTCCGGGCAGGAGCCGGTCGGCGCGTGCCCGAAATGCAAGGGCCGCGTGTTCGAGCACGGGATGAGCTACGTGTGCGAGCACTCGGTGGCCAACCCGAAGACCTGCGACTTCCGCTCGGGCAAGGTGATCCTGCAGCAGGAAATCGCGCGCGAGCAGATGGGCAAGCTGCTTGCCGACGGCCGCACGGATCTGCTGCCGAACTTCAAGTCATCACGCACGGGCCGCAACTTCAAGGCATTCCTCGTGAAGCAGCCCGACGGCAAGATCGGCTTCGAGTTCGAGAAGAAGGAACCGAAAGCCGCTGCCGCGAAGAAGACGGCAAAATCGGCGACGAAAGATGCCGAAACCGTGACGGAAGGCGCCGAAGAGAAACCGGCACCGGCTCGCAAGACCGCCGCCCGCAAGACGACGGCGCGCAAGACGGGCTCGTAACGGCCTGACGGCCGGGGTTCTCCCGGCCATGCCGAACTTCGGCAGGCAGCCATAAAAAACGCGGATCGATTGCTCGATCCGCGTTTTTCTTTTTTCCGGCGGCAACCGCCGCCCGGCCGTCGCGCCGTTACAGCGGCGACGGCACCGCGACGCGCGTACGCGGCGAACGCGGCAGGCGCGGCGACAGGTTCGGGTCGGCCGATTCCGGCTGCTCCGCACGCGTCTCGACCCCGATCGGCGCGAGCACCGAACCCTGCGCGGCCCATTGCTCGCCCATCGTTGCGTCGGTCGAGTGGCTGAAATGCTCGACGAGGTGGTCGATGAACGTGCGCACCTTCGCCGGCAGATGGCGCCGGCTCGGGTAAGCGATGTTGATCTCGACCTGCGGCAGCCGGAAATCCGGCAGCAGCCGCACGAGCGCGCCACGCGCGATGTCGCCGCCAATCAGGTAGCTCGGCAGGATCGCGACACCCATCCCGAGCAGCGCGAACTGGCGCAGCATCGCGGTGTTGTTCGCGACGATCACGTTGGTCGGGCGCACGCGCACTTCGCCGTCCGGCCCCGTGAACACACGCTCGTCGCCCCAGTATTCGGTCGGCAGGCTCAGGCTCGGGTGCTCGGCGAGATGCTCCGGATGGGTCGGCACGCCGTGCTTCTCCAGATAGCTCGGCGTCGCGCACACGGTCATGCAACCCGTGGTCAGGCGCCGCGTGACGATGCTCGCGCTGCGCATCTGGCGCGTGACGACGATGCCGACGTCGAAGCCTTCCTCGACGAGATCGACCTGCCGGTCGACCAGCGTGAGATCCGGCACCACTTTCGGGAAATTCTCCGTGTACGACTGCAACACGGGCGCGAGGTTATGCAGGCCGAACACGACCGGCGCGACGATGCGCAGCGTGCCGACCGGCTCGTGATTGCGCGCGACGACCATCTGCTCGACGTCCTCGAGCTCATCGAGGATCTGGCGGGCACGCTCCAGATAGACCTGGCCCGACTCCGTCAGGGAGAGACTGCGCGTGGTGCGGTTCAGCAAGCGCGTGCCGAGCCGACCTTCGAGGTCGGCGACGTGACGCGTCGCGACCGCGTTGGAGATATCCATTGCGCTCGCGGCCCGCGCGAAACTGCCGAGATCTGCAACCTTGACGAACACGCGCATCGACTGCAAGTGATCCATAAACGACTCCTGCCGCTAGTACAACTTCAAAAAGATGAAGCAAATGCGTAATTCTCCTACGACAGCGGAAATGATGCAGAGTTGCTCAACAAGGCCCCTGTTGACGATAAAAATAGTCAAAAATCCTCGCCTTCTGCGGATAGTTGATCCAATTATTCTGATTGGAGCAACAATTGGGTGAACCTCGTCGAGTAAGCGGCCGAATCAGGAAGGACGTGTTTGATGCGACACAACAGCGCACCCTTCCACCCGTCGCGCGAGCGGCTCCGGGTCAGGCTGCCGCCGATTGCGGCGGAGCGTAACAACCTGTTAAAAAGACACCATGAAGGCAGCCGACGTAGCATCATGTCGGCCCGGCCGGGCGGGACGGGTGCGCGACGTGCGCCGCCGCCACCGCCGCTTTCAACGCGCGACACCCGCTCACCATGAAAATTGCCATCCTCGACGACTACCAGGACGCCGTCCGCAAGCTGAACTGCTTCGAGCTGCTTGCCGACCACGACGTGAAGGTCTTCAACAACACGGTGCGCGGATTGGGACAACTCGCGAGCCGCCTGGCGGAAGTCGAGGCGCTCGTGCTGATTCGCGAACGGACCCCGATTTCCTCGCAACTGCTCGCCAAGCTGCCGAACCTGCGCATGATCAGCCAGACCGGCCGCATTTCGAGCCACATCGATCTCGAAGCCTGTACCGACCGCGGCATCGCGGTGCTCGAAGGCACGGGTTCGCCGATCGCACCCGCCGAGCTCACCTGGGCGCTCGTGATGGCCGCCCAGCGCCGCATTCCGCAGTACGTCGCGAACCTGAAGCAGGGCGCCTGGCAGCAGTCGGGCCTGAAGACGTCGGCCATGCCGCCGAACTTCGGCCTCGGTCAGGTGCTGCGCGGCCAGACGCTCGGCATCTGGGGCTACGGCAAGATTGGCCGGCTCGTCGCCGGCTACGGCAAGGCATTCGGGATGAACGTGCTGATCTGGGGCCGCGAGCATTCGCTCGAGGCCGCGCGGGCCGACGGCTATACGGCTGCCGAAAGCCGTGAAGCGCTGTTCGAGCAGAGCGACGTGCTGTCGCTGCACCTGCGCATGCATGACGACACGCGCGGGATCGTGAAGCAGGAAGACCTGATGCGGATGAAGCCGACGTCGCTGCTCGTCAACACGAGCCGCGCCGAACTGCTCGAGGAAAATGCACTGGTCAACGCGCTGTCGCACAACCGTCCGGGAATGGTCGCGATCGACGTGTTCGAAAGCGAGCCGATCCTGCAAGGCTACAGCCTGCTGCGGATGGAAAACGTGATCTGCACGCCGCACATCGGCTATGTCGAGCGCGAAAGCTACGAGCTCTACTTCAGCGCGGCGTTCAGGAACATCCTGGCGTTCGACCAGGGCGACATGTCGAGCGTCGTCAACCCGGAAGCACTGACGCCACGCCGCGTGCGCTGAGCGCGGCCGCGCTTCCTGCTTCCCGTCTTCAGGCGGCCGCGCGGCCGCCCGTCATCGCGCCGCCGCGCGTGAGGAAATGCTCGCCGTCGCGCCGCCCGAGGTCGTACGCATGCCGCATCTGCGACGGGCTCGTGTAATCCCAACTCGAAATCGGCACCTTGCTCGACGGCTGGACATACAGCCGCCGCTGCTCGCCGTGCGCGACCGTGAACATCTGCGGGCGCGGGTACAGCCGCGTGACGAGCACCAGCACATCGCCCGGCGTCGGGTCGAGCGCGTCGACCGGCACGTTGTCGACCATCCCGCCGTCGAGCACGGGCCGGCCATCGCGACGCAGCACCGGCGTGAACGGCGGCGTACAGGATGACTGCAGGATCAGGTCGGCGAGTTCGTCGACTCGCGTGCAGGCCTGCGCGCGCACGAATTCGGGCCGAAAGCCGAGCGTGCGCCCGAGCGTCGGGTGCAGCGTCTTGCGCACGTACTTCTCGATGTTGTACGCGACGAGGCCGGCGGCCACTGCGCTGCGCGCGCCGAGCCAGCGCGGCACATGCGACACCCCGATGCGGATCTCCGGCGCCGCGGCAAGCTTCGCGAACGGCTCGCCGTAGATGTCGAGCAGCGCCTGACGGTAAATCCGGTAATGCGGAAACACGGGCTCGCGCCCGAACAGGTTGCCCCAGTACGCGTTCTTCCGGTTGTGGCGCAGCGCCTCTTCGTAATAGCGCATCACCCATGCGGCGTCGCGCGTATACAGCATGCACGCGGTCGCCGCGCCGGCCGAGATGCCGGTGATCACGCGCGGGCGCAGGCCGAGCGCCGGCTGGGCGACGTCCCAGAAGCCGGCCTGCCACCAGCAGCGATTGCCGCCGCCCGCAAAGACGATCTGGTCGAACATCGCGCCGCTCAGCTGACGAGCGCGTAAGTCGACGTCGCGTGGACGGCCATCTTGCCGTCTTCGTCGAACAGCTCGACTTCGCCGAATACGAGGTTGCGGCCCATCCGCAGCACGCGCGCGGTGACGAGCACGTCGCCCTTGCGCACGGGCCGCATGAAGTTCGTGTTCAACGACACGGTCGTCATCGGCCGGAACTCGCCGAGCGCGGCCGAGATCGCGACCACCATCGCGGTGTCGGCGGCCGCCGTGAACACCTGGCCGCAGATCACGCCGCCTGAATGACGGAATTCGCCGGAAAACGGCAGGCGCAGCGTGACGCTGTCGTCGCCGATCGACACGGGGACCAGACCGAGCGAGCGGACCCAGGGGGCCAGCAGGCGATCCAGCAATTCGCGGACTGCGTTTTCGTCCATCTTCGAAAGCCCAGAAAGCGTTGCGCGACCGCCGCGCAACACGTGTGGCGTCATCATACCGGGAGCGCGGAATCTCCGATCGCTCGTTATCGGACCGACAGCCGCGGTTGTCGTGACGAAATATTTTCAGGAAATTTGCAGAAAGGACTTGCAAGGTCCGAAATACCCAGGCATAATCTTTCTTCTGTTGGGGGCGTTAGCTCAGTTGGTAGAGCAGCGGACTCTTAATCCGTAGGTCGAGTGTTCGAGTCACTCACGCCCCACCAGGAATTCCGAAGCCCGGTTAGCGAAAGCTGACCGGGCTTTTTCCTTTTCCGCCCGCCGCACTCGTCGCGCGCCCTGTCGCAGTACGCCACCGCCCGCCTGTTCCGCATCGTTTCCGCTAGAATCGTCCGACAAATATCACACGACCGGCGCAGGCATTGCCGTTTGCCCGCCGGCACTGAGAGAACATGGGACGTCAGACATGGAAGCATGGAACCGAGACGCGACCATTCAGAGAGCCTGGTTGCGCCGATATCGGCGAGTCCGTCGGGACACGCCACCGCCACGATCACGCCGGCATCCGCAGTGCGACGCACGAACCGGATCCGGTCATGGCGGGTAAGGACGCGCTCGTCGCCATGGCGCTCGGCGTCGTGCTGCTCGTGCTGGCCGGCATGCTTGCCGTCACGGCGGGCCAAGCGACCGGCCAGCTGGTCCGTACGCCGGGCACGGTCGTGCGCATCGTCCAGGACAGCGACGCGATGCGCGCGTACCGGCCGATCGTCGCGTACCTCGCGAACGACGGCCAGCGTCGCGAAATCGCCGGCAATACCGCCTCGACCGTCCCCGCCTACGACATCGGCGAGAACGTCGAGGTATGGCTCGACCCCAGCCATCCCGAACGCCCCGCACTGATCGACGATTTCGCGCAACGCTGGTTTCCGGCCGCCGTGGCGGCGCTGCTCGCCGTCGCATCGTTCGCGATCGGCGGCCTCCTGATCGTCGGCGGGCGCCGCCGCCGGTCATCCGAACCACCACCGGCCCGCGCCGCCCGCAAGCACGCGCGAAGACGCTGGGATATCGCAATCGCGCTGATTCCGATCGCGATCGGCACGGGCTTCGTCGCCGGCGCCGGTGCGGCCGGCCTGCGTCAGTGGCAGATCGCCCATCACTACGCGCGTTCGACCGGCCATGTCGTCGAGATCGCGGAAAACGCGCGCGCGTCCCGATCGCGCACGTCGCTGTATTCGGCGATCGTCGCGTTCACGACCGACAGTGGACGCCAGATCACGTTCGCCCAGGGTTCGGCGTCATCGCATCCGGGCCTGCGCGAAGGCGAAGCGGTCAACGTGCTGTACGACCCAGTCACACCGGAGCGCGCGGTCGTCGACCGCTTCTGGGATCGCTGGGGCGTCGCGGCCATCCTGTTCGCGATCGGCGCACCATTCCTCGCGGCCGGCCTGTTCATCGCCGTGACGCTGTGGCCGGAACACCCCGCGCACGAAGCCGCCCCATGACGCTCGCGCGCCGGCCGCGCATCGTGTGGCGCGACCACCGTCACGACGCGCGCGTCACCGCTCCCTGAATGCCTCCACCTTCGCGCGGTTCCCGCACGTGCGCATGTCGCACCAGCGGCGCCCGACTCCGCGGCCGCGATCGACGAAGAACCACGTGCACCGGCCGCACTGCCGCACGCGCGCGAAGTCGTCGCTGCGCAGCAGTTGCTCGAAGCCGAGTGCTGCCGCATCGACCCAGCGTGACGTCGCGCGCGCGTCGGGCCGCCACGCGAACCGGCCGTCGACCGCCTCGAACGCGCTACGCCCGATCGCGTCGCGAATCGCGACAGCGAGCCGGTCCGCCGCGCGCGCGCCGGCCATGCCGCCGCCTCCGGCCGTCAGGTGCGCGATCGCGGTGTAAGCGTCATCGCGAAAGCGATGCAGCGCCGCCAGCGTATCGGCGTCGTCCCGCCTCGCATGACGCAGAAGCCGCGACAGATCGGCTGGCGCCACCAGCCCCGATCGTTGCGCCCACGCATGCACGGCCGGCCAGTCGACGAGCTTGTCCGCGTCGCGCGTCTTGCCCGTGTCGGCCACCGTGTTGAGGAAGTCGAGCGCCGGATGGCCACCGACGAAATCGGCTGCGCCCCATTCGTGCGCGGGTCGCGCGGGTTCGTTTCGAGTAACCATTTATTTGCACCTGTCGGTTTCACGCCCGGGCAATCCAGAGTAACCTGTTAACAACCAAAACAGGTTAGCACGGAGAGGCCGATGCTCGAACTCGCCAATCGCTTCATTTTCGAAGGACACCGGATTGCCTGGGGAACGCTCGGCGAAGGCCCGCCGCTGGTGCTCGTGCATGGCACGCCGTTTTCGTCGCAGGTGTGGCGCCGGATCGCGCCGTGGCTCGCGCGACGTCATCGCGTGTTCTTCTACGACCTGCTCGGCTACGGTCAATCCGACATGCCGGACGCGGACGTGTCGCTCGGCCGCCAGAACGGGCTGTTCGCCTCGATGCTCGACGCGTGGAAGATCTCACGCCCGCGCGTGCTCGCGCACGACTATGGCGGCGCAACCGTGCTGCGTGCGCACTTCCTCAACGGCGTCGCGTATGCGGACCTCACGCTCGTGAATCCGGTCGCGATCGCGCCGCAGGGTTCGCCGTTCGTGCGCCACGTCGCGCAGCACGAAGCCGCCTTCACCGGATTGCCTGCGTATGCGCATCACGCGCTCGTGTCGGCCTATCTCCGCAATGCGGTCGCCCGGCCGCTGAGCGACGAAGCGCTGTCGATCTACCGTGCGCCTTGGCTCACGCCTACCGGTCAGGCCGCGTTCTATCGCCAGATCGCGCAGATGCGCCAGTGCTACATCGAGGAAGCCGAGGCTCGTTACGCGCCGCCGGACTTTCCGGTGCGCATCGTGTGGGGCGAGGACGACGCGTGGATTCCGCTTGAACAGGGGCAGGCGCTGGCCGATCGCATCGCAAGCGGCACGCTGATCCGGGTGCCCCGCGCAGGCCACCTGGTGCAGGAAGATGCGCCGGAGGCAATCGTCGCGGCGGTGCTCGACGGGCCAGGGCAAGGTTGACGCCCGCTGTACCGCATGCCGCTTTTCGCCTGTCGCGTCAGAACACCGGCACGCCCTGCGCAAGCGTCGAGATGAACTTCGCGGTGCGCGGATCGCGCGGGTCGCCGAACAGGTCGCGCGATGCACCGGCTTCGACGACGCGGCCGTCCGCGAGAAACACCGCGTCGTGCGCGATCGACGCCGCCAGGCGCAGGTCGTGGGTGGCCATCAGCATCGTCGTGCCTTCGCGTGCGAGCTGGCGCAGCACCTCGACCACTTCGACGGACAGTTCCGGATCGAGTGCCGACGTCGGCTCGTCGCACAACAGCACCTGCGGCGACGGCGCGAGCGCACGTGCGATCGCAACGCGCTGCTGCTGGCCGCCCGATAGCGTGCCGGGCCACGCGTCGGCCTTGTCCGCGATGCCGACCTTCTCGAGCAGCGCGAGCGCGCGTTCGCGGGCCCGTTCACGCGGCCAGCGCTGCACGGTGACGAGCCCTTCCATCACGTTCTGCACGACACTCAGGTGCGGAAACAGCTGGAAGTTCTGAAACACCATGCCGGTCTGGCGGCGCACGGCGAACACGGCGTCGCGCGCCGGCCGGTACGCCGGCGAGAAGTCGATGCGCGCGTCGCCGACCATCAGCGTGCCAGCCTCGGGCACTTCGAGCAGGTTCACGCAACGCAGCAGCGTGCTCTTGCCGCTACCGGATGGCCCGATCAGCGCCGTCACGCTGCCGGGCTGCAACGCGAGGTCGATCCCGTGCAACACACGATGCGCGCCAAACGACTTGTCGATGCGTTCGAGCCGGATCATCGCCACTCCGCCTGGAACAACGCGTGACGACCGAAGCGAATTTCGAGGCGACGCTGCAGCGTCGACAGCACCGAGCTGAGCAGCAGATAGATCAGCGCGGCTTCCGTATAGAGAATCATCGGCTCGTAGGTCACGGCCGCGATCCGCTGCGCGGCCTGGAAGATCTCCGGCACGGTCAGCACGGCCGCGAGCGATGTGTCCTTCACGAGCGAAATGAACGAATTCGACAGTGCCGGCAGCGCGACGCGCGCCGCCTGCGGCAGGATCGCGCGGCGCAGCGCCTGCGGCCGCGTCATCGCCATCGAGTACGCGGCTTCCCACTGCCCCTTCGGAATCGATTCGATCACGCCGCGGATCACCTCGGCGTTGTACGCGCCGACGTTCAGCGAGAAGCCGATCACGGCGGCCGTCAGCGGATCGAGCACGATACCGACGCTCGGCAAGCCGTAGAAGATCACGAACAGCTGCACGAGCAGCGGCGAACCGCGAAACAGCCAGATGTAGAAACGCACGGCGGCTTGCGCCCAGCGCGGCCCGAACAGCCGCGTGAGCGCCGCGCCGAATGCGAGCAGCAGGCCGATCGCGAACGACGCGAGCGTGAGCGGCACCGTGAACACGAGCCCCGCGACGAGCAGGGGCCGCAGCGATTCCGCCATCAGGTGAAGCCAGGCCTGCATCATTCAGCCTCGCGTCACGGCTGCGACACGTCGCGGCCGAAATACTTCTGCGAGATCTTCGCGTAGGTGCCGTCGGCCTTGATGTCCGCGAGCGCCTTGTCGATCGCGGCCACCAGCGCCGGGCTGCCCTTGCGCAGCAGCACGCCCGATGCGTCGCTCGCGCCCCCCGTGTCGGTCGCCGCGATCTTCAGTTTCGCGTCGGGCTTGTGCTTGCGGAAATCGAGGTACGACAGCGAATCGTTGATCGTCGCGTCGACGCGCCCCGAGCTGAGCAGGTCGATCGATTCGTTGAAGCCCTGCACGGGCACGACGTCCGCGCCATGCGCGGCCGCGAGCTTGCCGAAATTGCTGGTCAGCGTGTTCGCGGATTTCTTGCCCTTGAGATCGTCGAACGAGCGGATCGTCGTGTTGTCCGCGCGCACGATCAGCACCGCGCGCGACGTGATGTACGGCGTCGAGAAATCGTATTTCGCCTTGCGCGCGTCGGTGATCGACACTTCATTGACGACCGCGTCGTAGCGGTTCACGTCGAGGCCCGCGATCAGCCCGTCCCACTTTCCTTCGACGAACTGCGGCTTCACGCCGAGGCGCTGCGCGATCGCGGTCGCGATGTCGACGTCGAAGCCCGTCAGCTTGCCGGTTTCGTCGTGGTACGTGAACGGCGCGTACGTGCCTTCGGTACCGACCCGGAACACGCCGGACGACTTGATTTGCGACAGGTCGTCGGCAGCCAGTGCGCCCGTGACCGAAACGGCCTGCAGCATGGCAACGACCAGGATGGAGCGAAGGAATTTCATGGTGCGGACCCCGAATGATTGGACGGAATTTTCGCGCGGCACATGCATGCCGTTCGAGAGGTCCGCGAATTCTACCGACGCGCCGGGGCCCGGCAAAAACGCAAATCGGCTATCGATATGAGCCGATCGAATAACGCGCGCACCGGCTGCGAAACCGGTGCGCGCGGCTGACACGCCACTTACCACGGCAGCGAATACGTCTTCGTGTTCGTGAAGCTCTTCATCGCTTCCTGCACGCCCTCCTTGTAGCCGAGCCCCGAATCCTTCACGCCGCCGAACGGCGTCAGTTCGAGCCGGTAACCCGGCACTTCGCGCACGTTCACGCTGCCGACTTCCAGCTCGGTGATGAAGCGCGTGATGGTGTCGAAGCGGTTCGTGCAGACCGACGACGACAGCGCATAGTCGGTGCTGTTCGACATCCGGATCGCTTCGTCGATGTTGCTGAAGCGCATGATCGGCGACACCGGGCCGAAGGTTTCGTGTTTCACGAGCGGCATGTCGGGCGTCACGCGGTCGATCACCGTCGGCGAATACAGCGCGCCGTCGCGCACGTTGCCGACCAGGAGCCGTGCGCCGCGCGCGATCGCATCGTTTACCTGCTGCTCGCAGAACTTCGCGGCCGCCTCGTCGATCACCGTGCCCATGTCGACCGACGGATCGGCGGGATTGCCGTACGACCACGCACGCGTCTTCTCGACCACGAGCGCCGTGAAGCGATCGGCCACCGACTCGTGCACGAGCATCCGCTTGATCGCCGTGCAGCGCTGGCCCGAGTTTTTATACGAGCCCGACACCGCGAGCGTGCTCGCTTCGTCGAGATCGGCGTCTTCCATCACGATGATCGGATCGTTGCCGCCGAGTTCGAGCACCGCCCGCCGGTAGCCCATCCGCGACGCAATCGACTTGCCGATCGATACGCCGCCCGTGAACGTGATCAGGTCGATCGCCGGGTTCGTGATCAGCTCGTCGGCAATCTCCTGCGGGTCGCCGGTGACGACCTGCAGCATCTGCGGCGGCAGGCCGGCTTCATACAGGATGTCCGCGAACAGGTAGCACGACAGCGGCACCTTTTCCGACGGCTTCACGACGATCCGGTTGTTGGTCGCGACCGACGGCACGATCTTGTGCGCGACCTGGTTCATCGGGTGGTTGAACGGCGTGATCGCCGAAATCACGCCGAGCAGCGGGTCGCGCTGCGTGTACACGCGGCGCTTCTTGCCGTGCGGGGTCAGGTCGCACGAGAAGATCTGCCCGTCGTCCTTCAGCACTTCACCGGCGCCGAACGTCAGCACGTCGGCCACGCGGCCGGCTTCGTACGTCGTGTCCTTGACGCACAGCCCGGATTCGGCCGTGATCAGCGCCGCAATTTCGGCGGTGCGCGAACGCACGATGTCGGCCGCGCGACGCAGGATCGCGGCCCGATCGTGACGCGTGAGCGTCGGCCGGTATGCACGCGCGGCCGCGAAGGCACGCCGCACGTCGTCCAGTGTCGCCTTCGGCACGGTGCCGACCAGCGAGCCGTCGTACGGGTTGCGCACGTCGATGACCGCATCCCGATGAATCCGTTCGCCGTCGATTCGCAGTGCTTCGCGACGAATCTCGCGGACGTCCGTCGATGCCGCAATGGCGTTCATGAGTGTGTCCCCTTGCGGATGCGTGCGCATCACTGCAGATGGTTGAGCGCGATGTCGATGATGTCGAAGTTGCGCAGCCGCGCGCGGCCCGAGACGTCGCCGGTGACCGGCTTGCTGAAGATCAGCGGCACGATCTGCTCGGAGATCCCGCCGTGCGAGCGCAGCGGCACGTCGAGCCCCGACAGGTCGTGCCTGACGCGGCGCGTGCCGAGCACGACGTCCTGCTTCGAGATCACGATCAGGTCGCCCATCCGCGCCGGCGGCAGCTCGAAGCGCGCGCAACCCTCGGCGCCCGTCAGCACGACCTCGATGCCGTCGACCGCGGCGAGCCGTGCGCGCAGCGCGTCGGCATCGGCCGTCGCCGGCACGTAGACGGTCGCAAACGAACCGAGCGCGCCGTGATGCACGACGTACGGATCGGTGATCGGCAGGATCACGCGCGCCGCCTCCTCGCCGAGCCACTCGTCGAACAGCTCCTGCAGGTAGATCACGTTCGGCTCGCCGGTTATATCGTCGTGCTTCGCGTTCATCCCGTGGTCGGCCGTGATCGCGACGATTGCACCGAGTGCGTCGAGGCGCTGCAGGTACGTGTCCATCATCGCGTAGAACGCGTTCGCGCCTTCCGTGCCGGGCGCGCACTTGTGCTGCACGTAGTCGGTCGTCGACAGGTACATCAG
Organism: Burkholderia mycopellens; assembly: GCF_964265025.1. Taxonomy (NCBI): domain Bacteria; kingdom Pseudomonadati; phylum Pseudomonadota; class Betaproteobacteria; order Burkholderiales; family Burkholderiaceae; genus Burkholderia; species Burkholderia mycopellens. The sequence goes on from NZ_OZ183802.1 coordinate 3,874,151, forward strand.
GTCGATCGGGCGCGTCTCGAGCAGGCGCACGCCGGCCGCGAACACGAATTCCGACAGATCCGCGCTGTACACGCTCGGCACCGGCTTGCCGACCAGTTCGAGCACGTTGTCGATGCCGTTTTCCTCGACGCTCGCCTCGTCGGCCTTTTCCGACGAGAAGCAGATGCCCTTCAGCCCCTTGCCGAGCAGGCGGCGCAGCTTGTCCTTCGCGGTGACGACCGCGACACGCGCGCCTTGCTCCGCGAAGGTCGCGAGCACGGTGGGCGCGACCAGGTACTTCGGATCGTTCATCAGCACCTCGGCACCGGTGTCGCGATCGTAGAAGTAGTTGCCGCTTATCCCATGCACCGCCGGCGGCACGCCCGTCACGATCGACAGGTTGTTCGGGTTCGTGAAGCTCGGCACCACGCACTCGCCCTTGAGCGCCGTGCCCGGCTTCAGCAGCGTGCGCAGGAACGGCGCGACGCCGGCCTGCGCCGCTTCTTCCAGATATTCGTATGCGCAGCCATCGACGCAGACCACCACCACGGGCCGGCTCATCCAGTTGTAGCGGCGGCCGTTCACTTCCACGGATACAGGCGTTTCATTCATGACGTTCATTCCTTTCGGTTCGAAGGGTAGAGCCGCCGGCGCCCGCGTCGCGCCGAAGGGAGGTGCTTTCCATGCTCGACATTAAAATTGATGATTTGTAGATTGTCAACAACATGCAGAGAACAGAAAGCAAAGTAACGTAGCATCAAGAGGGCTGGTCTCCACTCATCCGCCGTGTGCCGCGCCGTCACGGATAAGGGGGCGAAGATGATTCGAACGACGACTTCAAGCGGTTTTATCGGGAGGTCGGAAAGCGCGGCTACATTCCGTATCCCGGCAAGCACACCGAAACCGGGACGTTGCGCGCCGGGTGCATCGGCCATGTCGGCGACGCCGGCATCCCGTGCGCCATCGCGGCAATCGCCGACACGTTGCAGGCGATGGGCGTACGTCGCGTGGTGTTGGCCGAAGCGTCAGCCCGATCGTGCGCGGCCCGCTCGGGGCTTTCCCGCCGGAGCCGATCCGCTATGTCGGCGCGCACGTCGAGCGCGATGCGATCCGCCGCAAGGAACGCGCGGAGGACGGGAACCGGCGGCCGTCGCCGGTCGATACGTGGCTCGCGAAATTCGCGAGCGCGGCCGGGAAGGCCGACAAAGCGTGACGATGCAATAACAAAGGGACGCTGAAAAGCGTCCCTTTGCTTTGTGCCGCGCGCGGCGACCCGCGCGGCTATTGCCGGACGCTTACGCGCGCACGGTTTTCTCCCGCGCCGCCTTGCCTGCTGCCGGCAACCCCTGTTCATGCGTACGGCGCATCCGCGCGAGTCCGTGCGCAACGTGCTCGCGCACCAGCGCGACGGCCTGCTCCTCGTCGCCACCCGCGAGCGCCCGCACGATCCTGTCGTGCTCGGCCGCGGACACGGCGATCGCATCCTCCTCGGCCTCGATCGCCGCCTGGCGCAGCAGGCCGAGCTGGCGCACGAGCCGGCGATAGGTATCGGTGAGGTGCGTATTGCCGACGCCAACCACCATCGCGTCGTGGAACTGCACGTTCAACTCGGTGTAGCGCGTGACGTTGTGCGTCTTCGCGGCGTCCTTCATCGACTGGACGATGCCCTTCAGCACCTTCAGCGTGTCGGGCGAGATGCGCTTTGCGAGTGCCCGCGCGACCGACTCGTCGAGCATCGCGCGCACTTCGTAGATCTCCTCGGCCTCGCGCAGCGGCACGATGCGCACGGTCACGCCGCGGTTCTTCTCGTTGTGCAGCAGGCCGGCCTGCTCGAGCGCGCGGAATGCCTCGCGCACGGGGCCGCGCGACACGTTCAGCTTGGTCGCGATCTCGACTTCGTTGAGCTTCTCGCCGGGGGCGTATTCGCCGGAGACGATCGCGCGCTCGAGCATGTCCTGGACGATCATCGCGAGCGACTGGCTTTGCAGGAGTTCGATGGCGCTGAGCGCGTTCGGGGCTGTCATGGTCGGGCAGGCAGCAAGGCTGCGGTAGAGAACGAGGGCGCCATGTCGGCGAATGATCCCTCTATACCCTCGGCCCAGCACATTGTCAACAGTTTTCAGTTTCCAAAAGCCAATTCCGCCTGCCGGAATGCACCTGAACGCAGCCGGCCCGCAGCGGGCCACCCTCGCCCGCCTCGCGCAACGCGTGCCGGCCTTCAGGCCGTCACGTGCTTCACCGGCCCCGGATCGCTGTGGCTCGGCCGGCCCGTCTCGACGTGGCCCGCGAAGCGGCGCACGACCTTGTCGTCGCCGCCGCGCAGCGTCGTCGCGGTGATCGTCAGATCGTACCAGCCGTGGCTCGACGACAGCTCGAAGTGATCCTCGACGCGCTCGCCCGGCTCCAGCGTGTAGGTCCGCGCATGCTTGTGGCTGTATGCGTTGTCGACCGTCACGCGGCACGTCGCGCGCCCGCTGTTGCGCAGTTGCAGGTACACGTGGCGGTTGCGCACGTCGTAGCCGATCCGCGCTTCGGGATTCGCGTGACGGCCGTCCGCCGCGAGCCGCGTGTTGCCCTGGAACTCGCACAGATAGCCGTTCGGGCCATATGCCGCGAGATGGTAGTCGCCGCGCGCGGCCGACGTGTTCCACGTGTCGACGAAGCGGTCGTGCGCGGACACCGCATAGCGGCGCGGCGGGGTCGTCGGGTTGCGGCGGTCGTACACGTAGAACGCGGCGCCTGCGTCACCGGTGTTCGCAAAGTCGAGCGACACGGTGTCGTCGTGCCCGCTCACGCGGCTGTGCACGAACAGCTCGTACGGCAGCGCGCGTGCCGGACGCGTGCCGGGCTCCTGCGCCGGCATCGACTGCTGCGCGGGCACCTGGTACGCCTGGCCGGCCGTCGCGATGTGCTGCGGCACCGTGAAGCTCACCGTGCGCGTGTCGGGGCGTGCGGAGAAGTCGAACGCCGACGTGAGGTCGCCGCAGATCGAGCGGCGCCATGCGCTGATGTTCGGCTCCTTCACGCCGAAACGCGCTTCGAGGAAACGCAGCACCGACGTATGGTCGAACGTCTCCGAGCACACCCAGCCGCCCTTCGTCCACGGCGAGATGATGATCAGCGGCACGCGCGGCCCGAGGCCGATCGGCTGGATGCCGCCCGGGTCCGCGCCCGGCACGAGCGGGCTCATTTCGCCCGGGTACTTGTTCAGGTCGAGCAGTTCATCACCGAGGTTCGACAGCAGGTTCGACGACACGATGCCCTGGCCGCCCACGCCGCTGGTCACCGGCGGCACCGGCGGCACGACGTGGTCGAACAGCCCGTCGTTCTCGTCGTAGTTGAGGATGAACACCGTCTTCGCCCACACTTCGGGGTTCGACGTCAGCGCCTCGAGCACCATGTTGATGTAGAACGCGCCGTCGGTCGGCGATGCCTGCGGGTGCTCGCTGTACTTGTACGGCGCGACGATCCACGACACCTGCGGCAGCCGGTTCGCCTGCACGTCGGCCTTCAGCTCGGCGAGCGTGTGGTCCGATGCGCCCTTGTCGACCAGCGGGCCGCTCGCGCCTTCCTTCACCTGGAAGCGCTTGAAGAACATCAGCGAGTTGTCGGTGTAGTTGTCGGTCGGGTCGCCCGGGATGCCGGTGCCGCCCTGGTACACCTTCCAGCTGATCTTCGCGTTCTCGAGGCGTTCCGCGTAGGTCGTCCACGTGTAGCCGTTCACGTCGTCGCGCTCGCCAATGCCCGGGCCGTTCGGCGGGTTGCCGTAGATGTTGCGCGAGTCGACCGTGCCGGTCCACAGGTAGATGCGGTTCGGCGCGGTGTCGGCGTGTGCGGAGCAGAAGTACGAATCGCAGATCGTGAACGCGTCGGCCAATGCGTAGTGATACGCAAGATCCTGGCGCTTCAGGTAGCCCATCGTCAGCACGTCCTGCTTCTGGTTCACCCACTGGTCCCACTGACCGTTGTTCCAGGACAGGTGGCCGCTGCTCCAGCCGTGGTTGGTGCCGGGCTGGAATTCGGTCGTCTGCTTCGGATCGAGGTAGAACGGCAGCACGTACGGCGCCGACGGATCGAGGCCGCGCGAATGATAGTTCTTCGTGAACACCGACGCCGGCGGCTGCTGCCACACCGGTGCGCCGCTCGGCAGCAGGTGCGGGCGCGGGTCGTTGAAGCCGCGCACGCCGCGCAGCCCGCCGAAGTAATGGTCGAACGAACGGTTTTCCTGCATGAAGATCACGACGTGTTCGACGTCGCGGATCGTGCCCGTGCGATAGGCGGCCGGCATCGCCAGCGCATTGCGGATCGCGGGCGGGAAGCCCGCGTAGGCGGCCATCGCGCCGGCCGACTGAGCGGCGAGGCGCAGGAAATCGCGTCGATTGTTCGAGGACATGAAGGGAACCCTGTTGTCGGTAGGAGTGGGGCGCCGGTCGAGCGGGGCCGGCGCTGGTGCGATGCCGTTATTACCCCGCACCGGCGTGTCCCGGACGTGACCGGTTACCGCAGGTTTCTTTGGGTGACCCACAAGTTTTTTTCGATGCGGCGCACGAGACGCCTTTCATCCGGCCGACATACGCATGCGCTACGCTGACGCGCGATACCGAGGGGAGAAGCCGAGTCGTGTTCGATCAGCTGAAGGCGTTCCACGCGACCGTCCGGCAGGGCAGCATCACGCGCGCCGCGCGCCACCTGGGCGTGAGCCAGCCGACGATTGCCGCGCAGATCCGGCAGGTCGAGCAGGTATACGGCGTCGAGCTGTTCTACCGCAGCGGGCGCAAGCTCGAAGTCACCGAGACGGGCATCGAGCTGCTGCCGCTCGTCGAGCAGATGATCGCGCTCGAGGCGCAGGCCGACATCATGCTGCGCAACGTCGGCGGCCTGTTCGAAGGCCATTTGCGGATCGGTGCGACGGGGCCGTACTACATCATGGACGCAGTCGGCCGCTTCTCGAACGCGCATCCGTCGATCGCGCTCACGTGCCGGATCGGCAACTCCGAGGAAATCCTGCAGGCGCTGCAGGAATTCCGCATCGACCTCGCCGTCTCGTCGCAGCGCAACGATGCCGACGGCCTCGAACGCCAGGTGATCTCGACCGACCCGCTCGTGCTCGTCGTGCATCGCACGCATTCGCTCGCGCGTTGCGACGCGATCGATCCGGCGCAGCTTGCCGACGTGCGGCTGCTGATACGCGAAGCAGGATCCGTCACGCGCCGCTGCACGGAGACGATCCTCGAAACGGCAGGTGTCGCGGCCGTCTCGGTTGCCGAGATCGGCAGCCGCGAAGCAATTCGCGAGGCGATCCTGCATGGCGTGGGCGGCAGCCTGTTTCCGCTCGGCGAGGCCGAACGTCATCCGGATTTGCGCGTGATCGCGCTGCGCGGCGTCGACACGACGATCGACGAATACGTGTACTACCTGAAGGCGCGCCGCCAGAGCCCGGCGATCGACGCATTCCTCGCGTGCATCCTGCCGGCCGGCAGCCACGCGGCCGGGACGGATGAAGCAGGACGCGCGGCGCGGCGGGCGAACGCGCGCTGAACTGCCGCGCGTTCGCCGGTTCCGCACTTTAGCGGCGCTTTTCCCGCGCCTTCCCTCGTTTTTCCTCGTGCCTTCCTTCTGTCGTTGCGCTCACATCACTTCGGCAGTGCCGGAATCATCCATGTCAGCACGTGCTGCTGCAGGAACACCAGCACACCGAGCAGTAGCGTGAGGATCACGCTGTGCCAGAACGTGCGCGCGAACACGACACCTTCCTGCCCTTTCAGATCCGTCGTCGACACGCCCGTCGCGATGTTCTGCGGCGAGATCATCTTGCCCATCACGCCGCCCGACGAGTTGGTCGCGGCCATCAGCACCGGATCGAAGCCGAGCTGCCTGGCGGCGACCACCTGCAGGTTGCCGAACAGCGCGTTGCCCGACGTGTCGCTGCCGGACAGGAACACCGCGATCCAGCCGAGCGACGCGGACACCAGCGGGAACAACGCACCCGTCGACGCGACGCCGGTGCCGAGCGTGTAGCTGATTCCCGAGTAGTTCAGCAGGTACGCGAGCCCGACGATCATCATCACCGTGACGATCGCGATCCACGTCTGCCGCCAGGTCTTGACCGCGCATTCGAGGAATGCGCCGACGCCGGTGCGCGTCAACGCGGCCGTGATGATCGCGGAGACCAGGATCGCGGTGCCCGTGCCGAGCGGCTGGAAATCCCAGATCGCCGCATAGGGCTTGTGGTACAGCGACACGAACACGGCGTTGTGCAGGCCCGGCCACTTGATCTTCACGTCGCCGATCGCCGCGATGTTCGCGTGCACCCACACGATCACGACCACCGACACGACGAGCCACGGCAGCCAGCCGCCGAAGCCCGCACGCGCCGCGCCGGCCGTTGCCGGCACGCTGCGCGCGAGCGCGTATTGCGGATCGGGCTGCGGCTTCCACACCTGCAGGAAGCCGATCGTGACGATCAGCGACGTGAGCGACGACAGCACGTCGGTGAGCTGGTAGCCGAGGAAGTTCGACGTGACGAACTGCGCGATCGCGAAGCTGCCGCCCGACACGAGCAGCGCGGGCCACAGCTTCGAGATCGAGCGCAGCCCGCCATACGCGCCGACCACGTAGAACGGCAGCAGCAGCGCGAAGAACGGCAGCTGGCGGCCGACCATCTGCGCGAGGGTCGCGGGCGGCAGCGACGTCACCGCGCCGAGCACGGTGATCGGCACGCCGAGCGCGCCGAACGCGACCGGCGCCGTGTTGAACAGCAGCGTATAGGTGAGCGCTTCGAGCGCGGGGAAGCCGAGCGCGATCAGCAGCGCGCTCGTGATCGCGACCGGCGTGCCGAATCCCGAGATCCCTTCGAGCAGGCAGCCGAACGAGAAAGCGACGACAAGCAGCACGAGGCGGCGATCGTCGGGCAGGTTGTCGAGCATCCATTGCCGGAACTGGTCGAAGCGGCCCGACTTCACCGCGATGTTGTACAGCAGCAGCGCGTTGAAGACGATCCACATCACCGGCACGACCGCGAGCGCCATGCCCGCGCCGACCGCATTGAACGCGAGCCCGGCCGGCATGCCCCACGCGCCGATCGCGACCGCGAGGCCAGCGACGAGCCCGGCGAGCGAGGCCTGCCATGCGGGGCGGCGCAACACGCCGAGTGCGATCAGCGCGACCGCGATCGGGATCGCGGCGACGAGGAAGGACAGCAGCAGCGAGTGGGCGACTGGCGTCAACGGCTGTGCAAAGACGATGCCGGGCGGTAGGGCGTCGGTGGGATTCATCGTGTCTCCAGAGTCGACCCGAGCTGGCATCGGGATGCCCCGGGTTCGGTACAAGGCGATGTCCTGCGGTCATGACCGCGATCAGGCGCTTGCGCACGCAACGACGTCGCACGCCCAACCGATCGGTTGCTTAAAAGAGGTTAGGAGGCGCACGCCGCTTGTACAAGGGGGACAAGCCCGATGCGTGCCGACCCGATACGAACCAGCCGCCACCCGCTGACCGGCGGCGGGCGGCCCGCTGTCGCGTTCGACAGCAAGCCCGCCACGAGCGGCGCGGCGCCGCTACCCGCGCAATGTTGTTGCACATGCGGCAAAGGTGCCTGACGGCAGGCGGGATGTTTCGTTTGGCATCCGAAGCCTAGACTGGCCGCATCGGTTCCGCCCGCGCCGGTCACGGCACGGCACCGGAACCTCACGGAGTAAACACGATGAAGACGATGAAACAGGCGACATGCGCATGCGTGCTGATCGGCGCGGCCTTCGCCGCTCACGCGCAGGCCGCGTCGACGCTGACGCGCGCCGAGGTCCGTCAGGAACTCGTGGAGCTGCAGGCCGCCGGCTACCGGACGAGCCTCGCCAGCAGTCCCGACTTTCCGGGCAACATGCAGGCGATCATGCACCGTGCCGCACAGGCACGCGGCGGCGACGCCGGCTACGGCAGCGAGGGCGGGGCAAACGTGGAATCGGGCAAGCCGGCGCTGCCGCACGCAATCGATCGCGGCACATACGCACACCATTGACGGCTGATCGAACCGGATCGAGCGCACCACGGCGCGCCCCGACCGGCGACGGAGATACGCATCGCGCACCGCGCCGGCCGACGCGGCGCACGTGCGCCAGCATCACACGCTGAAGCGGTTCAGCGTATAGGCGCGATAGGCCGCGACGAACGCGTCGAACGATCCGGCCTCCTTCGCTTCGAGCTCGGCCTGCTCGGCCAGCGATTTCGCAGCAAGGGCCTGCTCGGCGCGCAGCGTATCCGCCGACGGCGGACGCGCGCGGAAATGCGCGGCATGCGCTTCGCTCTGCGCCAGCGCGAACCCGAGGAACGACTGACCGCGTTCGCGCATCGTGCGCAGCACGCGCGCGGACGGCGTGCGCCCCGGATCGGCGAGCTTCTCGCGTTGCGCGGCGATCGCGCGCACGTGCTCGTCGCCGCCGCGGATCTCGTCGAGACGGCGGCCGACGGTTTCGATATCGGCCATCAGCGCGTCCGCCCACGCCTGCAGCGTGACCGGCTGGCCGTCGCGTTGCAGGGTGAGCCCCGGCTTGCGCCCTTCCATCGTCACGCTGCCGAAGTTCGCGTTCGCTTCCTGGTACGCGGGGCAGTCGAGCGCCGGGCTCTCGTCGAGCGCGCACGCGAGCAGGAACGCGTCGATGAAGCGCGCCGTTTCCAGTGCGATGCCGGTCGGCTCGAACGGATCGATGTCGAGACAGCGCACCTCGATGTACTGCACGCCGCGCGACGCGAGCGCATGCAGCGGCCGCTCGCCCGAATACGTGACGCGCTTCGGCCGGATCGTCGAGTAGAACTCGTTCTCGATCTGCAGCACGTTCGTGTTGATCTGGATCCACTCGCCGTCGCGATGCGTGCCGATCGCCTCGTAGGCCGGATACGGCTCGCTCACGGCCTTCGACAGCGCGTCGAGATAGCCGGGCAGCGTGTTGTAGTCGACGTGCAGCGCAGCCTGCGCGGTCGTGTTCGAGTAGCCGAGATCGCTCATCCGCAGGCTCGTCGCATGCGGCAGGTACAGCGTATCGGCGTCGAACGTGTCGAGCTTGTGCGGCTTGCCGCGCAGGAACTTCGTATCGAGCGCGGGCGACGCGCCGAACAGGTACATCAGCAGCCAGCTGCGGCGGCGGAAGTTGCGGATCTGCGCAAGATAGCGCTCCGACTGGTAATCGACGAGCGTGGCCGTCGAGCCTTCTTCCGCGTGCAGGCGCCGCCACACTTCCTCGTGCAGCGAATAGTTGTAGTGGATGCCGGCGATGCACTGCATCGTGCGGCCGTAGCGATACGCGAGGCCGCGCCGGTACACCGTCTTCAGGCGGCCGATGTTCGACATGCCGTAGTTCGCGATCGGAATCTGGTCGTCAGCCGGCAGCAGGCCAGGCATCGAGTCGTTCCACAGCATCTCGTCGCCGAGCGATGCATACACGTAGCGATGCAGATCGTCGAGACGTTCGAGCGTGATCGCAGCGTCGCTTTCCGCCGGCGTGATCAGCTCGATCAGCGCTTCGGAATAGTCGGTCGTCAGCGACGGATGCGTGAGCGCCGAACCGAGCGCGCGCGGATGCGGCGTGAACGCGATCATCCCGTCGCGCGTCACGCGCAGGCTTTCCTTTTCGATGCCGCGCAGGCCGTCGGGCAGATGCTGCCGCGTCGGGCCCGAGCTCAGCGCTTCGAGGCGATTCAGCAGCAGTTCGGACTGGCGGTGAGTCATGGTGTTCGACATGGAGACGCAAGTGCGTGACGGCCGCGCGCAGAACGCCGCGCGCGGCCGGCTGGATTGTTGGTCGCTTCGTTGGTAGCGGGCACTTTAACATCTCGCCGAAACACGCGCTTGAGGTGGCTCCGGGCACGGTGCGCGGGCCGGAGCGGGCCGCCGGGCGGGCCGGTCGCGGCGGTCGCCGCCTCTGCGACCGGTTCCAGGCGGCGGCAACGCGCGCGCCGGTTACGCGAATTCGTCCGACGGAACCTGACACGCGAATGGGTGGCGGCAGGTGCAACCCTGCCGCCGAACCGACTGCGGAAAGCGGGACAAGCATGCGTCGCGCAGCCGGCATCTGGCGGGCGACGGATTGACGGAATGGCCGTGATGGCCGCCCTCCGGCAGGCAACCGATGAGCGTCAGCACGATCGGCGCAACGGGTTGCATCGCGGCCTCGTCAAATCGCACGCGCCCGCGGGCCGCCGCCCTCACCCGCCGCGCGCGCCGCCCGCCCGGTCGGCCACTTCGTTCCACAAATGCAGCGCCGCGTACGCGCGCCACGGCCGCCAGCCTTCGGTGCGGTGCTTCTGGGTCGTGAGCCGGTCGAGCGCCGGATCGCGTGCGGCGATCGACTGCATCAGCACGAGATCGGAGGCCGGCCATGCGTCCGGATCGCGCCACGCGCGCATCGCGATGTATTCGACGGTCCACGGGCCGATGCCGGGCAGATCGAGCCACGCACTGCGCAGCGTCGCGAGATCGGCGTGCTCGCGATCGACCGGCACGTCGCCGGCCGCCACCGCGCGTGCCACGCCTGTCAGTGCCGCCACCCGCTTGCCGGGCATCCCGATCTTGTCGAGATCGCAGGCGGCCAGCGCATCGGGCGTCGGGAAACGCCATGCGGGCGCGCCGTCGTCTTCGTCAACCACACGCTCTCCGGCCCGCTCGACGAGCCGGCCGACGATCGTCGTCGCAGCCTTCACGCTCACCTGCTGGCCGACGATCGCGCGCACGGCCAGCTCGAACCCCGACCATGCGCCCGGCACGCGCAGCCCCGGCGCGGCCTCGACGAGCGGCGCGAACCACGGATCGCGCGCCAGCCCGCTGCCGATTGCGGCCGGATCCGCGCCGAGGTCGAACATCGTCGCGACGCGCGTGGCGAACGCGTCATCGACATGACGCACGACCGCGCCTTCGACCGTCGCGACCAGGCAATGCTTGCGCGGATGTTTCGCGACCGTGAGCCGGCCGGCGTCGCCGTGCAGGTCGACGATGCGGCGATACACACCGTCCGCCACCTGCTCGACGCCCGGAATCGCGCGTCCGCTGAAGAAGCGCAGTACGCGCGCCCAGTCGTAAGGCGCATTGAAGCGCAGTTCCATTTGCGCGGACGGCGGCACATGGCCGCCGTTCACGATGGATGTGATCGTTGTTTTTGCGATGCTCAAACTGCGCTGCCCTCCGCAACGGATTCGGTTTGATCGTCGTGCACATGACGCGCTTCAGACGCGAGCAGCGTCGCCTTGCGGCGCACACCCCAACGATACCCGGAAAGCGCGCCACCCTTTTGCACGACACGGTGGCACGGGATCGCGAGCGCGACCGGGTTCGATGCACACGCGGATGCGACGGCCCGCACCGCGCGCGGCGAACCCAGCGCCTCGGCGATCTCCGAGTAGCTGCGCGTTTCGCCGTACGGAATATGCGTCAGCGCCTCCCACACGCGCTGCTGGAATGCGGTCGGCGCGATGTCCAGCGGCAGGTCGAACGCGTGCCGTGTGCCGTCCAGGTACGCGCGAATCTGCGCGACGAACGGCGCGAGTCGTCCCGGCGCTTCGGCCAGCTCGGCGCGCGCGAACGCGTCCTTCAGCTCGCCGACGAGCGCGGCCGGTTCGTCACCGAACGCGATCCGGCAGATGCCCTGCCCGGTTGCCGCGACGAGCACCGTGCCGAGCGACGTCGATGCGGTCGCATAGTCGATCCGCAGACCGGCACCCTGGCGGCGAAACGCCGACGGCGCCATCCCGAGCTCGCGCGGCACCGACGCATAGAGCCGCGACGGCGAGTTGAAGCCCGCGTCGACGGCCGCCTGCGTGACCGGCTGCCCGCTTTGCAGCGCCTGGCGCAGCGCGGCGCCGCGCTGCGCGGCCTGGTACTGCCGCGGTGACACGCCGACCACGCGCTTGAAGAGCCGCTGAAGATGAAACGGGCTGACGTGCACGGCATCGCTCAGTTGCTGCAGCGTGAGCCGCTCGGCATGCGCATCGAGCACCGCACACGCGCGATTGACGATCTCGAGTTCGCGCGGCAGCCCCTCCGGCTGACAGCGCTTGCAGGGCCGGAAGCCGGCCGCACGCGCGGCGGCCGGATCGGCGAAGAAGGACACATTTTCGCGACGCGGCAGCCGCGACGCGCAGGTCGGGCGGCAGAACACGCCGGTCGTGCTCACGGCGTAGAAGAACGCGCCGTCCGCATGCGGATCGCGCGCGGTGACGGCGCCCCAGCGGGCATCATCGGTCGGATAGGCGGTTTTCATCTGAACCTCGCACTCTCTAGTGTAGATGGTGCCTACTCTAGACATCGGCACGTGCCGTCGCGCCCTGAATCTTGCTCTGTGATTCGCCCCGGATAATCGGGGGCGCATCGACTGAAAATAGATTCGGCAAACCGCGCGCCGGCTGTTCCAGCGCGGTTTTCGTCATCGCCCTGTCACCATTTTGCTGCACTGCGGATGCGACAAATCGCCGTCCTGACGTTTTTTTGCATTCGGAATATTGCGTCGCACCATCGCCGTGTGTATAGTTGGAACTGTCTCCTCCATGTCTCCTCCTGATATGGATTAAGCCCGTTCCGCTCTGCGTGAACGGGCTTTTTTTCGTCCGTCGATTGTGCCGCGTTCCAGCCGGCGGCGCAGGCGCGATGCGTCTACACTCGATGCTCGTGGACCGCGAAGGAGTGCCTGCCCATGAAACCGATCATCCGCGCGATCGATCACGTGGTACTGCGCGTGACGGACATGGCCGCGATGACGCGCTTTTACTGCGACGTCGTCGGCTGCCATGTGGAAAAGGAACAGCCCGATCTGGGCCTCGTGCAGCTGCGCGCCGGCGACGCGCTGATCGACCTGCTGTCGGTCGGCGGCCCGATCGACCGTCCCGACAGCGGCCCGCCCGGCACCGGACGCAATCTCGATCACCTGTGCCTGCGCGTCGAGCCGTTCGATCCCGACGCTTTGACCGCCCATTTCTCCGCACATGGCGCACGGCCGGGCGCGCCCGCGGAGCGCTACGGCGCCGGCGGCTACGGGCCGTCGATCTACCTGTTCGACCCGGAAGGCAACATGCTCGAATTCAAGGGGCCACCGGCCGCGATCGGCTGAACGCAGCCGGCGCGCAGGCCGTCACGCGTCCGCGCGCGCCTTCAGCACCGTCCATTCGACCGCCACCGGATCGTGGTCGGTGCTCGAAATCCACGCGGCGCCGTCCTGCACCGTGCATTGCAGGCGCATCGTGCGCTCCGCGAGTTTCCCGAGCGCGGCCGCGACACCGTCGTTCAGCGACAGCACCTGCACGTTGCGCAGCCGTTCGACCTTGCTGCGCACACCCTGCCACCAGATATCCGACGTCTTGCCGCCGTATGCGATCACCGTGACCTGCCCGGCGCGGCCGGCCGCCTTCGAAATGCGCCGCTCATCAGGCTGGCCGGCTTCGATCCAGACGTCGATCGCACCGGTCAGGTCCTTCTGCCACAGATCGGGTTCGTCGACGTCCGACAACCCCTTGCAGAATTCGAGCCGCTCGTGCGCGAACAGCGCGAACGCGACGATGCGCACCATCATCCGGTCGTCGGTTTCCGACGGATGGCGCGCCACCGTCAGCGCGTGATCGGCGTAGTAATGCCGATCCATGTCGGCGATTTGCAGTTCGGCTTTGTAGATCGTGGATTTCAGCGCCATGCGGATACGGCCCGGGCGGGCATTCGGTTCGGTCGGGCCGTGATGATACCGAATGCGCGCCGTCCGGCGCGCGTCATGCGCCACCCACAGCGCAACGGCCCGGCATGTGCCGGGCCGTGTTCGGTTCCCGCCGCCGGCTCATCGGGCCGGCGCGCTCGCGCGTCGTGTGACAGCGCGGTGAATGTGAACGGTTACTGCTTGACGAAGCGCGAATCGGTCCAGAGACCCTGCTGGTCGCTGTTGTCGGCACTGACGAACTGCACGTCGCCCTGGTCGACCGACACCACGCGGAAGCGCTGGCCTTCCGGCACCGACAGGCAACGATAGTCGTCGAAGTATTGCTGCTTCGCCTGCGACTTGCCGTCACGCTCGTGACTCAGTACGGAGTCCAGATTGTCTTTCGACAGGCAACCCCATGCGTTCTTCGTCAACTGGATTTCCTGCTTCGGCTTGACGGCCGAATCGCCGCCGGCTTGGGCAATCGACACCGCGCAACATGCGCCGACGAGGGCAAAGAGGATACCGGTACGCTTCATCATGTTCTGTCTCCAGGCTTGCGGGCACCAGGCTTGGGTTAGCTATGTGTTTAAAGGTGATCGTGAACCCGCGTTTTTCACTTTAGAAGACCGGCAAGCGATATCAAGCACATTTGTTGTGCGACCGCAATAGCGGCGGATTGTCGCACCCCGTGCGCAGCCCGTTTTTCGCGCCATGCGCAGCCACGACGACGCGCCCCACCCTGCGAACAGGCCCGCGCCGCAGGGCGGAAAGCGTTATGCAGCAAGACTTTCATCAAAGTTACAAGGCGGCGATTGAACGGTTTGGATAATCCATTTCGCTATCCGGATCATTTTGATGCGCCGCACATAAAGTCATCCGAAACGATTCGACTTTACCGCAACGCGGAATCGCATTTACCTGATACAAGAAAAATGCCAGGTATAAGCAAATCCGTATTTATCCGTACTTCTCCGCATGCATTCAGCACCCGCGGAAGCCTCGCCGCAAGCGCCTTTCACCAGCGTGTTTACCCTGCTTTATTCAGGATGGATTGCTGGCGCTCGAAATAATCGCGCTGAAAAATGCACATGCGATAAGCGTTGTGATACGCGCCGTTTCCGAAAAATTCTTCCTTCAATTCGGCCTCGTGCTGGAATCCGCATTTTTCGTATACATGAATCGCAGCCGCATTCGACGTATCGACGATCAGGTACAGCTTGCGCATGTTCAGCACCTTGAACGCGTACTCGATCGCGAGGCGCGTCGCCTGCCCCGCATAGCCGCGCCCCTGGCATTGCGGCGCGATGATGATCTGGAACTCGCCGCGGCGATGGATGTAGTCGAGCTCGATCAGCTCGACGAGGCCGACCAGTTCGCCTTGCGCATCGACCGCGACGAAACGGCGCTCGCGCTGGTCGTGCACGTGGCGGTCGTACAGTTGCGACAGTTCCGAGAAGGTTTCGTACGGCTCCTCGAACCAGTAGCGCATGATCTTTGCGTCGTTGTTCAGTTCGTGGACGAAGCGCAGGTCCTGGCGCTCCAGCGGCCGTAGCGCGAGCGTGTTGGTATCGTTCTGGAGTTGCATGTTCATGTCCTTTTTGATGCCGACGCACGTGCGGCAAGGCCACATCCGGGCCTGTCCCGCACTGTAAGAAATTGAACGCGGGCGAAGTTCAGAGCCTAGAATGGGAGCAAGGGTTCCTGCCACCGCAAGGAGGCTATCGTGTTCGAGCAAGTCATACTCGGAATTTTCCTCGTGCTGCCGCTCGTCATCGTGGCGGCGCTGTTTTCCGACGAACTTTGGCAGGAACATCGGCGCCAGCATCCGCGCGACGAAAACGCACCGCACATCGACTGGAAGCATCCGTGGCGCCGCGTGCGACGCGAGCATTGAGTCGATCGCCGTTCATCCGCGGGGCGCGCCGACCCGGCCGCCCCGGCATGCGGACGCGTCACGCGCCCTACGACGTGCCCCGTCAAGCACCCGAATTCCGCCTCGATCCGAATACCGCTCAAGCCGCCCAACCCGCTCACTCCGCGAGACGCCGCCGTGAACGACCAGCCCGCCCAGCCTCCGCACGACATTCCCAACGAAACGATCGACCTGCAGATCGCCGACGTGCTGGCGGCCGTCCGCTACCCGGCCAACAAGGACGCGATCGTCGATGCCGCGCGCGACGCCGGCGCCAGCAACGAGGTGCTGTCGATGCTCGACGGCCTTCCCGAACAAGACTACGCGGACATCAACGCCGTCACGCAGTGGGTCGCCGGCAACTTCGGTCCGGGCCTCGGGATTTGAGCGCGCATCCATAACGCGATAGCATCAGGCCGCACCGGTCGCGTAGCGGCTGGCTGCCTGTCGTCCGGCGCAAGACCGGGCGTTTCCGCCTACGTGCCCGGGGAACTCCATGGAAGGCATCCTGATCCAGCACACGACACGCCGTCAGCTCTGGTTCGGCGCACTGACGGCGCTCGTCATCGTGCTCGCGCTCGGGATCGCCGCACCGCACGCGAACGTCGCGCTGCCGGGCGTCGAGCCGTTCATGCCGATGTGTGCGCTCACCGTGTTCACCACCGCGAGCATCGCGGCGTTCTTTCTTGGCGCGCAGTTCACCGTGACGCGCCAGCCGGTGCTCGGTGCGCTCGGCGGCGCCTACGCGTTCACCGCACTCGCCGTCGCATTGCAGCTGCTCACCTTTCCCGGCGTGTTCGCGCCACACGGGCTGTTCGGTGCGCAACCGCAAAGCGCCGCGTGGATGTGGATCTTCTGGCATGCCGGCTTCCCGGGTTTCGTGATGGTTGCGCTGCTCGCGCGCGAGCGGCTGGCGCGCGCACCGATCGGCGCGCAGCAGACACGCTGGTGGACGCTCGTGCTGATCGGCGGGCCGGCTGTCGTCGCCGGACTGCTCTGTCTGTTCGCGCTGAACGTGTCGCTGCCGCCCGCGTTTCATCCGCCGGGCGACGCGGCCGTGCTGCCCGTCAACGCGGTCGCGCTGGTCGTGTGGCTGCTCAACGCGCTGGCGCTCGTTACCGTGCTGGCCACCGGCCGGCTGCGCACGACGCTCGACCTGTGGCTTGCGATCGCGGTGCTCGCGTGCCTCACCGACACGACGCTGAACCTGATGAGCACCCATCGCTTCACGGTCGGCTGGTATCTCGCGCGCGTGTTCAGCATGTTCACGCCGGGCGTGCTCGTGTGCGTGCTCGCGTGGGAAGTGACGATGCTGTACCAGCGGCTGTTCGAGGCGCACGCGACGCTGATCCGTTCGTCCGCGCGTGACGGCCTGACGGGCGCGTTCAACCGCAGCCACTTCAACGATCATTTCCACACGCTGTTCCTGCAGGCGCGGCGCCAAGGCGAACCGCTGTCGCTGCTGATGGTCGACGTCGACCACTTCAAGGCATACAACGACGCGTTCGGTCACGTGAAGGGCGATGCATGCCTGATCGCGGTCGCGAATGCGCTGGCCGGCGCGGTACGGCGGCCGGCGGACATCGTCGCGCGCTATGGCGGTGAGGAGTTCGCGATCGTGCTGCCGAACACGGGCGCGCGCGGCGCGCGGGTGGTCGCCGAGGAAGCGCGCGAAGCGGTGCTGAGGCTCGATCTCGCGATGCCGGCGTCACCTGCCGGGCGCGTGAGCGTGAGCGTCGGCTGCGCGACCGTGTCGGCCGACGATCTGTCGACACCCGATGCGTTGATCGAAGCCGCCGATGCCGCGCTGTATCGCGCGAAGGATACGGGGCGAAACAGGGTCGTCGCCGCCTGAAACGTCTGCTGTTTGGCTATTTGTTACGGTCATTGTGACCGGAATAATCCGCCGTTACGGATTGCGGAGCAGGGAAACGATCGCTTACAGCCGGTGTTGCGGGCGCTCGCTATGCTAGGTTTCACATTGAACCCGAGCAGGTGGACGCGATGAAGAAAACCCTTTTGCTGATTGCCAGCGTCGCCGTGCTATTGAGCGGCTGTATCGTGGTGCCGGACGGCGGGTACTACGGTGGTGGCGGGTATTACCATCACCATCATTGGGATTGAGGTGGGGGTCCGGATGGGTTGATCGGCATGCTCGCCCATGCTGGATCGATGATCCGGACCGCAACTCAATCAGGCCAGCGTAGTCACTCTGCACGCCAGCAGCTACATTCGCATGGCACGCTGTCGATCGTATTTGCATCGACCGTCGCCCAATCGGCGTCCCCTCCCTTGAGCGCGATGTGCTTGCGAAGCATGGGCGTCGAACGTGATCTGCTAGGGAAGCCGCGCCATCATCCGGTCAAGAAGAGTCGGTGGCAAACTGATTTCGCCAAATGTTTCGCCGAACTCGGGCCCTTGGGGGTACATCAATGCCTCCTTCGCCCAATGAAGCTCAACGGGTATGCGAGACCCGTCCCGATACGTTCGCTCGGCAACGAGACGCTCGCCCTCCCTGTCGTAAAGCCTGAGAACGATCGTATCTCCAAAATAGCAGTATCGTGCCCAATAGCCTCCGTGCGGGGAGCGTTCGATTTTTTGCGTGCGTGAATCGCAAATCGCGCGCAGCTGTACGTCTTTCCAGTAGCTCCAGCCAAACCCGAGGACAGAAGCGAGCACGATAACGGGCAATACTATCGCCAGGAGAGCGAGCGCCAACCATATGCCCGACTCATTAATATTCACATTCATGCGAATCGAAGCCTAATGAGTTCTCGCAACGTTATATAGCGGTGATCTGAAAAAAATAATGAAATCGCCACCTCGACGATGACGTTGCTGCCACTCGCGAAATGAATTATTCCGAACCGGGTAATAGACATTCCCCACGACTCGCACATCAACCACCGCAACGGGATATTCTACCCGTGGAATATCCGCTGCACCGGCCACCGTTGGCATCGGGACAATGATAGCTAACGCCCGACCTGCCACCGTGGCGAGAAAAATAAAAAGTCACAACTCCTTTGAGTATCTGCACACCTATCGACGACCTCAAGATCCCGGTGCGCTTAGACGACTAATAAAACCCCAGGAATATTTGACCCAAAACTCAGTCACATTAGCAACGATTTCGAACTGGTCCGATTGATTTTACGGGTGCGATCACGCTAGCGTAACAGGCATCGCGCATACCACCCAACATCACCGGATCCCAAATAGAAATGGCATCGAACAATGAAAAAATCCCCTATTTCACGATAAATAAAATTTTCTGGAAGTGGAAACTTCACGATGGCGCCGATGGATGCAAGATTGTTCCAAACATCTCGTTATCCATGGATAAACCTGCGCCGCCGCTTCCGATACAACAAAAATCGAACGCAACCGAACTCAAACATTCCTCCGCCACGCCCAAGCGCGACTCGCTTGACAAAATGGTTGATGACTTGGAAAAGGCCGGCAAGGCGCTGGCACGCTTTCAAGTTTGGCTAAATGCCTCCGCCCCTCCCAAACCCGCCATCGTGAAACTAAAAAATAGCGATTCTGTACCAGCGTTCGATATTCAAGAGATTCCCGCAGCAATGCGTAAAATGTACCTCCCGACATCTGCCAAACTTATGGAGCGATGGTTCTCTGGAAAGTTAAATTATTCACGGACTTCATCGGATGAATCGCTAGAAATCAATCAAGATGGAAAACCATATCCATCCGACATGCATGACATGTCCACCATTAAATTGGATTGGATTATGCGCTTCCCCCGAGCGAAGCGGCAATTCGACTATCTTATTAATAAAATGATTCACTCACCCAAATCCAGAGTCGAGCTTTACAAACTGTTGATCCCGCACAAAGACTGCGCAGCGCGACTCTACACCGACGACATATGTGGCAATGATCTTCGCGATTTGCACCGAAGATTCCAATTTCAATACTCAAAAGTAGACAGCACGTTTGGGCAAAAAATTGAAACTCAATTAGATGCACAACTTCGCAACAATGGTGTGCCTGACGACCTATCCGGAGCACTCGGATCCTTCAATATCTATGCGGCGCTCGGAAGCGCGCGCTTCTCGTGGGACGTGGATTCACACAGAACAATAGCTGAAGTGACCGGAGTGTGGGTATATGTGAAAGACAACTATACATTCACCGACAAATCTAATGAGCGATCCCAATACTTAGGGCATTGGAGTAGCGACGGCGTCATCATTGTTCCATATAGTGGAATCGCTGCATTCTCGAACTCCGAGCATATCCCATATGTCAAATATGCCGTCGCCAGAGGTGATTCACTCGTCAAGGGGAACGTCCACTATCCGGTAGAAAATATCGATTTTAGAAAATGGTCCAAGATACATGGCAGAGGCGGAGACTTTATCATCTACTCTGACAAAAAATTCATCCCAATCTCCCCTCCCATAGAAATTTCACTATGATCAAATTCAACAATAAATCATGACAATTTCTTTGAAAATTACTTATACACTGCTCGTCACGGCACTGATTGGTACCTTTGCCTTTGACAGAACGCCTCGAGGGGAAGAGTGCAGAACGTCGATATCTCCGGATGGAATGTATCTTGCCGACCTGTGCCTTTTAGATTGGGTTCCGGGTGGAGATTCACGGTATGTTGGCCGCGTATACATCGCACAAACTGGGAGGTTAATAGCCCAGCACACATTCAGCACACCGACTCCCGCAATTTCCTGGAATAGTTATAGCGAGGCCTACGTCTCATTTTCAAAAGGTGACGGCGGAGATGATTCTGTATATGTATCGCTGCCGCCATCGTTTATCGATCGGGTGCTAGCGGCCCGTCCGCATCTGTAAAACCACAGTGTCAATCTGACTGGCAGTCGTCACGCGGATGCAGGCACGTTCTATTGCCGGGCGATGGCTGTGCCATTCCCGCCCCGCAATCCTTTTCGCTTCTCGATACAAAACCTAGAAACTTTCCCCAACTCCTTACGTGGAAAGGAATTTCCGACGCAAGGTGCGTTTTGTGTACCATAGTGTGTACCCAAAACTGAACCCCATCCTGCTTCCTTGCCAGCCCGTCTTTCCCAGCGAGTTGATCAACGGCATAATTTGCCCCCATCGACCATGAATGCCAGCCTGAGTCGCTACCGGTAGCCGGCAACTCCCTTCCTTCATGCAAACAACTCTAGACGGATTCGACTGTACTGCGGCAGTCGTCGTAACGGTAACGCCGCCCCTCGTCGCGAAGTTGCTGTCGGGCGACAAACTCGTCGAGTTTCGCAAGGTCTGGCCCAAAGCAAGCGTTCGAACTATCTGGTTTTGCGAGAAGGGAAGCCAAGGCCGCATCGCATTGCGCGCCACCATCAAAGAAGTCGTAACTATCCAAGCGAAGGAAGCCTGGGACCAGTTCAGAGATGTCTCGGGAGTCACCGAATCAGATTTTTTCAAGTACATCGATCCCAAACGGGACATTCATTGCCTAGTGCTGCAGGCGATTGAGATAGTTCGTGATACATTTGTGCAAGATTTGGGGGTCATGCGTCCCCCACAAAACTATACATATGTAGACCAATGAACTATCCATTTTCGGGGATCGTCGTCAGGTACCTTCGGGACCAGGCGACCGAACAGTCGGACAAAGATGTTCAGGATCAGTTGCACGTAAATCTCTGGGATATCGCCGACAAATCCTATCTCGATATCGGATTGATGGTCAGCAATCCCAGCGGCATAAATGCCATCTGGATTGATCTGCCTTGGCACGCCCGTCGGTCGCATCTGGTTGACCTTGGCCCAGGCCTAGACGGTGACAAGCTGCTGACGGCGATCTTTAATGAAGTCGCAACTTACGAGGGAGCTTCCGATGCACACTATGCCGTGGTTACCCTCAATAGCCCTTCCCACCCAAGCCACAAGGGCGACTCGTTTCTCGTTGTTCGTTTAGACTCTCGCAAAATTGAACATTCCCATTTGACAATAGATGGACAAAGCGAAGTTACGAGATTTTGTATTGAATGGCCCGAGCTTAACTATTCAAAAGATGAGCACAAAGGCTTTTGGAGATACATTCGCCTGAGGATTACGAATGTACCCAGAGACGTGTTTTTCGCGACGTTTCGTCCCAAGGACCGCACGCTGCTGAGCTCTAGCGTGGTCACTCGTTTACTAGATTTCCGCGTTAACGTCCGACGCGGGGTACCAGATCAAGTTTTACTTGGCGAGGCGAGGTTGGAATTTCCTCGCTTAAAGAAAATCCACGTCTTCGCAATTGTTCCTCGAGAAACCGAGCTTCCGTTTCATAGTGAGGGTTACAAGGGATGCCGCTCGTTAGAAGATGAGGAGATTTGGAATGGCTACATCAATCTCCCCTATCGCAGCCATGGCCAGAATGGCGAAACAGTTAAAAATTACCTTGGCTATCAGTGGACCGCAGCGTCAAAACAACCGGACACTCCTGTAAAGGACCTGGTCGCACTGGGCCGATTTGTACACGTTACGTCAACGCGATCAACAAACACCCGTTTTGTAATTGTGGTTGCGTTGCTAGGAACTCTCGGAAGTGCAATTTGGGATGTCGTGAAGGGGTATTTCATTACGCGCGCAGGCACTCATTCGAACACTGATCCAACATGGCAACAGCTATTTTTGTGGTTGCTATTGCCCGCCGCAGTTCTTGTGCTCTTAATGCTAATTGATCGCGCAACGCTGAACGATCTTGCCAGTCGATTTAAGCGAGCATGGATAAAGACTCGCGATACAGTTAGCGAATGGTGGGCCTCCCGGTAAAAAGCGGAGACCCACGTAATTACGCAGCGAGGACAGCGGAGAGCCGCTGCCTTTGATTTGCATTCGACACGGCGTGCCGAGGAAGCATTAGCGCACCATTGAATGCAAACTCCATACGACCTTCGCGATAGAGACCATGATGAGTCCCGGCGAGCTCAAAGCCGAAATGGTCGAAGAGACGCTTGAACACGGGCAAACGCTCCTCAGCAACACTCAACAAAGGCGAACGCGTTTCGAGTTGGTCAAATGCTTTCTCGAACATACGATAGCCGAGGCCCGTGTCCTGGAACCCAGGGAGCACACGAAGGCAGCACAGCTTTTTCTCTTCGTCAGCGTCTTTCAGAATCGCCAATGCCGCAAGTTGTCCTTGACGGTATTCCATCAAAATCGAACGCTCGCCAGTCTTGAGACCTGGTACAACCCGTTCTGCCAACCATTTGTCGAACTCGGGATAAAAATCGCGCAGATCTCGCACGCGAGCGCATACCTCGGAGAGCATCCCCGAAGTATGTTCCGGTTCGCGGGCCAAGCTGACCGCGTCGATAACTTTGCTCACGTTCATCATCATCCCCTCAGGAGGCGAAAGGCAAATGTAATTATTCTAGTGTTCGACATCACTGATCGTCAGGCGTTCCCTGCCCGACGCACCCGCCCTATTTCTTTTTGCAGCGCGTCGCGGACCGGCTTCATATCCAGTACGAACGCGAATGCCCGCTGCCCGGACGACAAGTCTTCTAAGCGACCGCCGTCCTGAAAATAAACATTATATCCGTCGGTCACAAAGTAGCGACACGACTCGATACCAGTCGCAGCCGTCCCACGCTCTCGGTACGCCAGTAGGCTCCTGCGCAGCCCCAGCACCGAAACGCCCTGCATCAACAACTGCGAAAGCACACGAAGCAACAGCACATCGCGATACGTGAACGCTCGCCGTTTCCCGCGGCCTCGTTCACTGCTAGCGCTTGGGACAACAACGTCATAGCGACATAGATAGTTGACCATATTGAGGGTCAACCCTGACAGTCGCGCGGCTTGCGCAACCGAGAAGGAGTCAACGAGCGGACGTTGTGCGTTCTTTCGCATAGTTGAGAGTCTAGCTCTAAACTGCTAATTTCAAAAGGAAAATAGCGATACCAGCAACACGCCCAGTTGGCCCCAATCAGGACGAAGACGGCCAACAGCCTACTGACGCTGGGCCAGCAGCCATTCGGGCGACGCTCGGCGAAACCCAAGTGGAACGCAACTTAGTCATTGGCCAGGGCGAAACTGCAACGGGTCCCGAAGGTACGCATGGATCTCGCTGTTCTTCCAGACCGTGCACCGCGGAGATAGTTGAATCGGCTGAGGCGCCCGTCCGGCCAAGTAGAGCTTTCGCCATGTCTCCCTGCACACGCCCACGAACGGCGCGATTTGCCTCCAGCGCGAGTGGCCAACCTCTGGGAGCGTGTCGACGTGCTTATGCATGCTTCACCTCCGCATCGGCCAACGCCTCGCGCCCATAGACCCGCTCCACCCACGTGCCGCGGCCGTCCCCGTGGCCGAGCCACGTTGACACACCAGCGGCCGCTTCTCGGCGTGATACGCCGGCAGCCTTCTGCCGCTCAAGGTGTTCGGTCGCATACGCGTACCGAAGGCTATGCGGCGCGCGCTCGTCGGTCATGCCAGCCTTGCGCACGACGTAGTGATAGCGCTCCATCGCTCGCTTCAAATCCGGCTTGCGGACCAGCTTCCCGCCGTACTCGTTCGACAGTCCAATCGCCCGCTCTACCAGCTCAGCGGCGCGCTGCCGATCCAGCGGTGGGCTTCGACGCGTCTTACCTCCCTTCGTCCCGTGAATGATGGTCACGAAGCCATCCCCGATCGAGCTCGAAAGCGCGCGCCGCCATTCGGCCAGCGACTTGATGCATTGAACCGCCTCCCTGCCCCGCAACCCAAATTCGAGCTGCAGCTCGAGCACAATCGCGATACCGGGATCGATCGCAGCAACAGCAGCACGATACGGTTCCAGCTCGTCGCGCATCATCGGCCGCTTCGTTCCGGCCCGGCTCGCGCCCGACAGACCGAGCGCCGCATTGCTCATCTTGTCAGCGAACGGCCGACGACCGATCCCTTCGAGCGCCGTTCGGATGTGCGTCATGTTGTTGACGGCCGTCCGCTTCGAACGCCCTCGGCCGGTCATGTCGTTCGACCACGCGATCAGATGCTTCTCCTTGAGCTGACCGGTCGTGTGAACCTGAAAGCCCGTGTCCCACAGAAACCGCGCGAAACGCGCGAGCGACTTCTCCCGACCGTTGGAGGTCGAGTTTGCCTGTTTGCCACGCGCCCCGCGCGCAGCACGGCACAGGTCGGCCGTGAGAGATTTGTGCGACATGCGTACCCCGCATCCATGACGTGAGGCTCGACCCCCAGTTGCCTCCCTATCCGCTGGACGGAGCCGCTCAAACGCAGCTGGGAGACAACAAACGGGGGCACGAGCCTCGGCCTGGTGAGATTGGGAGCGTTCTACGCCAGCAAGCTAGCGCAGCCCGGCGCGCATCAACCCGATGAGGGTCGGCACGCGGCGGGAGGACGCTTCCCCCGTTTGATCCGTGTTTTGGCTTTGCGACCGATCGGGGGCGCCAATGCCCCGACCGCGCGAATTGATGCGTGCCGAGCGAGTCGGCACGAGATTCCAGACGCCGAGGTCGAGCGCGCCGCCAGTCGTCGCGAGGACGATTGAGACGGACGCAGCAAGACACGGCGTTAGCGCTGGGGAGCGCACGTCACGGATTGATTGCCGCGAGAGCGGCATACGGGGATTGCACATCGCGCCTTCCGCAGAAAGCAAAAGGCGATGGAGGGCTTCACCTACCGGCGAAGCAGTCACGAGCCCATCAGGAAACAATGGACGGATTTTGGGCGTAGGCCCTACTCAGTTCATTCGGTGATCAAGTCACCGCGCTCGCAGAGCGAGCTTTCAAAACAATTGCCGATTAGTCTCGGCGCACTTCGGTCGATGCCCTTAACCCGGGCTAGGTATGAAGGAAGATTAGCGGGGCTCGTACGGCTTGGCAACAATTTTTCGGCGGCCCCTGTCCTGCGCTGAAGAGTGGCAGCCACGTCTACAGAGTGACGCACGCATACTGTCGCGACGGCATTCGGTCTACGTGAGATATCGCAAAGTGATGCGCCGCTAGGACAGGAAAAAACGTGTTGTTGTCTTGCCGCGACAACCGAAACTAGACGTCAGAAGTGGGCATCGTTCTCGGCGGCGCGCGATACATACTTGCGCAGTTGCCAGTCCCGAATCTGTAGCAGCGCGTTTGCCCACTGCCCCGGCGTCAGCGACCTCCACGACGCCTCCGGTCTCGGCCACACACGTCGAACGCGGAAACCGTCGATGTCATGCCACGCGGGACTGGTGGGATTCGCCTGCTGCGCGGGCGTGTAGAGCGCAACGAATGCCGGCAGGTTCGCCATCTTTGCCAGCTCCCGAATAACGCCAGTGGGCTTCTCTTGCCCGATGTCCTGAGCGACCTCGACAAGAGCCAACGGAAGCTTGTTCCCGTACCCGTATTCGACGAACAACACGCTATCAAGATCGGCCATCGTAAGTGCCTTGGCCTCACGTTTCCCGATGTAGCGACTAATAGATCGCGACCGATGCCAGACACCATAGGACCGGTCGCGAATCAGGAATTGTTCTTCTTGCATCTTCGTTGCCCCTGCGCTCTTGAAGCCCGATCGGACAGGCAGTCAGAACGCATCACCTCGAATTTGGATCACATCGATTGCGCCAACAGATCGTCCGCCGTCTCGCCAGCCTCAACTCCTTGCGCATGCAAATAGCTGATCGCTGCCGCCACAAGCGCCAGAACGTGGTCGTTATCGTCCGGCTCTGTCTGAATGAAGTCCCGCACAAATATCAGCAGCTGCTCAGCGTGCAAAAGCGCGTTGCTCGCGGCATGCAACGCATCAGGACATCGCAGAAGGGATGTGTTTTCATTCATGATCCGCCTCCCGACCGTCGGCCTCGATAGCTGAGACAGCAGAATCGAGTAGTCCCTTGGCCATCGCTGCAACTGCGATAGCGGCATACATTTGGCTCGAACATTCAGTGCTATTGGATGCAGCGTCTCGAAGCACGTCCAGCACGACGCTGAGATGGCATGACGAAGCCTCCAGGGCTTCAAGAACCGGCATACCAGCCGTGACCGAAAAATATCCAGTCATCGCATTCCTATCGAGAGGCTCTTCAGCGAGAGTCTTAAGCGTGCGAATGTCAGACATGGTTCACCTCCGTGTCCTTCGCCAAGCCGTACTTGACGAGTGCTGCATCGGCAAGACCTTTGCTGATTCCGATCAACGTGAGGGCGCCATAAAGTGTCGATTGCGCCTCCGGAATCGCCTCCATGCCGTTAGCGACAGCAGTAATGATGGTGAGGGCTGCCTCCAAGGTGTTCGACGCTTCCTGCAAGGAATCGGCTATCGGTGCATCAGCCTCTACAAGCAGGAGCCCGTCAGACCCGGCAATCGATATCGGAAACGATGTCTTAGCCATGATGCGCCCCCACCTCGTCAAGCGCCTCGAACAGTTCGGCGCATTTGGCGACTAACTCGGCACAGGAAAGCACATGATTCGACAGGGACAGGATTGTCAGCTTAAGCTCGCGTCGGGCGGCCTCTCCCGATAGAGTGTGAGCGGCCGGCGGTGGACTCCTCTGGAAATCCACCAAGTGAACGATTTGAGATCCGCAGCCCAATTGAGATGTGATCTTGCGGTTATCCACGGCACACCTCTTCTCTGGGGCTGCCGGATGCGCCAACCACCACTCCCTTGGCGGCCAATACTTGTTCGAAACAACCGGTTGGCCCCACGCCGAGCGCGGAAATAGCGCTATCAAGCCGGCCACCAATCAACGGCAGCAGCTCGATTGCCATAGCGCACACCGCACCCTCCCTGTCACTGCCGAGCGAACCGTCGAGAATTTTCCAGAGATCGCTCAAGGCCTGGACGGCCCCGGAAATGCCTCGTGCAGCAGATTCTCGATTGTCGATTTCAGCCATTGCCCACCTCCACCTCAAGTTGGCAGAACGCGGTGCTCACGCTCTTAACCTTACGGCACGCCTGCAACAAAACACATTTGAGAGGCAGCTCGTCGATGGCGTCATCAGGTGTGACCGCATACAGAATGTCGAGCAGCCCATCAAGCTCACCCAAATCGAATAGGGCTTCGTTGAATCTCTCTTTCAGGTTTTTCTTATCCACGCTGCACCTCCGTACGGGTAATTTCGACGATACGACACAGTGCGTCGCCAGCGATATCCAACGCATCTGCATCGGTGGACGCAATCGAGGCGTTACGCAAAGCGTCTTGGACGATTCGTTCGACGAGGCGGGACGAATCCTCGCGATCAGTTGATTCATTTTTAATCATCATGTTGTCCTAATCATTAGGCACTAAAAATGCCGTCGACTGGGGGTCACTCCGTCAACCATCCTGCTCTTCAGTCAGTGACAACTCCATGTCATCCGTCTCGAGCGAAAACAACTGACTGTCCTTCACCAAGGCAAGATTCGTGAGCGCCGGCAGGTTGGTACGCGCATCGACGCACCAGAGTGGACTGCCCAGTATTTCGACTTTCCAGTCGAGGCAGATGTCCGCAGCGCGCGATAGGACACGGATGATTCGCGTCTCGTAGTGAGTCGACAGAATCGCAAGGGCCCCCGGACGGCAGCGCAACTCGGATTCCCCGCGGGAAAAGCATCCAATCCCCTTGGGGAGAATGCGGCCAGGAGTGGCAGTGTTTCGTTCGGTGGCAAGAGTGGCATCCATCGCGATCTCCTCGAACCAAAGTTGAGTGACGTTGAATGGAATGTAGCAAACTGCTACGTTGATAGCAAGCACTTTGCTACATATAATAATTCCATGACTAGTGACGACCTCCAGACCAACCTGCGCCTTCCGGCCGATCTCAAAGCCAAGCTGAAGCAGATTGCAGACGCGAACAATCGGTCAATGAACGCCGAGGTGGTGGCTCGCCTCGAAGAAAGCTTTACTGTGGAAAGCAGCGGGCAACCGATGGACGACCGAACGATGGACCTTTTCGCCGACACCGTGGCCGGCAAGGTCGTTCAGGCGCTCGATGAGCGGGAAAAGCAACATAGGAAGGGCTGACCGCAACAGGTCGGCGACCGTGAAGGCCACTCAAACTGCCAATTCGCCCGTCCCGATCGGGTAAAGTTAAGACTGCATGTGCCGATAACTCAGAGAACTGACACCTCTGCCGAAAACACACCACCCGGGGATATCGTGGCGAATTACGTACAAAAAAATCTCATGTCTGAAGAGCAGGTCGTCTATCAGGGGCAGCTGAGCCTTTGGCACCTTGCTCCCAAAATCATTCTCGGCCTGCTACTCCTCCCGTTGTTCGGTATCGGCCTGCTCCTGTGGCTGGACGTATTCATCCGGTACAAATCCACGGAACTGGCAGTCACGAACAAGCGAATTGTCGCGAAGTTCGGGTTCATCCGACGCAGCACTGTTGAAATCGGCATCCGCAAAGTCGAAAGCATCCAGATCCACCAGGGTATTCTGGGGCGAATCTTCGACTTCGGATCGATCGTGATGGCCGGGGCCGGTAACCCTCAGGCACCGATCCCGGGCATCTCGCGCCCGATGGAATTCCGCAAGCGCTTTCTGGAACAACAAGAACAAGCCGTATAGTTCACGTCTAGCAAGACCGTACAAGGTGTGAGATTAGTCCAGCCCGCTTCGTGCGGGCTTTTTGCTATTTGGCGCCGTGATGGCATTGGGATCGTGACGCCGACCGGCCGGATGATGGTGGTCCGATCACCCGCAGTGGCGGCTCGAATCAGCCGATTTACTGACTCAAAACCCATAAAACCCTTTATTGGCAAGGCTTTGGCGGGGGGCCCGGTTTCTCCTGTCGGACACGGCGCTTTTTGCCACCCTGCTCGCGCGCGTACTGGTCGCACTATTTAGGAGGCGCGGCGTTATTGGCAGCAGCAATCCGATCTGGTGTTTCGCCTGTACGCGGCCCCCGTCTGATTTCCTTTGATTGTTTTCAAACGGTGGCTACCGGATCGGCACCAACTTGGCAGTGCGCAAGGGCGATCTGCATCCGGAGGGCCACCAGCAGATGCGACCACCGCGCGCGCGGTTCAGAGGGCCAACACAGACCCACTGAACGACGTCTCCCACTGCCCGTTAGGCGTCTCGCTCTCAAGGTCATGGGCAATGTCGAATAGGACAAATTTGCCGTTGGCGAAAGGCAAACTACTCTCCACCTGTACAGCAGCACCGTAGTGTAAGTGTGGGTTGAATAGCGTACGAACCAATACTCCTCCAGCGGGAGTCCCTGCCGGATAGCCGATCATTCCCGTCTCTGGCGATATTGTCTGCACGACACCACCGCGACTACCGCCTTTCGGCCAGATTGCCAGCGTGCCGTTATCGAGCGACCAGTTGATGTTGGCGGCATTCGCACATGCTTCCATTTGCCGTTTGGGCGATCCTGGGAAGTAGGGCGTCGACAGCATCACCGAGACACCGTTATTTTCAAACGTGTAGCCGTTCTCCGTGGCAAGGTTTTGCATGATGACTGCAGCATCGGCGGAGCCCGGAAAACTCAACGCGGGCGTCATCTTGACCGCCTCAAGCAGGCCGCCGTGCGCCGTGACAACCAGACTCACATCGGGTGCGCGCCCGAAATCGGGAACAGCCTGCGAGATCTGCCCCTGGAAAATCCTGCTCATGCCAGCAATATCATCCCCGGCTTCGATGGTGAGCTGGTTGAACTGAATCGATAGTCGACCATCAGCCGCCCGGTTGACGTTGGAAAGCTGGTTTCTCAGGGACGGCGAGAGCCCATGCACGATCACCGAGGCCTCGCCCATTGATGCTCCCCCTGCATTGGCAATAGTCGCCTGAATGCGCAGGCCGGTAACGGTCACCGTGTCATATTTGCCATCGAATGTGTATTGCACGCCATTCGTGTCCTGTCCCAGCTTGAAGGTTAGATTGATTTTCTTGCGCGTGAAGCTCATAGGATTTCCGTTAGGTTTGGTTCAGTTGCTTCCTGCAGGCGTGCAACAAGGTCGTTAGCGAGCCCGCTACGGGCTCGCCACCCCACACCACCACGTTGATGACGTTTCCGTTTTCAATGATGGCGTAGTTGCTCATAGCATCACCATTCGATAAGAACGAATCCCGGAGCACCCGCAGCACCGCTTCCACCGGGCACCGCGGAAGCGGAACCATAGCCGCCACCGCCGCCGCCGCCGCCCGAACCAAATCCATAAGCTGCAGCCGCTCCGTTTGCAGTGGTACCAGCTCGGCCATTCGGACCACCTCCGCCAAAGGGACACGACGCGCCAACGCCGCCGTTCCCTGCATAGTTGCCATCGGAGCCGTTGCCGCCTATCGGATAACCTGCGCCACCTGCTCCACCCGCACCACCGCCGCCGGGGCTGTTCGATTGAACAGAGTTGCCGCCAATACCAGAGGCGCCGCCAGTCAACGTAATAAGCGAGCCTACGATGGTATTGCCACCGGCCGTACCAGCGCTCCCAGCGCCGTTCGATGGCGACGGACCTCCTGTGCCAGCTGCGCCGATCGTGATCGGGATGTTTGCCCCAGGTGTAACGGTATAAGGTTGGCGAATAATGCTTTGACCAGCTCCACCGCCGCCGCCGCCCCCGCCACCAACAAGACTCGACTGACCTCCGTTGTTGCTCGCGCCACTGCCGCCACCACCACCGCCAGCACATGCGCTGATATAAATCGTGGTCACAAGAGCAGGCACCGTAAATGTGCTGCTTGATGTGAAACGAGAAATACCCTTCAAACCACCAAAGAGTTGGTTGGCTTGTACGGCGTGTTGGTTCTGAGTCGCAGATCCAACTTGCCAGGCATCGACGTTGGTATTCGCACCATCACCACGAATCTCAATGGCGCCCGGGACAATGACTAAGGGTGTGCCACCGTTTTCAAGTACAGAAAGGGTGTACGAACCAGGCACGGTCTGATTGACCACGTACCAAGTTTGCGTGGTGTTCGGGAATGTGACTTGAACGTTGCCGGTAAGTGTTCCGGTGATAAAAATAATGCGTTTTGAATATTGAGCCGCCGTCAAAGTGATGTTGGCATTCGTTACCGGAATCGTCGTCGAACCATAGAACGAACCCGGCAACCAATTAGAACCGCCAGCGGCAGTAATTGTGGTGCTTGAAGCTGTCTGCGAACTGTTAACCGTGTACGTTCCAGTGCCACCAGTCCCGGTTCCGAGCGCAAGAATTTGCGTTCCCGTCGTAATGCCCGTGCCAGATAGAATCTGTCCTACTTGCATGGTGCCAGACGACACCGCCGTCACAGTAAGTGTGGTGCCAGAAATCGAACCAGTGAACGAAGCAGGGCCTGCGTCCGGATCACTTTTGTTATTGTCGACAGTGTTACGCCAAAATCCCGAACCGTCACCACTTTGAAGTACAGCACCGTTCGGATATCCACCAATCGCGTTCGCAAAGGTCGCGTTATAAACCGGCTGACCGCCGACTTGTTCCCACTGGACGCCGGCAGTGATCTGATTGAGCAAGCCATTCATATCCTGCCCAAAGGGCGGGACACCCCCGGCATTGACAGCCAGGAACGTAAGGGGAGGGAATCCATCCGCCAAACTTGCGGCACCGTTCTGAATGCCAATTTGGCTGGCAACGGGGATCGGACGGATGTAGCCGGCCTCCGCAGAATTGGCAAAAGGGATTGGGAAACTAGTGGGTACTTGACTGGCTTGCATGTTTTAGAAGTTCCAAAAAAGTAACGTCCGCACAAAGCGTGCTGGAGTTGGTGTCTTCCCCGAGATTGAAGGTCGGGCTGATTTTCCAGTGTGTAAGGCACACGGTCGCCCTCTTAGAGTTGTTTTGTGCACGCCCTGAAGGCGCGCAGCAGGTCGTTAATACGCTTCCGGTAGGCGAGCCAGTCACGGGCGCGCAAGCCATGTACGAGCGCGTTTTGTGATGCCGCGGCTTTACCCTCATCAGTCACCGGGCCCGTGGATTGCTCCCACGGTTTCCATCTGCGGATCTTTTCCGCCTGTGCAGCCCGCTGCTCAGGCGTCCAGCGTCGCGGCATGGTTGCTCCCTCGTTCGTCTCTTAATAGTTCGTTTGATCGTTCCGGCGATTCTTCGCTCGTGCGCGCGGACGTGCCTTGCGTCACCGGTCCGTTGTTGACCTGCTGGTTGCCCGCCGCATTGTTCTGCTGCTTGATGAACGCGACCGACTTGGGCGCCTTCAACTCGCCCAGAACTCGCAGTGTTTGCGTACATTGAGCCTGGGCTTTCAGAGCCATACGCATGAGGACTTCGGCCTGCGGGAGGCGCTTGGCGATATTCGCGCCCGCGAGCTGCGCGCACTCGTTGTAGATCGAATTGAGCGACATGGCCTGCGCGATAAGCAGCGCCTCGGGCGTCGTCATATCGCCCTCGCAAACGCCTTTCACACGCCTGTGAAACTCCTCGTACATGCTGATAACGTTGGCCGGGCCGTACGCCTTCATCGAGTCCGGAATAAAGCTCATTGCCGTGTGAGCCGCCATGAATGACGGTCGCGCCATCAAATCGGCGGTGGTTTCGGCGGCGGTCGTTCCGCGCTTTTCCGCACGCTCTTTGTCCGCATGCGTAGCGGAGGCGGCGGGCTGGCCGCCGGTCTCGATCGCCGCGACGGAACTGGATGCAATCGCCGGCTCAGCCGCTTCCATCTGTTCAGAACGAGCCGTCGTCATTGATCCCCTCCCGGTAGTCGATCTGGTCGAAGTTGTTCCTGCGCATCGGTTTTCGATTTCGATTCACATATGCAACAGGGTCGAACTTGCCACGTTGCTGCGGCACTGCCTTGCCATGCACACGCGCCGCCTGTTCACCCTGGGCTGTCAGTACGCAATCACCGTCGGCGTAGCGCCACAAACGGTACCAGTTGTCCCGGACCGCATTCCGGAAGGCCGCCCGCCAGTCCCGGTATTTCTTTGCCGTGTTGTCGAGATGGCGCTCACGAAACTCCAGCCAGGCGATCTCAAGGAAATCATCGGGAATGCCGGCGCGCTCGGCGTAGCGATAGGCCGGATCATCGGCAGGGATGGCCTTTTCGCCAGCGGCCTTGCACGCATCAAGGAACTCGGCCATCGTGACCTCTTCCTGCCGCCGCTTCTGTTTCAGTAACGTTTCGGTATCGGGCAGCATCGATTGCTGGTTCATCGCTGCACCTCCTTCTGGGAAATTGCCTGTGTAGATGGCTTCTCTAGAGGGTCACCGTCTGGCGGTGTAGAGAGAGTGGCAAAAACGGCCTCTATTGCACCGTCTGGCGGTGTAGGAGAGACGGTCTCTACACCGTCTCCCGGTGCAATAGGAGTGCTCCCTACACCGTCTCCCGGTGTAAGGGCATCGTTTTGAGATAGGCACTTCGAACGAAGCCCGCTTCCGCTCCCTCGTCGTACCCATCCAGTCGATCCAATGTCTGCCACGTCAGTGCGTACCAGCTCGCTCGATTCGGTCGCCGTCCCTTTACCGTCTCGTAGATCAATCCAGCTTCCAGTAACTCCTGCTTGGCTCGCTGAATCGTGTCGTACGAAGTCCAGCCCCGAGGCCCGAGATACGCTAGGGTTACGATCAAGCGCCCGTTGTCGTCCCCGTGGTACTGCCTCGCCATTTCGAGCAAGAGTGACTTGGCAGGGTGCGAAAGACCCAGATACGCCCGACTGTCGAGCACGCTCCACGGAATCGCGAGAAAGCCACCAGCATCGCGGCTGGTCTTGCTGTGTCGCCGCTTGTTCGCCATACATCACGCGGCCTCCTCTTGAATGTGGCTTCGTACCTCTTTAACGAGCGTATAGAGCGCGACTTTTCGATGGGCGAAGCCGTCCGAATCGATAGCAGTTACTGGGGATGACGAGATAACGTGCCCGGCCAAGATCAATTCCCGAACACGCTGAGCGGGATGAGAGATTCCGTGGCGGCGAAGCGAATAAGTTGTTTGAGAGCCCGCGCGCAAATGTTCGAGCACCCGCGCCCGTTGCGCGGCGGTCGACATATCCCTATGATTGACCTTGCTGGTCATCTGGGTCGCGCCCTGGCAGGGGTTGCGGCCCTTGTCTTTTTTGCTGGTCATAGCGCCCCTCCTTACGCGGCAACCGTGCCGCGCGATTCAGCAATGCGCTTTTGGAGGTACGCGTCGAGTTCGCTCTCGACGAAGATGGTGGTGCGGCTGCTCAGCTTTACCGGCTTCGGAAAATCAGCGTCGTGTTTCGCACGCAGCCAAAGCGTGCTCACACCGATACCGAGTTTCTCGGCGGCTTGGTTGGGGCGAAGGCCCCGAGTGTTCACGGACATCGACTCTCTCCTTAGAGTTTGTCTCGACACATGCACGGTTGTGCCTGTCGATGTCCGTAATTAGATTTTCACAACCATCCGCCGCCGCAAGCGTCCCACCGTCCCCCAGTTTGGGGGATGGTTCAATCCGCCTCGTTGATGTCACCGTTTTCCCGCAGGCGCTCCCACGCCTTATCGTGGATAGATCTCGTCCATTTGGGGCCAGTAAGCTTGTCTCTAACCTCGGCGGCGACCCATTTCTTCCCATTGACCCGTTTGGGCAATGCAAGCGGGTTATAACCGAGCTCACGAAGCACGCGCAGAATCTCTTGCTCCTGATGCCGCTGGACGGGGAGGGGCTTGCCGGGGGTTTCCGAAGATTCATAAGCCCGCTGTATGTCCGAAGCAGTTCTGTGCGCGTCCCCGAGCGACGGCCAACACTTGTCCGCGATTGCAGCCGCCCGAACGTCCGCGACGACCAGATATTGGTACTCGCGCACGTCCATACCGGCTACAGAAACGCCTTTCGGCTGGCTGGCTGGCAGACTGTCACTGGTGCGATACTGCAAGCCTAGTGACTCCAGCCACTTGGTCACACCGAGAATCTGCCGATAGCAGGTCTCATTCTGAACGGAGGCATCGGAAGCGAGAGTGACCATCGCCCATGCGATACGGTCGAGTCGTTCGAGCCTCCGCCCGAGAATCGCTCGTGCCTCTTCGTGGTCGCGAATCGATACTTCTCCGATGTGCATCCCGAGGATCGCAGATAGTTCATCGCGCACGAATCCAATCTGGTGCTCGCGCATCCAATATTTGCCGTAGTCCCATTGACCCGCGTTAGGGTCGCGAGACGCTGGCCCGACGACAGCAGGATCGAAACCGGCCTTCACGCAATCAAGCGTATGCCGCATACGTGCCGTTGTCTCTCGTTCGTACCATCCTGCCGCATGCAACAGAATTGCCATGCCTTCATTGGCGACAGTATCGCTCGCCAGTGGCATGCCGATGGTCGGATGCACCTCCATCCATCGTGGTCCGGTTCCCGTGGCGTCGTGCAAGCACTGGTACAGCTTCTTGGCCGCCTCCGATGCGCGCCACATCGGCTCGTCGTCTGCAGAGGTGCGTCCCTTGGGAACATCGATGATGAGCGCGATGAAATTCATCGCTTCGCTCAAGGAGACAATGTCCAGGCCCTGATGGTGTTGTGAAGCTTCCGCCGCTTCGTCGACAACCCATACCTCGCCACCACTCCCGATACTGTTCCGGGTTTCTTCTTCTGGCAGCACAGCGAGTATCGATTGAGCCGCCGAGGCTATCGTTCCGTGCTCCGAATGGTCCTCCTGCAGTTGCTCATACCGCCCCCAGTCCTCACGGCGAACGGTCACCAGGTCGAGCTTTCGCCATTCGGTATCGACGCGGGCGCGGGCAGCTGCGGGCATGAAGCCCTTGACGAAATCGAAGCCGACATCAGGGTGAAATTCCACCCAGAGTTTCCCGTCGAATACCGCCTGCGCGAGTTCGGCCAGCTTGTGGCGTGTCTCGTTTGTAGGTTTGTCGTCGGTCGCATTCTGCTCGGTGTACAGGCAGCCGATGTCCCAAAGCGATAGCTTCGGCAGATTGGGGAAGCTGAACGTCATCTGCGCCCTTCACGCGCAAGCCTTCAATTGGGTGCTCCTGCCAGGCCGGTGAAGGTTTCCGGCTTTTTGCTCCGTCGAGCTAGACAGGGGCAAAGCTGTTTAGGCCGTCTGTCAAATAGTGTTGCGCCGGATCTCGTGCAGTGCCCATTGGCGAGCCGCGAGATCCTTCGGCTCATCCCAATGGAAAAAGAACGTTCCGCGCACTCGGTAAGCACGCGGATGCTTGCCTTTGATCTCAGCATAGGCTTTTCGACAGGCTTGCTTTGTCGCAAGCATCGACGATAACGGAACGCCGAGATATCGGCGCCCATCTGGCAGGCGCCTATCCTCCACAACTTGCCAGTAGGTCACATTGAAAGCGGTCTGCGCTCGGTCCTGCCTGTCCCATCGACGAAGCTGCTTTGTCGTTGGATGAAAGTCAGGCAGCCCGGCAAGCTCGGCAGAATTCGCGTTACCCATGACAACCTCCACTAAGGGTTTCGTGGGTGCTAGTCGGTGTTCCCGCACCCACCAGCACCGCGTACGCCTGATCCCATCAGGCAACGGTCGAACGCCTTCACGCGCCGCCATCTGGACGTCGCCCCTCGAGCAGTTCCTTCACTTCCTCAAGCATCTGCACTGCCGGCGGCAAATGTTGGTCGCGCACATGGCGACGGCGTGCCTGATAGAGGTGGAACAGAGCCACGTCCAGCTTGCCTTGCACGATTTCGACTTCGTATTCGTTCATCATAGTCACTCGATATCGATCAGGCTGCTGACGGGCCGAAATTGCCGATCACGACCTTCCTCCCTTCACTGACCTGAGCCTCGACAAACTCGGCCCATAGCTGGAGGATCTTTCGCCGCTCTTCGGCGTATTCGGCTCGGTTGTACACGCCCTTGATGCCCTTGATCGAATGCGCCAGCGCCTTTTCGATCGCGTCCGACGACCTGCCCATCTCATGCAGGTGCGTCGATGCAGTACGGCGGAAGTCGTGCAGGACGAAGTGTTGAACATCGAGACTGAGCGAGCGCACCGCCTGATTCAGCGTGCTCTTGGCGATCGGTTGGTCACCGCGGCCGCGCGTCGACGGAAATACGTGCTCGTGGTTGCCGGTCTGCTCGAACAGCTCGCGGAGCATCGCAACGGCCTGCGAAGACAAGTAGACCCAATGCTCCTTGTCCTTCTTCATCCGGTCGGCAGGAATGCGCCAGATGCCGGCGTCAAGGTCGAACTCCGACCACCGCGCCTCGATCAGCTCGGACTTCCGAACCATCGTCAGGATCAGGAGGTGAATCGCCAGCTTGAGCGCGCGGCGGATGTCTGAGGCGTAGACGGCACGCAACACCATGCCAATCTCGTCAGGGGAGAGGACTCGCGTGCGGCTGTCCTGGGTGGCGACAAAGCGAGCGACGACGGCATGGGCCGGATTCGTCTGAGCAAGCTGGCGCGCGATCGCGTATTCGAACAGTCGTTTGATGACGTTCCGGGTCGAGAGCGCCATCTTGGGCGCACCGCGGGCTTTGATCCGGTCACAGATCGCCAGCACGTCACCAGGCGTCACTTCAGGCAGCGGCTTGTTGCCGATCGCGGGATAGATGTCCTTCTCGAGCGCGCGCTTGATCGTCCGAGCGTACTCGGGCGACATTCCCGCGATCTGGGTTGTGTACCAATCGTCAGCGAACTCGCGAATCGTATCGAAGCGCTTCACGGCGCCGCGATCCTTCTTGGCATCAGCGATAGGGGAAACGCCTTTGGCGACGATCTCGGCGTATCGGCGAGCCTTCTCGCGCGCCTCCTGCAACGTGACCGCGGGGTAGTCCCCGATCGTCACCATCGGCTGTCGTTCGCCGTGCAGTGTGTACCGGTAGCGCCAGACCTTCGAACCCGACGTCATGACCTCCAGCACGAGGCCGCCACCGTCCGAGATGCGGTAGCGCGCCGCCCTCGGCTTCAGCGCCTTGATGCGGGTGTCATTCAGCGGGACGACGGTTTTCGGCATGGTTGGTACACATCGATTGGGACACAACGTCCTTGTGTACCTAAATGTGTACCATCAAAGGGTGGATGTCAATAGACAACCTTGGGCAACGCTAGGCGACCAATCCTAGTACTCACAAGGGTTTCAGCGGGGAGGATAGACGACCTTGGACAACCTTGGGCGACTGGTTATTTTCCGATACAAAACCTGCTGAAAATCACCCCCAGCAGATCATCCGAAGTGAACTCCCCGGTAATCGCATTGAGCTGCTCCTGCGCAAGCCGAAGCTCCTCGGCAAACAGATCCAACGACTGCGCCCTTTGCTCCGCATGATCCGCGGCCTGCGCCAGATGCTCCTGCGCGGCCCGCAACGCGATCAGATGCCGCTCGCGCGCGAGATACACGCCTTCGGCCCCCGCTTGCCACCCCGCGATCCGCAGCAACTCCGCACGCAGCATGTCGATCCCGT
Organism: Burkholderia mycopellens; assembly: GCF_964265025.1. Taxonomy (NCBI): domain Bacteria; kingdom Pseudomonadati; phylum Pseudomonadota; class Betaproteobacteria; order Burkholderiales; family Burkholderiaceae; genus Burkholderia; species Burkholderia mycopellens. The sequence goes on from NZ_OZ183802.1 coordinate 3,912,902, forward strand.
CGCCGCGCTTCGCCGACAGATGCACCTCCGTCAGATCGCCTTCCGCGGCCGGATGTTCGACGCACGCCGCCACACCGGTCAGATCCGTCTTGTTCAGCACGCGCACCACCGGCACGCCGCCCGGAAACCGCGCCGCGATCGTCTCGTCGTCCGCCGTCATCCCCGTGCGCGAGTCCAGCAAATGCAGCACGACATCCGCACGCTCGATCTCGCTCCACGTCCGCGCGATGCCGATCCGCTCGACCTCGTCCTCCGTCTCGCGCAACCCGGCCGTATCGATGATGTGCAGCGGAATCCCTTCGACCTGGATCGTCTGCGCCACCTTGTCGCGCGTCGTGCCCGCGATCGGCGTGACGATCGCCAGTTCAGCACCGGCCAGCGCATTCAGCAGCGATGACTTGCCGACGTTCGGCTGCCCCGCGAGCACGACCGACAGCCCTTCGCGCAGCAACGCCCCCTGGCGCGCGTCGCCCAGCACGTGCGCGAGCTGCGCGCGAATCTTCGCGAGCTTGCCGCGCGCGTCGGCCGCTTCGAGGAAGTCGATCTCCTCTTCCGGAAAATCGAGCGTCGCCTCGACCAGCATCCGCAGCGTGATCACGTCGTCGACGAGCGCATGGATCTGCCGCGAGAACGCACCGTCGAGCGAACGCCCGGCCGAACGCGCGGCGGCTTCGGTGCTCGCCTCGATCAGGTCGGCAACGGCCTCGGCCTGCGCGAGATCGAGCTTGTCGTTCAGGAACGCGCGTCGCGTGAATTCGCCGGGCTCCGCGAGCCGCAGCCCGAAACCGCGCCCTGCATCGAGGCAGCGCTGCAGCAGCAGCTGCATCACGATCGGCCCGCCGTGCCCCTGCAGCTCGAGCACGTGCTCGCCGGTGTACGAATGCGGTGCCGGGAAGTACAGCGCGATCCCGCGGTCGAGCGGCGCGCCGTGCTCGTCGAGGAACGGCACGTAGCTCGCGTGGCGCGGTGCGAGCTTCTGCCCGCACAACGCGTCGATCAGCGGCAACGCGGCCGCCTCGCCGCCGCGCCCGAACGACACGCGGACGACCCCGATGCCCCCCCGGCCGGCAGCAGTGGCAATGGCGACGATCGGATCGGAATCGGTAGCGAGCATGGGAATCGGTTGAATGGGATGAATCGGGTGATCGGTGAATATGGTGCGCCCGCGCAACAGGTCGGGCATCGGAACGCCGGCATTGTAGCGTGCCGGCTCGCACGTCACCGGCCGCCGCGCAGGATTCGGACACGCTCGAATTTATCCCGCTGGGGATAAGCCGAGTATCATCCCGGCGCAATGTCACAGCCAGCGTTTCGGACGAGTATGCCTGCTGGAGCGGCCCAATGCTATGGCCCTCAATTCCGCCACGCACCTCGGTCAAGACCGGGATTCGTCCGAACGAGATATGTTTATCCCGAATGGTTGTCTGAAATGCGGCGGTGGAATTGCACAATCTCCCCCATGCCGACATCCGAAGAAAAAGCCGCGTTCTCGGAACGCCTGAAATTCGCCCTGCGGCGCAGCCCGGAGAAGATCGCGGGCGCGACGGAGCTGGCGAACCGATTCAATCTGCGCCATCGCGGAGCGCAGCCCGTTTCGCCGCAAACCGCGCATAAATGGCTGACGGGCCGCACGATCCCGACGTCGGACAAACTCGCCACGCTCGCCGAATGGCTGCGCGTCGACGTCCACTGGCTGCACTACGGCCCGTCGCCGAGCGTGATCGAACACCCGACGCCGCAACCGCTGCCGCGTGACGAGCGCTATCCGCTGACGCCCGAGACGATCGAACTCGCGTCGAAGATCGAAGCGTTGGCGCCGCATCGTCGCTACCTCGTGCAGGAACTGGTCGAGCAGTTCTACGGCGACTCGGGCGAATCGAAGAAGGGCTGAGCCCGCACTACCGGATCCGCACAAAGCAAAAAGCCGCATGGGCGAACCATGCGGCTTTTTTTCGTGCCGCGCGGGGCGAACGCGCCGCCCCGCGCGAGCAACGGGCGTCAGGCCGGCTTCTTCTTGGCCCCGCCGAGCTTGCGCGTGATGTAGTACTGCTGTGCGATCGACAGCACGTTGTTCACGACGTAGTACAGCACGAGGCCGGCCGGGAAGAAGAAGAACATCACCGAGAACGCGATCGGCATGAACTTCATCATCTTCGCCTGGACGGGGTCCGGCGGGGTCGGGTTCAGGCTCGTCTGCACGTACATCGACACGGCCATCAGCACCGGCAGGATGAAGAACGGATCGCGCTGCGACAGGTCGTGAATCCACAGAACCCACGGCGCGCCGCGCATTTCGACCGATGCGAGCAGCACCCAGTACAGCGAGATGAACACCGGGATCTGGATCACGACCGGCAGGCAGCCGCCGAACGGATTGACCTTCTCGGTCTTGTACAGCTCCATCAGCGCGGCGTTCATCTTCTGCGGATCGCTCTTGAAGCGTTCGCGCAGCGCCTGCATGCGCGGCGTGATTTCCTTCATGCGCGCCATCGACTTGTAGCTCGCGGCCGACAGCGGGAAGAACACGGCCTTGATCAGGATCGTCAGCAGCACGATCGACCAGCCCCAGTTGCCGATGTAGCTGTGGATCTTCTCGAGCAGCCAGAACAGCGGCTTCGCGATGATCGTCACCCAGCCGTAGTCCTTCACGAGTTCCAGGCCCGGCGCGATGCCTTCGAGCATGCGCTCTTCTTCCGGACCGGCGAACAGGCGTGCCTGCACGTCGGCCGACTGGCCCGGCGCGATCGCGGCGACCGGCTGCTTCACGCCGACGCGGTACAGCGTCGGATCGATCTTCTCGGCGTAGATGTCGCGCTTCACACCCTGCTGCGGAATCCAGGCCGACGCGAAGTAGTGCTGCACCATCGCGACCCAGCCGTTGTCGGCGGAGGTCACGTAGTCGGCCTTGTTCTTGTCGAGGTCGCTGAAGTTGATCTTCTGGAAGTGCTTCGCGTCCGTGTAGACCGCCGGCCCGAGGAACGTGTGCGAGAACATCGGCGTTTCGACGGCCGTGTTGTCGCGCACCAGTTCCATGTAGACCGTCGGCGTGACAGGCGCCGTGCCGACGTTGTCGATCTTGGTGTCGACGCCAATCACATAGCTGCCACGCGTGAACGTGTAGGTCTTCACGACCTTCACGCCGCCCTTCACCGGCGATTCGAACGACAGCTTCAGCGAATTCTGGTCACCCGTCAGCGACGTCGAGCCGGGGTTCAGCTGCGTGTAGACGTCGTTGTGGTTCGGGAAATCGCCGCCGAGCAGGCCCGAGCGTGCGAGATACGTGTGGCCGGCCGTGTGGTCGAACAGCGTGATGTACAGGTCGGGCTGCTTGCCGTCGCCCTGCTTCTTCAGCGTCAGCTTCGCGAGCGTGCCGCCGCGCGTGTCGATTTCGCCGTCGTACACGTCGGTCGAGAACTTCACGAGCTGCGCCTGGGCGGCCGGTGCCGTCGTCGACGGTGCGGCGCCGGCTGCGGCGGCAGGCACTTCACCTGCGGTCGTCGTCGCGCCCGTGCCCGATGCGCCGCCGGCAGCGGCCGCGGGGGCCGTCTGCGTGGCGCTCGGGAAGAACATCGACGGGCGTCCATGGGAACGCTGCCAGTTGTCGTACAGCATGACAGCTGACATGAAGAAGATCACCCATAGGACGGTGCGTTTGATATCCATGCGTTGTCTCAGAGTCGATGGGACCGCGCGTCGGCTTCGCCGCGAGCGCGAGTGTCGGAGTTGGGCGGCGGGACGAGGTCGATGCCGCCCGCGGAAAACGGATGGCATCGGCACACGCGCCTGACGGCGAGATACGTGCCGCGCGCGGCGCCATGATACTGGATTGCCTCGCGCGCGTAATCCGAACAGGAAGGATAAAAACGGCAACGGTTGCCGAGCATCGGGCTCACGGCAACCTTGTAGAAGCGCAGCAACGCGATCAAGACCGTTTCCATACCTTGGGCGGCGCCGTTCGGCGCCGCGTCAAAACCGGCCGGGCAGGCGCGAACGCCGCACCGGGCACGGATGCGTCACTCGGACGCGGGCTTCGACGCACGGCGGGCGATTTCCCGGACTGCCCTGTCGAGCAGCTCGCGGATCTCGGCCGCGCACATCGCCGCGAGCGGGGCGGAAGCCGCGCTCGGCAGCGCTTTCTTGTCGAAGCGCGTGTGCTGCCGCAGCAGCAGGTCGTAACCGGCGAATTCGGCCCGGCGCAAGCGAAACGCGTCGCGCGCCAGCCGCTTCACGAGATTACGCGTGACTGCACGCGGCGCATACTTCTTGCCGACGACGAGCCCCAGACGCGCGGGCTGACCGGTCGGCTTGCCGTAAATCACGAAGTGCGCGGAGCGCCGCCAGGGACGCAAACGAAAAACGGATGAAAATTCATCCGTTTTCAGAAGTCGCGCAGCTTTCGGGAAGGCGGCTTTCGTCTGCGACGGATTCGCACCCGGCTCGACGGCACCTTCCGCAGGACTGCGGACGGCGGACACAGCGCGCAACCTGCCTTAGATGGCGAGGCGCTTGCGGCCCTTCGCGCGGCGAGCGTTGATGACCTTGCGGCCACCTGCCGTCTTCATGCGGACACGGAAGCCATGGGTGCGCTTGCGGCGCGTCACGGACGGTTGGTAAGTACGTTTCATGATGTTCTCACTTGTTCGAGAATGTCGAAATTCAGGGGACCGCGTGCCCTTAACCGGAGGCATTCGGGCGAACGCAATCGCCGGGAATACAGGATTGGTTTTCGCGGAACCCGCTATTTAAACCGTTTTTCTCTTGACGGTCAATACTTTACGAGTCAAGCGCCTGTGCCGGCCCGCGCCGATCCGGCCCCGCGACCCACAAGTCCAGCCTGTGGATAAGTCCCGCTGTGGCCGCGTTTGGCGGTAGAATCTCGCCTTATCTCCAAGAATCCCGCACGCCGCTTCGGCTCCCGCCTGCCTCTGCACGACT